>NZ_CP011835.1:917500-2922500 GCF_002220155.1 Azotobacter chroococcum | reverse complement strand
TCCGGGGATAACAGGCTGATACCGCCCAAGAGTTCATATCGACGGCGGTGTTTGGCACCTCGATGTCGGCTCATCACATCCTGGGGCTGAAGCCGGTCCCAAGGGTATGGCTGTTCGCCATTTAAAGTGGTACGCGAGCTGGGTTTAGAACGTCGTGAGACAGTTCGGTCCCTATCTGCCGTGGACGTTTGAGATTTGAGAGGGGCTGACCTTAGTACGAGAGGACCGGGTTGGACGAACCTCTGGTGTTCCGGTTGTCACGCCAGTGGCACTGCCGGGTAGCTATGTTCGGAAAAGATAACCGCTGAAAGCATCTAAGCGGGAAACTTGCCTCAAGATGAGATCTCACTGGAGCCTCGAGCTCCCTGAAGGGCCGTCGAAGACTACGACGTTGATAGGTGGGGTGTGTAAGCGTTGTGAGGCGTTGAGCTAACCCATACTAATTGCCCGTGAGGCTTGACCATATAACACCCAAACAATCTGGCCGACCGGAAGGATCGGCACAGCGGGTGAGGTCGAAGCCGACTAAACCGAAAATCCGGCTGAACCGCAAAGCCACCGAGACACAGACATCACATGCCCGATTCGGGATGGCGCCGCAATGCGACATCCCAACCGAATTGCTTGACGACCATAGAGCGTTGGAACCACCTGATCCCATCCCGAACTCAGCAGTGAAACGACGCATCGCCGATGGTAGTGTGGGGTTTCCCCATGCGAGAGTAGGTCATCGTCAAGCGCCCATTGCAAACCCCCGAGCCAGCCATGGCTCGGGGGTTTTTGCTGTCTCACAAAGCTAGCTGTGAGCCTCCGGCTATATCATCTATCTGATTCCGCCGAGACAGGCGGTCGTGCCGTCAACCCGGCGCCGATCCACGGCATCAACGCCAACATCATGCATAAATAAGGTAATCCCCCGACTTAGTCGGGGATTACCTTATTTATGCATGGCTCTCTTGAATAAGCTCAATCTTGTAGCCGTCTGGATCAGACACAAAAGCAATGATTGTCGTCCCATGGTTCATAGGGCCTGCCTCTCTGATTACGTTTCCGCCATTTTGCTTGATATCCTCGCAAGCCTTGTAGGCGTCATCGACAGCTATGGCAATATGACCAAAAGCAGTACCCATCTCATATTTATCAACGCCCCAGTTATAGGTCAATTCAATGACTGCATTTTCCTCTTCTTTTCCATATCCAACGAAGGCTAAAGTGAATTTCCCATCAGGATAGTCATGTCTTCTAAGAAGGCTCATGCCCAGAACACGGGTGTAGAAGTCGATCGACTTATCCAAATTGGTTACGCGAATCATGGTATGTAGAAGACGCATGTTTAATCCTTGTGTGAGTGGAGTGTCAGAGAGGATTCTAGAAAGAAGTGTGCCAAAGAGGCAAATCATGAGTATTATATTTGATGCATTGGCAAATGCTTGTGCTTACGCCCTTGATAGCCAAGGCAAGCAAGAAGGAGAGGCACGGGCCATTTTCATGTAAGGCCACTACCTAGCTGGGTATGGAAGAGAGGGGGATCACTTCGATCCCACGGGCGCAATGGCGCTTCCAAATATGAGCTTTTTATAGCAAGTGGTAATGTCAGAGTTAAGCTGAGGTAGGCGGCTGCAGCTACATTCGCCTGCCTCCAGTCCGGCTATAAATTAAGCCTCAAGAAAAGGCTCGCATTTATATATCAAAGTCGTAGTCGGCAAGGTCTTTTTGCAAGCGGCGCTCTTCGAGGTAGTTGTCTATGATCCGGCGCTTGGTCAGATTGGTCTTGGCAACTTCAACTTCGGCTCCAGTATCGTCTGCTTCCTCGGCAGCAAAATCTTCATCGAGCTCAATATCGGCTTTGTCGGTGGCCATACGTTCACTCCAGGCTACGGGCGCTATGGCGCCTCTTATAGCGGCAAAGTCTATGAGGGTAAAAAAGATTTTTTCAATTGATCTGCGGCGATTGCAAAGAAAGGTTAATCGTCGGATGTCTTGTGCTTGTACTCGCACAGATCTTCAATGCGGCAGCTGCCGCATAGCGGCTTGCGGGCCTTGCAGACATAACGACCATGCAGGATCAGCCAGTGGTGGGCGTCCAGCAGATACTCCTTGGGCACCAGTTTGATCAGCTTGCGCTCGACCTCCAGTACATTCTTGCCGGGCGCAATGTGGGTGCGGTTGCTGACCCGAAAGATGTGCGTATCCACTGCCATGGTGAAATGCCGGAAAGCCGTGTTGAGTACCACATTGGCTGTCTTGCGGCCGACCCCTGGCAGCGCTTCCAGGGCTTCCCGATTGTCCGGAACCTGACTGTTGTGCTTCTCGACGAGGATGCGACAGGTCTCGATGATGTTTTTGGCTTTGCTGTTGAACAGGCCGATGCTCTTGATGTACTCGCTCAGTCCCGTAACGCCCAGAGCGAAGATGGCTTCCGGAGTGTTGGCCACTGGAAAGAGCTTGGCGGTGGCCTTGTTCACCCCGACGTCAGTGGCTTGAGCAGAGAGAATCACTGCGATCAGCAGTTCGAATGGTGTATTGTAGACCAGTTCCGTGGTCGGAGTGGGGTTGTCTTCCTGGAGGCGACGAAAGATTTCCCGGCGTTTGGCAGCGTTCATGGTTGGGCGGATTTCAGGCTGGGGATTTACTCGATCGCTCCGGTTACCCGCACGCGGCGGTTGGCTACGGGAGCTTGTGGTTGCATGGCCTTGGCCCGCTCGGCACGATGTTCATCGATCCGATTCTTCAGTGCAATCAGAAGGCCGAGTACGATAAAGGCTCCGGGCGGCAGTATGGCCAGCAGAAACCCCTTGTAGTCGTCGATCAGCACGATGTGCCAATCGGTTGCCGCCGGGCCGAACAGCAGATGCATGTTGGCGAACAGTCCACCAGTGCCGAACAGTTCGCGCAACCCTCCCAGCACGACCAGCACAGCGGCAAAGCCCAGCCCCATCATCAAGCCGTCGAAGCCGGCCAGCAGGGGAGAATGCTTGGCGGCAAAACCGTCGGCTCGACCGAGGATCACGCAGTTGGTGGTGATCAGCGGAATGAAGATGCCGAGGATCTGGTAGAGCTCGTAGGTGAAGGCCTGCATCAGAAGTTCGATGCAGGTGGTCAGTGCGGCGATGATCATCACGAAGACCGGCAGGCGCACCGCGGTATTCACCACACTGCGCACCAGCGATACGGCCACGTTGGAGCAGCCCAGCACCAGCACCGTGGCCAGCCCGAGTCCCAAGGCGTTGACGGTCGAGTTGCTTACACCGAGCAGTGGGCAGAGCCCGAGCAGTTGCACCAGCGCCGGATTGTTCTTCCAGAGTCCGTTGACGCTCAGTTCACGGTAGCTGGGATTGCTCATGGTTTACTCCCTTGCCGCTCGGAGAGCTGTGCGTTCAAAAGTGTCGCCTTGTTGGCCTGGAAATACTGCAAGGCCTGATGGACTGCCTTGACCACGGCCCGCGGCGTGACAGTAGCCCCGGAGAACTGGTCAAAATCCCCGCCGTCCTTCTTCACGGCCCATCCGGATTCATCGGGGTTCTCAAGGGATTTACCCTCGAAATTGCGGATCCAGGGGGCCTTGGCCAGTTCGATCCGATCCCCTAGGCCGGGGGTTTCCCGGTGGCCGATGACCCGTACTCCAGCCAGCCGACCGTCGGCCTGGATACCGATCAGCAGGTGGATAGCACCACTGTAGCCATCAGGCGCAGTGGCCCGGAGGATCACTGCGGTGGTCTGTCCATCCTTGCGGGCGAGATGGGCCGGTTGCGGTCCACGATGGCCGAGCTGCGGCTCATCGAGCAGGATGCTGCTGGCGAGCAGATCGTTGTCGTAGCTGCCGGCCGGGAGAATCTCGCCCAGGGCGCGGCTCTGGGCCTGGCGTTCGGCGGCCTGGATCCGGTCGGCCGTACCCCATTGGAGCAGTGTGACACCGCCGACCGTAACCACCGCGAACAGCCCCAATACCAGACTGTTCTTCAACATCGAGCGGCCGATTTCAGGCATGGGCATGGTTCAGTCTCCCACCTTGAAGCCGCGTTCCGCCTTGCGATGCCCATAGGTGCGCGGACGGCTGAAGTAGTCGATGGTCGGCGCGGCCAGGTTCATCAGCAGCACGGCGAAGGCCACCGCGTCCGGATAACCGCCCCAGACGCGGATCACGTAGACGAGGATGCCGACGCCAATCCCGAAGATCAGCCGCCCTTGGTTGCTGGTCGCGCCGCTCACCGGGTCGGTGACGATGAAGAAGGCACCCAGCATGGTCGCACCGCTCAGCAGGTGAAACAGCGGCGAGCCGTTGGAGTCGGAGCCCGAGCCGTTCCAGAACAGCACGCTCATGACGAACAGCGCGCCGAGCATGCCGACCGGCGCGTGCCAGCCGAACAGGCGGCGCCGGAGCAGGAACAGCCCGCCGGCGAGGAAGGCCAGGTTGACCCATTCCGCTCCCCGGCCCCCCAGGTAGCCGAATGCCGGGTTCTGCGCCCAGAGCTCCTCCATGGTCAGGCTCCGATTGGTCTTCAGCACATCCAGGGCTGTGGCCTGGCTCCAGCCATCGGGCAGGGCGGCGATGCCGAGGATCTGCTGGAGGCCTTCAAGCGAACCGACGGCATGGGGCGCCGGCCAGGCGGTCATTTCCACCGGAAAGGAAATCAGCACCACTACATAGCCGACCATCGCCGGGTTGAAGGGATTCTGTCCCAGCCCGCCATAGACGTGCTTGCCGAACAGGATGGCGAAGCCGCAGGCCGTCAGGGTCAGCCACCAGGGCGAGTAGGGCGGCAGGGCCAGAGCCAGCAGCACGGCCGTGAGCAGGGCGCTGCAGTCGTTGAGAAAGAAGCCGACCGGACGCTGCCGGAGGTGCAGAGCGGCCGCCTCGAAAGCGAGCGCTGCGGCGCTCGCCCAGAGCAGGTTGATCAGGGTGCCGAAGCCATATAGCCAGGTCAGCGCCAAGACTCCAGGCAGGGTGGCGAGCAGCACCAGTTGCATGATCTGACGGGTACGGTTGCTGCCTGTGGCATGGGGCGAAGTGATGCGGGGCAGGGCCATTGGCGCTCCGTTGTGTACTTGCCTTGGGGCGCGGCGATCCGGCTCGCTGGATGGACGCCGCAGCCGGTTTATTCGCTTTGGTGTTCCGCCAGCCGCCGTTCGGCTTCGGCCAGACGCGCCCGTGCCGACTCCAGCGCAGGCGGATCGGCAGCCTCGTCGCGCTCCAGCTTGCGCAGGTCGGCACGGGCGAAGGCGAGCTCGGTCTTCAGGGCCCGCAACTTTTCGTCCAGCGGACGCTTGTCGGTGCGCACCAGCTGCGGCGCAGGCTTGTCCGAGGCTTCCTCGGCGGCATGCAGGTTCCGCTCGGCGCCGGCCAGGGCTTCGCGCAGCCGCGTCAGTTCGGTTTCGTCGGCGTCGGCTTTCTCGGCCTTTTTCAGTTCGGCACGCTTCATCGCCAGTTCGATCTTGGCTTTCTTCAGCGCCGCATCGGCGCCCGCCGGCGCTGCGGCCGGAGCGGCTGCCGTGGCGGCCGCCAGGGCTTTCTGCGCCGCTTCGGCGGCTGCGCGCAGCTCGGCCACCTGGGCTTCCAGCTCTGCCGTAACATGGGCGGCGAGCTGCTTTTCGGCCTTTTTCAGGGCAACCTGGGCCATGCTCGCCTCGATCTTCAGCCTTTTCTGGTGATCGGAGAGCCCGGCCGCCGGGTTGGCCGGCAGAACTTCCTGATGGGGCACCGATGAGCTTTCCGCCTGCACCGCCTTGGTCCGCGCGGCCTTTTCGGCGCGGGCCTGGCGTTCGGCTTCCTTCTGCTCCTCGGCCTTGCGCAGACGCTCCTGGCGCAGCTCGAAACGCCGTCGGGAGTGCTCGGCCTTGTGGTGCTTCTGCTCCAGTTCGCGGATTTCCGCCTTGGCTGCGCGGTAATACTGCACCAGCGACAGGCTGGAGGGGCAGACGTAGGCGCAGGCGCCGCATTCGATGCAGTCGAACAGGTTGTATGCCTTGAGCTGTTCGTGCTCCTGGCCGAGGGTGAAGAAATGCAGCTGTTGCGGCAGCAGGCTGGCCGGGCAGACGTCGGCGCAGGCGCCGCAGCGGATGCACGGCAGCGCCGCTGGCGGAGGCGGCAGTTCGCTGCGGGTCGGCGCCAGCAGGCAGTTGCCGGTCTTGACCAGCGGCACGTCGAGCGAAGGCAGGGTGAGGCCCATCATCGGACCGCCCATGATCAACCGGTCCATGCGCGTCTCGTCCAGCCCGGCGAAGGCCAGCAGCTCGCCGACCGGCGTGCCGAGCAGGGCCTCGACGTTCATCGGCCGGGCCAGGGCCTCGCCGGTCAAGGTGACGATGCGCGAGATCAGCGGGCGGCCCAGGAGCACCGCGTCATGGATGGCGGCACAGGTACCGACGTTCTGGCAGAGCATGCCGATGTCCGCCGGCAGACCGCCGCTCGGCACCTGCTGGCCGGTCAGAATCTCGACCAGCTGCTTCTCGCCGCCGGACGGATACTTGGTCGGCAATACCCGCAGGCCGAACGGCCGCTCGCCGATGGCTGTCCGCATTGCGTCGATGGCCTCGGGCTTGTTGTCCTCGATACCGATCAGCACCTGTTCGGGCCGGATCAGCCAGGCGAGGATCTCGATGCCGACGACCAGCTCGGCAGCCCTTTCGCGCATCAGCCGGTCGTCGGCGGTGATATAGGGTTCGCACTCGGCGCCATTGATGATCAGCGTGTGGATCTTTTCCTGCGGGCGTGCCGTCAGCTTCATCGCGGTGGGAAAGCCGGCGCCGCCTAGACCGCTGATGCCGGCCAGGCGGATCCTCTCCAGCAGTAGCGCCGGCTCCAGGCTGCGGTAGTCGGCACAGGGTTCCAGTGTGGTCCACTCGTCCAGACCGTCGCTGTCGATCACGATGGCCGGCGCGAGCATGCCGGAAACATGGGGATAGGGTTGCAAACCGATGAAGCCCACCGTGCCGGAGGTCGGTGCGTGCAACGGAGCGCTGAGCCGTCCGCTGGCGGCGGCGATCGGCTGGCCCTTGAGAACCCGCTCGCCGACCGCGACGATCGGCTCGGCTGGCGTGCCGATATGCTGGCCGAGCGGCAGGACCAGGCGGGCGGGCAACGGCGCCGGCTGGATCGGCGTGCGGTTGGAGAGCGCCTTGCGCTCCGGCGGATGGATGCCGCCATGGAAATCCCAGAGCTTCACTTCACTCATGCCGTCCGCTCCCGATCGCTGGCGATCAGCCGGCCGGGAGGCAGGGGCAGATCCCATTTCCAGTGTTGCAGGGTGCCCGCGACCGGGACCATCTCGATGCAGTCCACCGGGCAGGGCTCGACGCAAAGATCGCAGCCGGTGCATTCGATGGCGATCACCGTGTGCATCTGCTTGGCGGCGCCGACGATGGCGTCCACCGGGCAGGCCTGCAGACACTTGGTGCAGCCGATGCATTCGGCCTCGCGGATGCGCGCGACCATCTGCGGTTTCTCGCCTTCGGCGGCATCCAGCGGCTCGGGCTCGAGGTCCAGCAACTCGGCCAGAGCCTGGATGGTCGCCTCGCCACCGGGCGGGCACTTGTTGATCTTGTCGCCGGCGGCGATGGCCTCGGCGTAGGGCTTGCAGCCGGGGTAGCCGCACTGTCCGCACTGGGTCTGCGGCAGCAGCGCGTCGACCTGCTCGGCGATGGGGTTGCCCTCGACGCGAAAGCGCACCGCCGCGTAACCGAGAATGGCACCGCAGACCAGGCACAGCAGGAGCAGGGCGAAAACGGCACTCATGGCTTGATCAATCCGGAAAAGCCCATGAAGGCCAGGGACATCAGGCCGGCGGTGACCAGGCCGATGGCGGCGCCCTTGAAGGGTTTGGGCACGTCGGCGATGGCGATGCGCTCACGCAGGGCGGCGAACAGCACCAGCACCAGGGAAAAGCCGAGACCGGCACCGAAGCCGTTGATGCCGGACTCGAGGAAGCCGAAGCCGGCCTTGTTGGCGTTGAGCAGGGCCACGCCGAGGACGATGCAGTTGGTGGTGATCAACGGCAGGAAGATGCCGAGCACGCGGTAGAGCAGCGGGCTGGTCTTGTTCACCAGCATCTCGGTGAACTGCACCACCACGGCGATCACCAGGATGAAGGCGATGGTGCGCAGGTAGTCCAGCTCCAGCGGCTCGAGCACGTACTGCTGCAGCAGGTAGCTGCACATGGCCGTCAGGGTCAGCACGAAGGTGGTGGCCAGGGCGAGGCCGATGGCGGTCTCGATCCGCTTCGACACGCCCATGAACGGGCAGAGGCCGAGGAACTGCACCAGCACGAAGTTGTTGACCAGGATGGCGCCAACCAGGATCAGGACGAGTTCGGTCATCGCGGGGGCACCGTGGTGCGAGCTGGAGTCGGGGAGAAAAGGTGTCCATTATCCGGGAAGATGCCAGGACGGACAACCGCGAGGGTTGTCCGGCGAAGGCTTCTGGAACGCGGGGCCGGGGTGGAAAACTCTCCACCCCGGCGCGGGCCTCAGTGCACGCGCTGACCGGGTTTGGCGCCGGCGTCCGGGCTGAGCAGGAAAATTTCGCTGCCGCCAGGGCCGGCGGCCAGCACCATGCCTTCGGACAGGCCGAACTTCATCTTGCGCGGCGCCAGGTTGGCGACATAGAGGGTCAGGCGGCCTTCCAGCTGGCTCGGGTCCGGGTAGGCGCTCTTGATGCCGGAGAACACGTTGCGCTTGGCGTCGCCGATGTCCAGGGTCAGGCGCAGCAGCTTGTCGGCGCCCTCGACGAGCTCGCACTTCTCGATCAGGGCGATGCGCAGATCCACCGCCGCAAAAGCGTCGAAGTTGATTTCCGCGGCCAGCGGCTCCTTGGCCAGTTCACCGTTGCCCTGCGGGGCGGCGGCTTCGGTGCTCTGGGCGGCGAGGTCTTCCTTCGAGGCTTCGATCATGGCGTCAATCTTCGCGGGTTCGATACGGGTCATCAGCGGGGTGAACGGGTTCAGCGAGTGGTTGGCCAGGCGCAGCGCGTGGTCCTGCCAGGTCAGCGGGGCGACGTTGAGGAAGCTCTCGGCGGCAGCGGAGAGGTTCGGCAGCACCGGCTTGAGGAAGATCACCAGCTGGCGGAACAGGTTGACGCCGAAGGCGCAGATTTCCTGGACCTCGGCCTGCTTGCCCTCGACCTTGTTCAGTGCCCAGGGCGCCTTGTCGGCGATCCAGGCGTTGGCGCGGTCGGCCAGGGCCATGATCTCGCGCATGGCGCGGCTGAAGTCGCGGTGCTCATAGGCCTCGGCGATGGCCGGAGCGGCGGCCTGGAAGGCGTCCCACAGCTCCGGCTCGGGGTTGGCGTCGACCATCACCCCATTGTTGCCCTTGTGGATGAAGCCGGCGCAGCGGCTGGCGATATTGACCACTTTACCCACGAGATCCGAATTGACCTTCTGCACGAAGTCCTCGAGGTTGAGGTCGAGGTCGTCCACGCCGCGCGACAGCTTGCTGGCGTAGTAGTAGCGCAGGTACTCGGGATTCAGGTGGTCCAGGTAGGTGCGCGCCTTGATGAAGGTGCCGCGCGACTTGGACATCTTCTGGCCGTTGACGGTCAGGTAGCCGTGCACGCAAACCTGCGTCGGCTTGCGGTAGCCGGCGCCTTCGAGCATCGCCGGCCAGAACAGGGTGTGGAAGTTGACGATGTCCTTGCCGATGAAGTGGTACAGCTCGGCCTTGGAATCCTTCTGCCAGACGGCGTCGAAGTCCAGCTCCGGACGGCGCGCGCAGAGGTTCTTGAAGCTGGCCATGTAGCCGATCGGCGCGTCCAGCCAGACGTAGAAGTACTTGCCCGGTTCGCCGGGAATCTCGAAGCCGAAGTAGGGCGCATCGCGGGAGATGTCCCACTCCTGCAGGCCGCCGTCCAGCCATTCGGCGATCTTGTTCGCCACCGCATCCTGCAGGCTGCCGCTGCGGGTCCACTCCTTCAGCATCGCCTCGAAGTCCGGCAGCTTGAAGAAGAAGTGCTTGGAGTCCTTGAGCACCGGGGTAGCGCCGGAGATCGCCGAGCGCGGGTCCTTCAGCTCGGTGGGCTCGTAGGTGGCGCCGCACTTCTCGCAGTTGTCGCCGTACTGGTCCTCGGCGCCGCACTTCGGGCAGGTGCCCTTGATGAAGCGGTCGGCGAGGAACATGCCCTTGTCCGGGTCGAAGTACTGGGTTACCGAGCGGGTGGCGATGTGTCCGGCGTCGCGCAGGCGGGTGTAGATCAGCTCGGCCAGCGCGCGGTTCTCCTCGGCGTGGGTCGAGTGGAAGTTGTCGAAGTCGACCAGGAAGTCGGCGAAGTCGGCACTGTGCTCGGCCTGCACATAGGCGATCAGCTGTTCCGGGGTGATGCCTTCCTTCTCCGCGCGCAGCATGATCGCCGAGCCGTGGGCGTCGTCGGCGCAGACGTACACGCACTGGTTGCCGCGCTGCTTCTGGAAGCGCACCCAGATGTCGGTCTGGATGTACTCGAGCATGTGTCCCAGGTGGATGGAGCCGTTGGCGTAGGGCAGGGCGCTGGTGACAAGGATCTGGCGAGCTTCGGACATGGTCTGTGCGGTCGGAATTGCGGAAGGAAAGTCCGCGAGTGTAAAGCCGCGGCGGTTTTTTTTCACCCGCAGGGGTGCCATGCGAAAGCCGGCGGGCAGGCGTCTTTCGTCGCGCCTGCCGCCTGGGCATGGCGCCCGGGCCGACCTCGGCTATCATGGCCATCTGTTTTACTCGGTCTTTTTCGGGAGCACCCCATGTCCGTCACCCGCGAAGCGGTGGAAACCGCGCTGCGTCAGTACCTCGACCCGCATCTCAACCAGGACCCGGTCAGCGCCGGCTGCGTCCGCGACATCGCCATCCAGGATGGCCAGGTCAGCGTGCGTCTGGAACTCGGCTATGCCGCCGGGCTGTTCAAGGACGGCTGGGCGCAACTGCTCGAGGCCGGCCTGAGGAATCTCGACGGCGTGCGCGAGGCCCGGGTGCAGGTGGACTGCACGATCGCTCCGCATCAGGCGCTGGGGCAGGTGCAGGGACTGCATGGGGTGAAGAACGTCATCGCCGTGGCCTCCGGCAAGGGCGGGGTGGGCAAGTCCACCACCGCCGCCAACCTGGCCCTGGCCCTGGTTCGCGAGGGCGCGCGGGTCGGCATGCTGGATGCGGACATCTACGGCCCCAGCCAGGGCATCATGTTCGGCATTCCCGAGGGCACCCGTCCGCAGGTCCGCGACCAGAAGGCCTTCGTGCCGCTGCAGGCCCACGGCGTGCAGCTGATGTCCATGGCCTTCCTCACCGACGACAACACGCCGATGGTCTGGCGCGGGCCGGTGGTTTCCGGCGCGCTCCTGCAACTGGCCACCCAGACCGACTGGGACGACCTCGACTACCTGGTGGTGGACATGCCGCCCGGTACCGGCGATATCCAGTTGACCCTGGCGCAGAAGGTGCCGGTGGCCGGCGCGGTGATCGTCACCACGCCGCAGGACCTGGCCCTGCTGGACGCCAAAAAGGGCGTGGAGATGTTCCGCAAGGTGAACATCCCGGTGCTCGGCGTGGTGGAGAACATGGCCGTGCACATCTGCTCCAACTGCGGGCATGCCGAGCACCTGTTCGGCGAGGGCGGCGGCGAGAAGCTGGCGGCGCAGTACAACGTCGAGCTGCTCGCCTCCCTGCCGCTGTCCATGGACATCCGCAGCCAGGCCGATGCCGGCCGGCCGACGGTGATCGCCGACCCGGGCAGCCCGGTCAGCCTGATCTACCAGCAGATGGCCCGCACCGTCGGCGCGCGCATCGCCCAGAGCGGGCAGATCATCGCCCAGTCGATGCCGAAGATCGTGATCAGCGAGGATTGAAGTCCGGGATTGTCCGCAGCCGGCGTCTTCTAGACTGAAGGCACCTCCACTGCCGAAGGTCCGCCATGCGCCTGCTGCTCGACACCCTCATCGTGCTCGCCACCGTCGTCCTGATGGAGGCGGTGGCCTGGGTCTCGCACAAGTACGTGATGCACGGCTGGGGCTGGGGCTGGCACCGCTCGCACCACGAGCCACGCCACGGCCCGTTCGAGAAGAACGATCTCTATGCGCTGGTGTTCGCTGGCCTTGCCATCCTGCTGATCGCCCTGGGCACCGCCGGCCTCTGGCCGCTGCAGTGGATCGGCGCCGGCATGACCCTCTACGGCCTTCTCTACTTTCTCGCCCACGACGGTCTGGTGCACCGGCGCTGGGGGCTGCGCTACGTGCCGCGCAAGGGCTATCTCAAGCGGCTGTACCAGGCGCACCGGCTGCACCATGCGGTGCCGGGACGCGACGGCTGTGTCTCCTTCGGCTTCCTGTATGCGCCCAGGCTGGACATCCTCAGGGCGCAGCTGCGACGCCTGCATGGCGGGCCGTTGCAAGGTCCGGCCGCGCCCGGGTCCACAGGCCCGCAGGCCGAGGGCTAGGACGGCCGAGGCGCGAGACCAGCGCCTGCAGGCCGCCGACGAAGGCCAGACGCAGCTTGTCCGCCCTGCTCGTGGCCAGGCGCGAGTCCCAGGCGGCGGGGCCGGCCGTCTTCACCCTGATCCCGATCTGCCGATAGACCGCCCGCGCCGTGGCGACGGCCCAGGCCGAACGCGGCGGCAGAGTCGCCAATCCGCCGAGCGCCGAGGCGTAGTAGGGCTCGGCTGCATTTACCAGGCGCCCGGCCAGATGTGCCAGCGCCGGGCGGTACCGGGGGGCGCTCAGTGCCTCGGGCGGTATGCCGGCCTCGTCCAGCCACTGCGCCGGCAGATAGAGGCGGCCGCTGGCGTGGTCGTCGAGGATGTCGCGGGCGATGTTGGTCAGCTGGAAGGCCAGGCCCAGGTCGCAGGCGCGATCCAGGGTGTCCTCGTCGCGCGCGCCCATGACCAGCGCCATCATCACGCCGACCACCCCGGCGACGTGGTAGCAGTAGTCCAGGGTGTCGGCGAAGCTGTGGTAGCGCCGGCCTTCCACGTCCATGCGAAAGCCGGCCAGGTGATCGAGCGGGTAGCGCTCGGGAATGCCGTGCCGGCGGACCACCTCCTGCAGCGCGGCGAAGGCGGGGCTGGCGGGGGGCTCGCCGGCGCAGACGCGGCGGGTGGCCTCCTCGAGCTGGGCGAGACAGGCCGGATCGGCACCGGGCAGTCCGTTGCCGAAGCCGTGGGACTGGCCGTCGATCACATCGTCGCAATGCCGGCACCAGGCATAGAGCAGCACTGTGCTGCGCCGGGTCGATGCATCGAACAGCCGGGCGGCGGCGGCGAAGCTCTTCGAGCCTGCGGCGATGCTCCGGCTGGCGTGTTCGAGTAGGGCGTCGCTCATCCAGTCAGCTCCTCGATCATCAATCCTGCAGTGGCCTTGGCCGAGCCGACCACCCCGGGCAGGCCGGCGCCCGGGTGGGTGCCGGCGCCGACGATGTAGAGGTTGGCGATCTCGTCGTCGCGGTTGTGCGGACGGAACCAGGCGCTCTGGGTCAGGGTGGGTTCCAGGGAAAAGGCCGAGCCCAGGTGAGCGTTCAGCTCGTCGCGAAAATCCAGCGGGGTGAAGGTGCGGCAGGCCACCAGGTCCTGGCGCAGGTCCGGGATGTAGTGGCGCTCCAGGTAGGCGAGGATGCGGTCGCGGTAGCGCGGCCCTTCCTGCGTCCAGTCGATGGCGGCGCGTCCCAGATGCGGCACCGGCGCCAGCACGTAGAAGCCGGAGCAGCCTGGCGGCGCCAGCGAGGGGTCGGTGACGCAGGGCGCGTGCAGGTAGAGGGAAAAGTCCTCGGGCAGGGCCGTGCCCTTGAAGATTTCCTCGATCAGGCCGCGATAGCGCGGGCCGAAGCACACCGTGTGGTGCTGCAGATGCGCGTGCTGGCGCTTCAGGCCGAAGTAGACGACGAACAGCGACATGCTGAAGCGCTTGCCCGCGAGCCGCCGGCCCTCCCGGCGGCCGCGCTCGTGCTGACCGAGCAGTTCGCGGTAGGTGTGCACGACGTCGGCGTTGGAGGCGACGGCATCGGCCGAGAAACGCCGGCCATCGGCGCAGATCACCGCGTTCAGGCGCTTGCCCTCGGCGGCCAGGTGCGCCACCGGCGCGTTCAGCTCTAGTCGCCCGCCGAGTTCCTCGAACAGTTGCACCATGGCGCGCACCAGGGCGCCGGTGCCGCCGCGGGGGAACCACACGCCCCAGCGCCGCTCGAGGGCGTGGATCAGCGCATAGATCGAGGAGGTGGCGAAGGGATTGCCGCCGACCAGCAGCGAATGGAAGGAGAAGGCCTGACGCAGCTGGTCGTCCGCGATGAAGGACGACACCATCCCGTACACGCTGCGCCAGGCCCGCAGCCGGACCAGCTGCGGCGCGGCCATGACCATGCGCTCGAAGGTCAGGAAGGGCACGCTGCCGAGCTTCAGGTAACCGGCTTCGAATACCGCCCGGGAGTAATCGAGAAAGCGCCGGTAGCCGTCGACGTCCGCCGGATTGCGCGCCCGGATCTGGCTGTCCAGCAGGGCCTGGTCGTTGACGTAGTCGAAGCGGCTGCCGTCCTCCCAGCACAGCCGGTAGAAGGGGCTGACCGGCAGCAGCTCGACGTAGTCGGCCAGGCGCCGGCCGCTCAAGGTAAATAACTCCTCCAGCGCCGAGGGATCGGTGATCACCGTGGGACCGGCATCGAAGACGAAGCCCTGGTCCTCGTAGACGTAGGCGCGGCCGCCCGGCTTGTCGCGCTTCTCCAGGAGCGTGGTCTGGATCCCGGCGGCCTGCAGGCGGATGGCCAGAGCCAGGCCGCCGAAGCCGGCGCCGATCACCACGGCGTGTTTCCCCGTGCTCATTTCAACTCCCTTGTCGATGCAGGTCCCCGGCCAGCGCCGCCCGCAGCGCCTGGTCGAGGGGCACCGGCGGCTTGCCGGCGAGGATGCGCAGTTTGTCGCCGGCATGCAGACGGCCGGCGTAGAAGTGCCGGATCAGAGCCTCCGGCAGGCCGTAGAAGCGCTGCATGACCCGCCAGCGGTCTTCCGGCGCGCCGGCGAGGAACAGCATGCGGTTGAGCAGGCGGAAGAACCCCTGGCGGCGCCACTCGGCGCGCAGGGTCGCCTGGATTTCTGTAGCCAGACTGGCGGCGTCGAGCTGCGGCAGGGCGGCGATGTGCTCGGCCAGGCGCACCGCATGCGGCAGCGAATAGCCGGTGGTGGCGTGAAACAGGCCGGCGGCCAGACCGCTGCACGGCTGGGCGCCCATTTCCCGGCAGAAGCCCTCGAGATCGCCGCTGAGGATGATCGGCAACACGCCCTGTTCCTCGCGCAGCACCTCCACGATGCGCCAGCCATGCTGCGCGGTGTACTCGTCGATCCGTGCGCGCAGGGCTGCGGGGGCCAGAGTCTCGCCGTCGGCGTAGTAGGTGTCCTCGATCAGCAGGCGGTCGGGGCCGAAGGGCAGCAGGTAGACGAACCGGTAGCCTTCGCGCTGGGCGACGCCGGCGTCCATCAGCACCGGCATGTCCAGCCCGTGCGGCGCCGTCAGGCGCACCTCGCGGCCGAGGAATTTCTGGTAGCCGAGCGCCAGGTGCGGACTGGAGCGCGGGCCGCGGCCGTCGATCACCGCGCGGGCACCGAGGCTGCTGCCGTCCGCCAGCTCCACCCGTTGCGGATTCAGGCTGCGCACCTTGTTGCCCAGCTGCACCTGACCGACGAGGCGTGCACACAGCTGGGCGTCGAAGTGCGCGGAGGTGATCGACGCATAACCGCCGTGCAGGATGCGCCGTCGCTCGGGAAAGCGCACTTCGTAACCGGGCCAGCGGTGACTCACCAGCGGCGCCAGCCAGGCGTGCTGTTGCGGGGTCAGATCATCCTGATGGAACGACCAGGTGTGATTGCCGCCGAGCACCGGGCCCTGCTCCAGCAGCAGCAGGCGCAGCGCCGGGCGCAGCTCGGCCAGGCGCCAGGCGATCAGGCCGTTGGCCAGGCCGCCGCCGACCAGGATGAGGTCGTAGTCAGGCCGCGGCATGGAGAACCGGCCGGCCGCTTTTCAGCACCGCCTCGACGATGTCGGCGGCGCGCTCGGCACCGCCCGCCTGCCTGGCCTCGCTCCCGATCCGGGCGGCATGCTCGGCGAAGGCCGGCTCGTCCAGCAGCCGGCGCAGCAGGCGACGCAGCGTG
Organism: Azotobacter chroococcum; assembly: GCF_002220155.1. Lineage (NCBI taxonomy): Bacteria > Pseudomonadati > Pseudomonadota > Gammaproteobacteria > Pseudomonadales > Pseudomonadaceae > Azotobacter > Azotobacter chroococcum. The sequence goes on along the minus strand of NZ_CP011835.1, from coordinate 2,906,425 downwards.
CTGCGCCGGGCCAGCAGCGGTGAGGCGCGCAGCCCGGCGCCGGCATACACCACCCGGGCGGCGATCGCTGGCTGATCGAAGGCGATCGGCAGGGCGAGCATCGGCGTGCCGGCGACCAGGGCATCGAGCACGGTGTTCAGTCCGGCATGGGTGATCGCCACATCGGCTTGGGCCAGGGCCGCGCATTGAGGGGCGAAGTCGGTCACCCAGGTGGCGCCCGCCGCGTGCAGTGCGCGTACCTGGCCGGGGTCCAATCGGCCGCAGTGCGCCAGCAGGAGTTGCAGATCCAGGTCGTGACAGGCTGCGGCCATACGCCGAAACAGGCCGAAACGGCCGCCCTGCAGGGTGCCGAGCGAAGCGAAGACGAACGGCCGTCCAGGGGCGACTGGCAGGTCCAGCGGCGCCGTGCCCTGATTCGGTGAGCGCAGCGGGCCGACCGGGTGGAAGTGCGCCGGGGCCTCCTGGCGCGGAAAGTCGAAGCCGGCGAGGGTCTGGCTGATCTGGGCGAAGGGCGACAGGCACTGGTGCAGGCTGTCGCGCGGCGGCAGGCCGAAGGCCTCGGCATGTCTGGCGATGATCCTCCCATGGGGCCGCATCAGGTAGTCGTAGACCCGGCTGCTGCTGCGGTTGAGATGCTCGCCGAAGGGTGAGACGGCATAGCCCCAGGGCATCACCGGCAGCGGCAGGCGCGGCTCGCGATTGACCGGCAGGGCGCAGGCCACCGAAACCCAGGGCAGGCCCAGGTATTCGGCGAGCAGCCCGCCAGCGGCCTCCATCTGGTCGGCGATCAGCGCCTCGACGCCGAGCGCGCGCAGCAGCTGTGGTCCTTCGCGGCAGAGCATGTCGGTGCCGCGGGCCATGTCCTGGATCACCCGGCGCAGGCCGAACGGGGCGCCGGGATGCCCGGCATGGGCGATGACCGTGGCGAGCGAGCCGGGCGGATGCGAGGCCTGGCCGAGGGCGGCGAATTCAACCTGCGGCTGGCGCAGCAGGGCGCGGGCATCCTCCTGCTGGACGAAGGTGACCCGGTGCCCGCGCATGATCAGGCATTCGGCCAATGCTTCCAGTGCCCAGAAATGGCCGGCGAAAGGGGGTGCGATGACGGCGAAGTGGCTCATCCTTGAACTCCGGCTCCTAGTGCGGCGGCGCTACCTGCCGTATGCGCGCCAGGCGCAGGGCCGCCAGGTCCGCCGAGCCGGTGCAGAAGCAGGCGATGCGCAACTGCTCGATGATCACGTTGAAATGCTCGATCACCGCCTCGCTGGAGTGCAGCGCGCCGGGCAGCGCGGCAGCGGCCTGCCCGGCCAGATCGGCGCCCAGGCGGATCGCCTTGGCCACATCCACGCCGTCGCGTATCCCGCCCGAGGCGATCAACGGCGTCCCCGGGCACGCCTGGCGCACCTCGCGCAGCGCCTCGGCGGTGGGGATGCCCCAGTCGGCGAAGGCCAGCGCGACCTGCTTCCGGGCCGGGGTGCGCGCCCGCTGCGCCTCGACCGTGACCCAGTTGGTGCCGCCGGCGCCGGCGACGTCGATCACCGCTACGCCGGCTTCGATCAGGCGCCGCGCGACCGGGGCGCTGATGCCGGCACCGACCTCCTTGACCACCAGCGGCACGTCGAGGCGGGCGGTGAGCCGGCCGATGGCGCTGAGCACGCCGCGCCAGTCGCGGTCGCCTTCCGGCTGCACGGCTTCCTGCAGTGGATTCAGATGCACGATCAGGGCATCGGCCTCGAGCATGTCCACCGCCCGCCGTGCTTCCTCCAGGCCGAAGCCGGCAGCCAGCTGCGCCGCGCCGATATTGGCCAGCAGCGGCACGTCCGGAGCCAGTTGGCGCAGTTGCCGGGTCAGGCCATGGTCGGCGCCGGTTTCCAGGGCGATACGCTGGGAGCCGACGCCCAGGGCGATGCCGAGCGCCTGTGCCGCTTCGGCCAGATGCCGGTTGATGGTCGCGGCCCGTGCGGGACCGCCGGTCATGGAGCTGATCAGCAGCGGCGCACGCAAGGTGCGACCGAGGAAGCTAGTGCCCAGATCGATCTGCTGCAGGTGCAACTCCGGGAGCGCGCAATGCTCGAAAGCAAAGGCGGCGAAGCCGGTATTGCCGTGCCGCTTGGTCCGGGCCGGGTCGAGGACGATATCCAGATGGTCGTTCTTGCGCGCCGCCAGTTCGTCTTCTGCCATCGCTGTTCCCTGGTTCGGTGGAGGGGGACTGCGGAGGTCGGGAAATCTGTCCGTCAGGATTGTACAGAAATGGAAATATGTACAAGAATTTTAGCATTCTTTCTTCCGCCCGCCTTTTCAGAAAACGGAGTTTCTGGACCCCATGGCAATCTCACTTGTGCCACCCCAAGGTGACACCTTCGCCGACTACCTCGGCGCGCTGCGTGGGCGGATCGACCGGCGCCTGGCGCGTCTGCTGTCTGCTTCTGCAGATGAGAACGACCTGATCGGCGCGGCGATGAAGGCTGCGCTGCTCTCGCCCGGCAAGCGCGTGCGTCCGCTGATAGTGGTGCTAGCAGGGGGCCAGTTGGGCGCCCGCGAGGCGCCGCTGCTGGACCTGGGGTGCGCGCTGGAGATGGTCCATGCCGCCTCCCTGGTGCTCGACGACATGCCCTGCATGGACGATGCGCGTCTGCGCCGGGGCTTGCCGACCGTGCATCTGCGCTTCGGCGAGGATATCGCCGTGCTGACGGCGGTGGCGCTGCTCGGCCAGGCCTTCAAGGTGATTTCCAGTGCGTCCGAGCTGCCGTCGTTGCTGCGTGCCCGGCTGGTCGGCGTGCTTGCCGACGCGGTGGGGGCGCAGGGGCTGGTGCGCGGCCAGTATCAGGATCTGCGCGAAGGGGGCTGGCCGCGCCGGGTCGGCGAGATCGCCGAGACCAATCACCTGAAGACCGGGGCGCTGTTCGCCGCGGCCCTGGAGATGGCGGCGCAGGTCGCACATGCCCGCGATGACGTGCGCATGACCCTGCGCGAGGCGGCGCTCGAGCTGGGACAGGCCTTCCAGCTGTACGACGACCTGTGCGACGGCGCGTCGGATGCGCCGCTGTGCAAGGACCCGGGCAAGGATGCCGGCAAGTCGACCCTGGTCGCCCTGCTCGGGCAGGAGGCGGCTAGGCAGCGTCTGCATGGGCACGTGCAGCGCATCGATACCCTGCTGAGCAGCGTGTACGGGCCGGATTGCCTGCTCCTGCGGCTCCTCTGCCTGCTGTTTCCGCGTCTGTACTAGACTGGCGGCTGGCGCTTTGAAGGCGCTGGGACAGCCGTTAACATGCGCACCTCATTTTTTGCAGGACTGCCGTCATGACCATCAAATCGGACAAGTGGATTCGCCGCATGGCCCTCGAGCACGGCATGATCGAGCCCTTCGTCGAGCGCCAGGTGCGCGGTGCGGATGCCGACCGGGTGATCTCCTACGGCGTGTCCAGCTACGGCTACGACGTGCGCTGCGCCGACGAATTCAAGGTGTTCACCAACATCCACTCGGCCACCGTCGATCCGAAGAACTTCGATGAGCGGAGCTTCGTCGACGTCAAGGGCGACGTCTGCATCATCCCGCCGAACTCCTTCGCCCTGGCGCGCACCGTCGAGTACTTCCGCATCCCGCGCAACGTGCTGACCATCTGCCTGGGCAAGAGCACCTACGCGCGCTGCGGGATCATCGTCAACGTCACCCCGCTGGAGCCCGAATGGGAAGGCCACGTGACCCTGGAGTTCTCCAACACCACCACCCTGCCGGCGAAGATCTATGCCAACGAGGGCGTGGCGCAGATGCTCTTCCTCGAGTCCGACGAGCCCTGCGAGGTGTCCTACAAGGATCGCGGCGGCAAGTACCAGGGACAGACCGGGGTCACCCTGCCCAAGGCCTGATCGCCCGCGTGAGCGCATGACGTCCGTGGGCAGCCCTTCCTCATCGACTCAGGCCTCGGCCTTTTCCTGCAGGGCCGACGCCTGTTCGATGAGCTGTTCGAGCGCATTGTTGTCGTATTTTCCGTAGAGCAGGTCGCGCAGTGCGGCCTTTTCGATCTTCGTGCCGTTTTCCCGGCAGGCTGAGAACAGCCGGGAAAGCATGGCCGCATCCACGGTGCGCGCGAGGTTCAGCTCGGGATCTATGCTCCACAGCTTTTCCCCGGCGTCGCTGAAGCCGCTGACCCGGAGCACCTTCGAGCGGACCAGGATGATCAGCGCCTTGTTGATTTCGACGCTGGTGAGCATCTGGCTGTGCTTGCGGGCCTCCTCGGTGATCCGCTCCTTGCTCTGCTGGGGATGTTGGCGGGCGAGTTGATAGACCTCGTTCAGGGCCTTGCTGGACGTGAGGCGCCACTGTTTCTTCCGGAGCAGTCTTTCGTAGCTTCTCACCAGGGAGTCCTGGAGGTTCTCTTCGCGGGCCTCGCCGGCCGGGTCGCTGCCCTTCAGGGTCGCGGTCCAGGACTTGTTCTTGCCGTCCTGGGCGACCTCGATCGAGTCGATCGCCTTGAGGAAGTCGATGAACGAGCGATAGCCGAGATCGCGCTCGTTGAAGGCGCTGTCGACGCTGAGCATGCCGTTCTTCAGGGTGGAGAGCGGCAGCGTCTGGTCGGCGGCCCTGAGGATCTTCTCGGCCAGATCCATGGCGTCGTCGGTGTTCGAGCGCAGCTCCTTCTTGCTGGCCGTGTGCTCGGTGCCGGTGTAGAGGTACTTCGAACAGGAGGTCTTCACGCTCTCGCTGAGCGGCGAGCGCGGGCCGACGCCGATCACCTCCTTGCCCATCTCGCGCAGCTTGCGGAACAGCGGCGAGAAGTCCGAGTCCCCGGTCGCCAGGACGAACCACTGGATGCCCGGCAGGTTGTGGGCGTAGTCGATCACGTCGATGGTCAGTTGAATGTCGGAGGAGTTCTTCTTGCTGACCGGATGGAAGTTGTGGATCAGCTCGAAACCGAGCCGGTTGAGTTCGCTCTGGAAGCCCTGCACGCAGGGGTTGCCCCAGTTCCCGTAGGCGCGCCGCACGATCAGCTGGCCGATGGCGCTGAGTTCGGTGATCAGCAGGTCCGGGCCGTTGTTCTTCAGCCAGTGCGTCAGGTTTTCCACGTCGATGAACAGTGCGATTTTCGATCGATCCATGATGCTTTTCTTGTAATGGAGACAGGGGGAAGGCAGGCGTCCTGGCCAGGGCGGGAGTATCCACTGCCCGGGCGCCTGCCGTCACCTGCCGGGGAGTTCACGGCGACCCGGGCGGCTTGTCCCGGCCGTGCCGGATCAGGTCGGTCAGCGCCGCGGTCATCATCGCGGTGGAAACGCCGAACATGAGGATGCCGTTGGCCGCCTCCAGCGCGCCGAGCAGGCGCCAGCGCTCGGACATGACGATGTCGCCGTAGCCCAGGGTGGCGAAGTTCACCGCCGAGTGATACAGCGCGGTGGAAAAGTCGGCGAACTCGCCGAGCAGCACGAACAGCCCGGCCCAGGCGGCCATCTGCAGGAGGTTGCCGAACATCGCCAGCAGCATCACCAGGGCGAGCAGGGCGATCTGCTGCAATGACCTGCCGAATACCTCGTGGTCCTGGCGGAAACGCACATAGCGGCGCAGGCAGATGCCCACGAAGATCGCCTGGAACAGCAGGCAGACCAGCATGACGGGGATACCGGCTAGCAGATTGAGCAGCATGGCGAACTCCTTTCAGGCGGCGGGGAGCGGGCGCAGACGCCGCCGGTCGATCAGCCGGACTGCCGCGCAGGCATACAGGGTGACGGCGATGAACAGCCCCATGCGTACGGCGAAGGCGGTGTAGACGTCCTTGCCGGCCGCGCTGTCCTGTACCGACTGGCCGAGCAGGATGATCAGGGTGGCGGCGCCGTTCAGCCAGAAGCCCGGCGTCTGCCGGTTGTCCGTCAGGCGGTAGAGGCGGCGCGCCAGCAGCAGGACGAACAGCAGCGTCCACAGGAAGAACATCCACAGGTGCGGGAAAAGACTCAGCGCCGACCAGAAACACACCGCCAGCAGGCCGCCCAGCAGGGTCGAGCCGAGCAGCTCGCGGCCGGCGTCGCGGGCACTGGTGACGCACACCTGCTGGCCGAGGCTCACCGCCTTCATCACCAGCGGCACATAGCTGCCCGGATCGATCAGGGCGAGCAGGAAGGCCGGGATCACCACCAGGGTCGCGCGCAGGGCGATCCAGGCGGTCTGCCGCGGGTCGGGTGGCGGGCGGACGGGCGGCTCGGCGAGTCCGCTGGGTTCGGGAAACAGCCAGTGACCCAGGGCCACGCAGAGGCTGGTCAGCAGCAGCCCCTTGACCAGCGCCTCGATGACCGTCAGGGCGATGGCGAAGGCGCTGGCGCCGGTGGCGGAGACCAGGGTCAGGCCGATGATCAGGAAGGTCGACACCAGGTTGTTGCCGCCGCGCAGCGCATAGCCGAAGCAGAGGAACAGGCACAGCGCGACCAGCAGCACGCCGCTGGCCGGGTAGTAGCGCAGCAGCGGAATCAGCAGCAGGCCGCCGCCGGTGGTGACGGCCGCCAGCACGGCCAGGCCGAGACTGGCCTTGAGGGACAGCGGCTGGTTGCGCATGGCCAGCAGGAATAGCGTCAGCACGGGCGGCAGGAAGGGGATCGGCAGGGCCAGGCCGAAGCTCGTGGCCAGGCAGGCGGCCGTGCCGAAGGCCAGGCGCAGGGCGCGCTGCGGGCGCGGATCGAGGCGGCGGGCGGGCGCTTCAGTAGGCATAGGACAGCCAGCTCATCAGGCGCAGGAAGGCGCGGCCGAGCGGATTGAGCGGATTGCCGGGGCTGGGGAAGGCCATCACCTCGGCCTGGCCGCCGATGCGCAGCGCCCGGGGATCGGCCAGCTCGCCCGGCGCGAACTCGACGATCACCGGGAAGCGCTGCGCGGCGCGCAGCCAGTCGCGGTTGTTCTGCACCGTCGGCAGGCTGCCGGGCGGGCTGCCCTGGCCGACGCTGACGCCGAAGCCGATGCTGCGCACGTGCCCTTCGAACACGACTCCGGGCAGGGCGTCGAGGACGATCGCCACCGGCGTGCCGGGTTCGAGATGGCCCAGGTTGTTCTCGGTCATTTCCGCGCTGATCCACAGGTCGTCGATGGCGATCAGGGTCAGCACCGGATTGCCGGCGCCGGCGTACTGGCCGACCTCGGCGCGCAGGTCGGTGATCAGTCCTGCGGAGCTGGCGCGGACCCGGGTGTTGGCCAGGTCGCGTTCGGCCTGCTCGAGGGCGGCGGCGGCGCTGCGCAGCTTGGCGTTGTCCGCGCCGCTGCCGCCTTCCTGTTCGCGGGCACGCTGGACCTCGGCACGGGCGGCGGCGACCTGGCTGACGGCCTGTTCCAGGGTCGCCTGGGCAACCTCCAGGCGCCGCAGGGAGATGGTGCCCGGGTCCTCGCGGTAGAGCCGCGCCAGGCGCTCGCTGTCCTGCCGGGCCTTGAGTTCGTTGGCCTGCGCGGCACGCAGCCCGGCCAGCGCGGCGTCGATGCCGGCGGTGCCGGCGCCGACCTGCCGGCGCGTGCTCTCCAGCTCGGCGCGCGCCCGTTCGACGGCGATCCGGTAGGGCTCCGGGTCCAGTTCGAAGAGCAGCTGTCCGGCTGTCACGCTCTGGTTGTTGCGCACCGCGACGCCGGTCACGCGGCCGGCCACCTCGGGCGCGATCCCGACCACCAGGGCTTCCACCCTGGCCTGCTGGGTGTAGGGGGTATAGCGGTCGGCGCACAGATACCAGAGCAGGCTGAGGACGATCAGCACGAGGCTCCAGCGTACGCCGCGGCGGCTGGGGTCGGCCGGCTCGGGTGCTGCGGCGGGCGGCGGCGTGGGCGTCTCGATGGGGGGCAGCGGGGGTTCAGTCATGGCTGTCTGCCTTGTCGGAAGGGGGACTGACCTCATCCAGCAGGTCGCCCCAGTCGGTGCGTTTGGCCATCTGTTCGCGGCTGGCCGCATCGATGGGCGGCCGCTCGCTGTACCAGCCGCCGCCGAGGGCCTTGTAGAGGTCGATCAGGCTGTTTATCGCGGCATTGCGGGTGATCAGGTAGTTGTCCTGCTGGGCCAGCAGGGCGCGCTGGGCGTCCAGCACGCGCTGGAAGTCGGTATAGCCCTCGCGGTATTGCGCGCTGGCCAGGGTCAGCGCGCGCTGGGCGCTGATCGCCGCCTCGCGCAGGGTGCGCTCGCGTTCCAGAGCCTTGACCAGGCCGGTGGCGGCGTCGTCGGCTTCGCGCGCAGCCTGGCGCACCCGGTCGCGGTAGGCCTCGATCAGCTGTTGCAGGCGGGCGTCCTGGACGCGCACGTTGTTGCGCATGCGGCCGTTGTCGAAGACGTTCCACAGCAGGCTGGGGCCGCCGATGAGATCGCGGCTGTCCGAGCTGCCGTCCAGCGAGCTGGCCGACCAGCCGATGCCGCCCAGCAGGCTCAGGGACGGGTAGAGGTCGGTTTCGGCGAGGCCGACCTGGGCCGACTGCGCGGCCACCTGCAGTTCGGCGGCGCGCACGTCCGGACGGCGCAGCAGCAGGTTGGCGGGCACGTCGTCGAGCAGGGCGCGGTCGAGCAGGGGGACCAGGCCCGTGTGTACGGCGAGTTCCGGCAATGTGTTGGGGGGGACGCCAATCAGTACCGAGAGGGCATTGCGGGTCTGCCGCACCAGGGTCTCGAACTCCGGCACGGTGCTCAGGGTGCCGAGGTACTGGGTCTTGGCCTGCTGCAGATCGAGTTCGTCGCTGTTGCCGCTCAGGAACAGGCGCTCGGTGATCTCGAAGCTGCGCTTCTGCCGCTCGGTGTTTTCGCGGGCGATGCGCAGGCGGGCCTCGGCGGTGCGCAGGGCGAAATAGGTTTGCGCGACCTGGGCGCGCAGCAGCACGAGGACGTCCTGATAGTTGGCCTGGGCGGCGAAGTAGGCGGCGTCGGCGGACTCGATGGCGCGGCTGTAGCGGCCCCAGAAGTCGAGTTCCCAGCCGACGCTGAAGCCGGCGTCGTACTGCCAGGCATGGCGGTCCTGCGGAAAGCGGCCGCCGTACTGGTGGCGGTCGAGGTAGAGCGCCTCGGCAGTGACCTGGCGCAGCTGGGGGCTGAGGCCGCTGAGGGCGATGCCGAGCTGCGCCCGGGCTTCGAGAATGCGCAGGCCGGCGATGCGCAGGTCCGGATTGTGCGCATCGGCATGGGCGATCAGCCGGTCGAGCAGCGGGTCGCCGAGGCCCGTCCACCACTGACGGTTGTCCGGCTGCACGCGCAGGGCGCTGGCCTGGGCCAGCATCTCGCTGTCCCAGTGGTCGACCCAGGGCTCGCGGGGCGACTGGAAGTCCGGCCCCAGGCGGATGCAGCCGCCCAGGACACAGGTCGCCAGCAGCGGGAGCGGGGCGAGCCGGGGCCGCATGGCGGGGTGGTCAGACGAGCGGCTGGAGCCTGTCCGGCATGCGGCCGCGCGCCTTCGCCGGCAGCGGCCTGATCGTCCGGCCGGCGCGCAGGGTTTTCCGAGGTTGCTGGCTGAGGGAGCTTTTCGGCGACATGGAGAGTTCCTTTCCTTGAGGGCACGGGCATCCTGTCCGGGTGGTCTGGGCGATTCCGAGGGGCGGGACGAATGCTTCTGCAGCGGGAGCGTGCGCGCTAGAGCATAGTTCAGGCGCTGGCGTCCGTTGGCCAGTACTGGGGGCACGCGCATGAGGCGGGATCAAGGCCGTCGAAGGCATGACCGGCGGCATCGCGTCGCCAGGCTCGCCGTCCACTTCCGGGAATTACTCCTGTCCGGCGGGTTCTACCGACTGTAGCCATCGGGTCGGCAGCTCGCCGCCCCTCACCGTCGGAGGTCATCATGGAGATCCGTCAGCACCGCGAACCCCTTCAGCAACCCTCGATAGCGCCGCCGGCGCTGCCCAACCGGCCTTGGTTGGCCGGCAATCCTTCCGGCGATCCGGAGCCGGGAGGGCCTGGGCAGCCCAGCGAGCCCGGCGTTCCGACGCAGCCGACCGAGCCGGGAGAGCCGACCCGGCCGGACCAGCCGCCGCCGGCGCCGGTGGTCTGAGCGCCCCGTCGGGCACGGCGCCTGATCAGCGGGCGCTGTGCCGAGCCTCCGCCAGCAGGTCGACGACTTCCTGGTCGCTGGTTTCGCCGAAGTCGCCGTAGTGCCGCCAGATCGCGCCGAAGGGCTCGGGCATGGCCAGGCAGACCAGCTCGTCGACCAGCGGCTGCAGGTCCTTGACGACTTCACGCGGGGCGACCGGTACGGCCAGGATCAGTTGCCCGGGGGCGGACTTGGCCAGGCCTTTCAGCGCGGCCCGCACGCTGCTGCCGGTGTCGATGCCGTCATCCACCAGGATCACGCAGCGGCCGGCCACCGGGGGCGGCGGCTCGCTGCAATACAGCCGCCGAGCGCGCTCCAGTTCCTGCAGCTGGCGCTGCACTTCTTCCTCGAACCAGCCGGATGGCGGACGCACCTGGCGCATCAGCTCCTCGTTGACCACGAACTGCGGGTTGGCGCCGTCGATCACCGCGCCCAGCGCGAGTCCGCTGTGTCCGGGCGCGCCGATCCGGCGCACCAGCAGGATGTCCAGTTCGGCATGCAGCGTCCGGGCGACCTCGAAGGCGACCGGCACGCCGCCGCGGGGCAGGGCGAGCACCAGCGGCCGTTCGGCCGCATGGGACAGCAGCGCGTCGGCCAGCTCCAGGCCGGCGCTGCGGCGGTCGAGGAACAGGTGGGGGGCATGGCTGGTTGCGTGCATGGGCTCATTCTCCGAACGGGTAGGTTTCGGCCTGCCCCACCTGCGGCTGGTGGGGCCCCAGGGGCGTGACGGCGTGGGTTTCCTCCAGCCAGATCCAGGCATCGAACTGCTCGGCCAGCACGGCTTCGAAGTAATGGCTCTGACGCTCGCTCTCCGGCCGGTAGATCACGCCGATGGCGCGCTCCAGCAGGGTTTCGGAGAGAACCGCACGCAGTTCGGCGGGTGCGTCGTCACGCCAGTCGGTGAAGGAGGCGGGGATGCCGGTTTGCAGGAACAGGCGCTCCCAGCTGTCCGGGCGCGCGGGGCGGACCTTCTTGATGCGCATCGGCTCGTCCCACTCGCTGGCGCAGGCCACCTCGCCGCGGTCGGTGCCCATGCCGATCAGCACGGCATCCCTGGCCCAGGCGGTGCGGCTCAGTTCGCCGATGTTGAATTCGCCGGCCCAGCCCATGGCCGTCGCGTCGGCATTGCCGATGTGCGAGTTGTGCGCCCAGACCACCGCCCTGGCCGCGGGGCCGCGGTGCTCCAGCAGGCTGCGCAGGGTGTCGAACATGTGCCGGTCGCGCAGGTTCCAGGAGGCGCTCGAGCCGTGGTACATGATCCGGTAGTAGTGTTCGGCGGCGCGCACCACGCGGGCGTTCTGGGTAGCGTCGAAGAAGTCCTCGCCATCCTGGCCGAGCGCCTCCAGGCGCAGCTCGAGCAGGCTGCGCAACTGCTCGACCACCGCCTCCTCGCAGGACTGGGTGCCGTAGAGGACATCGCGGCCGTAGCGGGCCGGCGCATCCTGCCAGGGCATCAGGCAGCCGTAGCGCTGGCGCGCCTCCCGGGCGGCCTGGGTGTCGGTCCTGTCCAGGTAGTCCAGCACCGCGCCGATCGAGGCGCCCAGGCTGTAGACGTCGAGGCCGCGAAACTCGACGCGCTGCTCGTACGGCAGATCCCGGTTGAAACGGCTCAGCCAGTCGCAGAACTCGGCGACTTCCAAGTTGCGCCACATCCAGACGGGAAAGCGCTGGAAGGCCTGGCGCTCCCAGTCGGGTGGCTGCTGCCGGCGCACCTGGTGATCGATCCGGGCAGCGTCCGGCCAGTCGGCCTCGACCGCGACGATGTTGAAGCCGTGCCGTTCGATCAGTCGCCGGGTGATCGCCGCACGGGTGCGATAGAACTCGGAGGTGCCGTGGCTGGCCTCGCCGATCAGCACCACCCGGGCATCGCCGTAGCGGTCGAACAGGCTGGCGAACGCCTCGCTGTCGAGCGCAGGCAGGGAAATGGCATGGCGGCCCAGCAGCTCCACAGACTCCCGGGCCTCGAAAAGCTCTTTCATGCAAGCCTCCTGAAGCCCTGGCCTCGTCGGGCGAGCCTGTCGACGGGCTGTGGCAGGATCCTCAGAAAAGCCTAGTCATATTTGGCCAAGTGGCGAGTGGCGCAAAGGTGGACTAGTCTGTCTTCTAGACTGGACTGGGATGTCTACCCGCATTCCCGCATTGATGGCGAAACGGAGGAACACGACATGGCTATTTGGTCGATCACATTCAACAAGGATGGCAATACGGTGAAGATGGTGACCGAGTCACCGGCCAAGCCCAGCGTGGAGGAAGCGAGCCGGAAAGTTCTGGAACTGGCGAGGCGTGAAGGTTTCGAGCGCCGCGACAATGGCGGTGGCAACGGCGCGAAGGAGCCGGCGCTGCAGTTGTTCGAGCGCTACGGCATCACCCTGAGCGGCATCCTGAAAACGGGCTGAGGCGCGGCGGCGCACCAGGAAAGAAAGACGGTCCGGCACCTGACGGGCTGAACGTCTTAAAGACAAAACTTCCCCGAGTACCAGCGAGGATGGTATCGGGATCAATTCGTTCCCCGCCCTTCGGGCCAATCCACCTCGAGCCTACGGCACCAGCAGCAGACGCTGGCTGCCGTAGGTTTCGTCCAGATTCTCTGCCTTGAAGGGAAAGCTCATGTAGCGCCCTTCGAGCCAGGCATCGATGCCGTCTTTGTAGTGCGCACTGGCCGGGTTGCCGGACTGGCCGGTGCTGTTCAGCCCGAGCATGGGCTCCTCGCGGGCGAAGTCGACGACGATGCGCATGGCCGGGATCAAGCGGCTGTCGAAATCCTGTCCCCAGCGATAGGCGGAAACGTTCAGCGTGCCGTGGTCGCCGCCGGCGGGACGGGCGGCGCCATCCAGGTAGCCGCCGAGCGCGTGGATGGCGGTGCGCTGGCGGGTGTCGAGGTAGGAAGCCAGCCGGGTGCTCTCGCTGGTCCATTGATAGCGGTGCAGCTTGCCCCATTGCCAGGCATCCCGATCGCTGCCGAGCCGGCTTTCCAGATGGCTGACCGCGGCCGCCAGACTGCGCGCGAGGATGGCCGGCTTGTCCTCGGGCGGCGGGGTGGCGATGTCGTCCCAGAACGGGCTGTCCTCGCGACCGAGCAGGTGGTCGGCCTGGGCCGAATAGGAGAGGCCGGACATCTGCAGCAGGGCTTGCCAGGCGGGACTGTCATCCGGGCCGAGTTCGTCGAGGAAGGTCTGCCGCGCGCTCTCCTGCAGGAAGGCGCCGTACAGGGCGGCGTCCGCCGAGTCGGCGGTTAACCGGCCATCGAAGGCGAGCAGCCGGCTCAGGGCCTCGCGGGCCTTGTCGCGCTCGGCCGGCGGCAGGGCGTCGATGGCCTGGCGCAGTGGTTTGGCCATGCCCGGTGCTTCGAGCATGGCCTTGAGCTTGGCGGCGAAGCGCGTGGTCTGGTCGTACTGCATGGCGATCATGCTCTGCGTGTCGTGGCGACCGCGGCCGGCCAGTTCGGCGATGCGTTCGGCGCGCTCCGGGTAGTACCAGGTGCTGGACAGCTGCATGCCATAGCCGCGCGGCACCGTGCGCTGGTTGGCGGTACCCAGCCAGCCCTGCGCCGGGTCCTGGTCGTAGGGATGCAGCATGGGATCGGCGAAGCCGTCCCAGTCGTAGGCGCCGTCCCAGCCGGGGGAGGGCAGCAGGCCGAGGCCCGCGCGGCGATTGGGATAGCGTCCGGTCACCTGCCAGCCGATGTGCTCGGCATCGGCGAACATCAGGTTCACCGCCATGGCGCGCAGTTCGCTGCTCGCCTTGAAGGCCTTGTCCACCGAGCGGGCGCGGGACAGCTGGAAGAAGGCGTCCAGGCTCCGGTCGTCGTCGACGGGCAGCGTCTGCAGTGCCAGCCCATGGCCGCTGCTCACCGACAGGGGCTGCAGCGGATGCTTGCGCTCGCCGAGCACGTTGTTCAGCAGCGGGCCGTGGCGGGTCTCGTAGAGGGTTTCGCGGACCGGCTGCGCGCCCTTGACGAGGAAGGTCTCCTGGCGCTCGCGGGCCGGCAGCCACTGGCCGTCGGCGAGGTAGTGGAGGCGCCCGCCCTCGCTCCTGATCCGCTCGAGGAACAGGTCCTGGGTGTCGGCCATGACCATGGTCATGCCCCAGGCCAGCTGGCCGTTGAAACCGGCGATCACCGCCGGGATGCCGGCGACCGAGACGCCGGCGGTCTGGCGTTGCGGCGTGCGGACATGCACGAAGTTCCACAGCGAGGGCAGGGCCGGCGGCAGGTGGGTGTCGTTGGCCAGCAGGCTCTTGCCGAGCCGGCTGCCGCGTGGCGCGATCGCCCAGTTGTTGGAGGCGGCGACGCCCAGCATGTTCACGGCGGCGACCTGTCCGGCCGCCTGCTCCAGCGCGGCGAGGCCGGGGATCTGCCCGTCAAGCGCGAGGCCCTTGAGCTTGTCCGCCTCCTCGACCGGCAGGGGATCGTCCGGGTAGATCGGCGTCAGCCAGGCCAGCCGATCCGTTCCGACCTTCTGCGCCAGCGTGAGCGCGGCGATCTCCTCCTGCAGGTTGGTCGACAGGCTGAAGTTCAGCAGGCAGAACAGCAGCACCGAGTCTTCGGCGTTCCAGTACGGCGGCTGGTAGCCGGACTCGGCCAGGTCCATGGGCAGCCGCTCGCGGTGACGGAACAGGAAGGCATTGACCCCCCGGGCGTAGACCTCGAAGTCCTGCTTCAGCCGGGGCGAGGCATTGCGGTAGAGCGTTTCGGCATGGCGCCGCAGGCCCGTCGCGCGCATGAAACGGTCGATGTCGAGGACGCCCGGGCCGAGCATTTCGGCCAGCCGTCCTTCGGCCATCAGGCGCAGGCCGACCATCTGGCCGAGACGATCGCTGGCGTGCACGTAGCCGAGGGCGAACAGGGCGTCGTGCTCGTTGCGGGTTTCGATCAGCGGCATGCCGAGGGCGTTGCGCCGCACCACCACGCTGTCCGTCAGCCCCTGGATGTGCTGTACGCCCTGCGCAGGTGGCAGGCTGTCCGCATGGCGCTGGTCGACCATCGTCTGGCAGCCGGCGAGCGCGAGCAGGGCGAGCCCGGTGCCGAGGGTCAGGCAGGACAGGGGGCGAAACGGGCGCAGGCGCATGCAGCGGGCTCCTTCGAGCATGGGGTCGCGCAAATGACGGGCAGGCGGGCGACCCGGGGGGTACGGGATGGGCGCCTAAGGTAGGGAGCCGGCCTGCGGCTTGCAAGCCGGCCGGGGGTTTTCAGCGATGCGTGGCCAGCCCTTCCTCCAGCAGCCAGCGCGCGCTGCTGCGGGCCGCTGCCTTGTGCTGCAGTTCGAGGCTGCTGAACAGCACCTCGTACTGGCGCCGCTCCGCCCTGCTCAGGGCTTTCCAGGCCTCATGCGTGGGAATGTGGGCGGTGGCCTCGCAGAGTTCGCGGAAAACCTGCAGGCGTTCGCTCTGGTTCAGCGGTGGGTCGTAGTGTTCGAGCAGGCTCTTGATGCGGATGGCGCCCTCGACCAGGGGCAGTTGCCCATCGAGCAGGCTACCGGCGAGGATGCGCAGATGCTCGGCGAGCTGCACCTGGCGCTCTGCTTCGGCGGCCTTGCGGGCTTTCTGGCGCAACCACACCCGGCGCCAGAGGACGAAGGCTACAACGCTCAGGGCCAGCACGATCAGCAGGGCGGCCAGCAGCAGGCCGACGATCAATGGACTCATGGGCGATCAGTCCCGGATGTAGTCGCCAGGGGTGATCTCGCCATAGCGGGAAACCAGCACCCGGCGTCCGAACAGCAGCCCCGTCTTGGCCTTGCCCTGCAACTGGTACTGGATCGGCCGGTCGGGCTCTTCCAGCAGCTTGACGATCCTCTTCATATGTCGCCAGAGGTTGGTCGTGACCAGGACGTCGAACTCCTCGCGACCGCGGGCGGGTACGGTGAACCACTTGCTCGACTCCCCCTTGGCCAGGCGGATGTCGTTCAGGAACACCTCATAGTCCAGGCCGCGGATCGGCAGGCTCGCCCAGTTGGGATTGTCGACGCGAAAGCGCAGGATGAACTGCTGTTCCAGCAGGCGGGCCTTGACGACGTCGACCTTGACCAGCTGGACATCGGGATCCTTGAAGGTCCCGGTCACCCAGGTGGAGCAGCCGGCGAGACCGGAAAGCAGACCGAGCAACCCCAACAGGCCTAGAATTCTTGTGATTTGCGCCTGGAAAAACATGCTGCACTCCAAAGGGGGCCTCAGTGTAACAAGCAGCGGCCTGGCTGCAACCTTTGCCGGATCTGCCCGGCGGCGGGATGATCTGCTTCGCAGAAGTCCCGTTTGCCTGCTGCCCGAGCTTGTTGGCCGAAAAAAAACTGCGCCATACTGCCAGACGATTGGGACATGAGTATGACCATGAGCCGCTATCAGATCGTTTTTTCCGGCCAGTTGGTGCACGGAGCCTCTCGGGAGCAGGTGCAGGCCAATCTGGCCAAACTGTTCCGTGCAGATGCCGTACGCATTGCCGCACTGTTTTCCGGCCGGCGCGTATCCCTCAAGGGCAATCTGGCGGCCGAGGAGGCCGAGACGTACCGGACCACCCTGGAGCGGGCCGGTGCCCTGGCGGACATTCTGCCGATGGAGGCGGCGGCGCTGCTTGCTCCAGGGCAAGAAGCCGACCTTCCCGCCAATCGGCCCGAATCTCCCCGCAAGCCTCTCGTGGTGGCGCCGCGGGATCTCTACATGGCGGCCTTCACCGCGGTCGAGGCTCCGGATTTCGGAGTTGCTCCGGCGGGGGCCGACCTGCAGGCGCCGAAGCCCGAAGCGCCGCCGCCGCGTCTGGACCTGAGCGCTCTGAGCCTGGCCCCGGTCGGCAGCGACATGGGACAGGCTCCGGCGCGGCCGGCCGGCTCGCTGCCCGATATCTCCCATCTGCGCCTGGAGACACCCTGATTCCGGGGCGCCTGCACCTCGGTCGGACAGGGGCATGCAATGTTTCCTTGGATCGTCACCGTATACACCCGATGTCGGGGATGGGGAATGGTGGGGTGACGAGTGTACTCAATAGTTAAGAAATATTCTCAAGCATTGGTATTTTGCCGCCTTCGCCAGGAAGGGGACTACCCATCCAGTCCCTGCGCGGCCTGGTGCAGCGCATCCGCGCAGCATTTCTTGAACTTCATTCCGCTGCTGCAGGGACAGGGATCGTTGCGACCCGCCCGCAGCGGGACGGTCGGGTCGATGAAGTACCAGCGGCCGGCATGCCGCACGAAGGCGGAGCGCTCGCGATGGATGTGCCCGCCCGAGACATCCCGCCAGCGTGCGCTGAAGGTGACGAAGGCATGCGCCGACCGCTCGGCGGGCGGCTCGGCCTTTTCCACCTGCAGGCCGAGCCAGGTGCTCTGCAGGCTCCAGGCGCGCATCGCCTCGGCGTCCAGACCCGCCTGCTGGGCCGGCAGGGTGGTCTGCCGCAGATAGTCGATGTCGCCCAGCACGTAGGCGCTGTAGCGCGAGCGCATCAGCCGTTCGGCGCTGGGGGCGGGAGTGCCGGCCAGATACTGGCCGCAACATTCGTCGAGTCGAGCGCCGCTGCCGCAGGGGCAGTCCGGGCTCCGTTCTGGCGTGGAGTTGCCGGTCATCCGTTCACCACCAGTACTTGCCGAAATTTTCCGGGTTGGCCCAGAACTTGGCGTTCAGCCAGTCCGGTATCTGCTTGTAGTCGTAGAGGTCGTAGGTGAACAGCGTGAGGGTCTGTTCGTCACGTCGGAAACGCTCGCTGGCCTGCAGCGCTAGGGCGAAGAAGTCGGTATCCTGCCAGCCGCACGCCGCCAGGTCGACCAGTACCGCGAGGCGGTTGGCGTTCAGGTTGCGAATGCCGCCGAGCAGCTCCAGGCCGGTGCGCCGGGGCAGGTGTTCCAGGCAGTCGACCAGCACGGCCAGCTCGTAGCGCTGGGCAGCGACTTCGGCCGGCAGCGGGCCGGCGGCGCAGTGGGTCACCAGGGCCTCCGGATGCGTGTTGCGGAAGGCCTCGAGGGCGGGCAGGTCGCTGGCGCCGACCAGCAGCAGCCGGTCCGGGGCGTAGCGCTCGAGCAGGGCGGCGAGGGCCTGCTGCGGCGTGCGGGAAGAAAAGCTGTCGGTCATCGAAGATCCTCGATCGGGAGTGCAGCTGGGGTACAAGAGTAAGGCAATCGGCGTTCCGTGCTGGCGGCGACGCCTGACGGATCAGACAAGGATCGCATTACGGGAGCGCGATGAAACTGTTGTTGACTATGGGAAAGGCCCTGAACCTGACGCTGTGGCTGGCGCTTGCCGGCGCTTTCCTGGTGCCGCTGAACAAGCCCTTCGACCTGCTGCTGCCACTCTGCGGAGGGGTGCTGCTGCTCGCCCGGGTGCTCGCAATGATGCTGTCGCGGCGTGGCGCCGAGGCCGTCCCGCCGAGCTGGAGAAGCCGTGTGCAGATACTGCTGTTCGGCATCCTCCATGTGTATGCACCGCCGCAGGACAGTCGGCCTCGGCCATGACTTCGGCGGCCGGGCGTTTCAGAACGTCGGCCGGGCGGCGGCGATGGCGACCAGCGACAGACCGATCAGCAGGTTGAATCCCACCAGCCGGCGGATCCGCCCCAGCGCCGCGCCGCCGGCCGGCCAGTCGCGAAGCTCCACGGCCCTGCGCAACTGCGGCAGTTGCAGCAGCTGCACGCGCAGGAACAGAGCGAGCATCACCAGATACAGGCCCATCATGATGTGCACGTAGGCGGGTGCCGTCCCAAGGCTGGGGAAGCGCAGGTGCAGCAGGCCGATGCCGCTGAGTGGCAGTACTACCACCGCCACCCAGACCCACTGGAAGAAGCGGCGAAATACTTCCGGCCAGAGCTTCAGCCGAGCCGGCGCATCCAGCTCGCTGACCGCGGCGGGACGCAGGATCATCCAGGCGAAAAACATGCCGCCGACCCAGATCAGGGCGGGCAGCACATGCAGGGTGTAGGCGAGGGAATAGGGCGTCATTCGGCAATCTCCGGTGGTGGTCCACGCAACGCGCGCTATCATAGCCGCCGATTTGCATACTGAAAATTTGTCCAGTTTCGATTCGGGAAGCGGAATGCTCAGCGCCGAACTCAAGTCACAGATCCAGGGTGCCTACTCCCGCTTTCTCGAAGCCAAGGGCCTCAAGCCGCGCTACGGGCAGCGCTTGATGATCGCCGAGGTGGCCAGAGTCCTGGGCGCCATCGTCACCGACGACGAAGGCCGGCGCCAGGGCGAGCCGGCGGTGGTCGCGGTGGAGGCCGGCACCGGCACCGGCAAGACCGTGGCCTACAGCCTGGCGGCGATTCCCGCGGCCAAGGCGGCCGGCAAGCGCCTGGTGATCGCCACCGCGACTGTCGCCCTGCAGGAGCAGATCGTCAACAAGGACCTGCCCGACCTGATGCGCAACAGCGGCCTGAGCTTCAGCTTCGCCTTGGCCAAGGGGCGCGGCCGCTACCTGTGCCTGTCCCGGCTCGACCTGCTGCTGCAGGAGGGGCAGGCGCAGAGCGCCACCGCCCAGCTGTTCGAGGAGGAAGGCTTTCGCATCGACGTCGACGAGGCCAGCCAGAAGCTGTTCACCCAGATGATCGAGAAGCTCGCCGGCAACCGCTGGGACGGCGACCGCGATGCCTGGCCGCAGGCCATCGAGGACGACACCTGGTCGCGGCTGACCACCGACCACAGCCAGTGCACCGGCCGGCACTGCCCGAACTTCCAGCAGTGCGCCTTCTACCGGGCGCGCGAGGGCATGACCAAGGTAGACGTGATCGTCACCAACCACGACATGGTGCTCGCCGACCTCGCGCTGGGCGGTGGCGCCGTGCTGCCCGATCCGCGCGAAACCCTCTATGTGTTCGACGAAGGCCACCACCTGCCGGACAAGGCCATCGGCCACTTCGCCCATTTCACCCGCCTGCGCTCCACCGCCGACTGGCTGGGGCAGGTGGAGAAGAACCTGACCCGGCTGCTCGCCCAGCATCCGCTGCCCGGCGAGCTGGGGCGGCTGATCGAGGGCGTGCCGGAGCTGGCTCGCGAGCTGCGCACCCAGCAGCAGTTCATGTTCGCCGCCTGCGAACAGCTCGCCGACTTTCGTGCCGGCGAGGACATGGACGGTCGCGAGCGGCCGCGCCATCGTTTTGTCGGCGGGGTGGTGCCGGAGCACCTGCGCGAACTGGGCCTCGAACTGAAGAAGGGCTTTTCCCGCTTGATGGAGGCTTTCACCCGTCTCACCGAACTGCTCAAGGAGGCCATGGACGGCGAGCCCGGCACGGGCCTGGCCAGCCACCAGGCGGAGGAGTGGTATCCGCTGTTCGGCAGCCTGCTGGCGCGGGCCGAGGGCAACTGGCAGCTGTGGACCGCCTTCACCGCGGAGGACCCGGAGGACAGCCCGCCGATGGCACGCTGGCTGACCTTGGCCGAGGGCGGCGCGCTGCACGACATCGAGGTCGACGCCAGCCCGATCCTCGCCGCCGAGACCCTGCGCCGCCACCTGTGGAGCATCGCCCATGGCGCGCTGGTGACCTCCGCCACCCTGACCGCGCTGAACAGCTTCGACCGCTTCCGCATGCGCGCCGGCCTGCCGAAGAGCGCCGTCAGCGCGGTGGTGCCCAGCCCCTTCGCCCATGCCGAGGCGGGCCTGCTGCGGGTGCCGGACCTCAAGGCCGACCCGCGCGACGTCGCCGCGCACACCGCCGCCATCGTCCGCGAACTGCCGCAGCTGGTGGCGGGCGCGCGCGGGAGCCTGGTGCTGTTCTCCTCGCGCCGGCAGATGCAGGATGTCTTCGACGGCCTCGAGCGCGACTGGCGCAGGCGCGTGCTGATCCAGGGCAACCTGTCCAAGCAGGAAACCCTGAACCGGCACAAGGCGCGGGTCGACGGGGGCGAGCCCAGCGTCTTGTTCGGCCTGGCCAGCTTCGCCGAGGGCGTCGATCTGCCCGGGGCCTACTGCGAACACGTGGTGATCGCCAAGATCCCCTTCGCCGTGCCCGACGATCCGGTGGAGGCGGCGCTGGCCGAGTGGATCGAGGCGCGCGGCGGCAATCCGTTCATGGAGATCGCCGTGCCCGACGCCTCGCTGCGCCTGGTTCAGGCCTGCGGCCGGTTGCTGCGCACCGAGCAGGACCGCGGCACCATCACCCTGCTCGATCGGCGGGTGGTGACCCAGCGCTACGGCAAGGCGATCCTCGATGCGCTGCCGCCGTTTCGCCGGGAGATCGGCTGACGCGGCCGGGATCAGGATCGCCGTGGCAGTCGTCTCCAAAGCTGCATCTCGAGAGCGGTGTGCCACTCCGGGGCTGGGCGAGGCTCAGTCGTTTTTCCGCCGCTCCCGCTCCAGGGCATCGCCGAGCGGGCCTACCCGCGGCCTGATCCCGGCGCGGTGCGCGGCGCGGAAGATGGCATGGCTGGCCAGGGGCGCGCTGGCCAGCAGCACCAGCAGGCCGAGCAGGGCCTCGCCGGCCATCTGGCCGCGGCTGGCGGCAGCGGTGCCGGTCAGGATCAGCACCGTGCCCAGCACCCCGGCCTTGCTCGCCGCATGCATGCGGCTGTAGCTGTCGGGCAGGCGCAGCACGCCGACGGCGCCGAGCAGCGAGATCAGGGCGCCGCCGAGGACCAGCAGCGAGGCCAGCCAGGGCAGGATGTTCACGGTTCCTTCTCCTTCTCGTTGCGCGCTTCGTGTTCTGCCGACTCCTTGCGGAACAGGAAGACGAAGGCGGTGGTGCCGATGAAGGACATCAGGGCCAGCAGCACCGCGACATCGAGCAGCACCGCCTGGACCCGGAACAGGGCGGCCAGCGCCATGCTGGCGACTGCCACCAGCATCAGGGCATCGAGGGCCACCACCCGGTCCGGATGGCTCGGTCCGCGCAGCAGACGGTAGAGGATCAGCAGGGCGCTCGCGACCAGCAACAGGGCGGCCACGGGCAATACCCAGGCAGCGCCGGCCAGTTCGACAATCATCCCGAGCCTCCAGCATCCAGCCAGTGGAGCAGGCGGCGCTCCAGTTCGCGCAGCAGGTGTTCCACGGTCGCCGGGCTGCGGGCATCCAGGGCATGGATGAAGAGGATGCCCTCGGTTTCCTGGTACTCCAGGGCCATGGTGCCAGGGGTCAGGCTCAGCAGGCAGCCGAGCAGGGTGGCCAGACGCGCTTCGGGGCGGCGCAGGGATACGGCTACCACCGCCGGCCCCACCCTGACCTGCCGTGCCAGCACCAGGCTGGCCACATGCAGGCTGGCAAGGAGCACCTGGCCGATGAACCAGACGATGAAGGCGCTTCCCAGCTCCACCCTCCGTGCATGGCGGCGCAAAGGCTGCACAGAAACGGCCAGCCTGCACAGCAGATATAGCAGGACGAAGGCCGCCAGCAGGCCGTGGAAATGGAAGGCGCCGAAGAGTGCGGCAAGGGTGCCGCTCAGCAGAAGGTGGCCCAGGAACATCTAGCGTGCTTCCGTAGTGCGCAAGGGGTGGAAATAGGCCTGGGGGTCGCCCAGTTGGGCGGCGGCGGCGCTGGCATACTCGGCCACCGGCCCGGCTCCCAGGCCGATTGCCACGGTCAGCAGGGTCAGCGCAGCGATGGGCCACCAGTTGCAGCGCTGCGCTCCCGCTGTCTGCAGCGCTGCCTCGCCGTGTGGGTGGGCCTTGAGGAACGCCTCGTTCCAGAGCTTGTTCATCGACAGCAGGGTGAAGATCCCGGTGATCAGCGCAATGGCTGCAGCCCACCAGGCACTGCTCTCCAGGCTGGCCCTGACCAGCAGGAGCTTGGCCCAGAACCCGGAGAGCGGGGGAATGCCGGCCAGCGACAGCGCCGGAATGGCGAACAGCAGGGCCAGTCCGGGATAGCGCGCGTAAAGTCCTCCCATGCCCGCCAGGTGTTCCGAACCGCAGATCCGTGCCGCCAGGCCGCCGATGAAGAATAGGTTGGCCTTCACCACGATGTGATGGATCAGATAGAACACCGCCCCGGCCAGGGCCAGTGGCGTGGCCAGGGCGAGGCCGAGGATCATGTAGCCGATCTGGCTGACGATATGGAAGGACAGGATGCGCCGCACTTCGCTCTGTGCCGCGGCACCCAGCACGCCCACCAGCATGGTGGCGCAGGCGATCCACAGCAGAGCCTCGTGGGCCGGGCCGTATTCGGGCCAGAGCAGGGTCACCAGGCGGATCAGCGCATAGACTCCGACCTTGGTCAGGAGGCCGGCGAACAGCGCCGAGACAGCCATCAGCGGTACGTGATAGGTGGCCGGCAGCCAGCCGAACACCGGGAACAGTGCGGCCTTGATGGCGAACGACAGTAGCATCAGGAACAGCGCGGCGGTGGTGCCCGGAGCCGTCTCTCCGGCGCGTACGATCAGCGCCAGATCGCCCATGTTGAGGGTTCCGGTGCTGGCGTAGACCAGTCCGGCGGCAAGCAGGAACAGCAGGGTGGCGAACAGGTTCAGCGCCATGTAGGTCATGGTGCCCGCCAGGTGCCGCTTGCCGCCGCCCAGGGCCATGAGGGCGAACGAGGCGATCAGCAGCACCTCGAACCAGACATACAGATTGAAGATGTCGGCGGTGATGAAGGCGCCGCAGATTCCGCACAGCAGCCCCTGGACAAACAGGTGGAAGTCGCGGATCACCTGGGGTGGGCAGTCGCGGCCGACGCCATAGACCACGGTGGCCAGGCCGATCGTCCCGCTGATGGCGACCATCGCCGCGGACAGCCGGTCGATCACCAGGCTGATACCGTAGGGCGCCTGCCAGCTGCCCAGTTGCCCGGACAGCACCACATCGCTGGCCGCCAGCCAGACGAGCGTCAGGCCGACCAGCAGCAGCAGGCTGCAGCCGCCGATGCTGAGTCGCGCCACCAGCCGGACCCGTGCCCGCAACAGGATGCCCAGCAGCAGCGTGGCGAGCGGTACCAGCACGGGAGCAACCAGCAGGATATTCATGAGGGCGGCTCCCGCCGGCCGCCGTTGCCGGGTTCCTCTTCCTCCTGGCCGGCCTGCCAGTCCGGCGCCGGCTCTTCGGTGGCGGCACTGACCGCATCGGTGGAGCGGTCCCCGTACAGTTCGCGGGTGCGCTTGAGCAGCGCCAGGGCGAACACGAACAGTCCGAAGCCGATGACGATGGCAGTCAGCACCAGCGCCTGGGGCAAGGGATTCGCCGCCGTCGCGCCGACGCTCGCGAAGGCTGCGCCGTCGCCGGCGAGGCGGCCGGCGGTGAGCACGCCGAGATTGATGCCATTGCCCAGCACGCCGATGCCCAGCACCACACGCTTCAGATTGCGGTCCAGCAGCATCCACAGGCCAAGGCCGGCCAGGCCGCCGGCAGTCAATGCCGCCATCCACTCCATCAGTCCTGGACTCCCGTCAGCTTCTCCTGCATGTGCATGGCCGAGCCGAGCACTGTGAGAAACACGCCGAGGTCGAACAGCAGGGGACTGCCCAGCGGCAAGCCGCCGGGAAACATCCAGAGCCCGTCGAGAAAGGCCTCGCCGGCCAGCAGGCCGAGCAGCCCCGCGCCCGTGGCACAGGCCAGACCGCAGCCGATCAGGCGTGCCGGGCTGACCGGCAGCAGGTGGCGGACCCCGCGGCTGCCGAAGGTCAGGGACAGCAGGATCAGGCTGGAGGCCGCCACCAGAGCGGCGATGAACCCGCCACCCGGCAGGTTGTGGCCACGCCACAGCAGCAGCAGGGCAATGCCCATCAGCAGCAGGGCCAGGGGCGGGAGTCCCTGGCGCAGCAGTACCGAGGCGAACTCCGGCTCACCCCGGCGCCCCCCTGCAGTGCCCGGCCCGCCGGCCAGCAGGGGGGCCGCAGCCAGGGCGGCAAGTGCCACCACGAGGATCTCCCCGAGCGTGTCGTAGGCACGGAAGTCCACCAGGATCACGTTCACCACGTTGTTCCCATGGCCATATGGCTGGCTCTTGGCCAGATACCAGGCGGCCACGTCTCCGGGCAGCGGCAGGCTCGTCACCAGGAGCAGGGCAGTGGTCACGCCCAGGCCGAAGAGTATCGCCACGGCGGCGTGCAGGCGGCGTTTCCAGGGCGAATGTGCGCCGCTTGGCGGCATGGATGGCATCTTGCGGAAGACCAGGGTGAGGAAGATCACGCCAAGGGCTTCGACCATCAGCTGGGTCATGGCCACATCCGGCGCATTGACGGCGGCGAAGAACAGCACCAGGCCCAGACCGCAGGTGGCCAGTGTCGCCACCAGGGTCAGCCGGCCGGGCAGCAGTGCCGTGGCGGCGGCGCCAACCAGAGCCAGCAGGCAGCCAGCCAGGCCCAGCGGCGAGACCGGCGAGAAATCCGCCTCGGCCAGCACTCCACCGACAGACGGCAGGCCGAATGCCAGCAGGGTGCCGAGCGCCGTCATGGCGAGCAGCAGCAGGTGCTGGCGCAGCGAGCCGTGCTGGAAGCGCGCGGCGAGGATTGCGGCGAACAGGAACAGGTGCCTGAGCAGGCGATCCCAGAGCAGGTCACCACTGATGCTCAAGGCCATGTCGGCACGCTCCAGCAGCACCCGCACGCGCTCGCGGGAACGATAGAGCAGCACCCCCAGCAACAGGGTCAGCAGACTGGCCAGCACTGCCGGGGTGATGCCGCCCCAGAGGTACAGTTTGACGTCTACCGGGCTGCGGGCCACCGCCTGCACCGCGGTGTTCACCAGCCAGGTTTCCGGCCAGGTGTTCCAGGCGCCGAGGAGGAAGCCGCCGAGCGCCAGCAGCATCGGCCCCAGCCACATCGACAGCGAAACTTCATGGGGCGTCCTGGGGTAGTCGCCCGGGGGGCCGAGGAAACTGCGGATGAACATCAGGCCGGCGATGGCGAACAGCAGGGCGTTGGTGAGGATCATCGCCAGGGCCACGGCCCAGCCGACCAGGCCCATTTCCATCAGCCCGGCGTACTTGAACTCCTTGGCGATGAAGCCAAAGAATGGCGGCAGTCCGGCATTGGAGAAGGCGGCCAGGGCCATTGCCGCGCCGGTCAGCGGCATGTAGCGGATCAGTCCGCCGAGGCGCGTCAGCTCACGGGTGCCGGTGCCCTGGTCGATGGCGCCCACCACCATGAACAGGGCGCCCTTGTACAGCGAGTGGGCCACCAGATAGAGCACGAAGGCCTGCAGGCCATGGGCGGTATCGGTGCCGATCAGCATGGTCAGCTGACCGAGCACGGTGACCGTGGTGTAGGCCAGCAGTCGCTTGAGGTCGGTCTGGCGGAATGCCAGCAGGGTGCCGAGCACGGCCGTGGTCGTACCCACGGCAATCAGTATCGTTCCCCAGCCAAGGGGGCCGCCGAGCACCGGATTCAGGCGTGCCAGCAGATAGATGCCGGCCTTGACCATGGTCGCGGAATGCAGATAGGCCGATACCGGCGTCGGTGCATTCATGGCGTTGGGTAGCCAGATATGGAAGGGGATCTGCGCCGACTTGGTAAAGCAGCCGAGCAATATCAACAGCATGATCGCCGGCAATAGGGGATGCCCTTCCAGCTGCGCCGCCCTTAGGCTGGAAAACTGCGAGGCTTCGGCGGCGATGCCGAGCAGGACCAACCCGGCGAGCAGGGCCAGGCCGCCGGCGCCGGTGATCAGCAGCGCCTGCAGGGCGGCACGGCGCGACTCCGCCTTCTCGTGCAGGAAGCCGATCAGCAGGAAGGAGGCGATGCTGGTCAGCTCCCAGAACACGAACATCACCACCATGTCATCGGCCAGCACCAGGCCGAGCATCGCCAGCATGAAGGTCAGCAGGTAGGCATGGAAGCGGCCGAGATGCCGGTGGCGGGACAGGTAGGCGCCGGCATAGAGCACGATTAGTGTGCCTATGCCGCTGATCAGCAGGGCGAACAGCAGCGACAGGCCGTCCAGGTACAGGCTGAGCCGAACGCCCAGGGCCGGTACCCAGGAGAGGCTTTCATGCAGTGTCTTGCCGGCGGCCACGGCGGGGATCCGGGAGACGAACCAGCAGAACGCCGCCAGCGGTGCCAGGGCCAACAGCCAGCCGGCACGCTGCTGCAGCTTCCCGGTCAGCCAGGGAGCGGCCAAGGCTGTCAGCGCGATGACGAACAGCAGACAGAACACGGTTTTCTCCTGCTCCGCGGCCTGCGGCACGAGGCGGGCACTGGCCTGACGCAAGCGGCGGGACTGCGCTGGAGCAAAAGACATTCGCGCCAGGGTGTGCGATGAAGGGCTGCCGCCCGGTATTCCATGCCGCTTTTTCCAGCATAGAGAGTCCGCCAGCACATCACCCTTTGTTACGCCAGGGCGTCTGCTTGTCGATGTCCGGTCCCGGCCGAACTGCATGGGCGGATCCCTGTCGCATCCGGTCATGCCCTTGCATGAAGCGTGTTGAAATAGGTCGTTCAGTCAGCGCTTTGGCTTCACCGCGGCAGGGGCGACTGGCATCATGCCAACCTTTATTGTCCACCTCCCGTCCCGCTGGAGAGCGAACTCGATGATCCGTCCGCTGGTTTCCCTGCTGTTCGCCTGTTGTCTGGTACCCCTTTCTGCACAGGCGGCCGATGAGCAGGTGCTGTTCAACTTCGTGCGACCCACCGACGTGGTGCAGGTCAAGGGCGAGGGCGCCTTCCTGCCCGAGCTGACCGCGGAGAGCGTGGCCGGGGGGGAACTGCTCCGGCGGGTCACCTTCAATCCGCAGGAGGGGCCGAGCCTGCGCCTGACCCCGCAGCAGGGCAGCTGGGACTGGTCCAGCGCCGGGGCGGTCAGCCTGCGCATCCAGAATGCCATGGACTGGGCGCTGACCCTGCAGGTGAGCATCGAGAGCGCCGACGGCAAGTTCCTCAAGACGCTCGTCGCGTTGCCGGCCGGTCCGGCACAGACCCTGGTGCTGCCGCTGCACGCCAGCTCGCCCAGGGCGCAGGGCATGCGCGCCGCGCCGCCGATGCCCTGGACCCATGACAACCAGCGCCTGCTCGTGGCGACCAGCCTGGAAGGCGAGATCGATCTCCGCCAGGTGAAGGCGGTGACCCTCTCCCTGGAGAAGCCGGACGTGCAGCAGAGCATCCTGCTCGGCCGCTTCGGCGTGCGCGAGGATCTCGAGCCGCAAGTCTACCGTGGCATCGTCGATGCCTACGGGCAGTACAGCCGGGTCGAGTGGCCGGAAAAGGTCACCAGCGACAAGCAGCTGAAGGCGGCGGCCGAGCAGGAGCAGGCGCAGCTCGGCCGCTGGCTGGCCGAGCGGTCCCAGCTGGACCGCTTCGGCGGCTGGCTGAAGGGCCCGCAGCTGGAGGCCACGGGCTTCTTCCGGGTGGCCAGGCACGAGGGCCGCTGGTATCTGGTGACGCCGGAGGGCCATCCGTTCTTCTCCCTCGGCGTGAACACCGTTTCCTCCGGCAACAGCCGCACCTACATCGAGGGACGCGAGGGGATGTTCCTCGACCTGCCCGGCAAGGACGCCCCGCTGGGCGCCTTCTACGGGGCCGGCGACAGCCGCCAGGCCACCGGCGCCAACGGCGGGCGCCAGTTCGCCCACGGACGCTGGTACGACTTCTACCGGGCGAATCTCTATCGAACCTACGGTCAGAGCTGCACGCCGGCCGGGGCGCAGGTTGCCACCGAGGCGGAGATTGTCGAGCCGGAGCGCGCGCCGCCGGAGGCTCCCGCCGGGGAGGCACCTGCCAGCCCGGCAACTGTCGCGCCGGTCGCCGGGCAGCCCGCCGCTGCACCGCCGTGCGTCACCCAGTTCTTCGACGCCCAGCGCTGGCGCGGGCACACCCTGGAGCGCCTGCAGGCCTGGGGCTTCAACACCCTGGGCAACTGGAGCGATCTTGCCCTGGGGACGATGCGCCGGGTGCCCTACACGATTCCGCTGCTGATCCGCGGCGACTACGCCACCATCTCCACCGGCCACGACTGGTGGGGCGGCATGCCCGACCCCTTCGATCCACGTTTCGCCATGGCCGCCGAGCGCGCCATTGCCATCGCCACGCGCGATCACCGGAACAACCCCTGGGTCGTCGGCTATTTCGCCGACAACGAGCTCAGCTGGGCCGCGCCGGGCACCGATCCGAAGTCCCGCTATGCCCTGGCCTATGGCACCTTGCGGCAGACCACCGACGTGCCGGCCAAGCGCGCCTTCCTCAAGCTGCTGCGCGACCGCTACCGCAACCAGCAGGGCCTCTCCGCCGCCTGGGGCATCGAGCTGCCGGCCTGGGAGCTGATGGAGGACCCGGGATTCGAGGCGCCGCTGCCGAGCCCCGAGCATCCTGCCATCGAGGAGGATCTGCAGCGCTTCCAGCAGCTCTTCGCCGATACCTATTTCAAGACCATCGCCGAGTCGCTGAAATGGCATGCTCCCGATCATCTGCTGCTCGGCGGCCGTTTCGCCATTTCCACCCCCGAGGCGGTCGCCGCCTGTGCCAGGTACTGCGACGTGCTGAGCTTCAACTTCTATACCCGCGAACCTCAGCATGGGTATGACTTCGAAGCCCTGCGCGCGCTGGACAAGCCAGTGCTGGTCAGCGAGTTCCATTTCGGCTCGCGGGATCGTGGTCCGTTCTGGGGCGGTGTGGCCGAGGTGTACAAGGAGGAGGAGCGCGGCCCGGCCTATGCCCACTTCCTCGAGCGCGCCCTGGCCGAGCCGTCGATCGTCGGCGTGCACTGGTTCCAGTACCTCGACCAGCCGGTGACCGGGCGTCTGCTGGACGGCGAGAACGGCCATATCGGCCTGGTCGGCGTCACCGACCGGCCGTTTTCCGGCTTCGTCGAGTCCGTGCGCAAGGCCAACCTGAAGGTGGGGAGCATCCTCGAGTCGGCCGCGGCACCGGCTGCCGGCAAACCGGCGGCCGAAGGCGGCGCTCGGTCCGAGACGCCGGCCAAGGCGCCGTGACCGCGCCACAAAGATTCCGTGCAGGAGTTCACAAAACCCTGTGGCGGCTGGGAGAATGACGAACGGTTGGGCTGCCAGGAGAGACAAGGTGCAGGTTCAAGGCTATTTCGACCTCAAGTTCGAGGCGCTGAAGGAAGCGTTCGCCGCATTGTTCGAGGACGGCCAGACCCGTGGCGCGGCGCTCTGCGTCCAGATCGGCGGGGAAACCGTGGTGGATCTCTGGGCCGGGGTCGCCGACCGGGAGGGCAGCGAGGCCTGGCAGAGCGATACCATCGCCAACCTGTTTTCCTGCACCAAACCCTTCGCCGCGGTCACCGCCCTGCAACTGGTGGAGGAGGGCAAGCTGGATCTCGATGCCCCGGTGGCACGGCTGTGGCCCGAGTTCGCCGCCGCGGGCAAGGCACGCATCACCCTGCGGCAGTTGCTCTGCCACCAGGCGGGACTGCCGGCGATCCGTGCCCCGCTGGCGCCGGAGGCGCTCTACGACTGGCAGGCGATGACCGCGGCGCTGGTTGCCGAGGTCCCCTGGTGGGAGCCGCACGACAAGGGACACGGCTATGCGCCGATCACCTTCGGCTGGCTGGTCGGCGAGCTGCTGCGGCGTGCCGATGGCCGCGAGCCTGGCGACTCGATCGCGGCGCGCATCGCCCGGCCGCTCGGTCTGGATTTCCATGTCGGGCTGGACGACGCCGAATTCCACCGGGTCGCCCATATCGGGCGGGGCAAGGGCAATCTTGGCGACGCCGCCGCCCAGCGCCTGCTCAAGGTCACGATGAGCGAGCCGGAAGCCCTGTCCACCCGCGCCTTTACCAACCCGCCGTCGATCCTGAACAGCAGCAACAAGCCCGAGTGGCGGCGCATGCATCAGCCGGCGGCGAACGGCCATGGCAATGCGCGCTCCCTGGCGGGCTTCTATACCGGGCTGCTCGACGGTCGCCTGCTGCCGGCCGAGCTGCTCAATGAAATGACCCGCGAGCACAGCTGCGGCGAGGACCGCACCCTGCTCACCCCGACCCGCTTCGGCCTCGGCTGCATGCTCGACCAGCCCGCGCTGGCCAATGCCACCTTCGGCCTCGGCCCCAAGGCCTTCGGTCATCCGGGCGCTGGCGGCTCCTGCGGTTTCGCCGACCCCGAGCGCGAACTGGCCTTCGGCTTCGTCACCAACAGCCTGGGGCCCTACATACTGATGGACCCGCGGGCACAGAAGCTGGCGCGCCTGGCGGGAGAATGCCTGGGTTGACACCGCTCGTCTGCCTGTCAAGGCAATGCCTTGCCTGCGGCGAGCTTGCGGCCAGACTCAATTTCTAACCTGAGGCTTGCCAGCGTCATACGACCCGTGACGCCTCATCGTCCCTACCACCTCATCCACGACGGGATCTGTCGATGAAACTCCTCATTAAAAGCAGCACCCTGATTCTCTGCATGGCCATGGCCGCCTGCAGTTCCTCCGGCAAGCCGGAGCGTTACGTCACCCGGACTGCCAAGCCCGTTTCGCCGGCGGCCAAGTTGGAGTCCCGGGCAAGTCGGGTCTGGACGGCGGAGCACGAGGCGCGTGTGCGCGAGGCCGTCAAGGGCAGCCAGTTCGAAGTGGAGCGCCGCGGCGATCTGCTGGTCGTGACGGCCCCGGTGGACGGCTCGTTCAATCCGGATCGGCCGAGCATGCTGCTGGTGGCGACCCTGGGACCGCTCAGCCGGGTGGCCAAGCTGGTGGCGCAGGACCGCGAGGTGGCCGTGCTGCTGTTGGGGCATGGCGACAGCAGCGGGTCGCCTGCGCTGACGCTCAAGTTGAGCCAGGAGCGGGCGCAGTCCATGGCCTCGATCTTCCGCATGAGTGGCCTGCACCATGACCGCCTGATGTACAAGGGAATGGGCGACCACGCGCCGCGTGCCAGCAATGACAGCAAGGATGGGCGCTCCCTCAATCGCCGCGTGGAGATGTTCCTGGCCACCCGCGGCAGCCTGCCTACCGTTCTGGCCCAGTATGGTGCCCCAGGGGGGCGGATGGTTGCCTCAGATCAAGCGAAGTGACGGCGGTCTGGTTAAGATTTGCGCGAACTTAATCCATCCGAAGGACCCCGCCATGCCCCAGACTCTGGCCGACATGCGCCGCGACTACACCCGCGCCGGCCTTTGCGAGGCCGATGCCCCGCTCGAACCCTTTTCCCTGTTCCATCTGTGGTTCGCCGAGGCGATGAAGACCGAGCAACTGCCGGTCGAGCCCAATGCCATGAGTCTGGCCACCGTAGATGCCAGCGGACGGCCGCATTGCCGGGTTCTGCTGCTCAAGGGCCTGGATGAGCGTGGCTTCACCTTCTTCAGCAACTACGACAGCGCCAAGGGCCAGCAGCTGAAGGCACGGCCGTTCGCCGCCATGACCTTCTTCTGGCCAACCCTGGAGCGTCAGGTGCGTATCGAAGGGCAGGTGGAGCGGGTGACGTCACAGGAGTCCGACGCCTATTTCCAGGTGCGTCCCTTGGGCAGTCGCCTGGGGGCCTGGGCTTCGCCGCAGAGCCAGGTGATCCGCGACCGTGTCGAGCTGGAGAATCTGCTGGCACTGACCGAGAAACGCTTCCTCGACCAGGCGCCGCACTGCCCCGGGCATTGGGGCGGCTACCGCCTGCTGCCCGAGCGCGTCGAGTTCTGGCAGGGACGTGCCAGTCGTCTGCACGACCGGCTCAACTATCGCCTGGAAAAGGGCGGCTGGATTCGCGAGCGTCTGGCTCCCTAGTGCAACCGTAATGGGTACAGACCCGCTCCATTGCCAGGCGCTCGCCGACCCAGTCGAGGAAGTCCTCGGTCACCCGGCTGAGCGGGCGGCCCCTGACGAAACGCAGCAGCCTCTGCCCCGTGTCGGCGCGCAGCAGACCATAGCAACGCGGCGCCTTGGGTCCGGCATCCTGCGGATCCGCCGACAGCCGCTGCAGGCGCAGGGCCGGCCCCTCGCTCCAGGCATTCAGGGGCGGGCGCGCGAAGCGGCGCCCCAAACTTCGTCCTGAAAACCCAGCACCCCGTCCGGACGCTTCGCCGCCAACTGAACCCGGCGGACGGCCCGCTGGCCGATTTCGTGCGGCTGAACATCGCCGGGCAGCGCTACGGCCGCGGCGAGGATATCGTCAGCGCCTGGCCCGCCAGTCCCCAGACCTCCTTTGTCAGCGGCGCCGAGCTGCTGGTGGCCGGCGGCTTCAGTCCCTGCTCCGGGCGCGTGGCTCGAGCGTTGGGCGGCGGTTCTCAGGCACCGAGCAACTGCAGCAGATAGACCAGGGAGGCGGCCAGGCCCAGGCCGCTGCGCACTCCGTGCAGCCGGCCCCACCTGTCGAGCAGCTGGCGCGTTTCCGGCGACGACAGATCGCGTCCGGGTTCGAGCAGGCGGTGGTTGGTCGGCATGATCGCGACGAAGGTGAAGGGCACCACCAGACCGATCAGCAGCGCCCCGCCAAGCCAGGCGATGCCTCCGCCGAGCAGCCAGGCCAGCACGCCGCAAAACAGGCTGGCGATGCCCAGCGAAGCCTGCATGAGGGTCGCTCGCCGATAGCTCGGCGCCCATACCGTCGCGGCGATCTCGGTGGCGCAGCCCATGCGCGCCGGATGCTCGACGAGGTTGATGTAGATCGCTGCGCCGCTGAAGAGGGTGCAGCAGAGGGTGGCGAGTAGCTGGGCCGCTTCGAGCATGGGGGTTCTCCTGTCCCGGATTGGAGTGCCGAAGGTGCAAGCCCTGCTGCTGGTTGGCGGTCTTGCCCGGCAGCCGACTGCGCCATGGAGCGTGCGCTGCATGAAACTATATAGGGTGCGCAAGTCCGAAATAGTACCGATTTATTGCTGCCTGCAGATTAAGGCGGCTCTTATTGCGGCTGGCCGGGCATTCAATCGAAGTGCATGTCGCCAACGGGAGGACAATTTTTGTAATAGCTGGACTTTGACATTTCCCAAGCGCAGTTGCAGTATTGCGCTACGTTTTCCGGCTTGGTAATTGTCGCCGGATTCTTTGTTTTTAGCTTCATTTTCGTGCTTTTTGTCGATTTAAGTGCTCTCTTTCGAGTTTTTCAAAGTTTCGATACAAAGTGCGTTTGATTTTCCCGTATTCGACCTTATATGTAAGTCACGCATGCGTTTCGGCATGCGATCTTCTATCGGCAACCCAGTCAAGAGAAAACCATGCAGTCTGAAGAGAAGAATCTGATCGATGGCCTGTTTTCCCGCCTCCGCAATGCCGAAGGCCAATCCGCGCCTCGCGATCCGCAGGCTGAGAGCGTGATCAGGGAGCACGTTGCCCGTCAGCCGGCTGCTCCCTACTACATGGCTCAGGCGATCATCGTGCAGGAAAGCGCCATCCAGCAGCTCGACGGTCGTGTCAAGGAGCTGGAGGCTGAGATCGAACAGCTGAAGCTGCAGGCCCAGAACGCCAGCCGCCAGCAGGGCAGCGGCGGCTTCCTGGCCGGTCTGTTCGGCGGTGGCCGCAGCGAGCCGCAGCCCCAGCAGCCCGTCGCCCGTCCGCAACCGGTGGCCCGTCCGGCGGCCTCGGGCTGGAGCGAGCCCGGCCACGGCAGCCAGGGTGGCTTCGGCCAGCAGCCGGGCTTCCAGCGCGGCGCCTATGCGCCCCAGCCGGGCGGCGGTGGTGGTTTCCTCTCCGGTGCGCTGCAGACTGCAGCCGGCGTGGCCGGTGGCATGGTGCTGGGCAACCTGCTGATGGACATGTTCCAGGATGAGGAAGCGCCGGCGGTGGCCGAAGCCGCTCCCGAGCCGGCCGCGGAGCCGGCACCGCAGGTCGCGGAAGAGAGCTATGAGCCGCAAGAGGACTACTTTGCCGACAGCGGCGAGGGCGAGGGTGGCGATTTCTTCGGCGGAGACGACGAAGACTTCGTCTGACCGGCCTTCCGGCTGCTCCCGCTTCCCGGGGGAGCGCGCTTGACCGCGATGCCGCCGAAGGCGGCACCTGCGGTCGTGGATGGGGCGCGCTGCCCCGTCCGCGGAGTCGCGGCGCCTCGAGCGCGAGGTGCCTGCTTTCCAGGCGTCAGACCTTCTTCACGAACTCCGACTTCAGCTTCATCGCGCCGATCCCGTCGATCTTGCAGTCGATGTCGTGGTCGCCGTCGCACAGGCGGATGTTCTTCACCTTGGTGCCGACTTTCACCACCAGGGACGATCCCTTGACCTTTAGGTCCTTGATCACGGTGACGGTATCGCCGTCCTGCAGGACGTTGCCGACCGAGTCCTTGATCACCTTGTCGCCCTCGACTGGCGCCTCGGCCGTCCCGTCAGCGGACCACTCATGGGCGCATTCCGGACAGACCAGCTGCGTGCCGTCCTCGTAGGTATATTCGGAAGCGCATTTGGGGCAGGGTGGCAGGGTGCTCATGAGGTGTCCTTGGCTACAGGAGTGAAAAGGGCGGGGATTGTAAGACTTTTTGCGAGGCATGACAGCGGCTGTGCCGGCCCGCCAGGCCGGTGGCAGGAGGCCTGGCGGTGTGCCGGTGCCGGTTCGTCCCGCGCAAGCCCGCCTACCTTCTCGGCATTATCCTGTGGTGGGACCAGGGCTCGTGCTGGGCGTTGTCCCTGACATTCTGGTCGGTGAAGCGGTACCAGCCCTCCTTGAAGTGCGTCCACCAGCCATGATCGAGATCGCTGCCGTACTTGCGCACGATCTCCTCCAACTGCTCGATGTGCAGGTGCGCGGCGTCGTAGGCAACATCCAGACGGCCGCTGCTCTTGTCGAGCGCGACCTTGTCCATACCCACCAGCCGATTGATCTCCTGCGCGATGGCCTCGGCCCTGGCCGCATCCAGAGCTTCGAGTTTGAGATGACGTTTCACCAGGTAAGCTTCGCGGACTCC
The DNA here is from genome assembly GCF_002220155.1 of Azotobacter chroococcum. Classification (NCBI taxonomy): domain Bacteria; kingdom Pseudomonadati; phylum Pseudomonadota; class Gammaproteobacteria; order Pseudomonadales; family Pseudomonadaceae; genus Azotobacter; species Azotobacter chroococcum. The sequence goes on along the minus strand of NZ_CP011835.1, from coordinate 2,870,834 downwards.
CGGTCGGTGATCCATATCAGACATGCGTGTTCTCCCGCGCTTGAGTGCGTTTTGTTGTGGCGGTGCCCGAGCGCCAGGCGGGTTGGCTGCGGAGCTTGGGCACGAAGAGCCCGCCTCGTCGCCTGGCTCACCAGCAACTATAGGCTGGCTGCCGACTGGCGGCGGCTCGCCGGCAATCGCCTGTGCTATACCCCTCTCAGGGCAGGAGGAAGGCGCAGGGACAGCGATTCCTGCCGGCGCTTGAGCCGTCGAAGTCCGGCGGCGTCATCCGGGCCGCATCTGCGGCCGGCCAGCGCAGCGGATGCCCTGGCCGGCGGGCGGGCGGCAGACAGCGAGGTTCATACCATGACCCTGATGCAATGCACCTACCGCGACCACATCATCACCGCCGACGTTCTGGAGCATGAGGGCAGTCCGATGCCCTGGGCCGGCGGTTGCCAGATCACCACGCCCGAAGGCCGCACCACCCGCCGGCTGCCCCTGCCGCTCGGATACGCCTTCATGGCCGAGCTGGAACAGGCCCAGCACGCCTCCATCGCCCACGGCAAGTGGCTGGTCGACCAGTGCCTCGACCACGGCAAGCCGCTCTTCCCCCAGGCCGCCTGACGAGCCGGCATCCCGCTTCACGACCGGCTGGAAAAGCCGCCAGGCCTTTTTCACCCCTGACCGTCATGCTTCTCCCGCAGGCAGGCGCGCATGCACCTTCCCTGGAATCACGCTGGCCGTTGGCTGTCCGCAAATGTCCAGAATTAGGCTGCAAGCGTTATTGCCGTGCCACTGTCCGCCCGCCACTCTAATGCCATCCCGCCAGGCTGGCGATCTGGCCAGCCGCACGGCGGGCAGTGATTCTGGCAATGAGTTCACAACAATCATTCGGAAAAAAGACTCATGCAAGCACGGAAAGCCGTCATCCCCACGGGGATGCTTCCCGCGATCGAAGGTCATGGCGGTGACCTGAACGGTTGCCATCCATCCGGTCCGACCGCACTGGTACTGGCCGTAACAGTCAAGCCTTTCGCTCTCGCTTCTTCCGGCCCTGGCCGGCGCCCCTGCCGAATTCCCATCGAGCACGCTTGAAGCGGCTGTCCCTCGGGGCGGGCGGGCCTGAGCTCGTACGGCCAGGCTCGCGACCGGCACGTCGCTAGGCAGGCGCACCGCCGACCGTCTCCCGGACATTCCGATCAAGACCGGAACTCGCCCGATTCAGCCGAATGGGGCGTGACGGGCAGCCTTTGCCTGCGCGATTCCCGGCGTGGCGGCCCGTCATGGCTGAGCGGTGGTGATGCCCACCGTGCCCGTGACAAGAACAACAAAATAGAAGGACCACGACGCGATGTTCAAGACTTTCCATCTCCGGAGCATGGTGTTTTCCCTTTCCGGCCTGGCGCTGGGCGGCGGCACGCCCTCGCTGGCGCTGGCCGATTTCTTCGCCGACAGCAAGGCCAGCCTGTTGATACGCAACTACTACTACAACCGCGATTTCCGCCAGGAAGGCGGCAGCAGCACGGGACAGTCCCACGCCGATGAATGGGCCCAGGGCTTCATGCTGAACTACGAGTCCGGTTTTACCGAGGGCGCACTGGGTTTCGGCATCGATGCCGTCGGCATGTGGGGCATCCGCCTCGACTCCAGTCCCGGCCGGGCGGGCACCGGCCTGCTGCCGGTGCACAATGACGGCGACGTGCCCAACGACTACGGCAAGGTGGGCGCCACGCTCAAGCTGCGTTACTCCAAGAGCCTGCTGCGCTACGGCAGCCTGTTTCCCAAGATGCCGACGGTCATGCCCAACGAGACGCGCCTGTTTCCCACTTATTTCCTTGGTGGGAGCCTGGTTTCCCAGGAGATCGACGGCCTGACCCTGAATGTCGGTCGCCTGACCCACCTGATCGAACGCAATTCCAGTGCCAGCGAAGACATCACCATGATCAACAAGGGCATGAAGGGACTGGATGCCACCGACCAGTTCGACTTCGCCGGGGTCAAGTACAAGTGGAGCGACAACCTGACCACCGCCTATGACTATGCCAACCTGGACAACAACTACCACCAGCACTTCTTCACACTGAACCATTCGCTGCCCATCGCTGCCGGGCAGTCTCTGGCGACGGACCTGCGCTTTGCGCGCTCCTCCGACGACGGCGACAGCAACGTGGACAACAAGGCGATCAACGCCATGTTCGTCTACAAGCTGACAGCCCACAGCTTCGGCCTTGGCTATCAGAAGATGATCGGCGACACCGGCTTCGCCTACATCACCGGAACCGACCCCTACCTGGTCAACTTCGCCCAGGTGAACGACTTCGCCAACCCGGGCGAGAAGTCCTGGCAGGTGCGCTACACCTACGACTTCGCTGCCCTGGGCATTCCCGGTCTGAATTTCATGACCCGCTACATCAGCGGCCGCGACATCCGCCGGGCCGACGGCAGCAAGGGGGAGGAGTGGGAGCGCGATACCTACATCGACTACGTGTTCCAGAGCGGTGTCCTCAAGAACCTCAGCCTGCAATGGCGCAACGCCACGCTGCGCAACGACGGCCGAGGCAACGACCTCGACGAGAACCGCCTGATCGTCACCTACACCATGCCCTTGCTGTAGCCTGCACGGGAGGATGCCTGCAATGGAACAGGAGGAGTGCACCATGAACGAGATGCGGCGGGAAGCAACCCTTTATCTGGACGATCTGGCCGTGGGCGCGCGCTTTCGCAGCGGCGAATTCGTGCTGGACGAGGCCGGCCTCAAGGCCTTCGCCGCGCAGTTCGACCCCCAGCCCTTTCACCTGGACGACGATGCGGCCCGGCAGACCCTGTTCGGCGGGCTGGCGGCCAGCGGCTGGCATACTGCAGCCATCACCATGCGCCTCTTGGTCACCAGCGGCATGCCACTGGCCGACGGGCTGATCGGTGCCGGCGGCGAGATCGACTGGCCCAGGCCGACCCGGGCGGGGGATATCCTGCATGTGGAGAGCTGCATCCAGGCGATCACGCCGTCGCGCTCCAGGCCGGATCGCGGCATCGTCGCCCTGGAAAGCCTGACGCTGAATCAGCGTGGCGAGGTGGTGCAGAGGTTGCTGGCCAAGCTGGTCGTATTCCGGCGGCCGGCGTAACGGGACGTGTTGCGGGAGTCGGCAGGCGGGTTCGGAAATCCCGCCTGTCCGGCGCTCTGTCAGCGCTGTTTAGCCATCTCGATATGCTGGTCAAGGTTTTCGTCCAGCATCTTGTTGAACTGCTCGCTGTACCAGCCGAGAGCCTTTTCCTTGTCGACCGACAGATCGCCGGAGCGGCAGGCAGCCTCGTGGGCGCTGAAGCGGGCCGCGGCGTAGCGGATGGCGGCGCTGATCTGCCCCAGATCCTTCTGTTCCTCCTCGAGCAGACGGTTGGCAACGGCGATGAACTCATCGGCCATGTCGAAGATTTCCATGTTTACCGGGTTTTCGGCCATGTTCGGATCCTGTGGCATCAAGGGGTGAGTGAAAGTTTTTTCCGTTTATACGTGGCACGGATTTGCAAGTAAACGGCTGCATGTCGCCGCGATGTCATGCTTGGGGCCGGCTGTTGCAGGAGCACCCGCGAAATCCAGCCAGCCGCCGCTGGACCGTCGAAGCTTTCCCCGGCTCGCGTTGTCCATTACTGCATAGCGCCCAGCAACGGAGAGTCGTATGGCCCGCAAGCATTTCACCAGGTTCGACGCCATTTCCTCGGCCATTCCCGCAGGCAAGGCCTTCCAGGCCGTCATTGCCGTCAAGCGCCGTGGCGTCGACGAAAACGCCCGTGTGCATCAGGTGGCCAATGGCCATCAATATGATCTGGCCTCCGAAGCCGACGCGGTGGCCGAGGCCGCGCTGACCAAGGTGATCGAGGTCCGCGACGACGGCGAGCTGATCTGGGAGCCCAATGCAGTTTGAGGCGCCAGGCACCCTGAACTTGCTGCCGGAGCTTCAGCTCCGGCGAGTACAAGCCTGGATACGTTCGGGATCGTTCCCGGGCGGCGGCGCGGGAGCGATCGCGTGAGGACTCAGGCGCTCAGGCCGACATAGACGTTCTGCACGTCGTCGTGGTTGTCCAGGGCTTCGAGGAAGGCCTCGACCTCCTCGAGTTCGGCGCCGGACAGGCTCACCGGGTTCTTCGCCTTGTAGCCGAGGTTGGCCGACTGCACGGTGAAGCCGAACTCCGGCAGCGCCTTGCACACCGCGTCCAGGTCGGTCGGCTCGGTGTAGAACAGGGTGGCGCCTTCCTCGGCGGGCTCGAAGTCCTGGGCGCCCGCCTCGATGGCGGCCAGTTCCGGATCGGCGCCTCCCTCCGGGGTCGCCTCGATCATTCCCAGGTAGTCGAAGTCCCAGCTCACCGAGCCCGAGGTGCCCAGCTGACCCTTGCGGAACAGCACGCGGATTTCCGCCACGGTGCGGTTCACATTGTCGGTCAGGCACTCGACGATCACCGGCACGCGGTGCGGGGCGAAGCCTTCATAGATGGTGCGCTCGTAGTTGACCACCTCGCCGGAGAGGCCCGCGCCCTTCTTGATCGCGCGCTCCAGGGTGTCCTTGGGCATCGAGGCCTTCTTGGCCTGATGCACCGCCAGGCGCAGCTTGGGGTTCATGTCCGGGTCCGCGCCGTTGCGTGCGGCAATCATGATTTCCTTGACCAGCTTGCCAAAGATCTTGCCCTTGGCGTTGGCGGCAATTTCCTTGGGTCTGGCTTTCCACTGGGCGCCCATATCGATTCTCTCGCTGCGAGGGGTGAGTCCCGGCCGGCCCGGGAACGAAAGGGGGCGATTCTAGCGCCTCGCGGGCAGGCCGGCACCTGCCGGCCGGGCTCGGTCTTCAGTCGAGCAGCTCGGGCGGGACGTTGCCGCCGTTCTCCGCCAGCTTCTGCAGCACGGTCTTGTGCAGCCACATGTTCATCTGCGCCGAGTCGCCCATCTTCTCCGGCGGGCAGCCCAGCTCGCTGGCCAGCTCCTTGCGCGCCTGCAGGCTGCTGTCCAGATCGAGCAGCTTGAGCAGGTCGACGATGGAGGTTCGCCAGTTGAGCTTTTCCGGATGGCCGGCCGCCAGCCCTTCCAGCTTGCCCACCACATCCACCGTACCGCTGCCCGCCGGGGCGGCGGGCGCCGAGCGGGTGGACGGTGCCGTCTCTGCCGACTGGGCTTTCGCGCCGAAACCGAGCGAATGGAGAATCTTGCTGAACAGACCCATGGGAGTTCCCTCCGGTTTTTGGTTATGGCGAGGGGAGCATAGATCAGGATGTCGCTGTTTATCCTGACGGTACCAGCAGGGAAGTGCTGGCGTTTCGCTGCAAAAATGCCGCTATCGAGCGCAGGGTGAGGGCGGTCCGGCATTCGTCTGCAGCCGGAAGCATCCAAGGGGCGCGCTTGTGGCGTCGTGGCCCGGCGCGCAAGATGCGCGGCAAAACCGCCCCATGAAGAATGGAGTTCCCATGCCGCGTCTGTCGCCCCTGATCCTGATCCTGCTCGGAAGCGCCGCCCAGGCGGCGCCGGAGCCGGTGCCCCTGTACCGCGAGATCAAGGACTGGGTGGTGGCCTGCGACAACCTGCGCAGCTGCCAGGCCATCAGCGCCGCGGCCTTCGGCTTCAGCCCGCTCCGCCTGGTGGTCAGCCGCGATGCCGGCCCCAAGGCCCAGCCGCGGGTTCGCCTGACCTACGCCGGGCAGGCCGGGCACTTCCCGCTGTCGACCGACGACCGCCCGTTGCCGGATGCGCTTATGGATGCCCTGCAGCGCGAGGCGGGCGAGGACACAGTGACGCTCAGCGGCGAGGGCGATACGGCGTGCGCGCTGCTGGCCGAGTGGCGCAACGGCGAGACTTTGCGCCTGGACGTGACGACAGGCGAGGAGGCCGAGGTTTCCCTCGCGGGCCTTTCTGCGGCGCTGCTGTTGATGGACTCGGTGCAGGGCCGGCTCGACACCCGCGGCGCGCTGTACCGCCCTGGCGAGCGTGACGACCGCGAGGTGCCGGAGGCGCCGCCGCTGCCGCTGCTGCGTCCGTTCCCCGGTGTCGTGCCGCTGGCCGATGACGAGCGCCAGCGCATCGCCCAGGCGGTGCTGGCCGCCACCCGCAGCGAATGGCAGGAGGCCGACACGGACGGCCGGGAGCCCGAGGCACAGGCCCATGCGCTCAACACACGGGAGGCGCTGGTACTGATCCAGACCTCCTGTGCGGCCTACAACTGCAACTTCGCCCTCTACCGGGTCGCCCGCGAGGCGCCCTATCCACAGCAGCCGCTGCGCATCGAGCTCCTGCCGCTTGGCGGCGAAGGCCTCGGCGGCTGGGTCGAATACGACGAGGGCACCGGGGAGCTCGGCTACTTCATGAAGGGCAGGGGCCTCGGCGATTGCGGTGACGCGGGCAGCTGGCTGTTCGACGGCGAGCGTTTCCAGCTGCAGTCCGCGCAGATGATGCAGCGCTGCGCCGGCAGCACCCCCGACGACTGGCCGGAGCTGTGGCGCACGGCCAGGCCATGAGGGCGACAACCGCCAGGAAAGCCGGTATCTGCCGCTTGCATTCGCGGCAGTCGGCGCGGCGCGCTACCATCCGCGCCGCTCTTTCCCCATAGGTCGCGCCAGCCCATGCCCTTTGCCTTCGAGATCGCCATGGACCCCGCCACCCTTGCCGTCCTGGCGGGTGTGGCCTTCATCGCCGGCTTCATCGACGCGATTGCCGGCGGAGGCGGGCTGATCACGGTTCCCGCGCTCTTGACCGCCGGTCTGCCGCCGCATCTGGTGCTGGGCACCAACAAGCTCAGCTCCACCTTCGGTGCGGCCATCGCCAGCCTGACCTTCATTCGCCGCGGCCTGTTCCAGCCCGGCCACTGGTATGGTGCACTGGTCGCCACCGCCCTCGGCGCGCTGCTGGGCGCCGCCATCGCCCATTACCTGCCGGCCAGGTGGCTCAACCAGATGCTGCCGGTCGTCGTCTTTGCCTGCGGGCTGTACCTGCTGTTCAGCCGCACGCTGGATAGCGCCCACGCCCCCGATGCCCCGATCGCGAAAAGGCGCCAGTGGCCGCAAGGTCTGGCCCTGGGTGCCTACGACGGCGCCATCGGTCCCGGTACCGGCGCCTTCTGGACGATCAGCACCCTGCTGCTGTACCCGCTCGATCTGGTGCGCGCCAGCGGCGTGGCGCGCACCATGAACTTCGTCAGCAACGCCATGGCCCTGGGCGTTTTCATCGGCACCGGCCATGTGGCCTGGGTGCTCGGCTTGTCCATGGGCAGCGCCCTGATGGCCGGCGCATGGCTGGGCGCCCGCACCGCCATTGGCGGCGGGGCCCGGTTCATCCGCCCGGTGTTCATCTGCGTGGTGCTGGCCCTGGCCGCGCGCCTGGCCTGGCTGCACTGGTTCGGGCATGTTTGATGCCGGCGCTCGAAGCGCTTCACCTTCCGGCACGCGAGGGCAGGCGATGCGCTGCGTCACGGCGCCGCAATGCTCGAAGCAAAAACTTTTCCGCTTGCCGGTGTTCTTAGATAACCTTCCCGTTTCTCCACGGATCCAGATAAACACCATGTTTGAAACGACCCTCGCGCAACTCGAACGCGTTGTAGCCGACCTGCTGCAACAAAACCGGACGCTGGCCGAAAACTGCAGCCAGCTTGAGCAGGATCTGCGTCAGGCCAGGGAGGAGAACGACAACCTTCAGCTCGCCGCCCTCGAACAGGAAGAAAAGCAGGCCGCCACGCTCGCCCGTTTGCGGGCTCTGGTAGAGCGTGCCGGCGCCAGTAGCGTCGCATGAAGGAGAGTGGCGTCCGTGTCCTGAAGATTCTCGGGCGCGATTACCCGGTCAGGGCTTCCGCCAGCGAGGAGCGCGCCCTGCAGGAGGCCGCCGACCTGCTCCAGGAGCGTCTGGCGGAGAGCCGGCAGCGCTTTCCCGGCGCCAGCAAGGACGAGCTGCTGGTGCTGACGGCCCTCAACCTCTGTGTCCCGCTGATTCAGCAGGGCCAGCAGCTGCGCGAGGCCGAGCAGCGCCTCGCCGCCTGCATCGAGCAGATCAGCCGCCAGTTGCAACTGTAGGCTGGCGCTCGCCGGCCTCACCTCACGGCATTCGCTGAGCCCGGCGCCTGCCATGGCCGCCGGTGGACAAGCAGTGCCTTGTCCAAAGGTCCACATCGACGGCTATCGCGACCAGGGCTACAGCGTCCTGGTGCTCGGCTAATTTCCAGCCTCCTTGTTCGTTCCTCCCTGATTCGCCAGCCAAAGGAGACTGTGCGTGAAGTCTAAGTTCGCACGTGGTTTGATCGCCGCCAGTTTGTCGATCGGCAATGTCGCTCTCGCCGCCCCTTTTCAGAAGGAGCCGATCGACACCCTCAAGGACGAGGGCTGGTTCAAGGCCTGCCTGCAGATCGACGATCTGCAAGAGCCGGCGGACACCGCCGGTAAAGAGTGGCGCGACCATGTATCCCTCAAGGCCGCCTGCCTGGCGGAGGCCCGCCACGACGCCGAGGCCGTCGCCTTTCTCGAGGAGAAGATGGCCAGGGGCGGGCGCAGCCCGCAACTGCTGGATTTCCTGGGCACCAGCCAGTTCCGGCTGGGGCAGAACGCCGAGGCAGCGGCCTCCTTCGAGGAGGCCCTTGAAGGCGGGGTTTCTTACCATGACCGGCCGAATCTCTACCGCAAGCTGGCTGCCGCCTACCTGAAGCAGGCGTCCGCCAGCGGCAAGGCGCCCGACAAGGCTGTGCTGGCCAAGGCCGAGCGCTACACCAGGCTGCTTCTGGAAACCGACCCGATTGCCGGGCCGGCAGTCTATGCTCAGTTGGCCCGAGTGAGGCTGATGCAGGGGGCTTACGATGAGTCGATCAGCCTGTTCGGCGAGGCCCTGACGCTGAATGCCAGCTACCCCGGTTGGCCCGGCGAAGTGCGCAGGATCATGGAAGTCGAGTTCACCATGGGGCTGGGGCAGGCCTATTACCGCCGGGGCGACAAGTCTCGCGGCGCGGCCCTGATGGAGCAGGCCATCGATATTGCGCCGACCGAATCCCTCAAGGCCGTGATGCGCACCATTCGCGACGACACCCTGAGGCCGGCCTCGGCCGGTCTTGGAGCTAACTGGAAACCCGGACTCCCGGGAGTGTGGACAGCCACGGGAGCCTGTACCTGAGGGATGAGGCCGGCCAGCGGAGTGTCCGTCCCCCAACCAATGACTCGCCCCTGATCATCAACCATGGAGGACACGTCAGTGAAACTCCAGGCAGTGAAGTTCGGCGATGGCTTTGCGCGGTGGCTGCGTCGCGATGCACGCCCGCTGGGCGCACGGGAACTCTCGCAGTCCATCGGACTGGCGCGCATCACGCTGATCGTCGGCCTGGTGTTCCTGCATTACCTGGAGTATCCGAACTCGCCCGTTTCCCCGTTCTACGGCATGGACGTCGTGCACCATCCGCTGGCGACCTTCGTCAACAGCTTCATCCTGTTCTTCTTTTTCAGCGCGGTTCCCCTGCTCAGCCTGATCTCTGGCTGGCTGTTCTTTTCCTTCGCGGAGGAGCGTCACGCCGCCCACCTCGAGCTGGCGCGGCGTATCCGGCGCCGCCTGACGTCCCTGTATCTTCCGCTGGTGTTCTGGAACGCCATATTCCTGGCGATGCTGCTGCTCCTGTTCAGTTGGCGCCCCGATGCCCCGCTGCTCGATGCGCTCAATATCCGCTTCGAGCGTGCCGGCTGGTTCGACTACCTCAACGCCGTATTCGGCCTCACCCGGCACCCGGTGGGATTCCAGTTCTGGTTTGTGCGCGACCTGTGCGTGACCGTCCTGGTCAGCCCGCTCCTGTGGTTGTCGCTGCGCCATGTGCCCAGCCTGGGCCTGGCGATGCTGGGGCTGGCGTGGATGGCCGACAGCGACCTGCGGATCTTCTTTCGCGCCGACGTGGTGTTCTTCTTCTATCTGGGGGGCTGGCTGCGGATGCGCGGCATGGCGCTGGAAGTGGGACTGCGCTCGACGCTGGTTTCGCTGCTGGCCTACCTCGTTCTCGTTGCGCTGCGGGCCGCGGCTCCCCTGCTGTTGGGCGGGGAAGGTCCGCATCCCGAGTGGCTGAACGCGGCGACTCGGGCCATGCGCCTGATCGGCGTGCTGGCATGCTGGGGGATCGTCCTGCAACTGGCGGTGACCCCGGCGGGCGCCGCCCTTGCACGCTACGGCGGCCTGGCCTTCTTCCTCTACGCCATGCACTTTCCCTTCATCGCAGCGGTGAAGATCCAACTCTGGCGCCTGATCCCGGCTCCGACGGACGGCTGGATGCTGGCGCACTATCTGGCCAGCGTCCTCGTCACCCTGGCGATCGCTCTTTCCGCTGGCCTGCTATTGGCGCGAAAGGCAGCCGCGCTGCTTCGCCTTGATGAACGGCGGCAGGGCGCTCGGTGCAGGCAGTCCGTAGTGCTGAATATGGGGGCATGGCGGGGGCGGCGGAGTGTCAGGCCGGCGGTCATGGAGGTGCCAGCGCCGGGCCACGAAGTCCCGGCGCGACGCCTGCCGGCTCAATCCTGGCGGCTGGTGACTTCGAGCAGGTGGTAGCCGAACTGGGTCTTGACCGGACCCTGCACGACATTCAGCGGGGCGCTGAACACCACGGTGTCGAATTCCTTCACCATCTGACCCGGGCCGAACGAGCCGAGGTCGCCGCCGCTGCGGCCGGATGGGCAGGTGGAGTTGTCGCGGGCGACCTGGGCGAAGTCGGCGCCGGCTTCGATGGCGGCTTTCAGCTCGAGGCACTTGGCCTCGGTGGGAACCAGAATGTGACGGGCGGTGGCGCGGGCCATGGGGATACTCCTGTTCGATGAGGGCGCTCAGCCTACCCTAATGTGGCGGCCATGCAAGTTCTCGGGGCGCAGGATGTCAGGCCCTGCGACCCGGCGCGCGGCGCCGGGTCATGCCGCTGTTCAGGAGGTGGCGGCGTGGCTGCCCAGCAGGGTGTGCTCGGACTTCTTGATGCGCTTGGCCTGGCGTTTTTCCTGGGCGCTCTTCAGCGGTTTCTTCTTGGTGTCCTTGTGCGATTCGTGGCTTTTGCTCATGGCGTCGCTCTCCAGGGAAAGGGGGAGTGGATCAGTGGGGACTGCGCGGGTCGTGCATCGTCACCTCCCTGGCGTGGTCCTTGGTTGTGGAATTGATTCCAGTCTAGTACGGGAGCGGGGCGGCGTTGGCCGGCTAGCGGAGAGTGCTTGTGCGAGCCAGCTGGAGAGCGCCGGAGAGGCGCTCCCACGCGGGAGCGTGGGAGCTATCAAGAGGGAAGCCTGCCCGGGGCGCGAAGCCCGGCGGACACGGGCCTCGGTCGGGCGGTGTGCGTACCGCGGCTGTCAGATCAGCAGTACCTGTCCAGGTAGTGAACGCCGGGATTGCTCCGCGCGACGCGCCAGTGTTCCGTCAGGGTCTGGTGAACGCGCCCGATGAAGTCCCTGTCGGCCGCGGCCTTTTTGCCGACGTAGCCTTTTCCCTGGCGGTAGGTTCTGAGCCTGACGCGCATGGTGGGGACGCATTTCTCGAATTCCTCTTCCTCCATGCCGGCCGGAAGACGATCGAGACGGACTTCGCCAGACTCGCTGACCCACAGGATGTGGCTTTCCTTATCCTTGTGCTGGGCGAACAGTTGAGCCAGGTCCTCGGGGGAGAGTGCGGTGTTCAGGTTCATGTGCAAGGTCCTCTATTGATCGAACGTTTTGCGAAGTACGTGTGCTGTCGTTCGGTTTCAGGCCAGTCGTCCGTCGCCGGGAGGATCGGGACGCTGGCCTGCATGCCGTGCCAGCTGGGTTCAGATCACAACATGAGCCTTATGTAGCGCTGATCTTAGCTAACTACACGAGGCAGAGCCTGGGGAAGCTCTGACAGAATCACGAGGGGAGGAGGGGGGCGAGTATCGGATGATGCGGGGTAGCGGACCGTGAGGGGTTGTACGGCCAGCCACAAGCATCATCAGAATGTCTCGCCAGCACTTCTCGCCGCCAAATGACGATTACTGCCAGTCAACTTCATCAGTCTGCCTTGTGGGCAGTACAGTCGCGAGGGCTCGGCGAGTGGGCCGAGCAAGCTGCGAACACCCTTACCAGGGCTCCCTGTTAGGGAAGCGATTTCATCATCCAAGGACAGGCATGGTTGTGTCAATGGTTTTGTAGTGTTTTTTTTAATACACTACAAAGGGAGGGCTATCCATGCAGATCATCCTGGTGCGCCACGGCCGGCCCGAGCATTCCGCGGCGAGCTGGTGCACCCCGGCGCAGATGAAGGGCTGGCTCGAGCGCTACAACAAGGCGGACGTGGCCGGCCATGAGGTGCCCGACAGGCTCGTCTCGCTCGCCCGCGCGGCAGGGGCGGTGGTGTGCAGTTCCGTTGCGCGCTGCGTGCAGTCCAGGGCTTTTCTGGACGTGGATTGCTGCCTGCAGCCCGACCCGCTGTTCGCCGAAGCCCATCTGCCCTATCTGGACTGGCCGTTCCCGCGGCTGCCGCCTTCCCTGTGGCGCTTGCTGTTTCGCAGCGCCTGGTTCTGCGGCTTCGCCCGGCACACCGAGCCCATCGGCGAGTCGAACAAGCGGGCCGGCGCGGCGGCGGAGCGGCTTATCCAGCTGGCCGAGGCGCATGGCAGCGTGTTGCTGATGGGGCACGGCATCATGAACGTCCTCATCGCGCGGCAATTGCGCAAACGCGGCTGGGCGGGGCCGTTGCATCTGCTGATGCGGGGCTACTGGCACGCCAGCGTTTACCGGAAAGGGTCACCCGGTCGGTAGGCAGCGTGTAGCGCTGCGGGTGGAAAAGCCGCGCGGCGGTTTTCCGGCACGCGCATGGACAGCGAAACGCCCGGAGTGGCGCTCCCACGCGGGAGCGTGGGAACGAGCAAAGGCAGAGGCGCAGCCAGGATCACCGCTGCGGCCTGTTCCTGATGGTCTTGAGCAGATCCTCGGGGCTGATGTGGCCGACGATGCTGGCCGTGCTGCCGGGCTGTGGCAGGTTGAGGATGTGGCCTTTCATCTTGCCGACGACGTGCATTTCGCAGGCCTTGCAGTCGAAGGTCAGGGTCAGCACCTCGTCCTGATGCACCAGTTGCATCGGCGCGACCTTGGTGCGTACGCCCTGCACGCCCTTGGCCTGCTTCGGGCACAGGTTGAAGGAGAAGCGCAGGCAGTGCTTGGTGATCATCACCGGCACCTCGCCGGTTTCCTCGTGAGCCTCGTAGGCCGCATCGATCAGCTGCACGCCGTAGCGGTGATAGAAGGCGCGGGCCTTCTCGTTGTACACGTTGGCCAGGAAGGTCAGGTGCGATTCCGGATACACCGGCGGCGGCACGCTGACCGGCTTGCGGCCGCCACGCGGGTGGGCCGCCAGGCGCGCGGCAGTCAGCGCGTCGATGGCTTCGCGGCGCAGGGACTTGAGCTGCGAATTGGGGACGAAGAAGGCCTGCGGCGCGTCGATCTCCACGCCCTCGGCATGGTAGAGGGTGGTGCCCAATTGACTGAGCAGGTCGCCGAGCTGGGCGAGCGCCTGCTCCGGCTTCTTCGCCAGACCGAACGGCCCGGCGAGGCCCACCGAGGCGCCGATGCCTTCCTCGCTGGTTACCGTCAGGACGAGTCGTTCTTCGCTCAGCTGGACGTGCCAGCGGACCGCCACGCGGCGCTCGGCGGAGGTCTTCAGCAGCGCCTGCTGCCAGTTGTGATCCAGGTTGCGGTTCAGCGCATGCTGCGGACGCAGCTGCTTCAGTTCCGCCGGCATCTCGTTGGGCTCGATGCGGTACTGCCAGTGGGGCTTGCCGTCCTGCTCGAAGTGCTCGAGCGGCTCGACGACGCTGGCGCGGAACCCCACCACCTCGCGCTTGACCAGCACGTTCAGGCCGTCGCCGTTGCCGAGCGGCTCCGTGGTGCTGGCGATGAAATCCCTCTTGCGGACCTTGAGGATCTCGCCCACCGGCAGGCCGGTGAAGGTCGGTGAATCGAAGGCGCCGATATCGACCTTGCGCTCGGTGGCAAAGTAATCCGTGCTGCCACGGTGGAAGGTCTTGTCCGGGTCCGGCACGAAGAAGTGCTCGGTAATGCCGCTGGAGGCGCGGGCCAGCTCGGGACGCTCGGCAAGGACTGCATCCAGCCGCTGCCGGTAATAGGCCGTGATGTTCTTCACGTAGCTCATGTCCTTGTAGCGCCCTTCGATCTTGAAGGAGCGTACGCCGGCATCGATCAGGGCGCGCAGGTTGTCGCTCTGGTTGTTGTCCTTCATCGACAGCAGGTGCTTGTCGTAGGCCACCACGCGCCCCTGGTCGTCCTTCAGGGTGTAGGGCAGGCGACAGGCCTGCGAGCAATCACCCCGGTTGGCGCTGCGCCCGGTCTGCGCATGGGAGATGTAGCACTGCCCGGAAAACGCCACGCACAGCGCGCCATGGATGAAGTACTCGAGGGTCGAGTCCACCTGCGCGCCGATAGCGCGGACCTCCTGCAGGCTGAGTTCGCGGGCCAGCACCAGCTGGGAAAAGCCGGCATCCGAGAGGAACTTCGCCTTTTCCAGGGTGCGGATGTCGGTCTGAGTGCTGGCATGTAGCTCGATGGGCGGAATGTCCATCTCCAGGATGCCCATGTCCTGCACGATCAGCGCATCGATACCCGCATCGTACAGCTGCCCGATCAGTTGGCGGGCCGGCTCCAGCTCGTCGTCGTGCAGGATGGTGTTGAGGGTGACGAACACCCGGGCGCGGAACAGATGGGCGAATTCCACCAGACCGGCAATCTCCGCCACGCTGTTGCCGGCATTGTGCCGCGCACCGAAGCTGGGACCGCCGATATACACGGCATCGGCGCCATGCAGAATGGCCTCCCTGGCGATGGACACATCCCGTGCCGGGCTCAGCAGTTCCAGATGGTGCTTGGGTAATGACATGGCTTCAAGATTCGGTACGAAACAAGCGTGCCATTGTAGCTGCGTTGTGCGGCTTTTGATCGTTTCCACGCGCCTGCGTGGGAGCAGGGCATGACGCTCTGCATCACAGTGAAGCCTGGAGGCGATTGAAAAAATCGATCCTAGGCCGGCGTCGGATTCCGCGTCCATACCCGCCGCAGTCGTTGTTGCGGACTTCTGATGCAGGTCAGCAACGAGTATTTTTTTCTGCAGCAGGGCCTTCCAAGCGCCTCGGTTTGGCGTAGTCTGGAGGCGTCGCATTAGTACTACGCGGCACCATTGCTGATCGGTTGAATAAGGAATGGCGTATGCAACTCCAGGTTCACAGCGATAACCATATCGAAGGCAGTGCCCGCCTGGCCGGCTGGGTCCGTGCAACTGTCGCCAGCAAATTCGAGCGTTACGACGAGGAATTGACCCGCGTGGTCATCCACCTGAACGACGAGAACGGCAACAAGGCCGGGGCCAATGACAAGCGCTGCCAGATCGAGGCACGTGCCAAGGGGCGCCAGCCGCTGTCGGTGACCCACAAGGCCGAGTCCCTGGAATTCGCCCTGGACGGCGCGATGGAAAAGCTCGGCCATGCCCTGGCCCACCGGCTCGGCAAGCAGCGCAACAAGCGCATCACCGGCGGTGCTGAAGTCGCCGGCAGCGTGGCCAGTCGTGACCGCTTGCTGGAGGAGGACTTCCTCGCCGAGGAGCAGCTGCGCATCGCCTGAGTCCGCAGCAGAATAAACCGCCGGCAGGCTGGGCCTGCCGGCGGTTTTTTATTGGCTGGTTTCCAGACTTCCGCGCCCGATCACTCCCACGCTCCTGCGTGGGCAGCGGAGTAGGTGACGCTCTGCGTCACGGTGCCGCTTGGGAGCGATCAAAACCCCGCGCGTGATCAGAAGGCCCGCAATCGCGCATCATGGATGCAGACGGATCAAGGAGGTTTTCATGCGCATTGCTTCATTCGTGGTGCGGCTTGCCGCTCTGTCGCTGGGATTGCTGTTCGCCGCCGCTGCCGGGGCCGACGAGGAGGCGCGGTTGGTGGAGTCGATCAACGTCTACCGGGCGCAGGTGCAGAGCTGTGCCGGTCAGGCGTCCGGGGAACTTCCGCCGCTGGCGGAGGATTCGCGGCTGCTCCTGCCGGCCGGGGTCGTCGGGGATTTGCGCGAGGCCCTGAGCCTCGCGGCCTACCCGCTGGTCAACGCACAGTCGATCAGCCTGTCCGGGCCGCGCGACGCGCAGGCTGCCATGAAGACGTTGCAACAGAGCTACTGCCAGGTATTGCTGGACCCGCAGTTCGTCGATATCGGCATCAGCCGCGCGGAGCGCGACTGGCGCATCGTGCTGGCGCGGCCGCTCCTGGCCGGGCGCATGGGCGACTGGCAGGCGGAAGGACAGAAGCTGCTCGAGCAGATCAACGCCGCCCGCGCGCAGGCGCGCCAGTGCGGCGGCCAGCAGTTCGCCGCGGCAGAGCCGCTGGCCTGGAGCGCCGTGCTGGGAGCGGCGGCCGAAACCCACAGCCGGGCCATGGCCAACGGCAACTTCTTCGATCACAAGGACCGCGACGGCCGCACCCCGAGCGACCGGGCGGAACTGGCCGGCTACGCCGGCGGGCTGGTCGGCGAGAACATCGCCGCCGCGCAGGACAGCGCCAGCAAGGTGGTCGACGGCTGGCTGGCCAGCCCCGGTCACTGCGCCAACCTGATGAACCCGCAGTTCCGCGAGCTGGGCGCGGCCTACGCGGCCGATCCGAAGAGCGATGCGGGGATCTACTGGACGGCGCTGTTCGGGGCGCCCTGAGTGCTCGGCGGGCAGGCAATGGTGCAGCGTCGCCCGGTGTGACTATTCTGAATGGCGGGCATAGGCCCCATCTTTTCACTCGGCTCGGGAGAACTCACGATGAGCAGCTTCGAGATTGAGAGCTGGTGCAAGACCAAACCCACCGAAAAATCGGTTCCCATGGGGCTGATCCATTTCTACATCGGCGGCAACGACCGCGTGCATCTGGAACGGGCCGAGGAGCGCCTGCAGAACACTGGCGAAGCCGAGACACTGGTCGATGTCGACCTGGGTACCCTGGAACTGGTCACCCCGCCCGAATGCGGGCCACTGTCCGATTGCCACTTGCGGGTCTACCTGAGGGAGGATGACCGGCGCGGGCAGTTCCACCTGGTGGGCCATCGCGCCAGCGACGGCAGCCTGATCTACACCAATGCGATGCTGATCGACGCGCTGATGTAGCGGCCCGCCGCTCATGGGCGTGCGGGCGGAATGATCGAAACGCCATGGGGCATGCGGCGCAGGGGAGATCGGGCTCCGCTGGATATTTTTTATATCTTGAACGATATAGCGCTTTCGCCCATCCTGTCGCCCCACGATGATCCGGTACTGGGGACAGGCATGAGCACGGCAGGGGTAAACCTGGCATTGTTGGCCAGGGTCAATCATTTTCTGGCAGCGAAAGGGGAGCAGCAGATCAAGCGCTGTCAGCCCGACAGCGACAGGTACGGGGAGTTGGGAAGCCTGTACCTGATCGAGATGGCTTCCGGCGAGGTGCTCGATCACCATGTGGATATCGAGGCGTTCGCGAAGAGGATCGGCGTCGCGTAGAAGGCGCGAGCGTTTGGGGGAGCCCCGGCCAGGTGCCGGGGCTTTTCGTTTGTGGATGCGGGAAACGGGGACGGCTGGAAAACCCGCGCAGCGGTTTTCCGGCGGGGATGCCCGGGCTGCTCGCGATACAGGCTGGGCGGGGACGGGGCTCGTCCGGCTGGACAAGCCGGCTTGGTCGCCCTACAAAGGACCGCGTCGCGCAGGGCGGGTCCGCCTGCCGTGGAGTCGCTGCCACCGGCTCGCGAGAGCCGCCGGTCGCCGCGCATTCGTTTTGGTTTTATCGAGATGCAGGTGGATTTGTGAGAAAGAAGAAACCCTTGGACCCCGTTCGCCAGGCACAGAAGAATCGTGCCTATCGGATCGGTTATCTGATTGCCCTGGCCGGCATCGTGTGCGGGTTCGTGTTGCTGGAGCTGAAGTCGGTGTGACGGATTTTGCCGTTGGCGGATCGAACACTCCTCCGTAGGGTGGAAAACCCGCGCAGCGGTTTTCCACCAGGGATGTCCGGGCGACTTGCTGCGCGGTTGTCTGCCGCGGTGTCACTGGGCCACGGCGCCCTGTGCGGCGTACAATCCTGCCCTGTCTCCCCCTCTCCAGCACGGGAAGGGGCATGGCAGCCGGCTCCTGCCATTCAAGCCGGCTGTCGCAGATTGCCGATGCACGCATCTACCGCGAGAGAAATACCCATGCCGACCTACGATTACCGTTGCGAAGCCAACGGTCAGGTGTATGAAGTCCAGCACCCGATGGCCCTGAGCCCGAAAACCTGGGGCGAACTGCGCGCCGCCAGCACGCTGGCGGAAGACCCGTCGATCCCGAACGACGCGCCGGTAACCAAGCTGATGAGCGCAGCCGGCGTGGTCAACAGCCGGGCACTGAAGAACCCGGAACCCCCGGCCTGCGCCCGGGGAAACTGCGCCGGCAACTGCCGCTGAGCTGCTGCCTCGCTCGGTGATCGTTCCCACGCTCCCGCGTGGGAACGCGCATTTCCCCTCAGCTCCAGTCCGCAATCTCCAGCAGCCCCGGCGCTCCCGCATAGTTCCTCGCACTGGAATAGCGCCAGTGTTTCGGCCGTTCCACATAGCCGCGCCGTACCGGGTTGTGGTGGATGTAGTCCAGCTTCTGGCGCATCACCGCCTCGCTGCACACCAGCTCCGCATGGCTGCCCTCCTGCCAGAACTGGAAATCTCGGTCGTGCTTGTGCGTCTTCTTGCCCGCCCGCAGCCGATCCAGCGCTTGCGCTGCGCCGATGCTGTGCAGGTGCTCGACGATCCGGCGGGCGGTGAAGGACTTGAAGCTGGCCACGCAGCGGGGCAGGTCTCCGGCCTGCGCCAGGTAGTGCAGGTGGTTCTCCATCACCGCGTAGCCGTAGAGCCGCAGGCCCTGGTGTTGCTGCTGGTAGCGCCAGCAGGTCAGCAGGATGTCGACCAGGGCGGGGCGGCTGAATAGCGGCAGCCAGTCCACCACCGTGCAGGTGAGAAAGTGCGGAAGGTCCGGTTCGGTAATCACATAGCGGCTGCGGCCCATGGGTGCCTCCTTGTACCCCATGCTTGGACGCCGGAGCGTCCGGGCGGGCGTTCCCACGCGGGAGCGTGGGAACGATCATTCGATCGGTTCACCGTGCAGAAGCCGATCCCCGACTCTCGATCCCCGATGGCTCCCACGCTCCTGCGTGGGAGCCGGGTGGGTAACGCTTTGCGTCATGGGGCGAGGTGGGAGTGATCAAAATGCCTCCCATGCCTGGGTTGGGCTATGATGCGCGCCCCCACGCTCCGCTTGGAACATCAGGCCATCATGTCCGGCAATGCCCTTTATAACGACTTGTCCGGTTATTACGACCTGATGTGCGCCGATATCGACTACCAGGCGCAAAGCCACTGCGTTCACCGGCTGCAGCAACTGTTCGGCAATGGCGGGCGCCGGCATCTCGATCTGGCCTGTGGAACCGGGCCGCATGTCCGCCATTTCATCGATGCCGGCTATTCGGGCAGTGGCCTCGACATCAACCAGCCGATGCTGGACCGCGCCGTCATGCGTTGTCCGGAGGCGCAATTCTCCCGCCAGGATATGTGCGCCTTCAGGGTGGACGAGCCGCAGGACCTGATCACCTGCTTTCTGTATTCCATCCATTACAGCGGCGGAATCGACAGGCTGAAGGCATGCATCGCCAGCGCGCACCGCGCACTGGCCGCCAACGGGCTCTTCTGCTTCAACGCGGTCGACAAGCACCAAATCAACAACGCTTCATTCGTGACGCACACCGCACGGCACGATGACGGCCTGTTCCGCTTCAGTTCCGCTTGGAACTACGCCGGCCAGGGCGAGCGGCAGTCGCTCAAACTGCGTATCGAACGGAGCGTGGCGGGCGAAACCCAGGTGTGGCACGACGAACACCCCATGGTCGCGGTGGGCTTCGATGAGTTGCAGGCGCTTCTGCAACCGTACTTCGAGCTCCATGTGTTCGAGCATGATTACGAAAAGCTCATTCCTTGGAACGGAACCTCGGGGAATGCTCTTTTTGCCTGTGTGAAGCTCTGAGTCGTTCCAGGCCAGGGGGCACTTCTCGCCGTCGCCCGGAGCATCGTCTTGTGTAGGGTGGAAAACTCGCGCAGCGATTTTCCACCACGACCGCGCCGACTCCCGCTTCACTCGCCCCAACTTCCCGCCCGACCATCGCCTCCATCGCCCGCCCAATCCGGCGCATAGATCCCCTCGCGCACCGCACGGTGGAAGCTCGACCACGGCCAGTCCGCCACCCGTGCGACATGCCCGTGTTTCACCGGGTTGTAGTGCAGGTAGTCGAAGTGGCGCTGGTAGTCGAGGTCGTCGCGAATCAGGTGTTCCCAGTAGCGCCGTTGCCAGATGCCGCGTTCGCCACGGGCGGCCTGTGCGACCGTGCGCGTCTCGTCATCCGGCAGGCGTCTGGAGAAGGCGAACTTGATGACCTTCCAGCGCAGGGCGAAGTCGCTGTCGCCCGGCGGTAGCGTCCACATGCAGTGCATGTGTTCCGGCAACACCACCCAGGCATCGATGTGGAAGGGATGACGCGCCTTGGTCGCCCGTATCGTGGCGCGCAGCAGGTCCACCTCCCGCACCAGCAGGTCGTTGCGCCGATCGCGCAGGTTCACCGTGAAAAAGTAGGTTGCCCCCGGCACGCGGGCGCGGCGGTAGTTGGACATGGGCTGCCTCCCTGAGCCTCGTGCCTGCCATGGCCATGCTCGGTGGACAAGCGGAGCGTTGTCCACCTTACGGAACTGATCTTGTGGGCCGCTGCCTGCTTGATTGGTGGACAAGGCTGCGCCGTTGTCCACCCTACGTGGCCGCAACTCCGCGTAGGGTGGAAAACTCGCGAAGCGATTTTCCACCAAGGATGTCCGGGCTACTCGCTGTCGGAACAGGCGAGTCCTGCAGCGGAGCAAGGCCGATAACAATGCTGATCCTGGTGATCGATTGAGCGCTTGGCCCCCGCTGCGCGAACTACAGAATGGCCCGGGCGGCAACGCCCATGGAAGGCCGGATATACGAATGCAACCGCACTGACGACAGGGTTGAAACAGCATTACTCACCACTTGTGGGGAGAGTCCATATAGGAATTGTTAGGCCGCAGTGTGTGGAATTCTTCTGTCTCCCGTGCCATAAGATCCAATCAGCACATCCTCTTCAGCCTCTTCCATCTGATTGTCGAAGAAATTGTAGCGAGTAAAACCAAGCGTCTCTGCTAGTGCAAGTACGGCTTCTTGAGTTTCCTTAGGAAGGTGCTCGGACACTGAGATCACACGCCCCTTCGGCGGTTCGTCTCCACCGAACCAAGTATGACGATCGATCCCCATACTCAGGAGTTTCGATGAGAGATCTTGTTTGTCTGGGAAGTGTTCGTTGATTCCGAAGGTAACGCCGAAGAGAGGATTCTTGTGGTCACGGGTAAGCAGTTCCGTCGAAGCTGCCTTCAGTAGATTCTCAATCCGTTCGATTCGGCCAAGTACCGTTGCGAGCCTTTGCTCATCTCGTGACACCGAAACAGCTTCGTTTGTCTTCTGGTTGATGTAGGTGGAATAGTAGAGGTCTT
Source organism: Azotobacter chroococcum (assembly GCF_002220155.1). Lineage (NCBI taxonomy): Bacteria > Pseudomonadati > Pseudomonadota > Gammaproteobacteria > Pseudomonadales > Pseudomonadaceae > Azotobacter > Azotobacter chroococcum. The sequence continues at coordinate 2,849,306 of NZ_CP011835.1, read as the reverse complement.
CTTGCAGCTCAGGGCGGAACCTTGTTTGAAGCAAGAACAGTGCGCCCAAGAACAGCGGCACGTTAACTATCGAAGCCCAAGTGAGCGCAGCTGACTCGATGCTCGACGGCGGGAATTTCGTCGCTGCCAGCAAGAAGCAGCTATCAATTGCAAGCAAGCCTACGAGCCACGCGGCTAGAAGCTGCATTGGCTTTGTTATCGCTGCGGGTTGAATCTTCGTATCGGACATGGCAGTACGGGGGCGGCCTAACGTTGGAATTCAGCGGGCGGCAAAAGCGCAGCTTTTGACGGTCCGCTGGAATGACGTGCTAGCGCTTTATGCCTACACGCCATAGAGTTGGTGCGGAGAGGGGGAATCGAACCCCCTACGTTCTCTCTTGGCAAGTGGCACAAATTCATGAACGTTAATCTCTCATTTGGGTTGGAATTTTCTCTCGCCAGAGACTCCGCAGGAACGCAATTCCGCACCAAACACATGCCATTACCGAAGTAAAGAAAGCGATTGAGTTTTTCATAAACACCTCCGGAGCGATTGCAATAAAGCCAAAGATAGAAGCGAAGACTTCCAACCCAAGCGAGACTGCGACGTTCACTTCAATGTGTACCTGTACCTCCAAGCTTGTTGTGTCGGCACTGACTCGATCAGTGCTAACGCTTGAATTAAGTCGAGCCGCGAAGGGGTCGACTTAATTCAAGCGTTAGGCTTCGTGCTGACTTATTTTGGAAATACCCAAGGGGCAAGGGAAAAGCCACGCTCCCGCAAAATGCTACGAGCTGCATTTATGGCTGATTCAAGGCTCATCGCATCAGCAAACTGGTGCTTTACCAACTCATCAATAGTTAAAACAGGCTTATCTGAACCATCAAATATGCGAAAGCGGACGCGGTGGCCATAATCCCAAGGCTCTGCGACGCAACGTAGTGGGGTGAACGCCAAGGTAATAATCTGCGCAGCGCTTTCTGCGGTGAAGTTTCTTGACATCAAAGAACCTCCAATAGCCTAACTACTATTCGACATCAGATGGTGTGAGCAAACACACCATCTGGTGCATAACATTCCCTCGCCGATCCCGGCGAACCCCTTGTAGGCTGCGGCCTTCAGCATGAAGCCGGTGCCTTTCAGGGCGTTATGCACCATGGGCGGCAAGCCAAAGCTCGTTAGCCCTACTTCAATCCCAGGCCAGCGCACCACCCGTCTGGTACTCGGTGACGCGAGTCTCGAAGAAATTCTTCTCCTTCTTCAGATCCATGATCTCGCTCATCCACGGGAAGGGGTTGTTGGTGCCCGGGTACTGTTCCGGCAGGCCGAGCTGGCTCAGGCGGCGGTTGGCGATGAACTTGAGGTAGTCCTCCATCATCGCGGCGTTCATGCCGAGCACGCCGCGGGGCATGGTGTCGCGGGCGTATTCGATTTCCAGCTGGGTGCCCTGGAGGATCATCTGGGTCGCTTCGTCCTTCATGTCGGCGTCCCACAGGTGCGGGTTCTCGATCTTGATCTGGTTGATCATGTCGATGCCGAAGTTCAGGTGCATGGACTCGTCGCGCAGGATGTACTGGAACTGCTCGGCGGTGCCGGTCATCTTGTTGCGGCGGCCCATGGAGAGGATCTGGGTGAAGCCGCAGTAGAAGAAGATGCCTTCCAGCACGCAGTAGTAGGCGATCAGGTTACGCAGCAGCTGGCGGTCGGTTTCCGGGGTGCCGGTGTCGAAGGTCGGGTCGGAGATCGAGCGGGTGTACTTGAGGCCCCAGGAGGCCTTTTTCGCGACGCTCGGGATCTCGTGGTACATGTTGAAGATCTCGCCCTCGTCCATGCCCAGCGACTCGATGCAGTACTGGTAGGCGTGGGTGTGGATCGCTTCCTCGAAGGCCTGGCGCAGGATGTACTGGCGGCACTCGGGGTTGGTGATCAGGCGGTATACGGCCAGCGCCAGGTTGTTGGCGACCAGCGAGTCGGCGGTGGAGAAGAAGCCGAGGTTGCGCATGACGATGCGCCGCTCGTCCTCGGTCAGGCCGTCCTGGCTCTTCCACAGGGCGATGTCGGCGTTCATGTTGACTTCCTGCGGCATCCAGTGGTTGGCGCAGCCGTCGAGGTATTTCTGCCAGGCCCAGTCGTACTTGAAGGGGACGAGCTGGTTGAGGTCGGCGCGGCAGTTGATCATGCGCTTCTCGTCGACGCGCACGCGGGCGGCGGCGCCTTCGAGGTCTTCGAGGCCTTCGCGGATGTCCAGTTCGTTGAGCGCGGCCTTGGCGCGGGCCACCGCGTCGGAGTCGTCGGCGGTGACGGCGCGGGCCTCGTGGGCGGCGGCGTCGCCGACGCTGTCCAGACGCTCCAGGCTCATGGCGGCGGCCTGCGGTTGCGCGGCGGCGGCAGTGGGCTTGGCGGCGGCACCTTCTTCGGGTTGATCGAATTCGTCCCAGCTGAGCATGGCGGGTTCTCCTGATCGGGGGACCGGCTCATGGCCGGTCGGGATGTTTGGGGCTTTTGGGTGGTGCACGCAAAAGCGCGAATCTTTGATTGGGCGTCAAACCGCAGGTCACGCCGAGCGGGACCTTGGTGGATGCAGAAAGCGGCATCCACCCTACGAATTGCTGTGCCCCGGCGCGCAGATAGGCAGCTCGGGGCGAGCGGTTTCCAGAGCGAGGCAGCGCGAGGCGCGCGGCGGTTCGGAGCCCCTGAGCGTACTGAAGTACGTGATGGGGGCCGGACCGCCGCGCAACGACGCGGGGTCCGCTCTGGGGACCGCGGATTAGCCACTCACTGACAAGCTTCGCAGTCGGGGTTGTCGATACTGCACGCCTGCGGCACCGGCGCCGGCTTGGGTTCGGCGGCGGACAGGCTCTCGTCGATCACCGAGGACACGGCGTTGAGCTTGCCGGTGGTGATGGTCGATTTCTCGGCGCTGGTGGCGGCCAGGGCGCGGAGGTAGTAGGTGGTCTTCAGGCCGCGGAACCAGGCCATGCGATAGGTCACGTCGAGCTTCTTGCCCGAGGCGCCGGCGATGTACAGGTTCAGCGACTGCGACTGGTCGATCCACTTCTGGCGGCGGCTGGCGGCCTCGACGATCCACTTGGTCTCCACCTCGAAGGCACTGGCGTAGAGGTCCTTGAGGTCCTGCGGGATGCGCTCGATCTGCTGCACCGAACCGTCGTAGTACTTGAGGTCGTTGACCATCACCCCGTCCCACAGGTCGCGCGCCTTGAGGTCGTGGACCAGGTAGGGGTTGATCACGGTGAACTCGCCGGAGAGGTTCGACTTCACGTAGAGGTTCTGGTAGGTCGGCTCGATCGACTGCGACACGCCGACGATGTTGGAGATGGTCGCGGTCGGCGCGATGGCCATGATGTTGGAGTTGCGCATGCCCTTCTTCACGCGCTCGCGCAGCGGCGCCCAGTCCAGGGTGCTGGAGCGGTCCACCTCGATGTACTTCTGGCCGCGCTGTTCGGCGAGGATGTCCAGCGAGTCCAGCGGCAGGATGCCCTGGGACCACAGCGAGCCGTCGAAGGTGGAGTAGGCGCCGCGCTCCTCGGCCAGGTCGCAGGAGGCCTGGATGGCGTAGTAGCTGATGGCTTCCATCGACTGGTCGGCGAAGGCGATGGCCGCCTCCGAGCCGTAGGGGAGGTGCTGCAGGTACAGCGCATCCTGGAAACCCATGATGCCGAGGCCGACCGGGCGGTGCTTGAAGTTGGCGTTCTGCGCCTGCGGCACCGAGTAGTAGTTGATGTCGATGACGTTGTCGAGCATGCGCACGGCGGTCTTCACGGTGCGCGCGAGCTTGGCGCTGTCCAGCTTGCCGTCATTGATGTGGTTGACCAGGTTGATCGAGCCCAGATTGCAGACGGCGATCTCGTCCTTGTTGGTGTTGAGGGTGATCTCGGTGCACAGGTTGGAGCTGTGCACGACACCGACGTGCTGCTGCGGGCTGCGCAGGTTGCACGGGTCCTTGAAGGTCAGCCAGGGGTGGCCGGTCTCGAACAGCATGGAGAGCATCTTGCGCCACAGGTCCTTGGCGGCGATGGTCTTGAACAGCTTGAGCTTGCCGTACTGGGTCAGCGCCTCGTAGTACTCGTAGCGTTCCTCGAAGGCCTTGCCGGTCAGGTCGTGCAGGTCCGGCACGTCGGACGGGGAGAACAGGGTCCACTGGCCGTCCTCGAACACCCGCTTCATGAACAGGTCGGGAATCCAGTTGGCGGTGTTCATGTCGTGGGTGCGGCGGCGGTCGTCACCGGTGTTCTTGCGCAGTTCGAGGAACTCCTCGATGTCCAGGTGCCAGGTCTCCAGGTAGGAGCAGACCGCGCCCTTGCGTTTCCCCCCTTGATTGACCGCTACGGCCGTGTCGTTGACCACCTTGAGGAAGGGCACGACGCCCTGGCTCTTGCCGTTGGTGCCCTTGATGTAGGAGCCGAGCGCGCGCACCGGGGTCCAGTCGTTGCCCAGGCCGCCGGCGAATTTGGACAGCATGGCGTTGTCGTGGATGGCGCTGTAGATGCCGGAGAGGTCGTCCGGCACGGTGGTCAGGTAGCAGGAGGACAGCTGCGGGCGCAGGGTGCCGGCGTTGAACAGGGTCGGCGTGGAGGCCATGTAGTCGAAGGACGACAGCAGGTTGTAGAACTCGATGGCGCGTTCTTCCTTCTGCGGCTCCTCGATGGCCAGGCCCATGGCGACGCGCATGAAGAACACCTGCGGCAGCTCGAAGCGGATGCCGCCCTTGTGCAGGAAATAGCGGTCGTAGAGGGTCTGCAGGCCGAGGTAGGTGAACTGCTGGTCGCGCTCGTGATCGATCGCGGCGCCCAGTCGGGCCAGGTCGTAGCCCTGCAGTTTCGGGTCGAGCAGTTCGAACTCGATGCCTTTCTCGACGTACACCGCCAGGGCCCTGGCGTAGAGGTCGGCCATCTCGTGGTGGGTGGCGGACTCGGCGACGCCGAGGAAGCCCAGGGCTTCGGCGCGCAGGGTGTCCATCAACAGGCGCGCGGTGACGTAGGAGTAGTTCGGCTCGCGCTCGACCAGGGTCCGCGCGGTCATCACCAGGGCGGTGTTGACGTCCTTCTCGGCCACGCCGTCGTAGAGGTTCTTCAGGGTTTCCTTCTGGATCAGCCCGCCATCGACCTCGGCCAGGTCCTCGCAGGCCTCGCCGATGATGGTATCCAGGCGGCCCATGTCCAGCGGGACGAGGACGCCGTCGGCGCGGGCGACGCGGATGCTCGGGTGCGGCTGGGCGACTTCCTGGACGGCGGCGGCGCGCTTGCGCTCCTGGGTGCGGGCTTCGCGGTAGATCACGTAGTCGCGGGCGACCTTGTGCTCGCCGGCGCGCATCAGCGCCAGTTCCACCTGATCCTGGATCTCCTCGATGTGGATGGTGCCGCCGGAGGGCATGCGCCGCTTGAAGGTGGTGCTGACCTGCTCGGTCAGGCGGGCGACGGTTTCATGGATGCGCGACGAGGCGGCGGCGGTGCCGCCTTCCACTGCGAGGAACGCCTTGGTGATGGCCACGGTGATCTTGTCGTCGGTGTAGGCAACGACGGTGCCGTTGCGCTTGATCACCCGCAGCTGGCCGGGCGCGGTGGTGGCCAAGTCCGGGGTCGACTCGGCGGTCCGCGGTGCGCCGGGCGACTGGGTCTCGCGAGTGGCGTCGGTATGCATGAAGATCTCCATTGTGAGAGGTGTCTGCTCGGACGCCAAGGACAGCGATATCTTCGCCGCAGGCCCGCAACGGGGCGGCGGATGGATCGCTGCGGCGGGCGTCCTCCTGGTGTTTCGAATGCAGTGCCGCGACTTGACTCTAGTCCAAAGAGCCGAAACCACAATATCTAGTAGTGGTGTCGCTAGCGGCATGTTCGTCTGGTCGGTGTGATTCCTGCCGCTGAAAACAATTCCAGCCGCATCGGCGGCTGGCTGAGCTTGACTCCGGTGGCATGGGGAAACCGGGTGGAAACGTCTGTCGACTGGAGTTTCCAGAGGTCTTACGAGCGGGCCATTTCCCGCTCCATACCTCTACATATAGATGCGGCGGCGGATGGTAATACAAGATGGTGCGTTTCGGAAGGCAATGCAAGGCTAAGCGATGGGGGTAACCTGTGGATAAAGTGTGGGTCGTTGGTGGGCGACAGGAGGGTATTTCGGTGCAGGCCGCGCCCTGTCTGGCCTGCGCCGCTTGTTGTCCATATGGAGAAAGTCGGCGGCCCGGAGGAGGATTTCCGGCTTGTGAGGAGAAACACAATATCTTGTGTTTTTCAATTTTTCTGTCATGGGCTGGAGGGAGCGGAGCGATGGTCGCCGCGCCCTGGTAGGCGCCAGCTTGCTGGCGATGCTTCGTATGGGCCGGGACTTCAGGCGGGAATGGCGACCAGGGTCAGCAGCCGCTCGCCCTCGCAGACGAACTGGCCTTCGAGCAGGCTGCCGGCCGGCCAGTCCGGGCCGAGGCCTTCGAGCAGGCGCAGGCGGGCCGCTCCGCCGGGGGTCCAGTCGAGCAGTTCGGCATGCTCGAAGTAGAAGCGCTGGCGGACCAGGGGGTAGAGGGCCTTGAACAGGCTTTCCTTGAGGGAGAAGGTCAGGCTGGTCAGCCAGGCCTGCTCCTCGGGCGTGCCGGGCAGGCGGCGCAGCTCGGCGGGGGTGAGGATCTGTTCGGCCAGACGCCCGGCGCGCTCGGCCGGGATCAGCAGTTCGGTGTCCAGCCCCAGGCCGCGCCAGGTGTCCGCCTGCCCGACCAGGGCGGCCGCCCAGCCGTCACCGTGGGTGATCGAGCCGACCACCCCGGCGGGCCACTGCGGCGCGCGGTCCTCGCCGACCACCGGCACGCCGGGGAAGCCGGTCAGCCGCAGCAGGGCCTGGCGTGCGCAGAGGCGTCCGGCCAGGTATTCGGCCTGGCGCTTGGCCACGCCGCGAACCGGCGCGATACCGCAGGCCGCGAAGTCGGTCGCTTGCAGCAGGGCCGGGTCGAAGCGGGCGCTGTTGAGCGTGGCATTGGGCAGCGCCAGGGGCAGCGGCCAGCGCTCGCTCGGCTCGCTCAGGCAGGGGGGCAGGGGGCTGGAGAAGGTCATCGCGGCATTCTGCCGTGGGCGGCCTCGGGCGGATAGGGGGAAGGCGGCGCTTTTCGGGCGCCCACGCGGGAGCGTGGGCGCCATCGTTCTTCCCATGTCATTGGAACACTTGTTTGAGGAAGGCCTGCATGTCGGCCCAGGAGCGCTCGTCGGCTTCCTTCTGGTAGGCGACGTCGAGGCCGTGGCTTGCGTGGGCAGCGGCGTCGGGGTTGGTGAAGCTGTGCCTGGCGCCGGGGTAGCGGTTGAACTGGTAGTCGGCGCCGGCCTGCTCCATCTCGTGCTTGAAGTTGGCGATGTCCTGGTCGCTGACGAAGCTGTCGGCCTCGCCGTGGGCGACCAGCACGCGGGCCTTGACGCTGCCGGGGGTGGCCGGCGTGGTGGTGGCGAGGCTGCCGTGGAAGCTGACCACTCCGGCCAGCGGCACGCCCTGGCGGGCCATGTCCAGCACCACCCGGCCGCCGAAGCAGTAGCCGATCGCGGCGATCTTCCGGCCGTCGGTCTGTGGCTGGGCCTTGAGCAGTTCCAGGCCGGCGAGGAAGCGCCCCTTGGCGTTCTCGGCGTTGGCCGTGGCGGCCTGCATGAAGGACTGGGCGTCGGCGGGGTGGGTGGTGTTCTTGCCCTGGCCGTACATGTCGATGGCCAGGGCGCTGTAGCCGAGGCCGGCGAGGTCGCGGGCGCGGCGCTTGGCGTAGTCGTTCAGCCCCCACCATTCGTGCACGACCATGACGCCGGGGCGCGGGCCTTCGAGGGCGTCGTCGTAGGCGTAATAGCCCACCAGCGGGGTGCCGTCGGCGCTTCGGTAGGTCAGCTCGCGGGTCTGGATCTCCGCCAGACTGGCGGTGCTGAAGGCCAGCAGAAGCAGGCCGGGCAGGTAGTGATGCATGCGAATGTCTCCCTTTCGTTGGTCCTGGCGATGGCTGCTAATCCTAGCTGGCCGCTGGCGGAATCTCGCCTCCTGGCCGGCGGTTATCCGCCCGATCAGGGCTGCGTGGCCGGGTTTTTGTTCTGTAGTTTTTTGATTTAAAAGGAATTTTTTTATTTTGGCGGAATGGCATATGCCTTGCCTTACAGATTGGACAGCCCCGCCTGCGGGGATACAAGAATCTCCCCGGAGGAGGGAGGTACCCAGTCTGGTGGCGTCCGTATCCAGGAAGGAGTTCAGGCGTCGCTTGTGAGGACCTTGCAATGTCCAATCAACAACAACCTTTCTACAAGAGTCTGTACGTTCAGGTGCTGGTGGCCATCGCCGTCGGCATCGCGCTGGGGCATTTCTATCCGGAAACCGGGGAGGCGATGAAGCCGCTGGGTGACGGCTTCGTCAAGCTGATCAAGATGGCCATCGCTCCCATCATCTTCTGCACCGTGGTCAGCGGCATCGCCGGCATGCAGGACATGAAGGCGGTCGGCAAGACCGGCGGCATCGCGCTGCTGTACTTCGAGATCGTTTCCACCGTGGCCCTGGTCATCGGCCTGGTGGTGATCAACATCGTGCAGCCGGGCGTCGGCATGCATGTCGATGTCTCGAGCCTGGACGCCAGCAGCATCGCGGCCTATGCCAAGGCCGGCGGCGAGCAGAGCACCATCGGCTTCCTGCTCAACGTGATCCCCAGCACCGTGGTCGGCGCCTTCGCCAACGGCGACATCCTGCAGGTGCTGTTCTTCTCGGTGATCTTCGCCTTCGCCCTGCAGCGCATGGGCGACTTCGGCCGTCCGGTGCTGGAGTTCATCGATCGCATCGCCCACGTGATGTTCGGCATTATCAACATGATCATGAAGGTCGCGCCCATCGGTGCCTTCGGCGCCATGGCCTTCACCATCGGCAAGTACGGCGTCGGTTCGCTGGTGCAGCTGGGCCAGCTGATGCTGTGCTTCTACATCACCTGCGTGTTCTTCATCCTGGTGGTGCTCGGTGGCATCGCCCGCGCCAACGGCTTCAACATCCTGCGCTTCATCCGCTACATCCGCGAGGAGCTGCTGATCGTGCTCGGCACCTCGTCCTCCGAGTCGGTGCTGCCGCGCATGCTGAAGAAGATGGAGAAGCTCGGCTGCCACAAGTCGGTGGTTGGCCTGGTGATTCCGACCGGCTATTCCTTCAACCTCGACGGCACCTCGATCTACCTGACCATGGCCGCGGTGTTCATCGCCCAGGCCACCGATACGCCGATGGACATGACCCAGCAGCTGACCCTGCTGGCAGTGCTGCTGGTCGCCTCCAAGGGCGCAGCGGGCGTCACCGGCAGCGGCTTCATCGTGCTGGCGGCCACCCTGTCGGCGGTCGGCCATGTGCCGGTGGCCGGTCTGGCACTGATCCTCGGCATCGACCGCTTCATGTCCGAGGCCCGCGCGCTGACCAACCTGATCGGCAACGGCGTGGCCAGCGTGGTGGTGGCCAAGTGGGTCGGCCAGCTGGACAGCGAGCAGATGCAGCGCGAGCTGGCCAGCCAGGGCAAGGAGGCTGCCGTCGAGGCCGCCGCCGAGCCGGTCCTGGTCACTGAAGACGCCGCTCGCCGCTGAACTCCAGCACCGCCCGGCAGCGGCGGCAGAGATACCGGCGACCGCGCAGCACCAGTGAATGGCGCTGCGCGGTGAAGGGAAACTCGCCGTCCGGGCACTGGCAGCGGTACAGGTAGTGGGTCGCCCGGCGGCGCTGCACGGCATAGTCGTGGCAGCGCTTGGCCGGCAGGCCGTAGACCTCCTGCATGATCCGCTGCCACTCCTCCCCATGGGGCCTGATCCCCATTCCGAACAGCTGAAAGGCCACCAGGTGCGCCACTTCGTGGGCCACCGTCTGGCGCAGGAAGTCCTCGCGGTTCTCCTCGTACAGCCGGGCATTGAAGCGCAGCAGGTTTTCCCGCGGATAGGCCACGCCCGCCTTCTGGCCGCGCAGCTGCAGGCTGACCTGCGGGCGCGCGAGGCGGCGTTCGAAGAAGACCTCGGCCTGGCAGAAGCAGGCGTCGACACGGGCAAGAATCAATTCGGGCATGGGGCGATACCTCCTGTTCGCGCCATTATGCCGAAAGCCGCACGGCGGTCAGGGCTGTCTCGCGCCTGTCCGTCGGTCCCGTTCCCCGGAACCCTCCCAGCGGACGCTCGCGGCGGGGCGCCTCGGCGCGGCCTTTTCCGGCGCAGAGACACCGAGGCCGCCCCTAGGGGCGGCCTCGCGGTTGCGGATGAAGGCGGCTGCGTTCAGCTGGTATAGGTCGGCCCCATGCCGAAGCCCCAGAGGATCACCGAGATGCCGATCATCGCCACCAGCACCACCAGGCCGACGGCGAGCACCGAGCTGGAGAACAGGAAGCCTTCCTCGCGGGGGATGTTCATGAAGGTCGGCAGGCCGACGTAGAGCAGGTAGGTCGTGTAGCAGACCGCCACAGTGCCGACGACCATGGCCAGCCAGAGGTTGGGGTAGAGCGCCGCGAGCCCGCCGACGAACATCGGCGTCGCGTTGTAGGCGGCGAACACGATGCATTGCGTCAGGCTCGGATTGGCATCGTAGGTGCGCGCCATCCAGTGGATGAAACCGCCCATCACCGCCACCCCGGCGAGCATCGCCAGGTAGGTCATGACGCTCATCTGCAGAGCGCTCGCTACCGTCAGTCTGACCGGCTCGCCGCCGGCCACGCTCCAGCCGACCTCGGTCGTGCCGATGAAGGCCGAGACGGCGGGAATCGCCGCCAGGAACAGGACATGGGTGAGATACATGTGCCTGATGCTTTCCTCTTCGCCACGGATTTCCTGCCACTCCTGATCGGGGTGGGTGAACAGCCCCCAGACATGGTTGATCATGCCAGTTCTCCTCTTTATTTTTAACGGCCGCTCCAGAGTGCCCCCGCGTCTGCGACAGGCTCCGATGCGGCCTCGCGACCTTGCAACCGGAGTATAGAAGCCGTCTGGAAACCGCGCAGATCGTGGCTTTAGAGTGATTTGCTCTCTTTGGGGAAAGGGTGATAACGCTACATTATTACAGCCCGGCGACGGCAGCTCGCGCCAAGTCGGGGGCTGGCAGCCCGTTGTGCATCATTTGCGCGTAAAATGCCCGGCCTTTCGTACCTTCCGGATTCACAGCACCATGGGCACCCTTTCGGTCAATCAGAACAAGCTGCAGAAGCGCCTGCGCCGCCTGGCCGGCGAGGCGGTCACCGACTTCAACATGATCGAGGAGGGCGACAAGGTGATGGTCTGCCTGTCCGGCGGCAAGGACAGCTACACCATGCTCGACGTGCTGCTCTACCTGCAGAAGGTGGCGCCGATCAGGTTCGAGATCGTCGCGGTGAACATGGACCAGAAGCAGCCGGGCTTTCCCGAGGACGTGCTGCCGGCCTACCTGAAGTCCATCGGCGTCGAGTACCACATCATCGAGAAGGACACCTACTCGGTGGTCAAGGAGAAGATCCCCGAGGGCAAGACCACCTGCTCGCTGTGCTCGCGCCTGCGCCGCGGCACCCTCTACACCTTCGCCGACCAGATCGGTGCGACCAAAATGGCGCTCGGCCATCATCGCGACGACATCGTCGAGACCTTCTTCCTCAACCTGTTCTACGGCGGCACCCTGAAGGCCATGCCGCCCAAGCTGCTCTCCGACGACGGCCGCAACGTGGTGATCCGCCCGCTGGCCTACTGCAGCGAGACGGACATCGAGGCCTACGCCAGGCTGAAGGAATTCCCGATCATCCCCTGCAACCTCTGCGGCTCCCAGGAGAACCTGCAGCGCCAGGTGGTCAAGGAGATGCTGCGCGACTGGGAGCGCCAGTCGCCGGGGCGCACCGAGATCATGTTCCGTGCCCTGCAGAACGTGCACCCCTCGCAGCTGGCCGACCGCAAGCTGTTCGACTTCGCCGGCCTGCGCATCGACGACGAGGCCACGCCGCGCTTCGTCGACGTGATGAGTCTATGAGCCTCATCCGGACGGCCCGGTTGAAAACCACCGGGCCGCTGGAGTAAGGTTCGGACATCTCTTGGAGAACAGCATGCCGCTCAGCCTCGATCTTCCGTCCCTCGTCCACGCCGGTGCCGCGCGCACTGCGCCGGGTCGTGCGCGGCAAGTCGCGGCTGCCGGTTATTACTTCGGGTATTGGTTTAGCCACAGGCGCGCCTGATACCCCGCAGGCGCCCCGGCAAGCAGGGTCGCCACCAGAAGTTTTCGCAAACCCCCGGTCGGCAACCCGACCGGGGGTTTTGTTTTTCCGGCCGCCAAAGGCCCGCACAACGAGGAATCGCCGATGACCAGCTATCGCAGCACTTGCCGTCATTACCGCCATGACTGGCGATTTAGCCGCTTCGCCGCCGTCCCGACCGCTCTCGAACGAACGACCGAACGAACAATCGACTAGTGCCGCCGCGGGATCGCCCGCGCCGGCCAAGGACCGCCAGATCATGAATGCATCCGTTTCCGCCCAGCTCGCCACCAGCCCCCTCGCCACCGCCGAGTCCGTTCCCGCCCGCCGCAGCGCCCAGCCGTTGCCCAGTCCCGCCGTGCTGCGCCAGCGCCTGCCGCTGAGTCCTGCGCTCGCCGCACGCGTCCAGGCCGACCGCGCCGCCATCCGCGCCGTGCTCGACGGTCACGACCCGCGCCTTTTGGTGGTGGTAGGCCCCTGTTCGCTGCATGACCCCGAATCCGCACGGGACTACGCCGCGCGCCTGGCCGAGCTGGCGCCGCAGGTCGGCGACCAGTTGCTGCTGGTGATGCGCGCCTACGTCGAGAAGCCGCGCACCACCGTCGGCTGGAAAGGCCTGGTCTACGATCCGCACCTGGACGGCAGCGGCGACATGGCCGAAGGCCTGCGCCTGTCGCGCCGGCTGATGCTGGACATTCTCGAGCTGGGTCTGCCGCTGGCCAACGAGCTGCTGCAGCCGCTGGCGGCCAGCTACTTCGACGACCTGCTCGGCTGGGCGGCCATCGGCGCGCGCACCAGCGAGTCGCAGATCCACCGCGAAATGGTCAGCGGCCTGGACCTGCCGGTGGGCTTCAAGAACGGCACCGACGGCAGCCTGGGCATTGCCTGCGACGCCATGCGCTCGGCCGCCCATGCCCACCGGCATTTCGGCATCGACGAGCTGGGCCATCCGGCCCTGCTGCAGACCCGCGGCAACCCGGACACCCATCTGGTGCTGCGCGGCGGCCATAACGGGCCGAACCACGATGCGGCCAGCGTCGCCGGCGCCCGCCAGGCGCTGGAGCGCCAGGGCATCACGGCGCGGATCATGGTCGACTGCAGCCACGCCAACAGCGGCAAGGACCCGCTGCGCCAGCCAGCCGTGCTGGACAGCGTGCTCGAGCAACGCCTGGCCGGCGATGCGAGCCTGCGCGGGGTGATGCTGGAGAGCCATCTGTTCGACGGCTGCCAGCCGTTGTCCGGCGCGCTGCGCTACGGCGTCTCGATCACCGACGGCTGCCTCGGCTGGAGCGCCACCGAACGGCTGCTGCTGGACGCCGCCCGGCGCCTGCGCGGCTGAACCGCCGCCGCTCCGCGTCACTGCGCACTTGCGGAGCGGCACCGCCTGCGGGCAACCTGTGTGGCCGCTTTTCACGGACCGGACCCACAGGATGCGCGACTACCAATGGCTGCACGGATACTGTCTCAACCGCTTCGGCTCGCCGGCGGCGCTGGAGGCGCAGTTGCCGCAACCGAAGAGCGCCGACGAGCTGCGCGCGCTGCCCGATGATCGCTACCTGTCGCTGATCGCCCTGCGGGTGTTTCGCGCCGGCCTCAAGCACAGCCTGGTGGACGCCAAGTGGCCGGCCTTCGAGGCGGCCTTCTTCGGCTTCGATCCGCACAAGGTAGTGCTGATGGGCGCCGAGCATCTGGAGCGGCTGATGCACGACGAGCGGCTGATCCGCCACCTGGCCAAGCTCAGGAGCGTGCCGCTCAATGCCCGCTTCGTGCTGGAGGTGGCGCAGGAGCGGGGCAGCTTCGGTGCGCTGATCGCCGACTGGCCGGTCGCCGATATCGTCGGCCTGTGGAAGTACCTGGCCAGGCACGGCAACCAGCTCGGCGGGCTGTCGGCGCCGCGCCTGCTGCGCATGGCCGGCAAGGACACCTTCATCCCCACCGAGGACGTGGTCGCCGCGCTCAAGGCCCAGGGCATCGTCGACAAGGCGCCGACCAGCCAGAAGGACCTGGCTGCGGTACAGGCCGCCTTCAACCGCTGGCAGGCGGAAAGCGGCCGGCCGCTGTGCCAGCTGTCGGTGATGCTCGCCCACACCGTGAACCACTGAGGGGGGCGGTCGCCAGGGAAGGCGACCGAAGGTCTTTTCCCTCCGGCGCTTCCTGGGCTTCACTGAGCCGGGCATCGATTGGTTGGCGAGGGCGGTCAGGGAATGCTTCCGTCCGAAGGAGACTGAATGGAAGACGGTATCGAACGGATCGCTGGCGCGCTGCGGCGCGCCGAGCGCATCCTGGTCATCAGCGGGGCCGGGCTTTCCGCCGACTCCGGCCTGCCCACCTATCGCGGCCTCGGCGGCCTCTACAACGGCTGCACGCCGGAAGGCCTGCCGATCGAGGCGGCGCTGTCCGCCGGCATGCTGCGGCGCGACCCGGCGCTGTGCTGGAAGTACCTCGCCGAGCTGGGCCGCGCCTGCCTGGCGGCCCGCCCCAACGCCGGCCACATGGCCATCGCCGAGCTGCAGCGGCGCAAGCCCGGCTGCTGGGTGCTGACCCAGAACATCGACGGCTACCACCGTGCGGCCGGCTCGCCGCCGGAGCGGCTGATCGAGATCCACGGCGAACTGGCGCCGCTGTACTGCCAGCGCTGCGGCAGGCGCAGCGACGAGTTGCGCGAGCACCTGGAGCGGCCGCTGCCGCCGCGCTGCGCGCAGTGCGGCGGGGTGCTCCGCCCGCCGGTGGTGCTGTTCGAGGAAATGCTCCCCGCGCACGCCTGCCAGACCCTCGCCGAACAGCTCGCCCGCGGCTTCGATGCGGTGCTGGCGGTGGGCACCACGGCGAGCTTTCCCTATATCGTCGAGCCGGTCCTGTGCACCTGGCAGTCCGGTGGCTTCACCGCGGAAATCAACCCGCAGCGCACCGATCTCAGCGACATCGTCGACATCCATCTGCCGGGGCGGGCATCCCAGATCCTGCCGGCCCTGCTGGAGCGTCTTGCCCGCGGCTGAGTACCGCACTCTTATCGCTGCTCCCCTGTGACAGCCAGCCGGAACGAGCGCGAAAGCGCACGCGTGATGGCGAAATGATTTTGCGACGGGTTGTCGCAGGGAAAACACATGCCGGCAGCTCCAGAAATCCCCTCGAGAAGGCCTCTGGTCCAGGCTGGAGCCCGCACAGATCCTGGGCTCGGCTGGTTTTGGCGGGTGCCGCGGAGGTGTGTATGGAATGCGACATTGCCTGTGCGGCAGGCATCCGAAAACGCCTTTTTTGTCACAATCCGCACAGGGAGAATTTGTAAATCGTTCTCGTCACAGGCATAGTCGCCGGCCATTAGACCTTTAGATAAGCGTTTGCCCATGCTGAATCGTCTCGCAACCCTCGTGCCCCTGGCGCTCGCCGTTCTCCTGACCGGCTGCGCGGGGCAGGCTCCGCAGCAGGACTTCTCCGCTCCCAAGCGGGTATCCCTGACCCAGGAGCCCAGCCAAAAGGATCTGGCCGCGCTGAACGACGGCTATCGTCTGCCGGCCCTGGCCGACAGCATTCTGGTACGCGGTTTCGGCCTGCTCGGCACGCCCTACCGCTACGGTGGCAACTCGGAAGACACCGGTTTCGACTGCAGCGGCTTCATCGGCTACCTGTTCCGCGAAGAGGCGGGCATCAAGCTGCCGCGCTCGACCCGCGAGATGATCTCCCTCGACGCGCCCCGCGTGGCCCGCAACGAGCTGGCCCCCGGCGACCTGATCTTCTTCAACAACCGTGGCCGCGGCCAGGTCAGTCACGTCGGCGTCTACATCGGCAATGGCCGTTTCCTGCATTCCGCCAGCCGGCGTGGCGGCGGCGTGCGGGTGGACAGCCTGAGCGACGGCTACTGGAATGCCAGCTACCTGCAGGCCAAGCGGGCCCTGGTGATGGCCTCCAACGACAGGCAGGCGCCGGCCGGTCGCCCCATGGTGCTGGCTGCGCAGCACGACTGAAGCCTCCGCTCTCGACAAGGCCCGATCCCGGCGACGCGATCGGGCCTTTTCATTGGCGTCGGGGAATGGCCATGCGGCGGCTTGCGCGGGCTGCCGCCTGTCGGCAGAGTAGGGCGATTCGACAATCGGACTGTCGCCCATGCCCATTCAGGCCCGCCTTGCCCTGGTCCTTCTCGCCGCGTTGCTCGCGGCCTGCTCCGCCCGCTCTCCCATGCCCCATAAGCTGCCCGACCCCGGTCCCCCCTCGCCGGCGGCGGAGGACGTGCTGGTCCGCGCCCTCGGCCTGGTCGGCACGCCCTATCGCTGGGGCGGCAACACCCCGGATTCCGGTTTCGACTGCAGCGGGCTGATCGGCTATGTCTACCGCGAGGCGGCGGGCCTGCGCCTGCCGCGCTCGACCCGCGAGATGCTCGCCATGCGCGCGCCCGGCGTGCGTCCCGGGGCCCTGCGCAGCGGCGACCTGGTGTTCTTCGCCACCGACGGCAGCGGTCGGGTCAGCCATGCCGGCATCTATGTGGGCGAGGGGCGTTTCGTGCACGCCCCCTCCAGCGGCGGCACGGTGCGCCTGGATCGCCTGGCCGACGGCTACTGGCAGGGGCGCTATCTGGGCGCCCGGCGCGTGCTGCGCGGCATGCCGGTGGCGCGTCAGCCCTGACGGACGGGCCGTCAGGCCAGCCCGGCGAGCCAGTCGCGCAGCACCTGCTGTCCGCGCCGGCGCAGCTCTTCCCCCACGTCCTTCGCCTGCTGGCGGATCGTCACCGGGTCGATCCCGCTGGCGGACAGCTCCGCGGCATGGCCGATCAGCCACTGTTCGATCCGCGCGGGATCGGCTTCGAGGTGGAACTGCAGGCCCAGCACGGCATTGCCGAGCATGAACGCCTGGTTCGGGCAGATCTCGGTGCGGGCGAGGAGGGTGGCGCCCGGCGGCAGCTGGAACATGTCGCCGTGCCAGTGCAGCACGGTGCCGCCGTCGCCCAGTGCGCCGAGACAGCCGGCGGCGCCTTCCGTGGTCAGTTGGAGAGCGCCGAAACCGATTTCCTTGACGCCCATCGGTGCGACCTTCGCCCCCAGGACGCGGGCGATCAGTTGGGCGCCCAGGCAGATGCCGAGCAGCGGCTTGCCGCTGCGCAGCCGCCTGCCGATCAGCTCCAGCTCCGCCAGCAGGAAGGGATAGGTGGCTTCATCGTAGGCGCCGATGGGCGCGCCGAGGACCACCAGAAGGTCGGCCGCCTCCACGTTCAGCGCGGCCAGCTCGTCGGCGTCCAGGATGCCGGGATCGGCATAGCGGATCTGGTAACCCAGTTCTTCCAGCACGGGGGCGAAGACGCCGAGATCCTCGAAGGCGACGTGGCGGATGGCGATGGCGGTTTTCATGCCTGTACCGGCTCCATGTTGTGGGTGTAAGAAGGCAACCTATGCGAAGGGCTGGCCGGTTGTCGAGATCGGCGGGCCGCCAACGACCATCGAGGAGTTCCAGCATGCACGACGCCCTTCCCGATCTCGCCCGCCGCCTGCGCGATGCTGCCCGCGTGGTGTTCTTCACCGGCGCCGGGGTGTCCGCCGAGAGCGGCATCCCGACCTTCCGCGACGCCCAGACCGGGCTCTGGGCGCGCTATAGCCCGGAAGAGCTGGCCAGCCCCGAGGGCTTTCGCGCCGATCCGCGCACCGTCTGGGAGTGGTACGCCTGGCGCCGCGAGAAGTGCCTGGCCGCTCAGCCGAACCCGGCGCACCTGGCCATCGCCGCGCTGGAGCGGCGGCTGCCCGGGGTCACGCTGATCACCCAGAACGTCGACGGCCTGCACCAGCGCGCCGGCAGCCCGGCGCCGCTGGAGCTGCACGGCAACCTCCACCGGCTGAAGTGCTTTCGCTGCGAGGCCGACGGCGGTGACTGGCCGGCGACGCTCGACAGCCTGCCGCACTGCGCCTGCGGCGGCCTGCTGCGCCCGGCGGTGGTCTGGTTCGGCGAGAACCTGCCGTCCGATGTGCTGGCCCGGGCCAGCGAAGCCGGCCTGCAGGCCGGGCTGTTCTTCAGCGTCGGCACTTCCAGCCTGGTCTATCCGGCCGCCGAGCTGCCGTTTTCGGCCAAGCGCCGTGGCGCCTTCGTGGTCGAGATCAATCCGCAGCCGACCCCGCTCAGCCGGCATGCCGACCTCTGCCTGCACGGCCCGGCCGGCAGCGTCCTGCCAGAGCTGCTGGCCGCACTGGAGGGCTGAGCGCCGGCTGTCGCAACATGAGCGGATCTCATGATATCGGGCGATCCGTCTCATTGTGCCCGGCCGGCGTTTCCACTACCCTGCGCGCCTCGCTTCAGGTGCCTTTCTCACGAAAGGTGAAACAGGGAAGCCGGTGCGTGCCGCGATGATCCGCGACACAAGGCCGGCGCTGCCCCCGCAACGGTAGACGAGTCGCGAAACCGCCGTAAGGCCACTGTGTCCCGCATGGCACGGGAAGGCGTGGTTTCGGAAGCCGCCGCATGGCGCTTCGCTCGTGAGCCCGGAGACCGGCCTGTCGCGATTTCTGGCGGCGCGGAGAAGGCCGCAGGCAGGTTCTGCCTGAGCGCTTTCCCGCCCGCTTTCGCTGATTTCAGGCCGTGCGGGTGGCGCGGCGGAGAACGACCTTGATTCGCAAGCCCTGTTTCGGGCCGGCGGCGTCCGCGCTGCTGGGCCTCTTTTGCCTTTCTCCGGCCCAGG
Source organism: Azotobacter chroococcum (assembly GCF_002220155.1). Taxonomy (NCBI): domain Bacteria; kingdom Pseudomonadati; phylum Pseudomonadota; class Gammaproteobacteria; order Pseudomonadales; family Pseudomonadaceae; genus Azotobacter; species Azotobacter chroococcum. The sequence goes on along the minus strand of NZ_CP011835.1, from coordinate 2,830,505 downwards.
CGGCCGACGACCCCTTGAGCCTCGACGCCACCGTAGTGACCGCCGCACGCAGCGCCCAGACCCTGCGCGACAGCCTCGCCGCGGTGAGCCTGATCGAGCGCGACGACATCGAGCGCAGCCAGGCGCAGTCGGTGCCGGAGCTGCTCAAGCGGGTGCCGGGAGTATCCATCGCCAACAACGGCGGCCACGGCAAGTCCACCTCCGTCTACCTGCGCGGCACCGAGTCCGACCATGTGCTGGTGCTGATCGACGGCGTGCGCGTCGGCTCGGTGACCACCGGCACCGCCGCCTGGCAGGATCTGCCGGTGGAGATGATCGAGCGCATCGAGGTGGTCCGCGGGCCGCGCTCCAGCCTGTACGGCTCGGAAGCCATCGGCGGGGTGATCCAGATCTTCACCCGCAAGGGCGGTGACGGTGCGCCCAAGCCGTTCTTCTCCGCCGGCTACGGCACCCACGACGCCTACACCGGCAGCGCCGGGGTTTCCGGCGGCAACGCCCACGGCTGGTACAGCCTGGCCCTGAGCAGCGAGGACACCGACGGCATCAACGTGAAGAGCCCCGGGACCAGCGGCTACGAGAACGACGCCGACGGCTACCGCAACCACTCGGCCGCGCTGCGCGCCGGCTGGCGCTTCGACAACGGCCTGGAACTGGAGGGCACCTTCCTGCGCGCCAAGTCGCACAACGACTACGACCAGGTGAACCGCCGCGGCACCGCCGGCTTTTCCGCCAACGCCGACGGCGAGCAGAACGTGGTCAGCGGCCGCGCGCGCTTCAGCCCGCTGGCGTTCTGGCAGGTCACCCTGCAGGCCGGGCGCAACGAGGACAAGTCCGACACCTACCAGGACGGCAGCTTCTACTCGCGCTTCGACAGCCGCCGCGACAGCGCCAGCTGGCAGAACGACCTGACCCTGGCCGAAGGCCACGTCCTCACCCTGGGCGTCGACTACCAGCGCGAGGAGGTCAACGGCACCACTGACTACGACGAGGACTCCCGCGAGAACAACGGCGCCTTCGTCCAGTACCTCGGCGAATACGGCCGCCACGACTGGCAGGTCTCCCTGCGCCGCGACAACAACGAGCAGTTCGGCCAGCACGAGACCGGCAACGTCGCCTACGGCTACGCCCTGACCGACGCCCTGCGCGCCACCGTCAGCTACGGCAGCGCCTTCAAGGCGCCGACCTTCAACGAGCTGTACTATCCCTTCTACGGCATCGCCGACCTCGACGAGGAAACCTCGCACAGCCTGGAGGTCGGCCTGTCCGGGGTGCACGACTGGGGGCACTGGTCGCTGAACGCCTATCGCACCAAGGTGAAGGACCTGATCGTCTACGATTCCTCCATCCAGGGGCCGGCGAACATCGACGAGGCACGCATCCGCGGCCTGGAGCTGGAGGTCGGCAGCCGCTCGTTCGGCTGGGACTGGAGCGCCAACTACAGTCTATTGGAGCCGGAGAACAGCGGCTCGGGCGACAACGAGGGCAACGAGCTGCCGCGCCGCGCCTCGCAGATGTTCAACCTGGAGCTGGACCGGCGCTTCGGCGACTTCGCCGTCGGCGCCACGCTGCACGCCGAGGGCCGGCGCTACGACGACGTGGCCAACGACAACGAATTGTCCGGCTACGCCGACGTGGATCTGCGCGGCGAATACCGCATCACCCCCGAATGGCGTCTGCAGGCGCGCGTCGCCAACCTGCTGAACGCCGATTACGAAACCGCCCTGGGCTACAACCAGCCGGGGCAGGCGGTGTACTTCACCGTCCGTTACCAGGCGCTGTGAGGCGCCGCCGGCCGGCGGGCCGGAACCATCCACAAGGAGAACGCAGCATGCTCAACCTGTCCCCCCGCAGCCAGCTGGTCGTCGGTGTGGCGCTGGCCCTGCTGATGGCCATGACCCGTGGTCAGCACTTCGCCACCCTCAACCTGCCGAGCGCCTCCTGGGCGGTGTTCTTCCTCGCCGGTGCCCTGCTGAGCCCGCGCTGGGTGTTCCCGGCGCTGTTCCTCGAAGCCACGCTGCTCGATTTCGTCGCCACCGGCTGGATGGGCGTGAGCGACTGGTGCCTGTCGCCGGCCTACTGGCTGCTGGTTCCGGCCTATGGCTCGCTGTGGCTGGGCGGGCGGATCTTCGCCGTTCTGCAGCGCGACAGTCTGGACCGGCTGGACAGCCTGGCCGTGCTCGGCCTGGCGGTGATCTTCAGCGCTTTCGTCTGCTATCTGTTCTCCGGCGGCGGCTTCTACTTCTTCTCCGGCCGCTATCCGGAGCCGGCGTTCGCCGAGTTCGTGCAGCGCGTGCTGAGCCACTACCCGCGCAGCCTGGCCAACCTGGCGCTCTACGTGGGCCTCGCCACTGCGCTTTACGCCGGCTTCGCCGCCCGCCTGAAGTCGCAGCGGGCGCAGGAAGCCCGCGGATGAGCGAGTCGCCGGAACGGGACGCGCGCCACAAGGCGCGCATGCAGCGCAAGAAGGCGGTGGTCGACGGGAAGATCGCCCAGGCCACCGACGAGCACGGCCTCTTGCTGGTGCACACCGGAAACGGCAAGGGCAAGAGCAGCGCAGCCTTCGGCATGGTCGCCCGCGCGCTCGGCCACGGCCTGCGGGTCGGTGTGGTGCAGTTCATCAAGGGCGCCGCCAGCACCGGCGAGGAGGCCTTCTTCCGGCGCTTTCCCGAGCAGGTGCGTTACCACGTGATGGGCGAGGGCTTCACCTGGGAAACCCAGGACCGCCAGCGCGACATCGACAAGGCCTGCGAGGCCTGGGTGGTGGCCCGCGAGCTGCTCGACGATCCGTCGATCGACCTGGTGCTGCTCGACGAGCTGAACATCGCCCTGAAGTACGGCTACCTGGAGCTGGAGCCGCTGCTCGCCGACATCCAGGCGCGGCCGCTGCACCAGCATGTGGTGGTGACCGGCCGTGGCGCGCCGCCCGGACTGATCGAGGCGGCCGACACCGTGACCGAGATGACCCTGGTCAAGCACGCCTTCCAGGCCGGGGTGAAGGCGCAGAAGGGGATCGAGTTCTGATGCGGCGAGTGGATGTATACGGCTCGTGCAGGGCGGGTGAAACCCGCCAGACATGGCGAAGACCCCACCGAACCCGGCGGGTTTCACCCGCCCTAGGCCATGCAGGGGCGGATTCGTTCGCGATCCCGAACGTCGGGAGGCTCCGATGAACGAGCGCCACTGCCCGGCCCTGCTGATCGCCGCCCCGGCTTCCGGCCAGGGCAAGACCACCGTCACCGCCGCCCTGGCCCGCCATCACGTCAACCGGGGCCGGCGCGTGCGGGTGTTCAAGTGCGGCCCCGATTTTCTCGACCCGATGATCCTCGCCTGCGCCTGCGGCGCGCCGGTCCACCAGCTCGACCTGTGGATGGTCGGCGAGGCCGAGTCGCGGCGCCTGCTCTGGGAGGCGGCCGGGGAGGCCGACCTGATCCTCATCGAGGGGGTGATGGGCCTGTTCGACGGCGCGCCGTCCGCCGCCGACCTGGCGCGGCGCTTCGGCGTGCCGGTGCTGGCGGTGATCGACGCCGCGGCCATGGCGCAGACCTTCGCCGCCGTCGCCCACGGCCTGGCCACTTTCCAGACCGACCTGCCGTTCGCCGGGGTGCTGGCCAACCGGGTCGGCAGCGCCCGTCACGGCGAGATCCTCCGTGACAGCCTGCCGGCGCACCTGAGCTGGTACGGCGCGCTGCCGCGCAGCGCCGACATCGAGCTGCCGAGCCGCCACCTGGGGCTGGTCCAGGCCGCGGAGCTGGCCGATCTCGACGCCCGCCTGGACGCCGCCGCCGCGGCCCTGGCCGCCAGCGCCGGCACCGACCTGCCGCCGCCGGTGGCCTTCGCCGCGCCCGCACAGGCGGCGCCCGAGCCGCTGCTGGCCGGGGTGCGCATCGGCGTGGCGCGCGACGCCGCCTTCGCCTTCCTCTACCAGGCCAACCTGGAACTGCTCGAGCGGCTCGGCGCCGAGCTGGCGTTCTTCTCGCCGCTGGACGACGCCGCGCTGCCGGCGGTCGACAGCCTCTACCTGCCGGGCGGCTATCCCGAGCTGCACCTGGACCGGCTGGCCGGCAACGCGCCGATGCGCGCGGCGATCCGCGCCCACCATGAGGCCGGCAGGCCGATCCTCGCCGAGTGCGGCGGCATGCTCTACCTGCTCGACGCCCTGACCGATCTGGACGGCCGCCGCGAAGCCATGCTCGGTCTGCTGCCCGGCGAGGCCTGGATGCAGCCGAAGCTGGCCGCCTTGGCGATGCAGGAGGTCGAGCTGGACGGCATGCGCCTGCGCGGGCACAGCTACCACCATTCCACCATGGCCTGCGCGCTGACGCCTGTCGCCCACGGCGAATGCCCCAACTACCGGCGTACCGCCGAGGCGGTCTACCGCCGCGGCCGGCTGACCGCCAGCTACATCCATTTCTACCTGCCCTCGGCGCCGCAGGCGGCGGCCGCGCTGCTGCGCCCCTGAGGCGCGGGTGAACCCACAGGAATTGCGATGAACCCCCACGCCTTCAGCGACGCCGAGCGCGCCGCGGTCTACCGCGCCATCGCCGAACGCCGCGACATGCGCCATTTCAGTGGCGGCAGCGTGGCGCCGGAGCTGCTGGCGCGTCTGCTCAACGCCGCGCACCAGGCGCCCAGCGTCGGCCTGATGCAGCCCTGGCGCTTTATCCGCATCAGCGACGCCGATTTGCGCCAGCGCATCAAGGAGCTGGTGGAAGCCGAGCGGGTGCGCACCGCCGAGGCCCTCGGCGAGCGCGCCGACGAGTTCATGCGCCTGAAGGTCGAGGGCATCGGCGACTGCGCCGAGCTGCTGGTCGGCGCCTTGATGGACGGCCGCGAGGCGCACGTCTTCGGCCGCCGCACCCTGCCGCAGATGGACCTGGCCTCGCTGTCCTGCGCCATCCAGAATCTCTGGCTGGCGGCCCGCGCCGAAGGCCTGGGCATGGGCTGGGTGTCGCTGTTCGAGCCGCGGGCGCTCGGCGAACTGCTCGGCCTGCCGCCTGGCGCCGAGCCGGTGGCGCTGCTCTGCCTCGGCCCGGTGGAGGGCTTCTACCCGCGGCCGATGCTGGTGGAGCAGGGCTGGGCCGAGGAGAGGTCGCTGGCCGAGATGCTCTTCGAGAACCGCTGGGGCGTGCGTCCATGAGCCTGGGATTGAGCCTGCTCGCCGGCGTGGCGCTGGATGCGGTCTTTGGCGAGCCGCGGCGTTTCCATCCGCTGGTCGGCTTCGGCCGACTGGCCGACTGGCTGGAGAGTCGCTTCAACGCGGCGGAGCGCGGCCGCCGCCTCGACGGCCTGCTCGCCTGGGCCCTGGCGGTGCTGCCGCTGACCTTCCTCGCCGGCCTGCTGGCGCAACTGCCACTCGTTGGCGAGCTGCTGGCGGTGCTCGCCCTGTATGCTGCGCTCGGTCTGCGCAGCCTGGGCGAACACGCCCGGCCGGTGCTGGAGGCGCTGCAGCGCGGTGATCTGGAGGCGGCGCGCCGGGGCGTGGGCCGGGTGGTCAGTCGCGACACCTCGGCGCTGGATGCCGGCGGCGTGGCCCGCGCCGCCAGCGAGTCGCTGCTGGAGAACGGCAGCGATGCGGTGTTCGCCGCGCTGTTCTGGTTCGCCGTGGCCGGCGCGCCGGGGGTGGTGCTGCACCGGCTGGCCAATACCCTGGACGCCATGTGGGGCTACCGCACGCCGCGCTTCGAGCGCTTCGGCTGGGCCGCGGCGCGGATCGACGATGCCCTCAACTATGTCCCGGCGCGCCTCGCCGCGCTGACCTACGCGCTGCTCGGCCACACGCGGCTCGCCCTGGCCTGCTGGCGCCATCAGGCGCCGCTATGGGACAGCCCCAACGCCGGCCCGGTGATGGCCGCCGGCGCCGGCGCCTTGGGCGTCGAGCTGGGCGGCGCGGCGGTCTACCACGGTGCGCGGCACGAGCGCCCGACCCTCGGCGCCGGCGGCCCGGCCGATGCCGGGACCATCGCCGCGGCCTGGAGCCTGCTGCAGCGCGGCGTGCTGCTCTGGCTGGCGCTGGTTCTGCTCGGAGACTGGCTGCATGCTTGAGCACGGCGGTCGCCTGCGCGCCGCGGCGCAGCGCTACGGGATTCCTCTGAGCGACTGGCTCGACCTGTCCACCGGCATCGCCCCCGAGCCCTGGCCCATGCCGTCCATCCCGCTCGATGCCTGGGCGCGTCTGCCGGAGGACGATGACGGTCTGGCCGAGGCCGCCTGCGCCTGCTACGGCGCCGCCCAGGCGTTGCCGGTGGCCGGTAGCCAGGCGGCGATCCAGGCGCTGCCGGCACTGTTCGCGGCAGGAAGGGTCGGTGTGCTGGCGCCGAGCTACGCCGAGCACGCCCAGGCCTGGCAACGGGCCGGCCATCGGCTGATCCGTCTGGTTCCCGAGGACATCGAGGCGCGTCTCGACGAGCTCGATGTGCTGGTGCTGGCCAATCCCAACAACCCCACCGGCGAGCGGTTCGAGCCGTCCCGTCTGCTCGACTGGCAGGCCCGGCTGGCCCGACGCGGCGGCTGCCTGCTGGTCGACGAGGCCTTCATGGACTGCACGCCCGAATACAGCCTGGCGGTCCACAGCCAGCGGCCGGGGCTGATCGTGCTGCGCTCGTTCGGCAAGTTCTTCGGCCTGGCCGGCGTCCGCCTGGGCTTCGTGCTGGCCGAGGCGGCGCTGCTGGCGCGGCTGCACGGGCGCCTCGGCCCCTGGACGGTCAGCGGCCCGGCGCGGGCGCTGGGCCTGCAGGCGCTGGGGCCGGCCAGTGGCGCGGCGCGTGAACGACGCGCCGGCCAGCTGCAGACGGCAGGGCAGCGGCTGGCCGGGCTGCTGGACGCGCAGGGGCTGACGCCGGCCGGCGGCACCGCGCTGTTCCAGTGGGTCTGCACGCCCGCCGCGGTGCAGTGGCACGACTTTCTCGCCCGCCGCGGCATTCTGGTGCGGCGCTTCGATGAGCCCGCCAGCCTGCGCTTCGGCCTGCCGGCAGACGAGGCCGGCTGGCTGCGGCTGGCCCGGGCGCTGGCCGATCCGGCGCGGCCCGGTAAGAGCGAATTCATTCGCGACCGGGTGAAGATGATCGCAGATGAATCTGCTCCTACATGCAAGGAGTCTTCATGACCACCCTGATGGTGCAGGGCACCACCTCCGACGCCGGCAAGAGCACCCTGGTGACCGCGCTGTGCCGCTGGCTGGCCCGCCAGGGCGTGGCGGTGGCGCCGTTCAAGCCGCAGAACATGGCGCTGAACAGCGCCGTCACCTCTGACGGCGGCGAGATCGGCCGCGCCCAGGCGGTGCAGGCGCAGGCGGCAGGGCTCGCGCCGCACACCGACATGAACCCGGTGCTGCTCAAGCCGAGCAGCGACACCGGCGCCCAGGTGATCATCCACGGCCGCGCCGTCACCAGCATGGACGCCGCCGCCTACCACGACTACAAGCGCGTGGCCCGCCAGGCGGTGCTGGTCTCGCACCGGCGTCTGAGCGAGCAGTACCGGGTGGTGATGGTCGAGGGCGCCGGTTCGCCGGCGGAGATCAACCTGCGCGCCAACGACATCGCCAACATGGGCTTCGCCGAGGCGGTCGACTGCCCGGTGATCCTCATCGCCGACATCGATAGGGGCGGGGTGTTCGCCCATCTGGTCGGCACCCTGGAACTGCTCTCCGCGAGCGAGCAGGCACGGGTGCAGGGCTTCGTGATCAACCGCTTCCGCGGCGATCTGGCCCTGCTCGAGCCGGGTCTCGACTGGCTGGAGGCGCACACCGGCAAGCCGGTGCTGGGCGTCTTGCCCTACCTGCACGACCTGCATCTGGAGGCCGAGGACGCCATCGACAATCGTCAGGTGGCCAAGACCGGCGAGCGCCTGAAGGTGGCGGTGCCGGTGCTGCCGCGGATCAGCAACCACACCGACTTCGACCCGCTGCGCCTGCATCCGCAGGTGGAACTGAGCTTCGTCGGCCCCGGCCAGCGCATCCCGCCGGCCGACCTGATCGTGCTGCCCGGCTCGAAGAGCGTGTGTGCCGATCTGGCCTTCCTGCGCGCGCAGGGCTGGGAAGAGTCGATCCGCCGCCATCTGCGCTACGGCGGCAAGCTCCTCGGCATCTGCGGCGGGTTGCAGATGCTCGGCAACACCATCGCCGATCCGTTGGGGCTGGAGGGTGCGCCGGGCAGCGCTCGGGGCCTCGGCCTGCTGGCGCTGGACACCGTGCTGGAAGCCGAGAAGCAGCTGCGCAACGTGCGCGGGCGGCTGGCGCTGGAGGAGGCGGAAATCACCGGCTACGAGATCCATGCCGGGGTCAGCCGCGGCGCGGGGCTCGAGCGGCCGGCGGTGCGGCTGGACGACGGGCGCAGCGACGGCGCCTGCAGCGAGGACGGCCAGGTGCTCGGCACCTATCTGCACGGCCTGTTCGAGTCGCCCGCCGCCTGCAGCGCACTGCTGCGCTGGGCCGGCCTGGGCGAGGTCGTCACCCACGACTACCACGCCCTGCGCGAGCGCGACATCGAACGCCTGGCCGATCTGGTCGAGGCGCATCTGGACACGGCGCGGCTGCGCGCGCTGTGCGGGTTGCCCGGATGACGCCTGCAGCCTCCGTAGGGTGGGTTAGGCCGGAGGCCGTAACCCACCGACCGGCCTGCCGGGCCGGCCATGGGGATGCCTGTCGGCATCCTTGGTGGGTTACGCCGCGATGCGGCTAACCCACCCTACGCAAGCCTGGTAGGGCGGGTGCAACCCGCCAGACATGGCGAAGGTCCCACCGAACCCGGCGGGTTGCACCCGCCCTACAACGAATCGAGAGGCATCACGATGCATGAACTCATCCTCGGCGGCGCCCGCTCCGGCAAGAGCCGCCTGGCCGAGCGCCTGGCCGCGGAGTCCGGACTGGCGGTGACCTACGTCGCCACCGCCCAAGCGCTGGACGGCGAGATGGCCGCGCGCATCGTCCATCACCGCCAGCGGCGGCCGGCCGGCTGGGCGCTGGTCGAGGAGCCCATGGCGCTGGCCCGGGTGCTGCGCGAGCAGGCCGGGGCGGAGCGCTGCCTGCTGGTCGACTGCCTGACCCTGTGGCTGACCAACCTGCTGCTGGCCGACGATCCGGCGCGCCTGGCGCAGGAGCGCGACGCGCTGCTGGAATGCCTGCCGCAATTGCCCGGGCGGATCATCCTGGTCGGCAACGAGACCGGCCTCGGCGTGGTGCCGCTGGGCGAGCTGAGCCGGCGCTACGTGGACGAGGCCGGCTGGCTGCACCAGGCGCTGGCCGAGCGCTGCGCCCGGGTGCTGTTCTGTGTCGCCGGCCTGCCCATGACCCTCAAGGGAGATCCTGTATGAACCACGACTGGTGGCAGGCCGCCGCCCGACCGCTGGACGAGGCCGCCCGCACCCTGGCCGCCATCCGTCAGCAGCAACTGACCAAGCCGCGCGGCTCGCTGGGCCGTCTGGAACAGCTGGCGATCCACCTGGCCGCCCTGCAGGGCCGCGAGCGGCCGGTCGTCGAGCGCCTGTGGATCGCCATCTTCGCCGGCGACCACGGCGTGGCGGAGGAGGGCGTGTCGCCCTATCCGCAGGCGGTGACCGGGCAGATGCTGCGCAACTTCGCCGCCGGCGGCGCGGCGATCAGCGTGCTGGCCCGCCAGCTGGGCGCCGAACTGGAGCTGCTCGACCTCGGCACGGCCGAGCCGCTGGGGCCGCCGCCGGCCGGCGTGCGCCGCCTGCAACTGGGGCGCGGTACGGCGAATTTCCTCCGCGGGCCGGCGATGAGCGCGCAGCAGGGCCGTGACGCCCTCGAAGCCGGGCGCGATAGCGTGCGGCGTGCCCGGGCGGCCGGCGCGCAGCTGTACATCGGCGGCGAGATGGGCATCGCCAACACCAGCTCCGCCAGCGCCCTGGCCTGCGCCCTGCTGGAGCGTCCGGCGACGGCGCTGGTCGGGCCGGGCACCGGGCTGGACGCCGTCGGGGTGGCGCGCAAGGTCGCGGTCGTCGAGCGCGCCCTAGTGCTGCACGGCGCGCATGCCGGCGAGCCGCTGGAGATCCTCCTGCGCCTCGGTGGTTTCGAGATCGCCGCGCTGACCGGCGCCTACCTGGCCTGCGCCCAGGAGGGCCTGCCGGCGCTGGTGGACGGCTTCATCTGCAGCGTGGCGGCGCTGCTCGCCGTGCGCCTGAATCCGGCCTGCCGCGACTGGCTGCTGTTCGCCCACTGCGGCGCCGAGCCGGGCCACCGGCGGGTGCTCGAGGCGCTGGCCGCCGAGCCGCTGCTGGAGCTCGGCCTGCGCCTGGGCGAGGGCAGCGGCGCGGCGCTGGCGGTGCCGCTGCTGCAGCTGGCCTGCCGGCTGCACGGCGAGATGGCCACCTTCGCCGAGGCGGCGGTGGCGGACGCCGGCCGATGACCCTGCATCTCGATCTGCTGCGCCACGGCGAAACCGAATGCGGCGGTGGCTTTCGCGGTAGCCTGGACGATGCGCTGACCGCCGCGGGCCGGGCGCAGATGGAGGCGGCGACGACCGCGGCCGGGCCCTGGGATCTCGTGGTCAGCTCGCCGCTGCGCCGCTGTGCCGACTTCGCCGCCGAGCTGGCCGCCGCGCACGACCTGCCGCTGCAGCTGGAGGCGGACCTGCGCGAGCTGCACTTCGGCGCCTGGGAAGGGCGCAGCGCCGCCGCGCTGATGCAGACCGACGCCGAGGCGCTGGGCCGCTTCTGGAACGATCCCTACGCCTTCACTCCGCCGGACGGCGAGCCGCTGGCGGCCTTCGAGACGCGGGTGCTGCAGGCCGTCGAGCAGCTGCGCCGCGACTGCGCCGGCCGCCGCCTGCTGCTGGTCAGCCACGGCGGGGTGATGCGCCTGCTGCTGGCGCGTGCCCGCGGCCTGCCGCGCGGCGCGCTGCTGCAGGTGACGGTGGCCCACGGCGCGCTGCACCGCCTGCGCCTGGACGGTTCGAATTGGCAGGAGCTTTGAAGATGCCGCTGCCCCTGCTGATCGCCCTGCAGTTCCTCACCCGTCTGCCGATCCGCCTGCCCGGCATGCCGGAGCCGGCGCAACTGGGCCGCTCGCTGCTCTGGTATCCGCTGGTCGGGCTGCTGCTCGGGATATTGCTGGTCGCCCTGCACGGCCTGCTCGGCGATGCGTCGGGGCCGCTGCACGCGGCGCTGCTGCTCGCCGCCTGGGTCGGCCTGAGCGGGGCGCTGCACCTGGACGGCCTGGCCGACAGCGCCGATGCCTGGGTCGGCGGCTTCGGCGACCGCGAGCGCACCCTGGCGATCATGAAGGACCCGCGCAGCGGGCCGATCGCCGTGGTGGTGCTGGTCGTCGTGCTGCTGCTGAAGTTCGCCGCGCTGCTGGCGCTGCTCGGGCAGGGCGCGGTCGCGGCGCTGCTGCTGGCGCCGCTGATCGGGCGTGGTGCGCTGCTGGCGCTGTTTCTCTCCACCCCCTACGTGCGTCCCGGCGGCCTTGGCCAGGCTCTCGCCGAACACCTGCCGCGAAAAGCAGGACGGGCGGTGCTGCTGGGCGTGGCGGCGGCCTGTCCGCTGCTGTTCGGTGGCGCCGGCGTGCTGGCGCTGCTGCTGGCGGCGGCGCTGTTTCTCTGGCTGCGCCACTGCCTGCTGGCGCGCCTCGGCGGCACCACCGGCGACACCGCGGGGGCGCTGCTGGAGCTGGTGGAGTGTGCGGTAGTGGTGGGGCTGGCGCTCTGAGGGGCGAACAGCCTACGCCGCCTCGCCCAGCGCTTCGCATTCGTCGGCGCAGTGCTGGCAGGTCTGGGCGCATTCCTGGCACTGGGGCAGGGGATGCCGGGCGCACTCCTCGGCGCAGGCGAGACAGAGGCGGGCGCAGAGGCCGCACAGGGCGGTTGCCCACTCGCTTTCCCGCGCCATCAGCAGGGCGGTCAGGCGGCAGACATCGGCACAGTCGTGGCAGAGCTCGATGCACTGGCGCAAGGGCTGCGGGTCGGCGGCCTGCCGGCAGGCTTCGGCGCAGGCGTCGCAGGCTACCGCGCAGGCGCTGCAGGCGCGGATGCCGGTCGCGTAATCCACGATGGTCATGATGCTTCTCCCAGGGCGATGGCCGTACTCGGCATCATCGATTCAAGCACAGTGGGCCGGTGCCTGTCGGGAGCCGGGCTGCTTCAGGCGGCCTGGATGGCACTGCCGATGCAGCGCTGCCAGGCGTCGAGGAATTCCTCGGGCCGGCCGCCGGGCTGGAACACCTGACACCAGATCTGTGCCTGGCCCGGCAGGTCGTCGGCGCCGGGCAGCGGCAGCTGCTGCGCCTCCACCAGCAGCCAGGCGATGGCGGTGGCGTAGCGCAGGTTGACCGTCAGCTCCAGGTGCGGCGCGGTCAGGAAGGCGTGCTGGCTGGCCAGACCGCGGACATGGCTGGCCAGGTCCGGGTTCAGCGCCAGGTAGTGGTCCCAGACCTGCAGGTGGCTGGCCTCGCGGATGCCATAGAGGCCGTGGCCGTGATGCTGGTGCAGGGCCGCGCCGAGCGCCGACTGGCTGGCCGCGATGCCCAGCAGCAGGGCTTCGGCAGCGCTGGAGGAGCGTCCCAGGTAGAGCAGGGTCGGCCGGATCACATGCTTGCTCAGTTCACTGGCTGCAATGCCCATGGTGCGTCTCGCAAGGAAAAGGTGTCCGGCAAGGCTCTGGAGGAATCGTCGGCCCGGGTGAGGCGCCTCGCCGGAAGCGGGAGTGCGGAGTCTCGTGGCGCTCCGCTGGCCGCTCAACTTGAAGTCTAGTGCGACCTTTAGCCTGTAAACTGCTGTTTTTAAAATATTTCCATCGGCGCTTTCGCAACCATATAGCGGCCGGTGCTTAGACCGGCCGCCGAAAGATGCTCGGCGAAGCGGCTCAATCCCCCGTGGCGACCGGCCTGGAGCGGTCGGTCAGCCACTCGCTCCAGGAGCCGGCGTAGAGCGGTGCCAGCGGATAGCCGGCAAGGCTCAGGGCGAACAGGTTGTGGCAGGCGGTGACGCCCGAGCCGCAATAGGCCACCAGCTGCTGGGGGGGGCGTTCGCCGAGGAGGTTGGTGAAGCGCTCGCGCAGCTGTCCGGCCGGCAGGAAGCGGCCGTCGGCGCCGAGGTTTTCGGTGAAGGGCACGCAGCGGGCGCCGGGAATGTGTCCGGCGACCGGGTCGAGGGGTTCCACCTCGCCGCGGAAACGGGGCAGAGCACGGGCGTCGAGCAGGGTCAGCCGCACATCGCCGAGACGCGCCAGCAGGTGCTGCGCCTCCACCAGCAGGTCGGGGTCGGGCTGGCCCTGGAAGGTGCCGGCGGCCGGGGCGGGCTGCTCGGCGCTCAGCGGCAGGCCGGCGGCACGCCAGGCGTTCAGGCCGCCGTCGAGGAGGTACACGCCGTCGCGCTTGCCGAGCCAGGCGAGCAGCCACCAGGCACGGGCGGCGAAGGCGCCGGGGCCGTCGTCGTAGAGCACCACCGGGCTGGCGTTGTCGATGCCCCAGGCGCGCAGGCGCTCGACCAGCAGGGCCGGGTCGGGCAGCGGATGGCGGCCGGTCACGCCTTTCTGCACCGGGCCGGAGAGGTCGCGTTCGAGGTCGGCGAAGCGGGCGCCGGGGATGTGCTCCTGGGCGTAGCTGCGTGCGCCGTAGGCCGGGTCCTCAAGGGCGAAGCGGCAGTCGAGGATGCGCAGCTCCGGCTGGTCGAGACGTTCCGCCAGCTGGGCAGGGCTGAGCAATTGCGCGTGGGACATGGGGGCTCCTTGTCGTTCGGTGAAGGAATTTCCAGAGGCTGCGAGTCTGCGGCCCGCCGCGGCAAACGCCAAGCCGTTTGGCCGGGGCCGGGGACTGTGAGGATGCCGCTGCCTTTGCTGATCGCCCTGCAGTTCCTCACCCGTCTGCCTATCCACTTTCCGTGGGGCGGTCTTCTTGCGTGCACTTTCCAGCAGGGGACGAACCTGCTCGAACTGGTCACGGCTGATGTCACCGAGATGGCAATGTCGCATCCCGGTAGTAGCGGGTATCCCGCTGAGGGCTTTGAACTGTCAATCGTTTAACGTTAACAATCAGTGTTTAACGTTAACAACGCTTGTATGAAATGTTAGCATCGCGCCCGCTTTCAAACCGAAGGAAATATCATGTTACTCATCGACCAACGTATTCGGCGCTCTCTCGTCAGCGGGATCGCTGCGGCGACCCTGTTCAGCAGCGCCACGGCAGCCGTTGCGGCTTCCCTGGAGCCCGGCCCCGAGCCCACCGTGCACACGCAGGAGGCATTCGCGCCCGAGGGCAACTTCACAGCGAAGTGGACTCGTGCCGACGCGCGTCAGATCAAGCGGATGTCGGACCCGAGGGCCGTCTCGCGTCAGAGCTCGATGCCTGCGGAATACACCATGCCCAGCGTCCCGCAGGACTTCCCCGACATGTCGAACGAGCAGGTCTGGGTGTGGGACTCCTGGCCCCTGACCGACGCCAACGCGAACCAGTACAGCGTCAACGGGCAGGAGATCATCTTCTCCCTCGTCGCCGACCGGAACCTCGGCTTCGACGATCGCCACGTGTTCGCGAAGATCGGCTACTTCTACCGCCCGGCCGGCATCCCCGCCAACCTGCGGCCGGCGAACGGCGGCTGGACCTACGGCGGTCTCGTCTTCGACGAGGGCGTCACCGGCCAGATCTTCGAGGACCAGTCGTTCAGCCACCAGACGCAGTGGTCGGGCTCGGCGCGCATCTTCCCGGGCGGCGAGATCAAGCTGTTCTTCACGGATGTCGCGTTCTATCGTGACGCTGCGGGCAAAGACATCAAACCGTACGACCCGAAGATCGCGCTTAGCGTCGGCAAGGTGCACGCCAACAAGAACGGCGTGAAGTTCACCGGCTTCGACAAGGTCATTCCGCTCCTGTCGGCCGACGGTACCTACTACCAGACCGGTGAGCAGAACCCGTACTTCAACTTCCGCGACCCGTTCACCTTCGAGGACCCGGCCCACCCGGGCGAGACCTTCATGGTCTTCGAGGGCAACTCGGCCATGCCGCGAGAGTCCGCCGCGTGCACCGCTGAGGATCTCGGCTACCGGGAGGGCGACCCCTACGCCGAGACCGTCGAGCAGGTGAACGCGTCGGGTGCGACCTACCAGATCGGCAACATCGGTTTGGCGAAGGCGAAGAACGCCGACCTCACCGAGTGGGAGTTCCTGCCGCCGATCCTCTCGGCGAACTGCGTGACCGACCAGACCGAACGGCCGCAGATCTACATGAAGGACGGCAAGTACTACCTCTTCACCATCAGCCACCGTGGCACCTACGCGGCCGGCCTTGATGGCCCCGAGGGCGTGTACGGCTTCGTGGGCAACGGGATCCGCAGCGATTACCAGCCGATGAACCAGGGATCCGGGCTGGTGCTCGGCAACCCGACGAACCTCAACTTCAACGGCGGGTTCCCGTTCGCTCCCGACTACAACCAGCCCTTCGGCCACTTCCAGTCGTACTCGCACTACGTAATGCCGGGCGGCCTGGTGCAGTCGTTCATCGACACGATCGGCACCGAGGGCAACTTCCGGCGCGGCGGCACCCTCGCACCGACCGTGAAGATCGACATCGAAGGGGCATCGTCGGCGGTCGACTACTCCTACGGTGCCTACGGCGGCGGGCTGGGTGGCTGGGCCGACATCCCGGCGAACCTCAATGTGAATCCGGGCGGCCAAAGCCAGCCGCTGAAGAAGTAACGGACTTCACGAAGAAGCGCCCGGCTGGATTTCCAGCCGGGCGCTTCGCTGTGTGTGCCTGGCCTTTCGCTTCGATCCACGCTCAGGTCGCCAACCTGTTCATCCTCGCGCTACGTTCCCGGTCGGCCACCCATCAACAACGTGACAGTGCCGCTTGAACAGCGCCACTCACTGCCTCGTCTTCGGACCACGCCAGCACCTGCGCCAGCGCCATCGTCCGGGCTTCGGCCTCCAGCAGGAAATGGAGCGACGTGGTACCGGCCCATGAGGATTCGTCATGCGCTCAGTCTGCGGGCTTACCAGCTGAGCCACCGTTGCCTTGGGGTGCCTGCTCCATATGCCGCTCAATCGGTGCGATCGCGAGCGGCGTGAGCCGGAAGGAGCGCAGTTCGGTGTCGCCGCCGAGCGACTCGACCGAGAGCCCGTTCGCGCCGGGAGCCCCGAACGCAAGATTCGAGAGCACGGCCTCGCCGTCGTTCACGAAGACCTCGACCGAGGCCGCATCGACGATGACGTCAAGGGTGACGGTGCCGTCGCGCGCCGGCGCCGGGGCCGTACGAACCTCGCGGTAGACCGCGGGCATCCGCTCGGCCGCAGCATCCGCGGCGCGCGCGACAAAGGCGACGCCGTGCACGAAGTCGTACCCGACAGTCGTGAAGTGCCCGCCGCCTTCCTTGACGCGGAAGCGCACCTCGTTGGCGCCCGAGGCCGCGTCGAGCTCGACCCGGAGTCGGTAGGCATCGGATTTCGGCTGGGGGAGCGTCGTCCCCGAGGCTTTCGTCACCCGTACCCTGGAGCGCACCTCAGCATTACCCGCGAGCTCGTCGAGCGCGTCGATGGGCTGCGAGACGAGCAGCGGCTCGCCGTCGACCGAGCGCAGCTCGATGCGGCGCACGATCGAGTCGGCGCCGCCGTGCCAGTCGTCGGTCGGCAGCTTGGTGGCGTAGGCCCAGTTGTTGAGCCAGCCGATGGCGTAGCGGGAGGCGAGGCGTTCGGCGTCGTCCTGTCGCGGGTCGTCCCACGTCACGGTGGCGTAGAAGTCGGCGCCCGAGTCGAGCCATCGCGGTTCGTCGCGATCCGCGGTGAAGCGCTCGCCGTCCCAGTCGCCGGTCCAGTACACGGTTCCCGTGGTCATGCCCTTGCTGGCACCATTCCCGCCTGCCGCGAGCACCCATCGCGTGTTCGCCGGGTCTCCGTCGACCGACATGCGGAACAGGTCGGGGCACTCGAGGATGCCGAGGTCGTCGCGCTCGAAGCCCGATCGGTACGTCCAGCGCTTCAGGTCGGGCGAAGTGTAGAAGCCGATCTTGTCGCCCTCGGCGAGCGCCATCAGCCACTCGTCGCGGGCATCGTCCCAGATGATCTTCGGGTCACGCCAGTGCTCGGCGCCCGGGTTGTCCATGACGGGGTTGCCGTCGTACGCCTTGAAGCGGTAGCCGCCGTCGGTCGAGACGAAGAGCGACTGCCGTTGCACGCCCTCGTGCTGCTGGGTCATGACGGCGATCACCGCGCCGGCGCCGAAGCCCGCGGTGTTCTCGGTGTCGATCACGGCGCTGCCGGTCTCGATGTCGCCGAGGCCGTTCTTGTACTTGTCGATCGCGACGCCGTGATCCTGCCAGTGCACGAGGTCGGTCGAGGTCGCGTGGTACCACTCGGTGCCGTTCCCCTTGGGGTAGTCGGCGTTGTAGAGGTAGTAGTAGTGCCAGACGCCGTCGATCAGGATCGGGCGCTGGGGATCGTTCATCCAGTGCTTGGCGGGGGTGAGGTGCACCGCTGGCCGGTGGGGCGACCAGTCGGCCGGCCGCGAGAATTCGGAGGACTTGGCCGGCGGCGGGCTCGACGGCTCGGGGCCTGACAGGGTCGCCGGAGCGGGCGCGAACACGAACACCGCCACGGTCGCGGCGGCGAGCAGCGCAGCGAGCGCGCAGACCGATGCGCGCCGAGTTGCGCGCATCGAGGTGGGATTGCGGTTCATGATTCTCCTTGTTGGGTGTCGAGCACCGAGCGGGGGGGGCTTGTCGCCGAGGCGTTCATCGAAACCCTCGATGCGTTTTCGCGGCAGGACCTGGGGAGCGGATGCGTCACTCGAGGAGTCCCCGGCCACGCTGGCCAGGTCCAAATCGATCTGCCAAATGAGAGGCTCCGCTCTCGGTGGATCGGATTCCGCTGAGCGCGCGACCACCTGCGCGCTGATGCGGATCCTCGGAATTCCGCGGATTCTCGCGGGGGTTCGAGCGCTTCGAGACACCCGTCGCCTGAAATTGAATCCGTGCGCCGCCGTGGAAACAGCGGAGTGTCTTCGCACCCCCATGCATATGAAAGGAGCACTTTATTCACATGAAGAGGCCACTTTCCGACACGTTCGATGGATGGCCTGGAACGGGTTCGGAGAGAGAAACCGTTGCTTGAGTTAACGTTAACAACAGTATGGGCCCACCCTGAACGTGGGTCAAGTCGGTCATCGGAAGGAGGTACTGTCACGTTGTTGGGGTGTGGCCGACCGAGCACAACGTGACAGTACCAAGCCGTTTGGCCGGGGCAGGGGGCGCTGGATATACTGCATGCCCTCCGGCGGCCCTGTGCCGCATTTCGCAGTACGGATGCTGCCGTGCCAGCCGTGTCCGGCGTCGGGACCGCCCCGGCGCGGCGTTGCTGCCGCGGCCTCAACAAGGAGCCTTCGTGGCCATCGACATTCACTGGATCCGCGACGATGCCAGCCTCGCCAGCCACTGCGCGCGCTGGCGGCAGTTGCCCTTCGTCGCCCTCGATACCGAATTCGTGCGGGTCGACACCTTCTATCCGCAGACCGGCCTGGTGCAGGTCGGCGACGGCCGCAGCGCCTATCTGATCGACCCGCTGACCATCGGCGACTGGCGGCCGCTGGCCGAGCTGCTGGCGGACCCGGCGGTGGTCAAGGTGCTGCACGCCTGCAGCGAGGACCTGGAGGTGCTGCTGCGCCTGACCGGCAGCCTGCCGCAGCCGCTGTTCGATACCCAGCTGGCCGCCGCCTACCTGAACCTCGGCTTTTCCATGGGCTACTCCCGGCTGGTGCACACGGTGCTGGGCATCGAGCTGCCCAAGGGCGAGACCCGCTCCGACTGGCTGCAGCGCCCGCTGAGCGAGCTGCAGATCCGCTACGCCGCCGAGGATGCCGTGCACCTGGCGGAGCTCTACGTCGCGCTGTCCGCGCGGCTGACGGAGGACAAGCGCGCCTGGACTCTCGAGGACGGCGCCGAGCTGGTCGCCAACCTGCGCCGCGAGGTGGCGCCCGAGGAGATCTACCGCGAGGGCCGGCTGGCCTGGAAACTGAGCCGCCAGCAGCTCGCCGTGCTGCGCGAGCTGTATGCCTGGCGCGAGCGCGAGGCGCGCCGGCGCGACCAGCCGCGCAACCGCATCCTGCGCGAGAACAGCCTGTGGCCGCTGGCGCGCTTCCAGCCGACCGATCTGGTCGGCCTCGGGCGCATCGAGGACATGCACCCGCGCACGGTGCGCCAGGACGGCGAGGCCCTGCTCCGGCTGATCCGCGAAAGCGGCTCGACGCCGCCGGAGAGCTGGCCCGAGCCCCTGCCCGAGCCCCTGCCGATGGAGGCCTCGGCGCTGCTCAAGAAGCTGCGGGCGGTCGGCCAGGCCGAGGCCGCGCGCCTGCAGGTCGCACCGGAGCTGGTGCTGCGCAAGAAGATTCTCGAAGCCCTGCTGAAAAGCGGCTTCCCCAACGGCCCCTACCGGCTGCCCGACACGCTGCGCGGCTGGCGCCGCGAGCGGATGGGCCAGGCCCTGCTCGACTGCCTCGGCGGAGAACGACCATGAAACGCATCTGTTCCATCTACAAGAGTCCGCGGCGCCGGGAGATGTATCTCTACGTGGAGAGGAAGGACGCCCTGGCGCGGGTGCCCGAAGCCTTGCTGGCGGCTTTCGGCGCGCCGCAGCATGCCTTCGACCTGGTGCTCTCGCCCGAGCGTACCCTCGCCCGCGAGGACATCCACAAGGTGCTGGAGAACCTCGGAAAGCAGGGCTACCACCTGCAGATGCCGCCACCGGAAGAGGAGGACGACTACATCGAGCACCTGCCGGACGAGCTGCTGCGGATGAACGACCCGCTCTGAACCGGGCGGGCCTGGCGGACCCGCTCCGCCAGGCGACCGCGCTTCGCCGTCACTCGTCCGGCGCGAAGCGCTCGCGGCTGTTGCTCAGGTGGGTCCACATGATGGAAACCGACCTGGGCATCGGCGCGGCGGCCTTCGGCTTCGGCGCCGGCCTGTTCTTCATCGGCTACGCCCTCTTCGAAGTGCCCTCCAACCTGCTCCTGCAGAGGGTCGGCGCCCGCGCCTGGCTGACCCGCATCATGCTGACCTGGGGCCTGGTCGCCACGGCGATGGCCTTCATCCAGAACGAAACCCACTTCTACGTCCTGCGCTTTCTGCTGGGCATCGCCGAAGCGGGCTTCTTCCCCGGGGTGATCTACTACTTCACCCGCTGGCTGCCCGCCGCCGAACGCGGCAAGGCCATCGCCATCTTCCTCAGCGGCTCGGCGATCGCCTCGCTGATCTCCGGCCCGCTGTCCGGCGCGCTGCTGCAGATCGAAGGGCTCGGCTGGCACGGCTGGCAGTGGATGTTCTTCATCGAGGGCATGGCTTCGGTGCTGCTCTGCGGTTTCGTCTGGTTCTGGCTGGACTCCAGGCCGCACGATGCCAAGTGGCTGGAGCCTGCCGAGCAGGATGCCCTGGTCGCGGCCATCGACGAGGAACAGCGTGCCCGCGAGGCGGCGACCAGCGTCAAGCCGTCGCTCTGGGCGCTGCTCAAGGACCACCAGATCGTCCTGTTCTGCGTGATCTACTTCTGCATCCAGCTGACCATCTACGCCGCCACCTTCTGGCTGCCCAGCATCATCAAGCGGATGGGCGAGCTGAGCAGCGTCGAGGTGGGATTCTTCAACTCGATTCCCTGGCTGATCTCGATCATCGGCATGTACGCCTTCGCCCGGCTGGCCGCCCACTGGAAATTCCAGCAGGCCTGGGTCGCCGCGGCGCTGCTGATCGCCGCCCTGGGGATGTTCGTCTCCACCACCGGCGGGCCGGTCTTCGCCTTCGTCGCGGTGTGCTTCGCAGCCATCGGCTTCAAGTCGGCGTCCTCGCTGTTCTGGCCGATTCCCCAGGCCTATCTGGACACGCGCATCGCCGCCGGGGTGATCGCCCTGATCAACTCGGTGGGCAACCTCGGCGGCTTCGTTGCGCCGACCTCCTTCGGCCTGCTCGAACAGCATACCGGCTCGATCCAGGGCGGCCTCTACGCCCTGGCCGCGACCTCGGTGCTGGCGGCCATCGTGGTGTTCTTCGCCCGCACCCGGCCCGCTCCCAGCGATGAATCTGGCCTGTCCAGCCCCAGGCTGAGCCAGTCCCACTCCTGAAACCGAACGCCGTCCCGCGCCGTCGTCATGGGCGCGGGACGGAGCGACACATCCCGCAGCCCATAAGGAATCCACCATGAGCACTCCGCTTTCCCAGGCAACCGGCAAGGCCCCCGTCATCACCAGCCTGCAGGCCATCCCGGTGGCCGGCCACGACTCCATGCTGCTCAACTTGAGCGGCGCCCACGGCCCCTATTTCACCCGCAACATCGTCCTCCTCAAGGACAGCGCCGGGCACACCGGGGTCGGTGAAGTCCCCGGCGGCGAAGGCATCCGCCAGACCCTGGAGGACGCCCGCAGCCTGCTGATCGGCCAGCCGATCGGCAGCTACCAGAAGCTCCTCAACCAGGTGCGCCAGGCCTTCGCCGGGCGCGACGCCGGCGGCCGCGGCCTGCAGACCTTCGACCTGCGCATCGCCATCCACGCGGTGACCGCCTTGGAGGCGGCGCTGCTCGACCTGCTCGGCCAGTTCCTCGAGGTGCCGGTGGCGGCCCTGCTCGGCGAGGGCCAGCAGCGCGACGAGGTGGAGATGCTCGGCTACCTGTTCTACGTCGCCGACCGCCAGCGGACCGACCTGCCTTATCGCAGCGAGCCCGAGGCCGCCGACGACTGGTTCCGCGTCCGTCACGAGAAGGCCCTGACCCCCGAGGCGGTGGTCCGCCTGGCCGAGGCGGCGCAGGCGCGCTACGGCTTCCAGGACTTCAAGCTCAAGGGCGGCGTGCTGCGCGGCGAGGAGGAGATCGAGGCGGTCACCGCGCTGGCCGAGCGCTTCCCCGAGGCGCGCATCACCCTCGACCCCAACGGCGGCTGGCTGCTCAAGGACGCCATTCGCCTGTGCCGCGACCTGCACGGCGTGCTGGCCTACGCCGAGGACCCCTGCGGCGCCGAGGACGGCTACTCCGGGCGAGAGGTGATGGCCGAGTTCCGCCGCGCCACCGGCCTGCCCACCGCGACCAACATGATCGCCACCGACTGGCGGCAGATGGGCCACGCCATCCAGCTGCAGTCGGTGGACATCCCGCTGGCCGACCCGCACTTCTGGACCATGCAGGGCTCGGTGCGGGTGGCGCAGCTGTGCCACGAGTGGGGCCTGACATGGGGCTCGCACTCGAACAATCACTTCGACATCTCCCTGGCCATGTTCACCCATGTCGCCGCGGCGGCGCCGGGCAGGATCACCGCCATCGACACCCACTGGATCTGGCAGGATGGCCAGCGCCTGACCAGGGAACCGCTGCAGATCGTCGGCGGCAAGGTCAGGGTGCCGCAGAAGCCGGGCCTCGGCGTGGAAATCGACCTGGACCAGCTGAACAAGGCCCACGAGCTGTACAAGGGCATGGGCCTCGGCGCGCGCGACGATTCCGTCGCCATGCAGTACCTGATCCCCGGCTGGACCTTCGATAACAAGAAGCCCTGTCTGGTCCGCTGACCGGCCGAAGTGCCGGCATCCTCCGATCCGGGGAGGGCGGTCGCCGCGCGCGCAGCGGCAGCCGCCCTGCGGGCTCCGACCGCTTGCCGCGCCGCTCTTGGCCGAAGCTCCGCCAGTGGCTAGACTGCCCGCCCTTTTCGGCACAGGTGGCGGTAGTTCCCATGGCGGCGAAAGTCGAACCCTTCTGGAAGCGCAAGACCCTCGACCAGCTCGACGCCGGGGAGTGGGAGTCGCTGTGCGACGGCTGCGGCCTGTGCTGTCTGCAGAAACTCGAGGACGAGGAGGACGGCGGCGTCTACTACACGCGCATCGCCTGCCGCCTGCTCGATCTGGAAACCTGCCGCTGCCGCGACTACGCCAGCCGCCGCCAGTCGGTGCCGGACTGCATCCAGCTCACCCCCGCCCAGGCCGGCGAGTTCCAGTGGCTGCCGCCGACCTGCGCCTATCGCCTGCTCTCCGAGGGCAAGGATCTGCCGCTCTGGCACCCGCTGGTCTGCGGCGATCCCCAGGCGGTGCATCGCGAGCGGATTTCCCAGGCCGGACGCATGCTCAGCGAAACGGCGGTGGCCGAGGACGATTGGGAAGACTACCTGATCTTCCGCGCCGGCTGATCCGTTCGGACACTTCCCACCGCGCCCGGCCAGCCGGCACACTTGCCCCGTCCGTCCCGCCAAGGAGCCTGCCCATGCCCGTCCGCCCGAAGCTGCCGTTCTGTGTCGTCCTGCTGTTCGCGACCGCCCCTGCGTGGGCGGCGAGCAAGGTCGATCTGGACTACCACGTGCGTTTTCTACCCGAGAGCGACCAGGCCGAG
This sequence comes from Azotobacter chroococcum, assembly GCF_002220155.1. Lineage (NCBI taxonomy): Bacteria > Pseudomonadati > Pseudomonadota > Gammaproteobacteria > Pseudomonadales > Pseudomonadaceae > Azotobacter > Azotobacter chroococcum. The sequence goes on along the minus strand of NZ_CP011835.1, from coordinate 2,807,222 downwards.
GTGCGTCTGACCCTGGAGCGGGGCAGTGCGGTCCGCAGCCTGCGCTTCGAGCTGGGCGACCAGGGCCGCTACAGCGATTTCCAGACCGACGGGCAGTGGCAGCAGGATGAGCCCGGCAGCGGTACCTGGCGGCCTGCGGAAGGCAAGAGCAGCCTGAGCTACCGGGTGCAGGTCAGCCACGCGCGGGCATCGAGGCGCTTCGATGCGCGGATGACCGAGCACTGGGCGCTGCTGCGCGGCGACGATCTGGTACCCAGCGCCCATCTGGTGCAGCAGGATGCTGTGGAACTGGTGGCGCGCCTGGAGTTCGAGCTGCCCGAAGGCTGGCGGGGCGTCGAGACCGGCTGGCCGCGGATCGGCAAGAACCGTTTCCGCATCGACAACCCGGCGCGCCGCTTCGACCGGCCGACCGGCTGGCTGATCGCCGGCCGGCTCGGAACCCGGCGCGCCACCCTGGGCGACAGCGAGGTCAGTGTGGCGGCGCCGCTCGGCGAGAAGATGCGGCGGATGGACATCCTGACCCTGTTGACCTTCGTCTGGGACGAATACCGGGCGGTGTTCCTGCGCGAGCCGGACAAGCTGCTGGTGGTCGGCGCCGGCAACCCGATGTGGCGCGGCGGCCTGTCGGCGCCCAGCTCCCTGTACCTGCACGCCGACCGCCCGCTGGTCAGCGAGAACGGCACCAGCTCCCTGCTGCACGAGCTGGTGCACGTGTTCGCGCGGATTCGCGACACCGACGCAAGCGACTGGATCAGCGAGGGGCTGGCCGAGTACTACGCCATCGAGCTGCTGCGCCGCGCCGGCGGGCTCGGCGAGGATCGCTACGAGCGGGTTCGCCAGCAGCTGACCCGCTGGAGCCGCAAGGTCGAGAGCCTGCGCGGCGAGCGGGTCAGCGGTGCGGCAACCGCCCGTGCCGTGCTCCTGCTGCAGGCGCTCGACGCCGAGATCCGCGCCCGCAGCGAGAATCGCCATTCGCTGGACGATGTGGTGAGCGGGCTGATCCGCATGGAGCGGGTCAGTACCGACGACTTCGTCGCGATCAGCGAAAACCTCATGGGCGGCAAGTCGCAGGTGCTGGATACGCCCTTGCTGGCGCTCGAAAAAAGGCCGTGAGAAAACGCTCGCTTTTGTGCGATTCGTTACAAAAGCGCCCGCTTTTGTGATCTTTGCACCAGTCATGCAGGTTGGATGACCCGCCTGGGTGTCAAGAAATCTTTCCAGAGCAGCCATTATTCGTGTGACATTAAAATGACATTACGCGGCATGTGAATTGCAGGACTCCGGCAGGCGTTACCGCCTGCTTTCTGTCTTGCCAAGGTGCGTGCATAAAAATGGCTTACAACATCAACTGGTCGGCCGAGTTCGAAACCGGCATCGACATCATCGACGATCAGCACAAGCGTATCTTCGACTACCTGAACGAGATCGACCAGGCGATTGCCCTGCGCTCGGTTCCGGAGATCGAGCGGGTCATCAAGGCGATCATCGACTACTCCATTTCCCACAACACCTTCGAGGAAAGCCTGATGGAAAGGGCCGGCTATCCGCTGCTCGAGGCCCATCACCAGGTGCACGAGCGTTTCAAGGAGCGCGCCCATGGCTACGGTACGCGCTTCGAGAAGGGCGAGGATCCGATCCGTCTGGCGCGGGAGGTGCGCAGCGACATCGGACTGTGGCTGACCAACCACATCAAGCGCGACGACAAGCACTACGTGAGCGATGTGAAGAAAAGCCTCGAGGGCAGCTTCGTCTCGCGCATGCTGGCCAAGTTCTTCCAGTGAGCCGCCGGGCCGAGCTCGCCATTGGTCGGCCCGGCCGGCACCGATACCGATCCGGCACGTCTATCCCTGAAAATGTGGAGCAGGAGGGGGCGTCATGCGTCTGCTGGATTTGCGGGGGATGGGTCTGGCCGAGATCCTCAGGTGTGCGGCGAAGGACTTCATGGCCGACGAAATGCCGACCTATGCCTCGGCTCTGGCCTTCCAGATGCTCTTTTCCCTGTTTCCCTTCCTGCTGTTCCTGATCGCCCTGATCGGTTTTCTCGACCTGCAGCAGTTCTTCGACTGGCTGCAGCAGCAGGCGGCCCTGCTGCTGCCGGCGCAGGCGATGGACACGGTCAACGCGGTCATCGCCCAATTCCAGACCGAGCGGGTCGGGCTGTTCTCGGTGGGGATATTGGCCGCTCTGTGGACGGCGTCGGCCGGGGTGCGCTCGACCATGCTCGCCATGAACAAGGCCTACGACGTCAAGGAGGGCCGCCCGGCCTGGAAGCGCATTCCGCTGTCGGTGTTCTATACCATCGGTATCGCCCTGATGCTGCTGAGCGCGGCCGCCCTGATGCTCGTCGGCCCGCAGGTGATGGGCTGGCTGGCCGGCTGGGTGGGCCTGGAGCAACTGATCGTCATCCTCTGGACCTGGCTGCGCTGGCCGCTGGCGGTGCTGCTGCTGATCCTGGTCGTGGCGACCATCTACTACGTGGCGCCGGACGTCGAGCAGCGCTTCCATTTCATCACCCCTGGCTCGGTGCTGGCGGTGCTGGTGTGGATCGCGGCCTCGCTCGGCTTCGGCTTCTACGTGCGCAATTTCGCCAATTACGACGCCACCTACGGCAGCGTCGGGGCGATCATCGTGATGCTGCTGTACTTCTTCATCTCCGCGGCGGTGCTGCTGTTTGGCGCGGAGATGAATGCGGTGATCGAGCATCGTCACCCCGAAGGCAAGGACCCTGGCGAGAAGCAGCTTTGAGATTCAGGTGCGGCCGAGCACCTTGAGGATGAAGGCATATTCCAGCGCCACGTCCTTCAGCGCCTGGTAGCGGCCGCTCATGCCGCCGTGGCCGGCGCCGAACTCGGTCTTCAGCAGCAGCAGGTTGCCGTCGGTCTTGCTGGCGCGCAGCCTGGCCACCCATTTCGCCGCCTCCCAGTACTGCACCCGGCTGTCGTGGTAGCCGGCCACCGCGAGGATCGCCGGGTAGGCCTGGGCACGCACGTTCTCGCAGGGCGCGTAGGCCTTGATCCGGGCGTGGACTTCCGGGTCGCGCGGATCGCCCCATTCGTCGTACTCGGTGACGGTCAGCGGCAGCTCGGGGTTGTGCATGGTGTTCAGCACGTCGACGAAGGGCACCTCGGCGATCGCCGCGGCGAACAGCTCCGGGCGCCGGTTGAGCACGGTGCCGATCAGCAGGCCGCCGGCGCTGCCGCCGCTGATCGCCAGGCGGTCGGCAGAGGTGAAGCCTTCGGCGATCAGCCGTTCGGCCACGGCGATGAAGTCGCCGAAGGTGTTCTCCTTGTGCTCCAGCTTGCCGGCGCGGTACCAGGCCTCGCCCAGCTCGCCGCCGCCGCGCACGTGGGCGATGGCGAAGACGAAGCCGCGCTCCAGCAGGCTCAGCCGGGCATGCGAGAACCAGGGATCGAGACTTTCGCCATAGGCGCCGTAGCCATAGAGGTAGAGCGGGGCGGGCCGGCCCAGGGTGTCGCGGCGGGCGACCAGGCTGACCGGGATGCGCGCGCCATCGGCCGCCTCGGCCCAGATCCGCAGGCTGAGGTAGTCGTCGGCATCGAACGGACCCTCCACCGGAGTTTCCTTGAGCACCCGCTGGGCGCCGCCGGCCAGGTCCAGCTGGCGGATCTGCGCCGGGCGGTTGAGCGCCTCGTAGCGCAGGCGGATCGCCGGGCTGTCGAACTCCAGGATGTCCTGCACGTCCAGGCTGTAGGCGGCGTCCGGCAGCTCGACGCGATAGGGCGTGGCCTCGGCCGGGTGCACCTCGACGATCGGCAGGCCCTGCTCGCGCAGGCTGAGAACGAAGCCGCCGGCATTCAGGCTGAGATCCTCGATCATTCGCGCTGCGTCGTGGCCGATCCGCGGCCGCCAGTGCTCGCGGCTGGGCGAGCCTTCGGGCGCCTGGTAGACGGCGAAGTTGATGCCGTCCTGGTTGGTGCGGATCAGCCAGCCCCAGTCGCCGTCGATGCGCCCGTGGTCGGGGTAGTACTCGTGACCCTCCTGGCGCGGCGCCAGGCAGACGAAGGCCGCCTGCGGGCGTTCGGCATCCAGCGCCCAGGCTTCGCAGGTGGTCTTGCTGTTGCTCAGGAGAACCAGCTGGCGCTCGGAGCTGGCGCGGTAGCAGTGGATGAAGAAGCGTCCGTCCGGCTCGTTGAACACCAGCTCGGCCTCGTCGGCGCCGAGCCGGTAGCGGTACAGCTTGTGCGGCCGCTGGGTGTCGTCCAGCTCGGCGAAGAACAGCGTTTCGCTGTCGTTGGCCCAGGTCATGCTGCCGTCGCAGTCCTCGAAGGGCAGCTCGTGCAACTCGCCGCTGTCCAGTTCCCTGACGAACAGCCGGTAGATCTCGTCGCCGCTGGTATCCAGGCTGTAGGCCAGGCGCCGATGGTCGGGGCTGATCTCGAAGGCGCCGAGCGACAGGTAGCCGCCGTCGGCCAGGGCATTGGGGTCGAGCAGCAGTTCCTCGCGGCGCTCGTCGGTCTGCAGCGAGCCGTCCGTCGGGCGCGGGCAGCGGTAGTGGCGCGGGTATTCGTCACCGGCCGTGGTGCGCTGGTAGTACAGGTACGCTCCCCAGGGAACCGGCAGGGACAGGTCGGTTTCGCGGATGCGGCCCTTGATCTCCTGGAACAGGCTCTCGCGCAGCGCGCCGACATCCTCGAGCCGGGCCTCCAGATAGGCGTTCTCCGCCTCCAGGTAGGCGAGCACCTGCGGGTCGTCGCGCTGCTCCAGCCAGCGGTAGGGATCGGCACAATGGCTTTCGATTCGGGCGATGGGGGCGTGCATGGTGGCTCCTGGCGGCGGCTGGCGTCCGACGGCGCGACTTCCGGCAGTGGCGTCGCGGTGGGGAAATGTCGTTATGATAAGCACCCTTCCGCCAGTCTCACACCGCCATGATCGAAAACGACTATCTGCTTGCCTGGGCCGTCTACGGCATCGCCGCGCTTGGCTGCCTGCTGGTCTGGTTCCGGTTGACCCGCTGGATGTGGCGCTGGCTGTGCGAGCCCTTGCGGGTGGCCATGACGGTGCTGCTGCTGACTCCGACCGTCGTCGATCCGGGCAAGGAGCTGTTCGCTCCGGCCATCGCCATCACCGCCCTCGACCTGTTGTTCGGCGTCGGCAACAACGCCTGGCGCGCGGTGGCCGACCTGGCGCTCTACGGGATGATCGCCATGACCGTATATCTGCTGGCGGCCGGATTGCGCTGGCTGCTCTGGCGCCGTCGGGGCCTGGTCGAGGCGTCGCCGGCGAGCGACGGGAACGAACCGACCCTGCGCGAGCGGATGGCCCGCGGCGAGTTCGGCGGGCCGCAGGGCCTGCGTGCCGGCCCGCGTCCCTGAAACCGGAGCAGGCCGCCTGCGAGGAGCCCCGCGATGTGCGAACTGCTCGGCATGAGCGCCAACGTCCCGACCGATATCGTCTTCAGCTTCACCGGCCTGATGCAGCGCGGCGGGCGCACCGGCCCGCACCGCGACGGCTGGGGCATCGCCTTCTACGAGGGCCGCGGCGTGCGGCTGTTCCAGGACCCGGCGGCCAGCGCCGACTCCGAGGTGGCCCGGCTGGTGCAGCGCTATCCGATCAAGAGCGAGCTGGTCATCGGCCATATCCGCCACGCCAACGTTGGGCGGATCTGCCTGGCCAACACCCATCCCTTCGTGCGCGAGCTCTGGGGCCGCAACTGGTGCTTCGCCCACAACGGCCAGCTGGCGGATTTCCAGCCGCCGGCGGGCTTCTACCGGCCGGTGGGCGACACCGACAGCGAGCGGGCCTTCTGCGACCTGCTCAACCGGGTGCGGCAGGCCTTTCCCGAGCCGGTGGAGGCGCAGGCGCTGCTGCCGATCCTGGTGGCGGCCTGCAACGAGTACCGCGCCAGGGGCGTGTTCAACTGCCTGCTGGGCAACGGTGAATGGCTGTTCAGCTTCTGCAGTACCAAGCTGGCGCAGATCACCCGCCGTGCGCCCTTCGGTCCGGCGCGGCTGAAGGACGCCGAGCTGACGGTGGACTTCCAGGCCGAAACGACCCCGAACGACGTGGTGACGGTGCTGGCCACCGAGCCTTTGACCGCCAACGAGACCTGGATCGCCCACCGGCCGGGCGAGTGGACGCTCTGGCGACTGGGCGAGTGCATCGCCCGCGGCGAGGCCTGAGCTGCTACCTTTCCCCCGGCCCGGCCGGCCTCACTTGGCCAGAAAGCGCATGCCTTCTTCGAGACCGCCGAGGGTCAGGGGGTACATGTGCTGTCCCACCAGTTCACGGACGATCTGTATCGAGCTGCCGTAGTTCCAGGTGCGTTCGGGGGACGGGTTGATCCAGATGAGCTTGCGGTAGGTTTCCGTGAAGCGCTGCATCCACGCCAGGCCGGCTTCCTCGTTCCAGTGCTCGACGCTGCCGCCGGGCTGGAGGATTTCGTAGGGCGACATGGAGGCGTCGCCGACGAACACCACCTTGTAGTCCGGGCCGTACTTGTGCAGCAGGTCGTGGGTCGCGATGCGCTCGGAATGGCGCCGGCGATTGTCGGTCCACAGGCTCTCGTAGACGAAGTTGTGGAAGTAGTAGTGCTCCAGGTGCTTGAACTCGCTGCGGCAGGCGGAGAACAGCTCCTCGCAGATCTTCACGTGGGCGTCCATCGAGCCGCCGATGTCCAGCAGCAGGAGCAGCTTCACCCTGTTGTGCCGTTCCGGGCGCAGCTGGATGTTGAGCAGGCCGGCGTCGCGCGCGGTATGGGCGATGGTGGCGTCGAGGTCGAGTTCCTCGGCGGCCCCTTCGCGGGCGAAGCTGCGCAGGCGGCGCAGCGCCATCTTCAGGTTGCGCGTGCCCAGCTCGACCTGGTCGTCGAGGTTGCGGTATTCGCGCTGTTCCCAGACCTTGACTGCCTTGCCCTGGCGCGCCCCGGCCTCGCCGACGCGGATGCCCTCGGGGTGGTAGCCGCCCGAGCCGAACGGGCTGGTGCCGCCGGTGCCGATCCACTTGTTGCCGCCGGCGTGCCGCTCCTTCTGCTCCTCGAGGCGCTTCTTGAAGGTCTCGAGCAGTTGCTCGAGACCGCCCAGGGACTGGATCTGCGCCTTTTCCTCGTCGCTCAGCAGGCGCTCGAATTCCTTGCGCAGCCATTCTTCGGGGATCAGCGCCTCGAGCAGGGCGTCGAGGTTTTCCAAGCCCTGGAAGTAGGCGGTGAAGGCCCGGTCGAACTTGTCGAAGTGCCGTTCGTCCTTGACCAGGATGGTGCGGGCCAGGAAGTAGAAGGCGTCCATGTCGGCGAACACCAGCCGCTGCTCGAGCGCCTCGATCAGGTCGAGCAGCTCGCGCAGCGAGACCGGGACCTTGGCCGCGCGCATTTCATTGAACAGGTTGAGCAGCATGAACAGGCTCCCGTGGGATTCCGAGCTACCGGTTGGCGCGGCGGGTCATGAAGGCCAGGCGTTCCAGCAGCTGCGTGTCCTGCTCGTTCTTCACCAGGGCGCCGGCCAGCGGCGGAATGGCTTTGGTCGGGTCACGCTCGCGCAGCGCCGCAAGGTCGATGTCGTCGGCCAGCAGCAGCTTCAGCCAGTCGACCAGCTCGGAGGTGGAGGGTTTCTTCTTCAGGCCGGGGATCTCCCGCACCTCGAAGAACAGGTCCAGCGCCTCGGCTACCAGCTGGCCCTTGATACCGGGGAAATGCACGTCGACGATCTTCTGCAGCGTCTCGCGGTCGGGGAAGGCGATGTAATGGAAGAAGCAGCGGCGCAGGAAGGCGTCGGGCAGCTCCTTCTCGTTGTTCGAGGTGATGACCACGATCGGTCGCTGGCGGGCCCTGACGGTCTCGCCGGTCTCGTAGACGAAGAACTCCATGCGGTCGAGTTCCTGCAGCAGGTCGTTGGGGAACTCGATATCGGCCTTGTCGATCTCGTCGATCAAGAGGACCACCCGCTCGCCGGCCTCGAAGGCCTCCCACAGCTTGCCCTTGCGGATGTAGTTGCGCACGTCGTGGACCTTGTCCACGCCCAGCTGCGAGTCGCGCAGGCGGCTCACCGCGTCGTATTCGTAGAGCCCCTGCTGGGCCTTGGTGGTGGACTTGATGTGCCAGGCGATCAGCCGGGTGCCGAGCGACTCCGCCAGCTGCTCGGCGAGCAGGGTCTTGCCGGTGCCGGGCTCGCCCTTGACCAGCAGCGGGCGCTGCAGGGTGATGGCGGCGTTGACGGCGAGCCTGAGGCTGTCGCTGGCCACGTAGGTGGCGGTGCCCTGGAACTTCATCGTGAATCCTCGCGTGGGGTGGCGCCGGTGTGCGCCGGCCTGTCGTGGTTGGACCTGCGCCCGACTATAACGTGCAGGCGCCGGCACAGGAATGCCGGGCTCTGGACGGCGTGTGTGCGGCGACTTAGGCTTGCCCTTCTTTCGCGCATACACCAACAAGGAACGCGCCATGAGCCGCATCTATGCCGACAACGCACAATCCATCGGCAACACGCCGCTGGTCAAGATCAACCGCCTGGCGCCCCAGGGCGTGACCATCCTGGCCAAGATCGAGGGGCGCAACCCGGCCTATTCGGTCAAGTGCCGGATCGGCGCCAACATGGTCTGGGAGGCCGAAGCCAGCGGACGCCTGAAGCCCGGCATGACCCTGGTCGAGCCGACCTCGGGCAATACCGGCATCGGCCTGGCCTTCGTCGCCGCGGCGCGCGGTTACAAGCTGATCCTCACCATGCCGGCGTCGATGAGCCTGGAGCGGCGCAAGGTGCTCAAGGCCCTGGGCGCCGAGCTGGTGCTCACCGAGGCGGCCAAGAGCATGAAGGGCGCCATCGAGAAGGCCACCGAGATCGCCGCCTCGAACCCCGAGCTGTACTTCATGCCGCAGCAGTTCGACAACCCGGCCAACCCGGCGATCCACGAGAAGACCACCGGCCCGGAAATCTGGAACGATACCGACGGCGCGGTGGATGTGCTGGTCGCCGGGGTCGGCACTGGCGGCACCATCACCGGCGTTTCCCGCTACATCAAGCAGACCTGCGGCAAGCCGTTGCTCTCGGTGGCGGTGGAACCGACCGGCTCGCCGGTGATCAGCCAGACCCTGGCCGGCGAGGAGGTCAAGCCGTCGCCGCACAAGATCCAGGGCATCGGCGCCGGCTTTGTGCCGAAGAACCTGGACCTGTCGCTGGTCGACCGGGTCGAGCGGGTCACCGATGACGAGGCCAAGGCCATGGCCCTGCGCCTGATGCGCGAGGAGGGCATTCTCTGCGGGATTTCCTGTGGCGCAGCCATGGCCGCCGCCGTGCGTCTGGCCGAGCACGAGCCGTCGCTGCAGGGCAAGACCATCGTGGTGATCCTGCCGGACTCCGGCGAGCGCTACCTGTCGAGCATGCTGTTCGAGGGGCTGTTCAGCGAGCAGGAATTGCTCCAGTAAAGGCCGCTGGAGCGTGGCGGGAGCCTGTTTCCGCTGCGCTTGCGGGCGCGCACTGCGCGGTTCGCCCCATGCCTTTTTGATTCGGGTCAGGCCGTTGGGCGAAAACTGGGGCTATCCTGAAAACAAGGATGGCGCAGATTGCCCGTGCGACTGCTGCCTGAATGCCCCACTTGGTCGTAACCGGAGGAACTGGTCATGAACGCTTGGCTCAATCGTTTGCTCGCCGATCTCGCTACCCTGTTCGGTCTGGATGCCGCCGGGCGCCTGCAGCCCATTCCTCTGGAAAGCGACGAACGCCGTCGTCTGGCCGAGGAGCGCGCACGCCGCCGCTGACTGCTGCTCTGACAGGGCGCCCGCGGGCGCCCTGTTTCGTTTTCCGCCCCTGTGGCAGACTGCTCCGCCGAGGAGAGTCCATGTCACGTCCCTGCTGTTCCCGTTGTGCGCGTCCGCTGAGCCATTGCCTGTGCGCACTTGTCCCCCGACTAGCCAGCCGCACCCGGGTGCTGATCCTGCAGCACCCTGCCGAAGTATCCCATGCCCTGAATACCGCTCGCCTGGCCGGCCTGGCTCTGAGCAATGGCGAGCTGCGGGTCGGTGAGACCTTCCCCGAGCTGGCAGCGGAGCTGATGCACGGCACCTGGCGCAGCTGCCTGCTGTTTCCCGGCGCAGAGGCCATGCCGCTGGCCGAGCTGGCGCAGGACGGGCCGCCCCTGCAGCTGATCGTGCCGGACGGCACCTGGCGCAAGGCGCGCCGGATACTTCATCTCAATCCGCCGCTGGCGGCCTTGCCGCGGGTCGCCCTGCCCGAGGGCCTGTCGTCGCGCTACCGGCTGCGCAAGGCGCCCATGGCCGGGGCGCTGTCGACCCTTGAGGCGATCGTCTGCGCCCTGAATATCCTCGAGGGGGCTGGGCGCTTCGATGCCATGCTGCGGCCCTTCGAGGCCTTGATCGAGGGGCAGATCGCGGCGATGGGGGAGGCGGTCTACCGGCGCAATCATGGCGGCGATCCGGCGGGATAGATCAGTCGGCCCGTATTGGCCGGGTCTTTTGCCTGAGAATGTAGACCGTGACCAGCGCGGCGCTGGCCAGCATGAGCAGGCGGACGGGGAGCAGCGGAATCAGGTAGCAGGACAGCAGGATGCTCGTCCACATCAGGCCGACGGCGTAGACCTTGCCCTTGAGGGGAATGCCTTCGCCGTCCAGGTAGTCGCGGATCCAGGGGCCCAGCCAGGGGTGGCCGACCAGCCAGAGATAGAAGCGCTGCGAGCTGCGCATGAAGCAGGCGGCGGCCAGCAGCAGGAAGGGCGTGGTCGGCAGCAGCGGCAGGAACATGCCGATCACCCCCAGCGCCAGGCTGAGCAGGCCGGCCGCCTGCAGGGCGTGGCGCACCAGGCGGGATCGGCTTTCGCGGACGGTCCGCGCCATTCCGCCCCCTCAGTGAGGACGCGGCTTGAGCAGCGCGGGTTTTTCCTCGGGGGCATGGCAGAGCAGGAACAGCGTGGTGAGCAGGTCCGGAATCTGCTCGATCATCTCGTCCACCAGCTTGCGGTCGTGGGCGATTTCCGCGAAGTCCGGCTGGTCCTCGAACAGGCCGGAGGCGATCATGATCGGCAGCAGCAGCTCGCTGACCTCCTCCTCGGAGTCCTCGAACCAGGCTTCCTCGCGCAGGAAGACTCCCTCCATGAAGCCGATGCACCAGCCGCGCAGGTCGGAGTCGTCGGGGGCCTCGCCCAGGTCGAGCTCGCAGGGCAGCTCGGGATCCTCGTCGCTGGCCAGCTGGCGGCCGATATGCGCCTTGAGCTGGAGCAGCGTGGACTCGATTTCCTCCCGCTCGAGGTCGCTGCGGTAGTGCGGCGGCTCGGCAAACAGGGCGTCGATCCATTCGTGTTCGGGCACGGGTTCCGGGCAGATCGACAGCGCGGTCAGATAGCCGTGGGCGGCGACATAGTCCAACGCCTCTTCATGCAGATCGTCGGCGTCGAGAAAGGCTTGCAGGCGGGACAATTGCTCGGCGAAGGACATGGCGCGACTACCTTGAGGGTTGGGAGGCTGGATTTTAGCCCGGATAACGCCCGGCGGCGTGCCGCGGCGCGGTTTTTTTCGTGGGCAGTCGCACGGGGGCATTCGGCCACGGCTGGAGCGGGACTGATAGCCGGCTTCCTCACGTATAATGCGCCGCTTCATACGGCTCCGTCCGGAGCCGTGCAGCCGATTCAATCCGACAGGCCGCCCGGTCTCGTTGTTCCGCTTGGAGTGTCCATGCTCGAACAGGCTCAGCGCATTCTCAAGGACGTCTTTGGTTACGACGCGTTCCGTGGCAACCAGGCGGCAATCATCGAGCGCGTCGCCCGCGGCGGCGACGCCCTGGTGCTGATGCCGACCGGCGGCGGCAAGTCGCTCTGCTATCAGGTTCCGGCCCTGCTGCGCGACGGGCTGGCAGTGGTGGTTTCGCCGCTGATCGCACTGATGGAGGACCAGGTCGCCACCCTCGACGAGCTGGGGGTGCCGGCGGTGGCGCTGAACTCCACGCTGGGTGCCGACGAGCAGCGCGAGATCGCCGAGCGGATCCGTCTGGGCGAGATCAAGCTGCTCTATCTGGCCCCGGAGCGCCTGGTGCAGCCGCGCATGCTGGCCTTCCTGCAGCGCCTGCCGATCGGTCTGTTCGCCATCGACGAGGCGCATTGCGTGTCCCAGTGGGGGCACGACTTTCGCCCCGAATACCTGCAGCTGGGCCAGCTCGCCGAGCTGTTCCCGCAAGTGCCGCGCATCGCCCTGACCGCCACGGCGGACAAGCGCACCCGCGAGGAAATCGTCCAGCGCCTGCATCTGGAAAGCGCCGAGCGCTTTCTCTCCAGCTTCGACCGGCCGAACATCTTCTACCGCATCGTCGCCAAGGATCAGCCGCGCAAGCAGCTGCTGGGCTTTCTTGCCGAGCGTCGCGGCGACGCCGGAATCGTCTATTGCATGTCGCGCAAGAAGGTCGAGGAAACCGCGGCCTTCCTCTCCGAGCAGGGTTTTCCGGCGCTGCCGTACCACGCCGGACTGTCCAACGAACTGCGCGCCCTCCACCAGAAACGCTTCCTCAACGAGGAGGGGCTGATCATGGTGGCGACCATCGCCTTCGGCATGGGCATCGACAAGCCCAACGTGCGCTTCGTCGCCCACCTCGACCTGCCCAAATCGCTAGAGGCCTACTATCAGGAAACCGGCCGGGCCGGGCGCGACGGCCTGCCGGCGGACGCCTGGATGGCCTACGGCCTTCAGGACGTCATCTTTCTCAAGCAGATGCTCAGCAGTTCCGAGGGCGACGAGCGGCACAAGCGCGTCGAGCAGCACAAGCTCGACGCCATGCTGGCGCTGTGCGAGGAAACCCGCTGCCGCCGCCAGGCGCTGCTGGCCTATTTCGACGAGGAGCTGGCAAAGCCCTGCGGCCACTGCGACAACTGCGTCGACGGCGTGCAGACCTGGGATGCCACCGAAGCCGCCCGCCAGGCGCTGTCGACCATCTACCGCAGCGGCCAGCGCTATGGCGTCGGTCATCTGGTGGACATCCTGCTCGGCCGCGACAACGACAAGGTGCGCAGCCTGGGCCATCAGCACCTGTCGGTGTTCGGCGTCGGCAAGGCGCACGGCGAAGGGGAGTGGCGCACGCTGTTCCGCCAGCTGGTCGCCCGCGGCCTGGCCGATGTGGATCTGGATGGCTATGGCGGCCTGCGCCTGAACCAGAGCTGCCGGGCGCTGCTGCGCGGCGAGATGAGCTTGGAGCTGCGCCGCGATCTCAAGCCACAGGCGCCGAAGCCTGCGGCCAGCGCCGCCAGCCAGCTGGTCCGCCACGACGAGCGCGAGCAATGGGAGGCGCTGCGTGCGCTGCGCCGCAAGCTGGCGGAGGAGCACGCGGTGCCGCCCTATGTGATCTTCCCCGACGCCACCTTGCTGGAAATGCTGCGCAGCCAGCCGCGCTCGCTGTCCGAGATGGCGCGGGTCAGCGGCGTCGGCGCGCGCAAGCTGGAGCGCTATGGCGAGGCCTTCCTCGAAGTGCTCAACAAGGCTGGCGAGGCGCCGAAGCCGGTGACCGACCTGCGCCACGAGCTGGTCAGCCTGGCCCGCGCCGGCATGACGCCGGCGCAGATCGCCTGCCAGCTGGACTGTACCGAAAAGAACGTCTATAGCCTGCTGGCAGAGGCCATCGGTCGCCGTCAGCTCATCCTCGAGCAGGCGCTGGACCTGCCCGAGGAACTGCTGGGCGAAATCCACGATGCCTTCCTCGACGGCGATGGCGAGCTGCCTCCGGTCGCGGCGCTGGCCGAGCAGTTCGCTGGGCGGGTACCGCAGGGGGTGCTGCACTGCGTGCGTGCAGCCTTGCAGGCCGAACTCGATCCGTGACCGACGGCTTGCATCCGAGCTGCTTTATTTACATCTTCTGACGAAAAGTCGCGTGGCGTATTGTTCAGCTTGCGGTTACGGTTAGCTAACTAATAATTAGTCCAAGTACTAGTGCGAGCTTTTTCCCATGTCCTACTTGAATCAGCATCGCTTTGCGATGCAACTTGCCCAGTTGTCGCGTGCCTGGCGTGCCGAGCTGGACCGCCGGCTGTCCGGAATGGGCCTGTCGCAGGCGCGCTGGCTGGTGCTGCTACATCTGGCCCGCTTCGAGGCCCGTGTCGGGAAGTGGCCGACGCAGCGCGAGCTGGCCGAGAGCGTGGCGGTCGAGGGGCCGACCCTGGCCCGGCTGCTGGATACCTTGGAGGCGCAGGGACTGGTCAGCCGCCAGGCGGTGGTGGAGGACCGGCGGGCCAAGCGGATCGTGCTGAACCCGGTGGCGGTGCCGCTGATCGAGCAGATCGAGGCGATTTCCTCCCAGTTGCGCCAGGAACTCTTCGCCGGGATCGATCCGGAGGAGCTGCGTCTCTGCCAGCAGGTACATGCGCGGATCCTCGCCAACCTGGAGAAGCGCTGAAGCGCCGTGCCAGGCTCCGTCGCAGGCCGGCGGGGCTCATGCCCGGTCTGCAGCGCTATCATGGTAACTAGCCCGTCACAGTTTCCCGGAGGCGCCATGACTGCGGCCAGGCCGGAAATTCTCATCACCTACTGCACCCAGTGCCAATGGCTGCTGCGTGCCGCCTGGCTGGCCCAGGAGCTGCTCAGCACCTTCGGTGAGGATCTCGCCCGGGTCAGCCTGGAGCCGGGCCGCGGCGGGGTGTTCCGCATCACCTGCGACGGTGTGCAGATCTGGGAGCGCAAGGCCGATGGCGGCTTTCCCGAAGCCAAGGTGCTCAAGCAGCGCGTGCGTGACCTGATCGCTCCGGGCCGCGATCTCGGCCACAACGACCGCCCCTGAGTTTTGCGGTTGCGTCAGGGCGCGCTGTCACTGAATCGACCCGGCGCCGTCACAGCGTCTTCATCCCCGGTGCGGAAGATCGGTTAAACCCCGCCGGAGATTGCCGATGAGCAGCGCCCACTTTCAGCCGACCGACAAGCAATCCGTCCGTACGCTCTGGATTTCCGATGTGCACCTTGGTACGCGGGACTGCAAGGCCGAGCATCTGGCGAGCTTTCTCAAGCGCTATCGCACCGATACCCTCTATCTGGTCGGCGACATCATCGACGGCTGGCGATTGCGCAGCGGCATCTACTGGCCGCAGGCACATACCAATGTCATCCGCCGCCTGCTGACCATGAGCAAGCGCGGCACCACGGTGATCTATGTCACCGGCAACCACGACGAGTTCCTGCGTCGCTATTCGGCATTGATACTGGGCAACATCCATCTGGTCGACGAGGCCGAGCACGTCACGGCCGATGGCCGGCGGCTGCTGGTGGTCCATGGCGACCAGTTCGACGTGGTCACCCGCTGCCACAGGTGGCTCGCCTTCCTCGGCGACTCCGCCTATGGCGTCACCCTGGTCCTCAACCGCTGGCTCAACCACTGGCGCGAGCGCTGGGGCTACGGCTACTGGTCGCTGTCGGCCTTTCTCAAGTACAAGGTGAAGACGGCGGTGAACTTCATCGGCGATTTCGAGGAGGCCATCGCCCATGAATGCCAGCGCCGCGGCTTCAATGGCGTGGTCTGCGGGCACATCCATCATGCGGAGATCCGCCGCCTGGGCGAGGTGGAGTACCTCAACTGCGGCGACTGGGTGGAGTCCTGCACGGCGCTGATCGAGCACTGGGATGGCAGCATCGAGCTCTATCGCCTGGCCGAGAAGCAGGCGCTCCTGGTGCGGCAGGGTGCCGAGCTGGCGAATGTCGTCGAGACAGCCGCATGAGGGTCCTGATCGTCAGCGACGCCTGGCTGCCACAGGTCAACGGCGTGGTCACCAGCCTGCAGTCCCTGATCGGCGAGTTGCGCGAGCTGGGCCATGAGGTGCGCTTGCTGTCGCCCGGCGAATTCCGCTCCCGGCCCTGTCCGACCTATCCGGAAATTCCGCTGGTCTGGGATCTCTGGCGGGTAGGGCCGGCAATCCGCGCGTTTCGGCCGGATTGCGTGCACCTGGCCACCGAGGGCCCCCTCGGTTGGGCCGCCCGGCACTGGCTGGTGAAGCGCGGGATGGCGTTCTCCACGGCCATCCACACCCGCTTCCCGGAGTACGTCCATACCCGATGGCCATGGCTGCCGCTGAGCTGGGGTTATGCCCTGTTGCGCGCCTTCCACCGGCCGAGCCGCGCGGTACTGGTGAGCACCGCCCGTCTGCGCGAGGAGTTCAGGCATTGGCGTCTGCCGCGTCTGGTCATCTGGGGCAAGGGCGTGGACACTCGCCTGTTCTTTCCGCAGCCGGAGCGGCTCGTAGCGGAGCGGCCGGTGTTTCTCTATGTCGGGCGCATTGCTCCGGAGAAGAACCTGGAGGCTTTTCTGGCGCTCGACTTGCCGGGCGAAAAACGGGTGGTCGGCGACGGGCCGCAGCGCGCAGAACTGCAAGCGCGTTATCCCGAGGTCCACTTTCTCGGCTATCGCCATGGCCGGGAACTGGCTGCGGCCTACGCCGAGGCCGGCGTGCTGGTATTTCCCTCACGTACCGACACCTATGGCCTGGTGATGCTGGAGGCACTGGCTTGTGGCACTCCTGTGGCGGCATTTCCGGTGCCGGGGCCGCTGGACGTGGTGGAGGCGGGTGTGAGCGGCATGCTCGACGAGGATCTCGGCAAGGCCTGTCTGGCCGCACTGGCGCTGGATCGCGCGCATTGTGCCGAGCTGGCGGGCCGGCAGTCCTGGCGTGCTTCGGCACTCGAGTTCCTGGCTCATCAGGTGCTGCTGACTGGCGAACCATGTAGCCAAGCACAGGCGCACACGGAATTCCGGGTGGATGCCCTGGTCGATTAGCTTTGTTGCGAGCACCGCCTGCTCCGCCTAGTGTGCGTTCCCCATCACGCCATGGCGAGGATTCCGGCTCGTTCTTGGGAGAGCCTCGGGCAGGGCCGCTCCACGGGTAGAGGCAAATGGCTATCCCGATACTTCGACAGGGCTTGGGAGGGATTGAGGTGGCTTGTTGAGTTTCGCGCCGGATTCGCTCCATCCGGTCTGCAGGCCATCCCTGGCCTTTCTGGCAGCGGAGGTCCGCTGGTCTGCGAGGTACGTCGTTCTTGACTAGACGGTCACCTTGTCTCTGAGCTTTTCCGCCGCCTGGCGCAGCGCCAGGATGACCCGTTCCTTGTCGAAGTTCTGGATGTCGTTGGTATCCAGATACATCGAGAAGCCCGGCATTTCGTGTTCGATAAAGCTGGAAACGGCACCGAGGTCGCGACGGAAGTCGACGATCTGATAGATCTGCACCGGTCGGCTGAAGCCCTTGACCGTGATCTGACCCTTGTCGCGGCACATGATCACGTCCTTCACCAGGGAATAGGTCTCATGGGAGATGAGGATCTCCCCGGTATCCGACGCGCTTTCCAGGCGGCTGGCGAGATTTACCTCGCGGCCGATGATGGTGTAGTCCATCCGTGTGTCGGCGCCGAAGTTGCCGACCGTGCAATAGCCGGTGTTGATGCCCATGCGGATTTCCAGCGGCTTGGTAATGCCTTGGGCGCGCCATTGCTGGCGCAGCACCTTCATGTGCTTGCGCATGGCGATGGCCATGGACACTGCCGCGACCGCGTCATTTTTGGCGCCCTCGGTGGTAGGGTCACCGAAAAAAACCATTATCGAGTCACCGACGAATTTGTCGATGGTCCCACCATACTTCAGGGCGATTTTCGACATTTCGTTCAGGTAGTTGTTGAGCAGGTCGGTCAGCGCCTCGGCCTCGAGCTCCTCGGATAGTTCTGTAAAGCCCTTGATGTCGGAGAAGAACACGGTGAGCTTCTTGCGCTGGGTTTCCAGGCGCACGCTCTTCCTGCCGGTGAAGATCGATTCCCATACCTGGGGCGACAGATACTTGGCCAGGCTGCTGGCCAGTTGGGCAGACTTTTCCTGTTCCCGCTTGATTTCACCACGCATCTGGATCAGCCTCTGGCTTTGCCGGTGGACGAAGCAGGCGGTGATGCAGACGTACAACATGGTGAAGGCAACGCTCACCAGGGAAACCAGATCGGGTGCGGAGCCCCTATAGGTAGGTGCGAGCAGCATGTTGGCCAGTAGCGTTGTGCTCAGGGCCACCAGCACGGCAAGTGCCAGATTGCGTGTGCCGCCTGTCATGAGGGCACTGAAGCTGAGGGTCAGCAGAAGCATCAGGCTGGGCACGATCGAGAAACCCAGGAGCACTGCCGCCAACCCGACATGCATTGCATCGATAAACAGCAGGACCTGGCCGGTCTGTTGCGGATAGTCGAGGCGATAGCTCTGGCTGAGGTGATAGGCTAAGGGGGGATAGAGCAGGGCGTAGGGCACCAGCCAGAGAATGTCGTAGCTGAAATAGTGCGCATAGGTGCCAGCGGCGACGCTCGCAGCGGCGGAGATATAGGCCAGCATGCGCGAGTAGTATTGGCGCAGTGAGTACGAAGAAGCGGGAAGTCCGTCTTGACAGCTACTACTTACGTCTTTCATGGGGAGGAGCCTTCCTTGCTGCTACTGCTGGAGCTTATGCTTGTTATGGCGCAGGAGCTTATGCTTTAGCTGCAATGGTTACAATCATGCGCTGAAAGATAGGCATGAGACTTTCGGGCACGAGCAGGCACATGTGATGAGGCGTTTTTGGTTGTCGGTGCGTGGGTCAGATGCCCATGCTGGCCAGACTTTGTAGGATGTTGCGCAGGGTTGCGGCGAGCGTCGGATGCTCGACCTCGAAGCGTTCCACGGCCAGGTTGATGCCGTCCACCAGGTTGTCGTCTGGTACACCGCCTGCATCTCGGGCCAGTTGCAGTTCGAGGTCCTGGATCAGAGAGGCTAGCCTGGCGCGCTCATCGGCGCTCATCGGCGGATTTTGTGCCAGTTGATCACGCAGTTCTTGTAAATGTCGCTGCAGATTTTCGGGCATGACAAATCCCCCTTATGAAATTTCCTTGTAAAGAATAGATCAGGCAGGAAGTGCCTGCTTGATCTTGATCAAAGGGGGGCAGGGTTTCGGATTTTTCCTGTCTTTGCCGGCAGGGAACTGATCCGCTGGAGCGCCAGAGCCTCGCTTCTCGGATAGATGCACCGCTTCCCCCCTCATCCTGGCCGAGATGCCACACGGCCGGAAAGGCCTTGTGTTGAGCCGATGTCCTACCGGCCGCCAGAAAGCCCGAAAACGCGGGGCTGGCTTCAGCGCAGCCAAGATAGTGGCGATGTGTGACATATAGATGACCGGCGAGGCTCTGGTGCCAGCCTGAATGCAAGAGCCTGTGACCGACTATGACTTTGGTTTTATCTGCAACTGCGGTTCTGCTGCTGCCTGAATGCATAGCAGACTATATACTCGGCCACTATTGAATAATTTTTCGCGGAGGAGGTACCTGCAATGCGTGTGATTGCCGCCGACCGGACCAAACGTTTGGGCCGTTCACTAGTGTGTGCCGGACTGGCCCTGCTACCCCTGATGACAGCGGTTGCCGAAGAGGACCCTTGGGAGGGTGTCAACCGGGCGATATTCCGTTTCAATGACACCTTGGACACCTATTTTCTGAAACCGGTGGCCAAGGGGTATCAAGCTATTACCCCCCAGTTTTTCGAGGATGGCGTGCACAACGCCTATCGCAACATCGGTGATGTCGGCAACCTGGCCAATGATCTGTTGCAGGCCAAGTTTCATGATGCAGGTGTCGATAGCAGCAGGCTGCTGCTCAACAGCACCATGGGGGTACTGGGGTTTTTCGACGTAGCGACCAAGATGGGGCTTGACCGTAACGACGAAGACTTCGGGCAGACTTTGGGGGCCTGGGGCGTGCAGAGTGGTCCCTATGTGGTTCTGCCGTTCTTCGGGCCAAGTACAGTGCGCGATGCCGGTGGACTGCTTGTGGACTCCTACACCAAACCCTACCCGTACATGGATGACGATATCCGGACCCGTAACATCATGTTCGGTCTCAATGTCGTAGACACCCGCGCCAGTTTGCTGTCGGCGGAGAAGCTCATCACCGGCGACAAATATGTGTTCATCCGCAACGCCTACCTGCAGAACCGCGAGTTCAAGGTGCAGGATGGCAAGGTGGAGGACGATTTCTAAGCCCTTTGTCTTGAGGCGCCAATCCGATGCCAGTCTTTCCTGACTGGCATTTTTGCTTTTGCAGTTTCCCCCAAACTCGTCAAGTTGAACGTGGCAAGTCGTGCTTTTTATGGTGGCTTGTCATTTCTGCGGTAATGGCAAATATGGTTACCAGTGCATGCTTGAATCGCCAAGCGGATGGGAGTACCGTCTGCGCCGTGAAGCGAACTCACTACTAGCGCTTTGGCAAGGGACGGAGGTGTGCGCGAACCCGATCCCTGGCGCAGTCAGCCCGGATACCCCATGCACAATTCCAGTGCCAAGCTGCTGATAATCGATGACGACAAAGTCGTCCGTGCCAGTCTTGCGGCCTACCTGGAGGACAGCGGTTTCCAGGTCCTGCAGGCCGGCAACGCCCTGCAGGGGCTCGAAGTCTTCGAGGCAGAGGAGCCCGACCTGGTCATCTGCGATCTGCGCATGCCGCAGATCGATGGCTTGGAGTTGATTCGACGGATGGGCGAGCAGCAGAGCGAGACCCCGGTCATCGTCATGTCCGGTGCGGGCGTCATGAACGATGTGGTCGAGGCCTTGCGCCTTGGGGCTGCCGACTATCTGATCAAGCCGCTGGAAGACCTTGCCGTACTTGAGCACTCGGTGCGCCGGGCGCTCGACCGGGCGCGTCTTCGTCTGGAAAACCGCCGCTATCGGGAAAAGCTGGAGGTCGCCAATCGGGAGCTTCAGGCTAGCTTGAGCCTCCTGCAGGAGGATCAGAATGCCGGGCGTCAGGTACAGCTGAACATGTTGCCGGAAACGCCCTGGGAAGTGGATGGATTGTGCTTTGCCCACAAGATCATCCCGTCGCTGTACCTTTCGGGCGATTTCGTCGACTACTTTCGGATCGATGAGCGCCGTCTAGGCTTTTATCTGGCCGATGTCTCCGGTCATGGTGCCTCTTCCGCCTTCGTCACCGTACTGCTCAAGTTCATGACCACACGCCTGCTTTATGAATTCCGGCGTAATGGCGCTTTCCCCGACTTCAAGCCATCCGATGTGCTCGCTCACATCAACCGCGGCCTGATCAACTGCAAGCTGGGCAAGCATGTGACCATGCTCGGCGGACTGATCGATCTGGGCGCTGACCGGCTGACCTATTGCGTGGGAGGACACCTGCCGTTGCCCGTCTTTTACAGCAATGGCGAGGCCACCTACCTGAAGGGGCGCGGACTGCCGGTCGGTTTGTTTCAGGATGCCAGCTATGAGAACTATGAACTGCAGCTGCCGGCATCCTTCAGTCTGACGTTGGTGTCAGACGGAGTTCTGGATCTTTTGCCGGGTGAGACGCTCAAAGAAAAGGAAGCCGTCCTGCCGGAGCGTGTGAGAGCCGCAGGTGGCAGCCTGGATGGATTGCGTCAGGTATTGGGATTGGCCCAGCTGGGCGAAATGCCAGATGATATCGCCTTGCTGGTGTTGAACAGGAACCTTGCATGAGTACCGGGAAAATCCAGTTCGCCGAGCAAAGCGGCACCTTCGTCCTCAAGTTCATCGGAGAAATCCGGCTGACCCTGTGTTCGGCCTTGGATGACACCATTGAGCGGATCTTCGCTGCCCTCAATTTCTCCGCCATTGTCATCGACCTGACCGAGACGCAGAGCATCGATAGCACCACGCTGGGGCTGCTGGCCAAGCTCTCGATCCTCTCCCGACAGAAGGTCGGCATGCTGCCGACGGTGGTGACGACCCATCCGGACATTACCCGTCTGCTGCAGTCGATGGGCTTCGATCAGGTATTCAACATTGTCGACCGACCGATTCCCTGTCCGGAGTGCCTTTCCGAGCTGCCTTCCCAGGATCAGTCGGAGGAAGTGGTCAAGGCCAAGGTGCTGGAGGCACACCGCATCCTGATGGGACTCAACGAGTCCAATCGAGAAGCCTTCCATGATCTGGTCAGTGCTCTCGAGCGCCAATAACCCCTGATCTTCGGCTGGCGGGGCGGCGACCCGGTAGCGCCGCCCGCCTCGCGTGTCAGACCTTTCCGCCCAGCAGTGCCTCCAGCTTGAGCTGATCACGGGCAAACAGGCGGATGCCTTCGGCCAGCTTCTCGGTGCCCATCGCATCTTCGTTGAGTGCCCAGCGGAAGGCCTGTTCATCCAGCACCTGGCGGGCTTCCCCGCTGGTACCGGGAGCCAGCCTGCGCTCCACTGGGCCTTCCTCCTCGGCCAGTTGTTGCAGCAGTTCGGGACTGATGGTCAGGCGGTCGCAGCCGGCCAGCTGTTCGATCTGCCCCAGGTTGCGGAAGCTCGCGCCCATCACCACGGTTCCGTAGCCGTTGGCCTTGTAATAGTTGTAGATGCGCGTGACCGACTGCACGCCAGGATCCTCCGCTCCGGCAAAGTCACGTCCCTCCGCCTTCTTGTACCAGTCGTAGATGCGGCCGACGAAGGGAGAAATCAGAAATACCCCGGCATCGGCGCAGGCGGCGGCCTGGGCAAAGGAGAACAGCAGGGTCAGGTTGGTCTGGATGCCGGCCTGCTCCAGTCGTTCGGCTGCGCGGATACCCTCCCAGGTAGCGGCGATCTTGATCAGCACGCGTTGGTGAGCGATACCGGCCTGCCCGTAGAGTTCGATCAGCCGTTCGGCCCGGTCTATGGTGGCCTGGCTGTCGAAGGACAGGCGCGCGTCCACTTCGGTGGAGATGCGCCCGGGAATTACCTTGAGAATCTCCTGGCCCACGGCGACAGCGAAGCGGTCGCAGGCCAGTCCGAGGTCGCCAGTACAGCCTGCCACCGCCTGTTCCAGCAGCCCGGCGTAGCGGGGCAGGGCAGCGGCCTTGAGCAGCAGGGAGGGGTTGGTGGTGGCATCGACCGGCTTCAGGCGGGCGATGGCGTCCAGGTCGCCGGTGTCGGCGACCACCGTAGTGTATTGCTTGAGTTGCTCCAGCTTGGATGTCATGGGCTCTGTCCTTTTGCGATTGCCTGACCTTACCCGAGCACCGGACCGCTCTCAATGGGCAAGTCGCTGGCCTGTGCGGGAGGGTCGTGGAACGGCTAGCGCTTCGATGCCTGTTGCGGCGCAACGTTCCCTGCAACTGCCTTCAGCGCCCTTCGAGCAGGGCTGCCGCCTGCTCGAACAGCTCCAGCGGATCGCTGGCATTGTGAATGTCCACCGACAGCAACTGGCGAAAGCGGCGCGCTCCAGGAAAGCCCTGTCCCAGGCCCAGCACGTGGCGCGTGATGTGGTGCAGGGCGCCGCCTTCGACCAGGTGGCGCTGGATATAGGGGCGCAGGCGCTCCAGCGCCTCGCGCCGACTGATCGGGGGGAGAGGACTGTCGAACAATTGCCGGTCGACTTGGGCGAGCAGATAAGGATTGTGGTAGGCCTCGCGCCCGAGCATCACGCCGTCGAAGGTCTGTAGTTGCTGCCGACACTCCTCGAGGGTCTTGATCCCCCCGTTGAGAATGATCTCCAGATCGGGAAAATCCCGCTTGAGCTGTGCAGCCACCTCATAGCGCAATGGCGGAATCTCGCGGTTCTCCTTGGGCGACAGCCCGGCGAGGATAGCGATGCGGGCATGCACGATGAAGCTCCGGCAGCCCGCTTCACGCACCTGGCCGACGAAGTCGCAGAGCTCGGCGTAGGAGTCCCGGCCGTCGATGCCGATGCGGTGCTTGACCGTGACCGGAATGGCCACGGTATCGCGCATTGCCTTCACGCAATCGGCCACCAGCGTTGGGTGACCCATCAGGCAGGCGCCGATCAGGTTGTTCTGCACGCGGTCGCTCGGACAGCCGACATTCAGGTTGACTTCGTCGTAGCCGGCTTGCTCGGCCAGTTTCGCGCAGGCAGCCAGTTCGGCAGGCACGCTGCCGCCCAACTGCAGTGCCAGAGGATGCTCCATCTGATCATGGTGCAGGAAGCGCCGGGCATCGCCATGCAGCAGTGCGCCACTGGTGACCATCTCGGTATAAAGGAGGGCATGTTGCGACAACTGCCGGAGAAAGAAGCGGCAATGCCGATCTGTCCAGTCCATCATCGGCGCCACGCAGAAGCGGCGGGAAGGCTCAGGGCGCGTGGTTGCTGGGTTCTGGCTGGTTTTCGTCGGGCTTTCGGCAGTGTGCATTTATGTGGATTTTCTGGTGTTTTCGGGTGTTTCTAAAAGGTCGGTGGTAAAATTTACCACCCGGTAAATCAGATTTACCACCGACCTCGAAGGGTTTTCCACCATGGCCACCATCCGTACCCGGAAGAACAAGGACGGCTCCGTGATGTACACCGCGCAGATCAGGATCAAGCGCGATGGCGTCCAAGTCTATCAGGAGAGCGCGAGCTTCAGTCGCCGGAAGGCGGCCGAGGCTTGGGCGAAGCGACGGGAGACCGAGCTGAGCGAGCCTGGCGCATTGGAGCGCGAGCAGCGCGGTGGCAGGGTCACTCTGGCGGAGATGATCGACCGCTATATCGGTGAGCGCGACCCTAAAAATCCGCTCGGCAAGACCAAGGAGGCTACTTTGCGTGCCGTGGCTGCTAGCCACCTGGGAGGTCTGCTCGAGTGCGAGCTCACAAGTCAGGCCCTGGTCGACTATGCGCTGTGGCGCATGAGTCCGGAGGGCGGCAGTGTGAAGCCGCAGACCGCTGGAAACGACTTGTCGCACATAGGCGCTGTGCTGACCATCGCGCGGCCGGCCTGGGGCTATGAGGTTGACGCGGGTGCGATGGCCGATGCGCGGCGGGTGATCAAGAAGCTTGGCTACAACACCAAGTCGCGCGAACGCGATCGCCGCCCGACCATCGACGAGCTGGGCTCCTTGTTGCAGCAGTTCGTGGCAGTGCAGGCGTCGCGCCCCACCAGTCTGGCCATGACCAAGGTGGTGGTATTCGCGCTGTTCTCGACGCGGCGTCAGGAAGAGATCACCAGGATTCGCTGGGATGACTTGGACGAAGCACGGCAGCGGGTGCTGGTGCGCGACATGAAGAACCCTGGCGACAAGTGGGGAAACGACGTGTGGTGCTCGCTGCCGGACGAAGCTTGGGCAATCGTGCAGAGCATGCCACGCACCTACCCTGAGATTTTCCCGTACACGGCAGATGCCATTCAGGGGGCGTGGAGCCGGGCGTGCAAGATCTGTGGTGTCGAGGATCTGCACTTCCATGATCTTCGCCACGAAGGCGTCAGCCGGCTGTTCGAGATGGGCTGGGATATTCCGAGAGCCGCGAGTGTGAGCGGGCACCGTAACTGGACGTCTCTGAGGCGATACACGCACCTGCACGAGCAGGGCGACAAGTATGCTGGCTGGGAGTGGTTGCCGAAGGTCATCGCCATGCCGGTGACCTTCGGGGAGTGGGTTGATCGGCGCAAGCGGTCAGGCGCGGCGGCGGTTTAGCGTTTCGCACTCACGAACGGCGTCGGCGCGCCTGGCGTCGATGTACTGCGCCAGGTCGGTCAGGTGGACCCCTTTCGCAGCTTTCTGCCCTCCCTCCATGCGCACGATCGGCAGGCTGATCTGACCGGCCAGCGCCTTGCGCTGGAATTGATCGGCGGTCAGGTTGAAATAGTCGCGGCAGACCCGTTCGAGAGGAATGATCGCCTGGCCGTTGTACTGGGCCATCAGCAGGAATGCGGTATTCACCGGCGCTTCCCTCCCTTGTTTTCGTCCCGCCTCATGCCGCCTCCCTGCCTTTTGGCAGGGCGATCCGGTGCCGCTTGGCGATCTTGCGCAAGGTGGCGGTGTTGACGCTGGTCTTGGCGCGGATCTGGCGTTCGGTCATGCCGAGGGAGACGCAGGCGCGGATGCGGTCGGCCAAGTTCAGCTCCTGCACGGCGAGCGGGCGTTTGCGGGTGCCGGGGATTCCGTTCTGCGGGTTATCGCGCCAGTGGGCCGGGGTCAGTCCGGCGGTGATGCCGTCCGGACGGGTGATGGTGCCGCCGGCGGCGAGATAGTCGGCTGTGGCCAGGGCGAGCTGCTGACGGAGTTTGTCCTGCTCGCGGATGGTGTTGAGGTTAAGCATGGCCAGCCTCCCGCTTCCCGCTTTCCATCCGGTCCAGCCTTTCTATCTCCGCCAGAATCAGCGCCCCGGCCTTCACCAGATCGCGGCGGGCGGTGGTGGGTTTCCAGTTGGACTCGCTCCATGGCCAGCGTGGCGGCGGCTCGTAGGTGTCGTGGCCGATGGCGTGCCAGTAGGCCGAGGTGGCGTAGCTGGCGGCGGCGCTGGCGAGTTGTCCATGGGTGTACTTGTCGTCGTGCTCGGGGCACCACTGTTCCTGTTCGATCTGACGGCGGCGCTCGGTGAGCACGTCGCGGGCCGCAAGGCTGGCAGCCTCGGGGAAGGGGCTGGTGTAAAGAGGCGTCAGCGACTGTTCGCCGTTGGCCGCACCGTTGAGTTTCGAGCGATAGACGCCCGCCGCGCCGAGCCAGGCATAGGGCTGGATGCTGTCTTTCATGCCGCCACCTCCCGCCGTTCCGGCCCGAGGGCCGCAGCCAGTTCACGCAACTGGTGGGCGACGGTACGGGCGTCGCGGGCCTTGCGGGTGGCGGTCATGGCGTCCCAGGTGGCGGCGGCCAGTTCCAGGTTGGTGGAGGCTTGGCGCAGCAGGGCGGCGTGCTCGGCGTTCAGGCCCTGCGCTTCGTCGAGGCGCAGGGTGGCTTCCTCCAGGGCTTCGGCTGTCTGGCGGCGTTCGCGGGCGCGTTCGTTCTGCACTTGGCGCAGTTCGGCCCGGGTGGCGGCGAGGATACGTTCGGCGCTGGTCAGGCGCTGGCCGGATTCGAGCAGCTCGGCGGCGAGTTGCTCGCGGGCGGCGTCGTGGCCGTCGCGGTGGGCGCGTTGCAGGCCGAGGCGGATGCCGGCGGCGTGGCCGGTCAGGTAGCAGCCGGCAGTGGCGATGCCGGTGCCGAGGGTGATGCCGATCAGGGCGGCGGTGGTCATGTCCATGGTGTGCTTCAGGGTGTGGCGAGGCCAGGTGGTGGCTGGCGTGGGTTATTCCTGTTCGCCGCCGTCCGGTGGCGACAGCCGGCGGGCGAGTTCTTCGTCGGCCAGCCAGGCGCGCTCCTCGATGTAGGCGGCCAGGTGGCGGAGGTGGACGTACTGCTGGCGTTTGTTGCTGGTCACCACGGTGGTGAGCGGCAGCGGGATGCGCTCGGTGCCGATGGCGGCCTTGAACGTCTCCGCGTTCATGTTGCGGAAGTACCGCGCGCGCAGCTGTTCGAGGGGTATCAGCTCGTCGCCGAAGACCCGGAACAGCCGCTCGATGGCATCCGGCGGCGGGGCGAGGGTCAGGCGCAGGGGCGGCTGGAGGTGGTCGTTGGGTTTGCTCACGGCTTCTTCTTCCTTGCCCGGAGGTTCCAGGCTGACTCGACGTGATCTTTCACCAGCTCGCGCAGTTCCTCCGGCACCTCGGCGAGCGCCTGCTGGCGTTCTTCCTTGGTGCGCAGGGCGAGGATCTGCGCGGCGTATTGCCTAGGCGACATCGCGGCCTTCCTGCTCGAGCGGAGGCGGCGGCAAGTCGATATCCAGTTGTGCGGCCAGCCAGTGCAGGCCGGCCCGCGTCACCCGCGTGGAGCGGCTGTACTGCATGCCCAGCGTCGGGTGATACCAGTGGCCCTCGTGGACCTTCAGGTGCAGGCGGTCGCGTTCCGGGTGGGCCGGCAGGTTGTCGGCGTCGAGCAGGCCGGCGGCGCGCATCCGCTTGATCAGCTGCGGGCGGCTGATGCCGAGGCGCGCGGCGGCGTTGGCGAGTGTGTGGGCCATCGCGGACCTCTCAGGCGGCGATGGCCGCCGGCGTGGCGGCGAGGGACAGGTGCTCGACGGCCTCGACGATCCGCGCATAGACCTTGCTCTCGCTGCCCTCGTAGTTGGCGAGCAGGATGGTGCGCGGGCGCGACTCGCCGATGGCCAGGATGCCGGTGACGCCCGGCCGGGGCCGGTTGCGGTGGATGGCGACGCGGATCGGGTGGGCGTGGCCCAGATGCAGTTCGAGGAAGCCGCCGCGCTGCACGACGTGACGCAGTTGCCGTTCCTGGTCGCTGTCGAGCAGCGGCTCGTCCTCCGGCGGGAGGACGGCGACCACGCGGGCCGGGGCCGGCTCGGCGGAGTCCAGGCGGCCGTTGGCGATGGCCTCGACGAAGTCGGCCAGCAGGTGCGCCGGGTGCGGCTCGCCGTGGGGCAGGGTGAGGCTGTGACGCTGGCCGCCCAGTTCGACGGTGGCCTCGGTGCTGGAAGGGCCGCGCTCGACCTTCAGGCGGAACATGATGCTGTGCCGGGAAAAGGCCGAGCGGCAGGTGTGGTTGAAGCTGCCGTTCAGGTTGAGCTGGGCGGCGAGCAGGGTCAGGGTCTGGTCGCTGAGGGTGAAGGTGTTCATCAGGCCGCGTCTCCGCCGGAGGGATAGTCGGAGGAGGGCGCAGTAGCCTTGGTGCGGCTGACCAGCTTGGGCTTGCCGCCGTGAATGACTACAAGGCGTTTGGTGTCGGCCTGGAGCTGCTCGATCAGCCGGCGGTTGGAGGCGCACGTCGGGTGGACGTGCAGGGTGGCGGTGGTGTGCATGGTGGGCCTCGGCTCTGTGGTGGAGAGACGAGGCAATTAAACATACAGTTTATGGAGCGGTCAACGTGTTATGTTTATTTTTCTGCTTGAATGCACGAAAAACGCCAGAGCGAGGCCTGAGGCCTGAGGCCTGGGTCAGGTGAAAAACATTGCTGTATAAACTGTATCCGAGCCGGAGGCTAATAAATATGCGCGTTCTTTCGACTCAAACTAATATTTGGGAAGTAAAGATTTCCCGTAGAAGTTGGTTAGGAGGGGCAAGCCTTAATAATTTTTTATGCACATTATATTTATGCCTCAGCTGTATCTGTTTCTTTTTCGGTGCAAAATTTTTCTTCTATTAGATCTATAAACCAATCATCTGCGCTTTGTTTCATATTTTTTAGTAAAGGGCGCTTTTCATCTTTAGAAAGATTGGGGTGATTGCTAGCAGCATAGTAAATAGCTCTTTGCACAAACCGTGGCACGACAGGGTAAACCTCTAGGCTAAGTTTTCGCATTCGAGCTCTGTCAAGGCATGCATATGAGAGGGAAATAGCCTCTCGAAAAAAAATAGCATTATCAGTGTATTTATGATTGTCTACAATGTGACGTGCTAATGAGTAATCTGTAAAGCCATCTGTTGATGTCAGTCTCAGTATTGGAAGTTGGTATGGGTAGGCACAGTGTTTCCAGTCAATATGATTAAGTATTGATTTGCTTATGTCGGCCTGAAGCTCTTTTGAAAATCTTTTTCTTTCTTTAATGAGAGCATCGCAGATGTAAAATATAGAGGTAATTTTGTGGTCAATGAGGGTATTTAGGATGGATATGTCTTGCTCTGCATAAATAAAGTATTTAACTACTAGCTTTATTTGGTCCTCTTCTTGGGAGGGGGGAGATGTTTGAAGCGAGCTTAAAACATCTTTCTTTGAGAGTTTTTGTATTTTTTCTAATGCTTCTTTTCCTGGCTCTCGATAATATTTGGAAAAGCTAGAGCGACCGCTTGCTCTTCTTGTTGATCTGACTTCAATTTTTTCTTCGATATTGATTGGTTCGTGCTCAAGTCCCTGAAGTGGCTTGTTCTCAGGGTGTTGATCTTCGTGCTCGCTTATTTGGAAAATATGAGTCTTCTTGCTATTAATTGACAAGCCTTCATCTGCAAGAAGGGTGGTTAATAGTTGTATTGCACTATAGGCTTCGGCTCTCGTCTTAGAAAAAATTCGATAGTCATCTACATATCGAACAAAGACAATATTGTGGTCAAGTAGTTTTTTATCTATATCAATAAGTATGGCTTCAGATATGACTCTGCTTGCGTCAGATCCTACAGGAACTCCGAAGCTTCTTCTGTCTCCCGCCCAAAACAAAAGCATTTCTCGAAGCAGAGTGACATATTTTTTGTTACATCCTATATCCAGTAAGTGATTTTCAAGAGAGTGATTGCCAATGCGATCAAAAAAATTGGAAATATCTGTAGCTATTTTCCATTTTCCGATGTGCTCTCTTGAAAGCTCACTAGATCTAGCCCTAAAACTATCATACCCAAAGCTTGGGTCGAATAACTCGCCATCTGACTCAGATAATCTATGAGAGTGAATATATTTTTTTTCTTTCGATATCCTTGCGGGTTCTATCTTTTCGTATAGTAAAATACAAACCGCAAGATACTTGACAGAGTCAAAAGGGTCTATCCAGGCTACTTGGCGGAATGAATTGTTGTCTTTGACAACTAGGCTGTTGTGGATTCCACCAATCCTATATTGAGTAAGTTCGGCCTGCTTGATGAAATTAAGAGTGTCTTTGAAAGCTTTTTTTTCGAACTCTTCAATATTTGTAGTGATGATTTGATGTTCAATTGATGAGGAAAAAATAGGAGGCTTGAAGATATCGTCGCAGCCTTTTCTTATGATGTGTGAGATTGCAAGCTTAATAGCTCGCTCAATCTTCCTAAACTCTATGGCATCCATGCGTTCTCCAGCTTGGATTTCAAGTTTTTAAGGGGGGCTTCGGAATGTCAATTGCTGCAAGATTTAGTGCTGGAATTTTTATTCGCTTTCCGCCCCTTTATTATTGATTTGTTTGGGTTGCTTTGAGCGAGAGGGCTTAGGTGGGATGTTCATGGAAATCTTAAGAGCTACCTTTTCGCTTACGATATTTCGCTGAATAAAGTGCTCTAAAGCCAAAAGCAGTGATTTAAATTCATCGCGGCTGGGCGCCCATGCACGATGAGCCGCAGCGTTACCGGCTTCGGTTACAACTTCTAACGTTTCAGCCTCTGCTTTACCGATAAACCCTTGTTCTTTGAGTTTTCTTAGTCTCAATGCTAAAAACTCGCCTGGGTCAAGCTTAAGGATTTCTGTTGAGCGATCAAGTGCTGTCCTAAGTCCGATTGATGCAAGAATAAGCAAGTCCATTTTATATGCTAGATACATTTCATCTAGAATCGCATAGAGTTGTGGATCAACTTTATTAATGCTCCATATCCAATCGGGTTTTTCGCTTTGATTTTCTGATGAGGGATATGTTTTAATAGTACACGGAAAGTATATCTCCCTTTGTCCTGTTTCTGAACTGAAGCGCTCATCCCAATCTTCAGAGTTCCAGCTCTCTATGTGATAGAAAACTAGTTCGCATCCGCAGCATCGAAGTAATTTATGATCGGTTTGACCATATACGTTATGCGTGCCATCGGTCCAGTCCCAAGGGCTTTCTAATGAGCCATGGACTTCGCATCTTCTTTCGTCGCTACACCTTGGGCAATGAGCTTTAACTATGTCCGTCATGTGAGCTCCTCAGGATACTTTGAGAATTTTGTGCATCACTGCAGATGCTGTTCGATCTAATGAACCCATTTGGCAAGTTTTTTTTTGTTATGAGTTAGGGCGTAACAGTGTGAATGCCATATCTTCTCCCCTTTAGTTACTCAGGTTTCGGTATCCTGATTAACTATGAACACTAAGACACATGCGTAATTTTTGGTTTGTATGCGGTCATCAGTGATATACCCCGTGATGACGTTATGAAGAGTGCCTCCTAGGTGAAGCGCTGTATCAAATCAGCGGCGCCGACTTCAACGGGCGGATGGTCGACCACCAAAACACCCGGCCTAGGATTCGGATGTTCTGGTCCTGCTGCTGCTGGAGACTGTAGTCCTCGTCCTTGTGCTCCTCCCGATTGAAGCTGCGCAGGCGGATACCGCCGCCGGGCAGGCGATAGAGGAACTTCACCCGCAGCATGCCGTCGTGCTCCAGGGCGTAGATCTCGCCGTCAATGACGTGAGTGGTGCCACGGTCTAGGCCGATTGTGGCGCCGTTCATGATCAGGGGCTCCATGCTGTTACCTGAGACGGTGGCGCACACGGCCTGGGATGGACACACGCCGGCTGCGCGCATGGTGGCATGGGAGAACCTGAGCTTGCGGCCTTCTACTTCCCGTACGGCTGTGCGGCCGCTGCCGGCCGCAAGTTCGACTTCCTTGTACAAGGGGATTTCTACCTCATCGTCATCGAGGGGCGTGCTGTTATCCCATGGGTGCAGCGGCTCCAGATGGCACGGCATGATTCCTTGGTCCTTGCTGCTCGCGCTATTGCCTGGTGCACCTGTGGCTGGTCGTGGCTCACCTTGGCCGGACTCCAGCCAGTCTCTGGAAACGTTCAGCGCAGTGGCAACCGCCGAGACCTTGGCTGCGGGAACCCCTCTGGATTTCCAGTTCGTGATGTTCTGCTCGTTTTCCAAGCCAAGGCGGCGAGCCAGCTCGGCCCCCGTGATGCCCGCAAGGGATAGGGCTTCCTCGAACCGTTTGGCGTTGCCATCAACGGTTGCTGAAGGTTGTGGCTCATCGGGGGCGCTATCTCCCTCCCCATCGGCCAGCCACCGTGCATTGACTTGGAGAAAGTCGGCGACCTTGAAGATTCGGGCCTTGGGAATGCCCCGATTGAACCAGTTGTTGACGTGCTGGGGCTCGACGCCCATCGCTGTAGCGAAGTCCCGGTAAGCGATGCCTCGTTCGTCGAGGAGCTCGCGAAGGCGTTTTCCTGAAATATTCATAAACACCGAGTTTACGGGGGGAGACATCCCGTATAAATAAACGTAAGGTGTACGCAGGTTCCCACGATAATCGGAATGTTTATGAGCGATTCAGCCTTGGAGAGAGCGATCCGGGCCGCAGGTGGCGGACGAGCCTTGGCCCGCAAGCTGGGGGTGAGCCCGATGGCTGTCTCTCAATGGAAAAAGCGGGGCGTTCCCGCCGAGCGCGTCCCCGCCGTGGTCCGCGCCACCGAGGGCGCCGTTCAGGCCCACGAGCTGCGCCCCGATCTACCCGAGCTTTTCCCGGTGCCGACCGATTCGGTCGCTGCCGCATAAAAAAACCGGGCGGCCTTTAACCAGCCGCCCGGTCTGCCCGGCGCCCTCACCACAAGGGCGTCGGGCGGTGCGTCGAGCCTGACGGGAGCACACCAATACACACGTCGGGTTCGGGCACCTACCAGGGCACGGATGCCCTGGGTTGCCAGCCTTTCCACCACAGAGCCGCTGGCTGTAGGGGCGGGGCGTTCGCGGAGCGGGCGCCTCGCCACAGAGGTGGCAGGCGGAATTTCCACCACAGAGCAACCGCCTGCCGATGCGACCACCTTTCAGTGACCACGGCGCGACTTTACCAGAGCCCCTGCGCCGCGGCACTGGCAGACTTTGGGGATTACTGCCATGAGCCGAGCCGATTCGGGCCGCTCCGAGCGGGCGCAGCGCGAGATTCTGGCGCTGCGCTTTTCGCTGTACCACGCCTGCCGGGACTTCCCCGGCGGTGCCGCGGCGATTGCCGCCATCTACGGTCGCAACCCGACCACCCTCCAGCACAAGATGAGCCCGACCCAGCCGACCCACTCGCCGAATCCGGACGAGATCGAGGAGGTGATCGCCGCCACGCGCGACCCGCGCATCGTGGATTCGATCATGGAGGCCTATGGCGACGCGGCCTGGGTGGACCTGCGCGAGCTGCTGCAGGGCTTCGACCACGACAAGGCCCTGCCGGGCGTGCTGAAGGCGGTGGGGGAAACCCTGCAGCGCCAGTCGGCGCTGACCGACTCGGTCGCCCGCCACCTGGCCGACGACGGGCGCATCGACCGGGAGGAGTTCGCCGAGTGCAAGCTGCACCTGCGCCGCACCCAGGGCGCGCTGCTGGCGTTGGAGCGGATGTTGGAGCGGGCGGTGGAGGGATTCCATGGCTGAACGCATGGATGACGTTCTGGAGCAGTTCCGGCAGTTCGGCCTGGCGGTCGAGCTGCCGCTTTGTTTCGGCAAGCTGACCCGGGTGAAGGCCGAGGGCGACAAGGGCAAGGCCCGCACGGGCTGGTACATCGCCCACGAGTACCGGACCGAGCAGGGCGAGACGCTGATCTTCGGCGCCTACGGCAACTGGCGTCTGGGGGCGTCGGAGAAGATCAAGGTCAAGGGCGTGCGGCTGACCGACGAGGAGCGCGAGCTGATGCGCGCCCGCCAGGAGGAGGCCAAGCGTCGCGCCGCGGAAGCGCAACAGCACGCTGCGCGGCGCGCGGCCAGGCGGGCGGCGGCCTTGTGGCCGAGGATGGCGGAGAAGGGCGCGAGCGCCTATCTGCAGCGCAAGCAGGTGGTCGGCTTCGGGGTGCGCTATGCGCCGAGGAGCGGAGCGGTCCTGGTGCCGATGCGTACCGCCCGCGGCGAGCTGGCTGGGCTGCAGGTGATCTACCCGCAGAAGCAGGAGCAACTGGGCCGCGACAAGACCTACTGGCCGGCCGGCATGGCGAAGGAGGGGGCGTTCCATCTGATCGGCCCGCATCCCGAGCCGGGCGAGCCGCTGCTGGTGTGCGAGGGTTACGCCACCGGCGCAAGCCTGCACATGGCGACCGGCTGTGCCGTGGCGATCACCTTCGACGCGGGCAACCTGCTGCCGGTGGGCAAGACGATGCGGGAGCAGTTTCCCGGCCGGCCGCTGATCTTCTGCGCGGACGACGACTGGAAGACCACCCGCCCGAACGGCGAGCCGTGGAATCCGGGCGTGGAGAAGGCCTCGAATGCCGCCACCATCCTCGGCGGCCAGGCGGTGGTGCCGGTGTTCGGCGCCGGGCGCGAGGAGAAGTGGACCGACTTCAACGATCTGCACGTCGCCGAGGGGCTGGATGCGGTGCGCCGGCAGGTGCTGGCGGTGGTTCGCCCGCCTGCGGCCGGGGGCTGGAAAGACAAGCTGCAGCGCAGCGAATCCGGCGCGCTGATCGCCCATGCCTTCAATGTGGCGCTGATCCTGGGGAACGACGAGCGCTGGGCCGGGGTGATCGGCTACAACGCCTTCAGCTCGAAGATCGTGAAGCGCCGTTCGCCGCCCTATGGCAGCGAAACGGGAGAGTGGAGCGACCTGGACGATGCGCGGGTGGTGATGTGGCTGGCCGAGCAGTACAACCTGCGGGTGAAGGCGCCCAGCGTGGTCGAGGCGGTCAGCGTGGTCGCCAACGATCATGCGTTCCACCCAGTGCGGGAGTATCTGCAGGGGCTGGAGTGGGACCGGGTGGCGCGTCTGGAGAGCTGGCTGCATCTGATCTTCGGGGTGCCGATGTCGCCCTACAGCATGAAGGTGGGCAAGCGCTGGCTGATCTCGGCCGTGGCGCGGGTGATGAGGCCGGGCTGCAAGGCGGATGCGGTGCTGATCCTCGAGGGCGCGCAGGGCGCGGGCAAGTCCACGGCGCTGTCGATCCTGGGCGGCGAGTGGTTCATGGATACGCCGTTCAACCTGGGCGACAAGGACGGCTTCCAGGTGATCCGCGGCAAGTGGATCGTCGAGCTGGGCGAGCTGGACAGCTTCAACAAGGCCGAGTCGACGCGGGCCAAGCAATTCTTCTCGGCGTCCGTCGATACCTACCGGGAGAGCTACGGCCGCCGGGTGCTGGACGTGCCACGCCAGTGTGTTTTCGCCGGCACGACCAACCAGGAGGAGTACCTGAAGGACACCACCGGCAACCGCCGCTACTGGCCGGTGACCTGCCAGAAGGTGGAGCTGGAGGCCTTGCGCGAGCTGCGCGACCAGTTGTGGGCCGAGGCGGTGTTCCGCTTCCAGGCCGGCGAGGGCTGGTGGGTGGCACGGGAAGAGGCCGAGCAGTTCGCGGAGCAGCAGGATGCCCGCTATACGGTGGATGCCTGGGAGTACCCGATCCGCCAATGGCTCGAAGACCCGGCCTCGGGCGAGACCGTCACCTCCGACCGCATCCTGCAGGATGCCCTGAAGCTGGATTATGGCCACTGGGGCCGGCCGGAGCAGATCCGCGTCGGTCACATCATGCAGCGCCTCGGCTGGCGACGGGAGCGGCTGGCGGCCTCGCGCAAGAGCGGCATCCGCCCCTGGGGCTATCGGCGGCCGGAAAGCTGGAAGCTGGCGGCCGCCGCCGAGGCGGCCGAAGCGGCGGCCAAGGCCAGGGAGACGGCGTTTTGATCAAGGAGATCGACGAGCTGCTGCACGGCTGGGCCAAGCAGCGGGCCATCCGCGAGGCCTTCCCCGGCCCCGGCAACGTTCGCTGCACCATCGGCACCCTGATCGACAGCCAGGGGGTGGTGATTCCGGCCACCAAGCGCTCGCGCGGGCTGGACGACCCGCGCTTCCCGGTGACCGAACTGATCGTCAACGCCCTGCGGCACGACCTGAACCGGCTGGTCTACGAGCACTACCTGCGCAACCCGCTCAGCACGCCTGCCCAGAAGGCGCGGGCGCTGGGCTATTCCGGCACCAGTGCCTACTACCGGGCACTGGGGACGGCGCATGAGCACGTGCGGGCGGCGCTGGTGAAGAGGAGGGCGGCGTGAGGGGGCGCTCGTCTTCCGCCTTCGGGGGCATCGGTCTGGACGAGCCGGCGCCTCGTTGCGCCTGTGCCTGTCCCGTCTGTCCCATTGCGCCAAAGGCAATGGGACAAGTGCAGGGCTCGCCGTTAGTGGGCTTGTCCCGTGTCCCATCGCATACACGCCCGCGCATGTATGCGCACGAGCAAATGCGCGCAGGCGCGCAGCGTGTATTTCCCACCACCCCCCCTATATATAGACTTCAGATATCAATGGGACATGGGACATTTCTATATAAATCAATAATTTGTGGTGCCCTATCTGATTTTCTCGAATAGGACGAATGGGGTGGAAAGGAAAAAGCGAAATCCAGACAGGGAGAATTACCGACGTACAGGGGACGTTCGCCGGACGTAACAGGGATATTGAGGGTATGGCAGTGAAAAGGGCTTGCTGCCATGGGAATCGAGGGGTAAAAAGTCGTCATTCTTGTATAGGTGCAAGCGCAGCAAGCGCCTCACCCGATCCAGCAAACCCGGCCATCGCGCCGGGTTTTTCGTTTCCCCGGTGCTGTTGGGTTCCCCGCCCTGGTCACCAGCACCGCGCCGGCGCAAGCCGGCACCTATTACTGCGGCCGGCCTGGGTTCAGGTCGACAGCGCCGGCAGGATGACCAGCACGGCGCTGACGACGATGAGCAGCAGCCCGAGTTTTTCCCGGTGGGAGACCTGCTCCTTGAGCCAGTGATGCGACAGCAGGAGGGTGAAGAACACCTCGATCTGGCCCAGGGTCTTCACCAGTCCGACGTCTTCCAGGTTGACTGCGGTGAACCAGCACAGGGAGGCGATGGAGCTGGACAGGCTGATGCGGAAGACCAGCGAGGGCCGTTTCCACAGCTTCCCCAGCGTCTGCGGGTCGCGCAGGGCCAGCCAGCCGGTCAGCGCGGCGACCTGGATGCTGATGGTCCACACCAGCGCCCAGGCGGCGGTGTGCATGAAGGGCAGCTGCAACTGGTGGCAGGCATCGCGCACCCACAGGGTGGTCAGGGCGAAGCACAAGCCGCTCGCCAGGCCCAGCAGCAGGGTCGCGAGGTCCAGCGTGCCGGGTTCGCTGCGCCCTTTCATCAGCCAGACGGCCACCGAGCCGACCATGACGCCCAGCCAGCCGACCGGGCCGAGCAGGGCGCCGAAGAAGATCGAGCCCAGTACCGCGGCCAGCAAGGCTTCGCTCTTGGCCAGGCCGACGCCCGTGGCATAGCTGCGGCGCTGGAACAGCAGCACCATGAGGGCGGTGGCGAAGATCTGCGCGAAGGCGGCGGCCGCTACGTCGAAGACGAAACGGCCGCTGAACTGCGGCAGTTCGGCGGGGGCGCTGGCGTACAGCACCACCAGGTAGAGCACGGCCAGCGGCAAGGCCCAGATGAAGCGCGCCAGGGTCACGCCCAGCGCATTCACTTCGCGGCTGAGCTGCTTCTGCTGGGCGTTACGCAGTGCCTGGGTGAAGGCGGCGGCCAGGGTGAAGGGGATCCAGAGCATAGAGAGACCCGCGTGCAAAAACGGCACAGGGTCTGGCTCATTCGCTCGGGCGTCAAGTCCGCTGGCAGGCCGTCCAGGGCAAGTGCCGATGCGACCGTTCCCGCTTCGGTGGGGTTTTCATTTCCGTCTGATCGGTAAGGAGCGCGGATGTCGACCGAGCAGCACACGCTGGCTGACATGCCTTTCTGGATGCTGGTTCTGATCTCCATGGCCGGACTGTCCGGCGAGATGCTGCGGGCGTCCCGGGGCAACCTGACCTTGGGCCAGATCCTGCTGCGGGTGGTGCTGCGCTTCTCTGCCTCGGCGCTGCTCGGCATCGCCTCGATGCTGTTCGCCGTGGCGCTGTGGGGCAACCACCTGATCGCCGGCGGGCTGGGCATCGTGGTCGGGGTGATCGGCGCGGATGTGGCCGGCGGGCTGTATGCGCGGTGGTTGGCGAAGCGGGCGGGGCTGGGCGACTTGCCGCGTGCGGATCGGGAGGCGTGAGCCGTGTTCTCGATCGGTCGTTCCGGCCTCGATGAGGCGTTCGCCGCGCTGGATCGGCTGGCCGGCGATCTGCCCAAGCGGGCGCTGGCCGATGCGCTGAACCACACGGCCAACCAGGCGCGGATCGCGCTGCGGGCCGAGATGGAAAGCGTGTTCGACCGGCCGACGCTGTTCACCCTGAATGCGCTGCGCATCCTCAACGCCAGGCCCGATTCGCTGGAGGCGGCGATCTGGGTGAAGGACGACAAGGACAACAACGCCAAGGGCCAGGCCCCCGAGGATTGGGTCGCGCCGCAGGTGTTCGGCGGGCCGCGCGTCGACAAGAAGAGCGAGATGCTGCTCAGGCGGCGGGGCATCCTGCCGGCCGGGCGGTTCGTCGTTCCGGCCGAGGGGGCGCGTCTGGATGCCTACGGCAACATGAGCCGGGGGCACATGCTGCAGATCCTGTCGGGGCTGCGGCTGCTGAACCGGCCGGGCTATACGGGCGACGCTTCGAACAACTGGCGGTCGTTCCGCAAGGGGCACGCCAGGGCGTTCTTCGTTATGCGCCGCGGCAAGGTGCCGATCGGCATCGCGGAGCGGCGGGGCAGGACCATGCAGATGGTCCTGGCCTTTGTCGGGCAGCCCAGCTACCGGCGGCGGCTGGACTTCCATGGGATCGTCCGGCGCGTGGTGGACGAGCGGCTGGCGACCAACGTCGACAAGGCCGTCACCGATGCCTTGGCCGGCAGACTGCCGACCAATTTCAGGCGCCGGCCGCAGGCTTGGCCCCGGTGAGAGTGGGTCCTCCCCCGGGGCCGGCCCCCTACACGGGTAATTCGAACCGCGTTTACACGGTAGCGGCTGGGTCTGGAAGTTAGTTAACGGGGGTTAACGGGTTAACGATTGCCGGTAAACAGTTAACAGGTGTCGTCATGATTGCACTGAGCAAGTCCGAATTCGCGGCGCACAAGGGCTGGTCGAAGCCCTACGTCTCGAAGCTGGCCAAGCAGGGCCGGCTGGCCATGACGGCCGACGGCAAGGTCGACGTCGCAGCGACCGAAGCCTTGCTGCAGCGCACTGCCGATCCGAGCAAGACTGGCGTCGCCGAACGCCATCAGCGCGAGCGTGTCGAGCGTGGCGTGACCGCCCACCTGATACCCACCGCTCCGCCACTGGAGTCGCCGCCGGATTCCGAAGACGAGGGCATCGACTTCCAGAAAGCCCGCGCCCGACGCGAGCACTACCTGGCGCGTCTCGCCGAGAACGAGGCCCGCAAGAGCGACGGCGAACTGGTCGAGCGCGAGGCCGTCGAGAACGCCGCCTTCGCCACCGGCCGTCTGCTGCGCGACCTGCTGCTCGGCCTGCCAAAGCAGATCGGCGCCGAGCTGGCCGCCATCAGCGATCCCTGGGAGCTCGAACGTCGGCTGACCGCCGGCCTGCGCCGCGCCCTCGAGGACGCCAACCGCCTGAGCGCCGCCGACCTCGAACACGCCATCAAGCCGCCGAGCTGACGCCATGAACCAACGGTATGCCGACGGTGCCGAGCAGTACCGCTCGGCCTACCTGCGAGGCCTGCAGCCCGACCCGGAACTCTGGGTCGACGAATGGGCCGACGAATACATGCGCATCCCCCGCGAGACCGGCGCCGCCGAGCCCGGCCCGTACCGCACGGAGCGCACCCCCTACGCCCGCGAGCCCATGCGCTGCCTCTCGCCCAGCCACCCGGCCAAGCGCGTGGTGACCATGGTCGCCTCGCAGCTGATGAAGACGCAGATCGCCCTCAACTGGATCGGCGGCTGCATCCACATGGCCCCGGCCAACATCCTCATGCTGCTGCCCAGCCTGGCCCTGGCCAAGCGGGTCAGCGGCCGGGTCGGCAAGACCATCGACGCCACCCCGGTGCTTCGCGAACGGGTCGCCTCGCCGCGCTCGCGCGATTCGCGCAACACCATGGACACCAAGGAGTTCGAGGGCGGCACCCTGTACGCCACCACCGCCGGCTCCGCCTCCAACCTGGCCGAGCTGGCGGCGCGCTACATCTACGGCGACGAGGTCGACCGCTGGGACGTCGACGTCGACAACGAAGGCGACCCGATCGAACTGGCCGAGACCCGGGCCAGCACCTTCGGGCGTAACGCCAAGATCTACTTCTCCAGCTCGCCCACCATCAAGGGCGCCTCGCGGATCGCCGACCTGTTCACCCAGAGCGACCAGCGCCACTACTACGTGCCCTGCCCGCACTGCGGCGAGATGCAGACCCTGGAGTGGGAGAACCTCAAGTACAGCGACGACTACAGCCTGGTGCAGTACCTCTGCTGCACCTGCGGCTGCCTGATCGACGAGCATCACAAGGGCGAGATGCTGGCCCGTGGGGAATGGCGTGGCCATGCCGAAGGCGACGGCGAGACCGTCGGCTTCACCCTCAACGCGCTGTACGCCCCGCTGGGCTGGGTAAGCTGGCTCGGCCTGGCCAAGCAATACGACAAGGCAAAGGCCGCCCAGGACAAGGGCGACCTCGAGCCTATGCAGGTGTTCTACAACACCCGCCTGGCGCGCCTGTGGGATGCCGCCCAGGAGATGACCAAGGCCAGCGAGCTCAAGGCCCGCGCCGAAGACTACCCGCTCGGCAGCGCCCCCCGGGGCGCGCTGATCCTCACCGCGGCCGTCGATACCCAGCACAACCGCCTGGAACTGCTGGTGATCGGCTGGGGCGAGGGCATGGAGCGCTGGGTCGTCGACCACCAGGTCGTCATGGGCGATCCGGCCGACGAGCGCACCTGGGCACTGCTCGACGAGAAGCTCAAGGCCCGCTACCACCACGACTCGGGTGTCGAGCTGGCGATCTGTGCGGTCGCCATCGACTCCGGTGGCCACCATACCGACGAGGTCTACCAGTTCACCCGTCTGCGCCGCTGGCGAAATGTTCTGGCCATCCGCGGGGCCAGCCGGCCAGGACGTCCGGTCATTGCCCAGCGCCCCTCGAAGGTCGACGTCACTTGGAAGGGAACCGTCCACAAGGGCGGCTCCGAACTCTGGATGATCGGCACCGACACGGCGAAGGACTGGATCTACAACCGTTATGGCCTGGGCGAAGGTCCCGGCGCGATCCACTTCTCGCAGGATCTGCCGGACGACTTCTACGACCAGGCCGTCGCCGAGCGCAAGATCGCCCGCTACGTGAAGGGCCACAAGCGCATCGAGTGGGTCAAGGGCAAGGCCGACCGTAACGAGGCGCTCGACCTGCTGGTCTACAACCTGGCCATGGCCCATTACATCGGCCTGCATCGTTATCAGGAAAAGGACTGGGCGAAGCTCCGCTCGGCAGTGTCGCAGGGCAGTCTTTTCGCCGAGCGCACCCAGCAGTCGGCGGCCGGGGAAGAGCCCGCGCCAAAGGCGCAAACGCCAGTTCCACCACGCCGCCTGATGCCTCGTCGAGGCACTCGAAGCAAAGCCACCTACTGAGGCACCCCATGACCGAAGCACAACAGCGCCTGGCCGACGTCCGGGCGGCGATCAAGGACATCCTCGAAAAGGGCCAGTCCGTCCGCAAGGATGGCCGCGAACTGCGCCGCGCCGATCTTGGCTCCCTGCGCGCGCTGGAAGCCCAATACGTCAGGGACGTCGCCGCCGAGCAACTCGCCCAGCGAGGCGCCCGCAACCGCATCAGCTACGTGAAGATCTGACCATGGGCCTGTTCCGCAAGTCTCCCGAAGAGCGCCTGCTGGCCGAAGCCGTCAAGCTCGCCGGCCAGCAGTTGCGCCCGAGCGCCCAGGGCGGCGGTGGCGGGGTGGAAACCCGCTGGCGGGGCGCCTCCCGCGTGCTGCGCTCGATGGCCAGCTGGGTGCCCGGTCTCGGCAGCCCGCGCCGCGACCTCAACACCTCCGAGCGCTCCACCCTGGTCGCCCGCTCGCGCGATGCCATGCGCAACCACCTGATCGCCCGCGCCGCCATCGTCCGCAACCGGACCAGCGTGGTCGGCACCGGCCTCATCTGCCGGCCGCAGGTGGATTGGGAAGCGTTGGGTATCGACGAGGAGGAGGGCGAGCGGCTCAACGCCCAGCTGGAGCGCGAATGGACCCTGTGGGCCGAGAACCCGCTGGAGTGCGACGCCGAGGCCACGCTCAACCACTACCAACTGCAGGCGCTGGCCCTGGTCTCCGCCCTGGTCGGCGGCGATGCCTTCGCCACCACGCCGGACATCGAGCGCCCCGGAACCCTCTACAGCACACGCATCCAGTTGATCGTAACCGACCGGGTCGGCAACCCGCACGGCATGCCCGACAGCACGAACCTGGTCAATGGCGTCGAGTTCGACGCGCACGGCGCCCCGGTCGCCTTCCACATCTGCACCGGCTATCCGGGCGAGCCCGTCGCCGGCCAGCTGCTGGAATGGCAGCGTATCCCGGTCTTCGGCGCCGAGACGGGCCGCCGCCGGGTGCTGCAGATCTGGTGCGACAAGGACCGCCCCGGCCAGAAGCGCGGAGCCCCGTACCTCGCGCCGGTGCTCGAGCCCCTGCAGAAGCTGGAGCGCTACAGCAGCGCCGAGCTCATGGCGGCCATCATCTCGGCCATGTTCACCGTGTTCCTCAAGAAGGGGGAGGCCTTCGAGCAGGGCAACCTGCCGCTGTCGGCCCTGGGCGACGGCACGGGCGGTCACGACGCCCTCGACCAGCCGCCCGTGGAGCTGGGCGAGGGCGCCGTGGTCGACCTGGCGCCGGGCGAGGAGCCGGTGATCGCCAACCCGGCGCGGCCCAATGCCCAGTTCGACCCGTTCTTCACCAGCATCGTCAAGGAGATCGGCGCCGCCCTGGAGCTGCCCATGGAAGAGCTGATGCTCTACTACTCCAGCAGCTACAGCGCCGCCCGGGCCGGCATGCTGCAGGCCTGGCGCGCCTACCAGATGCGCCGCTGGTGGCTGGTCTGCGACTTCTGCCAGCCCTCTTACGAGCTACTGATCGACGAGGCCGTCGCCCGTGGCCGCATCCGGGCGCCCGGCTACGGCGATCCGGCCCTTCGCCGCGCCTACACCCGGGCGATCTGGATCGGCCCGGCCAGGGGCGCCATCGACGAGCTGAAGGAGGCCAACGCCGCCGGCAAGCGCATCGAGATCGGCGTCAGCAACGAAACCATCGAGGCCGCCGCCATGACCGGCGAGACCTGGCAGCAGATCTACCGCCAGCGCAAGCGCGAGCTTGACCAGCGCCGCCGCGACGGCCTCAGCAACGCGCCGCCGCAACCCGAAGAACCCCCGCAACCCGCCGAGGAATGACCATGCCCCGCGCCTTCGAGCTGGCCGCCTCGCGGCCCTGGCTGATGCTGCCCGACGCCCTCGACACCCTGATGGCCATCGCCGATCGTCAGGGCGACCCCGAAGCCCTCGAGGCCCGGCTCGGCAAGCCGCTGGACAACACTCGCGCCGTCAGCCTGCGCGACGGCGTGGCGGTGATTCCGGTCACCGGGCCGATCATGCGCTACGCCAACCTGTTCACCCGCATCAGCGGGGCGACCAGCACCCAGGAGCTGGCCACCGACCTGCAGGCCGCCCTCGACGATCCCAAGGTCCGGGCCATCGTCCTCAACGTCGACAGCCCGGGCGGCGAGGCGACCGGCATCAACGAGCTGGCCGACATGATCCACGCCGCCCGCGGCAGGAAGCCGATCAAGGCCTACGTCGGCGGCACCGGAGCCAGCGCCGCCTACTGGATCGCCAGCGCGGCCGACGAGGTGGTGGTCGACGACACTGCCTTGCTCGGCTCCATCGGCGTGGTGGTGGAGGTGGCCATCCGCAAGGAGGCCGACGGCATCAAGCGCTACACGATCACCAGCAGCAACGCGCCCAACAAGCGCCCGGATCTCGACACCGAACAGGGCCGCGCCGAGGTCGCCAAGAGCATCGACGCCCTGGCCGAGGTGTTCGTCGCCAAGGTCGCCCGCAATCTCGCCGTCGACCCCGAGGACGTGCCCGTCATGGGCGATTTCGGCGGCCTCAAGGTCGGCGCTGCCGCCGTCGATGCCGGCCTGGCCCATCGCCTCGGCTCGCTCGAATCCCTGCTCACCGAACTGGCCAGCCCGGCCGCCACCCAGAGGAAACCCAGCATGACCATCGTCCGCACCACGGCCGAGCTGCAGGCGGCCATCGCCGCCGGCACCGATCCGCAGACCATCCAGATCGCCGCCGCCGAGCCGGTCGACGTCGACGGCATCGACAGCGGCGCCTCCGTCGAGGCCACTGCCCTGACCCTGTTCAAGGCCGCCCAGGACCGCGGCATCAACCTCTCCGCCATCAAGCGCGACGCCACCGCCGCCGCTCCGGCTACGCCGCCGGCTGCCGGCGCCGCCAACACAGCCAACAGCGCGGCCGCCTGGAGCCGCACCATGAAGAAGATCGGAGGCTAAGCCATGACCATCCTGACCCAGGGAAAGCGCACCGCGGAGTTCCTGCTGAGCGAGTCCAACGGCCAGCGCTCCCGCGAAGAGGTCACCCTCGCCATCACCGC
Organism: Azotobacter chroococcum; assembly: GCF_002220155.1. NCBI lineage: Bacteria > Pseudomonadati > Pseudomonadota > Gammaproteobacteria > Pseudomonadales > Pseudomonadaceae > Azotobacter > Azotobacter chroococcum. The sequence goes on along the minus strand of NZ_CP011835.1, from coordinate 2,762,503 downwards.
CGTGGCTCTGCCCGCCGGCCAGCTGCTGGGCAAGGTCACCGCCAGCGGCGAATATGCGCCCTACAGCGCCGCAGCCACCGACGGCACCGAAACCGCCGTCGCCATCCTCTACGCGGCCGCGCCGGTGTCTGCCGCAGCCCAGCCGGCCGCAGTCGTGATGCGCGATGCCGAAGTGGTCGGCGCCAAGCTCACCGGACTGGATACCGACGCCACCGCCGACCTGCTCGCCCTGGGCATCGTCGTCCGCTAACCCCAGCACCCATTCCGAAACCGCCCGCGTGGCGGTTTTTTCGTTTCAGGAGAGCCACATGCCCAGCCTCGACATCTTCAACGGCGACGCCTTCGGCGCCGTCAGCCTGACCAACGCCATCAACACCAGCCCGGAGGGCCAGCGCGTGCCGGCGCTGCTGGATTCCCTGTTCGAGGAGGAGGGGGTCAACACCACCTCCGTGTTCATCGAGCGCGAAAACGACAGCCTCGCCCTGGTGCCGGCCGGCGAACGCGGCGCGCCCGCCGGGGTCACCACCGGCGCGCAGCGCGACGCCGTCCCGTTCAGGACCCTGCACCTGCCGACCCGCTCCACCATTCGCGCCGACGAGGTGCAGGGCGTCCGCGCCTTCGGCTCGGAAAGCGAGCTGGAAACCGTCATGGGGCTGGTCGGCAAGCGCCTGCTGAAGCAGCGCCGCCGTCTCGAGGCGACCATCCGTTTCCAGCGGGCCGGCGCCGTCACCGGCAAGATCTACGATGCCGACGGCCAGCGCCTGTTGCTCGACCTGCATCAGCAGTTCGGCATCGAACAGCAAAGCCACGCCATGGCGCTCGGCAACGACACCACCAAGGTGCTCGCCAAGATCGTCGAGGCCAAGCGCAAGGCCGAGGACGCCATCGCCGACAGCGGCATCATCAGCGGCTGGCTGGCCGTGTGCGGCCGAGGCTTCTGGGATGCCTTCACCGGCCACACGTCCACCACCGACGCCTGGGATCGCTTTCAGGACGGCCAGTTCCTGCGCAACGACCTGCGCCCGACCGGCTTCCAGTTCGGCGGTGTCGAGTGGCAGGAGTTCTACGGCAAGGTCGGCGGCGTGGAGTTCATCGGCAGCGACGACGCCTACCTGATCCCGCTCGGCGTCGACGGCCTCCTGGTCACCAAGTACGCCCCGGCGGACTACATGGACACGGTCAACACCATGGGGCAGAAGTTCTACGCCAGCCAGGAGCCGCTGCCCCACAACAAGGGCATCGACCTGGAAGCGCAGTCCAACCCGCTGTCCATCTGCACCCGTCCGCGGGCGATCATCAAGCTGACCAAGGCCTGAGATGTTCGGCGCCGAAATAGACGCAGCCGTCATGGCGTCGCTCAACGACGGCCAGGGCGACTATCTGTCCGCGGCCGGCGTCGTGCTGGCCAGCGGCCTGGAGCTGATCCTCGACCGCAACGTCGAGCGCCTCGACCTCGCCAGCGGCGCCCTCGACCGCAGCGTCACCCTCACCGTCCGGAAGCACCTGCTGCAGCCCCTCGACCGCCAGGGCGCCCTCCTGCTCGACGGCAAGACCTGGCACATCGACGGCATTGCCAGCGACGACGGCCACCTGATCACCTTCTACGTGGTGCCCTGACATGCCCATCGACCTGCAATCCGCCATCGTCGCGGAGCTGCTCGCGCGCCTGGCAGACGTGTCCGAGTTCGGCGCCCTGGTCCTCGAGGACAGCGTGCTGCGCATCCTCGACGCCGAGGACGAAACCCTGCCGGAAGACCTGATCGTCGTCCAGCCGGGCCAGACCGAGGAGGTCGAGCGCATCGGCCAGGGCAGCGTGCGCGAGCGCGTCACCCTCAACATCACCGCCATGACCCGCCGCCGCCAGTTCGCCCCGGCCCTGCGCGCGGCGCGCCTGGCCGTCAAGGTCGCGCTGCCCGGTGCCAAGGCCGGCCTGACCGTCACCGGCGTGCAACAGGCTGCCTTCCAACCGGAAAGCCCCATGCCACCCGGCGAGGGCCGGCGCTGGGCCGCGCACGTCATGCCGCTGCAGATCACCTACATCCAACCGCTCAAGTAATCCCCGGAGCCTTCCATGAGCCAGATCGACCGTTCCTTCGTGGGCGAGGGCATCGTCTACGCCCGCGCCTACCAGTCCGCCGACCCGCTGCTGGACATCGGCAACTGCGACACCTTCAACCTGTCGTTCGCCACCAACCGCACCACGCTGCCCAACTACCGCGGCGGCGGCGGCAACCGCAACGTGCGCGAGCAGGTGACCGACGTCACCGCCACCATCGGCATGTTCGACATCACCGCCACCAACCTGGCCCGCGTCACCAAGGCGGTGATCACCGAGATCGCCGCCGGCACCGTGACTGCCGAGGCGCTGGGCTGCGCCGGGGTCGAGGGCGAGCTGGTCCCGTTCAAGAGCCTGCCGGATATGAGCCAGCCGGTCACCGTCGTCACCGCGGCCGATGCCGCGCTGGCCGCTGGTACCGACTACCTGCTGACCCCGCACGGCATCGTCGTCCTGGCCGACAGCCTGATCACCTCCGCCGGAATCAAGGCCACCTACACCAAGCTGGCGGCCGACGCGGTGCAGATGCTGGCCGGCTCCCAGGTCGAACTGGAGCTGTACATTGCCGGCCTCAACGACGCCCAGTCCGGCGAGCCCTTTGCCCTGCGCGCCCGTCGTGTCAAATTCGGCATTGCCAGCGAAATTCCGGTACTCGGCACCGAGTACCTGCGTCTGGAGGCGCCGGCCGAGCTGCTGGCCGACGACCTGGTCACCGAGCCCGGCATTTCCAAGTTCTGCGAGATGCAGCTGTTGAAGAAGGTGGCGTGATGGGGATAGGCCAGGAGTGAGGCGGATTTGATTCGCAAGCTGTGGGGTGGCGCAGCGAACCGTCAAGGCTACCCCAACAAGCGGAGGCTCCATAAGCCAAAGCCGATGTAACGTCGGCTTTCTGCATCGAACAGCAGCTATTCAACCGATAGTTGTAAAGATGAACGATTGCTGTGCTTTATAGCTCTTGCTTCCGTTATGGTTTGGTGACGAGACGTTGAAACAGTTCGAGGAGAGGAACTATGAACAAGCTGTACCTGCTGACTGGAACGGATAACTATCAAGCAGCTGGGTTGTTCAGTGGCGGCATGGTTGCCGACTACAGTGTCCGAGTCTGTGTCGAGGAGAATATGGTCGTCCTCTGGTTAGGCCCGGTCGAGGTTCGCCTGAGTCCGACGCAAGCTGAGGACGTCGGCCATCACTTGATCACCGCCGGGCAGAAAGCCTGCCAAGCCTTGGAAGTGAGCCAGCCACTTCTGGAGGGAGGCTACCGGCAAGCGACCCTTCGCGGTCTTTCAGGTGCGGTCAAGGAGGGCGACAAGAGTTGATGAAGGACTCGTTTCGCTGAGCCTCGCAACCAAAAATGAACCGATACGGCTTGGCTTGAAGGCTTTACTACCGATCGGATGACAGCATCCCGAACACTGGAACCTCGCCTCGGCGGGGTTTTTTATTGCCTGGAGAAAACCCCATGGCCGGCATCAAGGACCGCCTGATCCAGTTCGTCCTGCGCGGGCGCGACGAGCTCTCGCCCGCAGCGGAGCAGGGCGCCGACGCCCTGGAAGCGCTGCGCCGGGAAGGCGAGCGTCTCGGTACGGCGCTGGACAAGGCCAGAGAGGCCCGTGGTCTGGCCGCCAGCCTGGCTGCCGCCGGGCGTGCCGCCGAGCAGGCCCGTGGCAGCCTGGTGCGGGCCGAGCAGCGCGCGGACGACCTGCGCAAGGCGCTGGACAAGGACCCGGAGAGCGAGGGGCTGGTCGTTGCCCTGCGCGAAGCGGAGCGGGAGGCCGCCCGCGCCACTCGCGAGCTGAACCGGGCCAGCGCCCAGCTGGGCGAGCTGGAGCAGGCCGCCAGGGCTGCCGGCATCGACACGAACAACCTGGCCGACGAGCAGCGCCGTCTCGCCCAGGCGGTGGACGACGGCAAGCAGGCCCTGGCTCGACACACCCAGCAGTTGCGCGAGCTGGAGCGGCAGGAAGCTGCGGCGGCCCGGGGCGCCGCCGAGCACGCTTCTCGCCTGGCCGCCGTGCGCGAAGCGCTGGACGGCGCGACCCGCCGGGTGCTGGCCTTCGCCGGCGCCTTCGTCGGTGTCGATGCGGCGATCGGCATGGTCGGTCGCCTGAGCGGTGCTATCCGCACCGGCATCGTCGACATGCTCAAGACCGGTGACCAGATTGAGGGGCTGGAGACCCGCATCACGTCGCTGATGGGCAGCATTGATGCGGGCGAGAAGGCCATTGCCTGGATAAAGGACTTCACCAAGACCGCCCCGATGACCATTGCGGAGGTGACCGATGCCTTCGCGCTGCTCAAGGGCTTCGGACTCGATCCGATGGATGGCAGCCTGCAGGCGCTGGTCGACAAGAACGCCCAACTGGGCGGCGAGATGGACCGCCTGCAGGGCATCGTGATCGCGCTTGGGCAGGCCTGGGGCAAGGAGAAGCTGCAGGCGGAGGAAATCACGCAACTGGTCGAGCGTGGCATCCCGGCCTGGCAGTTGCTGTCACAGGCCACCGGCAAGACGGTCGCGCAGCTTCAGGAGCTGTCCTCCGAGGGGCGGCTCGGCCGCGACGTGATCGCCGCTCTGATCGCCGCTCTGATCGCCGAGCTGGGCAAGAGCGCCGAGGGTCAGGCGCTCTCAGCCATGTCCCGGCTGTCCGGCCAGCTCAGCCAATTGAAAAACGCCGCCCAGGACTTCTACGACCGCATCGCCCAGGCCGGCGCCCTGGACTACGTCAAGGGCAAGCTCGACGAGCTGCTCGCCACGATCCGCGCCATGGACAGCGACGGCCGGCTGGACAGGCTGGCCAAGTCGCTCAGCACGGCGTTCATCGACGGCGCCAGGCGGGTCGAGGAGTTCGGCAGGAAGCTGCTCGGGACCGACTTCAAGAAGCTGACCGACGACAGCACGAAATGGCTGAACGACTTCGGCGCCAAACTCGACCAGACCACGACCAGCGTCCAGCTGTTCGTGGCGCCGTTCCGCACCCTGTTCAACGGCGTCACCTCCGGTCTGTCGCTGGCCGGGCTGGCGGTCACCGGCTTCGCCGACCTGGTGCTGCGCAGCCTCGGACAGGTCGCCGACTTCGTGCCGGACATACTCGGCGGCGACACGCTGCGCACCCAGATCGCCGAGGCCCGCGGCGTGCTCAACGGTCTGACCGAGGGTTTCGCCGCGCAGATCGAGCAGGACGGCAAGGACATCCGGGCGGCCTGGGACGTGACCACCAGGCATGCCGCCGAGAGCGCCGCCGCCCAGACCGCCGCCGTCAAGTCCAAGGTCGAGCAGCAACGCATGCTCGACCAGGCTTATGCCGACGAGCTGATCGCCAACCAGAAGAAGGCCAAGGATGCTGCCGTGGCCGCCGCCGCCGAGGGCACGGCCGCCATCGGCAGCATGGCCGAAGCCCTCAAGCTGATCGACGCCGCCAGCGCGACCGCCAAGCTCGACGGCCTGCGCGATGCCCTGCGCGAGGCCTACCAGTCCGGGGCCATCAGCCAGCAGGACTACGCCCGCGCGTCCGGCGTGCTCAACGAGAAGCTGCGGCAGCTCCAGCGCGGGGCCGGTGCCACGGCCGGCGAGTTCGCCGGCCTCGAGGACAAGTTCGCCAGCCTCGAGTCGATCATGGGGCAGATCGGTCGCGCGGCCAACGAGGTGGACTTCAGCCAGATCCGCACGGGCCTGCGCAAGGCCTACGGCGACGGGGCGATCAGCGCCGAGGACTTCGCCAAGGCTCAGGCCGCCCTTGCCGAACGGATGGACGAGGTGAAGAAGGCCGCCGTCTCGACCGGCCGCAGCGTCGAGAAAGCCTCCGCCGACATGGCCGACGCGTCCGCCGAGACGGAAGGCTCCCTGCGCTGGATCGGCGGCGCCGCCGAGGACGCCGGGGCGGGGCTGGACTTCTTCGGCAGCATCCTCAGCCAGGCCCGCGAACCGCTGGCCGGCATGAGCGATGCGGCGCTCAAGGCCTTCGACGCCCTGCAAGGCATCAACAACGTCGACTGGGGGATCGACACCGGCAGCCTGGAAGCCACCCGGGAATCCCTGCGCGGCGCCCAGGAGCAACTGGCCTTTCTCAAGATCGAGCTGGCCAAGCCCCTGCCGCACACCAACGCCGGCATCTGGGCCATGGAAACCCTGATCCGCAGCCACGAACTGCAGGTGTCGTACCTGGGCCAGAAAAAGGCTCTGCAGTCGCTGATGGAAGGCTACGAGGACGGCTCGATCAGCCTGGAGGCCTTCATCCGCCGTGCCGAGCGCGCCCAGCGTGGCCTGAGCCTGCTGGACAGCTCCGACCTGTCCGGCCTGAAAAGCGCCCTGGCCGCCGCCGAGCAGCAGATGCGGGCGCTCGGCGACTCCAGCCGAAACACCCTCGACGGCCTGCAGAGCGAGCTGGCCCAGCTGCGCGGCGATCAGGAGGAGGTCGACCGGCGCGCCTTCGCCAACCGCCGCCGCGATCTGGAGGCGCAGCGCGCCGAGGCCCGTGCCGCCGGCAACGGCCAGGCGGTGGCGGACCTCAGTCGCGCGCTGGCCACCCTGCAGGAAATCGAGGCGGAAACCACCAACCGGCGCCTGCGCGAGCAGCAGCAGGCCCAGGCCCAACAGCAGGCCGCCGCGCCGGCGCCGGCCACGACCGAGGCCCAGCCCGCTACCGTCATCCGCCTGGAAAGCCCCCGCGGGCGCCGGGTCGACGTGCAGGTGCCGGCGGGCCAGCAGACCCAACTGCTCGACATACTGGCCGACGCCGGCCTGAGGACGCTGTGAATGATGCTCGACTCGGTGGAGCTGGACGACCAGTTCGAATGGGTGGACGAGTTCGAATGGGATGCCGTGGCCCAGGAGCAGGAACGCTCGGTCAGCGGCGCGCTGCTGATTCAGGAGGGCGTCAAGCTCTACGGCCGCCCGATCACCCTGAAAAGCAACGGCGGGGTCTGGACCCCGCTGTCGGTGGTGCGCTCGCTGGAAGTACTGCGCGACATCCCGAACAAGGTCATGGCCCTGACCCTGCCGGACGGTCGCGCCTTCAGCGTGATCTTCAACCGCGCCGACGGCGCCGCGCTGGAGGCCGTGCCGCTCGAACGGCGGGTCGCCCCGCCGGACGACTGGCCCTATGAGGTGAACCTGCGCCTGATCACCGTCGCCCCGCCGGCGGCGTAGGGTGGGTAACTCGCACAGCGATTACCCACCATTGGCATCGATGGACAAGGCTGCGCAGCCTTTACCGCCCCTTCGCCTTCTCATAGGCCGCGCTGCGCTCGCGCTTGCCCACGGCGACCACCACCACCACCACGCGCTCGTCTTCCACTCGGTACACCAACCGATAGCCCGAGGCGCGTAGCTTGATCTTGTAGTGGTTCGGCATCTCGCGCAGTGCGTCGGCCGGCACCTTGGGCAGCTCCAGACGCTCGCGCAGTTTCTTCTTCAACTGCTCGCGCACCGTGTGCTCCAGCTTCTCCCATTCCTTCAGCGCGGACGGCAGGAACTCCAGGCTATAGGTCATCCAGATTCACCGGCACGGGTGTTTCGCCGGCGCGAGAGCGGGCGAGTTCGGCCAGCTCCAAGTCTTCCAGCCGCTCGACCATTGCCTCGAACGCTTCGGCCGGCACCATGTAACCCATCACCCGGTTGTGATTCAGCACCGCCACCGGCCCGCCATTGGCGCTGCCGATCACCGCAGACGGGTTCTTCTTCAGCTCGGACACACTGACGGCCTTGTCGGCCAGTACGTTTTGCATGGGAAAGACTCCTTTTCAGGTCTTTATTCTGGTCTTTTTTGCCGGAGTCAAGCAATACAGCGAGGGGGCCGCTGGTCCCTCAGGTGGCTGATGGAGAAGCTGGCAGGGTGGGTAACTCGCGCAGCGATTACCCACCGTTGGCATCGGTAGACAAGGCTGCACCGTTGTCTATCCTACTTGCTGCTTAAACGACTTCAATACCCATTTTTTTCATAATTCCACGAGTATGCTGTATCCAATCTCGATTTTGCTTCCGTAACAGTCGTCCCACTTTTTTATGAGCCTCGGCTTCATCTTTGTATAGAGGGCTCACTGGGGGAGAATTTTCGTACAGCCAATTCTGCCACTCATAAATGGAAATGGTTTCGCTGCAAAATAGTTGGTAATCCGGAAAGATGCCAGTTGGTGCGGCCTTGAAGTTGTCAAGCGAGGAGTGCTCAACAAACCTATGGCTCTTCTGCTCAAAAATGTTGCCAATCCCGCGATCAAAACAAATGCTATGATTTCTGACATATGCATTTTCATAGATGTTGGTTTCACTTCTTAGGCGATCTCCAAACATGGGCTGAAAGAAAGCTCTCGCATCACTAGGTAGCCCTCTTCTTAGGATTGGGCTCATAACTCTTTCCTGTCCAAGCTTGAATTCGCCATGGATCACAAAGTTGCCCGCGTCATCCGGTGCTAGAGCTTGGTCGGTGATATAGGGGAATCCACATCGCCTAGAGCAAAGAAACGCAGTTGAGATGTTTGTTATATAAAGATCGTCAATGACCAAGCTAAAGGCGCTAGGCATTATGAAGAATGATGGAGAGTTAATACCCATCATGTTTATTTTTGACTTGGAAGATGTAGATCTTCTAATTATTACACCCCTGTCATATTGTCCGATTCTATCTGCAATGTGGAATTTTGGATTGGCTTCTAGTGGGTTCTTGTCCAGCATTTGCAGGCCAAGCCAAAGACCAACGCGAATCTTGTCAAGCCAATCCAAAAAAGTCGAAAATTGTTCCCCGTTAACATCATCCCCGCGCTGAATTCGCTCTAAAGTCGCTTTCGCCTTATCCTCCAGGACAGAGTGGGCAGAGTTACAGCTTTCGCATGCAGGGAATGTAAACTGATCAAAAGCAAACTGCCTTTTTCTTCCATTTGCTAGGCAGAAGTCGGTTTCGAAAACTGCTTGCCTGCTAGGATCCCCTGTCGCCTTTATCAACCACTGAGGAATCACATGCTCTTTATTTTTCCCCTCAGGGATCTCGCCGCAAAAAATGCAAAGCCTTGCCATTGTTGCTCCAGAATACAGCCTCAGAAAACTTGTGCACCTGAGTGAAATTACATATGTGTACGCTACCGAATAAAATGGTATTGGGGCAGCATACCTTTTCATCGTCCGACTTCCGGCTTGCACGTCGGTTTTCAAGTCCATTGATGACCGTTCGTCGGCCTTATACACCAGGTAGCCCCGTCTTCGTCGGCTCCTCAAAGCGCTGACAGCCTCCCAGTTGACTCCCATCAGCTTCTCCCGCTAAGGTCCCCCCGCTGCCGCCAAATCGGCAGCCTGGGCTTGGCGGCCCGGATTCGTAGGCGGACACAACCGCCGTCAGAGCGGTTTTTTTGTGCCCGCAGCATGGCTACACCCGTTATGGGCGGGCCGTGTGTGGGGAGCTTTCGGGCTCCGCCTGCCCTACGACAGGTCCGCCAACCCGCACGGTTCCGCTCACCCATCTTGGCGGATGGGCGCGGAACTCCATCAATTTCGTAGGAGTTTCGTCATGCAAGCGCTCACCTTCCGCGACACCCAGCTCGATATCACCGACCGCGATGGCCAGCCGTGGCTGCAAGGCGCGCAGATCGCCTGCGCACTCGGTTATGCCAGCGAGGATGCCATCAGCCGCATTTACCGCCGCAATGCTGACGAGTTCACCCCGTGCATGACCGAGACGGTCAAATTGACCGTCTCGGGGAATCTGCAGAAGGAGGTCCGCATCTTCTCCCTCCGCGGCGCCCACCTGCTGGCGATGTTCGCTCGCACCGAGGTCGCCAAGGAGTTCCGTCGCTGGGTGCTCGATGTGCTGGACGGTCTGAGCGCGCAGGACTCCGCCCCCAACAGTTCGGTCACTTCGACCGAACCCATCCACCTCACCTACAACGACCGCCCGTTCCGCATCGTCCCCGAGGGCGCGGCGCTGTGGTTCGTCGCCGTCGATGTGGCTCGCGCCCTGGACATGCGCGACGGCCACTGCCTCACTCGCCATCTGCGCAGCGAGCACAAGGCGCAGCGGCAGGTCGGCCAGCGGCGTCTTAGCCTAATCGACCGGGCCGGGCTGGAGCTGGCCCTGCATCACGCCAGCCCGGCGCGGGCCGAGCCGCTGCGGCTGTGGCTGGAGGCGACGCTGGAGCAGTTCGTGACCGGCACGCCGGCACCGCGTGCATTGCCGGGTGGGTTGTCCGGGGAGCAGCAGGGCGTGCTCAAAGCGCTGGTGGCGGCACGCATCGAGGCGCTGCCCGAGCTGGAGCGGGGTAGGGCGGCGACGCGCTGTTGGTCGGCGCTCAAGTCCAAGTTCGGCTGCGGCTACAAGGAGATCGCGCCGGAGCGGTTCACCGAGGCAGTGAGTCTGGTGGCGCGCATCGTGCTGGAGGGCGAGCTGCTGGAGCCGGAGGCGCCGAAGGTGGTGGGCCGGCTCGATATCGACTACCCCATCGAGGACTGGAAGGCCCGCAACCCGCAGCAGTTCCGCCACGACAACCCGAACAGCCCGGATCTGGTGGTCGGCTATGGGGATCTGCTGTCGAGCGACTATTCCCCCTGCTGCGACCTGCTGGACAAGCTGCACAACGCCGGCTATCGCATCGATGGCGCCTTCTACGAGCTGCGCTCCTATCAGAACCTGATGCTCCAGATGGACATGGCCATCCGGCTGATGGTCGGCAATGCGCGCCAGGCAATAGAAGGCTTCGAGCAGGATCGTCGGCGCCTCCAGAAATTCGTTGGCGTGAAGGGGCACAAGATATGATTTCCCCGCGCACGCGGGGATGAACCGGTCAGGTCGGCCTCCGTCGCCGGCAGCGAGGGAATTTCCCCGCGTACGCGGGGATGAACCGACGCCCTGGCCGAATTCGCCGCCGGCCGCCTGCCGTTCCCCGCACCCGCGGGGATGCTCCTTTGAGAACATTTCCATGCCCGCCGTCACCCGCCTGGGCGATCGGTGCACCGGGCACGGAGCCTTTCCACCGCGCCCGTCCGTCGCTGCCAGCCCGAACGTATTCGTCAGCGGTATCGCCGCCCACCGCTAGGGCCTGTTGACGTTTTGGCGTGAGCCGCGTTGCCGCGCCAAATGCCGCCAGGCAAGGCGCGGGTCGCCGGCAATGGTCATTCCCTTGCCAAGACCCGCAACGCCGCATGGCGGCATTTGGCGCGCAACCCGAAGGGACGAGGTCCGTTTGGCGCAGCACGGCGTCGCTCGTCGTTCATTTGGAATGACCAAACTTCTCTCCTCGTTCCTTGTTCTGCGCCAAACGGGCCTCCGTCGCGGCCTACGTCAAAACGTCAACAGGCCCTAACTGGGCAACCGATCAGCTGTGGTAGCCGAATAGTTGATAATAGGAAGCATTAACATATAGGATTTCGACGCGCTTTCATACCATCTCGTTTTTTCGTTAGGATCACAAAATCGATGCGTCGCTCGATCGTCTCGCTGTGCCTGCTGCAAGCTGTTCCAATTATGACCTGGGCCGTGCAATCACCACTCGATGCTGGCTCTGGCATCCAGCTCGAAGCCGTCAATATCAGTGCCGAGGCCGGTGACTACGAGCGCGCCGACGGGCCGGTGGAGGGCTATCGTGCCACCCGTTCAGCCAGCGCCACGCGCACGGATACCGCGTTGCATGAAACACCGCAATCGGTCAGCGTGGTACCGAAGGACGTTCTGGAAGACACCGGGGCTACCCGTCTGCAGGACGCTCTCGACTATGCCGGAGGAGTAGGGCGGGCCAACAACTTCGGCGGTCAGGGATTGACCACCTTTACCGTACGGGGCTTTACCACTGGCGAGTTCTACCGCAACGGCTTCCCGATCAACCGCGGTTACCCCAACGCGCCTGACGCCAATACCGTCGAGCGCCTTGAAGTGCTGCGCGGCCCGGCCACTAGCCTGTACGGCCGCGGCGATCCCGGCGGCACTTTCAACGTGGTCAGCAAACAGCCGCTGCCCGAACCGAAGGTCACCCTGGGCAGCCAGTTCGACGATCAAGGCATGCACCGCGCGACGCTCGATGCCACCGGGCCGCTCAATCAAGATGGCTCGCTGGCCTATCGCCTGAACGTGCTTGGGGAAGGCGGCGAAAGCTTCCGTGACGATGTCGAAAGCGAGCGCTACGACGTGGCGCCGGTTATCAGTTGGCAAGTCAACGACAGCACCAAGGTCATCTTCGAAGGTGACTTCATGCGCAACAACCATCCGCTGGATCGTGGTCTGACCCGCTACACCACTCAGACCGGTAGCGCGTCGCGCGACACCTATATCTGGGAGAAAGGCAGCGACAACCTGCTGCACAACGACAACAACATGGCTCAGGTGCGCTTCGAGCACATGCTCAACGACGACTGGACGCTGGGCGTCGGTTTCCAGTTCCTCGACGGCTCGCTCAAGGGCAATGCCGTTGAGGCCAACGGTGCGCCTGCCGACGGCCGCACCCTTCAGCGCAACTTCAACTACCGCAAACTGGAGTGGACCGACCGAGACTGGCAGCTCAACCTCACGGGGCATTTCGACACTGGCGCGTTCAACCACACACTGCTCACCGGCGTCGAGTACGAGAACTACGACTACAACTCGATCATCCAGCGCTCGTCGGCGGCTAACGGCACCTATCCCATTGACATCTACAACCCTGTGCTCGGCCAGCCGCGACCGGCGCTGACCCGCACTACTACATGGGACAAAGAGAACCTGCAGACTTGGGCCGTCTTCATCCAGGATCAGGTGGCCCTGACTGAGCGCCTGACGGCCCTGGCCGCCGTGCGCTTCGAGCGGTTCGAGCACGACTATGACAACAAGCTCAACAATGCCGGTGATTTCACCAAGGCTGAAAACGGCGTTACCCCTCGGTTCGGTTTGATCTACGACGTGACCGACACCGTTGCGGTGTATGCCAATACCGCTCGCTCGTTCAAGCCCAACAGTGGCACACCTGCCGCCGGCGGTGGGTTCGATCCGGAAAAGGGCAAGTCGTACGAACTGGGCATGAAATGGGAAGCTCTCGATCGCCAGCTGAGCGTTGATGCGGCGATCTACCACATCGTCAAGGAAAACGTGCTGACCCTGGACCCGGCCAACCCCACCTATAGCCTAGCGGCCGGTGAGGTGCGCAGCCGGGGGCTGGACATCAATGTCGCCGGCAACATTACCCCTGAGTGGCGGATGATTGGCGGCTATGCCTATGTCGACGCCGAAGTGACTAAGGACAACCGCCTGCCTTCCGGCACGCGCCTGGCCAACATCCCCCGCAACAGCTTTAGCCTGCTCAACACCTACGAGTTCCAGGACGGCTTCGCCAAGGGCCTTGGGCTGGGCGTAGGGTTAAAGTACGTGGATGACCGAAAGGGGCAGACCGAGGCCGTCACTTATACGATGGAGCGCTACAGCGTTGTCGACCTGCTCAGCTACTACAAGGTCAACGAGTATGTGCGCCTGAACCTGGATGTGAAGAACGTCTTCAACGAGGGATATGACGAAGGGGCCTTCAATACCTATGCCTATCCTGGCGCGCCACGGACGGTGCAGGCAGGCGTGGCCTATACCTTCTGATGGTTGCTGTTACGCGAAATGACGGTGGCATCGGGCTGTGCGGGAGAACTGCTGCTCAAGCATCGGCGGAACGATACTGATAACGGGCTGCTATGGGTTATTAGCTTCCAGACATGACCGGCAGCTAACGATCGATTCTGTTGAAAAACAGGGGTGACCATAGATCACATGGGTAGCCACAGGAACCCACAACCATGGCCACCATGCTCTCGTAATTTCGCTTCAGCTTGTCATAGCGGAACGCCACAGCACGGTAATGCTTCAGCCGCGCGAAGGCGTTCTCGACCAGATGCCGGTAGCGATACAGCCCCCGGTCCAGGTCGCCATTGCCCTTGATCGAGTTGCGCTTTCGGGAGATGACCGCCCGTGCGCCCTGCGCTTCGATCTGTTCGCGGATGCGCTCACTGTCATGGCCCTTGTCGGCCACGATCGCTTCGGCAGACGGCAGCTGCGCAATCAGCTCGGGGGCCGAGCTACAGTCATTGACCTCGCCCCCGGTGATCTCGAACGCCACGGGCAAGCCATGCGCATCGACGGCCAGATGGATCTTGCTCGTGTGTCCCGCGCGGCTTTTGCCGATGGCTTCGGGGCGATCGCTGGCAGCACCGGCACTGTGCTGGTGGGCTTTCACATAGGTGCCATCGATGAAGGCCCACTCAAGATCGGGCTCCTCGATCAACGCCTGGAAAACCTTGAGCCACTTGCCGGCCGACGACCACGCGTTGAAGCGCTTGTAGACCGAGTTCCAGCATCCGAAGGCGCTGGGCAGGTCTCTCCAGGGGCAGCCCACGCGCATCCGGTAGAGCATGCCCTCGACCGTCATGCGCAGATTCAGCTTTTGGTAGATGGCTTGCTGAAGCAGAACTTTTTCCAGCTTCGACCAGAGTTCATCACTGAGCATCAATCGGGGCATTGCCAGCCTGCGGAGGGAGCGGTGTGGGAACCTCGATTTTGCAGGTTTGCCCGTCCTCATCGCCCCCTCCGGCTCAAAACGTCAACAGGCCCTAGGGCGATGCCTGTGACATCCATTGCGACCTGTCGTCCTGTCATGCCGGCGTGCTGGCCCAGAGCAGCATGACGGTCTTCGCCAACGGCTTGCCGCTCGGCCGCATCGGCGATCCGGTCGACTGCGGATCGACCGTGGCTGAAAGTTTGCCCGACGTCTTCGCCGGATGATCGATTCATGGCCAGCCCATGGGCCCATCGACGACTTCGACCCACCAGCCCGCCCCGTGCGGGCTTTTTCATGCCCGGAGTTCCGCATGACCATCAATGCCAGCGACGTGAAGTTGCTCAAATCCCAGCGCCTGACCGACGAGGCTGACGGCGGCGGGCGCGCCACCGGCACCCCCGTGGTCGACGGCGAGGTCAACAACCTGTTCCCCGACATCAGCCGCCTCGACCGCACCCTGGGCCGCATCAACCTGCGCAAGGGCTTCGCCGGCGTGCTGACTGACAACGCCGACGCCTACCTGGGCGCCCACTGCATCCTCACCCAGGCCCCGGCCGATCCGCGCGTCTCGGTGCTGCTGTTCAATTCCGGCAGCCAGACCGACGAGCGCGACGACGCCCGGAGCGCCATCGAGAACTATGTGGTGCCGGCCACCGCCGCGCCCTTCGAGCTGCTCGGCAACCAGCTGGCCGGCCAGCGCTCGATCGCCGGCGTGCAGCGCGAGGAGCACCGCCTCCCGGAAATCGGCGAGGTCTACCAGCTGGTCAACGGCACTACCAGCAGCCAGTACGTGCGCCTCGTCAGCGTCGAGGCCACGCTGGAGAACTTCATCTACGAGTACTCGTCCGGCCAGTTCCTGACCCTGCCGCGCCGGCGCCTGCAGCTGGGCATCAGCGCTGCGCTGCTGGCCACCTACCCGGGCGGCAGCGTCAACCCGGCCGGCACCACCGCTACCAACGCCGCCAGCCAGGCCAAGGCCACGGTGCTGTCCACCCAGGTGGCCGATGCGGCGAAGTACTACGGCATCAGCCCGCTGGCCGAGGCCGTGGCCCAGGGCGACCTGACCCTCAAGGTCGAGTCGGTCTATGCCGCCCTGGTGCCCAGCACCAACAAGGAAACCGCGCTGCTCGACCAACTGGCCGGCTACAGCCGCCGCCAGTACCTGGCCTGCGGCGCCGCCCGTTCGCCGGCGCTGACCTTCGCCCAGGTGGTCAGCGGCCAGTCGCGGTCCTTCCTCGGCACCGGCGCGCTGCCCGGCTCGATCACCCTGACCGTCAACGGCGGGGTCTATGCCGACGACAAGAAAGGCGGCTTCGCCTTCGTCAGCGGCAGCAACACCTTCAGTAAGCTGACCGTCGACTACGTCACCGGGCAGATCGACGCCTACAAGGCCACGACCTTCACCGGCTCGGCCAGCTCAAGCTACACCCCGGCCGCCGCGGTGACCGGCGAAACCGTCACCGGCGAGATTCCCGTCGACCTGTCCAGCCGCGGCTACGTCTACACCCTGAACCTGGCCAACGCCAAGCCCAAGACCGGCACCCTGACGGTCAGCTACCTGGCCCTCGGCAACTGGCAGGAGCTGAGCGACGCCGGCAACGGCGAACTGGGCGGGCAGGGCAGCGGCACCGTCGACTTCGCCAGCGGCAGCGTCTCGATCACCCTGGCGGCGCTGCCGGATGTCGGCTCGTCGCTCATCTACAGCTACGTCGGCGACAACGCCGCGGCCTACACCCAGCGCACCGGGGCGAGCGTGGCGGCCAAGGCGCGCATCCGCCACCGTCTGCCTCACGACGGCATCCAACCGGGCAGCCTGACCGCCACCTATCTGGTCGGCGGGCTGACCAAGACCATCACCGACACCGGCGCCGGCACCCTGAGCGGCGATGCCAGCGGCACCATCGTCTATGCCACCGGCGAGCTGGACATGGAGCTGACCGCCACCCCGGACAGCGGCAGCGCCATCAGCTACAGCTACCAGCAGGGCAGCGTCGCCGACAACGTGCTCAGCGTGACCCCGGATGCCGCCGGCACCGTGTCCGGCACCATCCCCGGCGCGCCGCTGCAGCCGGGCAGTGTGCAGATGAGCTGGTCGGTGCTGCAGCGCCAGGCCGTGCCCTCGTCGGCGACCGAGTCGACCTACGAGGAAACCCTCGTCCTCGACCGCGCGGTGGCCGACAACGGCAGCGGCGGCTGGGTCGGCGTGACCGGCACCCTCGACTACGCCACCGGCGCCTTCACCCTGCGCGTCGAGGAGAGCTACGACTACAAGGAGTACACCTACAAGCAGACCGGCGGCTGGCCCTTCACCTCGACCGAGCTGGAGAGCACCACCACCAGCCTGCAGGAGCAGTACGGCGGCACCCTGGTCGCCCGCGCCCAGCCGGCCGGGGTCAGCTATGGCGCGCAGGCCGACAGCCAGACCGCGCCGCCGCTGTCCTTCGACCTGCTGCCCGACATCGCCGAGCCCATCGTGCCCGGCTCGCTGATCCTGGCCTGGGGCGGCGACACCTACGTCGACCGCGACGGCGTGCTCTACAAGGGCATCAGCAGCAGCACCAACGCCGGCAGCGCGGTCGGCGCCGTCGACTACGCCGGCGGCACCGCCACCCTGAGCAGCTACCCGAGCGGCAAGACGGCGAGTATCGACGTGCAGGGCTGCTTGACCAGCAACAGCGGTTTTGCCGTGGTCGACGTCACCTTTCGCACGCCCGGCGCGCCGCTGCGCCCGGCCAGCCTGCAGCTGACCGCCGTGCGCACCGACACCGCCGCGGTGGTTAGTGCCACGGCGGACACCAACGGCACCTTCGCCGGTCCGGTGATCTGGGGCTCGGTGGACGTGGAAACCGGCATCGTCCGCCTGAAGTTCACCGCGGACCCGGACGACACCAGCGGCGCGAGCGACATTCCGGTGATTCCGGCGCTCTTGCGCTACAACGCCGTGCTCTACAGCAGCCTGCCGCTGAATGCCGAGCTGATCGGCCTGGACCCGGTGCGCCTGCCGGCCGACGGCCGGGTGCCGATCTACCGCGAGGGCGACGTGCTGGTGATCCACCACACGGCTGAGACGGTGATCGCCAGCCCGCTGGCCGGCACCACGGAAACCCTGGCCCGCGCCCAGCAGGCCGCCATCGAGGTGGTGGACGCCGCCGGCATCGCCCTGGACCCGGCGCAGTACACGGCCGACCGCGAGCTGGGCACTGTCACCTGGGCCAACCCGCTGATCCTGCAGGACGTGGACACCAACCCGCTCAGCCTGCCGCTGACCATCCGCGACCGGGTCGAGCACATGGCGGTATGCAGCGAGGTGCAGATTTCCGGCGCCCTGAGCATTGGCGCGCCGCTGCCCTGGGACCTGCCGGCCGGCGAAACCCAGGTGTCCAGCGCCGTGGCCTGGGGCGACCTGCAGGCGCGCCTGCACACCTGGTACACCCAGAAGACTTGGAACAGCGGAGCGCCCAACTGGACCGACAGTCCCAGCGGCGACAGCACCACCAGCAACTACAACAGCCTCAACTACCCGCCGGTGGTGACCAACAAGGGCGCCATCGCCGGCAAGTGGGCCATCGTGTTCACCGGCACGACCACCTTCAACGTGGTCGAGGAAAAGCTCGGGGTGATCACCACCGGCACCACCAGCAGCGACTGCGCGCCGACCAACCCGGCGACCGGGGTGCCGTACTTCACCATCCTCGCTGCCGGCTGGGGCTCGGGCTGGGCCGCCGGCAATGCCGTGCGCTTCAATACCGATTCCTGCCTCGGCCCGCTGTGGATCGTGCGCACCGTGCTGAGCGGGCAGGGCACGGTCGAGGATGACCAATTTCGGATTCAGATCAGGGGGGATGCGGACTGATGACCGTGCGTTTCTATTCGAGCTTCGACACCGGGGCGCCGGCCCAGCAGGGATCGCGGACCATAGACTATGTGAAGGCCATCCTGAAAGCCTGTTTGGTGAACGGCTATGGCAGCAAGCCGGCCGCCGGCTGGTCGATTGGACACGAGCATGCCGACGGCTTCTCGCTGTTCAACGGCACTGGCTATATCAACCTCGTCGCCAACGGCGCGCAGACCTACACCGCCTATATCATGGAGGCCATCACCGATGGCTCTACGGCGCTGGCGGGAGGGGTCAACCGGCGCAGCGGATCATGGTATGACGGGGCGGCCACAACGGCCCGCCAGCAGTTCTACACATCGAGCTTCTACACTCAGACCAACCCGCATTGGTACGTCGTCGCCGACGAAAAGACCTGTATCTTCATGTGGGGGTCTTTCCAGTCGACGCTAGACGGCTCGCCGTCCTACTGCGCGGCTCACTATTTCGGCAACTATGTCACGGACCTCGGGCAGGAGGACTTCTGCTCGATGGGTGGGGCGAATACCAGTTCAACCTCTACCGGAACCCGCCTGTTTGGCTATTCGGGGATGGTCTTGCGCAACCCCTACACGGGGCTCGTGGATCAGGGCTCGGACGCACTCTATGCGGCCTTGGGCGCCTGTTTCGTCAGCGGTGGGGTAGTTTCTCTGGCACAGTATCAGCTCAACGAGCTGACGCTGGTCCGTTCGCGGGTCTGGGGCTACGGGACAACCCTCGTTGGATCGTCCAGTGTGACATTGGCCTGCTCCTGCGGACGCCTGCGCGGGCTGATGACTGATCCCGTGCTGACCCATGTCTACGCCTCAAAGGCGCTGTCCCTGTTCGGTGTCGCGGATACATGGCAGGGACGAATCCAGCCCATCACGCTGGCCGGCGGCAAGCAACTGGTGCCCTGCTGGCCGAACACCGGGGACATGGGCTATTTCGTCAGTCTGGACTCGGCGGATTGGGGTTGACGCATGAATGGGTCCAATGCGGAAACATTCGCCATCCCGTCACCCATCGCCATGCGGACCCTCGTCGTGAACATGACCCGTGAGGGCCAGCAGACCAGCAGCGTGAAGGTGGCCCGCCTGCTGCACCCCTATTCGCTGGCCCTTCAGGCAGTGTTCGTCGCCCATGATGGCTATGCCAGCAGCCAGACTTTCGTGGCGGCGGCGGTGGACGGCAACGAGTACCTGCTGGTGGCCATCGACGATGTGCTGCCAAAGCGCGCCAATGCCCGCTACCTCGTCGTCAGCGAGGATGCCGCCCTGGCCGTCGACCTCAACGACGGCAGCGGCAGCGCAGCAGGCTCGCCGGCCACGGTCGGCGCCCTGGTGCGGCTGGACGGCCTGCCGGCGGTGCGGGAGGTGGTCGCCGTTGAGCGGCAGGCGGACGGCCAGTGGCGCATCGCCGGGAGTGCCAGCCTTGACGAGGGCACCCTCGAGCTGAGCGTCAGTGGCGGCGCCGTCTACGCCCTGGCCATCGACGACTACGGCACCCTCTACCAGCCGAACCTCGCCGTGGCGGTGGACGACATGATCCGTCCTACCCTGTTCAAGGGCTGGCTCTACCGCATCACCCAGGCCGGCACCCTGCCGGCCAGCGAGCCCGACTGGTGGGATGGCAACCTCACCGGCCCGCAGGACCTCGGCAGCGCCCGTGCCGAGGTGGTGCGCTACCACCGTCCCCTGGCCCATGGCCCCGTATCCGTCGAGATGACCTGATGCTGACAGCCGACATCGGCGCCGGATGGCGCCGCACCCGCGCGTCCGGCGATCCCGTGACCGCAACGCCCTGGAGCCGGACGCCGGCGCGCAATCGGGCGCTGGCCGGCGCCTGGCAACCCGGCCAGCCCCGCGAGCGGGACAGCGCCGCGCCCTGGAGCGCCATCCCGGCCCGCGACCCGTCCGGGCGGCTGCCCTGGGGCGAGGCGCCGCCGGCCGAGGCCCGCTCGGCCAGCGCCTGGAATGCCGTCCCGCCGCGCGACCACGCCGCCGCCGGCGGCTGGGACAGCAGCATCCGCCCGCGCGAGGTGCGCCTGCGCCTGCTCTACAACCCGCAGCCGGCCCGCAAGGATCTGGGCACGGCCCAGGTCTTCCAGCGCTGCGACGAGTTCGGCCCGCGCATCGATGCCGCCGAGGCCCTGCGCCGCAGCGTCTACCTGCCCGGCACGTTGCCGCTGGCCTTCGACTTCGCCGGCGAGCGCTACAGCCCGGGCAGCACGCCCGAGGTGTTCTTCGACTTCGTCTACGTCGCGCCGATCCGCGCCATCCAGCCGGTGGACAGCGGCAGCGCCGACCGCTGGCAGTCGGCCCGCCGCCTGGACCTGCGCCGCGCCCTGCGCTGGGGGCCGGGCCAGCCGCAGGACCCGGCCGGCGTCGGCATCGCCTACCCGGACTACGACGGCCCGGTGATCGCCATCGAGCCGGCCGTCGAGCCCGACATCCTGGAGACCTACATGATCGCCAACAGCGTGCAGCTGGTAGTGCTGCCCGAGCGCACGCCGCTGGAGGCCACCGGCCTCAGCGTCGGCCGCGACATCGACGCCTACAGCTGGCAATTCAGCGCCCAGCTGCTCGGCCGCACCTCGCTCAATCTGGTGCGCCCGGACGCCGGCGGCCCGAAGACCGTCGAGCTGACCATCAACGGCCACGTTTGGGTATTCCTGATCGAGCGCTACAGCAGCCAAGGCAAGTTCCCGGCCGAGCGCTTCACCATCGGCGGCGTGTCCCGCACCCAACTGCTGGCCGAGCCGTACGCGCCCAGGCGCTCGGCGGTCAACGCCGTGGACATCAACGCCCAGCAGGTGGCGGCCGACCAGCTCACCAACACCGGCTTCAGCCTGACCTGGGATGTCGCCAACCAGTACCCGCCGGACTGGACGATTCCGGCGGGCGCCTTCAGCTACCAGGAGCAGACCGCCCTGCAGGTGATCGCCCGCGTCGCCGAGGCCATCGGCGCGGTGGTCAAGCCGGCCCGCGACAGCGACGCCCTGAGCGTGATCCCGCGCTACCGGGCCGCGCCCTGGGCCTGGGCCGGCGAGGTGATGGAGCGGATCATCCCGGCCGAGATTGTCGGCGAGTGGGGCAGCGAATGGAGCCCGCAGCCCGAGTGGAACAGCTGCTATGTCAGCGGCACCAGCCATGGCGTGGCGGTGGACGTGCGGCGCACCGGCACCGCCGGCGACAAGCCGGCCCCGGACGTCTACGACGACCTGATCACCGGCACCGACGCGGCCCGCTCGCGGGGCATCGCCGAGCTGGCCAAGGGCGGAAATCAGGAAATCGTCACCCTCAGCCTGCCGCTGTTCCCCGAGGCCACCGCCCCCGGCCTGATCGAGCCGGCCATGCTCTGCGAGGTGCGCGACATCGACGGCACCTGGCGCGGCCTGTGCCTGGCCACCGAGATTGCCGCCGAGGGCGTGGGTGCGGCCCGCGTCACCCAGACCGTGCGCCTGGAGCGGCATCACTGAGAAGCGGCATGGGCATCACCAGTTCCGGAAAAGAGTTTATCGGTCTGCTGCTTGGCGGTATCTGCGCCGTCGGTAACGGATTCCGAGTGATCTGCGTTAGCCGTTCCCTGTTCGGTGGTGTCTGCGCCGTCGGTAACGGATCTTGAGTGATCTGCGTCAGCCGCTTCCTGTCCGGCTGTGTCCGTACCGTCGCCACTGTCAGCGAAGTAGGCATCGTCAGCGGCTTTGAATGATTCATCCGAGCGCTCTTCAACAACGCTGGATGGGGGGGATGTGTCCGTACCGTCGCCACTGTCAGCGAAGTAGGCATCGTCAGCGGCTTTGAATGATTCATCCGAGCGCTCTTCAAAAATGCTGGATGGGGGGGATTTTTCGGATGCGGTTACAGTAGGTTGCTCGTAGGAGTTTTTGTGGTGGGCCGCCAGTCTATTTTTTATTTCCTCATGATCGTCGTAGACAAATCCTTTGTAACCAATCGCCATTGGAGTATCGAAAACCTGCCTTACGCCTATGTCTCCCGTTGAAGCGTGGCTTAGGGTTGTTGTTACGCCAAAGCTGTTCTCTTCGATAAGTGCTGCGCTTGATGTGTTTGTACTGTCGTTGGTGTCTGTTGGTGGTGTATATAATACCCTGGGCTCGTTGGGGCTTCTTGTTTGGCTGTATTTTCTATTGGTAAAGAACTCTCCCTTGTAGGTGATGTCAAGCTCTCTTGTGTAATATATTTGATATGGGATGAATATTTTTGTCTTGCACTGGCTGCAGACCATTTCCTTGTAGTCTTTTACTTGTTGCAGTTTTTGACTTTGCTCGGGTGGAAGGTTTTGTAGTGCATCAAGTATTTCAAATGGGTTGACCGAATAGTACCGTGCGGTGGGGATCGCTACGCTATATTCTTTTATGTTGTTTATGCCTATGCCTGCCTTGGGGAGAATTTTGGCCAGGATTGCAGTTGAGGCTTGTGACGAGTTCCCCGTGTGCTTGTAGAAGTTAGGGAAGGCTATTTGCTTTAAGTGTTGATATGAGTCTGATGGGTCGATAGTGTCTCTTGTGAAGCACTCTTTTGATGGTAGATATTTTTTTGTGTTGTCTTTCTGGTCTGTTTCTTTTATCTCCTTGAGTTGGCATCCATTTTCTTCTGGGGCAAGTGGCTGGGTATTGTCGTGCTGGTTGGGGATCATTTTACTAATGTTGTCGATAGGTATCCTGGCGATTCTTATTGACGTAAAGGTGCATTCATTGTTATCCAGAGTTGCATTGCAGTTTGGAGTGTAAATGTTTGCGTATATATCGCCTATGAAAATATCCTCGCGTGGCGGGTAGATGGTGTTTATGTCGTAATCACTCATCGCTCTGGCTGGGGGAGGTGAAGGCTTTACTTCATTTCCCGAGCATCCGTGCAGCAATAGTAAGGTGCTGAGTGTTATTACTTGTTTTTTCATTGTGGTTCCCTGTGTGAGGTGGCATGTTCCTTATTTTTGAGTACTGCATGATTTCCGATTGTTTTACTGCTCAATCTTCCAAGAGGATTATAGTTAACTTTCTATTTTGGGGAGTTTTGAAAGGAGCTTTCCTGTTCTGGTAAGCGCCGTTGGCGAGAGCCCGCACCGGACGTCTACGACGACCTGTTCAGCAGCACCGGTGTGGTCCGCATCACCCAGACCGTGCGCCTCGAGCTCCACCATTGACCGGCAGGTTGCACCCGCCCTGTAGGGCAGGTGCAACCTGCCAATCGCAGGAACTGAAATGGCCACCGTCAACCCTTGGAAGAAATTCATCGGCCTGCTGCCCGGCGGCGTGCGCGCCGTCGGCACCGTGACCGCCGTCGACATCGCCAGCGGCACCAGCACCGTCGAGCTGCGCAACGGCGTGTCGATCGCCGCCCGCGGCACCGGCATGGCGGTGGGCAGCAGGGCCTTCGTCGTCGACGGCCAGATCACCGGCCCGGCGCCGGAGCTGCCGCAGTACGACATCGAAGTCTGAGCGTAACCCCATCCCACCCCGAGCCCGCCGCGTGCGGGCTCTTTCGTTTCTGGAGATTCCATGACGCTATCCGAAATCCGCGCCGCGGCCATCGCCCCGGCGCTCGCGCTGCTGCCTGCGCGCATGAGCAGCCCCCAGGCCGAGGCCATGCTGCTGGCGATCGGGCTGCAGGAGTCCGGCCTTGCCCATCGCCGGCAAGTCGGCGGGCCTGCCCGTGGCCTCTGGCAGTTCGAGCAGGGCGGCGGCGTGCGCGGCGTGCTGCTGCACCCGCTGAGTCGGCAGCATGCGTTGGCGGCTTGCGAGGCCCACAACGTCAAGCCATCGGCTGCCGCCGTGTATGCCGCGCTCGAGCACGACGACATCCTCGCCGCCGCCTTCGCCCGCCTGCTGCTGTGGAGGGATCCGGCGCCGCTGCCGGCGGTGGGCGAGGTGGCCAAAAGCTGGGACCTGTATGTCAGGACGTGGCGGCCCGGCAAACCACACAGGAACCGCTGGGATGTCTGCTACGCGCAGGCCATGGATGCGCTGGCGGGCGAGGTGCCGGTATGAGCCTGCTTGCCACCGCCACGGCGCTGCTACCGACCGTCGCCGGCCTGCTCGACAAACTGATCCCAGACCCCGAACAGAAGGCCAGGGCCCAGCTCGAGCTGCTCAGGCTCCAGCAGGAAGGTGCGTTCAAGGATCTGGACGCAGCCCTGCAGATCAACCTGGCCCAGGCGAAGATCAACGAGGTGGAGGCGGCGAGCCAGTCCGGCTTCCAGGCCGGCTGGCGGCCGCTGGCGGGTTATGTCTGCGTGGCGGGCCTGGCCTACGAGTTTCTGGTCAGGCCGCTGTTGCCGTGGCTGCTGACCGTGGCCGGCGTCGCCGATGTCCCGCCGCTGCCCTCGCTCGATGCGGTGCTGTTCGAGCTGGTGTTCGGGATGCTCGGCCTCGGCGCTCTGCGGACGGCGGATCGGTGGAAGCGGGTGAGTGCAGTTACATCCAGTACCTGGACGGGAGGATGAATAGCCAAGGAGATAGAGGGATTCGGGGGGAGGCCCGGAAGGTGGAGGGGGACAGGGATTCCCGTCCTGTTGCGTGCGGGCGGGCACGGAAGGGATTGTCCGCGCCTGCTCGTCTTGCGGAGAGACAGCCTGAAGGCTGTTCGAGTCGTCATTCGTTCCGTAGTCGGCCCGACCTTGCAGTACGTGGGACATCAGTCTTATGAGAAGGAGCATCACCGCGGCGGACAGGATCTGGTAGAGCAGAACAGCGATCGTGAGTATCAGAATCCCATTCATCATGTGTGCGCCTTCAAGCTTGGATAAATTGGGTGGCGTATGAGCAGGGAAGGCTGCTGATACTTGTTTTTGCGCTGCCACGAATCTCATCAACGGGCTAGATACAGGGCGCCCCGAGCCGGAACCTTATGGCACAATGTCGACAGGCTTATTGATATAAACCAATACTTAACGATCGATTGCAAGGCAATCCTGCCAGTGGCAGTGTGCAGTAGGAGTTGAGCGGAGCGTTGCTCTACCACTACAGACAGATAGATACAGAAGTGATTGGTAGAACACCTATATAGATCAAGTATAAGTACTATATGAATTTGATGGAAGGCTCGTTCGATCAGGAATTGTGATGACGTTAATGTAATAAGAAATGGCTAATTAATATCAAAATAATGTCATTTGTGACACAAAATGATATTGTATTGACAACATTTTGGTCATGATTGGATAATTTGTAGCCAGGCACCTAAGGGTTGGGTGCGCCGGCTGGCCCTGTGCTTTTCTGGAGGATCACGGCAAAAAAAGAATAAAAAAAGGATGGAAAATATGACGGGCTGATTTATACAGACTCAGTATTAATTGGTGGAGTGTGTCATGAATCAAGGATGGATTTATTATATTTTGCTATTAATAACAACATTGTATTCTGATAATTGTTTTCGAGATGTGAAGATTAATTCGCAAAATAGATTAAATGCCTTGGATGCGGATTTGCGTGTAATAAGAAGCAGCGTTGATGTCGTGCCTGTCAGGGTCAATGCGTTAGAGTCCAATGTTATTTGGAAGTCCTATGCGGCTGGCAGGCATTTAAAGTTGGAAGAAAGGATAAGTTTTTGAAAATCTTCGAATAATGCATGGCACTCCTTGCGCTTGCCAGCTTTCTTCGCTCGTTGAGCGCCCTTCTTGTCGGCACTCAAGCATTGTTTTTTTCAAACCGGACACAACGACAAGCACCGAAGCTGGCCGGGTCACCTCGATAATGCTTTCGCTGCTTGTGACCAATAGGGCGCAATGCCCTGCCTGATCCGTTTGAATGCTATTGCCCTGCGGCCGGATTCAACGTCCAGCTCCGGGAGCTGGAGCCCCTGCCATCTCGGCAGGGGCTCTTTTTTTGTGCCCGCGACTCAGCGGTGGGAGGTGGAGAGGCGTTCGCCGATGGCCTGCAGCATGGTCGGCAGGAAGTCGCGGTGGGCGCCGAAGGGGTTGCGGATCCAGTTCAGCAGCGATTCGGGGGTGAAGGCGTCGACCCCTCGACGGCTGGTATTCACGCGTGCGCCTCTCGATCCAATACGTCGACAACCCACTGGTTGATGCTTTTGTTCGAGAGCATGGCTTTGGCCGAGATGGAGGCGTGTAACTCCGGGGCCATGCGCAGGCTTAATTTGCCGGAGTATGGCTTTTGCGGGGCACGACCCAGCTTGGCGCAGGTTTCAAGGTAGTCGTCCACCGCCTCCTCGAATGCGCCGCGAAGCTCCGGGACGGACTCGCCGTGAAAGCCGACGACATCGTTGATCCCGACGATATGTCCGACGAGCAGTTTATCCTCGTCGCTGTATTCGATGCGGGCCGAATAGCCCTTGTAGTTCATCACGTTCATGGCGTTATCCCTGCTTTCTCGAGGAAGGCTCTTGCGTCGCGCACCTGGTATGGCTTGGCCTCCTTGTCCGGGTGCGGTCGATGAAAGGTGGCGATCACACCATTCAGCTCGAAGCGGACTCGCGATCCGTTTCCTTCGACGGCCTTGGCACCAGCCGCCACGAATAGGGACTCGATCCGCGCCCACTCCAGGGGCGCCCTGCTGCTGATCTACCCGAAGAACGAGAAGGATGACCTGACTGCCGACGAGCGCAAAGCGCTCAAACGCATCATCGAGACGTGGAGGTAACCATCATGAGTAAGTTTTTCGACGACCTCATGGAAAGCGTCGTGCAAATGGACGAAATCGTTCGCGGCGAACGCCAGCCGTCCCGCGAGTTCACCGTGGATGCCTTGCAGGTGAAGCAGATCCGCAAGGCCACCGGTCTTTCGCAGGCCAAGTTTGCCGCGATGATCGATGTGCAGGTGGGCACTCTGCGCAACTGGGAACAAGGCCGCCGCGAACCGACCGGCCCGGCCAAGGCTCTGTTGCGCGCCATCCACAATGACCCGGAGCACGTCATTCGAGCGCTGGCGGGTTAAGGGTCACAACCATGTCCCTGACCGAGAAAGAGCTGCTCGAACGTGACGTCAAGCGCAATATCGGCGAGGAACTGCTGGCCGCCATCGTCGACGTCAAGCCGGGCGCCATGGTGCCGTGCATCGTGTGGCCCTGACCGAAGCCACCGGGGCATGCAGCAAGTAGGGTAGACAACGGCGCAGCCTTGTCTACCGATGCAAACGGTGGGTAATCGCTGAGCGAGTTTGCCTCGGAACTTCCCCAGGCTGCCGACTTGGCGGCAGCGGGGGAAGGTGGCGCTGGCAGGAGCAGGTTTCCGTTAGTTGTACCCTACGTCGCGCCGGGCGGAGGAAATGGTGACGGTAAATCCAGCCAGCACATCGATGAAAGACATGAGGGTCATGAGGAAGAACGTCGTAGTCCCCGCCGCGCTATAGCCTATGAATTCCACCAGGAAGGCCACGAACAGCAGCATGGACAGGGCATGGTCGATGATCGAGGCATTGCCGGAGCGGGTGGACTTGACTACTTCGCCGCCCAAAGCGACCAAGGCCAGCGTCAACAGCAAGTCCGAAGTGGTGAAAAGCCATTGTGCGCCGGACAGCAAAGTCCCTTGAAACAGCACGCCATCGAGGTTGCCGGTGCCGGTCATCATGACCGCGTTGTAAGCCAGGAAAACGAACAACAGCAGGGGAATACTTCTGATCAATTGCATGGGTATGTCTTCGTCGAGTGTAAGAGGGCGGCCACTATTCACCACCGGTCGCCGGTGTATCAAGAGAGCGAGCGCGTAGGGTAGACAACGGTGCAGCCTTGTCTATCGATGCAAACGGTGGGCAATCGCTGCGCGAGTTGTCACCCTACCGGATTGCGCCTCAGATCGCGGCCAGTCTTTCGGCCAGTCGGGAGTACTGCTCGACCAGCTTGATGAGAACGGCGGCCTGGGCGTTCGGCTTGGCCTTGTCCTGTTCCCATTTGCGCAGGGCGACGATCTCACTCGTCGTTACTTTCGCGCTGACTTAGAAAAGCTTGGTGGTAAAAAAGTGGTAAGCGGTTTGTGCAAGCGCTCTGTAAGCCTTGAGTATAGGGGCTTTCAATAAAAATACGTCCAATCCATCATCGGCGCCACGCAGAAGCGGCGGGAAGGCTCAGGGCGCGTGCTTGCTGGGTTTGAGCTTGATTTCAGTAGCATTTTCGGACGCCTGAGTTGATGCCGTTCTCGCCTGTTTTTGCTTATTTTGGGGAGGTCGTTGCTGCAATGTAGCAACCCAAAAACATCATGTAGCAAATTGAAAATGGGCACGGTTACATTGCGGCGCTGCAAGGATGGCACCACCGGTTATACGGCGCAGATCAGGATCATGCGCGATGGCGAGTGAGTCTACCAAGAAAGCCAGACCTTCGGCCGGAAGCAAGCGGCCCCTGTGGTTCAACCGGCTTTCCGAATCGCTCGGTCGTGTGGCTTGTCGTTCTCCGCTGTTGCCTTCTGGTGCTGCGCATTCAGATAGCGCGCCATATCCGATGCTGGGGCTCGGAACGCTGCGATCAGCGGATCGATGGAAGCGGATGAGTGCGATCGCGCCGAGCCGATGAGCTTGAAGCGCAATGGATAGTG
Source organism: Azotobacter chroococcum (assembly GCF_002220155.1). Lineage (NCBI taxonomy): Bacteria > Pseudomonadati > Pseudomonadota > Gammaproteobacteria > Pseudomonadales > Pseudomonadaceae > Azotobacter > Azotobacter chroococcum. The sequence goes on along the minus strand of NZ_CP011835.1, from coordinate 2,733,612 downwards.
CTCAGGTGGGAGATAAACGCCCCATCCATGGGGCGTTTTCGGATACAGCGCTCAGTGGGCTTCTTCAGCCTCGACAGGATTGCTGCCATACAGCGACCTCACCAGCGGTCCGATGGTCAGCCCCTGCACCAGGATCGAGACCAGCACCACGATATAGGTGAGGGCCAATAGCAGATCGCGCTCCGGGCCCAGGGGCAGCGCCAAGGCCAGGGCCACCGAAACCCCGCCACGCAGGCCCCCCCAGGACAGGATGCGGACGGTTCCAGGGGCCACTTGGAGCTGAGCGGACTTCAGCTGGCGGATCAGGACGATCCCAGGACCGACGGTCAGTACCCGGGCTACCAGGACGGCCCCGCCAAGCAGGATCGCTGCAGCCACATGCGGCCAGGTGAAGGGCAGCACCAGCAGTTCGAGACCGATCAGGGCAAACAGCAGGGCATTGAGAATCTCGTCGATCAGGATCCAGAAGTTATCCACGTAGCGGCGGGTTTCTTCGGACATGGCATGGTGACGACCGTGGTTGCCGATGATCAGGCCGGCAACCACCATCACGATCGGTGCCGAAACGTGCAGCTTCGCCGCCAGCGACGCACCGCCGAAGACCAGGGCCAGGGTCAGCATGACCGATGGCTGGAACTCGTTGACCTTGGACAGCAGCAGGTAGACGACATAGCCCAGCAGCAGACCAAAGATAATCCCGCCGACGGCTTCCTTGAGGAATAGCAGGCTCACTTCGCCAATCGTCGGGGTATGGCCGATCATGAGGACGCCCAGCAGAATGCTGAACATCACCACGGCGGTTCCGTCGTTGAACAGCGATTCGCCGACGATGGTGGTCTGCAGCGGCTTGGGAGCGCCACTGCTCTTGAGGATGCCCATTACCGCGATGGGGTCGGTCGGCGAGATGAGCGCGCCGAACAGCAGGCAGTAAATGAAACTGACCTGCCAGCCGAACAGGGCAAAGGTGTAATAGGCCAGGCCGGCAACCACGAAAGTGGCGATCAGCACGCCGCCCGTGGCGAGAAAGGTGATCGGCCACTTGTAGCTGCGCAAGTCGTCCAGATTGACATGCAGGGCGCCGGCGAACAGCAGCGCGGGCAGGAACCAGGTCATCAGAACGTCGGAGAAATCGATCCGGCGGATCATCTCCTGGATTTCCAGCTCGAGTACCGGATAGCCCAGCGCCGACAGGCCATAAGCGAGCAGCGAGAGAAGGAGGGCCCCGATCATGACTCCGATGGCCGGAGGAAGGCGGATCAGGCGGTAGTTGAGGTAGGTGAAAAGCGTCGTCAGCGCGATGAACGCCGCGGCAAGATCCAGCATCGAAAAAACCCTTCTGTTTGATAGCTTGCTACAGATTACTCCATATGTTCATGGGGTTTTCGACGGCAGATCAGATAAAGAAACGGCCCGGAACGGGCAGGCAGGATGGCCGGGCGCTGGAAGCGGGTTACCGCAATTACGCCGAGAGCGTAGTCGGAGAGGGGGAATAGCCAGGCGGACATGGGGATTGGATCTGGAGGCCCGGAAGCTGGAGGGGGACGAGGGCCGTCGTCCTGTTGCGTGCCGGGTGCGAGCGCTGAAGGGATTTCCTGCATCTGTTCATCTTGTGACGGGACCGGGTGGTGGCTGTTCAAGTCCTCTTTGGGATCGGAAGTGGTCCGGCTTTGCAGAAGCTGGGCTATCAGCTCCATGAGAAGGTCCATCACCATGGCGGCAAGGATCAGATAGACCAGAGCGGCGAGCGTGAGCGTCAAAGCTCCATTCATCAGATGTGTGTCTCCAACCTGGCTTGATGGGGTGGCATGGCGAGCAAGGGAGGCGGCTCACGCTGGGTTTCGTTGCGCTACCACGGACCAGAAAAGGTCAGACACATTCAGGACAAGGCCGCCCAGCCGGCACCTTATGGCACTGGAACAGCGGAGTTCTTGACGTGCGCCAACATTGATCGACGTCCTCGATGCAATGCGACGGAAGACGGCGTGCGGGAGTCGCCATGTCGGACGATGGTTCCGCATGGACGGCCAAGCGGCTGAAGAATGCGTGCGATAGCACACAGGTAATATCAGAATGGCGGCAAAATGATGCCATCAAAAACCTGTCGTGCTAGGAGCCGTGAAGTGGTTGATCTTTCGCACTGGAATCTGACCATTCCTGTTGGGGCCACGATCATTCAGACCAGACAGCTTCAGACGTATGAGTCGAAGTGGTTTGCCCGCAACACCGATGGCTCCATCACCTTCTATGCGCCTTCCTCCGGGGCAGGCATCAGAAGCACGCCGAACAGCATTTACCCGCGCTCCGAACTCCGCGAGACGCTGCCCGACGGTGCCGACAAGGAGGCCAACTGGCGTCTTGGCAGCGCCAGGGTCCACCGTCTGAGCGCAACGCTTACAGTCGACGCCTTGGCTGCCAGCAAAAAAGCGATCATCGGCCAGTTCCACGGTGCAAGCACGAAACCGCCGTTCAAATTGCAGATCACCGGCAGCACCATCTATGTGCAATACCGGCCGCAATACAACGGCGAGGAAAAGAAAGATCCCATCCTCACGGGCTACAAGCTTGGCAACAGACTGGCTTATTCGGCGGCAGTCACCAGCGACGGGGAACTGACCGTCACGGTCAACGGCGAAGTCAGGAAATACCAGTTCGACGTGGCTTCGTACCGGGGCGACAGGTGGTACGCCAAAGCCGGCATGTACAGCCAGCAGGAGATCGGCGGAGCGGGGGCCGGGAAGGCTACCTTCCATTCGCTGAGCATGACGCACAGCGACAGGACGGAAGCGTCCGAAGTAGTGCAGCAGGCGGAAAGCCAGGAGCGTCATCGGCAAAATCCGGGAGCACTTGTCCCTGTTCGAGGATCTGCTGGACGACCTTCCGGGGAGCTTCAGCTGTGATGTATTCGATAGGCTCCAGGAGTGCTTCGTGAGCCGAATCCTTCTTATGCGAAGGCAAGGAAAGTCATAACCTCGGTCAGCCAGTTTCGCGTCTCTCCCATGCCTGGGATAGGGGAGAAGTCCGGGCACTCCTTGAGCCCGGGTACAGTGAAACGGCTCTAGCGGCGACTGAAACAGAAAAGCCCGGAGCCCTTGTATTTATTGGAGTTCCGGGCTTTTCTCCGGCCGCATTTTTTGTGCTGCTTGACGGCAAATAGGGTGGACAACGCTTCGCCTGTCCAGCATTACTATGGCGTCGCTCCACTCAAACAACACCTGCAAGGGCTGACCCCGTGTATTCCTCCCCCTCCAAACTCCTGTTCCTCCCCGGTGCCTCCGGCAGCACGCGGTTCTGGCGGCCGGCTGCCGATCTGCTCGTTCACCCGGCGCAGAAAGTCCATGTCGGCTGGCCTGGCCTGGGTTCGACACCGGCCGATCCGGGCGTGACCCGCTTTGCCGATCTGGTGGCGCGTGTCGTGGTCGAGATCGACCAGCCCGCGGCGCTGGTGGCGCAGTCGATGGGTGGGGTTATTGCCATGCTGGCGGCGCTTGAGCGGCCTGAGCTGGTCACTCATCTGGTGCTGACCGCGACCTCGGGCGGGGTGGATATGGAGAGCCTGGGCGCGCAGGACTGGCGCCCCATGTTCGCGGAGGCAAACCTGTTCGTGCCGCAGTGGTTCATCGACTATCGCGAAGACCTGACGCCCCGGCTGGCGGAACTGCGGACGCCGACGTTGCTGCTGTGGGGCGACGACGACCCGGTCAGTCCCGTCAGTGTCGGCCAGCGCCTCGCCGCGCTGCTGCCTCGCGCCGAGCTGCACGTCTTCCCCGGCGGCGACCACCGCCTGGCCAAAATCCTCGCCGCCGAGGTGGCGCCGCTGATCGACAGGCATCTGGCCAAGGGCTGATGACCTGATTTCCCTCTCCTGGTCGGCGGCGAGCGCGATCCCCACAGCCTCGCCGCCCAGCTACCGGCGCCGAATCGCTCGACCTCAAGCAGGCTCCGGCAGGACGCGAAGCTGACGGCATTTCTTCCCTGAAGACGGTTGCTGGCGATGCTGTTCACGGCCAGAGGGCGCCGGCATGCCTGCCGCATTCACCATCTCCGGCTCGCTCGGAGAAGGGCGACGAACGGTCTCCCTTCAGGCTTGGGGGTGTCTGCAACTCCCGTCATGATAATCTTTTCCTTGTAAATCAGTTGCTTGGAATTCGTCTGTGAAGAGTGCGGCTGGAGTCGCGGCTTGGTCGGCCATCATGAAGCACCCCCTCCTTAAGCATGAGATGGCAATTATTTTATTGATCCATGTCAACCAAATGGTTAGTTTCCTCACCAAGGGAAGCGAAACGGCGCAGACAGCGCCTCAGTAACAGGAATCGACTGGCCACGACCGCTTATCTCGTCCTCGGGGGAACCGCCATGAAAAAGTTCGGCATTCTGGCTCTGACCATCGGCATGCTCACCGTCAGCAATGTTTACGCCGCTGAAATCGTCAGCGAAGTGGGCGACGAAACTTCCGGTCAGGCCACGGGCGGTATGACTGGCATGATGGCCGGTTCCGTGGGCGGTCCGATCGGTGCCGTGGTCGGTGCAGGACTTGGCGCGGTGCTCGGCGGTTCCGGTCAGAAGGCACTGGGCGGCAGCGACCGCGCCTACATCGTGCGCACCGACAGCGGCGAACTGAAGACGTACCGCTCGCCGAACTACGTCTTCGTCCCCGGCGACAAGGTGGTGATCCACGGCAACCGTCCGCGCCCGCTTGGCTGGACGCCCGAAACTGCCGAATCCTTTCCCTATAACGGCTAACGGCTCAGCTGGCGGGTAGGGGGCGACGCCAGGGTTGCCCGCCGCCACTGATCCCCGCGACGGGCTGACAGGTCCCGAGTTGCACATCTTCCCCCGGCGGCAACCGCGTACTCGCAGTGCCGCCACGCCTTCTCTCCCTGACACCATCCGCTTCACTCCCGGCAGCTCAGCTTTTGCCGCTGAGCTTGGAGCGCCATGCGCCTCGCCAGCGTCCCGATCTCGCCCGCCCGGGGCATGCGCGGCGGGAGCTGATGAGCAGTGCTACACGATGCGGGTGGAGTGCTTGTGGCGGATGGAGGAGTGGAGTTGAGATGGAGGCGGTATGGGTATGAAGGGGCGAAACAGGAGCCTTTGTGCAACGAGGGTTCCTGCATTGGTCTGTCCATCGAGTATGGACAGACCAAACAGCCGAGACGGCGCGTTGCCGGTGATCAGTGTCTGCCGGGAGGGGCCGAACCGGGCATGAAAAGGTGGCGTTATTTTTCCACGGAACAGCTGCGGCCGCCGAAGAGCATGCGAGCAGGGCACCAGCTGAGCAGCCCGGTAGCCAGGAGCATTGCTCCAGCCCAAGCCCAGAGCGGACCTCCTGCGATGGCCCAGATGACCAGTGCAATGCCGATCACGATGCGAGCGATTTTTTCGATGCTGCCAATGTTTTTTTGCACGATGGGTTGTCTCTTTACGGGGTAGTAATGTTTTGTAGCAGTGTTATAGCGGTACGTCTTTTTCGGGTTCACCTCCGGGCTCAATAGGCAGCCCGAAGTTCTGCCAGAGTCTGTCTGAAAAATACTTTCCAAGGCAAATCCTGGCGCAGGCCAATGCTTAATAACTTCGTAAACGGCGGGATGGCTCAGGGCACGTGGTTGCTGGGTTTTGAGCTTGAGGCGCAAGGACGAATCAGCCTATCAGCAAAGCCAGGCCTTCGATCGCAGGCGAGTGCCTTCGGTGCGGACCAGGCGGCGGGAGTCGGATCTGGCGGCTCCGGGGTCAGTTCACTTGCGCAGTTTGGCAGACCAGATCCAGCAGCTTGATGGCGCTGTGCCTTGTTACGGTGCGCTTGCCACGAAACGTTAGTTGGTGCAGGATTTTTCTGCTGTAAGTGCCGAGCAGCCTGTTTCGACAGGCCAACATCACAATCACGGAGACAATATGAATAATAATAGTGCCGATGTTGCTGTATACGTGCAGAAGTACAAGGGGTTCGATATGGCGGTTGAGCCGTACCGCTCCGAGCTGGGAAAGAAGTGGATTATCCGAGCCAGCGTACGTCGCGATAAAGAAGTGTTTACCTCCCGAAAGACCGATGTCGATTATTGCTGCTGTGGCCTCGATGCGGCGCGTGAGGCAGGGTTCCAGCATTGCCGCGCTCTGATCGACAGGCTAGCCAAGCATTAGCAGCAGGCATCCTCTGCTGCCACCTCTCTCTGCTTCGAGCATGAGGCTCTTGAATTTGGTCATGGTCGCGTAGCGGATGACCGGCGAGGCGAGGGCAGCAGTATTCTCCTGCCGTCCGCGGCCTGGCTCGATAGCGGTCGAGGCGAAGCCGCCTGCGAAGTCATCGATGACCAGGTCGCCGACGTTGAGTGCTGTATGCGAATGAGCATGAAAGAGCCTGGTCATTGGCCAGCCTTCTGGTGAATGCGTTCCATCCGATCCAGATGCGATGACCTGTCGTGTACTGGTGCACTGTCATTGCATGGTCGGCAGTTGCGATTGCGAGAGAGGATTTCCGGCTATTTGCATTTGCAGATCCACCGCTATTCGAACATCCATGTTCAGAACAGTCATCATCTTTTTAAGGGGAATGGGTCAAGTAATGCAGACTGCTCATCGAGGGCGTCATTTGCATGGCTTGCGTCAGTGCAGATCGACTTGAGCGGAATGGCGCTCCTGTTCCTTGGAGCGGGCGCTGGGTAAAATCTGGAATGGCTGGCTTTGCTCCAGCAGAGGGATGCCGAAGGTTCGTGGAATGGATAAGGACAGCAGGCATGGCTGTTCAAGGCGGGGTCAAAAGATATTTCAAAATATGTATTTCTTATTGAGTAATGTCTAATTGGCATTACTGAATGCGGACGCCTGTTACAGTGCGCTGCATGGTGATGGACAGCATGCGGATTGTCTTTCGTGCCTTGGCCCGCTGCCCTGATTGGGATGTTGCCGGGGTGGGTTTCGCAGGCGCGAGATTGTTTGCAGATGTGTCCACCGGAAGTCTGTATCGCCAACTTCTTCGTCGTAGTGTCCGCTATGGACAAGCCATAACAGGCTTCGTCTGCGGGGCATCGATATTTGCTAAGGAAAGCCGGGATACCCTTGGATTTGGCTGGTTGTAGATGGGTTTTTGGAAGATGTTGCTTCAAAGATCGAACCGAACTGGATGAGGTATTCGCTTGCCGATGGGCACGGGTTCGAGCGCGCGAGTCGCTGCATAAGTCGCAGATGGCATCCTTGACGCGCTCAGGTGGTTAATCATTAATAGCTCCATCCATCGGATAACCCGAGATTCATGGGGTTGCAGTGATATCGAACTACCGTTCGATGGTCGAATCCCCGTTACTCCCCTAGTCGAGATGCGCCCGTGTCGAACGCCTTTATCCGAAAAAGCCAATACCTGATCAAAACCCTCACCTATGTTGGCTGGTCGCTGTTCTGGCTGTTGCTCTGGGATATCTTCATCACCGTGGATTACATGCTTCTTGTGAGTCCACGCTGGAACCTCCCCTCGATGCCCCTGACGCTGCTCGGTTCGGCGCTGGTGGTGCTGACCAGCTTCCGCAATTCCAGTGCCTACAACCGCTGGTGGGAAGCGCGGACCCTGTGGGGCACCATGACCAACAACTCGCGCAGCTATGCGCGCCAGGTACTCACCCTGATCGATGACGCCTATGGCATGAATCCGGTCAAGGCCATTCTCCTGCGCCGCCATGTGGCCTATGTGAAGGCTCTGTCGGCGCACCTGAAGGGCGCGCCCTGCGGCGATGAGGTCCAGGCGCTGATCCCGGCCGAGGAGTTCGACCGCCGTCATCACACCAACAATTTTCCCAACGACATCCTCAACGGCTCGGCCGCCCTGCTGGCCAAGGAATACAAGGCCGGTCGGCTGGACAGCATGCGCCTGTCGCGACTGGAGTCCACCATGGTGGTGCTGTCCGACTGCCAGGGCGGCATGGAGCGGATCGCCAACACGCCACTGCCGTATCCCTACGTGTACTTCCCGCGCCTGTTCATCACCCTGTTCTGCCTGATCATGCCGATCGGCCTGGTGGAAACCCTGGGCTGGTACACGCCGCTGGTGTCGACGGTGGCGGGCTTCATGCTGCTGGCCATCGAACGGGTCGGCACGGATCTGCAAAGCCCCTTCCGCAACAGCGAGCACCGCATCCAGACCGAAGCCCTGTGCCAGAACATCGAGCGCAATCTGGAGTCGATGCTGCGCGATGCCACCGCGGAGCGCTCGCCCGAGCTGGCTCCGGTGGGCGGCGAGATGAAGCGCCTCTGAGGTCCGCCCGGAAAGGGCGGCTCGCTGCGACATGAAAAGAACGGGCGGGGTTTACCCCGCCCGTCGTGCTTCCAGGAGTTCGAAGAACTCCCGCCCGGCCCGCATGTTCGGGCCGGGCAGGGCGTTTCAGGCGCTCGCCTTCGGCTTGATGAACAGCCGTTCGCCGCGCGCCAGGCCGACCAGACTGTCGTGATCCTTGACCACTTCCGCCTCGACCAGCTCGTTCTGGCCGTCGACCTTGAGGGTCACCCGGGTGATGGCGCCGAGCGGGCGGATGTCGCGCACTTCGGCGCCGTGGTATTCGGCCACCGCCTCGCGGGACAGCAGGACCTCGTGGGGGCGGAACAGGATATGTTCCTCGCCCAGATGCAGGCGGTTGGAGTCGCCGAGGAAGTGGTAGACGAAGTCGCTGGCCGGCTGCTCGTAGACCTCGCCCGGCGCGCCGATCTGCTCGATCACCCCCTTGTTCATCACCACGATGCGGTCGGCCACTTCCATGGCTTCCTCCTGGTCGTGGGTGACGAACACCGAGGTCAGGTTGATTTCCTCGTGCAGGCGCGCCAGCCAGCGGCGCAGCTCCTTGCGCACCTTGGCATCCAGTGCACCGAAGGGTTCGTCGAGCAGCAGGATCTTCGGCTCCACCGCCAGCGCGCGGGCCAGGGCGATGCGCTGGCGCTGGCCGCCGGAGAGCTGCTCGGGATAGCGGTCGGCGAGCCAGTCGAGCTGCACCATGGTCAGCAGTTCGTGGACCTTCGCGGCGATGACCTGCTCGCTCGGCCGCTCGCGCTTGGGCTTCATGCGCAGGCCGAAGGCGACGTTGTCGAACACCGTCATGTGGCGGAACAGCGCGTAGTGCTGGAACACGAAGCCGACGTTGCGGTCGCGCACGTCATGGCCGGAGACGTCCTCGCCGTGGAAGGCGATGCTGCCGCTGTCCGGGGTTTCCAGGCCGGCGATGATCCGCAGCAGGGTGGTCTTGCCGCAGCCGGAGGGGCCGAGCAGGGCGACCAGCTCGCCGCTGTGGATGTCCAGGTTGATGTCGTTGAGGGCCTGGAAGGCGCCGAAGCGCTTGCTGACGTTGCGGATTTCGATGGACATGGCTTACTCCTCGGCAGCATTGGACTTGAGGCGGGACAGACGGGCTTCGCTCCACTGCTTGAGCAGCAGGATGATCAGCGCCAGGACCAGCAGCAGGCTGGCGACGCTGAAGGCGGCGACGTGGTTGTACTCGTTGTAGAGAATCTCGACGTGCAGCGGCAGGGTGTTGGTGAAGCCGCGGATGTGTCCGGAGACCACCGACACCGCACCGAACTCGCCCATGGCGCGGGCGGTGCAGAGCACCACGCCGTAGATCAGGCCCCACTTGATGTTGGGCAGGGTGACGTGCCAGAACATCTGCCAGCCGTTGGCGCCGAGCAGGCGCGCGGCTTCCTCTTCCTGGGTGCCCTGTTCCTGCATCAGCGGGATCAGCTCGCGGGCGACGAAGGGCAGGGTGACGAAGATGGTCGCCAGGACGATGCCGGGCAGGGCGAAGACGATCTGGATGTCGTGCTCCGTCAGCCACTCGCCGAAGACCCCTTGGGCGCCGAACAGCAGCACGTAGATCAGGCCGGCGATCACCGGCGAGACCGAGAACGGCAGGTCGATCAGGGTCACCAGCAGGCTCTTGCCGGGGAACTCGTACTTGCTCACGCACCAGGCGGCAGCCAGGCCGAACACCAGGTTGAGCGGCACCGAGATGCCCACGGCGAGCAGGGTCAGGTTCAGGGCGGAGAGGGCGTCGGGCTCCAGCAGGGCCTCGAAGAAGGTCCCGAAGCCGAGCTTGAGGGCCTCGCTCAGCACCACGTAGAGCGGCAGCAGGAGGAATACGGCGAACGTCAGCCAGGCGGCAGCGATCAGCAGGCGGCGGCCGAGGGTGTTGCCGCGGCGGGCGGCATTGGCGGAGGCGGCCGCGCTCAGGGTTGTGGACGACATGGCGGCCTCCTTACGGCGTTGCGATGCGCCGCTGCAGCAAGTTGAGCGGCAGCAGCAGGGCGAAGGACACCACCAGCATCAGCACGCCGATGGAGGTGGCGCCGGTGTAGTCGTACTGGTCCAGCTTGACCATGATCAGCAGCGGCAGGATCTCGGTCTTGCCCGGCATGTTGCCGGCGATGAAGATCACCGAGCCGTACTCGCCGATGCCGCGGGCGAAGGCCAGGGCGAAGCCGGTCAGCCAGGCCGGCAGCAGCGCCGGCAGCAAGACGTGGCGGAAGGTCTGCCAGGGGCTGGCGCCGAGGCAGGCGGCGGCCTCCTCGACCTCGCGGGGGATGTCCGCCAGCACCGGCTGCAGGGTGCGCACCACGAAGGGCAGGGTGACGAAGGTCAGCGCCAGGGCGATGCCCAGCGGGGTATAGGCGATCTTCAGGCCGAACTCGCCGGCGAGCTGGCCGACCGGCCCGGCCGGCGCGTAGAGCGCGGTCAGGGCGATGCCGGCCACCGCGGTGGGCAGGGCGAACGGCAGGTCGATCATCGCGTCGATGAGCTTGCGTCCGGGGAAGGTATAACGCACCAGCACCCAGGCCAGCAGGATGCCGATCACCCCGTTGAGCAGGGCGGCGGCCAGCGCGGTGCCGAAGCTGAGCTTGAGCGCGGCCAGCACCCGCGGTGCGGAGATCACTGCCCAGAACTCTCCCCAGCTGAGCTGGGAGGCGTGGACGAACATGGCACCCAGGGGAATCAGCACCAACAGACTGAGATACACCAGGGTGTAGCCCAGCGTCAGCCCGAAGCCGGGTATGACGGGGGATATGCGGCGGGACATGGACATCTCTCTATCGGATTGGCAGAAAGCCGAAAGCCACAAGCGGAGTTCGGCATGTCCGGCTTGTGGCTTGGCTTGTTGGGTCAAGTGCTCATTTCACCTTGTAGATCTGGTCGAACACCCCGCCGTCGTTGAAGAACTTCGGCTGGGCGGCTTTCCAGCCACCGAAGTCCTTGTCGATGGTCACCAGCTTGAGGCGGGGGAACTGCTTGGCGAACTCGGCGGCGACCTTCTCGTTGCGCGGCCGGTAGAAGTTCTTCGCGGCGATGCGCTGGCCTTCCTCGCTGTACAGGTAGTTCAGGTAGGCGGTGGCCACCTCTCGGGTACCCTTCTTGTCGACGTTCCGGTCGACCACCGCCACCGGCGGTTCGGCGAGGATCGACAGCGAGGGCACGACGATCTCGAAGTTCTCTCCGCCCTGTTCCTTCAGGGCCAGGAAGGCCTCATTCTCCCAGGCCAGCAGCACGTCGCCGATGTTGTTGTTGACGAAGGTGATGGTCGAGCCGCGCGCCCCGGTATCCAGCACCGGCACCTGCTTGTAGAGCTGTTCGACGAAGGCCTTGGCCTTGTCCTCGCTGCCGTACTTCTGCTGCGCCCAGGCCCAGGCGGCGAGGAGGTTCCAGCGTGCGCCGCCGGAGGTCTTCGGGTTCGGGGTGATCACTTCCACGCCCGGCTTGACCAGGTCGTCCCAGTCCTTGATGCCTTTCGGGTTGCCCTTGCGCACCAGGAAGACGATGGTCGAGGTGTAGGGCGTGCTGGCCTGCGGCAGGCGGCTCTGCCAGTCCTCGGGAATCAGCTTGCCGAGCCGGTACAGCTCGTCGATGTCGCCGGCCAGCGCCAGGGTCACCACGTCGGCCTTGAGCCCGTCGATCACCGCGCGGGCCTGTTTGCCCGAGCCGCCGTGGGACTGCTGGATGGTCACGGGATCATTGCCCTCGGCCTGCCAGTGCTTGTTGAAGGCGGCGTTGTACTCCTTGTACAGCTCGCGGGTCGGATCGTAGGACACGTTGAGCAGCAGGGTCTGCGCCTGGGCGGTGGCACTCAGGCTCAGGCCGGCCAGCGCGGCGAGGGCGAAACGACGGATGGACATGGATACGACTCCTGGATGTATCGGGGGATGCGTTCTAGTTGTGTGTAGGGTCGGCGTTGGTGTGCGCTGGTGCAGGTGGCTCGTGCCCTGCCTGCCCAGTGGGGCGGGTGCCCGGCTTTTTCTTCATTCACACCCTCCGGTCGTCCAGTCGGGTCGTTCGCCCTGGTAAATCAGGGGGTCTTGCTGGTGTTCTGGGCCTGCAGGCGGAATTTCTCCTTGCGCTCGATCTGCACGATCTGGCCGTTGTGCACGGTGATTTCCACCGCGCCGAAACGCAGGTTCTTCAGGGCGGCGTGGATTTCGCGCAGGATGTTGGCTTCGTCCTGGCCTTCGAAGCTTCTGAGGGGGGCGCTCATGGCTGTGCTCTCCTTGGATGTAATGTGCCGGCGAGCCCGTTGGTCCGGCGGCGTGGAGCGGATATTAGGGGGGAATCGAATATTCTTAAAAATACTATTTAGTGATTTTTATATATTTAATAGTTATTTATTACTGCTCTGCTGCATAAGATTGTTGGAATAAATAAATAATTTTTTATTCTTTTTTAGAATTTAAAAGGTTGCCCTAGACTGGTCTCCGTTGCCCACACGAGGAGGCCCGCAATGCCCAGCCAGACACTTCGCTACCTGATCCTGCCGGGTTGGCACGGCTCGCCCGACGAGCACTGGCAGAGCCACTGGCAGCGCACGCTGCCGAATGCCGTGCGGGTCGAGCAGGCCGACTGGAACAATCCCGATCCCTTCAGTTGGGTCGCCGCGCTGGAGCGCGCAATCGCCGCCGAGCGCACCCCGGCGATCCTGATCGCCCACAGCCTCGGCTGCGTCACCGTGGCGCGCTGGGCCGCCCAGGCCACGCCGGCCTCGTTGGGGCGGGTGCGAGGGGCGCTGCTGGTGGCGCCGGCGGATGTCGAGCACCCGACCTGTCATGAGCCTCTGCGCTGTTTCGCGCCGATTTCCCGCGGGCGCCTGCCGTTTCCCAGCCAGCTGGTCGGCTCGGACAACGATCCGACCGCCACGCCGGCTCGCGCCCTGGAGCTGGCCCGCGACTGGGGCTCGCTGCCGACCATCCTGCCCGGCGCCGGCCACATCAATGTGAATTCCGGACACCACCGCTGGGAGCAGGGTTTCGCCCATCTCTACCGCCTGCAGCGACAGATCGAGCGACTGGAGCGGCGCTGCGTATGACGCGCCCGTGCGCCAGGGAAAACCGGCGCATGCCGGGGCGCCGCCTTGCCTCACCCGACAACCGCCGATAGTCCCGGGCCTGGCCGGTCCGGAGGCCCGGTCAGGAGAACCCCCATGAATCGCCATCTTCCGCCCGGTCAGCCGCTGCTGACCTTTCCCGACGCCGACAAGAGCCCGCTGAGCATTCGTGCCAAGGCGCTGGTGTTCGTCGATCCCCGCTCGCGCCGACTGCGCGGCGAGGTGGAGCGCCTCGCTGCGACCGACTTGCCGGTGCTGATCCGCGGCGAGAGCGGTACCGGCAAGGAGCTGCTGGCCCGGCAGATCCATCGCGAAAGCGGGCGGGGCGGCCTGTTCGTCGCGGTCAACTGCGGCGCGCTCAGCCCGACCTGGGCCGAGGCCGAGCTGTTCGGCCATGCCGTCGGCGCCTATGCCGGTTCGGCCTGCAGCCGGGCCGGCTGGTTCGGTTCGGCCAACGGCGGCACCCTCTACCTGGACGAGATCGGCGACCTGCCGCTCGGCCTGCAGGGCAAGCTGCTCGCCGCCCTGGAAACCCGTGAGGTGCTGCGCGTCGGCGCGCAGCAGCCGACGCCGGTGGACGTGCGCCTGGTGGCGGCCAGCAGCGTCGACCTGGCCCAGGCGGTAGCCGCCGGCAAGTTCAGCGAGCGGCTCTACCGCTATCTCGACGAGGGACGCCTGGAGTTGCCGGCGCTGCGCGAGCGGCCGGGGGATATTCTGCCGCTCGCCGAGTACTTTCTCGGCGTCTATGCCCAGCGCCTGGGCCTGGATCTTCCGCAGTTCGGCGCGGAGGCCCAGCTTGCCCTGGAGCGGCATGCCTGGCCGGGCAACACTCGCGAGCTGGAGAGCGTCGTCCATTTCGCCCTGCTGGTCTGCAGCGGCGACGAGATCCTCCCGGCCCACCTCAACCTGCCGGGCGCTGCCGCGCCGTCGTACGCGCCGCTGACCATCATCGAGGAACAGCTGGCCCGGCTCGACGCCCGGGAGCGGGCGCAGCTGCAGGCCCTGCTGGCCCAGACAGGCGCTTGACGGCAGACAGGAAGGGAAATCCCCGGCGCGTCGGGTGCCGCCGGGGAAAGCGGACTCAGCGGGCGGCCGTCTGCGGCTGCCAGATCGACACGTCGCGGGCATCGACCCGCTTCGGCAGCAGGCCCTCGGCGAAGAAGGCATCGGCGATCTTCTGCTGCTCGGCCAGGCTCTCCGCCTGCACCGGGCGCACCCGGTAGCTGCGCCGGCCATTGGCCTGCTCGACGATCGCCGGGTCCAGGTTGCCCCACAGCGGCGCGAGAATCCGCGCGGCTTCCCGGGGGTTGGTGCGCAGCCAGTCGCCGGCCTTGACCAGTTCGGCGAACACCACTTCCAGCACCTGCGGATGCTCCTTGGCAAAGCGCTCGCTGGTCAGGTAGTAGCGCTGGTAGGCGGCCAGCTTGTCGCCGTCGGCCAGGGTGCGGGTCGACAGCTGGCGCTGGGCGCCGCTGAGGAACGGCTCCCAGGTTACCCAGGCGTCCACCTTGCCGTTCTCGAAGGCGGCGCGGCCGTCGGCCGGGGTCAGGTAGGCCGGCTGGATGTCGGAGAACTTCAGGCCGGCGCTGGCCAGCGCGGCGAGCAGCAGGTAGTGGCTGCCGGCGGCCTTGGTCACCGCGACCTTCTTGCCCCTGAGATCGGCCAGGCCACGCAGCGGCGCGTCGCCGCGCACCAGGATCGCCTGGGCGGCCGGCGACGGCGCTTCCTGGGCGAAATAGGCGAGATGGGCGCCGGCGGCCTGGGCGAACACCGGCACGGTGTCGGCGACGTCGGCGGACAGGTCGAGGTTGCCGACGTTGAGTGCTTCGAGCAGCGGCTGGCCGCTGGCGAACTCGTGCCAGCTGAGGTGGATGTCCTGGGCGGCCAGGGCCCTTTCCAGGGTGCCGCGGGCCTTCAGCAGGGCGATCAGGGTGGAGGATTTCTGGTAGCCGATGCGCAGCTCGGTTTCCGCCTGGACGGGCAGGGCGGCGCACAGCCCCAGGGCGAGGCCGAGACCGAGCAGGGCGCGGCGGCTGAGGGGGATGAAAGGGGGCATGACAGACCTCGTGGATGCGCTTCCGGCCACCGCGAGGAACCGGAACGACTGAACTTCGATAAGGGAAATGCGGGAAGTCCGGTGGTCCGGTCGTTGAAAACTAGATGATTTAAAAAGCTGTCTGCAAATACCTTTATGGAATTGAGTTATGCCGGCACTGCTCGATTGTTTGGTTATAATAAAGTGAAAAATAATTCTTTTTAGGGATAAAAGATTTCCCTTAGATTGCACCCCCAGCCGACAGCGGATCACCGCACCGAGCCCGATCGTGGGGCTCCCCTCTCACCAGCAACCTCCTCGCAGCGTTCGCCGGCCCGAGCCCCAGCCATGCATTCCAAGAATTTCGAACAGGCATCTGGAGCATCGAGCATGAACAAGTCTTACCTGGCCCTGGCGGTCGTCCTCGGCGGGGCTGCGCAGCAAGCGGGCGCTGCCGGGTTCTTCGAGGACAGCAAGGCCACCCTGGGGCTGCGCAATTTCTACTTCAACCAGGACAACCGCGACGGCGCCGCCGCCCCGTCCAAGCAGGAGGAATGGGGTCAGGGCTTCATCCTCGACTACAAGTCCGGCTACACCCAGGGCCCGGTCGGCTTCGGCGTCGACGCCCTCGGCCTGGTCGGCGTCCGCCTCGACTCCGGCAAGGGCACTCACTACAACCCGACCAGCGCCAACAACAGCGGCCAGCTGTTCCCCACCGAAAGCGACGGCCGCGCCGTGCACGAATACGGCAGCCTGGGACTGACCGCCAAGGTGCGCTTCTCCAAGACCGAGGCGCGCCTGGGCACCTTCCTGCCCAAGCTGCCGGTGGTGACCCACAACGACGGCCGCCTGCTACCGCAGACCTTCGAGGGCGCGCAGGTGACCAGCAACGAGATTTCCAACCTGACCCTGACCGGCGGCAAGTTCGAGCGCGCCAAGGGCCGCAGCTCGACCAACAGCGACAGCCTGTCCATCGCCGGCGCCAACAATGCCAAGACCGGCCAGTTCAGCAACCAGTTCTACTTCGCCGGCGCCGACTACAAGGTCGGCAAGAACCTCCTGCTGCAGTACTACTACGGTAACCTGGAGGACTTCTACGTGCAGCACTTCGTCGGCCTGCAGCACGACTGGAAGCTGCCGGTGGGCCTGTTGAAGACCGACCTGCGCTACTTCAACAGCGACTCCGACGGCAAGAACGCCAGTGCCTCCGGACGTGCCGAGGGCTATCGCAGCAGCGGCTACTGGTCGGCCGGCGACCGCGACCGGGGCGAGGTCGACAACCGTGCCTGGAGCGCCAAGTTCACCTACCTGCTGGACGCCCACGAACTGAGCTTCGGCGTGCAGCGGCTGTCCGGCAACAGCGACTTCCCGGTGCTCAACCAGGGCGACGGCTACACCGCCTACCTGATCACCGACAGCCAGATCAACAAGTTCCTGCGTGCCGGCGAGCGCACCTGGCGGGCCAGCTACGCCTACGACTTCGCCAAGCTCGGCGTGCCGGGCCTGAAGGCCTCGGCGGTCTACCTGTCGGGCGACAACATCGACACCAATGGTAGCGACGCCAGCGAATGGGAGCGTAACCTGCGCCTGGACTACGTCGTGCAGGGCGGCCTGTTCAAGGGCGTCGGCTTCTCCTACCGGCACGCCACGCTGCGCAGCGACGTGGCCACGCAGCGCAGCCTCGACGAAAACCGCTTCTACGTCACCTACAGCCTGCCGCTGCTCTGATGGCGATCCGAGCCACGCTGCAGGCGTAACCCGAATAACCAAAAGGCTGGGTCATTTCGACCTCTTGGCCGGCTCCGCAAGGGCCGGCCTTTTTTATTCCGGGCGCTGTGGTCCTCACTGCGCTACACCGTCGCGCTGCTGCCCGTTGGCAAGGAACAACTTTTCACGTTGAGCCCGGCCCGCCGCCCAGGGTTTTTGCGCTTCAGGCAGTGCATCCTTGATTGTTGCACTAAAGTACAAAGTCAAATTCATTATTTTATATTTCATCGTAATATAAAAAAATCTATATTTATTTCAATTTTGTGACAGCGAAAGAGCTGGTCCATAAGTCGAAAAGAGAAATCCTGCCTTGCACCGATGCAACCCATGCCGGTGCCGGGCGATGTCTGGAACATGCCGTTTTGGAAATGAACAGTAAGTGTCGGAAATATCGCGGCCAATTCCGGCTTGTCCCAATTCTTCCGTATCGCAGGCACGCCAGGCTGTCGCTTTCTAGGGCAGGATTTATATAGAAAAATTACGAGCTACTTTCGAGTCGCGAGCCATCCGTATTCATGACACGGCAAACTCGATCAGTTGCCGACCGTAAAACACCACGACTTTTTATATACAGGAGCAAGCGGGAAAGCCTGGAAGATGCTCTGGCATGCTTTCACGGGTGCTTTCGCACAATGAATATGAACCGATCGTTTTCCAATATAGGCCTGTTGCTTGGCATTGCCGGGGGATTGTTTGTCGAGGAGGCCAGCGCGGAGTTTCTGAAGGACAGCAAAGCCACGCTCACCCTGCGCAACTATTACCTGAACCAGGACACCCGCAATGCGGATGTTCCCCGACTCGACCAATGGGGACAGGGTTTTCTGCTCGACTTCAAGTCCGGCTATACCGAAGGCGTGGTGGGCTTCGGTCTGGACGTGCTGGGCACCTATGCCATCCGTCTGGACGATGGCGGCCGTGCAGGGAAGACGGACATCGACCGGGCGCCGGGCAGTGCCGGCATGTTCCCGCTGGAAAGCAACGGGAAGTCGAAACGCGACTTCGGCCGTGTCGGCGTGACCGGCAAGATGCGCTACTCGAAAACCGAGTTGCATGTGGGCACCTTGCAACCCAGGCTGCCGGTTGTGACCTACAACGACGGGCGCCTGCTGCCGCAAACCTACGAGGGGTATCAGGTCACCTCCCGGGAAATAAAGGACCTGACCTTCATTGCCGGCAAGCTCGAACACTCCACCGAGCGTAACTCCAGCAACAGCGACAGCCTGTCCATACAGGGCTCGAACAACCGCAAGACAGGCCAGTTCAGCAACCAGTTCCTGTATGGCGGCTTCGATTACAGGCTCAACAGGGATCTGATCGTCAGCTATTACTTTGGCAAACTGCAGGACTTCTACAAGCAGCACTTCGTCGGCCTGGTTCACAACTGGGCATTGCCGGTCGGCGCCCTGAAGACCGACCTGCGCTACTACGACAGCTCTTCCACGGGCGCCTCCGCCTCCGCCTCCGCCTCCGCCTCCGCCTCCGCCTCCGCCTCCGCCTCCGCCTCCGCCTCCGCCTCCGGCCGGGCCGAAGGCTATCGCGCGCAGGGCTGGTGGTCCGGCAACGACGCCGACCGCTACGAAGTGGACAACAAGCTGTGGAGCGCCCTGTTCACCTACAGCCTGGCCGGACACGCGATCAAGGCCGGCTATCAGAAAGTCACCGGCCACAGCGATTTCCCCAGCCTGGCCCCGGATTCCGGCACGGGCCGCTCGCTCTACCTGATCACCAATACCAACATCCAGGCGGCGAAATTCGCCAGTGCGGGCGAGCAGACCTGGGTGGTCGGCTATGCCTACGACTTCGGCCAGATCGGCATCCCCGGCCTGTCGTTCAGCACCACCTACTACAGCGGCAGCGACATCGACGACACCGTCGATGGCCGCAGGGGCAACAGCGAGGAGTGGGCGCGCGACATCACCCTGGGCTACAAGGTGCAAAGCGGCCCGCTCAAGGGCCTGGGCATCGACTGGCGCAACGGCAGCTGGCGCGGCAACGACTCGGGGACGGTCGATCGCGACGAAAACCGCATCATGCTCAGCTACAGCCTGGCGCTGTTCTGAGCGACTGCCGGCTCGACCGAAGGCGCGCCGGATTCCGGCACTCATTGCGCCGCCCGCCAGTGTTTATTCGCCATTCGTGTTCAAGGCGTTGTTCGGGGTTTATTCCTGAATATCGAGAGCAGTTGATGCATGGCCATATTGTCCTAAGGAAACCCTGAAGAAGACTTTCTGAATCTGGTGAAATACGCCGATCCCGTTGCCCGAGTTTCCCGATGAAGCAGATGACCTTTGCCGATGCCGAGTACGCCGGCAAGCGCAAGCAGACCCGTAAGGAGTTGTTCCTGATCGAGATGGATCAGGTGGTGCCGTGGTCTGGGCTGATCGCCCTGATCGAGCCGCATTACCCGAAGGGTGAAGGCGGTCGTCCGGCGTATCCGCTGATGGCGATGCTGCGCGTGCATCTGATGCAGAACTGGTTCGGTTACAGCGATCCTGTGATGGAGGAGGCGCTGTACGAGACCACTCTCCTGCGCCAGTTTGCCGGATTGAGCCTGGAGCGTATCCCTGACGAAACCACCATCCTCAACTTCCGTCGTCTGCTGGAGAAGCATGAGCTGGCGGCTGGGATTCTGGCGGTGATCAATGGCTACCTGGGTGACCGGGGCCTGTCGCTGCGCCAGGGCACCATCGTCGATGCCACGCTGATCCATGCGCCGAGCTCGACCAAGAACCAGGACGGCAAGCGCGACCCCGAGATGCACCAGACGAAGAAGGGCAACCAGTACTACTTCGGCGCGAAAGCGCACATCGGTGCCGACGATGAATCGGGCCTGGTGCACAGCGTGGTGGTCACGGCGGCCAATGTGGCAGATGTCACCCAAGTCGACCAACTGCTGCATGGCGAGGAAAACGTGGTCTGTGCCGATGCCGGTTATACCGGGGTCGAAAAGCGCCCCGAGCATGAAGGTCGTCAGGTCATCTGGCAGGTCGCGGCTCGGCGCAGTACCTACAAGAAACATGGCAAGCGCAGCGTGCTCTACCAGCAGATCCGCAAGATCGAGAGAGCCAAGGCGCAGGTACGAGCGAAGGTCGAGCATCCGTTCCGGGTGATCAAGCGCCAGTTCGGTTACGTGAAGGTACGCTTCCGGGGCCTGGCCAAGAACACCGCGCAGTTGGTGACGCTTTTCGCGCTGTCGAACCTGTGGATGGCGCGCCGACATTTACTGGCGAATGCAGGAGAGGTGCGCCTGTAATGCGGGAAACGGTCGCTGCGACGTGCTCGCGGTGGCTAAAAAACGCAGAAACGAGCGGGTGATCCGATCGTTTTTGATCGATTCTCCGCTTTCAAAGTCGGCGGGGGCTGAAGTCAGCCAGAAATACATGACTACTTCAGACCATCCCTAATGCTCAATAATGAATAAACACAATGGCGCTTATTCAAGGGGCATCGAACTCCTAGAATAACTTCCAGAGAGACGAAAAAAGCCCCTCGAAAATATCCCATATATCCAAACGGGCATCGCCGGGAAAACCCAGCGAAGGGACCGGCTTGCCCGATGAAATAGGAAAGTGACCATGAAACGTTTGGCTGCCCTGATGATGGCCGTGGTTCCCCTTATGGCCATGAGCACTGTGGTCGATGCCGCGCAGGAGGAGCCCGACCCCCTGACTGCCGATATCCAGCTTGTTGTCCCCGATCAGTCGGACAATGAAGAAACTACCGATGTTCATGACTACCGATACAGTGATGAACTGGATGTTCACAAGATCATTTCCATCGAAAGCAATTCGACGGCTTGTGGTGTAACGCCGGCGGTCATGACCTACGAGGACTCCCATGGCGAGTTGCACATCATGCGTTACTAATCTTTTAAAAAGTAATGTCATGCTGCTGTAGATCGGCAGTCCGGGTGGCGGAAAAACGATTTCACCAACTCCGGCAACTTCTGGATTCTGCGCAGCGCGCCCAGGGCCAACTTCTTCATTTCCTCCCGGTTCTGCACAAGACGCCTGGACACACTGCGCTTGACGTGCCCCCAGACCTGCTCGTCCGGGTTCAGCTGTGGCGAGTACGGGGGCAGATAGAAGAGTTTCAGGCGTCCCGCCTGTTCTTCGACGAACGCCCTGACCAGCCGGGCCTTGTGCACCGGATGGCCATCGACGATCACGAAGACCGGCTGCTCGGCACCGATCAGCAGGCGCTTGAGAAACTCGCGGAACACGCTGGCCGTCACCGTCCCGTCGTGCAGCATGAAGCGGAACTCGCCGCGCGTCCCGACCGCCGACAGCATGTTCACCGAGAAGCGTCGGCCGGTCACCTCGACCAGCGGCGTTTCCCCCTGCGGTGCCCAGGTCGTGCCGGCATGGTAGTCGGAGCGCAGGCCCGACTCGTCCGCGAAGTAGATCCTTGCCCCCGCTGCACGGGCCTCGGCCCGAATCGCCGGGTAGGTCTCGTTTTCCCACTGGCGCACCAGCGCTGCATCCTGCTGCCAGGCGCGATACAAGGGTTTTTGCGCGGTGAAGCCGAGCAGCTTCATGACTCGGCTCACGGCGGACAGTGACAGCGTCTTGCCGAACTGGCGGCGGATCAGTTTGGCAATCAGCGAGAGGGTCCACAGGCCGAATTCGAAGCGGTATTGCAGCGGCGAGTGATCCCGAACGGCCTGTGCCAGCCAGCGCACTTCCTCGGCACTGATCCTGGGCGGACGTCCGGGAACCGGCTTGGCGAGCAGGGCGTTCTGTCCGCCATTGGCGAAGTCGGACAGCCAGCGAAAGACGCTGCGGATATTGACGCCGAAGGCGGCCGCCACGCTTTGGACGGTCTGCCCTTCGCGAACGGCCTTGATCGCCTGTTGACGCATGACCTGGAGGGAGTGGTGGTCGATTGCCCGACCATCGGAGTTTCGTTTGCATTTCATCGGGGTATTGTCTCTCAATATGACAATACTTTCGATAGACTTAGTATCAGGTCGTGGGCTACGGTTGCCAGAGCGAGAACGGCTAAGGCCCGTGCCGGCAACCCGGCCGCTTCCTTCTAGCGCCGGCTCAGGCCCCTGGCCAGGCGGTCGCCGCCGTACTGCAGCAGGCAGACCAGGGCGACCAGCACGACGATCACGGTGAGCATGGTCTGGCTGTCGAAGCGCTGGTAGCCGTAGCGGTAGGCCAGGTCGCCGAGGCCGCCGGCGCCGATGGCGCCGGCCATCGCCGAGGCGTTGATCAGCGTCACCAGGGTGATGGTGAAGCCGCCGACCAGCCCCGGACGGGCCTCCGCCAGCAACACGTGCCAGACGATGTGCCGGCGCCGGCAGCCCATCGCCTGGGCGGCCTCGATCAGCCCGGGGTCGACCTCGCGCAGGCTGACCTCGGCGATCCGCGCGAAGAACGGCGTGGCGGCGATGGTCAAGGGCACCACCGCGGCCCAGACGCCGTAGCTGGTGCCGACCAGCAGGCGGGTGAAGGGGATCAGCGCGACCATCAGGATCAGGAAGGGCACCGAGCGGAACAGGTTGACCAGCCAGCCGATCACCCGGTTCAGCTGCGGCGCCTCGAACAGGCCGCCGCGCGAGGTGGTGACCAGCAGCACCGCCAGCGGGATACCCAGCAGCAGGGCGAGCAGGGCGGAAGCCCCGACCATCAGCAGGGTGTCGAGCAGGGCCTGCCAGAGACGATCAAGCAGCGGCGACATAACCCAGCACCTCCACGCCATCGGCCACTTCCAGCGCCTGCCGGCGCAATGCTTCCGCGGCCAGCGGCGAATCCGCTACCGCCAGCAGCAACTGTCCCAGGGTGCGGCCCTGGATGCGTTCGACGCCGCCCTGCAGCAGGGTCACCCGGCCGCCGAAGCGCATGCCGAAACCGGCCAGGTCCGGCTCGCGCTCGCTCGCCCCGGTGTATCGCAGCTCCAGCAGCAGGCGGTCGTTGGGTTGCCGGCGGCCGTCCTGCAGTTGCCCCAGCAGGTCCTCGGGAAGCTTCTGCTGCAGCGGCGCCAGCAGCGTGCGGGTGGCCGGATGGCGGGGCGCGCCGAACACCTGCCAGACCGGCCCCTGTTCCACCAGCTCGCCGCGCTCCAGCACCGCCACGCGGTCGCAGATCTCGCGGATCACCTCCATCTCGTGGGTGATCAGCACGACGGTCAGTTTCAGCCGCCGGTTGATCTCGCGCAGCAGGGCGAGGATCGACTGGGTGGTTTCCGGGTCGAGCGCCGAGGTGGCCTCGTCGCAGAGCAGGATCTCCGGGTCGTGGACCAGCGCGCGGGCGATGCCCACGCGCTGCTTCTGGCCGCCGGAGAGCTGCGCCGGGTAGGCGTCGCGCTTGCCCTCCAGGCCGACCAGGCGCAGCACCTCCTCGACCTTGCGCTGGCGCCGTTCGCGCGGCACCCCGGCGACCCGCAGCGGCAGCTCGACGTTCTCGCCGACGGTCTTCGCGGCCAGCAGGTTGAAGTGCTGGAAGATCATGCCGATGCGCCGGCGCAGGGCGACCAGGCGGTCCGTGTCGTAGCCGCCGATGTCCTCGCCGTCGATCAGCACGCGGCCCTCGCTGGGCCGCTCCAGACGGTTGATGGTGCGCAGCAGGGACGACTTGCCGGCGCCGCTGCGGCCGATGATGCCGAAGATCTCGCCGCGGCGGACCGTCAGGTCGATGCCCTGCAGGGCGCGCACCTCGCCCTGGGTGCCGTCGTAGCGCTTGCCGAGGGCGGAAAAGCGCAGGTGGCCGTGCAGCGCATCGTTGCCGGCGGCGGCCCGTGCGGCAGGGGCGGCGGCTTCGATGTCCTGGCCGGGCGCGTCGTCGAAGTAGCGGTATTCCGAGGTCAGGCTGCTCATGTTCATTTCTCCCAGCCGGGCACGTAGAGGCCGCTGAGGGCCTTGTCGAGGGCGGCGCGCACCGCGGGCGAGTGCTGGTAGATGTCGATGAAGCGGCGCAGGCGCGGGTCGTCCTTGCCCTGCGGGCGGGTGACGAACTGGATCACGTATTCCGGGTGGTCCAGGCCGTCGAACAGCAGCGCCGAATGCGGGTCGACGGCGTTGGACAGGCGGATGTAGAGGGGATAGCCCTGGGCCAGGTCGACGTCGTCGAGGGCGCGCACCAGCTGCACCGCCTCCAGCTCGATGATCTTAAGCTTCTTCGGATTGGACGTGATGTCCTCCAGGGTGGCCTTGTAGCCGACGCCCGGCTTGAGGCTGATCAGCCTGGCCTTCTCCAGCAGTTGCAGGCCGCGTCCGCCGTTGACCGGGTCGTTGGCGATGGCCACCTTGGCGCCCTCGGGCAGCTCGGCGAAGCTCTTGTACTTCTTCGAATAGAGGCCGACGTTGTTCAGCACGCCGGGCGCCACCGGCACCAGGTCGTAGCCGCCTTCCTTCCTGGCGTTCTCCAGGAAGGGGATGTGCTGGAAGTAGTTGGCGTCGATGTCGCCGTGGGCCAGGGTGGTGTTCGGCGAGATCCAGTCGCTGAACTCGACCAGATCGACCTTGAGGCCTTCCTTGGCGGCTTCGGCGGCGGCCACTTCCAGCGGCGGGGCGAAGGCCGCGGTGGTGCCGATCTTCAGGGCGTCGCTGGCGGCCAGGGTCAGGCCGGAGAAACCGAGCAGGGCGGCGCCGGCGAAGGTCTTGAGCCAGTGGCGGCGGGAGAGGGAGGGGAACGGCATGAAAGGTTTCCTTGTGCGGGATGGGCTGTGGATTCAGGCGCGCAGGGCGCGTTCGGCGGCGCGGGACAGGTCGCGCCAGGCCGCGCCGGGGTGGCTGGCGGGCAGGCGCGGACCGGCGGCGAAGAGTTTTTCCCGCAGGCTGCCGGCGGCGTAGGCGGTCTTGTACAGGCCGCGGCTCTGCAGCTCGGGCACCACCAGGTCGATGAAGTCGGCGTAGCTTTCCGGGGTCACCGTGCGGGTCAGGTTGAAGCCGTCCAGGTCGGTCTGCTCGATCCAGTTGGCCAGGGCGTCGGCGACCTGCTGCGGCGAGCCGACGAGCGTCGGGTAGCGGCCGCCCAGGGCGTGCTGCTCCAGCAGCTTGCGCTTGGTCCAGCCGCTGCCGGCGGCGGTGAAGGTCCTGGCCACCGACTCGATGGCGTTGGTCTTCTGGTAGCGGATCGGCTCGTCGAGGCCGTAGGCGGCCAGGTCGATGCCGATCGAGCTGGACAGGTGCGCCAGGCCCGCCTCGGGGCTGGCGTAGCGCAGGTATTCGGCGTGCTTGTCGCGGGCCTCGGCCTCGCTCGGCGCGACGATCACGGTGAGGCCCATGAACAGCTTGACGGCATCCGCCGGGCGGCCGGCGGCGACGGCCTCGGCGCGCACCTGGCGCACCTGTTCGGCGACGCCCTGCGGGTTCTGCCCGGTGATGAACACGCCCTCGGCGTGGCGCCCGGCGAAGCGCCGGCCGCGCTCCGAGGTGCCGGCCTGGAACAGCAGCGGGGTGCGCTGCGGCGAGGGCGAGCACAGGTGGTAGCCCTCGACCCGGTAGAACTCGCCGTGGTGCTCGACCTTGTGCACCCGCGCCGGATCGGCGTAGCGGCGGCCGGCGCGGTCCTCGAGCACGGCGCCGTCCTCCCAGCTGCCCTCGAAGAGCTTGTAGAGCACTTCCAGGTACTCGTCGGCCTGGTCGTAGCGGCGGTCGTGCTCCACCTGATGTTCCAGGCCCAGGGCGCGCGCGGCGCTTTCCAGGTAGCCGGTGACGATGTTCCAGCCGACCCGCCCGCGGCTCAGGTGGTCGAGGGTCGACAGGCGCCGGGCGAGCAGGTAGGGCGGCTCGTAGCTCAGGCTGGCGGTGACCCCGAAGCCCAGATGGCGGGTCGCCCCGGCCATCGCCGAGACCAGCATCAGCGGGTCGTGGACCGGCAGCTGGATGGCCTCGCGCAGGGTCAGGTCGAGCGACTGGCGGTAGACGTCGTAGACCCCGGCGATGTCGGCGATGAACAGCCCGTCGAACAGCCCGCGCTCGAGCAGCCGGGCCAGCTCGGTCCAGTACTCCAGGGTGTTGAACTCGGTCGAGCGGTCGCGCGGGTGGGTCCACAGGCCGTGGTTGATGTGGCCCACGCAGTTCATGTTGAAGGCGTTGAGCAGGATCTGCTTACGGCTCATCAGATGGTCCCCCGGCGCGGCGGCAGGGCGTCGTTCAGGTAGTAGTTGCCCACCGCGTGGTACTTCCAGCGCACCGGATCGTGGAGGGTGTGGGTGCGCGCGTTGCGCCAGTGGCGGTCGAGGTTGTGCTCGGCCAGGGTGGCGCGGCTGCCGCCCAGTTCGAGCAGGCGGTTGGCGGCGTCCAGGGCGACCTCGGTGGTCGCCGCGCGGGCCTCGGCGACGGCGATCGAGGCCGCCGCCACGCTTTCCGTGTCCGGCGCAGCCTGGGCGCGGTCGACGAATTCGCCGGCGCGCTCGAGCAGCGCTTCGGCGCCGAGCAGGCGGCTGGTCAGCCGGCCGATGCTCTGCAGGGTCAGCGGATCGTCGGCGGCGCGGTTCACCCCGGAGTCGATCCAGGGACGGGCGCGGCGGGCGACGAAGGCCAGGGTGTCCTCCCAGGCGGCGCGGGCGATGCCGGCGTCGATGGCGGCGTGCAGCAGCTGGGCCAGCGGGCCGACGGTGGTCGGCCGAGCGAAGGCGCTCTGGAAGGGCACCACGTCCTCGGCGGCGACCGGCACGCCGTCGAAGTTCACCGTGCCGCTGGCCGAGGTGCGCTGGCCGAAGCCGTCCCAGTCGTCGACGATCTCCAGCCCCGGCGCGCGGCGGTCGACGAAGGCCAGCTGCTGGACGCCGTCGTCGTCGATCGCCAGGGTCGGCACGCGCTGGGCGTAGAGCGCGCCGGTGGCGTAGAACTTGCGCCCGTGGATGCGGTAGCCATCGCCTTCGCGGCGCAGCCGCGTGCTGCGCTCCTGGGCGGTGCGCGTGCCGATCTCGGCCAGCGCGTTGCCGAAGCGCGCGCCGGCCAGCACTTCGCCATAGAGGCGGCGGCGCTGCTCGGGGCTGCCGTTCACCCGCAGCACCTCCAGGGCGTAGAAATGGTTCTGCGGGATGTGCCCGAGGGAGGCGTCGGCGCGGGCGATGCGCGCGATCACCTGGGCCAGGGTGACGCTGGACACCCCGGCGCCGCCATAGGCGCGCGGCACGGTGATGGCGCCGAGGCCGGTGCGGGAGAACAGCTCCAGCTCGGCATGCGGCAGGCGCCGCTCGCGGTCGCGCAGGGAGGACTCGCGGACGAACTGGGCGGCCAGCTCGTCGGCGACCTGCAGGGCCTGGGCGTCGTTTTCGATCAGCGCGGCGTGGTTGCGCGGGAAACCTTGGTGGACGGACATGGCGACCTCAGATCCAGGAGTGGCGCGCCGGCTTGGCGCCGTTCAGGTGGTAGTTGCCGATCGCGTGGTACTTCCAGCGCACCGGGTCGTGCAGGGTGTGGGTGCGGGCGTTGCGCCAGTGGCGGTCGAGGTTGAACTCGGCCAGGGTGGCGCGGCTGCCGGCCAGCTCCAGCAACTTCTCGCCGGCCAGCACGGAGATTTCGGTGGTCAGCACCTTGGCTTCGGCCACGGCGATGGAGGCGCGGGCGGCGGAGTCGGCATCGATCGGCGCGGCGTTGACCTGGTCGAGCACCCGGCCGGCGCGGCGCAGCAGCGCTTCGGCGGCGTGCAGGTCGATCTGCAGGCGGCCGATCTCGGCGATCACGTAGGGGTCGTCGGCGGCGCGCTCGACGTTGGCGTCGATCCACGGCCGGGCGCGCTGGCGCACGAAGGCGATGGCGTCGTCCAGCGCGGCGCGGGCGATGCCGGCGTCGATGGCGGCCTGGATCAGTTGCGAGGCGGCGCCCTGGATATTGGGCTTTTCCGCCAGGCGCCAGACGTCCACCAGGTTCTCGGCGGCCACCGGCACCCGGTCGAGCAGTACCGTGCCGCTGGCGGTGGTGCGCTGGCCGAAGCCCGACCAGTCGTTGAGGATGCGCAGCCCCGGCGCGCCGCGGGGGATCAGCGCCATCACCAGGCGGCCCTTGTCGTCGACGGCCTTGGCGGTGATCCAGTGGGCGAACAGCGCGCCGGTGGAATAGAACTTCTCGCCGCTCAGCCGGTAGCCGTCGCCGTCGCGCACCAGGCGCGCCCGGACGTCGAGGGTGTGCCGGGTGTCGCGCTCGGGGCCGGAGTTGGCGATGCGCTCGCCGCGCAGCACGGCCTTGTAGAAACGCTCCTTCTGCTCGCGGGTGGCGCTGCCTTCGAGCAGGCCGAGGATGCCGAACTGGTTCTGCGGGATCTGCCCGACCGAAGGATCGGCGGTGGAGACCAGGCGGAACACCTCGGCGACGGTGCCGAAGGACAGGCCCGGTCCGCCGTAGGCGCGGGGAATGCCGATGCCGCCCAGGCCGCTGGCGCTGAACAGGTCGACCTCGTCCCAGGGCAACTGGCGCAGGCGGTCGCGCTGCGCGGCGCCGGCCAGCGCCTGGCGCGCCAGGACGCGGGCCGCTTCGAGGGCTTCGCCGTCGCTCTGCAGCAGGCGGGCGGGGGTGAGCGGGGGGCGGCTGTCCAGATCGCTGGACGTGGCCTCGAATTCCGGCTGGTCGGGATGCCGGGATTGGGAAAGTAACGGACTGGTCATTGCCTCACCTCGTCTTCAGGGGGGCGCCGCACGGGGCCCCGGAAGAGGAGGCACTGGAGATCGGCGCTGGAAAGCGATGCTCCGGTGGTCCGGTGTATATATCTTGATTGAAGAAATTGAAAAAAATAAATAGCTTTTTGGAATATATAAATAGACATCCGGCAGGACGCGGGGCGCGTCGGGCAGGGGATCGGGGCGGCCGTGCCGCCGTAGACATATTTTTCACGAGGTTTTGACCGAAGGCTCACGCGGCCCCGAGCAGACTGAGGATGGCGCGCGTGGCTGGCTACTGGGCTGGGCGCGCACTTCCCCTCCCACAATCCCGTTAAGGAAAAAGACCGATCATGCTCGGCCGATCTCGTCTGACTTTGTGCTGTGCGGCCCTGGCCGTCTGCCTGTTCGGTGCTGGCGTTCTCGTCAGTGCACGCGAAAGGCCGCACCATTCGCCTGGCTCGGACTATGCCGCCACGGGCCTGCCGGACCGCATCGTGCTCACGCCGGGCGCCGATCCGGCCCGCGAACTGGCGGTGGCCTACCGCACGGACAGCCGCCAGACCAGCGCCGAGGTGCAACTGGCCCCAGCGCTGGACGGCCCCCGCCTGGAGGAGCGCGCCCGTCTGCTGGGTGGCAGCAGCCGGCTCCTCTCCACGGAGAACGGCGACGCCTACTACCATCAGGTGCGTTTCACCGGCCTGCAGCCGGATACCGCCTATCTCTACCGGGTCAAGGGCGCGGACGGCTGGAGCGAATGGCTGCAGTTCCATACCGCGGCCGCGGCTTTCAAACCCTTTCGCTTCATCTATCTGGGCGATGTCCAGGACGACATCCTCACCCTGAGCGCGCGCACCATCCGCCAGGCTTTCCTCTCCACTGCCAGCCCCTCCCTGGTGGTTCACGCGGGCGATATGGTCGAGCAGGGCGAGGCGCTGATCCACGACGACGAATGGGGCGAATGGAACCAGGCGGGCGGCTTCTACTATGCGGAGGTGCCGCAGTTGCCCGCCATCGGCAATCATGAATACCTCAAGACGTGGAACCCCATCGCGGGCAAGGGGCGCCACTCGAGCCCGTACTGGTCGCTGCAGTTCGCCCTGCCGGACAATGGCGCGCGGGGCGTCGAAGGCACCACCTATTACGTGGATTTCCAGGGGGTTCGCTTCATCGTGCTGGACGGCACGGCCGCGTTGCACCTGAATGCCCTGGAGAGCCAGAAGCAGTGGCTCGAGGAGACGTTGCGGAGCAGTGCGGCGCGCTGGCACGTCGTGATCGAGCATCAGCCGATCTTCACCTGCGCCCGGGCGAAGGACACCGAAGTCCTCAAGGCGGCATGGAAACCGATCTTCGAAAGATACAACGTCGATCTCGTGCTGCAGGGACACGACCATTGCTACAGCCGCCTCACCGCCGAGGCGGGGCACGAGGCGGCGATCGCCGCACAGGCGGCCGGCTCCATGCAGGGGCCGGTCTACATGGTGTCCGTCGCCGGCTCGAAGATGTACCGGCTGAACGACAGGGCTCACCGCCAGCCCGACCGGGCCGCCGAAGACACCCAGCTCTACGAGACCGTCGAGGTCGAGTCGCAGCGCCTCGCCGTTCGCACCTATACGGCCAGTGGCCGGCTCTACGATGCCTTCGACCTGCTGCGCGACGAGACGGGCGGCAAGCACCTGGTCGAGCCCGTCTCGAAATTACCGGCCGAGCGCGCCTGTAGTGGTGAGCGTGGGCCCGATGATCTGCCCTGCACGGCGGTGAGCAACCTGCATTCCTCCATCGCGCCGTGAGAGACAGCGACGGGATTCGCAGCCGATGCAGGTACTGGATCGGCGTTTTCCGTCACTCATGGCAAGAGCCGCAGTTTCTGCGCCGATTGCCTCGGCGGAGCCTGTTGTCCGCTGTCTGCCGGGCAGGTGCCCGAAACGGTGCCTGGCGGGCAGCCATGATGATCGGCGCCGTCGGCGGCCCGGTCGGCGCCCTGATCGGTGCCGGCATCGGCGCCCTGTTCGGCGGCGAGGCCCAGGACGCCGCCGGCCTCAGCGACCGCGCCTACAAGGTCCGCACCGCCGAGGGCGACGTGAAGGAGCTGCGCTCGCCGAACCGCGAGTTCGCCGTCGGCGACAAGGTCGAGACCCGCGGCAACCGCGTCTACGACGCCGCCGCCCTGGCCGACGACCGCACCTACGGCAGCGCCTACAGCTACCGCGACTGATCCGCGTAGAGCACAGCGTCCCCAGGCCCGGCCCTTGCGCCGGGCCTTTCGTTTCCGGGCCCCGCCCGCGGCGCTTCCGCCGTTCCCGTCTCGTACCGTCCATACCCCTGATCGCCCGCGTGAAGGCCGCGGCTTCCCGGCGGGCTATGCTCGATGGGCGTGCCACGGACCGGCGCAAGGGGCCCTTTTCCCTTATTCCGGTTCAGGACAGCGAGAGCCCGCGCCGCGCGGCGTATCGAAGCGGCAGCACTCTTCCGTTCGCCTGGACACCTGCCGGGACCGTAGCCGCACCGCTACTCACCCACCCGAGAGGAACTGCCATGGCCCGCCCATACAACCGACTGGACAAGGACAACGCCGTAGTGCTGCTCGTGGATCATCAGGCCGGCCTGCTGTCGCTGGTACGCGACTTCACGCCTGACGAGTTCAAGAACAACGTGCTGGCGCTCGCCGATATCGCCAGGTTCTTCCAGCTGCCGACCATCCTCACCACCAGCTTCGAGAAGGGCCCCAACGGCCCCCTGGTGCCCGAACTCAAGGCCATGTTCCCGGATGCGCCGTACATTCCGCGGCCGGGCCAGATCAACGCCTGGGACAACGCCGACTTCGTAAGCGCGATCAAGGCCACCGGGCGCCGGCAGCTGATCATCGCCGGGGTGGTGACCGACGTGTGCGTGGCCTTTCCGACCCTGTCCGCGCTGGCGGAGGGCTTCGAGGTGTTCGTCGTGACCGACGCGTCCGGCACCTTCAACCCGGTGGTGCGCGAGGCCGCGCTGAACCGCATGAGCCAGGCCGGCGCGCAACTGATGAACTGGTTCGCCGTGGGCTGCGAGCTGCACCGCGACTGGCGCAACGACGTCGAGGGGTTCGGCGGGCTGCTTGGCAGTCACCTGCCGGCCTACGCCAACCTGATGCAGAGCTACGCCGCCAGCCAGGGCTGATCCCGGCGCCGGCCTTCGCGGGGCGAAGTGAAGTCGTTGATGGCTCCCACGCTCCTGCGTGGGAGCCTAGGGCGGAGCGCTTCTGCGCCGCAGCGTGCCCACGCAGGAGCGTGGGCACGATCATGAGTCTTGCCAGTCCGCTATCCGGCGGGCATTTCATGCGATCGCCCTGCGTCTCGCCAATATCCCTGATCCCGGCCGCATCCTTGCCGGGCGAGATTCGGGGCGAAGTCGTGAGACCATAGGGCCCACCCGGCCTGTTGGCTGCATGGAGCGCGGGAGATCGCGTGGACAAGTTGCTCGCTCTGAAGATGTTCGTCGCCACGGTGGACGCCAGGGGATTTTCCGCGGCCGCCCGCCGGCTGGAGGTCGCGACCTCCACGGTCACGCGGATGGTCGATGCGCTGGAGCAGGAGCTCGGCAGCGTCCTGCTCAACCGCTCGACCCGCCAAGTCACGGTCTCCGAGGCCGGAGCCGCCTACTACCTGAGCGCACGGCGCATTCTGGAAGAACTGGAGGAGGCCGACGCGTCGATCCGGGACCGCGGCGACGAGCCTGCCGGCCCCTTGCGCGTCTCGCTGCCGATGGCCTTCGGGCGTGCGCGCATCTGCCCGCACCTGGGGGATCTGCTGCGCCAGTATCCCCGGCTGGAACTGGACATCTCCCTGAGCGACGAAATCGTCGATCTGCTGGCCGAGCGGGTGGATCTGTCGATCCGGCTCGGCGCGGCGGCGCCCATGGACGGCGTGATCAGTCGCCCGCTCGGGCGGTTCTGGCGGCGCGTGGTGGCCAGTCCGGATTACCTGCGGGACCGGGGTGTGCCGGAGCGGCCGATGGATCTGCTCGCGCACGACTGCCTGCGTTTCAACTACGGCAGCGCCCGGCAGGTGTGGACCTTCCAGGCGCAGGACGAAGTCATTCGCGTGCCGGTCCACGGGCGGTTCAGGAGCGACAATGTCGAAGCCCTGCACGAGGTGGCGCGCGCCGGCCTCGGCGTGGCGCTCCTGCCGGACTGGATCGTCGACGAGGACCTGGCGGGCGGGCGGCTGACGAGCCTGTTCGACGCCTTCTCGGTCGATCCCGACAACACCCGTCCGCTCATCAGCGCGCGGTATCTGCCCAACCATCGCGGCTCGACGCGGATCGACGCCTTCCTGGCGTTCATGGCGCGGATTCTCTGAGGTGCCCGCGCGCCATTGCGCCGGGCGCAACGCCGCGTTGCGCCGCCGGCGGATTCTCCCGGTTGCCGGCAGCGCCTAAGGTTGCGGCCAGACAACCTGCCGTGGAGAACCGCCATGCCCCAGCCACTCTTTCTCGCCATCCCGCCTGTCCCTTTCCCCCTCGAGCCGCGCCTCGCCAGGGCGTCGCTCGCCCGGACCCTTGCAGGGGAGTCACGCCCATGAGCCGCCCGGCAACGCTCGCCCCTGCGCAGGGCGCCGGGGTCATGGGCAGGGGACTGGTCCTGCTGTTCGCCTTCTGCTGCGGCGTCATCGTGGCGAACATCTACTACGCCCAGCCGATCATCGAGCTGATCGCCCCGGACATCGGCCTTTCCGCCGGCGGCGCGAGCCTCATCGTCTCGCTGACCCAGGTCGGCTACGCGCTGGGGCTGTTCTTCCTGGTGCCGCTCGCCGACCTGCTCGAGAACCGCCGGCTGATGCTGGCCACCCTCGCGGTCACCGTCGCCAGCCTGATCGGCGCGGGGCTGAGCGAAGGGCCGGGCGTCCTGCTGGTGACCTCGCTGCTGATCGGTTTCGGCTCGGTGTCGGTGCAGATGCTGATTCCCCTGGCCGCGCATCTGGCGCCCGAGGAAACCCGGGGCCGGGTGGTCGGCGCGATCATGGGCGGGTTGCTGCTGGGCATCCTGCTGGCCCGCCCGGTCTCCAGCCTGATCGCCGACCACTTCCAGTGGCGGGCGGTGTTCTTCGGCGCGGCGGCGGCGATGCTGCTTATCGCCCTGGTCGTCGCCACCACGCTGCCCAGCCGCCGGCCCGACCATCGGGCGACCTACGCGCAATTGCTCCTCTCGCTCGGGCAACTGTTCCGGCGCGAGCCGGTGCTGCGCCAGCGCGCCCTGTACCAGGGGCTGATGTTCGCCGCGTTCAGCCTGTTCTGGACGGCGGCTCCGCTGGCGCTGTCGCGCGAGTACGGCCTGTCCCAGTCGCAGATCGCGCTCTTCGCCCTGGTCGGCGCGATCGGTGCGGTCGCCGCGCCCATCGCCGGGCGGCTGGCGGACGCCGGCCATACCCGTTCCATGTCCGCGCTGGCCATGGCGCTCGGTATCCTGAGTTTTCTGCCGGGTGTCGTTCCGCTGCCGCTCGGGGTCGTCGGGCTGGCGATCACCGGGATCGTCCTCGACTTCGCCGTGCAGATGAACATGGTGCTCGGCCAGCGCGCGGTCTACAGCCTCGACCCGGCCAGCCGCGGGCGCCTCAATGCGCTGTACATGACCAGCATCTTCGTCGGCGGCGCCACGGGCTCCTCGGTGGCCAGCGTGCTCTACGCGCACACGGGCTGGCTGGGCATCGCCGTGCTCGGCAGCGCCCTTTCGCTGGTCGCGCTGCTCGCCTTCGCTTGGGCGCAGGCCGCGCCGGGCGCGAAGCGCGGGCTGTGCCGGGCCGATTAGCCGGGAGACGTGCGCCCTGAGCGGGCGGCTTTCAGGTGGCCTGCCATGCCCTGCGCAGGGCACGGTTCACTCGCGCTGCGAGAGGATCGCCTCGAGCAAACCCGGGAAGCGCGCGTTCATCTCCTCGCGGCGCAGCGAGTTGATATGGGTCGTCCCGACGCTGCGGGTGCAGACCAGGCCCGCATCGCGGAGCACGCGGAAATGATGGGAAACGCTCGACTTCGGACGGCCGCCGTCGAGCTCGCTGCAGCTGGCCTCGCCCAGCGCGGCGAGGCGGCGGACGATCTCCAGGCGCACCGGATCGCTCAGGGCGTAGAGAACGCGCTCGAGGACGAATTCGCTGGCGGCGGGGTGCTTGAAGGGGCGCATGGCGGAATCATACCGGAGGGATTGTCCGTCATCCATTGTTCGAATATTATCGAACTACAGAATTCAATCTCACCGCACGAGGAAGCTCCATGTCCGCTCTGTTCCAGCCGTACACGCTGAAGGATGTCACCCTGCGCAACCGCATCGCCGTCCCGCCCATGTGCGTGTACATGGCCAACGACGGCCTGATCAACGACTGGCACAAGGTGCATCTGGCCTCGATCGCCCGCGGCGGTGCGGGTCTGGTGATCGTCGAGGCCACCGCCGTCTCGCCGGAAGGGCGCATCACCCCCGGTTGTCCCGGGATCTGGAACGACCAGCTGGCCCAGGCCTTCGTGCCGGTGGTCCAGGCCATCAAGGCCGAGGGGGCCGTGCCCGGCATCCAGATCGCCCACGCCGGCCGCAAGGCCAGCGCCAACCGTCCCTGGGAAGGCGACGACCATATCGCCGAGGACGATCCGCGCGGCTGGCAGACCATCGCCCCCTCGGCCATTCCCTTCGGCCGCCACCTGCCGAAAGTGCCCAAGGCGATGACCCTGGAGGACATCGCCCGGGTGCGGGACGATTTCGTCGCCGCGGCGTGCCGGGCGCGTGACGCCGGGTTCGAGTGGCTGGAGCTGCATTTCGCCCACGGCTACCTGGCCCAGAGCTTCTTCTCCGAACATTCCAACCAGCGCACCGATGCCTATGGCGGCAGCTTCGACAAGCGCTGCCGCTTCCTGCTGGAGACGCTGGCGGCGGTCCGCGAGGTATGGCCGGAACATCTGCCGCTGACCGCCCGCTTCGGGGTGATCGAGTTCGACGGCCGGGACGAACAGACCTTCGCCGAATCCATCGAACTGGCCCGTCGCTTCAAGGAAACCGGCCTGGACCTGCTGAGCGTCAGCATCGGCTTCACCATCGCGGACACCAATATTCCCTGGGCACCTGGCTTCATGGGGCCGATCGCCGAGCGGGTCCGCCGCAAAGTGGGCATCCCGGTGGCGTCGGCCTGGGGCTTCGGCACCCCGCAGGTCGCCGAGCGGGCCGTCAGGGAAGGCCAGCTGGACCTCGCCATGATCGGCCGCGCCCACCTGGCCGACCCGCACTGGCCGTATGCCGCGGCCCAAGAGCTGGGTATCGAGCGCCCGGCCTGGACACTGCCGGCGTCCTATGCCCACTGGCTGGAGCGCTACCACCACTGAAATCGGCCTCCGGGGTCTTTCGACGTGTTGGCACAGACCGCGCCGGGCGCGCAGCAGTGCAGTCATGACGAGTGCGGGAGCGTCCCGGCAAGGGGCGCTCCCGCATGGCTGTCTGCACCGGAGAGAGCCTGCCGAGGGGTAGGCGGCGACTCAGGGCTGCAGCGCCTCGGCGAACGAGGTGTCGATCACCTCATCCACCTTGAAGGCCTTGGGCAGGGCGCCGGTTTCCTTGAGGAAGTCGGCGGTCTCCTGGTAGTCCCGGGCGGCCTGCGCGTCCACCGGGGCGACGGTCATGTTGGCCTGGCCGATCCAGTGGCGGGACACCGCCGGGTCGAGGTTGGCCTTCTGCGCCCAGAGTTCGGCGTACTCGCTCTTGTGCGCCTCGACCCAGGCGCGCGCCCGCTTGAGGCGGCCGAGGAAATCGGCGATGGCGGCGCGCTTGGGCTCGAGGGCGGCGGCGTTGGCGGCGATGCTGGACAGCCCCGGCATCAGGCCCCTGGCGGTGAGCAGCGGCCGCGCGCCGGAGAAGAGGATCTGCTGGGAAATGTACGGCTCCCACACCGGGAAGGCGTCGATGCTGCCCTGCGGCAGCGCGGCGGCGGCGTCGATCGGCATCAGCTTGACGAACTCCACGTAGTCGCCGGGCAGGCCGGCCTTCTGCAGGGCGCGCAGGGTCAGCTGCTGACTCCAGGCACCTGGCCAGTAGGCGACCTTCTTGCCCTTGAGGTCCTCGATGGTCTTGGCCGGCGAGTCCTTGGGCACCAGCAGGGCGATGGTGTCCGGGTTCTGCCGGGAAACGCCGATCAGCTTGACCGGTGCGCCCTTGGCGGCGAGAAAGATGAATCCCGAGTCGCCGAGAAAGCCGAGGTCCAGCGCCCCGGCGTCCAGCCCCTCGGCCAGCGGCGCGGCGGACTGGAAGTGTTTCCACTCGACTTGATAGGGCGCGCCTTCCAGCGCGCCGGAGGCCTCCAGCGAGGCGCGCACGTTGTAGTAGTTCTGATCGCCGATGCGCAGCACGCTGTCGGCGGCCTGGCTCAGGGGCGCGGCCAGCAGCAGGGTGGCGAGGCCGTTACGCAGAAAACGCGAAAGCTTCATGGATACTCCTTAGGGTCTGTTGACGTTTTGGCGTGAGCCGCGTTGCCGCGTCAAATGCCGCCAGGCAAGGCGCGGGGCGCCGGCAATGGTCATTCCCTTGCCAAGCCCCGCAACGCCGCATGGCGGCATTTGCCGCGCAACCCGAAGGGACGGGGCCCGTCTGGCGCAGCACGGTGTCTCTCGTCGTTCATTTGGAATGACCAGACTTCTCTCCTCGTTCCTTGTTCTGCGCCAGACGGGCCTCCGTCGCGGCCTACGCCAAAACGTCAACAGACCCTAGTGTTCAGGGCTTGGCCGGCTGCGGGGCCAGGCTTGCCGCCTGCGCGGGCGGGCCGATCCGGAAGCCGTGGTCGAAGGTCGGCGCCACGTCCAGGCGCCTGGGCAGCAGGGCGTGGGCCTGGTAGAAGTCGGCGGTCGCCTGTTGCTGGGCGACGGTCGCCGTGTCCACCGCCTGCCAGCGCAGTTCGCGGCGGGCGAAGGACAGGCGGGCCGCGTCCTCGGGGAAGCCGATGATCCGCGCCAGGGTCCTGGCGTAGTCGTCGAGGTGCGCGTAGGCCCATCGCTGGGCGCCGTCCAGGCGCTGCAGATAGTCCTGCAGGGCCTCGCGGCGGGCCGGGTCGGCCAGCGCCCGGTCGGTGGCAGCGAGGTAGCTGTTGCCGGCCCACAGGCCGCGGCCGTCGACCAGCACCCGGCCCTGGCCGCTGCTTTCGGCCAGGGCGGTGTAGGGTTCCCAGGTCGCCCAGGCGTCCACCGAGCCGTTGGCCAGGGCGATCTTCGCGTCCACCGGGCCGAGGAAGCGGAACTCCGCGTCCTGCTCGGCGAGCCCGGCCTTTTCCAGCGCCTTGAGGGCGACGAAGTGGCCGATCGAGCCGCGCCCGGTGGCGATGCGCTTGCCCTTGAGGTCGGCGGCGGTTTGCAGCGGGCTGTCCTTGGGCACCAGCAGCGCGGTGCCGTAGGGGTTGGACTTGTTCACCGCGATGGCCTTGACCTGGGCGCCGGCGGCCAGGCTGAACAGCAGCGGCGCGTCGCCGATGATCCCGGCGTCCACCGCGCCGGCGTTGAGGGCTTCGGCCAGCGGCGCGGCGGCGGGGAATTCCGACCACTGGATGACGTAGGGCAGATCCTTCAGCGCATCGGCCGCCTCCAGCTGGGCGCGCATGTTGCCTTTCTGGTCGGCGATGCGCAGGGTCGGCGGTTCGGCGGCCTGTGCCTGGAAGGCATGCAGGAAGAGGGCGGCGGCCAGTGCGGCCAGGGCGGTGCTTTTCATCACGAGGCTCCTTGCGTCAGAGGGCGAAACCCGCATCGTCGCGCTCGAGCTGGCGCAGGTAGGCGTCCCAGTGGGATTGCGGGCGGCCCTGGGCGATGGCGAGCTCGAACCCCCGCGCGGCCTTTTCCGCCACCGCCTCGGGCGGGAAGTGCAGCGCCGCGCCGCCGGATTGCGCGGCCAGCTGGGCGGCGCAGGCGCGCTCCAGGAAATAGAGGTTGTAGAAGGCTTCCTCGATGTTCCGGCCGCTGGTGAGCAGGCCGTGGTTGCGCAGGATCAGCGCGTCGTGCTCGCCGAGGTCGGCGATCAGCCGCTGCTGCTCGTCCAGGTCCAGGGCGATGCCTTCGTAGTCGTGGTAGGCCAGGCGCTTGTGAAAGCGCATGGCGTGCTGGGAAATCATCAGCAGGCCGTCCTGCTGCGCCGATACGCCGATGCCGGACGTGGTGTGGGTGTGCAGCACCGCGTGGGTGTGCTCGCGGGCGCCGTGGATGGCGCTGTGGATCACGTAGCCGGCGCGGTTGATGCCGAGGCCCGTGGGGTCGTCGAGCAGGGTGCCGTCGATGTCCACCTTGACCAGGCTGGAGGCGGTGATCTCGTCGAAGGCCAGGCCGTAGGGGTTGATCAGGAAGTGCCGGTCCGGCCCCGGCACGCGCACCGAGAAGTGGGTGTAGATGTGGTCGGTCCAGCGC
Organism: Azotobacter chroococcum; assembly: GCF_002220155.1. Classification (NCBI taxonomy): domain Bacteria; kingdom Pseudomonadati; phylum Pseudomonadota; class Gammaproteobacteria; order Pseudomonadales; family Pseudomonadaceae; genus Azotobacter; species Azotobacter chroococcum. The sequence goes on along the minus strand of NZ_CP011835.1, from coordinate 2,694,552 downwards.
AGCCGGGCGGCCAGGCGGTAGGCGGCGGCCAGCTTGACGCGGGCCTCCCATTCGGCGGCGCTGACGCGCTCCTTGACCGGGGCGATCTGGGTGATGGCGTTCATGAAGAATCTCCTTAACGGGCCGCCTGCGCGGGCGGCGACTGCAGGTAACGGTTGAAAGAGGCGTCGAACAGGCTTCCGGCCGGGTAGCCCTTGATCAGGCCGATCCGGCTGAAGAAATCCACGGTCTTCTGGGCTTCGGCGACCGCCTGGTCGTCGATCGGCCGCACGCGGATGGCCGCGCCGGAGAACCAGCGGCGGGCGATGTCGCGTTCGGCGCGGGTCAGCTCGGCCCAGGTGTCGGCGTATTTCTCGCTGTTGGCCGGGTCCTGGCGGACCCAGTCGCGGGCCTGCTGCAGGCGGCGCAGGAAGTCGCCGAGCAGTTCGCGCTTGTCGGCGATGGCCTTGTCGGTGGCGACGACGAAGCTCTGCGCCGGGATCAGGCCCTCGGCGGTGCTCAGGATGCGCGCGCCGTTGCGCAGCTGCTGGGTGACGTAGGGTTCCCAGGTGGCGATCACGTCCACGGCGCCGCCCTCCAGGGCGTGGGAGGCGTCCAGCGCGCCGAGGTAGCGCAGCTGCACCTCGTCGGGGGAAACCCCGGCCCGCTCCAGGGCGGTGAACAGCAGCTGCTGGCTCCAGGAGCCCTTCCAGATCGCCGCGCTCCTGCCGCGCAGGTCCGCCAGGCTGTGGATCGGCGAATCCTTGCGGACCAGGATGGCCACCCCGTCGAGGTTCTGGGTGCTGACGCCGATCACCTTGATCGGCGCGCCCAGTGCGCCGAGGAACAGCGGCGGCGCGTCGCCCAGGAGGCCCACGTCGAGGCTGCCGGTGTTCAGCGCCTCGGCCACCGGCGAGCCGGCGGTGAACTGCTTCCATTCCAGTTCGTAGGGCAGGCCGGCGAGCACCCCGGCGGCCTCCATGACCGTGCGGTTGTTGAAGCTCTGGTCGCCGACCACCAGGGTGGCGGCGAAGGCCTGGACGCCGGCGAGCAGGGAGCTGCCGAGCAGCGCGGCGCCGAGCAGGCGTTTGAAGCGTTTTCCGGGCATGGCGTGTCCTCAGGTGTAGGCCCGCACCGGCGGGTACTGGCCGTTCAGGGCGTATTCGCCGACTTCCAGCAGCTTGTGGGCGAGCGGGTCGTGCAGGCTGTGGGTGCGCGTGTCGCGCCAGAAGCGGTCGAAGGCGTAACGGTTGTGGGTGGCGCGCGCGCCCATCACCTCGAACACCCGGCTGGTGACGTCGAGCGCGGTGCGGGCGGCGAGCACCTTGGCGCTGGCCACCTCGACGGCGGCCTCGCCGCGCAGCTCGGCGCTGAAGGCCTCGTCCGCGGCGAGCAGTTCGTCGACCTTGAGCGCAGCGCGGTCGGCCAGGGCGATGGCGCCCTGCAGGGCGATCCACAGCTCGCCGAACTGGCTGACCAGCAGTGGGTCCTGATGGGCCTTGTCGACCCCGGCGTGCAGCCAGGCGCGGCCCTCGCGGTGCACGTAGGCGCGCGCCGCGCGCAGCGCGCCGAGGGCGTTGCCGAGGTAGAACTGGGTGAAGGCGGACTGGTTGACCGGGGTGCGGATCACCGCGGAGAAGTCGTCGCCGTCCTCCAGGTCGTTGGCGATGACTTCGCCGGGCTCGGCGCGCACCTCGCTGAGGACGAAACTGCCGCTGTCGCTGCGCTCCACGCCGAAGTGGTCCCAGTCGTCGGCGTAGTGCAGGCCGGGACGATCGGCGGGGATCAGCGCCATCAGCCGCCGGCCGTCGCGGGCATGCCGCGCGCTGACGCTGAGCAGGTCGGCGAAGGCCGCGCCGCTGCAGAAGCCCTTGCGGCCGTCGAGGCGGAAACCCTCGCCGTCCGGCGTGGCGAGGATGTCGCCGTCGCGCGGGTTGACCACCCCGGCCAGCCACAGCCGGCGTTCGGCGATTTCCGCCAGCAGGCGGTCGCGGCGCGGCTGCGGCTCGCGGCGCAGGTTGACCAGGTTGAGCTGGTGGTAGCCGTAGAGCATGCCGACCGAGCCGTCGCCGGCAGCCAGTTCGCGGATGGTGCGGACGATCAGCGACCAGCGCTGGCCGGCGCCGCCCAGCTCGCGGGGGATCGCCAGGTTGGTCAGGCCGCTGTCCTTGAGGCGCCGCAGCTGGGCGTCGGGGCGTTCGCGGGTGCGGGTGCGGCGGGCGATGTCGCGGGTGAATTCCTCGCCGATCTCGCGGGCCAGCGCCAGCCAGTCCTCGGCGGTCGTGGGGGTGCCCATTCAGGCCTCCAGGGGGCCGAGGCCCAGGTGTTCACGCAGGGTCGTGCCCTCGTAGGCGCGGCGGTAAAGGCCCAGGCGCTGCAGGTGCGGCACCACGCTCTCGGCGAATTCGGCGAAGGAGCCCGGCAGGTAGCCGGGGGAGATCACGAAGCCGTCGCAGCCGCCGGCGTTGAAGATCTCCGCCAGCTGTTCGGCGATCTGCACGCCGGTGCCCACCAGCTGCGGCACCCGCACGCTGCTGGCGAAGCTTTGCGCGAGTTCGCCGAGGCTCAGCGAGGCGCCCAGCGCGCGCAGCTTCTCGGCCACCGCCGGCGGTGTCCCGGGCTGTGCGGCGATCGCTTCCAGGCGGGTATCCAGGGGGAAGGCGGAGAAGTCGAAGTTGAGCTGCGCGGCGAGGGTCGCCAGGCCGATCTCCGGGCGCGCCAGGGCATTGTGGCGGTCGCGCCTGGCGCGCGCCTCGGCCTCGCTGCCGCCGATGAAGGGCATCACCGCGGTGAGCACCTTGCACTGGTCCGCCGCCCGGCCCTGGGCGACCACCTGCCGGCGCACGTCGTCGCGGAAGGCGCGCATGGCCGGCAGGTTGCCGTGGATGCTGAAGATCGCCTCGGCCCAGCGCGCGCCGAAACGCCGGCCGCGGCCGCTGGAGCCGGCCTGGATCAGCAGCGGGCGGCCCTGCGGGCTGCGCGGGATGTTCAGCGGACCTTCGACCTTGAACCACTCGCCGTGGTGGGCGACGTCGCGGACCCCGGCCGGGTCGGCGAGGATGCCCCGTTCGCGGTCGAGCTTGAGCGCGCCCGGTGCCCAACTGCTCCACAGCTTCAGGGCGACCTCGATGAACTCGTCGGCGCGGTCGTAGCGCAGGTCGTGTTCCAGATGGCGGTCCTTGCCGAACAGCCGGCCCTCGCTGTCGTTCATCGAGGTGACGATGTTCCAGGCGGCGCGTCCGCGCGACAGGTGGTCGAGGGTGGCCAGCGCGCGGGCCACGTGGGCCGGTTCGTAGTAGGTGGTCGAGCGGGTGACGCCGAGGCCGAGCCGGCGCGTCTGGCCGACCAGGTAGGAGAGGATCGGCAGCGGGTCGAGGCGGGTGGCGTCCTGGGCGCCGTAGCGCAGCGCGAGTTCGCGGGAGCCGCCCAACTGGTCGCCGATGGCGAAGCGGTCGGCGAAGAACAGCAGGTCGAACAGGCCTTCCTCCAGTACCCGGGCGCTGCGCGCGTAGTACTCGGGATCGAGGTAGTCGCCGAGGGTGTCTGGGTGGCGCCAGACGGCATGGCTGTGGACGACGGGGCCGGCGAGCAGGAAGCCGGCCAGGTGGATCTGGCGGCTCATCGGTCGGTCTCGCGGTCGGGCAGGGGAAGGAGGCTCGCCGGGGCGAGCAGCGGATCGGTCATCAAGCGGTCTCCACAAAAGGGTGTGGAGCGCTCCGCTGGTGCGGTCGCGCCGGATGGTGCGGCGTGGGAGAGGGTCAGGCGCGGCGGGCGCTGTTCTGCAGGTCGCGTTCGGCCGCCTTGGCGCGGATCAGCGGGATCAGCTCGCGGCCGTAGTCGACGGCGTCGTTGAGCGGGTCGAAGCCGCGGATCAGGATGTTGCGGATGCCCAGGTCGTAGTAGTCGATCAGGGCGTCGGCGACCTGTTCGGGGGTGCCGACCAGCGCGGTGGAGTTGTGCCCGCCGCCGACCAGTCCGGCGATGCCGGTCCACAGGCGCTTGTCGACCCGCTCGCCCTGGGCCACGGTGGCGCGCAGGCGCTGGGCGCCGATGCTTTCCGGCTTGAGGGAGAGTTCCGGGCGGGCCACTTCATGGCGCGCGCGGGCGCGGCTCAGGATGACCTCGGCCTTGGCCCAGGCGGCGTCCTCGGTGGCGGCGACGATCGGCCGGAAGGACACACTGAACTCGATGTGGCGGCCGTGTTTGGCGGCTTCGGTGCGCACTTTCTCGACCAGTTCGCGGGTCTGCTGCAGGGATTCGCCCCACAGCATGTAGACGTCGGCGTGCTTGCCGGCGACGCGGATGGCCGCGTCCGAGGCGCCGCTGAAATACACCGGCAGGTGCGGCTTCTGCTCGCTCTTGACCGCCGAGAAGGCCTGCTCGACCTGATAGAACTCGCCCTGGTGGTCGAACGGCTGCCCGGCGGTCCAGGTCTTGCGCACCACCTCGAGGAACTCGTCGGTGCGCGCATAGCGCTGGTCGTGGTCGAGGAAGTCGCCGTCCTTGCGCTGCTCGGTATCGCTGCCGCCGCTGATCACGTTCAGCGCTAGGCGGCCGTCGAGCAGCTGGTCGAGGGTGGCCAGCTTGCGCGCGGCCAAAGTCGGCGCGACGAAGCCCGGGCGGTGCGCGAGCAAGAGGCCGATGCGGCTGGTGGACAGGCCGGCCAGGGCGGTGACCAGGAAGCCGTCGGGCTGATCGGACCAGTAGCCGACCAGGATGCGGTCGAAGCCGGCGTTCTCGTGCGCCTGGGCGAAGTTGCGGATGTAGTTCTTGTCGAACACCGGCCCCACCGGGGCGATGGTTTCCGAGGAAAGTCGATGGCCGATCATGCCGAGAATCTGAACGCTCATGTGCCGGGCTCCTGCCTGTACGAGGGTTGGATAGGACAAGGGCCTGTTCTTCTCTTATAAGAAAAGGATCTTGTCCGGCTGGTTGCTTAGAAGGCTACAGAGCGTTTCTTGATGATGGAAATTCATTTTTTGCATATTCTAATATGCTAAATACGAATGTATTGCCGGGCCCGCCGTCGAGCTTCTGCGAATAGAGGCCGAGGACGTCGACGCCGAAGCCGACCGGGCCATGGAGGCGCTGGCGGCCTGAGCTCCTGAAACTGTGTCCAGAATTAATTGACCACTACAGTCGTCGGCGGGCGAGAGAGGAGGGAGCCTAGCGGCTGAAATGGGAGGGGTTGCGGAAGGTTGTCCGGCGGCTATCCGCAGCGGCCCGGGGAAGGCCGCCGGGCGGCGTGCAGGCGGTCCGGCGGTGGAGGGGCTTTCAGCCCGGCGGCGCTGCCCGGGCGGAAGCGGCCTCCGGCGTTCCGGCCGCGGCCGGGGGAGCTGGCGGCGGCGGTACCTGGCTGCCGGCGAGGATCATGGCCACGAGTACGGCAATGCATCCCCAGACCAGCACCGACAGGCGCTTCGGCACCTGCCCGGTCTTCCTGTTCCTGAACAGCGACGGCGCGATCACGCCGACGATGGTGGCTACAGCCAGCAGCAGCGCGAGAGCGCTGAGAATTCCGGCCAGTAAAGGCATTCACTTTCCCCCCACAACGAACGGTTGAACGTCTTGCCCCGGCCCCGCGAGCGGAGCGGCAGGCCGCATCCGCTCGCGGGAAGTCGAAGTCGATGCGGCAAGAGTACCAGCCCGGCCATCGGGGCGTCGTGTCGGGGGGCCGCATTGCCCTGGGGGAGCTGTCTCGATTACCAGCTGCTGCCCAGCCCGAGCAGCTCCAGCGCCTGCTGGCGCAGCTCGACCAGGTGCGGGTCGTCGCGGTGGCGCGGGTAGAGGCGCTCGACCTTCAGCTCGGCGAGGATGCGCGCCGGCCGGTTGCTGAACACCAGCACCCGGTCGCAGAGCAGCAGGGCTTCCTCCACGTCGTGGGTGACCAGGAGCGAGCTGTAGCGCTGCTGCTGCCACAGGCGGATCAGTTCGCCCTGCATGGCGATGCGGGTCAGCGAGTCGAGCTTGCCCAAGGGCTCGTCGAGCAGCAGCAGGCGCGGTTCGTTGACCAGCGCGCGGGCCAGCGCGGCGCGCTGGGCCATGCCGCCGGAAAGCTGGCGCGGATAGGCGTCGCGGAACTCGCCGAGGCCGACCTTGGCCAGCACCGCGTCGACCCGTTCGCGCTGGTCCTTGATCAGGCCGCGGGCCTGCAGGCCGAGGGCGACGTTGTCCCACACGGTACGCCAGGGGTAGAGGGTCGGGTCCTGGAACACCAGGATGCGCGACGGATCGGGCGCGCCAATCGGCTGGCCGTCGACCAGGATCTGCCCGGACAGCGGCGCCTCCAGCCCGGCGACCAGGCGCAGCAGGGTCGACTTGCCGCAGCCCGAGGGGCCGAGCAGGGCGACGCTCTCGCCCGGCTGCAGGCTCAGGTCGACCTGATTGAGCACCGGCAGGCTGGTCTTGCCCAGGTCGAAGGCGTGGCTGAGGTTCTTCACTTCCAGGTGCAGGCCCCGCGCCGGGGCTGCGGTCTTCAGGCTGGCGCTCACCATTTCACGGCTCCTTTCTGCCAGGACAGGACGCGGTCGCGGATCAGGAACAGCGCGGTGATCAGCCCCGAGCAGAGCAGCGCCATCACCAGCAGCGCGGCGTACATGTTGGCGTAGGCCGCCCAGCCCTGGGCCCATTGCAGGTACCAGCCGAGGCCGGCCTTGACGCCCATCATCTCGGCTACCACCAGCACCGAGAAGGACGCACCGAGGCCCATGAACAGGCCGACGAAGACGTGCGGCAGGGCCGCCGGGATCGCCACGCGGAAGATCAGGAAGCGCTCGCTGGCGCCCAGGGTGCGCGCCACGTCGTAGTAGGCGCGGTCGACGCTGGCGACGCCCGACCAGGTCAGCACGGTGACCGGGAACCAGGTCGCCAGGGCGATCAGGAACACGCTGGCGCCCCAGCTGCTGGGGAAGATGAAGAAGCAGATCGGCAGCAGCGCGGTGGACGGCACCGGGCCGAGGATGCGCAGCACCGGGTGCAGCCAGTAGCCGATGCGCTGCGACCAGCCGATCGACACCCCGGCGAGGAAGCCGAACACCGAGCCGAGCAGCACGCCGTTGGCGAGCAGCCAGAAGGAGTGCAGCAGGCTCTCGGCGAGGCGCGGCCAGTCCTCGGCGTAGACCTCCAGCAGTGCCTGCGGCGGGGCGAAGAAGGGCACCGGCAGCAGCCCCAGCTTGGCGGTGGCGAGTTGCCAGAAACCGAGCAGCAGCGGCAGGGCGAGCAGCCACGGGCCGGCCGGACGCAGGCGCTCGGCGAGCCGGGCGGTCGGGCCGGGGAGCAGGGCGATCAGCGCCAAAAGGGCGGCGATGGCCAGCGAGAGGTTGGCCAGTTCGCGGGTATAGGGCCAGTCGCGGATGGCGTTGGGCGCCTCGCTGCTGTAGAGGGCGAAGGCCAGCCAGCCGGCGGCCGCCAGCAGGCCGGTCTTCCACACGGCGAAGGGGCGGGCGGCGGCCCGCCGCGGCAATTCAGCTGAATACGTCGGCATGGATGCTCTCCGCGAATTTCCGGGGATCGGTGCTGGCGCGCAGCACTTCCACGGCCTTCAGATCGCGGGCGTAGACGGCGATCTCATCGACGAAGGCCTTGCCCACCGAGTAGTGCGCGTGGGTGTGCTCGTTGAGGATGGCGTGGATCTCCTCGGAATTGGTGTTGACCGCGAACTTGAGGAAGTCCTGGGCCACGGTTTCCGGGTGCTGCGCCGCCCAGGCGTGGGCCTGGAGGATGGCGTGGGTGACGGCGGCGGCGACCGGCTTTTCCTTGCGCACCAGATTGCCGCCGACGCCGACCACGCAGCAGCTGAGGTTGGCGTATTCCTCGACCAGGTTGGTGGACAGCTCGCGCTTGCCCGGCTGGTTGCGCAGGCGGTACATCATCGGGTCGGAGCCGCTGGCCGCCTGGATCTCGCCTTTCTCCAGGGCGGTGCCGAGCAGGTCGATCGGGTAGGTCCGCCAGTTCACGTCGCGGACCGGATCGACGCCGTGGCGCTTGAGCATCAGCGAGAAGAAGTTCTTGTCCGGGCTGGCCATGTCGGTGACGCCGATGGTCTTGCCCTTGAGTTCCTCGAAGCGGCGCGGGCCGTTCTCCTGGGCGATCAGGCGCAGGCAGCCGCCGTGGGTGCCGGCGGTCAGCTTGACGTCGAAGCCCTGCTCCAGCGCCTTCAGCCAGCGCAGCGCCATGCCGGTGGCGGCGTCGGCCTTGCCGGTGGCCAGGGATTCGAGCAGCACCTCGGTGGAGTGGCCGAAGTTGACGAACTCGACCTCCAGGTTGTGGTTGCGGAAGAAGCCCTGGCTGTCGGCCACCGCGACCGGGGCCAGGCAGATGGCGTTGAGGTTGGTCGCCAGCTTGAGCTTGCGCGGCGCCGGCAGCGCCCAGCCCTTGGCGTCGAGTGCGAAGCTTTGCGCCGGCGCGGCGTGGCCGGCGTGGGCATGCGGATCGGCGGCCCAGGCGAAGCGGCCGACGGCGGCCGCCGCGGCGGCGGTGCCGGCCAGACCGAGCAGGCGACGGCGGGAGAGGCTGGAGTTGAAGGTCATGCGAATCGCTTCCGTGAGAGTCGGGTAATGGGTTCGGGGGCAGTGGATGTGCTAGAGGCCCAGCGCGGCCTGGCCGGCCTTGACCAGCACGACATCGCTCTGCGGCGTGTGGATGCGTCCGCACAGCACGTCGCGGTAGTGCCGCTCCAGGGGATTGTTCCTGCTCAGGCCGTGGTTGCCGGAGGCCTGCAGGGCCAGCTCCACCGCGCGGATGGCGTTGTCGGTGACCAGGTGCTTGAGCTGGCCGCTGGCCTCGGGCGGCAGGCGCCGGGCGACGGCGGTCTCCAGCAGGCTGCGGTTGACCAGCAGCAGGCTGTCGATCTCGCCGACCAGCTGCTGCAGGCGCGGCAGGCTGGCGAGCGGCGCACCGAGCGCGCTCGGCGTGCGCTGCTTCAGCCAGTCGACCAGCCAGTCGCGGGCGGCGCGGGCGACGCCGTCGTAGAGGGCGCCGAGCAGGGCGCCCATCCACAGCAGGCCCTCGGCGTCGAGTTCGGTATCGGTGCTCCGGCGGCTGGCCGGCGCCACGTTGATCGCCTGCTCCAGCGGCACCAGCACCTCGTCGAAGTCGATGCGGTGGCTGCAGGTGGCGCGCATGCCCAGGTGGTCCCAGTCCTCGACGATGCGGATGCCGGGGCTGTCCTTGCGCACCAGCCAGACGCCGACCAGCGGGTCGGGGTCGTCGCTGCGGGCGAATACGTTGCACCAGGTCAGCCCGTGGCTGCCGGTGGAGTAGAGCTTGCTGCCGCTGATCCGCCAGCCCTCGGGCGTGCGCCGGGCGACGGTGGCCGGCAGGCCGCCGCGCGAGGGCGAGCCGAGCGCCGGCTCGACGCGCAGCGCGTTGATCAGCGCGCCGTCCTCGACGGCCTCGCGGACCACCCGCCGGCGCAGCGCTTCCGGCCATTGCGGGTTGTCCTGCAGGCGGTTGTGGTGGAGGTACTGCATCGCCAGGATCAGCGCGGTGGACGGATCGCCCTTGGCCACCGCGCCGATGGCCTCGACGGCCTCGGCCAGTCCGCCGCCCAGACCGCCCTGGGACAGGGGAATGGTCAGGGCCAGCAGGCCTTCCTGATGCAGACGGCGGAAGTTTTCCTGGGGAAACTCGCCGCTGCGGTCGTAGTCGGCGGCACGCCCGGCGAATTCCTCGCCGAGACGTTCAAGCAGCGCGGAGAAGCCCGGGCTGCCGGGGCGGATGGGCGAGCCCGCGGCTGCCCGGGAAGGGTTGCGAAGTGGAGTGATGCTCATCGGAATGCACCTGGGGCGACTGTCACGATGCCGAGTCGTCCGGTGGTCCGGTGGGCCAGCCATCTGTAGCGCCGGTTCATGGGCCTGCAGGAAGTGGTGGCCCAATACTGCATGCATAAGAGAGCAATCTGAAATTCGATTTTCTTATAAATTAATATTCCTAGGTTTTAAATTTTACTGCCGTTAATTTGCCTTATTTGCATTTTGTGGGTGGTTTTCATGCGTGCCGCGTGGGTTCGGACTGGGTAGGGTGGATGGCCGAAGCCATCCACCTTCGTTCGGCTTCGCCATCGGCCTGCTGCTGCAGGACCTGCCCGAACAGACCTGGAAGGCGCCGACCATCCTGCCGGGCCGCCTGGAAGCCACCTTGCGCCGCTGGGGACTGCTATGAAAAAGCCGGAAGAGGATCGCGGCGCGGTGCTCGACGAAATCCGCCAGCAACTGGCCGATGGCACCCTGAGCTTCGGCGGCGCGATCCGCCAGTTGCGCCTGCGCGTCACCGGCCTGAACCAGACCGACTTCGCCCGCATGTGCAAACTCTCCCTGCGCACCCTGCGCCAGCTCGAACAGGACGCCGGCAACCCCACGGTGGCGACCCTGGACAGCGTGTTCAGGTTGTTCGGGATGCGGGTGGGGATTGTGGTGGTGAGGAGGAGGGGGACGTGAAGGGGATCATGATCGGCTCCCCGTTGCTCTCGGGCAGATGCTGCAGGAACTGAACGAGGGAGACTTGCTTGGCCGTATGGCGCCCCGAGTGGCTGGTATCCATACGGAATCAAATAGCCATTACAGCAGGGCGTGGTTTGCCTGATACTGCGCGCTGTAACTCGGCCTTAATCAGGGATCCTCTCTTATGGACGAATTTTTGCCAACTGTGGCTCTGCTGCGTGCGAGGTATCATCGCCCGGCAGGCTTCAATCTCTTCTCTGTACTCCGCAGTTCAAGTGACGAGGTTCGGCTTCACTCGCGCTTCCTCGCCTTCCTGCTCGCCCCTAATGCTGCCCACAATCAGGGAACAGCACTGCTGGATCTCCTGCTGAAGAGACTTGGCATCCAGGACTTCGATTCAGAGAACGCAATTGTCGAGGTCGAGTACCAGAACATCGACATCCTGGTCCGTAACCCATCCGGGCAGGCAGTGATCATCGAGAACAAGATCTATGCTAGCGACCAGGACGAGCAGCTCTGGCGCTACCATCTGCGAATGCAGGCGGAAGGCTACCGCAAGATTTGGACAACATACCTCACCCTGGATGGTGCCGAGCCCAGTGAACAGAGTCGCAAGTCCCTGCCTGTAATTCTTCTCAGCTACGAAGCTGAGATCATCGCTTGGCTGAAGGACTGCATCCCACTGGTTGCCCGCGAGCCCGGCGTGCGGGAAAGCGTTTTCCAATACATCGAACTACTCCAAAAGCTGACATCCAGTGACCAGGGCGAGATCTACATGAGCAAGCTGAAAGAACAGATCCTGCATGGCGAGAACCTCTTCCTGATCGCCGACATCAACCATGCATTCAAGTCCGTACTGGCCGACCTACAGTTCGATATTTGGGAGCGCATGACGGCTTGCCAAGCGAGCCAGTATCCGCACCTCGGCAAACCCGAAATTACGGCCACGAAGGAGGCGATTTCCGCCTATTACAAGAAGACCAAAAACAGCAAATTCATCGGCATCCACTTCCCCTTCAACTTTATGAAGGGTGGCGTGTACATTGAGCTCAACCACCGTCTCTACTGTGGCTACTACTGTGACGGCGAGCAGTTCCCGGAAGACCGGGAGCGCCTATTGGTGCTGAGTCGAGAGATCGCACCCAGCACTCGCAATTCGGGCTACCTGTTCTGGAAGTACCCGAAGGTCAATGTGAACCTCAACGCCCCTTCCAATGAGGACCTGGCGCTCCTTCGAGATCCGGAGACGAGGGAGTCGATTGCCGTCAGCCTAATCAATGACGCGCACGAACTGTGGCAGCGCGCTCAGCAGCAGTTCGCCTAAACGCCAGACATAGCATTCAAGGGAGGACTAACTATGGCCAAGGGCTGGAGCAACGAAGAGCTTCTCGCCTCTGTCGAGGCCTACCGCCGAATGGCAGAGAAGCAAGAGGCCGGAGTTAGCTACTCAAAGAAACAGGTCTATCAGGAACTGGCCGCTCAGTTTGATCGCACCACGAAGGCATTCGAGTACCGAATGCAGAACATCTCAGCAGTGCTCGATGAACTGGATTTGCCGTGGATACCTGGCCTTAAGCCTGCCGTGAATGTTGGTACGGACATGAAGGTCAGGCTGATCCAGCTCATTCAAGGCAAAACTCCCGAAAAAGACACAGGTTTAGGCAACCTCGAAGACAGTCGCACCTGGGAGAAAGCCCTTGCTGCAGTAACTCAACTTGGGGGCACCGCCAGTCGAAAGCAGGTCGAAGATTGGATCATCGCCCGTGATCCGGGGTACAACACCAAGAACCTGGCAGACCTCTACATGATGGCAGTTAATGCCCCTGCCCGGACTGGCTACTCGCAAAATAAAAAGCCTCGGAGGACTGATCAGGGCAACCGCTACGACAGGCTGTTCAAGGTCGGCGAGGGCATCTTTGAGATTTACGATTCGGCTCAGCATGGCATTTGGGAAATTTACCCCGACGCATCATCGGGGAGCCGATTTGGCGTCTCTATTCGACGGGTTTCGAATCCTGTCGAGGAAGCACTAGCAGTCGCCGAGGATGCTGCTGAGCAAACAGCCACCTTTGATCCCACAGACGTAGCCGATGCCAGAAAGCGCGTAACCGCTGACATCATCCGTCGCAGAGGGCAACCCGCTTTTCGCAAAGCTCTAATGGACGCCTATGGTGACGCCTGTGCCATTACAGGGTGCAACCTACCCGCCGTGCTCGAGGCCGCGCATGTCCACCCTTATAAGGGCGACCACACCAACGTTGTATCCAATGGGCTGCTGTTACGGGCGGACATCCATACCTTGTTCGATCTAGGGCTGATCGCCATCGAGTCCAAGACGATGGTCGTACGGGTGTCACCAAAACTGGAAGGTACCGAGTACGGAAAGTTGAATGGTTCCCCGCTTCGCCACCCAAAACAAAATTCTCACCGAGTAAGCCCAGAGGCCTTGGATTGGCACTGGAACCAGTGTGGATGGTGCGACTGAACGCGGAAATGTGGTCTGTTCCGGAGCTGGTGGACAGGTAGTTAAGAGCGCTGGTTTTCCAGGCTAACGAGGCCAAATTCCGCATCAGATTTGAAGCTGACTGGGCTGCCGGTAAGCACAAATGAGCCGCAGGCAGTAACGAATCGGATGACCGCATTTGGCCGCTTGTTGCCTGACGTGACCGGCAGGTTTGGGTCGATTGCCGCCAGCGCAGACTGATTGGAAACCGCACCGCGTTTTCTACCAATCGGCGTTCCTCCCGCCATGCCCGGTGGAAAAGACCTGCGGTCGTTTTCCACCCTACAGGGCACCACCCGCCACGAATGAGTCCGCCCCCGTTTAAGCGCCACCCACCGTCGGCGGCGAGGCCAGGTGGCGGGCCACCAGGCTGCCGAACAGTTCGATGGCGCCGTGCAGGTTGCCGACGAAGCGCGGCTGCAGCAGCCAGAGGTCGACCGTCGGCTTGAAGTCGGCGAGGGCGACGACTTCAAGCTGCTCGCGGTAGCGGCTGGCCAAAAGCAGCGGTTCGGGAACCAGGCCGAGGCCGAGGTTTTTCGCCACCAGGCCGAGCTGCAGTTCGCTGCCGAAGGTTTCCAGGTTGATCTGCAGCTTCAGGCCCTGTTCGGCCAGGACGTGCTGCAGGCCGGCGCGAAAGCCGCAGCCTTCCGGGTTCAGCACCCAGCCGCGTTCGCAGCAGTCGGCGAGCTTGCCGCCGCGCCTTTCCAAGCTGCCGCGGGCGGCCACCACCAAAAGCTGCAGGCGCCCGAGGGAGGTGGCAGCGATGCCCTCGGGAAAGCTCTTGCTGGCGGGAAACAGCGCCGCCACGGCGTCCAGTTCGAGGTTCTCCAGGCGTTCGAGCAGGGTGCTGCCCCAGCCGCTGGAGACCTGGGTCTGCAGGTCGGGATAGGTGTTCCTCAACTGCTCCAGGGTGTCGAGCAGCACCACGTCGCCGATGGTCTGCGGCACTCCCAGGCGCAGGGTGCCGCTGGGCGGGGCGTCGCGGGCGACGATCTCGCGCAGCACGTCCATGCTGCGCAGCACCTCGCGGCACTGCTCGTAGACCCGCAGGCCCATGGCCGTCGGCTTGAGGGGCTTGGTGTTGCGGTCGAGCAGCAGGGTGCCGAGGTCGTCCTCGAAATTCTGCACGCGGCGGGTGATCGCCGACTGGGTCAGTTGCAGGCTGTCGGCGGCCAGGCTCAGCGACTGGCAGCGGACGACGGCGACGAAGGCTTCGATGTCATCTGTTTTCATGCGTTATTAGCATATTAGCTTATGAATAAAGTGCATTTTGATAATGATATGGCGCTTGGTAACGTGGCGCCATCTTGTCACACAATGGATGAGCGACGATGAGTCAATCCCCCCTGCGCCTGGACCGCCTGCGCAATTTCGTCGGTGCCCTGGGCGAGCTGCTCGACCGGCACGACGACGAGGAGAGCGTACTGCGCGAAGGCCGGCTGCTGCTGCGCGAACTGGTCCTTCACGACGACTGGCTGCCGGAGGCCTTCGCCCGGCCCGACCCGGAGCGCTACCAGCAGTACCTGCTGCACGCCGATTCCCGCCAGCGCTTCTCGGTGGTCAGCTTCGTCTGGGGACCGGGACAGACCACGCCGGTGCACGATCACCGGGTCTGGGGCCTGATCGGCATGCTGCGCGGCGCCGAGGACGCCCAGCACTTCGAGGTGAGCGCCGAGGGCCTGCGCCCGCTCGGCGATCCGCTGCGCCTCTTGCCCGGCCAGGTCGAGGCGGTGTCGCCACGGATCGGCGACATCCACCGGGTGTTCAACGCCAGCGCCGACCAGCCGTCGATCAGCATCCACGTCTACGGCGCCAACATCGGTGCCGTGCGGCGTGCCGTCTACCTGCCGGACGGCAGCCAGAAGCCGTTCATCTCCGGTTATTCCAACCAAGTCCTACCCAATATCTGGGATCTGTCCAGGGAGAGTGTCCCCGCATGAGCCGTATCGCCACCCGTTCCTTCGCCGACATCCGCGCCGCCCTGCTGGCGCGCGAGGAAGTGGCCCTGCTCGACGTGCGCGAGGAAGCGCCGTTCTCCGAGGGTCACCCGCTGTTCGCCGCCAACATCCCGCTATCGCGTCTGGATATCGAGGTCTATGCGCGGGTTCCACGGCGCAGCACGCCGGTCACCGTCTACGACGACGGCGAGGGCCTGGCCGAGCGGGCTGCCGAGCGCCTGCTGGCGCTGGGCTACCGCGACGTCGCCTTGCTGGAGGGCGGCCTCGCCGGCTGGCGCGCCGCCGGCGGCGAACTGTTCATCGACGTCAACGTGCCGAGCAAGGCCTTCGGCGAGCTGGTCGAGGCCGAGCGCCACACGCCGTCGCTGGCCGCCGAGGAGGTCAAGGCGCTGCTGGACGAGAAGGCCGACGTGGTGGTGCTGGACGCCCGGCGCTTCGACGAATACCAGACCATGAGCATTCCCGACGGGATCAGCGTGCCCGGCGCCGAGCTGGTGCTGCGGGTGCGCGAGCTGGCGCCGGATCCCGCAACCCGGGTGATCGTCAACTGCGCCGGACGCACCCGCAGCATCATCGGCACCCAGTCGCTGGTCAACGCCGGGATTCCCAACGAGGTGGCGGCGCTGCGCAACGGCACCATCGGCTGGACCCTGGCCGGCCAGCAGCTGGAGCACGGGCAGAACCGCAGATTCCCCGAAGTCTCCGCCGAAAACCGCGCGCTGGCCGCCGCCTCCGCCCGGGCGGTGGCCGACAAGGCCGGGGTCGGTCGCGCCAGCCGCGCCGACCTGGCGCGCTGGCAGGGCGAGGCCGGGCGCACCACCTATTTGTTCGACGTGCGCACCCCGGAGGAATACGAGGCCGGCCACCTGCCGGGCGCGCGCTCCACGCCGGGCGGCCAGCTGGTCCAGGAAACCGACTACTTCGCCAGCGTGCGCGGCGCGCGCCTGGTGCTGGCCGACGACGACGGCGTGCGCGCCAACATGAGCGCTTCCTGGCTGGCGCAGATGGGCTGGGAGGTGCATGTGCTGGACGGCCTGGGCGCTGCGGAGTTCGCCGAGCGCGGCGGCTGGTCGGCGCCGGTGCCGCCTGCGCCGCAGAGCGAGGACATCGCCCCCGAGACCCTGCAGGCCTGGCTGGCCGAGGGCGACACCCGGGTGCTGGACTTCACCACCAGCGCCAACTACGTCAGGCGGCACATTCCCGGCGCCTGGTGGGCGCTGCGCGCGCAGCTGCCGCAGGCCCTGGAGAAGCTGCCGCCGGCTGGACGCTACGTGGTCACCTGCGGCAGCAGCCTGCTGGCGCGCTATGCGGTGGACGAGCTGCAGGCGCTGACCGGCAGGCCGGTGTTCGTCCTGGCCGGCGGCACCGCGGCCTGGATCGCTGCCGGCCTGGCGCTGGAGGAGGGCGAGACCGCCCTGGCGGTGCCGCGCAGTGACCGCTACCGGCGTCCCTACGAGGGTACCGACAATCCCCGCGAGGCCATGCAGGCCTATCTGGACTGGGAGTTCGGTCTGGTCGAGCAACTGGGCCGCGATGGCACCCACGGCTTCTTCGTGATCTGAGCGGTAGCCCTTTCAAGGTCTTTTGCTTTTCGAGGTTTTGATCGTGCCCGCGCTTACGCGTGGGCGCTCCTGGATCCCTGCGGCGCCGGATCGCCCGGCCCTGGGCTCCCACGCAGGAGCGTGGGAGCCATCAACGACGGGGGTGATCGTGCCCACGCTCCTGCGTGGGCCCGTTGCACGGGGGAGTTTATGCAAGGACTTTGAAAGGCTGGATCTGAGCGGCCCGCACCGGGCGAGGGACTGTATCAAAAGCGTAAAGAGTCACCGCTCGACGGGTAGCTATGCTCTGATGGGCACCCCCGCATTACCCCAGAGAGGTGAAACATGCTGTACATCCGTCATATCGCGTTGCTGGCCTGCCTGGCCTCGCCCCTGGCGATCGCCGCCGGGGAAGCGCCTGCCGGTCATCCGGGCGGTGGGCACATGGGACCGCCGGCCGCCGCCTTCACCGCCTGCGAAGGCAAGCAGGCCGGCGACACGGCGTCCTTCGCCGGTCCCGGCGGCAAGACCATGACCGGCATCTGCCGCGACATGCACGGCAAGCTCGCCGTGATGCCGGAGCATGAGCGGAAGGGTCCGCCGCCTTCGGCGGCAGGGTCCGCCAAGGCCTGCGAAGGCAAGAAGGCCGGCGACACCGGCTCCTTCACCGCGCCGGACGGCAGGACCCGCTCCGGCATCTGTCGTGACATGGGCGGCAAGCTGATGCTGATCCCGGAGCCCATGGGCGAGCCGGTCGAGAAGGACTGACGCCGTTCGCAGTGCAGCCGCCCTCCGTTGGGGGTGGCTGCCGGGCGTCGGTCCCCCGCCTGGCCGACGCTCTTGCCGAAGCGCCCGCTCGCCGCAAGGAGCGGTCATTAACTTAGGCAAAAAAGTTATTTAAACAAAATTCTATATTCCATTAGATTGCACCTGTCGCGTACTTGCCGGTCAACCGCCGAGCCGCATGAAGAGAAATGGATGCGCCATTCGCATCCACGCCAGTTTCTTCGGGTCATGCCCGATCATGCGTTTGGAGATCCCATGTCAGCGGTTGAATCCTTGTTGTCCGTTCCTGCCCAGTCGTTCGACGTCCGTCCCTTCGACGGCGTGCTGGGTGCCGAAGTCCTCGGTCTGGACCTGTCCCGTCCGGTCAATCCGGAGGATTTCGCCCGTATCCACCAAGCCTTCCTGGACCACCGGGTGCTGGTGTTCCGCGAGCAGCACATCACCCCCGAGCAGCAGATCGCCTTCAGCCGCCGCTTCGGCGAGCTGCAGATCCATGTGCTCAAGCAGTTCCTGCTGGCCGGTCATCCGGAGGTCTTCATCATCTCCAACATCGTCGAGAACGGCAGGCCCATCGGTCTGGGCGACGCCGGCAAGCTCTGGCACTCCGACCTGTCGTACAAGGAGCTGCCCAGCCTCGGCGCCATGCTGCATGCCCGGCAACTGCCGGCCGAGGGCGGCGACACTCTGTTCGCCGACCAGCAGCTCGCCTACGAGACCCTGCCGGAGGCGCTGCGCAAGGCCGTCGAAGGACGCCGCGCGGTGCATTCCTACACCGCGCACTATGCCGACGAGGTGTTCGAGGGCATCCAGCGGCCGACGCTGACCCGGGCCCAGCTGGAAGAGGTGAAGGAGGTCGTCCATCCGGTGGTGCGCACCCACCCGGAAACCGGACGCAAGGGCCTGTTCGTCAACGAGAACTTCACCACCCGCATCCTCGATGTCCCGGAAGACGAGAGCCGCCGGCTGCTCGCCGAGCTGTTCGCCCACAGCGTCCGGCCCGAATTCACCTACCGCCACCGCTGGCAGGAGCACGACCTGCTGTTCTGGGACAACCGCGCGCTGATCCACCTGGCCACCGGCTGCCCGAACCACCTGCCGCGGCGGATGCATCGCACGACCATCCAGGGCGACGCGCCGTTCTGACCCTGTGCGGGGCACGAGTGCGCCGCTGGCCGCTCGCGCCCGTGCGTTCCCGGTCGCACCGGCGCATGAACAGACTCTGACTCTCTATCCCTGTTCGTCACTCATCTATGGAGCTTCCCATGTTTCCAGGCAAACGCTTTCCCGCGATTCGCCGCCTCGCCGGCGGCATCGCCCTGGGCCTCGGCCTCGCCGGCAGCCTGCTGACCCCGGCGGCGGCTCACGCCGAAGGCCGGATCCGCATCGCCGAGCAGTTCGGCATCGTCTACCTGCTGCTCAACGTGGTGCGCGACCAGCAACTGATCGAGAAGCACGGCAAGGAGCAGGGCCTCGACATCCAGGTCGACTGGAACCAGCTGTCCGGCGGATCGGCGGTCAACGACGCGCTGCTGGCCGGCACCATCGACATCGCCGGAGCCGGCATCGGCCCGCTGCTGACCGTCTGGGATCGCACCCACGGTAGGCAGAACGTCAAGGGCGTGGCCTCGCTGGGCAACTTCCCGTACTACCTGTTGAGCAACAACCCCAAGGTCAAGACCATCGCCGACCTCGGCGAGAAGGACCGCATCGCCGTGCCGGCGGTGGGTGTCTCCATCCAGTCGCGCTTCCTGCAGTACGCCGCCGCCAGACAGTGGGGCGACAAGGATTACAACCGGCTGGACAAGTACACGGTCGCACTGCCGCACCCGGAGGCCACCTCGGCCCTGACCAGCGGCGCCACCGAGCTGACCGGCCACTTCTCCAACCCGCCGTTCCAGAACCAGGCGCTGGAAAACCCCAACGTGCACGTGGTGCTCGACACCTACGAACTGCTCGGGCCGAACTCGCCGACCGTGCTGTACAGCACCGAGAAATTCCGCCAGGAAAACCCGAAGACCTACCGGGCCTTCGTCGACGCGCTGGCCGAGGCGGCCGATTTCGCCCAGAAGGACAAGGCCGCCGCGGCGGACACCTACATCCGCGTGACCAAGGCGAAGATCGACAAGGACGCGCTGTTGAAGATCATCGACAACGAGAAGTTCGAATTCAGCGTGACGCCGAAGAATACCTATCCGCTGGCCGAGTTCCTCCATCGGGTCGGCGCGCTGAAGCACAAGCCGGCGTCCTGGCAGGACTACTTCTTCCCCGATCCCAGGCTGGCCCAGGGGAGCTGAGACGATGAACGCCTTTCTCCAGAATTCCGCGCCCGCCGTGGCGACGGCCTTCCAGCCGCTGCTGCAGGTCGAGGGCGTCAGCCTCGAATACCGCACCGCCGAGCGGGTGGTGCGCGCCACCCACGAGGTCAGCTTCGAGGTCGATCCGGGCGACCGTTTCGTCCTGCTCGGGCCTTCCGGTTGCGGCAAGTCGACCCTGCTCAAGGCGGTGGCCGGCTTCATCCGCCCGCGCGACGGCGCGATCCGCCTGGACGGCCGCGAGGTCCGCGAGCCGGGGCCCGACCGCATTGCGGTGTTCCAGGAGTTCGACCAGCTGCCGCCGTGGAAGACGGTCAGGCAGAACGTGATGTTCCCGCTGCTGGCCACGCGCAGCCTGAGCCGCCGTGAGGCTGAGGCGCGCGCCCTGCATTACCTGGACAAGGTCGGCCTGGCCAGGTTTGCCGACGCCTACCCGCACACCCTCTCCGGCGGCATGAAGGCGCGCGTGGCCATCGCCCGCGCCCTGGCCATGCAGCCGAAGATCCTGCTGATGGACGAGCCCTTCGCCGCGCTGGATGCGCTGACCCGGCGGCGGATGCAGGAGGAGCTGCTCGAACTCTGGCAGGAGGTGAAGTTCACCCTGCTGTTCGTCACCCATTCGATCGAGGAGGCGCTGGTGGTCGGCAACCGCATCCTGCTGCTCTCGCCGCACCCGGGACGGGTCCGCGCCGAGGTCGCCAGCCATGCCTTCGACCTGCACAGCAGCGGCAGCGCCGAATTCCAGCACGCCGCCCGGCGCATCCACCGGCTGCTCTTCGAGGAAGGGGAAAGCCCCGCCGCCGTGCATGCCGCGTAGGAGCCAGCTTGCTGGCGATAGCCGGGTAGGGTGGGCAACTCGCGCAGCGATTGCCCACCATGGCCATGCCGCTGGCGGGAAAGGCCTGCGGCCGTTTCCCACCCTACGCGGTCGGCTCCCGCATCTTCCCGTTTTCACCCAAGACTCTACGGAAAACACGCCATGAGCCAGATCCCGCCGCTGCGACCGGAATACGAAATCGCCCTGCAACCCCTGACCGACCTGCCGCTCGAGCGCGAGCTGTCGCTGGCGCAGCGCCTGTGGCAGCAGGGCTGGCTGCGCAAGTCGCTGATCCTCGCCACGCTGGCGCTGCTCTGGGAGGTGCTCGCCCGCCTGCAGGGCAACGATCTTCTGCTGCCGGGCTTCCTGCAGGTCGCCCGTGCCCTGGCCGAGGGCCTGGCCAGCGGCGAGCTTTTGGAGAAGGTGGCGATCTCCCTGTCGGTGCTGGTCCAGGGCTACCTGATCGGCATCCTGCTGGCCTTCGTCCTGACCAGCCTGGCGGTCTCCAGCCAGCTCGGCCGCGACCTGCTGTCGACCCTGACCGCGATGTTCAACCCGCTGCCGGCCATCGCCCTGCTGCCGGTGGCGCTGCTCTGGTTCGGCCTGGGCGAGGGCAGCCTGATCTTCGTGCTGGTGCATTCGGTGCTCTGGTCGCTGGCGCTGAACACCTACGCCGGCTTTCTCGGCGTCCCGGAAACCCAGCGCATGGTCGGGCGCAACTACGGCCTGCGCGGGCTGCGCTTCGTCGCCCTGATCCTGGTCCCGGCCGCGCTGCCGTCGATCCTCTCCGGCCTGAAGATCGGCTGGGCCTTCGCCTGGCGCACCCTGGTCGCCGCCGAATTGGTGTTCGGCGCCTCGTCCGGCAAGGGCGGGCTCGGCTGGTACATCTTCCAGAACCGCAACGAGCTGTACACCGACAAGGTGTTCGCCGGCCTCGTGGTGGTGATCCTCATCGGCCTGCTGGTGGAGAGCCTGGTCTTCGCCCTGCTCGAGCGCTGCACCGTCAAGCGCTGGGGCATGCAGCGCTGATGCAGGCTGTGTGAAAACTACTGCGCTCGGCCATGCCTTCGCTCGCTACGTTTTCACACGGCCCGGAAACCTTCGTTTTTCCCTTTCATGTAGTCGCAACGAGAGCATTGCAGATGAGCAACATCGTCTTCATTACCGGCGCCACCTCCGGTTTCGGCCGCGCCGCGGCGCGCCGTTTTGCCGCCGCCGGCTGGTCCCTGGTCCTCACCGGCCGCCGTCTGGAGCGCCTGCAGGCGCTGCAGAACGAACTCGGCGGCCGGGTGCCGGTGCATGTCGCCGCGCTCGACGTGCGCGATGCCGCCGCGGTGCGGCAGGTGGTCGGCGAACTGCCGGAAGCCTTCCGCCAGGTCGGGGCGCTGATCAACAACGCCGGCCTGGCCCTGGCGCCGCAGGCGGCGCAGCAGGTCGAGCTGGCCGACTGGCACACCATGATCGACACCAACGTCACCGGGCTGGTCAACGTCACCCACGCGCTGCTGCCGACCCTGATCGCCAGCGGTGCGGGGGCGAGCATCGTCAACCTCGGCTCGGTCGCCGGCCAGTGGCCCTATCCGGGCAGCCACGTCTACGGCGCGACCAAGGCCTTCGTCCAGCAGTTCTCCTACAACCTGCGCTGTGACCTGCTCAGCACTGGCGTGCGGGTCACCGACATCGCCCCCGGCATGGCCGAGACCGAATTCACCCTGGTCCGCACCAAGGGCGACCAGGTCGCCTCCGACCGGCTGTACAGCGGCACCACGCCGCTGACTGCCGAGGACATCGCCGAGCAGATCTTCTACGTGGCGAGCCTGCCCGCGCACATCAACATCAACCGCCTGGAGGTCATGCCGACCCGTCAGGCCTGGCTGCCGTTCGCCGTGGATCGCGACTGATCCGCCGCGCCGTTTTGCTTTTCGCCCGCGCGAGCCTCGCGCGGGTTCATCCGAGGTTTCCCATGCAGAAAAAACCGTTTTTCCGTCCCGCCCGACTGGCCGCCGGCGTGCTCGCCGGGTTGCTGAGCGGCCCGCTGCTCGCCCAGGCCGAGGACAGCATCAGCATCGCCCAGCAGTTCGGCATCGCCTATCTGCTGCTCGACGTGGTCCGTGACCAGAAGTTGATCGAGAAGCACGGCAAGGAGCAGGGCATCGACATCCAGGTGGAGTGGCGCAGCATCTCCGGCGCCACGGCGATGAACGAGGCGCTCTTGGCCGGCGCCCTCGACGTGGTGTCGGCCGGCGTGCCGCCGATGCTGACCATGTGGGACCGCACCCGCGGCCGGCAGAACGTCAAGGCCATCGCCGCGCTGGGCTCGCAGCCCAACTACCTGCTGACCAGCAACCCGGCGGTGAAGTCCCTGGAGGACCTGGGCGAGAAGGACCGCATCGCGGTGCCCGCCGCCGGCGTCGGCTTCCAGTCGCGGACCCTGCAGATCGAGGCGGCCAAGCGCTTCGGCAAGGAGCACTTCCAGCGCTTCGACGGCATCAGCGTCAGCCTGCCGCATCCCGACGCCACCGCGGCCCTGACCTCCGGCGTCTCGGAGATCAGCGCGCATTTCTCCAGCGCACCCTTCTATTACCAGGCCCTGGAGAACCCGAAGGTGCGCAAGCTGATCAGCTCCTACGACATCCTCGGCGGACCGGCGACCTTCAACGTGCTCTACACCACCGAGAAGTTCCACAAGGAGAATCCCAAGACCTACCGCGCCTTCTACGCCGCCCTGGCCGAGGCCGAGCGGATCGTCAAGGCCGACAAGCGCGCCGCGGCGCAGACCTACATCCGCGTGGAGAACTCCAGGCTGGCGCCGGCACTGGTGGAGAAGATCGTCGAGGATAAGGAAAACGACTTCACCATCGTCCCGCAGCGTACCTTCATCTATGCCGAGAAGCTCCACGAGCTGGGCGTGCTGAAGAACAAGGCGGCTTCCTGGAAGGACTACTTCTTCGAGGAAGCCCACGGCGCCGAGGGGAGCTGAAGTTCAGGGCGCGGGATACTCCGCCGCCGCCCGCTCCAGCCACTGCGCCAGGTCGCGGCGGCGGACACCCTGGCGCCCGGCCTCGGCCAGGCGCTCCAGCATGTAGGCGCGCCGGGCATCGTCGGAGCCGGCCAGCGACAGGGCCAGGTCGCGGTCCATCCAGCGCTTGATGCGTACGTACAGCCACCAGTGAAAATACAGCCCGCTCACGGTGGTGATGAAGATGATGAAGTAGTCCATGGCGTTCCTCCGCGCCGCCACCCTAGCCGATCCGTTGGCAGGCGGAAAGTGGGCTGGCGCCGGCCGTTCGGCGCGGGCATCGTCGCGGGGCGCCGTGACAAGGACGGGAGGCGGGAGTTAAATGTTTGTCATGACTTCTGCGGAGTAACTGCAATGCGCAAGCCCCTTCTGTTGATCGCCTCTTTCACTGCCGTGATGCTGGCCCTGGGCGGCTGCGCCTCCAGCCTGACCGGCGAATCCTATTCGCGCGGGGAGGCGCGTAGCGTGCAGACCGTGCGCATGGGCACCATCGTGACCCTGCGTCCGGTGCGCATCGAGGGCACCAAGACGCCGATCGGCGCCGGTGCCGGCAGCATCGTCGGCGGCGTGGCCGGCAGCGGCGTCGGCGAGGGCCGGGGCAGCGCCGTGGCGGCGGTGATCGGCGCGGTGGCCGGCGGCCTGCTCGGCGCCGCGGCGGAGGAGGGCGTCACCCGCACCCAGGGCGTGGAGATCACCGTGCGCGAGGATGACGGCAGCATGCGGGCCTATGTGCAGGAAGTGCAGCCGAACCAGGTGTTCCGGGTCGGCGAGCGGGTGCGCATCCTGACCGTCGACGGCACCAGTCGCGTCGCCCACTGAATGCCGTTTTGCTGAGCGATCGGTCGTCTTTCCCGGAAGTCGGTACGACCGATCCGTGCTGGCCGGCTTCCGGATAGCTTGTCTGGCGCCTCCTTCCTGTGCCATGCCTGTGCCAGTCACGCTTGATTCATGCCTGTAATGGAGATCTGAAGCTTCCTTTTTAAAGAATAATTCAATTCAAGATGATCTTCCGATAGATATGGACAATCGCTGAAACCAGGTTCGTTCGGGCCGGCAATCGGCAGGGGGCTATGCGGGGTCGCGAGTCCGCGTCCGCCGTATGGAAGCCCTGGCGCCACAGGGCCGGTTGCAGGCCCGGACTCAGAAAAGGACGTGCCGATGACGCTTGCATTGATCATTGCCTTGCCGTTTCTCGGCGCCTGCCTGCCGTTGCTGGCAGCTCGCCGAGGGCGTTCGCTGTGCGCGGCGGCCGCTGCGCTGGTTCCGCTGCTGGGACTGATCCTGCTGTTCTCCCAAAGCTCGAAAGTGTTTTCCGGGATGGTCGTCAAGAGCAGTGTCGCCTGGCTGCCGGAACTGGGCCTGAACCTCAGCCTGCGTCTGGACGGCCTTGGGTTTCTCTTTGCCCTGCTGATTCTCGGCATCGGCATCCTGGTCATCCTCTATGCCCGCTACTACCTGGCCAGGCATGAGCCGATGGGGCGCTTCTTCGCCTTCCTGCTGCTGTTCATGGGCGCCATGCTGGGGCTGGTACTTTCGGAAAACCTGCTGCTGATGCTGATGTTCTGGGAGCTGACCAGTCTCTCCTCGTTCCTCCTGATCAGCTTCTGGCACCACCGCTCGGATGCCCGCCGCGGTGCGCGCATGGCCCTGACCGTGACCGGCGGGGGCGGGCTGGCGCTGCTCGCCGGTGTGCTGCTGATCGGCCACATCGTCGGCAGCTTCGAGCTGAGCGAGGTGCTCGTCGCCGGCGAGACGATCCGCGCCCACGGCCTCTATCCGCTGACGCTGATCCTGGTGCTGCTCGGCGTGTTCACCAAGTCGGCGCAGTTCCCCTTCCATTTCTGGCTGCCGCAGGCGATGGCGGCACCGACCCCGGTGTCGGCCTATCTGCACTCGGCGACCATGGTCAAGGCCGGAGTCTTCCTTCTGGCCCGCCTGTATCCGGCCCTTTCCGGCAGCGACTGGTGGTTCTACCTGGTCAGCCTGAGCGGCCTGGCGACCCTGCTGCTGGGCGCGGTGACGGCGCTGTTCCAGCACGATCTCAAGGGCCTGCTGGCCTATTCGACCATCAGCCACCTGGGCCTGATCACCCTGCTGTTCGGTCTCGGCTCGGACCTGGCGACCGTGGCGGCGGTGTTCCACATCATCAACCATGCCACCTTCAAGGCCTCGCTGTTCATGGCCGCCGGCATCATCGATCACGAAACCGGCAGCCGCGACATGCGGCGCATCAACGGCATGTGGAAATACATGCCGCACACCGCCGCACTGGCCATGGTGGCCAGTGCGGCGATGGCCGGGGTGCCGCTGCTCAATGGCTTCCTGAGCAAGGAGATGTTCTTCAGCGAGACGCTCCAGCAGAATCTGCTGGGCAGTTTCCACTGGCTGCTGCCGATCGCCGCGACCATCGCCGGCGTGTTCTCGGTGGCCTATTCGCTGCGCTTCATCCACGACGTGTTCTTCAACGGCGAGCCGGTCGACCTGCCCAAGGCCAAACCCCACGAGCCGCCGCGCTACATGAAGATTCCGGTCGAGGTGCTGGTGTTCCTCTGCCTGCTGGTGGGCATGCTGCCGGGCTGGACCGTGGCGCCGCTGCTGGCCGTCGCGGCCTCGGCCAGCCTCGGCGGCGAGCTGCCGGCCTATAGCCTGGCGATCTGGCACGGTTTCAACCTGCCGCTGGCGATGAGCATCGTCGCCCTGCTCGGCGGCGTGCTGGTCTATGTCCTGCGCCAGCCGCTGTTCCGCTGGTACGAGGGCCTGCCGGAGCTGGACGCGCAAGGTATCTTCCGCCGCTGCGCCGGCGTGCTGGTGGACTTCTCCCGCGACCTGACCGGGCTGCTGGAGAACGGCTCGCTGCAGCGCTACCTGGGCCTGATGCTGGGCAGCGCCCTGCTGCTGGCGGCGTTCGCCCTGGCGCCGCTGGCCGATATCGACGGCCCCGTGGCGCTGACCCCGATGGACGGCATCACCGTGCTGGGCCTCGCCGCACTGGCCCTGACCGCCCTGCTCAGCGCGGTGTTCCACCGCAACCACCTGGTCGCCCTGATGATCCTCAGCGGCAGCGGACTGATGGTGGCATTGGCCTTCGCCCGCTATTCGGCACCCGACCTGGCGCTGACCCAGCTGTCGGTGGAGGTGGTGACCATCATCCTGCTGCTGCTCACGCTGTTCTTCCTGCCCGACCGCTCCCCGGCCGAGTCGAGCAGCCTGCGGGTGGTCCGCGACCTGCTGCTGGCGGCCGGCAGCGGCATCCTGGTGGCGCTGCTCGCCTATGCGGTGCTGACCCGTCCCTACGAGAGCATTGCCGCCTTCTTCCTGGAGAACAGCCTGACCGGCGGCGGCGGCAGCAACGTGGTCAACGTGATCCTGGTGGACTTCCGCGGCTTCGACACCCTGGGCGAGATCAGCGTGCTGGCCATCGCCGCGGCGGGCGTCTTCGCCCTGCTGCACGGCCTGCGCCTGCCACATCCGCAGCGCGATCTGCAGGGCCGGCCCTGGTCCGCCGATCCTCATCCGCTGATCCTCGACCAGCTGGCGCGCGCCCTGTTGCCCCTGGCGCTGCTGATCTCGGTGTTCATCTTCCTGCGCGGCCACAACCTGCCGGGCGGCGGCTTCATCGCCGGACTGATCACCGCGGTGGCCCTCATCCTGCAGTACATCGCCCTTGGCGTGTCCTGGTCCCAGGCCCGCCTGCGCTTCAGCTATCACGCCATGGCCGGCGCCGGGGTGCTGATCGCCGCCCTCACCGGGCTGGGCAGCTGGGCCTTCGGGCGACCCTTCCTGACCTCGGCGTTCGGCCATTTCAGCCTGCCCCTGGTCGGCGAGTTCGAGCTGGCCACGGCAATGCTCTTCGACCTGGGGGTCTATCTGGTGGTGGTCGGCGCGACCCTGCTGATTTTGTCCAACATCGGCCACGTCAGTCAGGACGAGTCGAGCAAGGAGGTGCCTTGAGATGGAAGCGCTGTTCGCGATCACCCTCGGCGTGCTGACCGCCAGCGGCGTGTATCTGCTGCTGCGCGCGCGGATCTTCCCGGTGGTGATGGGGCTGACCCTGATTTCCTATGCGGTGAACCTGTTTCTCTTCGCCATGGGCCGTCTGCGCACCGGCGTCGCACCGGTGCTCGGCAAGAGCGCCGAGTATGGCGACCCCCTGCCGCAGGCCCTGGTGCTCACCGCCATCGTCATCGGCTTCGCCATGACCGCCTTCGTGGTGGTGCTGGCCCTGCGCGGCCTGGGCGAAGTGCACAGCGACCACGTGGACGGACGGGAGCCGGACCAATGATGCACGCACCGATCCTGCCGATCCTCCTGCCGCTGTTCGCCGGCAGCCTGCTGCTGCTCGGCCATCGCCTGGGGCGCGGCGTCCAGCGCCGGCTGTCCCTGGCCGCCACCTGGGCGCTGCTGCCGCTCTCCGTCTGGCTGCTGGTCCTCGCCGGAGATGACCAGCTGCGCGTCTATGCGCTGGGCGACTGGGCGCCGCCCTTCGGCATCGTCCTGCTGCTCGACCGGCTGAGCGCGCTGATGCTGCTGCTCACCGCCCTGCTGGCCGGCTTCGCGGCGCTCTACGCGGTGCGCGGCGACGACGAGCGGGGGCCGAACTTCCACGCCCTGTTCCAGTTCCAGCTGCTCGGCATCAACGGCGCCTTCCTGACCGCCGATCTGTTCAACCTGTTCGTGTTCTTCGAGATCCTGCTGATCGCCTCCTATGCGCTGCTGATGCACGGCAACGGCGCCGCGCGGGTACGGGCCGGCATGCATTACGTGCTGCTCAACCTGCTCGGTTCGTCGTTCTTCCTGATCGGCGTGGGCACCCTCTACGGCCTGACCGGGACCCTGAACATGGCCGATCTGGCCCGTCAGGTGGCCAGCGCCGATGCGACACAGGCGCCGCTGCTGGCGGCTGCCGGCTACCTGCTGCTGCTGGTGTTCGGCCTCAAGGCGGCGATCCTGCCGCTGTACTTCTGGCTGCCGCGCGCCTATGCGGCGACGACGGCGCCGGTGGCGGCGCTCTTCGCGATCATGACCAAGGTCGGCCTGTATGCCATCCTGCGGGTGTTCACGCTGATCTTCGGCAGCGGGGCCGGCGAGCTGGCCGATCTGGCGCAGCCCTGGCTCTGGCCGCTGGCCGCCATGACCCTCGCCGGCGGGGTGTTCGGCGTCCTGGCGGCGCGCAACCTGCAGATGCAGCTGGCCTACCTGGTGGTGGTGTCGGTCGGCACCCTGCTGGTCGGCATCGCCCTGGGCACCGCCGAAGGCTTTGCCGCCGCACTCTACTACCTGCTGCACAGCACCCTGGTCAGCGGCGGCCTGTTCCTGCTCGCCGACCTGATCGCCCGTCAGCGCGGCGAGCTGGGCGGCGAGCTGCAGCACGGGCCCAGCCTGCGCCAGCCGGCGCTGCTCGGCGGGCTGTTCTTCTTCGCGGCGATCTCGGTGGCCGGTCTGCCGCCGCTGTCCGGCTTCCTCGGCAAGCTGATGCTGCTGCGTGCGGTACCGGCCGGTTCCCCGGCGCTGCTGATGTGGTCGGTGCTGCTGATCGGCGGCCTGGGGCTGCTGATCGCCCTCAGCCGTTCCGGCAGCACCCTGTTCTGGCGCACCTCCGGGACGCCGGTGGCCGAGGCCGGAGCCGACCACCTGCGCATCCTGGCCTGCGCCGGCCTGCTGCTCGGCAGCCTGCTGATGGTCCTGGCGGCTGCGCCGCTGCAGGCCTACGTGCAGGCCACGGCACGCCAGCTGCTGGATCTTTCGCCCTATCTGCAGATCGGCACGGGAGGTGCTGCATGAAGGCACTGCGCGGCTTGCCGCATCCGGTCCTGAGCCTGTTGCTGACGGTCATCTGGCTGATGCTGGTGAACACCCTGAGCTTCGGCCATCTGCTGCTGGGGGCCTTTCTCGGCTGGGCGATCCCGCTGCTCTGCCGCGACTTCCTGATCGAGGTGCCGCGGGTGCGCCGGCCGCTGCAGCTGGGCCTGTTCGTGCTCAAGGTGTTCGGCGACATCCTCGTCGCCAACCTGGCCGTGGCGAAGCTGGTGCTGGGGCCGACGGAGCGGCTGAATCCGGCCTTCGTCGAGGTGCCGATGGCCATCGAGGACAAATTCGTTCTGGCGGTGCTGACCAGCATCATTTCCCTGACGCCGGGCACGGTGTCCGCCGATCTCAGCGCGGATCGCCGGACCCTGCTGCTGCATGCCCTGGACGCGCCGGACCCCGGGCAGCTGGCTGCCGAGGTGAAGCGCCGCTACGAGGCGCCCCTGCTGGAGATCTTCCAATGCTCGCCTACGTGATTCCCTTCTGCCTGGTGGTCATCGGCCTGGCGCTGGCCCTCAACCTGGTTCGCCTGGTCAAGGGGCCGAGCCTGCCGGACCGCATCCTGGCCCTGGACACCCTGTACATCAACGCCCTGGCGCTGATCGTGCTGTTCGGCATCTGGCTGGGCTCGGACCTGTTCTTCGAGGCGGCGCTGCTGATCGCGGTGATGGGCTTCGTCGGCACCGTGGCGGCCGGCAAGTACCTGCTGCGCGGCGATATCATCGACTGAGGAGTCGTCATTCATGCCCTTCTGGATCGAAGCGCTGGTCAGTCTGTTTCTGGTTCTCGGCAGCCTGTTCGCCCTGGTCGGCGCCATCGGCCTGTACCGCCTGCCGGACTTCTACACCCGCCTGCACGGCCCGACCAAGGCCACCACCCTCGGCGTGGGCGGCATGGTGATCGCCTCCATGCTGTTCTTCGCCGGCCGGCCGGAAGGGCCGAGCCTGCACGAGCTGCTGCTCACCCTGTTCCTGTTCATCACCGCACCGGTCAGCGCGCACATGCTGGCCAAGGCGGCGATGCAGAAGAAGCTGCCGCTGGCCGAGCGGACCCGCGGCAAGCCCTGGTGACTCAGTCGTCGCGGCCGCCGCCGAAGTAGGCGCAGCCGCGCTGCACCTGGCCGTCGAGGCGCAGCTCGGCGCTCATATGGCGGATCGCGCCGCTCATCGAGTCGATGCAGTGCTGCGGCGCCACCCAGAGTTCCAGGCGCTGGCCATCGGCCTCGCTGGTCAGGTTCAGGCTGCCGCCGGGCAACTGTTCCTCCAGATAGGGCAGGGCCAGCGGCGGCTGGCCGGGGCGCTGCAGCAGCAGGCCCTTGCTGCCGACGCTGATGCTCCACGACGGCTCGTGGCCCGCCGCGCGCAGCAGCATCCGGGGAAAGTCCGGGTCCTGGCAACTGCGCCCGCCGAGTTCCAGGCGATAGATCTTGCTCGTCTCGAAACGCCCGTCGACGCCGGGCCTGTCGCTGGAGCCGAGGGTGCCGCGCAGGTCGGCGAACAGCGGGTCGCTGCCGCCGCCCTGCAGGCCGCGGACCTCCTCGCTCAGGCCAAGCTCGCCGGCATCGACCAGCACGAAACGGCGCTGCTCGTCGCACGGGCGCAGCAGCAGCTCGCCGTCGCGCACGCTCAGCTCGCCCTGCAGACGGACCTGTTCGGCCTTGGACGCGTCCTTGCTTGCGGCGAACGACAGGCTGGCGGTGAACAGCGGCAGAAGGCAGTACAAGAGGGGGCGGGCAAGGCGCATCGGCGGTCTCCTGGAAGGGGCGCCCACGTTAACCAGCGGGGCGGTCGATCACAAGTCCGGCGACGACTCGCCGGGCGGGCGCAGCCGCGTGCTGTCTACACTGAGCAGGGTGGAGTCCGGGGGGCTTGC
This sequence comes from Azotobacter chroococcum, assembly GCF_002220155.1. Lineage (NCBI taxonomy): Bacteria > Pseudomonadati > Pseudomonadota > Gammaproteobacteria > Pseudomonadales > Pseudomonadaceae > Azotobacter > Azotobacter chroococcum. Next base: position 2,663,521 of record NZ_CP011835.1, on the reverse strand, counting down.
CCCCGGCGAGGAGGTTCCCATGTTCAAGCCGGGCCACCTGCATCGCGAGCAGCTGCCAGACAAGTCCAACCCGCAGACCTTCGTCTACGACGTGCATTACGAGGTGCGCGAGGCGCCGGAAAAGAGCCGGGTGCTGCACCTGCACATGGATGGCGAAATCGACGGCCAGCCCTTCGCGGAGGACTGCGAGCTGCCGCGCGACCTGGCCTTCGACTTCATGAACGCGCTGACCCGGATCGCCGTGCGCCATGGCCTGCATCCGCGCTTCGGGCCGATCCTGCGCGAGCACGACGAATACGACGCGATGTTCGAGGACATCCGCCACAAGCTGGAACTGCAGCCGGGCGAGCCGGTCGACCTCGGCCATCTGCCCGGACGGTAGTCCTTCGCGGCGGCTCAGCCGCCCAGGTAGGCCTCGCACACCCGCGCATCGCCGAGCAGCTCCTCGCCGCTGCCGTGCATGACGATCCGCCCGTTCTCCAGCACGTAGCCGCGGTCGGCGAGCTTCAGCGCCTGGTTGGCGTTCTGCTCGACCAGAAAGACCGTCACGCCTTCCGTGCGCAGTTGCTCGAGGATCGCGAAGATCTGCCGGATGACCAGCGGCGCCAGGCCCAGCGAGGGTTCGTCGAGCAGCAGCAGGCTGGGCTTGCCCATCAGCGCGCGGCCGATGGCGAGCATCTGCTGCTCGCCGCCGGAGAGGGTGCCGCCGCGCTGGGCGTAGCGCTCGGCAAGCCGCGGGAAGAGTTCCAGCACCCGTTCCAGGCGCGCCTCGACTTCCTCCCGGCTGGCGAAGAAGCCGCCCATGGCGAGGTTCTCCTCGACCGTCAGGCGGGCGAAGATGCGCCGGCCTTCCGGCACCACGGCGATGCCCTTGCGCATGATCGCGGCGGTGTCCTGGCCGACCAGCTCCTCGCCGCGGTAGCGGATGCTCCCGGCGCTGGCCCGCGGCGTGCCGCAGAGGGTCATCAGCAGGGTCGACTTGCCGGCGCCGTTGGCGCCGATCAGGGTGACGATCTCGCCCTCGCGCACCTCCAGGCTCACCCCGTGGAGCGCCTGGATCTTGCCGTAGCAGGTGGAGACGTTGTCGAAAGTCAGCATCAGGCTTCTCCCAGATAGGCCTTGATCACCTCGGGATGGCAGCGGATCTGTGCCGGCGTGCCCTCGGCCAGCGGGCGGCCCTGGTTAATGACGACGATCCGGTCGGAAATGCCCATCACCAGCGGCATGTCGTGCTCGATCAGCAGCACGCCGAGACCGTGCTCGTCGCGCAACAGGCCGATCAGCGCCTTGAGGTCTTCGGTTTCCCGCGGGTTGAGGCCGGCGGCCGGCTCGTCGAGCATCAGCAGGCGCGGGCGGGTCATCATGCAGCGGGCGATTTCCAGGCGGCGCTGCTGGCCGTAGGCAAGGGTGCCGGCCAGGCGGTTGGCGCAGTCCGCCAGCCCGACCCGCTCCAGCCACTGGTGGGCGAATTCCAGGGCCTGGCGTTCGCTGCGGCGAAAGGCCGGGGTCTTCAGCAGGCCGGCGAAGAAGTTGGTGTTCAGGTGGCGGTGCTGGGCCACCAGCAGGTTCTCCAGCGCGGTCATCTCCCTGAACAGGCGGACGTTCTGGAAGGTGCGCACGATCCCCTTGCGGGCGATCCGGTGCCCCGGCAGGCCTTGGATCGGCTCGCCGTCGAGGAGGATCTCGCCGGCGCTGGGCCGGTAGAAACCGGTCAGGCAGTTGAACACCGTGGTCTTGCCGGCGCCGTTGGGGCCGATCATCGACAGTACCTGCCGCGCGCCGAGACTCAGGCTCACGCCATCGACCGCCAGCAGGCCGCCGAAGCGCATGGCCAGGTCGCGCACCTCAAGCAGGGCGCTCATGATTTCAGCTCCAGGTGCGGGCGCTGCATGGGCAGCAGGCCCTGCGGCCGCCAGACCATCATCAGCACCAGCAGGGCGCCGAACAGCAGCATGCGGTACTCGCTGAACTCGCGCATCAGCTCGGGGAGCAGGATCATCACCACCGCGGCGAGGATCACCCCCAGCTGCGAGCCCATGCCGCCGAGCACGACGATGGCGAGAATCACCGCCGACTCGATGAAGCTGAAGGATTCCGGCGTCACCAGCCCTTGGCGGGCGGCGAAGAAGCTGCCGGCGAACCCGGCGAAGCAGGCGCCCAGGGTGAAGGCCGAGAGCTTGATGACCGTGGGATTGAGGCCCAGCGCGCGGCAGGCGATCTCGTCCTCGCGCAGGGCTTCCCAGGCGCGGCCGATCGGCATGCGCAGCAGGCGGTTGATGACGAACAGGGTGAGCAGCACCAGCGCGAGGGCGATCAGGTAGAGGAAGATCACCTTGTCCGCCGGGTCGTAGGGCAGGCCGAAGAAGCCGTGGAAGGTCTGCAGGCCCTCCGCGGCGCGGCGCTCGAAGGTCAGGCCGAAGAAGGTCGGCTTGTCGATGCCGCCGATGCCGTTGGGGCCGCCGGTGATGTCCGTGAGGTTGCGCAGCAGGATGCGGATGATCTCGCCGAAGCCCAGGGTGACGATGGCCAGGTAGTCGCCGCGCAGGCGCAGCACCGGAAAGCCGAGCAGCAAGCCGAACAGCGCGGCCATCGCCCCGGCGATCGGCAGGCAGGTCCAGAAGCCCAGGCCCCAGTACTCCGAGAGCAGGGCGTAGGTGTAGGCGCCGACCGCATAGAAGCCGACGTAGCCGAGATCGAGCAGGCCGGCGAGGCCGACCACGATGTTCAGGCCGAGGCCGAGCATGGCGTAGATGAGGATCAGGGTGGCCAGGTCCACCGCGCCGCGCGAGGCGAAGAACGGCCAGACCAGGGCCGGCACCAGCAGGGCGAGCAGGCCCCAGCGCTGGGTCGCGGGCAGGCTGAGGACCTCCTTCACCCGCCCCGGCACGGCGGGCCGCGACGGCGCTCCGCTCCAGAGGGCGGCGAGGCGGTCGCGGCCGAGCTGCCAGCAGAACATGCCGAGGGCTGCGGCGGCGATGCTCCAGAGCATCGCCGGGCTGGCGTTGTGCACTTCCAGGCGGATGCCCACGGTGGTCAGCTTGAGGCCTAGCACCGGCCAGGCCACGGCGAGCACCAGCAGGGCGCTGAACAGGGCGGTCCTTAATCGGGTGCTCATACCTTCTCCACCTCCGGACGGCCGAGGATGCCGGTCGGACGCAACAGCAGCACCAGCACCAGCAGGCTGAAGGCCACCACGTCCTTGTAGGCATCGCCGAACAGGTCGGCGCCGAAGGCCTCGGCGACGCCGAGCAGCAGGCCGCCGAGCATGGCGCCGGGGATGCTGCCGATGCCGCCGAGCACCGCGGCGGTGAACGCCTTGATCCCGGCGAGAAAGCCCATCTGCGGGTTGATCACCCCGTACTGCAGGCCCAGCAGCACCGCCGCCACTGCCGCCAGCACGGCGCCGATGACGAAGGTCAGGGCGATGATCCGGTGGGTGTCGATGCCGAGCAGGCCGGCCATCTTCAGGTCCTCGGCACAGGCGCGGCAGGCGCGACCGAGGCGCGAGCGGGAGATGAACAGGGTCAGGCCGAGCATCACCAGCAGGGTGATGGCGAAGATCAGGATCTGCGTCCAGGAGATCACCACGCCGTGCATGGCGCTTTCGCCGATCACCAGGTTGCCCGGCAGCAGGCTGGGGATCGCCTTGTCGCGGCTGTCCTGGGCGAGCAGCACCTCGTTCTGCAGGAAGATCGACATGCCGATCGCCGAGATCAGCGGAATCAGCCGGTTGCCGCCGCGCAGCGGGCGGTAGGCGACGCGTTCGATGGAGTAGCCGTAGGCGCTGGCGACCACGATGCTGGCGGCGAAGGCGGCGGCCATCAACAGCGGCAGCTGCTCCAGGCCGAGCATGGACAGCCCGGCGATGGCGATGAAGGCCACGTAGGAGGCGATCATGTACACCTCGCCGTGGGCGAAGTTGATCATGCCGATGATGCCGTAGACCATGGTGTAGCCGATGGCGATCAGCGCGTAGGTGCTGCCGACCGTCAGGCCGTTCACCAGCTGTTGCAGGTAGTGGTAGAGCTCGGGCATGGCCTGGTTCCTCGAAGCCCGCGCAGGGCCGGCAATGGGGCAGGATGTAGGAGCCAGTCGTAGGGTGGGTTAGGCCAACGGCCGTAACCCACCAACGGCACCGCAGGTGCCGCTTTCGCAGACGGGCGGGGCTCGACCTACTCGACGCGGGTCTTGCTCGCGTCCCGGTGCCACTCGTAGACCTCGAAGCCGAAGTCCTTCAGATCGCCCTTGTCGTCGAAGGCGAGCGTGCCGGTCACCGTGTCGAAGGTGTTGCCGCGCAGGGCTTCGGCGACCGCCTCGGGCTCGCTGCTGCCGGCCTTTTCGATGCCCTGGGCGATCAGCTGCACGGCGGCGTAGGCGGGAAACACGAAGGGGCCGCTGGGGTCCTGGTTCTTGGCCTTGAAGGCCTCGACCAGCACCTGATTGTATGGGTCCCGGTCGAAGGCACGCGGCAAGGTGAGCAGCAGCCCCTCGGAGGCCGGTCCGGCGATGGCGGAAAGCTCCTTGTTGCCGACCCCTTCCGGCCCCATGAAGCGCACCTTCAGGCCCTTCTCCGCGGACTGGCGCAGCAGCAGGCCGAGCTCCGGGTGGTAGCCGCCGTAGTAGACGAAATCGACGCCGGCCTGCTTGAGCTTGGCGATCATCGCCGAGAAGTCCTTGTCGCCGGCGTTGAGGCCCTCGAACAGCGCCACCTCGACGCCGCGCTCCTGCAGGGTCTTCCTGACCGCAGTGGCGATGCCCTCGCCGTACTGCTGCTTGTCGTGCAGCACGGCGACACGCTGCGGTTTGATCCGCTCGGCGATGAAGGCGCCGGCGGTCGGTCCCTGCAGGCTGTCCAGGCCGATGGTGCGGAAGATCAGCTGATAACCCTGGGCGGTGATCTGCGGGCTGGTCGCGGCGGGGGTGATCATCAGCACGCCCTCGTCCTCGTAGATGTCCGCGGCGGGCTGGGTCGAGCTGGAACAGAGGTGGCCGACGACGAAGGCGATGCCGTCGTTGACGATCTTGTTGGCCACCGCGACGGCCTGCTTGGGATCGCAGGCGTCGTCGTAGACGCTGCCCTCGAGGAGCTGGCCGTTCACTCCGCCGGCCTCGTTGATCCGTTCGATGGCCAGTTTCGCGCCGATGAACTGCATGTCGCCGTACTGCGCCACGGGCCCGGTGACCGGTCCGGCCAGGGCGATGCGGACCGGCTCGGCGGCGGCCGCGTGGAAGGTGGCTCCGGCGAGCGCCAGGGCGGCGAACAGCCGGGAGAGATGTCGGGTGGCCTTGTGCATGGTACTCCTCATTGTTCTGTCGTTGCGGGGGGCGCTCGGCCCGGCCCTCTTCTGCGCAGGGCGTTTGGGCACAGTTTAAGGGGCTGCTTCGCCGCTTGGGAACCTTGCCGGGCGGCACTTGCCTGGCCCGGCCGCGCCGCTATGATGGCGCCCCTTCCGCCCGGTGAATTTGCCATGACAGACACTACCAATCCCCTCTACGCCAAACTGCTCGGCGAAACGGCCCGGATCAGCTGGGAAGAGCTGCAGCCCTTCTTCGCCCGCGGCGCCCTGCTCTGGGTCGCCGCCGAGGCGGATCTGGTGGCGGTGGCGCTGGCCGTCGCCGAGGACGATCAGGCCAGCGTGGCCGCCTGGCTGACCGGCGGCCAGCTGGCCAAGCTGGAGGAGACCCGCGCCGAGGATCTGCTCGCCCGCGATCCGGAACTCTGGGCGGTGGTGGTGGCGCCCTGGGTGCTGGTGCAGGAGCGTGCCGAGGGGGCGCCGTTGCACTGACCGGCAACGCCTGGGTGGGAGCAGATTCATCTGCGATTGGCCGCGGGCGTATGGCCAGGCACTGCTATCGCGAATGAATTCGCTCCTACCCAAACGTCCCGCGCTAGGCGCTTACCCAGCGCTGGCGGCCCCAGCCGCTCAGCGCATCGACGCCCAGCACCAGCAGCAGCATGGCGAGGATCACCGTGGAAGCCTGGGCCTCCTGGAACAGGCTGAGGCTCAGGTAGAGCATCTGCCCCAGCCCGCCGGCGCCGACGAAGCCCAGCACGCTGGCCATGCGGATGTTGTTCTCCCAGCGGTACAGCGTGTAGGCCAGGAGCTGCGGCCAGACCCCCGGCAGGGTGCCGTAGCAGAACGCCGCGATCCGTCCGCCGCCGGCCAGGCGCACGGCTTCGGCGGGTTCGCCGGGAGTGTTTTCCAGCGCCTCGGCGAACAGCCGGCCGAGCACCCCGGCGGTGTGCAGGGCCAGCGCCAGGGTGCCGGCGTTCGGGCCAAGGCCGGCGGCCAGCACCATCAGCGCGGCCCAGACCAGTTCCGGAATCGCTCGCAGGGCATTGAGCAGCAGGCGTGCGACGCTGGTCGCCAGCAGCCCGCAGCGGCCACTGGCGGGCAGCGCCAGCAGCAGGCCGAGGCCGGCGGCGAGCAGGGTGCCGATGGCCGACATGGCCAGGGTCTCCAGGGCGCCGCGGCCGGTGGCCTGCAGGTGCGCCGGGGAGAGGTCGGGGCTGAGGAAGCCGCCGGCGTAGTCGCCCATCTGCCGCAGGCTGTCCGCGCCGAACAGCGCGCCGAGGTCGATCTCCAGCCAAATGAAGGAGGCCGCGACGGCCGCCAGCAGGCCCAGCAGGAGCAGGGCGTTGCCCGGGCGCCTCATGTCAGCCTCCCGCGCAGCAGGCGGCTCAGCTGGTCGGCCAGCAGCACCAGCAGGAAGAAGGTCAGCAGCATGCTGGCCACCTCGCCGCCGGCGAACATGCGCATCGACAGATCGATCTGCTGGCCCAGCCCGCCGGCACCGACGAAGCCCATCACCACCGAGGCGCGGATCGCGCATTCCCAGCGGTAGACGGTGTAGGAGAGCATCTCCGCCGCGGCGTTGGGCAGGATGCCGTAGAGGAAGGCGACCAGCCGCGGGCTGCCGCTGCCGAGCAGGGCGCGCGCCGGGCGCGGGTCGACCGACTCGAAGATCTCCGCGTAGACCTTGCCGAGCATGCCGGCGTAGGTGATGGCGATGGCCAGCACCCCGGCGCTCGGGCCGAGGCCCACGGCGCGCACGAAGAGCAGCGCCCAGACGATCTCCGGCACGCTGCGCAGGACGATCAAAAGGCCGCGCACCGGCCAGCGCAGCAGGGCGCCCCACCAGGCCGGCCGGCCGCCGCGGTGCAGCGCGGAGAGCGACAGGGCGCGGCTGGCGAGCAGCGCGGCGGGCAGGGCGACGAGCAGCGCCAGGCTCATGCCGGCGGTGGCGATGGCCAGGGTTTCCAGGGTCGCCCGGCCGAGCAGGTCGAGAAACTCGCGGCCGTGTTCCGGGGGCCAGAAGGCGGCGACGAAATTGCCCATGGTCGCGGCGCTGTCGCCGTGCAGCAGCACGCCCAGGTCCAGCTCGCTGAGCGACAGCCCCGGCCACAGCAGGGTCAGCGCCAACACAGTGAGCAGCAGGCGCGGCAGGGCGGCGGGATCGCGGGGGACGGCGAGGGTCAGCATCGGGGAATGTGCAGTACGTGGGGCGCAGCCGGCGGCATGGCCGGCTGTTGCAGCTGTTCGTTGGCGTAGAGCGCGTCCAGCTCGGCCCGGGTCAGGGCGGCGGCCGGGCGGTCGAAGACCAGGCGTCCGGCGCGCACGCCGAGGATGCGCGGGAAGTGCGCCAGCGCCAGGTCCACCGCATGCAGGCTGGCGAGCAGGGTGATGCCGCGGCGCCCGGCTTCCTCGCTCAAGACGCCCAGGGTGTGGCCGGCGAGCACCGGGTCCATGGCCGAAACCGGCTCGTCGGCGAGGATCAGCTCCGGCTCCTGGTAGAGCACGCGGGCGATGCCGACCCGCTGCAGCTGGCCGCCGGAAAGCTGGTCGCAGTGCTCGAACAGCTTCTCGGCCAGGTCCAGGCGCGCCAGGGCGGCGGCCGCCCCGGCAGTGTCCAGCGGATGCAGCAGGTTGAGCAGGCTGCGGCCCAGGGACCAGCGGCCGAGCTTGCCGGCCAGCACTGCGGTGACCACCCGCTGGCGCGGCGGCAGGGGCGGCGCCTGGTGGATCAGGCCGATGCGCGCGCGCAGCCGCTGGCGGGCCGCGGCGGACAGGCGCCAGGGATCGGCGCCGAGCACCTCGATGCGGCCGGCGCTGGGCTGCTGGGCGGTGGCGAGCAGGCGCAGCAGGCTGGTCTTACCGGCCCCGGACGGCCCGATGATCGCCACCCGTTCGCCGGGGGCGATTTGCAGCTCGATATCGCTCAGCGCAACCTGGCCGTTGGCGTGGGTCAGGCCCACGCCGGACAGGTTCAGGGTCACTTCAGCAGGCCGGCGGCGCGCGCCGCTTCCTCGATGCCCTGGTAGTTTTCCGGCTTGGTCTCGATGAAGCGGCTGGCTGCCTGCAGGTCGAGGATCGCCTTGTGCTCCGGCTTGGCCGGGTCGAGGGCGAGGAAGGCCTTCTTGATCTTCGCGGTCAGCTCGGGATCCAGGGTGCCGCGCACCGTCCAGTTGTAGTCGTAGTAGGTCGGCGTGGTGGCGAACACCTTGACCTTGGCGGTATCGACCTTGCCGGCGGTGACCAGCTTGTCCCATACCGAGGCGTTGAGCACGCCGGCGTCGACCTTGCCGGACTGCACCCAGGCGACGGTGGCGTCGTGGGCGCCGGAATAGGCCACGCGGCTGAAGAACTCCTCGGGCTTGATGCCGTCCTTGAGCATGAAGTAGCGCGGCATCAGGCTGCCGGAGGTGGAGGACACCGAGCCGAAGGCGAAGGTCTTGCCCTTGAGGTCCTGTAGGGATTTCACGTTGGCGTCGGCGCTGATGAACTTGCTGGTGAACTTCTCGTCCTGCTCGCGCTGCACCAGTGGAATGGCGTTGCCGGTCTTCAGGCGGGTCTGCACGAAGGTGAAGCCGCCCAGCCAGGCCAGGTCCACACGGTCGGCGGCCAGCGCCTCGACCACCGCGGCATAGTCGGCTACCGGCACGAACTTCACCGGCATGCCCAGCTCTTTTTCCAGGTAGGCGCCGAGCGGCTTGAACTTGCGCAGCAGCTCGGTGGGCGCCTCGTCGGGAATCGCCGAGACATTGAGCACGTCGGCAGCCTGGGAGAAAACGCTGGACAGGGACAGGGCAAAGCCGGCGGCGAGCGCCAGGGTACGCTTGAGCATGGGGTTCTCCGGTTCAATAGCGGAAAAAAGGCGGGCGGATTATAGAGGAAGCGCGCCGGCTGCGAAGGGGGCGTGATAGCGAATCGGAGGCGAGCGAGAGCCTTGTAGGGCGGGTGAAACCCGCCAGGCGTGGCAGAGGCCTGCACCGGAATTGGCGGGTTTCACCCGCCCTACGGAGCCCGACTGTGCGCGTAGGGTGGATGGCCACCCCGTGGAAAACTCGCGCAGCGATTTTCCACCCGAAGATGCCCGGGCGTCTGGCCGGGTCTCATGGGGCTATTATCCGGCCGATTATGACAGCAGGATCGTCGCCCAGACCGCGGCGATCAGCACCAGGGCCAGCAGCTGGGCGGCGCTGCCCATGTCCTTGGCCCGCTTGGAGAGGGGGTGCAGCTCCAGCGAGATGCGGTCGACGGTGGCTTCGATGGCCGAGTTGAGCAGCTCGATGATCGGCGCCAGCAGCACCACGGCGATCAGCAGGGCGCGTTCGATCCGGCTCACGTCGAGCAGGCAGGCGACGGGGATCAGCAGCAGATTCAGCATCACCAGCTGGCGGAAGGCAGCCTCGCCGACGAAGGCCGCCTTGAGGCCGGCGAGCGAATAGCTGGTGGCATTGAGGATCCGGCGGAATCCTCGCTGCCCCTTGAGGGCCCGACTGTCAAGCAGATTGGATGGCATGGGGATGTCTCTGTGGCGAATGGGGGAGCGCTGCACGGCCGTTGCGATGGACGATGGTACTCAGAATGGGGTGAAAAAAGCGTAGTTCCAGGGGGGCCGTCATCAATTGTTTCAATTCGGAAAACGATGGCTGGTTATAGTCTTCGGACTTCGACCCAAGGAGCCGACCCATGCAGATCGCCGCCAACCTTTCCCTGCTGTTCAGCGAAAAACCACTGATCGAGCGCATCGTCGCCGCTGCCGCGGCAGGCTTCGACGGCGTGGAGATCCAGTTTCCCTACGAGGTTCCGGCCATCCGCCTCAAGGAGGAACTGGAGCGCGCCGGGCTGCCGCTGGCGCTGATCAACCTGCCGGCCGCCGATTTTCTGCAGGGCGGCCCCGGACTGGCGGCGGTACCGCAGCGCCAGGCCGAATTCGATGCCGCGCTGCAGCTGGCGCTGAGTTATGCCGCGATGGTTCGGCCGGACTGCGTCAACGTCCTGCCGGGCCGGCTCGCCGAGGGCGTGACCCGGGAGCAGGCGCTGGCGACCCTTGAGGCCAACCTGGCCAGGGCCGCCGAGGCCTTCGCGGTGCTGGGGATCAGCGTGGTCTGCGAGGCGATCAACCCGCTGGACATGCCGGGCTTTCTGATCAGCGACGCCGAACAGCTGGACGCGCTGCTGCGCCGCGTGGATCACCCCAACTGCCTGGCGCAGCTGGACTTCTACCACATGGCCCGCCAGGGGCTGGATCTTCCGGCCTGCATCGCGCGCCTGGCCGGGCGCATCGGCCACGTGCAGTTCGCCGATTGTCCGGGACGGGGCGAGCCGGGCAGCGGCGGGGTGGATTTCGCCGCGGCGCTGGCGGCCTTGCGGGCGAGTGGCTATCGGGGCTGGCTCGGCGCCGAATACCGTCCGGCCGGCGCGACCCGCGACAGCCTGGGCTGGCTGGCGCGCTGGCGGGCCGGCGATTATCGGTAAGGCGCGGAGGGCGTAGGCCTGGGCGCGGGGCGACAGGCGCCCCGCTGGAGAGAGGCTATTCGATCGGCAGTGCAAGTCCCGTCATGTCCAGGATCGGGAGAGCCAGCCGCTCGCTCCAGCCCCGTTCCGCCTCCCGGGTCTTGGGCAGCACCGGCAGCTTCAGGCCGGCGATCGAATTCCGGCTGCGAAACTCGCTGGGGCTGAGGCCGTAGTGCTGCCGGAAGGCGCGGGTGAAATAGGACGGGTCCTTGAAGCCGCTGGCATAGGCGATGCTGGAAACCGGCATCTGGCTGTTCAGCAGCAGGTCATGGGCATGTTCCATGCGCTTGCTCTGGACGAACTCGAGAAAGCCGACCCCATAGACGTCCTTGAATGCGCGGCTGAAGCGGATCGGCGTCATGTTGCAGAGGTCGGCCATGGACTTCTGGTCGAGCGGCTCGTGGAAATGCTGCTGGATGTGCTGCATGACCCGCTCCAGCGGCTGCTGCTTCTGCGCCCTGGCGGTCAGGCGCACGCTTTCCGGCAACTCCTGGGAGCGCTCCAGGGGGCGCTTCTGCCGGCCGCTCGGCGGGTTGCGGCGCAGCTCGCAGAGCTGGCGCAGGGCCCGCAGGTAGCGCTGGCGCTCCGCGTTGGCCAGCGGCAGCACCAGATAGTCCCAGGCGCCGGAGCGGAAGGCCCAGATCGCCAGCTCCTCGGAGTGCTGCACGGTCAGCATGGTGACGGGAATGGACGGTGCCTGCCGCTTGATCGCCAGCAGCCGGTTCAGGCCGAGGGCATCGGGGCTGTCGTATTGCAGGCAGATCATGTCGGGGCGCAGTCGCAGGTCCAGTCCGGTCAGGCTGACACCCGGCGCCCTGCTGATCCGGCAGCTGTCGGCGAACTGTCCGGGGATATCGTCGCTGGAGTCTTCCTGCGTGAGGTCGAACCACAGCAGGTGAGGGATGGGAGAGCAGGCATTCATCATGAAAATCGCCCGGTACGTCCTTTTCTGTCTTGATGGTAGCCAATGGCTATTGTGGGCGGGATTATTTCCTTATAAGCATGCTTTTTTAAGGGAATAAGTCCTGTTTCCATGAAATGGGTCGCGTTCGAAGACAAAAGCGAAGAAAGGCGTTCGGCAATCGGCGGGCGGCTTTATAGCGAAATGCTTGGCAATTTGCCATGAGCGGATAGTGGCAAATTGCGCCATTGGTCGGCGCGGGCCGCGACGGTAGCGCGCTGCCGGGCCTGTTGCCGCAGGCGCCGGATCGGGCCGGCCAAGGCTGCCACCTCTCCGTTGCGTCTTCCGCGGCGCCCGGTCGCCGCCCCTGTGCCGGGGCGGGCGCCGGCGTGCCGATTCAGGAGCGGCGCTCGATCCGCGCCGGGGTGCGGCGCATCAGGATCTCCCCGTGGCGGATGGAGACCAGCGCATGGCCCTGGCTGCGCAGCAGCTCGTAGTCGCTGGCCGCCGAGAGGATCAGCAGGTTGGCCGGCCGCCCGACCTCCAGGCCATAGCGCTCGCCCAGCTGCAGGGTCCTGGCGCTGTGCCCGGTGACCAGGTCGAGGGCGCGCTGCAGGTCGGCATAGCCGAGCATGTGGCAGATGTGCAGGCCGGCTTCGAGGATGCGCAGGATGTTGCCGTTGCCCAGCGGGTACCAGGGGTCGACGATGGAGTCCTGGCCGAAGCAGACGTTCAGCCCGGCGCGGTCCAGTTCGGCGACCCGGGTCAGGCCGCGGCGCTTGGGATAGGTGTCGAAGCGCCCCTGCAGGTGGATGCTCTCGGTGGGGCAGGAGACGAAGTTGATCCGCGACAGCTTGAGCAGGCGGAACAGCTTGGAGCAGTAGGCGTTGTCCCAGGAGCCCATGGCCGTGGTGTGGCTGGCGGTGACCCGCTCGCCCATCTCGCGCACCCGCGCCTCCTCGGCGAGCACCTCGAGAAAGCGCGACTGCGGGTCGTCGGTCTCGTCGCAGTGCACGTCGACCAGGCAGCCGGTGCGCTCGGCCAGGTCCATGAGAAATTTGATCGAGCTGACCCCCTGTTCGCGGGTGTTCTCGAAGTGCGGGATGCCGCCGACCACGTCGGCGCCCAGCGCGATGGCCTCGGCCATCAGTTCGCGGCCGCCCGGGTAGGACTCGATGCCTTCCTGCGGGAAGGCGACGATCTGCAGGTCGATCAGCCGGCGGGTTTCCTCGCGCACCTCGAGCATCGCCTTGAGCGCGGCGAGCGTCGGGTCGGTGACGTCGACGTGGGTGCGCACGTGCTGGATGCCATGCTCGACCAGCATGTCGATGGCCTTCTTCGCCCGGGTCTTGGTGTCCTCGTGGGTGACCAGCGCCTTGCGCTCGGCCCAGAGCTCGATGCCCTCGAACAGGGTGCCGCTCATGTTCCAGGCCGGCTCGCCGGCGGTGAGGGTGGCGTCCAGGTGGATATGCGGCTCGACGAAGGGCGGCACCACCAGGTTGCCGGTGGCGTCCAGCTCGTCGCCGCCGGCGTCGGCGGGCGCCGGCTGGGCGACGATCGCGGCGATGCGCGCGCCGTCCAGTTCGATGCGGTGGAGGCCTTCGCGGCCGCGCAGGCGGGCGTTGACGATCTTCATCTGATTTTGCGCGAGAAACCCCGTGCTTTTAGTGCGGGGAGGGATAGCGCGGCGCTCGTAGAGCGCCCCTGTCTCTCGCTTCTCCTTTGGGCGGCGGCTATCTTCACATTGATTGAGTCAAAGTGTGACGTATGGCTAGCCGTTCGTACAAATACCGCTTTTACCCGACGTCCGAGCAGGTGGAACTTCTGGCTCGGACGTTCGGCTGCGTGCGGTTTGTCTACAACGCGGTGCTGCGCTGGAGAACCGATGCGTTCTTTCAGCGGCAGGAGAAGGTGGGCTACGTGCAGGCGAGTGCCCGGCTGACGGCGATCAAGAAGCAGCCGGAGCTGGCCTTCCTTAACGAAGTCTCCTGCGTACCGCTGCAGCAATGCCTTCGCCACCAGCAGGCGGCCTTCAAGAACTTCTTCGAGGGGCGAGCCCGCTATCCATCCTTCAAGAGCAAGAAGCACCGGCAGTCGGCAGAGTTCTCCCGCTCGGCGTTCCGCTACCGGGGCGGGAGACTGTTCCTGGCCAAGTGCGATGCGCCGCTGGACATCCGCTGGAGTCGTCCGCTTCCGAGCGAGCCCTCCACGGTCACGATTTCCCGGGACTCCGCAGGGCGGTACTTCGTGTCCTGCCTGTGCGAGTTCGAGCCCGAAACCCTTCCGGTCGTGCCGAAGACCCTCGGTATCGACCTGGGGCTGAAAGACCTGTTCGTCACCAGCGAGGGCGAACGATTCGGCAATCCCCGCCACACCGCGAAATACGCCTCCCGTCTGGCCCTGGCCCAACGCCGGCTGAGCAAGAGGCAGCTCGGCTCGAAGAACCGCGCCAAGGCTCGACGGAAAGTGGCCCGTATTCACGCCAAGATTTCCGATTGCCGGATGGACAGATTCCACAAGCTGTCCCGCAGGCTGATCAACGAGAACCAAGTCGTCTGTATCGAGTCCCTCGCCGTGAAGAACATGCTGCGCAATCCGAAGTTGAGCAAAGCCATCGCCGATGCAGGCTGGAGCGAATTCGTTCGCCAGCTGGAATACAAGGGCGGGTGGGCCGGTCGGCAGATCGTCCAGATCGACCGCTGGTACCCCAGCTCGAAGCGTTGCTCCTGCTGCGGGCATATCCTCGGGCGCCTGCCCCTGGAGGTCCGCAGTTGGACCTGCCCGGAATGCGCAACCGAACACGATCGCGATGTGAATGCGGCGATCAACATTAAAGCCGCCGGGCTGGCGGTGTTAGCCCTTGGAGAGAACGTAAGCGGCATGGGTCAAGTATCCGTGTCCTGTCCTCGGTGAATTGGGAGTCCCCTTCTTTTAGGGAGGGGAGCAGTCAAGGCGAAGCTTCCTTCTGCTTGTGCGGAGATGGCCGCCGGTCCGGCGGGCCGGACCATTCAAGCAGCTGGCAGCGGATCTGGCGAGGGGCGGGCTGGAGGTGCGGCCCCGCCGTGGGGGCGGGGGGCCGGGGAGAGGCGATCAGCCGATGCTGATCGGCGGCAGCTGGGTCAGTTCGACGCTCTGCTGGCGGCGCGGGGCGAGGATTTCCGCTTCGCCGTCGACCACCAGTTCGTCGTGCTGGTTGTAGACGCGGGTGGCGATGCGCACGCGGAACTTCGGCAGCTTCTCGAGGATTTCCAGGCGCACGGTGAGGGTGTCGCCAAGCTTCACCGCGCGGGTGAACTGCATGGTCTGGCCGAGGTAGATGGTGCCCGGGCCGGGCATGGTGCAGGCCACCGCGGCGCTGATCAGCGCGCCGCTGAACATGCCGTGGGCGATGCGCTCCTTGTACGGGCTGCGGGCGGCGAACTCGGCATCCAGGTGTACCGGGTTGTGGTCGCCGGAGAGGGCGGCGAACAGCTGGATGTCCTTTTCCTCCACGGTCTTGCTGTAGCTGGCTTGCTGGCCGACCTCGAGATCGCCATAGGGGACGTTGGTAACCTGGCTCATGCAGTTTCCTTGGTGTTCTGTCTATAAGGGGAAAAGGAATCCCCATCGGGGCGATGGGAGAGGGGGAGATTCGGATTCGTTGCGAAAAGTCCGCATTGTAGTGCCGGGCGCCGTGGTTTTCACGGAAAGGAAGGCCGATTCGCACAGGCTTGAACTTCGCGCACCGAGCGCGCCCGTCTGGCGGGGGCAAGCCCGCGGCGTGCGAGCCTTCCGGGCGCCGGGCCTGCCTGCTACTCTCGGGCCGCCTGCCTGCCAGCGGACAACAAGAATTCAACCTGTGCCGATGCATGAAGTGGAGTGGCATTGCATGACCGAGACCCCCTGGAAGGACCATCACCCCGCCGGCCTCGTCCGCGACATCGATCCCGACCTGTACCCCAACATTCCCGCCGTGCTGAAGGCCTCCTGCCAGCGCTTCGCCGACCGGCCGGCGTTCAGCAACCTCGGCCATACCCTCAGCTATGGCGAGCTGTACGCGCTGTCCGGCGCCTTCGCCGCCTTCCTGCAAGGGCTCGAGGGCCTGCAGCCGGGCGACCGCATCGCCGTGCAGCTGCCCAACCTTCTGCAGTACCCGGTGGTGGTGTTCGGCGCCCTGCGCGCCGGGCTGATCGTGGTCAACACCAACCCGCTGTACACCGCCCGGGAGATGCTCCAGCAGTTCGAGGATTCCGGGGCCAAGGCCCTGGTCTGCTTGGCCAACAAGGCCCATCTGGCCGAGGAGGTGCTGCCGCGCAGCGGCATCCGGCACGTGGTGGTCACCGAGGTCGGCGACCTGCTGCCGCCGCTCAGGCGCGTGCTGGTCAACGGCGTGGTGCGCTACGTCAAGCGCATGGTTCCGGCCTACCACCTGCCGCAGGCGCTGAAGTTCAGCGCCGCCCTGGCCGCAGGCCGCGGCCGGACGCTGCAGGAGGTCGAGGCGGCGCCCGGCGATGTCGCCGTGCTGCAGTACACCGGCGGCACCACCGGCACGCCCAAGGGCGCCATGCTCACCCACCGCAACCTGGTGGCCAACATGCTGCAGTGCCGGGCGCTGGTCGCCGGCGTCCTCGGCGAGGGCTGCGAGACCCTGGTCGCGCCGCTGCCGCTCTATCACATCTACGCCTTCACCCTGCACTGCATGGCGATGATGCTCCTCGGCAACCACAACCTGCTGATCAGCGATCCGCGCGACCTGCCGGGCATGGTCCGCGAGCTGTCGAAGTGGAAGTTCAGCGGCTTCGTCGGCCTCAACACCCTGTTCGCCGCGCTGTGCCACGACGAGGGCTTCCGCCGCCTGGACTTCTCCGCGCTGAAGCTGACCCTGTCCGGCGGCATGGCCCTGCAGCAGGCCGTCGCCGACTGCTGGAAGGCCACCACCGGCTGCGAGATCCTCGAAGGCTATGGCCTCACCGAAACCAGCCCGGTGGTGACCGGCAACCCCTGCGGGCACATCCGCCCCGGCACCATCGGCCTGCCGCTGGCCTCGACCCTCTGCCAGGTGCGCGACGATGAGGGCAACGAGCTGCCGCCCGGCAGCCGTGGCGAGCTCTGGGTGAAGGGCCCGCAGGTGATGAAGGGCTACTGGCAGAACCCCGAGGCCACCGCCGCGGTGCTCGACGCCGACGGCTGGCTGCGCACCGGCGACATCGCGCTGATCGAGCCCGACGGCTACCTGCGCATCGTCGACCGCAAGAAGGACATGATTCTGGTGTCCGGCTTCAACGTCTATCCGAACGAGCTGGAGGAGGTCCTCGCCAGCCTGCCGGGGGTGTTGCAGTGCGCCGTCATCGGCGTGCCCGACGAGCGCACCGGCGAGGCCATCAAGGTCTTCGTGGTGGTCAAGCCTGGCGCGACCCTGACCGAGGAGCAGGTGATGCGCCACATGCACGACAACCTCACTGGCTACAAGCGTCCGAAACACATCGAGTTCCGCGACCGCCTGCCGACCACCAACGTCGGCAAGATCCTGCGCCGTGAGCTGCGTGACCAGGAGCGGGCCGGCTCCTGAGCCGGTGCGGCCGCTGGCAGGCGGCAGCGCCTGCCGCCGAGCCCGCCAGCGCGGAACCTCTGCGCCTGCCGGCGGTCGATGCACAGGTTGCGCCACATACCAGTCCGGCTGTCTGGTCCAGGGAAAGACGTTCCGTTCGGGCGTTTCCTGCGCCAGCAGGATGTCTCCCCGCAATCCCACCGACAATTTCCATTCGGGAGACGCTTCATGGACAGAGTCCGGATCCTGTTCTGCACCACCGTATGCTTGGCGGGCATGACAGCCGCCGGCCTTCATTCCGCCACGGCCCGGGCGGCAGATGCGCCCGCCAGCCCCTGGGGCGCCAGTTCGTCGGGGAGCTCGTTCCGGAGCCACCCGCAGTGGTTCCCGAAAATGGCGGAGGCGGGCGTCGCCACGGTTCGGCTGTTCCCCGAGTGGCGGGCGATAGAGCCGGAGGACGGAACCTGGCAATGGGATGCCGCCGACTCGCTGGTCGGCACCGCCACCCAGAACGGTCTCAAGATCAGCGGACTCCTGCTGGGCTCCTCGCCGGGAGCGGAAACCGCCCATGCCTTCCCGATGGACGATCTGGACGACTGGTCCGAGTACGTCTCG
Source organism: Azotobacter chroococcum (assembly GCF_002220155.1). Taxonomy (NCBI): domain Bacteria; kingdom Pseudomonadati; phylum Pseudomonadota; class Gammaproteobacteria; order Pseudomonadales; family Pseudomonadaceae; genus Azotobacter; species Azotobacter chroococcum. The sequence goes on along the minus strand of NZ_CP011835.1, from coordinate 2,645,676 downwards.
GCGGTCGCCGGCCGTTACCGCGAGCAGATCCGCTACTGGGAAGTGTGGAACGAGGGCAACGGCTCCTTCAATGATGGCGGCAACACCACGTCAGACTATGCGAAGCTCGCCATCGCCAGCTACGAGGCGGCCAAGCGGGCCAACTCGCAGGCGCAGGTCGGTCTGACGGTCGCCAGCTTCGACCTTCCCTATCTCAACCAGGCGATCCTGGCCATGGCCAAGGCGGGCAAGCCGGACAGTTTCGACTATCTATGCGTCCACCCCTACGAGGTGGCGGATGGCATCTCCAACGACGTCGACGGCGAGATTCCTTTCCTGTGGATGAGCCATCTTCTGCGCGACATGCTGAAGGACAGCGCACCGGAGCACAGCGACGCCGAGATCTGGATCACCGAGGTGGGCCGCTGGATCGGCACGCGCAACGAGCGCACCGTCAGCGAGGCGGATGCCGCGAAGGCACTCGTCAAGATCTACACGATGTCCATCGCCCAGGGCATCGCGCGGGTCCAGTGGTTCGAGGCGCAGGCCCCGCAGGGGGAGGATCAGGGATTCGGCTTGCTGGAGCAGGACGGCACGGCCCGCGACGCCTACCAGACGCTGGCCTTACTGAAGAAAGCGCTCGGCGCGAAGCCGGCGTACCAGGGCTGGCTGACCCTGGGCGGCAATGGCCGGGGTTATGGCTTCGTCTTCCAGGGGCATAGCTATCCCGTACTGGTCGCCTGGATGCCGAAAGGGCTGACCGACAAGTCGCTCTCGTTCGCCAGCGATGTGAAGGTGATCGATCCGTCGAACGGCACGAGCAGAACGCTCAAGGCCAATCAGGCTCTGGAGTTGACCGAGGCTCCTGTCCTGGTGGCCGGCTTGCCGACCGAGCTGCGCGATCAGGCCAGGCTCAATGCCGGCAAGCGCTTTCCCTGGGGGGGCGATCATGCGGATGCCACTACGGTGAGCATCCGGCCCGGAACGGCGGATGCGGACAAGGGGGTCTTCCTGCTCGGCGAGGGCGAGCGACGCCGGTTCGATTTCGCGGACGGCTCGTCGGGCGTCGAGATGGAGGGCGATATCGAGCATCCGGCGAACTTCTACGTCCATCCCTCGTTCGCCTCGCCGCAGACCCGGGACTACTACATCCGCGTCGCGGTCCGCCGCCTGGGCTCGGGCAATGTCGGCATGAACCTGCTCTACGAGGTCGCCGACAGTCAGGGGCGCACGCCCTACGTGAACCGGGGGAAATGGTTCGGTGCCTCGCAGGACAGCGGCTGGCAGACATACACCTGGCATGTCAGCGATGCGTCCTTCTCGAAGATGTGGGGCTACGACTTCAGCATCCGGCCGGAACAGTCGGTCCCCTTCGTCCTGGGCAAGGTCGAGGTCAGCACCCAGCCATTCAAATAGCGCAATGGCCTTGGGTGCTGGAGCCGGACATTCCTTGTCCGGCATTCCGCCAGGGATGGGGCGGGTTACAGCCCCTGCTGGTACAGATGCCCGAAGCAGAAGTTGGTCGCCTCGACGAAGCCCTCGGCGCTGCCGCAGTCGAAGCGCCGGCCCTTGAAGCGGTAGGCCAGCACGCAGCCGCTCTGGGCCTGTTTCATCAGCGCGTCGGTGATCTGGATTTCGCCGCCCTTGCCCGGCTCGGTATCGGCGATCAGCTCGAAGATGTCCGGGGTCAGGATGTAGCGGCCGATGATCGCCAGGTTCGACGGCGCGTCCTCCGGCTTGGGTTTCTCGACCATGGAGGTGACCCGGTAGATGTCGTCGCGGATCATCTCGCCGGCGATCACCCCGTACTTGTTGGTCTGGTCGCGCGGCACTTCCTGGATGGCGACGATCGAGCAGCGGAACTGGCGATACAGCTTGACCATCTGCGCCAGCACCCCGTCGTCCCCGAGGTTCAGGCACAGGTCATCGGCCAGGACCACCGCGAAGGGCTCGTCGCCGATCAGCGGCCGGCCAGTGAGGATGGCGTGACCCAGGCCCTTCATTTCCACCTGGCGGATGTAGGAGAAGGTGCACTGGTCGATCAGTTCGCGCGTGCCGGCCAGATACTTCTCCTTGTCGGTGCCGCGGATCTGATGCTCCAGCTCGTAGCTGATGTCGAAATGGTCCTCCAGCGCGCGCTTGCCGCGGCCGGTGACGATGGCCATGTGCTGCAGCCCGGCATCGCGCGCCTCCTCGACGCCGTACTGGATCAGCGGCTTGTTGACGATGGGCAGCATCTCCTTGGGCATCGCCTTGGTGGCCGGGAGAAAACGGGTGCCGTAGCCGGCAGCGGGGAACAGGCATTTGCGGATCATGGACGTCCTTGCAAGTGGATCAGGTGTTATTGAAGGTTCTGGCTCTGGAAGCGAGAGCCCTGTGGGTGGAAGTACGGGCCGCTGGCCCGCAGGATGAAACGGGCTGTCGCCTTACTCCGCATAGCCTTGCGGATTCTTCGACTGCCAGTGCCAGGTGTCGCGCATCATGGCCTGCAGGCCGCGTTCGGCCCTCCAGCCCAGTTCGCGGGCGGCCTTGGCCGGGTCGGCCCAGCATTCGGCGATATCGCCGGGACGGCGGGGGGCGATGCGGTAGGGAACCGGCTGGCCGGAAGCCTCCTCGAAGGCCCGCACCATCTCCAGCACGCTGTAGCCACAACCGGTGCCGAGGTTCCAGACGTGCACGGCATGTTGCCGTACGAGGGCATTCAGCGCCTTGAGATGCCCCTTGGCCAGATCGACCACATGGATGTAGTCGCGCACGCCGGTGCCGTCGCGGGTCGGGTAGTCGTCGCCGAATACCGACAACGCCTTCAGCTTGCCGATGGCCACCTGGCTGATATAGGGCAGCAGGTTGTTGGGCACGCCGTTGGGGTCTTCGCCGATCAGCCCGCTTTCGTGAGCTCCCACCGGGTTGAAATAGCGCAGCAGGGCGATGCTCCAGCGCGGATCGGAGGCGGCCAGGTCGTGCAGGATCTGCTCGACGATCAGCTTCGAGCGGCCATAGGGATTGGTCGGCGTACCGGTCGGAAAGTCTTCGCGGATCGGCATCTGCGCCGGTTCGCCGTACACCGTGGCGGAGGAGCTGAATACCAGGCGGAACACTTCGGCGCGGGCCATGGCCTGGCACAGCGCGAGGCTGCCGGCCACGTTGTGCTCGTAGTATTCCAGCGGCTTTTGCACGCTCTCGCCCACGGCCTTGAGACCGGCAAAATGCAGCACTGCGGATATGCGGTGCTGATGAAAAAGCCCGTCCAGCAGATCGCGGTCGCGAATGTCGCCCTCGACGAACAAGGGGCGTTTGCCGCAAATGGCCTCGAGCTGCCGCAGAGAGCTGGGCGAGCTGTTGCAAAGATTGTCCAGCACCACCATCTCGAAACCGCTCTCGAGCAGCGCAAGGGTGGTGTGCGAGCCGATATAGCCGGCTCCACCGGTTACCAGAATTTTCTCGGTCACAGGAGTTCCCTCTCCAGATCCAGAGCACAGGCCCTTACGCTGGGCTGTGCGCGGACGGTCCAGTGTTGAGTGTGTGATGAGGCGTCGCTGATGAAGTGCGGCAGGCCTGGAAGCCGGGCCGCGAGAGGTAATGGTCAGGGAGAGCTGGAGGCCTGTTTTTCCTTCGCCTCTGTCAGCCCTTGCCGGACAATCGCTTCGTTTGGCCTGGAGGTGTCCTCGAAAACCTTGCGGAACATCGGAATCAGCAGACTCCCGCCACGTTCGCTCAGGTGGTCGTCGTCGAAGTAGATGGGCTGACCCCCTACATCACCCCGGCAACGGCTATCGCTGCATAGATAGGGAATGGGGTCGAGTATCTTCACGCCGCAGCGTTCGGCCGCCATATCCTGGGTTTCGAAGACGAAGGCATTGCGCTGCCGGTACTCTTTCAGAGAGATCGAAACCTCGGCTGGCCGGCCCAGCATCAGCGCACGCCCCATGGTCTTGGGGACGTCGATCTTCAGTTCCGGTGTCGGACGCACCATATAGACGGGCCGGGTTTTGGCGAACTCGCAGGCTGCTTCTATCATTCCATCGCGCATGGCCTGAAAGAACTCCCGCGTGCGGGATTGTTCGGGTGAGCCAATGTAAAAAAGCGGCACTTTGGCTTCGTCCGTTCGATCGGGCTCGTTCGGGCCGCTGATGTAAGCGGCGGACCGATTGATGATTAGCATGGGAACGTCACCCGGCAGGCTTTTCTGCTTGTTCACCGCCTGAGTCAGGAACTCGTCACAGCGATAGTCGCGTTCCCCGGCTTTCTTTATGCCCAGAATCGTTGGGCAACTGGCCAGCGTCCAATCCAGAACATTCAGCGCCCGATCGGGGAGTGCCTTTTCGACCGAGCGGATCATGGCTCCGGCATGACTGTCGCCGATCACGATGACCCCCAGCTTGTCGCCGCCATAAGTGCACTCGGGGACAGGGAGGCTGAAGGCGAGGCATTCCTTTATTCGGGGATTCTTGTTTTCAGCCTCGTTGAACACCGCGCTGATCTGGGCGGGCAGGCGTCCAGGGATGCCTTGCTGCAAGCGAACCAGCAGGCTTGGAAGCGCCACGACGCAAATGGCCGCCAGCAAGGCTCCTGCACCCGCCCACTGCGGCATGCGGGTCAGCGTGGTGCGGGCCGGCGTTTCGACCAGCCGATAGGACAGCCAGCCGCATACCAGGGTCAGCGCCAATCCCAGGATGATGGCGCCCGCATGATCCTGCAGATGCAGATAGGACAGTGCGACGGCGAATGGCCAGTGCCACAGGTACAGCGAATAGGAGCAGTCGCCCAGCCATTGGGCGATCCGGCTGCCGGTCCAGGGCGAGCCCTGGCGAGCGGCGATCAGCACCAGCAGGGTGCCCGTGACTGGAACCAGGGCTCGCCAGCCTGGCCAGTTGCTGCTGGCATCGAACAGCAGGATGGCGGCGATGATCAGGCTGAAGCCGCCCGTTTCGAGGGCGATTTGTGTCCGCGCAGAAAGCCGTAGCGGATTGGCGAGCAGATAGACCAGGCCGCCGGCCAGCATTTCCCAGGCCCGTGTCGGCAACAGATAGAAGGCGAACGTCGGCTCGACGGGCGAAACGAGGACGGAAAGCAACAGGGACAGCAGCAGACCCAGGGCGAGCGTCGCGGTTAGAGGCACTCGACCGGGACGAATCCTCCAGATCGCAATCAGAACCAGCGGGAGGATCAGATAGAACTGCCACTCGACCGACAGCGACCAGGTATGCAGCAGCAGTTTCTCGTGGGATGCCGCGTCGAAGTAGCCCACCTCACGCCAGAGTTTAATGTTCGAGAAGAAGCCGAGCGCGCTGATGATGTGTGTGCCGAGCTCCTTGTACTCGAGATCGGACAGGAAAAACCATCCTGCAATCATCAGGACGCTGGCCAGAAAAAGCAGGGCCGGGATGATTCGCCTGGCGCGCGACAGGTAGAAACCGACCAGGGAAAATGCCGGGCGGGCTCCTCCCTGTTTTGCGGATGTTTCCAGGCCGCTTACGATGATTCCAGTCATTAGAAAGCCGGAGATGACGAAGAAAACGTCAACGCCGATGAATCCGCCGGAGAATTCTGTGATCCCGAAGTGATAGAGGATCACCGCCAGTACGGCCCAGGCGCGCAGACCGTTTATGTCTTCTCTGAAACTCTTGCCCGTGATGGTCATGTGATGGTCGCTTGCTACGAAAATTGTAGGAATGCCGTAAGGTTGTCCTCTGCCTGCCGAGGAGGAGCGTGCATCAGCGCTACGCTGTGGATGCCTGTGGCTGGCATTGAAGTTTTCCTATCGCTTCCAGCAGTCGCATGGCGGATGTTCTCCAGTTGTAGCGCCCAGTATTTGCACGGCCCTTTTCCCGGAGTGTTCTGGCCAGCTCCGGTGTTGAAATGAGCAGGCCTATCTTTTCGGCGATGTCGTTGACGTCGTATGGCGAGCAATACAGGGCCGAGTCTCCACAGACCTCCGGAAGGCTTGCCGCATCCGATACGATGACCGGGCAGCCACAGGCCTGCGCTTCCAGGGGGGAATGCCGAAGCCTTCGTAGAAGGACGGAAATACAAAGGCGTCGGCCCCGCTGTACAGGTTGGCCAGCTCGTCGTCGGAAACCCTGCCGAGCAGTCTTATTCGGGGGTTCGATTCGATTTTTCTGGCCAGCTCGGAGTCCGCAAAGATCTTGTTCATCGCTCCGGCAATGTAGAGCTTGTGGGTGTCCTGCCTGAGCAGGCCGAATGCCTCGACAAGACCGTGAAAGTTCTTCTGCCGGCTTATCGAGGAAACCGCCAGTATGTAGCGCTCGCTGGCGGGTGCCGGCGTTTCCCGAAATGCGCTGGAAACAGCGTTGGGGACGACGGAAACCTTTTCGGGACGGAGCTGGTAGGCCGTGCAGATTTCGCTTTTGGAGAATTCGCTGACGGTCAGGACTTTCAGTGAGGTTTTCATCATCCAGGGTATGGCCAGTCGATAGGCCGTGCGGAATTGCCAGGAAAAGTTTTCCGGGAATTTCTCGAAGGCTATGTCGTGCAGCGTCGATACCTTGTTCCGGTACAGAAGCGGAGCGGTGTTCGCCAGGTTTATCAGCAATGGCGAATTCCGGGTTTTCAGGAATGCCGGAAGGTCGATCTGCTCCCAGGCGTGTCCGGTACGGCTGCCGATCACTTCGACGCCCAGGGCTCTGGCAGTTTCCTGATGCAGAATGTTCTGCGGGGCCACGAATTTGATGGATGGCATTAGCTCGACCAGTTGCCTGCTGATCTCCAATGCATAACGCTGCACGCCGGTTATGGGCTGCGTCAGGAAGCGGGCGTTTACATATACCAATCTGAAGGTCCTTTCTTGATCGGTTCGGGAAAAGCCGAATGATTGCTTTCGATGCTCATGTGTTACAGGGCAAGGTTTCTCTCGGGCGATGGCCTTGCTTTGAGGATGCGCTTGCCGATGTCCTGCCCGGTCGCCTCTATGTATTTATATGTAAAGGTCGAGCAGAGGATGACTGCCGCCAGGACGGCGAACACGAGGAGGTTGTTCAGGACGAGGTTTCCAAAGTCCAGATAGCGTGCATCGCCCACCATGTAGGAAAACTCTTTTCCGAGGAGTTTCTGCAGGACGATGGAGAATGCTATGACGCAGAAAATAACGGCAATATGGGTCATGTAGATGGAGTAGGACAGTTTGCCCAGCGTGGTCAGAAGCGGAGTTCTCAGCAGGTCGGATATTCTTCCCTGCTCGAAGGCGAAGATGACCGTGATGCAGCAGAACACCAGGCTGGTCAGGATCGATTTGTGGTCGATGTCCGCCGTGACGAGCCAGCAGGCAGCGACCAGCAGGAGCGGTTCGAGCGCCATTGTCAGTGCCCTGCCCGGTGGGGCGTTGTTCTTGACGAAAACGAAGACCAGATAGGCGAGGGCGCCTGCGAAGAAGCTGGACAATCCCCGCATGGCCGCTTCGGTGAAGATTTCGCTGCCCGCATACAGGGCGAGAAACATCGATGCGGAGATAATTGTCCAGGCAATGTATCTCGGCCTTGTTCCACAGAGCGTCAGGGCGGCAAAGAATAAGTACATGTAGTATTCGATGCTTATGCTCCAGGAGGGGTAGTTGAAGGACAGCTTGTTCGTTGCATCGGTCCAGGCCTGGACGAGCAGGAGGTTGGGCAGGATTTCCGAGACGGCCCTGTTCTCCGTGAATGGGGCCTCGCCGAAAGAGACCCCATTGCGGTAGGCAAGCAGTTTTGCCAGCTCCAGGAGGATGAAGACCAGCAGCATCGCTATATGCAGAGGGAATATCCTGAAGGTTCTCGAGATGAGGAACTTCTTGAGGTCGATATTGTGCTTCGTGCCATATCTGTGTGCCAGGACAAAGCCACTGAGCACGAAAAAGAAGTCGACGAAAAGTTCCGCGTTACGAAAGAAGACAAGTTCCGTGAGACTTTGCGGAACGTGCAGGTGATAGAGGACAACGGACAGGGCGCACAGGCCTCTGAAGCTGTCCAGCACATGAAATCTTTCCGTGTGAAGCATGGTTGGGTTTTGCCTGATGAGGTTGGAGTGGCCCAAAGCAAAATGATCGACGACCGTGCCGAATGAATGGCGCGAAATCAGCGCCACTCTTCCGGACAGTCGACTTTCCAGTCGGCGAATGCCGACTCCAGGGGGTACTGGTACGGATAGCCGTGCTCTACCAGGAAGCCGGGGAGAATGTTGTTCGAGCGCACCAGCTTGCGAATCCGCACCGGGCTGAACGGGTGCCTGATGCCGAGCGGCCGGGCGATCAGTTCGATGCCGTAGGCCGCGCTCAGCAGCAGCGGGTAGGGAATGGCCGGTACCTTGCGGCGGACGCCGGCCACCTTGCAGACGGCCTCCACGTATTCCTGGATCGACGGGCCGGGGTTCATCGACATGTTGAACAGCGTGAAATGCTCGCCCCGCTCTTTCTGGCGCTGCAGGGCCCACCACATGGCCGCGCACAGCTCCTTCACATAGGTGCCGGCCTTGCGGGTGTCGCGGTTGCCCATATAGAAGAAGTAGCGCTTGAGCACCGCCTTGATCAGGCGCGAGACATTGCCACCCTCGCCCGGGCCGAAGACCACGCCGGGACGGACGATGACCAGATGACGCTGCGCCTGGTCGGCGGCCAGCCAGGCCTGGTGGATCTTCTCCGCGGCCAGCTTGGAGCCGCCGTAGGCGGTCACCGGAACCGGCAGGGAACGCTCGTCCTTCTGCTGCTCGCTCGGGCCATAGGGCGAAATGGAGCTGGTGAAGACGAGGTCGCGGCAGCCCACGCGCTCGGCCCAGGCGCAGACGTGCTCGGCGCCGAGCAGGTTGGTCTCGTAGTACTCGAAATCCTCGTGACCCGGCTCGCGGTGCACCGCGGCGAAGTTGGCGATCAGGGCAACCGGCTCCTCGGGCTGCCAGGCGATTTCCTGACGGACATCGCCCTTGACCTCGACGATCCCCGCCTCTTCGCGGACCAGCCGGGTGCGATAGGGGAAGGGCTTGCCGGCCACCTGTTCCTTGTCGAACAGGTAGACCTTTGCAAAATCGCCGGTGGCGAGCAGTTGTTTAGCGAAGAAGACGCCAATGAAGCCGGAGCCTCCGAAAATGACAGCGCAGCTCATCCGATAAATTCCTCAAGCATGAAGGGAGTCTTGCGACTCGGGTTCCGTGGTCGATGGCCGTTCAGGCCCCGAAAGTCGGGAGGTCAGATCCGCCCGTACACATCCTCGAAGCGCACGATGTCGTCCTCGCCCAGGTAGGAGCCGGACTGCACCTCGATCAGCTCCAGGGGGATGACGCCGGGGTTTTCCAGGGCGTGGATCTGGCCGACGGGGATGTAGGTGGACTGGTTCTCCGCCACCAGGTAGGTGTTTTCGCCGTTGGTGACCTTCGCCGTGCCGCTGACCACGATCCAGTGCTCGGCGCGGTGGTGGTGCATCTGTACCGAGAGCTTGGCGCCGGGCTGCACGGTGATGCGCTTGACCTGGTAGCGCTGGCCGTTGTCGATGGAGTCGTAGACGCCCCAGGGCCGGTACACCTCGCGGTGGTTGAGGTGCTCCTGGCGCCCGGACTCCCTGATCCTTTCGACGATCTTCTTCACGTCCTGGACCCGGTCCTTGTGCGCCACCAGCAGGGCGTCCTTGGTTTCGACGATCACCAGGTCCTCGACCCCCAGGGTGGCGACCAGGCGGCTGTCGGCGTGCACGTAGGTGTTGCGGCTGTCCTGGATGAGCACGTCGCCGCGGAACACGTTGCCCTCGGCATCCTTGGCGCTGACTTCCCAGAGCGCCGACCAGGAGCCGATGTCGCTCCAGCCGGCGTCCAGCGGCACCATGGCCGCATCGGCGGTCTTCTCCATCACCGCATAGTCGATGGAGTCTTCCGGGCAGGCGGCGAAGGCTCCGGGATCGACCCGAACGAAGCACGGATCCTGCGGGGCGACGTCCAGCGCCGCGCGGCAGGCCGCCAGGATGTCCGGACGGAAGCGTTCCAGCTCTTCGAGGTAGCGGCTGGCGCGGAACAGGAACATGCCGCTGTTCCAGAAGTAGTCGCCGCAGATCAGGTAGCTGTGGGCGGTGGCCGGGTCGGGCTTTTCGACGAAGCGGCCGACCGCGAAGCCGCCCGCCTCCAGCGCCGCGCCGCGCTCGATATAGCCGTAGCCGGTCTCCGGATGGGTGGGGACGATGCCGAAGGTCACCAGCCGGCCCGCTTCGGCCAGCGGCAGGGCGGTGCGGATGCTGGCATGGAAGGCTTCCACGTCCTGGATCAGGTGATCGGCGGCCAGCACCAAGAGGATCGGGTCGTCCGCCTGGCCAAGGGCCTGAAGCGCCGCCAGGGCGATCGCCGGGGCGGTGTTGCGGCCGACCGGCTCGAGCAGGAGGGGCGCCTGTTCCAGGCCGAGCCGGCGCAACTGTTCGACGACGAGAAAACGGTGCTGCTCGTTGCAGATCAGGCAGGGTGCGGCCACCTGCAGGCCCTGCAGACGCAGGAGGGTGGCCTGCAGCATGGACAGCTGGGCGTCGGCCAGGGCGAGGAACTGCTTGGGGTTGAGCTGGCGGGACAGCGGCCACAGGCGCGAGCCTGAGCCCCCGGCCATGATGACGGGAAAAAGCATGGAGAACACATCCTGTATTCGGCAGTCAGCGGACTGACTGTGCAAGGCTGAAAAATGGAGTTGGTTTAGCGAGCGGGGCTATCGATAAAGTCAGGGCAGGTGCGTGAAGCTGAAGGAAGGCCAATAGCGGGGTTTGTTGTTTTGGGAGCGGATGAATCCGCTCCTATACCAGGCTCAGATCCTTCAGGCGGCTGTTCTGGGAGTCCTGAGTGGTGGTCTGGAAGTACTCCTGGCGAAAGATGAAGTTCTTGATCCGTTGCTTGAAAACGCTCTTGTCGAAGGTGGCGGCATGTTCATGCAGGAGCGCCGGGGCGAATTTGTATTCGCCGTTTTCCAGCTGCTGCACGGCCTGCACCAGGGCCTCCACGCTCTGCTCCTTGAACAGGATGCCGGTCTTGCCGTGGATGACCGTCTCCAGCGCACCACCCTTGCCGTAGGCGATGACCGGAGCGCCCGCCGCCATGGCCTCGACGGGAACGATCCCGAAGTCTTCCATCCCCGGGAAGACCAGGCCCCGGCAGCGTTGCAGCAGGTCCTTGATGACCGGGAAAGGCTGGCGTCCCATCAGTCTCACATTGGGCTGGGCCTGGGCCTTGAGCTTGTCGAAGAGTTCGCCCTCGCCAATCACGATCAGCGGCAGGCCGAGCCTGTTGAAGGCCTCGACGGCCAGGTCCGCACGCTTGTAGGCGACCAGTTGCCCAAGGCACAGGTAGAAGTCGCCACGCTGGGCGTCAGGGCTGAAGTCGGAGGTATTGACCGGCGGGTAAATGACCTCGGCCTCGCGGTGGTAGAACTTCTTGATGCGCGAGGCGACGAATTCCGAGTTGGCGATGAAGTGGTCCACGCGATCTGCCGAAAGCCTGTCCCAGGCCCGCAGCCAATGGGCGATCCACGGAAAGAGCATGCGAACGATCCGCCCGGCGCCAGCTTGATACTCATGGTACATGTCCCACACATAACGCATGGGCGAGTGGCAATAGCAGATGTGCAGGGCGTCCGGACGGGTGATGACGCCCTTGGCCGGACCGGACTCGCTGCTGAGCACCAGGTCGTACTCGCTGAGATCAAGTTGCTCCAAAGCAAGCGGCATCAAGGGCAAGTACTTCTGGTAGTGCTTTCTGGCGCCTGGCAGGCGCGAGATGAAGGACGTGTGGATCTGTCCCCGGAAGTTTGCAGGAAGTGACTGGCGTACCATCTTTTCATTGCAGACATGGATGAAGAGGTCTGCTTCCGGGAACAGTTCGACAAGCGCAGAGCAAACGGCCTCGCCGCCACGATTGCTGAGCCACCAGTAGTGGACAATTGCGACTTTCATGGGGATTTCCTTATTGAGTGAACAGGGGGTGATAAATATCGATCGGTTGTAAAGATTGATGTTTGTGCAGCGCTTTTCTTCAAGTGTTTGAAGGCGCTCTGGAACGAGCGGGGCTGTTTTTATTTTGTCAGGGCGCGCGACGGCAGGCTGAACAGGATGCGTCCAAGATGACAGTTCAGCAGGGAGTAAATCTGGATGCACAACACTGCATTCAGCGCGACAAGTGCCGGTGGCGCAAAGAGGACAAAGGCTTCCGCGAAAAGTACAGGAAGTTGCAAGGGTGAAATAAGCTGGGCGGCAATATTGATGATGAAAAAGCTGAGCAGGTAAATGGACAGCGTATGGCGACCCAGCGTGCACAACAGCTTCAGCTGGTAACGCCGCGCCAGCAGCGTGAAGAAGTCGATGGCGGCGATTACCAGACAGGCGGCGAGCACAAGATTGGCGCCGGGCAGGCCCATCGCATCGTAGTGGCGGCCAAGTGCCAATAGCCCTATGGCGCTCACGCAGGCCAGCGAGAAACGCATCCCGTTGAACTGGCTGGCAAGCCGTTCGACATAGGCTTTGCCGTAGCATCCGGCGGCGAAGAATATGGCGTTGCCGGCAAGGCTCAGCAGGTTCCAGTGTTGCGTCGGAATGACTTGCTTATAGAAGACGGCCAGCAGGGCGATGAGCGCGAACGTCAGCCCGATATGGCGACTGCCGAGCTTGCAGACCACGAAGTAGATGACCAGGGCATAGAGATACCAAATGGGAGTATCCCCGACGAGGGCGTGCCGGACGATGTCATCGAGCCCCAGTGGAAAGGGAACATTGCCGGGAACCAGGGCCGGATCGAAGTTCGCTATCAAAAAGGCGCGAAAGCCCAGTTCAATCGACATCCACAGCAGATAGATCCACAGAAAGGTGGCGATACGTGGCTGAAAGACATCGCGCCAGTTGCGATTGAAGACGGCCGAGTGCGCCAGAAAGCCGGAAATAAGAAAGAACAGCGGCATACGCAGCCAGCCCAGTCCGACAACAAGCGTTTTCCACGCCTGAAAGCTGATTGTGTCGGACAGGGGGGAGTTCAGAAAGATATAAACGACCGTGTGGTAGAGCACTACCAATATCAGGCATGCGCCTTTGGCAGCATCCAGCCACTCGATGCGTGCCGAGGGGGGACTGGAAGTCACTATTTATTCCTGCGAAGTATTTTTCGTTGCCTGGGCGGGGGCCATGAAAATGCAATTGGCTGATCGGCAGCCTCTCACGAAAGCGGCCCTAGCTCAGGGCTTTCGCCATGAGCTGAGCCGACATGCACCAGCTCTGGACCTTGCCCGGAGTGCTCGGCCGCTCGTTGGGCGAAACTGCCAAGATCTGCACCAGTGCCCTGGCGATTTCTTCGGCATTCGGAGCCACTACCTGGCCCTGGCCGGCAGCGGCTTCCTTCAGCTCGGGCACATTGGAGACGATCACCGGCGTGCCCACGGCGCGGGCCTCGAGAACCGGCATGCCGAAGCCTTCGTACAGGGAGGGCATGACCAGCACGTCGGCCAGGGCGAACACGCCCGGCATCAGTTCGTCCGGTACATAGCCCGGCAGAACGATGTCGTTTGCCGGATTTTCGGCGATCCGGCGCGCCAGCTCCCGGTTCTGCCAGCCGCGGGCGCCGACCAGCACCAGCTTGTGGCCGGCCAGTCTGCCGTGCTGCTTGAGCTGCACGAAGGCGTCCACCAGCGCACCGATATTCTTGCGCGGCTCCAGCGTCGATACCGCCAGCACGTAGGGCGGCTCGATGCCCAGCGGCGCCAGGGCGATCTGCGCCGCCTGGCGTTCGGCTGCGTCCAGCGGCCGGAACTCCGCCCGGACGCCCGGGCGTACGATGCCGTCCGCCGACCTGCCGGCCCAGCGCAGCAGGCGATTCGAAGTGCCCTGGGAATTCGCCAGGATGGCATCGGCGCTGCGCACGTCGCGGTCGAACCAGACCATGTGCGACAAGCGGGTCGCCCATTCCATGGTTTCCGGCACGAGGCGGTGATTGAGGTCGTGCACGGTCGCCACCACGCGGCGGGCGACTCGCCGCCCCGGATGAATGGTCCGGCCGGCCCAGAACACGTCCAGCCGGTCCCGGCGCGCCATTTCGGCTCCGCGGGTTTTCAGCCAGAGGAATGAGGGCAGCTTGCGGGCGAGCGGCGAAGGCTCGCGGCGCACTATCCAGCGCGCGGCGGGCAGGGCGATCTGTTCGGGGGCAAGGCGCGTGTAGACGAAGAACTGTACGTCCGGCAACAGGCGATCCAGTTCACGACACAGGTTGAACACATACTGGCCAACCCCGGAGAGCGGCGTGCGCAGGGCATCGCCATCGATCCCCACTCTGCTCAGGGGCAGCGATCGACGCGATGCTGTGGCGGCGGACATGTTTCCGCCAGCGGTCAGACGCTGATGCAATTTGCTTGTCCTTCGTGTGTTGTGGGCGAAACCCGGAATTGGCGTTCCATACCGGCATTGCAAAGGTTCGGGTTCGATGCGCAACCTGCGGTTTTCATATCTCCAGCACGCGCAGCGGATCGAGTTTTCCCGAGAGGAGATGGAGGCAGGCACGCAGGTTGCCCCGCAGGCGTCCGGGGAAGTCCTTGATGCGCACCCCCGTCAGGGTTTTCAGCAGATTGGAGAGCATGTTCTTCGCCATGAGCGTGACCGCCGTGCGCCAGGACATGGTGCCTTTTCTGGCGAGATAGATCGGATTGGAGATCTGCGAGTATCCGAAGCGCACTCCGCTCGTGCGGCCGGAGCTGGCGCCCATGTGAACCCCCTTGCAGGCAGGTACCAGCGCCACTACGCCATGGCGCCGCGCTCGATTGGCGAAGTCGTAGTCCTCCTGCCAGCCATAAAGCGGAAGGTTTTCGTCGAATCGCGTGTCACGGGCCACGATTCCGCGAAAGGCCATGTTGCAGCCATAGAGCCCCTCGAGAACCCGGGTTTCGGTCGAGTTGGACCAGTGCGGCTCCGGCTGTCTGGTTCCGCCGAGATAGTGCGGCACATCCTGTTCCGGAATCCCGCGCTCGGTCTTGATGCCGTCGGCCAGCACATGGCCGGTGAGGCCGACCAGCTCCTTCCAGTCCTGCATCGCCGTCGCGGCAGTTTCCAGCCAGTTCGGCGCGGGCCGGAAATCGTCGTCGAAGAACGCCACGAGCCAGTCGTTCGGCGCCAGGGCATCCACATGGGGCAGCAGGGCATCCAGTCCGGCATTGCGCTGGGTGGTCGCACTGGCGCGCGCCAGCAGCAGGCTCACTTGCCCATCGGCGGTCAGCGGATGGTTATCCAGGCCTTGAATGTCGCTGGGTTCGCTGCCGACCACGATGATATGCGAGGGCATGAGCGTCTGGCGGGCCAGATAGTCGAGCAGGACATAGGTTTCCCTGGCGCGCCCTTTGGTGGCGACGATGACGAATGCTTTCATTGGAGAACGTCCATTTATCTGAAGTCGAAGAGGCGGGCGAGGATGCCCATTTTCCGGCATGAGTAGATCAGGCCGACCAGGACGACCAGCTCCCCGGCTATCCGGGCGATGGCCATGCCCAGGGCGCCATGAGCAATGCCCAGCGGGATCGCACATAGCAAGTTCACGGCTGCGCCAAAAAGAGCAACTTTGGCCAGCATGTTTTCCTTGTGAAGCGGAATCAGTACATAACTGCTCAATACTAGGCTAATGGCGCTCAGCGGGAATACGAAGGCCAGGTATTGAAGGATCGGCACGCTTCTCTCGAAGCCTGCCCCGAAGATCAGCGGCACGATCCAGTGGCCGAGCAGAAGGCTGCAGGCCAGACCGCAAAGCCCTATGCCGACCAGAAGGAACATGGCCTTTCTGACCAGGCCATAGGCGGCATTCGCATCCTGGAGGAACATGGCCGTGATGCGCGGGACGAAGATCTGACCCGCGGGTCCCATCATGCTCAAGCCGACCGCGACCAGGCGTTCTGCCGCACCGAAAGCCCCGACCTCCGCCTGGGTGGAGAGGATGCTGAGCAGATAGGTCGAAGAGGCGATCAGCAGCACGGAGCTGCCGCTGTAGAGAAAGATCGTGCTGGAGGAGCGGATCAGCTCAAGACCCGCTTTCAGCTCGAACGGCGGCCGTGCGATCTCGTCCCTTATCCACCAGTGCGCAACGGCAAGCGCCGCGAGCCCCGAGCACAGCAGCGAGGCGAGGACCAGATCGGCATCGTCCTGGTTTCGCACCAGCGTCAATATCAGCAGAAGACTGATGGCGAATCCCAGGACCTCCAGCTTCACCGAGCTGCGCGGGCGGCCACTGCCGGTGAAATACCATCCCAGGTTGAAGGCCGACACTATTCCCAGCGCCAGGGCCAGGACGGCGGTCAGCGGGTCCGCCGACAGGACGGGGGACAAGGCGATGGCGATGGCAGCGCCGAGCACGGCAATGACGCCAAGGATCGCGCGCGCCATGAAATGCTCGCCGAACAGTTCCGCATAGCGTGCAGGAGCCGCGGTGGCGATGGCGCGTGTACCCGTCGTCGAGAAACCCCAGTTGACGAAGAGCCAGACCATGTTCATCAGGGACATGGCGGCGAGCACCAATCCGTACCCCTCGACACCCAGCACTCGCCCGTAAAACGGGATCAGCAGCAGGAGATAGAGGTAGCGGAGCGCGTAGGCGATATAGACGAAGACAAAGTCGGCGCGCGACTGCCGGCTGTCGGTGAGTTCCAGGCTGCTCATTTTTGTAGTCTGTAGCGCAGGTTGAAGGGCGGGTTGATGGCTGTGGCGCTGCCTGGGTTCTCGAGGTGGCGATTGCCTTGTTTGGCGGCGCTTATCGTGAGCGCCAGGGAAACGCCGTAGAGAAAGGCGTTGTAGCTGCCGAAGTCCGCGGTGGTGCCGGCCAGAAGCCCTATGATGAACGCCGGGATATAGGCGAGATGAACGCCCCTGAGCATCGCCCGGCTGACTCCGTCGGCGCCCGAAGGCAGCCTGCTCAGCAGCGTCTGCAATACGAAGGCGAAATACAGCAGGCCGCCGATCACGCCGGTATTGCTGAACACCGCGGCGGCGAAGTTCGAGGTCCGGGTACTGCCGATGCCCACGCCCAGGCCCCAGGTATCGGCAAGCGCCTGCCAGCCTACGGCGGTCCACATGCTGCGCTCTTCATAGGAGCGGGTCTGGCTTTTGCTGAGCACCATCTCATCGATCTTCCCGACGATGGGATCGAGCAGGGACGGATTGACCAGGAGTACGAGGCTCAAACCCAGTAGCGCCGAAAAGGCCGTCCAGAATTCGAAACCGAGCCTCCTGCGCGCGAAGGTATCCGCAGACTTCGAATTTTTCCGCCACGCCCACTCCATCGCCGCAATCAGGCCGAACACGGCCAGCCCCACATAGGCGCCGGAGGAGGTCGACAGCCAGATGAACAGCACCAGAAGCGCAGCGAGTGCCGGAGAGGCGCGCTCGCGCAGCCAGCGGTCCGTCATGGCATAGCGGAGGAAATAAATGAGGCACAGGAAGGAAATGCACAGTCCGCCATAGGCGGAGGCTTCCGGCATGAGTCCGACGACCCGCTTGCCGCCGAGCGTCTGCGCCTCCGTCATCAGCGCGTAGGTCGCGGTACGGAAGGGGCTCAGCAGGCCATCGAGCGCTACATATTGGGACAGAAAATCCAGAAGGCCGGTAAACACCGTCAGCGCCGCCCCGAGGTACATGGCGGACAGGGCGTGCTGGCGCTGGACGGGATCACGCAGCATGCGGGCGAAGGCGAACACCGCGAAAATCGAGATCGTCAGGTAGGCGAGCTGCGAGAAGTTCTGGGTGGTCGGCTTGAGCGGCTCGCCGGTGGTGGCGACCACCAGTTGCTCCAGGCGCACCGGGATGATCGAGACCTCGCCTGCGAAAAAGCGCGGCATGAAGATCGTGGTCACTATCGCCACCAGCCAGAAGAGAAACAGCAGCAGCAGGCGTTTTCGTGAATATGCCGCCGCGGCGAAGAACTTCAGGCCGCCCCAGCTGCACAGGCTGCGGATGATGATGAGCAGCGCCAGCATGGGGGTCGGCGTCAGGGTCAGGCCACCGGTCAGCGCCGGCGGTATTACCGCAAAGGCGCCGAATGGCATGGTGCCGAAGAACAGATACAGCAGCACATGGCTCTTGCCGGACAGGCCCAGGAGGGCGAGTCCCCAGAACAGCGCGATAGGGATGGCTTCCATGATTTCGAGGATCTTTACCGTGGGGTGCGAATGCTTTGGCGCTTTTCGGTTGCTGGCTGGCCGTTGGCTCGCCAGCGCCCTGCGGCGTGCTCAGTAGATGTCCTTGGAGAGCAGGCTTAGGGGCGTCTTGATCAGGATCCTGATGTCCAGCCACAGCGACCAGTTGTTGATGTAGGCGAGGTCCAGCTCGACGCGCTGCTGCATCTTGTCCAGCGTCTCGGTCTCGCCCCGGCAGCCGCTGATCTGCGCCAGTCCGGTGATGCCGGGCTTGATGCGGTGGCGGGCCATGTAGGCGTCGATCTTGCCGGTGTAGTAGTCGTTGTGCGCCACCGCGTGGGGGCGCGGGCCGACCAGCGACATGCGCCCCTGCAGCACGTTGAAGAACTGCGGCAGCTCGTCGATCGAGGTGCGGCGGATGAAGCGGCCGATCGGAGTGATGCGCGGGTCCTCGCGGGTCGCCTGCCTGACCTGCGCGTCGGCGTGCAGGCGCATCGAGCGGAACTTGTAGACCTTGATGATCTGGCCGTTCCAGCCGTGGCGCTGCTGCTTGAAGAGGATCGGCCCCGGCGAGGAGCGTTTGACCAGAATGGCGATGACCAGCATCAGCGGACTGAAGGCAAGGATCGCCAGCAGGGCCAGGGTGCGGTCCATCACCGCCTTGGTCAGGGCCGCGGTCGGGTAGGCGGTCAGCGGACTTTCGTTGAGGTGGATGGCCGGCAGGCCGTCGATCTCGCCGACCGAGTGGTTGAGCAGCATCAGGCTGGCCAGGTCGGGTATCCACACCACGTCGACGCTGGCGTCGAGCAGGTCGATGTACAGCGTCTTGATCTGCTCGGCCTCGGCCAGCGGCAGGGCTATATAGAGACGGCGGATGTCGTGCTCGGCGATCAGCTCGCGCAGCTGGGTCGTGTCGCCGATGATCGGATGGAGGCTGTGGCCCGGCCGCGCGCTGCCGATCGGGGCGACCAGGCCGAGCAGCGGCTCGTTGTTGATTCTCAGCCGCTCGGCCAGGTCGAGGGCCAGTTCGCTGGTGCCGACGATCAGCGAGGTGCGCTCGCCCTGCAGCCTGCGGTGGTAGCGGCGGGAAAGGCGATGCAGCGGCAGGAAGGTGCCGGCCTGCAGGGCGAGGCCGGCCAGGGCCCAGGTCACGATGACCTCGCGGGAATAGAGTTCGCTGGTCTTGGTGACGAAGGCGAGCAGCGTGAGGGCGGCGAGCAGCAGCAGCCAGCCGGCGCACAGGCGGGCGAGGCCGCTCAGGTAGCCGTGCTGCTTGTGGTAGACGCCGAGCAGCGAGTAGATCGGCACCGAGGCCAGCACCGCAATGACCGCGAGGATCCGGTACGGGGTGTCGAGTTCGCCGTTCTTGAGCTGGGCGAGGCTGCACAGCAGCAGTGTGGCGAGGGTGGCGGCCACCAGCCATTGTCCCCAGAAGGTCAGGCCGCGGCCGCCGGGCAGGGCGAGATCGGGGTGGCTGGCGATGTGGCGGGCACCGAGCGGGCGGCCGCCCGCGCCGGCGCTTCCCTGGGCGCGCCGGAGCGAGACGCTGGCCGTGGTGCGCGCATGGGGTTCGCCGGAGGCGGTCCTGTGGGGGTATGCCTTGCCGGTTGCGGGGGCTGCTGTGAAGTTGTCGGCTGTCATCCTGAAACCTGCCTTTTCTGGGTAAGGGCGTTCCGTCTGCGACGGAGTACTGCCGGGCTGCGAATCTGTGGGGGCGCTTCTACGCGGCCCGGGTCGGCTGGCTTGCGAGGCCGCCGCTCATGCGAAGTGGCTCTGGGCGATCTGCCAGGGGATGTGCTTCACCAGGCGTTCGGCCCGGGCCTCTCCGACGAGGCGGGCGGCGTGCTCCAGGCCTTCGCCCAGCCGCGGCGGGCGGTGCCGCGGGTCGTGGGCGTCGCTGGCAAGGACGCTGATCAGGTCCTGCTCCAGCAGGGCATGGGAAAACGCCTGGACGGCGGGACCGAAGCGTCCGGCGACGGAGTCCGCCGTGACCTGCAACAGGCAGCCCTGTTGCAGCAGGGGCTTGAGCTTGGCCGGGCTGCGCATCAGGGCCTTGTTGCGTTCGGGGTGGGCGATCATGGGCACGACCTTGCGCTCCAGCAGCCACTGGGTGAGGCGTTCGGCGGCGAAGGGAAATTCGCCGGGGGGAAACTCGAGGAGCAGGACCCGGTTGCCCTGCCATTCGCCGAGGAATGGCAGGGTGCCGCGGCTGAAGCTGTCCATCACTTCCAGGCCGAAACGGACTTCCGCGGCTGCAGCCAGCCGCAGGGTCAGGCCAGCCTGCTCCAGGGCCGCAGCCAGTCCCGCCCGCGCGGTTTCGATGCCGGCCGGGCTGTTGTCGTAGCGGCCGGGATGGATGTGCGGGGTGCAGACGACGTGGCTGATGCCATCCTGCACGGCGAGGCGAGCCAGTTGCAGGGCGCTTTCCAGGTCCGTTGCGCCGTCGTCGAGGCCGGGCAGCAGGTGATTGTGCAGGTCGATCATGTCGGTGGTCAGGGTATGGGCAAGTTGCGCTCCCGCGCGGAAGCGAGGGAGCGATCAGAGGGGAAAACCGGTCGGCTCAGGCTTGCTGGTTCTTGCTGTAGCCGTAGTAGTCGTAGTAGCCGCCGTAGCTGTAGCCGTGCCGGTGCGCCTTCTGCACATCGACCTGGTTGAGCACCACGCCGGTGATCGGCGTGTTGCTCTGCAGCAGCTGGCCGATACCTTTCTGCGCCAGGGGGATCGGCGTGGCTTCGGACTTGATCACGTAGATCAGCGCGTTGGCCTGGGTGGCGAGGATGGTGGCATCGCTGACCGCCTGGGTCGGCGGCGAGTCGATGACGATGCGCTCGTACTTGCTCTTCAGCACCTCGATGACCTTGGCGAAGCGCGGCGAGGAGAGCAGTTCCAGCGGATTGGGCGGGACGGCGCCGGCAGCGATCATGTCGATGCCCTCCACGTGGCGGATGCATTCATCGAGTCGGGCGGTGCCGGCGATCAGGTTGGCCAGGCCGGGCGTGCCGACCGGGAAGGCGAAGTTCTTCGCCAGGGTCGGGCGGCGCAGGTCGGCATCGATCAGCAGGATTCTCTCCATCTGGCCGAGAGCGAAGGCCAGGTTGCTGGCCACGGTGCTCTTGCCTTCATTGGGGATGGAGGAGGTGATGACCAGGACCCGGTGCGGCCGGTCCATGCCGGACAGGATCACCCCGGTGCGGATGGTGCGGATCGCTTCGGAGAAGGTTTTCTCCTCGTTGTCGCCGTACAGGTGGGCCAGCTGGCTGCGCTGCTTGTTCCTGATCAGCGGCAGGATGCCCAGTACCGGCATGTAGAGCTTGTTCTCGACGTCCTCGGTGGACTTGAAGGTGTTGTTCAGCGCATCCAGCAGCAGGGTGATGCCGATGCCGGCGAACAGGGCAAGCAGACCGGCCATGGCGACGATCAGGGATTTCTTCGGCTTGATCGGGATGCTCGGCACGGAGGCCAGGTCGACCACGCGTGCGTTGGCGGTTTCCAGGTCGGCGGTGGCGGTGGTTTCCTTCAGACGGGTCCTGAAGGTTTCGTAGAGGGCGCGGTTGGCTTCCACTTCGCGCTGCAGTTCGCGCACCCTGAACTCCTTGCGCGAGATGTTCTGGATCTGCGCCTTGTTGGTCTCCACCGAGGCGCGCAGCGAGCCTTCGTTGGCGATGGCTATCTGGTAGTTGCGCTGGATGCCGGCGACCACCTGTTCCACCTGGCCGTGCAGGCTGGCGGAGGCGGCAGCGAGTTCGGTCTGGGCGGCCTCCATGGTCGGATGGCGGGGGCCGTAGCGCTTGGCCAGCTCCTCGACCTTGGCCCGTGCCTGGGCTTCGTTGGCCTTGAACTGCTGGATCAGCGGGTCGCCGAGGACCGCCGGAATGCTGGCCAGGTGTTCCCAGCCGGCGCCGCGGCTGGCCTGGACCTGGCGATAGAGGCTTTCGGCCTCGGCGCGCTGGCGGCGGGCGTCGATCATGCGGTCGCTGGTGGCCGACAGTTCCGCGGCGCTGATGGTGGCCACGCCGCCCACGTCCACCAGGTTCTCCTTCTCGCGGAAGGCCTGCAGGCGCTCCTCGGCCTCCTTCAGCTCGTTGTGCAGTTCGCCGAGGCGGCTGTTCATCCAGGCAGTGGCGGTCGCGGACATTTTCATGGTCGCCTCCATCTGGCTCTCGATGAAGCCGGTGGCCAGGGCATTGGCGGCGCGGGCGGCCAGGCGGGCGTCGGCCATGTCGACCTGGACCCTGACCATCTGGCTCTTGCCCATCGGCTCGATGTTGATGCGTGCCATGAGGGCCCGGGTGACCTCGCTGAAGATCCGCAGTTCTGCCGACTCGGGGCTTTCTTCCTGGTCTTCCGGCTGGGGCCCGGGAGCGATCTTGCCGAGGACACCGGCGAGCAGGCCGCGGATGTCGAGCAGCGGCTCGGGCTGTTGGCGCGGATCGAACTCCGGATGGCTGGTCAGGCTGAGTTCCCGCACCACACGTTCGGCCAGGGCGCGCGACTTGAGCAGCTCGAACTGGGTCTGCAGGTAGCCGCTGCCGGTGCCATCCAGGCCGTAGATCTGTTCGATGGAGACCACCTTGGCCTGTTTCTCCTCGATCATCAGGGTGGCGCCGGCACGGTAGACGGGGGTGATGCCCAGGGCGGCGAATATCGCAAGCGTCACGGCCACCACGACCAGCGAGAGAATGCTCCATTTGCGGCGCCAGAGGGTCCGCCAGAGTTGCTGCAGATCGGTTTCGTCGTCGTCGGCCTGGCTCCGGGCGAGCCAGGGCCGTGCGGGGATCTGGGCGTTCATGTCCATGCTTGAAAACTCTTGAAGATAGTGGGCAGGCCGGGAGCGGCTTCCGAGGAGCGCTCTGGCGGCTGCTGTCGCTTTTCCCGGCCGGGAAGCGGCCTAGAAGAACCCCTGATCGATGGTGATGCTGTCGCCGGGATGGACCGGGGTGTCCAGGCTGGCCTTTTCCGGGGTGCGGCTCGGGTCCTGCTCGCGGATGATGCTGATGCGTCCGGTCGAGGCCAGCTCGGTGAGGCCGCCGGACAGGGCGATCGCCCGGCGCAGGGTGAGGCCGGGCTGGTAGGGGTAGCCGCCGGGCAGCTTGACCTCGCCGCTGATGTAGAACTCGCGATATTTCAGGACGCTGACCGAGACGCGCGGGTCGATCAGATAGTCGCCCTTGAGTTTGGCCGTCAGCAGTTGTTCGAGTTCGGCGGCGGTCTTGCCCCTGGCCTGGACCTCGCCGATGAAGGGATAGGAGAAGGAGCCGGCGTCGGTCAGGCGGATTTCCTCGATGCTGAGGTCCTGTTCGCCGAACACGTTGATGCGGATGACATCGCCCGAGGCCAGCCGGTAGGTGGCGTTGCCTTCGGCCAGGGCCAGGCTGCCATTGAGCAGCAGAAAACCCAGTATCGGATAGAGGAAGTGGCGGATGACCATAAAGCTTGGTTTCTCTCGAGTTGTGCCGGCGGATGCCGCACGCGCCTGCGGTGGCGTGCGGCAGGCTGTCAGAGGCCGGCCGTGATGCTGAACAGGTAGATGTTGCGGTCGTAGCTTTCGCCCACGCGGCTGGAGTCGTTGCTGGCGTACTTGTAGCCGATGCCGACGTTCAGCCAGCGGCGCAGCTTGTAGGTCAGGCCGAGCTCGAAGGCGTCGAAGTCGTCGTCGCGATCGTAGTCCTGGTACTCGCGTTCGCTGCGGGTGTAGGCGGTTTTGGAGGACAGGCGCGCGCTCCAGTCGTGCTTCCAGTCCAAGGTGGTGCTGGTGCTCTTGACCGCGGAAGCGCCGATGCCCGACTCGTAGTTCTCGTCGATGGCCTGGCGGGTGGCCAGGCTGAAGGTCGAGCGGCTGCGCGGTTTCCAGTCGATGCCGACTTCCCACATGGAGGTCGACATGTCGTCGATGCCGGACTCCTCGAAGCGCTTCTTCTCGCCGCCGATCTTGACGGTGCCGGTGGTCTTGGCCGTGGCCTCCCAGGTCAGGCCGCCGAGCAGGGCGAGGTTCTCGCTGTTGCGCGCGTCGTAGGAGAGGTAGTTGTGGTCCGTGTAGCGGGCCTCCATCAGGGCGCGGGTCTTCGGCGCCACCCGGACGTAGAAGACGCTGTTCAGGGTGGTCGACTCGCGCTCCAGATCGTCGTTGACGTGATTGCGGTTTTGGTAGCGCAGCCTCTCGTGCTTGGCGCCCAGATCGATCTGGCCCCGCGCGCCACGGGCGCCGAAGCTGTACAGGGCGCCGGCGCTGATGATGCTGTACTTGTCGTTCTCGTCGTTCGAGGTGTTGCTGGAGCGGTCGCCTGCGTAGTTGTCCGAGTTCTCGGAGTCGATCTGCTCGATCCGCTGGTAGCCGGCATTCAGCTTCAGGCGATGGCGGACGTCGAACTGCAGGGCCGCCTCGGCCGTCAGGTAGTGGTCGGTGTTGTCGTCGTCATGGCTGGAATGAACGATCTCGCTGTCCGAGCGGTACTTCAGCTCGAAATGGCTTTTGTGGCCTTCCGCCTTCAGGATGAACGTGGGGCTGACGGTGGTGATCCAGGAAGACTCCACGTGATCTTCGACGGCGCGAAAGTTGTCGTCATACCTTTCGTGGATTTGCAGGCTGGGCGTGAAACGCACGCCATCGGCCAGTTCGATGCTGGGCGATTCGACGGCCCAGGCGGTACAGACACTGGTCGCTGCCGAGATGGCGACCGCCAGTCCGTGGAAGTGATGTCTTTGGCTCATGGGGACCCTGTGGCCTTTCCTTGGTTGGTGCCGGGGAAGGAGATGCATGGCTTCGGGCGGAAAATGCACTGCTGCAATGCGGTTCGGTCGAGTGCTTCAGGTCGTTGCGGCCTCACCGCCTCCAGCGCTGCCCGGCGCGTCGCTGGTCGCGCTGGCTCGGCTCGGCAGCGGTACCGGCCGCGAGGGCCGGGCGCTGCGCGGGGAACAGGCTGGAAAGGGTTTGCATGTCGAACATCCTCGTTGAATGGCATGGACGGGCCTTCAGGCACGCTACCGCCCCAGGATTTGGCGTTCGATCCTGAGGACGTGGAAACACTGTTTTTCGCGCAGGCGAGAGCCTGCAGTGGCTCCCTGGAGAGGAGCTGCATCCGGATGCCACAAGGAAGAAGGGGGCTTGTTTCGGGGAGTCTGGGCTCATGGGCCTGTCGGGCAGGCTCTACTTCGAACTACGCGGTCCTTCGCTTTTCTTGAAGCTTCTGGCGCTTTTTTATGCCGGTTTTTTGACGAATCTCTTTCTCTTGCGTCTGGAGTGTCAAAAAACATGAAGGAGCATAGGGATTTGCGAGGGGCTTTAAAGTTCCGTTGAAAAATCGAGTTTTTATGCTCTGGGCCCATTGTTTTTTGCGGGAGCCTGGATTCTGGAGCTCGCTACGAGTGCCGTGGCTTTAATAAAAATTCAATAAAATCAAGTTGTTATTGGTGGTTTAGAGATGCCGGACCCTATAGGGGTGCGGCAAAATGACATCTGATGGCACCGTTTGTCGGAAAATCGCACCCGGACGGACCGTCATGGCGAAGGGATGGATCTGGAGAGGGTGGTGGTCGGGCGGCATTGCTCCGGCTGCAGGGATGCCGGGCATGGGGGGCGAAAAGGCGGGGATATGTCCGTGGCTGGCCACGGAGAGGGAGGGTCGGGTGGCCGTGGAGGCGACCCTGAACTGCCGGCTGTCCCGCGTCCGGCTGCCGCTGGAAACGGGGACGGAGGAGGGGCGCGTACCGAGGCCGGCACCCCCCCGGAGGCGGTCGGCGATTCGCGATTCGGCCCGCAGGCGTACCCGGCTGGCCGCCATGCTTGCCGGGCGGAATCATTCGTTTATCGCATCGATGTCGTCTCTCACGCCTACTCCTGTGCTGAGGAAGCTGGCCGAGGGGAACAGCTGGCTGATGAAGCGGTTCCAGCGAGTGATGCCGGCCGCACCGACGTAGACCACGTCCTGGGGCTCGATCTGGAAGTGCGCGGCCAGCACCATGGAGACCGGCGAGTCGGCATCCAGCTGGAAGATCTGAGCCGTGTCCCGTTCGGGATCCTGCACGCCGCGGATCACGTAGACGGCCTGTGGGTCGGAGGTTTCCTGGCGCAGGCCCCTGACCAAACCGATCACTTCGGTCAGGTTCATGTTGCGGCTCCTGAAGGATAGCGGTCCGGGCGAGTTGACCTCGCCCAGGACGAAGACCCGCCGGCTGTCGCTGCTGGGCAGGTGCAGCTGGTCGCCGTCCTTGAGGTAGATGCGGTCCAGCTCCGCGCCGCCGCGGTTGAGGGCGTCGAGGTCGAGGCGGTACTCCTGGCCGTCACGCTTGAAGATCAGTCTGGCAATGTCGGCTCCCCCCCCTACGCCGGCCTGGCCGACGGCCGCCGGCAGCGTCATGGGGACGGTGGTCAGGGGAAACGGGCCGGTGGTGCCGAAGGCGCCGGTGAGAATCACCCGGCGGCCGCCGAAGCGGATCACCGCGACGTCCACCTGCGGGCTTTCGATATAGCGGGCCAGCCGCTCGGCGATGCTGTTGCGCAGTTCCTCGATGGTCAGGCCGGCAGCCTCGATCTCGCCGATGTAGGGATAGAACAGCCGGCCGTCGGGGCGCACCGGGCGTCCGTTGGCGTCGGGTGCCTGCTGCGCGCCGGCCGGAGTGGTCAGTTCCGGGTGCTCCCAGACGGTGATGCTGAGCACGTCGCCGACCCCGATCACGTAGGGGCCGGGGGCGTAGCTGGTCAGTTCGGCAGGCAGTGTCTCGACGATGCGGGCCGCCTTCTGGGTCGCCACCAGCCTCGGGGTGATGGGCACCAGCTCGAAGCGGGGGCTGTCCGGCGGGCCTTTGTGCGGAAGGTCGGAAGTGTCGAGGTGCTGCCCGGGGGAGAACATGCAGCCCTGGAGGCCGACGGTAGCGGCCAGTATGACGGCGAGTGTGCGGTGCGCCGGCGAGCTGCCGGTATGCAGGACGGACAAGGCAAATCCCTCCATGGGCCGTGGTGCGCGGGGATGAAGACCTGTTTCGGATGATCGATGGGGAAATGTGGAGCCGGGCGACCGGCACACGCGGATGCCACAACCGACCGGCCTGGTCGCTCCCGCTATGGGGGGCTCCCGGTGTCCGTCGAGCCCTGGCGGCCGAGGGTTGCAGCGGCTGCCTTGCCGGCAATGGCCTGGCCGGGAAGACTCGGCAACAGGCTGGGGGGGAGTGCTTTCATGCTTCAGGCTCCATCGCAGGAAAAGGAGAGCCCTTCACACAACGTGGGCTACGAAAGGCTAGGCGGTGTCGCAGAGGGCTGCAAACCGGAAAGCGGTTTTTCTTCTGGCGCCCGGACAGGCTCCTAGATTATTTTGTGCAATAGTAAATTTCGCCACTAGCTTGAGTTAAACCCATTCTTACTGCGTCGTCGCTACTGGCCAAATCAGCTACTTTGGTGATTTCTACAGTAAATCCTGAATCACGAAGCCGCTCAACATAATCTGGCCCATAATGCCTAACATGATCTTCCTGGCCAAAAGCTTTTAGTCGTTCTTTAGGGTCAACTATTAATGGGTCCTCAAATGTTTTTTCGCTACTTATCGGAACGTTTAGTATCGCCCAGCCATTACTATTGAGAACTCGAAAGAGCTCCCTCATCGCCCGTTTGTCATCGAGGACATGTTCCAACACATGGCTGCAATAAATAACATCAAATGACCTGTCGGGGTATTGAATATCGCAAATATCCATTTTAATCATGGCGCGGGGATTGAATAAGTCAGCGGTCAAGTAATTGCTGCCCAGCCGATCCTTGAATATTGACTCAAAGCACGGCTCTGGTGCTACGTGGAGTATTTTCTTGGGCTTGTCATCAAATATGTTCGTGTTTTTTTGAAAAAAAAGCCATACAAACCGATGGCGTTCGAGAGCGCCGCAGTGAGCGCATTGAGCATCTTCACGCACCACTCTTCCAAATGGTTTGAATCGGCGCGATGACTTGCCGCACACTGGGCAGTATCTTCCTTTTCCATAATGCGACAATGCTTTTATAATATTTCTTGTGCGTCGCAGAGGGGTTTTGGCCCACCTTGTCAGCTTGGGCAGAAGCATTCTCATGTTTGGCTCCTTATGTATGGCTAACGTTGAAATTCAGCGGACGGCAAAAAGCGCAGCTTTTTAACGGTCCGCTGGAATGACTTGTTGGGCATCACGCGCTTAAGGGAACACTGAAAAAGCCCCATGTTCACAAGGCCGCATGCCCTGTAAGCCGCATAGTTACTGGCTTGTGACTTTCAGAAAAAGTCTTTTTCAGACCATCCTTAGTCTTACTGTGTCATTAAATTGAGCTATTGTGAGTAGATCTTCTGCAGTTCGAGGAAGATCGACGATGGACTCCATGATCCGCTTCGACGAGTACCTGGCGCATCTGGCGGCAGGTCTGGGGCATGCCGACCGGGAAGCCGGGCTGCGCGGCTATTGCTCCGGCCTGATGCTGCCCCTGGCGCGCAAGAGCGTGGAACCCATGGCGGCACACCTCGACCCCCTGCATGCCAGCGCCCGGCACCAGGCCTTACATCATTTCGTGGCCAAGGCCGACTGGTCGGATACCGAACTGCTGCGCCGCGTGGCCCGCTGGGTCCTGCCGACAGTGGATCTGTCCGCAGGCGGCTACTGGCTCGTGGACGACACCGGTTTCCCGAAGAAGGGGCGGCACTCGGTGGGCGTGGCGCGCCAGTACTGCGGGGTGCTGGGCAAACAGGACAACTGCCAGGTGGCGGTCAGCGTCTCGCTGGCCTGCGAACAGGCCAGCCTGCCGGTGGCCTGGCGCCTGTACCTGCCCCGGGAATGGGCCGAAGATGCCGGGCGGCGCCGCAAAGCCGGCGTACCCGAGGACGTCCGCTTTGCCACCAAGCCCCAGATAGCGCTTTCGCAGTTGCGGGCATTGCTCGAAGCCGGGGAGCCGCATCATTGTGTGGTGGCCGATGCCGGTTACGGCGTGGACAGCGCTTTTCGCCAGGGGTTGACGGCCATGGGGCTGCCCTATGTGGTTGGGATAACCTCGGTCGTGCGGGTATGGCCACCCGGCCAGCAGCCGCTGCCGCCCAAGCCCTGGACGGGCAAGGGGCGTCCGCCGGTAGCCACGCGGCGCTCGCCGGAGCATCGACCACTGTCGGTGAAGAAGCTGGCCCAGTCGCTGCCGCCCGAGGTGTTCATGGAGCTCACCTGGCGCCAGGGAACCAACGAGCCGCTGAGTGGGCGTTTCGCTGCCGTACGGGTACGCATTGCCGGCAGCATGTCGGCAAAACAGCGGCTGCACCCGCAGCAATGGCTGCTGATCGAATGGCCCCCCACGCAGGCCGAGCCGACCCGTTACTGGTTGTCCACCCTCGAGGAGGACACGCCGCTATCGGAACTGGTGCGCATCGCCCACCTGCGTTGGCGTATCGAGCGCGACTATCAGGATCTCAAGCAGGACCTGGGGCTGGGACATTACGAGGGACGCGGTTGGCGGGGATTCCACCACCATGCCAGCCTGAGCATCGCCGCCTACGGTTTTCTGCTCGGGCAGCGCCTGCGCTGTGGGGCTATGTCCGGACCGGATGGCCAAGGAAAAAAAAACCTCATGGCCTGCACGGTGCCTGCGATTCCCGCGGATTACCGCCCCCGCGGTCGGCCAGCGAGCGCAGCGGCACGTGGCGGACTCGATCACGACGTTGCGTCACCAACTGGGTGTCTTCCTGATGCTTGAGTATTGCCGGGACTTGTATGGAGGTCTGGGGCATCCACGCTTATGACACAGTAAGATTAGCCTTTCTTCTGAAAGCTTAAATACATGGAATGGATGTGCTGGGTCACGAAGGACCCATAAAGGAGCAGGAGCAGGCTAAATGAGATGCCTATTGTCAAGGAAAATATGTACCAGTCGTACATGTGATGCCACATTATATGCTGGTATGCACATATATACCATGATGCATATCCTAAAAAGCCATATAGATATATTAACTTCTCAGTGATGCTCAATTTTCCAAGGCGAATGATTAGCCCTGTCATCATGAGCATGATTATAGTAAATTCGCTAATTATGAGTCCGCCAGAGCTTATTGAAAAAGCCGAGTGCTCCCATCTTTCGTTCATGGTCGCCAAGAACTTGGTGCTAAATGGAAAGGGAACTCCAGAGGTGCTGGCGGTTCTATGGCGGACATTGGCAAAAGTCTGTCTGGCTACATCAATTAATGACCAAGATCGATCGTCTGCCCAAACGAAAGCCATATGTAACATTATGGAAATAAGAAATGCTAGACAGATCATCATAAACCCCAAGGCAGAGGATTTTGCTTTCGTCTGAATGTCGCCTGGGGTGAATATGGCGATGGAAAATGCTGTCAGAAGAGCTAATATTGTTGCGAACTCATACCCTCTCAAGAAATAAAGAACTCCTAGAAAGGCAATCATTGATTTATTGAAGTTGCCTCGGGTCGTTAGTTGTGTGGCGGCTAGCAGGGCAGGAGCAATAATTAAAAAAGAAGCGAAATATAGATTCTGAGAGAATAATATAAATCCTGAACTGCAGCCAGCCAGTAGCGGGGCCATAAATTCCATGTTCAATCCGTGAGCTCTACAAAAAATAAAATATAAGCAGGTCACTGAGATGGCAAGCAGAAAGGCATTAGTCAGTCGTAGCAAATTAAAGAAAATATCGAGCTTTTTTTCGGTGTTGAGTTTGAGAATTTTGGCAATAAAAGTCGCGGGAATGGTTTGCAAGATAGGGTTGGAATAATATTTTTGATAGCCATCGGGATAATAATTGTAGTCTTTGTTGTTATAGCCTTTAGTAAGGATCGGTAGGAGGCTGAGTTCATCGTTGTTCAAGACGTTTCTTTTTATAGTGTTCCTTACAATGTATTCAGAAAATGAGTCTACCCTGTCGGCATAGCGTCCACCGCCTGATCCATAATATGTAGAGCTCGTTCCTTGAGGATCGAACACGAAGAAAAACATTGCTACTGTTGCATATGTCAATAAGTACAGAAGTGAAAATTCCCTTTTGGAAAGTTTTTTCATGAAACCCTCTCAAGGTTCAAGATGTTCTGCTAGTGTTTGTCTCTGTCAGTTGATGCTGAGTAGAAGTAGAATAAAGTTGAAGGGGTTTCAGGTGGGGCGAAATGTCCACAATTGTTGCTATTCAGTGGGGCAATTACGGGATGACTATGGATGTGGCTCCTGGCCTGAAAATCTTCGAAGCCAGGATAGTACTTGAAAATGCTCCACGAATGCTTGCCGAGACCATGCCTATGCTTGTCGTTATTTCAAGAATATTGATAGGCTCTACTAAGTCTTATCATGGCTTTTGTTATTGGTGGTCAATTATTTACGCCAAGCTGCTAAACTTATTTCCTTGCCAGAAAGCCACCTCTAATCGCCAGCGTAATCGAGTGAAGATATTGTATTGGAGCGCAACGGCTTTTGCCTTTGGCTCAAGCGCCTCGAATCCGAACGGTTCAAAACATTGCCCGAACCCGGCGGCAAAGCCATTGTCCTGACGACTCAGGAGTTGAATTATCGCGACCAGAGCAGGACCATCCAGAGTGGTCCAGATCGGCTCCGAAGCGTACGTGTTCGTCAGTCGCGTTGACAGCGCAGGGCGTGGGTTGGTGGGCATTTCGGGCCCCGCTACATGCGCAGACTGTTCCTGAGGGAGTTTCTCAGTGCGAGCAGTTCGGGAAAGGCGAAGAGCAGGATGCGCCTGACTTTCCTGCGTTTGATTTTCGTCCTTGCGAACAGCATCATCAGCCTGCCCCTCACATGCAGGGGGAGGCTGCCTGCGTAGGTCAGCTTGCAGGTTTCCAGGGCACGGAGAAGGATGAGCTGGATGAACTTGTTCAAGGCCGCTGCTGCTCCGCTGTCTCCCGGGGGCAGCTTGAGCTTCAGGAGTTCCCTCGCGACGATCAAGTGTCCGTTTATATGCTTTTTCTGCTTCTTCTGCGTCGTGATCGAGCCCGGACGGACACGCCGGTTGTAAAGCTTGTCCGGAATGCAGGTGATCCTGGCATGTTCCTTTTCGAGGAGAAGCCTGGTTGTGAACAGATTGTCCTCATGCACTATCTTCGGGTAGAACCTCAGGCCTTCGAATTCCTTTCTCCGGTACATGTAGAGACAGGCCATCATCAGATAGCTGCTGAGCTGGATCGACTGACTGAAGAAGGTGCGTGCCGGAATGCAGGCGCCGTGCAGGCCCGGAGCTCTTTCGCCTCTGAAGTTATCTCTCAGGTTCTCATCCATTCCATCGAAGAAAACATTCAATTCAAAAGAGACCATGTCCACCAGCTGACGCCTGAATATTTCCACGCAGGTGGATACGGCCTGTCTTTCCAGAAAGTCATCGCTGTCCACGAACAGAATGTATTCGCCGGTCGCCAATTCGAGGCCTGTGTTTCTGGCGATCGACAAGCCCTGGTTTTTTATGCTCCTGACTATCAGATTGCCGTGCCGGGCACGGAATGTCTCGAGTATTTCCAGGCTGGCGTCCGTGGAGCCGTCATTGATGGCGATGATCTCCAGGTTGTCGTAGTCCTGATTGACGGCCGAGTCCAGGCATTGTGCAAGGTAAGGTTCCACGTTGTAGACGGGAATGATGATGCTGACCTTTTCCGGAGCCATGGTGGTTTCCTCATGTGGGATATCAGGGCGCGCCTGCCTGGCTGATTCAGGGAGCTGAGGAACGGCACCCGCTAAGTATCTGAACGGAAATTTTTCCTGAGGGAGTTTCTCAGTACGAGCAGTTCGGGAAAGACGGAGGCCAGGATGTGCTTGACTTTCCTGCGTCCGATTTTCGTCCTTGCGAACAGCATCACCAGCCTGCCCCTCACGTGCAGGGGGAGTCTGCCCGCGTAGGTCCGCTTGCATTTTTCCAGGGCACGAAGAAGGGTGAGCTGGATGAACTTGTTCAAGGCCGCTGCTGCTTCGCTGTCTCCCGGGGATAGCTTGAGCTTCAGGAGTTCCTTCGCGACGATCAAGCATCCGTTTATATGCTTCTGCTGTGTCTTCTGCGTCATGATCGACCCGGGACGGACACGCCGGTTGTAAAGTTTGTCCGGAATACAGGTAACCTTGGCATGTTCCTTTTCGAGGAGAAGCCTGGTTGTGAACAGTTCGTCCTCGTGCACTATCTTCGGATAGAATCTCAGGCCTTCGAATTCCTTGCTCCGGTACATGTAGAGATAGGGCATCACCAGATAGCTCCCGAGCTGGACCGACTGACTGAAAAAGGTGCGTGCCGGAATGCAGGCGCCGTGCAGGCCCGGAGCTCTTTCACCTCTGAAGTGTTCTCTCAGGCTCTCGTCCACTCCATCGAAGAGAACATTCGATGCAAAGAAGACCATGTCCACAGGCTGACGCCTGAGAATTTCCACGCAGGTGGATACGGCCTGTCTTTCCAGAAAGTCATCGCTGTCCACGAACAGGATGTATTCGCCGGTCGCCAATTCGAGGCCTGTGTTTCTGGCGATCGATACGCCCTGGTTTTTCGTGCTCCTGACTGTCAGGTTGCCGTGTCGGGCACGGAATGTTTCGAGTATTTCCAGGCTGGCGTCCGTGGAGCCGTCATCGATGGCGATGATCTCTAGGTTGTCGTAGTCCTGGTTGACGGCTGAGTCCAGGCATTGTGCAAGGTAAGGTGCCACGTTGTAGACGGGAATGATGATGCTGACCTTTTCCGGAGCCATGGTGGTTTCCTTGTGCCGAGAATGAAGTGGGGTCACGATGTGCCGCCCGCACCCGAACCACGGCAAGCGACCGGACAGTGCCGTGTTGCTGCCTTGCCGCCAGGTGACGGTACGATAAGCGCTGGCCGGCAGGCCGAGCGCCAGCGCCTCCAGCAGGCGGCGGAAGTTGAGGATGGTCGTCTCGTCCGGGATGCGCTCCAGACCCAGGTCGGCGAACTGGCGCAACAGAGTGGTTTCGTACAGCGCTTCCTCCATCGCCGGATCGCTGTAGCCGAACCCGTTCTGCATCAGGTGCACGCGCAGCATGGCGGCTAGCGGGTAGGCGGGCCGACCGCCTTCGCCCTTGGGATAGTGGGACTCGATCAGGGCGATCAGTCCGGACCACGGCACCACCTGGTCCATTTCGAGCAGGAAGCGCTCGCGGCGGGTCTGCTTGCGCTTGCCAGCATACTCGGCGTCGGCGAAGGACAGCTGCTTCATCGGGAAACTCGGGCAAGGGGACGGACGTATTTCAGCTGAATCGGAAAGTCTTTTTCAGGATTTCCCTTTATGTATTTATGGCTTTTAGAGATTGGAGAACCTTCTTCATGGACTGAGTTATTATGCATAGCTCCGGAATGGCACTGAGGGCAATGGTTCTTACTTTTTTTCGTTTGAATCTGGTTTGTGTAAGTAGAATTGTTAGCTTCTTTCTTGTGTGATAAGGAAAGCTGTTTCCATAAGCCTGCCTGCATGCGTCTAGTGCAATGATCAGAGTGGTCTGGATGAATTGATTCAAGGCTGCTCCTGCTTCGCTGTTCTCCTTGGCCTGGTCAAGCTTCAGCAGTTCCTCTGCAACGATGAGGAGTCCATTTATGTGCTTTTCCTGCTTTTTTTGCGTCATGGTCGAGTCGGGTCGGACGCGCCTGTTGTATAGCTGATCTGAAATGCAGGCCATCTTTGCATACCGGTTCTCAAGAAGAAGCCGGGTTGTGAATAGATTGTCTTCATGCAGAATGCCCGGATAAAATTTTATGTTGCCGAGCGAGTGTCGTTTGTAGACATATAGGCATGGCGATACCAGGTAACTTCCAAGTTTTATCGATTGGTTGAAAAAAGTCTGGGCGGAAAAGGACTTGTTTTGCAGGGGCAAGGCTCTGTCGCCCCTGAATCTTTTTCCGAGGCTTTCCTCGACCCCATCGTAAAATATTTTGGCTGAGAAAAAGACTATGTCTGCCTGATATTGCCTGAAGCTTTTCATGCAGGTGGATATGGTGTGCTTTTCTATGAAGTCGTCGCTGTCCAGGAACAGGATGTATTCGCCGCTTGCAATTTCAAGCCCGGTGTTTCTAGCGATCGATGGTCCCTGGTTTTTTATGCTCCGGATTGTCATGTTCTTGTGGTTGGCGTGAAATTCCTCGAGTATCGATGGACTCGCGTCGGTGGATCCGTCGTCAATGGCGATGATTTCTATGTTGTCATAATCTTGGGAGATGACCGATCTCAGGCATTCTGCAAGATAAAGCTCTACATTGTAGACAGGTATGATAATGCTGACTTTTTCGGGAGTCATGATGTTCCAAGTGGAAGTTGAAGTAGGAGTGTTGGCAGGGAAGGTCGAAGAAATACCTGCTCGATATGCGAGGGGTGAATTCTGCAGCCTACAATGAGGCCTTGCTCGTCTCCCTGAAATACTTCTTGATCCTTTTGAAGGCTATGTCATTGTTGCAGATCGAAACTCCCAATCGGCCAAGAGTGTTTATCTTCACCCTGTCCAGGGCCTTGCCGGTGAGACTATGCGAAACGAGGGTGTTTTGTCTTTCCAGGCCATATTCGTGTTTGATGAAGAGAATTTCATGCATGGCCTCCGGGTAGGCCAGGACGGGGGTTCTGGATTGGGCAATTATTTCACTTATCCAGAAGTCATCGCTTTTCGGGCAGACCTTCAAATAGTCCTGGTTGTTCAGGAAGGCCTCCCGGATGTGCTTCTTTTTAAGAATCACTCCGCCTACGCCTGTAATCAGATAGTCGCTGTCAAGCTCGATTTCTTTTTGCGATACAGGCCAGAGCATATAGGTCTTGTGGCGGCCGAACAGGTTTCGCTTGCTGAGCCGGATGCGTGAGGCCACGATTTTTTCTTCGTTGTGCTCCTGGAATTTGCTGGCCAGCAGGTGGAGCCAGTTTTCCTTGTAGATCGTGTCGTCGTCGGCGTAGACGATGATCTGATCCTCGCTTGCCGCGGCAAGGGCGGGGAATAGCTTTCTATAAGGGCCGGTATTGGCTGTCCATCGGAACTCTATGATGTTTTTTATCTTGTTCAGGTCCCGGACCCAGTCGGGTTCTCTGTCTATTCCCTGATCTATCAGGTAGGCCTCTTTCGAAACCCAGACCACTATTTTTTCGGGAAGGGCCGACTGGTTCAGAAGTGACCATAGAGTCTGGGAGCACAAGTTCAATCTGTTGTAGGTAGTGGTGATGTTTACGGTGATTTTGTTCATCTGTCTCGCTGTGCTCGGTCAATCAAGGGAAGGTCTTTGGAGTGCACGCATGCGTGTCCGATCTTGCCCGGCCTCGGCAGAAACTGTTTCACAGCCAGCCAGTATCGATCACGGGTTCTCGCTGTTCGGCCGTGCCTCCTGCGGCACGACGAGGTGCATCCAGGCGGGTGCTGTGTGGCCGCCGCCCGGCTGTTCCTGCAGGTGCCGTTCGAGGATTTCCGGGCTCGGCCGGTAGCCGCTGACGGTGCCTTGCAGCAGCTCGCGGATGCGCGGGAAGTCGTCGGCCTCGAGCGCTCCGGCCAGGGCCTCCAGGCGCAGCTTCAGTTCCTGCCACGGCAGGTGCTCCTCGTGGGCGCGCAGGATCCGGCTGTGGCTGGTCGGTGTCGCGCCGTCGCCGATCAGCAGTTCCTCGTAGAGCTTCTCGCCCGGGCGCAGGCCGATGAAGCGGATCTCGATGTCGCCGTCCGGGTTGCCTTTCGTGCGCAGCGAGAGGCCGGACAGGCGCACCATCTTCTCCGCCAGGTCGAGGATCTTCACCGGCTCGCCCATGTCCAGCACGAAGACGTCGCCGCCTTCACCCATGGCGCCGGCCTGGATCACCAGTTGCGCGGCCTCGGGGATGGTCATGAAGTAGCGGGTGATCTCCGGATGGGTGACGGTGATCGGCCCGCCGCTGCGGATCTGCTCGCGGAACAGCGGGATCACCGAGCCGGACGAGCCCAGCACGTTGCCGAAGCGGACCATGGTGAAGCGGGTGCGGTTGGGCTGCGGCGCCAGGCCAGGCTCGTCGAACAGCTCCAGCTCGCGCTCCCGGGAGAAGGCCTGCAGCACCATCTCGGCCAGGCGCTTGCTGCCGCCCATCACGTTGGTGGGGCGCACCGCCTTGTCGGTGGAGATCAGCACGAAGTTGCGCACCCCGGCGCGCACTGCCGCCTGGGCGGCGCGCAGGGTGCCGAAGGTGTTGTTGAACACGCCCTCGCTGATGTTGAGCTCGACCAGCGGCACATGCTTGTAGGCGGCGGCGTGGTAGAGCGTGTCGACGCCCCAGTGTCGCAGCGTGTCGAGCAGGCGGGCGCCGTGGCGGACCGAGCCGAGGACGGGCACCAGGCGCAGCGTCAGGCCGTCCTGGCGGACCCGCTGCTCGAGTTCGCCGTGGATGCTGTAGAGGTTGTATTCCGAGTGTTCGAAGAGGATCAGCGTGGCCGGGCCGTTGGCGAGGATCTGCCGGCACAGTTCCGCGCCGATCGAGCCGCCGGCGCCGGTCACCATCACCACTTGGTCGCGGATGCAGCGCTCCTGCAGTTCGGGCTGCAGGGGCACCGCATCGCGGCCGAGCAGGTCGGCGATGTCCACTTCCTGCAGGTCGTTCACCGTGAGACGGCCGCAGGCCAGCTTGGCGATGCTGGGCATCGAGCGCACCGGCAGCGGATGGGCCTGCAGCATTTCGAGGATCTCGCGGCGCCGGCTGCGGCTGGCCGAGGGGATCGCCAGGACGATCTCCGCGGCGCCGGTATCCCTGAGCATGCGCGGCAGCTGCTCGGGGGCGTAGACCGGCAGGCCGGCGATCGTCCGTCCGGCGAGGTGCGCATCGTCGTCGATGAAGGCCACCGGGCGCAGTGCATGACCGATGAGCAGCGCATGGGCGAGCTG
Source organism: Azotobacter chroococcum (assembly GCF_002220155.1). NCBI lineage: Bacteria > Pseudomonadati > Pseudomonadota > Gammaproteobacteria > Pseudomonadales > Pseudomonadaceae > Azotobacter > Azotobacter chroococcum. The sequence continues at coordinate 2,607,826 of NZ_CP011835.1, read as the reverse complement.
GTTGCCGGCCGAGCCCGCACCGTAGATGGCCACCCGGGGCAGGCAGTCGTTCGGGCGCCTGAAGGACAGCTCGCGCAGGTTGAACCAGTCGCCGGTGAAGTACTGGCGCATGGCGAGGCGCAGGCCGCCGATCAGCAGCAGGCTCAGGCCCCAGTAGTTGAAGATCATCGAGCGGGGAATCAGCAGCGTCGTATGGGTATGGAGGATGACCACCACTCCCAGCAGCAGCGCCGACAGGCTGACCGCCTTGGCGATGGTCAGCAGCGCCTCGTTGCCCAGATAGCGCATGACCGCGCGGTACATGCCCAGGCGCACGAAGATCGGCAGGGCGATGGCCGGTGCGGAGAGGAATAGCCAGGCGTGGCCGCCCAGGGGCTCGATGGCGCTCATGTCCTCCAGGCGGACGTAGAACGCCAGCCAGAGCGCCAGCCAGACGAGCAGGACATCCACGCTGACCTGGATGAGCCGCTTGTGGCCGTGCGACAGGTCCAGCAGGCGCTGTCGAAAGGGTTGAGAAGACTCCTCGAGCGGCGATTTCATCGGGCGATGATCCCCCGTGCGACTTGGTGTGCGCCGATAAGGGCTGGAGTGGCGGCTTCCGGCGTCTAGCCGGAGCCGCCCGAAGGGGCGTCGTACGTTCCGATGCAGGCCCGCAGCAGCACCAGCAGCAGCGAAAGATGGCCCGTGACGGCACCGATCTTGGTCGGCACCTCGTCTCGGGGATAACGCCTGACGGTTGGCAGCTCGACGCAGCGATAGCCCAGCCGGGGCGCGCGGCAGGACAGATAGGCGAGCAGCTCGTAGCTTCTGAAGATGTCCCGGAACGGCGCGATCCGGGGATCGAGCAGCATCTTCCGACTGTAGGCGCGGAAGCCTTGGGTGGTATCGGTCCAGCGGAACCCGGAAAACCAGCTGAGCAGCGGCGCATGCAGCAGCCGGATGGCGAAATACCGCAGCCGTGGCGTGTTCTCCGCGCCACCTCCCGGGATGAAGCGGGAGGCCTGGACGAAGTCCACCCCTTGTTGGAGGGCCCCTATGAAGCGGGGTATCGCCTCCGGGTCGTCCTTGTCGTTGCCGTCGATGGTGACGATGCCCTCGTAGCCCTGGTCGAGGGCGAAGGCGTAGGCACAGCGCAGCTGGGCACTCAGCCGGCCCGGGCCGGTCTTGACCAGCAGCCCGCGTACGCCTTGCCGCTGCAAGGTTTGCGATTCCAGCGAGCCGTCGGTACTGCCGCCATCCACGATCAGCAGATCGGCGACGGCAGCGACGTCGAGGGTCGCCATACGGGACAGCAGGCTGCGGATGCGGACGCCTTCGTTGATGACCGGGATCACCACGCACCAGGGATGGCGGCGGCCGAGCCAGAAGGGCGTTTCGAAGGTGGGAACCTGCCAGTGGCTGCGGGCGGCAGCCGTGGTATCGGACGTCATCTTCGTTCTTCCATAAAGAAAGGCTCTGGCAAAGCCTGAGCGGCGCGAGCCGGCATCAGGACGTGGCAAGCGCGCGTGCAGCCTTCTTGAGGCGATAGCGGACCTCGAACAGCCTGGTGAGAAGGCCGACCCGGGAACGGGCCGGTATCTGATAGCCAGCAGGCCCCGTCTTCGGGCCGCTCCGCCACAGATGGAAGTGGTAAGGATAGGGAATATCCCGGGCGGCGAAATCGATCCGGTTCAACACCAGGTTCTCGCTGTTGCGATCGAAATGCTTCTCCCCGTTGACCGGATAGGTCGGATAGTCCTTGTAGAAAAAAGGCAGGGCATTGCCGTCCCGCTGCAGGAATGCCAGGCCGGCAAAGAGCACCAGGGCAAACAGGCAGTAGCTTGTGGCCGCGCTGAGCGTGAGCTGTCTGAACATGTCTCGATTCTTCCGGGAATGAAGATGAGTTGCTGAAAGGTTGCAGGGTTCGGGCAATTCCTCGAGGCGGGGCTGCTGGCTTTTCAGGCCATCCGTGCCGTGATCAGCGCCACCCCCGCGATGACCAGCACGATCCCGGCCCCTGTCGTCCAGTGGAAGGTCTCGCGGAAGATCAGCAGCGAGAACAGGGCTACGGTCGCCACCGCGCCGGCGGTCAGGATCGGATGCGCCACGTTGAGCGGGAGACGAACCAGCGCGGCGGCGTAGAGCAGGAACGCCGCCCCGTAGAGGCCCAGGCCCAGCCAGAACGGCCAGTTCTGCAGGGCCGCCAGCGGCTTGTCGAGGGAGGGGAACTGGCGCGGCGGCATCATCGCCAGCTTGACCAGCACGCTGGCGGAGGCATTGGCGACGATGCCCAGTAGCAGAATGAGCCACTTCATGGCCTGGCTGCACTCCCCTGGTCGCGGTAATGGTGGATGGCCACGTCGAGGGCACGCCCGATCGAGGCGGCGTGCGGCTCGGCTTCGGTCGCCAGCATCTCGATGGTCGCCACATGCCCGGGCAGGAACCGCGCCAGGGCAGCGGCTAGCCCCGGATGATCAGTATCGCCGTCGCCCAGCGGCAGCAGGTCGGGCTCGCTGAGGTGGACATGCCCGATCAATGCCGAGCAGTCCTCCAGCACGGCCCGCGGGTCTTCACCGTTGAGGATCAGGGCCCCGGTATCCAGCTGCATCCGTATCGCCGGGTGGGCGAGCAGCCGCACCAGCTGCGCGGTCTCGACACTGCCGGTCAGGAAATTCGCGCCGTAGCGGGGCGGATTGGGCTCAAGGCAGAGGGTTACGCCCTCGGCCTGGGCAATGTCGCCCAGCTGCCGGAAGAAGGGGATTGCCTGCTCCAGCGCCGTTCGGTCGTCCAGGCCGCTGCGGTCGCGGTTCTTCGGCGAGCCGAACACCAGCCGCCGGGCTCCCAGGAGCGCACCGATGCGGCACACGGCGGCGAGATGCTTCAGCATCGCCTCGCGCACTTGTGCCGGGCCGAACAGGTTCAGGCCCCGGGTGCCGAACAGCAGCGCCTGCATGCCGGTGATCTCGATGCCGTGATCGGACCACCAGCGCCTGACGTGGACGATGTCCTGCGCGCTCGTCTGGCCGGGCTCCGGGAAGTACTTGCCTGGAGCGACATCGATCGCATCGACTCCACGCGCCTGCAGCAGCCCGGCGATCGCCGGGTCCTCGTCGCGGTCCCAGGCGATGTTGGAAATGGCCAGTCTCATGCCTTCTCCTCTGCGGCGGACGTGCGGGCGACCGGCTCGGACTGCGCATAGGCCCTGATCGCCTGCAGGCTCTCCCGGGCGCTGTACTGGTAGCGGCCGGCAGCGCCGAAAAGCCGTGCATGGCGGGTCTGCAGGTCGTAGCGCGCCGGCGGGGCGGCCAGGCGGTTGTCGAAGGGCCTGCCGAAACCCTGGCGTGCGACCTCGGCCACGCCGAGCGGCTCCGCGGTCAGGTGCAGCAGCGTCAGGCCGGCGGCGAGCGCGGTTTCGAGGTCGTACCAGAGGTTGACCATCGGGTAGAACTGGAAAACGCCGCGGCTGTCGATCGCCGCGAGGTCGTTGTCGTTCAGGAGGTCGAAGACGACGTTCTTGCGCAGGCCAGGGCCCACCAGTCCCGGCAGGCGAACGATCAGGTACCCGGGGAAATGCCGTTCGACGAACTGCTCGAGCCGGCGGCGGTGCAGGCCGTAGGGCTGCAGGCCCGACTCGTCGACGGGGCTGTCCTCGTCCACGCCCGACGGGTTCCTGAAGACGTCCACGGTGCTGATCAGCACGAACCGGCGGCAGCGCACCGTCTCCAGATGGGCGATCAGCGCCTCGATGTTCCGCCAGTCCGTTTCCGGGTCGCGGTTGGCGATCCATTTCTGCGCGGGGGCGCCGGCGCAAACGACGCTGTCGAAGGTCCGACCCGCGATTTCCCCGATGTTCGTCGAGCGATAGCGGGCATCGAAACGGGCCTGGGCCAGCAGGGTGGCGCCGACGAATCCGGTAAAGCCGATCAGTGCGTCAGTCATGGCCTTGGATTTCCACTGGCGGATGAAGGGTGAAGGCGCCTCTCACGCGATCTCCTGCTCGTCGAGCCTGTCGAGCACGTCGTAGATGTTGTCGATCTTGCCGCCCAGCACCGAGTAACAGCCCGGCAGTTCGTGGTGCTGCTCGAAGAGGATGGGTCTTCCGTCGTCGCCCTCGTTCTTGATCAGCACGGTCTTGACCTCGAACAGGGAATCGACAGGGGTCGCCTCGAGCATGCCGGGCATGTAGCGGGCCACGTCCCGGAGCATGCGGTCGACCCGGCTTTCCTGCGCGTATCCCTCCAATTTCCGGTAAGGGTCGATGCCGGGCGCATCGTCCCAGTGCAGATGCGGGGTGTAGCGGACATGGCTGAGGCTGTGCGAGGGAAAGGGCATCAGCGAGAAGAAGGGCCCGTCCATGACCGTGATGCCCAGTCCCTGCAGGGTGGAGGGCATCCGTACCAGGGCGATTTCCGCGATTTCCTGCTTGAGCCCGGTCCGGGTCCCGGAAAAGTCCCCCTGGAACTGGTTGAGCCCGCTGTAGGTGCAGTTGAACAGGTAGCGGCAGGAAAGGCTTTCCCGTACTCCCCGGCTCGTTTCCGTCGTCACCTGCAGCGTGCCGTTTGCGCCACGGTAGATCGCGGTGGCCTGCGTCTCGTAACGAATCCGGACGCCGCAGGCCTGCAGCTCGCGCTCGGCCCAGCCGGCCAGCCGGGTGGCGTCGAAGGCGTATTCCTCGACCATGAACACGTCCTCGATCAGGTGCGGCTCGAACAGCGCGCGCAGCGTCGGGGTTGCCGGCTGAAGCCTGGCGCCGATCTCCCGGCAGAAGCGCTCGAACTGGCGGGCGGTGACCTTCGAGTTCTGCCGGGCGATCGCATACAGCTTGGTGAAGTCCTGCTTCACGGCTTCCGGCCACTGGCGCACGAAGCGGGGCAGGTTGACCCGGCTGCGATAGGCCGTGGTGAAGCTGCGCGGATAGTGGTAGCCGTTGTGCACCCGCGCCTGGTTGTTGTAGGAGGCGCGCCTGAGCAGGGCCGGTTCGCGCTCGATCAGGGCGATATGCCTGAGTCCGCGCTGCCGCGCCAGGTAAACGGCGATGACGGAGCCATAGAAACCGCCACCGATCACGATGGCATCCTGGTCTGCTGGAGACGTGGGCATCGGACACTCGCTGGTGATTAGGACAGCGCTTCCTCGACGTTCAGCTTTTCGCGTCGCGTCATGCGCGTGCTGGTGAACTCCTGGCTGACGTAGAGGCGCGGGCCTTCGCTCGACAGGCTGGCCATGCTCAGGATGTATTCGCCCAGCACCAGCAGGACCAGGGAAATCAGGAAGAACATGCCGGACTGCTGCAGCGAGACGCTGATCCAGCCGGGGGCGATGTCGGTCTTGAACAGGGCCACCGCGATCACGTACACGGAGTACAGGAGATTGGCGACCGCGCCGAACAGCGACAGCGAGGTCACCAGACGCATGGGCGCGTGCGTCGTCGACACCAGCAGGCGCATGCCGCGGTCGATGCTGTCGAACAGATGCTTGCTGGCCCGGCCTCTGGGGCGCGCGCTGTAGCTGAGATGGGCGCGGACGAAGCCCCCGCTGGCGGGAAGGTGGCGGTAGGTGATGGCCGGCTGGGGATGCTGCAGGATGAAGTTGACCACGCGCCTGCTGAGGATGCGGTACTGCGGCGCTTCCCTGGCCAGGTGAATGCCGTTGAAGCAACGGTAGAGAACATTGAAGAAGGCGCAGGCCAGCCGGTAGGCCAGGCCCTGTGCAGGCTTCTGCCGATTGCTGGCGAAGATCACCTCGGCACCGTTCACCGCGCGTTCGAGCATGGCCGGCAGAAAGCCGATGTCGTCGCACAAGGGGTCGATGACCGCGATGTAGTCGCCCAGGGCATTCTCCAGGCCGACCCAGGAGGCGGTATCCATGTCCACCTCCTTGTTCAGGGCGTAGACCTGCAGGTTGGCCAGCCCGTTTTCGCCGGTGAGCCGCTGGAGGACCGCGAGGCTGTCGTCATGGGAGGCGTTGTCGATGATGACCAGCTCGTAGTCGCTGACGAGCGCCGCGATCTCGGCGGCCGCCTCGGTCAGCAGTCCTTCCAGACAGGACGCCTGGTTGCGCATGACGAAGATCACCGTCAGGAAGACAGGAAACACCATCGCTGAAACCCTCCAGAAGGGGGATGACAGGCTGCCGGCAGGCTCAGCGGGCCGCCTCGTCCATCACGGCAGCCAGTACCGTGCAGGTCCGTTCGATCTCCGCGTCGCTCAGCGTGGGATGGACGAGGAACATCAGGCTGGTCTCGCCCAGTTCGCGGGCTACCGGCAGGCGCTCGGCCGGGCGCCAGGGGGTGCCCTCGAAAGCCTTCTCCAGGTACAGCTCGGGACAGCTGCCGGAAAAGCAGGGCACGCCGCGCGCGACGATTTCGGCGAGGATGCGCTCGCGGTCCCAGCCGTCCTTCAGGTGTTCCGGTTCGACGAACAGGTAGCACTTGTAGGCGGCGTGCTCGATGTCTGCCGGCAGCTCCGGCACGCGCAGCCCCGGCAGGCCCCGCGCGCAGCGCCAGATGCGCTCGGCGTTGGCCAGCCGTCTTGCATGCCAGTCGGGCAGCCGGCGCAGCTGGATGCGCCCGAGCGCCGCCTGCATCTCGGTCAGCCGCCCGTTGCCGCCGAAGCTCTCATGCAGCCAGCGAAAGCCCGGCGGATGCCGGCGGGCGTGGACCGCTTCCCAGCTCTTGCCGTGGTCCTTGAGCGACCAGATCCGCGACCACAGCGCCCGGTCGTCGGTGGTGAGCATGCCGCCCTCGCCGCCGGTGCTGATGATCTTGTCCTGGCAGAACGACCAGGCGCCGACATGCCCGAGGCTGCCCACCGGGCGGCCCCGGTAGCGCGCGCCGTGGGCCTGGGCGCAGTCCTCGATCACCTTGAGGCCGCGTTCTTCGGCCAGCGCCATGATCGGCGCCATGTCGCAGGGCCAGCCGGCCAGGTGCACGCAGAGCAGCGCCCGGGTGCGCGGTGTCAGTACCGCGCGGATGCTCTCGGCGGTGATGTTCTGCGAGTCGCGGTCGACCTCGGCGAACACCGGCGCGGCGCCGGCGTTGACGATGCAGGCGGCCGAGGCGAAGAAGCTGCGCGGCGTCACCACCACCTCGTCGCCCGGGCCGATGCCCAGGGCCCTGAGCGCCACGTCCAGGGCCACGGTGCCGTTGGCCAGGGCGATGGCGTGGGCGCAGCCGCTCCAGGCGGCGAATTCCCGTTCGAATTCGTGGCATTGCTCGCCGGTCCAGTAGTTGACCCGGTTGGAGAGCAGCACCGCGCGCACGGCGTCCGCCTCTTCCTCGGTGAAGCTGGGCCAGGGGGAGAAGGGACTGTCCTGCATCTTCGCAAACCCTCGCGTTCAGACCGGTCGCGCCGGGATACCGATCACCGTGGTGCCGTCCGCCACGTCGGTCACCACCGCCGCGCCGGCGCCGACCATCACCCGCCGGCCGAGGCGCAGCGACTGGCGCACGCTGGCGCCGATGCCGATCCAGCTCAGGTCGCCGACCTGCACGCCGCCGGCCAGGTGCGCGCCGGGGCTGACGTGCACCGCCTCGCCCAGGCGGCAGTCGTGGTCGACGCTGCAGGCGGTGTTGAGAATGGCGCCCGACCCCACCTGGGCATCGACGTTCAGCACCGCGCCGGCGAACACCACCGAGCCTTCGCCGAGCCGCGCGTGGGGGCTGACCGTCGCCGCCGGGTGGATCAGCGTGACCAGCGGCGCCCCGGCGTCGCGCAGGCGGCGCAGCCGGTCCTGGCGGATGCGGTTGTCGCCGATCGCCACCAGCACCCCGTCGAAACCGGCCAGGGCGTCGAACAGCACCGCGCCGTTGCCGATCACCACCCAGGGGCCGTTGTGCTGGCGCTTCGGCCAGGCGTCGTCGAAGAACACCACAGAGCGCCAGCCGCAGCGTTCGGCGGTATCCGCCACCACCTTGCCGTGGCCGCTGGCGCCGAGAATGGCCAGTCTTTTCATCATTTGCTCCCTGTGAACCGTGCCATGGTCGCCTCGCCTTCGGCGTTGATGCCCTCGCGCGCCAGCACCCGCTTCAGGGTCAGCAGGAGAATGCGCAGGTCGAGGCGAAACGAACGGTGGTCCACGTACCAGACATCCAGACGGAACTTCTCCTCCCAGCTCAGGGCGTTGCGGCCGTTGACCTGCGCCCAGCCGGTGATGCCGGGTCGGACCGCGTGGCGGCGAGCCTGTTCCGGGGTATAGAGCGGCAGGTACTCCATCAAGAGCGGGCGCGGGCCGACCAGGCTCATGTCGCCGCGCAGCACGTTCCACAGCTCCGGCAGTTCGTCCAGGCTGCTGGCGCGCAGGAAGCGGCCGAACGGCGTCAGGCGCTCGGCGTCGGGCAGCGGCCGGCCGCGCTCGTCCAGCGCCTCGCGCATGCTGCGGAACTTGAGCAGCGCGAACGGCCGGCCGTGCAGGCCGGGACGCAGCTGGCGGAACAGCACCGGCGCGCCGATCCGCCGGCGCACCAGCCAGGCCAGCACCAGCAAGAGCGGGGCGAGCAGCAGCAGGGCGGTAGTGGCGACGAGGAGGTCGAACAGACGCTTGAGCATCACAGCCCCATCTCCTGCAGCAGCCGGGCGTTGATCCGCTGCACGTCGTATTTCTCCTCGGCCAGCTGCCGCGAGCGGGCGCCCATGCGCGCGGCCAGCGCCGGCTCCTCGATGAAGCGCTGCATGGCGCGGGCCAGTTCGTCCACTGCCTTCACCGGCACGCGAAAACCGTTGTCGCCGTCGACCACCGTCTCGCGGCAGCCGGGCGCGTCGGTGGTGATCACCGCGCGGCCCATGGCCATGGCCTCCAGCACGGTGCGCGGGGTGCCCTCGCGATAGGAGGGCAGGACGTACACGCTACAGGCGGCGATCGCCGGGCGCACGTCGTCCAGGCGGCCGAGGTAGCGCAGCGTGCCGTCTGCGATCCAGCCATCCAGTTCCGCCTGATCGATGGCGTCGGGGTTGTCGTCGATCCAGCCGACCAGCGCGAAGACCGCCGAGGGGCAGCGGTTCTTCACCTGGCGCGCCGCCGCGGCGTATTCGCGCACGCCCTTGTCGCCCAGCAGCCGGGCGATCAGCAGGAAGTGCGGCCGCGCCGGCACGGGCGCGACGGGGTATTCGAGCAGGTCGACGCCGGAGCCGTTGACCACGCAGGAGGGCGTCGCCGGACCGAGGATGCCCTGGACGCGGAACAGCGCCTGGTCGTCGGGGTTCTGGAAGAACACCTTGTGGGTCCGCCGCAGCGCCAGGGTGTAGAGGCGCGGCAGCAGGGCGTGCAGCAGGCCGCGGGAACCGCGCTCCCCATCCTCGCCGGTGAAGGCGTAGCCCAGCCCGGTGATCAGTGCGAAGCGCTGCGGCACCCCGGCCAGCGCGGCGGCCAGCGAGCCGTAGATCACCGGCTTGGCGGTGTAGCCGAGGACGTGGGTCGGGCGGATGCGCCGTTTCAGCCGCCAGAGGTGCAGCAGGGTGGCGCAGTCCTGCAGCGGGTTCATGCCGGTGCGCCGCAGCGGCAGGTCGTGCACGCGCAGGCCGCGCGCCTCCAGGCGAAGGCGCAGGGGGCAGCCGGGCGCCAGCTGCGGCGCCGCCACGTGCACTTCCAGGCCGCGGGCGAGCAGGGCTTCCAGCAGCGGGCCGCGGAAGGCCAGCAGCGAGTCGGCGAAGCCGGCGACGAGCAGGAAGATCATGGCTCGCGCCTCTGTTGTCCGGGACGGATGCCGTAGCGCTGGTAGATCTGCATGACCGGCGTCAGCGGCGGGCCGGCCGGGCGCAGCAGCTGCGGGCGCGGCGTGCCGAGCGCGGAGAGGAGCAGAAGGATCAGCATGGGCGTGAACATCCACTTCTGGCGCAGGGAGATGCCCAGGTTGGCCGTGGTCATGGCCAGCATCAGCCAGGCGATCAGCGCATAGCTCCAGAGAAAGAGGCGGTTTTCCTGGTAGCGCCGGCCGGGGTGGCGCAGCATGGCGCGTCCGCCCATGACGAACAGGTAGAGCAGGATCATGTTGTCGACGGCGGCGGCCAGGGCGAAGAGGCTGTGCGCCTCGAACGGCAGCGGGCGGAACAGATAGGTGAACAGCTTCATGGGCAGGCTCATCGAGGAAATGTCCACCGCGCCGCCGCCCTGCATGTTCTGCCCCTGGCGGCCCTCCACATAGCTCATCAGCGATTCGGCGTCCGGGCTTTTCACCCCGGCGTACTCCAGCCCGAAGGGCACCAGGGCCGCCGCCACGGCGAGCGCGACGCTGCCGAGCAGCACCCGCCTGGCCAGTGAGGTCCCGGGGTGCAGCAGCAGGGCCAGGCTCACCCCCATGACCAGCATGCCGGCCATGTGCGGGCGGACCAGCAGCATGATGGCGACGGCGACGGCGATCAGCGGGATGCGCCGCTGCAGATCCAGCGCCGCCCACAGGGCGAGGCCGGTGGCGAGGAAGGACAGGGCGTCCTTGCCGATCCCCGACGACCAGAAGCTCACCGAGGGCAGGAACACGATCAGGGTGGCCAGCCGGCGCAGCGTGCGCGACTTGTCGCGGGTGACGACGCGCAGGCTGGCGTCGAAGGCCAGCAGGCCGAGGCTGCCGAAGAGGTTGTAGACCAGGAAGGTGCCGAGCAGGGAAACCCCCAGACCCTCGATCAGCAGACGGGTCAGGTAGACGACGCCGTAGGTGCCGACATCGAAAGCGCGTGCGCCACCGCGGGCCGTGCGGTAGTAGCCGATGGCATCGCCGCCGTATTTCAGGACATACCAGCAATAGACCAGGCAGAACAGCGTGTGCCAGGCGTACAGGGCCAGGCTGCGGCGCGAGCCGGTGCCGAACTGGCGGCCGGCCCAGGTGATGAGGAGCGCGCCGGCGAGAAACACCAGAAGGGCGCTGATCACGTGCCAGGCGGTGGAAACCAGTGTCATGGGTAGTCTCTCTAATGGGCCAGGGCCTTGCCGGCGGCGGGGAGGGCCGCGGCCAGGGTTTCCAGCAGCACCGGCAGCTGGCGCTGGAGGCAGTAGCGGTTCTCCACGGCCTGGCGCCCGGCCCGGCCCAGCCGTTCCCGCTCGGAAGCCGAGGTCAGCAGCCGGGACAGGGCGTCGCTCCAGCTTTCGCTGGAGCCGGCGAGCAGGCCGGCTCCGCTGTATTCGACGATCTCTCGGTTGGCGCCGGTCGGCGAGGCCACCAGCGGCACGCCGCAGGCCATGTACTGGATCAGCTTGTAGCCGCACTTGCCGCGCTCCCAGGGGCCGTCGGGCAGCGGCATGATGCCGATGTCCATGTGCCGGATCAGCGCCGCCTCGCGCTCCTCGCTCCAGGGTTCGAGCTGCACCTCGATGCCGGGCAGGCAGCTCCGGATCTCCGCTGTGGCGCCGACCAGCAGCAGGCGCGCGCCATGCCGGCGGCAGGCCTGCTGCAGGGGCTCGAGGATGTCCAGCAGGTATTTCTGGGTGGACGGCGAGCCGATCCAGCCGATCACCGGGTGAGCGGTCGGCGCCACGATCCGTGGCCGGTAGCGGTTGTGGTCCACCACGGTGGGAATGATCGCCACCCGGGCCGCGCCGGCAGCGCGGGCGCGCTCGGCCAGATAGCGGTTGCCGACGATCACGCCGCTGGCGCTGCGCATGACCGTATCGATCTTGCCGCCCAGCAGCCGGCGCACCAGGGGGTTCTTCGCCAGGTCGTAGTTGTGGAACAGCGCATCGTCGTAGTCGACCACCCAGGGGGTGCCGAGCCTGGATTCGACCCAGGCGGGCAGGTAGGGGAAGAGCTCCTTCTCGATCCACAGCAGGTCGTGCTCGCCAGCCCTGGCGAGCGCCGCCAGGCGGCGCAGGTAGAGCGCCGCGGTCCGCAGCGGCGAACGCCGGCCGCTCTGGTAGAGGCTTTCCAGGTAGGCCTCGTCGAACAGGCTCTGCACCCTGACCTCGTGGCCGGCGGCCTGCAGGTGGGGCAGGTACTGCAGGGTGCGCAGCCGGCTGCTGGCGCCGCTGCGCGGGTAGCGGGTGAGCAGGAGGATCTTCATCTCGGTTCTCCGCAGGGACGGCCGTCGGGCAGCGGCGCCTGCACGGGCGTCCGCAAGGGCATCAGGGCCGCCGCATAGGCATCGGCGCAGGCTTCCAGGGAAAAGTGGCGCAGGCCCGTGTTCCGGCAGTGCTCGCGCAAGCCCTCCCGCTGCGGCAGGACCTCGTCGCAGAACCAGCGGGCCGCCCGCGCCAGCTCGGCGTCGTCCAGCCCGGCCAGCAGCCGTCCGGCGCTGGCGGCGATGGCGTCGGTGTCGCCGATGCCGGGGCTGGCCAGCACCGGCAGGCCGCAGAGCAGGTACTCGCCGAGCTTGATCGGCGCCACGGCGCGCATCGAGAAGCTGCTGCGGCGCAGCGCCAGGCCCAGGTCGGCGCAGGCCAGGTAGGCCGGCACCGCATGCCCCGGCAGGCTCAGGCAGGACACCGCCGGCGCCAGCGCGGCGAAGCGCTCCAGCAGGGGTTGCAGGGCTTCCGGCGAACCGCTCAGGACGAGCAGGCGGGCATCGGTGCGGATCTGCCGGACCTGCTCGAACAGGCGGAACATTTCCTCCAGGCAGTACTGCGGGCCGAGCGAGCCGGCGTAGACCAGCAGCGGCGCCTCGGCGACCAGCCCCAGCTGTTCGCGCATCCGCCGGCGCGAGGCTGTGTCCCCCGGGCTGAAGCGTTCGGTGTCGCGGCCGTTGCCGACCACCTGGAACTTGCCGGGCGAGATGCCGGCGCCGGCCCGCGCCAGGAGGATCTCCACCGCCTGCTGCGAGCGGGTCAGCACGCGGTCGGCCTGGCGCACCGCCTGGGCCTCGACGTCGCGCAGCAGGCGCTGGATCAGGCCGGACGGCGACTGGCCGGCGAACTCGACGCGTTCGTCCAGGGGCAGGCCGTCGGCATCGAAGACCATCGGCACGGCGCGGCCGCGCAGCGCCAGCAGGGTGGCCAGGGCCGGCAGCGTGCTGCGCGGCATCACCGCGTCGATGCGCTGCTCGCCGAGCGCCCGGCGGATCAGCCGGGCGCCCTCGAGCGCGGTCAGCAGGCTGCCGAGGGCGCGGGGGCGGCGCCAGATCCGCTGCGCCCGGTAGGCCAGCCCGGCCTGTCGGCAGGCCTGGCGGCGCTGCTCGATGAGCGGCTCGTCGCCCCAGGTGAACTGCAGGATATGGACGTGCAGCCCCATGCCGGCCAGGCGCTGGAAGATCGGCAGGAACAGGCTTTCCAGGTAGGTGACCTGCGGGCCGTCCCAGGTGACGAAGAGGATGTTCATGGGCCGATGCGCTGCGCGGCGAGCCGCTGGTAGAGGTGGTCGACGTCGCGGACGTAGCGTTCCGCGCCGAAATTGGTTGTGGCCAAGGCCTGGCCGGCCCGTCCCATGCTCTGGCGCCGGGCGGGGTCGCGCCGCAGTGCCAGGAGGGCCTCGGCGAGCGCCGGCGGCTGGCCGGGAGGTACCAGCAGGCCGCTGGCGCCCTCGTCGACCACGCCGGGGATGCCGCCCACCCGGGTCGCCACCACCGGCAGTCCGGCCTGCATCGCCTCGACCAGCACCAGGCCGAAGGCCTCCATGGCCGAGGCCAGGGCGAAGACGTCCATCAGCGCGTAGCAGGGCTGCGGATCGGCCTGGTAGCCGGCGAAGCGCACCTGGGCGGCGACTCCGAGCTGGCCGGCCAGTTCGCGCAGCATGCCTTCGTCCGGACCCTTGCCGACCACCAGCAGGCGCGCCTCGGGACAGGCCGGCAGCAGCGCGGCCAGCGCGCGGATCAGGTCGCTGACGCGCTTGTGGCGATCGAGCAGCCGGCCGACAGTGCCGATCACGAAGTGCTCCGGTGCCAGCTCGAACTGCTCGCGCAGCGCGCGGACCTGGTTCTCGTCGGGCGGCGCCATCTCGGCCACGCCGTTGTTGATCAGAGTGACCTTGCTGCGCGGCAGGCGCAGGCGCCCGAGCAGGTACTGCTCGACGGCGGGGGACACCGCCACCATCTGGTGGCTCAGGGCGCCGAGCAGGCGCAGCAGCAGGTGACCGCGCCAGCGGCGGTTGACCGGGTCGGAGGTCTCCTCGCCGATGATCACCGGCACCCGGGCGAGCCGGCCGAGGATGGTGGCCAGGGAGACGCCCTCGAACACCGCGCCGTGGATGATGTGCGGGCGGAACTCGCGCACCACGCGCAGGGCCTGCCGGTAGGGCTCGCGGTCCAGCACGCCGCGGAACACCCCGACGGCATGCAGCGGGCAGCCCGCCTCGGCGAAGCGCGCCGGCAGGGCGCCCACGGCCTTGGTGCAGACCAGCGACTGCTCGTAGCGCGCGCTGTCCAGCTGGCGGGCCAGGGTCAGGCGACGCTGTTCGACGCCGCCGGAGCCGACCGTCTCAAGACAGTGCAGAATCCGTATCTTGTCCATGTTCGCCTCGGCTCTTTCGAGGAGCGAATTGCCGGTACAGGGCTTCCAGCCGGCTCTTGTACTCGGCGGGCTCGAAGCGCCCCGCGACCGAGCTCCGGGCCCGCAGGCCCATGGCCCTCAGCTGCTCCGGGCCGAGCCGCCAGGCTTCTTCGAGGACGCTGGCGAGGGCGCCTGGTGTCGCTTCCGGCAGCAGCCAGCCGGTGACGCCGGGCTCGACGATCTCCGGCGCGCCACCTACCGCGGTGGCGATGACCGGAACGCCGCAACCCATGGCCTCGACCAGCGCCAGGCCGAAGCCTTCGGAGCGCGAGGGCTGGACGTAGACATGGCACTGGCGCACGTACTCGTCGGGATGCGGCTGGTAGCCCGGCAGGTGTACGCACTCGTCCAGTTCCTGCGCGCGAATGGCGGCTTCGAGGCGTGCGCGCTCGCGCCCTTCGCCGATCAGCCAGAGCTCCACGGGAATGCCGCGGGCCAGCAGCAGATCGGCGGCCTCGACCAGCGCCAGGGGGTTCTTGACGGCTTCCAGGCGGCCGACGAAGCCGACGCGCAGCGCTCCCGGCGTCGCGGCCTGCCCGCTGCGTTCGACCGGCAGCTTGACCGGGTTGTAGACCCGCACCGCCTTGGCCGGCGGCACCTCACCGCTCTCGACCAGCCAGCCGGTCACCGCATCGGAGATGCCGATGACGCAGTGAGCGCAGCGGTAGAGCTGGCGGAACACCCGGCGAGCCCGCCCGCTGTGCACCGGGATGCCGATTTCCTCGCCGACCCGCACCGGCACGCCGGCCAGCCGGGCGGCGATCAGACCGTGGAAATTGGCCTCGGCGCCATGGCTGTGCACCACCGTCGGGCGCAGCTGCCGGAACAGCCGGAACAGGGCGAGGATGGCGGCCGGGCTGGGAATCCTCACCGGCTGCTGCAGGCACTGGACCGGGGCTCCCAGGGCTTTCAGGCGCCGCTCCGCAGCGCCGCCGCCGCCGATGGCGCAGAACAGGTGCTGCATGTCCCCCGTGGGCTGTTCGGCCAGAAGCTCCATGCGTTTTTCGACGCCACCGAAATTCAGCGAGGTGAGCAGGTGGAGGACCGATGGGCGCTGGGTGGCGAGCGTCATGGCCGGACCATGTCCTTGAGGGCGCTTTTCCAGCCGGCGAAATTCCGGTAGCCGCCCGACAGCCAGAAGCGCAGCAGTTCCGGAGGGCGGCGCCAGCGCGGGCGCGAGGCGATCTCGAGGCGTTTTTCGAGTGCCGGGAGCTTGCCTTGCAGGGCGGCAATCGTTTGCTCGACGAGCTCGCCGGCGCCCAGGGCCTTCAATTGGCGGGCCCTCTTTTCGAGTCTGCCTATGTACAGGTTCGTGGCGATTATCTGGTGCTTCCAGCCGCCGCTGGCATCCCGGACGCCGTAGTGGGTGAGCTTGCTCAGCCGGGAGAGCTTTCCGGCGCTGCTGGTGAGGCTGTGCGAGGTGTTTTCTTCATGTCTTCGGTAAATCTGCAGCGGCTGCTCCACGATCAGCCGGAGTTTGCAGAAGTCACCGATGCGATTGATCCAGGCATCGTGCGTTCCGATCTCGACCGGAATGGGCAGCACGACTTCGAGCCAGGATTTTCTGAGCGCCGTGCAGCAGCCGGCTTTCATGTAGGACTTTTCAAGGCCAAGGGCGCGGATGTTTTCCAGGGTGGTGCCGGTGGAGGATTGCAGGTCTTGACTGGCAATTCTCTGATCGTTGGTGACGATCATTTTTTCGGGGTGGGCAAGAAAGGTCTTTTCTATGGTTTCCAGCTTGTTTTCCAGCCAGACATCATCCTGATCGCTCAGGAAGATGATTTCTCCCATGCACAGCGAGAGCGCCCGCTCGAAGTTCTTTATGAAGCCCAGGTTCTTTTCGTTCCGAGAAATGAACACGGGAAACGGAGCCCGCTTCTGGAAGTCCGTCAGGATGGCGAGGGTCCCGTCCTGGGAGCAGTCGTCGCATACCACCAGCTCATCGGGCTGTCGGGTCTGGCGGAGGAAACTGTCCAACTGTTCCGGCAGATAGCGCGATCCATTGTAGGTGGCCATGGCAATGGAAATTTTCATGGCTTGCTTGAAAGTCCTGTGATTGGTTGTGATATCCGCTTATTTCGATTGTGCGCCATTGGGGCCGATGTAGATCAGGCCGGTCAGGTGCCTGATTATCTTTCTGCAGGCTTTGCGCATGTAGAATGTCGCCCGATACGTCGAGTAACGGTAGTGGCAGGAATAGCGTTCG
Source organism: Azotobacter chroococcum (assembly GCF_002220155.1). NCBI lineage: Bacteria > Pseudomonadati > Pseudomonadota > Gammaproteobacteria > Pseudomonadales > Pseudomonadaceae > Azotobacter > Azotobacter chroococcum. The sequence goes on along the minus strand of NZ_CP011835.1, from coordinate 2,591,241 downwards.
GCCGGAGGGCGGCGGAGGTGTTTTTCCCGGAAGGAAAAGTATTTGCTATTGCCGCGTGCGTTGTCGTCGCCCATGACGGTGAAGTTGAGGTTGTGCTTGAGTGCTATATAGTTGAAGGAAAGCTGGTCACGCCGGCTTCGATTGAGCACCATTTCCCACCAGGCGTTCATGGCCTGTTCCAGTGCTGCGGTCTTTTTTCTGAGCAGGACGTTGCTTTCAATCAGTCCATTGTTTTCCGGGTAGCCTTGTCTTTTCAGGAATTCGACTTGCTCCTTCACGGCATCGATGGAGTCCTTTTTGCGCCTCAGGCAGGCCATGGCCTCATCGTAGATGCAGTTCCTGGTCGGGTGCTTGAAGGTAACCAGGTCATGCTCGTCCAGCAGATTGAGCAGCTCATTGATGTTGCCTATTATGTCGATATTCCCATCTATCCATATGGTGTAGTCGTAACCGTCGAGGGCCGGATGTCCGATTATCTTGAGCTTTCTTGCTTTCCTGACGCTGTCCAGGTGCGAGTACTTGTCATCGAGAGGAATTATCTTCCAGAATCGGGAGCGGATATCGCAGTCGGTGAAAGCCAGGTAGTCGATGTTTTCTGCTGTGGACTTGTAGGTCGGCTCTTCGAGATGGTCGTAGCCTGCCGTTATGGCCGTATATATGGCTATTTTCTTGCGTATGGCTGTGCTGGTCTGGTCCATGTCGATTGGTTCTTGAAGTGGTATAAGGTTTTTCTCAGTCCGGCTTGAATCCCAGGCTTTTCAGTGTCTGGTGCAGAAGGGGGCTCACTCTGTTTCGGCACTTGCTCATGTGCTGTCGCACGTAGGCGCGTATGGGCGTGGTGTTTTTCTTGTACAGTGTGTTCTTCCACATGTCTTTCAGGGAGAACTCCTTTCTGATCAGCCTTGCATAGGAAGTCAGGAGATAACTGGATGTCTCGTCATAAATATCCTTGTTTCTTTCGCACAGCTCTTCGAGAGCTATATCCAGCGTGATGTTTCGGGATACTCGCAGTGCATCGACTTCATGATCGTGATGCATGATGTAAAGAGGCGTTCGCTCCCGATAGAATTTTCCCCCGTATCTGCTGCAAAGCCGCAGCCAGGTGTCCCAGTCCTGCAAGCGTCTGACGCCCTCCCTGAAGCCGCCGATGTTTTGCAGCCGAACCGTCCTGGTCAGTACCTGATTGGAGGCTAGGTTCTTGAAGAGCAGTTGCTGGAGCGTGAGTCGGCACTCTTCCGAGGCGTAGTACGGCTTGGCTTCCTGGTCGGACCTTTTGCTCAGGAAATTGCTGCAGACAAAAGCGTATTGGTCGTCCCAGACCTGGAGCAGGCGTTCAAGCCGCTCGGGGAGGAATTCATCGTCGTCATCCAGTCCGGTAATGAATTCACCGCGGGCGGCGAATATTCCCAGGTTGCGTGCACTGCAGGCACCACGGGGGTCTGGATTTCTGAAATAACGGATTTTGGGATCGTCTTCGGCCAGTTTCGAAATCCATCCGCAAGTTTTATCCGTGGAGCCATCATCGCATATCAATATTTCGTAATTTTCATAGGTCTGGTTAAGTACCGACCGCAAGGCGCGCTCGAGTTTTTCGGCCCTGTTGTGAGTCGGAATGTAAATGCTGACCAAGGGATTCGAGCGCATGCCTTGTAACCTTGACGAATTACGTCTTCGCCACTCAGCGGCCGATCGAGTAGTAGGTGATGCCTTTTCTCTGCAGGCGTCCCGGTTCGAACAGGTTGCGCCCGTCGAAGATCAGCGGCTGTCTGAGTTGCTGCCTGATGAACTCGAAGTCAGGGGCCTTGAAGGCCTGCCAGTCGGTGACGATGACCAGGGCGTCGGCATCCTTCAGGGCGGCTTCCTTGGTGCCGCACAGGGTCAGCTCGGTGCGGTTGCCATACAGGCGCTGGGCCTCCTCCATGGCTTCCGGATCGTAGGCCTGCACCCGGGCGCCAGCGTTCCAGAGCGCCTCCATCAGGGTGCGGCTGGGGGCTTCGCGCATGTCGTCGGTCCTGGGTTTGAAGCTCAGCCCCCAGATGGCGAAGGTCCGGCCCTGCAGGTCGCCCTCGAAGTGGTGGCTGATCTTCTTGTACAGGCTGGTCTTCTGTTCCTTGTTGCGCTGCGCCACCGCCCTCAGCAACTTGGCGTCGAAGTCGATGTTCTCCGCGGTGCGGATCAGCGCCTGCACGTCCTTGGGAAAGCAGGAGCCGCCATAGCCGGCGCCGGCGTAGATGAAGTCGTAGCCGATGCGCGGGTCGGAGCCGATGCCGCGGCGGACCAGTTCGATGTCCGCACCGAGCATCTCCGCCAGGCTGGCCATTTCGTTCATGAAGCTGATCTTGGTCGCCAGCATGCAGTTGGCGGCGTACTTGGTCAGTTCGGCGCTGTGCGGGTCCATGACGATGATCTTTTCATGGTTGCGGTTGAAGGGTGCGTACAACTCGCGCATCACCTCCTCGGCATCGCGGCTGGTGGTGCCGATGACGATGCGGTCGGGCCGCATGCAGTCGGCGACGGCCGAGCCCTCTTTGAGGAATTCGGGGTTGGACACCACCTCGAAGGTCAGTTCCTCGCGCCCCCGGCGGGCGAGGATCTCGGCGACGCGGGCGGCGACCCGGTCGGCGGTGCCCACCGGAACGGTGGACTTGTCGACGATGACCTGGTGGCGCTCCATGTGTTCGGCGATGGTTTCCGCCACGGCCAGCACGTAGCGCAGGTCGGCGGAGCCGTCTTCGTCGGCAGGCGTGCCCACGGCGATGAACTGTACCTCTCCGCGCCTGACACCCTCGGCGGCATCGGTGGTGAAGTTGAGGCGGCCGGCGGCATGGTTTTCCCGGACCAGCGTTTCCAGACCCGGCTCGTACAGGGGCACATGGCCCTGGCTCAGGCGCTCGATCTTTTCCTCGTCGATATCGACGCACAGCACGTCGTGACCCACTTCCGCCAGAACGGCGCTTTGCACCAGTCCGACGTAGCCGATTCCGAATACGGTGACTTTCATGGTTATCCTTCTCTTATATGCGTTGAATAGACCGGTGCCGTGCTTCCTTACGGTTCATGTTCATTGCCCGGGGTGTTTCGGAGTTGGGCTGATTACGAGTAATTCGATTGTTGGCGGATAATGTCTTTCAGTACGCTCTTCCATCCGGAGAAGTTGTTGTAATCGCCGCTTAGCCAGAGCTTCATTATCCTGGGGAAGCGTTTCAGCCGATTTTGGGTGTTGTTCTGGATTCTGGATTCCAGTGCGCTTATTCTTCGGTCCAGCTTCTGTATGGCTGCCGCTTGTCGTGACAATAGTCCCAGCGCTTTCAGGTTTTCCGTGCTTTCCTGCAGCCGCTTTCGGGTCCAGCATGTTCTTTTGAGTTCCCGGCGCCAGGCCGCAGTCTTGTCGGCAAGCCCATAGATCCTGATGGAGTCGAGTGAATTCATTTGTTCAGGTTTGCTGGCACGCCACTGGGATACATTCTTGTCGTGGCGGCGATAATACTGTTGCGGCGGCAGGCAAAGAGCCCGAACGTCAAGGGCCGAGGCCAGGTTGTGGATCCAGGTGTCATGGGCCGCGACTTCCGTAGGCATGGGAAGCACGATGGAAAGCCAGTCTCGGCGCAGGGCCGTGGCACACCCAGAGACATAGGTTTCGGCTCTGCAGCCAAGGGCGAGGATATTGCCCAACTGTGTCTGCCGAGAGGGAGTGAGATTTTCGTCAGTGATGATCATGTCGGTGTAAATGACGTAAATGTCCGGTCGAGCTGAAAACAGATTGGTCATCTCCAGGATTTTCGTATCGAACCAGTAGTCGTCCTGGTCGCTCAGGAAAATGAAGTCGCCGGTGCAAAGCGAAATGGCTTTCTCAAAGTTTTTCCTGTAGCCGAGTCGGTTCGGGTTTTGTTCGATTCTTACCTCGAATGGGGCGTTCTTTTGGAATTTGTGAAGAATCGCCATGGTCGAGTCGCTGGATCCATCGTCACATATCACAACTTCGTGAGGTGGTTTTTTCTGTCGGATAAAGCTATCCAGTTGTCCCGGCAGGTGTCGGGCACCATTGTAGGTAGCGATGGCAATTGAGATTTTCACGAAGAGTCGCTCTGTGTTTTTGCTGGATCAGGTGCGCGTGCCTTTGATTTTTCGGGTTTTCGACGGGTGACTGCGGCTTTGCAGGGCGCTCGGCCGCTCAGGCCGGAGGCGGTTTCTCGGGCCAGCCGAATCGGTCGCCCAATATCAGGTCCCATTCGGGTGGACTGAGTCTATAGCCGCCTCCACCCGGGGTGATGGTCAGTTCGCCGATGTATATTTTTCCATCGTATAGGTAGAAATCCACGCGCAGATAGCCGAAGGGGGCCGCCAGCCTTTTGGCGATGTCGAGCATTTCCGGTAGCTCTTTGGGCGGATCCAAGAGATGCGGGTCTGTGCTGGGTTTCTTTTCAATGCGATTGAAAGGGGCAACGGACCAGTCTTCGAGAAACAGATTCTGCGTTATTTTCTCAAATCGGCCTCTCATGACTTGAATGAATACAAATGGTGGTTTGCCGGGCTTGCTGTTGAATACGTTAAACTTGTAATCGTCTGGCGGCCTGCCATTGGAGAGCAAGGCCTTTTCAAAGATGATTTTCGGTTGGATGCCGGAATAATGTTTTTCTCGGGCCACTCTGGAAAAGTCCTTTTTCAGCCAGGCGTTGGCCATCTGGGCCAGTGCCTCCAGATCCTCCTTGTGCTTTTCGGTGACAATCTTGATTTGCCCGGAGCTGTGGTTGGCTTTCATCACGAAACTCTCGGGCAGCGTTTCGAGGGTTTTTACCGTAACCTGTTCACAGACGAGATAGCTGGGGACCAGATATTGGCTGCCCACGGTTTTTTCTATGTAGTCGCGGACGCTAACCTTGTCGGCCAAACTGGAAAATATAGGGCAGGGGTAGCGCATCCTATGGAAGATTTTCTCGGAAAAGCGCCTGGGCTCTTTGAAACTGCAAAACTTTCCATGGAGTATGAAATAGCGTCGCTGATAGAAGATCGGCTCGGGGAGGACCAGATCCAGGTATTTCTGGGCTTTCCTGTGAAAGAAGAGAACCTTGAGAGGAAGCACTTCCCTGATCGATGCTTTGAGGCTTGCCATTTTTCTAGCGTGCGTATTATGTATGTTGATCTTGAGCGGGGATTAGCCAGGCAGTTGATTGGCCAATTCGCCTCCAGGGGGGCTAGAGCAGTGAGAGTTCCGAGGGGAACTGAATTAAAGTAGTAGTTGTGATTAATGGTGCATTGCCATTTTGGCGTATGTCACGCCTGAGAGATTTTTGTCGTGGGTCTGACATGGATTCCGGGTAAGTAGCTTGAGGTGATGTTGGCCGCTTGGAAATATTGGAGCGGGATAATGCATCCTGTGGAATATTTTTTGGAGAAATAGTGTGGCTTTCTGGAGTTGCAGTATCTTCCATGCAGCCAGAAGTATAGGCGCTGATGGAAAGTGGCTCGGAAAGCGTTCTGTCCAAGAGTCTCTGTGCCCTGATGTCTGGCTTTCGGTCGGGCGTATTATCTTGGGGCGGATCTGTGCAGTTTATTTCAGCGATTCGGCAACTCAAGAGAATGCTCAATGCCTTCTTGCGGGGTCCGGCAGTGATTGCTTCAGTTTTTTGCATATGTTTCGAAGGACCCAGAAGGAAGGAACTGTGTAAATGGATTCCAATGCGCTGGATTGATAAACTCTATTGTTACCGGAGCAATATACCGGCTTGCTTGTTGCTTTTGCTATGGCGAGCGCCTGGTCTGGTTCGCTCTCAAAGAAAAAATCCAGTTTTGATTTGTTGTAGTGTTCGGCTTTGTGGTTGGCGTATATTTTATGTGATTCACGATGTCTATTGCTTGGCAGGTCCAGCATGATCAAGTGTTCGTATTTGATGTTATGCTCTTTTAGCCAGGTCTCGGTTTCCTTTCTATACTTTTCCAGCCGGCTACTGATGAGGGAATGAATTTTTCTCGATGGCAAGTTTAGCGGCTTGGCATTTGTCAGAAAGTGCATGTATTTTTCATCATCTTCACTTTGGCTTTTTGTTGGGTTTACGCACAGTGTGCCATCGATATCACTGCATGAGCCAGCTAATACATCGTGATGATAAATGTTCCACTCGAAAACCCGCGGACAGGCTACGTGCTCGAAATAAATGTCCACCTCTCTGGGAGTTGTCGAGGCGGAATAGACGGCCATTTTAATAAGTTTTTCCATGAGTTCGTCTGGCAATTGCTTGACGGCTGATCGCATGGATATGCCTGACATGATGCTGTCGTCCACCAGCAGGATTTTCTTCGCATCCCAGGCATGAGCCAAGTTATTGCTGGTTTTTCTCGTTCGGCCATTGACAGGTTTTTCATTCCTGCAGAGCGAGGCAAGGTCAAGGCAGTTCACATTCAAGTACAGGGCAATCATGTAGGCGGGGATCATGCCGCTTCTGGGAATACCGACTACTAGGTCGATTTCCCTGTCGTGCAGCTTGTGCATGTTCTTTCTGATGTCTTCGCTGAGGTCGGCGTAAGAGATGAAGTTCATACGGATGCTGGCCTTGCACGGGGTTCTTGGGAATTCAGGGGAACTCTCAAAAGCCTTGTGATGTCAGGAACTGCCGATCGGCCGGCGGCAAAGAGTCAGTCTGGTCATGGTTTCCCGTGTGCAGCAGGCGGCCATTTGCAAGTTCGTAGATGAAGTCGCAACCGCTCAGCGTCGAGGTACGGTGAGCGATGATCAGTACGGTCAGATCGCTTCCAAGATTGTTGATTGCATCCATCACATGGCTTTCGGTGAGGTTGTCCAGGGCGCTGGTGGCCTCGTCGAAGATCAGCACGTCGGCCTTCTTGTAGAGCGCGCGGGCGATGCCGATACGCTGGCGCTGGCCGCCGGACAGGCGCACGCCGCGTTCGCCGATCCGGGTGTCGTATTGGTCCGCCAGGCCTTCGATGAAGTCGGCGATATGCGCCTTGCCGGCCGCCTCGCGCAGGCGGTTCCAGTCCAGGTCGCGCCGTTCGACGCCGAAGGCGATGTTCTCGGCGATCGTGGTGTCGGACAGGTAGATACTCTGCGGCACATGGGCGATGTGGGCCTGCCAGTCGCGCCGGTTGGCCGGGGTCAGGGCGACGCCGTCGATGAGGATCTGGCCGCCGGTGGGTTCCAGCAGGCCCATGAGCAGGTCCAGGGTGGTGCTCTTGCCGCTGCCGGTCTTGCCGACGAAGCCGACGCGGCTGCCCTTGGCGATTTCCAGGTTCAGGTACCGGAGCACTTCGGGACCTTCGGGGGAATAGCGGAAGCAGATGTCCCGCAGCTCGATGCTCCGCTCGAAGGGTATTGGCCGTGGCGGTTCCCGTTTCAGGTACTCGGCGGGAATGGGTTGTGCGAGCAGATCCATTACATCCTCGATATTGCCCCGGCTGCCCATGATGGTCGCCCAGCAGTGATAGAGCTGCTGCATCTGCGGCAGCAGGCGCTGCGCGCCGATCGCCAGGGCGCCCAGTACCGGCAGGGCGGCGGCCAGGCCGCCCTCGCGCTGGCTGAGCCCGTAGGCCAGCACGGCGAGGGAGAGCATGCCGATGGCTTCGATCAGGTAGCGGGGCGCTCCACCGAGAAAGGCATTGGTCACCTGCGCCTTGCGCAGGTCGGCGTCGACCTTGCGAAAACGCTTGACATAGGGCGCCTGGGAGCCGTCGATGAGGATGTCGCGGATGCCGCCGAGACCTTCCTGTATGGCCTGCAGGCGAACATTGTGCGCCTGGGCGATGATCCGGCTGTTTTTCCGCAGCTTGCGCCGGGTACCCAGGCTGACCAGCAGGTACTGCAGGCCGAACAGCAGGCCGGCGGCGAGGGCGACTGCCGGGTCGATCAGGATCAGGGCGGTAAAGATCGCCAGCGTCATGAGGCTGGCGATCAGGGCGTTGATCAGCGGCATGAGCAGGCCGCCGACCACGCTCTGGACCTTGCCCATGCCGGCGATGATCTGGCTGGTATTGCGCGCCACATGGTAGCGGTAGGGCTGCAGCAGGGTGCGCCGGTAGACCTCGACGCCCAGGTCGTAACCGATGCCGTGGGTGGTCTTGCTGCTGGCCCAGGTCAGGGTGATGCGGATCAGCGCGGCGAGTACCGCCATCGAGCCGAACAGCAGGCTGGCGGGGAGCAGGATGTTCTCGTGTCGCCAGCCGACCAGGCTGAACAGCTGCTGCAGCAACGGATAGTCCTGCGCCTTCTCCGGATCGGCCAGCAGCGCGAGGAAGGGCAGCACGGCGCTGAAGGTCGCCAGTTCGGCCAGGATGCCGACCAGCATGAGCAGGATCAGGCCGAGCAGCTGGAGGCGTCGGCGCCTGGACAGATGGGCGTAGAGGCGTTCGAGGATATGGCGCAGCGAAGGGGCGGTATCGTGCATGGGCAAGGGCTTGCTCCGATGGTCAGGAGGTTGACTGGTGGAGGGCATTCACTGTCATCGTGCGGCCAGTTGCGTGTGCGGCCAGGACGAGCTGGGCGCCGGCGCGAGGTTCTGGGCGATGTACCAGGGCATGGCCTGGGCGATGCCGGCCTGCAGGTCGTATTGCGGGGCGTAGCCCAGCAGGCGCTGCGCCTTGCCGATGTCCGCCAGGGAGTGATGCACGTCGCCGGGGCGGAAGTCGCGGTAGCGCGGCGCCTTGGCGTAGCGCACGCCGTTTTTCGCCAGGCTCTGCTTCAGCTTCCGGAACAACTGTTCGAGGTCGGTGCGTTCGCCGACGGCGATGTTGTAGACCTGGTTGTGCGCTTCGGCTCCGGCGCAGGCGGCGAGCAGGTTGGCCTGCACGGCGTTGTCGACGTAGCAGAAGTCACGGCTGGTGCTGCCGTCGCCGTTGATGAACACCTCCTCGTCGCGCAGCATCGCCGCAATCCATTTCGGAATCACTGCGGCATAGGCACCCTCCGGGTCCTGGTGCCTGCCGAAGACGTTGAAGTAGCGCAGGCCGATGCAGGGCAACCCGTAGTTGCGGGCGAAGGTGTCGGCATACAGCTCGTTGACATACTTGGTCACGGCGTAGGGGGAGAGCGGTCTGCCGATCTGCTCCTCGACCTTGGGCAGGCCGGGGTGGTCGCCGTAGGTGGCGCTGCTGGCGGCGTAGGTGAAGCTCTTGACCCCGGCGTCGCGGGCGGCCACCAGCATGTTGAGGAAGCCGTCGACATTGCTGGCGTTGGTGGCGATGGGGTCTTCCAGCGAACGCGGCACCGAGCCGAGGGCCGCCTGGTGGAGGACGTGCTCGACCGGGCGGGGCGGGCTTCCCGTTGCGGCTGGCACGAAGATCAGCGCCTGGCGGCAGTCGTGCAGGTTGCGGATATCGCCGCGGATGAGCTGGAACCTGGCCCAGCGCTCGGGGGCGATCCGCTGGCGGACCTCTTCCAGGTTGCGCGGGTGGCCGGTGGCGAAGTTGTCCAGGCCCACCACGCACTGGTCGAGTCCGAGCAGGGTTTCCAGCAGGTTGGAGCCGATGAAGCCGGCCACCCCGGTGATCAGCCAGGTACTGGGGGCGTGCGGCAGCTCGAGGAACAGGCGTTGGTAGCGTGTCATAGGCGCAGGTCCGCTTCGTCGGGCTTGAGCAGGTACTTGAGGTCGTAGAGAACGTGGTCGGGCTTGCCGAAGCGGCGGATGCTCGGCGCGCCCATGCTGCGGAACTGGTGGTGGGCGACGGCGAGGATGATGCCGTCGTAGGCATTGGCCGGCGGAGCGCTCAGCGGCCTGATGTCGTAGGCTTTCTGGGCCTCGTCGGCATCGACCCAGGGATCGTAGACGTCGACCGAGATGTTGTACTGGCGCAGCTCCTGGATGATGTCGACGACGCGGGTGTTGCGCAGGTCGGGGCAGTTTTCCTTGAAGGTCAGGCCCATGACCAGGGCGCGTGCGCCGTCGATCTGGATGCGCCGCTTGAGCATGGCCTTGATCAGCTGGGACACCACGTAGCTGCCCATGCCGTCGTTCAGGCGCCGGCCGGCGAGGATGATCTCCGGGTGGTAGCCGATGGCTTCGGCCTTGTGGGTCAGGTAGTAGGGGTCGACGCCGATGCAGTGGCCGCCGACCAGGCCGGGACGGAACGGCAGGAAGTTCCATTTGGTGCCGGCCGCCTGGAGCACCGCCTCGGTGTCGATGCCCATGCGGTTGAAGATCACCGCCAGTTCGTTGATCAGGGCGATGTTGAGATCGCGCTGGGTGTTCTCGATGACCTTGGCCGCCTCGGCGATGCGGATGCTGCCGGCCCGGTAGGTGCCGGCGGTGATGATCTCCCGGTACAGCGCGTCGACCAGTTCGGCCACCTCGGGGGTGGAGCCGGAGGTGATCTTGCGGATGCCGGTGATGCGGTGTTCCTTGTCGCCGGGGTTGATCCGTTCCGGGCTGTAGCCGGCGTAGAAGTCGCGGTTGAACACCAGGCCGGAGACTCGCTCCAGCACGGGCACGCAGCCTTCCTCGGTGGCGCCGGGGTAGACGGTGGACTCGTAGACGACGATGTCGCCCGGCTTCAGCACCTGGCCGATGGTTTCCGAGGCGCGGATCAGGGGCGTCAGGTCGGGCTTCTTGTGCGCATCGATCGGTGTCGGCACGGTGACGATGTAGAAGTTGCATTCGGCCAGGCTGGCGATGTCGGCGCTGTAGCGGAGCTGGCGAGCCTCCGGCAGTTCGTGGTCGTCGACCTCCAGTGTGCGGTCGTGGCCGGCCTCGAGGGCGGCGATGCGCGTGCTGTCGATGTCGAAGCCGACGACCGGCCGGCGCTTGCCGAATTCGACCGCGAGCGGCAGGCCCACGTAGCCGAGGCCGATGATGGCGAGTTTCAGGTCTTCCAGGTTGTGCATGGCGGTGCCCGTGGCGGTCGGCTGGGAGGGGGCTCGATCCGGAAGCGGCTCGAGCGGAGGGCTGTGCTCAGGCGTTGTCCGGCTTGTACTCGTAGTGGTAGTAGGCGGCGTGGCCGTAGCCGTAGGTGGCGGCACGCTTTTCCATTCCGTTGAAGATGGCGCCCTTGATCTCGATGCCGTTCTGCGCGAAGCGCCCGACGGTCAGCTCGATCTCGCGGGCGGAACTCACGCCGAAGCGGGCCACGATCAGGGTGGTGGCCGCCTGCCGGCCGACGATGGCGGCATCGGTGACGGCCAGCAGCGGCGGGGTGTCGAGGATGACCAGATCGTGGCTCGCGCTGGCCTGCTGGAGGACGGCGCTGAAGTTGGGATGCATCAGCAGTTCGGACGGATTCGGCGGAATCTGTCCCCGCGACAGCAGGAACAGGCCTTCGACCGGGGTCGGGCGGATCGCGTCGGCCAGGTCGCAGCGTCCGTCCAGCAGGTCGGACAGTCCCGTGCCGGCCTCTTCCATGCCCAGCAGTCTGTGCAGCTGGCCCTTGCGCATGTCCACGTCGACCAGCAGCACGCGCTTGCCGGTCTGGGCGACGACGGCGGCCAGGTTGGCGCAGACGAAGCTCTTGCCCGCCTGCGGGCCTGGGCCGGAGATGGCCAGGCGGTTGTCCTGCGCGCCGAGCATGATGAAGTGCAGGCTGGTCCGCAGGCTGCGCAGGGCTTCCACCGCCGGATCGTGCGGCTGGCCGAGGGCGAGCAGCGGGGAGACCTGGGCGGGACTGCCGGCTGCCCGGCGGCGCCGGGACTTGAAGTGCGCCTGGTGTTCGCTGAAGGGCACCGCCGCGTATACCGGCAGGCCCAGCTGCTCGATGGCCTCCGGGGTCTCCAGACCCGGGTTGAGCAGCTTGCGCAGCAGCACGACGCCGATCGCCAGCAGCGCCCCGACCAGCGTGGCGACCACCAGGATGAAGGTCTTGTCGGGAGCGACCGGTCCGCCGTCGGTGACCGCCTGGTCGACGATGCGCACGTTGCCGACGGTGGCGGCGCGGACCAGGTCGATTTCCTGGGCCCTGTTCAGCAGCTGGGTGTAGATCGCGGTACCGACCTGGACATCCCGCGACAGGCGTAGGAGTGCCTGCTGGGTTTCCGGCAGGCCCTGCATCCGCCTGGCGATCTCGTTCTTGCGCTGGGTCAGGCCTTGGATCTGCATCAACAGGGTCTTGTAGGCCGGATGCTCGGGGGTGAACCGGCGGTCGAGTTCGGCCTGCTGCATCCTCAGCTCGGAGATGCGGGTTTCCAGGCTCACGGCCTGGTTGAGCACGCTGCCAGTTTCCATGCCGATGTCGACGGAGCCGTGGCGCTTGCGGTAGTCGTTCAGCGCGTCTTCGGCCTTTTCCAGATCGCGGCGCACCTCCGGCAGCTGGGTGCGCAGAAACTCCAGGCTGCCATCGACCTCGGCGGACATGCGCTCGATGTTCTGGCGGACGAAAAGGCGGCTGATTTCATCCACTACCCGGCTGGCATGCCGGGGGTCGGGATGGTTCATGGCCACGGTGATCAGACCGGTGTCGCCACCCACTTCGGTGAGCTGCAGCGCCCCCCGGTAGGTGCGGATGGTGCTCAGCCGGCTCCCCTTGCTCAGGGTGAAGCGGGTGCCCGGCCGCGCCTGCAGTTCATGGATCTGCAGGCGGATGCCCTGCTGGTCGATGGCTTCGCCGACCCGGCCCTGGAGCAGTGGTCTGCCCTCGCCGTCCTGCAGGTTGAAGGCGCCGTTGTCTGCTGCCGTCAGTACCAGGCGCTTGCCCGCCCACTGCGGGTCGACGTCGAAGCGGAGGACTTCGATCTTCTCGCCACCCCAGGCGTATTCCTCCAGGCCGAGGAATGGCTCCGCCAGGCCCGGGCCACGATGGCGGCGGGCGAGATAGTCGCCGATCAGCGGAAAGCGCTGGGGAGTGGCCCGTACATCGAGATGCAGGTTGTCGACCGCCTGGCCGATCACGCTGCGCGAGCGCAGCAGTTCGATTTCCGTTCTGGCGCTGGAGGTCTGGGCGTTGACGTCGCCGCCCATCTCCAGTCCGGGGACGGTACCGCTCTTCTTCTCGATCTGGACCAGGGCCGTGGTGCGGTAGATGGGCGTGGCGGACATGCCGTAGAGAGCGCCGCCCAGGCAGAACAGGGCGGTCACGCCGATGATCGGCCATTTGTGGTCGAGCAGGGCGCCGAGCAGTTTGCGCAGGTCGATGCCGGCATCCTCGTGCTCCTGCTGATGGGGGGCGGAAGTGGGGTACATGATGGGTTTCCCTGGAGGAGGCGCTCCGGCTGTCAGTGACCCAGGCGCACGGTCCATGCCTCGACGGCCGTGCGGATCTGTCGGTAGGCCTGTTCGAAGGCTGTGCGGTCCCGGCGGAACGGGTCCTGGATTTCCAGCTCGCCCTGCCACTTGCCGAGCAGGAAGGTCTTGCCGCGCGCTTCGGGGGCGATCCGGTAGATGCCGTCGATATGGCGGTGCTCCATGGCCAGCACCAGATCGGCCTGGTGCAGCATGCTGCGCTCCAGCTGGCAGGCCCTGTGTAGCGGAGGACGATGCCGGTGTTCGAGGAGTACCGCGCGGGTGGTGGGCTCCATCGGCAGGCCGACCTGCGCCGCCAGACCGGCAGAGCCGATCTTCATGTTCCGCTTGTCGCGGGAAAGCGCCTCGCTCATCAATGCCTGGGCACAGGGACTTCGGCATATATTGCCGATGCAGACGATCAGTATCCGTTCGAGCACTTTATAGGCTTCCAAAGTTGTGGCGCTGGGGCATGAAATTTAAGCGTGGACAGGTTATGCCGCTGCCCTGAATATTCGGAGCAGACTTGTCATCAAAGAGGCGTTCGGAACTTCCTGAAGCAGGTGCGCAGAAGAGTTGCAAGCTCTTGCATGGCTGCGATCGATTCGTCCTCTTCGGGTACGCTACCGCCCCAGGATTTGGCGTCGGCCTCCTGAAGACGAGTACATGGCCATTTCGGGACGTGCGGACAGCGGTGCACCGCCTCGTTCAGGCCTGCGTTCGGTACTTCGATCATGGTCATCGCCGGAACTCTTGCTCGGCACTTAATCCACCGTGCGAACAACAGCAGGGTACTTCGTGGATTACTTTTATATTTATAATTTTACTATGGTTATTCCTGTTTGTTGTTTAGTGTCAGCTTAATAGTGTCTTGCTAAACCACAGCAGCATATCCAGTCAGAAGTTGCAAAGTGTAGTTCAGGTTTTTTGGAGGGCTTTCTTGGCTGGCTGCTGGCCGATAAGTGGTCGATGTCGGTGGGAAAGGCAGAAATTCCAGCATTATTTTGATGTCGTTTGGTCAGTTCGAATGAACTTTTTCTGCAACTATCAAGTTGGCTACGGTTACATCGGTGGGAATGGCTTCACTCTCGTCTGACCGACAACAATAAGTGCTTCGCTTGTGTTCCAGGTTCGGCTACCGGGAACTCCTCGGAAAGCGAGGCGCCGTTCGAGCGACATCGATGACCGCTCATTGGATGGGCGGAAGCTGCGCCTGATGGTGCGAGGGGCTGGTTCACGGGAAATTTCCGGACGGGAAGGCAGTTCTTCGGAAAAGGCTCAAGGCGCACCGGACGCATGGATGTGCCGTCGTGCGCTGCGGGCCAGGCGGGCGCCGAGCAGGAGGGCGGCGCAACTCAGGCCGATCACCATGCCCTGCCAGAGTCCGCGCGGGCCGCTGGGTTCGCCGAGCCAGTCGGTCAGGCCGAGGCAATAGCCGATCGGCAGGCCGATGCCCCAGTAGGCGAGCAGGGTGATCAGCATGATCGCGCGGGTGTCCTGGTAGCCGCGCAGGGCGCCGGCGGCGGTCACCTGGATGGCGTCGGAGAACTGGAAGAGCGCGGAATAGAGGAGCAGGCCGCCGGCGATGGTGATCACCGCCGGGTCGCGGCTATAGATGTGCGGGATCTGCTCGCGCAGCAGCAGCATGGCGCCGGCCGCCAGGGCGGCGAAGCCCAGCGCGCTGGCCATTCCGGCGCCGGCGCTGAAGCGGGCGTCGCGGGGGCTGCCACGGCCCAGGGCATGGCCGACGCGGACGCTGACCGCCATGCCCAGGGAGTAGGGGATCATGAACACCAGACCGGAGAAGTTCAGGGCGATCTGGTGCCCGGCGACCACCTTGGCGCCCAGGCCGCCGATCAGCAGGGCGATCACCGAGAAGATGCTCGCCTCGGCAAACACCGCCACGCCGATCGGCAGCCCGATCCCCAGCAGGCGGCGGATGACCGGCCAGTGCGGTCGGTCGAAGCGGCCGAACAGCCGGCTCGGCTGGTAGCACGGCGCCCGCCGGGTCCAGAAGAGCATGGCCAGCAGCATGAAGATCATCACCAGGGCAGTTGCCCAGCCGCAGCCGACCCCGCCCATGGCCGGCAGGCCGAACTTGCCGTGGATGAAGATGTAGTTGGCGGGGATGTTCAGCAGCAGGCCGGCGATGCCGATCAGCATGCTCGGCCGGGTATGGCCCAGGCCGTCGCTGAAGCAGCGCAGCACGTGATACAGCGCCACGGCCGGGATACCGCAGGCGACTGCACGCAGGTAGCCCATGGTCGGCCCGATCAGGGTGGGTTCGACCTGCATCAGGTGCAATACGGGGTCGGCGTTCCAGAGCAGGAGGGCGGCAGCGCTGCCGACGGCCAGGGCCAGCCACAGCGCCTGGCGGACCAGCGGGCCGGTTTCCGGCTGCCGGCCGGCACCGTGAAGGTGGGCGACCTTGGGCGTGGTGGCCAACAGGATGCCGGTGGTCAGCAGGTAGGTGGGTACCCAGAGCGAGTTGCCGAGGGCGACCGCGGCGAGGTCGGCAGGCCCGACCCGGCCGGCCATCAGGGTGTCGACGAGGCCCATGGCGATGTGCGCCAGCTGCGCGACGATGATCGGCAGGGCGAGGCTGGCGAGGGTGCGCAGTTCGCGGCGCAGCCGCTGCAGGCGCGGTTCGCGTGGCATGTCCGGTATTCGCTGGTGCGGGAGGGCGGCTAGTCTACGCGCTGAAGGGATTGCGGGAAATGCGCGATGCCCCGCGGCCAGTCGCCCTTTGCCCTAGAATGAGCCTCCTTGAAAGGAGCCTGCCATGCGAATCCTCGCCGACGAAAACATTCCCCTGATTGATGCCTTCTTTTCCGCCTTCGGCGAGATCCGCCAGTTGCCCGGGCGCGCCATCGAGCGCGCGGCGCTGGCGGATGCCGAGGTGCTGCTGGTGCGCTCGGTCACCCGGGTCGATGCTGGCCTGCTGGAGGGCAGAGGGGTGCGTTTCGTCGGCACCTGCACCATCGGCACGGACCATCTGGATCTCGATTATCTACGCCAGCGCGGGATTGCCTGGGCCAGTGCGCCGGGTTGCAATGCCCGCGGCGTGGTCGATTACGTGCTGGGCAGTCTGTTCAGTCTGGCCGAGCGGCAGGGCGTCGATCTGGCCTCCCGCTGCTATGGGGTGATCGGTGCCGGCCAGGTCGGCGGACGGCTGGTCGAGGTGCTGCGTGGGCTGGGCTGGCGCGTGCTGGTGTGCGACCCGCTGCGCCAGGCGGTCGAGGAGGGCGACTTCGTCGATCTGCCCACCGTCCTGCGCGAGTGCGATGTGCTGAGCCTGCACACGCCGCTGACCCGCGAGGGGGCGCATCCGACCTGGCACCTGCTTGGCCGCGAGCAGCTGGCGCAGCTGCGGCCGGGCAGCTGGCTGATCAACGCCAGCCGCGGCGCGGTGGTCGACAACCGGGCGCTGCGCGAGGTGCTCGCAGCCCGCAGCGATCTGCAGGCGGTGCTGGATGTCTGGGAAGGCGAGCCACAGGTGGATGTCGCTCTGGCCGGGCTTTGCCACATCGCCACGCCGCACATCGCCGGTTACAGCCTGGACGGCAAGCTGCGCGGCACGGCACAGGTCTACCGGGCCTTCTGCGAACATCTGGGCGTGCCGCCGAGTGTGCAGCTGGACGAGCTGCTGCCGCCGCCCTGGCTCTACGAGCTGGGGCTGGATAGCGGCGCCGATCCGGCGTGGGCGCTGGCGATGCTTTGCCGGGCCGTGTACGACCCACGCCGCGACGACGCCGATTTCCGGCGCAGCCTGGGGGGCGACGAACTGGCCCGAAGCAGCGCCTTCGATGCCCTGCGCAAGCACTATCCGCCGCGCCGGGAAATCGATGGGTTGCGCGTGCGGCTGAGCGGTGAGGCCCCGCTGTTGCGGCAACTGGTGCGGGCGCTGGGGGCCTTGCAGGTCTAGGCGTCAGTCATCCGGCTCGCGGGAGGCTGTCGGAGGTTGGCGCGGAGCCGCTACCCAGTTCCTGTCCAGAAGGCGGCAGGCCTTCTGGATCATGCCTTCGGTGATGGGGATTTCCCGACCCTGCTCGTCGATGAGCGCGCCGCCGCTGGGCTGGCGGGGGCGCGGTCGGGTGGAGTGACGCTGGGGGTTGTGCTGGTGCGGGCTCATGGTGATCGGTCTCCCCTCCGTTGATGAGCTGCACTCTGCAGTTTAGCCGGCTGGCATGGTGCGAGGGGCGGCGAGCCTGCCTGCTGCGCGTAGTGGCTGGCGCGGGGGAAAGGATCATGAGGCTGTGCCGGGGCAGGGTGAGTTGCTGCTGCGGCTCGTTCGTCCCCTGGAGTTCCGGCCGGTGCTCCAGGGGCCGTTTCGGTCAGCGGTATTCGCAGAGATAGGCCGTATCCGTGGCGACCTTCAGCTGGAACTTGCTGTTGGCCGGGACGGTGAACTGGCTGCCGGCCGGGAAGGTTTCCCATTGCTCGCTGCCCGGCAGCTTGACGGTCAGGGCGCCGGCGATCACGTGCATGATCTCCAGCTGGCTGGTGCCGAATTCGTATTCGCCTGCTGCCATCACGCCGATGGTGGCCGGGCCTTGGCTCATGCTGAAAGCGATGGATTTGACGGTGCCGTCGAAGTACTCGTTGACCTTGAACATGCTTGAATCCTCAGGAAAGGGTGAGAAAAGGCCCGCAAGTATGCATAAGGCGTTTTGCCGCGTCATCCGCTTTGCGCGTGGGGCAGGGCTGCCAGTGGCAGCAGGCGGGCAGTGTTGCGGGCATCTTCCAGAGCCCGGTGCTGCTGACCCTGAAAGCTCATGCCGGCGAGCTGCAGGGCGGCCTTCAGGCCGACCGCACGCTTCAGCTGGCGAGTATCGGCGAAACGCTGTTTCAGATTGATATGAGGCGCTGTCGCCAGGCTGCTGGCCAGGCCATGGCGGCGCCATTCCTGCTCCAGTTGCCGGCGGTCGTAGTCGCCCCAGCTGGTCCAGCCTGCCAGGCGTGGGCGGTGGGGGGCGAGCCAATGCTCGAACTGCTCCCAGACCAGGGACAACGGGGCGGCGGTGTCGATGTCGGACTGGGCGATGTGCGTGAGTTCGCGGCAGAAGGCGGTCAGGCAGGGGCGGCGCAACGGGCGCACGAAGCGCTTGAAGTGATCCAGTTCATGGCCCTCTCTGTCCACCAGACTGGCACCGATTTCGACGATTTCCATGTCTTTCACCGGCCAGCCTCCCTCGTCTGTCGTGGCTTCCAGATCGATCACCAACCACTTGTCCATGGGCAACTCCTGAGCTCCGTGCGGGGGCGCCTGCCTTGCTGGCGGCTGTAGTGGTTCAGTGTAACCTCTCCCCGAACCCGTACCGGGCCAACGGATGGGGCGCCGGCCACGAGCCGCATGGTTGCAGAGTCGGTCAGCTGCGAAGGTTGACCCAGGGCTTGCTGTTCAGGGTACGCAGATGGCCGTACCAGGCAAAAGTCATGAAGATGTTCGAAAGACTGAGCAGCAGCGCAGTTTGCAGCCAGACTGGCATGAGACGGAACTCCGGAACAGGAGCGAGCGGGCGAATGGTCAAGAAGCGGGAGAGGATATCTGCTGGGATGGGCTTAGCGATTCGTCAGGTCCGGCGGTAGGATACTCGACCTTCCCAGGACGTTGATCGCATTGCGAGGTTCGATCATGAAATGTCGCGCGGGCTGTGGTGCCTGCTGTATTGCCCCCTCCATCAGTTCGCCGCTCCCGGGCATGCCGCTTGGCAAGCCGGCGGGCGAGCGTTGCCTGCATCTTTCCGTGGACAATCTGTGCGCCTTGTTCGACAAGCCCGAGCGGCCGGCGGTGTGTTCTGCCTTCGGGGCGGATGCGGCTGTCTGCGGCAGCAGCCGTGAGGAGGCATTACAGTTGATCGAGTGGCTGGAAGGGGAGACGGGCTGATGCAGATCTGGGCGATGCTGGCGCTCGATGCCTGGTCAACAGTTCGGCAACAAATAAAAAAGGCTGCGTAAACGCAGCCTTTTTTCCGCCAGGGGAAAGCGCTTAGCGCTTTTCCACCGGGACGAAATCGCGCTTCTCGTAGCCGGTGTACAGCTGGCGCGGACGGCCAATCTTGTACGGGCCGGAGAGCATTTCCTTCCAGTGGGAGATCCAGCCGACGGTACGTGCCAGGGCAAAGATCACGGTGAACATGCTGGTCGGAATGCCGATGGCCTTGAGGATGATACCGGAGTAGAAGTCGACGTTCGGGTAGAGATTGCGCTCCTTGAAATAAGGATCGTTGCGCGCAATTTCTTCCAGCTTCATGGCCAGTTCCAGCTGGGGATCGTTGATGCCCAGTTCGGACAGCACTTCGTCGCAGGTCTGCTTCATGACCTTGGCGCGCGGGTCGAAGTTCTTGTAGACGCGATGGCCGAAGCCCATCAGCTTGAAGGGATCGTTCTTGTCCTTGGCCTTGGCCACGAACTTCTCGATGTTGGAAACATCGCCGATCTCGTCGAGCATGGTCAGCACGGCTTCGTTGGCGCCGCCGTGTGCCGGACCCCACAGGGCCGCGATGCCGGCAGCGATACAGGCGAACGGGTTGGCACCCGAGGAGCCGGCCAGACGCACGGTGGAGGTGGAGGCGTTCTGCTCGTGGTCCGCATGGAGGACGAAGATGCGATCCATGGCCTTGGCGACTACCGGGCTGATCGGCTTCACTTCACACGGAGTGTTGAACATCATGTGCAGGAAGTTTTCCGCGTAGTCCAGATCGTTACGCGGATACATCATCGGCTGGCCGAGGGAATACTTGTAGACCATGGCAGCCAGGGTCGGCATCTTGGCGACCAGGCGAATGGCGGAGATTTCACGATGCTGCGGATCGTTGATGTCGAGCGAGTCGTGATAGAAGGCGGAGAGGGCGCCGACGACACCGCACATGACGGCCATCGGGTGAGCATCACGACGGAAGCCGTTGAAGAAGTTCTTCAGTTGTTCATGAACCATGGTGTGGTTCTTGATATTGCTGACGAACTTCGCTTTCTGATCGGCGTTCGGCAGTTCGCCGTTCAGCAGCAGATAACAAGTTTCCAGATAATCGGATTTTTCTGCGAGTTGCTCGATCGGATAACCGCGGTGCAGCAGGATGCCATTGTCACCGTCGATATAGGTAATCTTCGATTCGCAGGAGGCGGTAGACATAAAGCCAGGATCGAAGGTGAAACGGCCCGTTGAGGTCAGTCCCCGTACATCAATCACATCGGGACCGACAGTGCCGGTTAGGACGGGCAGTTCAACGGTTTTGTCCCCGATGTGCAACTGCGCTTTGTTGTCAGCCATGGGTGGCCTCCTTTTTGAGCTTTCTGCTAGGTATCTTCGGCGGGTCCCAGGCGGAGCCGCCTCTATCTATAGAGCGTCACTATAGAGGTGACGAGTCTGAAAGCAATCTGCACCAAAGTAGTAGTGGAGCGCTCGTTTCAGAACGGATTGCACGCAAAAAGAAACTATTTACGTGATTAGTGGCGATCGCGCAATCACTACTTTGTTGAGGGCGCTTGCGTTGTCATTAGTACCCTAACTGTCTATACTCGGCAACCGACCGCCAGAGGCTTTGAAGCCGCGTATTCTGGCGGTTGCCGCTCTCTGGGTGGTGGGTACCTGACCAGTGCACATCCCAACAACTTCGCCCTGCTCGCCAGGGCTCTCACAGTGAATGAAAGCCGTGAAAAGCCAACGACCTGTAAACCTAGACCTTAGGACAATCAAACTTCCTGTCACTGCTTACACGTCCATTCTTCACCGTATCTCTGGTGTCGTCCTCTTCCTGGGGATTGTCGTGCTGCTGTCCTGGCTCGACAAGTCTCTGTCGTCGGAGGAAGGCTTCGAGCAGGTGAAAGGGTATCTGGCCAGTCCGCTGGTCAAGCTGGTGGCATGGGGCCTGGTGTCTGCATTGCTGTACCACCTGGTGGCCGGCGTGCGCCATCTGATCATGGACATGGGCATCGGTGAAACGCTGGAAGGCGGCACCAAGGGCTCGAAAATCGTTATCGGCGTTTCGGTGGCGCTGATCCTGCTGTCGGGAGTTTGGATATGGTAACCAATGTCACGAATTTCTCGCGCTCGGGTCTTTACGACTGGATGGCTCAGCGTGTCTCCGCGGTCATTCTCGCGGTATACACCCTCTTCCTGCTGGGTTACCTGTTCTTCAGTTCGGATCTGACCTACGCCGACTGGCATGGCCTGTACTCCTCTACCGGCATGCGGGTCTTCAGTCTGCTGGCCCTCGTCGCGTTGAGCGTGCATGCCTGGGTTGGCATGTGGACCATCTCGACCGACTACCTGACTCCGATGGCGCTGGGCAAGCTGGCGACCGTTGTGCGTTTCCTCTTCCAGGCCGCGTGTGGCATCGCCATGTTCGCGTTTTTCGTCTGGGGTGTGCAGATTCTTTGGGGTATCTGATTCATGGCTAACATTCGTACGCTTTCCTTCGACGCAATCATCGTCGGCGGTGGTGGTGCTGGCATGCGTGCTGCCCTGCAACTGGCTCAGGGCGGTCACAAGACTGCAGTAGTCACCAAGGTATTTCCGACCCGTTCGCACACCGTGTCTGCCCAGGGCGGCATCACCTGCGCAATCGCCTCGGCCGACCCGAACGACGATTGGCGCTGGCACATGTACGACACCGTCAAGGGCTCCGACTACATCGGGGACCAGGACGCCATCGAATACATGTGCTCGGTCGGCCCCGAAGCCGTATTCGAACTCGAGCACATGGGTCTGCCGTTCTCCCGTACCGAAACCGGCCGCATCTATCAGCGTCCGTTCGGTGGCCAGTCCAAGGACTATGGCAACGGCGGCCAGGCTGCCCGTACCTGCGCTGCTGCCGACCGTACCGGTCACGCGCTGCTGCACACCCTGTATCAGGGCAATCTGAAGAACAACACCACTTTCCTCAACGAGTGGTACGCAGTCGATCTGGTGAAGAACCAGGACGGCGCCGTGGTCGGCATCATCGCCATCTGCATCGAAACCGGCGAAACCGTCTACATTCGCTGCAAGGCCGTGGTTCTGGCCACCGGCGGTGCCGGTCGCATCTACGCCTCGACCACCAACGCCCTGATCAACACCGGTGACGGCGTGGGCATGGCCCTGCGTGCCGGCGTGCCGGTTCAGGACATCGAGATGTGGCAGTTCCACCCGACCGGCATCGCCGGTGCCGGCGTGCTGGTGACCGAGGGTTGCCGTGGCGAGGGTGGCTACCTGATCAACAAGCACGGCGAGCGCTTCATGGAGCGTTATGCTCCGAACGCCAAGGACCTGGCCGGCCGCGACGTGGTGGCGCGCTCCATGGTCAAGGAAATCATCGCCGGCAACGGCTGTGGCCCGGATGGCGACCACGTGCTGCTGAAACTCGACCACCTCGGCGAGGAAGTACTGCACAGCCGTCTGCCCGGCATCTGCGAACTGTCCAAGACTTTCGCCCATGTCGACCCGGTGACCGCTCCGGTTCCGGTCGTGCCGACCTGCCACTACATGATGGGTGGCGTGGCCACCAACATCCATGGTCAGGCCATCACCCAGGACGCCAACGGCAACGACAAGATCATCGAAGGCCTGTTCGCCGTGGGCGAAGTGGCATGCGTATCCGTGCACGGCGCCAACCGCCTGGGCGGCAACTCGCTGCTCGACCTGGTTGTGTTCGGCCGCGCCGCCGGTCTGCACCTGGAGAAGGCGCTCAAGGAAGGCATCGAATACCGCGGTGCTTCCGAGTCCGACCTCGACGAGTCGCTCAAGCGCCTGTCCGGCGTGAACGAGCGCAGCAGCGGCGAAGAAGTCGCTCCCCTGCGCAAAGAGCTGCAGAACTGCATGCAGAACTACTTCGGCGTGTTCCGTACCGGCGAATACATGCAGAAGGGTATCGCCCAACTGGCCGAACTGCGCGAGCGCGTCGCTCAGGTCAAGATCAACGACAAGAGCCAGGCGTTCAACACCGACCGCATCGAGGCGCTCGAGCTGCAGAACCTGCTCGAAGTGGCCGAGGCCACCGCGATCGCTGCGGAAACCCGCAAGGAGTCCCGTGGTGCCCACGCCCGTGAGGACTTCGAGGAGCGTGACGACAAGGAATGGCTGTGCCACACCCTGTATTTCCCGGGTGAGAAGCGCGTGGCCAAGCGTGCCGTCAACTTCGCGCCGAAGACCGTTCCGGCGTTTGAACCCAAAGTGCGTACCTATTAAGGGTTATCGATATGTCGCTGCCCAAGACATTGCAAGTTAGCGTTTATCGCTACAATCCGGAGCAGGACTCTGCTCCCTACATGCAGAATCTGAACGTCGACATCGATGGCAAGGACCTGATGGTTCTCGATGTCCTGGCCCTGATCAAAGAGGGTGACAGCAGCTTCTCCTACCGTCGCTCCTGCCGTGAAGGCGTCTGCGGTTCCGACGGCATGAACATGAACGGCAAGAACGGCCTGGCCTGCATCACCCCGCTGTCCAGCACGGTGACCGACGGCAAGCTGGTGATTCGCCCGCTGCCCGGCCTGCCGATCATCCGCGACCTGGTCGTGGACATGAGCATCTTCTACAAGCAGTACGAGAAGGTGCAGCCCTACCTGCAGAACAATACTCCCGCCCCGGCCATCGAGCGTCTGCAGAGCCCGGAAGAGCGCGAGAAGCTGGACGGTCTCTACGAGTGCATCCTGTGCGCTTGCTGCTCGACCTCCTGTCCGTCCTTCTGGTGGAACCCGGACAAGTTCCTCGGTCCCGCTGCACTGCTGCAGGCCTATCGCTTCCTGGCCGACAGCCGTGACACCAAGACCCAGGAGCGTCTGGCTGCCATGGATGACCCGTTCAGCGTATTCCGTTGCCGCGGCATCATGAACTGCGTGTATGTCTGCCCGAAAGGCCTGAACCCGACCAAGGCCATCGGTCACGTGCGCGACATGCTGCTGCGTAGCGGTACCTGATCGGCTCTTGGCAACACCGTATACCTGTGGCGTCGGGAGCAATCCTGGCGTCGCAGGCAAAGCTGGATCCGCAGCTCATGAAGCCGCGCTCCTATGAAGAATTTGACTAGCAGGGGCATCCGGGCAAATGTCCGGACTATCTGTGGGATCCGTAGTGGCTTTACCAAAGTCGCTGCTCCATGACTTTGGATCGACCATGTGCGGCTCGCGCCGGTGGTGTCCCCTCACAAGGGTGACCAAGCATGCAAGATAGCGTTATGCAGCGCATGTGGAACAGTGCCCACCTTTCCGGTGGAAATGCTGCTTATGTGGAAGAGCTCTACGAGCTCTACCTCCACGACCCCAATGCTGTGCCCGAAGAGTGGCGCACCTACTTCGAGAAACTGCCCGCCGACGCCGGTATCTCCACTGACGTTCCGCACGCTCCGGTCCGTGACCAGTTTGTCTTGCTGGCGAAAAATCAGCGTCGCGCACAGCCGGTCGCAACCTCCAGCGTAAGCACCGAACACGAGAAGAAGCAGGTCGAAGTCCTGCGTCTGATCCAGGCCTATCGCACGCGCGGCCATCAGGCCTCGCAACTGGACCCGCTCGGTCTGTGGGAGCGCACTGCGCCTTCCGACCTGTCGATCACCCATTACGGGCTGACCAACGCCGATCTGGATACCATCTTCCGTACCGGTGAACTCTACATCGGCAAGGAAGAGGCGACCCTACGCGAAATTCTGCAGGCGTTGCAGGAGACATATTGCCGCACTATCGGCGCAGAGTTCACGCATATCGTCGATTCTGAGCAGCGCAACTGGTTCGCCCAGCGCCTGGAAAGCGTGCGCGGTCGTCCGGTGTTCTCCCGCGAGGTGAAGAGCCACCTGCTCGAGCGTCTGACCGCTGCCGAAGGCCTGGAGAAGTACCTGGGCACCAAGTACCCGGGCACCAAGCGTTTCGGTCTGGAAGGCGGCGAGAGCCTGGTTCCGGTTGTCGACGAGATCATCCAGCGCTCCGGCTCCTACGGCACCAAGGAAGTCGTCATCGGCATGGCCCACCGCGGCCGTCTGAATCTGCTGGTCAATGCGCTGGGCAAGAACCCGCGCGACCTGTTCGACGAGTTCGAAGGCAAGAAGCTGGTCGAGCTGGGCTCCGGTGACGTGAAGTACCACCAGGGCTTCTCTTCCAACGTGATGACTCCGGGTGGCGAAGTGCACCTGGCCATGGCGTTCAACCCGTCGCACCTGGAAATCGTCTCCCCAGTGGTCGAGGGCTCCGTACGCGCCCGTCAGGACCGTCGCGGCGACACCGCCGGCGGCCAGGTGGTACCGATCTCCATCCATGGTGACTCGGCCTTCGCTGGCCAGGGCGTGGTGATGGAAACCTTCCAGATGTCGCAGATCCGCGGCTACAAGACGGGCGGTACCATCCACATCGTGGTCAACAACCAGGTTGGCTTCACCACCAGCAACCCGGCCGACACCCGCTCCACCGAGTACTGCACCGATCCGGCGAAGATGATTCAGGCGCCGGTTCTGCACGTCAACGGTGACGATCCGGAGGCCGTGCTGTTCGTGACCCAACTGGCCGTCGACTACCGCATGCAGTTCAAGCGCGACGTGGTTATCGACCTGGTCTGCTACCGCCGTCGCGGCCACAACGAGGCCGACGAGCCGAGCGGCACCCAGCCGTTGATGTACAAGCAGATCGCCAAGCAGCGTACCACCCGCGAGCTGTACGCCGACGCCCTGGTCAAGGAAGGCAGCCTGAGCCAGGAAGAAGTCCAGGCCAAGGGTGACGAGTACCGTACCGCGCTGGACAACGGTCAGCACGTGCTCAAGAGCCTGGTCAAGGAGCCGAACACCGAGCTGTTCGTCGACTGGACCCCGTACCTGGGCCACGCCTGGACTGCCCGCCACGACACCAGCTTCGACCTGAAGACCCTGCAGGAGCTGAACGCCAAACTGCTGCAGATCCCGGAAGGTTTCGTGGTCCAGCGCCAGGTCGCCAAGATCCTCGAGGATCGCGACCGTATGGGCGTCGGCGCCATGCCGATCAACTGGGGCTGCGCCGAGACCCTGGCCTACGCCACCCTGCTGAAGGAAGGCCATCCGGTGCGTATCACCGGCCAGGACGTCGGTCGCGGCACCTTCTCGCACCGTCATGCTGCGCTGCACAGCCAGAAGGATGCCAGCCGCTACATCGCGCTGCAGAATCTTTACGAAGGGCAGCCGACGTTCGATCTGTACGACTCCTTCCTCTCGGAAGAGGCCGTGCTGGCCTTCGAATACGGCTACGCCACTACCACGCCGAACGCGCTGGTGATCTGGGAAGCCCAGTTCGGCGACTTCGCCAACGGTGCCCAGGTGGTGATCGACCAGTTCATCAGCAGCGGCGAGACCAAGTGGGGCCGTCTGTGCGGTCTGACCATGCTGCTGCCGCACGGCTACGAAGGCCAGGGTCCGGAGCACTCCTCCGCCCGTCTGGAACGCTACCTGCAGCTGTGCGCCGAGCAGAACATCCAGGTCTGCGTGCCGACCACCCCGGCGCAGGTCTACCACATGCTGCGTCGCCAGGTGATCCGCCCTCTGCGCAAGCCGCTGGTGGTCCTGACGCCGAAGTCGCTGCTGCGCCACAAGTCGGCGATCTCCACCTTGGAAGACCTGGCTCACGGTTCCTTCCATCCGGTTCTGCCGGAGGTCGACAGCCTCGATCCGAAGAAGGTCGAGCGTCTGGTCATGTGCAGCGGCAAGGTCTACTACGACCTGCTGGACAAGCGTCGTGCCGAGGGTCGCGAGGACATCGCCATCGTCCGCATCGAGCAGCTCTATCCGTTCCCGGAAGAGGAGCTGGCCGAGGTCATGGCGCCCTACACCAACCTCAAGCACGTGGTCTGGTGTCAGGAAGAGCCGATGAAC
Organism: Azotobacter chroococcum; assembly: GCF_002220155.1. NCBI lineage: Bacteria > Pseudomonadati > Pseudomonadota > Gammaproteobacteria > Pseudomonadales > Pseudomonadaceae > Azotobacter > Azotobacter chroococcum. The sequence goes on along the minus strand of NZ_CP011835.1, from coordinate 2,564,297 downwards.
CAAGGTGCCTGGTATTGCAGCCAGCATCACATGCGTCGTGTCGCCAGCGCGCATCAGAAGGACCTGCTCCTTCAGTATGCCGGTCGCGAAGCCTCGGCCGCCCCGGCTTGCGGTTACGCGTCGATGCATGCCGAGCAGCAGGAAAAACTGCTGCAGGATGCTTTCACTGTTTAACGCCTTCTCGCAGAAGCAACGAATCAATAGGAACTTTAGATAATGGCTATCGATATCAAAGCCCCGACTTTCCCGGAATCGATCGCGGACGGCACCGTCGCCACCTGGCACAAGAAGCCCGGCGAAGCTGTCAAGCGTGACGAGCTGATCGTCGACATCGAGACCGACAAGGTCGTGATGGAAGTGCTTGCTGAAGCGGACGGCGTGATTGCCGAGATCGTCAAGAACGAAGGCGACACCGTGCTCAGCGGCGAACTGCTCGGCAAGCTGACCGAAGGCGGCGCTGCCACTGCCGCTCCGGCTGCCGTCCCGGCTCCGGCCGCTGCCGCTCCGGCTGCCACTGCTGCTCCGGCCGCCGCCGAAGCGCCGATCCTGTCCCCGGCTGCCCGCAAGATCGCCGAGGAAAACGCCCTCGCTGCCGACAGCATCACCGGCACCGGCAAGGGTGGTCGCGTCACCAAGGAAGACGCGGTCGCTGCCGTGGAGGCCAAGAAGTCCGCTCCCGCCGGCCAGCCGGCTGCCGCCGCCGCTGCTCCGCTGTTCGCCGCCGGCGATCGCGTCGAGAAGCGCGTGCCGATGACCCGCCTGCGTGCCAAGGTCGCCGAGCGTCTGGTCGAGGCCCAGTCCTCCATGGCCATGCTGACTACCTTCAACGAAGTCAACATGAAGCCGGTCATGGAACTGCGCGCCAAGTACAAGGACCTGTTCGAGAAGACCCACAATGGCGTGCGCCTGGGCTTCATGTCCTTCTTCGTCAAGGCCGCTGTCGAGGCCCTGAAGCGCCAGCCGGGCGTCAATGCCTCCATCGACGGTAACGACATCGTCTACCACGGCTACCAGGATATCGGCGTGGCCGTGTCCAGCGATCGTGGCCTGGTGGTGCCGGTCCTGCGCAACGCCGAGTTCATGAGCCTGGCGGAAATCGAGGGCGGCATCAACGAGTTCGGCAAGAAGGCCAAGGCCGGCAAGCTGACCATCGAGGAAATGACCGGCGGTACCTTCACCATCTCCAACGGTGGTGTGTTCGGCTCCCTGCTGTCGACCCCGATCGTCAACCCGCCGCAGACCGCCATCCTCGGCATGCACAAGATCCAGGAGCGCCCGATGGCCGTCAACGGCCAGGTGGTCATCCTGCCGATGATGTACCTCGCCCTGTCCTACGATCACCGTCTGATCGATGGCAAGGAAGCCGTTACCTTCCTGGTGACCATGAAGGATCTCCTGGAAGACCCGGCTCGCCTGCTGCTGGATATCTGATCCAAGACCGCAAGCTGCCCGCACGTGCCTCCGAGGAGGCTCGTGCTGGCGGCTTTACGCCGCTTTAAAGAAGAGGATTCGCTATGAGCCAGAAGTTCGACGTGATTGTGATTGGTGCAGGCCCCGGCGGCTATGTGGCGGCCATCAAGGCTGCCCAGCTCGGCCTCAAGACTGCCGTGATCGAGAAGTACAAGGGCAAGGAAGGCAAGCTTGCGCTGGGCGGCACCTGCCTGAACGTGGGCTGCATTCCCTCCAAGGCCCTGCTGGACAGCTCCTACAAGTTCCACGAGGCACACGAGAGCTTCAAGCTCCACGGCATCAGCACCGGCGAAGTCGCCATGGACGTGCCGACCATGGTCGCCCGTAAAGACCAGATCGTGAAGAACCTCACCGGTGGTGTCGCCTCGCTGATCAAGGCCAACGGCGTCACCCTGTTCGAAGGTCATGGCAAGCTGCTGGCCGGCAAGAAGGTCGAGGTCACCGCGGCCGACGGCAGCACCCAGGTGCTCGATGCCGAGAACGTCATTCTCGCCTCCGGCTCCAAGCCGGTGGAAATCCCGCCGGCTCCGGTCGACCAGGACGTGATCGTCGACTCCACCGGCGCCCTGGACTTCCAGAGCGTTCCGGGCAAGCTCGGCGTGATCGGTGCAGGCGTGATCGGTCTGGAGCTGAGCTCGGTCTGGGCCCGCCTGGGTACCGAAGTGACCGTGCTGGAAGCCATGGACAAGTTCCTCCCGGCCGTCGACGAGCAGGTTGCCAAGGAAGCCCAGAAGATTCTCACCAAGCAGGGCCTGAAGATCCTGCTGGGCGCCCGCGTCATCGGCACCGAGGTCAAGGGCAAGCAGGTCACCGTCAAGTTCACCGATGCCGAAGGCGAGAAGTCGCTGACCTTCGACAAGCTGATCGTCGCGGTCGGCCGTCGTCCGGTGACCACCGATCTGCTGGCCGCCGACAGCGGCGTGACCATGGACGAGCGTGGCTTCATCTATGTCGACGACTACTGCGCGACCAGCGTGCCGGGCGTCTACGCCATCGGTGACGTGGTGCGCGGTGCGATGCTGGCCCACAAGGCTTCGGAAGAGGGCGTGATGGTCGCCGAGCGCATCGCCGGCCACAAGGCCCAGATGAACTACGACCTGATTCCGGCGGTGATCTATACCCACCCGGAAATCGCCACCGTGGGCAAGACCGAGCAGGCCCTGAAGGCCGAGGGCGTGGCTGTGAACGTCGGTGTCTTCCCGTTCGCTGCCAGCGGCCGCGCCATGGCTGCCAACGACACCGCCGGCTTCGTCAAGGTCATCGCCGATGCCAAGACCGACCGCGTGCTGGGCGTTCACGTGATTGGCCCGAGCGCCGCCGAACTGGTCCAGCAGGGTGCCATCGCCATGGAGTTCGGCAGCAGTGCCGAAGACCTCGGCATGATGGTCTTCTCGCACCCGGCCCTGTCCGAGGCGCTGCATGAGGCCGCCCTGGCGGTCAGCGGACATGCAATTCACATTGCCAACCGCAAGAAGTAATCACGTAACAAGGCAACACCACGCGGCAGACAATCCGCTGCAGCTCTTGCGAGCTGCAGCGGAGCGTCTGCCGCGCTGTTTTCGCTGGTATGGTATGGTCATGATTACCGTGGCAGCATGGGGCAGGAACCCTGCTGTGCAAGGACAGCCCATAAAAACCAGAACGGTAAACAGACATGAATCTCCATGAATATCAGGGCAAGCAGCTTTTTGCCGAATATGGTTTACCCGTATCCCGAGGCTTTGCCGCCGAGACCCCCGAGCAAGCGGCAGAAGCCTGCGACAAAATCGGTGGCAGCAGCTGGGTGGTGAAGGCCCAGGTGCATGCCGGTGGTCGTGGCAAGGCCGGCGGCGTCCGGCTGGTCAAGAGCCGGGAGGAGGCGAGGGACTTCGCCGTCAGCTGGCTGGGCAAGCGACTGGTGACCTATCAGACCGATGCCGCCGGACAACCGGTCGGCAAGATCCTGGTCGAGGCGTGCACCGAGATAGAGCGGGAGCTTTACCTGGGGGCAGTGATCGACCGCTCCAGCCGCCGCATCGTCTTCATGGCCTCGACCGAGGGTGGGGTGAACATCGAAAAGGTCGCCCACGACACGCCCGAGAAGATCCTCAAGGCCACCATCGACCCCCTGCTCGGCGCCCAGCCGTTCCAGGCCCGTGAGCTGGCTTTCCAGCTGGGCCTCGAGGGTGACCAGCTCAAGCAGTTCACCCACATCTTCATTGGCCTCGCCAAGCTGTTCCAGGAGCACGACCTGGCTCTGGTGGAGGTGAACCCGCTGGTGATCCAGAAGGACGGCAATCTCCTCTGTCTGGATGCCAAGATCAATCTCGACAGCAACGCCTTGTTCCGCCAGCCCAGGCTGCGTGCGATGCACGACCCGTCCCAGGACGATCCCCGCGAGGTGCATGCGGCGAAGTGGGAGCTGAACTACGTGGCCCTCGAGGGCAATATCGGCTGCATGGTCAACGGCGCCGGCCTGGCCATGGGCACCATGGACATCGTCAACCTCCATGGCGGCAAACCGGCCAACTTTCTCGACGTCGGCGGCGGCGCGACCAAGGAGCGGGTGACCGAGGCGTTCAAGATCATTCTCTCCGACGCCAACGTGAAGGCCGTACTGGTCAACATCTTCGGCGGCATCGTGCGCTGCGATATGATCGCCGAGGGCATCATCGGCGCGGTCCGCGAGGTCGGCGTCAAGGTGCCGGTGGTCGTCCGCCTGGAGGGCAACAACGCCGAGCTGGGCGCCGAGACACTGGCGCACAGCGGTCTGAACATCATTGCGGCCAGCAGCCTGACCGATGCGGCAGTGCAGGTAGTCAAGGCAGCGGAGGGCAATCCATGAGCATCCTGGTCAACAAGGACACCAAGGTCATCTGCCAGGGTTTCACCGGCAGCCAGGGGACCTTCCACAGCGAGCAGGCCATGGCCTACGGCACCCGCATGGTCGGCGGCGTGACCCCGGGCAAGGGCGGCACCACCCATCTCGGTCTGCCGGTATTCAACACGGTTCGGGAAGCCGTGGCGGCCACTGGCGCCGACGCCTCGGTGATCTACGTGCCGGCGCCGTTCTGCAAGGACTCAATCCTCGAGGCGGCCTTCGCCGGCATCCCGCTGATCGTCTGCATCACCGAAGGCGTGCCGACCCTCGACATGCTGCAGGTCAAGCTCAAGTGCGATGAGCTGGGCGTGCGGTTGATCGGCCCCAACTGCCCGGGTGTGATCACCCCCGGCGAGTGCAAGATCGGCATCCAGCCGGGCAACATCCACCTGCCGGGCAAGGTCGGCATCGTGTCCCGCTCGGGGACCCTGACCTACGAGGCGGTGAAGCAGACCACCGACGCCGGTTTCGGCCAGTCTACCTGCGTGGGCATCGGCGGCGATCCGATCCCGGGCTCCAGCTTCATCGACATCCTCCGCCTGTTCCAAGACGATCCGCAGACCGAAGCCATCGTGATGATCGGCGAGATCGGCGGCAGCGCCGAGGAGGAGGCGGCGGCCTACATCAAGGCGAACGTCACCAAGCCGGTGGTTTCCTACATTGCCGGCGTCACCGCGCCGTCCGGCAAGCGCATGGGGCACGCCGGCGCGATCATCTCCGGCGGCAAGGGCACCGCGGACGAAAAGTTCGCCGCCCTGCAGGATGCCGGCGTGAAGACCGTGCGCTCCCTGGCGGATATCGGCAAGGCCCTGGCCGAGCTGACCGGCTGGGAAATGCAGCACTCCTGAAACCATCGGCGTTTCTTGCAGGAAAATGCCAGTCGGTTCCGCCGACTGGCATTTTTTCGTTGTCCGGGTAAAGTGACGGGCTTCTCGCGTCGCGGCATTCCGATAATAAAAAGGAGCATTGATGTTCAGCGCCGATAGTTATCTACCCCATCTGTTCGCGGTCATCTGGTTCGCGCTCTGCTGGGGGGGATATACCCGCTATGCGACCTGGAAGGGGCGCGATACCCCCTGTCTGGCCAGCATCATGCACCTCTATCGCGAGGACTGGATGCGCCGTCTGCTGCTGCGTGACAGCCGCATCGCCGATGCCAGCGTGATCGGCAGCCTGGAGCGCAGCGCTTCCTTCTTCGCCTCCAGCACGCTGATCATCCTCGCCGGCATTCTCACCGTGCTGGGTTCGTCCGAGCGCGCGGTTTCCCTGCTGGCCGAGCTGCCCTTCGTCCAGGTGGCCAGTCGTGAGCTCTCCGAAATCAAGCTGCTCTGCCTGAGCGTGGTGTTCGTCTATGCCTTCTTCACCTTCACCTGGTGCATGCGGCAGTACAACTTCGCGGCGGTGCTGGTCGGCGCCGCGCCCATGGTGGGCGAGCGGCATGTCACCGAGCAGGAGCGCAAGGCCTTCGCCGAGCGTGTCGCACGGGTCATCTCGCTGGCGGCCAACCAGTTCAACTTCGGTCTGCGCGCCTACTATTTCGGCCTGGCCATGCTGGCCTGGTTCATCAACCCCTGGGTGTTCATGCTGGTCACGGCGGGCGTGGTCATCGTGCTGTACCGCCGGGAGTTCCACTCCGAGGTGCTGGAGGTGATGGTCTACACACCGACCCCACCGCTGGTGCCCCTGAAGGAAGAGAAGTGATTCCCCCCTGCAAGCAGGTCTCCCGATGAAACGGCTGCTGGCCAACCCCTATCTGCTGCTCACCCTGGCGTCGCTGTTCTGGTCGGGAAACCTGGTGATGGGCCGCGGGCTGCGCGCCGACCTGCCACCGGTGGGGCTGGCGTTCTGGCGCTGGACCACCGCCTTCCTGCTGGTCCTGCCGCTCGCCCTGCCGCACCTGCGCAGCCAGTGGCCGGCCCTGCGCGCCGGGTGGCCGGCGGTACTCCTGCTCGGCGTGCTGGGCGTCGGCGGCTACAACACCTTCTCCTATATCGCCCTGCAGTACACCACGGCGACCAGCGCCATCCTGCTCAACTCCTTCATTCCCGTGGCGACCATCGCCCTGGCTTTCCTCTTCTTCGGCAAGCGCCTCAGTCGTCAGGAGGCTCTGGGCGTGGCCGTCTCGCTGGCTGGGGTGATGATCCTGGTGGCCCAGGGCAGTCTCGACACCCTGCTGGCCCTCAGCCTGAACATTGGTGATCTGTGGATGCTCGCGGCGGTGCTGTCCTGGGGGCTCTATACCGTGGGCCTGCAGTGGCGGCCGCAAGGTGTGCATCCGATGCTGCTGCTTGGCGCATGCATTGCCGTCGGCCTGCTGGCCCAGGCGCCGGTCTACGCCTGGGAGATCGCGGCGGGACGCTCGATCGTGGTCAATGCGCAGTCCATCGGCGGCATCCTCTACGCGGGCGTGGTGGCGGCCTTCCTCGGCTTTCTCTGCTACAACGCGGGTGTCGCTGCCATCGGGCCGGCGCGGGGCTCGCTGTTCATCCACCTGATGCCGGTGTTCGGCACCATCCTCTCGGCGCTGCTGCTGGGCGAGCGGCCGCAGCTCTACCATCTCGCCGGCATCGCCCTGGTCTTTGCGGGGATCGCGCTGACCATGCGCCGCCCGGCCGCGGCCAGGGGGGCGACGCTGCCAGCCGGCGAATCCCGCCCCTGAGCGGTTCCAGGCTCAGGGCCGGGCGATTTCCTCGCCTGCTGCTTCGCGCGGCAGCAGCAGGTCGAGGAGGATCGCCGTCAGGCCACCGGTGGTGATCGCCGAATCGAACAGGTTGCGTACAATCTCGGGCATCTGCAGTAGCAGTTGCGGTTGTGCGGCGATGCCCAGGCCGACGCCGAGGGAGGCGGCGACGATCAGGATGTCGCGGCGGTCCAGGGCGCTGCGGGCGAGGATGCGGATGCCGGCGGCGGCGACGCTGCCGAACATGATCAGGGTGGCGCCGCCCAGCACCGGCTTGGGAATCTGCTGCAGCAGCGCACCGAGCACCGGGAACAGGCCGAGGGTGAAGAGGATGGCGCCGATGTACAGGCCGACATGGCGGCTGGCCACACCGGTCATCTGGATCACCCCGTTGTTCTGCGCGAAGGTGGTGTTGGGAAAGGCGCCGAGGCTGGCGGCGATCAGGCAGCTGACGCCGTCGCCGAGCACGCCGCCCTTGAGCCGGCCCAGGTAGGACGGGCCGGAGAGCGGCTGGCGCGACAGCAGGCAGTTGGCGGTGAGGTCGCCGACCGTCTCGATGGTGCTGATCAGGTAGACCAGCGCCACCGGCACGAAGGCCGCCCAGGCGAAGTCGAAGCCGTAGCGGAAGGGCTGCGGCAGGCTGACAGGTGGCAGCTCGGGCAGCGGCTGTGGCACGAAGCGGCCGCAGAGCCAGGCCGCCAGGCTGCCGAGGGCGAGGGCGACGATGATCGCCGACAGGCGTACCCAAGGGCGCGGCGAGCGGTTGAGCAGGACGATGGTCAGCAGCACCAGCGCACCCAGGGCGAGATTGCCCGGCGCGCCGAAGTCCGCGGCACCGAAGCCGCCACCGATATCGGTGATGCCGACCTTGATCAGGCTGACGCCGATCAGGGTGATGACGATGCCGGTGGTCAGCGGGCTGATCACCCGGCGCAGCTGGCCGATGAAGCGGCTGAGGACGATCTGCACGAAGGCACCGAGAAAGCACACGCCGAAGATCAGTGCGAGGATCTCCTCGGGGCCGCCGCCGCGGTTCCTGGCCAGCAGGCCGGCGGCAAGCACCGCGCCGAGAAAGGTGAAGCTGGTGCCCTGCAGGCAGATCATCCCGGCGCCGATGCCCAGCGGCCGCCAGGCCTGGAGGAAGGTGCCGATGCCGGAAACCAGCAGCGCCATGCTGATCAGGTAGGGCAGCTGTGCGCCGAGGCCGAGCGTCGCGCCGATCACCAGCGGCGGGGTGATCACCCCGACGAAGCTGGCGAGGATGTGCTGCAGGGCGGCGAACAGCGCCGCAAGCGGGGCGGGGCGGTCATCCAGACCGTAGATCAGTTCGGCAGGAGACTGCTCTTGCATGACGGCATCGACCTCGGGCGAAGGGGCGCAAAAAGACGAGCACGAAAACGACAATGCCCGCATCCTGCGATACGGGCATTGTCAGCGGCGGCCGCCGGGACCGCCAGCCTTTCAAGGGCGGGCGACTCAGTCTTCCAGCGGACCCATGGCCGTGGTGTTGAAGCCGCCGTCGACATACAGGATCTCGCCGCTGATGCCCGAAGCCAGGTCGGAGCAGAGGAAGGCGCCGGCATTGCCGACCTCATCGATGGTCACGTTGCGGCGCAGCGGGGTCTGGCGCTCGTTGGCGGCGAGCATCTTGCGGAAGCTGGCGATGCCGGAGGCGGCCAGGGTGCGGATCGGGCCGGCGGAGATGCAGTTGACGCGGGTGCCTTCCGGGCCGAGGCTGGCAGCCAGGTAGCGCACGCCGGCCTCCAGGCTGGCCTTGGCCATGCCCATCACGTTGTAGTTGGGCATGGTGCGTTCGGCGCCCAGGTAGGACAGGGTCAGCAGGCTGCCGTTGCGGCCCTTCATCATCTCGCGGCCGGCCTTGGCCAGGGCAACGAAGCTGTAGGCGCTGATGTCGTGGGCGATCTTGAAGCCTTCGCGGGTGGTGACGTCGGTGAAGTCGCCGTTGAGCTGATCGCCCGGGGCGAAGCCGACCGAATGGACGATGCAGTCCAGGCCATCCCACTTCTTGCCCAGTTCCTCGAAGACCTTGGCGATGTCCTCGTCGTTGGCCACGTCGCAGGGGAAGCACAGCTCGGGGCTGGAACCCCAGCCGGCGGCGAACTCCTCGACGCGGCCCTTGAGCTTGTCGTTCTGATAGGTAAAGGCCAGTTCGGCGCCTTCGCGGTGCATCGCGGCGGCGATACCGGAGGCGATGGACAGTTTGCTGGCGACGCCGACGATCAGTACGCGCTTACCGGCGAGAAATCCCATGGATCAGTTCCTCTTCTAGTTAATCGGCGCTGCCGGGAGCCAGGAAGGCGGCCTCCAGCAACTGCCGTGTATAAATATGTTGCGGGTCGGCGAAGATGTCCCGCGCCGGCCCCTGTTCGACCACCTGTCCCTGTCTGACCACCATCAGCTGGTGACTGAGCGCCTTGACCACCGCCAGGTCGTGGCTGATGAACAGGTAGGTCAGCTCGTACTTGCGCTGCAGCGAGCGCAGCAGCTCCACCACCTGGCGCTGCACCGTGCGGTCGAGCGCCGAGGTGGGCTCGTCCAGCAGGATCAGCTCCGGCTTCAGCACCAGCGCCCGGGCGATGGCGATCCGCTGCCGCTGTCCGCCGGAAAATTCATGCGGATAGCGGTGACGGGTTTCCGGGTCCAGGCCGACCTCCCGAAGCGCCTCGACGATCGCCAGCTCCTGCTCGGCCGGCGTTCCCGGGCCATGGATGCGCAGGCCCTCGCCGACGATCTGGCCCACCGACATGCGCGGGCTGAGACTGCCGAAGGGGTCCTGGAAGACCACCTGCATTTCCCGCCGCAGCGGGCGGATCTCGCGCTGCGACAGGCCGTTCAGGGGTTGGCCGCGGAAGCGGATCGAGCCCTGGCTGGAAAGCAGGCGCAGGATCGCCATGCCGAGGGTGGATTTGCCGGAGCCGCTTTCGCCGACGATGCCCAGGGTCTGTCCCCGGTGCAGGGTGAAGCCGATGCCATCCACCGCCTTCACATGGTCGACCGTGCGGCGCATCAGGCCCTTCCTGATCGGGAACCAGACACGCAGATCCTCGACCTCCAGCAGCGGCTCGCCGACCGGGTTGTCTGCCGGTTCGCCGCGAGGTTCCGCACCGAGCAGTTCCTGAGTATAGGGGTGCTTCGGCGCATGGAAGATTTCCTCGCAGCCGGCCTGTTCGACGATGCGACCGCCGCGCATGACACAGACCCGCTGGGCGGTGCGCCGCACCAGGTTGAGGTCGTGGGTGATCAGCAGCAGCGCCATGCCCAGGCGGGCCTGCAGGTCCTTGAGCAGCTCGAGGATCTTCAGCTGCACGGTGACGTCCAGCGCCGTGGTCGGCTCGTCGGCGATCAGCAGCTCCGGCTCGTTGGCCAGGGCCATGGCGATCATCACCCGCTGCCGCTGGCCGCCGGAGAGTTCGTGGGGATAGGCCTTGAGGCGCTTGTGCGGTTCGGGAATGCCGACCAGTTCGAGCAGCTCCAGGGTGCGCGCGGTGGCGGCGGCGCCGCGCAGGCCCTTGTGCAGGGCGAGGACCTCGTTGATCTGCTTCTCGATGCAGTGCAGCGGGTTCAGTGAGGTCATCGGCTCCTGGAAGACCATGGCGATGCGGTTGCCGCGGATGCCGCGCAGCTGGCGCTCGTCGAGCTTGAGCAGGTCCTGCCCGCCGTAGCGGATGCTGCCGGCCGGGTGGCGGGCCAGCGGATAGGGCAGCAGGCGGAGGATGGAGTGGGCGGTGACCGACTTGCCGGAGCCGCTCTCGCCGACCAGGGCCAGGGTCTCGCCCCGGCGGATGTCGAAGCTGACGCCTTCCACCACGCGCTGCACCCGATCGCCGCCGACGAACTCGACCGCCAGGTCGCGGATTTCGATGAGGTTCTGCGAATCGTTCATCTCACTTCCTAGGATCGAAGGCATCGCGCGCCGCCTCGCCGATGAACACCAGCAGGCTGAGCATCAGCGCCAGCACCACGAAGGCGCTGATCCCCAGCCAGGGCGCCTGCAGGTTGGCCTTGCCCTGGGCGACCAGTTCGCCGAGGGACGGCGCGCCGGGCGGCAGGCCGAAGCCGAGGAAGTCCAGGGCGGTGAGGGTGCCGATGGCGCCGGTGAGGATGAAGGGCATGAAGGTCATGGTCGAGACCATGGCGTTGGGCAGGATGTGGCGGTACATGATCGCACTGTTGCCCATGCCCAGGGCGCGGGCGGCGCGCACGTACTCCAGGTTGCGGCCGCGCAGGAATTCGGCGCGCACCACGTCGACCAGGCTCATCCAGGAGAACAGCAGCATGATGCCCAGGAGCCACCAGAAGTTCGGCTGCACGAAGCTGGCCAGGATGATCAGCAGGTAGAGCACCGGCAGGCCGGACCAGACCTCCAGGAAGCGCTGGCCGAGCAAGTCGACCCAGCCGCCGTGGAAGCCCTGCAGGGCGCCGACGAGGACACCGATGAGCGAGCTGAGCAGGGTCAGGGTAAGGGCGAACAGCACCGAGATGCGGAAGCCGTAGATCACCCGGGCGAGCACGTCGCGGCCCTGGTCGTCGGTGCCCAGCCAGTTGACCCCCGATGGCGGCGCCGGCGCCGGAACGCTCAACTCGTAGTTGATGCTCGAATAGCTGAAGGGGATCGGCGGCCAGAGCATCCAGCCGTCCTTCTCGGCGATCAGGTTCTGAATGTAGGGGCTCTTGTAGTTGGTGCTCAGCGGGAATTCGCCGCCGAAGGTGGTTTCCGGATAGCGCTTGAGCACCGGGAAGTACCAGCCACCGTCGTAGTGCACGACCAGCGGCCTGTCGTTGGCGATCAGCTCGGCACCGAGGCTGGCGACGAACAGCGCGAGGAACAGCCAGAGCGACCACCAGCCGCGCTTGTGCGCCTTGAAGAGTTCCAGACGGCGCCGGTTGAGGGGAGTCAGCTGCATCTTCAGCTCTCCCGGCTTTCGAAGTCGATGCGCGGATCGACCAGGGTGTAGGTGAGATCGCCGATCAGTTTCACGACCAGTCCCAGCAAGGTGAAGATGAATAGGGTGCCGAACACCACCGGATAGTCGCGGTTGATCGCCGCCTCGAAGCTCAGCAGGCCCAGGCCGTCGAGGGAGAAGATCACCTCGATCAGCAGTGATCCGGTGAAGAACAGGCCGATGAAGGCCGACGGGAAACCGGCGATGACGATCAGCATGGCGTTGCGGAACACGTGTCCGTAGAGCACGCGGTTCTTCGACAGGCCCTTGGCGCGGGCGGTGACCACATACTGCTTGTTGATCTCGTCGAGGAAGCTGTTCTTGGTCAGCAGGGTGAGGGTGGCGAAGTTGCCGATCACCAGCGCGGTCACCGGCAGGGCCAGGTGCCAGAAGTAGTCGAGGATCTTGCCTCCCAGGCTGAGTTCGTCGAAGTCGTTCGAGGTCAGCCCGCGCAGCGGGAACCAGTCGAAGTAGCTGCCGCCGGCGAACAGCACGATCAGCAGGATGGCGAACAGGAAGGCGGGGATCGCGTAGCCGACGATGATCGCCGAGCTGGTCCAGACGTCGAAGGCGCTGCCGTGGCGAACCGCCTTGGCTATCCCCAAGGGAATGGACACCAGGTACATGATCAGGGTGCTCCACAGCCCCAGGGAGATCGATACCGGCATCTTCTCGAGGATCAGGTCGACGACCGTGGCGTCGCGGAAGAAGCTCTCGCCGAAGTCCAGCTTCAGGTAGCTGGTCAGCATCAGCCAGAAGCGCTCGTGGGCCGGCTTGTCGAAGCCGTACATGCGCTCGATCTCGGCGATCAGCTCCGGGTCCAGGCCCTGGGCACCGCGGTAGTGGGAGCTGCCGGCGGAAACCTCGCTGCCGCCGCCGGAGATGCGCCCGGTGGCACCGCCGGCGGCCGCCTCGAAGCCTTCCAGCCTGGCGATGGCCTGTTCCACCGGGCCGCCGGGTGCGGCCTGGATGATGACGAAGTTGAGCAGCAGGATGCCGAGCAGGGTCGGCACGATCAGCAGCAGGCGGCGCAGGATATAGGCGAACATCTCAGCGCTCCGTGGCTGCCGGCGCGTTCGGAGTGGTGGTTGCCTCGGCCTTGCTCCACCAGGTATACAGGCCGATGTCGTAGCGCGGGGTCACCTTCGGGTGAGCGAGGCGATTCCAGTAGGCCACCCGCCAGGTCTTGATGTGCCAGTTGGGCACCACGTAGTGGCCCCACAGCAGCACCCGGTCCAGCGCCCGGGTATGGCTGATCAGGCGGTCGCGGGTGTCGGCCTGGACCAGGCCGTCGACCAGGCGGTCGATGGCCGGGTCCTTGAGGCCGATGAAGTTGCGGCTGCCCGGGTTGTCGGCGCTGACCGAGTGCCAGTATTCGCGCTGTTCGTTGCCGGGCGAATTGGACTGGGAGAAGCCGCCGACCATCATGTCGAAGTCGCGCGAGCGCAGGCGGTTGATGTACTGGGAAACATCGACCCGGCGGATTTCCAGGTTGATCCCAAGATCGGCGAGGTTGCGCTTGTAGGGCAGCAGGATGCGCTCGAAATCGGCCTGGGCGAGGAGGAACTCGATGCGCACCGGCTGGCCGCCGGCATCCAGCATGCGGTCGCCCTCGACCCGCCAGCCGGCCTCCTGCAGCAGCTGGTAGGCGCGCCGCTGCTGGTCGCGGATGATGCCGCTGCCGTCGCTGACCGGCGGACGGAACTCGTTGTTGAAGACCTCCGGCGGAATCTGCGCGCGCAGCGGCTCGAGGATCTTCAGCTCGGCTTCGTCGGGCAGGCCGCGGGAGGCCAGCTCGGAATTGTCGAAGTAGCTGCGGGTGCGGGTATAGGCGCCGTTGAACAGCTGGCGGTTGGTCCACTCGAAGTCGAACAGCAGGGCCAGGGCCTCGCGCACCCGGCGGTCCTGGAACAGCGGCCGGCGGATGTTGAAGATGAAGCCCTGCATGCCGGTCGGGTTGTTGTTGGCGATCTCTTCCTTGACCAGCTGGCCGTTCTTGACCGCGGGAACGTCGTAGGCGGTCGCCCAGTTCTTCGCGCTGGTTTCCAGCCAGTAGTCGAACTGCCCGGCCTTGAGCGCCTCCAGGGCGACGGTGTTGTCGCGGTAGTAGTCGACCTGCACCGCATCGAAGTTGTAGAAGCCGCGGTTGGCTGGCAGATCCTTGCCCCACCAGTCCCTGACCCGCTCGTAGCGGATGCTGCGCCCGGCCTGGACGTCGGCGATCCGGTACGGACCGCTGCCCAGCGGCGGCTCCAGGCCGGATTTTGTGAAGTCGCGGCTGGCCCACCAGTGCTTGGGCAGCACCGCCAGCTGGCCGAGGATCAGCGGCAACTCGCGGTTGCCGGCATGCTTGAAGTCGAAGCGCACCCGGCGCTCGTCCTCGGCGACCGCCTGGCTGACGTCGGCGTAGTAGGCGCGGTACATCGGCGCGCCGTCCTTCATCAGGGTCTCGAAGCTGAACACCACGTCCTCGGCGGTCACCGGATGACCGTCGTGGAAGCGCGCCTCGGGGCGAAGGTGGAAGCGCACCCAGCTGTTGTCCGGCGCCCGCTCGATCTTCTCGGCGAGCAGGCCGTATTCGCTGAAGGGCTCGTCCAGGCCGTGGCGGGTCAGGGTGTCGTAGACCAGGCCGATCTCGTCGGCAGCGACGCCCTTGTTGATGAAGGGGTTGAGGCTGTCGAAGCTGCCGAAGCCGGCCTGGCGCAGGGTGCCGCCCTTGGGGGCGTCCGGCTCGACATAGTCGAAGTGCCGGTAGTCGGCGGGGTATTTCGGCGCCTCGCCATAGAGGGTCAGGGCATGTTGCGGCGCGGCCTGGGCCAGGCTGGCCAGGCCGAGCAGCAGGCTGCCGCCGGCGGCGAGCAGGAAGGAGCGCAGTGGACGCGTCATCGGTCGTTCTCCGTGGACTTCAGCCACCAGGCGCGCAGGCCCAGGGTGTAGGGGGGCGTGGTGACGAAGGCGAACCGGTTGCGGTACGCCAGGCGGTGATGATTGCTGTACCAGTTCGGGATGCTGTAGTGCTGCCAGAGCAGGACACGGTCGAGGGCGCGGGCGGCGGCGACCTGCTGCTCCCGGGTCTGCGCTGCCAGAAGGTTCTCCAGCAGGCTGTCGACCACTGGGTTGGCGATGCCCGCGTAGTTCTTGCCGCCCTTCACGCCGGCCTGGCTGGAGTGAAAGTAGAACCATTGCTCGAGGCCAGGGCTGAGAGTCTGCGGCAGGGTCATCAGGACCATGTCGTAGTCGAAGTGGTCCAGTCGATGCTTGTACTGGGCGCGATCCACGGTGCGCAGCTGCGCCTCGATGCCGAGGCTGGCGAGGTTCTCGCTATAGGGCTGGAGGATGCGTTCGAGACCGGGATTGACCAGCAGGATCTCGAAGTGCAGCGGCTGGCCGCGGGCATCGACCAGCTGCTGGCCGGAGAGTTTCCAGCCGCCCTCGCCGAGCAGGGCGAGGGCGCGGCGCAGGGTGTCGCGCGGGATACCGTGGCCGCCGGTCTTTGGCACTGGGAAGGGCTCGCGGAACAGGCGTTCGGGCAGTTGCTGGCGATGCCTGGACAGCAGCAGCCATTCCTCGCCTTCGGGCTTGCCGGTGGCGGAAAACTCGCTGTTCGGGTAGTAGCTCTCGGCACGCCGGTAGGCGCCGTGGAACAGGGTGCGATTGGTCCATTCGAAATCGAACATCAGCCCCAAGGCCTCGCGCACCCGGGGGTCGGCGAACGGGCTGCGCCGGGTGTTCATGAACAGCGCCTGGGTCTGCGTCGGAATCCGGTGCGGGATCTCGGCGCGGATCACCTGTCCCGTTTCCACGGCCGGAAAGCGGTAGCCGCCGGCCCAGTTCTTCGCCTGGCGCTCGATGTAGAAGTCGAAGTGCCCGGCCTTGAACGCCTCGAAGGCGACGCCGCTGTCGCGGTAGAAGTCCACTTCCACCCGGTCGAAGTTGTACTTGCCGCGGTTGATCGGCAGCTTCGCGCCCCACCAGTCCTTGACCCGCTCGAACAGCAGACGACGCCCCGGCTGCACCCGGACGATGCGGTAGGGGCCGCTGCCCAGCGGCGGCTCGAAGGTGGTGGCCTTGAAGTCGCGGCCCTTCCAGTAATGGCGGGGGAGCACCGGCAGCTCGCCGAGGCGCAGGATCAGCAGCGGGTTGCCGGAGCGCTTGAAGACGAAGCGGATGCGCTGGCGCCCGAGGACGTCGACCCGCTGCACCTCGCGCAGCTCGTTGCGGTAGTGGGGGTGGCCTTCCTGACTGAGCAGGCGGTAGGAGAAGGCCACGTCCTCGGCGGTGATCGGCTTGCCGTCGTGGAAGCGGGCCGCCTTGCGCAGATTGAACACCACCCAGCTGCGGCTCTCGTTGTACTCGATGGACTCGGCAATCAGGCCATAGCTGGAGGCGGGCTCGTCCCCGGAGGGGTCGTATCTCCCGGAGCCGGCCATCAGCGGCTCGTTCAGCTCGCTGATGCCGTACTGGAGGAAATCGGCCGTCGCCGCCGGGCTGGTACCCTTGAGGCTGTAGGGGTTCAGCGTGTCGAAGGTGCCGAGGGCCATCAGGCGCAGCGTGCCGCCCTTGGGGGCCTTGGGGTTGACCCAGTCGAGGTGGCGGAAATGGGCGGGATACTTGAGCGCGCCGAACTGGGCGTAGCCATGGCTTTCGGTGATGCGCGCGGCCGCCGGCGCACTCGCGAGCAGACTGAGCAACAGCAGGCAAAGGGGACGCATCGATGGGTGGGTCCGATCCATGGCGACTTCTGGACATTCGGGCCGCTACAGTAACAGCTTGTCAGTCTTGGAAAAAGCTTGTGCCGCCGGGGCTTGGGCGCATTCGCCGGGCCGCCGGGGCGGCAAGGCCCGCGGGCCTTGGCGGTCAGGCGTTGCTGGATGCTGTCAGTTTGCCAGGAAGAGGGTCAGGGTCTGACCCGGGCGGATGGTCCGGCCGTTCAGGGAGTTCCAGCGCTGCAGCGTCTTGGTGTCGACCTGGAAGCGCTGGGCGATGCGATAGAGCGAGTCACCCTTGCGCACCTTGTAGTAGGTCACCGACTGGCGCTTCTTGGCAATGGACGTCCGGCGCGGCGGCTCTTCTTCCTCCAGAGCCAGCATCCGCGCGGCGCTGGGCGGCGTGGTGGCCTGCTGCAGGGTGAAGGTCCGGTGCAGTTCCGGCCGGCGCGGACGGGGGGCGCTGCGGTTGGTGGCCAGACGCTGCTTGCGCCATTCGGCCAGCTGCTCGGGGCTGCGGCCCAGGCTGAGCTGCAACCGCTCGGCCTTTTCGGTCGGCACCAGCAGGTACTGGGGGCCGTCCAGGGTGATG
This sequence comes from Azotobacter chroococcum, assembly GCF_002220155.1. Taxonomy (NCBI): domain Bacteria; kingdom Pseudomonadati; phylum Pseudomonadota; class Gammaproteobacteria; order Pseudomonadales; family Pseudomonadaceae; genus Azotobacter; species Azotobacter chroococcum. The sequence goes on along the minus strand of NZ_CP011835.1, from coordinate 2,547,025 downwards.
CCGCGCTTGTAGGCCGGGTTCAGCCGGAGCAGCTCGCCCTTGTCGATGCCGGCCATTTCGGCGAGGCGCGACAGCTGCATGCTGCCGCCGATTTCCACCCGGTCGAAATAGGGTTCGTTGGCGATCGGGCTCAGGCTGATGCCATAGGACTCGGGGGTGTTGATCACCTGGGACAGGGCCAGCAGCTTGGGCACGTAGTCCTGGGTTTCCTTGGGCAGGGGCAGGTTCCAGTAGTCGGTGGGCAGGCCGAGCCGGCGGTTGCGCTCCATGGCCCGGCTGACCGTGCCCTCGCCGGCGTTGTAGGAGGCCAGGGCGAGCAGCCAGTCGCCGTTGAACATCTCGTGGAGCCGGGAGAGGTACTCGATCGCCGCCTGGGTGGAGGCGGTGATGTCGCGGCGGCCGTCGTACCACTGGGTCTGGTGCAGGTTGTAGTCGCGACCGGTGGCGGGAACGAACTGCCAGAGGCCCACCGCATGGGCGCGGGAGTAGGCGAGGGGGTTGTAGGCGCTCTCGATGACCGGCAGCAGGGCCAGCTCCAGCGGCATCCCGCGCTCTTCCAGACGCTCGACGATGTAGTGGATGTAAAGCGCGCCGCGTTCGCTGACCTTGTCGATATGCGCCGGGTTGCTGACGAACCACAGGCGCTGGCGTTCGATGCGCGGGTTGACGCCGATCTCGTCCTGCAGCGCGAAGCCTTCGCGCATGCGCGTCCAGATGTCCTGGGGCTGCGGGGTGGCAGCCTGGTTCAGCCACTGGGTTTCGCGCTTGGGCTTCGCGGCCAGGCGCGCATATTCGTCATCGTTGCGCTCGCCGGTGCTCTGGCAGCCTGCCAGGGTCGCGGCCAGGAAGATGACGATAAATGGAGTGCGCCGCGCCAATATGCCCGGGGCAACATCCTTGTTGAAGGGTGAGTTTGACATGGGCGGATAAGGGGTCCGGGCAAAAAAGTGGGCCGATTCTAGGAAGCACCCCGAAGGGGGGTCAACCCGTCGGGGACTTTCAAACTGTAGGCGGCTACCTAGAAATTGTCCTTCCATCCCCGCAATTCAGCGAAAACTTGATCTGGGTCAATGGATGCCCGGCCACTGCGGCGGGCCATCTTTTCTTTAATGGAGGTTTCCCCGGTGCGCAGGAAGGGATTGGTGTCCCGCTCCAGGGCCAGGTTCGACGGCAGGCTGCTTCGCCCCGCAGCGCGCCAGGCGCTTACCTCGGCCAGGCGCCGGGCGATGGCCGGGTTGTCCGGTTCCACGGCCTGGGCGAAACGCAGATTGCTCAGGGTGTATTCATGGGTGCAGTACACCAGGGTCGCCTCGGGCAGCCCGGCCAGGCGGCGCAGCGACTGGTGCATCTGGCTCGGCGTGCCTTCGAAGAGACGTCCGCAGCCGGCGGCGAACAGGGTGTCGCCGCAGAACAGCCAGGGCTGCGCGGCATCGTGGAAGTAGGCGATGTGGCTGCGGGTGTGGCCCGGCACCTCGAGCACCCTGAAGGTGCAGCCGAGGACTTCGATCCGTTCGCCGTCGCGCAGCCTGAGATCCACTGCCGGGATGCGCTCGTCGTCGGGGCCCAGCACCCGAGCCCCGGTCGCCTGCCTGAGGGTTTCCACGCCGCCGATGTGGTCGGCATGATGGTGGGTGATCAGGATGTCGGTGAGTTGCCAGCCGGGGTTCGCCTCCAGCCAGGCGAGCACCGGGGCGGCCTCGCCGGGGTCGACCACGGCGAGGTGCCGGCTGGCCGGGGCCTGCAGCAGCCAGATGTAGTTGTCCTGGAAGGCGGGGAGTGCGTCGATCCGTACCATGCTGTGTTCGCGGGTTTCCCGGTATCGTCGTCGGGCGTTTCCCGCATTCTCCTGTCGAATGTGTCCATCAAGAAGGGAATGCGCCGCCTGGTCCGGTCCGGCGGTGGCATTCGCCGGGGCGTGTTGACGCTGGCGGTCGCTAAACTTAAAAGAATCCGTTTCATCTTAGACCGAGCGTATGCACGCAGGGAGCCTTCATGACCGACCAACCCTTCGCCCACGCCGATCCCCAGTGGCTGTCGCTGATGAGCGACGCCCGCGACTGGTTCGCCACGCCTCTGGGAGAGCAGATGCTGCAGGAAGAGCGGCGTCTGCTCAAGGAGGAACTGGCGCGCTTCTTCGGCGGCTATCTGGTGCACTACGGTCCGCCGGGCGACTTCGAGGGGGCGGGGCAGATCCGCTGCTGCGTGCGCCTGGGGGCGCCCTTGCCGGGGGTGCAGATCGTCTGCGAGGAGCAGGCCTGGCCGCTGGCCGAGCACGCCGCCGACGTGGTGGTGCTGCAGCATGCCCTGGACTTCAGCCTGTCGCCCCATGCGCTGCTGCGCGAGGCGGCGCGCAGCGTGCGTCCTGGCGGCCATCTGCTGGTGGTCGGCATCAATCCGCGCAGTCTCTGGGGGCTGCGCCGCCATTTCGCCGGCGATGTCCTGCGTCAGGCCCGCTGCATCGGTCCCAGTCGGGTCGGCGACTGGCTGGCGCTGCTCGGCTTCGCGCTGGAGAAACGCCGCTTCGGATGCTATCGTCCGCCGCTTTCATCCAGCGTCTGGCAATCCCGCACCGCGCGTCTGGAACCCTGGGGCGAGTCCTGGCGGATGCCGGGCGGCGGCTTCTACCTGCTGGTGGTGCGCAAGCTGGTGGTCGGCCTGCGGCCGCTGCCGCAGACGCGCCGGGAACCCATCGGCAAGCTGCTGCCGCTGCCGGTGGTCAAGGTCAGCCGGCGCGAGTCTGAACATGGAGCCTGAGTGAGCGACAAGGTCGAAATCTATACCGATGGTGCCTGCAAGGGTAATCCCGGTCCCGGGGGCTGGGGCGCGCTGCTGGTCTGCCGCGGCGTCGAGCGTGAGCTCTGGGGCGGCGAGGCGGAAACCACCAACAACCGCATGGAGCTGACCGCGGCGATCCGCGCGCTGGCCGAGCTCAAGCGGTCCTGCGAGGTGCAGCTGACCACCGACTCCGAGTACGTGATGCGTGGCATCCAGGAGTGGCTGCCGAACTGGAAGAAGCGCGGCTGGAAGACCGCCGCGCGCCAGCCGGTGAAGAACGCCGATCTCTGGCAGCAGCTCGACGAGCAGGTCAACCGCCATCAGGTCAGCTGGAGCTGGGTGCGCGGGCATACCGGCCATCCCGGCAACGAACGCGCCGACCTGCTGGCCAACCGTGGCGTCGCCGACGCCCGGGCGCAGAAGAAGCACAGCGTCTAGACACTTTCCTGAAGATACCGATAGAACATGCGCAGCGTCGTACTGGATACCGAAACCACCGGCATGCCGGTGACCGAAGGCCACCGGATCATCGAGATCGGTTGCGTCGAACTGCAGGGCCGCCGCCTCACCGGGCGGCATTTCCACGTCTATCTTCAGCCGGACCGCGTCGTGGACGAGGGCGCCATCGCGGTACACGGCATCACCAACGAGTTTCTCGCCGACAAGCCGCGCTTCGCCGATGTGGCCGACGAGTTCTTCGAGTTCATCAAGGGCACCCAGCTGATCATCCACAACGCGGCGTTCGACATCGGCTTCATCGACAACGAGTTCGCCCTGCTGGGCCAGACGGAGCGTGCCGACATCGTCGCCCACTGCTCGGTGCTCGACACCCTGCTGATGGCCCGCGAGCGCCACCCCGGCCAGCGCAACAGCCTCGACGCCCTGTGCAAGCGCTACGACGTCGACAACTCCAACCGCGAGCTGCACGGCGCACTGCTCGACGCCGAGATTCTCGCCGACGTCTGGCTGGCCATGACCGGCGGGCAGACGCACCTGTCGCTGGCCGGCGATGGCAGCGAGGACGGCGGACGGGCCCAGGCTTCGGTGATCCGCCGCCTGCCGCCGGATCGTCCGCGCACCCGGGTGATCCGCGCCAGCGAGCCGGAGCTGGCCGCCCATGCCGAGCGGCTGGCGGCGATCGAGAAGGCCGCCGGCGGCCCGGCGCTATGGCTGCAGATGGAGCAGGCGCAGCAGCAGTAGCCGCGATTTCCGGCGTGGCCGTGGCAGCTTCCGGCCGGCGCTCTGGCTTATCCTGAGGGCGAATTCCCTCAGGACACGGATCGTGTACAAAGACCTCAATTTCCCGATTCTCATCGTCCACCGCGATATCAAGGCCGACAGCATCGCCGGCGAGCGCGTGCGGGCGATCGCCCGGGAGCTGGAGCAGAGCGGCTTCAGCATCCTTTCCACCGCCACCTCCAGCGAGGGGCGGATCGTCGCTTCGACCCACCACGGCCTGGCCTGCGTCCTGGTCGCCGCCGAGGGGGCGGGGGAAAACCAGCGTCTGTTGCAGGACATGCTCGAGCTGATCCGCATCGCCCGCTCGCGCGCCCCGCAGCTGCCGATCTTCGCCCTTGGCGAGCAGGTCACCATCGAGAACGCCCCGGCCGAGGCGATGGCCGACCTCAACCAGCTGCGCGGCATCCTCTATCTGTTCGAGGACACCGTGCCCTTCCTCGCCCGCCAAGTCGCCCGCGCCGCCCGCAACTACCTGGCCGGGCTGCTGCCGCCGTTCTTCAGCGCGCTGGTCGAGCACACCCTGCAGTCCAACTATTCCTGGCACACGCCCGGCCACGGCGGCGGCGTGGCCTACCGCAAGAGTCCGGTGGGCCAGGCCTTCCACCAGTTCTTCGGCGAGAACACCCTGCGTTCCGATCTCTCGGTGTCCGTGCCGGAGCTCGGCTCGCTGCTCGACCACACCGGCCCGCTGGCCGAGGCGGAAGCTCGGGCGGCGCGCAATTTCGGCGCCGATCACACCTTTTTCGTGATCAATGGCACCTCGACCGCCAACAAGATCGTCTGGCACTCGATGGTCGCCCGCGACGACCTGGTGCTGGTCGACCGCAACTGCCACAAGTCGATCGTCCACGCCATCGTCATGACCGGGGCGATTCCCCTCTATCTGCTGCCGGAGCGCAACGAACTGGGCATCATCGGGCCGATTCCGCTCAGCGAGTTCAGCCGCGAGTCGATCGCCGCGAAGATCGCCGCCAATCCCCTGGCCCGCGGCCGCGAGCCCCGGGTGAAGCTCGCAGTAGTGACCAATTCCACCTATGACGGCCTCTGCTACAACGCCGAGCTGATCAAGCAGACTCTGGGCGATGCCGTCGAGGTGCTGCACTTCGACGAGGCCTGGTTCGCCTACGCCGCCTTCCACGAATTCTATGTGGGGCGCTACGGCATGGGCACCACGCGCTCGGCGGACAGCCCGCTGGTGTTCAGCACCCACTCCACCCACAAGCTGCTGGCCGCCTTCAGCCAGGCCTCGATGATCCACGTGCAGGATGGCGGACGCCGCCAGCTGGACCGCGACCGTTTCAACGAAGCCTTCATGATGCACATCTCCACCTCGCCGCAGTACGGCATCCTCGCCTCGCTGGATGTCGCCTCGGCGATGATGGAGGGGCCGGCCGGTCGCTCGCTGATCCAGGAAACCTTCGACGAGGCGCTCAGCTTCCGCCGCGCCCTGGCCAAGCTGCGCCAGAGCCTGGCGCCGGACGACTGGTGGTTCGACATCTGGCAGCCGCCGCTCGGCGCGGCCGGCGAGCAGGGCTCTGCCGCCGACTGGCTGCTGACCCCGGCGGCCGATTGGCATGGCTTCGGCGCCCTGCCCGAGGACTATGTGCTGCTCGACCCGATCAAGGTCACCCTGGTGACGCCGGGGCTGGATGCCGGCGGCCAGCCTGCCGGGCAGGGCATTCCGGCGGTGGTGGTCGGCCGCTTCCTCTGGGAACGCGGACTGGTGGTGGAAAAAACCGGCTTGTATTCCTTCCTCGTGCTGTTTTCGATGGGGATCACCAAGGGCAAATGGAGCACCCTGCTGACCGAACTGCTGGAGTTCAAGCGCTGCTACGACGCCAACCTGCCGCTGGAGCAGGTGCTGCCGTCCATCGCCCATGCCGGCGGAGCCCGCTATGCCGGCATGGGGCTGCGCGACCTGTGCGACCAGTTGCACGACTTCAACCGGCAAAGCGCACGGGCCAAGGCGCTCAAGCACATGTACAGCCTGCTGCCGGAAGTCGCCCTCAAGCCCGCGGACGCCTACGACAAGCTGGTGCGTGGCGAGGTCGAGGCGGTGCCCATCGAGCACCTCGAGGGGCGTATCGCGGCGGTGATGCTGGTGCCTTATCCGCCCGGCATTCCGTTGATCATGCCGGGTGAGCGCTTTACCCGGACCACCCGGGCGATCGTCGATTACCTGCATTCCACCCGTGCTTTCGATGCGCGCTTTCCGGGATTCGGCCTAGATATGCATGGCCTGCAGCATGAGGACGGCCCGCAGGGGCGCATCTACACGGTCGACTGCCTGCGCTGATGCCCCCTTCATCCTCCGCGGCCAGACGGCCGCGGTTGGCCTCGATGCGCCTGGCACGCGTCTTTGGCCGGTTTCGCGCTATTGCGCCGACAATGCTTTTCGATAATCTGCGCTCATATATACAGCCGCTTTCCAGAACTTGTTCGAGTCTTCCGCTATAACCGGAGTGCCATCAATTTGCCTGTTGCCGTTTCGAATATGTCGTCGCGCAGGCGATTGCCAGGGGTTGCGGGGGCGAGCGCACAACTGTTTCCCGATCGGCCGAAAAAAATCTTGAAAAACAGAGCAGGTGGCATTTTGATTTTATTGTGTTTCGATGAGCGGCGAAGTTCTTGTGTGGATTGTTTCGGATAACTTTTCCTGCTTTGGTATCGGCCTCTATCGGTTTCTGGAGTTTCTCTGTTGGTTTAATGCGGGCAGATGTCCTGTGTTGAGTGATGGCGATCTGGTCTGTTGGTGGCAATTTGCTGATATCATTGTTGTGATAAAATATTTTTAATGGTTTTTTTATATGCTATTGCATCGCAAAATACTTTTTATAAAAGTATTTGCTGCCTCGTTTTGTTGGGTATTCAGTGATTTGGCTTTTTGGTTTTGATGAGGCTGTGTATTTTTTAAAGGCGTATTCATGCATTGATGTATGCAGTGTGCAACTGGAGCTATGCTTGTTGGTTATCTGAAAGAATATAAAAATCAAAAACATATATCTTATTTTGTATTTCTTTAGGCCGCTCGGCCTGCATTGCCAGGATCTCGCTGCTGGCTTTTCAAGGTGCGATGCCTTGGTTGGCATGCCATGCAGTTTTTGCTCGTGCCGGTCTTGGCGTAATTTTTCGACATTCCCGTTTTGCTTTCGTTTTTTTATGCCATGCAAAAATGTGCGTGTTTCATATGATGGTGTCTGCGGCGTGATGATATCAAAGAGCCTCTGCTGATTTGTGAAAATTCGATTTGGATTCGGGATTCACTTTCCTGTTTTGTTCGGAATGAATTACCGGGAATTCAGAGTACGCTTTGTTTTGCCAGTAATGTGAAAACCAAGCATGTTGCTACCACATGCCTGATGGCCAGAGGCTACTTTGCTTGCAGGGGCGAGACGCGAATGCCGCCTCTCCATCGAGAACTCGGTTGGCCTTCGGGTGATGTCAATTGAATGGCATTTCCCGCTTTCCAGGGTAGTCGGGGGGCCATGCCAGCCGAACGCGAGCACTGCGTGTGAAGCGCTCGAACAAGGAACAAAAGCTTGCGCCGAAAGGTGCATCTTTTTGAGAGCAGGATGATCAAATGGCTAGTCATATTGCAATAACTCCCGCTGGATATCTCGACTCCAAGATTGCGATTGCTGCCTGTCGTGCCGGGGAAATCGGAATCCTCGACCTGGGCTGTCACAACGATCCGGAAGCCACCCGGACAGCCATCGAGGGCCTGGCCGCCAGCGCCGGGCCGAACGCCCAGTGGGGGATCCGCTGGGATACCCTCGGCTCCGCCGAGCGCGGCCTCGAGCAACTGGCCGAATTCATCCCCCAGCGCGTGCCGATCCTGGTGCTCGCCGGTCTCAAGCCGGATGATCTGGTATTCACCGGCATGCAGCCCAAGGAGCTGGCCGCGCTGAAGAAGAAGATCAAGCGCCTGGCCCGCAAGATCTTCGTCGAGGTCTGGGACCTGCCCTCGGCGCTGGCCGCGGAAGCCTCCGGCTGCGACGGGCTGATCCTCAAGGGACACGAGTCCGGTGGCTGGGTCAGTCGCCATTCGAGCTTCATCCTCCTCCAGGAACTGCACGGCCGGGTCAACATCCCCTACTGGGTGCAGGGCGGCATGGGTACCCACACCGCGGCCGCCGCGGTGCTCGCCGGCGCGTCCGGCGTGGTGCTCTGCGAGCAGCTCTGGCTGGCCGACGAAAGCCCCTTCATCGGCACCTCGCAGGCCCGCGCCTGGGCTGCGCTGGATGGCAGCGAAACCCTGCTGATCGGCCCGGAACAGCGCTCGTTCCGTCTCTTTGGCCGCGGTGCCCGCGAACGGCTCGACGAACTCGAGCAGGCGGTGATCAAGGACGAGCCCTGGGAGGCACTGCTGCTCCAGTCCCTCGCCCAGGTGGATGCCCCGCTGGTGCCGATGGGCGAGGACATCGCCCTGGCCGCCGCCCTGGCGCGTCGCCATGGCACCGTCGGGCGCATTCTCGCCGCGCTCGCGACCGGCACCGAGCAGGCCCTGCGCGGTGCCCGCGCGCAGCAGGCGCTGGGTCCGGATTCCCCGCTGGCGCAGCTGCACGGCACCCGCTATCCGATCGTCCAGGGCCCGATGACCCGGGTCAGCGACGTCGACGGTTTCGCCAAGGCGGTGGCCGATGGCGGCGGCCTGCCGTTCATCGCCCTGTCGGTGATGCGCCAGGATCAGGTGCAGACCCTGCTAACCAAGACCAAGGAACTGCTCGGCGACCAGCCCTGGGGGGTCGGCATCCTGGGATTCATGCCGCTGGAGCTGCGCCAGGCCCAGCTCGAGGTGGTCCGCCAGATCAAGCCGCGCTTCGCGCTGATCGCTGGCGGCCGTCCCGGCCAGGCCCGCGAGCTGGAGTCCATCGGCATCAGCACCTACCTGCACGTGCCGTCGCCAGGGCTGCTCAAGGGCTTCATCAAGGACGGCGCGCGCAAGTTCATCTTCGAGGGCGGCGAGTGCGGCGGCCATACCGGCCCGCTGAGCAGTTTCATCCTCTGGGAGTCGGCCATCGAGACCCTGAGCTCGGTCGAGATCAATGATCCCGAGGCGGTCCAGGTCCTGTTCGCCGGCGGCATCCACGACGAACTGTCGGCGGCGATGGTTTCCGCCCTGGCGGCGCCGCTGGTCGAGCGCGGCATGAAGATCGGCGTGATCATGGGCACCGCCTACCTGTTCACCCACGAGATCGTCAACAGCGGCGCGATCCTGCCGGAGTTCCAGTCCCAGGCCATCGCCTGCAAGGAAACCACCCTGCTGCAATCCGGCAAGGGCATGTACACCCGCTGCGCGGTGACCCCCTTCTGCGACGAGTTCAACCGCACCCGGCGCGACATGCTGCTCGCCCTGGAGACCCCGGAGAAGGTCCTCAAGGTGCTGGAGCTGTTCAACATCGGCCGCCTGCGCATAGCCTCCAAGGGCATCAGCCAGAACCCCGACCGTTCGGCAGCCTCCCGCTACGTGCAGATTCCCCCCGAGGACCAGCGCCGCGAGGGCATGTACATGCTCGGCGAAGTCGCCCGCCTGCGTTCCAAGGCGCTGAGCATTGCGGAGCTGCACAGCGCGGTATCGGTAGGCTGCGGCGGGGTGCTGGCCCAGCTCGACCAGCGTCTGCCGCGCAAGCGCGCGGCCAAGCGCGTGGCGGCGGAAAGCGACATCGCCATCGTCGGCATGGCCGGCCTGCTGCCCGGCGGCAACGACCTGCGCACCTACTGGCAGAACATCCTCCACCGGGTCAATGCGATCCGCGAGGTGAGCGAGGAGCGCTGGCGCCCCGAGGACTTCTTCGATCCCAAGCGCGGCACGCCCGACAAGGTGTATTCGAAGTGGGGCGGCTTCATGGACGACATCCAGTTCGATCCGTCCCTGTACGGCATCCCTCCGGCCAGCCTGAAATCGATCGAGCCGGTGCAACTGCTGGCCCTCGACGTGGTGCGCCAGGCCCTGGCCGACGCCGGTTTCGACCGCCGCTCGTTCGCCAAGGACCGCACCGCGACCATCTTCGCCGCCGGCGGGATGAACGAGCTGGGCTGCGACTACATCTTCCGCGGCCTGCTCAGCCATTACCTGCCGCGGATCGAGGGACTGCCGGAAACCGCCGCCAAGCAACTGATGGAGGCGCTCTACGAGCAGGACCTGCCCAAGTGGACCGAGGATTCCTTCCCCGGCATTCTGGAGAACGTCATCGCCGGGCGGATCGCCAACCGTTTCGACCTGCGCGGCACCAACTACATCGTCGACGCGGCCTGCGCCTCGTCGCTGGCGGCCCTCGACGTGGGCATCCGCCAGCTGCGCAGCCATGACGCCGACGTCGCCGTGGTCGGCTCGGTGGATGCCACCAACAACCCGATCGGCTTCCTCTGCTTCGCCCAGACCCACGCCCTGTCGCCGCGCGGGCGCAGCCGTCCGTTCGACGACAGCGCCGACGGCATCGCCCTGGGCGAGGGCGTGGTGGCCCTGGTGCTCAAGCGGCTGGGCGACGCCGAGCGCGACGGCGACCGCATCTACGCGGTGATCAAGGGCATCGGCGCCTCCAGTGACGGCCGCAACCGCAGCCTCACCGCACCCCATCCGCAGGGTCAGGTCACCGCCCTGCAGCGCGCCTACGAGGATGCCGCGGTCGATCCGACCAGCATCGGCCTGATCGAGGCCCACGGCACCGGCACCGCGCTGGGCGACAAGTCGGAGATCGAATCGCTCAACCTAGCCTTCGGCAAGACCGACATGGCCAGGCAGTCCTGCGCCGTGGGCTCGGTCAAGTCGATGATCGGCCACACCAAGGTCTCCGCCGGCCTGGCGGCGATGATGAAGACCGCGCTGGCGCTCAAGCAGCGCGTGCTGCCGCCGACCATCGGCGTCGAAACGCCGAACTCGAAGATCGACTTCAGCCGTTCGCCGTTCTTCGTCAACACCGAAACCCGTCCCTGGCTGAACGCCACGGACCATCCGCGGCGCGCCGGGGTCAGCGCCTTCGGTTTCGGCGGCACCAACTTCCATGTGGTGCTGGAGGAGTACACCGGCGCCTACCGCGACAGCGATGTCGTCGATCTGCATCCGCGCGATGCCGAGCCCTTCACCTTCCGCGGACAGGACCGCGCGCAGGTGCGCGAACAGGTGCAGCGCCTGCTCGATGCGCTGGAGCATCCCGAGCAGATCGATGTCGCCCAGCTCGCCTATGCGCTGCACCTGGAGCAGGGCGCGGCCCGCGCCGGCAACTGCCGGCTGGCGCTGGTCGCCAGCTCCGGCTCGGACCTCAAGGCCAAGCTGGAGCTGGCCCTGAAGGCACTGCAGGGCCGCGAGAGCGAAGTGAAGTATCCGCAGGGCGTGTTCTTCCGCGAGGGGCCGGAAACCACCGGCGGCGTCTGCTTCGTGTTCCCCGGCCAGGGCTCGCAGCGCGTCAACATGCTGGCCGACCTGACGACTTCCCTGCCCGAGCTGCATGGCCTGTTCGAGCGCGCCGACGTGCTGCTCGCCGACCGTCTGGAGCAGCCCTTGTCGCGCTACATCTATCCGGTGCCGGTGTTCAGCGACGAGGAGCGCGCCCGCCAGCAGACCGCGCTGAATGCGACCCAGGTCGCCCAGCCGGCACTCGGGGTGATCGACAGCGCTGCGCTCAGGGTGCTGGGTGACTACGGGCTCAAACCGGACTTCGTCGCCGGGCACAGCTATGGCGAGTATGTCGCCCTGCATGCCGCCGGGGTGATCGGCCTGGATGACTTCATCCGCCTGTCGGAGGCCCGCGGCCGGCTCGCCGGCGAGGCCGGCCGGCGCAATCCGGGGGCCATGGCGGCAATCGATGCCGACGAGGCCCGCGTCCGCGCGCTGATCGAGCAGCACGGCCTGAACGTCACCCTGGCCAACCTGAATGCCGCCGACCAGACCATCGTCGCCGGTTCGATGGAGGCCATCGAGGCGGCAGCCAGGGTGCTGGGCAACGAGTCGCTGCGGGTCAAGGTGCTGCCGGTCAGCGCCGCCTTCCACTCGCCGGCGATGGCCAGTGCGCGCGAGGGGCTGGCGGCCGAACTGGCGAAGGTCGAGTTCAAGCCGGCCCAGGTGCCGGTGTTCAGCAACACCACCGGTACTGCCTATCCGGAAGACCCCGAGGCCATGCGCGCCCTGCTGGTCGAGCACATGACCGAGCCGGTGCACTTCGTCAAGGAGATCAACCAGCTGTACGACGCCGGCGCGCGGATCTTCGTCGAGGCTGGCCCTGGGCTGGTGCTGACCGGACTGGTCGACCGCATCCTCGCCGATCGCCCGCACACCGCGCTGGGCATCGAGGTGCCCGGACGTGGCGGCTGGGTGCAGCTCGCCCACGTGTTCGGCCAGCTGTTCGTCCTCGGCCTGCCGCTGGAACTGGGCCGCTGGTTCATGGGGCGTGGCTACGCGGCGCTGGCGGTGGCGGAGGTGTTCGCCCGCGCCAAGGCCAGGGCCGTGCCCGGTCCGATGATCTGGCGTGTCGACGGTGCCCACGCGGTACCCTGGAATGCGCCGGCCAAGGCCCGTCCGGCAATCATCCAGGCGCCGGCCGCCGCCGCGCCGACGAGTCCGGCCAGCGCGCCCAGCCCGCTGCCGGCGGCAGCGCCCAGGCCCCAGGCACAGCCGGTCGCGAGCACTTCGACCGTCGCCCATGTCTCTTTCGCCCGACCGGCAGTCATTCCGGTCAACGTCAACCGCCACGCGCCACAACGGAGGTTCAGCATGGCAAACGACAACACGCTGCGTACGGGGGATCTCCCGGCAGAGATGGAGGCCCCATCGCTGTTAAACGTCGCACACGTTCAGGAAGTCATCGCGCAGTTCATCGCACTGCAACGCGACCAGCAGGACACGCTGCGTCGGTTCCTCGATTTCCAGAGCAGCCTCGCAGGGGCTGACCTGGCAAGCGTCGGCGAGCCGCGTCCCAGCCTGCAGGTAGTCTCCCAGGCCGGGCTGGCGCCGGCACCGGCGCCGGTACTGCCGGCCCAGGTGCTGTCGCTGCACGCCGCCGCTCTGCCGGTCGGCCGCGAGCCACAGGTCGCCACCATCGAGGGCTCGGTCCAGCGCAGCGAGGTGCGTACCGAGGCGCCGAAGCTGGCGGTCGCCGCAGCCGCTCCGGCTGCTCCAGCCGCCAAGTCCGCCGCTCCCGCCGGCGTGGCCTCCACCGAGGCGTTCAAGGCCGATCTGCTGCTGGCGGTTTCCGAGCGCACCGGCTATCCGGAGGACATGCTCGACCTGGATGCCCACATGGAAGCCGACCTGGGCATCGACTCGATCAAGCGCATCGAGGTCCTGAGCCAGCTCAAGGATCGCCACAACCTGATGGAGGGACGCGACGAGGAGGCGGTGTTCGAGGAGCTCACCGGCCTGAAGACCCTCAACGAGATCGTCGCCTGGTACGACAAGCTGCATGGTTCCCCGGCTGCCGGGGAAGGGGCCCAAGCCTCAAAAAAAGCACTGACTCCGCCGTCGGCATTGCCGGCTGAGACGGCGGAGTCCGCAACAGACGTTGCGCCGGAACAAGTAGTGCATTGCTACACCGTCAAGCCCGTCGCCGCGCCCCTGGGTGCGGTCGCCGGTCCGCAGCCCGCAGCCGCTCTGCCGGTCCTGCTGGTGGGAGCCGACTCGGAACTGGCCGCGGCCTTCCGGGTCGCCCTCGGCCAGGCCGGGCATGTAGTGAGGCAGATCGTTCCGGGCAAGGAAAATCGCGTACTGGGTGATGGGCGCTTCGAGTTCGATCCTACCTCGCTGGAGTCGGTGCAGGCGCTGCGCGGCCTGCTCGGCGAGGAGCGGATCGGAACCCTCGTCAGCCTGCTCGGCGTGCCGGCCGGGGAGGGCGATGCCATCGCCCCGGCCAAGGTCCTGTTCCTGCTGTGCAAGGTCTTCGACCAGGACCTCAAGGCCGCCACGCATGACGGTGCCGGCTGGCTGCTCAGCGTCACCGCGCTGGATGGCCGCTTCGGCCTCGAGCGCTCGCGCGAGCTGCCCATCGAGTCTGCCGGCACCCTGGGCGTCGCCAAGTCGGCGGCGCGGGAGTGGGGTGACGAGGCTCACGTCAAGTGCATCGACCTGTCGCCGAGCCTCAAGGTCGGGGAGATGGTCGAGCGGGTACTGGGCGAATGGGCCGCGCAGACGCCGGTGCTGGAAATCGGCTACGGCGCCGAAGGGCGCTGCCAGCTGGAGTTGAGCCTGCAGGCGGCTGGCAGTGCGGCACTCCCGCCGGTCCTCGAAGAGGGCGCCGTGGTGCTGATCACCGGCGGCGCCGGCGGCATCACCGCGGAGATCGCCACCGCCCTGGGCAAGGAGTACCGCCCGCAACTGGTGCTGGCGGGACGCAGTCCGCTGCCGGAGGAGGAAGCCGAGGACACCCGCGGCATCGCCGACCCGGCGAAGCTCAAGCAGGTGCTGATCGGAAAGCTGCGCGGCGAGGGGGATGCGAAGGTGAAGCCGGCCGAGGTGGACCGGATCTTCAAGCGCCTGCTCAAGGATCGCGAGATCCGCGACAACCTGGCGCGTCTCGAGGCGACTGGCGCGAAGGTCGAGTATCACGCCGTGGACGTGCGCGACGGCGAGGCCTTCGGCCGGGTGATCGACGGGATCTACGCGAAGTGGGGACGGCTCGACGGCGTGCTGCACGGCGCCGGGGTCATCGACGACAAGCTGATCCGCGACAAGACCCTGGAGTCCTTCGCCGCGGTGTACGACACCAAGGTCGCCGGTGCCCGGGTGCTGGCCAGCCGGCTGCGTCCGGACGGCCTGAAGTTCGTGCTGTTCTTCTCCTCCATCGCCGGCCGTTTCGGCAATGCGGGGCAGAGCGACTACAGCGCGGCCAACGAAGTGCTCAACAAGCTGGCCGACAGCCTCGGCCATGTCTGGCCCGGCGTGCACGCGCTGGCCATCGACTGGGGTCCCTGGAAGTCCGGAATGGTCGGGGACCAGATGCTCAAGTTCTACGCCGAACGCAACATTCATCCGATTCCGTTGGCTATCGGCACCCGTCACTGCCTGGAGCAGATCCGGCGGGGCAACACCGGTGAGACGGAACTGGTGATCACGGCGAGTCTCGAGCAGATCGTCGAGCAGATGCAAGCACGCAAGAAGCGTGACTCGGGGCGCCAGTCCTAGGTAGGAACGGCCCGCGGTAGAAGTTATTCCCGCGCGTTCGCGCGCGGGATCGCTGTAGAGGCACCCGCTCAGTCAAGGAGGAAATACCATGAGCAGTCCCCACAACGCAGTTCTTACCGGGTTCACCCCCGTACAGCTGGCCAAGCCTGTTCCCCAGGCGCTGACCCTGGAGCTGTCGGCCTACGCCTTCGCCCGCGCCTACTGCATCAAGAACGGCGTCGGTCAGGACGATGCAGGCTTCGCCCAGGTCTACCAGTCGGTCAAGGAGAAGTTCGACAAGTACGCCCTGTCGTCTTCGCAGATCAAACGGCGCCAGCTGATCTTCTTCCCGAAGGTCTCCGATATCCGTTTCGCCAACGGCCACGTCGAGATCACGCCGCCCGAGCATCCCTATCTGCGGCTGTTCGATATGATCGATGACCCGCGCGGTGCGGACCTCAAGGTGCGCCACGAGAGCTATGCCAAGGTCGTCGACCAGGGGCTGGAGCTGATGTTCAAGGACATCGCCGAGGCCCCCGACGACCTCATCCACGTGACCTGCTCGGGCTATCTGTCGCCGAGTCCGGTCGAGCGGATGGCGGCCAACCGCGGCTGGTTCGAGACCACGGTGACCCATAGCTACCACATGGGCTGCTACGGCGCCTTCCCGGCGATCAAGATGGCCCACGGCATGCTTTCCTCGTCGCACTTCGGCCTCACCCCGATCAAGGACCGGGTGGACATCGTGCACACCGAACTGCTCTCGGCGCACAACAACATCGTCGATGCGCGGGCGGAAAACATCATCACCATGACCCTGTTCGCCGACGGGCTGATCAAGTACTCGGTGCTGTCCGAGGGCGAGCTGCACCGCCAGGGCGGGCATGGCCTCAGGATTCTGGCGATGAACGAGCACCTGCTGCCGGACTCCGCCGACGACATGACCTGGATTCCGGGGGCGCACCAGTTCCTGATGACCCTCACGCCCATGGTGCCGGTGGTCATCAAGCGCCACGTCCGCGACTTCGTGGTGAAGCTGCTCGAGCGCGCCGGCATCGACTTCGAGCGGGAGAAGCGCGAGCTGACCTTCGCCATTCACCCGGGCGGGCCGAAGATCGTCGAGCACATCCAGGAGGATCTGGGGCTCGCCGACGAGCAGGTGGCGATCAGCAAGAGCGTGTTCCTGGAGAACGGCAACATGTCCTCCGCCACGGTTCCCCACATCCTCAAGCAGGTCCTCGAGGAGGTGGATATCGGCACGCGTGTCGTGTGCCTTGGTTTCGGTCCAGGACTGACTGTCACCGGAATGGTGCTGGAGAAGATATGAACGACATGGTCAATCCGAACGGTGCGGTCCTGACCGGCTTCACGCCGGTGCAGATGGCCAAGCCGATTCCCCAGCGCATCACGCTCGAACTGACTGCCTATGCATTCGCCAAGGCCCACTGCCTGAACCACGGCATCACCGACGAGGAGAGCTTTCTCGACGTCTACAAGACGGTCAAGGAGAAGTTCGACAAGTACGCCGTGTCGCCTGCGCAGATCAAGCAGCGGCAGCTGGTCTACTTTCCGAAGCTGACCGACATCCGTTTCGGCGAGGGCAACTTCGATGTCGCCGATCCCGAGCCCGAAGAGGCGCACCTGCGGCTGTTCGACATCAAGAAGGATCCGCGCGGTGCGGACCTCAAGGTGCGCCACGAAAGCTTCGCCAGGGTCGTCGAGGAAGGGGTCGAGCGGATGTATGCGGCCGACGCTCCGGCGCCCGACGATCTGATCCACGTGACCTGCACCGGCTATCTGTCGCCGAGTCCGGTCGAGCACGTGGTGTCGAGGCGCAAATGGTTCGAGACCACGGTGACCCACAGCTACACCATGGGCTGCTACGGCGCCTTCCCGGCGATCAAGATGGCCCATGGCATGCTCGTCTCGTCGCGCTGTGGCGTCACTCCGATCAAGCACCGGGTGGACATCGTGCACACCGAGCTGATGTCCGCGCACAACAACATCACCGAATGGCGGGCGGACAACATCATCTCGGCGACCCTGTTCTCCGACGGGCTGATCAAGTACTCGGTGCTGTCCGAGGAGGAACTGCGCCGGCAGGGATTGCGCGGCCTGCGCATCCTGGCGATGAGCGAGCACCTGTTGCCGGACTCGACCGACACCATGACCGGGGTGCCCGGCCCGTACCAGTACGTCATGACCCTCTCGCCTCTGGTGCCGGTGATCATCAAGCGGCATGTACGGGCCTTCGTGGTGGACCTGCTGCGGCGTGCCGGCATGGACTTCGAGCGGGACAAGGACGCCCTGAGCTTCGCCGTCCATCCGGGCGGGCCGAAGATCGTCGAGCACGTCCAGGAGGAGCTGGACCTCTCCGAGGATCAGGTGGCGATCAGCAAGGGCGTTTTCTTCGAGCACGGCAACATGTCTTCCTCCACGATCCCGCACATTCTCATGCAGCATCTGGAGGAGGCCACTGTCGGCACTCGTATCGTATGCCTCGGCTTCGGGCCGGGCCTGACCATCACCGGACTGGTTCTGGAGAAGATATGAGCAGCGCAAGCCTTTCCCATCTGGTACTCGATACCAACAGCGAAATGCCCTTGATCGCCCGCGTCTACGAGGTGGAGTCCGCCGAGGAACTGCGCAGCGAGGAGCCTGTCGAGGAGGCCGTGGCGGTCGTCGCCGAGGTGGAACTCGAAGCCGAATCGACGCGCGCCCGGGAAGCGGTCCGGCCGGCCGCCGAGCCGCTGGAGGAGGGCAGTCTGCCCTTCGTCGGCCAGGTGCTGGCCTACGCCCCCGGCGAGTCGCTGCTGATCCAGCGCCGGCTGCACCTGGACGAAGACCTGTACCTCGCCGATCACGCCTTCGTCCATGCCCCCGGGGTCAAGCCGGTTTCCGCCTGCATGCCGGTGCTGCCGCTGACCATGAGCCTGGAAGTGATGGCCGAGGCGGCGGCCTGTCTGGCGCCCGGCCTGGGGCTGATCGGCTTCGAGGACGTCAAGGCCACCCGCTGGATCGAGGTGTCCGACCGCGACAGCGAGCTGCTGAACATCAGCGCCCGGGTGAAGGAGGTCGATGCCGACGGCCAGGTCTGGCGCATCGCCGTGGCCCTGCAGCTCGAGGGGCAGGACATGCCCTCGACCACCGCGACCGTGCTGTTCTCCACGGCCTACCGGGTCGATCTCGACCTGGCCTTCGGTAGCTTCAGCAACCCCTACCGCCTGCCCCTGACCGGCGAGGACATCTACCGGGAACGCCACATGTTCCACGGACCGTGCTTCCACTGCCTGACCGGCGAAATCATCATCGCCGACGAGGGCGCGGTGACGGACCTGGTGACCCGGCCGCAGACCGAGCTGTTCCGCTCGATCAGCCAGCCCCAGCTGCTGATCGATCCGGCCCTGTTCGACGGGATCGGTCAGTTCATCGGCGTATGGGCGATGCAGCATGACCGCTACGTGCTGCCGATCGGCTTCGGCAAGCTCGAGCTGTACCGCTCGACGCCGCCGGCCGGCACCCGGGTGCCGATCCGCATCGAGATCGTCCGCGACGAAACCATGACCATGTACGCCAACGTGGAGATCCAGGACGGTTCCGGCGGGGTCTGGCTGCGCGTGCGGGAGTGGGGGAGCATCAAGTTCCGCCATCCGGCCCAGGTACTCGATTTCCGCCGCCAGCCGACCCGGCATCTGCTGAGTCGTTCTCTCGCGCTGCCGTCGCTGGCCAAGGGCGTGCAGTGCTGCCTGATCAGCAAGGCCGATACCCAGGGATTCGACCCGCTGCTGCTGGCGCGTCACTACCTGCATCTGGACGAGATGGCGGACTTCGTCGCCAAGGCCGGCGTTCCGCCGCGCCAGCAGCAGTGGCAGCTCGGCCGGGTGGCGGCGAAGGATGCGGTGCGCGCCTGGCTCGCCGCCCGCAGCGAGCAGTCGGAGATGCTGCACCCGGCAGCCTTCGTCATCGATAGCGATGCGGCCGGCCAGCCGCTGGTGGCGGCACTGGAAGGCCATGCGCGGCTGCCGAGGATCAGCATCGCGCATTGCGAGGACCGGGCGGTGGCGCTCGCCGGCGAGCAACCGCTGGGCATCGACATCGAGCAGGTCCGTCCGCACGCGGCCGGCTTCCTGGAAAGCTTCAGCACGGCCGGCGAGCGCGAGCTGCTGGACGAGCTGGCGACCGAGGGCGAAGCGCGGGACGAGTGGATCACCCGTCTGTGGTCCGCCAAGGAGGCCGCCGGAAAGCTGCTGGGCACCGGTGTGAACGGCGCCCCGCAACGCTTCGAGGCGATCGCCATCGACGGCGCCGGGAACTTCATCATCCAGGTGCGCGACAGTGATCGGCTGATCAACGTGCACAGCGTGCGTGAAGGGAATTTCGTCATCGCCTACGCAGCTACCGAGACAGCGGGCGCATCCGGCCGATAACCGGCGAAGTATCCGGGTCCTGCGGCATACGCCGCAGCCCGGTCACGCCCCGGTTTCGCGGAGTGCAGGGGATTTCAAGGCATTGGACGCATCAGGAAACCCGACCATGAATACCATCACCTCTATCGGAACGGCCCCGCTCGTCGAGCTGCGCCGAGTCACCAGGCACTACCAGATTGGCGAAAATCCGGTGATCGCCCTCAAGGGCATCGACATCACCATCCAGGCGCGCGAGTTCGTCGCGATCTGGGGGCCGTCCGGGTCCGGCAAGTCGACCCTGTGCAACCTCATCGGGATGCTCGACTCGCCCACCTCGGGCACCGTGCTGATCAATGGCCAGGAGGTCAACGATCTGTCGGACAACGCCCGCAGCGAGCTGCGCAACCGGACCATCGGCTTCGTCTTCCAGAACTTCAACCTGGTGCCGGTGCTCTCGGCGCTGGAGAACGTCATGCTGCCGCTGCAGATCGCCGGCGCCTCGTCCACGGTGGCCCGGGAGCGGGCGCTCGAGCGGCTGACCGAGGTGGGCCTCGAGAAGCACGTCGCCCACCGCCCGGCCAAGCTCTCCGGCGGCCAGCAGCAGCGGGTCGCCATCGCCCGGGCGCTGGTCACCGACCCGGCCCTGGTGATCGCCGACGAACCCACCGCCAACCTCGACTCGGGCAACGCCCGGCGGATCATCGAGCTGATGTTGAACATCAACGCCAGCCACGGCACCGCCTTCGTCTTTTCCACCCACGACCAGCGCCTGCTGGAGAGCGTCAAGCGCCGCGTCCTGATGCAGGACGGCGAGATCGGCAGTGACAGCCATCCGACGCGCCCGGCCGTACAGACCCGCATCGCAGGGGGACGTCCATGATCACCTGGTTCAAGCTCGCCACGCGGAACCTGTTCCGCAACGGCCGCCGCTCGCTGTTCACCGTGATGGCGATCGGCCTCGGCTTCGCCGCGGTCAACGCCCTGGGCGGTTTCACCGCTTACATCTTCACCAGCCTGGAGGACTCCTACATCCACATCCAGGGCAACGGCCACATGTCGATCTTCAAGAAGGGCTTCCTCAACGAGGGCAAGCTCGACCCGACGCGCTACCTGCTCAACGAGGAGGATGTGCGGGTGATCGACGAGGTGCTGCAGGCCCATCCGGAGATCCGCATCTCGACCCCCGAGCTGAACATTTCCGGCCTGGTCAGCAACGGCGAGGTGTCGACCATCTTCCTCGCCAGTGGGCGGGTGTCGTCGAAGGTCGATGTCATCCGCAGCCGCTCGCGGACCAAGGTCGGCAACATGCAGCTGTTCGACGGCGAGCCCATGAGCGACGAAACCCCCAACGGCCTGGGCATGAGCCAGGGGCTGGCCGACCAGCTCAGGTTCAAGCAGGGCGATACCGTGGTGGTGATGGCGCCGACCGTGAACGGGCAGATCAACGCCCTCGATGGCCAGATGCTGCAGACCTTCAACTCGCCGGTCGAGGCGCTGGAGGACAAGCTGATGCTGGTCAGCCTGGAGTTCGCCCAGAACCTCTACGACACCACCAGCGTCGACCGGATCAACGTCCTGCTCAATGACGGCCTGCTCACCGAGTCGATGCGCGCGACCCTGCAGAGCGAGCTGGTCGCCCGCGGCCTGGATATCGAGATCAAGACCTGGAACGAGCTGTCGACCTTCTACACCAAGGTCAAGAACATGTTCGACGTGATCTTCCTGTTCGCCTTCCTGATCGTCTTCACCATCGTGGTGATGAGTGTGGTCAACACCGTGGGCATGGCGATCATGGAGCGCACCCGGGAGATCGGCACGCTGCGCGCCCTGGGCGTGAAGCGTCGCGGCATCGTCGGGCTGTTCGCCCTGGAAAGCATGCTGCTCGGCCTGTTCGGCTCGCTGGTCGGGGTGCTGCTCACCCTCGCCGTGTGGTCGAGCATCGCCACCCTGGAGCCGACCTGGATTCCGCCGCAGATCACCCGGCGCATTCCGCTGGAGGTCTACCTGGTGCCCCAGGAAATGCTCTGGAGCATGCTGGCTTTGCTGGTGCTGTCCCTGCTGGCGGCGAGCCTTCCGGCACGCAAGGCGGCGCGGATGGAAATCGTCGGCGCTCTGGGACATGTATGAGCCGCTGGGACAGGTTTTCGAACCGACGGAGATTTTGAGAGATGAACGGACTTTCCCGCATTTCCGCATTCGGTCTGGCACTGCTGATCAGCACCCTGGCCGTCGCGGAGAACACTGCACCCTCTGCGAAGACTGCCGGGGAGGATGGCCGGGGCTTCTTCAGCCGGCTGTTCGGCAGCGACGATGACGACAAGCCCGCCGAGCGGGCAGCCACTTCCCTGCCGGCGCCGGTGGAGTCGAAGGCCCCGGCGGCCTCCCAGGCCGCCAGCCCGCCCGCCAGTCAGTCTTCCCAGACGAGCGTGCCGGCACGCACCGAGCCCGAGCCTGAGGCCAAGGCGATTCCGCAGGTGGCCAAGGCCTCCACGCCGACCCCGCTCGCCAGCTCCGCCGAGGATCCCTACCAGATCCTCAAGCGGGCCGACGAGTCGCGCGGCAACCTGCAGGGCATCGCCTGGAACGTGGCGATCGAAGCCAACGAGAGGGGCCGCACCGACAGCATGCTCTACGACATCAAGGCGCGCGGCTTCAACATCTCGGGGCTCAACATCGCGCCGCCGAAGTCCAAGGGGCAGAAGCTGCTCATGCTCGACAACAACATGTGGTTCCACAAGCCGGGCCTGAGCAAGCCGATCCCCATCTCGCTGCGCCAGAAGCTGATGGGTCAGGCCTCCTACGGCGACGTCGCCTCGACCAACTACGCCGAGGACTACGATGCGACGCGGCTGCCCGACGAAACCGTGGATGGGGTGGAGTGCTACGTCTTCGACCTCAAGGCACGCAATTCGAAGACCACCTACGACCGGATCGTCTACTGGGTGGACAAGAAGCGCATGGTGGGAGTGAAGGCGGACTACTACACGCTGTCGGGCAAGCGCTTCAAGTCGGCCAACATGCAGTACGGCAGCACGGTGACGATCAATGGCGAGGCACGCCCCTTCATCTCCGAGATCGCCATCTACGAGGAGCTGATGAGCGGCGATGTCACCACCCTGAGCATGACCAAGCCAAAACTCGCGCCGCTGCCGGACTTCATCTTTAATATCAATTTGTTCATGAAGTGAGCCTGGTATGGAGCGCTCCGGCATGAGAGGAACGCCACGGATGGCCGGCTCGGCATTGCCTCTGCAATACGGAGCGCTCCATACTTACCCTTTTGGGCTCAACAACCCGTTCAGGGTAGTCAACGCAGTATGGACAACTTCGGATATTACAGGGATGGAAGAGATGGCAAGGATGGCGCATCGTTTGGGACTGGTATTGCCTCTGGCGGGCATGGCAATCCAGGCAGGTGTGGTGGGTGCGGCCGAGCTTCCCGAGCTGGGCGAGGAGCGGATGAGCCTGGCCGATGAGCTGGCAAGCGGCTTCTATTCGCGCGTCAATCTCATGGCCTACACCCTGGTCCAGGAAACAGAGGACTCGACCCTCAACCCCGACAACGCCGCCGAGATACCGCGCTACCAGTGGGTGCTCAACCCGCGGGCGGACCTGAACCTGAACTTCCGCAACTGGGAGTTCGCCCTCAAGCCGCGCGCCGAGGCGATCTGGGAGAAATGGGAGGACGGCCCGCGCGATGGCGACGACCAGGACAGCTCGGAGCTGTTCCTCACCGAAGGCTGGGTGCGCTACCGGCCCTTCGACGAGCTGACTCTCTCCTACGGGCGGGAGAACCTGCAGTGGGGCCCGTCGGTGATCCTCTCGCTGTCCAACCCCTTCACCCGCGACAACGGGCGCAACAACCCGCGCGTCGAGGTTCCCGGCCTGGACTACTACCGGGCGATCTGGATTCCCAACGAAAACTGGACGCTCTCGACGATCTACAACTACGGTCCGGGACGTTCGGACGACGTCGAAGGCTACATGACGGGCCAGCCCTCGGTGGGCACCGGCCGGCTCTCGGACGAGGAGTTCGAGAAGATCTACGCGGTGAAGCTCGACTACACCGGCTCCTCCGGCTACGCCTCGATCATCCACTCCTACCGGGAAAGCGACCAGCACCAGACCGGCTTCTTCGCCGGCTGGAACGCCTCGGATGCGCTGCTTCTCTATACCGAGGGCAACGTCAAGCACGAGGGCAAGACCGGCTACCAGTTCGGCGCCTCCTATACCCTCGAGATCGGTCCGACCGTCAACGTCGAGTACCTGCGCGACAACAACGGCTGCGACGACGAGCCCATGATCGGGTGCGTCCTGACCGGCCAGTTCGAAAGCCGGAACGTTCTCCACCGGCAGAGCTACGCGATGGTCCAGGTCACCGACAACACCTCGATCCAGGATCTGGAATACAACATCCGTTACCTGAGGAACCTGGACGACGAGTCCCAGCGTTTCACCGGCATTCTCGAATACGACCTGACCAACCACGTCCAGGCCTATTTCACGGGCAACATCTTCACCGGGGGCGACGACGACGAGTTCGGGACGCTGTTGCGCTACTCGGTGTTTACCGGCGTTAGCTACACGTTCTGAGCGTTCACCGAGCAGGGGAGGCAACGGGCGCGATCTCGTCCGTTGCCATCCTCCCATGGACTGGAGGCCGCATGAGCAAGCCGACTTTTGCGTTCGTCACCATTGGCAGTGGGTCCTACCTGGGCTCCACGATTCGTGACCTGACTCTCGCCACTATCCTGCACCGACGCGGCTACAAGGTGCTGGTCTACTGGATGATGGAGTGGAATCCCGAACTGGCCGATCCGGGGATCGAACACCGGCTGCTCTGCCACGGCACGCGCTACCAGTTCCGGCGACCCTCGGCGTTCATGGACCAGGTGGTCGGCTCGGCCGCCTTCCTGCTCCCGCTGAAGCTGCGGGTGCGCGTCACCCAGAGCCTCAACGGCTTCGTCGACCGCATGCTCACCCACCTCATCTGTTCGCTGCATGCGGCGCCGGACTCCGATGCCGGCCTGGTCCGCCGCCTGCGCCGCTTCATCGCCCGGGACGGGGTCAGCCATCTGATGATGAGCTTCGCCTCCCTCGGCATGCTCGCCCTGGCCGCCAAGCGCCAGGGCGGACTCGATTTCGACTACGCGCTGACCTTCCAGGGGGACGAGCAGTTCGCCGACTATGCCCGGCGGAGCGGCCTGTTCGAGACCTACCGCAGCCGCCTCAACGAGGCCGTCGCCGGCTCGCGCTGGCCGGCCCTGCTGGTCAGCCACGACTACCTCGAGCGGATCGCCGTCGAGCTGAAGGTTTCCCGGGAGCGCATGTGCGTGCTCTACAACGGCATCGAACTGCCCGCCCCGTCGGCCCAGCTGCTGCGGGCGGGGCTCAGGAAGCTCTTCCCCAGGCTGCGGGAGGACATCCCCATCGTCACCTACTTCGGCCGCCAGGAGGCCGAGAAGGGCATCGACCTGCTGCTCTATGCCGCCCGGCTGCTGAAGGCGCGCGGTGTCCCGCTGCAACTGGTGGTCTGCGGCGCCACCGCCAAGGGCGAATCCTGCAAGAAGGTCATCGCCGATCTCGCCGACCATCTCGGTCTGCCGATACACCAGGCCGGGGCGGTCCCCCGCGAGATCCGCGACACGCTGTTCGCCCACAGCCACTGCGTGGTCTATCCCTCGGTGAATCGGGAGGCCTTCGGCCTGGTGGTGGCCGAGGCGATGAGCCATGGCACGCCGGTGCTGGTGCCCGACTACGGCGGCGTCACCGAAGTGATGCGTGACGGCGAGCGGGCCGGGGGCTTGACCTTCGCCGCCTGGGACAGCGGCGACCTGGCCCGGCAGCTGGAGAGGCTGCTGACGAACGCGACACTCCACCGCGAGCTGGCAGGGAATGCCCGCCCGCTGGCGGAGCGCTTCACGGCCGATCGCATGACCGACCGTGTGCTGCAACACCTGGGAATTACCGACCGGAGGGGGCGCCCGTTGCCGGATGGCGCCATTACCCAGGTGGCATGACGCGCGCGGGCGTCCCCGCGTGTTTGACGGTCCGGGCGGCGATGCCCGGTGCTCGATCCATACAGGGAGTTTTTCCATGAGCCAGGTTTCCAGTCCCAACATCATGTTCGTGTTCCCCGGGCAAGGCTCGCAGTACGTCGGCATGGGGAGCGACATCCACCGGCACTTTTCCTGCGTGCGCGATCTCTACGAGCGAGCGAGCCAGGCGATGGGCTTCGACGTGGCGGAACTGTCCTTCCAGGGGCCGGAAGAACGGCTCAACAGCACCGAATTCACCCAGATCGCGCTGCTCACCCATTCCATGGCCTGCCTCGCGGCGTTCCGCGACCTGACCGGCGGGACATGGGCGCCGAGCGTGCTGGCCGGGCACAGCCTGGGCGAGTATTCCGCGCTGGTCGCCGCCGGCGCCCTGCAGTTCGAGGATGCGCTGCGGCTGATCCGCATGCGCGGCCGGCTGATGTCGGAGTTCGGTCGCGGGCAGATGGCCGCCTTCCGCCTCGACCTCGACTCCATCAAGCCGCTTGCCGAGGCGCGCTACTGCGGCATCGGTGGCTGCAACCTGCCCGACCAGACCGTGGTCTGCGGCTTCGAGAGCGACCTGGAAGCGCTCATGGCGGACGTCGTCGCCCGCTTCGGCCGGGCCAGGGCCGGGCGCTACCTGAAGACCGAGGGCGCCTACCACACCTACCTGATGATCGGCGCCGCGGAGCACTACCGTCCCCACCTCGACGCCGTCGCCCTGAGCGCCCCGGCGCTGAAGGTCCTGTCCAACTATACCGGCGACTATCACGCCGACGACCCGGAGCAGGTGCGCGCCGCGCTGTTCTTCCAGATGTTCCACCCGGTGAAGTGGATGAGCGGCCTGCAGCGGGCGATCGACGACGGGGTGAACCTGGTCATCGAGTTCGGCGGCGGCATCGGTCGCGACCATCCGGGGCGGGTGCATTCGCCGGCGGGCCGCAAGCCCAACCTCGAAGGCATCATGCGCAAGGCCTACGCCGGCTCCGGCCGCCGCGGCCTGTACATGCCGGCCATCAACCAGGAGAGCCTGGAGCAGGCGGCGCGCACCCTGGAGCTGCTGCGCAGCGCCTCCCCGCTGGAGCCGGTATGGGTGGACGAGCGGCACTTCTCCCTGCATCTGCCCCTGCACCAGGGCGTCGCCGACGAGGACAGCGTGGGGCTGGGCATACTGGTTCAGGAACTGGGCCTCAAGCGGGTGGTGGAAACCGAGATCGAGGAGGATGACGACAGCCTGCTGACCCTCAAGACCTATTGCGACGAGGGGATCGCGGCCGCCGAGCCCTATCTGGAGGTTCTGGTCGGCGGCGAGACCGGCGCCTTCCTGCACTATCGCGGCGATGCCATCCGCCGCGAGCTGGCCGCCCTGCGCGAGCGGCTGGACCGCCCGCACCCGGCCGTTCGGGCCATCGCCGGGGGGCGCTGAAATGAACGCCAGGGAGGGCAACTCCCATGCGGCCGTGCGGCGGCTGTGCGTCTGCTGCGCCCTGGTGATGCTGCTGGCCGCCAGCGGCGCCGCCAGCGCCACGGCGAGCGACCCGCTGATCGGACTGTGGATGATCCGCGACGAACGGACCGGCGAGCCGCGCGCGCTGGTCCGCATCGCCGAGCGGGGCGACGAATATCAGGGCACCATCGAAAAGGGCCTGCGCGGACCGAATGCCGAATCGCACTACTGCGACAAGTGCGAGGGCGAGCGCCGCGGCAGGCCGCTGCTCGGCATGACCATCCTCAGCGGGGTGAAGAAGCGGGGCGAGGTCTACGGGGGCGGGGAGATCCTCGATCCCGACAGCGGCAAGGTGTACGACTGCCGCCTGACCCTGCAGAAGGGCGGGAAGCAACTGCAGGTACGGGGCTTCATCGGCACTCCGCTGCTCGGCGAAACGCGCACCTGGTACCGGGTGGATCAGGCCGCGCCTTAGGGGCTGTTGATATTTTGGCGTAGGCCGCGACGGCGGCCCGTCTGGCGCAGAACAAGGAACGACGAGAGAAGTTTGGTCATTCCAAATGAGCGAGGAGAGACGCCGTGCTGCGCCAGACGGGCCCCGTCCCTGCGGGTTGCGCGGCAAATGCCGCCATGCGGCGTTGCGGGTCTTGGCAAGGGAATGACCATTGCCGGCGCCCCGCGCCTTGCTTGGCGGCATTTGACGCGGCAACGCGGCTCACGCCAAAACATCAACAGCCCCTAAGCCCCAGCCCTTTCAAGGTCTCTTACCTTTCGAGGCCTCGATTACACGGGCCGTAGAGACATGAGCGCGGGCTGCGGCGCTATCGACCCACTCCCGGGTCTTCTTCACCTTGGGGCCACGCTTGCTGGTGGCCACCTGGCCGGGCTTGATGTGCCGTGCCAACTCCAGCAGGCGCTGCGCCAGTGTGCTGGCCGAACCGTCGGCCCACGTGGGCCAGTGCTCCACCGGCAGTGCGACGAGCATCCCCTCGTAACGGCTTCTGACCTGGACTGCCAGGTGGTAGGGGGACGCCTCCCAGCCCTCGGGAAGCTGTTCGCGATGGGCCTGTTCGACACTGTGCTTGAGCACCGCCAGGAGGTTGCAGGCCAGCACCGCCACGGCAAACCCCAGCAACGCTGCCCGGGGATGGCCCAGGCGGCGGATCTCGCTCTGCAAGACCGACTCCAGGCGCTGGAACATCCCCTCGATACGCCAGCGCCGACGGTACAGGTCGGCAATCTGCTGCGCGCCGATCCGGGCCGGCAGGTTGCTCCAGAGCCAGAGCACGGACTCGCCCGACTCCGTCGGCCGATCCAGACGCAGCTCGATGCGGCGCCAGGGCGCCTGGCCCTCGTCCAGCCGGATGTCCTGCTCAAGCACCTGCCCGGTTTCCACCCTGCCTCGGTCGTGCCAGGGTCCCTCGTGAACGATGCGCGGATGCCTGGCATCCTGGCGCACGATGAAATCGGCCCGGCCCTGCTGGAGCGACTGGAGAATCGTGCGGGTGCAGAAATGCCGGTCGGCCATCCACAGCTGTCCCGGCCGGGCACTGTCCAGTAGCGGCAGGACGCCGGTGCGTTCGCTTTCATAGGCGTCCTCGCAGACCGCCAGATCGGTCACCAGGTCGAGGTCGGGGTCGTAGACCACCAGCGAATGCCCCGGCAGAGCGGCGGCGCGCTGGTTGCGCAGCGGCGCCAGGCGTTTCTCCGAGGCCGGCAGATGATTGCCGTCGATGATGCGCACCTGCCAGCCGGGCAGGCAGGGCGCTGTGCCCAAGGCCGAGACGACCGGCTCCAGGCGCTGGGCGCTGCCCTGGACCAAGGCCCGCAGCAAGGGCGGCTCGGTACGCCTGACCTTGTCGTACAGCGCCGCCAGCGATACGGGCAGGTGGTCCATCTGGCGCGCGGCGGCATGCAGCGAAGGGCGCAATCCCAGGGAAACCAGCGACATCAGCTCGACCACCGTGGAAAACAGCAGCTCGCGGGGATACTGGCGTTGCCGGTGAGTCTCGAACACTTCGTCGATCCAGGCGGCCGGCATCGCCCGTTCCAGCGCCAGACGTGCCATGACGCTGGCCGGTGCCTGCCTCTCGAAGCGCGCCAGAACTGCATCCCACATCGTCTTACCCTCCCGCTTGATCCTCGGGAGAGTTTACGCAAACACCTTGAAAGGGCTGCCCCTAAGCCCGCCCCGAGAACAGCGCGGCGCAGCCCAGCACCTCGACCGAGACCTCGCGAAAGCGCTGGCCAAGCTCGTGCTGCAGGGTTTCCAGATCGTCCTCCCGGTTGGAAAAAATTCCCTTGCGGTTGTACGCGGCCATCAGACCCCGCGCCAGGGTGCTGCGCGGGACGCTGCCCTGCAGCAGGGTGCTGCCGAAGATCACGGCGCCGGGGTTCATCAGCGCCTTGAGGTGATCGAAGACCACGGCCTTCTCGGCGAGGGAACCCGGCAGGCAGTGCAGCAGGTAGTTGACGCCGACCGAGTCGAAGCCTTCGCCGGCGAAGGCGATCGGCTCCAGCACATTGCGCCGGTAAGTCTTCGGCGCATGGCGGACGATGCGCTGGGCGGCGAACGCCAGGGTGTCCGGGTTCAGATCCATCAGAGCCACCCGGGGTGTGTCCGCGGGAAAGCGGCAGCGGTCGAGGAAATACCCGGTGCCCACCCCGACATCCAGATGATTGGCGCTGAGGTGGCGCGCATAGTGTTCCTCGAGGCGGCGGGTGGGGCACTTCCAGATGAAGGGGTTGGAGACGCCGAGCACCACGAAGTCGTAGAGCGCGAGCATCCGCCGGGTGTAGACGGCTTGGCCGGCCTCCACCTGTTTCTGGGTAACCATCATGACTGGGTTGTCTCTCTGTACTGCCTGGCGAGGCCCGGGGCTTTTCCTCGATCCCGGGCAGGGCACGCAGTGTAACCGCCGGCGCGGGACAGGGGCGAGGCGTCGCTGGGGAGGTCAGGCGGCCGACCAGAGCGCATAGGCCTGGAGCAGCCTGTCCTCTTCGGGAAAGCCGTCGAACGCCTCGGTGCGGGTCTCGACCAGATGCGCCAGCAGCGCAGCAACGGCGCGCCGCTGTTCGGACGTGCAGTAGCAATACAGCTGGTTCCAGGCCCCGCCCGAAGAAAGGTGGAACAGCAACTGATCGGCATACCAGCCGTATTCGCGGCTTGGCGGAGCGAGGGCGAAGCGGACCAGCACGGGCAGGTAGTAGGCCTGGCCCTGGGGCGATGCAAAGCACAGCGGGTCCCGGCCCGGATTGCCGACGTGGCGCAGTTCCAGGCTGTTCCGGTCATGGCTGCGCAGCGTCTCGTCGTGCTCGGCGCACTCGCAGCAGTGCCGGTAGTCGGTGAAGTGCTCGGGCTTGCCGACGTCGGCGAAGGCGGCGTCGATCCGCGCGAGGAGGTCCGCGTCGCTCGTCATGAAAGGCTCAGGCGGCCGCTGGCCCCTTGAGTTCGACGACATTGCCTTCCGGGTCGGTGAGGTAGAGGGAGGGCCCCATCCCTTCGGCCCCGTAGCGCGACTCCACGGCGCCGGTCGCGATGCCGTGGGTTTCGAGCCGGGCACGGATCAGCGCCTCGTCGAACGGCTCGATGCGCAGGCAGAAATGATCGAGATTGCGTCCTTCCTTGCCCGGGGCGGCGCCGCCGGCGCTGCCCAGCTGGCCGTCGACGGGAACCAGATCGATCAGCGCGCTCCCGGCGCGCAACTGGACCAGGCCGATGTCATCCCGGCGGCGCTCGACGCTGCAGCCCAGCGCCTCGCAGTAGAAGCGCAGCATCTTCTCCAGGTCGACGACGCGCAGTACCAGATGGTCGATTCCGAGGATGCGGAACATGGCGGGCCTCCAGGGTTGAGGGCAGATCCTGTCCCGACAGTATCGGGGCCGTGGCGAGGCTGTCCAGGCGAAGGGAGACAGTCCCTGGCGCGTTGGAAGCTCAGCGCAGGCGTGGCGGCCGGCTCCTTGCCGCCTGCTCGGCCCGCGCGCGCAGCTGTCCGCAGCCGCCGTCGATATCCTGTCCCGCCGAGTTGCGCACCTTGGTCAGCACGCCGCGGCTGTGCAGGTAGCGCACCAGCGCGACGATCCGCTCGCCGCCGGGGCGCCGGTAGTCGTCGGCTTCCAGGCTGTTGTAGGGAATCAGATTCATCACCGCGTACTTGCCCTTGAGCAGGCGCAGGATGCCGTCCATTTCCTCCTGGCTGTCGTTGATGCCCTCGAGCAGCGTCCACTGGTACTGGATCGGATGGCCGGTCTGCCGCGCATAGTCCTCGCCCAGTTCGACCAGCTCCTGCGGGTCGATGCGCGGGGCGTGCGGCAGCAGCCAGTGACGCCGTTCGGCGTCGGTGCTGTGCAGGGACAGGGCCAGCGCCGGCTTGACCGGCCCTTGCGGCAGGCGCTCGAACACCCGCGGATCGCCCACCGTGGAGAACACCAGATTCTTGTGGCCGATGCCGCCGGCAGTGCCGAGCAGCTCGATGGCTTCCAGCACGTTGTCGAGGTTGTGCGCCGGCTCGCCCATGCCCATGAACACCACCTTCTTCACCGGGCGGAAGCGCCGGGCCAGCGCCACCTGGGCGACGATTTCGGCGCTGCCGAGCTGGCGCAAGAGGCCGCTCTTGCCGGTCATGCAGAACACGCAGCCCACCGCGCAACCGACCTGGCTCGACACGCAGAGCCCGTCGCGCGGCAGCAGCACGCTCTCGACCATTTGCCCGTCGCCCAGCTCGACCAGCAGGCGCGCCGAACCGTCGGCGGCCGGATGCTCCGAGCGCAGTCGCGCCAGGCCGGCGACCGTCTCGCTCAGCTGCGGCATGGCTTCGCGCACGCTGAGCGGCAGAAAGTCCTGGGCCTGCTGGTGGCGCGTGCCGGTGTCCAGCGGCCAGCCCTGCAGCCAGGCACGGTCGATCCGCCCGATATGGCGGGGTTTGGCACCGAGGTCGGCGAGGCGTTGGTGAAAGTCGGCGATTTTCATGGGGCGCGAATGCTACCACCGGGCACAGGCGAGCGGCAGTCGGGGCAACGGGAAGAGTGGCACGGATGCGGGCGAGCTGTGGGCAACCAGGCTTGGGTCTGTTGACGTTTTGGCGTGGGCCGCGACGGCGGCCCGTTTGGCACAGAACAAGGAACGAGGAGAGAAGTTTGGTCATTCCAAATGAACGACGAGCGACGCCGTGCTGCGCCAAACGGGCCCCGTCCCTTCGGGTTGCGCGGCAAATGCCGCCATGCGGCGTTGCAGGGCCTGGCAAGGGAATGACCATTGCCGGCGCCCCGCGCCTTGCCTGGCGGCATTTGGCGCGGCAACGCGGCTCACGCCAAAACATCAACAGACCCTGGCTTAGCTATAGCTCCGCCGCCAGCGCATCGGCACGAGGCGGATGGGCGGCAGCGCCGGATGCCGGGACGAGCCGAGCGCCTGCGACAGGTCGAGCAGAATCTCGCGGGACTCCGGCGAGGGCACTGGGGTGTCGAAGTCGATCGACAGGTGATAGCTGCGTCCCGGCTGGTCGAGATGCAGCTCCGTTGCCACGGGGCGATGCTCCCAGCTTCCGCCTTCCCTGACGCGCATGCCCTGCTGGTCCCAGCGGTCGAAGTCGAATCCGGCGACGCCACCGAAGCGTCGATTCCCAATCTGGAGCACCGCCTGTGACGGGCGGAACACGAAGCCGGGCTCCGTGGGCGTCACCGTGATGAACACGCGGGTTTTCCCGGGGCTGTGGTTCTTCCAGTAGCGCTCGCGCGGGTCGATGTAGAGCGGGAGGACGAACAGGTACAGCTGCGTGTCGTAGGTGCGCAGCTGGTTGTCGAGCGTCACCTGCAGACGCAGGCCGGGAAGCTCCAGCGCAGGAGGGTTCTGCGTTTCCTCGAAGAAGGACGGCGACTCCGGAAGGGCCGGCGGCGTGTCGCCGAGGTAGGCGACGCTCTCCCAGCCACCCCGGAATCCCGCGCAGCCGGTGACGAGCAGGCATCCGAGGGCCAGCAGGGCAAGGCGGCGAGCGGCAGCCGGCATGTGTTCACCTTCCACAAACGACCTGCCGGCTACGCCCGCAGGATGCGCACCTTGAACGAGCGCCCCTTGATCTTGCCCTCGTCGAGGCGTTTCAGCGCCTGGCGGGCGACGCCGCGCTCGACGGCGACGAAGGCCTGGAAGTCGAAGATGGCGATCTTGCCGACCTGGGCGCCGGGGATGCCGGCCTCGCCGGTCAGCGCGCCGAGGATGTCGCCGGGGCGCAGCTTGTCCTTGCGCCCGGCGGCGATGCACAGGGTCACCATCGGCGGTTGCAGCGGCTCGCCGGTCTGCGCCTTGAGGCTGTTCAGCGGGTGCCAGTTCAGCGGGGCTTTCTGCAGGGTTTCGATGGCCTGGGCGCGGTGCGCTTCGGGCGGCGCGACCAGGCTCACCGCGATGCCCTTCTTGCCGGCGCGGCCGGTGCGGCCGACCCGGTGGATGTGGGTTTCCGAGTCGCGCGCCAGTTCGACGTTGATCACCAGATCGAGGGCGTCGATGTCGAGGCCGCGGGCAGCGACGTCGGTGGCGACCAGCACCGACAGGCTGCGGTTGGCGAACATCGCCAGCACCTGGTCGCGATCGCGCTGCTCCAGGTCGCCGTTCAGCGCCATGGCGGAAATGCCCTGGCGGTTCAGGTGCTCGACCAGTTCCTGGCACTGCTGCTTGGTGAAGCAGAACGCCACCGAGGATTCCGGGCGGTAGCAGGCGAGCAGCTTCACCACGGCGTCCATGCGCTGCTCGGGAGCGATCTCGTAGAAGCGCTGCTCGATCTGGCTGTCGTCGTGCAGCGCCTCGGCCTTGACCTGCTGCGGGTCGCGCATGAAGGTCGCGGAGAGCTGCTTGATGCCGGTCGGGTAGGTGGCCGAGAACAGCAGGGTCTGCCGCTTGTTTGGCGTCTGCCCGATGATCTCGGCGATGCTGTCGTAGAAGCCCATGTCGAGCATGCGGTCGGCTTCGTCGAGGACCAGGGTGTTGAGCCCGTCGAGCTTCAGGGTGCCCTTTTTCAGGTGCTCCTGGATGCGACCGGGAGTGCCGACGATGACGTGGGCGCCGTGCTCCAGCGAGCCGATCTGCGGGCCGAAGGACACGCCGCCGCAGAGGGTGAGGATCTTGATGTTGTCGGCGGCGCGGGCCAGCCGGCGGAGCTCCTTGGCGACCTGGTCGGCCAGTTCGCGGGTCGGGCAGAGCACCAGTGCCTGGCAGCCGAACCAGCGCGGATTGAGCGGCTCCAGCAGGCCGATGCCGAAGGCCGCGGTCTTGCCGCTGCCGGTCTTGGCCTGGGCGATGAGGTCCTGGCCCTTGAGGATGACCGGCAGGCTCTGCGCCTGGATCGGCGTCATCGCCGCGTAGCCGAGGGCATCGAGGTTGGCCAGCATGGCGGTGGAAAGGGGCAGGGCGGAGAAGGCGATGGTGGTCACGGGACGGGCCTGAAAGAGCGGAAATGGCACGCAGTCTAACAGGAGACGGGGGCCGGCCCCGCAGTCCGCCGAAGCGTTCGCGAGCGGGGGCTCACTGTCCTGCCGTCGCGCCGATGGATCTCTGCAGGTCGACCAGGGGTTTCTGGCTGACGGACATTCGCAGCCGGAACGGCACGCGCCGGAGCAGGATGGATTTTCCCGATTACGCGCCAGGGGCGGCGGCGTGTGCCCGGCCCGTCGCCGGCGCCTGAGTCTGCGTTCTCAGCGGAAGCTCACGCCGACCGACGGCGCACCGTCCAGCCCTTCGTACACCACCCGCACCTGCTGGCCGGCCTGCGGGACCAGGGGCCTGGAGAACGAGCCGAGGCTCAGCAGGTCGCCGGCCTGCAGGCGGACGCCGCTGCGGGCCAGGTCTCGGGCGAGCCAGATCGCCGCCGCGAGCGGGTGGCCCATCACGTCGCTGCCGCGTCCGCGGTCGAGTTCGCGACCCTCGCCGTCGAGCACCCGCACGGTCATCCCGGCCAGTTGCGCGGTCAGCTCCGGCGAGGCCGGCAGGGGCTCGCCCATCACGCCCAGGCGCGCGCCGACGTTGATGTAGGTGATCGTCGCGCCGTTCAGCGTGCCGGGGTCCCGCACCAGCAGGTCGGGCAGTTCGATGAAGGGGATCAGCGCGTCGATGTACTGCATCGCCTGCTCGGGCGTGGTCGCCGAGTGGATCTCCGGACTCCCGACGCGCACCAGCAGGTCCGCCTCGAGGCGCGGCTGCGCGCCGAAGCGTGCCGGCACTTCGGCGCCGTCGGACAGCAGCATGTCCGCGAGCAGCGTGCCGCGCACCGGCTGGTCGTGGTTGAAGCGCTTCTGTACCGCCGGGTTGGTGAGCCCCGCCTTGTAGCCCACCACCCGGCCCATCTGCCGGCCGAGCAGCGTCACCACCCGGTCGCGTCCGCATTCGGCCTCGGCGAGGGTCAGCGGCGGCGGGTTCTCCAGCACCTGCCGCTCCATGTAGAGCGCCACGAGACGGGCGGCTTCGGGCTCGGAGGGGCAGGCGGCCTGCGCCGTCGCCGCGCCCAGCGCGCAGGCCCAGCCGGCCAGCAGTGGCATCCAGCGTGTTTGGGGCATGGGGCGTTCCGGTGGAGAGAAGGGCCAAGGTTGGCATTTCGCGCAGGGAAACCCAAGGGCTGCGGACGGTGCGCCTGCCGCGTTCGGAGTGGAACGGCCCGCGGCGTTTTCTCTCCTGCGGGGTTCCCGGCCCCGCCCCCTCCAGCCCGGCGGCTACCGGCTCCGCCGCCATAGCCACCAGCTCAGCCGTAGGTCGTCGAGGATCGGCAGCGCGGCGAGGAGCATCAGCAGTGCGGCCAGCGGCACGGTGGAGAGGAAGCCGAAGTGGCTGAAGCCGAAGGCGCCGATGGCGCTGCCGACGAGGAAGCAGCCGACCAGCAGGGCGTTGATGCGCAGGCGCTCGCGGTTGGCGCGCACCGGCTCCTGATCCGGGAACGCGCTGCGGTTCACGTAGATCAGCTTGCCCAGTTCGATGCCGATGTCGGTGACCATCCCGGTGATGTGGGTGGTGCGGATCTCGGCATTGGAGATCTTGGTGATGATGGCGTTCTGCAGGCCCATGATGAAGCACAGCAGCATCACCGTCAGCGGTATGTAGAAGCCGGGAATCTCCATCAGCCGTGTGCCGAGCACGCCGAAGCACAGCAGCAGGAGGGCTTCGAGCAGCAGCGGCAGGGCGTACTGGCCGTGCAGGCGGCGCCGGCGGGAGAAGTTGACCAGCAGGGTGGAGGTGATGGCTCCGGCGATGAACGACAGCAGGCCGCCGAGCCCGCCAAGCGCCAGCTCGGTGCTGCCGAGCGCCAGGTTGCCGGCCATCGAGGAGGCGATGCCGGTCATGTGCGAGGTGTACTGCTGCACGGCGAGAAAGCCGCCGGCGTTGGCCGCCCCGGCCACGAAGGCCAGCGACAGCCCCAGCTGCCGGTTGGCGCGCTTGGTACGCTTGCGATCGGTCAGGCGTCGCGCATAGTTGATCGGCATGCTCCGCTGACTCCGTCCGTCCGGACTGGCGAGGTAGAAGGGCGCGGATTATACGTCCCGGGTCGCGGCCGCGATCCTAGCGGATGGTGGAGTGGCGATGTGGATCGTGGCGCTTGCCCCGTCCTGCGCGCCCCCGAAACCAGCTGACCGCCCCGGTGACCTTGGTTAAGATCCCGGACATCAATCCGTCCGATCGCCGAAAGGATCGCCATGACTGCTCAAGCTGCTGCAAAGACCGTTGTCTTCTACGAAAAACCCGGCTGTGGCGGCAACCGCCGCCAGAAAACCCTGCTCCAGGAGCATGGTGTCGAACTGGAGGTCAGGGATCTGCTGAGCACCCCCTGGACCCGCGAACAGCTGGAGGCCTTCTTCGCCGGGCTGGAGAAGGACGCCATGGTCAATAGCGCCGCGCCGAAGATCAAATCCGGCGAGCTGGATGTCGCGGCTTTGAGCCGCGACGAGCTGATCGGCAAGATGCTCGCCGAGCCGCTGCTGATCAAGCGGCCGCTGCTGGAAGTGGGCGAAACCCGCATCTGCGGCTTCGACATCCCGCGCCTGAACGCGCTGCTGGAGGTGGACATGCCGGTGCCCGAGACCATCAACAGCTGTCTCAAGACGGACAGGTGTTCCTCGCACTGAGCGCGTCCACGTTGTTGCGTCGATGTCCCTGTCGGAGGGTGGCCACGCTCCTGCGTGGGCACCCGATGGCCTGGGGTCAACCTGCGTCGGGAGCGCCGCGCGAAGCGTCCGTAGGCGCAGCGATCAGTTGGCCATGTCTGTCTGCCGGACTGGCTGGAGCGTCCATGTCGCCCGGGCGCTCCATGCTCAATGGCGGCTGAAGAAGTCCCACATCAGATCCGTGGCGGAAATCGCCCGGGATGCCGGCTCGCCGCGTCTCTTGTTGCCGCCGGGCCAGGAATGGCCGCCCGTCGCGGTGACGCACAGCTGGACTTCGCTGCCGCCCCGGCACGGCGAATAGCGCTCGCAATAGGCGTCGGGTCTGTCCAGAACCCGACGCGGCCTCGCCGGGCAGCCGTCGAGTCCTGCCCAGGTCGAGACGGTCGCCGGCACGGAGGTGAAATCCGTGACCAGCGACGGGTCCCGGAACACCTCGCCGGCCCCTCCGTCGAACAGCACATGGGTGTCGTTCCTCGCATGGATGTGCAGGACGGAAACGGGCCTCGCCGGCGTGCAGCGGCGCACCCGGCTACCGAGGCGACCGCCCGGAACACGTCGGCCATCTCGCAGGCCAGACGGTAGGCCATCATCCCGCCGTTCGACATGCCCGCGGCGTAGATGCGGTGGCGGTCGATAGTCATCTGGCGGGCGACCTTGGCCACCACTTGGCGGATGAAGCCGACATCGTCGACCTGCCGGTCGCGGGCGGCCCCGCAGCACTCACCGGCGTTCCAGGTGGCCAGCTTGCCGCTCCTCAGCCGGCTGAAGCCATTGGGGAACACCAGGATGAAGCCTTCCCGTTCGGACTTGCCGATCAGTCCGTAGCGGGCATCGTCCACCTGATGGTCCATGCTGCCGCCGCCCCCGTGCAGCGCCACCAGCAGCGGCGTGGGCCGGGCCGCGCTGTAGCTGGCGGGCACGTGAAGGCGATAGGTCCTGAGCAGTCCGTCATGGCGAAGGGTGAAGGTGAAGTCGCCCGGCTGGGTGAGCGGGGCATCGGTCGCGGAGTCGTCCGACTGCCGCTGCATCCAGCGCTCCCGCAACGACAAGCGGGTTGACTCATCGCCCTGCGCGAAGCCAGGCATCGCCAGGAGGCTGACGATACAGGCAAGCATGGCGAGGGAGTAGGGCGCTGGCTGTTTCAAGGATGCTTCCCAGGCTGTAGATGTGCGGCGCGATCTCGCCGGAGTATTCGCCGGATGAGCACATGTGCGGGGAGCCTGGCGAGGGCGCCTTCGTCCTGCTGGCCATGCCGGGATGCCGCATTCAACGCCTGCCGCGCTCATCGCCCGGACAGACCTCCTTGCAGCGCCGGCCGCCGTCGGGGTGCGGCAGCCAGGCGAGATGCGGGCGGGCCAGGGTAAACAGCCGGTAGACCAGGCGAAACACAGGCCGCAACGGCCGCCAGCCGAGCGGCGCAACCCAGCCCCCGACCCCCGCGGCCCGCCAGCTCCAGAGGGTGGCATCGATGCCGGTGAGCCACTCGCCTCTGGCGCTGCGGGCGTGCAGGCATTGCTGCAACGCTTCCAGGCTGCGTCCCAGCGGCGCGGGGTCGAAGGCTTTGCTGCTGATGTCGACCAGCACCAGCCGCGCCGGATCGGCATGCCGGCGCAGCCAGTGGATCTCGCGGGCGCACAGCGGGCAGGCCATGTCGACGTACAGCGTCAGCGGCAGATCGGGTGTCTTCATTGCGCGGCCTCATGGAACTCACAAAAAGCTTCTCTGCGGTCCGTTCCGCAAGGGCGGTGGCTTCAAGCAGGGTGGAAAAGACCTGCGGCCATTTTCCACCCTGCGAAACTGCTGGCCATATCCGGGGCCTGTGGCCTGCATGAGCGAAACGAGGCGCTCCAGGACTGCCATGTGGTCAACCAGGGGCATTTCCTCGGGAGCTACGCCAGCCTGGAGGAGGCTCGGAGGGCGCCCGCCAGGCAACCCCTCCACTTCGACGCCGACAGCTACAGGATTCTGGTCCACCCGATTTTACGCGGCGGCGCCGAGATCGTTCCGTTGTTCTGAGCGCAGCGTCTGCGCATCATCGAGCCACACGCGTGCCGGTCACTGCATCGAATGCAGGCCGATCATGGTGCCTTCGGTATCCCTGACCAGGGCGATGTGGCCATATTCGCCGATGGAGAATTTCTCCTTTTCCACCTTGCCGCCGGAGTTTGCCGCCTTCGCGGCTTCTATCGCGCAGTCCGCGCAACTGAAGTAGACCAGCACACTGTTCGCGCCAGAAGGAAAGCCAGGCATCCGAACCAATGCCCCGGGCGCGCCATAGCGATCTGCCTGCATCGGAAAGGCCCATATTTCCATGTCCGGGCTGTCGAGCCTCATCAGTTGCAGGTCGAATACGCTCTCGTAGAACGCCTTCGCACGGTCCATGTCCTGGACGTAGATTTCGAACCAGCCAACGGGATTGTTGTTCATGGGAGTCTTTCCTGAATGCGATGAGATTGAGCGGTTCGACACCCGGCTCGCTCAGCCTCTCCGGCGGGTCTGTTTCAGGGCAGCTATATCGGCCTGGTCATCCCCGGCTGCGATGCGGCATTCGCGGGGTAAGGGATATACAAGCGCATTGCAGCGGATTTGGCCAAGTCCATTTACCGGATTGGCGGGACTGTCCTGCAAAAGCCTCTACCGGGCCTTGTCGCCCAGGGGGGGCCAGCTCTGGAACGCACCTCGCTAAGGATCGCAGGGAGCCGTTGTCTTCAGGATGTCAGGAGAGCCACGTAATGGCCACGCGAAGGGGCCCGCGTTTTTCTGCCACGCGGGAGCCTGGGAACGATCAAAAAATTCGGCAGTCAATCGGCATTGGCTGCCAGGCAGCGGCTGGTGCAGGTCTTGTGAGGGGAACTATGGGAGGGAACCGGGAATGCTATCGCGCAAGCGCTGTTTTTATCCCACTCGGCAGAGTGTCGGGCAGGTCCGGTATGGAAAATATTATCGCGTGTGTATCGTCAGATAACTTTTCGCTGAAGCGCACACTCGTACTGCCTGCGAGCGATACTCACCTCATGTCTTGTTATGGATAAGTGAATCAGGGAGAGAAATGAAAGCACACATATTCAACAGGGTTGCGGTTTGTGTTGTTTCAAATATGCTCGTCGGTGTTTCGTATGCGGCAGGCAACTACACGGAAGAAAAAATAGAATGCAAGTTGCCTGGTTGTCAAGTTAGCTGTGCATACAAGGAAGCAAACTGGAAATCATTTGGTAGTGTCGATGTTGTGACAATGATCATATATGACAGTGGAGCTATCAAGCTATTGCTCGACAAAGGTATTGACGGAAGAACTACAATTGTTACCGGTCCACAAGGTTATATGTGCAGTGTGGAAAATCAGCGGAATTAGTGGCGCATAACCGGCGCATCGAGTTCGCCCTCCCGTTGGTCTGGCCAGGTCCTCGCACCGCCGTGTGGCGCTCGGCTTCTCATGCGGTTAGCTTTCCGCCGAGTCCTTGTCCTTCAAGATTACAGCTGATCTCCGTTTGTACGCAAAAGCCGTTCAGTCCATGTGAAAGGCCTGCCATCAATGGGCCTCATCGCACGGGCCATCAACGTTCTGCCCAGCCGGGGGCCAGTTCTGGAGCACACCTCGCCAGGGATCGCGGGGAGCTGTTGTTTCGAGATGTCAGGAGAGCCGCGTGACTACTACGCGAAGCGGCCCACCCTTTTCCGGCCCAAGGGGATGGTTGTTGCCGTATTTGCCCGGCCAGTCGTTGGCGAAGAAGTAGAGCTGGCGGTCAGACCATTCGGCGACTTCGGGTGGTGCACTCCACTCGCACGCCGAGCCGATCGGGAACGCACGCTTTTCGTCCTTTCCCACGACACCACACAGTAAAAACACCCGCCGCCCAGGCAGGCGATTTCTCTTCTGCAGCAGCCAGCCCCACCAGCCCTCCGGACCGCAGGTGATCCAGCTGTCCTTCCATTTGCCGCTGGCTGCGAAGCGATAGCGGGCGTTCGGCGTGATCTCGATATCACCGGGGTGATACAGGTTGCGAGGGTCTACCTCGATGGCGGAGCTGGTTTCGTCGATGGCGAGTGAGTGCATGGAGCGCTCTCCGAACAGGTCAGAACTTGTCATGAGTCCGCTCGAAAACGGACTCTTCCAAAACTTCATCACTGATCGTGCCAGACCACTGCATCGCCATATCGCGGGATAACCTGGCGTTCAAATGGCGCAATCGTCATCACAAGGTAGGCCTTGAGAGCCGGGCGATCTAGCGCAACGAGGCCTGTCAGCGGGTCCTTCGTCGCAAAGCCAGTGTGCAGTCGGGCCAGAGTGAACAGCTTGTAAGCCAGCAGAAACAAGGGCCTCAGCGCCCATGCCAGGCACGAAAGCCGAACCAGACTAACTGCATTCCCAGTACAAAAAACAAGGCTGCCGGCAACCAAGGACCGATCAGCTTGATAACGATTACTTGGCGTGAGCCGGATAGTGGATCCGAGAATGGTCTCAGGGCTTTAGCTCGATAGGCGTTCCGTCCGGCACGGCTCTCCAGAGTTCGGCCATTTCCCGATTGGTGACGGCGATGCAGCCCAAGGTCCAATCGGACAGCCGATGTAGCTTGCCAATCCAGCCGAAGCCATTGCGTTGTCCATGGATCATGATGGCGCCGCCGGCAGACAGTCCCTTTTTTCGTGCGGCCTCGGTATCGGCTGCATTCGGATAGGAAATATGCAAGGCGCGGTAGTAGCCGCTATTGGCTTTGCGGTAGTCGATCCGATAGCTTCCTTCGGGCGTTCTCTTGTCGCCCTCGTATTCCTTGGCGCCGACGGGATTGCGGCCCAATGCAATGGGATAGCTTTTTAGCGGTTGGCCATTGTCATACAGCGTGAGCAGTCGCTGCGCTTTGTTGACTACCACGAGTTCCGCCCGGGCATCCGCTGGCAGAGGGTTTTCATGACGATTGGTCCAAGCCAGTACTACGGTAATCGAGCCAACCGTGATGATCGAAGCGAGCAGCCAGACTTTCATGTCAGTCCCTGACGTTGCGATGGTTATTTATGCAGCTTGCGGAGAGTTCGCGTAGTAGTTTCATTGGCTGCATGGAGAAGCCGTACGAATTCAAGTTGAGGCTTCAGGCTGGGTTTCTTATCCGGCCTCCTCATCGAAGTAATCGCTATCGAGCTTGGGGAGCTTGATGAGACGCGAGGTAACGCCAACCTCATGGTCCATCATTAACTGGACCAGTTTCATCCCATCGACCAGTACGATGCCTTCGACCGATCTGGCGAAATCGATGGCTTTAGTAGTAAAGCCAGAAGTCGTGATGAATACGCCGCGCTTAGCCTTCTGGCCGGCCAGTGCGCCATAGAAGGCCTGCAGCTCCGGACTGCCGACGGTGCCCTGCCAGCGTTTGGCCTGCACGTAGACCTTCTCCAGTCCAAGCTTGTCCAAGGAGATGACACCGTCGATGCCGCCATCTCCCGAGCCGCCCACACGCTGCAGGTCACTGCGACTAGCACCGTAGCCGAGGCTGTGCAGGACATCGAGGACAATGATCTCGAAGCGCCCGGGTGACACCTGCAGCAGGTTGTCCAGCAGGTCAGCGGCTACCGCATCGCGCAGTTCCTTGAGCGCCTGTTCCAGACGATCATCGGGGCTCGCCGTCGCGGAGGCAGCGGAAGGCGTGATTTCCTGTTCCACTTCCAGAGGTGCGGCATCGTTGGCGACCTTCAACTTCACGTTGTTGAACCCCATGGCCAGGCGCTCAACTTCGGCATCCGAAAGCGGTGACGGATGCTTTGCGGCATAAGTGAAGCCCAGATCGGTCAGCTGCCAGTGACCCCGCTTGGTGCTGCTGGAAAGCCCGGCGCGCTTGAGACGGTCATGGGCCCAGCCCGCACGGTTCTTGTAAATCGCTTGGCCGCTGGAAATCAGCGCTTGGCGCTGTTCTTCAGTGAGTTGCAGGGCCTTGGCTGCTGCCTCATGGACCTCTCGCGTCGGTGCGCCCTCTGAATTAGCGGCCAAGAAACGCAGGATGGGTTCGATGAACTGGTCGTAGGTGGGTAAGGACATCTGTGTTTCCAAAAACATTGTGCTTTCCCAAGGAGGTGGTCGGATATTGTCCTTGGTTCGCCCTGTTCTCCGGCCGATGGGTTGCCACGACGAACGCCGGCGCAAGGTTGCCGTTCAGTCGTCCCCCTCGGCACCGATGGCGGCGAAGCATTTCAGCCGGTGGCCACCTTCCAGTTGCCAGCTGTCGTCGGCGGGCTGGTAGGCGGCTTCCATCACCTGGTTGTAGCTGAACTGCCAGTGGCGGCGCTCGCGGCCGTCGAGGGCTTCGATGCGCAGTACGATGCCTTCGCTGGCGAAGGGCTGGTCGGCCTTGGCGGCTGCGTCGGCTTCGTCCAGCAGGGCGTCGTCGAGGCTGAAGTCGCTGGCGTGGAGGCCGTCGATCTCCAGCATGTCGGCGGTTTCCAGCTGGTCGAGCAGATAGGGCGTGTCGGTCATAGGGACTCCTGGCGCGGTACGGGCACCGCGCCTTGTGTGGTCAGGCTTCGTAGCCCAGATTCGGGGCCAGCCAGCGTTCAGTCACGGCCACGTCCTGCCCCTTGCGCGCGCTGTAACTGGCGACCTGATCCTTCTCGACCTTGCCCACGGCGAAGTATTTCGCCTCGGGATGGGCGAAGTACCAGCCGCTCACCGCCGCCGCCGGGTACATGGCGTAGTGTTCGGTGAGGGTCACGCCGCTGGTGCCTTGCGGGTCGAGCAGGGCGAACAGTGTGCCTTTCTCGGTATGGTCCGGGCAGGCCGGGTAGCCGGGGGCGGGGCGGATGCCCTTGTACTGTTCCTTGATCAGCTCTTCGTTGCTCAGCGCCTCGTCCTTGTCGTAGCCCCAGTATTCCTTGCGCACCCGCTCGTGCAGCCATTCGGCGCAGGCTTCGGCGAGGCGGTCGGCCAGCGCCTTGACCATAATCGAGTTGTAGTCGTCGCCCTTGTCCTGGTAGGCCTTGGCCAGCTCCTCGGCGCCGATGCCGGCGGTGACGATGAAGCCGCCCACATAGTCGGTCTTGCCCGAGTCCTTCGGCGCGACGAAGTCGGCCAGCGAGTAGTTGGGCTTGCCGTCGGGCTTGGCGGCCTGTTGGCGCAGGTGGTGCAGGGTGGCCAGTTTCTCGCCGTTGTCGCCGTAGACTTCCAGGTCGTCGTCCTGCACCTGGTTGGCCGGCCAGAAGCCGAACACCGCCTTGGCCTTGATCAGCTTCTCGTCGATCAGCTTCCTGAGCATCGCCTGGGCGTCGTTGAACAGCGCGGTGGCCGCTTCGCCGACCACCTCGTCGGTGAGGATGCGCGGGAACTTGCCGGCCAGGTCCCAGGACATGAAGAACGGCGTCCAGTCGATGTACTCGGCAAGCACGGCGAGGTCGATGTCCGCCAGTTCCTTCACGCCGGTGAAGGCGGGCTTCGGCGGCTGGTAGCCGGCCCAGTCGAGCGGCGGCTTGTT
This sequence comes from Azotobacter chroococcum, assembly GCF_002220155.1. Taxonomy (NCBI): domain Bacteria; kingdom Pseudomonadati; phylum Pseudomonadota; class Gammaproteobacteria; order Pseudomonadales; family Pseudomonadaceae; genus Azotobacter; species Azotobacter chroococcum. The sequence continues at coordinate 2,502,446 of NZ_CP011835.1, read as the reverse complement.
GGCCAGCGCCTTCTCGTAGCTCAGGCGCTCGGTGCGGGCGCCGCGGTTGGCGGTGCGCTCGCGCACCTCGGCATATTCCTCGCGCAGCTTGGCGACGTAGGCCGGCTTCATTTCCCTGGACAGCAGGGTGGTGGCCACGCCGACGGCGCGCGAGGCGTCGGTGACGTAGACCACCGCGTCGTTGCCGTACTGCGGTTCGATCTTCACCGCGGTGTGCGCCTTGGAGGTGGTGGCGCCGCCGATCATCAAGGGCAGGGCGAAGCCCTGGCGCTGCATCTCGCGGGCGACGTGGACCATCTCGTCGAGCGAGGGGGTGATCAGCCCGGACAGGCCGATGATGTCGCATTTTTCCGCGATGGCGGTCTGCAGGATCTTCTCCGCCGGGACCATCACGCCGAGGTCGACGATGTCGTAGCCGTTGCAGCCGAGCACCACGCCGACGATGTTCTTGCCGATGTCGTGCACGTCGCCCTTCACCGTGGCCATCAGGATCTTGCCCTTGGCTTCCGGCTTGTCGCCCTTTTCCGCCTCGATGAACGGGATCAGGTGGGCCACCGCCTGCTTCATCACCCGGGCGGACTTGACCACCTGGGGCAGGAACATCTTGCCGGCGCCGAACAGGTCGCCGACCACGTTCATGCCGCTCATCAGCGGGCCTTCGATGACCTCGATGGGCCGCGCGCACTGCTGGCGGCACTCCTCGGTGTCCTCGACGATGAAGGTGGTGATGCCCTTGACCAGCGCGTGCTCCAGGCGCTTGCCGACCGGCAGGGCGCGCCATTCCTCGGTTTCGGCTTCCTTGACGCTGCCGTCGCCCTTGTACTGGTCGGCGATGGCCAGCAGCGCCTCGGTGGCGCCGGCATGGCGGTTGAGCACCACGTCCTCGACCTTCTCGCGCAGCTCTTTCGGAATCTCGTCGTAGATCTCCAGCTGGCCGGCGTTGACGATGCCCATGGTCAGGCCGTTCTGGATCGCGTGGTAGAGGAACACCGAGTGGATCGCCTCGCGCACCGGGTTGTTGCCGCGGAACGAGAAGGACACGTTGGACACGCCGCCCGAGGAGAGGGCATAGGGCAGGTTGTCGCGGATATAGGCGCAGGCCTCGATGAAGTCGACCGCGTAGTTGTTGTGCTCGTCGATGCCGGTGGCCACGGCGAAGATGTTCGGGTCGAAGATGATGTCTTCCGGCGGGAAGCCGACTTCGTTGACCAGGATGTCGTAGGAGCGCTGGCAGATCTCGCGCTTGCGCGCGGCGGTGTCGGCCTGGCCGGCCTCGTCGAAGGCCATCACCACCACGGCGGCGCCGTAGCGCTTGCACAGGTGGGCGTGGTGCTTGAAGGGCTCGACGCCTTCCTTCATGGAGATCGAGTTGACGATGCCCTTGCCCTGGATGCACTTCAGACCGGCTTCGATCACCTCCCACTTGGAGGAGTCGATCATGATCGGCACGCGGGAGATGTCCGGCTCGGAGGCGATCAGGTTGAGGAAGGTGACCATCGCCGCCTTCGAATCCAGCATGCCCTCGTCCATGTTGATGTCGATCACCTGGGCGCCGGCTTCCACCTGCTGGCGGGCCACGTCCAGCGCCTCGGCGTAGTTCTCCTCGCGGATCAGCCGGGCGAACTTGGCGCTGCCGGTGATGTTGGTGCGCTCGCCGACGTTGACGAACAGCGACTGGCGGTCGATGGTGAACGGCTCGAGGCCGGACAGGCGGCAGGCCTTGGGAATCTCCGGAATCACGCGCGGCGGGTACTTGGCCACCGCCTCGGCAATCGCCTGGATATGCGGCGGGGTGGTGCCGCAGCAACCGCCGACGATGTTCAGGAAGCCCGAGGCGGCGAATTCCTCGACCACCGCAGCCATTTCCGCCGGGGTCTCGTCGTATTCGCCGAAGGCGTTTGGCAGGCCGGCGTTGGGGTGGGCGGACACAAAGGTCTCGGCCTTGATCGCCAGCTCTTCCAGATAGGGGCGCAGGTCCTTGGCGCCGAGGGCGCAGTTCAGCCCCACGGAAATGGGCTTGGCGTGGCGCACCGAGTTCCAGAACGCCTCGGTGGTCTGCCCGGAGAGGGTGCGGCCGGAGGCGTCGGTGATGGTCCCGGAGATCATGATCGGCAGCGTGACGCCGTCCTCCTCGAACACCTGCTGCACGGCGAAGATCGCCGCCTTGGCATTGAGGGTGTCGAAGATGGTCTCGATCAGGATCAGGTCGGCGCCGCCCTCGATCAGCCCGCGGGTGGCCTCGGTGTAGTTCTCCACCAGCTCGTCGAAGGTGACGTTGCGGTAGCCGGGGTTGTTGACGTCCGGGGAGATCGAGCAGGTGCGGCTGGTCGGGCCGAGCACGCCGGCGACGAAGCGCGGCCTGGCCGGGGTCTCGGCGGTCTTGGCGTCGGCGACTTCACGGGCCAGGCGCGCGCCTTCCACGTTCAGTTCGTAGACCAGCTCCTCCATGCCGTAGTCGGCCTGGGACACGCGGGTGGCGTTGAAGGTGTTGGTCTCGAGGATGTCGGCGCCGGCGTCCAGGTAGGCCTTCTCGATGGCCTGGATCACGTCCGGGCGGGTCAGCAGCAGCAGGTCGTTGTTGCCCTTGACGTCGCTCGGCCAGTCGGCGAAGCGCGTGCCGCGGTAGTCCTCCTCCTGCAGCTTGTAGCTCTGGATCATGGTGCCCATGCCGCCGTCGAGGATCAGGATGCGTTCCTGGAGGGCGTGCTGGAGGGCCTGGAGGCGGGCGGCGCGGTCGGACATGAACGGAATACCTGGGTAAAGCCGGGGGAAAGGCTGCAGATAATAGCAAAGCTGCATGGCTTTCGCGGCGGCTGTGGGTTTGCATGAGGGGCGCTCATGTTGGCGGGGGTCTCGGCGCTGCCCGGGCGCTGCGGGCGGGCCACAGTCTTCGTCTTCCCGGCTCTGGCCGCATGGCCGGGAGCCGGCCTGTCCCCACCTCTGGGGCCGTTGCTCCCCCACCTTCGGGGAGGCGTTGCCCCGGCGGAATCTGCCCTTGATGGCACGGCCTTTCATTTTGCCAGCAGGTTTGCCGAAGAAGCCCTGCAAATGCCGGGTGATTTCTCCGAATACGGCTGATGGCAAACTGCAACCACTTGAAATATCGAAAGTATTTCACCCTGGCATGGCGGTTGCTGAGTGGCTGCAGCGTCCCCCGCATTGGCGCCCGGAATCGAAACCAAGGTGAGCCATGATGAACAGAAACAACATCATGGCCAGCATTGCTCTCCGTCGAGACGACGACGCAGTCAGGTTTTTCGTACGCCTCGGTGGCCTGCTGGTGCTGGCCGCTGCAGGACTACTGCCCGATCGACAGGCCGAGGCCGCCATCAGTTGCGCGCGCACGCTGAGCGCCGACGTGGTGGCGATCGACCAGCCGCTGATGTTCAACCGCCTCGGCGCGCAGAACGTCAACGGCATGATGTTCGCGCTGCGCCGGGACGTGGTCGACGAGGACGGCACGCCGCTGCACCAGGGCGGCGCGGCGCAGCCCGGGCGGGTCACGCTGCGGCCGGACAAGCGGCCGCGGCCGCTGGTGCTGCGGGTCGCCGAGGGCGACTGCCTGAAGATCAATCTGCAGAACCTGCTGGCCGCGCAGGCCAACCCCCGCAATGCCGAGGAGCCCGAGCTGCAGGTCGACGACCAGGTGCGCGGCCGGCAGATCGGCTTCAAGGTCAACGGAATGCAGGTGGTGGGCAGCGTCGGCGACATCGCCGCGAACAGCGGGCGCAACGGCAGCTTCCTGCTGGCGCCGGGTGCCAGCCGCAGCTACAGCCTGTTCGCCGAGCGCGAAGGCGTCTTCCTTGCCACCAGCGACGGCGCGACCTTCGGCGGCGAGGGCACGGCCGGCAATGCCGGCAACGGCCTGTTCACCCAGGTGGTGGTGGTGCCCAGGGGCGGGCGGATCTACCGCAACACCCTGACCGAGGAGGAGATGCGCCTGGCCAGCACCGGCCGCACGCCGACCGGCCAGCCGATCGTCGACTACGAGGCGCGCTACCCGGACGCCGAACCCTGGCGCAGCGAGGGCAAGGCCGGCGCGCCGATCCTCAACATGATCGACGGCAGCCAGATCGTCGCCAGCCACAGCGACGCCATCGTCATGGGGCCGAATACGGACGGCAGCTTCCCGGCCTCCACCTATCCGCTGGAGCGCCAGGGCAAGCGCAACCCGGCGCTGCCCAACCGGCTGGAGCCGTTCCGCGATTTCGCCGTCGCCTTCCAGGACGAGGCGGTGGCCGCCCAGGCCTTCCCCGGCTACTGGGCCGATCCGCAGTTCGGCCATGTGCTGGAGCCGACCCGCGACGCCTTCATGATCAACTACGGCGCCAACGGCGTCGGCGCCGAGGTGCTCGCCAACCGCCTCGGCGTCGGGCCGATGCACGACTGCCTGACCTGCCACTACGAGGAGTTCTTCCTCAGCGCGCACACGGTCGGCGACGCCGCCATGCTGGTGGACGTGCCGGCCAACGTCGGCCTCGAATCCCTGAGACCGGGGCAGACGCCGCCGGCCGGGGCCATCGGCATCAAGGCCGCCATGGCGCTGTATCCGGCCGAGCCGTCGAACGTCAACCACAGCTACATCGGCGATTTCGTCAAGTTCCGCAACACCCACGTCGGCCACGAGCAGCACGTCTTCCACCTGCACGGCCACCAGTGGCTGTACAACCCCAACGACGACAACTCCGACTACATGGACGCCCAGGGCCTCGGGCCGGGTTCGGGCTACACCTACGAGATCGCCAACGGCGGTTCGGGCAACCGCAACCGGGTGGCCGGCGACGCCATCTACCACTGCCACTTCTACCCGCACTTCGCCCAGGGCATGTGGAGCATGTGGCGGACCCACGACGTGTTCGAGGAAGGCACCCGGCTGGCGGTCAGCGAGGAGGGCGAGGACGGCTTCCACGAGGAGCCCTTCGAGCTGCGCAGCGGTCTGCCGGCGCAGGGCGCGCGGGCCCTGCCGGACGGCGAGATCGTCGCCGGCACGCCGATCCCGGCGGTGGTGCCGCTGCCGGGCAAGGCGCTGGCGCCGATGCCGGGCCAGGTCCGGGTGGTGGCGAAGATCGGCCGCAGCCAGGACGACGATGACGACGATGGCCGGGTCGTCGGCTCGGTGGCCCTGGTCGACCGCAGCGAGGCCAACCGCAACGCCGACGGCAGCCTGAAGAACCCGGGCTTCCCGTTCTGGATCGGCGGCATCGAGCACAGCGTCGGCCAGCGCCCGCCGACCCCGCCGCTGGACATGCTCGACGCCGGCAAGGCGAGGGCGCTGCGCGACAGTGGCAACACGCTCTGGGCCAACCTCGACCCGAACCAGGCCGGTGGCTGGGACGGCGGCCTGCCGCGCAATGCGCTGCTCGGCTGGTCGGCCGGCGGCGAGGCCACGGTCACCACCAGCGCGCTGGACTTCAGCAAGCTCGTCAAGAAGGCCAAGCCGGTCTACTTCCCCGAGGAGGGCACCGACGTCGAGCAGGCGGCCATGGCCTTCCATGCCAAGGGTTCCCACGACAGCCATGCGCTGCTGCCCGACGGCAGCGTGCAGCAGAAGAGCTTCCGCACCAACGGCGCGCCGCCGGTGGCCGGCGCGCCCTTCTTCGAGCCGTGCATGGACGACCGCCAGGTGCGCCTGACCGCGGCGGCGGGAAGCGGCAAGTTCGCCGGCGGCAGCGGACTGTCGTTCAGCGGCTCCTCGTCCTTCACCGCCGACCGGCCGCGGGTCTACAAGGGCGCCAACATCCAGTTCGACGCGGTGTTCAACAAGGTCGGCTACCACTTCCCGCAGACCCGCATCCTCACCCTCTGGGAGGACGCCGTGCCGACCATCGACAAGCGCAAGCCGCCGGAGCCTCTGGTGATGCGGATGAACACCTTCGACTGCACCATGTATCACCACACCAACCTGGTGCCGGCCTTCTACGAGCTGGACGACTACCAGGTGCGCACCCCGACCGACGTGATCGGCCAGCACATCCACCTGCCGAAATGGGACCTGACCGCCGCCGACGGCTCGGCCAACGGCTGGAACTACGAGGACGGCGTGCTCTCGCCCGCGGCGGTGGTCGAGACCATCCATGCCATCCGCGCGTACAACCGGTGCACGACGGGTGATGCGCGCAACGGCACGCCGGACTGCCCGCAGGCGAAGACCCATCCCTATTTCGGCCAGTTCAACCGGGCCGACTGGATCGGCGCGCGGACCACGATGCAGCGCTGGTTCGCCGACCCGGTGGTCAACACCCACGACGTCGACCGCGGCCTGGGCAACATCTTCACCCACGACCACTTCGGCCCCTCCACCCACCAGCAGGTCGGCCTCTACGCCACCGTGCTGACCGAGCCGGCCGGCTCCAGCTGGTACCACGCGGAAACCGGCGAGCCGCTGTACACCCGCGCCGACGGCGGGCCGACCTCCTGGCAGGCGGTGATCGCCACCGGCGACTACGACGGCGACGGCAGGAACGACAGCTTCCGCGAGTTCTTCCTCGAGTACAGCGACTTCCAGCATGCCTACGAGGCCGGCGTCTACGTGGGCGCCGGGCCCGACGGGATTCCCGACCCGATGGCCTACCCGGCGACGGCCGAAACCTTCCGGCATGCCATCAGCCCGCCGGTGCGCCGCAACGCCTCCACGCTGCTGGAATCGGTGGTGGAGCTTGCCGGCGGCCAGGTGCCGGGCTGTCAGGCCCGGCCCTGCCCGCAGGCGATCTCGGTCGACGATCCGGGGATCTTCGTCGTCAACTACCGGCACGAGCCCGTGGGGCTGCGGGTCTACGACCCGAACCGCAGCGGCCCGGACGGCAAGCCCGGTATGCAGGCCGCGGGGCTGGCCGGGGACCTGGCGCATGCCCTGCAGAGCCGTACCGACCGGGTCATCGCGCCGCTCAACCTGGCGCCCTCGGCGCTCCAGGAGGCCGAAGGGCCGAGCGGCGGCGTCACAGCCTTCCCGCCGCACGTCAACGTCGCCGGCGACCTGCCGGGCGATCCCTTCACGCCGCTCTTGCGCAGCTATTCCGGCGACAACGTGCGCCTGCGGGTGCATGCCGGCGGCCACGAGGAGGCGCACAACGTCACCCTGCACGGGGTGAAATGGCTGCAGAACGGCACCGGCTACGGCAACGGCTACGGGCGCAGTCCCAACTCGGGCTGGAGGTCCGCGCAGATGGTCGGCATTTCCGAGCAGTTCGGCTTCGTCGCGCCGGTGGCGATGATGTCCGACGCCGTCGCGGAAACCGCCGACTACCTGTACAGCATGAACGCCTCGCTGGAGGGCTACTGGAACGGCCTGTGGGGCGTGATGCGCAACTACACGCTCAGCCGCGACGACCTTCAGCCGCTGCCGAACAACCCGCGGCCGGTGGCGGCGCGCAACACCGCCGCCTTCGACGGGGTGTGCCCGCGCGTCAGTCCCAACCCCAGCGGCAACGGCACCCGCGCGACGCCGCTGCGCAGCTACGAGATCGTCGCGGCGCTGGCCAACGACATCCTCGACAACGCCCTCGGGCTGACCATCGGCGACCCGGCGGGCGACGGCCAGCACGTCGGCGCGCCGCTGAATCCGGCCGGCGGCACCCTGGTGTTCAACCCGCGGGCGACGACCATCGCGCAGACCACGGTGGTCGACGAGGAGAGCGGCGAGAGCGCAACCATCGGCGGCCAGTCCGGGCCGCTGCACGACCCCACCGCGATCCTCTACGTGCACAAGGCCGACCTCGATCCGGACACCGGCAAGCTCAAGGCCGGCGTCCCGGTCGAGCCGCTGGTGCTGCGCGCCGCGGCGGGCGACTGCATCGACGTCACCCTGGAGAACCGCCTGCCCGAGCAGATGCCAGACCTGCCGACCTATGCGGTCATGGCCGGCGTGGTGAAGCGCGACCGCGACGGCGCCGAGGGTTCGACCACCTTCAACAACAACCTGATGCGCCCCTCCGCCCATGTAGGCCTGCACGCCCAGCTGCTGGCCTACGACGTGACCAAGGCCGACGGCTTCAACGTCGGCATCAACCCGGAGCAGACGGTGCCGCCGCGGGTTGCCGGCGGGCAGTACCAGAGCCGCACCTACCGCTTCTACGCCGGCCATCTGGAGCGCGAGGGCAAGCCGGTCGAGGACGCCCAGCGCAACCTCGACAAGATCGAGGCCACGGCCGTCGAGTTCGGCGCTCTCAACCTGCTGCCGGCCGACCCGATCAAGCAGGGACAGAAGGGGCTGGCCGGAGCGATGAGCGTGCTGCCGCTGGCCTCGACCTGGACGGAGGATGCGGGCATGCGCGCGGCGGCCACGGTGAAACAGTCCGGGCAGGCCGACTACCGCGACTTCTCGCTGGTCTGGCACAAGGCGCTGAACCTGCGCTGGGCGAACGGCCGGCCGGTGGAGAACATGGCCGCCGAGGGCTTCGGCATCCCGGTCGACCCGGAGGACAACTCTGGCATGGCGGTCAACTACCGGAGCGAGCCGCTCTGGTACCGCTTCGGTCTGGCGCCCGACGCCCCCTTCGGCCATGGCGGCTGGGGCGACCTCGCGAACGTCCACATGGCCTACAGCAACGAGCTGGTCGGCGGCGATCCGGTGACCCCGGTGCTCACCGCCAGCCCCGGCCAGCCGCTGCGCATCCACGTGACCATGCCCTCGGGCGGCAGCCGGGCGGCGACCTTCGGGCTCGACGGCCACCTGTTCCCGCAGGAGCCCTTCCTCGCCCAGTACACCGAGAACGGCTATCCGATCCCGGATGCCGGTGTCGCCTCGGTGCGCTTCGGCAACAACCCGCTGAGCCGCTACGCCGGCGCCCAGGAAAGCGTGCTGCCGGCGGCGCACTTCAACTTCCTGTACCCCGGCGCCGGCGGCGGCAACGCCGCGCCCGGCGACTATCTGTACCGGGACCAGGCAGCCTTCGGCAACGCCGGCGGGTTGTGGGGGCTGCTGCGGGTGCAGCAGGAACAGGGCAAGGGCAAGAACGGCAAGGGCAATTCGCGCTGAGCGAGGAGCCCGGGCGGTGCTGCGCGGCCTGGCGGAGCGGGTCGCGCCCATGACAACAACAAGAATGCGAGGTATCGACCGTGAAAGCCGTGCACAAGGGGTTGGCGCTGCTGCTCCCGTTCGGTCTGGCGTTCGGCGCCGGCCTGCTCCTGTTCGACAGCCGCCCGCCAGCGCCGTCCGGAGAGCAGGCCGGCAACCGGCTGGTGCGCGACGGCATCGCCGTCGAGTTCGCGGTGCAGCCGGTCGACGGCGCGGAGCCGACCGAGGGGATGTTCGCCGACCTGCGCTTCCGGCTGAGCGACGCGGCCAGCGGCCAGCCGCTCGCCGGCCAGGTGCCGGGCGCCTGGCTCGACCTGGCGACCGGCAACGACGATCCGCAGACCGCCTGCCGCAGCCGCATCGGCCTCTACCTCAAGGGCTTGCCGGGCGTGCGCCCGCTGCTCGACCTGACCAGCTACTACCTGCTGATCCTCAACCAGGACCCGAGCATCACGGTGGTCGATCCGCTGACCTCGGTCGGCGGGGTGACCAGCATGTTCACCCGCATTCCGCTCCGGCGTCCGCCGATGGACTGGGTGGCCAGCCCCGCCGAGCGGCGCCTCTACGTCTCCATGCCGGAGGCCGGCGAGGTGGCGGTGATCGACGCCGAGCGTTTCCAGGTGCTCGCCAGCATTCCCGCCGGGCGCCAGCCGGTACGCCTGGCCCTGCAGCCCGACGGCCGCTTCCTGTGGGTCGGCAACGACGCCCCCGGGGAAGCCGGCAGCGGGGTGACGGTGATCGACACCCGGAGCCTGAAACCGGTGCTGCAGGCCGACACCGGCCGCGGCCACCACGAAATCGCCTTCAGCGCCGATTCGCGGCATGCCTTCGTCACCAGCCGCGAGGCCGGCACCCTGACGGTGTTCGACGTGGCGACCCTGGAGCGAATCCGCGAGATCCGCAGCGGGCCGCATCCGCTCGGCGTGGCCCTGTCGCCGCTGTCCGGGGCGGTCTACGTCAGCGACGGCGAGGCCGGCACGCTCAGCGTGATCGACGCCGTCAGCCTGGAGACGCGCAAGACGATCCCGGTGGGGCGGGGCATCGGCCCGCTGGCGTTCGCCCCGGACGGCCGCCACGGTTTCGTCCTCAATACCGCGGATAACACGGCGACGGTGATCGACGCCGCCAGCGACGAGGTGCTGCATCGCCTGGAAGTCGCCGCCGAGCCCTACCAGATCGCCTTCACCCGCGCCTTCGCCTACGTGCGCGGGCTGGCCTCGCCGAAGGTGTCGATGATCGACCTGGCCTCGCTGGGCAAGGGCCGCGAGCCGGGCGTGCTCGGCTTCGAGGCGGGACCTGCGGCGCCCAGGCTGGCCGGCAACCTGCCGCTGGCCAGCAGCCTGGCCCCGGCCGGCGACGATGCCGCGCTGTTCGTGGTCAACCCGGTGGACAACACCACCTACTTCTACATGGAGGGCATGAACGCGCCGATGTCCGGCTACCTCAACCGCGGGCACACGGCACGCGCGGCGACCGTAGTGCCGCGCAGCCTGCGCGAGCTGGAGCCGGGGCTGTTCGGCACCCGGGTTCGGCTGCCGGCCGCCGGTCGTCTCGACGTCGCCTTCCTGCTCAACCAGCCGCAGATCGCCCACTGCTTCGCCCTCGAGGTGCGCGCCGATCCCGACCGGCAGCGCCAGCGGACGCGGCTGCAGGTGGAGTACCTGGTCGACGGCCACGGCGTGGTCGCCGGCACGCCCTTCACGCTGCGCCTGCGCCTGGTGAAGGGCGGCGAGGAGCCCCAGACCGGCGTGGCGGACCTGCGCGTGCGCTACTTCCGCGCCCCGTCCGCGCAGCCCCGGGAGGTCGCCGCTCGGGAGGTGGGCGAGGGGATCTACGAGGCGCCGGTCGAGCTGGCGCAGGCCGGCGCCTACTACCTGCACCTGGGCGCGGCGTCGCTCGGGCTGAAGTTCGGCGATCTGCCCTATCTCGGTCTGCGGGCGCGGCCTGCCGGAGGACAGTGATCATGCAACAACTTCAGGCCGGCCTGGCCCGGGCGCTCTGCGTCCTGTTGGCGATGGCCGGAACGCTGCGGGCCGGCGCGGCGGAAGAACATGCCGGCCACCCGCTTCCGCAAACCCAGGCGGAGAGCGCCCGGGTGCGCTTCGCCGAGGTGCCGCTGAGCGACCAGCACGGCCGCCAGCTGCGTTTGGCGGATGCGGTGGGCGAACGCATCGTGGTGATGGGCTTCGTCTACACCAGCTGCACCACGGTCTGCCCGGTGATCTCGGCGATCATGCAGAAGGTCCAGGCGCAGCTCGGCGAGCGGGCCGGCGCCGAGGTGGGTCTCTTGTCGATCAGCGTCGATCCGCTGCGCGACAGCCCGGCGCGGCTGCTGGACTACTCCCGCGCCTACCAGTCCGGCCCGGGCTGGCGCTGGCTGACCGGGGAGGTCGCGGCGGTCGACGAGGTCCTCAGGGGCCTCGGCGTCTGGTCGGCGGACTTCGCCAGCCACCCGCCGACCCTGCTGGTCGGCGACGCCCGCAGCGGGCGGTGGACGCGCTACTACGGCTTCACCGACCCGGCCGTGCTGGTCGCGCGGATCGAGGTGCTGGCCGAGGCCCGCGAGCACGCCGGGCACGGACACATGGCCCGGCACGCGACGCAGGAGAGCCGGCCATGAAGACCTTGCCCGGCATCGCCCTGGCGCTGCTCGTCGCGGCCGCCCAGGCCCACGAGGGCCATGCCCCGGCCCCGGCGGCCGGGGCGGCGGCGCAGGAAGTGAAGGGCGGCGTGCCGGATGCGCGCAGCTATTTCACCGACACCCCGCTGCTCGACCAGGACGGCCGCGAGCGGCGCTTCTACAGCGACGTGCTGGCCGGACAGGTGGTGCTGCTCAATGTGATCTACACGCGCTGCAGCGATGCCTGTCCGCTGATCACCCGCAAGCTGCGCGAGGTGCGTGCGGCCCTCGGCGAGCAGGCCGGCCGGGTGCAGTTCGTCTCTCTGAGCAGCGACCCCGAGCACGACTCGCCCCAGGCGCTCAAGGCCTTCGCCGCCCAGCAGGGCGCGGACGATCCGAACTGGACCTTCCTCACCGGCGACAAGGCCAACATGGATCTGGTCCTCGCCCGGCTCGGCCAGCTCTCGCAGACGCCCGAGGGACACTCGACCCTGCTGATCGCCGGCGACGTGCCGAACAAGCGCTGGAGCAAGATCCGCCCGGACGCGCCGCCCGCGGCCATCGCCCAGCGCCTGCAGCTGCTCGCTGAGCCGGTGGCCGGCCGCTGATGGGCTTCTTGATGGCTCCCGGGCACCCGGGTGGGAGCCATCGTCTGCGGGCCTGTCTGCTCGTCCTGCTGCTTGGCTGGACGAGCCTTGCCGGAGCGCTCGCATTGACGGCCGAGGAGGCCGCCGGCCGGCGGCTCTACCGGGAGGGGCTCGGTGCCGGCAACACCCCGGTCGAGGCGCGCGTCGGTCCGGCCGGCACCGCGATGCCGGCCAGCGTGCTGCCCTGCGCCGGCTGCCACGGCAGCGACGGGCGCGGCCGGCCCGAGGGTGCGGTCCGGCCGCCGGAGATCACCTGGCGGCGGCTGACCACGGCCCGGCCCGCCTACGATGCAGCGGGCCTGGCCCGGGCGCTGGGCGAGGGGCTCGATCCGGCCGGCGAGCGCCTGGACCCGGCGATGCCGCGCTTCGTCATGAGCTGGCGCGATCTGGCCAATCTCGGCGCCTATCTCAAGCGCCTCGAAGAAGACCTCGACCCCGGCCTGCACGAGGCGCACCTGCGCCTCGGTACCCTGCTGCCGTCCGCCGGTCCGCTGGCCGCGGCGGGGAAAATCGTCGGCGCGCTGCTGCAGGCGGCGCTCGACGAGCTGAACCAGGCCGGCGGCATCCATGGCCGGCGCCTGGAACTGGTGATCGCCGACCCCGGCCCCGACCGCGCCTCGGCCGAGGCGGCGCTCGCCGGGCTGCTCGACGGCGGCGAGGTCTTCGCCCTGCTGGCGCCGCTGGCGCCGGCGCTGGAGGCGCGCTACGGCACGCTGCTGGCGCCGCGCGGGGTGCCGCTGGTCGGGCCGCTGCCGGGGCCGGACGGGGAGGAGGGCCCGCTGGTCTTCGCACCGCTGGCGGGGCTGAGCGAGCAGCTGTTCGCCCTCGCCGGGTTCGCCGCCGGCGAGTCGCCACCCGGCGAAAGTCCGGCGCTGATCGCCTATCCGCCGGAGGCCGCCCGGCAGGCCGAGGCGCTGGCGGCTCGCCTGCGCGCACATGGCTGGAAGCGGGTGCGCCTGTTCGACTACGGAGCGGCACAGGCGGATGGCGAGGCGCCGCTGACGGCGGATCTCGAGGCGCTGTTCTTCCTCGGCGCCGGGGAGGCACTGCTCGCCCTGGGCCGCGCCCTGGACGGGGCCGGGCTGGCGCCGCGGCTGTACGCCAGCGCCCAGCAGGCGGCCGGCGCGGCGCTGCGCCTGCCGCCGGCCTTCTCCGGGCGGTTGTTCCTCGCCTATCCGCTGCTGCCGGCGGACGTCACGCCGGCCGGCGCGCAGGCGCTCGAAGCCCTGCGCCGGCGCGCCGGCCTGGACGCCCAGCAGCCGGCGCTGCAGATCGGCGCCTACAGCGCGACGCTGCTGCTCGCCGAGGGCCTCAAGCGCGCCGGCCGCGACGCCAGCCGCGAACGCCTGCTGCGGGAGCTCGAGAACCTGCACGCCCTGCACACCGGGGTGACCCCGCCCCTGGGCTTCGGTCCGGGCCGGCGGGTGGGGGCGGCGGGGGCGCACATCGTCGGGGTGGATCTGGCCGCCGGGCGCTTCGTCCCCACCGGGCGCTATGTCCGGGTCGAGCCCTAGTCGGCGGCATGGCACGCTACGCAACAGGCATTGATGATCTCCCCTCCAGGGGGAGACAGGATAGTCACTGACGCTGCCGGGATGCCCGACCGCCGCACCGGCGGCCTCCTCGAGCAGTGGGTCGTGCCGCTTGCGGGCACCCTTTCAAGAACTTGCACTTTCCCATTGGGGAATAGCCCGGGAAGTGAGGTCGATACCGCTTCGGTAGGAGCGAATTTATTCGCGATGCTTCTGGTTTTGCCAATGATCGCAGATAAATCTGCTCCTACAGCCTTGCTGGCCAGCAATCGATCGGCGTTCGGCCGAAGACCTTGAAAGGACTGCCGCTTGCGGGGTGAGTCGGAACCGTGCCTTCCCGTGGAAGGCTTCGAGCCCGCTCCCGCCCTCTATACTTCAAGGGCCTTGGACGAACATGCCAGATATTGCGTCGGGACGTGGAGGGGCCGCAAAGACCCCCCGCATGCGCTTCGTCGTGTTGGGAGGGAGGGCCGTCCATCGAGGTCTGCGGAGCTGTCGAATCCCATGAGCAGAGTGAAAGTCCCGGTCGAGACATGCCCGACGGCGAGTCGTCACCGCTGTCGTTGCAGGCGCTTGCGATGTTGAGCTGGCGCTCCCTGGGCGTCGCCTTGCTGATGGTGATGCTGGCCGGGTGCGCTTCGCGAGACCATCCCCCCAGGCGGCAGCCGCCGCCGGTCGTGGTTTCGGAAAGTACCTGGCGGAAGGTCGATAGCGACATCGTCGCCGCCTCGAAGGAGGCGACGAGGCAGACCACGAATTACGCGCGCGACGTCATGCTGGAATGGATGGGCCTCGTTTACCAGCGCACCGATACGAATTTCATTCCCTGGTTTTCCGGCTACTGGACCCAGCAATGGCTGACCATGAAGGTGGGCTGGTACAGGCTGAATGCAGGAAAGGAACAGGGGCCGGCTGTGGATCGCCTGGCCATCTATCTGCAGGAGCAATACCACGGTCGCGTGCTGGAGCCCGTCGCTAGGCAGATTGATCCCGACCGGGTCATGGAAAAGGCGATGAAGTTCTACGTCTGGCTCCTCGGCGAGCTGCTCCGGAAAATCCCGCAGCGCTACGGCGTACCCCAGGATCAATTCGAGCGCCGGCTCAAGGGCATTCCGGCGATCGCCCTGGGGCCGCCCCCCACTCATGTCGCTTCGGTCCATCAGATCATCCACAGCGAGCCGATCGACAAGCTGCCGGCTTATGGGGTCCTGGTCGCGCGAATCCGCACGACTTCCGGCAGCGCGAGAGCCTGGAGATCGGACGCGGACATATCCCCGGTCGTGCGGCGGACCAGCAAGAGACTGATGACCGAACTCGCCACCAGCAGTGCCTCGAGCGTTGTTTCGATGGCGGTCGGCCGGGCGGTGGGCTCGGTGCTTTCCCTGGGCGTGGCGGGTATCAGCGCCATGATGCGCGAGGACGAGCGCCCGGAAATGGAGGCGCTGCTTCGCAAGAGCCTGAACGCAGCCTTCAAGGAAAAATGGGCCGATCTGATGTGGGACCCCGACACCGGGGTGCTGGCGGGGGTCTATTACCTGTCCGGACAGATCGAGGAAAATCTCGCCAGGAAGCGGAGGCTGTCGCTCCAGTTCGCGCCGGTGCCGCGAAGAGCTCCCCTGCCGGATGGTTAGGGTCTGTTAACGTTTTGGCGTAGGCCGCGACGGAGGCCCGTTTGGCGCAGAACAAGGAGCGAGGAGAGAAGTTTGGTCACTCCAAATGAACGACGAGCGACGCCGTGCTGCGCCAGACGGGCCCCGTCCCTTCGGGTTGCGCGTCAAATGCCGCCATGCGGCGTTGCGGGACTTGGCAAGGGAATGACCATTGCCGGCGCCCCGCGCCTTGCCTGGCGGCATTTGACGCGGCAACGCGGCTCACGCCAGAACGTCAACAGACCCTAGTGCAGTTTCATAGATGAAGTTGTGGAAATTATGGCATCAGGCGATGCTATGCCCCATGAAAGCACCTCTATTCGTTCGCCCTTTGACTACCGAGGAACGGCAGGCCCTGCAGGTTGGCTTGCGTGCCCGGGAAGCCTTCACGCTGCGGCGCTGCCAGATCCTGCTGGCCAGCGCTGACGGCAAGACCGCCACGGAAATTGCCGCTCTGTTCGGCTGCGCCACGCAAACCGTACGCAACACCCTGCGGGCCTTTGCCGCCGAGGGGGTGTCTTGCCTGACGGAGAAGTCGCATCGGCCCAAACGTGTCCGTCCCTTGCTTGCGGGCACGCAGGCCGAGCGCTTGCGCTCTTTGCTGCACCGCAGCCCCCGCGATTTCGGCAAGCCCACCCGCTTGTGGACCTTGAGCCTGGCCGCCGAGGTGGCCTTCGAGCAGGGGCTGACCGAACGGCAACTGAGCTATGAGTCGATCCGCCAGACGCTGATACGCCTGGGCGTGGGCTGGAAGCGGGCCAAGACCTGGATTACCAGCCCGGATCCCCACTATGCGCGCAAAAAAAGCGACGCGACTGGCTGATCGAACTGGCCACAACGCACCCGGACTGGGTGCTGGGTTTTCAGGACGAGGTCTGGTGGAGTCGTTTTGCGCGCCCATCCCTGAAGGCCTGGAGCGCGGGTCAGGCCCTGCGCCTGCAGCAGTTGTCGGTGGATCCGCAGGATGCCGGACCCAAGGCGCTGAGCTGCTATGGCCTGCTGCGCGCCGACACGGGGCAGATGCTGCTGCGTTTCGTCAAGGGCCGCCCGGTCAGCCAGGTGACCGAGGACTTCCTGGAGTGGGTCTGCGAGCGCCTGGCGAGCGAGGGGAAGAAGGCGCTGCTGATGATCTGGGACAACGCCAGCTGGCATATCAGCCACCGGGTGCGGGCCTGGATCGGGGCGCACAACCGCCGGGCCAGGGCCGAGGGTGGCGTACGGATCGTAACCTGCCGCCTGCCGAGCAAGAGCCCCTGGCTGAACCGGATCGAGCCCCGCTGGGTGCATGGCAAGCGGGCGATCCATGAACCCGAACGCCCGCTGACCAGCGCTGAGGTGATGGAGCGAGTCTGCACCTATTACGGTTGTGAACAGCTCCCGCCACTTGAACAGGATGTTGGTTGAAACTGCACTAGGCCCTTCGATACGGAAAACGGCGCTGGCGCCCGTGCTCCGTCGAGACGGCTGCAGCAGCGCGATGCCGCAAACGGATGCTCGACCGGCTGCCTCCAGCAGCGCATCAACGCCCGCACTCGACCCGCTGCAATTCCCCATCCCGCCCCAGCCGGAACCGCGCGAAGTCCTCCGCCAGGAACAGGCGTCCCCGATACGCCGCCGCGGCCTCGGCACGAATGTCCTCGATGCACGGCCCGCGTTTCGGATCGGCCTGGTAGCGGGCGCTGAAGTGGGTCAGGACCAGGTTGGCGAGGCCGGCCGCCTGGGCGAAGGCGGCGACCGCGGCGGCGGTGCTGTGGCCGAAGTCGGCCCTGGCGTCGTTCGCGACGGCCTGGGTGTAGGTGGCCTCGTGGACCAGCACCTGGGCGCTGCGGCAGGCTTCGGCCAGCAGCTCGGGACGGTCGTTGTCGCCGCCGACCACCACGCGGCGGGGCGGGCGGCCGAAGATCAGGTAGTCGTCGCTGTGCAGCGTGCGGCCCTCGTGCTGCACGTCGATGCCGCGGGCCAGCTGGCCCCAGAGCGGGCCGCGGGGGATGCCGTGCCGGTCGAGCCTGTCGATGTCCAGGCGCGGGTCCGGGCGGGCCTCGGTGAAGCTGTAGCCATAGCTGGGCACCCGGTGGGAGAGGGCGACGGCTGCGACGCGCAGGTTGCCGCCCCGCCATTCGTCCAGGGACTCGACGGCATGGAAGTTCAGCTCGAACGCCAGCCAGGTCCGGGTGAGGCGCAGCGTGGTGCGGACCCACTCCTCGATACCGTCCGGGGCGACGATCTCCAGCGGCTCCTGTCTGCCCTGCATGCCGGCGCTGGCCAGCAGGCCGGGCAGGCCATAGCAGTGGTCGCCATGGACATGGGTGACGAAGATCGCGCGCAGCTCGTGCAACGAGAGCGGCGTGCGCAGCACCTGGTGCTGCGTGGCCTCGCCACAGTCGACCAGATGCCAGCCCTTGCCGGTCTCCTCCTGCAGCGCCAGTCCGGTGACGTTGCGGGCCCGGGTGGGGGCCCCGGAGGAGGTGCCGAGAAATATCAGGTCCACGCCTCATGCTCCCGCTGTTGCGTATGGCGCCAGTATGGCGCATGGGATTGGCGAGAGGTCGTGCTCCGGGTGGAAGAGGCGGGGGCGTCCGGCGTCGCTCCACAGGTTATCGCGAAGGTGCCTGCGGCCATCCCCCGCAGTGGGGGAAGCGGCGCTGTTTCCCCGAATCTGGGGAACCGGGGATTTTGAAAAATTTACGTAAAATCAATCATATATAAATAAATCAAGACTGGCCCGGGCTGTGCATATGCCGAATCGGGTACGCGTTTTCGCAATTCGGAAGTGGACACGGGTTTCTGAACGGGAGTCAGTCGTCGTGGCGATGATCAGGAAAGTCTTGCTTGTCGAGGACGAGCCGGTCCTTGCGGAGAACCTCAAGGCCTATCTCGAAACGAGACGCTGCGAAGTGCGCGTCGCCCACGACGGGGCCGGCGCCCTTGCCCTGGCGGCGAGCTTCGGGCCGGACATCCTGGTACTCGACTACTGTCTGCCGGACATGGACGCCTTCCAGCTGCTCGACGCCCTGCGCGGCCGCTACGACGGCGAGCGGGTGCTGATGACCGGCCACCCGAGCGGGGCGGTCTGCGACGACGCGGCGCACCGCGGCATCGTCAACATCCTGCTCAAGCCCTTTCCGCTGGCCGATCTGGGCCGGGTGGTGTGCAAGCCGCAGGTCGCGCGCCGGGAACGCACCCGGTAGTGCCGCTTGGCGCTGGTGTCGAACGAGGAGAGCCGCATGGACAGTCTTTCTCCAGCATCCGCAGCCGGCGCTGTTCTGCCCGGCGTGGATGCGGCCGGCGTGGACGAGCCCCGCCCTGCGCGGCTCGAGGCGGCGCTGCTGCGCGAGGCCCGCGAGCGCGCGGCGAGCGAGGGCGGACGGGTGCTCGAGGCGCTGGAGGCGCTGGCCGGGCTGGCGCCGGAGGCGTTCGTCCGCCGCTTGGGGGCGACCCTGCGCTACCCGGTGCTCGACGGCGAGACGCTGTTCGCCTGCCGGCCGGTGTTCGAGCGGCTGGCGCTGGCCCAGGCGCTCAAGCGCGAATTCGCCGTGGTCCGCCTGGACGAGCGCGAGGTCGGGGTGTTCGCCGATCCCTTCGACGATGCCCGGCTGGCCTGGATCGACGCCTGCCTGGAGGGCGCGCCGCTGTACCTGGTGCATCCGGCCGACCTGGCCGGCTACCTGGCGCGCCACGAGGAGGCCTTCCACGCCGTCGAGTCGCTGGGCGCCGACGCCGCCGGGGCGGTCGAGGCCGAGGCGGTGGAGAACCTCTCGCTGGCGCGGATCAGCGAGGACTCCAGCGTGGTGGTCAAGCTGGTCAACTCGACCCTCTACGACGCGCTGAAGATGCACGCCAGCGACATCCACCTGGGCATGACCGGCAACGGGCTGGCGATCAAGTACCGCATCGACGGGGTGCTCAACTCCATCGGCCGGGTGCAGGGCAGCGAGATCGCCGACCAGGTGATCTCGCGGGTCAAGGTGCTCGCCGAGCTGGACATCGGCGAGAAGCGGGTGCCCCAGGACGGCCGCTTCAAGGTCGGCATCCACGGCCGGCAGATCGACTTCCGGGTGTCGATCATGCCGAGCATCTTCGGCGAGGACGCGGTGCTGCGGGTGCTCGACAAGCAGGACCTGGCCGACCGCGTCAGCGGCGTCAGCCTGGAAGCGCTGGGCTTCGAGGAGGCGACCCTGCGCATCCTGCGCCGGCTGGCCGCCGAGCCCTACGGCATGGTGCTGGTGACCGGCCCCACTGGCAGCGGCAAGACCACCACTCTGTACGCGATGATCACCGAGATCAACCACGGGGTGGACAAGATCATCACCATCGAGGACCCGGTGGAGTACCAGCTGCCCGGCGTGCTGCAGATCCCGGTCAACGAGAAGAAGGGCCTGACCTTCGCCCGCGGCCTGCGCTCGATCCTCCGCCATGACCCGGACAAGATCATGGTCGGCGAGATCCGCGACCCGGAAACCGCACAGATCGCCGTGCAGTCGGCGCTCACTGGCCACCTGGTGTTCACCACCATCCATGCCAACAACGTGTTCGACGTGATCGGCCGCTTCGTGCAGATGGAGGTCGATCCCTACAGCTTCGTCTCCGCGCTCAACGCGGTGCTCGCCCAGCGCCTGATCCGCCTGGTCTGCCCGGACTGCGCGGCGCCCGTCGAGCCGAGCGAGGAGGAACTGCTGACCTCCGGGCTGAACCCGGCCGAGGTCGGCGACTTCCGCTTCGTCCACGGCAGCGGCTGCGGGCGCTGCCGCGGCTCGGGCTACCGCGGGCGCAAGGCGATCGCCGAACTGCTGCTGCTCGACGACGAGATCCGCCAGCTGATCGTCGAGCGCCAGCCCATCTCGCAGATCAAGGAGCTGGCCCGCCGCCGCGGCCTGCGCCTGCTGCGCAGCTCGGCGGTGGAGCTGGTACGCAGCGGACGGACCACCCTGGAGGAGATCAACCGTGTCACTTTCGTTGGCTGAGCGGCGCATCGCCGTGCTCGGCGCCACGCGCCTGGCGCTGTTCCGAAGGCGGCGCGGCGAGCTGGAACTGCTCGGCGGCGTCGAATACGGCCCGGCCGAGGGACCGGCCTGGAGCGCTGCGGCGCAGGCGCTCGAGCGCCTGCTCGGCGAGCAGGGCCGGCGGCGAGCCAGCCTGGACCTGCTGCTGTCCAGCCGCTTCGTGCGTTTCGCGCTGATTCCCTGGAGCGAGCAGCTCGCTTCGCCGGAAGAGCTGGAGGCCTATGCGCGCTTCCGTTTCCAGGAGATCTACGGCGCGCTGGCCGACGGCTGGCTGCTGCGCCTGTCGCCGGCACCGGCCGGGCAGCCGCGGCTGGCGGCGGCCATCGAGCGGGGCTTGCTGGAGCGCCTGCAGGTCCTGTCGAAGGATGCCGGGCTGCGCCTGTGCTCGGTGCAGCCCTACCTGATGGCGGCCTTCAACCGCTTCGCCGGGCAGCTGCCGGCGGGCGACTTCCTCTTCGTGCTGGCCGAGCCGGGGCGCAGCAGCCTGCTGCTGGCCCGCGCCGGAGGCTGGGCCGCCGTGCGCTCGGTGAGCGGCGACGACGACGATGCCGCGCTGCTCGCGCTGGTCGAGCGGGAGAGCGAGCTGCAGGGCCTGGAGGACGCGGCGCGTTCGGCGTTCTACCTGCATGCGCCGGGGCGCACGGCGCCGCCGCCGGCCGGGCTGCACGCCCTGGAACTGCCGCGCGCCTCGGCGGATACCCTGCAGGCCATGGCCCAGGCGGTGAACTGAGATGCGCCCGATCGAACTCGATTTCCAGCGCAGATCCATCGCCAGTCCGCTCGGCTGGGCGCTGCTGGCCGCCGGCCTGCTATTGGCCGGAGTGCTCTGGACGCTGCAGCAGCGGATCGATGCGGACCGGGCGCGCGATGCCGAGGCGCTGGCCCGGCTGCAGCCGGGGCAGGGCGGCGAGGTCCGCCAGGCGCCGCTGTCGAAGGCCGACAGCCTCGCCCAGCAGGCCAGCCTGGCGGAGATGCGCCGCGTCTCGGCGGCGCTGAACCTGCCCTGGAACGGGCTGTTCGCCACCCTGGAGGCCTTGCCGCTCAAGGATGTCGCCCTGCTCGGCCTGACCCCGGATGCGCGCAAGCGGTTGCTGCGGATCAGCGCCGAGGCGCGCAACCTGGAGGCGATGCTGGAGTTTCACCAGCGCCTCGAGGACAGCGACGGGCTGAGCGACGTGTCCCTGCTCGACCACGAGGTGCTCGTCCAGGTGGCCGAGCGGCCGATCCGCTTCAACCTGCTGGCGACCTGGGAGGTGCCGGATGGGCGTCCATAGGCTGATCGTCCGCGAGCGCCTCCGGCGGCTGGGCTGGCCGGGCGCCGGCGGCGCCGCGCTGCTGGTGCTGGTCGCCGGCCATGGGCTGTTCGGCCTGTGGCCGGCCTGGCAGGAGCGCGAGATGCTGGCCGGGCAGATCGTGGCGGCCCGCGAGCGTCAGGTGCGCATCGAGCGGGGCGTCGAGCTGCCGCCCCAGGGGCCCGGTCAGCAGCTGGCCGACTTCCACCGCCAGCTGCCGGCGCAGCCGGCGGCGAGCACGACCATCGACCGCATCTACGCGGCGGCCCGGGCACACAACCTGTCGCTGGCCCGCGGCGAGTATTCCCTCGGCATCGACCCGAAGACCCGCCTGGCGCGCTACCGCATCCTCCTGCCGGTGCGCGCCGGCTATCCGCAGCTGCGCCGCTTCCTGCACAGCCTGCTGAGCGAGGTGCCGGCGCTGGTGCTGGAGGATGTCGAGTTCAAGCGCAAGGCCATCCATGAAACCGAACTCGAGGCGCGCATCCGCATGACCCTCTATCTGTCGAGGTGGTGATGGACAAGCGACGGCTGCTGGGCTGGCTGGCCTTCCTCGGCGTCGCGGGGCTGCTGGCGCTGCTGCCCGAGTTCTTCCCGCAGGAGGCCGAGCCCCTGGCCGTGGCGCCGCGCAGCCGGCCGGCGGTGGCGCCGGACGAGCAGACCGCCACCCAGCCGGAAAGCCGGGCATTGCGGAGCGTGGCATCGAGCCGGGCGGTGCCGCAGGCCGATCTGTTCGCCGCGCGCAGCTGGCGCGCGCCGCCTGCGCGCCGTGCTTCCGATGCCGCACCGGCGAAGGCCGCAGCGCTGACGCCGCCAGCGCCACCGGCCGCGCCGCCGCTGCCCTTCGAATTCATCGGCAGGCTGGACGACAGCGTCCGCCTCAGGGTCTTTCTGCTGCGCGGCGACCACCTGCACACGGTGCAGGCCGGCGACGTGATCGACGGCACCTACCGGGTGGAGAAGGTCGCTGCCGACGAGCTGACCTTCGTCTATCTGCCGCTGAAACAGACCCAGACGCTGTCTGTGGGGGACAATCCATGATCATCGCAACGCGCAAGGCTGCAAGCGCCCTCTGGTTGCCCGTGCTGCTGGGGAGCGTGCTGCTGTCCGGCTGCGCCGGGCAGCCGGGCAAGGAGGGCATCGCCCTGATCGACCAGGGCAAGTACGAGGAAGGCCTGGCGCAACTGGCCGAGGCGGCGCATGAGGATTCGCAGGATCCCGGCGCGCAGATCGCCCTGACCACCCAGCGGGCAGTGGTGGTCACCCGGCTGCTGGCCCAGGCCGAGCAGGCGCGCGCCGCGGGTAACAACGAGGCGGCGCAGGCTA
Source organism: Azotobacter chroococcum (assembly GCF_002220155.1). Classification (NCBI taxonomy): domain Bacteria; kingdom Pseudomonadati; phylum Pseudomonadota; class Gammaproteobacteria; order Pseudomonadales; family Pseudomonadaceae; genus Azotobacter; species Azotobacter chroococcum. The sequence continues at coordinate 2,479,367 of NZ_CP011835.1, read as the reverse complement.
CCTTCCAGCGGGTGCTGGGCATCGAGCCGGGCAACGCCCGGGCCCGCGAGGGCATGCGCCAGATCGTCCAGCTGCGCAATGTAGCCGAGCAGTACCGCCAGGCCGAGCTGGCCCTGGCCCGCGGCGACCTGGCCGGGGCCGAGCGGCTGGTGCGCGCGATCCTCGTCCTGGAGCCGCGGCACGAGGGGGCGCTGGCCCTGCAGGAGGGCATCGAGGGAACCCGCGCGCAGACCGCCGTCGCCTATCCGCAGCTGCGCTCCAGGCTGCAGAAACCGGTGAGCCTGGAGTTCCGCGAGGCCAACCTGAAGCTGGTGTTCGAGGTGCTGGCGCAGACCGCGGGGATGAACTTCATCTTCGACCAGGACGTGCGCCCGGACCTCAAGGCGACCATCTACGTCCGCCAGGTGGCCATCGAGGATGCGGTGGACCTGCTGCTGCAGCAGAGCCAGCTGAAGCAGAAGGTGGTCAACGACAACACCATCGTCATCTACCCGAACACCCCGCAGAAGCTCAAGGACTACCAGGAGCTGGTGCTGAGGACCTTCTACCTGACCAACACCGACGCCAATACCGCGCTGAACATGGTCAAGACCCTGCTCAAGACCCGCGACGTGTTCGTCGACGAGCGTCTCAACACCCTGACCATGCGCGACACACCGGATGCGGTGCACCTGGCCGAGCGGCTGTTCCAGGCCCAGGACCAGGCCAACCCGGAGGTGGTGCTGGAACTGGAGGTGATGGAAGTCTCGCGCAAGCGCATCCTCGACCTCGGCCTGCAGTGGCCGAACACCTTCGGCATCCTCACCGAGGACGGCGGCAGCGCGGTGAGCATCCTCGGCCAGCTGCGCGGGATCAATTCCGACCGCATCAACTTCTCGCCGTCGCCGACCCTGAAGATCAACGCCAACGACAGCGACATCAACACCCTCGCCAGCCCGGTGCTGCGGGTCAGCAACCGCGAGCAGGCGCGCATCCACATCGGCGAGCGGGTGCCGGTGGTCAGCGCCACCTCGACGCCCTCGACCCAGGGGCCGGTGATCACCGAGAGCATCACCTACCTGGACGTGGGCCTGAAGCTGGAGGTCGAGCCGACCATCCACCTGAACGACGAGGTGGCCATCAAGGTGGGGCTGGAGGTGAGCAACGCGACCCAGCAGCCGGCCACCGCGGCCGGGACCATTCCGGTCCAGGTGGACACCCGCAACGCGGTCACCACCCTGCGCCTGCGCAACGGCGAAACCCAGGTACTGGCCGGCCTGATGCGCAACGACCACGGCAAGTCGGGCGACCGCATTCCCGGCCTCGGCGACATCCCCGGCCTCGGCCGGCTGTTCGGCAGCAACAAGGACACCCTGAGCAAGTCCGAGCTGGTGCTGTCGATCACCCCGCACATCGTGCGCAACCTGCCGTACCAGAGCCCCTACGACATGGAGTTCGAGTCCGGCACCGAGAGCGGCCTGCGCCTGCGGCCGGCCGCGCTGCCCCGCGAGGGCGAGGCCAGCCGGCGCCGGCCGGGCGCCGAGCCGCTGGCCGCCGCCGGTCTGGATCAGCCATGAGGAGCAGGGCGCGCGGCTTCTCGCTGCTCGAGCTGGTGATCGCCCTGGCGATCCTCGGGCTGCTGGTCGGCATGGCCGCGCCGCTGACCGAGACGGTGATCCGCCGCGGCAAGGAGCAGGAGCTGAAAACCGCGCTGTACCGCATCCGCGACGCCATCGACGCCTACAAGCAGGCGGCCGACGCCGGCTTCATCGAGAAGTCCGCCCTCGGCAGCGGCTATCCGCCCTCGCTGGAGGTGCTGGTGGAGGGCGTCCGCGACCTGCGCAACCCGTCGGGGAGCAAGCTCTATTTCCTCCGGCGGATTCCCCGCGACCCCTTCGCCGAGCCGGGCACGAGCGCGCTGGAGAGCTGGGGGCTGCGCAGCTACGACAGTTCCGCGGAGAACCCGCAGGAGGGCGAGGACGTCTTCGACGTCCATTCGCTGTCCGAAAGCCGCGGGCTCAACGGCATTCCGTATGGGGAGTGGTAGTTATGCGACGACAGGCCGGATTCACCCTGATCGAGCTGCTGGTGGTCATGGCGATCATCGCCAGCCTGCTGACCATCGCCGTGCCGCGCTATTTCTCCAGCCTCGAGTATTCCCGGGAAACCACCCTCAAGCAGAGCCTGGCGGTGATGCGCGATGCCCTGGACCAGTACTATGGCGACACCGGCAGCTATCCGGAGAGCCTCGAGGCGCTGGTGGAGCAGCGCTACCTGCGCAACCTGCCGGTGGATCCGATCAGTGAGCGCAGCGACCAGTGGGTGGTATTGCCGCCGCCCGAGGGGGTTCCCGGCAGCGTCGCCGACGTCAGGAGCGGCGCGGACGGACGGGCCAAGGACGGCAGCCTGTATGCCGAGTGGTGATCCGATGCGCGGCCAGCGGGGCTTCACCTACCTGGGCGTGCTGTTTCTCGTCGCGCTGATGGGCGGCGCGCTGGCCGCGGCCGGCCAGCTGTGGTCGACCGCCAGCCAGCGCGCCCGGGAGCGCGACCTGCTGTGGATCGGCAACCAGTACGCCATGGCGCTGCGCAGCTATTACCGCCACTCGCCGGGCATCGCCCAGTATCCGCAGAGCCTCGAGGAGCTGCTGGAGGATCGCCGGCAGATCAAGCGCCAGCGCCACCTGCGCCGGCTCTACGCCGACCCGGTCACCGGCAGCCGCGAGTGGGGGCTGATCCGCTCGGTCGACGGACGCATCGCCGGAGTCTACAGCCTGTCCGAACGGCAGCCGCTGAAGAGCGCGAACTTTCCGCCGGGCTGGGAGAGTTTCGAGGGGACGACCCGCTATGCCGACTGGCAGTTCGTCGCCGAGCCGTCCTTCCGCCAGGAGTAGGGCGCCGGAAAGCAGGACGCCCCGGCAAAGCGGGGCGTCTGCTGTATGGCCGGGACCGCGGGGTCAGCCCTGCCAGCGCTTGAGCACCAGGGTGGCGTTGGTGCCGCCGAAGCCGAAGCTGTTGCTCATCACGGTGTTCAGGATGACGTTCTCGCGGGTCTTCTGGACGATCGGCAGATCGGCCACTTCCGGATCCAGTTCCTCGATGTTGGCCGAGCCGGCGATGAAGTTGCCTTCCATCATCAGCAGGCTGTAGATCGCTTCCTGCACGCCGGCGGCGCCCAGCGAGTGGCCGGACAGGCTCTTGGTCGAGCTGATCGCCGGGGCCTTGTCGCCGAACACGGTGCGCACCGCCTTGGCCTCGGCCAGGTCGCCGACCGGCGTCGAGGTGCCGTGGGTGTTCAGGTAGTCGATCGGGGTGTCGACCGTGGCCAGCGCCAGCTGCATGCAGCGCACCGCGCCTTCGCCGCTCGGCGCGACCATGTCGTAGCCGTCGGAGGTGGCGCCGTAGCCGATGATCTCGGCATAGATCTTCGCGCCGCGCTTGAGCGCATGCTCCAGCTCCTCGACCACCACCATGCCGCCGCCGCCGGCGATGACGAAGCCGTCACGCTTGGCGTCGTAGGCGCGCGAGGCCTTTTCCGGGGTGGCGTTGTACTGGGTGGACAGGGCGCCCATGGCGTCGAACAGGAAGCTCTGGCTCCAGTGCTCCTCTTCGCCGCCGCCGGCGAAGACCATGTCCTGCTTGCCCATCAGGATCTGCTCCATGGCGCTGCCGATGCAGTGGGCGCTGGTGGCGCAGGCCGAGGAGATCGAGTAGTTCACGCCCTTGATCTTGAAGGGGGTGGCCAGGCAGGCGGAGACGGTGCTGCCCATGGTGCGCGGCACGCGGTACGGACCGACGCGCTTGACGCCCTTCTCGCGCAGGGTGTCCAGGGCTTCCATCTGGTTGAAGGTGGAGGCGCCGCCGGAGCCGGCGATCAGGCCGACGCGCGGGCTGGAGATCTCTTCCGCGGTCAGGCCGGCATCCTTGATCGCCTGTTCCATGGACAGGTAGGCGAAGGCGGCGGCGTCACCCATGAAGCGGTAGACCTTGCGGTCGATCAGCGCTTCCAGATCCAGGTCGACGGAGCCGGACACCTGGCTGCGCAGGCCCATTTCGGCGTAGGCGGGGTTGTAGCGAATCCCTGGCCGGCCGGCACGCAGGTTGGCGGATACGGTGTCCTTGTCATTGCCCAGGCAGGATACGATGCCGAGGCCAGTGATCACGACGCGACGCATGTGGATGTCCTTCAGAAGCTGTCGGTAGAGGTGAACAGGCCGACGCGCAGGCCTTCGGCACTGTAGATCTCGCGGCCATCGACGCTGACGGTGCCGTCGGCGATGCCGAGGATCAGCGAACGGCTGATGGTGCGCTTGATATGGATGTTGTAGGTGAGTTTCTTCGCCGTCGGCAGCACCTGGCCGAAGAATTTGACTTCGCCCGAGCCCAGGGCCCGGCCACGGCCCGGATTGCCCTGCCAGCCCAGGTAGAAGCCGACCAGCTGCCACATGGCGTCGAGGCCCAGGCAGCCCGGCATGACCGGATCCCCTTCGAAGTGGCAGGCGAAGAACCACAGGTCGGGGTTGATGTCCAGTTCGGCGACCATTTCGCCCTTGCCGTACTTGCCGCCGGTATCGCTGATATGCGTGATGCGATCGACCATCAACATATTGGGGGCGGGCAGTTGCGCATTACCCGGACCGAACAGCTCGCCGCGAGCGCAGCGCAGCAGGTCTTCCCGGGTATAGGCGTTTTGTTTGGTCATGCAAGTTCCTCAATAGTCCGTTCGTGAAGGCGGACGAAACGTCTGGTGGCCGCAGGCAACGGGGCTATGATTCGGCAGCCTAGTCATAGACTGTTGCCTGATGTTGAAAGTCACAGTGCCGAGCGCGGTCATTCCTGCCCTGGCGTCGCGGCCGGCAGCACAAGGCATGGGAGCGGAATGACGAGGGTCGGCCGTAATTACCTAGTTTATCACTTGTTGACCGGAGGAAGGGCCGTCGAGCGGCCTGGGGAAGCTTGCCTGCATTTCAAAATGCTTACGCCAGTGGCTGCGCCCGCACAAGGGACAACCGATGACTGGTCGCCGCGGCCCCGCCCCGTATAATGCCGCCCCATTGCCGTACTGGAGGAACGAGATGATTGCAAGACAACCTATCGCGGTGCTCGGCGGCGGCAGCTTCGGCACGGCGCTTGCCAACCTGCTGGCGGAGAACGGCCACGCCGTGCGGCTGTGGATGCGCGATCCGGCGCAGGCCGAGGCGATCCGCACGCAGCGGGAGAATCCGCGCTACCTGAAGGGGATCAAGGTGCTTCACGGCGTCGAGCCGGTCACCGACCTCGCCGCGACGATTGCGGGCAGCGAGCTGATCTTCGTCGTGCTGCCCTCCAGCGCCCTGCGCCAGGTGCTGCAGCCGGTGTCCGGGCTGCTGGCCGGGAAGATGCTGGTCAGCACCACCAAGGGGATCGAGGCGCAGAGCTTCAAGCTGATGAGCCAGATCATCGAGGAGATCGCGCCGCAGGCGCGCATCGGCGTGCTCTCCGGGCCGAACCTGGCGCGGGAGATCGCCGAGCATGCGCTGACCGCCACGGTCATCGCCAGCGAGGACGAGGCGCTGTGCCGGGCGGTGCAGGCCGTGCTGCACGGGCGTACCTTCCGCGTCTACGCCAGCGGCGACCGCTTCGGCGCCGAGCTGGGCGGGGCGCTGAAGAACGTCTACGCGATCATGGCCGGCATGGCCGCCTCGCTGGGCATGGGCGAGAACACCAAGAGCATGCTGGTCACCCGCGCCCTCGCCGAGATGACCCGCTTCGCCGTGCGGCTCGGCGCCAACCCGATGACCTTCCTCGGCCTGGCCGGGGTCGGCGACCTGATCGTCACCTGCACCTCGCCGAAGAGCCGCAACTACCAAGTGGGCTACGCGCTCGGCCAGGGCCTCAGCCTGGAGGAGGCGGTGGCGCGCCTCGGCGAGGTGGCCGAAGGGGTCAACACCCTGCGGGTGCTCAAGGCCAAGGCCGAGGAGCTCGGCGTCTACATGCCGCTGGTCGCCGGCCTGCATGCCATTCTCTTCGAGGGACGGACCCTGGCGCAGGTCATCGAGGCGCTGATGACCGGCGAGCCGAAGACCGACGTGGACTTCATTTCCACCAGCGGCTTCTGATTCCGATCCCCAGCCGGCAAGGAGATCCCCATGAAACTCTGGCTGCTGCGACATGGCGAGGCCGAGCCGCACGCCCGCACCGATGCCGAGCGCGAGCTGACCCGGCACGGCCGCAAGGAGGTCCGCCAGGCGGCCGCGCACCTGGCCCACCGGCCGCTGCGGACGATTCTCTGCAGTCCCTATGTGCGCGCCCGGCAGACCGCCGAGCTGCTGGAGGCGCTGCTCGACAGCGCACCGCAGCTGGCGGTGGCGGACTGGCTGACTCCTGACGACGATCCGCGCCAGGCCCTCGACCGCCTGGCCGAGCGCCGCGAGGAGGAGCTGCTGCTGGTCAGCCATCAGCCCTTCATCGGCGCCCTGGCCGGCCTGCTGATCCACGGTCACCTGCAGGATCCGCTACCGATGCAGACCGCCAGCCTGGCCGAGCTGGATGGCGAATTGCCGCTGGCCGGCGCGATGTATCTGCGTGCCCTCAACCACCCGGGGCACCGGCACTGAGGGGCGTGCACAGATCTGTCCCATTCGCGCCAGCGGCCACTTTTCGCTGCTTTACTGTCCACGACGGTGCCGACAGGTTTCGTGCAGTCCAGGGGAGTGGGCCGGCGCTGACCCGAAGCTGACACATGGGGCCGCTAGGCTGGCGGCTCTCGTAATAAGCACCGACGTTCATAATCGCCAATCGTGCTTGGGTGCCCATGGCGATGGGCTATAAAGGTCTCAGCAGAAAAACAAAAACCGGATGAGCCAGTCGGGGTCCCAGAGGCATCCTTCTTCGCATGGAGGCGACCAATCTTGGGCGCGGAGATCCCGAAGCGTTTCAACCTGATCAGATGGTTCTCTCTGGTCAGCTTCGCCGTCATCACGACGGTCGTCATCTCGCTGACCATCCTTTCCACCCGTTTCCTGCTGATCGAGAACGTCCGGCGCGATGGTCTGCTGACGGCCCAGGCGGTTCACGCGATCGCCGCCATGGAGCGCTACCATGCCGCGCCGGGGATGGCCATGCCGATGGAGGCGGGGCTTGTCGGGCCGGGGCAGGAGGGCAGCGCTTCCGGGGAGCTGTCGCAGGCGCTCGGGCGGCGCGAGTTCCTCGAGCATGTCGTCAATCTTCCCGATGTACAGCTGGCCAGCCTGTACGGCCCCGACCGGGTCATCTTCTGGTCGAGCGATCCGCAACTGATCGGCAAAAAAGGCGCCAGCCCGAGCCTCGAGGAAGCCTTCGATTGCGGCGATACGGTCACCGCCAGCCATTTCCAGGCGAGCGGCGCGAACATCATCAGCCCGCCCGCAAGCCTCCAGGTCGAGCACTACATCCCGCTGCGGGACGAGGCGGGCCGGGTGGAGTCCCTGCTGGAGCTGCACAAGGAGCCGGTCGACCTGCTCGCCCAGCTGCAGCGCAGCTACCTGGTGTTCTGGCTGGCTGCGGTGCTCGGCGGCGTGCTGATCTACCTCGGCCTGTTCTGGATGATCTGGCGGCTGTCGGGGCTGCTCGCCGCCCAGCAGCGGCAGCTGGTCGCCAACGAGACGGTGGTGGCCCTGGGGGAAATGTCCTCGGCGGTGGCCCACAGCCTGCGCAACCCCCTCGCGGCGATCCGCTCCAGCGCCGAGCTGGCGCTGGATGCGGAGGCGCTGCCGGTGCGCAAGAACATCGAGGACATCATCAGCCAGGTCGATCGCCTGTCGAAGTGCATCAGCGAGCTGCTGATTTCCTCCCGCCCGCTCTGCGGCGAGCGCGAGGCGGTCGACCCGGTCGCCGCGGTGGACGAGGTGCTGCAGGCCTTCGAGCGGCAGATCCGCAGCGCCAACATCCAGGTCGACTGGCAGGCGCAGCCGGCGCCGGCGGTGCTCAGTCACCGGCTGCTGTTCGCCCAGGTGCTCAACAGCGTGATCTCCAATGCCCTCGAGGCCATGCCGCGGGGCGGCTCGCTGCGCGTCCGCATCGCTGTCGACGCCCTCGAGCGGCGCCTGCGCCTGACCATCGGCGACAGCGGCAATGGTATGACCAAGGAGCAGATGGCGATGGCCTTCAAGGCCTTCTACACCACCAAGCGCGGCGGGCTCGGCGTCGGGCTGGTGCTGGTCAAGCGGATCATGGAGCGCTTCGGCGGCGCCATCCGGCTGGACAGCCGGGAAAAGGAGGGGACCGACGTGTGTCTGGTCTTCAGGATTGCAGAAGGGGGATAGCCACAATGGAGCACAGCATTCTGATCGTCGAGGACGACGCGACGCTGGCGAGCAACATTCAGACGTATCTCGAGCGCAAGCACTACGAGGCGCTGGTCTGCAGCTCGGCCGAGGAAGCGCTGGCGATGCTCGGGACCCATCGTCCCGACGTGCTGCTGACCGACCGCTCCCTGCCAGGGATGAGCGGGCTGGAGCTGATCGCCCGGGTGCGCGCCCTGGACCCGCAGATCAAGCCGATCGTGATGACCGGCTACGGCAACGTGGAGGACGCGGTGGCGGCGATGAAGGCCGGCTCCTACCACTACCTGACCAAGCCGGTGGTGCTGGCCGAACTCAAGCTGCTGATCGACAAGGCGCTCGAGGCCCAGCGCCTAGAGCATGCGCTGTCCTTCTACCAGGCGCGCGAGGCCCGCGACGCCGGGCTCGACGCGCTGATCGGCAGCTCGCCGGCGATGCTGGCGATGAAGGCGACGGTGCGCCAGTTGCTGGAGGCGGAAAGCCGGATGACCGACGCCGACCTGCCGGTGGTGCTGATCCAGGGCGAGACCGGCACCGGCAAGGAACTGGTCGCCCGCGCCCTGCATTTCGACGGCAGCCGCCGCAACGGTCCCTTCGTCGAGGTCAACTGCGCCTCGATTCCGGCGCACCTCCTGGAGGCGGAGCTGTTCGGCCACGAGCGGGGCGCCTTCACCGACGCCAAGGAGCGGCGGGTCGGCCTGGTCGAGGCGGCGGACGGCGGCACGCTGTTCCTCGACGAGATCGGCGAGATCGAGCTGTCGCTGCAGGCCAAGCTGCTCAAGCTCCTGGAGGACCGCAGCATCCGCCGGCTGGGGGCGGTCAAGGAGCGGCGGGTCAACCTGCGCATCGTCGCCGCCACCAACTGCAACCTGGAGCGGATGGTGCAGCAGGGCAAGTTTCGCCGCGACCTGTTCTTCCGCCTGCGGATCATCGAAATCAGGGTGCCGCCGCTGCGCGCCCGCGGCGACGACGTGATCGCCCTGGCCGAGCACTACCTGGCCCTGCACGGCAAGCGCTACGGCAAGCCCGGCCTGGCCTTCAACGCACAGGCCCGGGAACTGCTGCAGCGCTACAGCTGGCCGGGCAACGTGCGCGAGCTGCGCAACATGCTGGAGCAGACCGCCCTGCTGGCGCCGGGCAACCTGGTCGGCCCGGCCCAGCTGGCCCTCTGCCCGGAGCTGATGGAGGGCGGCGAGCCACGCCCGCCGGCGGCCCGGGACTGCGAGCCGGCGCAGCCGGAGGAGGGACTCAATCTGCCCGAGGTGGAGCGCGACATGGTGCTGCGCACGCTGGACAAGACCGACTGGAACGTGACCAAGTCGGCGCGGCTGCTGGGCCTGACGCGCGACATGCTGCGCTACCGCATCGAGAAGCTGGGGCTGGCCCGGCCGGACCGCCGGCATTAGGGCCTGTTGACGTTTTGGCGTGAGCCGCGTTGCCGCGCAACCCGAAGGGACGGGGCCCCTTTGGCGCAGCACGGCGTCGCTCGTCGTTCATTTGGAATGACCAAACTTCTCTCCTCGTTCCTTGTTCTGCGCCAAACGGGCCGCCGTCGCGGCCTACGCCAAAACGTCAACAGGCCCTAGGGAGCGGAGTCCCAGATGGACGACCGGCAAGTCGCTGAAATGCCAGGCCTTCAGACAGTCGGCAAGAGTCCCAGGGCCGAATCGACCGGCTCTCTACACGGGTGTCGCCAGCAGAAACACCGTGGTTTCCGATGGCAGGGCTTGAGCGGCAGGCAGGTGGGGCTATCTTTACAGCGCTGCTGCAAACAACAATCGAATGCAGGAATGTAAAGCCGCCTGGCTTGTTGTCTTGCATGCATGAGGGCTCATGGCCGGTGGCCATGGGAATGCCTGTACGGGAAGTTTCCTGCACAGGCTCAAGGTCCAGCGCATTTCCAGCGAGAATTTCAGTGTGTACGCCAGGAGGCATGGATATATCTTCTGAAAATGGACTTTTCAACCTATGGAACAGCCATTCCCCGCCTTCATCGATTTCCCGCCCATCAATGACCTGCGCAGCGCTCTGGCGCGTCTGCAGCAAGTGCCGGGGCAGCTCCTGCACACCGACCATCCGGTGGACCCGCATGGCGAACTGGCCGGGGTCTACAAGCGTGTCGGGGCAGGCGGCACCGTCAAGCGTCCGACCCGGCTGGGGCCGGCGATGATGTTCAATCACATCAAGGGCTATCCGGATTCGCGGGTGCTGGTGGGTGTGATGGCCAGCCGCGAACGGGTCGCCCTGCTGCTCGACACCACGCCCGACCGGCTGGCCGAGCGCATGGGCGAGGCGATCGAGAAGGCCATCGATCCGGTGGTCGTCCCGAGGGAGCAGGCGCCGTGCCAGGAGATCGTCCACCGCGCCGAAGACCCCGGCTTCGATCTGCGCGAACTGCTGCCGGCACCGACCAACACCGACGAGGACGCCGGTCCGTTCTTCTGTCTCGGCCTGGTACTGGGCAGCGACCCGGAGGAGGGCCATGCCGACGTCACCATCCACCGCCTGTGCGTGCAGGGCCGGGACCGGCTGTCAATCTTCTTCGCCCCCGATCGGCACATCGACAAGTTCCGCCAGAAGGCCGAGGCGGCCGGCAAGCCGCTGCCGGTGACCATCAACATGGGGCTGGACCCGGCGATCCTCATCGGCTCCTGCTTCGAGGCGCCGACCACGCCGCTGGGCTATGACGAGCTGAAGATCGCCGGCGGCCTGCGCGGCAGGCCGGTGGAGCTGGTCGAGGCGGTCAGCATCGGGCAGAAGGCGATCGCCCGCGCCGAGGTGGTGATCGAGGGCGAGATCCTGCCCCACGAGCGCCTGCGCGAGGACATCAACACCGACAGCGGCCGCGCCATGCCGGAGTTTCCCGGCTACACGGGACCTGCCAACCCTTCGCTGCCGGTCATCCGCGTGACTGCCGTCACCATGCGCCGGCAGGCGATCCTGCAGACCCTGGTCGGCCCCGGCGAGGAACACACCAACCTGGCCGGCATTCCCACCGAGGCGAGCATCCGCAACGCCGTGGAACGGGCCATGCCGGGCTTGCTGAAGAACGTGTATGCGCATACCGCCGGCGGCGGCAAGCTGCTCGCCGTGCTGCAGGTGGCCAAGCGCCGGCCGGGCGACGAAGGCCGCCAGCGCCAGGCCGCGCTCATCGCGCTTGCCGTCTACCGCGAGCTGAAGAACGTCATCCTGGTCGACGAGGACGTCGACCCCTTCGACTCCGACGATGTGCTCTGGGCCATGCAGACCCGCTACCAGGGCGATGTGGACACGATCTTCGTGCCCGGCGTGCCCGGCCACGTGCTCGACCCGTCGCAAGTCCCGGAGTACAGCCCGTCGATCGCCGCGCGCGGCCTGACCTGCAAGACCATCTTCGACTGCACGGCGCCCTGGCATCTGCGGGAGCGCTTCGAGCGGGCGAAATTCCGTGACGTCGACCCGCACCCCTTCGCGCCCGAGCTCTTTCCGCAGGCCCGCTCATGAGCGCGCAACGGCTGGTCGTCGGCATCAGCGGCGCCACCGGCATCATCTACGGTATCCGGGCCCTGCAGATGCTAAGGGCCCTGGAGGTGGAAAGCCATCTGGTGGTGTCGCGCGCGGGAGAAATGACCCGCGCCTACGAAACCCGCCTCAAGCGTGACGAGTTGTACGCGCTGGCTGACCATGTACACCCGATCGGCGATGTCGGCGCCAGCATTTCCAGCGGCTCGTTCCGAACGCTCGGCATGCTGGTGGCGCCCTGTTCGGTGCGCACCCTGGCGGAGATCGCCAGCGGCGTGACCACCACGCTGCTAACGCGTGCGGCCGACGTGGCGCTGAAGGAGCGCCGGCGCCTGGTGCTGATGGTCCGCGAGGCCCCGTTGCATGCCGGGCATATCCGCAACATGCTGACCGTGACCGAGCTGGGTGGCATCATCCATCCGCCGGTACCGGCCTTCTACACCGAGCCGCAGAGCATTGCCGACATCGTCGATCACTCGGTGGCCCGGGCGCTCGACTGCTTCGGCCTGGAGGTGCCGGGAGCGCCGCGCTGGGGCGAAAGCTTCGGCATGTCGCCGGCGGACAGGATCAGGCATGCCTGACTGAGTGAATGCTGCGGGGCCGCCCCACATCCATCCGCGCCCTCGCGTGCGAAGGCGCTGGCCTGCGACTGTCTCATGCCCGGACCCGACCTCCGCAATGCGCGCTTGCCGGCGTGTTTGCCGCCTGCGTCGAGCGTTGCCACCTCCGGCGGTAGCCGGCCATGAGAGCGGTCATGGCCGGTGTCGCAGAGACCGCCACTGAAATCAGCGAACTTCCAGCAGCCGATACCTATGGCCCGATCGCGTGCCGTTGTGCCGGGGGGCCTTCGGGTGCTTGGGCTTGATCGATTCGGCGATCAGAAAGGCCAGCTCCAGAGCCTGGTCGGCATTCAGGCGCGGATCGCAGTGGGTGTGATAGCGATCGGAAAGTCGCTCTTCGGTGACCGCACGGCTGCCGCCGATGCATTCGGTGACGTTCTGCCCGGTCATCTCGATGTGGATGCCGCCGGCATGGCTGCCCTCGGCCCGGTGCACGGCGAAGAACTGCCGCACCTCATGCAGGATGCTCTCGAAGGCGCGAGTCTTGTAGCCGCCGGCCTTGATGGTGTTGCCGTGCATCGGATCGGAACTCCACAGCACCTGGCGGCCTTCGCGCTGCACCGCACGGATCAGCGCCGGCAGATGTTCTTCCACCCTGTCCGCGCCCATCCGCACGATCAGATTGAGGCGGCCCGGGTCGTTGTCCGGGTTGAGGCTGTCGATCAGGCGCAGCAGCTCGTCCGGGTCCATGCTGGGGCCGACCTTCACCCCGATCGGGTTGCCGACGCCGCGCAGGAATTCCACGTGGGCACCGTCCGGCTGGCGGGTGCGGTCGCCGATCCACAGCATGTGCGCCGAGCAGTCGTACCACTCGCCGGTCAGGCTGTCCTGGCGGGTCAGGGCCTGCTCGTAGTTCAGCAGCAGCGCTTCGTGGGCGGTGAAGAAGCTGGTCTTGTGCAACTGCGGCGTGCTCTTCAGACCGCAGGCGCGGATGAAGGCGAGGCTTTCGTCGATGCGGCCGGCCAGCTGGCTGTACTTTTCCGACAGGGCTTCGTCAGAGATGAAGTCGAGGTTCCACTGGTGGAGTTGATGCAGGTCGGCGAAGCCGCCCTGGGCGAAGGCGCGCAGCAGGTTGAGGGTGGCGGTGGACTGGTGATAGGCCCGCAGCAGGCGTTGCGGGTCCGGTGTCCGGCTCCTTTCGTCGAAGTCGATGCCGTTGACGATGTCGCCGCGGTAGGCGGGCAGGGTGACGCCGTCGACGGTTTCGCTGCCCGCCGAGCGCGGCTTGGCGAACTGGCCGGCCATGCGTCCGACCTTGACCACCGGGCAGCCGGCGGCGAAGGTCATGATCACCGCCATCTGCAACAGCACTTTCACGGTATCGCCGATCTTGCTCGAGGAGAATTCGGCGAAGCTCTCCGCGCAATCGCCGCCCTGCAGCAGAAAGGCGCGTCCCTGGCTGACCTCGGCGAACAGCCGGCGCAGCTCGCGTGTCTCGCCGGCGAACACCAGCGGCGGATAACCGGCCAGGGTTGCCTCGACCTGGGCAAGATGGGAGGTATCGGGGTATTCGGGTTGCTGCTGGATGGGCCTGGTTCTCCAGCTGTCGGGAGTCCAGTTCGGCTTCATCATCAGGTTCATCATCAGATCCTTTGATTGCATTACGGCATGCTCGGTGGATGTAACTGCTCTTTGTCGCGCAGTCAGTCATGGCCGCCACAGATTCTGTTGATGCGAGCCAGAAGCTGAAGCCTGTCATTGACCATTGAGTCTTTTTACCGTTTACGCCTGTGCGGACAGCGTCCGGAGTCCTTCCTGCCCTGCGCGAAGCCGCCGATGCAACCTGCGCCCGAGCGCACGATTCCGGCATCCGGGCAAGACTTCTGCGCATCGCCTGCACAGACTGCGAAAGGCCCTCAAAGTCTGGTGTCTGAGCGCCTGCTCAGGCTTCCGGGGCTGTCCTTGAAGAAGTAATGCACGATCTTCGCAAGCTGTCCGAGTGGCCGACAAAAGGCACAAGTGGGGCCAGTGCTTTGCCAGCCTGACTTCGGACGATTACGGAAGGCAGAAGCATCAGCGGCCCAGGGGCCAGGTCGATTGCACCGTTAATGGCATCTTGCCGCGCGACCCTTGGACCGATCATGGCCAGTATTTGGCCAGATCGGCACTTTTCCCATAACAATTAAAAACAATCTTACATTGCGTTCGTGGAAATAATTTCTTGGTGTGAGTTGTCATTGCTGAAACGTTTCTCCTATGCTTTCAGACATGAGCCTTATTGGAGGCGTCATCATGTTAGGGACGTTGGCTGGCTCAGATTAATGAAAGTGACAGAGTATCCATGCGGATACTGTAATTGCGCTCTTGAAGTTGCTTTTCTGGGCTGCGAAACAGGGATGGGTAGCTTCTTCGATATGGCGAAAGTTCTGGAGTCAGGTAGGTGTTGATTGACGCTCGATTTGTGGTTTGGTGAGGCAGGTCAAGCAGGCTGTCGATGGATGTGATGATTCAATACGTCAGCTAAAGTGCGTCGCTTTGCCTCAATAATTATTTGCCGATGGAGCCGCTGGCGGCAAGTATTTCTCCGGGTGAACTATCAGGATGCACGCCAGTGCTGGTTTTGCAGTCAGGCGCCTGGCTGGGAGGCGGTGTCGCCCGAATAAAAACGGATGCTCTTCGCACGATAGAAAAAGTGACTTTGGGGTTCGCTGAAAGTCATGTGCTGCGTTGCCGGTCACGAGTGCGCGCCTGCTGGATAGACAATGTTCCTGGGGATTTGTTTTGGGAGGGAGTGTTCTCAGTCGAGACGAAGTTGCAATGCGCTGGGGGTGAACTCAAATAAATAGCTCAACGTTTCGCGCTTTTGTTGTAAAGGCTTGTGCATGGTAAGCCCGTATATGCCTGGCCGCCTGAAAAATCCAAGCTAGGGAAGGCTGAAAAATGAACAATGACAAGCATGCAAGTCGGGGGCGTGATGCCTTGGTCTGCCGACGCTCGGCCATACGGCTCCTTGCGCTGGCGATTTCCGCAGCCAGCCTCGCCATGCAGGATGCCGCCGGGGCGTCGGACAATGGCACCTATCAGGAACCCTACCGGCCCCAGTTCCACTTCAGTCCCGCCGAGAACTGGATGAACGATCCGAACGGACTGGTCTACCACGACGGCGAATATCACCTGTTCTACCAGTACAACCCGTTCGGCGATACCTGGGGGCATATGTCCTGGGGGCACGCCGTCAGCCCGGATCTGATGCATTGGGAGCACTTGCCGGTGGCCATTCCCGAACAGGGCGACGAAATGGTCTTTTCCGGCAGCGTGGTGGTCGACAAGCACAACACCAGCGGTTTCGGGAGCCGGCGCAATCCGCCGATGGTGGCCATCTACACCAGCGCACGGCCGGGATCGCAGGCGCAGTCGCTTGCGTACAGCACCGACCGCGGCCGTACCTGGACGCGATACGCCGGAAATCCCGTGCTCGACATCGGTTCGGCGGAATTCCGCGATCCGAAGGTGTTCTGGTACGCGCCGGGGCAGAAGTGGGTCATGGCCGTGGTCGCGGCGCTGGAGCACAAGGTCAAGCTCTACAGCTCGCCCGATCTGAAGAACTGGACGCACATGAGCGACTTCGGCCCCGCCAACGCCACGGGGGGGGCCTGGGAGTGTCCCGACCTCTTTCCGCTTCCCGTCGACGGCGATTCCGGCCGGATCAAGTGGGTGCTTCTGGTCAGCCTCAATCCCGGCAGCATCGCGGGCGGCTCCGGCATGCAGTACTTCGTCGGCGACTTCGACGGGACGACCTTTCGGGCCGACAATGTCCTCGGCGACTATACGCCGCCCCCCGGCGAGCTCTACCAGGGCTTCGAGGAGCGCGACTACGGTGAGTGGACCACGACCGGTACCGCCTTCGGCTCGGGCCCGATCTCCGGCACGATTTCGCCGCAGGGCGAGGTGAGCGGATATCTCGGTGGCGGCCTGGTCAACAGTTACCATGAGGCGGACCTGGGAACGGGAACCCTGACATCGCCCCCCTTTACCATCGAAGGCCCTTACCTCAACTTCCTCGTCGGCGGAGGCAAGCATCCGCACGATCCCGCGATCTCGGACCAGGCGGTACCCGCCGGCTCGGTATTCGCCGACTTCGAGGGGAGCAGTTACGGCAGCGGTTGGAGCGCCACCGGCACCTTCGCCGGTAGCGCGCCGGCGGCCGGCACACTCGCAGGCCAGCAGTCCGTCAGCGGCTACGAGGGGCACCAACTGGTCAACACCTTCATCGATTATGACAACGGAACCGGCACGATTGTCTCGCCCGGGTTCACCGTCATGAGCGACTACATCAATTTTCTGGTCGGTGGTGGCGCCCATCCTTATCCCGGCACTGCCAACAATCCTCCGACAGCGGTCAATCTGGTCGTCGATGGCGAGGTGGTGCGCACGGCCACCGGTCAGGACAGCGAGGCCCTCAACTGGACCCACTGGGACGTCTCCGAGCTCAGGGGCCAGACGGCGCGCATCGAGATCGTCGACAGCAACACCGGTGGCTGGGGACACATCAACGCGGACCACTTCATGTTCTCCGACGAGCCGGCCTTGCCGCGCCCCACGGAAACTACGGTCAACCTGCTCATCGATGGCGAAGTGGTCCGATCGACGACGGGGCCCAACAGCACCACGCTGGACTGGGCTGCATGGAACGTCCGGAACCTTATCGGCCAGACCGCCCAGATCCAGCTCAGGGACAGGAACACGGGCGGCTGGGGTTACATCCTCGCCGACCACTTCATGTTTGCGGATGAGCCCGCGCTGTCGCTCCTGCAGCGCAGCAGTTGGGTGGATTACGGTAAGGATTTCTACGCCGCGATCACCTTCAACAACGTGCCCGATGCGCGCCGCCTCGCGATCGGCTGGATGAACAACTGGAATTACGGCCAATTGACGCCGACGAGCCCCTGGCGTGGCGCGATGAGTATTCCGCGCGAGTTTGCCTTGCGCACCATCGATGGCGCTCTCCGGCTGGTTCAGCAGCCCGTGCAGGAGCTTGATCTGCTGGGAGAGGATTGGCAGACGTTCAGCCAACAGCAGATTCCGTCCGGCACGACCACGCTTCCGCTGCAGGGCAAGGCGTTCGAGATCAAGGCCGACCTGCTTTCCGGCGACGCGAAGCGGGCCGGGCTGAAGGTCCGTAGTGGCAACGGCGAGGAAACCCTCATCGGTTACGACGCCGAGGCCGGCGAAATCTACGTCGACCGGACGCGCTCCGGCGAGGGCAGCTTCAGCACCGACTTCCCCGGCGTTCAGCGGGCGCCCTTGACCGCGAGGGATGGCAAGATCCGGCTGCATGTGCTCGTCGACTGGTCGTCGGTGGAGGTCTTCGGTGACCAGGGGCAGACCGTCATCACCGCGCAGATCTTCCCGGGCGCGACGAGCGACGGTGTACAGCTCTTCTCCGAGGGCGGCAGCGCGATGCTCGACTCGTTGCAGGTCCGGCCTCTGGGTTCGAGCTGGACGCGGTAGCGCAGCGGCGGCAACACACTCGAGCGCTTCCCTGCGGGAAGGAAAGGGCGACACACCGGCCCGCGGCCCTGGCAGGACGCGGCCGGGGAGAAGCTCGGTCCGTTTGAGGGGGAGCGCCGTTCGGTGCTGCACGTGGACGGAGTGGCGCCCGAGCAGGCCCTGTCGCCATCGTGGCTGGATCGCCGGCTTCATGCGCGTGGCGGGTGCCAGGAAAGGATGACGGGGGCGCAGCCGGCTCAGGTCGTGCCTGAAGATGGAAACCTGTGGAAGTTTCGGACTGCTCACATACATCACGCCGGCCATCACCGCATATGCATTTCCGGTTGTTTGCCGTTCGATCGCGGTAGGCAGGTACTTCTGAATAAATGAAAGCTCCAAACTTGTATCGGTTATAGCCCGATTTTTCGGTTTGCCGAGAGTGATAACGAACTTCGCCTGGCCCCGCGAGCTTCGCGCAGCTTGATAGAACTGTGCTGGCCATATTGATGGCGATGTGGAGGAAGGCCTGGCGCCAGTTGCAATGATATTGAGCTGCTACGGCTGAATAGTTTCATCCAGGTAGAAATTAATGATTATCTGTGGTTTCGAGATTGCCAAAAGATGTTTATTTTTTCAGGATAGCGCTATCTTTATGAGAATGGAGTCGCCGGGTTCCAGGTATTGCCTTAATGCAGCCCAGCGATAATCAATAAAAATAACACGATAGTGGCAATAGGCTTGGCTGGGTGGCAGTGCGACCATCCATGGATAGCGCTGTCTATTGCCGAGGTCTTGCTTGGATGGCTTTCTTTATTCCTTCGCCCAGGATCGTGGGCATTACCGAAGTGCTCTTGACCAGCAGTCGTGGACAGGGTTTTAAGCACTCATCCGGAGCTCGAAGGATTCCGGGCTGATGTATCCCAGCGTGCTGTGGCGCCGCTGGCGGTTGTAGTCGACTTCGATGTATTCGAACACGGTTGCTCGCATCTGGGCACGCGTACCGAAGCGTTCCCCATGGATGCACTCAACCTTCAGGCTGTGGAAGAAGCTCTCGGCACAGGCGTTGTCGTAGCAGTTGCCCTTCGCGCTCATGCTGCAGCGCAGCTCAGCGCCTCGGCTCCCTTGACAGAGCTCGGTAATCGACAGCGGAAAGCAAGGCGTGCGCCGCTATGGCAATGCCAAGTGGCGAAAGGGCTTGAGGGTTCGGTGCGAGCCTAGGTGGAGGCCTTGGCCGAGCTGATGCGAAAGTTGATGTGATGGTAATGCTGGGGGCGCCTTGTTGACGTGCCGGGCAAGCGGTGCGGCGCTTGCCCGGCGCGATGTGCACCCTCAGGTCATTGCGCGAGTTTTTCCTGGACGATGGGGTAGTGATCCCACACCGCCTGGTCGGTCATCGAGCGAACCAGCTTGACGTATTCGGCATGGGTCCAGGCCAGGGGGGTGGCGGAGTTCGTGCCTTCTCCCTTCTCGAAGCCATGGGTGCTGTTGTCACCCACGCCGTCCCAGACCTGTTCCGGCAGCATCATGCCTTCATTGGCGAACAGCTCCATGCTCTTGACGTAGGTATTTTTGAGCTGCATCAGTTGCTCGTCGCTCAACGTGCTGACCCCTTCCGGCAACCGGGCCTTGGCGAGCGCCAGCTCGTAATGGCCCCGCTCGCCGGTAAAGAACGGCCAGACCCGGCCCCGGTCCGAGCCCGGCTCGGAGGTCATCCAGTTGCCGCCGGTGTTTAGATTTTCGCCGTAGCCATCGTTGCCGTAGCGACGCCAGCCGGGGAATTCGCCTACGACTCCGGGGTAGGTGAAGGTGTATTTAACCTTCAGGTGCTCGGGCAGCACCTGGCTGTCGAGCTCTCCCAGCGAATCGACGATGTGGGGATCGGTGGCGGGGCGAACGCCGTAACGCACCAGCTCCAGAAAACCGGCGTCGAGAATCTGGCTTTCCGGCAGTCCGGCGTAGCCGTTGCTGTAACTCAGGGTGCCGCCGTCGTTGGGGTCGTCGTTCTGGGTGATGCGCAGGTAATAGCGTCCGTCGCCCAGCTCGCCACTGCGGGTGAACATGCTCGCTTCCACTTTGTCGGAGTAACCTTTTGCGGTGTTCAGGAAAGTCTGCGCCGCATTGGTATCACCCGCATGCTCGGCGATGTCGGAGGCCGCTGCCAGGCCGGCGATGAGCGCTGCCGTGGTCGAGGGCGAGTAGCCCCATTGCTCTTCCCAGCGCTCATTCTGGGTCAGCGGTGGGGTGATGTTCCAATCGTTCCAGCCGAGTTTGAGCTGACCTCCCGTGACCAGGAATTCCGCCGCCGGCTTGAGCATGTTCTGGTACCAGTCGGTGATCTGCTTGTCGTCCAGTATCCCGGCCTGCCAGAGTTTCCAGCCCAGCATGATGGGCATGGCGGTCTGGTCGAGCTGGACCGACATCCATTCGAGCTCGCCATCGACATGGGTTTTCTGCAGGAACCATCCGGTAGCGCCCTCGTTGCCGGGGGTGTCTTCTCTGACCTGAACCTTCTTCAGGTATTCGAAGGCAACCTTCGGCGTCTGGCGGTCGCCGAGCGCCAGCAGCGCCATCGCGCACTGGTAGAAGTCACGTGGCCAGACGGCCTTGTAGCCGGTACTGCTCTGCTCGGCGGAAGTCGTATCGCCCCATGGGTTGGACAGGGAGGCGATCAGCGCCCCGGCGTTGCTCTTGTCTTCCTGGGCCTTGAGCACCATGGCGCTGACGTTGAGCAGCTTGCCGTTGTCCGTGCTCTGCGCATACATGGCCGGCAGGGCGGACAGGGATTGCAGATAATCCTGCCAGCCGATCGCCTTGCCCTCGCCATTGTAGTGGGCCAGCACCTTGGCGTAGCCGCGGGCAAGCGTCTTGTCCGCCGCCTTGTCGGCTTCCTTGCGGCTCTTCCCGAACCCGACGACCAGGTCGATTGTGGTTTCGGTGCCCTTCAAGGGAAGGCGCGCCAGCAGGGCGACGTTGCCCTGCTGTGACCCAGTGCTGGTGTGCTGGTTGTCGAGCTTGCCATCCTTCTTCAGGTCGGTCAGGCCGTCGGAGGTTCCGGCAAAGCCGACGGTGGCGTTCTCCAGGGGCTGGCTGGCCTTGACCACCAGCGTCGTCTCGTCTTGCTGGGCGTACAGCGCCTGCCGGTCGACGAAGGCGGTGTCGCCGCTGCCGGTGTTGCCGATCGCCGGATCGACGTGCACATAGGCCTGGATGGCCGGGTCGGTGCTGTGGAAGATGACCCGCATCATCAGGGAGTTCGTGTTCGGATCGGTGAACACATGTTTCTCGATCTCGTACAGGCCTTCCTTGTCGCGGTTGATGATCTTGTAGGCGAGCGAATTGGGGCGGCCCTCGCCGTCGACCGACAGGTAGTGGATTTCGCTGTCGGTGTCCTGCGCTTCCAGATCCACGAAGTCCGGCCCCTGGATAACCAGTTGCAACTCCCTGAGCTGAGCTTCATGAATCAAGCCGAACATGGTCTCGGTGACGATCCCCTGGGCCAGGGAGAACCAGACTTTCGACACGGGACCGGTGGCCGCCGAACGGGCATATTGGCCATCTTCGTTGTACTGCTCGTAGGAGGTGCCGATACCGGTTTTTCCCGAATAGGACCAAAACGGTGCTTTCCCCGGCGCACCCGGGGCCACGCTCTCCACCACGCCGGTACCGGGGGCGGCACCCAGCGCGGTTTGACAGAGGCCCACAGCGCTTACCATGACGCTCAGCAGTGTTTTGCGAAACCTTATTGGCTGCATATCATTTCCTTTTTTTTGGGGGGATAACAACGTTGGAAGATCGCCGTCGTGCAGCCGCTCCGAGCGGGAGCCGGTTGCTTTGGATAGGGGAGGATCGTTCAGCGAGTCTCAGCCGAAGCTTCGAGCCATCGCTTCGAGGCATCGAGGTGCGCGCGCTGGCAACGCCTCCCCGATACGCAACCACGGGGAGACTTGCCGGCCCGGTATGGATGGCAATCGCCCGATGACTGAGTGTGTCGTGTGCAGGCTTGCCTGAATGCTGCAAGAGGCAGCCCTATAGCTGCTGGCAGCCTGCATCGAGTGCACCGTAGTGACGGTGTGGGTGGGATGGAAATCGAATCTCCAATGCTGGAGAGTGAAATCACTATGTTGGCAAAGTGCCTGGGGAGCGCAGGGTAGCCCGCAACCGGTGTTCCCTGCGTTTACCGACGTACTACTGGCTGGAAGCATGGATACCTTCCTAATCGTCGGGACAGCGCTGTCTTTGCGGGACGCAACAAATCACCGCAAAGTTAAGTCTGCCGCCATTGTCTTGTTGTTCTTGTTGTCTGCCACCTCGCCTATCCAAAGAAGCGGGCTGGTGACATGCGTGCATGCTTGGGCAAGTTCAGTTTTTATATGAGATAGCGCTAACTTAGTCTTTGAAATTTTGTTTGGCAAGCTGCTTTTCATAGTCATGGTTGCTCTACAGGGGCCCTTGCCATTGCAAGTAAGCGACCGGCTGCCTGGCTGAGTCCGGTAATTCACAGAATCTTGCCATGCCGTTCTCTGGATTAGGGGAGGGGTGGCCATTAATTTGCCAGTAAGAATTTTTCCTATAAAAATTTAAAAGGTTCTTTATGTTCTGTTGGGGGAAAATGGTTGTTTAGTAAACAATTGCCATTGTTGGAACGTTTCCTCTGTGCTTGCAAAGCATGTTTAATGCGGTCTTGGGTTGATTTTGGGCACTTCGAAGTGGCAATGCTTTTCAAGCGGCAGGCCTGACGGAGGCAAGTGGACGTTTCACGCTTGTGTTGCAAAGGCTTGTGCACAGCAGGTTCGCATATGCCTCGCCGGCTAAAAATTCCAAGCTAGGGAAAGCTTCAGATGATCCTGCGCGTCCGACGGTGCGCAGCGCTCGATGCCGCCGGATCTTCGATATGCGGGCCCTTGTGCTGGCAACTTCGGCGGCCGGCCTCGTCATGCCGGGCAGCGTCGAGGCGGCGACGCCGGGCAATGCCACTTACCTGAAGCCCTGCTGTCCCCAGTTCAACTTCAGCCCGCATCGAGAAGCTGGGACTGACGGGGCCGGAGCGCCGGCACTGAAGCTGTCCGCCCGGGCAGGGCGCTAATCCACCTCGACTGTCGCCAGCGCCGTCTCGGCTTCGCTGGGTTGACGGGTGCTGCGGTACTGCAGGGCCAGGGTCAGGCCGAGGCCCAGGAAGGAGGCCAGCGCGCAGACCAGAAAGATCGAGCGGAAGCCGTGGCTGCCGATCAGCAGGCCGATCAGCGGGCCGATCAGCGGGCCGGCGACGCCCAGCGCCAGATCGAGGAACAGCGAATAGGCGCCGATCGCCGCCCCGCGGTTCGATGCCGGTGTGCTCTTCACCGCTTCCACGCCGAGGGCGGGAAACACCAGCGAGAAGCCGAAGCCGCTCAGCCCCGCGCCGAGCATCGCCGACAGTGGGCCGGGCGCCGCCCAGAGCAGCAGCAGGCCGCCGCCCTCGACCAGCAGGCAGGCGATGCCCACCCGGTAGCCGCCGAGACGGTCGATCGCCTGGGCGAACAGCAGGCGGGCGGCGATGAAGCTCAGGCCGAAGGCGGTCATCGCGTATGCCGCCCAGGACCAGCCGCGGCTGTCGTAGTAGAGGGTGATGAAGGCGGCGATGGTGCCGTAGCCGAGGGTCCCCAGGGCCATGGTCAGGCCGTAGGGGCTGACCCGCCCGAGCACGCTCATGAAGCCCAGCCGCCCGCCGGCGACCACCGGCACGCCCACCTTGCGCCAGGCGAGGGCGAGTCCGCACAGGGCGATCAGCAGCACGCTGGCGCCCATCCAGGGCAGGCCGTAGCGCTCCACCAGCCAGACCCCGAGCGGCGCACCCAGGGCGATGGCGCCATAGCTGGCGATGCCGTTCCAGGAGATCACCCGGGCGGTACCCGCGCTGCCGACCTGGCCGATGCCCCAGGCGATCGCGGAGGCGCCGAGCACGCTGTGGGCCGCGCCCAGCACCAGGCGGCTGAGCACCAGGGCGAGCAGGCTGAGCAGCGGCAGGGCCGGCCAGAGCGTGGCCAGCAGCATCAGCAGGCCGCCCAGGGCGCAGCCGGTCAGCCCGTAGACTAGGGCCGGCTTGGGGCCTGCGCTGTCGATCACCCGGCAGGAAAACGGGCGCACCAGCAGGGTGACTAGTGCAGTTTCAACCAACATCCTGTTCAAGTGGCGGGAGCTGTTCACAACCGTAATAGGTGCAGACTCGCTCCATCACCTCAGCGCTGGTCAGCGGGCGTTCGGGTTCATGGATCGCCCGCTTGCCATGCACCCAGCGGGGCTCGATCCGGTTCAGCCAGGGGCTCTTGCTCGGCAGGCGGCAGGTTACGATCCGTACGCCACCCTCGGCCCTGGCCCGGCGGTTGTGCGCCCCGATCCAGGCCCGCACCCGGTGGCTGATATGCCAGCTGGCGTTGTCCCAGATCATCAGCAGCGCCTTCTTCCCCTCGCTCGCCAGGCGCTCGCAGACCCACTCCAGGAAGTCCTCGGTCACCTGGCTGACCGGGCGGCCCTTGACGAAACGCAGCAGCATCTGCCCCGTGTCGGCGCGCAGCAGGCCATAGCAGCTCAGCGCCTTGGGTCCGGCATCCTGCGGATCCACCGACAACTGCTGCAGGCGCAGGGCCTGACCCGCGCTCCAGGCCTTCAGGGATGGGCGCGCAAAACGACTCCACCAGACCTCGTCCTGAAAACCCAGCACCCAGTCCGGGTGCGTTGTGGCCAGTTCGATCAGCCAGTCGCGTCGCTTTTTTTGCGCGCATAGTGGGGATCCGGGCTGGTAATCCAGGTCTTGGCCCGCTTCCAGCCCACGCCCAGGCGTATCAGCGTCTGGCGGATCGACTCATAGCTCAGTTGCCGTTCGGTCAGCCCCTGCTCGAAGGCCACCTCGGCGGCCAGGCTCAAGGTCCACAAGCGGGTGGGCTTGCCGAAATCGCGGGGGCTGCGGTGCAGCAAAGAGCGCAAGCGCTCGGCCTGCGTGCCCGCAAGCAAGGGACGGACACGTTTGGGCCGATGCGACTTCTCCGTCAGGCAAGACACCCCCTCGGCGGCAAAGGCCCGCAGGGTGTTGCGTACGGTTTGCGTGGCGCAGCCGAACAGAGCGGCAATTTCCGTGGCGGTCTTGCCGTCAGCGCTGGCCAGCAGGATCTGGCAGCGCCGCAGCGTGAAGGCTTCCCGGGCACGCAAGCCAACCTGCAGGGCCTGCCGTTCCTCGGTAGTCAAAGGGCGAACGAATAGAGGTGCTTTCATGGGGCATAGCATCGCCTGATGCCATAATTTCCACAACTTCATCTATGAAACTGCACTAGGTACTGCAGGCCGATCACCAGGCCGGCGACCAGGGTGCTGAAGCCCAGGTCGTGGTGGATCAGCCCCGGCAGGACGGCCATGGGGATGCCGATGCTCATGAAGCCGAGAAAGGTGAAGCAGACGATGGAAAGGATCTGCAGGGTGTTGCCCTGGACGGGCGGTGCCGAAGGCGCGCGGGGCATTGGGGTTTTCCGGGCTGGAGACTCTGATGAGGTATGTCATCAGACAACTATTTCGAGGGCAACGCAACCGATGAGTGGTTCGCGGATAATGCGTCCCCGAATGCCGGCGCTGGAAGCGCCTGACCGGAAAAGGCGTTCGCTGATCGCCCCAAGGGCGGCGGGCAGCGCCCCTCAGTCGCGATAGAACACCTGCACCAGGTGATAGCCGAACTGCGACTTCACCGGGCCATGGATCTCGCGCAGGGCCTTCCTGAAGATCACCTGGTCGATCGCCCGCACCATCTGCCCCGGACGGACCTCGCCGAGGTCGCCGCCGCGCTTGCCCGAGGGGCAGAGCGAGTGGCGCCGCGCCAGCTGGGCGAAGTCCTCGCCTTTGGCCAGGCGCTGCTTCAACTGCGCGGCTTCGGCCTCGCTGCCGAGCAGAATGTGACGTGCCATCGCTTTGGCCATGGAAGGAGTCCTCAAGTTGGAAGTCTGCGCATTGTGCCAGATCGGAGGGGCTGGCTAGAGTGGCCCGAACCGGTTTGACAACCGTTTGATTTTGAACGACATATGCCTCGCGGACCTATTCCATGGATATTCAATCGATGCTGAGAGTCCTGGCCACCCAGGACGGTTCGGACCTTTACCTGTCCACCGGCGCGCCGCCCTGCGCGAAGTTCAACGGCGTGCTCAAGGCGCTCGGCCAGGAGCCGCTGCAGCCGGGCGCCGTGGCGAAGATCGCCGAGGGGCTGATGGATGCCGAGCAGCGCGTCGAGTTCGAGCGCGAACTGGAAATGAACCTGGCGATCTCCCTGCCGAACATCGGCCGCTTCCGCATCAACATCTTCAAGCAGCGCAACGAGGTGTCCATCGTCGCGCGCAACATCAAGCTGGACATTCCGCGCTTCGAGGACCTCAAGCTGCCGAAGATCCTCCTCGACGTGGTGATGGAGAAGCGCGGCCTGGTGCTGTTCGTCGGCGGCACCGGTTCGGGCAAGTCGACCTCCCTGGCGGCGCTGATCGACTACCGCAACCGCAACAGCGGCGGGCACATCATCACCATCGAGGATCCGGTGGAATACGTGCACCGGCACAAGAAGTCGATCATCAACCAGCGCGAGGTCGGCGTGGACACCCGCAGCTTCCACGCCGCGCTGAAGAACACCCTGCGCCAGGCGCCGGACGTGATCCTGATCGGCGAGATCCGCGACCGCGAGACCATGGAGCATGCCCTGGCCTTCGCCGACACCGGTCACCTGGCGATTTCCACGCTGCACGCCAACAACGCCAACCAGGCGCTGGACCGCATCATCAACTTCTTCCCCGAGGAGCGTTGTCCGCAATTGCTCAACGACCTGGGCAACAACCTCAAGGCCTTCGTCTCCCAGCGCCTGGTCAAGACGGTCGACGGCAAGCGCCGCGCCGCGGTGGAGGTGCTGCTCGGCACGCCGACGGTGCGCGACCTGATCAAGCGCAGCGAGCTGTCCGAGATCAAGGAGATCATGGAGAAGTCGCGCAACCTCGGCATGCAGACCTTCGACCAGGCGCTGATCGAGCTGGTCAACGAGGGCGCCATCGGCGAGGAGGAGGCGCTGAAGAACGCCGACTCGGCGAACAACGTGCGTCTCAAGCTGAAGCTGCACCGCGACGGCGGGGTGGCCGGCGCCGACAGGAACGGCGGGGAAAGCGCCTGGCAGGGACTGAGCCTGGAGATGGTCGAGGAACCGGAGGAGGCCGGCAACGGCTGAGCGGTTCGGGCGGGGCGCCGTGCGGGCGCCCCGCCTCCGCTGGAGTCAGTACACCCAGACCTCGACCCGGCGGTTCTTGATCCGGCCTTCCTCGCCGTTGTTGGCGGCCACTGGCAGGGCGTCGCCGAGGCCGGTGATTTCGCGGAAGGTCACGCCGCCCTTGGCCAGTTCGCGGCGCACCGCCATTGCCCGCAGCTTCGACAGCAGGGCGCTGCGTTCGCTGTCCTGCTTGGGATCGCCGAAGCCGACCAGCACCACCGAATTCTCCAGCTTGCCCTTCTCGCGCAGGTAGGCGAGCACGCGCTCGACATCGCGCAGGGCCTTGTTGTCGAGTAGGGCGCTGCCCTCCTGGAAGCGGAAGTTCACCGACAGGCGATTGGCCTCGCGAGCCAGCTGCAGGTAGCTTGGCGGCATGCCGGCGTGGGGATCGACGTGTACCGCCTGCACTTTCTGTGCGATGAAGCCGTTCTTCGCGACCACTTCCTGGCCGCGCGGGCTGTGGGCGAACTCGACCAGGGCCTTGGTCCAGGCGCTGGGCTGTTGCGGCGGGTTGTAGAGGAACAGGCGCCGCGCCAGGGGATAGTCCTCGGTGGCGATCAGCGCGGGCTCGGGCGGCATCGGCCGGGATTCGCCGGAGGAGATCGCCAGGGCCTTGGCCTGGCGCACATAGGGCAGGCCGATGAAGCCGATTCCCGCCGGGTCCTGGGTCACCGCGCCGGACAGCTGGCTGCTCGACTCGAAGCGCCTGGCGCTGGCGGCGAGGGTCTTGCCCTGGGGCTTGAGCACCAGTTCGTTGAAGGTGTCGAAGGTGCCGGACTGGGCATCGCGGGCATACAGCTGGATCGCGCCGCCGCGTCCACCGAGTTCTTCCCAGGTC
Organism: Azotobacter chroococcum; assembly: GCF_002220155.1. Classification (NCBI taxonomy): domain Bacteria; kingdom Pseudomonadati; phylum Pseudomonadota; class Gammaproteobacteria; order Pseudomonadales; family Pseudomonadaceae; genus Azotobacter; species Azotobacter chroococcum. The sequence continues at coordinate 2,451,444 of NZ_CP011835.1, read as the reverse complement.
TTCAGCTCGCCGGCGAACACCCTGGCCAGCTGCTCCAGGCTGAGCGCGCGCAGCGGGTTGGCCGGATGGAGGATGACCGCCAGGCCGTCGATGGCGATCACCTGCTCGGCCGCCGGACTGCGCAGGTCGCCCAGCGCCGTCAGCGTGGCGACCTCGCCGTCCTTGATCGGCCGCGAGGAGGCGGCGAGATCGGCGCTGCCGTCCTGCAGGGCGGCGAAGCCGGTGCTGGAGCCGTGGGCGCTGATTTCCGCCAGCACCTGGCGGCCCTGGGCATCCAGGCCGACGACCCGCTGCTCGTTCGCCTGCGCGCCATTCTCGACACGTACCTCGCGCAGGCCCTGCTGCTCGAACAGGCCGACCACCAGGGCCGGGCCGAGTTCGGCGCCGATGGTGTTGGAACCCTGGATGCGCAGCACGGGGGACTGCGCGGCAGGCTTGGGCTGGGCAGCCGCGGCGCTCCACGGCAGGCTGGAGCAGAGCAGGGCGAACAGCAGGGAACGGGCTGGGCTTCGTGAAAAACGGGCAGGCACGGGCAGGGCGCGCGACATGGGCAGGGCACCTTCTACTACACGGGTGGGAGGGTCGCGCGAGAATAAGTCCGTTTGGTTGCGGTTATGTGACGATTGACGGACGGCGCGGACTGTCGTGCCCGGCTGTGAAGCCGGTCACGGTCTGCGGCGATCAGTCGAGTTCCAGCCACACCGGCGCATGGTCGGATGGCTTGTCCATGGCGCGCAGTTCGTAGTCCACGCCGGCCTGGCGCAGGCGTGGACGCAGGGCGCGGGAGGTGAGGATCAGGTCGATGCGCAGGCCGCGCCGGGGATCGTCCTCGAAGCCGCGGCTGCGGTAGTCGAACCAGCTGAAGCGGTCGCAGACCTCCGGGTGCAGTTCGCGGAAGCTGTCCTGCAGGCCCCAGCCCTTGAGCCTGGCCATCCATTCGCGCTCCTCCGGCAGGAAGCTGCACTTGCCGGTGCGCAGCCAGCGCCTGGCGTTCTCCGCGCCGATGCCGATGTCGCCGTCCTCCGGGGCGATGTTGAAGTCGCCCATCAGCGCCAGGGGCTGGTCGGGGGCGAAGCGGCTTTCCAGCAGGGCCTGCAGGTCGGCGTAGAAGCGCGTCTTGGCGGGAAACTTCAGCGGATGGGCGCGGCTTTCGCCCTGCGGGAAGTAGCCGTTCATCACCGTGACCGGCTGCCCGGCGGTGTCGGCGTAGGTGCCCCAGATGAAGCGCTTCTGCGAGTCCTCGCCGTCCTCGGGAAAGCCCTTCTGCACCTCCAGCGGCGGCTGCCGGGAGAGCAGCGCGACCCCGTAGTGGCCCTTCTGCCCGTGGTAGTGCACGTGGTAGCCGAGCGCCTCGATCTGCTCGCGGGGAAATTGCTCGTCGGCGACCTTGGTTTCCTGCAGACCGATCACGTCCGGCCGGTGCTTGTCGATGAGTGCCGAGAGCTGGTGCGGGCGGGCGCGCAGGCCGTTGATGTTGAAGGAGACGATCTTCATGGGGGACTGCCGGTTCGAAGCGGGGCCGCCATGCTAGCCGATCACCGCGCGGCCGGGCCAGCTGCCTGGCGGCTGCCGGAGCCCGGTGCTAACGTGCAGGAAGGGGAAACGAACCGCTGCCAGGAGGCCCTGCCCATGACCGCGCCTGCCGAAGTTCGGCTCATCGATGGGGGCTACCTGCGCGAGTCCTGCTCGCTGCTCTACCAGGCCTACCGCCGCACGCCGACCTTCTCCTACCTGTTCGAGGCCGACCGGCCTGGCTACGACCAGCGGGTGCGCGCCACCGTGCGCGAGCTGCTGTCGCGCCACTTCGCCGACGACCTGCCGGCGCTCGGTCTGCTGCTCGGCGAGCGGCTGCTCGGCGTGGCGCTGATCTCCCCGCCGCAGCGCCGGCTGGAGATCACCGAAAGCTGGAGCTGGCGGATGCGCATGCTGCTGACCGCCGGCTTTCGCTGCACCCGGCGCTACCTGGACTACCACGAGGCGGTGATTGCCTGCCTGCCGCCGGGCGCCTACCACATGCTGCCGCTGATCGGCGTGCGTCCGGAGTTCCAGGGCATGCACTACGGCGAACAGCTGCTCGGGGCCCTGCACCGCTGGTGCACCGGCGACAGCAACTCCCGCGGCATCGTGCTCGACACCGGCGATCCGCACTATCTGGAGTTCCTCCAGCGCCAGGGTTATCAGGAGGTCGGCCTGGTCGAGCTGGGACCGGTGCACGAGCACATCCTCTTTCACCCCAGCCCGCAGCCGCTGGCGGAAACGGATGCCTGACCGGCACGCGAGTGCCATGTAAACGCTTGGCAAGAGCGGTCGGAGCGCTCGAACAGCCGTGCTAGCATCCTTGCCCATGAGAGTTTTCATCCATACAGGGACGTTCCTGGGCCTGCTGTTCTGCGCTTCTGCGGTGTTCGCCCAGGCCCGCCTGGAGGTGCAGGTCGAGCCGGCCCGCGCCAGCCTGCGGACGAATATCGAGGGCTATATCGGCGAACTCGGCGAGCGCGACGAGCAGGCCCTGCGCCGTCTCGCCCCGGCCGCCGAGGCGCAGGCCCGCAGCGCGGCCGAGGCGCTCGGCTACTACCATGCGCAGATTTCCAGCGAGGTCCGTCCCGGCGCTCCGCCGACCCTGCTGCTGCGCGTGCTTCCCGGCGAGCCGGTGCGCCTGCGCCGCGTCGAGATCCGCATCGAGGGGCCGGCGGCGCAGCTCGAGGCGTTCCGCGTGCCGCAGGGCCGCCGTCTCAGGCCTGGCGCCCAGCTCAACCACGGCCGCTACGAGAGCGCCAAGAAGCTGATCCAGAACCAGGCATCACGCTTCGGGTTCTTCGCCGGCCGCTTCACCCGCCAGCGCCTGTTCATCGACCCGGCCGCCGGCGTCGCCGACATCGAGCTGGTCTATGCCAGCGGGCCGCGCTACCGGCTGGGCGAGGTGGTCTTCGAGGGCGAAACGCCGTTCGAGGATGCCTTCATGCGGCGCATGGTGCCCTTCGAGGCCGGCGCGCCCTACGACTCCGAGCTGATCGCCAAGCTGCAGCAGAACCTCCAGGCGCGCGGCTACTTCGAGGGCGTGCGGGTCGACGCCAGCCCTGCCGGCGTCAATGGCCAGGTGGTGCCGGTGCTGGTCCAGCTGCACATGCGCAAGCCGCGCAGCTTCGGCATCGGCGCCGGCTTCTCCACCGACGTCGGCCCGCGCGGGCGGCTCAACTGGACGCGCCACTGGGCCAATCCCCAGGGGCACAGCTACGGCGCGGAAATGGAGCTGTCGCAGCCCAAGCAGAACGTCGGCCTCTGGTACGACATCCCCCTCGACCCGCCGATGACCGACAAGCTGCGCTTCGTCGGCGGCTACCAGTTCGAGGAGCTGGCCGACACCGACACCCGTAGCCGGCTGCTCAAGGTCGGTTCGGAGTGGCACCGCCGGCTGGACAACGGCTGGCAGCAGGTGTTCTCGCTGAAATGGCAGCGCGAGGAATACCGCTACGGCAGCGACAACGGCCTGAGCACCCTGCTGCTGCCGGGCGTGGCCTATTCCTACCTGAACAGCGACCATCCCCTCGACCCGAGCCGCGGCTATCGCCTACAGGTGGAGATGGCCGCGGCGAGCGAGGGCCTGCTGTCGGACGCCAACCTGCTCTACAGCTCCGCGATGCTCAAGGGGCTGACCACCCTGGCCGGCCGCCACCGCCTGCTCGGCCGGTTGCAGTTCGGCGGCAACTTCACCGACGAATACGCCACGGTGCCGCCGTCGCTGCGCTTCTTCGCCGGCGGCGACCAGAGCGTGCGCGGCTACGAGTACCAGACGCTGTCGCCGACCAACTCCGACGGCGACCACATCGGTGGCCGCTACATGATCGCCGGCAGCCTGGAATACCAGTATGCGCTGCGCGACAAATGGCGCATCGCTACCTTCATCGACCAGGGCAACGCCTTCAATTCCGAAACCTCGCCCGATCTCAAGACCGGCGTGGGTTTCGGCGTGCGCTGGGTGTCGCCGGTCGGTCCGCTGCGCGTGGACGTGGCTCACGGCCTCGACGACGGCAGCTTCCGTCTGCACTTCTCCATGGGACCGGAGCTATGAAGGGCTTGAGACTGGGGTTGTATGGCCTGCTGCTGGGGCTGGCGCTGCTATTGGCTGTTCTGGGTGGATTGCTCGGCACGGGCGCCGGCAGCCGCTGGCTGCTCGATCAGGTGCCGGGACTGCTGGTGGAGGACTTCTCCGGGCGCCTCGCCGGCAGCTGGCAGGCCGGACGGCTGAGCTGGCGGCAGGGCGAGCAGGCTGTCGAGCTGAGCGGGGTCGAGTTCGCCTGGCGACCGGCCTGCCTGCTGGGACTGACCCTCTGCGTGGACCGGCTGGTGGCCGGGCAGGTGAGCCTCACCTTGCCGCCGGGCGAAGACGAGGGGGCGGGCGGGCCGCTGCAACTGCCGGAACTGAAGCTGCCGCTGCAGATCCGCCTCGGCGAGGTGCGCGTCGGCCGCCTGCTGCTGAACGACGGCGAACAGGCACAGGGCCTGCATCTGGCGGCGCACTGGAGTGCCGAGGGCATTCGCATCGATACGCTCGAGGCCCGCCGCGACGAGCTGATGCTGGACCTGCAGGGCCGCCTGCTGCCCCGCGCCGGCTGGCCGCTGACGGCGAGCGGCAGCCTGCGTCTGCCGGCACCGGAGGGTCAGTCCTGGGAGCTGAGCCTGCAGGTGGAGGGCGATCTGCAGGACTGCCTGCGGCTGCAGGCCGACAGCCAGGGTTACCTGACAGGACGGCTGAGCGGCGATATCCGGCCGCTCGCCGAGCAGGTCCCGGCCAGCCTGACCCTGACCGCCGACGGCTTCAAGGCGGCTGCCGGGCTGCCGGACACCCTGCGTCTGGAGCGGCTCGAACTCAGCCTCGACGGCGACCTGCAGGAGGGCTATGCGGTCAAGGGCGATGCCAGTCTGCCGGGCGAGGGCGGTGCCGTGGCGCTGGCTCTGCAGGGGCGGGTGACGGCCGAAGGCGCAGAGCTCGCGACGCTCCGCCTGGATGCCGGCAACAGGCAGCGTGTCGACCTGGCCGGCCGCCTGGACTGGCGCGAGGGACTGGCCGGCGAGCTGCGCATCGACTGGCGGGACTTCCCCTGGCGGCGGCTCTATCCAGCGATCGCTGAGCCGGCGGTGAGTCTCAAGCGCCTGACCGGCGAGCTGTCCTACCGCGACGGCGGTTATCTTGGCAACTTCGACGCCGCCCTCGAGGGGCCGGCCGGTCCCTTCACCCTGGCCAGCCCGCTGAGCGGCGACTTCACCCAGCTCCACCTGCCGCAGCTCAGGCTGGTCGCCGGCCAGGGGCGGGTGCAGGGCGTGCTCGGCCTGCGCTTCGCCGACGGCTTCGGCTGGAACGCCGACCTGCAGCTGAGCGACCTCGATCCCGCCTACTGGCTCGCCGAGCTGGCCGGGCGCCTCGGCGGTCCGCTGAAGAGCCGGGGTCAATACCGCGACGGCCGTCTGCAGCTGGACGCCGCTGCCGACCTGACCGGCCAGCTGCGCGGCCAGCGGGCGCGCCTGCTGCTCGAGGCGAAGGGCGCGGATGGCGCCTGGGACGTGCCGAGCCTCGACCTGCGCCTGGGCGACAACCGCATCCACGGCAGCGGGCGGCTCGACGCGCAGCTCAGGGGGCAGCTGGAGCTGGCGCTGCCGCAGCTCGGTCAGCTCTGGCCGGGTCTGCAGGGCAGCGCCAACGGGCGTCTCGAACTCGCCGGCACGCTGCAGGCCCCCCAAGGCAAACTGGATCTCGCCGGCCGCCGGCTGCGTCTGGACGAGCGGCGCCTGGACAGCCTGGCGCTGAACGCCCATCTCGACGCCGCCCAGCGCGGCCGCGTAACCCTCAAGGCCGACGGCATCCAGTCCGGCGATACCCGCCTGGGGCGGCTCCAGGTGCTGGGGCAGGGCGATCGGCGCAGCCAGACGCTGACCCTCGACCTCGACGGCCCGCAACTGGAGCTGGCGCTGGCCCTCGACGGGCGTCTGGAGGAGCTGGCACGGGGCTGGAACTGGCGCGGCCAACTGAGCCGCGGCCAGGTGCGCAGCAGCGGCCAGGACTGGCGCCTGCAGGCTCCGGCGCGCCTCGAGCGGCTGGCCGACGGCCGGCTGAACCTCGCTGCGCATTGCTGGCGCTCCGGTTCGGCGAGCCTCTGCGGCGAGGGCCAGCGGCTGCTGCCCGAGCCGCGGCTGAACTACCGGCTGCGCGACTTTCCGCTGGACAGCCTGGCCGCCTGGTGGCCGCAGGACTTCGCCTGGCAGGGCCGGCTGAACGGCGAGCTGCAGCTCGACCTGCCGGCCGCCGGGCCCAGCGGGCAGATCCGTCTGGACGCTGGCAACGGCGTGCTGCGCCTGCGCAACAAGGGGCGCTGGCAGGAGTTCCCCTACCGCCAGCTGGTGCTCGACAGCCGCCTGCAGCCGCAGCGCATCGACAGCCGCCTGGCCTTCGCCGGGCCGCAGCTGGGCGAACTGGAAGTCCGTGCGCAGATCGATCCGCGCGGCAGGGACAAGCCGCTCTCCGGCCAGTTCGCCCTGCGCGGGCTGGACCTGGCGGTGCTGCGCCCCTTCGCCGGCCCGATCGAGGAACTGGCCGGCAGGCTCGACGGCAGCGGCAGCCTGCGCGGCAGCCTGCTGCAGCCGCAGATCGACGGTCGTCTCGAGCTGCGCGGCGGGCTGCTGGCCGGCAGCGACCTGCCGACTCGCATCGAGGATCTCGCCCTGCAGGTGCAGATCGTCGGCGACAGCCTGCGCCTGAACGGCGGCTGGCGCAGCGGCGAGCACGGCCGCGGCAGCCTCGACGGCACCCTGGACTGGCGCCAGGCGCTGGATCTGGACCTGCGCATCCAGGGCAGCCGCCTGCCGGTGAGCGTGCAGCCCTATGCCGAGCTGGAGGTGGAGCCGGACCTGCAGGTGCGCCTGGCCGGGGGGGCGGCCGATCGGCAGCTGGCCCTGAGCGGCGCGCTTGGGGTGCCGCGCGGGGCGATCACCCTGCGCGAACTGCCGGCCTCGACCGTCCGGGTTTCCGAGGATGCGGTGGTGGCCGGCCGCGAGGTCGAGCCGCGGCGGAAGCTGGCGATGCGCATGGACATCGACGTCGAGGTCGGCCGGGACAAGCTGACCTTCAGCGGCTTCGGCCTGACCGCCGAGCTGGCCGGCCACCTGCACATCGGCGACAACCTCGACACCCGCGGCGAGCTGAGCCTGGACAAGGGCCGCTACCGCGCCTATGGCCAGCGCCTGGACATCCGCCGGGCGCGCCTGCTGTTCATCGGCCCGATCGACCAGCCCTACCTGGACATCGAGGCGATCCGCCGGGTCGGCGACGTGGTGGCCGGCCTGCGGGTCGGCGGCAACGCCCTGGAGCCGCGCACCGACGTGTTCGGCGAGCCGGCGATGGGCCAGGAACAGGCGCTGTCCTACCTGCTGCTGGGCCGCGCGCCGGGCAGCAGCGACAGCGGCGACAGCGCCCTGCTGGCCCGCGCCGCGCTCGGCCTCGGTCTGGCCGGCAGCTCCTCGATCACCGGCAGCCTGGCGGAAAGCCTCGGCATCGAGGAGTTCGAGGTGGGCACCCAGGGCACCGGCACGGACACCAGCGTGGTGGCCAGCGGCAAGCTTTCCGAGCGCCTCAGCCTGATCTACGGGGTCGGCGTGTTCGAGCCGCTGAACAGCATCGCCCTGCGCTACCAGCTGACCCGCCAGCTGTACCTCGAGGCGGCCGGCGGCCTGGCCAGCTCGCTGGATATCTTCTACAAGCGCGACTTCTGATGACGCGCGGCCCGGCGACGGAGCGCTGCCGGAGCCGTGCGTGCTGGTCCGCTTCGTGCTTCCATTGGCGGCTCAATCCGCCGCGCAACAACGAAGGAGCCTTCCGATGGAGTCCATCCACAATCTGGTCAACGCGCTCAACGGCATCGTCTGGGGGCCGCCGATGCTGGTGCTGATCCTCGGCACCGGGCTGTTCCTGCTGCTGATGCTGCGCTTCATGCCCTGGCGGCGTCTGCCGACCGGCTTCGCCCTGCTCTGGCAGGGGCGCGCCAGGGGTTCGAGCGCGACCGGCGAGATCAGCCCGTTCGAGGCACTGATGACCTGCCTGGCCGCCACCGTCGGCACCGGCAACATCGCCGGGGTGGCCACCGCGATCTTCCTCGGCGGTCCCGGCGCACTGTTCTGGATGTGGTGCACCGCGCTGGTCGGCATGGCCACCAAGTACTGCGAAGTGGTGCTGGCGGTGCACTACCGCGAGCGCGACGGGCGCGGCGAGCACGTCGGCGGGCCGATGTTCGCCATCCGCAACGGTCTCGGGCCGAAGTGGGCCTGGATGGGTGGCGCCTTCGCGGTGTTCGGCGGGCTGGCCGGCTTCGGCATCGGCAACATGGTGCAGGTCAACAGCATGGCCCATGCCCTGGAGGACAGCTTCGGGGTGCCGATGTGGGGCACCGGCCTGGTGGCCATGGTGGTCACCGCACTGGTGATCCTCGGCGGCATCAGGCGCATCGGCCGGGTCGCCGAGGCCCTGGTGCCCTTCATGTGCCTGATCTACGTGGCTGCCGCCCTGGTGGTGCTGGTGGTCAACGCCGAGGCGATTCCCGGCACCTTCGCGCTGATCTTCGAGCACGCCTTCAGTCCGGCAGCGGCCAGCGGCGGCTTCGCCGGCGCGGCGGTGATGGCGGCGATCCGTTATGGCGTGGCCCGCGGCATCTTCTCCAACGAGGCCGGACTCGGCACCGCCGGCATCGCCCAGGCTGCCGGCACCACCACCAGCTCGGTGCGTTCCGGGCTGATCGGCATGCTCGGCACCTTCATCGACACCATCGTCGTCTGCAGCATGACCGGTCTGGCGATCCTCTGCTCCGGCGTATGGACCAGCGGCAAGAGCGGCGCGGTGCTCTCCGCGGCGGCCTTCGAGTCGGCCATGCCGGGCTTCGGCGCGGCGCTGCTCAGCCTGGCCCTGGCGGTCTTCGCCTACACCACCGTGCTCGGCTGGAGCTTCTACGGCGAGAAGTGCTGGGAGTTCCTCTTCGGCACCCGGGCGATCCTGCCGTTCCGGCTGATCTGGGTCGCGGCGATCCCCTTCGGCGCCATCGCCCAGCTGGACTTCGCCTGGCTGGTGGCCGACACCCTCAACGGCCTGATGGCGATTCCCAACCTGGTCGCGCTGCTGCTGCTGAGCCCGGTGGTGCTCAGGCTGACCCGGGAGTATTTCGCCGGGCAATGAGGGACGGATTCACTCGCTGCGGCGGATCTCCAGGACTCGGTTGCGTCCGCCTTCCGCCAGGAGGTCGCTGTGCGCGCCGGTGGGCAGGAGGACCTGCGGGGCCTGCAGGTGGCTGAGCACGGTTTCCAGCCGGCCCTGCGGATTCAACAGGAGCAGCCGGGCCCGATGGGTGGCGTCCTCGCTGATCCAGAGCCCGCGCGCATCGCATTTCAGGAAGCTGGGCTCGTTCTCAGGTGCTCGAGAGGGATGGGGGCGCTGCCGTCGGCTTCGAGGCCCTGCACGTTGGTGCCCTCGAACAGGGAGCGGATCTGACCCTCGAACAGCCAGTTAACCGGATGGGTTCCGCCTTCCTGGCTGTAGGCGATTCCGCCCTGGAAATGCACCAGCCCGTCGGGTTTGTGCAGGCCGGAAACCAGCACTTCACGTTTGCCCGCGGCGTCGATCTTCAGAATCCTGCCCTGACCATCCTTGAGCTCTTCGGCTGCCAGCAGATTGCCCTGTCCGTCCTGGAGCAGGGCGCTTGCCCGGGCGACTTGCGAGTGGGCGACTTTGTATTCCCAGCGTTCGGCCGCGCCGACGGGATAGAAGTGCTGCCAGGAAGCCTCTGGGAAACCCAGGGCGATTCACTATTCGGACAATGCTCGCGCCAGTACATCGAACACTCTGGCGTCCGTGGATTGCGCGGCATTGAAGCGCAGGAAGTCGCCTGCGCTCAGTGATTGGCTGAAAGCGTTGCCCGGTGCCAGCACCACCCCATTTTTCAAGCATGAGCGGGCAATGCTGGCAGCATCAATGCCCTCCGGCAGCCGACACCAGACGAACATTCCCGACCGAGGGACGAGCCAGGGCGTGATGCCAATTGCTTCGAGTCGGGTGATGGTCTTCTCCATTACCTCCGCAAGCCGGCCCCGAACTGCCTCCATGTGCTTGCGATAGCCGCTGTCGGTCAGCACTTTCAGTAAGACGTCGGCGGCCAGTCTTCCGCCTCCAAAGCTGGTTGCGATCTTGAGGTCGGTGAGGCTGTCGATCCAGTCGGCACGTGCGGCAATGTAGCCACATCGTAACGAGGCCGAGATCGTCTTGGAAAAACTGCCGATATGGATCACGCGCGAGAGGCCGTCGAAGGCAGCCAGCCTGGGCGCCGGACTCAGCTCGAAATCGGCGAAGATGTCATCTTCGACAATCACAAGGTCCGAGCTTTCGGCAAGCTTCAATAGCCGGTGAGCCGTCACGGATGAGAGCGCCGCGCCGGTGGGATTGTGGATTGCGGAGTTGGTGATGTAGAGCCGGGGGGCATGCTCTTGCAAGGCCGCGCCGAACGCTGCTATGTCCGGGCCATTCGAAGTGTAGGGGACGCCTACGGCCTTCACTCGATGCGCCCTCAGCAAGGCGTGGAAGTTGAAGTAGCAAGGATCGTCAACCAGTACGGTGTCACCCGGCTCCAACAAAAAGCGGCAGATGAGGTCGATGGCCTGAGTTCCGGATTCGGTCAGCATGATCTGCTCGGGAGGCGCTTCGATGTCGGTGGTAGCCATGCGTCGGGCAAGAAGCTGACGCAGCGCCGGGAGACCAAGGGGCGTGCCATAGTCCGCAAGCACCGAAGTATCGGCCCGCGCAACCGCCCGCAGCGCTCGGCGCATCCCGGCCTCATACATCCACGAAGCGGGTAGCCAGCCACAGCCGGGCTTGAGCAACGTTGCGTCCGTCTCAAGCGATTGGCGCGAGACCCATAGCGGATCGATCTCTCGATCGAGTTTGGGGCCGATCTATGCCAGTGCAAGCGGCGCGACGGGCCCAGATACATAGAAGCCCGATCCTGGACGAGAGCAAACTACGCCTTCTGCTGCCAATCGCTCATAGGCCTCAACGACGGTTGAAATCGAGAACTGCATGGCCTTCGCCTGCGCGCGCACGGAAGGCAGCCGCATTCCTGGCAAATAGGTGCGAGCCGCAATTTTCGCCCGGACCGCATCCATGACGGCATCAATCCGTGTCCTGCTTCGTTTCACCTTCTTTGCCCTCAACTGTACTGCCAACATATACATAACATTTATTTTAAATTGTTCTGGATTGTGCTTGGGCGATCCAATACCCCCTGTGCTCCACTGAGGGGCAACACAAAGGGGGTAAACGATGGACAAAGCGTCGAGTGGATGGATCAACGGTTTCATTGGGATAGTGATCTTTGCCGGCTCGCTGCCGGCGACACGCGCTGCGGTCATTGATTTCGACCCGACGTTTCTGACATGTGCACGCGCGACCATTGCGGCCCTGCTTGGCTTGATGCTTCTGCTCGCATTTCGACAGCGTCGGCCAGACTTTGAAGACGTTCCCTCGCTGGCGCTCGTCGCCTTGGGAGTCGTCGTCGGCTTTCCGCTGCTGAGCGCGTTGGCCCTGCAATATGTTTCATCCACCCACTCGATCGTCTTCGTGGGGCTTTTGCCGCTTTGCACCGCGGTCTTCGGCGTGCTCCGTGGTGGTGAGCGCCCCCAGCCGGCCTTCTGGCTGTTCTCGATGCTTGGCAGTGGCCTCGTCGTTGGCTACGCCATGCTGGGGGAAGTCGAGGTATCCCTCCAGGGCGACTTGCTGATGCTGGCTGCAATTGTCGTGTGTGGTCTCGGCTATGCCGAGGGCGCATGTCTGTCTCGCAAAATCGGAGGATGGCAGATCATTAGTTGGGCGCTGGTACTGTCGTTGCCCGTCATGCTCCCGATTGCTCTGCTCACCATGCCGACGTCATTCGACGATGTAAAAGCGCCTGCTTGGTTCGGATTCGCCTACGTCTCCCTGTTCAGCATGCTGATCGGCTTCGTATTCTGGTACCGCGGTTTGGCGCAGGGCGGCATCGTGGCGGTCGGCCAGTTGCAGTTGCTCCAACCTTTCTTGGGTCTCGGCCTTGCGACGCTGTTTCTTCACGAGACAGTGAACGGGATGATGTTGTTCGTGACGTTTGGCGCAGTGGTCTGTGTCGCGGGAGCAAAGAGGTTCGCCAGCTGATCGAAGGTTCGGGGCGGTGTTATGGTGAACGAGCTCCCGAGGGGGACAAAGAAAACTGAGTCCCTTGCGTGTGCAAGGTGCTAGGCCATGAATGCCGACAGTGCGGGCAGGATGGCCGCGCTCGCCGACAGCAGAATCCCGACGAAGGGCGCCGGGCGGCATTTGCGCGTTGGGGGCGAGAGGGAGAAAACGGGCATGGATGTCGGTTCCCTATATCGGGCGTGGTCTCGTTCTGTGCAACATTCTATCCGGCAGCGACATGAGGCCGTGTCGGGCGGCTTCCGGCAATTGCATCATTTGGTGTCGCTGTTGTGGTGGAGCACGCGGCCATGTTTCGTGGGGCGGGGCCGGGCGAGGGCGAGGCCGTCGCCGGCACAGTGTAAATGAGCCGTAAAAACCCTTTGCTTGGTTGAGGTGACTACTTATCGTTCTGCCTCCCTTGAAAGTGGTTGTCCGTCATGTCCGAACCGAACCTGAGTCCTCCTTCTCCCGCTCCCCGCCGCCGCTGGCTCTACGGGGTGCTGGCGCTGCTCGTCGTCGGCGCGTTGGCCGCCTGGTGGCAGTGGTCGGCGCTGTCCGGCCTCTGGGCACCGTCCGCTCCGACGGCGGCCGGTCCCAGGGCGGGTGGGCCGGAAATGGGGCGGCCGGGCGGTCCCGGCGGGCCAGGGGGGCCTTTCGGCGGACCGGTGCCGGTGCGGGTGGGCGAGGTGAAGCAGGGCGACTTCCCGGTCGAGCTCAGGGCGCTGGGCACGGTCACCGCCTACAACACGGTGAATGTGCGCTCCCGGGTCGACGGCGAACTGGTCAAGGTGCTGTATCGGGAGGGGCAGCAGGTCAAGGCCGGCGACCTGCTGGCGGTGATCGACCCGCGCCTGTACCAGGCGGCGCTGAAGCAGGCCGAAGGCACCCTGCAGCAGAACCGCGCGCAGCTGCGCAACGCCGAGATCGACCTGGCCCGCTACAAGACCCTGTACGCCGAGGACTCCGTCGCCAAGCAGACCCTCGACACCCAGGAGGCGCTGGTCGCCCAGTACCAGGGCACGGTGCGCTCCAACCAGGCGGCGGTCGAGGAGGCTCGGGTCAACCTGGACTACACCCAGGTGCGCGCACCCATCGCCGGGCGTCTCGGCCTGCGCCAGGTGGACGTCGGCAACCTGGTCAGCAGCGGCGACACCACGCCGCTGGTGACCATCACCCAGACCCTGCCGATCTCGGTCAGCTTCACCCTGCCCGAGGGCGAGCTGCCGCAGGTGCTGGAGCAGCTGCACGCCGGCCAGCGCCTGAGCGTGGAGGCCTGGGACCGCAGCGAGCGCAACCGTCTGGCGCTGGGCGAGCTGGAGAGCCTGGACAACCAGATCGACCTGACCACCGGCACCGTGCGCCTCAAGGCGCGCTTCGAGAATGCCGAGCAGCGCCTGTTCCCCAACCAGTTCGTCAACGTCCGCCTGCGCGTGACCACCCGCCAGCAGGCCACGCTGGCGCCGGCGGCGGCGCTGCAGTTCGGCTCCCAGGGCACCTTCGTCTACGTGGTCGGCAGTGATGGCAAGGTACAGTTGCGCTACGTGACCGCCGGCCCCGGCGACGGTACCACCACCCTGATCGAGCAGGGTCTGAGCGCCGGCGAGCGGGTGGTGCTGGAAGGCACCGACCGCCTGCGCGACGGCGGCAAGGTCGAGGTGATCGACGACAAGCGCCAGGCCAACGGCGAGGCGCCCAAGCCCGCGCCGGCCGGCCGGCCGCAGGCAGCGAAGCCCGACGCATGAACCTTTCGCGCCCCTTCATTCTCCGTCCGGTCGCCACCACGCTGATCATGGTGGCGATCTTTCTCTGCGGGATGATCGCCTACCGCCTGCTGCCGGTTTCCGCGCTGCCCGAGGTGGACTATCCGACCATCCGCGTGATGACCCTCTATCCCGGCGCCAGCCCGGAGGTGATGACCAGCGCGGTGACCGCGCCGCTGGAGCGCCAGTTCGGCCAGATGCCGGGCCTCAAGCAGATGACCTCGACCAGCTCCGGCGGCGCCTCGGTGATCACCCTGCGCTTCAGCCTGGAGGTGGACCTGGACGTCGCCGAGCAGTCGGTGCAGGCGGCGATCAACGCGGCCAGCAACCTCTTGCCCGACGACCTGCCGACGCCGCCGGTCTACAACAAGGTCAACCCGGCCGATACCCCGGTGGTAACCCTGGCGGTCACCTCGGCGACCATGCCGCTGCCGGAGATCAACGACCTGGTCGATACCCGCATGGCGCAGAAGCTGGCGCAGATCACCGGCGTCGGCATGGTCAGCCTGGCCGGCGGCCAGCGCCCGGCGGTGCGCATCAAGGTCGACCCGCAGGCGCTGGCCACCTACGGCCTGAACCTCTCGGACGTGCGTTCGCTGATCACCGCCTCCAACGTCAACCAGCCGAAGGGCAACTTCGACGGCCCGACCCGGGTGTCCCAGCTCGACGCCAACGACCAGCTCAAGTCCGCCGACGAGTACCGCAACCTGATCCTCTCCCACCAGAACGGCGCGACCCTGCGCCTGAAGGACGTGGCGCGGATCGTCGACGGCGCCGAGAACGAGCGCCTGGCCGCCTGGGCCAACCGCAACGCGGCGGTGCTGGTGAACATCCAGCGCCAGCCGGGGGCCAACGTCATCGAGGTGGTCGAGCGCATCCAGGCGCTGCTGCCGCAGATCGCCGCGACCCTGCCGGCCAGTCTCGAGGTGATTCCCCTCACCGACCGCACCCAGACCATCCGCGCCGCGGTGCGCGACGTGCAGTTCGAGCTGGTGCTGGCGGTGGGCCTGGTGGTGCTGGTGACCTTCGTCTTCCTGCGCAAGCTGTCGGCCACGCTGATCCCGTCGATCGCCGTGCCGCTGTCGCTGATCGGCACCTTCGGGGTGATGTACCTGGCCGGTTTCTCCGTCAACAACCTGACGCTGATGGCGCTGACCGTCGCCGCCGGCTTCGTGGTCGACGACGCCATCGTCATGCTGGAGAACATCGCCCGCCACCTGGAGGAGGGCGCGACGCCGCTCGAGGCGGCGCTCAAGGGCGCGAAGCAGATCGGCTTCACCCTGATCTCGCTGACCTTCTCGCTGATCGCCGTACTGATCCCGCTGTTGTTCATGGCCGATGTGGTCGGCCGGCTGTTTCGCGAGTTCGCCATCACCCTGGCGGTGTCGATCCTGATCTCCCTGCTGGTCTCGCTGACCCTGACGCCGATGATGTGCGCGCGGTTCCTCAAGCAGGAGGTGCCGGCGGAGCGCCAGGGCCGCTTCTACCGCGCCAGCGGCGCCTGGATCGACGGATTGATTTCCCGCTACGACCTCGCCCTGCACTGGGTGCTGCGCCACCAGGCGCTGACCCTGCTGATCGCCGTGGCCACCCTCGGCCTCACCGTGGTGCTCTACCAGGCGGTGCCCAAGGGCTTCTTCCCGGTCCAGGACACCGGGGTGATCCAGGGCATCTCCGAGGCGCCGCAGAGCATTTCCTTCCGCGCCATGAGCGAGCGCCAGCAGCGCCTGGCCGAGGTCATCCTGCAGGACCCGGCGGTGGCCAGCCTGTCCTCCTATATCGGCGTGGACGGCGACAACGTCACCCTCAACAGCGGACGCCTGCTGATCAACCTCAAGCCACATGCCGGGCGCGAGGACACCGCCAGCCAGGTGATCGAGCGGCTGCGCCCGCAGCTGGCCGCGGTGCCGGGCATCCAGCTGTTCCTCCAGCCGGTGCAGGATCTGACCATCGAGGACCGGGTCAGCCGCACCCAGTTCCAGTTCAGCCTGGAGTCGCCGGACGGCGATCTCCTCGAGGAGTGGACGCCGAAGCTGGTCGAGGCGCTGGACGAGCTGCCGGAGCTGACCGACGTGGCCAGCGACCTGCAGACCCGCGGCCTGCAGGTCTACCTGAACATCGACCGCGACGCCGCCGCGCGCCTCGGCGTGACCGTCGCCTCCATCGACGACGCGCTCTACGACGCCTTCGGCCAGCGGCAGATCTCGACCATCTACACCCAGGCCAACCAGTACCGGGTGGTGCTGGAGAGCCGCGCCGTCGACCGCCTGGGCCCGGCGGCGCTGGACGAGGTGCACGTGGCCAGCGCCGAGGGCGGGCAGGTGCGCCTGTCGTCCCTGGCGCGCATCGAGGAGCGGGCGGCGGCGCTGCTGGTCAACCATATCGGCCAGTTCCCGGCGGTGACCCTGTCGTTCAACCTGGCGCCGGGCGTCTCGCTCGGTGCGGCGGTGGCGGCGATCGAGCGGGTGCAGCAGGAGATCGGCCTGCCGGGCGGCATCGAGAGCCGCTTCCAGGGCGCCGCCGAGGCGTTCCGCGCCTCGCTGTCGAGCACCCTGCTGCTGATCCTCGCCGCCGTCGTCACCATGTACATCGTGCTCGGCGTGCTCTACGAGAGCTACATCCATCCGATCACCATCCTCTCCACGCTGCCATCGGCCGCGGTGGGCGCGCTGCTGGCGCTGCTGCTCTCCGGCAACGACCTGGGGCTGATCGCCATTATCGGCATCATCCTGCTGATCGGCATCGTCAAGAAGAACGCGATCATGATGATCGACTTCGCCCTGGAGGCCGAGCGCCACCAGGGCATGGACCCGCAGGCGGCGATCCACCGCGCGGCGCTGCTGCGCTTCCGGCCGATCCTGATGACCACCCTGGCCGCGCTGTTCGGCGCCATCCCGCTGATGTTCGCCAGCGGCTCCGGCGCCGAGTTGCGCCAGCCGCTGGGCCTGGTGCTGGTCGGCGGGCTGCTGCTCAGCCAGCTCCTGACGCTGTTCACCACGCCGGTGATCTACCTGGCCTTCGATCGTCTGAGCCGGCGCTTCATGGGCCGCAGCGCGGCGGGGGTGGCGATATGATTCACCTGTCCTGTAGGAGCCAGCTCGCTGGCGATCCTGTAGCGCTTCCAGTGTCGTGGATCGCGAGCAGGCTTGCTCCTGCGGGGGGCGCGGCATGAACCTCTCCGCTCCCTTCATCCTGCGCCCGGTGGCGACCCTGCTGCTGAGCCTGGCGATCCTCCTGCTCGGCACGGTGAGCTTCGGCCTGCTGCCGGTGGCGCCGCTGCCGAAGATGGACTTCCCGGCGATCACCGTGGAGGCCACTTTGCCCGGCGCCAGTCCACAGATCATGGCCTCCAGCGTGGCGACGCCCCTGGAGCGGGCCCTCGGCGGCATCGCCGGGATCAGCGAGATGACCAGCCGCAGCACCCAGGGCAGCACGCGGATCATCATCCTCTTCGACATCGGCCGCGACATCGACGCCGCCGCCCGCGAGGTGCAGGCGGCGATCAACGAGGCGCGCAACCTCTTGCCCAGCGGCATGCGCAGCATGCCCACCTACCGCAAGGTCAATCCCTCGCAGGCGCCGATCATGGTGCTCTCGCTGACCTCCAAGGTGCTCGACAAGGGCCAGCTCTACGATGTCGCCTCGAGCATCGTGGCGCAGAAGCTGGCGCAGGTGGGCGGGGTGGGGGAAGTGCAGGTCGGCGGCAGTTCGCTGCCGGCGGTGCGGGTCGAGCTGGAGCCGCGCCTGCTCGACCAGTACAACATCGCCCTCGACGAGGTGCGCGAGGCGATCGCCGCCGCCAACGTGCGCCGGCCCAAGGGCGCCGTGGAGGACGACGAGCGTCACTGGCAGGTGCAGGCCAACGACCAGCTGATGCGCGCCGCCGACTACCGGCCGCTGGTGATCCGCTACCAGAACGACGGCCCGGTGCGCCTGAGCGACGTGGCGAAGGTTCACGACGGCGTGGAGGACCGCTACAACAACGGCTTCTACAACGACGAGGAGGCGGTGCTGGTGATCGTCAACCGCCAGGCCGACGCCAACATCATCGAGACCATCGCCGAGATCCGCGAGCGGCTGCCGGCGCTGCGCGCGGTGATCCCGGCCAGCGTCGAGCTGGAGGTGGCGATGGACCGCTCGCCGGTGATCCGCGCCACCCTGCACGAGGCCGAGCGCACCCTGCTGATCGCGGTGGGGCTGGTGATCCTGGTGGTGCTGGCCTTCCTCGGCCACTGGCGCGCCGCGCTGATCCCGGCGCTGGCGGTGCCGGTGTCGCTGGTCGGCAGCTTCGCGGTGATGTACCTGTGGGGCTTTTCCCTGAACAACCTGTCGCTGATGGCGCTGATCATCGCCACCGGCCTGGTGGTGGACGACGCCATCGTGGTGCTGGAGAACATCGCCCGGCATGTCGAGGGCGGCGAGAAGCCGCTGGAGGCGGCGCTCAATGGCTCGCGCGAGGTCGGTTTCACCCTCTTGTCGATGAACCTGTCGCTGGTGGTGGTGTTCCTGTCCATGCTGTTCATGGGCGGCATCGTCGAACGGCTGTTCCGCGAGTTCTCGATCACCCTGGCGGTGGCCATCCTGATTTCCCTGGCGGTCTCGCTGACCCTGACGCCGATGCTCTGCGCGCGCTGGCTCAAGCCCGAGACCGAGACGCGTGCGCCCGGTCGCCTGCAGCGTTTCTCCGACTGGCTGCAGGCGCGGGTGCTGGCCGGCTACGCGCGCAGCCTGGACTGGACCCTGCGGCACTCGAAGCTGATGCTGTTCGGCCTGCTGGCGACTATCGCCCTCAACGTCTATCTCTACGTCGCGGTGCCCAAGACCTTCCTGCCGCAGCAGGACACCGGCCAGCTGATGGGCTTCATCCGTGGCGACGACGGGCTGTCCTTCCAGGTCATGCAGCCGAAAATGCAGGAGTTCCGCCGGGCGCTGCTGGCCGATCCGGCGGTGCAGAGCGTGGCCGGCTTCATCGGCGGCAGGGGCGGGATCGGCAACGCCATGGTCATCGTGCGTCTGAAGCCGATCGCCGAGCGCGGTCTCTCCGCCCAGCAGGTGATCGACCGCCTGCGCCGGAGCCTGCCGAAGGTCCCGGGCGGCCAGCTGTTCCTCATGGCCGACCAGGACCTGCAGTTCGGCGGCCGCCAGGGGCGCAGCTCGGAGAACGAGTACGTGCTCCTTTCCAGCGACCTCGACCTGCTGCGCACCTGGCTGCCCAGGGTGCGCGAGGCGCTGGCCGTGCTGCCGCAGCTCACCGACCTCGACAGCAACGTGGGCAAGGGCGCCCAGCAGATCCGCCTGGTGGTCGACCGCGAGAGCGCCAAGCGCCTGGGCGTGGACATGGACATGATCACCGCGGTGCTGAACAACGCCTTCAGCCAGCGGCAGATCTCCACCATCTACGACGAACTCAACCAGTACAAGGTGGTGATGGAGATCGACCCGAAATATGCCCAGTCCCCCGAGGCGCTGGACATGGTCCAGCTGATCACCGACGACGGGCTGCGCGTGCCGCTGTCGGCCTTCGCCCGCTGGGAGCGCAGCCTGGAGGAGGACCGGGTGCAGCACCAGGGCCAGTTCGCCGCGGAGAACATCGGCTATTCGATCACCCCCGGCTACAGCGCCCTGGAGGCCAGCCAGGCGATCCAGCAGGCGGTGGCGCGGGTCGGCCTGCCCACCGACGTGCAGGGCATGCTCGGCGGCACCGGCGGTGCGCTGATGCAGGCGCAGAAGGCCCAGCCGCTGATGATCCTCGGCGCGCTGGTGGTGGTGTACATCGTGCTCGGCATCCTCTACGAGAGCTACGTCCACCCGCTGACCATCCTCTCGACGCTGCCCTCGGCCGGCGTCGGCGCGCTGCTGGCGATCGAGCTGGTCGGCGACCAGTTCAGCCTGATCTCGCTGCTCGGCCTGTTCCTGTTGATCGGCGTGGTGAAGAAGAACGCCATCCTGATGATCGACCTGGCGCTGCAGCTGGAGCGCCAGGAGCGGCTCAGCCCGCTGGAGTCGATCCGTCGCGCCTGCCTGCTGCGTTTTAGGCCGATCCTGATGACCACCCTGTCGGCCATCCTCGGTGCCCTGCCGTTGCTGCTGGATACCGCCGAGGGCGCGGAAATGCGCCGGCCGCTGGGGATCGCCATCGTCGGCGGCCTGGTGCTCAGCCAGCTGCTCACCCTCTACAGCACGCCGGCGGTCTACCTGTTCTTCGACCGCCTGCGCCACCGCTTCAACCGCTGGCGCGGCGTGCGCAGCGATGCCGCCCTGGATACCTCGTTATGACCGCATCCGTTTTATCTGCTCGACCGAACCGCCTGGCCTGGTCGGTGACGCTCGCCCTGAGCCTGGCCCTGGCCGGCTGCACCCTCGGCCCGGACTACGAGCGTCCGCAGCTGTCCACCCCCGACAGCTTCAAGGAGGGCGAGGGCTGGAAGCTCGCCACGCCGGCCGACGAGGCCGAGCGCGGTCCCTGGTGGGAGATGTACAGCGACCCCCTGCTGAACGATCTGATGCGCCGGCTGGACGAGTCCAACCAGACCGTCGCCCAGTCGGTCGCCCAGTACCTGCAGGCGAAGGCGGCGGTGCGTGCGGCGAAGGCGGACTTCTTCCCGACCGGACGGGTCACCGTCGACGAGACCCGCTCGGCGACGGCCAGCGGTGGCGGCGGTACGTCGCGCCTGCCCGACGGTTCGACGGTGAGTTCCGGCGGCGGTGGCGGCGACATCTCCAACAGCTACAACGCGGTCAGCAACATCAGTTGGGAGCTGGACTTCTGGGGCAAGATGCGCCGTCAGCTGGAGTCGGATCGTGCCGGCCTGCAGGGCAGCGCCGCCGATCTCGCCGCGGTGCGCCTCAGCCAGCAGTCCACTCTGGCCCAGAGCTACCTGCAACTGCGTGTGCTGGACGGCCAGCGGCGCCTGCTCAGGGCTACGGTGGAGGCCTATGCGCGCAGCCTGCGCCTGACCGAGAACCAGTACCGTGCCGGCATGGTCACCAAGGCCGACGTGACCCAGGCGCTGACCCAGCTGAAGAGCACCGAGGCCCAGGCTATCGACCTCGACTACCAGCGCGCTCAACTGGAGCACGCCATCGCCGTGCTGACCGGCGTGCCGCCGGCCGAGTTCCAGCTGGCCGAGCTGGACAGCCTGCCGGCGCTGCCGGAAATCCCCACGCTGCTGCCGTCGCAGCTGCTCGAGCGGCGTCCGGATGTGGCCGCGGCCGA
This sequence comes from Azotobacter chroococcum, assembly GCF_002220155.1. NCBI lineage: Bacteria > Pseudomonadati > Pseudomonadota > Gammaproteobacteria > Pseudomonadales > Pseudomonadaceae > Azotobacter > Azotobacter chroococcum. The sequence goes on along the minus strand of NZ_CP011835.1, from coordinate 2,430,239 downwards.
ACGCGAGGTGATGTCCGCCAACGCGCTGATCGGCGTGGCCAAGGCGGCCCGCTTCCCGACCTTCAGCCTGAGTGCGGCGGGCGGCTATCGCGCCACCCATACGGACAACTGGTTCGAGAAGGACAACCGCTTCTGGAACATCAGCCCGGAGATGGCCCTGACCCTGTTCGACGGCGGCCTGCTGCGCTCCCAGGTGGATCAGGCGCGGGCCACCCACCAGCAAGCGGTGGCGACCTACCGGCAGACCGTGCTGGACAGCTTCCGCGAGGTGGAGGACTACCTGGTGCAGCTGAGCGTGCTGGAGCGCGAGAGCCGGGCCCAGCAGGAGGCGGTGGACGCCGCCAACGAGTCGCGCCGGCTGATGGAGAACCAGTACAAGGCCGGCACCGTCGACTACAGCAGCGTGGTCGACGTGCAGACCGCAGCGCTGACCAACGAGCGCACCAGCCTGACCCTGCTGAGCAACCGGCTGACCGCCAGCGTGCAACTGATCGCCGCGCTCGGTGGTGGCTGGGACAGCGTCGAGCTGGACAACCTGGAGAAGCTGGACGAGCAGCTGGAGCAGGCGCGGGCAAAGGAGCCGGAAGCGGATTGATGGCCTCCGGCGATAAGCGCCGGCAGGGGTGCGCTTGCGGTTAGAATGCCGCCCCGCATAGGGGGTGTTGGCGTTTTGGCGTGAGCCGCGTTGCTGCGGCAAATGCCGCCAGGCAAGGCGCGGGGCGCCGGCAATGGTCATTCCCTTGCCAAGTCCCGCAACGCCGCATGGCGGCATTTGCCGCGCAACCCGCAGGGATGGGGCCCGTTTGGCGCAGCACGGCGTCGCTCGTCGTTCATTTGGAATGACCAAACTTCTCTCCTCGCTCCTTGTTCTGCGCCAAATGGGCCTCCGTCGCGGCCTACGCCAAAACGTCAACACCCCCTAGGACCTGCTTCATGCCGCTTCGCCTTTTCCTCTTCGTGCTGCTGGCGCTGGGCGCCGTGGCGCGTGCCGAAGAGCTGTCGTACCGCCGCGACGTCCAGCCGATCTTCACCGCCAAGTGTGTGGCCTGCCATGCCTGCTACGACTCGCCCTGCCAGCTCAATCTGGGCAGCGGCGAGGGCGTACAGCGCGGCGCCCACAAGCGGCCGGTCTACAACGGCCTGCGCACCGAGGCCGAGGAGCCCAGCCGGCTGTTCCTCGACGCCGAGGGCGAGGTGGCCTGGCGCCGCAAGGGCTTCCAGTCGGTGCTGGAGGGCGGCGGCCAGGCGGCGCTGCTGGCGCGTATGCTGGAACTCGGCCGCCGCCAGCCGCTGGAACACAATGCCCGGTTGCCCGAGGATCTGGAGATCGGCATCGGGCGCCAGAACAGCTGCCCGCTGCCCGGCGAGTTCGAAGCCTTCGCCCGCGACAATCCCCGGGCCGGCATGCCCTTCGCCGTCACCGGTCTGACCGACGGCGAATACGCGATCCTGAAGCAATGGCTGGCGCAGGGCGCGCCGGTCGACGCGGCACCGCTCGAACCGTCGCCGGCCGAGGCGGCGCAGATCGCCGACTGGGAGCGCCTGCTGAATGCCCAGGACAAGCGCTCCCGGCTGGTCGCCCGCTGGCTGTACGAGCATCTGTTCCTCGCCCATCTGCATTTCGAGGGCGGTGCGCCGGGGCATTTCTTCCAGCTGGTGCGCTCGCGCACACCGGCTGGCCAGCCGGTCGAGCCGATCGCCACACGGCGCGCCAACGACGACCCGGGCAGCGATTTCTACTACCGGCTGCGGCCGATCCGCGACGTGATCGTGCACAAGACGCACATCACCTATCCGCTCGGCCCGCAGAAGCTGGCGCGGGTGCGCGAGCTGTTTCTCGCCGGCGACTGGCAGGTGGTCGAGCTGCCCGGCTACGGCGCCCAGCGGCGCGCCAATCCGTTCGAAACCTTCGCGGCGATTCCGCCCGAGGCGCGCTACCGCTTCATGCTGGACAACGCCGAATACTTCGTGCGTACCTTCATCCGCGGCCCGGTGTGCCGCGGGCAGATCGCCACCGACGTGATCCGCGACCATTTCTGGACGCTCTTCCAGGCCCCCGAGCAGGACCGCTACCTGACCGACTCGCAGTACCGCAGCGAGGTGAGCCCACTGCTCGCGCTGCCCGGCCAGCTCGACGACATCGCCGGCCTGTGGAGCCTCTGGGGCACCTATATGGATCGGCTCAAGCGCTACGAAAACCTGCGCCGCCAGGCCTATGCCGAGCGCCCGGCCGAGTGGGCGGATCTGTGGAGCGGCAACGACAATGCGCTGCTGACCGTATTCCGCCAGCACGACAGTGCCTCGGTGCGCAAGGGACTGATCGGCACGGTGCCGCAGACCCTGTGGTGGCTGGATTTCCCGCTGTTCGAGCGCACCTACTACCAGCTGGTGGTGAATTTCGATGTGTTCGGCAATCTTTCCCACCAGTTGCAGACGCGCCTGTACTTCGACCTGATCCGCAACGGCGCCGAACAGAACTTCCTGCGTCTGCTGCCGGCCGGCACGCGCCAGGCGATCCTCGACAGCTGGTACGAGAACAGCGGCCAGCTCAAGCTCTGGCTGGCCTATACCGAGATCGACGGCCAGACCCCGTCGGCCCTCGGACTGCCACAGCACCAGCCGATCCGCAGCTTCGCCGCGCACCTGCTGGAGCGGCATGCGGCGATCAACGCCCGTCCCGATCCGCTCAACCGCTGCCGCTCGGCGCATTGCCATCGCCCCGGGGTGGCGCGTGAGCTGCAATACGCCGAGCAGGCGCTCAGCCATCTGGCCGGCCGGCCTGCCGCCAGCCTGCCGGTGGTGCTCGAGCTGCCGGAGGCCAGCCTGCTGCGCATCGAGTACGGCGAGGGGCGGCGGGAGATCTACAGCCTGCTGCGCAACCGGGCCCACAGCAACGTGGCGTTCATCTTCGGCGAGCAGCTGCGCCACCAGCCGGCGCTGGACAGCCTGACGCTCTATCCGGGCGTGTTGAGCAGCTATCCGAATTTTCTGTTCAACGTTCGCGCCGAGGAGGTGTCGGCCTTCGTCGCGGCGCTGGAGCAGGCGAGGGCGGGGACAGGCCTGGCGGCCGTCGTCGAGCGCTGGGGCATCCGCCGCAGCCATCCCGAATTCTGGCGCTATTTCAACGACCTCTCGGCCTGGCTGCGGGAAACCGAGCCGCTGGAGGCCGGGGTGCTGGACATGAACCGCTACCAGAACCTGTGAGGCGGCCCGTCTGTTGCGGACCTCCGGGCCTATTCCGACAAGCACGCTAGGACTTTATCCCCCAGGGTGCATGGCGTACACTCGTGAGCATATTCGCGAGGAGCTGCCATGAGCGCCATCATCATCACCGACGCCGCACACGACTATCTGGCCGAACTGCTGGCCAAGCAGAACGGCACCGACATCGGTATCCGCATCTTCATCACCCAGCCCGGCACGCCCAGCGCCGAAACCTGCATCGCCTACTGCAGGCCGGCCGAGCGGAATCCGGACGACACCGCCCTGGCGCTGAAGAGCTTCACCGCGTGGATCGACTCCGTCAGCGAGCCCTTCCTCGAGGATGCCGTGGTCGACTACGCCAGCGACCGCATGGGCGGCCAGCTGACCATCAAGGCGCCGAACGCCAAGGTGCCGATGATCGACGAGGACAGCCCGCTGGGCGAGCGGGTCAACTACTACCTGCAGACCGAGATCAATCCGGGCCTCGCCAGCCACGGCGGCCAGGTGAGTCTGGTGGACATCGTCGAGGAAGGCATCGCCGTGTTGCGTTTCGGCGGCGGCTGCCAGGGCTGCGGCATGGTCGACATGACCCTGAAGGACGGCGTGGAGAAGACCCTGCTGGAGCGCATCCCGGACCTCAAGGGCGTGCGCGACGCCACCGACCACAGCAACCGGGAAAACGCCTACTACTGACGGGTGAGGTTGGGGAGGAATGAGAAAAGGCGGCCATGGCCGCCTTTTTCGTTGCTGTGTTACCGGTCTTTTGCGAGGGGTACGTTTCTACCGTCTGGCTTCCTGCGCTGCGCCCTGTCGTGAAGCCTTGCCGGGGACAAGGCTTCATATTCGTTCGATGATCAGTCCGGCATTTTCCACGGGGCCAGGTCGAAGCCCTGGCGGGTCAGCTCCTGGCGGGTCTGCTGGATGACGGCGGCGAGTTTCTGCGGATCGGAATAGGTCGAGCAGGGAATGCGTTTGTGACCCAGGGTCCGCGTATTGCTGCGGTCCACTACGGTCAGGTTCAATTCACTGTTGATTTCCTGGGTCCAGGCGATGCATTGCAGGGGTTTGAACGCGCGGTTGGCGATCAGAAGAGCTTCGTTGAAACGGAGCGGATTGGTCATGGGGCGATCCTTCATTTGAGTACCATGATAAGGCCGTCTGACGCGGCCATTTGTTGTTGCAGGTAGTTAAAAAGCCATGTCGCGCGAACGCGACAAGAGTTTGGAACTTACCTGGGCAAACGGGTTCCTTCCGCTGCCCTGAAACTCGCATAACATGACTGAAGTATAGTCCAGCCTTTCCGGAGCAATGCAAATTTTTCCGACGTATGTCATCCCAGCATGTCCGCTTGGCGATAGAGCAGCAAGAGCTTGCGGGTGATGGTGTTCTGGATGTCGATCCGCTCGAAGTTGGACAGGTGGCTGAGCTTGCTGACCTGCAGGCGGTGCAGGTGGAGGTAGGGCAGCTGCTGGCCGAATTCGCGCAGGTCTCCCTTCATCAGGATGGGCAGGAAGACGTCGCCGAGCTTCTTCTGGTTGCTGATGATCTGCGCCAGCGCCTGCTTGAACGGCATGGTCTTGGGTATCGAGCGGCTTTCGCCCAGCTGTTTCGCCAGCATCAGGCCGGGCTTGCCGAATACCCGGCCGGGCAGAACGAAGAGCCCCGTCGGGCGCACGGCGAACGCGTCGATGCCGTGCAGGGTGTCGTGGAAGGCATAGGGGTTGGGCAGCACCACCATCTTCCGCCCGAGGTCGCTTGGAAAGTGCAGGTTGTAGTTGGTGTACAACTGGCGCACCGACTCCGAATAGACGCACAGTCGGTTCTCGAACAGCTGGATGAAGCGCTCGGCCAGCTCGCGGCGGGCAATGTGGTCCAGCTCCCAGATCAGGTCGGGGTTGGCCGGTTTGCTGAAGTCGACTTCCTGATGCTTCATGCTGCTCATGCGTGACTCTTTCTTGCGATCTAGTAATGGAGCTGCCGAGCGGGCGGCAGAATACCTGGCAAGCAACGGGCCGGTGAGCACTCGCGCAACCGAGGTTTCGCCGCTGGGCGATCAGTGCTCAATTGGCACCCGCGTCCACAGCATCCCAGCCCGCCTGCATAATGCCAAGAAGCTATGACTCAACCAGTGCCAAACGTCATAGATTGAAGTTTGCGGCAGCGTCCGTTCCGCTCTGCTAGCATGCCGGCCCGCAAGAGGGGCGGGCAACCGGGATTCCGTTTCCTCCTGTACGGGTCATTGACAGGTGTTGTCCGCGCCTATCCATCACGGGCGAGCGGACGGCCGCATTTTTCGCATTTGGGAGAGGGGATCGATGGAGCTTTGGCTCGCCGCGCAGGCGTTCATCTTGGGGGTGGTCGAGGGATTGACCGAATTTCTGCCGATATCCAGCACCGGGCACCAGATCATCGTCGCCGATCTGCTCGGCTTCGGCGGCGACCGGGCCAAGGCATTCAATATCATCATCCAGCTCGGGGCGATCCTCGCCGTGGTCTGGGAGTTTCGCCAGCGGATCTTCGGGGTGATCGTCGGCTTGCCGCGCGAGCGCCAGGCGCAGCGCTTCACCGCCAATCTGCTGGTCGCCTTCTTTCCGGCGGTGATCCTCGGCGTGGCCTTCGCCGATCTGATCGAGCACTGGCTGTTTAACCCGATCACCGTGGCCAGCGCGCTGGTGATCGGCGGTCTGGTCATGCTCTGGGCCGAGAAGCGCCAGCACGCCATCGAGGTGCATGCGGTGGACGACATGGGCTGGAAGCACGCCCTCAAGATCGGCTGCGCCCAGTGTCTGGCCATGATCCCGGGTACCTCGCGCTCGGCCTCGACCATCATCGGCGGCCTGCTGTTCGGCCTGTCGCGCAAGGCGGCCACCGAGTTTTCCTTCTTCCTCGCCATGCCGACCATGGTCGGCGCTGCCGTCTATTCCGGCTACAAGCACCGTGCCCTGTTCGAAAACGGCGGCGATCTGCCGGTCTTCGCGCTGGGCTTCGTCGTCTCCTTCATCTTCGCCATGCTCGCCGTGCGCGCGCTGCTCAGGTTCATCGCCAGCCACAGCTATGCGGTGTTCGCCTGGTACCGCATCGGCTTCGGCCTGCTGATTCTCGCCACCTGGCAGATGGGCATGATCGACTGGAGTACGGCGCAAGGCTGAGGACGGAGCGCTCATGGAACGACGCGGGGTGCTGAAAAGCTGGGATGACGGCAAGGGCTTCGGCTTCATCCAGCCGGAGGCGGGAGGCGAGCAACTGTTCGTGCACATCTCGGCGATGCGTGGCGACCGCCGGCCCAGGGCGGGCGAGACGGTGCTGTTCGTCGCCGGGCGCGACCGGGAGGGGCGGATGCGGGCCAGGCACATGCGCCATGCCGAGCTGAGCCTCGACTGCCCGTCGATCCGCCAGCCGCCGCGGACGAGGGGCCGCGTACGCAACCTGCTGCCCAAGCTCCTGGCGTTCTGCGGGCTTTGCGCATTGCCGCTCGGCGGTGCGCTGCAACTGCCGCACGACGGCCCGTTCTGGGCGCTGGGCGGCTACGTGCTGTTCAGCCTGGTCAGCTTCCTGCAGTACTGGCTGGACAAGAGGCGTGCGGCAAGCGGTCGCTGGCGCATTCCGGAGGCCAGCCTGCATGCCGTCGAGTTGCTCGGCGGCTGGCCCGGTGCGCTGCTGGCGCAGCAGACGTTCCGCCACAAGACCCGCAAGATCGCCTATCAGCTGGGGTTCTGGGGCATCGTGCTGCTGCACCAGGCGGCGTGGATCGACTACCTGTATTTCCAGCGGCTGTTCGCCTCGGCCATCGTGCAGCGCTTTCTCGGCTAGGCTGGTATCTCCCAACCCTTCAAGGAGCTGCACCATGCCGCTGTCCATGTATCAGGCGTCGATTCCCGTATTTGTCCGCATGCTGGGCAACCTATCGGCCATCCTGCACAAGGCCGAGGCCTATGCCGAAGCCCGCAAGATCGCCCCTGCGGTACTGGTCAACGCGCGCCTGGCGCCGGACATGCTGCCGCTGAGCAGCCAGATCCAGATCGCCAGCGACACCGCCAAGGGCTGCGCCGCGCGCCTGGCCGGGGTGGAGATTCCCAGCTACCCGGACACCGAGAGCAGCTTCGCCGAGTTGCAGGAGCGCATCGCCAAGACCGTGGTCTTTCTCGAGAGCATCGACGCCGCGCAGCTCGATGGCAGCGAGGAGCGGCCCATCACGCTGAGCTTTCCCAAAATGGAGCTGAAGTTCGGCGGCAGCGAATACCTGCTCGGCTTCGTCCTACCCAACTTCTATTTCCACCTCACCACCGCCTACGCCATCCTGCGCCACAACGGCCTGGATATCGGCAAGCTGGACTTTCTCGGCAAGCCGCCGGCCTGATCCGGGGAACAAGCCCCGCGCGGGGCGGGGCTTGTTTTCTGCAGCACGGCCTCAGATGAGTACGCCCTGGCTGCGCAGGTAGTCGTCGTAGCTGCCGCTGAAGTCGGTCACGCCGCTCTCGGAAAGCTCGATGATGCGGGTCGCCAGCGAGCTGACGAACTCGCGGTCATGGCTGACGAAGATCAGCGTGCCCGGGTAGTTCTCCAGCGCCAGGTTGAGCGCCTCGATGGATTCCATGTCGAGGTGGTTGGTCGGCTCGTCCATCACCAGCACGTTGGGCTTGTTGAGGATCAGCTTGCCGAACAGCATGCGGCCCTGTTCGCCGCCGGAAATCACCTTCACCGATTTCCGGATGTCGTCGTTGGAGAACAGCATGCGCCCGAGGGTGCCGCGGATCAGCTGCTCGCCGCCCTGGGTCCACTGGCCCATCCAGTCGAACAGGGTCATGTCCTGTTCGAAGTCGTCGGCGTGGTCCTGGGCGAAATAGCCGACCTCGGCGCTTTCGGTCCACTTCACCTCGCCGGACAGCGGTGGCATCTCGCCGACCATCGTGCGCAGCAGGGTGGTCTTGCCGATGCCGTTGGGGCCGATGATCGCCACCCGCTCGCCGGCCTCGATCTGCATCGACAGGCCCTTGAACAGCGCATTGCCGTCGAAGCCCTGGCTGACCTTCTCGAGGGTCACCGCCTGGCGGTGCAGCTTCTTGGTCTGCTCGAAGCGGATGAACGGGCTGACCCGGCTGGACGGCTTGACCTCTTCGAGCTGGATCTTGTCGATCTGCTTGGCGCGGCTGGTGGCTTGCTTGGCCTTGGAGGCGTTGGCCGAGAAGCGGCTGACGAAGGTCTGCAGTTCGGCGATCTGCGCCTTCTTCTTGGCGTTGTCGGCCAGCAGGCGCTCGCGGGCCTGGGTCGCCGCGGTCATGTACTCGTCGTAGTTGCCGGGGAACAGGCGCAGCTCGCCGTAGTCCAGGTCGGCCATGTGCGTGCACACGCTGTTCAGGAAGTGGCGATCGTGGGAAATGATGATCATGGTGGAGTTGCGCGCGGTGAGCACGCCCTCCAGCCAGCGAATGGTGTTGATGTCCAGGTGGTTGGTCGGCTCGTCGAGCAGCAGCACGTCCGGGTTGGAAAACAGCGCCTGGGCCAGCAGCACGCGCAGCTTCCAGCCGGGGGAGACGGCGCTCATCGGGCCGAAGTGCTGCTCCAGCGGAATGCCCACCCCGAGCAGCAGCTCGCCGGCGCGGGACTCGGCGGTGTAGCCGTCCATCTCGGCGAATTGCACTTCAAGGTCGGCGACCTTCATGCCGTCCTCTTCGCTCATCTCCGGCAGCGAATAGATGCGGTCGCGCTCGGCCTTCACGTTCCACAGTTCCTCGTGGCCCATGATCACGGTGTCGATCACCGTGAAGGCCTCGTAGGCGAACTGGTCCTGGCGCAGCTTGCCGAGTCGCACATTGGGCTCGAGCATGACCTGGCCGGCGGAGGGCTCGAGGTCGCTGCCGAGGATCTTCATGAAGGTCGATTTGCCGCAACCGTTGGCGCCGATCAGGCCGTAGCGGTTGCCGTTGCCGAACTTGACGGAAACGTTCTCGAACAGCGGCTTGGCGCCGAACTGCATGGTGATGTTGGCGGTAGAGATCAAGGGGCTTACCTATCAATGGTTTACGCTGGGTCTATTTCAGGCTTGGGCCACTTTTGGGGCAATCTTGAGCTTTTTCAGCTCTTCCCAATCGTTACTTGAGTTCAACCAGCGCGCATACGTGGAGAGCAGCATCTGGACGCTATGACCAAGTTGCTGCGCAATAAAGGCGGGGTTCATGCCTGACATGAGGCATATTGTTGCATAGGTGTGTCGGCAGTTGTACGGAGGCCGATAGCGGACGCCCAGTTCCTTGAGGGTAGGGCGCCATTGGTGGTGGATGTTCGAGGTCTCCTTGACATGCTCGTTATTCTTTGACGGTGGAAAGATATAGGGCGTCTCCTTGATCTTGCCCTGACCACTCCGCCGGCGCTCGGCATAGCCCTTGGCAAATTCGATCGCGTGCATGGCTCGGTCGTTGAGCAAGACGAAGCGGTCCCTGCCTGTCTTGGTGCGCTCCTGTACCTCGCCTAGAGCAATGGTTCTGCACACATGGGCTGTGCGTCTCTCGGTGTCGATCGCATCCCACCGCATGGCCAGTGCCTCGGATAGGCGCATGTCGGTGTAAAACACAAATTCGAAGTAGGCTGCATAGATCCTGCTCGGCCAATGGTCGCTGGCATATAGGTGCGCGATGATCCGCTCAGCCTCGTCCTGGGTGAATGGGTCGATCTCCTTCTTCGTGCGCTTGGGCAGCTCAATGGAGTCGGCCGGGTTTTTCTGGATCAGCCCGTCAGCAGCGGCGGAGGCCAGGACGGTGCTGATCTTCGTCAGTGCATTGCGTTTCACGCCGGGTGAGGCCTATTGGATTTCAGAGGTGATTCGCCGGAGCAGGGTGGGGGTTATTGCCACCAGCTGAGTGACAGCCAGGTGCGGCATCCAGTAGTTGTTGAGCGCGCTCTTGTAATTATTCCTAGTGCAGTTTCATAGATGAAGTTGTGGAAATTATGGCATCAGGCGATGCTATGCCCCATGAAAGCACCTCTATTCGTTCGCCCTTTGACTACCGAGGAACGGCAGGCCCTGCAGGTTGGCTTGCGTGCCCGGGAAGCCTTCACGCTGCGGCGCTGCCAGATCCTGCTGGCCAGCGCTGACGGCAAGACCGCCACGGAAATTGCCGCTCTGTTCGGCTGCGCCACGCAAACCGTACGCAACACCCTGCGGGCCTTTGCCGCCGAGGGGGTGTCTTGCCTGACGGAGAAGTCGCATCGGCCCAAACGTGTCCGTCCCTTGCTTGCGGGCACGCAGGCCGAGCGCTTGCGCTCTTTGCTGCACCGCAGCCCCCGCGATTTCGGCAAGCCCACCCGCTTGTGGACCTTGAGCCTGGCCGCCGAGGTGGCCTTCGAGCAGGGGCTGACCGAACGGCAACTGAGCTATGAGTCGATCCGCCAGACGCTGATACGCCTGGGCGTGGGCTGGAAGCGGGCCAAGACCTGGATTACCAGCCCGGATCCCCACTATGCGCGCAAAAAAAGCGACGCGACTGGCTGATCGAACTGGCCACAACGCACCCGGACTGGGTGCTGGGTTTTCAGGACGAGGTCTGGTGGAGTCGTTTTGCGCGCCCATCCCTGAAGGCCTGGAGCGCGGGTCAGGCCCTGCGCCTGCAGCAGTTGTCGGTGGATCCGCAGGATGCCGGACCCAAGGCGCTGAGCTGCTATGGCCTGCTGCGCGCCGACACGGGGCAGATGCTGCTGCGTTTCGTCAAGGGCCGCCCGGTCAGCCAGGTGACCGAGGACTTCCTGGAGTGGGTCTGCGAGCGCCTGGCGAGCGAGGGGAAGAAGGCGCTGCTGATGATCTGGGACAACGCCAGCTGGCATATCAGCCACCGGGTGCGGGCCTGGATCGGGGCGCACAACCGCCGGGCCAGGGCCGAGGGTGGCGTACGGATCGTAACCTGCCGCCTGCCGAGCAAGAGCCCCTGGCTGAACCGGATCGAGCCCCGCTGGGTGCATGGCAAGCGGGCGATCCATGAACCCGAACGCCCGCTGACCAGCGCTGAGGTGATGGAGCGAGTCTGCACCTATTACGGTTGTGAACAGCTCCCGCCACTTGAACAGGATGTTGGTTGAAACTGCACTAGTGCCTCCGGCAATCTCGCGACTGTCGAGCCATAACTGGGCATATTCGCCAAATGTGGGGGCTGAAAACTCTGGAGCGTTCACTGACCTCGGGAACAGCTCGGCATATTTGGCATCTGTAAAGATGCCATGTCGGATCAGATCCTTTACCTGATCTCTAAGACGGGATGCAGCCACGATGCCCGATTTCGTCGGGGGATAGTTGAGCGTTTCGGAGTGCCTTTTTCCGTTCCAGACGAAGCGAATGCGGATTGTGTCGCCTCGGATCTCCAGCCCGGCGGGCAAACCCATTGGCTTTCTAGCCACTCTTCATACCTCTTTCGACTGTAAATGATACTGCGGCCATTACGGTTCCAGACGCCTTCGGGGATCTGCCCGCGTGCGCGGCGTCCTTCCAGGGCGCGCTTGGTGATGCCAAGAAACTCAGCCATCTGTTTTTCCGAAACCTTGTCAGGAGCGTCATCGGTCATTTGGCAATACTCTCCTGCCCGGCGCGGCTTGGCCGGGGAGTGTGGGTGGAGTGGGATTACTTGCTGCGCTGGAACTGCGTGCAGCGGACGATGACTGTCTGGCCGGCGCGCTTGAGTTCCGGCATCGATGCGAAGGGCAGGGCGCTGCAGTTGCTCAGGGCGTGGCGGCAGGCTGCGCACATGCCGCCTTTGGGCTGGTGGGTCATTGCTGCGACTCCTTCCCGTACACGGCATCCAGCCAGCCGGCGTACTCCATGATGTCGCGGATCATTATGTTGCGGCCGTCCCACTCTCTGCCCACCCGGTCGCTGCTCTCGTCATCGCACTCCCGGCAGGCGCGCAGGTAGTCGTTGAGGGCCTCTGCTGCCGATTCGAGCTTCTTCGCGCAGGTCACTGCAGCCTTCTTGCGCTTGGCGATGGCTCGCTGGGTGCGCTTGCGGTCGTTGTCGCTCAGCCAGTCGTCGCCGGCCATAGCAAGTTGGGTCATTTGGTCTGCTCCATATCGGTAGTTATTGCCTTGACGGTCGGCGCCCCGATGACACGCGCGTCGCGCAGGTCCAGAGCCCGCAGCACGCGGGCGACGGCCGCCTCAGCGGCCTGGTGGTAGACCTGGGCCAGGTCGCAAGTAGGTCCCCAGCTGCCGACGTTGGATATTTCGATGGTCAGCTGGACCTTGGCGTGAGTGGTCAGGCGCGCGCTTGGCTTGCTCAATTCGTGAACTCCTTGGTGTCAGAATGCGAAAGCGAAGTTGGTGCCGACCGGCGGCAGATCGCGGTCGGGATAGGGGGCGGAAGTGATATTTCGGGCGCCATCTCAGGCGCTGGGGCGGCATCCACGTCGAAGGGAGTGCCAACCAACGGTGTTGTCGTTGGCCAGGGGATCAGGCCCTCGTCGCTCCTGCACGGGGCCCAGCGGGCTATCAGGTCCCATACATTGGCGAAGAACCCGCCATGCCCAACGCAGTAACCCCCGGTCAGGTAGTCCACGCGGATGAGTTGGTCGCGCGGAGGCTGCTCGGAGGTCGGCCGCCAGTCGAGTTCTGTCGTGCGGGCCGGGCGAGGGATAGCTTTTTCCGGTGAGCAGTAGGGCGGCTCGCTTGGTTCGCCCGGATCTGGAGCATCAAGCGCCTCAAACTGCTGGCGAGCCTCGGTGCCGGCGGCGACTACCTGCCGCCGATCAGCAGAGCGTCGAAGTGGCAGCGCCCGTAGGACCGGCACTCCTGAAATTCGAGGACTGCGCGCTGCTTCGAGCGCGCCGCCTGGCTTGACTTCATCTGTCCGCCGCAACTGCATTGCATGGGATTCTCCTTGTGGCTACCGGCGGGGGATGGCGGCCTTGGGCGCTGGGGCGATCAAGCGGGATGGAAGGTCCACGGGCTCGCCGCGGTTGAGCCTGCAGGTCGGGCACTGGCAGGCCTGGATGCTTTCGCCGCTGTCGCGGCAGTAGGTTGGTCTGCTAATCGAGGATTCCTATCTTTCAGGCACACAACAGCAGCTCCTGCACAACTTCGCCTGTCTCGACGAAGTACCAGTCGCTGTCGGTCAAGTTGTTGATCATGAAACGCGCGAACTCATCGGGCGGTGTGCGCCGCATGATCCGCTCGAACTTGTGGGGTTGGCCTCGCCAAGTTGGCTCGGCGCCGATCAGCCGTGCCGCGGCAAGGTTGTGATGGCCATCTATCAGCAGCCGGTACCGCCGGCCGTGCAGCTCAAGCTCCACCGTTCGAACAACGAACACCTTGAAGTTCTGTGCCTTGCGCCGGACTGTCTCTGGGTTCAGGTGGCGTTGAGAGCTGATGAGGGGCGGGTGGAATTGGTTTTCTATGGGCATGGGGAGTCCTTGCTGGCCGTATGTCGACCGGCATGTTTTGCAGTAAGTGGTGAGCTACGTTGGTATCGAGACAGCTGTAGAGGGCTGGCATCCCTCAGGAGGGGATCATGGCGATCTATATCGTTACGAAGGTTCGTATCACCGACGATGAAGTCAAAGGTTTCATGTGGGCCCAGGCCGATGGCGGCTCGAATAGGTTTCTCGAGAAAGAACATGAGGCGACTGTCGATGAGGTCATCGATTCGATAGACCGCGGTGACATTGTCGAGATGATGTTCGAGACTGGCTCTGGGCGGGTATCTGGCGGGCGGTTTCTAAAGAAAGCTCTGCCAGGAGGCAACGCTACCGTCATCGAGGAGCGAGGCGGGCCTGGGAGAAATATCAGCGATTTGCCAAGATTTTAGGTCGCGTCTCTCTTCTCCAGGTTCGCCAGATCAGGCCAGCATGCGCTGCTGAATCTGCAACTCCTCGGCGAACAGGGCAGAGATCAGCGCACGCATCGGCGGCGGGCTGACGCTGTTGCCGACGAAGCGCACCTGCACCTTCTTCGAGAAGGTCCGTCCGTCGTGCCCGCGGTCGAAGACGTAGCCCTTCGGGAAGCCCTGGGCGGCGTAGAGCTCGGCCGGGGTGAGCATGCGCATGCCGATGTCGACGATGACGTAGGGCGTGCCGCGCACCGTGACGGTGACCAGGGCCAGCCGGTCCTTGGTCGTGATGGTGTGCAGCGGGTCGCGCAGGTCCTGCCCGTCGCCTTGGCCGTAGTACTTGGTCAGGAATGCGGCTATACGCAGGGCGCCGGCCTCGACATCCGGTGACAGCGTGCAGGCGACCAGTGCGTGGTGCTCTGCTCCGGCAGTGATCACCGATACCGGCTCCGTCACCCCGCGGCCCACGCAGTTCTTGCGTAGGGTCATCAGGCTGGCAGTCACCAATTATGCCGAAGACGGCAAAGGTGCTCATGGCTTTTTCTCCAGACAAACGGTGCCGCCCGAACTCAAACGGCTGAAATCAAAAGGAAATCCTGTGGTCTAATGAGATCGGCCCAAATTTTCAGGGGAGAATCTTGTGAGCCGAGTAGTGAGAAACATCCGCAAAAATTTGGATTCAGTAGCCGCCAACAATGAGGCTGCTGCGATTGAGGTCATGCGAGCGATTGAACAGCTCGATAACGGATTACTTCGCCAGCGGCTGCTGAGAGTGGTCCATCATCTGAACCAGGATGCCGGCGAGTTACATGCTCTTCGGCATGCAGTGTCGGATCAGAAAATACGGCGAGCGTAGCGGTGTGCACGCCATATCACCGTGACAGGTAGGCGTGACAGCTACGGCAGGCGGATCAGCTCGGCCAGGGCCTCATCGCTGAGGCGGTCGGCGCCGTGGATGAGCCGGGTGATCAGATCCTGCGGTTCCTCGATGCCGGTGCGCTCCATGGAGCGAATCAGCTTGGCATCGGTGGCGTGAAACAGGTCGAGCTTAATGCGGCGGGAGAGGAGGCGAACGAGGCGTTCCTCTTCCTTGAGTTTCTTGCGCTCGCGCTCTTCGCGTTTGCGTTCTGCGGCGGTCTTGGCAGTCATGGAAAGCATCGCTCCAGCAACTCTGCTCCGTGCCGATTCTTCATACCCTCGGCCTTGGCGAGCATGGCCAGCGCATCTACGTGGCGCCGCCAGTCGGCTGCGTTCACTGCGTCGATGCCGATCGAGTTGCCAGCCAGTAGCCAGGCCAGGGCGGCGTGTGGGGTTCGTTCGGGGGTGCGCTTCCGGGCTACTTGCTGGCGCCGGCCCAGCTCAATGTCCTGCATGGCTGTTCTCCATTTGTCGTGCGCATGGGGAAGCCTCCTCGAGCAGATGAGGTGGCTTTCTGATGAGTACGGGGGAAGAGGGAGGAGGGTGTGGCCGGCTACGCCGGCCAGGCGGGCACTCTATCGCCGCTGGCGTGCCTACCAGTAGGGTGGGAATGGAAACCCAGGCTTGCAGATTATTCAAACCGACAGCGCGCCTTATCGGGGTCGTGAAACCCGACGTGGCCATTGCAGAAATGGCCAGCTAACGCATGCCGGCATACCGATCTGCCGACGGTTTTCCTAGCGTAGGCCGAGGAGGTAGCACACAGCCAAACGGCTAGCAGCCTGTCGGGCTTTCCCATGGTTTTCTGCGATCATGGCTGCCGACCTTCCGCGAGCCCCAGCATGAGCCGTTTCCGCCCAGTTGATCGTCACACCAGCTACTTGCTACCGCCTTCCATCGAGGACTGGCTGCCGGAGAATCATCTGGCACGCTTCATCGTGGAGGTGGTGGAGGGGCTTGATGTCAGTGTCATGGCCAAGGCCTATGCCGGACGCGGCAGCGCCGCCTACCACCCGTCGATGCTGTTGGCGCTGCTGATCTATGGCTACGCCACCGGCGTGTTTTCCAGCCGCAAGATCGAGCGCGCCACCCACGACTCGGTGGCCTTTCGCTTCATCGCCGCCGGCGCCTACCCAGATCACGATACGCTGGCCAGCTTCCGCCGCCGCTTTCTTGACGAACTGGCCGGTCTGTTTGTGCAGGTGCTGCAGATGGCGCAGGAAATGCACCTGCTCAGCTTGGGTACGATCAGCCTGGACGGCACCAAGATCCACGCCAACGCCTCGCGGCACAGCGCGCTGTCCCATGGACATATCGAACAGCTCGAAAGCCAGCTCAAGGCCGAAGTGCGCTCGCTGCTCGATCTAGCCGAGCAGGCGGATCAGTCGGCGATGCCGGGCGGCATGAGCCTGCCGGAGGAAATCGCCCGCCGTGAAGCCCGCCTGGCGGCCATGGCCGAGGCGAAAGCCAAGATCGAAGCCCGTGCCAAGGTACGCTTCGCCAGGGAACACACCGAGTATCAAGCCAAGCTGGCGCAGCGGGAGGCCAAGGCTGCAGCCCGCGGCAAAAAACCGGGCGGCAAACCGCCCAAGCCGCCGGTCGCGGGGCCAACGGCCAAAGACCAGGTCAATCTGACCGATGCGGACTCGTGCATCATGCCCGTGTCGGGCGGCGGCTTCGAACAGGCCTACAACGCCCAAGCGGCGGTGGATACGACCAGCATGCTGGTGGTGGCGTCGGCCGTCACCCAGGCCTGCAACGACAAGGAACAAGTCGTGCCGATGCTGGCGCAACTGGCCGAATTGCCCAAAGCCCTGGGTAATCCCGAGCACTTGCTGACCGACAGCGGCTACTACAGTGCCGCCAATGCCAGCGCCTGCACCGCGAGTGGCATCGAGCCGCTGATGGCGGTCAAGCGGGAGGAGCATCACCCGTCGCCTTGCGCCCGCTTCACCGAACCGCCGGCCCTGGCCGCCGACGCGAGCCCGGCGCAGCGCATGACGCACAAGCTGCAAACACAAGCGGGCCGCGCGCTGTATGCGTTGCGCAAGCAAACGGTGGAACCGGTGTTCGGCATCATCAAAGCGGTGCTGGGCTTCCGGCAATTCTCGCTGCGCGGTCTGGACAAGGTCAGCGGTGAATGGGCTCTGGTGTGCCTGGCGCGGAACCTGAAGCGCATGGCCGTATTGCGCCTACAGATCGGGAATTGGGCAAAAAACAGACCTAAATCCGGGAAAATCGGTCAAAACTGCCTGATTTCTGGCAAAGCCGATGCTCTATCTGCCTGCGGCGCTCAAGTCCGACAGGCTGCTAGCTGAATGAATAGCCCTTGCCGAGCTTTGCTCAGGTCAGCTTGAGAGAGGGGCACGAAGGAAGAGGTGGGCCGGTTACGCCGGCCAGACGATCACTCTATCGACATCTGCGTGACTACAGACTGATCCGGTGAATACTTCCGTGTCTTGCAGATTACTTGAACCGACTGCGCGCCTTGCCGGGAACGAGATACCGGCGTGGCCACTTCGGAGGTGGCCGGCTGACGCTGACGACATACCGATCTGCCGACGGCTTGGACTGACATGAGCATCTCTTGCAACTTCTCCCCGGATTAGCTGGGGAGTGCTCAGTAAGCTAAGCCCTTGGATAGGGCCTCGCTATACCCTGCGGTGGGAAGGTCCTTCCCACAAAAGCGGGGTGGAGGGATGGCCGGTTACGCCGGCCAAGCGTCTGCTCTGTCGCTGAAGGCGCAGATACCTTCTCTTTCGGCTTCGTCCATTCGGGCGGCGCCTTGGCTTCCGGTTTACTCGAACGAAGGCGCGCTTTAGTCCGGCGCTTTCGGCACTGACCTGCAATGAAGTCTCGATTGCGCTAACGCCTCCGCATGCCGAACCGGCACGGACTTAAAAATCTGGTTACCCAAGGGTGGGTGCCTTGCCTGGAGCTGGGAAGGATGGCCGTCTTTCCGGCCTGTCATCTGCTCTGTCGCCAGCTGCGCAGATACAGCCAAAAGCAGGAGATGAGCACAAACGTGGCTTGCGAATTACTCGAACCTGCAGCACGCTTACTGATGGGGACGAGCCACCAGCATGACTGTAAGCAGTGGTCAACTAACGCTGCAGGCATGCCGATTCGCCAGCGGCTTGCAAATGATAGCGTGCTTTTTAATTTTGTGAAGCCAGTCACATTTATTGGCTTTGCAGCAACTCCGTTCAATTTTCGTTGCTGATTCGTTTCCGTATCTATCGACATCTGCGTGACTACAGATTGATCCGGTGAAGACTTCCATGTCTTGCAGATTACTCAAACCGGCTGCGCGCCTTGCGGAGGACGAGCTCCCGCGTGATCATTTCGGAGATGATCGGCTAACGCTGACGACATACCGATCTGCCAACGGCTTGAACTGACATGAGCATCTCTTGCAGCTTCTCCCCGGGTTCGCTGGGGAGTGCTCAGTAAGCTAAGCCCTTGGATGGGGCCTCGCTATACCCTGAGGTGGGTAGGTCCTTCCTACAAAACGGGGGTGGAGGGATGGCCGGTTACGCCGGCCAGGCAGTCACTCTGTCGACGCCTGCGTGACTACAGGCATAGTCCGGTGTCTAACTTCCGTGTCTTACAGATTACTCCAACCGACTGCGCGCCTTGCCGGGGCCGTTAGGCCTGGCGTGGCCATCATACGGATTGGCCGGCTAACGCTGACGGCATGCCGATCTGTCGGCGGCTTTTGCTTGGCGTCTTGCCAAGCAATAAAATGGTAACTCACTATAGTGTTACTTATATAGAAAAATTCCTTTTCATCCGCATTGATCCTTTTCGATATTGTTCCTTTCGAGCTATGAGGCCCGGCGAACCGGGCGCCTTCTGGTCAGTCGCTGCTGCTGGAGCAGCTCGACCCGCTGTCACTCGATGAGCTGGAGCCACTGTCACTGCTGTTCCAACTGCTGCTGCTCGAACAGGGGCTGCTGGATACCGGCTCATGGCTGCGGCGCCGGCAGTCGTCGTCGCTGGTTTCGTAGATGGGATTGGCGGGGTTCAGCGGGTGGAGCGGGTTCAACAGCGGGTTGTCGCTGCTCGGCCGCCTTGCCGCGGGCGGCGCACTGGAAAAGCCGCGAGTCGTGGTTCCGGCAGGTCTGCGCTCTACCTTGGGTTGCGGTGCTTCCTTCTTGCGCATGAACAGCGCCCTGAAAAGCTTCTTGAACATTGCGACTCCTCCTTGGTCACGCAGCGGTCAGCTTGCTTGGGCGCACCTTCAGGGTTTTCCCGTCGACTTCGACCTGGGCGTAGATGCCTTGGCCGCGGCCGTTGCCGGTATTGATCTCGCCGCGGTACAGGCCGGTTTTCAGCTGTTGGCGCGGGTTGGTGAATTTCACGGCCCAAGTTGTGTCGCGATGAAAGCAGGGTTCATCCGGCCATGAGGCATAGGGTTGCGTAGGCCTGCCGGCAGTTGTACGGAGCCTGCAGTCCAGTTCGTCCAGACGCAGCAGCATGCTCTTCGCCGGCCGGTGTGGCGCGTACCTGGGAAACCGTCTCGGCTGAGGCTGCTTTCCGGTGGGATATGAACAGGAGAGGAATGGCCGGTTACGCCGGCTAATCGGGCAGTGTGTCGCCGCTGGATGCCTGCCAGCAGGATGGGGCTGATGAACCCCCAGACTTGCAGATTACTCAAACAGACTGCGCGCCTTGCCGGGAACCGTGAAACCCGGCGTGACCATCTCTTGGCAATGGCCAGCTGACGCCGCTTGCATGCCGATCTGCCGACGGCATCTCCATAATACACAAATGATAATTATTATCAATTGAGAAATTGCAAGACCGTCACTGCAGGGGAGTTCTGGTCAGCATCAGGAGAATATGGCCGGCTGCTCTTGGTAGGGCCTCGACCCTGTACGTGGGCGGTCGGCTTTTCTGGCTATTGCCACACTGCCGGCTATTCCTGTTCCGTCGGCTTGCCAGGGTGCCCATATCGGGCGCATGGAGCGCGGCATTTCCGGCGCCTTTGCTGGCCGCCAGGAGGCCGGTGGGCGGTGTGGCGCTGAGCGCCATCCGCCGTAGGGCTTTCCGCTTCTGTATTACCGATCATTCGTCGTCCTGGGTCTTGATCGATCCTTGGTCAAAGGCGCGCTGCCTGAAATGACTTGTCCCGTGTGCCTCTTCTGGATGGCTCTGGCTTTTTCCTTCCAGTAGGCATCGCCTTTGGGTTTGAACCGACGAGGTTTCATCGCAATGCGGATCGCTATTGCCACAGCCGCCGTCACTGCAATCACTGTGGCGCTAATCCAAAGGGTGTCCATAGGGGGTGTCCTTGCTAATCAAGCGGCTGGAGGGGGAATGCCTTGGCTCTGCTCGTCAAGGCGGAGTTCGACTCCGGATCTTTCTTGCCCGAGCTGTCGGCCTGCAGGTAGACGAGGGGCCATAAGGGGCGCGATCTTGCCAGTTTTTGACCTGGCCTGCCCAGCGCGGCGGCACCCGGAGCCTGGCTCAGCCTGCATTCACCGGCCCCATTGGCTGAATCAGTCCGGCCCCCTCGTTGTGCACGTTCCCCACCGCCAGCCCGATCGGGTACCACTCGAACGCCTGCGTCGGTAGTCCCCGATGCAGGGCAATCTCCTCGGCCTGGGCCGGGATCTGCTGCGGATCGATCCAGGCGCGGGCCATCTCGGCTCCCAGGACCAGCGGCTGGCGGTCGTGGATCGCGCTCATTCCCCCATCGCTCATCCGGGTGATCAGCGCGAAGCCGTCGCCTTCACGCGCTGCTGCGCCCCCGTGCGGAAACCGGCCGATGGCCGGGAAGAACAGCGGTTCGCCGCTCTTGAGGCGAAAGAAGAAGGGCTGCTTGCGCCCTGTAGCGGCCGCATTCTGCTGCCATTCATACCAGCCATCGGCCGGCACCAGGGCGCGTCCGGATTTCCAGGCCTCCCGCCAGAAGCGGCTGCTCGCCAGCGTTTCTACCCGGGCATTGATCGCCGGCGGCCGCGCTCGTGGCCCCTGGGCCCAAGCCGGTGCGTATCCCCAGGGGACGGGCTCCAGGCGCAGCCCGTCGGCATCCGTGTGGATCAGCAACACCCGCGTATGCGGGGCCACGTTGTAGCGGGCAATCGGCGCGGGTTCGAGGCCGGCCGCCAGCGGCAGTCCGCTGTGCAGCGCCTGCAGGTAGTCGATCGCCGCCCGATACTGCACGAATCTGCCGCACATGCCGGCCTCCGCTGCAAGGTCTGTCCGTCGCCAAGTATTGTCAGCGCTGGTGCGGGAGGCCAGGGAACCTGTCGGGAGGAGGGCGTTCGGCCCGGCAGCTCAGGCAAGCAGCCATTGCCGAGCCATTTCTGCTGCCTGCGGGGCTTGGTTCCGGGCCGCCGTATGGGGTAGGTTTGAACTGCCTTGCGGAGCGTCTTACCCAGACCCTCCGTCTCTTCGGCAGGCCCTACCCGGGTAGTCGGATACTCAAAAGGAGATACAGGATGTCTAACGACCCCGTCACCCTCATGGTGGCGCGCCGCGTGGCTCGCGGACGCTACCGCGCTTTCAGCATCTGGCTGGACGAAGGCCGCAGCCTGGCCGCCGGCTTCGATGGCTTTCTGGGCTCCGGCGTGCTGGCACCGCCGCCTGGCGATGACGAGCACCAGATCATCTTTCGTTTCCGCGACGAATCCACGCTGGCCGCCTGGGAGCATTCCGCCGCGCGGCATGCCTGGCTGGCACGCGGCCTGGGCCTTTTCGATGCGCCCCACGAGCACCGTGCCACCGGGCTGGGCAGTTGGTTCCACGACGCCGTAGTCAACGGCCCGCCGCGCTGGAAGCAGGCGACGGCCATCTGGCTGGCGTTCTTTCCCGTCTCCCTGGCGTTCCAGTGGCTGTTTGGCGATGCCCTGGGCACGCTGCCGCTCGTCCTGCGGATACTGCTCAGCACCTTGCTGATGACGCCGCTGATGGTCTTTCTCTTCATCCCGCTCAGCACCCGCCTGCTGGCCCCCTGGCTCAATGGCCGTTCCTCCGCCGGCGGACGTCTGGAGCGCCTGCTGCACCCTGGCCGCGCATAGCCGCGGGCCACTCGGCTCCCGGCCGCCCGCCAGGGGCGGCGGAAGCCGAGTCGTTGCGCTGGGCCGCAAGAGATTTCATCCGCTTTTCCCGCACAGAAAAGTGTCAGGTCGTCCATGCCGAACCAGCCTCGGGCTGTTGCGAGCAAGGCTGCCGGTTGGTCGTTTCGGGGGGGCGATACAGTGCAGTATTCGGGCCCTCTATATCGGCTCCGTACCTCCGGACTTGAGTTGTCCAATCAACCAAACAGGGTACCCATCGGCTGTTTTTTTGAGCCTCTCATTTCAAGACAGTGCAATTACAGTGATGCCTTCCTCATCACGGCTTGATTGTGCATATGGCCAGGCCTGCCGCTATGCGATCAATACTGCCGTCCTGTCGGAGCCGGATCGAGCCGTGAGTCCAGGTGAGGTGTTGCCAGTGCCGCCACTCGCTCGAAACCAGATGGTTTTCCCCACTTTCGACGCGCCTACCCGTCGGCATGAATCGATACGGCATCCGCAAGCATGCAGTCCTTGCCAGTAAGCTGTCTGCAAAACATGGAGCGCAAGCATTTTGTACTTGATGACATGGATACGTTTTATTCGACCGCAGCCTGTCTTGACTTGTGGTGGCGTCCGACATGCAGAGAAATAAGTATTTCGGCAGTTGCCGGTTTTGGGCATCGCTGCTGCTGGGCGGCTGGATTCTGGTTTATCTATTTGGTGATTCGCTGCCGCCGATAGGGCATTTCCTGATACTGCATCAGGTACTAGAAACAGCTTCTATCATGGTAAGTGTACTGATCTTCGTCGTTGGTTGGCATACGTTCAGGATGCACGCAAATCATGCCATCCTGATTGTTTCCTGTACTTTCCTGGGAGTGGCGGTTTCCGACTTCTGGCACATGCTGTCTTATCCGGGAATGCCCGACTTTTTCGGCCCAAATTCCCCGGAGAAGGCGATTGGCTTCTGGCTGTTGGCACGTTATTTAACGGCAGTAAGCCTGTTGATCATGGCCTGCCTGCCCTGGCGAGTGCTGGCCTCCAGTCATTCTGTCTCGACCAATAAAGACAGATATATAGCCCTTCTTGTTACACTGTTGGTCATGTCTTTGGCCATCCTGACCTTGCTCCTGTTTCCAGAAGCTATCCCGAAGACCTATCAGGAAGATGTCGGCCTCACGCCATTCAAACAGGGGGCCGAATTTGCAATTATTGCAATCTATTGCACCAGCATCGCCTTGCTCTTGATGCGAAGGCATGTCGATACGGGACTTGAAACAAGTCTCCTGGTATGCTCCTTGTCGGTCATGGTGATGAGCGAGGTTTTTTTTACGGTATATCGCAATGTCACGGATGCATATAACCTGTTTGGGCATATATATAAAATTATAGCCTATGTGATTTTATACAGAGCCATTTTTGTGGAGTCTATTCTGGCACCCTACAAGTCATTGGAGGACTCGAGGCAACATGTTCAGGTCCTCATGGAGGCATTGCCAGACATTATTCTCGAGGCGCGTCTCGATGGCCTGCTTCTCAGTGCCCATTTTCCGGCGGATGGAAGGCTGTTCAAGACGCAGGATCTGGAGGCAGGGGGATATCTTCAGGATTTGCTTCCGCCTCAGGCTTTAGAGTGCCTGGTACGAGCGATGCGGGCAGCAGAGCACGACGGCCAGGTCTCGGGCCTTAAATTCCAGCTTGGCAGCGCCGGCGAGGAGCTGATTTTCGAGGTTTCGGCTTCGCTGCTCGCCCACTGGCCTGACGAGAGAAGTCATTTCATGATTTTGATTCGGGACGTGACGGAGCAGGCCAGAAATCAATCCAAGATCGAGCAGATGGCGCATTTCGATGCGCTCACCGGGCTGCCGAACCGTACGCTGTTCAATACACGCTTTGATGTCGAGGCTACGCGCTGCGAAAAGAATCAGCAGCCCATGGCGCTGATCTTCATGGATCTCGACAACTTCAAGAATGTCAACGACTCGCTGGGCCACAAGGTCGGCGATGCGCTGCTGATCAAAATTGCGTCTCGCCTGGAAAGAATCCTGCGCCCGAGAGACATGGTGTCTCGCCAGGGTGGGGACGAGTTCATGTTCCTGCTTCCCGAGGCGGATGCACATCTGGCTGGACAAATGGCCGAGTGCATCAAAAGCTCCATCGAACTGCCCATTCAGGTGGGGCAATATACGCTGCATGTCGGCGCATCGATGGGAATCTGCATCTTTCCCCAGGATGGCCGTGATCTCGACACCTTGTCCAGTCATGCCGATATCGCCATGTATCGGGCAAAGCATGAGCGGCGCAGCCATTACGAACTCTTCACGGAGGAAATGCAGGCCCGCACGGCTCGGACCCTTTTGCTGGAAGGGGCACTGCGCGAGGCGATTCAATGGGGACAGCTGGACGTCTATTACCAGCCGCAGTTCGATATAACGGGCAAGCGGCTGGAAGGGGCCGAGGCACTGGTGAGATGGCAGCATCCCGAACTGGGCTTCATCAGTCCTGCCGAGTTCATTCCGATCGCCGAAATCAGCGGTCAGATCATCAAGATCGGCGATCTGGTTCTGCACAAGGCCACGCAGCAGATGAAGCATTGGCTGGACGAGGGCTTTCCCGGGGACATGAGCATTGCGGTCAATATCTCCATGGCGCAGTTCCGCGATGCAGCCCTGCTGGAAAAGATCGACAGGGCGCTTGCTAACAGTGAGTTGCCGCCATGGGCACTCGAACTGGAACTGACCGAAAGCGTGGCCATGGAGAATCCGGAGAAGGTCGGCGAGATCGTGAGCAGTTTGCGTTCCCGGGGCGTGAAGCTTTCCATCGACGACTTCGGAACGGGTTATTCATCGCTCAGCTATCTGAAAAAGCTGCAGGTGCACAAGCTGAAGATCGACCGCTCCTTCATCCAGGCCATTTCAGCCGGCAGCAGCGATCAAACCATTGTCAGGGCCATCATCGGCATTGCCAGGGATCTGGACATGCAGACCATCGCCGAGGGCATCGAGACCGAAGAGCAGCGCCAGATACTGGAGGCGCTGGGCTGCGATTCGGGACAGGGTTATCTGTTCTGCAAGCCGCTGCCGGCAGCGGAGTTCCTGCCCAGGCTGCTCGAGCATTCCGTGAGCTGAGCGTTCCCTCCCGCCACTCCTTCCCGGGGCTACTGGATACTCGACGCCAGCTCGAAGATCGGCATGTACATCAGGATCACGATCACGCCGATGACCAGGCCGATGAAGGTCATCAGCAGCGGTTCGAACAGGCGCACGAACCAGTCGATCCAGCGGCCGGTTTCCTCGTCGTAGAAGTCCGCGGTGCGCTCCATCATGACCCCGAGGTTGCCGGCCTGTTCGCCGGCGCGCAGCATGCGCAGGGAAACCGGGGTCGCCAGGCGGTTTTCCTCCAGCGAGCGGGACAGGGCGTGGCCTTCGCGGATGAGCTCGCCGGCCCGGTCCAGACGAACGCGCGAGGCGGGGCCGAGCAGGCCGCGGACCATGCCCAGGGCGGTGAGGATCGGGATGCCACCCTGCAGCAGGATGCCCAGGGAACGGTAGAAGCGCGCCATCTCGTAGATGAACAGGCGCTCGCGGATGGTCGGGACTTTCTCGACCAGCCGGCCGAGGGCGCGCCTCACCCGTTCCTGGCGCAGCAGGACGACGAGGGCGGCCAGGACCGGCAGCAGGCTGCCGAGCAGTGCATTCTGATGGGTATGAATGAACTGCCCGACGCTCAGCAGCACCTGCGACAGCCATGGCAGGTTGGAGCCGAGTCCCTCGAAGACCAGGCTGAAGCGCGGCACCACGTAGCCGATCAGAAACAGCAGCACCCCGTTGCCGACCAGCAGCAGCAAAAGCGGATAGACCGAGGCGCTGACGATCTTCTGGCGCACCTCGTCCATGCGCGTGCGGTAGGCGACGTAGCGTCCCAGGGCGTCGCCGACCGCGCCGGTCTTCTCGCTCGACTGCACCAGCGCCACATAGAGGGGGGGAAAGATTGAGGGAAACTCGCCCAGCGCCTGGGAGAGGGACTTGCCCTCGTAGAGCAGGCGCACCAGGTCGCTCAGGATCTTGCGCGCCTGGGCGTCGGATTCCTTCTCGGCAAGGCTTTCGAGGGCGTCGATCAGCGCCAGGCCGGCGTTCAGCAGGGTGGTCAGCTCCTGGCTGAACAGCACCAGCGGGAAGGCTTCGCGGCGCCGCCAGCGGGCCGGCGACCAGCGCCTTTCGGCGCGCAGGCTGAGCACCTTCAGGCCCTGGTGTTCGGCCAGGCGCAGGGCGTCGGTCGGGCTCGGGGCGTCGAGGACCAGCGACACCACTTCCGCCGTCTTGCGCATGCCCTTGATCTGAAAGCGCATGTCCGGCTCCCGTCACTGCCAGCTGGTGATTTCCGCGTTCTCGCCTTCGCCGCCGGGCTGGCCGTCCTTGCCCAGGGTCAGCAGGTCGTAGTCGCCGTTCTCGCCCGGCGAGCGGTAGACGTAGGCGCGGCCCCAGGGGTCCTGTGGCACGCCCTTCTGCAGGTAGGGGCCGGACCAGCGCGGCTCGTCGCTGGGCGCCGCGACCAGGGCGTTGAGGCCCTGCTCGGTGCTGGGGTAGCGGCCGGTTTCCACGCGGTAGATGTCCAGCGCCTTGCTCAGACCCTCGATCTGCGCGCGGGCGACCTTGGTTTCCGAGCGGCCGAGCTGGTTGAAGTATTTGGGGCCGACGATGCCGGCCAGCAGGCCGAGCACGACCAGCACGACCAGCAGTTCCAGCAGGGTGAAGCCCGGACTGCGGCGGGCTTGGGCAAGGGTTTGCATCCGTTTCATCTGGCTGACCTCGGGTTCCGGTGACAGAAGGGGCCATGTCGCGACAGTGCCTGCAGCAGCCGCTCCCGCAGGAGGCTCCCTGCCGATAGGCAATCCGCACATGGCCGGGGAAAACGCCGGAGCGCGCCGGGACTTCAGCAATCTTCAGGCCAGCCGTTGGAGGCCATTTTCCGCGGCACCGGGTGCTTGCCCGCTGGGGAATTGGGGATTTTCACCCACCATTCCCCGCTCCGGGCGGCCGCCACGGGAGCACCAAGGCCCGATAGCGTGGGCGCAGGAGAGCCTTTCCCGCTGCAGCACGATTCTTGCTCGGCTGCTTCGCCAGGAAGCCGCCGGGAGGCGCGGCCGAGATCGGGAGAAGGAAGCATGGGACGAGTGGCGGCAGTTCTGCTCGGTATGATCGCCGCGCTGGGGGCGGCGATGCCCGCGTATGGCGATATCTACCGGGAAGTGGCGGCGGACGGCAGCATCACCCTCACCAATGTCTATCGCAAGGAGCGCAAGAGCGTGCGCCTGCGTCGCGAGGCGCCAGTGCCGCCGGCCATGCCGGTGGCGGCAGCGAAGAAGCAGAGGGGGGAGGCCGGTGCGCTGCCCTATGCCGCGCTGGTGGCCGCCGCGGCAGTCGAGCACGGCCTGCCCGAGGCGCTGCTGCATGCGCTGATCCGCGCCGAGTCCAACTACGACCCGCATGCCGTCTCGCCGAAGGGGGCGGCCGGATTGATGCAGCTGATGCCGGATACCGCCCGCGAACTGGGAGTGGCCGACGTCTGGGACCCGGCCGCCAACATCCGCGGCGGTGCCCGCTACCTGAAGCGCCTGCTGGAGATGTTCGACCAGGACCTCAGCCTGGCCGTGGCGGCCTACAACGCAGGCCCCGGAGCGGTCATCGGCAGCGGCAGCGCCATCCCGCCCTTCGCCGAAACCCAGCGCTATGTGCCGAAGGTGCTCGAGCACTATCGGCGCCTGCAGAGCGGCGGCTGATCAGTCGCCGCGGTATTCGCAGCCGCTGGTGCAGGTCTCGTGGATGCGTACCCGGGAGAGTTCGGGCAGCCGGGGCTTGAGCTGCTGCCAGATCCACTTGGCGAGGATCTCGCTGGTCGGGTTCTCCAGGCCCTCGATCTCGTTCAGATAGTTGTGATCCAGCCGCTCGTAGATCGGCTTGAAGATCTCCTTGATCTCGGAAAAGTCACGAATCCAGCCGGTGTAGGGATCGACCTCGCCCTCGATGTAGATGGCCACGCGGAACGAATGGCCGTGCAGCCGGCCGCACTTGTGGCCGGCCGGGACGTGGGGAAGGCGGTGAGCCGCTTCGAATACGAATTCTTTGAATAATTCCACTGATAGAGCCTTGAATGAGGTGATGGGGCGCTTCCCGCCCTGGAGAGCGCATCCCGCAGGCGTGCAGGGTGGATTTTAACCCCGGGACCGGCTTATGGTTCAGCAGGGGCGACCGGAAGTCGCCGTTCAGCGTGGATTAAGGTGCCGGCCGCAAACTGGGCGAGGCTCTCTCCCGGGCTGGCAGACCTGCCGACAACCTTCCCCATCAGGCTTTTCGAGGGAAATTTCCATGCACTCTTTCGCCGTCCCGCTCGCGGGACCCGCTTTCGGCCAATGATGCGCTTGCGTGCCCGCTTCGGGGCTGGTGGGCTTGTCCTGCTTTCCGCTCTCTGCCTGCCGAGTGCGAGCGCCCGGGATCTGGATCAGGACCAGGCCCTGCGCCTTCGCCAGGCGGGCGTCATCCAGCCGCTCGAACAACTGGTCCGGAGCGCCCTGGCGCGTTATCCGGGGGCCCGTCTGCTGGAGGCCGAGCTGGAGGAGGAGCATGGCGTCTACGTCTACGAGGTGGAGCTGCTCACGGCCGGCGGGGTCGTGCGCGAGCTGGAGCTGGATGCCCGCGACGGGCGCATCCTGAAAGACGAGGAGGACGACTGATGCGCCTGCTGCTGGTGGAGGATTCGGTCGGACTGGCCGATGAACTGGTGGCCGGCCTGCAGCGCCAGGGCTATGCCGTGGACTGGCTGGCCGACGGGCGCGATGCCGCCCGCCAGGGGAGCTGCGAGCCCTACGACCTGATGATTCTCGACCTGGGACTGCCCGGCAAGCCGGGGCTGGAGGTGCTGCGCGACTGGCGTGCCCAGGGAGTGGCCACGCCGGTGCTGGTGTTGACCGCCCGCGCCTCCTGGGCGGAGCGTATCGAGGGGCTGAAGGCGGGCGCCGACGACTATCTGTGCAAGCCTTTCCATCCCGAGGAGTTGCAGCTGCGCATCCAGGCGCTGCTGCGCCGTGCCCACGGACTGGCCAACCAGCCGCAGCTGGAGGCGGGCGGGCTGCTGCTCGACGAGGCGCGCCAGGTGGTTCGCTGCGGTGCGGAGGATATCGAGCTCACCGCCGCCGAGTTCCGCCTGCTGCGCTACCTGATGCTGCATCCCGGGCAACTGCTCTCCAAGGGTCAGCTCGCCGAGCACCTCTACGACGGCGAGACCGAGCGCGACTCCAACGTCATCGAGGTGCACATCAACCGCCTGCGCGGCAAGCTCGGCCGGACGGCGATCGAAACCCGTCGCGGCCAGGGCTACCGCTTCGCGGGTGTGCGTTGAGGTCGATCCAGCGCCGGCTGGGGTTCGGCCTGATCGGTGTCCTGCTCGGTGCCGGGCTCCTGCTGGCGCAGAGCACGCTCTGGATGCTCGATGCGGGGCTGCGCCGCTACCTGGAGGACGATCTGCGCGAGCAGGCCGAAGCCTTGCTGACTAGCCTGGCCCGCGGGCGGAACGGCATCCAGCTGGACGAGCCGCGTCTGCCGGGTGTCTATCAGCGTCCCTATTCCGGACACTATTTCCGCATCGATCTGCCGGGCGAGAGCTGGCGCTCCCGTTCCCTCTGGGATCATGCCCTGACGGATTCGTCCACAACGGGCCTGCAGGCCGGGCTGGTCGATGGCCCGGGCGACCAGCGGCTGCTGCTCTATCGCGCCGACTACCGGCGCTTCGGGCAAACCATCTCGATCAGCGTGGCCTCCGACTACACGCCGATCCTGCAGGCCTACCGGCGCGTGCAATGGGTCGGCTGCCTGCTCGGGCTGGGCGTGCTGGTGCTGGTCGTGCTGCTGCAGCGGCTCACGGTGCGCCGGGCCTTGCGGCCGCTCGAGGAGGTGCGCCGGCAGGTCGAGCAGCTGCAGCAGGGTCAGCGTCAGGCGCTGGACCCCGGAGTACCGGTCGAACTGGAGCCGCTGGTGGCGCAGATCAACCATCTGCTGCGGCAGACCGAGAGCACCCTGCAGCGTTCGCGGCATGCGGTCGGCAATCTCGGCCACGCGCTGAAGACCCCCCTGGCCGTGCTGACCAGTCTGGCCGCGCGGGCCGAACTGGCGGCCTGTCCGGAGCTGCAGGCGTCGCTGCAGGAGCAGCTGGCGCAGATCGAGCAGCGCCTGGCCCGCGAACTGGGCCGCGCGCGGCTGGCCGGCGAGGCGCTGCCGGCCAGCCATTTCGATTGCGCGGCGGAACTGCCCGGGCTGTTCGCCACCCTGGCGATGGTCCACAACCGCGGGCTGGCGCTCGACTGGCAGGCCCCAGCGGGGGGGCGCCTGCCCTGGGACCGGGAGGACGTGCTGGAACTGCTCGGCAATCTGCTGGACAACGCCTGCAAGTGGGCGCGGACGCGAGTGAGTCTGGAGATCGCCGGAGTGCCGGAGGGCTGGCTGATCCGGGTCGACGACGACGGTCCGGGGATGGCCGCCGAGTTTCGCGGCGAGGCGCTGAACCGGGGGATACGCCTGGACGAGCAGGTCGCCGGTCACGGGCTGGGCCTGGCCATCGTGCGCGATATCCTCGATGCCTGGCACGGCCGGCTGGCGCTGCAGGATTCGCCGCTGGGCGGCTTGCGGGTGGCGATCGAATTGCCGGCGCGACGGGAGGCAAACTGAGTTCGGAGGGGTGTTGCGGGAAGGGCGGGGAGAGAGTGTCGCGGGGGAGAAGGCTATCGCGGAGCGAAAGTCGCTCCGCGATAGCGGACGTGCGGCGTCAGCCGACCAGCAGGCCGCTCTGCTGCACCAGCTCCAGCAGGGGTTGCGGGTAGACGCCGAGGCCGAAGGCCAGCAGGGCGATGAGCAGCAGCATGATGCCACCGCTGCCCAGGTTCCAGTTGAGCGGAGCATCGCGACGCTGCAGCTTCGGCTCGACCAGGAACAGGGTGACCATCACCCGCAGGTAGTAGTAGACGCCGATGGCGCTACCCACGACCAGCGAGGCGAGCAGCCACCAGAGCCCGGACTCGACGCCCGCGGCGATCACGTAGAACTTGCCGATGAAGCCGGCGGTCAGCGGGATGCCGGCCAGCGACAGCATCATGGTGGTGAGCACGGCGGTCAGGTACGGACGGCGCCAGAACAGGCCGCGGTACTCGTACAGGGCGTCGGCGTCGCGGCCGCTGTAGGGCGTGGACATCAGGGTGATCACCCCGAAGGCGCCGAGGCTGGTCAGCACGTAGGACGCCAGGTAGACGCCGATCGCCTCCACGGCCATGCCCTTGCTGGCGATCAGCGCCACCAGCAGGTAGCCGAAGTGGGCGATGGACGAGTAGCCGAGCAGACGCTTGAGGTTGCTCTGCAGCAGTGCCAGCAGGTTGCCGAGCAGGATCGAGGCGATGGCGATCAGGCTCAGCAGGTCGTTCATCCAGCCGCCGGAGGTCGCCGGGGAGATCTGGTACAGCCGCAGCAGCACGGCGAACACCGCGACCTTGCTGGCGGTGGCCAGGAAGGCCGAGACCGGCGCCGGCGCACCCTCGTAGACGTCCGGGGTCCACAGGTGGAAGGGCACCAGCGACAGCTTGAAGGCCAGGCCGATCAGCATCAGGCCGATGCCGACCTGCACCAGAGTGCTCTGGACGCCGCCCGGCGCCATGGCGTTGCCCAGGCTGGCGAAGCTCAGGCTGCCGGATTCGGCGTAGAGCAGGGCCATGCCGAACAGCAGGAAGGCCGAGCCGGCGGCCGACAGCACCATGTACTTGATGCCGGCCTCCAGCGAACGCCGGTTGAAGAAGGCGTAGGCGACCATGCCGTAGACCGGCACCGAGAGCAGTTCCAGGCCGATGAACAGCCCGGCGAGGTGCTGGGCACCGACCAGCACCAGCGCGCCGGCGGCGGCGAGCAGGATCAGCAGGTACATTTCCTCGCGGTTGCCGGGATAGCCCGGCGCGCCGCTCTTGTCGCCCATGTAGGCATGGATCAGGGTCACGCAGGCCAGGGTGGCGACCAGGATCAGCGCCATGTAGAAGCCGGCGAAGCTGTCCATCTGCAGCAGCGGGGTGACCGCCAGCGGCGCGACCTTGACCGCCGGAATGACCGACAGCAGGGCGAGGTTGAGACCGACCACCGAGAGGGTGAAGGTCAGTGAGTGATTTCGCCTCCAGGCGATGCCGAGCATCACCGCCACGACAGTGGCAGAGGTGATGAGCAGCGGCAGCAGGGCGATGAGATGTTGAGTCGTCATGTGCATGGCTCTACTTACCGGGCCGAAACGAGTTGGGTGAGGGCGGTGCTCAGCCACTGCTGCACGCCTTGCATGCTGGCGGCAGAGGTGTCGAGAACCGGTTGCGGGTAGACGCCGAGGAGGATCAGCAGTCCTGCCAGACCGAGCACCATGCTCAGCTCGCGGCCGTTCAGGCCGAGCAGGGCGCCTTCCGTCCTGGCCGGGCCGAAATAGGCGCGGTGGATCATGATCAGCGAGTAGACCGAGCCGAGCACCAGGCCGGTGGAGGCCAGCACGGTGATCCAGGGGGCCTGCGGGAAGGTGCCGATCAGGACCAGGAACTCGCCGACGAAGTTGCCGGTGCCCGGCAGGCCGAGCGCGGCGGCGGCGAAGAACAGGCTGACCGCCGGCAGCCACGGCATGCGGCTCCAGATACCGCCCATCTCGCGCATGTCACGGGTGTGCAGGCGCTCGTAGAGCTGGCCGCAGAGGATGAACAGTGCGGCGGCGGAGAGGCCGTGGGCGATCATTTGCACCACCGCACCCTGCAGGGCGATCTGGCTGCCGGAGTAGATGGCGATCAGGATGAAGCCCATGTGCGACACGCTGGAGTAGGCCACCAGGCGCTTGATGTCGGTCTGTGCGAAGGACACCAGGGCACCGTAGACGATGGCGAACACGCCGAGGCCCATGGCGATCGGCGCGAACTCCGCCGAGGCGTTGGGGAACAGCGGCAGGGCGAAGCGCAGCAGGCCGTAGGCGGCGGTCTTCAGCAGGATGCCGGCCAGGTCCACGGAGCCGGCGGTCGGCGCCTGGGCATGGGCGTCGGGCAGCCAGGAGTGGAACGGAATGACCGGGAACTTCACCGCGAAGGAGATGAAGAAGCCGAGCATCAGCAGGAACTCGGTGCCCGGGGCCAGCTGGGTCTTCAGCAGGTCGGCGTAGTTGAAGGTGAGCACGCCGCTCTGGCTGTAGTGGACGAACACCAGGCCGAGGATGGCCACCAGCATGATCAGGCCGCTGGCCTGGGTGAAGATGAAGAACTTGGTGGCGGCAGTGATGCGGGTGTTGCCCGTGCTGCCGCTGTGACCCCAGAGCGCGATGAGGAAATACATCGGCACCAGCATCATTTCCCAGAAGAAGAAGAACAGGAACAGGTCGACGGCGAGGAAGACGCCGACCACGCCACCGAGAATCCACATCAGGTTGAGGTGGAAGAAACCGACCTTCTGCTGGATTTCCTTCCAGGAGCAGAGGACCGAGAGCACACCGAGCAGGCCGGTGAGCACCACCATCAGCATCGACAGGCCGTCCAGGGCCAGATGCAGCTCGATGCCGAAGCGCTCGATCCAGCTCAGCCGGAACTCGGCGCTCCAGAGCGGTGCGGCTCCCGGTGCGGGGGCCAGGGTGAAGTCCCCTGTGGCCCACAGCCAGAGGCCGAGAACCAGCAGCAGGGACATGGTCAGCAGCGCGATCCAGCGCGGCAGGGTGGCGCTGTAGCGCTCACCCTGCCAGCACAGCAGGCCGCCGATGAAGGGGATCAGGATCAGCCAGGGCAGAATCATGACGGGCTCAATTCCTTTCGCAAAATGTCAGGCCAACAGCACGATGCCGAGCAGCAGCACGGCACCGCCGACGATGGAGCCGGCATACCAGCGCAGCTGGCCGGTCTCGCTGCGGCTCAGCACCCCATGACCGCCGCGCGCCAGGCGCGGGATCACGTTGATGCCACGGTCGATGGGGTCGCGGCCGAGCAGGCGGCAGAGCTGCAGGTAGGGAGTGACGAACAGCCGGTCGTAGAGCCAGTCGAAGCCCCAGGCGGCATACCACAGGGGAATCAGCCGGCGTGCCGGCTCGCTCTGCGCGATGCCGTCGAGCAGCTTGCGGTCGCCGAGGAACAGCCGCGCGGCTAAGGCGATGCCCACCACGGCGATGATCGCGGAGATGACTTCCAGCACGTGCTTGGCCCCGCCACCGGCGTGGCCGACGCTTTCCGGCAGCACGCCGTGCAGCGGCGGCACTATCCAGGCGCCGACGAAGGTGGACAGGACGATCAGCACCGCGAGCGGCAGGTTGTGGGCGATGCCGTGTCCTGCATGCACCTCGCCCTTCGCCTCGCCATGGAAGGCGATGAAGATCAGCCGGAAGGTGTACAGGGAGGTCAGGAAGGCACCGGCCAGGCCGGCGAAGAGCAGCAGGACGCGGCCGCTGGCGTAGGCTTCCCAGAGAATCTCGTCCTTGGAGTAGAAGCCCGCGGTCAGCAGCGGCAGGGCCGCCAGTGCGGCGCCACCGACCAGGAAGCTGGCGTAGGCCAGCGGC
Source organism: Azotobacter chroococcum (assembly GCF_002220155.1). Lineage (NCBI taxonomy): Bacteria > Pseudomonadati > Pseudomonadota > Gammaproteobacteria > Pseudomonadales > Pseudomonadaceae > Azotobacter > Azotobacter chroococcum. The sequence goes on along the minus strand of NZ_CP011835.1, from coordinate 2,395,727 downwards.
AGCTTCTTCCACAGCCCGCCCATCTTGAAGATGTCCTGCTCGTGATGGCAGGCGAGGATCACCGAACCGGAGGCGAGGAACAGCAGGGCCTTGAAAAAGGCGTGGGTCATCAGGTGGAAGATCGCCGCATCCCAGGCACCGACGCCCAGGGCGAGGAACATGTAGCCGATCTGGCTCATGGTCGAGTAGGCGAGGATGCGCTTGATGTCGGTCTGCACCAGGGCGGCGCAGCCGGCCAGCAGCAGGGTCACGCCGCCGACGATGCCGACCAGGTCGAGGATCTCCGGAGTCAGCAGGAACAGGCCGTGGGTGCGGGCGATCAGGTAGACGCCGGCGGTCACCATGGTCGCCGCGTGGATCAGCGCCGAGACCGGGGTCGGGCCGGCCATGGCGTCGGCCAGCCAGGTCTGCAGCGGCAGCTGGGCGGACTTGCCGACCGCCCCACCGAGCAGCATCAGGGTGGCGATCCACAACCAGCTGTCGCCTTCGGCATATTTCTGCGGGGCCAGGCTGACCAGTTCCTGGATATTCAGGGTGCCCACGTTGAAGAACAGGATGAACAGGCCGATGGCCATGAACACGTCGCCGACGCGGGTGACGATGAAGGCCTTGAGCGCCGCGTTGCCGTTCTTGCGTTCGTGGAAGTAGAAGCCGATCAGCAGGTAGGAGCACAGCCCCACGCCTTCCCAGCCGAAGTACAGGAACAGCAGGTTGTCGCCCAGCACCAGGAACAGCATGCTGGCGATGAACAGGTTGGTGTAGGCGAAGAAGCGCGAGTAGCCTTCTTCGCCGCGCATGTACCAGCTGGCGAACAGGTGGATCAGGAAGCCCACGCCGGTGACCACGCCGAGCATGGTGACCGACAGGCCGTCCAGGTAGAGGGTGAAGCTCGGCGCGAAGCCGGCCACGCTCATCCACTGCCACAGCGTCTGGGTGAAGACGCCGCCTTCCGGCGTGGCACTGGTGAACTGCCAGATGACATGGGCGGCGGTCAGGGCCGAGAGGCCCACGGAGCCGACGCCGATCAGCGCCGACAGGTTCTCGGAGAAGCGTCCGCGGGAGAAGGCCAGCAGCAGCCAGCCGATCAGCGGAAACAGGCAGGTAAGGAATAGTAGGTTCATCCGCGCATCTCGCTGGCAGCGTCGATATCGAGGGTATGGAAGCGGCGATACAGCTGCAGCAGGATCGCCAGGCCGATGCTGGCCTCGGCGGCTGCCAGGGTGATCACCAGAATGAACATGATCTGGCCGTCAGGCTGAGCCCAGCGGCTGCCGGCAACCACGAAGGCCAGGGCGGCCGCGTTCATCATGACTTCCAGGCTCATCAGCACGAACAGGATGTTGCGCCGCACCATCAGGCCGACCAGGCCGAGGCTGAACAGCACGCCGGACAGCGCCAGACCGTGCTCCATGGGGATTGCATTCATCGGGTCACTCCTTGGCTTCGTGGCGGCCGAGGTGGTAGGCGGCAACCAGCGCGGCGAGCAGCAGCATGGAAGCCAGCTCCACCGCCAGCAGGTAGGGTCCGAACAGCGCGATGCCGACGGCCTTGGCGTCCACCGTCTGCTGGCCGATGACGGCACCGCTCGAGGTGCCGAACAGGACATACAGCAGCTGCACGAGCAGCAGGGCGGACAGCACCGTCGGTCCGGCCCAGATGCCGGGCTTGAGCCATTGCCGTTCCTGCTCGGCGATAGCCGGGCCGAGGTTGAGCATCATCACCACGAAGACGAACAGCACCATGATGGCGCCGGCGTAGACGATGATTTCCAGCACGCCGGCGAAGGGAGCGCCGAGGCTGAAGAAACACATCGAGACCGCCAGCAGGGAAACGATCAGATAGAGCAGGGCATGCACGGGGTTGGTGTGGGTGATCACCCGCAGGGTGGACACCACGGCGGCCCCGGCAGCGAAGTAGAACGCGAATTCCATCTTTCCTGGGTCCTTAAGGCAGCAGGCCTTTCACGTTGATCGGCTCGGCTTCGTTCTGCGCGGTACCTTTCGGCTTGCCGGCGATCGCCATGCCCGCCACGCGGTAGAAGTTGTAGTCCGGGTACTTGCCGGGACCGGAGATCAGCAGGTCCTCCTTCTCGTAGACCAGCTCCTGGCGCTTGAACTCGGCCATCTCGAAGTCCGGGGTCAGCTGGATCGCGGTGGTCGGGCAGGCTTCCTCGCAGAGGCCGCAGAAGATGCAGCGCGAGAAGTTGATGCGGAAGAATTCCGGATACCAGCGGCCGTCGTCCCTCTCGGCCTTCTGCAGGGAGATGCAGCCGACCGGGCAGGCCACCGCGCAGAGGTTGCAGGCCACGCAGCGCTCTTCGCCGTCGGGATCGCGGGTCAGCACGATGCGGCCGCGATAGCGTGGCGGCAGGTAGACGGGCTCTTCCGGGTACTGCAGGGTGTCGCGCTTGCGGAAGGCGTGGGAGAACACCATCACCAGGCTGCGCAGCTGGGTGAAGGTACCGTACAGCACCTCTCCAATGTATTTGAACATGGCGTGTTTTCTCCTTACTGGGCCGCCAGCACGAGCGCGCCGGTCGCCAGCAGGTTGAGCAGGGTCAGGGGCAGGCAGAACTTCCAGCTGAAGGCCATCACCTGGTCATAGCGCGGGCGCGGAATGGCGGCGCGCAGCAGGATGAACAGCATGATGAAGAAGGCGGTCTTCAGGGCGAACCAGAGGAAGGACAGTTGCGGCAGGATGCCGAACGGGCCGTGCCAGCCGCCGAAGAACAGGGTCACCAGCAGCGCCGAGACCAGCACGATGCCGATGTACTCGCCGACGAAGAACATGCCCCACTTCATCCCCGCATACTCGATGTGGTAGCCGTCGGCCAGTTCCTGCTCGGCTTCCGGCTGGTCGAAGGGGTGACGGTGGGTCACCGCGACGCCGGCGATGAAGAAGGTACAGAAGCCGAAGAACTGCGGGATGATGAACCAGAGGTGCTGCGCCTGGTACTCGACGATGTCGCGCATGTTGAAAGAGCCGGCCTGGGCGACCACGCCCATCAGCGCCAGGGCCATGAACACCTCGTAGGAGATGGTCTGGGCCGAGGCGCGCAGGCTGCCGAGCAGGGCGAACTTGTTGTTGCTCGACCAGCCGGCGAAGAGCACCGCGTACACCGCGAGGCCGGCCATGGCAAAGAAGAACAGCAGGCCGATGTTGAGGTCGGCCACGCCCCAGGTCGGAGTCACCGGCACCACGGCGAAGGCCATCAGCAGCGCACTCATGGCGACGATCGGCGCCAGGGTGAAGATCAGCTTGTCGGCGAACGGCGGCGTCCAGTCCTCCTTGAAGAACATCTTCAGCATGTCCGCACCAAGCTGGAACATGCCGAACGGGCCGACCCGGTTGGGGCCGTAGCGATCCTGCCAGAGGCCGAGCAGGCGGCGCTCGACGAAGCTGAGCAGGGCGCCGCAGACCACCACGACCAGCAGGATGATGATGGCCTTGAGAACGGCGACGACGATTTCGATGAGTTCGGGAGTGATCCAGCTCATTGCGCAGCCTCCTGCAGAGCGCTGGCCAGACGGCCGAAAAGCGTGGCGGGGATGCCCGGCAGGCCGGCCGGCAGGGCCACCAGTCCGATGCCCAGGTTGGCGTCCACCCGCAGCGGCAGGCGCAGTTCCACGCCGTCGATGCGCAGGCTGAGCAGGGTTCCCTCGTGGACGCCGAGGCGTTCGGCCTCGGCCCTGGCTAGGGCGATGTAGGGCTGCGGGATGCGCTCCTGCACGGGGGCGGCAAGCGCGCTGGTTTCCTCGCTGCCGAACAGGTGGTGGAAGGGCACCACCTGCCAGCTGCCCCGCGGCGGGTTGAAGGCTGCCGGCGGTTCGGCGAACCAGGTCAGATGATCGCCCTGCGCCTCGATCAGGCGGATGCCCGGATCGCCGGCGCGCAGGTGGCCGCCGACCTCGGCCTGGAACTTGTTCCAGGCCTGCGGCGAGTTCCAGCCTGGCGACCAGGCGAAGGGGATCTGCTGGCGGTCTTCGACGCTGCCGGCATAACCCTCCATGGAGAAGGCGAAGGCACTGTCCTGATCCTGCGGCGCGCGCGGCTCGTGCACGCTGATGTTGGCGCGCATGGCGGTGCGGCCGCTGTAGCGATGCGGTTCGCGGGCCAGCTTCAGGCCCTTGATGCGGAACGCGGCATTCGGCGCGGCGTTGCGGATGCCGGCCAGCTGCGGATGGGCATCGGCACAGGCCGCGGTGACCTGGTCGAGCTGAGTCCAGTCGACAGTGCGGCCCTGCAGGGCGCTGTGCAGGGCATGCAGCCAGCGCCAGCCCTCGCGCACCAGGTTGTCGGCGTCGTAGTAGCTCGGCTCGAAAACCTGGAAGAAGCGCTGGGCACGGCCTTCCTGGCTGACCAGGGTACCGTCGGCCTCGGCGAAGCTGGCCACCGGCAGCCGCAGGTGGGCCCGGGCTGCGGTGGCGGTCTGCTGGTGATCGGCGACGATCACCGCCTTCGCGGCCGCCAGGGCGGTATCCACCCGGGCCGGATCGGCACGGCGATACAGGTCGTTTTCCAGGATCACCACGGCGTCGGCCTCGCCGCTGGCGAGCTGCTCGAGCGCAGCGTCCAGCGAGTGGCCGCCGAGCAGGGCCAGGCCCAGGCTGTTGGCTTCCGGCGCGACCAGGCTGATGCCGGCGTTCTTCTGCCGCTTGTGCAGGGCCTTGGCGATGTTCGCCGCGGCTTCGAGGATGGCCCGGGAGCCCAGGGAGGTGCCGGAAACCAGCAGCGGGCGTTTGGCGGCCAGCAGGGCGTCGGCGATGCGCCGGGCCAGTTCGGTGGCCTCGGGCTCGAGCCCCTCGACGGCCGGTGCTTCGGGATCGATGGCATGGGCCACGGCAAAGCCCAGGCGGGCCAGATCGTCCGGCGCGGCATGCACGCATTCGGCCGCCACGTCGTCCAGCCGGGTGGCGGCCAGGCTGGCGATGAACAGCGGGCTCAGCGCGCGCTGAGCGATGTTCTTCACCGCCGCATCCAGCCAGGGCTGGACCTTCATGCTGGCGGCCATCTCCTCGGCCTTGCCCTTGACCGACTGGCGCAGGGCCAGAGCGATGCGCGCGGCGGTCTGGGTCAGATCCTCGCCGAGCACGAACACCGCATCATGGTCCTCGATCTCACGCAGCGAGGGGGTTGGCAGCGGGCCTTCCTGCAGGATCTGCAGGGCCAGTTGCAGGCGTTCCAGTTCACCCGCCTCGATGCCGCTGGAGAAGTTCTCGGGGCCGACCAGCTCGCGCAGGGCGAAGTTGCTTTCCAGGCTGGCGCGTGGCGAGCCGATGCCGATCACGCGACGATCCTTGAGCAGGGCGACGGAGTGGTCGAGGGCGGCGTCGATGCCGAGCTTCTTGTCGCTGCCCAGGAGCGGCTGACGCGGGCGATCGGTGCGGTTGACATAGCCGTAGCCGAAGCGGCCGCGGTCGCAGAGGAAGTAGTGGTTCACCGAACCGTTGTAGCGGTTCTCGATGCGTCGCAGTTCGCCGTAGCGCTCGCCGGGGCTGATGTTGCAGCCGACCGAGCAGCCATGACAGATGCTCGGGGCGAACTGCATGTCCCACTTGCGGTTGTAACGCTCGGAGTGGGTCTTGTCGGTGAACACCCCGGTCGGGCAGACCTCGGTGAGGTTGCCGGAAAACTCGCTCTCCAGCACGCCGTCCTCGACCCGTCCGAAATAGACGTTGTCGTGGGCGCCGTAGACGCCCAGATCGGTGCCGCCGGCATAGTCCTTGTAGTAGCGCACGCAGCGATAGCAGGCGATGCAGCGGTTCATCTCGTGGGCGATGAACGGGCCGAGTTCCTGGTTCTGGTGGGTGCGCTTGGTGAAGCGGTAGCGGCGCATGGTGTGGCCGGTCATCACCGTCATGTCCTGCAGGTGGCAGTGACCGCCTTCCTCGCACACCGGGCAGTCGTGCGGGTGGTTGGTCATCAGCCACTCGACGACGCTCTCGCGAAACTGCTTCGCCTCCTCGTCGTCGATGGAGATCCAGCTGTTGTCGGTGGCGGGGGTCATGCAGGACATGACGAGGCGACCGCGTTTGTCGTTCTCGTCGTTGTACTGCTTGACCGCGCACTGGCGGCAGGCGCCGACGCTGCCTAGCGCCGGGTGCCAGCAGAAGTAGGGAATGTCGAGTCCGAGGGACAGACAGGCCTGGAGCAGGTTGTCCGCGCCATCGACTTCGAACGTCTTGCCGTCTACGTGGATAGTGGCCATGGTTCAGTTTTCTTCAATACCCGCCGGAGCGGGTGTGGCTAATGGAATCCGGTCAGTGGCGCTGCATGGGGCAGCCGCCGACGCAGGTCGGGGCGGGCACTGGAGCCCGGCGGGCCATGGATCGGGCCCCGGCTCCGTTCGACCTGCGTTTCGAGCAAACTCAAACCTGTGAAGCGGCGACGCCCGGGCGTGTCTCGCTGGGGGTTCCCCGCACGCCGGCCTCGAACTCCTGGCGGAAATACTTGAGGGCGCTGCCCAGCGGCTCGACGGCACCCGGTGCGTGGGCGCAGAAGGTCTTGCCCGGGCCGAGGAAGTTGACCAGCTGCTCCAGGGTCTCCAGGTCGCCGGGCTGGCCTTCGCCACGCTCCAGGGCGCGCAGCAGCTTGACGCTCCACGGCAGACCGTCGCGGCAGGGGGTGCACCAGCCGCAGGATTCGCGGGCGAAGAACTCCTCCATGTTGCGCAGCAGCGAGACCATGTTGATGCTGTCGTCCACCGCCAGGGCCAGGCCGGTGCCCATGCGGGTGCCGACCTTGCCGATGCCGCCGGCGTACATCTGCGCGTCCAGGTGTTCGGGGAGCAGGAAGCCGGTACCGGCCCCGCCGGGTTGCCAGCACTTGAGCCGGTAGCCGTCGCGCATGCCACCGGCGTAGTCCTCGAACAGCTCGCGGGCGGTGATGCCGAAGGGCAGTTCCCAGAGGCCGGGATTCTTCACCTTGCCGGAGAAGCCCATCAGCTTGGTGCCCATGTCCTCGCTGCCGGGGCGGGCCAGGGACTTGTACCAGTCGACGCCGTTGCCGACGATCGCCGGCACGTTGCTCAGGGTTTCGACGTTGTTCACGCAGGTCGGCTTGCCCCAGACGCCGACGGCGGCGGGGAAGGGCGGCTTGGAGCGCGGATTGGCGCGACGGCCCTCGAGGGAGTTGATCAGCGCGGTTTCCTCGCCGCAGATGTAGCGGCCGGCGCCGGTGTGCACAAACAGCTCGAAGTCGAAGCCGCTGCCGAGGATGTTCTTGCCGAGCAGGCCGGCGGCCTTGGCTTCGGCGATGGCGCGGTTGAGGTTGCGGGCCGCATCGACGTACTCGCCGCGCAGGAAGATGTAGCCGCGATAGGCCTTCAGCGCCCGGGCGCTGATCAGCATGCCCTCGATCAGCTGGTGCGGCAGCTGCTCCATGAGCAGGCGGTCCTTCCAGGTGTTCGGCTCCATCTCGTCCGCGTTGCACAGCAGGTAGCGGATGTTGATGGATTCGTCGGCGGGCATCAGGCCCCATTTGATGCCGGTGGAGAAGCCCGCGCCGCCCCGGCCCTTGAGGCCGGAGTCCTTCACGGTGGCGACGATGTCGGCCGGCGACATCTCGGCGAGCGCCTTGCGGGCCGCGGCATAGCCGTTCTTCTGCTGGTACTCGTCGAGCCAGACCGGCTCGGCATCATCGCGCAGGCGCCAGGTCAGGGGATGGGTTTCCGCCGTGCGGGGAGTACGGTTGGCGGGACCGATGGAGGTAAGGGTCATGGGTAGGCCTCCAGCAGTTGGTCGATGCCTTCGGGAGTCAGGTTGCCGAAGGTGTCGTCGTCGATCATCAGGGCCGGGGCCTTGTCGCAGTTGCCCAGGCAGCATACCGGCAGCAGGGTGAAGCGGCCGTCGCGGGTCGTCTGGCCGGGGGCGATGCCGAGCTTCTGGCGGATGGCGCCGAGCACGTCCTCATGGCCGCCGATGTAGCAGGTCATGCTGTCGCACACGCGGATCACGTGGCGTCCCACCGGTACACGGAAGATCTGGCTGTAGAAGGTGGCCACGCCTTCGACGTCGCTGGCCGGAATGCCGAGAATCCCGGCGATCGCCGCGATGGCGCCGTCCGGCACCCAGCCGCGCTCCTTCTGGACGATCTTCAGCGCCTCGATGGAGGCGGCGCGCGGGTCCTCGTAGTGGTGCATCTCGTGCTCGATGGCCGAGCGTTCGGTTTCGCTGAGGACGAAACGGTCGGTCTGGATAATTGAGTTCATGTCAGCGGTCCACGTCGGCCATAACGAAGTCGATGCTGCCCAGATAGGCGATCAGGTCGGCCACCATGCTGCCGCGGATCACCGAGGGAATCTGCTGCAGGTGGGCATAGCTCGGGGTGCGGATCCGCGTGCGGTAGCTCATGGTGCTGCCGTCGCTGGTCAGGTAGTAGCTGTTGATGCCCTTGGTCGCCTCGATCATCTGGAAGGACTCGTTGGCCGGCATCACCGGACCCCAGGACACCTGCAGGAAGTGGGTGATCAGGGTCTCGATGTGCTGCAGCGTGCGTTCCTTCGGCGGCGGCGTGGTCAACGGATGATCGGCCTTGTAGGGGCCTTCCGGCATGTTCTTCAGGCACTGCTCGATGATCCGCAGGCTCTGGCGCATCTCGCCCATCTTGACCATGCAGCGGTCGTAGGCATCGCCGTTGTGCGCCAGCGGGACCTCGAACTCGAAGTTTTCATAGCCGGAGTAGGGGCGCGCCTTGCGCAGGTCGAAGTCGAGCCCGGTGGCGCGCAGACCGGCGCCGGTGACGCCCCACTCCAGTGCCTGCCTGGTGTCGTACTGGGCCACGCCCATGGTCCGGCCGCGCAGGATGCTGTTCTGCAGCGCCGCCTTCTCGTACTCGTCGAGGCGCTTGGGCATCCACTCGATGAACTCCCTGACCAGACCGTCCCAGCCGCGCGGCAGGTCGTGGGCGACCCCGCCGATGCGGTACCAGGCCGGGTGCAGGCGGAAGCCGGTGATGGCCTCGACCACCTTGTAGGCGCGCTGGCGGTCGGTGAAGGTGAAGAACACCGGCGTCATGGCACCGACGTCCTGGATGTAGGTGCCGAGGTAGAGCAGGTGGTTCAGGATGCGGAAGAACTCCGCCATCATGATGCGGATGACGTCGACCCGTTGTGGCACCTTGATGCCGGCCAGCTTCTCGACTGCCAGCACGTAGGGCAGGTTGTTCATCACCCCGCCGAGGTAGTCGATGCGGTCGGTGTAGGGGATGAAGCTGTGCCAGCTCTGCCGCTCGGCCATCTTCTCGGCGCCGCGGTGGTGGTAGCCGATCTCCGGCACGCAGTCGACGATTTCCTCGCCGTCCAGTTGCAGGATGATGCGGAAGGCACCGTGGGCGGAGGGGTGGTTGGGGCCGAGGTTGAGGAACATGAAGTCCTCGTGCTCGCCGCCGCGCTTCATGCCCCACTCCTCGGGCTTGAAGCGCAGGGCTTCCTGCTCAAGGTCCTGCTTGGCCGCCGACAGGCTGTAGGGATCGAATTCGGTGGCGCGGGCCGGGTAGTCCTTGCGCAGCGGATGGCCTTCCCAGGTCGGCGGCATCAGGATGCGGGTCAGGTGCGGGTGGCCGGCGAAATCGATGCCGTACATGTCCCAGACCTCGCGCTCGTGCCAGTTGGCGTTCGGCCAGATGCCGGTGGCGCTGGGCAGCCTGAGATCGCCTTCCTTCAAGGCGACCTTGATCATCACGTCGCTGTTTCGTTCGATCGACAGCAGGTGATAGAAGACGCTGAAGTCGGCTTCCGGCAGGCCGCGGCGCTGGGTGCGCAGGCGCTCGTCGACGCCATGCAGGTCATAGAGCATGACGTAGGGGCGCGGCAGATTGCGCAAGAAGCGCAGGACTTCGATGAGTTGTTCCCGTGCTACCCAAAGCACGGGCATACCCGTGCGGGTGCTTTGTACGGTGAAGGTTTCGGCACCAAAACGGGAATTGAGTTCGGCGACCACATCGTGGTCGTCGGCCTTGTACGGCGGAATGGACAGAACGCTGTCTGCAGTCATGGTCTCGGTCGCTTTCGGTCAACGGACAGAATGAGCCTGGGCTTGCCGCGCGGATGGGCGCGGAAAGGCCGGCTCAGACTTCGTCGGGGCTGCGCAGGTTGGTGACCTGGATACGCTGTTCGCGGCGCAGTTCCCGTTGCGAGGGCATCTCGGCACGATAGATGCCTTGGTCGCCGACGACCCAGGAAAGCGGCCGGCGCTCCTGGCCGATGGATTCCTGCAGCAGCATCAATCCCTGCAGGAAGGCTTCGGGGCGCGGGGGACAGCCGGGTATGTAGACGTCTACGGGGAGGAACTTGTCGACACCCTGGACCACGGAATAGATGTCGTACATGCCGCCGGAGTTGGCGCAGGAACCCATGGAGATGACCCACTTGGGTTCAAGCATCTGCTCGTAGAGGCGCTGGATGATCGGCGCCATCTTGATGAAGCAGGTTCCGGCAATGACCATGAAGTCGGCCTGTCGCGGTGAAGCACGAATCACTTCGGCACCGAAACGGGCGATATCGTGGGGAGCGGTGAAGGCGGTGGTCATCTCCACGTAGCAGCAGGAAAGGCCGAAGTTGTAGGGCCACAGGGAATTCTTGCGTCCCCAGTTGACCGCACCACTCAGCACGTCTTCCAGCTTGCCCATGAAAATGCTGCGGTTGACCTGGCCCTCTGTCGGGTCGGTTACGGTCTCCCGCTCGCCGATCGGATATTGCTCGTAGGAGGCATCCGGATCGATCCTGGTGAGTTTGTATTGCATTGCCAAAGCCTCATTGTTTCAGCTTCGCCTGCCGATTGCGGCGGCCTTCCGGAGCCCAGTCGAGGGCTCCGATCCGCCATAGATAGACAAGACCCGCCAACAGAATTGCTATGAAAATCGTTGCTTCGATGAAACCGGCCCAGCCGCTTTCGCGAACCGATACCGCCCATGCGAAGAGAAATAGGGCTTCGACGTCGAAGATCACGAAGAGCATCGCGACCAGATAGAATTTTGCCGAGAGGCGCAGACGCGCACCGCCGGTGGGAACGATGCCGGATTCGAAGGGCTCGTTCTTGCTGCGTCCGACTGCCTTGCTGCCGAGCAGGCGGGAAACGCCGAGCATGAAGGCGCACAGGCCTGCGACGCCTAGCAGGAAAACTGCAAATCCCCAGTTGTGAGACAGCGTGGCGACGGCTTCGGGCATGCCGGGACTCCTCGGTCGAACGGCTCAAAGGGCGGATGGCTGCGGCAAAATGTAGCAGCTGCTTTGGATGGCTACTCTATGTCTGGGCGGCCTCGGAAATATTGCTCCAGATCAATTTTTTGTTACAAAAGCATCCGCCGCGCACTCTTTTGGCGTGATGCCAATCACTGTGCACGGTGATTCGACAGGCTCGCCGCGTCGTTTTGCCATTAAACAGAAGCGCCGAGGAGCGAGCCTCAATTTTCCGATGTGGCCGGCGCTTCCTGTTCAACGATAGCTCATCCATGGGAAATGCAAGTTCGAGCTGCTAGGCGTCCGAACGGGCGAACGCGGGATTCCCGCTTGTCATGATCGGGGGCGGTCGGTTCGCTGTCGCTGACGGGGCTGCGCAATGAATGAAGGCATGACCGGACTGGGGTCGGTCATGCAGCCGTTGGCCCTGAAGAGGGTTACAGCACCTTGCGCCAGCCGTCACGGGTAATGACCACCGTCGCGGCGCGCGGACGCTTGCCCGGGCCGTCCGGCCAGGTGCTGAGCAGGTTGCTCGGAGTCGAGCCTTCGCCGGGGTGCTGGATGTTGACGAACAGCGTGCGGAAATCCGGAGTGGCGGTGATGCCGGTGACCTCGCAGCCGCTGGGGCCGACCAGGAAACGCTTCACTTCGCCGCTTTCAGGGTCGGCCACCAGCATCTGGTTGTTGCCGAACGGTCCGTCGCTCAGTTGGCTGCCGCTCATGTCGGTCTGGATCCACAGACGCCCCTCGGGGTCGAACCAGAGGCCGTCCGGGCTGGCGTGGATGCTGTCGGCGGTGAGCGCTTCTCCGTCCGGTCCGCGGCTGTCGCTCTGCGGGCCGCCCAGGAGGAAGATATTCCAGCCGAAGCGGGTGCCGGAGTGGTCCTGGTTCTCTTCCTTCCAGCGGATGATGTGGCCGTAGGCGTTGTTGGTCCGCGGGTTGGCCGCATCGGCTTCGGTCCGGTTAGTGTTGTTGGTGAGGGTGAAGTAGGCCTCGCCGGTTTCCGGATGTACGGCGCCCCATTCCGGACGATCCATCTTGGTCGCGCCCACGGTGTCGGCGGCCGTGCGGGTGTTGATCAGGACGTCGCCCTGGTCGGCGAAGCTGATGCCCTTGGCGGCGCAGGCAGCCTGGAAGGCCGGGTCCTGGATGTCCAGGGGCAGCCAGTCGCCTGAGCCGTCGGCATTGAAGCGGGCGACGTGGAGGGTGCCCACGTCGAGCAGGCGGCTGTTGTCGGGATGGCCCGGGCGGAACTTGTCGCGGCTGACGTATTTGTAGACGTATTCGTGGCGCGAGTCGTCGCCCGAGTAGCAGACCACGGGCTTGCCGGGCTGGGTGGGGGCAAAGATAACCCCCTCGTGGGCGAAGCGGCCGAGGGCGGTGTGCTTGACCGGCACGGACTTCGGGTCGAAGGGGTCGATCTCGACGATCCAGCCGAAGTGGTTGGGTTCGTTGCGATAGTCGCCGCTGGCCATGCCGGCCTTGCGGGTGGCATCGAAGCGCTGGAATTCGTCGCCTTCCAGGGTTTCCCAGGCATAGCGGCTGTTGCTGCCCACGCCATAGCGGCTCAGTTCGCGGGGTTTTTCGCTGTCCTTGCTGGCGAAATAGCCTGCCCAGTTCTCCTCGCAGGTCAGGTAGGTTCCCCAGGGGGTGAAGCCGTTGGCGCAGTTGTTCTGGGTGCCACGGGTGGCCGTGCCCTCGGGGCTGTAACGGGTGCTCAGCAGGGCATGGCCGCGTGCTGGGCCCTGGATCTCCATCGGGGTGGCGGCGGTGATGCGGCGGCCGAACTTCGAGTTGCCGACCACTTCCCAGTCACCATTGGGGTTGCGGCGGATCTCCACCACCGAGACACCGTGGGCGTTGATTTCCTTGCGGACTTCTTCAGGCATCGTGCGCTTGCCATCGACCACGGTCGGGCCGTTGGGGTGCAGCAGCGGTGCGTCGATGTATTCGTGGTTGAGCACCAGCAGGCCGTGCTCGCTGTTGTGACCTTTGCCGTTCTGGGCATCGATGGGGAAGTAGTGCATGCCGTCGTGGTGCATGCCGGTCTGTTCGGCCTGGTCCTGGGCACTGTTGGTGCCGTCCTCGCGATAGGCCGGATAGCTGCCGCAGATTGGCGTGCCCCAGGGAATGAAGGCCCTGGCCTGGAAGCCCTCGGGCACGGTGACGGTATCGGCACGGGACACAGCCACCGGAGCGAACGGCAGGCGTCCGGGGCGTTTTAGCAGGCCGTTGGCCTGACCGGCGAGGCCTGCGCCTGGCATGGTTACGCCGAGGAAGGCCAGCATGCCCATGGCCATTCCGCCGCCAATCACCTGGCGACGGCTGATGCCCTCGATCAGGTCGTTGATGTGCGGATTGTCCGAGTGATTGCTGGGCAGTTCGTCGCCATTGCCGAACAGGGCGGTGTCTTTATCGGTCGTCACGGGAAAGCTCCGTCTAAGGGGGTCGAACGGAGATGAACCTAACGGCTGTGTGCGACAGGAGAGTGACACGCGTCGGGGGCGAGGCTCGGACTTTCGGCGTGTGTCGTGAAAAAAGACATCCCCCGGCAGGGCCGGGGGATGTCGGTGTTGCGCTAGCTGCGAACGGGTTCCAATCAGTGGAACTGGTTCATGGTGTTGTCCTTGCCACCCGCCTTCAGAGCGGCTTCACCAGCGAAGTATTCCTTGTGGTTGTCGCCGATGTCGGAGCCAGCCATGTTCTGGTGCTTGACGCAGGCGATGCCCTGACGGATTTCCTGACGCTGCACGCCCTTCACGTAGGCCAGCATGCCTTCCTCGGCGAAGTAGCCCTTGGCCAGGTTGTCGGTGGACAGCGCGGCGGTGTGGTAGGTCGGCAGGGTGATCAGGTGGTGGAAGATGCCAGCCTGAGCGGAACCGTCACGCTGGAAGGTACGGATCTTCTCGTCGGCGATCTGGGCCAGTTCGCTGTTGTCGTACTCGACGCTCATCAGCTTGGCGCGATCGTAGGCGGAAACGTCCTTGCCTTCGGCGGCCATGGTATCGAACACCTGCTGACGGAAGTTCAGGGTCCAGTTGAACGACGGGCTGTTGTTGTACACCAGCTTGGCGTTCGGGATCACCTTGCGAACTTCGTTCATCATGGCGGCGATCTGACCAACGTGCGGCTTCTCGGTTTCGATCCACAGCAGGTCGGCACCGTTCTGCAGCGAGGTGATGCTGTCCAGGACGCAGCGAGCTTCGCCAGTGCCCTTGCGGAACTGGAACAGGTTGCTCGGCAGACGCTTCGGACGCAGCAGTTTGCCTTCGCGCTTGATCACGACGTCACCGTTGCCCAGTTCGGCTTCGCTGATTTCTTCGCAATCCAGGAAGGCGTTGTACTGGTCGCCTAGGTCGCCCGGCTCGTTGGTCACGGCGATCTGCTTGGTCAGGCCGGCGCCCAGGGAGTCGGTGCGGGCAACGATCACGCCGTCGTCCACGCCCAGTTCGAGGAACGCGTAGCGCACGGCGTTGATCTTGGCGAGGAAGTCGGCGTGCGGAACGGTAACCTTGCCGTCCTGGTGGCCGCACTGCTTCTCGTCGGAAACCTGGTTCTCGATCTGGATGCAGCAGGCACCGGCTTCGATCATCTTCTTGGCCAGCAGGTAGGTGGCTTCCGGGTTACCGAAGCCGGCGTCGATGTCGGCGATGATCGGCACCACGTGGGTTTCGAAGTTGTCGATCTGAGCCTGAAGCTCGGCCTCCTTGGTCTTGTCGCCAGCAGCACGGGCAGCGTCCAGAGCGCTAAACAGCAGGTCCAGCTCACGGGCGTCAGCCTGGCGCAGGAAGGTGTACAGCTCTTCGATCAGACCGGAAACGGCGGTCTTCTCGTGCATGGACTGGTCCGGCAGCGGGCCGAAGTCGGAGCGCAGGGCAGCAACCATCCAGCCGGACAGGTACAGGTAGCGCTTGTTGGTGGTCTTCAGATGCTTCTTGATGGAGATCAGCTTCTGCTGGCCGATAAAGCCGTGCCAGCAGCCCAGGGACTGGGTGTAGACGGAGGGGTCGGCATCGTACTCGGCCATATCCTTGCGCATGATGGCTGCGGTGTACTTGGCAATGTCCAGACCGGTCTTGAAGCGGTTCTGGATGCGCATGCGAGCGGCGTATTCCGGGTTGATGGCGCTCCAGCTGCTGCCGTACTTCTCTTTCAGGGCAGCAACGGCCTTGATCTCGTTTTGGTAAGCGGACATGGTCAATCCTTAAGAGTTGAAAAATGGTTGAGCACTGACTTTTCCCATCTGAACCTGCGTGTAGTCGATGATCGATGCGGACAACACGCGGCAGAGCGTCGAACCTTGTGGGTAGTACAGGCACGGAACCGGCTCGGCTGGTTGGCTGGAGCGGGCTCCGGAGACCCTTGCCAGGGCCCCTGGTTAGCGGGAGCGAGGCCATGATGCCTAGGGTGAAATTCGCAGTCAACGAATTTGTAGTGTGATTTTGCGTGCACTACACAAAAGTATGATGCCCGCCATTCACTCCAGTGCTTCGACCTTCAGGCGCATGGACAGCTCTTCCTGGCTGGACGCGGAGTGCTGGCGCAGCAGTCCCTGTTGATCGCTCTGGCGGCTTTCGCGGGCATTGCCGAGCTCGATCCATTCGCCCAGGTGTCCGCTGACCTGGGTGTCCAGGCGCTGGACATCGATCACGCCGGGGTGGGAACGATCCACTCGATCATTGTTGCTACTGAGGGTGATGTGCACGATATCGCCAGAAATCCTCGCAATAACGTAGACACCATGGGTGACATCGCGGTAGTGGGTTTCACGATGGAGCCGCCCGTAGGGGGCGATGTGGGTAGTGTGCAGCGGCACGCTCTGGCCGGTCTGGATCAATGCCGGGTAGCCCTCGGTGGCCTGGATCTGCTGCAGGGCATCGCCCCGCCTGTCGGTACTGCGATTCAGGATGCGTACCCGGTTCTCGCCGTGAATCGGGCCGCGGCCAGCCTCGATCTCCACGTTACCGGCATCGACCGAGCCATCCACGGCATAGCCACGCCGTTCACCGGTTCTCGCTTCGCCGCTGTCGATGCTGATCAGCAGGCGTCTGGGGGGCGTGTCCAACTGCTCGAGCAATTCGCGCAGTTCTCGCAGTTGTGCCGCCGGGGCATTGACGATGAGCTGGTTGCCATGGGCATGAATCCGCCCGTCGTCACCGATCACCGATTGCGCCATGGGCAGCAGTTCGTCGGCCATCCGGTAATTCAGCGGGATGATCTCAGTGGCGGCCAGTGCGTGGGTAGCGGAAAGCATCAGCGACACGGTGAGCAAGCTGCGGATCTTCATGGTGGGGACTCGGCAGGAAAACCATTCATGCCGACATTCTAGGGGGGCGGGGCGGGCGGAGTCTGTGGAGTCGTGCAGGTCTGCCCGGGGCGTCCTGCCCTGGCAGGGGCAGGACGTCCGCAGGCTGGGTCAGCCGGCCTGACGCACCATCTCCACATGAGGAATGCCGGCATCGAGGTATTCGTCGCTGACGACCACGAACCCGAGGCGTTCGTAGAAGCGCGTGGCATGCACCTGGGCGCTCAGGACCAGGCGGTGGAGCCCGCGGCGCTCGGCCTCGGCGATCACCACACGCATCAGGGCGTCGCCGATCTTCAGGCCGCGCCAGTCCTTGAGGACGGCGACTCGGCCGATGTGTCCGTCGCGCAGCAGGCGAGCCGTGCCCGCGGCAAATCCTCCTTCGAAGGCGAGAAAGTGGATGGCCTCGGCATCCTCGCCATCCCATTCCAGTTCGGCAGGAACGGCCTGTTCGGCGATGAAGACGCTGTCGCGGATCCGCCGGATGTCGGCATTGTCCTTCTGCCAGTCGGCGATCCGCACATGGATTTCAGTCATCGGTGAACTCCAGGCTGCCCTGCACGAGCAGCTGCCAGAGAAGTCGACGGCCTTCCTCGTCGGCCAGCCAGGAGGCAAGGTTGTCGGTATGTAGGGCGTCGGCGCTGCAGATCAGCTTGAGCAGCTCGCGCAGGTGGCCGGGGAGCAGGCGGCTCTGACCGCTGGCGAACAGCACTAGATCCTCGCCGACCTCGGACCAGGCTAGGCGGGCACTGGGGTTGCGGACCAGCACGCCGCCTTCCTGCAGGCTGGCCAGGAAGTCCTGTTCGGGCATTTCCGCGCCGGCGACCAGCTCGGGGTAGCGCGGTTCGGTCATGAACTGACCGAACCAGGTTAGCAGCAGGCGTTCATCGCCCATGTGCTCCTGGATCAGGCCCTTGAGGCGCTCCAGGGCATCGAGCTGGATCTGGTGCGGATCCTCGCAGGGACGTATGTCCGGATCGCCGTAGCGCTCCTCGTCGGGGAGGAACTGGGCAAGGAAGTCGGTGAAATGGGTCAGCACCTCGGCCGCGCTGGGGGCACGGAAGCCCACCGAATAGGTCATGCAATCGTCGACCGCGGTACCAAAGTGGGCCAGGCGGGGTGGCAGATAGAGCATGTCGCCAGGCTCCAGCACCCAGTCCTCGCCGCTCTGGAACTCGGCGAGGATGCGCAGGTCGGCATGTTTCAGCAGCGGGCTGTCGCTGTCGCACATCTGGCCAATCCGCCAGCGCCGCTGGCCGTAGCCCTGCAGCAGGAACACGTCGTAGTTGTCATAGTGCGGACCCACGCCACCCCCGGGTGCGGCATAGCTGATCATCACGTCGTCGATGCGCCAGCTGGGCAGAAAGCGGAAGTTTTCCAGCAGTTCGGCGACTTCCGGAACGAACTGGTCGACGGCCTGGACCAGCAGGGTCCAGTCGCGTTCGGGCAGGTTCTGGTAGGTTTCCTCGTCGAACGGGCCGCGGCGCAGCTCCCACGGATGATTGCCATGCTCGACGATCAGGCGCGATTCGACTTCCTCCTCGAGCGACAGGCCAGCCAGCTCGTCCGGCGAGATGGGGCTTTCGAAGCCGGGGATGGCCTGACGGATCAGCAGGGGCTTCTTCTGCCAGTAGTCGCGCAGGAATTCGCGTGCGCTGATGCCGCCCAGGAATTGAAGAGGAATATCAGAAGTCATGGCTAAACCCTTGCTCTGTAATGAGAGCTGAAAATAAAAACGCCCGGCACAGCCGGGCGTGGAGATGACGGGACGAAATCAGATGCGCTTGGCTTGGGTGATCGCATTGCCGATGTAAACGGCAGGGGTCAGCTTGTGCAGCTCGGCTTTGGCGGCAGCGGGGATGTCCAGGGTGTCGATGAAGGTCTTGAGTGCTTCCGGACCGATACCCTTGCCGCGGGTCAGCTCCTTGAGCTTTTCGTAAGGGTTGGCGACACCATAGCGACGCATCACCGTCTGGATCGGTTCGGCCAGCACCTCCCAGCAGTTGTCGAGGTCTTCGGCCAGACGGGCGGCGTTCAGCTCCAGTTTGCCGATGCCCTTCAGGCTGGCCTCGTAGGCGATCAGGCTGTGGGCCAGGCCGACACCGAGGTTGCGCAGCACGGTGGAGTCGGTCAGGTCGCGCTGCCAGCGGGAGATTGGCAGCTTGCTGGCCAGGTGCTGGAGCAGGGCGTTGGCGATGCCGAGGTTGCCCTCGGAGTTCTCGAAGTCGATGGGGTTGACCTTGTGCGGCATGGTCGAGGAGCCGATCTCGCCGGCCACGGTCTTCTGCTTGAAGTAGCCGAGGGAGATATAGCCCCACACGTCGCGGTCGAAGTCGATCAGGATAGTGTTGAAGCGGGCGATGGCGTCGAACAGCTCGGCGATGTAGTCGTGCGGCTCGATCTGGGTGGTATAGGGGTTCCAGGTCAGGCCGAGGTCGCCTTCGATAAATTCGCGGGCGTAGGCTTCCCAGTCGACGTCCGGGTAGGCCGACAGGTGAGCGTTGTAGTTGCCCACGGCGCCGTTGATCTTGCCCAGCAGCGGCACGGCCGCGACCTGCGCGATCTGCCGTTCGAGGCGGTAGACCACGTTGGCCAGCTCCTTGCCCATGGTGGTCGGCGAGGCCGGCTGGCCGTGGGTGCGCGACAGCATCGGCACGTCGGCGAACTGCACGGCCAGGGCGCGGATGGCCTCGGCCAGCTGGCGCATCAGCGGCAGCAGCACGGTATCGCGGCCTTCGCGCAGCATCAGGGCGTGGGACAGGTTGTTGATGTCCTCGCTGGTACAGGCGAAGTGGATGAATTCGCTCACCGCTGCCAGTTCCGGCAGCTTGGCGGCCTGCTCCTTGAGCAGGTATTCCACCGCCTTGACGTCATGGTTGGTAGTGCGCTCGATCTCCTTGATGCGCAGGGCGTGCTCGAGCTGGAAGTTTTCCGCCAGCTCGTCGAGCAGCGCGTTGGCTGCGGCGGAGAACGGCGCGACCTCCGGGATGCCGGCGTGGGCGGCCAGGCGCTGCAGCCAGCGCACTTCCACCTGCACGCGGTAGCGGATCAGGCCGAATTCGCTGAAGATCGGGCGCAGGGCGGCGGTTTTGCCGGCGTAGCGGCCATCGACGGGGGACACCGCAGTGAGCGAGGAGAGCTGCATGGGGGAAGTCTCGGACAGTCGGGCTACAAAAAGGGCTGCAATGATACACGAAGGCGGAGGGCCGACCGAGCGCAATCTTCGGTTGGCCGGACTCCTCAGCTGCGTCGCATCAGCGGATAGAGCTCGTCGAGCAGTTTTCGGCGGCTGAACACCAGCTGCCAGCGATGTCCGCCGAGCTGGCGCCACAGGCGTGCCGAGCGGATGCCGGCCAGCAGGAGGGCGCGGACCTTGGTGGCATTGGCAGGATTCTGCAGGTGACGCATCTCGCCATGCACCTGGATGCGCTGCCGGAAAGTGCTCAGCGTGTCTTCGTACAGGGAGGCGAAGGCGGCGATCACGCTTTCGTGGGTAAGGCCCAGATGCTGGACCTGCAGCTGGATCTGATCCAGCCGTTGGCCCATGTGCTGCAACATGTCGCCGCGCTTGTCCAACTGCCGCTCCAGAGTGACGAGCGCCAACGAGTAGCGCAGGGGTTCGCGCTGCAGGCTTTGCGGGTCGCGCTCGAGTGCGCTGGCCAGGGCGCGGTAGCCGTCACGCAGGTTGAGATCGTCGCCGCCGAATACCGCGAGGGTGTCCTCGGGATTGCGTACCAGCAGGCTGCCGAGCATGCAGGCAAGATTGGCTTCGCCGGCCTGTCCGGTCTTGGCGATCCTGTCGACCAGGTAGGCCGATTCGAATACTCCGCCGAGGGCGACCAGTTGTTCCTGTCTGGGGGTCATGGCTGCTTGTCCTCGCAGCTCCATGGCTCGGCGCTCTTGATAACGCCGCCACCCAGGCAGATCTCGCCGTCGTAGAGCACTACCGATTGGCCTGGCGTCACGGCTCGCTGGGGCTCGTCGAACAGGATTCGGAAGCCCTCGGCGGTCTTTTCCAGAGTGCAGGCCTGGTCGCTCTGTCGATAGCGAACCTTGGCGGTCAGGCGCTGCGGGAGTGGAAAGTCGAGCGGGTTCACCCAGAACATCTCCGAGGCGAGCAGGGCGCGAGAGAACAGCCAGGGGTGCTGATTGCCCTGGCCGACGACCAGGACGTTGCGGGCCAGATCCTTGGCTAGCACATACCAGGGATCATCGGCAGCATTCTTCATTCCGCCGATGCCCAGCCCCTGGCGCTGGCCGATGGTGTGGTACATCAGGCCGTGGTGCTGGCCGATGACCTTGCCGTCGGTGGTCTCGATGGGGCCTGGCTGGGCAGGCAGGTACTGCTTGAGAAAATCGCTGAAGCGGCGCTCGCCGATGAAGCAGATGCCGGTGGAGTCCTTCTTCCTGGCCGTGGCCAGGCCATGCAGCTCGGCAATGGCGCGCACGGCCGGCTTCTCCAGTTCCCCGACCGGAAACAATGCCTTTGCGAGTTGCTCGCCGCCCACGGCATGCAGGAAGTAGCTCTGATCCTTGTTGGGGTCCAGCCCCTTGAGCAATTCGGTCCGCTCCCCTGTATCGCGCCGGCGCACATAGTGTCCTGTTGCAATAAGGTCGGCGCCAAGCAACAGCGCATAGTCGAGGAAGGCCTTGAACTTGATCTCGCGGTTGCACAGGATGTCCGGGTTCGGCGTGCGTCCGGCCTTGTATTCGGCGAGAAAGTGTTCGAATACGTTGTCCCAGTATTCGGCGGCAAAATTGGCGGTATGCAGCTTGATGCCGATTCGGTCGCAGACGGCCTGTGCATCCGCAAGATCCTCCTTGGCCGTGCAATATTCGGTGCCGTCGTCCTCTTCCCAGTTCTTCATGAACAGACCCTCCACCTGATATCCCTGTTGCAGGAGCAGGAGGGCGGAAACGGAAGAGTCCACGCCGCCGGACATGCCGACGATCACGCGGGTATGGGCGGGATCATGCATATGAAGAGTCGGGTCCTGAAAAAGGGAGATTCTATCAGGGTCGCAGGTCTGGCTGCGAAGGCGCGAGTTGTTCAGCGAATGAGGCTCAGCGGAAAGCGCTCCCCGGCCAGGTAGTCGTCGATACAGCGCAGCACGAGCGGGCTGCGCCAGCATTCCCGTTGCTCGATCAATTGCTCGCGGCTCAGCCAGTGGGGGGCGATGATCCCTTCGTCGAGCTGGTATCCGTCGATTGGCTGCAGCGGACGCGCTGCAAAGCAGACGCGTTGATAGGTCACGCCGTTGGGGGCTGTATAGAGGTAGATACCGATCACGGCGGTGAGTTCTACTTGCCAGCCGGTTTCCTCCAGGGTTTCCCGCTGGGCAGCTTCGAGCAGGGTTTCGTTGGGTTCGAGGTGTCCGGCAGGCTGATTGAGAACTGCACGGCCATCCTGTAGCTCCTCTACCAGGAGGAAGAGACCGTTGTCTTCCACGATCGTGGCGACGGTGACGTGTGCCTGCCAATCCATAAAGTTCGTCCAGGTGTTTGCCGATAGCTGCGCATTATACGCAGCAGCGCCTGTTCACGGGGGCATGATGGATGCTCCCTTGCCAGCCTCCGGTCGAGGTTGGGCGGGGCTGCGATTTGTTTGTCGGGAGGCTTGTCCGCGGCGCGAGAGGGCCCATAAACGAGAAACCCCGGCTCCGGAGCCGGGGTTCTTGTCAGGCGGGAGGCGACGTAAGCCGCTTCCCGTGTGGTTGGCGCGGCGCCTTATGCAAGCGCAGCCAGAGCTGCATTGAGGATTGCGCTCGGGCGCATGGCCTTGCTGGTCAGCTCGACGTTCGGGCGGTAGTAGCCACCGATATCCACGGGCTTGCCCTGGGCAGCAGCCAGCTCGCCAACGATCTTGGCTTCGTTGTCAGTCAGGGTCTTGGCGAGGTTGGTGAACTGGGCCTGCAGTTCCTTGTCCTTGGTTTGTGCTGCCAGAGCCTGGGCCCAATAGAGTGCCAGGTAGAAGTGGCTGCCGCGATTGTCGATCTCGCCAACCTTGCGCGCCGGCGACTTGTTGTTGTCGAGAACCTTGCCGGTGGCCTGGTCCAGGGTGCTTGCCAGGACAAGAGCCTTCGGATTCTTGTAGGTGTTGCCCAGATGCTCCAGCGATGCGGCAAGAGCCAGGAACTCACCGAGCGAATCCCAGCGCAGGTAGCCTTCCTCGAGGAACTGCTGGACATGCTTGGGAGCCGAACCGCCCGCGCCGGTCTCGAACAGGCCGCCACCGCTCATCAACGGGACGATCGACAGCATCTTGGCGCTGGTGCCCAGTTCCATGATCGGGAACAGGTCGGTCAGGTAGTCGCGCAGGACGTTGCCGGTAACGGAAATGGTGTCCTTGCCTTCGCGGATGCGAGCCAGCGTGAAGCGAGTTGCCTCGACCGGCGACATGATGAGGATCTCGAGGCCGCTGGTGTCGTGGTCCTTCAGATAGCGCTCGACCTTGGCGATCACCTGCGCGTCGTGGGCACGGGCGGGATCCAGCCAGAACAC
Source organism: Azotobacter chroococcum (assembly GCF_002220155.1). Taxonomy (NCBI): domain Bacteria; kingdom Pseudomonadati; phylum Pseudomonadota; class Gammaproteobacteria; order Pseudomonadales; family Pseudomonadaceae; genus Azotobacter; species Azotobacter chroococcum. Next base: position 2,372,745 of record NZ_CP011835.1, on the reverse strand, counting down.
CGCCGGGGTGTTGGTGGCGCGGGCGCGGTTGACAGCCAGCTTGACCCAGTCCTGGATCGGGGCGTCCTTCACTTGGCACATGCGCCAGATGTCGCCGGACTCGACGTTCTGTTCCATCAGAACCTTGCCACTTTCATCGGTCACACGTACTACGCCGTCTGCCGGAATCTGGAAGGTCTTGTCGTGGGAGCCGTATTCCTCGGCCTTCTGGGCCATCAGGCCGACGTTGGGCACGCTGCCCATTGTGGTGGGGTCGAAGGCGCCGTGCTGCTTGCAGTCCTCGATGACCACCTGATACACGCCGGCATAGCAACGGTCGGGGATGACGGCCTTGGTGTCATGCAGCTTGCCGTCGGCACCCCACATCTTGCCAGAGTCACGGATCATTGCCGGCATCGAGGCATCCACGATGACGTCGCTCGGCACGTGCAGGTTGGTGATGCCCTTGTCGGAATTCACCATTGCCAGTTGCGGGCGCTGGGCGTAAACCGCCTGGATGTCGGCCTCGATCTCCTTCTGCTTTTCCTCGGGAAGGGTCTTGATCCGAGCGTAGAGGTCGCCGATGCCGTTGTTGAGGTCGAAGCCGATCTGCTTCAGTACGTCGGCATGCTTGCTCAGGGCATCCTTGTAGAACTCGGATACAATCTGGCCAAACATGATGGGGTCGGACACCTTCATCATGGTGGCTTTCAGGTGTACGGACAGCAGTACGCCTCGCTTCTTGGCATCTTCGATTTCGGCGGCGATGAAGCTGCGCAGAGCATTCTTGCTCATTACCGAAGAGTCGATGATTTCACCGGCCAGGACGGTGGTTTTTGCCTTCAGGACAGTGCTGCTGCCGTCTTTGCCGAGCAGCTCGACTTTTACGCTGCCAGCGGTGTCGATCAGGGCGGCTTTCTCGCTGCCGTAGAAGTCGCCGCTGTTCATGTGGGCCACATGCGACTTGGAGTCTGCGCTCCACGCACCCATCTTGTGGGGGTGCTTTCTGGCATAGTTCTTGACAGATAGCGGTGCGCGACGGTCGGAGTTGCCTTCACGCAGGACAGGGTTCACGGCGCTGCCCTTGATCTTGTCGTAACGTGCCTTGACGTCCTTTTCCGTATCGGTCTTGGCCTCTTCAGGATAGTCGGGCAGCTTGTAGCCTTGCTGCTGCAGCTCCTTGATCGCAGCCTTGAGCTGCGGGACGGAGGCGCTGATGTTGGGCAGCTTGATGATGTTGGCTTCCGGAGTGGTCGCTAGTTTCCCCAGTTCGGCCAAGTCGTCGGCAATCTTCTGACTGTCGCTCAGGTATTCGGGAAAAGTTGCGATGATGCGGCCTGCAAGGGAGATATCGCGGGTTTCGACAGCGATACCTGAAGATTCGGTGAACGCTTTAACGATTGGAAGCAGAGAGTAGGTTGCCAGTGCGGGTGCTTCGTCGGTGAGCGTATAGATAATCTTCGATGTGGACATTTTTTACGTTAACCCCTCTGTATTGCTACATTTGCAAGTGCACAAACTCTTGATGCTCGCAGAGTAGGCGAAGCTGCCTAAAGGCATCAATGAGCGTAAAGTCGAGGTTCCTGGGGAGTTCCCGGATGCCTTGGGTTGAGATTTGCCAAGGGGGGGTGCCAGGTTCAAGTCTGCATGCTGCTTGGGTTTAGAGTGGCTCATTCCAGAATGGCTCTGGATCCAATGTCCTGTCAGTTGCGCGGAGTATATCAGTACGACATGCCTTTTGCATTCGCCGGTTTTTGATGGGGTGGTGACGGTGCGCCAGGGGCTTCATCTGTTTCTGGTGAGGCTGGCAGGGGGATGTGGGCAGGGCTGAAGATCTTCGTCAGGTGCCGCTTTGGGCTTTGGTGGGCTGGCGGGTGTCCCTGCTGGCCTTGCTGTTGAGAGGGGGCTTGGAGTCTTGAAATTGGATGTTGCTCAACGCTGTCGAGCGGCAGCCGGTCTTTGGCCAGTCTGTGCGCTACTTGATCAAGTCGTGCCGGCTAGGGCTGGTCAGTAACCAGCCCGGCACGGACCAGGCCTGTTTTGATCGGGAGTGCCTGACCTGCTGGCCTACAGGGTGCCAGCGATATCCGAAATGGATGACGGTTGTGTCAGGCTGAACTTGGCCGAACTCTCGATCTGGGCCGGGCAGGGGCGGATATTGATCGCGTGGAGGCCTTTAGGGCCTTGCAGCAGCTCGAAAGTCACCGCCTGGCCGGCTTTCAAGGTCTTGTAGCCATCCATTTGAATGGCCGAATAATGGGCGAACAAATCCTCATCGCGGCCATCTGCCACGATGAATCCATATCCCTTGGCGTTATTGAACCATTTGACCTTGCCGCTTAGCATGCCGACATCCCTCTGCAAAGACTCCGTCACTGGAGTATCATCCGCCTTGACCCCTCGCCACGCCACGCTCGACCCCGCGGCCGGGACATGACAGGACCCCTTAAACACCCTCTTGGGTACCTATTGTTTTTATCATTGTTTGGCCGATAGTCAAGGCGGGGCTGCGCTTTGCTGCCCAAGCGTGCAAAATCCCTCTAGTATCCGTATTCGCTCAACCGGAAGCTTGTCCAGCATGTTCGCAAGCACTGAGATTCGACTAACATTCTGTCAGGACCGTCCAGAGCCGCACGAGGACGACTCTTATGGGCTGGTCGTGCAGGAATCCAAGCCTGCGCTGCAGGTTCCACCCATGTACAAGGTGGTGATGTTCAACGACGACTACACGCCGATGGATTTCGTGGTCGAAGTGCTGGAGAAATTTTTCAACCTTAACCGCGAGTTGGCAACGAAGGTCATGCTGACTGTCCATACAGAGGGGCGGGCAGTATGCGGGATGTTTACTCGTGACGTTGCGGAAACCAAGGCCATGCAGGTCAACCAATATGCAAAGGAATGCCAGCATCCGCTGCTCTGTGAGATCGAGAAGGACGGTTAATGCCGACCGCTTGGGTATGAGGTGAAGCTATGTTGAACCGTGAGCTCGAAGTCACTCTCAATCTTGCCTTCAAGGAGGCTCGCGCAAAACGTCATGAGTTCATGACGGTGGAGCATCTCCTTCTGGCGCTTCTGGACAACGAGGCCGCGGCTGCCGTACTGCGGGCCTGCGGTGCGAATATCGACAAGCTCCGGCACGACCTGCAGGAGTTCATCGACTCCACAACCCCACTGATTCCCCAGCATGACGAAGAGCGCGAGACCCAGCCGACCCTCGGCTTCCAGCGGGTGCTGCAGCGCGCGGTCTTCCATGTGCAGAGTTCCGGCAAGCGGGAGGTGACCGGGGCCAATGTGCTCGTGGCCATCTTCAGCGAACAGGAAAGTCAGGCCGTCTTTCTGCTCAAGCAGCAGAGCGTGGCTCGCATAGACGTGGTGAACTATATCGCCCATGGTATTTCCAAGGTGCCGGGTCATGGCGATCATCCCGACAGCGAGCACGAGATGCAGGATGAGGAGGGTGGAGAGGCTTCGGCTGCCGGTCATCCTCTGGAGGCCTATGCCAGTAATCTGAACGAGCTGGCTCGCCAGGGGCGAATCGATCCCCTGGTGGGGCGCGAGTTCGAGGTCGAGCGGGTCGCGCAGATTCTGGCGCGGAGACGCAAGAACAATCCCTTGCTGGTGGGCGAGGCAGGTGTGGGCAAGACGGCCATTGCCGAGGGGCTGGCAAAGCGCATCGTCGACAATCAGGTTCCGGATCTCTTGGCGCACAGTGTCGTGTACTCTCTCGACCTGGGGGCCTTGCTCGCCGGTACCAAGTATCGCGGTGATTTTGAAAAGCGTTTCAAGGCGCTGCTCAATGAATTGCGCAAGAAGCCTCACGCCATTCTGTTCATTGACGAGATCCATACCATCATCGGTGCCGGAGCGGCTTCCGGTGGCGTGATGGATGCCTCGAATCTGCTCAAGCCGCTGCTCTCGTCCGGCGAAATTCGTTGCATCGGCTCGACTACCTTCCAAGAGTTCCGGGGAATCTTCGAAAAGGACCGGGCTCTGGCCCGCCGCTTCCAGAAGGTCGATGTGGTCGAGCCTTCGGTCGAGGATACCGTAGGTATTCTTCGCGGGCTCAAGCCGCGCTTCGAGCAGCATCACGGCATCGAGTACAGTGATGAGGCACTGCGTGCCGCGGCAGAGTTGTCTTCTCGTTATATCAATGATCGCCACATGCCGGACAAGGCGATCGATGTCATTGACGAGGCTGGGGCATTTCAGCGGCTCCAACCGGAAGAAAGGCGCGTCAAGCTTATCGATGTGCCTCAGGTCGAGGATATTGTCGCCAAGATTGCCCGCATTCCGCCCAAGCATGTTTCCAGTTCGGACAAGGAATTGCTGCGTAATCTCGAGCGCGATCTCAAATTGACCGTGTTTGGTCAGGATGCAGCCATCGACTCGCTCGCAACGGCAATCAAGCTGTCCCGGGCTGGGTTGAAGTCGCCGGACAAGCCGGTCGGCTCCTTCCTCTTTGCTGGTCCTACGGGGGTGGGCAAGACCGAGGTTGCCCGGCAGTTGGCCAAGGCGCTGGGTGTGGAACTGGTGCGCTTCGACATGTCCGAGTATATGGAGCGGCACACGGTTTCGCGTCTGATCGGTGCGCCTCCGGGGTATGTCGGTTTTGACCAGGGGGGACTGCTGACCGAGGCGATCACCAAGCAGCCGCACTGCGTATTGCTGCTGGACGAAATCGAGAAGGCGCATCCGGAAGTATTCAACCTGCTGCTGCAGGTCATGGATCATGGCACGCTGACCGACAACAACGGACGCAAGGCCGATTTCCGCAGTGTCATCATCGTCATGACTACCAATGCTGGTGCGGAAACCGCAGCTCGTGCCTCTATCGGCTTCACTCTGCAAGATCACTCTTCCGATGCCATGGAGGTAATCAAGAAGAGCTTCACGCCCGAGTTCCGCAATCGTCTGGACACCATTATCCAGTTCGGTCGGCTGAGCCACGAGGTGATCAAGAGCATCGTCGACAAGTTCCTTACTGAGCTGCAGGCGCAGTTGGAGGACAAGCACGTGCAGCTGGATGTTTCCGAGCAGGCGCGCGGTTGGCTTGCGGAGCATGGTTACGATGCGCAGATGGGCGCGCGGCCGATGGCTCGTCTGATTCAGGACAAGATCAAGCGTCCCCTGGCCGAAGAGATTCTTTTCGGCGAGCTGGCCGAGCATGGGGGAGTGGTGCATATCGACCTAAAGGGCGGGGAGCTGTCCTTCGAATTCGAAACGGCTGTCGAGGTGGCTTGAGTGCAGTAGTCTCAGGTCGGTCCATCAGAGCGAAACCGCCCGGCGATGCCGGGCGTTTTCATTGGATCCGTTTTCAGCGGGCGCGATAGGTGATGCGTCCCTTGCTGAGGTCGTAAGGGGTCAGCTCGACGCGCACCTTGTCTCCGGTGAGGATGCGGATGTAGTTCTTGCGCATCTTGCCGGAGATATGCGCGGTAACGACGTGCCCGTTTTCCAACTCCACGCGGAACATGGTGTTGGGCAGGGTGTCGACGACAGTGCCTTCCATCTCGAAGCTGTCTTCTTTCGACATTCAATAAAACCCTCGGTATGCAGTGAATGGCCCAACGTAGCTGGCACGCCGAGCAAAACGGCGTGCATTGTGCCTGAAAATGGCTGTTGACGCCAAGGGTTCTCAGGTCAAAGTGACCCAGCGATGATTCACCAACAATTCGAGTGGGCGATATTGGGTCTTGTAGTTCATCTTGCGGCAGTTCTTGATCCAGTAGCCTAGATACACCGCCTGCAGGCCCAAGCGCGCTGCTTCGCCGATTTGCCAGAGAATCGCATAGCGGCCGAGGCTGCGTCGCTCTTCACTTGGATCGTAGAAGGTATAGACCGCTGACAGGCCGTTGGGGAGCACGTCGGTCACGGCGACGGCCAGCAGGCGTCCGGACAGGCGAAACTCATAGAAGCGGGAAAAGGGCAGGTCGCGGACCAAAAAAGTACAAAACTGGTCGCGGTTGGGAGGATACATGTCTCCGTCAGCATGGCGCTGTTCGATATAGCGTGCATATAGCTTGTAATACTCTTCGTTGAAGCTGGGGCGTACGGCTTGCACCGAGAGGTCTGTGTTGCGTTTCAGAATGCGCCTTTGCTGGCGATTCGCCAGGAAGCTCTTGGCCGGGATGCGGGCCGGGATGCAGGCATTGCAGCCTTGGCAATGAGGGCGATACAGGTGGTCGCCGCTACGTCGGAAGCCGAGGTCGGAGAGTTCCGCATAGACGTGCATGTCCATCGGTTGACTGGGATCGAGGAACAGGGTCGTCGCCTGCTCGTTGGGCAGATAGCTGCAGGCGTGCGGTTGAGTGGCATAGAACTTGAGACGAGCCAGCTCGGTCATGATCAACCCCCGGAAAGCTCTTGGCGGGCCGTGATTGTTCAGCGGCACTCATCAAGTGTATGCCAGGCTGTGGGCCTCTACTAGGCGATCCAGTCAGCCGTGCTCGGCTGGTCCAGATAACGCTTCAGATAGTCGGCGAACTCGCTGCGGGAAATGCTGCGGGCACCGAGGCTTTGCAGGTGCTGGGTGGGCATCTGGCAGTCGATCAGCACGAAGCCCCACTGCTCGAGCCGTCTCACCAAGGTCGCGAAGCCGACCTTGGATGCGTTGTCGACATGGCTGAACATGGATTCGCCAAAGAATAGCTGGCCGATCGCCAAGCCATAGAGTCCGCCGACAAGATTGTCGTTCTGCCAGACTTCGACCGAGTGGGCAATGCCGCGGCGATGCAGTTCCCGATAGGCGGCCTGCATTTTCGGCGTTATCCAGGTGCCGTCGGCATAGTCGCGTGGGCCGGCGCAGGCCTGGATCACTGCGGAGAAATCGCGATCCAAGGAGACCTGGAAGCGCTCTTGGCGGAGGATTTTGCGCAGGCTGCGGGAAACATGCAGTTCCTGGGGGAGCAGCACGGTTCGTGGGTTCGGGGACCACCAGAGAATGGGCTGTCCTGCTTGGTACCAGGGGAAGCAGCCGTGCCGGTAAGCCTGGATCAGGCGCTCGGCGGAAAGATCGCCTCCTACGGCCAGCAGGCCGTTGGGTTCGCGTAGGGCTCTCTCCAGGGGAGGGAAGCTCAGGCTGTCGCGTTGCAGACAGGTCAGCATGTTAACGCCGCAGTATGAGTGGAGGGAGGCGGGCCGACGCCCGCCGGGAGTTGCTCAGTTGTCCAGATAGCGCTCGGCGTCCAGGGCGGCCATGCAGCCGGCGCCGGCCGAGGTGATGGCCTGGCGGTAGACATGGTCGGCCACATCGCCGGCCGCGAAAACGCCTTCGATGCTGGTGGCGGTGGCATCGCCCGCGCTGCCGCCCTTGATCGACAGATAGCCGTTGTGCATCTCGAGCTGCCCCTGGAAGAGTTCGGTGTTGGGCTTGTGACCGATCGCGATGAAGACGCCGGTCAGCGCCAGCGTTTCGGTAGCGCCATTCAGGGTGTCCTTCAGGCGCACGCCGGTCACTCCGGAGGCATCGCCAAGCACCTCGTCCGGCGTCTGGTTCCAGTGCAGGCGGATATTGCCGTTCTGTGCCTTCTCGAAGAGCTTGTCCTGGAGAATCTTTTCGGCCCGCAACTTGTCGCGGCGATGGACCAGGTGTACTTCCTTGGCAATGTTCGACAGATACAATGCCTCCTCCACAGCGGTATTGCCGCCGCCGACCACGCAGACCACCTGATTGCGATAGAAGAAGCCATCGCAGGTGGCGCAGGCGGAAACGCCCTTGCCGGAGAAGGCCTCTTCCGAGGGCAGGCCGAGGTACTGGGCCGAGGCTCCTGTGGCGATGATCAGTGCGTCGCAGGTATAGGTCGCGCTGTCGCCGATCAGGGTGAAGGGGCGCTGCTGCAACTTGGCAGTGTGGATGTGGTCGTAGGCGATCTCGGTATCGAAGCGCTCGGCGTGTTTCTGCATGCGCTCCATCAGGCCGGGGCCGGTCAGGCCTTCGACATCGCCAGGCCAGTTGTCCACTTCGGTGGTCGTGGTCAGTTGGCCGCCGGGCTGGATGCCGGTGATCAGCAGGGGCTTCAGATTGGCGCGTGCAGCATAGACGGCGGCAGTGTAGCCGGCCGGGCCGGAGCCCAGGATGATCAGCCGCGAATGCTTGACATCATTCATAAAAAGTCCCCGTAAGCCTTTGTCACAAAAGAAAATGCATGCTCCAATGGAGCAGCATGGGAATGATTGTCGACTATGCTACACCGAAGCATGAGAGGTCGGCAAAAAGGGGGAACAGGCCCGCTGCATGGCATTGGACAGGCAAAATCGTACAATAAGAGGTTCTCAAAGGGCTGGTCTCGCCGTTTCCTTGTGAGGAGCTGCCCGAGCGCACCTGCGACTCGCTGGAGTCAAAGGCACAACCAAAGGCAGGATGAGACGGACGAGGTGAAATCAGGCGGAAGGCGTGGCATATGCCCCTGGTAAATGGGTAGTCTGAGCCTGGTTTCAACGCTGCATGATTGAGCCTGCGGATCTCCAGCCGTCGCTGCCGCACTCTTGGCTCCCGACCGACACGTAACCTGGATGGAACGCGCCGTTGGCGCAGGAAAAGAAGCGTTTTGAAGAACTCCTCTACTAAAGTACGGCTCCCGGCGTGGCAGCAACAGTTGAGCTCCCGCCTCAAGGAAGGTGCCCTGATCGCCCTGAGTGCGTTGTGCCTGTACCTCTGGATGGCGCTGTTGACCTACGATCCATCTGATCCCGGCTGGAGTCACAGCAGCAGCGTGGCGCAGGTGCAGAATGCTGCGGGCCGGGCAGGCGCCTGGTTCGCCGACATCCTGTTCATGGCTCTTGGCTATTTCGCCTATCTCTTTCCCCTGCTGCTGGTGATCAAGACGGCCCAGGTGTTCATGGCGCGTCACGACCCCTGGCCCTGGAGTGGCTGGCTGCTCTCCTGGCGTCTGACCGGTCTGGCGATTTTGATCCCGGCGGGCTCCGCGCTGGCCTACATTCATTTCCATTCGGCCACCGGTCTGCCGGCCTCGGCCGGTGGTGCCCTGGGCGAGGTTCTGGGCAAGCTTGCCCTGGACGCGCTCAATGTGCAGGGCAGCACGCTGGTGTTCCTCTCGCTGTTCCTTTTCGGGCTGACTGTGTTCGCCGATCTGTCCTGGTTCAGGGTCATGGATCTGACCGGCAAGATCACGCTCGACCTGCTCGAGCTGGTGCAGGGAGCCCTCGGGCGCTGGTGGGGGGCCCTGGCCGAGCGCCGCCGACTGGTCGCCCGGTTGCGTGAAGCCGAGAGGCCGCTCAAGTCCCGCGCGGCCGAGGAGCCGCGGGGCGAGCCATTCCGTGTTGTCGAGCCGCCGATCGAGGTGCATGCCAAGCCGGTCAAGCCCGCTGTGCAGCGCCGCAGTGCAGCTGCGGCGGAGGTTCCGGCCAGGTTCCAGCGTCCGCCGGAATCTGCCGTGCCGCGCAAACCACGCATCGAGCCCATGACCGCACAGTCGAGGCCACGCATCGAGCCCGAGATCGCCGCGCCCAGGCCTCATGTCGAGCCTGAGCTTGCTTCGCCCCAACTCCGTATCGAGCCCGAGCTGGTCGCGCCCCAACCACGCGTCGAGCCGGAACTCGCCACGCCCAACAAGCCCCAGCTTCGCAACGAGCCCGAGACGGTCCCTGCCTGGTCCGAGGATTTCGACGAGTTCGACGACCTGCCGCTGGATTTCCAGGAACACGAAGCATTCGAGGCAAGGTTGCCGGCCAGCCTCCCACGCTTCGACGAGCCCAAGTCGCCGGTCACGGCACCCGTACCGGCAGTCGATCCCCGGCCACGCAGCGAGCCGGAGCCGGTCGCGGCCAGACCTGTGAGCGAGCCGGAGCAGCGCCCGGCGCCGGTCATCACACCGCTCTCGGAAACCCTGGCCATGGAGCCCAGGCCGCAACCTGTGCCCGTGTCCGCGTTCCGGGAAAAGCCCGCTTCGTTCGTCAACCCTGCCCTGGAAGGCACCCTGCCGCCGCTTTCCCTGCTGGATGCGCCCGAGCAGAAGTCGCAGAACTACTCGGTCGAATCGCTCGAGATGCTGTCGCGCCTGCTCGAGATCAAGCTCAAGGAGTTCGGCGTCGAGGTGACCGTCGAGTCCGTGCACCCTGGCCCGGTGATCACCCGTTTCGAGATCCAGCCGGCGCCGGGCGTCAAGGTCAGCCGGATTTCCAACCTGGCCAAGGACCTGGCGCGCTCGATGGCGATGATCAGCGTGAGGGTGGTGGAGGTCATTCCCGGCAGGACCACGGTAGGCATCGAGGTGCCCAACGAGGACCGGCAGATCGTGCGCTTCTCCGAGGTGCTGATGTCCACCGAGTACGAAGAAGCCAAGTCTCCGGTCACTCTGGCGCTGGGCCACGACATCGGTGGCAAGCCGGTCATCGCCGACCTGGCGAAGATGCCGCACCTGCTGGTGGCCGGCACCACCGGTTCCGGCAAGTCGGTGGGGGTCAACGCCATGATCCTGTCGGTCCTCTTCAAGTCGACGCCCGAAGAGGCGCGCCTGATCATGATCGACCCGAAGATGCTCGAACTGTCGATCTACGAGGGCATTCCCCACCTGCTCTGCCCGGTGGTGACCGACATGAAGGAGGCAGCCAACGCCCTGCGCTGGAGCGTGGCCGAGATGGAGCGCCGCTACAAGCTGATGGCGGCCATGGGCGTGCGCAACCTGGCCGGCTTCAACCGCAAGGTGAAGGATGCCGAGGAGGCCGGCACGCCGCTCTACGATCCGTTGTACCGGCGCGAGAGCATGGACGATGAGCCGCCGTTGCTGCGGCCGCTGCCGACCATCGTGGTGGTGGTCGACGAGTTCGCCGACATGATGATGATCGTCGGCAAGAAGGTCGAGGAGCTGATCGCGCGCATCGCCCAGAAGGCTCGCGCCGCAGGCATCCACCTGATCCTGGCGACCCAGCGTCCCTCGGTGGACGTGATCACCGGCCTGATCAAGGCGAACATCCCGACGCGTATGGCCTTCCAGGTGTCCAGCAAGATCGACTCGCGCACCATCCTCGACCAGGGTGGCGCCGAGCAGTTGCTCGGCCACGGCGACATGCTCTACCTGCCGCCCGGTACCGGGCTGCCGATCCGCGTGCACGGCGCCTTCGTCTCCGACGACGAGGTGCATCGCGTCGTCGAGGCCTGGAAGCAGCGCGGCGCGCCAGACTATGTCGAGGACATCCTCGCCGGCGCCGAGGAGGGCGGCGGCTTCGAGGGGGGCGGTGGTGATGGCGGCGAAGGCAGCGAGGAGGACCCGCTGTACGACGAGGCAGTGCGCTTCGTGACGGAAAGCCGGCGCGCCTCGATTTCCGCGGTACAGCGCAAGCTGAAGATCGGCTATAACCGCGCGGCACGGATGATCGAAGCCATGGAGATGGCGGGTGTGGTGTCCTCGATGAACACCAACGGCTCGCGGGAAGTGATCGCCCCCGCGCCGGTTCGCGACTGATTTCCCAAGGCTCCCATGAGGATTGTCATGCGCTTTTTCCGCATGCTGTTGCTGTCCGCTCTCACCCTCGTCCTCCTGCCGGTGCAGGCGGACGAGCGCTCCATCCAGCGCCTGACCCAGTTGCTCGACCAGGCGCAGACCCTGACCGCGCGCTTCTCCCAGCTCACCCTCGACGGTTCCGGCACCCAGCTGCAGGAAACCTCGGGCGAGATGGCGCTGAAGCGCCCGGGACTGTTCCGCTGGCACACCGACGCGCCGCTGGAGCAGCTGCTGGTCTCCAACGGCGAGACGGTCTGGCTGTACGACCCGGACCTGGAGCAGGTGACCATCCGCAGCCTCGACCAGCGCCTGACCCACACCCCGGCGCTGCTGCTCTCCGGCGACATCTCGAAGATCGGCGAGAACTTCGAGATCACCCACAAGGAAGCCGGCGGCGTGGTGGACTTCATCCTCAAGCCGAAAGCCAAGGACACCCTGTTCGACAACCTGCGCCTGTCCTTCCGCAATGGCGTGGTCAACGACATGCAACTGATCGATGGCGTCGGCCAGCGCACCAACATCCTGTTCTTTGGGGTGAAGATGAACCAGTCGATCGATACCGCCCAGTTCAACTTCAAGGTGCCGGAAGGCACCGACGTCATCCAGGAGTGATCCGGCCAAGCCCATGGACCTGTTTCGCGCCGATCCTCCTGCCCAGCCCCTGGCCGCGCGCCTGCGCCCGGCCAGCCTGGACGAGTACGTCGGCCAGGAGCATCTGCTGGCCCGCGGCAAGCCGCTGCGCGAGGCGCTGGAGCAGGGCGCCCTGCACTCGATGATCTTCTGGGGGCCGCCCGGGGTCGGCAAGACCACCCTGGCGCGGCTGCTGGCGAAGGTCACCGACGCCCACTTCGAGACGATTTCCGCGGTGCTCGCCGGGGTCAGGGAGATTCGCCAGGCGGTCGAGGTCGCCCGCCAGCAGGCAGCCCAGTATGGCCGGCGGACCATCCTCTTCGTCGACGAGGTGCACCGCTTCAACAAGTCCCAGCAGGACGCCTTCCTGCCCTACGTGGAAGACGGCACCCTGATCTTCATCGGCGCCACCACCGAGAACCCTTCCTTCGAGCTGAACAACGCGCTGCTCTCGCGGGCGCGCGTCTACGTGCTGAAGAGCCTGGACGAGGCAGCCCTGCGCCGGCTGGTCGAGCGCGCTTTGGGCGAGGAGCGCGGACTGGGCGGACGCCGCCTGGGCCTGCCGGAGGAAAGCCTCAAGATGCTGCTGGCGGCAGCCGACGGCGACGGTCGGCGACTGCTCAACCTGCTGGAGAACGCCGCCGACCTGGTCGAGGACGGCGAGGTGATCGGCGTCGAGCTGCTCGGCAATCTGCTGGGCGACAGCCGCCGGCGTTTCGACAAGGGCGGCGAGGCCTTCTACGACCAGATCTCCGCGCTGCACAAGTCGGTGCGCGGCTCGAATCCCGACGCCGCGCTCTACTGGTTCGCGCGGATGCTCGACGGCGGCTGCGATCCGCTCTATCTCGCCCGCCGCGTGGTGCGCATGGCCAGCGAGGACGTCGGCAATGCCGACCCGCGAGCGCTACCCCTGTGTCTGGCGGCCTGGGACGTGCAGGAGCGTCTGGGCAGCCCCGAGGGCGAGCTGGCGGTGGCCCAGGCCATCGTCTACCTGGCCTGTGCGCCGAAGAGCAACGCCGTCTACAGCGCCTTCAAGGCGGCCATGGCCGACGCTGCCCAGCAGGGTTCGCTGGAGGTGCCGCTGCACCTGCGCAACGCTCCGACCAGGCTGATGAAGCAGCTCGGCTACGGCGAGGAATACCGCTACGCCCACGACGAGCCGGAGGCCTATGCCGCCGGCGAGGACTACTTCCCGGAAAGCCTCGAGCCGCGCCGCTACTACCACCCGGTGCCGCGCGGCCTGGAATTGAAGATCCGCGACAAATTGCAGCATCTGGCCGAACTCGACCGCGCCAGTCCGTGGCAGAGGAGAAAGCCATGATCGGCGTGACCCTGGCGGTGGCAGCAGGCGGCGCGCTCGGCTGCCTCTTGCGCTTCGCCGCCAGCAACTGGGTGTCCGCGCACTGGCCGCAGCATTTCTATGCGGCCACGCTGGCAGTCAACATTGCCGGCTGCCTGCTGATCGGCTATCTGTATGGCCAGTTCCTCCTGCGTCCCGAAGTGCCGCTGGCGCTGCGGGCCGGGGTGATCGTCGGTTTTCTCGGTGGCCTGACCACCTTTTCATCCTTTTCCCTCGACACGCTGCGCCTGCTGGAAAGCGGCCAGGCCCCGCTGGCCTTCGGCTACCTGGCGCTCAGCGTGCTGGGCGGTCTGCTCGCCACCTGGGCCGGCCTGACACTCACCAAGCTCTGATCGATAGACGAGAACATCCCATGCTCGACTCCAAACTGGTTCGTACCCAACTGCAGGAGATTGCGGACCGCCTGGCAACCCGTGGCTTCCAACTGGACGTGGCGCGTTTCGAGAGCCTCGAAGCCCAGCGCAAGGCCGTGCAAACCCGCACCGAACAGCTGCAGGCCGAGCGCAACGCCCGCTCCAAGGCCATCGGTCAGGCCAAGTCGCGCGGCGAGGACATTGCGCCGCTGCTGGCCGAAGTCGACCGCATGGGCAGCGACCTGGAGGCCGGCAAGCGCGAGCTGGAGGCCATCCAGGCTGAGCTGGACGGCCTGATGCTGAGCATTCCCAACCTGCCTCACGAATCGGTGCCGGTCGGCGCCGACGAAGAGCAAAATGTGGAAGTGCGCCGCTGGGGCACCCCGCGCGCCTTCGACTTCGAGATCAAGGATCACGTCGCTCTCGGCGAGCAGCATGGCTGGCTGGACTTCGAGACCGCCGCCAAGCTCTCCGGCGCCCGCTTCGCCCTGATGCGCGGTCCCATCGCCCGACTGCATCGGGCCCTGGCGCAGTTCATGCTCGACCTGCACACCGGCGAGCACGGCTACGAGGAGGCCTACACTCCCTATCTGGTGCAGGCTCCGGCCCTGCAGGGCACCGGCCAGCTGCCGAAGTTCGAGGAAGACCTGTTCAAGATCAGCCGCGAGGGCGAGGCCGACTTCTACCTGATCCCCACCGCCGAGGTGTCGCTGACCAACATCGTTTCCGGCGAGATCCTCGACGCCAGGCAACTGCCGCTGAAATTCGTCGCCCACACCCCGTGCTTTCGCAGCGAGGCCGGCGCTTCCGGGCGCGACACCCGCGGCATGATCCGCCAGCACCAGTTCGACAAGGTGGAGATGGTGCAGATCGTCGATCCGGCCAGGTCCTACGAGGCCCTGGAAGAACTGACCGGCAACGCCGAGAAGGTTCTGCAGCGGCTCGAGCTGCCGTACCGCGTGCTGGCCCTGTGCACCGGCGACATGGGCTTCGGCGCGACCAAGACCTACGACCTGGAAGTCTGGGTGCCGAGCCAGGACAAGTACCGGGAGATCTCTTCCTGCTCCAACTGCGGCGACTTCCAGGCGCGGCGCATGCAGGCGCGCTGGCGCAACCCGGAAACCGGCAAGCCGGAGCTGGTGCATACTCTGAATGGTTCCGGTCTGGCGGTCGGCCGCACCCTGGTGGCGGTGCTGGAAAACTACCAGCAGGCCGACGGCTCGATCCGCGTGCCGGAAGTGCTCAAGCTCTACATGGGCGGTATCGAGGTCATCGGCTAGGTCGAGTCGAGCGACACTGAATGCGGGGTGGTTAGGGTCTGTTGACATTTTGGCGTGAGCCGCGTTGCCGCGCCAAATGCCGCCAGGCAAGGCGCGGGTCGCCGGCAATGGTCATTCCCTTGCCAAGACCCGCAACGCCGCATGGCGGCATTTGCCGCGCAACCCGAAGGGACGGGGCCCGTTTGGCGCAGCACGGCGTCGCTCGTCGTTCACTTGGAATGACCAAACTTCTCTCCTCGTTCCTTGTTCTGCGCCAAACGGGCCGCGTCGCGGCCTACGCCAAAACGTCAACAGACCCTGGGGCCACCCCGTTTTGTTTTCATCCGTCGAGAGGCGACCCATGGACTATCTTCCGTTGTTCCACAACCTCAAGGGCCGCCATGTGCTGCTGGTCGGCGGTGGCGAGGTCGCCCTGCGCAAGGCACGGCTGCTCGCCGATGCTGGTGCCGAGCTGCGGGTCGTGGCGCCGCAGATCGAGGCGGCGCTCGCCGAGCTGGTGCGGGAGGGCGGTGGACACTGCCTGATACGGGGCTACGCGGAGGGGGATCTGGATGGCTGCGTGCTGGCCATTGCTGCCACCGATGATCACGGGTTGAACGCCCAGGTTTCCCGCGATGCCCATGGCCGTGGCGTGCCGGTCAACGTGGTGGATTCGCCGGCCCTGTGCAGCGTGATCTTCCCGGCCATCGTCGACCGTTCGCCGCTGCTGGTCGCGGTCTCCAGCGGTGGCGACGCGCCGGTGTTGGCGCGGCTGATGCGCGCGCGGATCGAAACCTGGATTCCGGCCAGCTACGGCCAGCTGGCCGGCTTGGCGAAGAAGTTCCGCGAGCAGGTCAAGCGCCTGCTGCCCAACGTCCAGCAGCGCCGGGTGTTCTGGGAGGAGGTGTTCCAGGGGCCGATCGCCGAGCGGCTGCTGGCCGGGCAGGGCGCCGAGGCCGAGCGGCTGTTCGAGGCCAAGCTCGGCGGTGCGGCGCCCAGGGCGCTCGGCGAGGTCTACCTGGTCGGTGCCGGACCGGGCGATCCGGACCTTCTCACCTTCCGGGCCCTGCGTCTGATGCAGCAGGCCGACGTGGTGCTTTATGACCGCCTGGTGGCCCCGGCGATCATCGAGTTGTGCCGGCGCGATGCCGAACGGATCTATGTCGGCAAGCGCCGCGCCGAGCATGCCTTGCCCCAGGAGCAGATCAATCAACTGTTGGTGAAGCTGGCCGCAGAGGGCAAGCGGGTGCTGCGCCTGAAGGGCGGCGATCCGTTCATCTTCGGTCGCGGCGGCGAGGAGATCGAGGAGCTGGCCGCCCACGGCATTCCCTTCCAGGTAGTGCCGGGGATCACCGCGGCGAGCGGCTGCGCCGCCTATGCGGGCATCCCGCTGACCCATCGCGACCACGCCCAGTCGGTACGCTTCGTCACCGGCCACCTGAAGGACGGCAGCTTCGATCTGCCCTGGGCCGATCTGGTGGCGCCGGCCCAGACCCTGGTGTTCTACATGGGGCTGGTCGGCCTGTCGGTGATCTGCCAGCGGCTGATCGAGCACGGCCGCGCGGCGACGACCCCGGCGGCGCTGATCCAGCAGGGCACCACCCCCCAGCAGCGGGTGATCGTTTCCAGCCTGGCCGAGCTGCCCGCGCGGGTCGCGCAGGAGAAGGTCACGGCGCCGACCCTGCTGATCGTCGGCGAAGTGGTGCAGCTGCGCGACAAGCTGGCCTGGTTCGAGGGCCGGCAGGCCGCCGACTGAGTCCCGTTCCCGGGCTCGGCCGGCGGCCTTCATCCGTCACTTCGAGCGGTCGCGCGCCTCCCAGTAACGCTGCGCCTGGGCGAGGGCTTCCTCGCGCGGCGTGCCGAGGGCGCGCAGGGCCAAGGCCATGGTGCCCAGCACCGCCAGGCGGCCGTAGGCGTCCTCGCTCTCGCCGCGCCAGAAGGCCTGCAGCTGCGCCGGGTCGAGCCGTTCGGGCTTGACGTGGCGCTGGGGAGCCATGGCCGGCCATTCCTCGTCCCAGCTCTCGCCGCCGGCGGTGCCGTACAGGTGGCTGATGGCATCCGGATTGATTTCGATCTCGCCGCCGTCGCCCTTGATCACCACGGCGGTGTCGCCGAGCAGGCGGCTGCCTTCGCGGTGGATGGCCTGGTAGCCGGGATGGAAGATGCTCTGCAGGCTGCAGCGCGCACCGAGCGGGTTGAGCATGCGCGCCAGGGAGTGGATCGGCGAGCGCAGGCCGAGGGTGTTGCGCAGCTCGATCATCCGCTGCAGGTGCGGCATCCAGGCGCCGAGAGGAGTGAAGGCCAGGTTGCGGGCCTGCAGCGCCTGTTCGACCTCGCTCCAGTCATGGCACAGGGGAATCTCCAGCAGGCCGAGCAGCTGCTCGCTGTAGAGGCGCCCGGCGGTATGCGCGCCGCCGCCATGCATGAGGATGCGCACGCCGTTCTGCGCCAGGCATTTCACCGCCAGCAGGTACCAGGGCAGATGGCGCTTCTTGCCGGCGTAGCTCGGCCAGTCCAGGTCCACGGCGAGGCCCGCCGGGGTTTGCAGGCGGGCGCGCACGGCCTCGGTGAAGCCGGCCAGCTCCTCGGCGCTTTCCTCCTTGTGGCGCAGCAGCATCAGGAAGGCGCCGAGCTGGATTTCCTCGGCCTTGCCGTCGAGCAGCATGCCCATGGCCTCGCGGGCCTCCTCGCGGGTCAGGCTGCGCGCGCCGCGCTTGCCCTTGCCGAGGATGCGGACGAACTGGGCGAAGGGATGTTCTTCAGGGGTAACGGTAGTCATAGGCAATTCGTCGGTTTCGGCAGGCCGGCCAGCTTGGCGGCCAGTTTGGCGGGGGTACCCTTGAACAGGCGGTTCAGGTGCAGGCTGTTGCCCTTTTCCGGACCGAGTTTCAGGGCGACGTACTTGATCAATGGGCGGGTCGCCGGCGACAGCTGGAACTGTGCGTAGAAGTCCCGCAGCAGGCGGAGGATCTCCCAGTGTTCGGCGCTCAGCTCCAGCTCCTCGCGCCGGGCCAGGGCCTCGGCGACTTCCTCCGACCAGTCCTGAAGGTCGGTCAGGTAGCCGTCCTTGTCCAGCGCCAGGCTGCAGCCGGCGACGTTCAGCGTGTTCATAGCCAGCCGTTGACCTTGTCGTAGCGGGTGCACAGCTCGACGAAGCCGGGGTAGTCCACCACCTGCACGCGCTCGGGCGCCGTGAGGTTGCGCGCCTGCAGGTCTTCTTCGAGGGCATGGACGGCGACGGAGGCGGGCAGGTGCTCCAGCAGCTCGAGTGGCGCGCTGCCGGGCTGCAGCGCATGGCAGGCGTCGCCGCAGAGCAGCAGGCCGTCGCGAACCCCGAGCGGGCGCAGGGTGCTGTCCAGCGGACTGGTGAGCGGCGATTGGGAAAGCAGGTGCAGGGTCGTCATCAGAGGGTGATCACCAGATCGTAACGGTCGAAGAGGTCGGCCAGCTCCGGCCCTTCCAGCGGAGTGGCCGGCAGGGCCAGGGGCTGGCCGTCCAGGCCGCGCAGGCGCAGGCTCTGGCGGCAGACGTAGAGGTCGTCCACGCCGAACAGCGGCAGGGCCTGCAGGTTGGCGGCGAGGTCCTTCTGCTCGAGGGCGGCGGGCTGCTGGCCGGGCAGCAGCTGGAACACCCCGTCGTCGAGGAACAGCAGGCCGATGGGCAGCTCGAAGGCGCCGCCGGCCAGGGCGATGTCCAGCGCCTCGCGGGCGCCCAGACCGCTCCAGGGGCTGTGGCGGCTGACGATCAGCATCGATTTGGCCATTTCAGACACCTCCGAAGCAGACCAGACGGTCGGCCTGCTGGGCGGCCTCGTGCAACTGGCCGAGGCCGGACAGCTCCCAGGGCGGCGTCACCGCGATCGCCGTGCGGCCATAGCGCTGTGCCTCCTGCGCATCCAGCACGCCGCGGCGCAGGGCGGCGGCGATGCACACCACCGCATCCAGCTTGTGCCGTTCGACGAAAGCGCGCCACTGGGCCGGCAGGTCTAGCTCGTCCTGGGGGGTGACGATGCTGCCGGAGGCGTTGTGCACGCCGTCCTGGTAGAAGAACAGCCGATTGATCTCGTGGCCGCCGGCGAGCACCGCCTCGGCAAAGCGCAGGGCGCGCCGCGAGGAGGGTGCATGGGGCGGGGCGAACAGGGCGATGGCGAATTTCATGGACGGCAGCCGCAGGGAGAAAAAGAAAAATGATACGCCAGAAAAGCGAAAGCCCGCATCGCGCGGGCTTTCGTGAGACCGGGACGGTGATCAGTCGTCGCTGCTCATGATGCCGAAGATCTGCAGCAGGCTGACGAACAGGTTGTAGATCGACACGTACAGGCTGATCGTCGCCATGATGTAGTTGCGCTCGCCGCCGTGGATGATCTCGCTGGTCTGATACAGGATGCAGACCGAGGAGAACAGCACGAAGCCGGCGCTGATCGCCAGTTGCAGGCCGCTGATCTCGAAGAACAGGCCAGCCAGGCTGGCGCCGAGCAGGACGAAGAAGCCGGCGGTGATGAAGCCGCCGAGGAAGCTCATGTCCTTGCGGGTGGTCAGCACGTAGGCGGACAGGCCGACGAACACCAGGGCGGTCATGGCGAATGCCGAGGACACCACCTCGCCGCCGTTGGGCATGCCCAGGTAGCGGTCGAGGATCGGGCCGAGGGTGTAGCCCATGAAGCCGGTCAGGGCGAAGGTGGAGAGCAGGCCCCAGGCCGAGTCGCGCAGCTTCACGGTGAGGAAGAACAGCCCGTAGAAGCCGATCAGGACGACGAAGATGTTCGGATAGGCCACCTTCATCTGTTGCGCCACATAGGCGACCACGCCGCTGAAGGCGAGGGTCATGGCCAGCAGGCCATAGGTGTTGCGCAGGACGCGGCTGACTTCCAGCTGCTCCGCCTGGGCGGTTTGGAGGACATAACTGTTGGGTTCGTGCATGGCACAGCTCCTTGGATCGAGGTTCCGTGATCGATGGCGGAGATCATAGCAAAGGACGCGGTGCTGCCGACCGTCAGAGTTTGACAGTGTGTGTCTTGCCCAGGCTCCCGGATGCCGGCGTGCGGAGGCGGGCGGGGCGCCCGCTCCCTCACTGCGGCTCCTGTTCCTCCTCGCCGTGGGAGAGCTTGCCGTCGTTCGGCGGGGTGTACTTGACCTCCTCGGCCGGCTCGTATTCCGGCATTTGCGGGAAGTCTCCCGGATGGTTCCAGACCACCGGGTCGGGCTGGGGAATATCGGATCGCTGGCTCATGGCTCAATCCTCGCGTCAGGTCCAAGGTCGCCGCGCAAAAGTCCGTGACGGGCGGCATTTCTTCTATAACTCATGGATGGGGGCGCCGGCCGGAGAGTTCCGCCCACGGCCGCACACAGAACTTTTTCCACGCATCCGCCATCGGAAAAAGCATGGCCGGCCAACGCCGACCGTGCCAGTCGCCGGCTTTCCCATGGCTGTCCAGCAGAGGAACGAGCCCGATGTCCAGCTCCCACGAGGCGCGCCAGCCCGGCGTGCATTGCGAGAACCACCGTCCGAACCTGGACGAGGCGCTGCGCCTGCCGCGGATCGCCATCGAACATACCGAGCCGACCCTCGACAACGGTCGCTTCGCCGTCAAGGCGATCGCCGGCCAGCCGGTGGCGGTGACCAGCAGCATCTTCACCGACGGTCATGACCAGCTCGGCGCCGCCCTCTACTGGCGGGCCGACGGCGAGGCGGGCTGGCACCGCCAGAGCATGCGGTTTGTCGGCAACGACCGCTGGCAGGCCGAGTTCACCCCGCTGCGCGTCGCCCGGCATCTGTTCGTGATCGAGGCCTGGTGGGACGTCTACGCGACCTACCGGCACGAACTGCAGAAGAAGCACGCCGCCGGCGTGCCTCTCTCCCTCGAACTGCAGGAGGGCCGCCTGCACCTGCAGCGGGCCGTCGAGCACGGCCAGGGCGAGGTGCGCGCCACGCTGGAGGAGCTTTTGCGGCGGCTGGAGCGGGCCTCCCACACCGAGGCTGTGGAACTGCTGCTCGGCGGCGAGGCCAGCGCCGCCATGAGCGCCGCCGACGCTCATCCCCATCGCACCTACAGCAATGCCTTTCCCCTGGACGTGGAGCGCGAGCGCGCCCTGTTCGCCAGCTGGTACGAGCTGTTTCCCCGCTCGCAGACCGACGATCCGCAGCGCCACGGGACCTTCAGGGACGTCATCGCCCGCCTGCCGGCGATCCACGACATGGGCTTCGACGTCCTCTACTTCCCGCCGATCCATCCGATCGGCCGGCGCTTCCGCAAGGGCCGCAACAACAGTCTGGAGGCCGGGCCGGACGATCCCGGCAGCCCCTACGCCATCGGCGGCGAGGAGGGCGGTCACGAGGCGATCCACCCGCAGCTGGGTTCGCGCGAGGAGTTCCGCGAGCTGGTCGCCGCCGCCGGCGAGTACGACCTGGAGATCGCCCTGGACTTCGCCATCCAGTGTTCCCAGGACCACCCCTGGCTGAAGCGGCATCCCGGCTGGTTCTCCTGGCGCCCGGACGGCAGCATCCGCTATGCCGAGAACCCGCCGAAGAAGTACCAGGACATCGTCAACGTCGACTTCTACGCCGCGGATGCCGTCCCCGACCTCTGGGTGGCGCTGCGCGACGTGGTGCTCGGCTGGGTCGCCGAAGGGGTGAAGATCTTCCGCGTCGACAACCCGCACACCAAGCCGCTGCCGTTCTGGGAGTGGCTGATCGGCGACGTGCGCAGCAAGCACCCGGAAGTGATCTTCCTCTCCGAGGCCTTCACCCGCCCGCCGATGATGCTGCGCCTGGGCAAGCTCGGCTTCTCGCAGAGCTATACCTACTTCACCTGGCGCAACACCAAGGAGGAGCTCGGCGCCTACTTCGCGGAGCTGAACGAGGCACCGGCGAAGTACTGCATGCGGCCGAACTTCTTCGTCAACACGCCGGACATCAACCCCGTCTTCCTGCACAACTCCGGGCGCGCCGGCTTTCTCATCCGCGCCGCGCTGGCGGCCATGGGCTCGGGGCTGTGGGGCATGTATTCGGGCTTCGAGCTGTGCGAGGCGGCGGCACTGCCCGGCAAGGAGGAATACCTCGACTCGGAGAAGTACGAGATCCGCCCGCGGGACTACCTGGCGCCCGGCAACATCGTCGCCGAGATCGCCCAGCTCAACCGCATCCGCCGCTACAACCCGGCGCTGCAGACCCATCTGGGCCTGCAGCTCTACAACGCCTGGAACGACAACATCCTGCTGTTCGGCAAGCGCACGCCGGACCTGTCCAATTTCGTCCTGGTCGCCGTCAACCTCGATCCCTTCCACGCCCAGGAGGCCCATTTCGAGCTGCCGCTCTGGGAGTTCGGCCTGCCCGACCACGCCGCCATGCACGGCGAGGACCTGATGAACGGCCATCGCTGGACCTGGCACGGCAAGATCCAGTGGACGCGCCTCGACCCCGACTATCTGCCCTTCGGCATCTGGAAGCTGACCCCGCCGCACTGAACCGCTGGCATTCAGGAGCAGAGAACAATGGATCAATTGTCCAAGCCTGCCGCCTTCCTCGAAGACCCGCTCTGGTACAAGGACGCGGTGATCTACCAGGTGCACGTCAAGTCGTTCTTCGACTCCAACAACGACGGCATCGGCGACTTTCCCGGGCTGATCGCCAAGCTGGACTACATCGCCGACCTGGGCGTCAACACCCTCTGGCTGCTGCCGTTCTATCCCTCGCCGCGCCGCGACGACGGCTACGACATCGCCGAATACCGCGGCGTGCATCCCGACTACGGCAGTCTCGCCGACGTGCGCCGCTTCATCGCCGAGGCGCACCGGCGCGGGCTGCGGGTGATCACCGAGCTGGTGATCAACCACACCTCCGACCAGCATCCCTGGTTCCAGCGCGCGCGCAAGGCCAGGAAGGGCTCGGCGGCGCGCAACTTCTATGTCTGGTCGGACAGCGACGACAAGTACCCGGACACCCGAATCATCTTCCTCGACACCGAGAAGTCCAACTGGACCTGGGACCCGGTCGCCGGCCAGTACTTCTGGCACCGCTTCTACTCGCACCAGCCGGACCTCAACTTCGACAACCCGCAAGTGATGAAGGCGGTGCTCGGCATCATGCGCTACTGGCTCGACCTGGGCGTCGATGGCCTGCGCCTGGACGCCATTCCCTACCTGATCGAGCGCGACGGCACCAACAACGAGAACCTCCCCGAGACCCACCAGGTGCTCAAGCGCATCCGCGCCGAGCTGGATGCCGACTACCCGGACCGCATGCTGCTGGCCGAGGCCAACCAGTGGCCGGAGGACACCCAGCTGTACTTCGGCGGCACCCCGGAGGGCCGGGGCGACGAATGCCACATGGCCTTCCACTTCCCGCTGATGCCGCGCATGTACATGGCCATCGCCCAGGAAGACCGCTTCCCGATGACCGACATCCTGTGCCAGACGCCGGACATCCCGACCGACTGCCAGTGGGCGGTCTTCCTGCGCAACCACGACGAGCTGACCCTGGAGATGGTCACTGACCGCGAGCGCGACTACCTGTGGAACTTCTACGCCGCCGACCGCCGCGCGCGGATCAACCTCGGCATCCGCCGGCGCCTGGCGCCGCTGCTGGAGCGCGACCGGCGGCGCATCGAGCTGCTCAACAGCCTCTTGCTGTCGATGCCGGGCACCCCGGTGATCTACTACGGCGACGAGATCGGCATGGGCGACAATATCTACCTGGGCGACCGCGACGGGGTGCGCACGCCCATGCAGTGGAGCATCGACCGCAACGGCGGCTTCTCCCGCGCCGATCCGGCCGGCCTGGTGCTGCCGCCGATCATGGACCCGCTGTACGGCTTCCAGACCGTGAATGTCGAGGCCCAGCAGCGCGACAGCTATTCGCTGCTCAACTGGACCCGGCGCATGCTCGCCGTGCGCAGGCAGCAGAAGGCCTTCGGCCGCGGCACGCTGAAGCTGCTGGCGCCGGCCAACCGGCGCATCTTCGCCTACCTGCGCGAATACCATGGGGCGGACGGCAGCGAGACCATCCTCTGCGTGGCCAACGTCTCGCGCTCGGCCCAGGCGGTGGAGCTGGAGCTGCCGCAGTTCGCCGGCATGGTGCCGGTGGAGATGACCGGCGGCAGCGCCTTCCCCCCGATCGGCCAGCTGCCCTACCTGCTGACCCTGCCGCCGTACGGTTTCTGCTGGTTCCTGCTGGCGCCCGAGTCGCAGATGCCCAGCTGGCACATCAAGCCGGCCGAGGGCATGCCCGAATTCCAGACCCTGGTGCTGCGCCGTCTCGACGACCTGCTGGTGGACCCCAACCGGCGCATCCTGGAGAAGGAAGTGCTGCCGGCCTACCTGCCCAAGCGCCGCTGGTTCGCCGGCAAGGGCGCGCCGCTGGGCAACGTGCGCATCATCTATACGGTGACCTTCGGCAATCTGCCACGCCCCGTGCTGCTCAGCGAGATCGAGAGCGGCGTCGAGGGCAACCTGCAGCGCTACCAGCTGCCGCTGGGCTTTCTCCCCGAGGAGGAGTTCGGCAGCGTCCTGCCCCAGCAGCTGGCCATGGCCCGGGTGCGCCGCGGCCGGCGGGTGGGTCTGTTGACCGATGCCTTCACCCTGGAGGGCTTCGTTCGTGCGGTGATCCAGGCGCTGCGCGAGCGCCGCGTGCTGGCCTTCGAGCAAGGCGAGCTGCGCTTCCTGCCCACCGCCCAGCTCGACCCGATCGAGCTGCCGGCCGACGCCGAGGTGCGCTACATCTCCGCCGAGCAGTCCAACAGCTCGGTGGTGATCGGCAATGCCCTGGTGCTCAAGCTGATCCGCCGGGTTTCGCCGGGCGTGCACCCCGAGCTGGAGATGGGCCTGTTCCTCACCCGTTGCGGCTTCGCCAACATCGCCAGCGTGCTCGGCGAGGTGTGCCGGGTCGATGGCTTGGGTGAATGCACCGCGCTGATGATCCTGCAGCGCTATCTGGAGAACCAGGGCGATGCCTGGGAGTGGACGCAGAACACCCTCGACCGCGCCATCCGCGACGAACTGGCCGGCGGCGAGTCGACCCTGGAGAGCCAGTACAGTGCGCTGCACGAACTGGAGAACTTTTCCCGCCAGTTCGGCCAGCGCCTCGGCGAGATGCACATGGCCCTGGCCGGGCCTACCGACAACCCGGATTTCGCTCCCGAAACTGCCGGCCCCGCGGACGTTGCGCACTGGGCCGAGGGCGTCGGCGCCCAGCTGGAACGGGCCCTGGTGATTCTTGCCGAGCGCCAGGCGACGCTGGACGAAGAGGCACGTGCCGCCGCCGGGCAGCTGTTGCTGCAGCGCGACGCCCTGCGGGCGAAGATCGGCCAGTTGGCCGAGGCCTGCATCGGCAGCCTGCGTATCCGCGTGCACGGCGACCTGCACCTCGGCCAGGTGCTGGTGGTGCAGGGCGATGCCTATCTGATCGATTTCGAGGGCGAACCGTCGCGGCCGCTCGCCGAGCGCCGCGCCAGGCACAGCCCCTACAAGGACGTCAGCGGCGTGCTGCGCTCGATCGGCTACGCTGCCGAAATGGCCATGCGCAACGCGCAGAGCATCGACAGCTCGGAGGCGGCCGACCAGGCCCGCCAGCGCATCGCCTCGCTGTACCAGGACAAGGCCCGCCAGGCCTTCCTCGCCGCCTATCGCCAGGCCGCGGCCGACATCGGTCATGCCTGGGCCGCGCCGGGCGGCGAAGAGGCCGCCCTGGCGCTGTTCAGCCTGGAGAAGACGCTCTACGAAATCGCCTATGAAGCCGAACACCGACCCGCCTGGCTGGCCGTGCCGCTGCGGGGTCTGGTGAGCCTGGCGCAACAGCTACTGGATGGAGATGCATTGCGATGAGCCTACCGCTGTCCCAGCCTGCCTACGACGATTCCCTGCTGCCCGGCGAGAGCAACATCGATGCCCTGGTGCGCGGCGAGCATGCCGACCCCTTCGCGGTGCTCGGCCCCCACGACGACGGCGAAGGAACCGTGGTGCGCGTCTACCTGCCGCATGCCGTGGCCGTCGACCTGCTCGCCCGCGACAGCCAGGCCAAGCTGGCCGACATGCAGGCCAGCCGGGTGCCTGGCCTGTTCGTCTGCCGCCTCGCCGAGGCGCAGCCCTACCTGCTGCGCATCCGCTGGGCACAGGGCGAGCAGCTGACCGAGGATCCCTACAGCTTCGCTCCGCTGCTGGGGGAGATGGATCTCTACCTGTTCGCCGAAGGCAACCACCGCGACCTCGGCCGCTGCTTCGGCGCCCAGTGCCTGAGCGTGGACGGGGTGGCGGGGGTGCGCTTCGCGGTGTGGGCGCCGAATGCCCGGCGCGTCTCGGTGGTCGGCCCGTTCAACGGCTGGGACGGCCGCCGCCATCCGATGCGCCTGCGTCACCCGGCCGGGGTCTGGGAAATCTTCATCCCGCGCCTCGCGCCGGGCGAAGTCTACAAGTACGAAGTGCTCGGCCCCCACGGCATCCTGCCGCTGAAGGCCGATCCCGTGGCGCTGGCCACCGAGACCCCGCCGAATACCGCCTCGATGGTCGCCGCGCCGCTGGCGCACCCCTGGCGGGACCAGGTGTGGATGGAACGGCGCACCGCCCGCCAGGCGGCGAACGCGCCGATGGCGATCTACGAACTGCATGTCGGCTCCTGGCGACGCGAGGAGGGCGGAGCGCTGCCCAGCTGGCGGCAGCTGACCGAGCGGCTGATTCCCTACGTGAAGGAAATGGGCTACACCCATGTGGAGCTGCTGCCGATCATGGAACACCCCTTTGGCGGCTCCTGGGGCTACCAGCCGTTGTCGCAGTTCGCCCCCAGCGCCCGCTACGGCAGGCGCGAGGATTTCGCCGCCTTCATCGATGCCTGCCACCAGGCCGACATCGGCGTGATCCTCGACTGGGTGCCGGCGCACTTTCCCACCGACACCCATGGCCTCGGCCGCTTCGACGGCACCGCCCTCTACGAGTACGACCACCCCTTCGAGGGCTTCCACCAGGACTGGGACACCTTCATCTACAACCTCGGGCGCACCGAGGTGCACGGCTTCATGATCGCCTCGGCGCTGCACTGGCTGCGCGAGTTCCACGTCGACGGCCTGCGCGTCGACGCGGTGGCCTCCATGCTCTACCGCGACTACTCGCGCAAGGATGGCGAGTGGATTCCCAACCGCCACGGCGGCCGCGAGAACCTCGAGGCCATCGATTTCCTCCGTCATCTCAACGAGGTGGTCAAGGCCGAGGCACCCGGCGCGATGATGATCGCCGAGGAGTCGACCGCCTGGCCGGGGGTCAGCAAGCCGGCCGCCGAGGGCGGGCTGGGCTTCGACTACAAGTGGAACATGGGCTGGATGCACGACACCCTGAAATACATGGCCGAGGACCCGATCCACCGCGCCTACCACCACGACCGCATGACCTTCGGCCTGATCTATGCCTTCTCCGAGCGCTTCATCCTGCCGATTTCCCACGACGAGGTGGTGCACGGCAAGCGCTCGCTGATCGACAAGATGCCCGGCGACCGCTGGCAGAAGTTCGCCAACCTGCGCGCCTACCTGGCCTTCATGTGGAGCATGCCGGGCAAGAAGCTGCTGTTCATGGGCTGCGAGTTCGGCCAGTGGCGCGAATGGAGCCACGACCACGAACTGGACTGGTACCTGCTCAACTACGGCGATCACCAGGGCGTGCAGCAGCTGGTCAGGGACCTCAACCGGCTGTACCGCCACGAGCGGGCGCTGCATCAGCAGGACTGCGTGCCGGAGGGCTTCCAGTGGCTGATCGGCGACGACCGCCACAACAGCGTGTTCTCCTGGCTGCGCTGGAGCGGCAAGGGCGAACCGCTGCTGGTGGTCGCCAACTTCACCCCGGTGGTGCGCCACGGCTACCGGATCGGCGTGCCCTCCGGCGGCAACTGGCAGGAAGCCCTCAACAGCGACGCCGAGTGCTATGGCGGCTCCAACGTCGGCAACGCCGGCGGGGTGGTCGCCGACGAACTGGCCAGCCACGGTCAACCCTTCAGCCTCAACCTCAAGCTGCCGCCGCTGGGGGTGCTGATCATGCGGCCTGAATGAGCGCGTCTGCGTCCGGCGCGGGCCGGCGGCGGATGAGCGGCCCGGCGCTGGGGGAGGGGGTGCACTAGGCTGATGGCTGGCGATGTTGCCAGACCGCCAGGAGCCCCCCATGAGCCAGGCCCTCGACACGCTGCGCCACGAACACGACGCGATCCTTTCCACCCTGAAGATTCTCCGCTGCATGGCCGAGCGGGCCCTGCAGGGCAATGCCGATGCCGGCGACATCGCCGCGCTGCTCGGCTTCCTGCAGGAGTTCGTCGACAAATGCCATCACGGCAAGGAGGAGGGGCTGCTGTTCCCGGCCCTGCAGCGGGTCGGCCTCGCGCATCAGGGCGAACTGGTCGGCGAGCTGATCGCCGAGCACGAGCAGGGCCGCGCCCTGGTCGGTGTCCTGCGCCAGGCCAGCACGCCGGTCTTCGACGCCGAGGCGTTCGCCGCCGCCGCCAGGACCTATGCGGAGTTCCTCGAGCGGCACATCGACAAGGAGAACGACGTGCTTTTCCCTCAGGCCGAGCAGGCGCTGCGCGCGGACGAGCTGGAGGCGCTGCAGCAGGCCTTCGCTGACTTCGAGCTGCAGGTCATCGGGCAAGGCCGGCACGAAGAGCTGCACGACCTGCTGCACCGCTGGAAGGCTGCCTATCTCGGCTGAGAGCCGGCGTGGCGGTCCGCCTCAGACCTCCGCCGCCTCGAGCCCCTTGTAGGCATGCTGCAGCCAGATCTTCAGCCGCTGCCGTTCCAGCAGACTCAGGGCGTCGGGGCCGGCCGTGTCGCGGTTCTGCGCCGCCCAGAAGCTGTAGCCGTTGCGGTCGATCTTGTTCATCACCGGCGGGTGCAGGCGCTTCAGGTCGATGACGGCGGCATTCAGGTCCTCGGCGCGCTGCTGCACCTCGGCGCTCTCCAGGGCCGTGAAGTCGTTGTCGCGCAGCTGGTTGCGGACCAGCACGTAGTCGAGGCGGGAGCCGAACTGTTCGAGCAGCCTTTCCAGCAGATCCACCGAATCCTTGCCCGAATCCATGACGTTCCAGTAGCGGATGGCGATGCCCAGCTCTTCGGCCAGCTCCAGCACGCCCGACTCTTCCATCCACTGGGTGAGCGGCCGGTGGGTCTGCGCGGCGAGATCGACCAGGATGCGCTGCTCCGGCAGCTCGGTGGCGGTCTCGACGATGGCGTCCAGGCTCTGGTAGCTGTCGATGATGGTGGGCGAGGCGTAGTCGCCGTAGTAGCGCAGCAGCGCGCCATGGGATCTGTCGGTGTCGAAGCCGATGAAAGGCAGGTCGCGATCGATCATGTACTGGGCCAGCAGACGGGCAACGACAGATTTGCCTACGCCACCTTTTTCGCCGCCAACCAAATGAATGGTCGTCATGTTTTCCTCTTGCGCGGGGTTGTTCATCGAGAAATTGTACAGGCGATCCTGACGTCTTTTCATGACCAACGGATAACGACCGCGTCTTTTCGGATCAGAGACGCTCCGGGCGCACCTCCTCCTGGGCGGCAGCGAGCAGTTCGCGCAGGATGCCGCAGTCGCCGGCCAGCCGTCCGGTGGCGCAGCGCCCGCGCAGGGCGGACAGCTGGCGCTCCAGCGCCTGCAGGCTCGCAAGGCGCGCGCGCACCCGTTCCAGCTGCGTTTCGATCAGCCGGTCGACGTCGGCGCAGTCGGTTTCCGGATACAGCAGGAATTCCAGCAGGCGCCTGATTTCGGCGAGGGGAATGTCGAGCGCCCGGCAGTGGCGGACAAAGGCCAGCCGCTCCAGGTGCTCCGTGCCGTAGATGCGGTAGCCGTTGCTGCCGCGCGCAGGGGCGGGGAGCAGGCCGGCCTTCTCGTAATAGCGGATGGTTTCGGTGTCGACGCCGGTGGCCCTGGCCAGTTCGCCGATGCGCATGGGGTTTTCTCCACGGATAGGTTCCACAGGCTCGATGGTAGCCGTCTTGACCCTGGAGTCACTACAGGGTGTGCAATGCCGGAAAATCCCCTCGAAGGAGAACCGCGATGCCCTGCTGCACTTCCTGCTCGTCGACGCCCCCGGCCGGCCCGCGCTTTCGCAGGGCCCTGTGGGTGGCCCTGTTCATCAACGTGGCGATGTTCGCCGTGGAAATCGGCGCCGGGATCAAGTCGGGCTCGGTGTCGCTGCTGGCGGATGCCGTGGACTTCGCCGGCGATGCCGCCAACTACGGCATCTCCCTCGCCGTGCTGGCCATGGGCCTGGCCTGGCGGTCGCGGGCGGCGCTGGTCAAGGGCCTGAGCATGGCGGCATTCGGCATCTTCGTGGTGGCCAAGGCCGGCTGGAGCGCCTTCGCCGGCATTCCGCCCGAGCCGCTGACCATGGGCGTGGTCGCCAGCCTGGCGCTGCTCGCCAATGCCGGCGTGGCGCTGATGCTCTACGCCTTCCGCGACGGCGACGCCAACATGCGCTCGGTCTGGCTGTGCAGCCGCAACGACGCCATCGGCAACCTGGCGGTGATGATCGCCGCGGCCGGAGTGTTCGGCACCGGCTCGGGCTGGCCGGACCTCCTGGTGGCGCTGCTGATGGGCGCCCTGGCGCTCAGCGCGGGGGTCGCCGTAGTGCGTCAGGCGCGCCAGGAGCTGGGGTCGGTCTCTGTCCAGGTGCCGACGCAGATCCTCTGAGGAGGGCTGGCCATGGACGGCATGTCTGCGTGCCGCCGGCGCTTGCCGGATCGCCTTTCGGGAAGGCCGAGCAAACTTGTACAAAGGCTATATTCTGTAGCTGACTTGTATAAGTTTGCGAGGTTTCCAGATGAACATGCAGCAGCTTTTCGACCAGGCCCGGAACGGGCAGGTCGATGAACTCAACCTGATCTCCCTGGAAGGTGGCATCTACCTGCTGGAGGCGCATCAGGCAGGCCAGCGCCGCCTGCTGGTGGACGATGCCGGCGCCACCCTGCATCTGCGCTCGGTCGAGCATGCCCGCGACCTGCTGCAGGGCCTGCCGAGCGTGCCTTTCTACCTGCTGCACACTGTGGTGCATACGGAGATGTGCGGCCTCAGCGACGGTCTCCAGCAGCCCCTGCGCGTGCCGATCGCCCTGCAGTCGGCCTGGATGAGCGATGACTGACCAACCTCCGCCCGCGCGGCGCCTCGCCCTGGTGCTGGGCGACCAGCTGTCCTTCGAGCTGGCCTCCCTGCGTGGCCTCGATCCGCGCCAGGATGCCGTGCTGCTCGCCGAGGTGCGGGAAGAGGTCACTCGTGTGCCTTATCACCCGAAGAAGATCGCGCTGATCTTCAGCGCCATGCGCCATTTCGCCGAGGCCCTGCGCCGGCGCGGCTTCCGCGTGCACTACGTGACCCTCGACGATCCGGACAACTGCGGTTCGTTGCCCGGCGAGCTGGTCCGCTGGGCCGACCGGCTGAGGGCCGGCGAGGTGCATCTCACCGAGTGCGGCGACTGGCGCCTGGAGCAGTCGCTGCGCCACTGCGGCCTGCCGCTGGTCTGGCATGCCGATACGCGCTTTCTCTGCGGGCGTGCCGAATTCGCCCGCTGGGCCGCCGACCGCCAGCCGCTGCGCATGGAGTTCTTCTACCGGGAGATGCGCCGCAAGAGCGGCCTGCTGCTGGACGCCGACGGCGCGCCGCTGGGCGGTGGCTGGAACTACGATGGGCAGGGCCGCAAGCCCCTGCCGGCCGGCGTCGAGGCACCGATGGCGGTGCGCTTCGCCCCCGACGTCATCACCCGCGAGGTGCTGGCGCTGGTCGGCAGCCAGTTCGCCGGGCATCCCGGCGTCCTCGACGGCTTCGACTATCCGGTCAGCCACGGCGAGGCCCAGGCGCTCTGGCAGCACTTTCTCGACTTCGCCCTGCCGGCCTTCGGCGACTACCAGGACGCCATGGCCAGCGGCGAGCCCTTCCTGTTCCACGCGCGGATCGGCGCGGCGCTGAACATCGGCCTGCTCGACCTGCGCCGGCTCTGCGCGGACGTCGAGGAGGCCTGCCGCTCGGGACGGGTGTCGCTGGGCGTCGCCGAAGGCTTCATCCGCCAGCTGATCGGCTGGCGCGAATACGTGCGCGGCATCTACTGGCTGCAGATGCCCGACTACGCGACGCGCAACGCCTTCGGCAACCGCCGGCCGCTGCCGGCCTTCTACTGGACCGGGCAGACGCGGATGAACTGCCTGCGCCAGACCATCGGCCAGACCCTCAAGCACGCCTATGCCCACCACATCCAGCGGCTGATGGTCACCGGCAACTTCGCCCTGCTCGCCGGCATCGCCCCGCGGCAGGTCTGCGACTGGTACCTGGCGATGTACCTGGACGCCTTCGACTGGGCCGCGCTGCCCAACACCCTGGGCATGGCGATGCACGCCGACGGCGGTTACCTCGCCTCCAAGCCCTCTTGCGCCAGCGGCCAGTACATCCGTCGCATGTCCGACTATTGCGCGAGCTGTGCCTATCGGGTCAGCGAGAGCACCGGCGAGCAGGCCTGTCCGTTCAACGCCCTGTACTGGCACTTCCTCATGCGTCACCGCCGCCAGCTCGAGGCCAATCCGCGCCTGGGCATGGTCTACAGGACCCTTGCGCGGATGCCGGAAACCCGCCAGCAGGCGCTCTGGCGGCGCGGCGAAGATCTGCTGGCGCGGCTCGCGGCGGAGGACGGACTGTGAGGAGGGCGGAACTGCCGCTCGCCTGGCGCCGGAAGTGGGTGCGCGGCCGGGACGAGGGGCGCTACTGCTCGGAGCGCTGCCGGCGCCGGCGGACTGTGCTGGCGCGCTGAGCGGAGCCTTGCCCCAGGTTTTTACGGCTTCTTTACGGCAGGGCGCCGTCGGACTGGCAATACTGGCGGCCAATCCGATCTACCCTTGCCTGCCTATGACCCCCACCACGAACGAAGCCGGCGATCTTGCCGCCCGGGCCGCCGGGACGGCTCCGGAACCCTTCCGCAGCAGCCGGCGCGGCCGGCTCAGGGTCTATCTCGGCGCGGCGCCCGGCGTGGGCAAGACCTTCGCCATGCTCCAATCCGCCGCGGAGCTGCAGCGCCAGGGCATCGACCTGCGGGTCGGCAGCCTCGACTGCGCCGGCCGCACCGAGCCTCTGCAGGCGCGGCTCGCCGCGCTGCCGGGCGGCCGGGATGCGGCCGGCGAGCTGGACCTCGACGCGCTGCTGGCCCGTCCGCCGGCCCTGCTGCTGATCGACCGCCTGGCCGGCGCCAATCCGCCCGGCAGCCGCCATGCCCAGCGCTGGCAGGATGTGCAGGAGCTGCTCGCCGCCGGCATCGACGTGCATACCACCCTCGATGTGTTGCACCTGGAAAGCCTGAAGAACCGGGTCGAGGCCCTCACCGGGCAGCCGGTGGCCGAGACGGTGCCCGACTGGCTGCTGGAGGAGGCCCATGAGGTATTGCTGATCGACTGCCTGCCGGCCGAGCTACCGGACCATGTCTTCGATCTGACCACCCTGGCCGCGCTGCGCGCCCTGGCCCTGCAGGTGGTGGCCGGGCGCGCCGACAGCGAGGTGCAGCGCCGCTATCGGCCTTCCGGCCGCACGGCGCCGGCGGTGCTCGGCCGCCTGCTGGTGGCGGTGGACGGCGACGAGCAGGCCGAACAGCTGGTGCGCCATGCCAGCCGGGTGGCACGGCGCCGCCAGCTGCCCTGGAGCCTGGTCCACGTGGACGACGGCCGCGCGCGCAGCGCGGAGTCCCGCCGGCTGCTGCAGGCGGCCCGGCAGCTGGCCGAGCGCCTCGGCGGCGAGGTGGTCGGCCTGCTTGGCGAGGAGGTCGCCGGCACCCTGCTGCGCCACGTCCGGGAGCGCCGCGCCAGCGTGCTGCTGGTCGGCCGCCGGCGCCGCGGCTGGTTCGGTCGGGGCGTGGTGGAGCGCCTGTTGCGCCAGGGGCGCGGCCTGGAGATCGATGTGCTGGCCGCCGAGGAGGCGCCTGCCGCCCCGGCGTTCGCCACGCACGAGCACGCGGCCGGCCCGTTCGACTATGGCCTGGCGCTGCTCGCCACGCTGCTGGCCAGCCTTGCGGCCTGGGGCATCTCCCGGCTGCTGGCGCTGCCGAACATATCCCTGGTGTTCCTCGTCGCCGTCCTGCTGGTCGCCGTGCGCAGCGGCCTGGGCCCCGCGCTGTGCTGTGCGCTGCTGTCCTTCGTCGCCTACGATCTGCTGTTCGTCTCGCCGACCTTCTCGCTGACCGTGCAGCATCATGCGGATGTGCTGACCCTGTTGTTCTTTCTCTTCATGGCCATGCTGACCGGCAATCTGGCGACCCGCCAGCGCCGGCAGATGCAGGTGCTGCGCGAGACCCAGGCGGAAACCGCGGCGCTGCTCGAGCTGACCCGCAAGCTGAGCGCCGCCACCGACCGCCGTGCGGTGCTGGCGGTGGCCGTGGAGCAGTTTGCCGCCTGGCCCGATCTCGACGTCTGCCTGCTCGGCTCCGACGGCGCCGGCGGGCTGCGGGTCGAGGCGGGCGTCGCGGGCGGCCTCGGCGAAGCCGAACGGGCCGCCGCCGAGTGGGTCTGGCAGCACGAGCTGCCGGCCGGCCTCGGCACCGACACCCTGCCCGGCGGGCGCTGGTGGTGGTGGCCGCTGTCCGGCGAGGAGGGGCCGCTGGCCCTGCTCGGCATCGCGCCCAGGGACCGCCGGCCGCTGCCGGCGAGCCGCCGCGGCCTGCTGGTCGCCCTCTGCCAGCCGCTGGCCCAGGCCCTGGCGCGGGCCCAGCTGGCCGAGGAGTTGCAGGCCGCCCGCCTGCGCGGGGAAACCGAGCAGCTGCGCAGCGCCCTGCTGGCCTCGGTGTCCCACGACCTGCGCACGCCGCTCACCGTCATGCACGGCGCCATCGACAGCCTGCTGACCCTGGACGGGCAGATCGGCGCGGCGGACCGCCGCGAGCTTCTGGAGAGCACCCGCGACGAGGCCGCGCGGCTGGACCGCTATATCCAGAACCTGCTGGACATGACCCGCCTCGGCCACGGCGGTCTCAAGCTGGAGCGCGACTGGGTGGCGCCGGCGGACATCGTCGCCAGCTCCCTGCAGCGCCTGCGCCCGCTGCTGGCGCCCTTCGTCCTGGAGGCCCGCATCCCGGAGGAGCTGCCGCTGCTGCATGTGCATGCGGCACTCATCGAGCAGGCGCTGGTCAACGTGCTGGAGAACGCCGCGCGCTTCTCGCCCCCCGGCGGGCGGCTGCGGGTGGCGGTCGAGAGCGACGGCGCCGAGCTGCGCCTGTCGGTGAGCGACCAGGGGCCGGGCATTCCGCCGGCCGAGCGGGAGAAGATCTTCGACATGTTCTACACCGCCGCCCGCGGCGACCGCGGCGGCCCCGGCACCGGCCTGGGCCTGGCGATCTGCCAGGGCATCCTCGGCGCCCACGGCGGGCGGGTGACGGTGGGCGAGGGGCTGGGCGGGCAGGGCGCCACGCTGAGCCTGCACCTGCCGCTGCCGCTGCAGCCGCCGGGCGATGCCGAGCATGAATACGAGCCGGTGACCGCGCCATGAACAGTGCCCAGCAGAGCATCCTGGTGATCGAGGACGAGGCGCAGATCCGCAAGTTCCTGCGCATCAGCCTGGTCGCCCAGGGCTACCGGGTGCTGGAGGCCGGCTGCGGCCGCGAGGGGCTGGCACAGGCCCGCGAGGCGCAGCCCGACCTGCTGGTGCTCGACCTCGGCCTGCCGGACATGGATGGCCAGGAGCTGCTCGTCGAGCTGCGCCGGGACTCCCAGGTGCCGGTGCTGGTGCTTTCGGTGCGCGCCGGCGACGGCGAGAAGGTGCTGGCGCTGGACGGCGGCGCCAACGACTACGTGACCAAGCCCTTCAGCATCCGCGAGCTGCTCGCCCGGGTGCGCGTGCTGCTGCGCCGGACGTCTCCGCCCGGGCAGTCGCCGGGCACGGTGCAGTGCGGCCCGCTGACGGTGGACCTGGACGGCCGGCGGGTCGGCCTCGGCGGTCGGGACATCGCCCTGACCCGCAAGGAATACGACGTGCTGGCCGCGCTCGCCCGCCACCCGGGGCGGGTCGTCACCCAGCAGCAGCTGCTCCGCGACATCTGGGGACCGACCCATGTCGAGGACAGCCACTACCTGAGGGTGGTGGTCGGCCACCTGCGCCAGAAGCTTGGCGACGACCCCGCCGATCCCCGTTTCATCGTCACCGAGGCCGGCATCGGCTACCGCCTGCGCGAGCATGCCCCGTGAGACGAGCGGTCTTCCCCTTTCCTGGAGAGCATTCATGAGCGAACTCGCCCTGCAGTCGGGCCATCCACCCCGGACCGCATCCGGCCTGGGCCTGCTGGTCGCCGCCACCGGCGTGGTCTACGGCGACATCGGCACCAGCCCCCTGTACACCCTGAAGGAGGTCTTCGCCGGCCATTACGGGGTGCAGGTCAACCACGACGGCGTACTCGGCATCCTCTCGCTGATCTTCTGGTCGCTGCTCTGGGTGGTGTCGATCAAGTACGTGCTGTTCATCCTGCGCGCCGACAACGAGGGCGAGGGCGGCGCGATGGCGCTGACCGCCCTGGCGCGCCGCGCCACCGCCGACCATCCGCGCCTGAGCCGGACCCTGGTGCTGCTCGGCCTGTTCGGCGTCGCGCTGTTCTACGGCGACAGCATGATCACTCCGGCGATCTCCGTGCTGTCGGCGGTCGAGGGGCTGGAACTCGCCTTCGCCGGGCTGGAGCAGTGGGTGATCCCCCTGGCCCTCGTGGTGCTGGTCGCCCTGTTCCTGATCCAGCGCCACGGCACGGCGCGCATCGGCATCTTCTTCGGTCCGGTGATGGTGGCCTGGTTCGTCGTGCTCGGCCTGCTCGGCCTGTACGGCATCCTGCAGCAGCCCGAGGTGCTGCTGGCGCTGAACCCCTGGTGGGCGGCGAACTTCTTCATCGCCCATCCGGGCCTCGGCGTGGCGATTCTCGGCGCGGTGGTGCTGGCGCTGACCGGCGCCGAGGCGCTCTATGCCGACATGGGCCACTTCGGCCGCCGGCCCATCGCCCGTGCCTGGTTCCTGCTGGTGCTGCCGGGGCTGCTGCTCAACTACTTCGGCCAGGGCGCGCTGCTGCTGGCGGACCCGGAGGCGGCGCGCAACCCCTTCTATCTGCTGGCGCCGGAGTGGGCGCTGCTGCCGATGATCGCCCTGGCCACCCTGGCGACCATCATCGCCTCCCAGGCGGTGATTTCCGGGGCCTTCTCCCTGACCCGCCAGGCGATCCAGCTCGGCTATGTGCCGCGCATGCAGGTCCGGCACACCTCCAGCGCCGAGGAGGGGCAGATCTACATCGCCACGGTGAACTGGGCGCTGATGGTCGGCGTGGTGCTGCTGGTGATCGGCTTCGAGAACTCCGGGGCGCTGGCCTCGGCCTACGGCGTGGCGGTGACCGGCACCATGCTGATCACCACCCTGCTGGTGGCGGCGGTGATGCTGCTGCTGTGGAAGATGCCGCGCTGGCTGGCGATCCCGCTGCTGCTCGGCTTCCTGCTGGTCGACAGCCTGTTCTTCGCCGCCAACGTGCCGAAGATCTTCGAAGGCGGTGCCTTCCCGGTGATCGCCGGGATCGGCCTGTTCACCCTGATGAGCACTTGGAAGCGCGGCAAGGAAACCCTCTTCGAGCGCCTGGGCGAAGCGGCTCTGCCGCTGCCGGCGTTCATCGACAGCGTGCGCCTGCAACCGCCGCACCGGGTGCAGGGCACCGCGGTGTTCCTCGCCGCACGGGCGGACGTGGTGCCCCATGCGCTGCTGCACAACCTGCTGCACAACCAGGTGCTGCACGAGCGGGTGGTGTTGCTCACGGTGGTTTCCGAGGACACGCCGCGGGTGCCGGAGGAGCGGCGCTTCCAGGTCGACGGCTACGGCGAGGGCTTCTACCGCGTGGTGCTGCACTTTGGCTTCATGGACGAGCCGAACATTCCCCGTGCCCTGCGCCTGAGCCATCTCGAGGATCTCGACTTCAGCCCCATGCGCACCACCTACTTCCTCAGCCGGGAAACCGTGGTCCTGAGCAAGCGCATCGGCATGGCCCACTGGCGCGAGGCCCTGTTCGCCTTCCTGCAGAAGAACGCCAACAGCAGCATGCGTTACTTTCAGCTGCCGGTGAACCGGGTGATCGAGCTGGGCACGCAGGTGGAGATATAGGGCCGGCTCCCGGGTATGGGAGAGGGCGCTGAGGCCAGTGTTTCACTGGCTCGCGAGAGGGTGAACAGGCATCTCAGATGCCTTTGTCGAGCGGAACGAGGGGTCTCAGGGGCCTCGGCAACTGCTCGAGGGGACGCGGCTTGAGGGTGTTGTCGCGAATGGTGTTCAGCACGCTTTTCTGCGGCTCGGTGGGGGCCGTGTCCAGTGCGACATCCATCAGGAGCAGGCCGCGTTCCCTTTCGCCTTTCAGGTAATGGGCCTGGCCCAGGCCCATGAGGAACTGCGCGTCCATGGCCTTGCGCAGGCCGGGAGAGGGCCAGCCCTTATAGGTGGCGTTCTTCTCCAGCGCCACCTTCAGCAGCTCGATCGCCTCGTCGTGCTTCTGCTGGGCCATCTTCACATGGGCGAGCTGGCTGTAGACCGCCGGCACCGGCTCCTTGTCGCTTTCCAGGGCCAGTCTGGCATAGCGCTCGGCCTGGGCCAGGGCATTCGGGTCGGTCATCTGTCCGCCAGAGGAGGTGGCGGCCAGTCGCATGTAGGCGGTCGCCAGTTTGCTGTAGACGTTCGGCCTGTCGTGTGCGGGCAGCTCGTTTTCGAGCGCTTCCTCGAAGGTGGCGATGGCCTCTGCGTCCAGGCCGCTGCGAAACAGGCTGGTGCCGAGGATGTCCAGCAGGCAGGGCGCGCGCCGGCCCACGGCCAGCTTGTTCTCGAGGAAGTCGATGGCTTCGGCTTCGCGGCGCGTTTCCACCAGGCACCAGCCCTTGAGCGTCACATAGTCGCGCCAGTCGTTGCCGGAGAAGTCACCGGGTTCCTGAAGCGCATCGAGCTTCGGCTGGATCTGCGGGCAGGCCTTGGCCCAGCCTTCGCGCTTGACGACATCGGTCAGTGATTTCGGTGTGATATCGGCAGCCTGGGCGGGATGGTCGGTGGCCATGAGGGTACAGACTGCGAGAAGTGAAATGAGTGCGCTTCGGGCTTTCATAACAACTCCTTGTCACCCAATGAGAATTGCTCGCAATTTGATCCGTTCAACTTCTCGCGGTCAAGTGCCTTGCACGGTGCTTGAGGACTGTCCTGCGCCTGTCGAGGGCCGGTTTTCCCAGCCGGGGCGAGGCGGAAGGGTGGCGACGATCGCCATTCTTTCGCTGAGTCGGGCATTCGCTCGGGAGGGCGGTCGAGCACAGTGGTCTGGCCAGTGGCCTTCCAAACATAGTCGAAGCGATGCCGGTCTGGATAGCCGGATGCGCGGCAGGCAGGCGCCGGCGCCGAATGGCGTGCGGCAGGTGGTGGGCTTCGCCGCGCCTCTCGCAGGCGCGCGGCGAGCCCCGGCGGAGGCCGGTCAGAGGAGCGTGAAGATGTCTTCGGCAGGCAGGCGCGACTTCGGCAGTTTGGCGTTGAAGTCGTCGTCGCTGCGATAGCCCAGGCTGACGATCACCACGCTGGTGAAGCCGCGCCCGCGCAGGCCCAGTTCCTCGTCGAGCCTGGCGAAGTCGAAGCCCTCCATGGGCGTGGCGTCCACGCCGAGGGCGGCGGCGCCGAGCAGCAGGGTGCCGAGGGCCAGGTAGACCTGCTTCTCCATCCAGTGCTGCAGGTCCTTGCGGTCGTAGCGGTGCAGGTTGATGTAGGAGCTGCGCACGTTGCCCTGGCCGGCCTTGCCTTCCGGATTGGCGAAGCGGCCGTCGAGATCCTCCCGGTTCAGCACGGCCTTGAGGTGGGCCGCGTCCAGGTCGGTGCGGGCGCAGAGCACCACGACGTGGGAGGCGTTGAGGATCTTCGCCTCGTTGTAGGCGTAGCCGTCCTGGGTCGCCCTGGCGATGCGGGCCTTGCCTTCCTCGCTGGCGGCGATGACGTGGTGCCAGGGCTGCGAGTTCACCGAGGACGGGCTGTAGCGCAGCAGGGTCTGCAACTCCTCCATAGTGCTTTCGGGCACCTTGCGGCTGGGGTCGTAGGCCTTGGTGGTGTAGCGGGTCCTGGCGGCGGTGGCGATGGTCAAGGTTCGTTCTCCTGTCGAGATTTTCCAAAGGTGCTCAGCGGTCTCCGCTCCCGCCTCGGGCGCGGTGAGCGTCTGGCTGGATGTTCGACCGTGCAGCTTTCCATGAAAAGCCGCAAGATCCGCCAACACTTTCTCTCAAGGAGTGAAAATGATCCGCCTGGAGGATCTGGCCCTGTTCGTCCGCTCCGCCGCCCTCGGCAGCTTTTCCGCCGCCGCACGGGAGGTCGACCTGCTGCCCGGGCAGGTCAGTGCGGCGATCAAGCGCCTGGAGCGGGATCTGGACATCCGCCTGTTCGCCCGTTCGACGCGCAGCCTGCGGCTGACCGCCGAGGGCGAGCAGTACCTGCCTTATGCCGAGCGGGTGCTGGAAACCCTGCACGAAGGCCACGAGCGCCTGCACCGGGAGCGGGCCGGGCTGCAGGGCCTGCTGCAGGTCAGCGCGCCCTCCGACCTGGGGCGCAACCTGCTGCTGCCCTGGCTCTCGGAATTCTGCCGCGAGCATCCGCGGCTGACCCTGCGCCTGCTGCTGTCCGACCAGATCGCCGACATCTTCCGCGACCCCATCGACGTGGCGATCCGCTACGGGCCCATGGAGGACGCCAGCTTCATCGCCCTGCCGCTGGCGCCGGACAACCGCCGGGTGCTGGTGGCCGCGCCGGACTATCTGGCGCGCTGCGGCCGGCCGCAGAGGCTCGACGAGCTGGCCGGGCACGCCTGCCTGGTCTACCTGCTGGGCGGACGGGCCCACGACAAGTGGGGATTCGAGGAAGAGGGGCGCCGGCGGGTGATCGCGGTGCGCGGAGTGCTGCTCAGCGACGACGCCGACGTGGTGCGCCGCTGGGCCATCGCCGGGCACGGCATCGCCTACAAGTCCTGGCTGGACGTCGGCGAGGACGTGGCCGCCGGGCGCCTGCAGGTGCTGCTCGGGGATTGCCCGGGCGAGCTGGCGCCGCTGCATCTGGTCTGCCCGCACCGCAAGCAGTTCTCGCCGGCGGTCCAGCTGTTCCACGCCCTGCTCAAAAGCCGTTTCGCGGAATTGGGCGAGCGCCTGCGGCGGCTGGCCGAGGCGCCCTGAGCGCTCAGCGGTTCACATCCACCACGACCCGTCCGCGCACCTTCCCGGCGAGCAGCTCGCCGGCCATGGGGATGGCCTCGTCCAGGCCGATCTCGGCGGTGATGTCGTCCAGCAGCGCCAGGTCGAGGTCGCGGGCCAGGCGCTCCCAGGCGGCGATGCGCTCCGCGCGGGGACGCATCACGCTGTCGATGCCGGCCAGAGTGACGCCGCGCAGGATGAAGGGCGCCACCGTGGCCGGGAAGTCCATGCCCTGGGCCAGGCCGCAGGCGGCGACGGTGCCGCCGTAGCGGGTCGCGGCGCAGGCGTTGGCCAGGGTATGGCTGCCCAGCGAGTCGATCACCCCGGCCCAGCGCTCCCTGGCCAGCGGCCGGCCGGGCTCGGATAGCGTGGCGCGGTCGATGATCTCGGCGGCGCCGAGTTTCTTCAGGTAGTCGGTCTGTTCCGGCCGGCCGGTGGAGGCCACCACCCGGTAGCCGAGGCGGGCGAGCAGGGCGATGGCGAAGCTGCCGACCCCGCCGTTGGCGCCGGTGACCAGGATCTCGCCCTGTTCGGGTGTCACGCCGTGGCGCTCCAGGGCCAGCACCGCGAGCATCGCGGTGTAGCCGGCGGTGCCGATGGCCATCGCCTGGCGGGGCGTGAAGCCCCGGGGCAGGGGGATCAGCCAGCGGCCGTCCAGCCGCGCCTTCTGCGCCAGCCCGCCCCAGTGGTTCTCGCCGACGCCCCAGCCGTTGAGCAGCACCGCATCGCCGGCCTTGAAGTCCGGGCTGGCGCTAGCCTCCACCGTTCCGGCCAGGTCGATCCCCGGCACCATCGGGAACTTGCGCACCACCGGGCCCTTGCCGGTGATCGCCAGCGCGTCCTTGTAGTTGAGCGTGCTGCAGTCCACCCGCACGGTCACATCGCCCTCGGGCAACTGCGCCTCGTCCAGCGTAGTGCTCCGCGCCCGGTAACCCGCCGCGTCGTCCTTCTCGATCAGGA
Source organism: Azotobacter chroococcum (assembly GCF_002220155.1). NCBI lineage: Bacteria > Pseudomonadati > Pseudomonadota > Gammaproteobacteria > Pseudomonadales > Pseudomonadaceae > Azotobacter > Azotobacter chroococcum. The sequence goes on along the minus strand of NZ_CP011835.1, from coordinate 2,330,569 downwards.
TCGCCTTGAACATGCCGCCCTCCATTTGGACCGTCTGTCTATAAATGGGTGAAAAAACCGGCCGGAGCACCATTGCGCACTTTCCGTGCCGCCTGCGAGTCCCGACGTGACGCAGGACCCCGGCGGCAGAATATAGACTGACCGTCTTTTATTGCAACCGGCGATGGCTACGCGGCTGGCGAATCCGGATTCATCCTTTCGCATGGCGAAGGATGCACGGCGCCACCTTGCAGGTCTTTTATCCATAAATCGGAAATCATGGAGGGGGAGCGGTTTCACCCAGGAATGCCCTGCGTCCAAAAGAACCCAATCGATAATCAGACAAAAGGGGCAGACCGGCGCGGGCCGCTGTCGCCGGCCCCGACGGCGAACTAGGCTTTGCCCTGTCACCCAGGCCGCTGCCGGAGGTGCTGGCAGGCGGCGAAATTTCGTACCCGGAGTGGAGAACATGCAGCAGGAAACCTACGAAATCGCCACCATGCTCCGCAGCGAGCTCGAGCTTGCCATCGACTGGGCGGCGCGGGAGGGCTGGAATCCGGGCCTTCATGATGCGGAGTGCTTTCATGCGGCCGACCCGCACGGCTTCCTGATCGGGCTGTTGAACGACGAGCCGGTCGCGACTATTTCGGCGGTCCGCTATGGCGATTCGTTCGGCTTCATCGGTCTTTACATCGTCAGGCCGGAATACCGTGGCAAGGGCTACGGCAAGCAGGTCTGGCTGGCGGCGATGAAGTATCTCGACGGGCGCAACATCGGCCTCGATGGCGTCGTCGAGCAGCAGGACAACTACAGGAGGTCCGGCTTCCGGCTGGCGTATCGCAACGTGCGCTACGAGGGGCAGGGCGCCGCCGCCGCGGCCGGGTACTCCGGCGAGTTCGTGGGGCTGGCCGAGCTGCCGTTCGAGGTGGTCGAGGCCTACGACAGGGGCTTCTTTCCCGAGCCCAGGGCGGAATTTCTGCGCAACTGGATCAACCAGCCCGGCTGCACGGCACTGGGCATCCTGCGCGATGGCCGCCTGGCCGGCTGTGGCGTGCTGCGCCGGTGCCGCTCCGGATACAAGATCGGCCCCCTGTACGCCGACAGCCCGGCGCTGGCGGAGTCGCTGTTGCAGAGGCTGCGCGCCGCCGTCGGCAGTGGGGAGTCATTCTATCTGGATGTGCCGGAAGTCAACCGGGCGGCGGTCGAGCTGGCCGAGCGGCATGGCATGAAAGTCGTGTTCGAGACGGCGCGGATGTATACGGGAGCCGATCCGGCGCTGTCGCTGGACCGGCTGTACGGGGTGACGACCTTCGAGCTGGGCTGAGAGGCTGTGAAAAAACTCCCGCCTACTGCGACCGACTCCAAACGCCCGCTGCTGCGTTGCGCTACGTGAAAAGCAAGGTCATTTAGCTCGCTAAACTCCCCCGCTTTTCATGTAGCGCGCCTTGCCGCGAACGCTTGGAGACGGTCTCGCGACGGCGCTCGATTTTTTCACAACCTCTGAAGTCGCTGGCGCCTCGCGCTACGCCGGCTTGCCGGCCTCCTTCTGGCGCATCCGTTTCGCCCGCGCCTCGAGGCCGAGATAGACCAGGCTGGCGATCAGCAGCGGCAGCAGGTAGTAGATCGCCCGATAGCCGAGCAGCGCGGCCAGCAGGCTGTCACGCCCGACCTGCTGATGGAGCAGGGCGACGAATACCGTCTCCAGCACGCCGAGGCCGGCGGGGATGTGGGTGAGCACGCCGGCGATGCTGGCGATCAGCAATGTGCCGAGCACGCTGCCATAACCGACCTGCTGCAACAGCAGGGTGTGGATGACCAGCGCCATCAGCAGCCAGTTGCCGGCGCCCAGGGCGAGCTGGCACAGCGCCAGGCGCAGGCTCGGCAGGCCGAGCGAATGGCCGCGCACGGTCAGCACGCGGCGCCGGGAGAAGGCGCAGAGCAGCAGGTAGAGCCCGGCCAGGAGCAGCAGCACCAGGCCCAGGACCTGCAGGCTGCCCTGGCCGATCGCCCAGTGCGCGGGCGGGCGCACGCTGCCGCTGGCGAAGACCAGGCCGGCGAGCAGCAGGTAGGCGATCCAGTTGGTCGTCAGGCTCAGGCTGTAGATCCGGGTGATCTGCAGGGAGGACAGGCCGAGGCGCGAGTAGAGCCGGTAGCGCAGGGCCAGGCCGCCGATCCAGGCGCCGAGGTTGAGGTTGAAGGCATAGCAGACGAAGGTCACCGCCAGCACCTGGCGCCGGGGCAGGTGGTGGCGGGCGTAGCGGCGTCCGAGCAGGTCGAAGCAGCTGTAGAGCAGGTGGCTGGCGGCGGCGAAGGCCAGGGCCGCCAGCAGGGTGCCCGGGCGATAGCCGGCCAGCGTGGCGAGGACGTTGCGCCATTCGATGGTGCGCGCCAGGCTGAACAGCAGCCAGGCCATCAGCAGGAAGAAGGCCCAGAGCAGCAGGCGCCGGGCGAACGGCCAGTGGCGGCGCAGCCGCGCGGCGAGGTCCTTCATGGGCTGGGCCGGCGCAGGTCGTTGCCGCCATTCGGCGGAGGGTAGCCCTGCAGGAGTTCCACCTTCGGGCTGTGCGCCGGCAGCCAGCCGACCCAGGCAGGAAAGTGGCTGAGCGCGTGGTAGGCGAGGAAGGCCAGCGGCATGCGCCACCAGGTGCCGCGGGCGATCTTCTCCTTGGTCATGAGGCGGCAATGATTGAGCCGCAGCCGCTCGAGCCGCTCGCTCAGCTCCTGGTTGAAGGCCCGGTCGCGAATGATCAGGTTGGCCTCCAGGTTGAGCGACAGGCTCAGCGGATCGAGGTTGCTCGAGCCGACCGTGGCCCACTCGTCGTCGGCCAGCGCGACCTTGCCGTGCAGTGGGCGCTCGCAGTATTCGTGGATGTCCACGCCGTCCTTGAGCAGGTACTCGTAGAACAGGCGCGCCCCGAATTTGGCGATCGGCATGTCCGGCTGGCCCTGCAGGATCAGCTCCACCCTGACGCCGCGCCGCGCCGCCCGGCGGATCTCCCGCAGCAGGCGGTAGCCGGGAAAGAAATAGGCGTTGGCGATCACCAGCCGGTGCCGCGCCTGGCGGATGGCCTGCAGGTACTGCTCCTCGATGTCGTTGGTGTGGCGGCGGTTGTCGCGGGTGACGAACAGGACCTGGGCCGTTCCCTCGGCCGCCATCGTCTGCTGCTCGTCGACGCCGTTCCGGGCGCGGCGGCGGCGCCACCAGAGCCGCGACGGCTCGCTGGCCGCGATGCTGGCGAGGGCGAAGCGGTGGATGTCGCGGGTCACCGGGCCGATCACCTCGACGGAGTAGTCCTGCTTGGCGGTCGGGCCGAAGTCGCCCAGGTGGTCGGCGGAGAAGTTGATGCCGCCGATGAAGGCGCGGGCGCCGTCGATCACCACGATCTTGCGGTGCAGGCGGCGAAACAGGTTGATGCGCATGCCGAACCGTCTCGGCCGCGGGTCGAACATGCGGATGCGGATGCCCACCTCGGTCATCGCCGCGACGAACTCCGCGGTCAGGTCCGCCGAGCCGAAGCCGTCCACGGTGATCTCGATGCGCACGCCGCGCTGCGCCGCGGCGATCAGTTCGCGGTGCAGCTCGTTGCCGACCTTGTCCTCGAAGAGGATGAAGGTCTCGATGAGGATTTCCTGGCGGGCCTGGCGAATGGCCTCGAACACCCGGGGAAAGAATTCCTCGCCGTTTTCCAGCAGCCACAGGCGGTTGCCGCTTCGCCAGGGATGGCTCATAGGCGTACCTCCGCCGCGAGGGGCAGGTGGTCGGAGAGGTGGGGCCAGGGGGTGTGGGACAGGACCCTGGCGACTTGTGGAGTGGCGTTGCGCAGGTAGATGCGGTCCAGGCGCAGCAGCGGCAGGCGCGCCGGGAAGGTGCGCGCGCAGCGGCCATGGCTGTGCTCGAAGACCTCGACCAGGCCGCAGCGGCGCAGGCAGGCGCTGGCGCGCAGGCGCCAGTCGTTGAAGTCCCCGGCGACCAGGATGCGCGCCTCGGCCGGCAGCGAGTCGATCAGTTCGCAGAGCAGGCCGAGCTGCTTCTGCCGGTGGCTTTCGAGCAGCCCCAGGTGCACGCAGATGGCGTGCACCTGGGGCTGGCCCGGCACCTCCAGTTCGCAGTGCAGCAGGCCGCGGCGCTCCGGCCCGGTGACGGAGATGTCGAGGTTGTCGTAGCGCTGGATGGGATACTTGGAGAGCACGGCGTTGCCATGGTCGCCGTCCGGGTAGACGGCGTTGCGGCCGTAGGCGAAGTCGCCCCACATGCTGTCGGCGAGGAACTCGTACTGCGGGGTTTCCGGCCAGTTGCGATGGCGCCGGGCATGGCGCTCGTGGGTGCCGAGCACCTCCTGGAGGAATACCAGATCGGCCGAGACGTCGCGCACCGCCTCGCGCAGCTCGTGCAGGATGAAGCGCCGGTTGAGCGCGGTGAAGCCCTTGTGGGTGTTCACCGTGAGGAGGTGCAGCGACTCGACGCGCTGCCCTCCGTTCAGGGGTTGGCTCATGGGCCTGGCGCCCCGCTCAGCGTCGTTCCGGCCGCGGGCTGATGGACACCGGATCGCTGGCGGGGAAGGTTTCCTCGATGCCTTCGTCGAGCAGATAGTCCGTGTTCATCACTTCCTCCTCGCTGCCCGTGCCGCTGGGCTGCATCTGCTGCGGATGCAGCTCGACCTTGATCCAGCCGGGCTCGCGCCGGTCGAAGGCCTTGATGGCGGCGATGGCATCGCTCATCGGCTTGATCTGGGTGAGGATCTTCGCCGGGTCGATGCGCTTGGCCAGGATCAGCTCGATCAGCTTGGGAATATATTTGCGGTGATGGCAGTTGCCCATGTTGATGGTCAGGTTCTTCTCCATCGCCAGGCCGATCGGGAAGCTGTGCGCCTGCGGCGGATAGACCCCGATGATCGACAGGGTGCCGGCCTTGGCCAGGGCCTCGACCGCCCATTCGAGCGCCTGGCTGGGCGCATCGCCCGGATGCCAGTTGCGCCCCTCGGGGTGCGTTCGCGGCGCCACGGCCTCGACTTCCCGGGCGAAGCGTTCTTCCTGTTCGGGGTCCTGGGCCGGGTGGGCGTGCTGGTGTTCGGCATCCACGCCCACCGCATCGATGGCCCGGTCGACGCCGATGCCGTCGGTCAGCCGGCGCAGGGTCTCGACCGGGTCCTCGCGGTTGAAGTCGATGGTTTCCGCGCCCTGCTGGCGCGCCATCTGCAGGCGGTCCGGGCACTGGTCGATGGCGAATACCCGCGAGGCGCCGAGCAGCCTGGCGCTGGCGATGGCGAACTGGCCGACCGGGCCGCAGCCGAACACGGCGACGGTGTCGCCGTCGCCGATCTCGGCCATTTCCGCGCCGAAGTAGCCGGTGGGAAAGATGTCCGAGAGCAGGATGGCCTGATCGTCGCTGATCTCGCTGGGCAGCTTGACCAGGCCGATGTTAGCGAAGGGAATCCGCGCCTTCTCCGCCTGCAGTCCCTGGAAGGGCCCGCTCTGCGCCGGGCCGCCATAGAAGGCGGTGCCGGCTTCCTTGCCGTTGGGGTTGGCCATGTCGCACTGGGCGTAGTAGCCGGCGCGGCAGTAGGAGCAGTTGCCGCAGGCGATGGTGGAGGGGATCACCACGCGATCGCCGATCTGCAGGTTGCGCACCTCCGCGCCCAGTTGCTCGACGATGCCGACGCCCTCGTGGCCGAGGATGGTGCCCGGGCGCATGCCGCCGACGGTGCCGCGAATGAAGTGCAGGTCGGTCCCGCAGATGGCCGAGGCGGTCAGGCGGACGATCGCATCGGTCGGTACTTCGATGTGGGGTTCCGGTACATCATCCAGGCGAATGTCGCCGATGTCGTGGAAAACTACCGCTTTCATGGGCACCTCCCCGGAGGGTAGTCGGTTGGCTGCGCTGTCAGTGCGCCTGTGTCACGCCCTGCAGCACGGTATCGCTGACCGAGGGGTTGTGACATTCGGCGATATTGCCCAGCGAGACCACGCCGACCAGGCGCTTCTCGCGGCTCATCACCGGCAGGCGGCGCACATGGATGTCGGCCATGTTCTCGGCGACATGCTGGACGTCCTCGTCCTCGAAGCAGTAACAGACGTTGGGGGTCATCACCTCGCGTACCAGGGTGTCGTTGTCCTTGCCCTTGGCCACGGCACGGATGGCGATGTCGCGGTCGGTCAGCATACCCACCAGACGATCGCCTTCGTTGACCAGCAGGGCGCCGCAATCGATCTTCTCCATCAGCGCGGCCGCCTCGCGCATGCTCTGGTCGACGCGAATGGTCTGTACATCGCGGGTCATGATGTCTTGGATTTTCATGGTAATGCCTTCCTCTCTGGTTGATGGAAGCAGGCCTGGTCACCACTCGGCCTGGCCAGCCGAGGTACTGTCGTACCTATGAAGTCAAGACTGAATCCAGGGGTGGGGGTTCCCGTTTTTTCACGAGCGGTGCGGGGAACACCTGGCTTCAGGAGGGCCGGTGGCTGTTGCGGATCAGCTCGAACAGCAGGAGCGAGCGGCCGGTGACGCCGTACTGGCTGCCGAAGGCGAAGCGCTCTTCGTCCGCGCTCGGTTTGTGGGTGTCCACCAGGCGCTTCCAGCGGCTGCCCTGGGGCACCTCGGGGAGGTGGAAGTTGACCAGGTCGTAGTGGGCATTCACCACCAGCAGCAGGGTGGCGTCGGCGCCGGCGCGGCGGATGCCGGTCGGCTGGGCGCGGCCGTCGAGCAGCATGCCGAGGCAGCGGTTGTGCTCTTCCTCCCACTGCTCGATGGTCATTTCCGTGCCGGCGGGATTCAGCCAGGTGACGTCCTTGACGCCCAGCTCCTCGTTGAAGGCGCCGACCAGGAAGCGCCCGCGGCGCAGGATGGGAAAGCGCAGGCGCAGGCGGATCAGGCGGCGCACGAAGTCCTGCAGGGACTTGGCCTCCTCGCCGAGCTCCCAGTCGATCCAGCCGATCTCGCTGTCCTGGCAGTAGGCGTTGTTGTTGCCGTGCTGGGTGCGGGCGAACTCGTCGCCGGCGACGATCATCGGCGTGCCCTGGGAGAACAGCAGGGTGGCGAAGAAGTTGCGCATCTGCCGGAAGCGCAGGGCGCGAATCTCCGGGTCGTCGCTGCGGCCTTCGACGCCATGGTTCCAGGACAGGTTGTAGTCGGTGCCGTCCTGGTTGTCCTCGTCGTTGGCCTCGTTGTGCTTGTCGTTGTAGGAAACCAGGTCGTTGAGGGTGAAGCCGTCGTGGGCGGTGACAAAGTTGACCGAGGCGAACGGCCGGCGGCCGCGCTGGTTGTAGAGGTTGCCGGAGGCGGTGAGGCGTCCGGCCATGTCGGCCAGCTGGTTCTCGTCGCCCTTCCAGAAGGCCCGCACGGTGTCGCGGAACTGGTCGTTCCATTCCGCCCAGCCGGGCGGGAAGCCGCCGACCCGGTAGCCGCCCGGGCCGCAGTCCCAGGGTTCGGCGATCAGCTTGGTCTGGCGCAGCACCGGGTCCTGGCGGCAGGCGACCAGGAAGCTGTGGCGCTCGTCGAAGCCTTCCGGCCGGCGGCCGAGGATGGTCGCCAGATCGAAGCGGAAGCCGTCCACGTGCATCTCCGTGGCCCAGTAGCGCAGCGAGTCGGTGACCATCTGCAGCACGCAGGGGTGGGAGAGGTCGAGGGTGTTGCCGGTGCCCGAGTCGTTGATGTAGTAGCGCCTGTCGTCGGGTATCAGGCGGTAGTAGGTGGCGTTGTCGATGCCGCGCATGGAGAGGGTCGGACCCTGCTCGTTGCCCTCGGCGGTGTGGTTGTAGACCACGTCGAGGATCACCTCCAGGCCGGCATGGTGCAGGTGGGCGACCATTTCCTTGAACTCCTGGATCTTGCCGCTGGCCAGGTAGCGCGGGTGCGGGGCGAAGAAGCCGATGGTGTTGTAGCCCCAGTAGTTCTTCATGCCCTTTTCCAGCAGGTGCTGGTCCTGGACGAAGGCATGCACCGGCAGCAGCTCGATCGCCGAGACGCCAAGCTGGCACAGGTAGTCCAGCACTGCGGGCTCCATCAGCCCGGCGCAGGTGCCGCGCAGCCCTTCGGACACGCCGGGGTGGCGCATGGTGAAGCCGCGCAGGTGGGTTTCATAGAGGATGGTGCGGTCCCAGGGGGTCTGCACCGGGCAGTCGCGGCCCCAGGTGAAGGCCGGGTCGATGACCTTGCTCTTGGGCACGTAGAGGGCGCTGTCGCGCTGGTCGAAACTGAGGTCGGCGTCCGGGTGGCCGATGGTGTAGCCGAACAGGGATTCCGACCAGCGCAGCTCGCCGACCAGCTGCTTGGCGTAGGGATCGATCAGCAGCTTGTTGGGGTTGAAGCGGTGCCCGGCATCCGGTGCGTAGGGGCCGTACACCCGGTAGCCGTAGACCTGGCCCGGATGGGCGTCCGGCAGGTAGCCGTGCCAGATCTCGTCGGTGTATTCGGGCAGCTCGATGCGCTCCAGTTCGGTCTGCCCGGACTCGTTGAACAGGCAGAGTTCCACCTTGGTGGCGTGGGCGGAGAACAGGGCGAAGTTGACGCCCAGGCCGTCCCAGGTCGCGCCCAGGGGAAAGGGCAGGCCCTCGCGGATGCGCGAGGGGATTTTCACCTGAGGGGCGGCGCTCTTCTGAGGGGCAGGGGTCTTCTTGTGCCGATCCATGCTTTGTTCTCCGACGGCTGAGAGGGCGTTCTGCGCTCCGTTTCAACGCTACGCTGCCGGGCGAGCCGCGGACGATCCGCCGCTTGAAGCCTGCCGTTCAGGGACTGGTCGGTCGCGGGCGGGTGGCGCGCGGCTTTTTCACCGCCGGCTTGGCCGGCATCTCGCCGTTGGCCGCGGAGGCGACCGGCACCGGCTTGGCGGCCGGGCCGGCCTTGCGCGTGGCCACGGGCTTGCGGGGCCGGGACTGCGGAGCGCTGGCCTGCAGTTCGGCCTCGGCCAGTTTGCAGGCCATGTGCCAGTGGCGCTCCTGCTGGCCCTCGGGACAGCCTTCGGATTGCCAGATCTGATAGGCCAGTTCGCGGATACGGTATTCGTTGCTCGTCATTCCATCTCACCCCTTTGGGTTCGTCTTCATGCGCCATGGAAGAGGCCGACGGGGAAGGTCGCCAGGGCCTCGCTCACCAACAGCTCCCGCTGCCCGGACGGGACGGCAGCGCCTTGGAAAAGCCCTCGCAGCGCAGGCGTCTCGGCGGGGAGCGACACGCGGGTGTCCGCCCAGCGCGCCGGTTCGATCAGCGGCTGCCCGGCCTCGCCGAGCAGGCCGCTGGCCAGGCGCGGCACCAGCACCATCGCCCATTGCCCGGCATGCCGGCGGGCGAAGGCCAGCAGCCGTCCGGCGTGCTCGCCGACGACCTCCAGCGGCAGGTAGTCGCCGGCGGCGAACAGCGCCGGACAGCGCCCGCGCAGGGCCAGGGAGCGGGCGATCAGCGCCTGCTTGATGCGTCCGTCGCGCCAGTGTTCGAGCAGCGCGGCGGGTTCGCCGCCCCGGGCCAGGGCCTGGCGGCGGGCGGCGAAGTCGACCGGCCGGCGGTTGTCCGGATCGACCAGGCTGAAATCCCAGAATTCGTTGCCCTGGTAGAGGTCGGGCACGCCGGGAACGGTCAGCCGCAGCAGGGTCTGCGCCAGGCTGTTGAGCGCGCCGGCCGGGGCGATGCGGGCGACGGCGGCAGCGATCTCCTCGCGCAGGTGGGCGCCCTCGGGCTGTTCCAGCAGGTCGTCGAGAAAGCTGCGGCAGGCCTCCTCGTAGGGGCCGTTGGGTGCGCTCCAGCTGCTGTGCAGCTTGGCTTCGCGCAGGGCCTTCTCCTGCCACTGGCGCAGGCGTCCGGCATAGGCATGCAGGCCTTCGGCATCGTCCGCGGCCAGCTCCAGGGGCCAGCTGCCGAGCAGGCTCTGGTAGAGCATCAGCTCGTCGACGGGAGCCGGTGCCAGGCTGTCGCCGAGGTTTCGGCGCAGCGGCTGGGCCAGCAGCAGCCAGTGCTGTACCCGCTCCGCGTACCAGCCGGCGCGCTCGCTGAGCACGGCCAGCCGCGCGCGGCTGTCCTCGCCGCGCTTGTGGTCGTGGGTGGCGCTGGCCAGCAGGTTGCCGGGAAGGCGCTCGCGCCGCCGCAGGCAGGCGGCGTGGAAGTCTTCCGGCGGAGCGCTGAAGCGCTGGCTGTCGAAGCCGACGTCGTTGCGCGAGAGCAGCACGCCCGAGCGGTAGAAGGCGGTGTCCTCGACCGCCTTGGCGGCCGCTGGCGCGGTGACCTGCTGGAAGCGCACGCAGGCGTGGCGGCGTGCCTTGCGCAGCGGTCCCGGCGGCAGGCTGCGCCAGGGTTCGCCGCCGAGCCAGCGCTCCAGATGGGCGAGCAGCGGCCAGTCGGCTTCGTTGAGGGTGCTGCGCGCGCCTTCCAGGGCCTGGCGGAAGAAGGGGTCGTCCTGGGCCGGACGGCCGCAGGGACCGATGTAGGTGCGGTACACGGGGAAGTGGACGATCAGCTCGAGCAGCGCCCGGCGGATCTGGCCGAAGGTGAGGTCGCGGGTCATCAGGTTGCCGCGCGCCACCTGCAGCAGAGCCAGGGCGGCGCTCTCGAAGTCGCCGGCCAGGGTTCCGGTGAGCACCAGCTGGCGGGCCTGGCGCACTTCCTCGAGGAATTCGGCGGGGCGCCCGCTGAGACTGTGCCAGAGCGCGCGCAGCGGCCCTTCGCCGGCCGGGTCGTGCTGCAGCAGGGACAGCTGGTTCATGAATTCGTAGCCGGTGGTGCCATCCACCTGCCAGTCGTCATGCAGTTCCTCGCCCTGGCCGAGGATCTTCTCCACGTAGACCGGCCGTTGCTTCTGCCGGCTGTCGTCGAGCCGGTCCAGGCGCCGGCGCAGGCGCCGGCAGTAGCCGCGCGGATCGGCCAGGCCGTCGATGTGGTCGATGCGCAGGCCGTCGATCAGGTCTTCCTCGAGCAGCTGGAAGATCTTCGCGTGGGTGGCTTCGAAGACCCGCGGGCGTTCCACGCGCAGGCCGCCCAGCTCGTTGATGTCGAAGAAGCGCCGCCAGTTGATGTCGTCCGCCGCGGTGCGCCAGCTGGCCAGCCGGTAGAACTGGCGCTCGAGCAGGGCGTGCAGGCGCTCGAAACCCTCCGGCTGGCGCGCGTCGTAGGCGCCGAGCATGGTCTCGATGGCGGCGCGCACCTCGGGCTGGCCGGCCAGTTGCGCCAGACTGGCCTTCAGGCCGGCGGCACGGGCGTAGCCCGCGTCGCCGGCGAGTCCGCGGAACTGCACGGCCAGGTCCTGCAGGGCCGGATGGCCGGTGGCGCGCAGCAGTTCGCCATAACTCGGCGGGCTGATGGGAAAGCGGTGTTCGTGGTGGCTGGCATGGAAGGCGCCGGCTGGCGCGTCGAACTGCAGGGGGATTTCACCGGCCTGCAGGACCTCGCCGTAGTCGCTGCGCAGGAAGGGCACCAGCAGCTGGCCTTCCAGCAGCGGGTCGGGGGAGTTCCACTGGATGTCGAAGAAGCCGGCATAGGGGCTGCGCCGGCCCCATTCCAGCACGTCCAGCCACCAGGGATTGCCGGCGCCGCCGACCGCCATGTGGTTGGAGACGATGTCCAGGATCAGCCCCATGCCGCAGTCGCGCAGGGCGTCGACCAGGCGCCGCAGGGCCGGCTCGCCGCCCAGTTCGGGATTGATCCGGGTCGGGTCGATGACGTCGTAGCCGTGCATCGAGCCGGGGCGCGCGGTGAGCAGGGGCGAGGCGTACAGGTGGCTGATGCCGAGGTCGGCGAAGTAGCCGACCAGCGGCACGGCGTCGTCGAGGGTGAAGCCCCGGTGGAATTGCAGGCGCAGGGTGGCGCGCAGCTCGCTCATTCAGCCGCTCCTGCGCGATGCCTCGCGGGCGTCGGCCAGCAGGCGCAGGCGCCGCGCCGGGGCCGCGTCGTCGAGCAGCGTGTCGCTGTCGCCGAGCAGGCGGCGCCGCCAGTTGGGATGGCCGTCGACGGTGCCGGGCAGGTTGGCCTGCTCGTCGAGGCCCAGGGCGTCCTCCATGGGCAGCAGGACCAGGGGCGCCGGCGTCTCGCCGAGAAAGCGCACGCAGGCGTCGATCAGGCCGTCGCTGTCCAGGGGCGCGTCGAGGGCCGGCCCGCCGGCGCCGGCGAGGGCCTCGCGCAGGGCATGGCGTTCGCGCCGGCGGATTTCCCGGGCGGCCGCGGTGGCTTCGGCGTCGGTCAGCCGCAGGCGTTCGCGCCAGTCGATGTCGCGCCCCTGCCACCAGCCGGCCAGCGGCGGCAGGTCGTGGGTGGTGCTGGTCGCCAGGGCGTTGTCCGGCCAGTCCTGCGGCGGCGGGAAACGTCCGCCGGCGTCCTGTTCGAAGAGCAGCACGCGCATGCCGAGGATGCCGCGCTCGGCCAGCAGCGGGCGGAAGCCTTCCGGAACGGTGCCGAGGTCCTCGCCGAGGACTATTGCCCGGTGCCGCCAGGATTCCAGCGCCAGCAGGCGCATCAGGTCTTCCTGCGGGTAGTTCAGGTAGGCGCCGTCGCGCTGCTCGCCGCCCGGCGGGATCACCCACAGGCGCCGGAGTCCCATCACGTGGTCGATGCGGATGCCGCCGGCGTGGGCCAGGTTGGCGCGGAGCATCTCGATGTAGGCGTGGAAGCCGTGCTGGCGCAGGCCCCAGGGCGAGAAGGCCGACACGCCCCAGCTCTGGCCGGAGCGGTTGAGGGCGTCCGGTGGCGCGCCGACGGTCAGCGTCGACAGCAGTTCGGCCTGGCGGCTCCAGGCCTGGCTGCCGCCGCCGTCGGCGCCCACCGCGAGGTCGGCGATCAGGCCGATCGGCATGCCGGCGCTGCGCGCGGCGTTCTGGGTGCGCTCCAGGCCACGGGCGATCAGCCACTGGGCGAAGGCGTGGAAGGCGATCTCGTCGGCGTATTCGCGGGCGAAGCCGGCCACCGCGGCGCTGCCCGGGCAGCGCAGGGCAGCGTCCCAGTGCCGCCAGTCATGGAGGCCATGGTGGCGGACGTGGTAGGCGTGCAGCGCCTCGAAGCGGCAGTGGTTCTCCAGAGCCTCGCCGCCGTTGCGCCGGAAGCTGGCGAAGTCCTGCTCCAGCGGGTTGCCGCCGCGGCGGAATTCGGCATGCAGCGCCCGCAGCAGGCGCAGCTTGGCCTCGGCCGCCGCCGGCCAGTCGATCAGGTCGAGCCGCTCCAGGCGCTGCCATTCGTCGTCCAGCCCGGCGGCCTCGATCGCGGTGCGCACTTCGCGCTCGCCGAGGATGCTGCCGGGCGCGCTGTGCAGCACGTTGTGGAACAGCCGGCTGGACGGCGAGTAGGGGCTGAAGCGCTGGGTGTCGGCACTGAACATGGCGTGCAGCGGGCTGATGGCGATGCCTGCGGCGCCCTGCCGGGCGGCCTGGTGCACCAGGCTTTCCAGGGCCTGGGTGTCGCCGATGCCGCCGTCGCCCTGACGGCGCAGGGCGTAGAGCTGCACCGCGAGCCCCCACAGGCGTGGCGGCAGGCGGGTATCCAGTTCGTCCACGCCGGTGCAGCGCGGCGGGGCGACAGCCAGGGTGATCGTCCGCTCGCCGATCGACAGCCGATGGTAGCCGGGCTGCGCGATCGGCGGCAGGCGACCTCGCTCGTCGAGCCGTCCGGGCTGGAGCTGGCCATCCTCCAGGGTCAGCTCGAAGACGTTGCCAGGGACGAAATGGCTGGACAGGTCGAGAGACTGGTGGCGCTCCAGGGTGAGCAACGGCGGCAGCTCCTTGCCCGCCTGTCGCAGCTGGACAAGGCTGTCCTCGATCTGCGTGTCGTTGTCGGCCGGCAGGTCCAGCCCGGCCAGTATCTGTCGCAGGACCTCCGGCGGAACTTTCTGTGGCTGCCCGTCGGCGTCGACCCAGTCGGTCGCCACCCCGGCGGCAGTGGCCAGGGTGTGGAGTCGCTCATCGTTGCTCATCCGGAGCTACCAGGTAGACACGGGCCATCCGGGGGGGAAGCTTGCCCTGATGCTCGTGGAACTCCTCCATGTCCTGGCTGGCGAACAGCAGCCGGCCGTGCTTGTGGTGTTCCTGCAGCGCTACGGCCTGGTCGCCGAGGTTCAGCTCGATGCGCAGGAGACTGCTGTCGCCCAGCCGCCAGTGCGCCACCACGGCCGCCTTGCCCAGCACGTCGGCGCCCAGCGCCCGGGTGCCGGGCAGGCGCGGGATGATCTCGCGGCGGCGCAGGCCCAGCAGGTGGTGATAGAGGGCGCGCCACTCGCCGTGCTTGGGGTCGAGGCAGCACTGGAAGTCCGGCTGCGAGGCGGTGAAGGTCTTCTCGTCGTTGGGGTCGGGAATCCGCTCGCAGAGGGACATGTCGTGGAACGGCTCGAACCTGCAGAACTCCCGGCGCCGGCCTTCCCGCACCGCCTCGGCCAGTTCCGGGCTCTGGTGGCAGGTGAAGTACAGGAAGGGACGGTGCGTGCCCCATTCCTCGCCCATGAACAGCAGGGGCACCATCGGCGAGAGCAGCAGCAGGCTGGTGGCCGCACGCAGGGCGTCGGCGTTGGCGAGGCTGACCAGGCGCTCGCCGAAGGCGCGGTTGCCGACCTGGTCGTGGTTCTGCAGAAACAGGATGAAGGCGCTGGGCGGCAGGTGCGCACTGGGCTCGCCGCAGGGCTCGCTCTGCCCCTGGCGGGCGATCTGCCCCTGGAAGACCAAGCCTTCGCTCAGGCAGAGGGCGAGCTTTTCCGCGGCGCCCTGGTGGAAGTCGGCGTAGTAGCCCTGCTGCTCGCCGGTGAGCAGGGTGTGCAGGACGTTGTGGCCGTCGTCGTTCCACTGCGCCACGTAGCCTTCCTCGAGCAGGCTGGTCTGGTTCTTCTCGTTCTCCAGCATCAGGTGCACGTGGCGGCCGGGTTCGACCGCGGCATGCACCCGCTGCGCCAGTTCGGTGAGGAAGCCGCGCTCGCCGATGGCGTGCACGGCATCCAGGCGCAGGCCGTCGAAGCGGTATTCCTGCAGCCACATCAGCGCGTTCTCGATGAAGAAGTCACGGACTTCCTGGTGGCGAAAATCGATGGCGTCGCCCCAGAGCGTCTGTTCGTCGTGGCGGAAGAAGGCCTTGGCGTAGCGGCCGAGATGGTTGCCGTCCGGCCCGAAGTGGTTGTAGACGACGTCCAGAAAGACCATCAGGCCATGGCCATGGGCAGTGTCGATCAGGTGCTTGAGGTCGTCGGGCGAGCCGTAGACGGATTCCGGGGCGAAGGGCAGCGCGCCGTCGTAGCCCCAGTTGCGGGTGCCGGGGAATTCGCCGATGGGCATCAGTTCGATCGCGGTGACGCCCAGTTCGGCCAGTTCGGCCAGTTGCGCCTCGACCCCGTGGAAGCCGCCGAGCAGGCCGGCATGCAGTTCGTAGATCACCGTCTCGTGCCAGGGCCGGCCGCGCCACTGGGGGTGCTGCCACTGGTAGGTCTTGGGGTCGACTACCATGCTGGGGCCGTGCAGTCCGACGACCTGGGAGCGTGATGCCGGGTCCGCTACGCTGATTTCATCGTCGATCCGGTAGCGATACTGGGTGCCGGCGCCGCAGGGGGCTTCGAGTACGAACCAGCCGCCCTGTTCCTTGTTCATGGGCAGCCGGCCGTCGGAGAGGATTTCCAGATCGACGCGTTCGGCGTCGGGAGCCCAGAGGGTGAAGCGGGTGTTTTTCCCACCGAGCAGATGGGCGCCGAAACGTTTGTTGTAGCTTGGAATTGACATGGGTAGGTCTCCGTTCATGCCTCGCCATGCCGGCTTTCCAGTACTTGCCGGTAGAGACGCAGGTAAGGGTCTATGGTTTGCCGCCAGAAGCAGGGCACGGCCATGGCGCGGCAACGCATGGCATGGAACAGGGAGGGTGTGGCGAACACCCGGAAGGCACGCAACAGTGCTTCGCGGTAGCTGTCCAGGCTGGGCTCCTCGAATAGGAAGCCGGTCACGCCGTCCTCGATGGTATCGGCGAGTCCGCCGGTCTTGCGGGCGACGGGCAGCGAGCCGAAGCGCTGGGCATACAATTGGCTGAGGCCGCAGGGCTCGTAGCGCGAGGGCATCAGCAGGAAGTCGGCCCCGGCGAACATGCGCCGCGCGACAGTTTCCTCGAAGCCGATGTTCACCCCCACCCGGCCGGGAAAGTGCTCGGCCAGCTGGCGCATGCTGTCCTCCACTGCCGGCTCGCCGCGTCCCAGCACGGCCAGTTGCCCGCCGTGCGCGACCAGGGTTTCGGCGAGCGCATGGGTCAGGTCCAGGCCCTTCTGCTGGACCAGCCGGGAAACCACCACGAACAGCGGGCCACTGGAGCTGGAGGGTTCGAGGGCGAACTGGCGACGCACGTGCTCGGCGTGCACGGCCTTGCCTTCCCAGTCGTTGACGCCGAAGTTGCGCAGCAGGTGCGCATCGGTTTCCGGCTCCCAGCTTTCGTCGATGCCGTTGGGAATGCCGCAGAGGAGGCCATGCTCGGCCTTTTCGCGGAGGAAGCCTTCCAGCCCGCAGCCGAAGTCCGGAGTGGTGATTTCCCGGGCATAGGTGGCGCTCACCGTGGTGATGCGGTCGGCGTAGGCGATGCCGGCCTTGAGGAAGGACAGCTGGCCGTGGAATTCCATGCGCTCCATCCGGCAGGCTTCCGCCGGGATGGCCAGTTCCGCGCGGCATTCCGGCCGCCACAGGCCCTGGTAGGCGAGGTTGTGGATGGTGAACACGCTGGGAGTGCGCTGTCCGCGCCAGCGCAGGTAGGCTGGCGCGAGTCCCGCTGGCCAGTCGTGGGCGTGGATCAGGTCGGGGCGCCAGCTGATCCCGGCCTCGCCGGCGGCGAAGTCGGCCGCGGCGAGGCCCAGGCGGGCGAAGCGGATGTGGTTGTCCGGCCAGTCCTGGTTGCGGTTGTCGCCGTAGGGGCCGCCGTCGCGCTCGTAGAGTTCGGGGCTGATGAGGACATAGACGATCAGGCCGTCGTCCAGGTCGATGCGGCCGATCCGGCCGCCCGGCAGGGCGGCATGGCCGGCGAGGCTGCCGACCAGGCGGATGGGGTGGCCGCTCTGCATGACCTGACGGTAGCCGGGCAGCAGCACGCGGACATCGTGGTGAGGGCGCAGCGCCCGGGGCAGGGCGGCGGAGACGTCGCCCAGCCCGCCGGTCTTGATCAGCTCGGAGAGTTCGGAGGTGACGAAGAGGATTTTCTTCTTGCTTTCGTTTTCCTGGACGGTGCGGATCTGCGGGGCGGGCCGGCTCGCTCCGACCCGCATGGTCTGATCCTGACGTTCGATACGCTGAGCCTGCACAGCGGCGTTACTCATGGTCATCCTCCAATCAAATCTTCCTTGCCGGATCTTCCGGTCCTCCGTCGGGTAAAGAGGTGTCCGCAAGGCCCGTTGAGGTCCGCAGTCATCGATGAGTTATTAGAACCGTGCGGCCGGTGCAGCCCTCCTGGCGCAATGGCGTTCCTTCAGCGGTTTCCGAGAGGAGACATGGAGGCGTTCGCCAGAGCCATCCCGGAGCCATGACTGCCGGCGAGCGTCGGCGAACTCGCCATTCATGAAGTGTGGACGCCAATCGGCGAATAGACCTTGACCGTTGATCGAATGATTTCGCCCCCCGGAGCCTCCATGGCCGCGAGGATAGGGCGATGCTGTACTGCAACGAGAAAAGTGTGGTTCAGAAATGGATTTCCGCCAGCTTGATGCCAAGCCTCTGCAAGACTTCGATGAGCCTGTCCAACTGGCGGAAGGATTCGACTTCGTCATGCTCGTCGATCAGGAAGAAGCTGCGCCCGGTGTTCAGCTGGAAAAACGCGATCCATTCCCCGCTGCGGGCCGGATTGCGAATCAGGTGGGTGACGAAGGTGGTGCCTTCGGTCTGCAGGGTTTCGACATCCTGGCGTTTCATGGTTTCTCCGGGCGAACCGAGGGAGGGCGGCGGAGGACTTTATCATTATCATGAAATGTTAATATCACACACATGTTCCGGTTCCGGGAGGACCACTGATGATCGCGATTCGTGAGGCGTGGCAGGCCGGCCTGCTGCGGCGGGAACACTGGCTGCGCAACCTGGTGGCCGGCATCATCGTCGGCGTCGTGGCACTGCCCCTGGCCATGGCCTTCAGCATCGCCTCCGGGGTGAAACCGGAGCAGGGGATCTACACCGCCATCGTCGGCGGCCTGCTGGTTTCCCTGTTCGGCGGCAGCCGGCTGCAGATCGCCGGTCCGACCGGCGCCTTCATCGTCATTCTCGCCGGGGTGACCGCCGAACACGGGATCGATGGCCTGCAGATCGCGACCCTGATGGCCGGCGGCATTCTCCTGCTGCTTGGCATCAGCCGTCTGGGGACGGTCATCAAGTACATTCCCGATCCGGTCATCGTCGGTTTCACCGCCGGTATCGGGGTGATCATCTGGGTCAGTCAGTGGAAGGACTTCTTCGGCCTGCCGGCAGCGACGGGCACGCATTTCCACGAGAAGCTCTGGCATCTGCTGCAGTCGCTGCCACAGTTGCACCTGCCAACCACGCTACTGGCCCTGCTCAGTCTGGCGCTGGTCATCTTCGCGCCGCGTCTGCGGGCGCTGCGGCGCATTCCCGGTCCGCTGATCGCGATGGTCGTCGCCACTCTCATCCAGTCGGTCTTCCACTTCGAGGGCGTGGCCACCATCGGCAGCGCCTTCGGCGGCATTCCCCGGGGGCTGCCGCAGCTGGGGCTGCCGGAGATCACCGTGGCGCGGCTCATCGAGCTGATCGGGCCGGCCTTCGCCATCGCCATGCTCGGCGCCATCGAGTCGCTGCTTTCCGCGGTGGTCGCCGACGGCATGGGCGGAACCAAGCACGACTCCAACCAGGAGCTGATCGGCCAGGGTATCGCCAACCTGGCCGCACCGCTGTTCGGTGGCTTCGCCGCGACCGGGGCGATCGCCCGCACCGCGACCAATATCCGCAACGGTGGCAACAGCCCGCTGGCCGGCATCGTCCATGCGCTCATCCTGGTGCTGATCCTGCTGTTCCTGGCGCCGCTGGCGGCGAACATTCCGCTGGCCGCGCTGGCCGCGATCCTCTTCGTGGTGGCCTGGAACATGAGCGAGTTGAAGCACTTCAGGCGCATGCTGCAGCGGGCGCCGAAGGCGGATGTGGGCATTCTGCTGATCACCTTCGGGCTCACGGTGTTCAGCGACCTGGTGATCGCGGTGAACATCGGCATGATCCTGGCCATGCTGCATTTCATGCGCCGCATGGCGTCTTCGGTGGCGGTGCAGCAACAGCTCGAGCAGGAACTGGAGCCGGAGCTGCTCAGCAACGGCCAGACCCGGCTGCCCGACGGGGTACTGGTCTACACCGTGGAGGGGCCGCTGTTCTTTGGCGCGGCGGAAACCTTCGAACGGGCCCTGGCCAGCACCCACACCGATCCGCGCCTGCTGATCATTCGTCTGAAGCGGGTGCCCTTCATGGATATCACCGGTCTGCAGACGCTGGAGGAGGTCATCCAGCAGCTGGGCAGGCGCAGGATCCGGGTCAAGCTCTGCGAGGCGAGCGCGCGGGTGCAGGGCAAGCTGGAGCGGGCGGGAATACTGGAGCTGATCGGCGCCCCGAACTACCACGCGAGCTTTGCCGAGGCCCTGTCCGCCAGTGCGGAGAAAACGGAAGTCACGGCTTCCTGACGGTGGGAATGCGGCTCTGCGTGGCGTAGCTGACGCCATGGGCTTCCAGGTAGTCGCGGATCAACTGGCGGACGACCTGGGAGGGCGTCTGGTCCTGGGCGGCACAGAGTTCTTCAAAGGCTTTCTTCTTGACCGGGTCGATGAGTACGGTGAGACGTGCTGTCTTGCTTTCCATGGGGGAAACCCGTCGTGATCGTTGCAAAATGTCGGCATATTTTAATCAAATCCTGCATGCACCAGCTACCGGCCCTGCCGGGCCTGCGAACCCCTGCCGGTTCGTATGGTCTTGATTCATATGGTGTCTGTCATGCGCATGTGGGCACCACTCCGTTAGGATAGTGGCGTGGCGCCGGGCTACTCCGGACGCCCGATCAGATTTGCCGCCATTTGGTTTTTTAAGGATTCCCATGATCAAGAAATGCCTGTTTCCTGCTGCCGGTTACGGCACCCGCTTCCTGCCGGCCACCAAGGCCATGCCCAAGGAAATGCTGCCGATCGTGAACAAGCCGCTGATCCAGTACGGCGTCGAGGAGGCGCTGGACGCCGGTCTGACGCAGATTGCGATGGTTACCGGCCGCGGCAAACGTGCACTGGAAGACCACTTCGACATCAGCTATGAGCTCGAACACCAGATCCGCGATACCGACAAGGAAAAATACCTGATCGGCATCCGCCGGCTGATCGACGAGTGCACCTTCTCCTATACCCGCCAGGTCGAGATGAAGGGCCTCGGCCATGCGATTCTCTGCGGCCGTCCGCTGATCGGCGACGAGCCCTTCGCCGTGGTGCTGGCCGACGACCTCTGCATCAACCTCGACGGCGATGGCGTGCTGACCCAGATGGTCAAGCTGTACAACCAGTTCCGCTGCTCGATCGTGGCGATCCAGGAAGTGCCGCCGGAGGAAACCTCCAAGTACGGCGTCATCGCCGGCGAGATGATTCGCGACGACATCTACCGGGTCAGCGCCATGGTGGAAAAGCCCAAGCCGGAAGATGCCCCCTCGAACCTGGCGATCATCGGCCGCTATATCCTGACGCCGGACATCTTCGAGCTGATCGAGCAGACCGAGCCTGGCAAGGGCGGCGAGATCCAGATCACCGACGCGCTGATGAAGCAGGCCAAGGACGGCTGCGTGATGGCCTACAAGTTCAAGGGCAAGCGTTTCGACTGCGGCGGCGCCGAGGGTTACATCGACGCCACCAACTTCTGCTTCGAGAACCTCTACAAGCTCGGCAAGGCCTACTGAGTCCCGGCCGCTGCGACGGGGAAGCCACCTGCGGGTGGCTTCTCCGTTCAAGGCAGCGGTATGTGTTCCGATCCTGGCCCCAGCGGCTGGCCGTGGCTGAATTCGACATAATTGCCGGCGGGGTCGCGTAGGCCACAGTAGTAGCCGACCGGATAGGGCTCGTCGCGCGGCGGCCAGATCAGGCAGCCGGCAGCCTGGGCGTCGGCCGCGATGGCATCGACCTGCTCTCGGCTCTCCAGGGCGAAGCCGAAATGGCTGTAGTCGTCGTCCGCGAGGTTGCGCAGGCGGCCGCCCGGCATCAGCACGAAGACGAATTCGCGTTCGCGGCCGGGTTCGGCCATCCAGACGATGCGTGCGCCCTTGCCGAGGCGCTCGTGAAACACCTGCATGCCGCAGAAGCGCCGGTAGAATTCCACGCAGGCGTCGAGATCCGGGACGTGCAGGGCAAGATGGGTGAGCGTGGGGCGCATGCCGGTTTCCTCGTGATCCGGGGCGATGGGGCCAGCCGTCCGGCCGCATGGGTTATTCTGGCAGTTCGTTGAAGGGAGAACGATGCATGGCCTACGACTTCGATCTGTTTGTCATCGGTGCCGGTTCCGGCGGGGTGCGGGCGGCGCGTTTCGCCGCCGGTTTCGGCGCCCGCGTAGCGGTGGCCGAGAGCCGCTATCTGGGCGGCACCTGCGTGAACGTCGGTTGCGTGCCGAAGAAGCTCTTGGTCTATGGTGCGCACTATGCCGAGGATTTCGAGCAGGCGCGCGGCTATGGCTGGACGCCGGGCGAGGCGCAATTCGACTGGGCCGCCCTGGTCGCCAACAAGGACCGCGAGATTCAGCGCCTGAACGGCATCTATCGCAAGTTGCTGGTGGACAGCGGCGTCACCCTGCTGGAGGGGCATGCGCGGCTGACCGATGCGCACGGCGTGGAGGTGGACGGGCAGCGCTACAGCGCCGAGCATATCCTCGTCGCCACCGGTGGCTGGCCCGTGGTGCCGGACATTCCGGGGCGGGAGCATGCCATCACTTCCAATGAGGCCTTCCATCTGCCGGCCCTGCCGGAGCGGGTGCTGGTGGTGGGGGGGGGCTATATCGCGGTGGAGTTCGCCTCGATCTTCCACGGGGTGGGGGCGAAAACCACCCTGCTGTACCGCCGCGAGCTGTTCCTGCGCGGATTCGACGGGGCGGTCCGCGAGCACCTGCGCGACGAGATGACCAAGAGGGGTATCGATCTGCAGTTCAATGCCGATATCACCCGCATCGACCGCCAGGCCGATGGCAGCCTGCTCGCCACCTTGAAGGACGGGCGCAGCCTGGAGGCCGACTGCGTCTTCTATGCCACCGGCCGTCGGCCGATGTTGGACGATTTGGGGTTGGAAGATGTCGGGATCGAGCTGGACGAGCGGGGCAGCATCCGGGTCGACGAGTTGTACCGCAGCAGCGTGCCTTCCATCCTCGCCATCGGCGATGTCACCGGCAAGGTTCAGCTCACGCCGGTGGCCCTGGCCGAAGGCATGGCGGTTGCCCGCCGGCTGTTCAAGCCGGAGCAGTATCGCCCGGTGGACTATCGCCTGATCCCCACGGCGGTGTTCAGTCTGCCGAACATCGGCATCGTGGGCATGACCGAGGAGCAGGCGCGCGAGGCCGGACATCAGGTGAGCATCTTCGAGAGCCGCTTCCGCCCAATGAAGCTGACCATGACCGACAGCCAGGAGCGCAGCCTGATGAAGCTAGTGGTGGATGCCGACTCCGACCGGGTGCTCGGCTGCCACATGGTCGGTCCGGAGGCTGGCGAAATCCTTCAGGGGCTGGCCGTGGCGCTCAAGGCGGGGGCCACCAAGCAGATGTTCGACGAGACGCTGGGCATTCACCCGACGGCAGCGGAGGAGTTCGTCACCATGCGCACCCCCGTGCAGCGCTGACGGCGAAGTGCCGGATACTACCGATGGCTGGAGTCAGTGATGCGCTTGTCCCTCGCTGGCAGGGGCATCGCTGCGGACCTCGACTTCGACCTCCACCTTGCCGGCCTTCTCGAATTCCAGGGTCAGTGGGAAGCGGCTACCGACCGGCAGTGGACTCTTCAGGCCGAAGTACATGACGTGATGTCCGCCTGGTGCAAGTTTCACTTCCGTGCCGGCAGGAATGGCGAGCGAGTCGATGCGCTGCATGCGCATGACTTCACCCACCTTGGCGTGGGTGTGCAACTCGGTTTTGGCCGCGCTCGGAGTGGCGGCGCCGATCAGGCGATCCTCCGTCCGGCTGTTGTTCTTTACGTTGAAATAGACGGCGCCGGCCGGTGCGCTGGGCGGCAATGCCCGGGACCAGGGGGTGCCAATCCGCAGTTCGCCAACCTGGTAGTCGGTGGCGAAGACAGGGCTGCAGGAGAGGGCGAGAAGGGAGGAAAACAGGATGCGAGCGAACATCAGGCGACTCTCCGGCAGGATGAGGTTCGGAAACTTAGCATGAGCGCTCAGCGAAATTCATCCCTCCTCACGTGGGTTTTCCATCGCCATGCTTCTTGGCCGAGGATAGCCTTGGCTCATGAGGGGACGTTTGCCGGCCACAAAATCAAAATCCCTGCTATTTCATATTCATTGTCCAGTTATCTCGGAGTCGTTTCAAAACAACCGTTTGACACTAGGGAGCGATCCGGTAAAAATTGCCGTCCGCATTCATGCGGAGGTGTGGCCGAGTGGTTTAAGGCAGCGGTCTTGAAAACCGCCGAAGGGGAGACTCTTCCGTGAGTTCGAATCTCACCGCCTCCGCCACCTTCTGGCCGAATCGATTGGCCTGTCCTACTGGCAAGTGGCTGGCTGATCCTTCTGAGAGTTTGGTTCAGGCCAGATTTTCTCCAGGCAGGTCGCTCGCAGTCTGCGCTGACGCGAAACGAGGTGTCCGTTGATTAGGGTGCTTGTGGTCGATGATCACGATCTGGTTCGAGCCGGCATCACCCGGATGTTGGCCGATATCGACGGCCTGCAGGTGGTCGGACAAGGAAGTTCTGGCGAGGAGGCCCTAAAGAAGGCACGTGATCTCAAGCCCGATGTGATCCTGATGGATGTCAAGATGCCAGGCATCGGTGGCCTCGAGGCGACCCGCAAGCTGCAGCGCAGCAATCCTGACATCAAGGTGATTGCGGTAACCGTCTGTGAGGAAGATCCCTTTCCCACGCGTCTCATGCAGGCCGGAGCGGCCGGCTATCTGACCAAGGGGGCGGCCCTCGACGAAATGGTTCAAGCCATTCGCCAGGTCTTTGCTGGACAGCGCTATATCAGCCCGCAGATTGCCCAGCAGCTGGCCTTGAAGTCCTTCCAGCCGCAGCAGGGCGGCTCTCCCTTCGATCTGCTCTCCGAGCGGGAGATCCAGATCGCCCTGATGATCGCCAATTGCGAAAAGGTGCAGAGCATTTCGGACAAGCTCTGCCTCTCGCCGAAGACCGTGAACACCTATCGCTATCGCATCTTCGAGAAGCTCTCCATCACCAGTGACGTGGAGCTGGCGCTGCTGGCCGTGCGCCACGGTATGGTCGACGCATCCAGTTGATGGGGCAGCAAGCCTTCGATAGCGCAGCCTTTCTGGCCCACTGTAGCAGTCATCCTGGCGTCTATCGGATGCTGGATGCGGAGGGGAAGCTGCTCTATGTCGGCAAGGCCAGGAATCTCAAGAAGCGGCTGTCCAGCTATTTCCGCACGACCGGGCTGGCGCCGAAGACGGCCGCTCTGGTCGCGCGGATAGTTCAGATCGAAACCACCATCACCGCCAACGAAACCGAGGCGCTGCTGCTGGAGCAGACCCTGATCAAGGAGTGGCGGCCACCGTACAACGTCCTGCTGCGTGACGACAAATCCTATCCCTATGTATTCCTGTCCGATGGGGTATTTCCACGGCTCGGCATTCACCGGGGAGCGAAGCAGCAGAAGGGGCGTTATTTCGGCCCTTATCCCAGCGCCGGCGCCATACGCGAAAGCCTGGGGCTCCTACAAAAGGCCTTTCTGGTTCGCCAGTGCGAGGATAGTTATTTCAAGAACCGGACTCGCCCCTGTCTGCAGTATCAGATCAAGCGCTGCAAGGGCCCCTGTGTCGGTCTGGTCGATCCGGCCGAGTATGCCGAGGATGTTCGTCATTCGATAATGTTTCTCGAGGGGCGCAGCAATGCTCTGGCCGAGGAGCTTTCGGCGGCGATGGAGCAGGCGGCTGCTCGTCTGGATTTCGAGCGTGCTGCCGAGTTGCGCGACCAGATCGCCCTGCTGCGTCGGGTGCAGGATCAGCAGAGCATGGAAGGTGGCAGTGGCGATGTGGACGTGCTGGCCGCAGTGGTCAAGCCCGGCGGCGCCTGCGTGCACCTGATCAGTGTGCGTGGAGGGCGTGTGCTGGGCAGCAAGAACTTCTTCCCGCAAGTGGGCATCGAGGAGGAGGTGGGAGAGGTTCTGGCTGCCTTTCTCGGCCAGTATTACCTGGCCAGTCCGGAGCGCGATCTGCCTGGCGAGATCATCGTCAATGCCATGCACGAAGATTTCTCCGCGCTCGCCTCAGTCTTGGGCGAGCAGCATGGCCGCGAACTGCACATCAGGCACCGGGTGCGCGCCACCCGGGCACGCTGGCAGCAGTTGGCGCTTGCCAACGCGGAGCAGGCGCTGTCTGCGCGTCTGGTGCATCGCCAGCATCTGGCGGACCGCTTCGAAGCCTTGGCTGAGGCGCTCGACCTGGACGCGCCACCCCAGCGCATGGAGTGCTTCGACATCAGCCACTCGAGCGGTGAGGCGACTGTCGCGTCCTGCGTGGTATTCGGGCCTGAGGGTGCCCTGAAAGGAGAGTATCGTCGCTACAACATCGAGGGTGTCACTGCCGGCGACGATTACGCGGCCATGCAGCAGGCGCTGACCCGGCGCTTCGGCAAGTTGCGGGAGGGGGAAGGAAAGCTCCCCGACATCCTCCTGGTGGATGGCGGCAAGGGGCAGCTGGCAATAGCGCAAGAGGTTCTGCAGGAGTTGGCTGTGCCGGATCTGATCCTGCTCGGGGTGGCCAAGGGCGTCACCCGCAGGCCCGGATTGGAAACCCTTTATTTGAACGATGCTGCCCATGAGTTCACATTGCCGGCCGATTCACCAGCTCTGCATTTGATTCAGCAGATCCGCGACGAGGCCCACCGCTTTGCTATTACCGGGCACCGGGCACGGCGCGGCAAGGCGCGGCGCACCTCCAGCCTGGAGGAGGTCGTCGGGGTTGGGCCGAAGCGCCGGCGCGAGCTACTCAAGTATTTCGGCGGGCTTCAGGAACTCTCCCGAGCCAGCATCGACGAAATCGCCAAGGCGCCGGGGATCAGCAAAAAGCTCGCCGAGTCGATTTATGCAGCCTTGCACAGCGAGTAGAATGCCGGCTTACTCCGCAGCCCAGTCGTGCCGATGAACATCCCCAACATTCTCACAATTCTGCGCGTTCTGCTGATCCCGGTTTTCATCCTCTTGTTCTATCTGCCGTTCACCTGGAGCTACCTGGCAGCCAGTGCCGTATTCACCTTTGCGGCCATTACTGACTGGTTCGATGGTTATCTTGCCCGGCGTTTGCAACAGAGTACCCCCTTTGGCGCCTTTCTCGATCCGGTAGCAGACAAGCTGATAGTAGCCGTGGCGCTGGTGCTGTTGGTGGGGGAGCATGCCAATCTTTGGCTGACCCTTCCGGCCATCATTATCATTGGTCGCGAAATTATGGTGTCAGCCTTGCGCGAATGGATGGCTGAGCTGGGGGCGCGAGCGCAAGTTGCGGTTTCGAGCCTGGGCAAATGGAAAACTACGGCGCAAATGGTGGCTCTGGTTTTGCTTCTCGCCAATCCGCCGTTGCTGACCTTCTGGGTCATGCTTGGCTACGCGTTGCTAATCGTCGCAGCTGCACTCACGCTATGGTCCATGACCCAGTATTTATTGGCAGCCTGGCCTCACCTCACGAGTACAGTTGAAAAAAAATAAGTTTTTGAATCAAAGGCTTGACTGGGCGCTGCGAATCTATAGAATGGCGCCCGTCACCAAGACGCGGGAATAGCTCAGTTGGTAGAGCACGACCTTGCCAAGGTCGGGGTCGCGAGTTCGAGTCTCGTTTCCCGCTCCAGTTTTCTTTGTGTGAAGATTCCGCTTAGGCGGTTTCTCGATTTAAGGCCGGGTGGCAGAGTGGTCATGCAGCGGATTGCAAATCCGTGTACGCCGGTTCGATTCCGACCTCGGCCTCCATCATATTGAAAGCCCCTGCAAGTTTTTATTTGCGGGGGTTTTTGCTTATGTGCTCGGTTAAGTGCTGTCAAGGCGCTGTATATTACATTGTCTCATGAGGTAGGGTTGTATATATTCCTACGCGCTTTGCGCAGGGGTATTTTCTGCAGGCGTTCTGCCCGGATGGCGAAATTGGTAGACGCAAGGGACTTAAAATCCCTCGCTGGCAACAGCGTGCCGGTTCGATCCCGGCTCCGGGCACCAGTAATGGCGCGGCCTACGTGGTTTTGAATGACCGTTCATCTGGTCCGCAATTTAATGCGTGGTCCTCAATTCTCCCTATTGGTCCGTATACAAAGCCTGCTGAATGCCACGAAAGGCATTCGACGATCAGCTCCCAACTGTCGTTGGTTCGTCGAGGCAGTGTTCTGGCTGCTGCGCAGCGGCGCCCGATAGTGGATGTTTCCCTGCCGCCTTGGCTTCATGGAACAGTGTCTTCAAGCGCTTTGCCCGTTGGCGCCGGCTCGGCGTTCGGGATGGCCCCGCCCGGTATTAACCCAGGGCGCCGATCTCCACTATGTCTGTATCGATAGCTTCATCGTTCAAGCCAATGCCGTGCGGGCGGGGGCTTGATTTGCTCCAGGGTTCGTAACATGCGAATTTCGTGATTGCTCAATGAGTTCCGTATCTTGGCTGGTGGCAGAATGCTTTTGCTGAGATCGAACTTGACTGATGAGTAGGAGCGGGAAGAAACGAGATGGGCGAGCTTGCCGAGAAGGTTCAGCGGGAATTGATCGAGGCCATCGATAACGATGAGCTGATATTGCCTACATTGCCCGAGGCGGCGCTGGAGGTGCGTGAGGCTGCGCGTGATCCGGAGATCAGCATCGGCGCCCTGGCGAGAGTGATCGGACACGATGCGGCGTTGAGCGCACGGCTCATCAAGGTGGCGAACAATCCGCTGATGCGTGCCAACAGGGAAATCACCGACCTGCAGACAGCCATCAGTCGCCTGGGCATCAACTATACCTGCACCCTGGCCACGGGCCTGGCCATGGAGCAGATGTTCCAGGCGACTTCACCTGTGGTAGACCGCAAGATGCGTGAGGTCTGGAGGAAGAGCAGCGAAGTTGCCGGCATCTGTTACATGCTCTGCCGTCATTACACCCGCCTGGTGCCCGACCAGGCGACCCTGGCCGGCCTGGTGAGCCGGATCGGCGTTCTGCCCATTCTCACCTATGCGGAAACCCACGACGAGCTGCTGGCCGATCCAGCCGTCCTCGACCAGATCATCGAGCAGACCCACCCGAGCCTTGGCGACAGGATTCTGCGCAGCTGGGAGTTTCCCGTCTCTATCACCGGCGTTCCCGGCGAGTACCTGAACTTCGCCCGGGATTCTGCCCAGGTGGATTACGTGGATATAGTCCAGGTGGCGGAGCTGTTGAGCCATGTCGGTACCGAGCATCCCTTCACACGGCTCGACTGGAGGGGAATTGCGGCGTTCGCCAAGCTTGGCCTCGATCCCGATCTGGACGTGCAGGCCGATGAAGACCTGAGCGATTCGATGGAAGCAGCGATGGGCATGCTGCAGTAAGGCCGGAGTCCGCCCGTCAGCCGGCTCGGCACAAGGCCTCGCCGGCTGCCGAGGGCAATCAGAACTGATCGTCGGCCAGTTCCAGGAGCGGGGCGCTGCCGGCGCGGATGACGGCATCCAGGGAGTGGATGCGTGGCAGCAGCTTGCTGAAGAAGAACTGCGCAGTAGACAGCTTGGCGTCGTAGAAGGCCTCATCGCTGGCGCGGCTGGCCTGGGCCACGGCGGCCATGTGTGCCCACATGTAGGCATAGGCGACGTAGCCGAACAGGTTCAGGTACTCCACTGCCACGGCACTGACCAGTGCCGGATCCTTGCCAGCCTGCTCGAGCAGCCAGGCGCTGATGCTCTCCAGGCGTTCCAGGGCGGTCAGCAGCTCGCTGGCGAACGGCCGGGGCGCGGCCGGCGTGTCGACGAAGGCGCGAATCTCCGCGGCGAAGAGGCGCAGTGCCGCGCCGTCGTTGGCCACTACCTTGCGGCCCAGCAGGTCGAGCGCCTGGATGCCGTTGGTGCCCTCGTAGATCTGCGCGATGCGCACGTCGCGCACCAGCTGCTCCTGCCCCCATTCGCGGATGTAGCCGTGACCGCCGAACAGCTGCTGGCCATGGATGCAGCTTTCCAGCCCGGTATCGGTGAAGAAGGCCTTGGCGATGGGAGTGAGCAGCGCCACCAGCGCTTCGGCGCGGCGGCGCTCGTCGGCATCCTCGGCATGCTTGGCCAGGTCCAGCTGCTGGGCGACGTAGGTGGAGAAGGCCCGTCCACCCTCGGTCAGCGCCTTCATGGTCAGCAGCATGCGCCGCACATCGGGGTGGACGATAAGAGGATCGGCGCTCTTCTGCGGTGCCTGGGCACCACCCGGGGCGCGGCCCTGCAGGCGTTCGCGGGCATAGGCCACGGCATTCTGATAGGAAGCCTCGGCGCAGCCGATGCCCTGGATGCCGATGGACAGGCGCTCGTAGTTCATCATGGTGAACATGGCGGCCAGACCCTTGTGGGGCTCGCCGACCAGGTAGCCGGTGGCGCCGTCGAAGTTCATCACGCAGGTGGCCGAGGCCTTGATGCCCATCTTGTGTTCCAGCGAGCCGCAGGACAGGCTGTTGCGCGCGCCGAGGGCACCATCGGATCCGACCAGGAACTTGGGTACCAGGAACAGCGAGATGCCCTTCGAGCCGGCCGGTGCGTCGGGCAGGCGGGCCAGCACCAGATGGACGATGTTCGCCGTCAGATCCTGTTCGCCGCCGGTGATGAAGATCTTGCTGCCGCTGATCGCATAGCTGCCGTCGGCCTGTGGTTCGGCGCGGGTGCGCAGCAGCCCGAGGTCGGAGCCGGCATGGGCTTCGGTCAGGCACATGGTGCCGGCCCATTCGCCGCTGTACAGGCGCGGCAGGTAGAGCTGCTTGAGCTCCTCGCTGGCGTGGGCGTCCAGTGCCAGGCAGCAGCCGGAGGTCAGCGCCGAATACAGGGTGAAGCTGGCGTTGGCGGAGTAGAGCATTTCCTCGAACTGCACGGCGAGCATCTTCGGCATCCCCAGGCCACCGTAGGCGGGATTGCCGGCCAGGCCGACCCAGCCGCCCTCGATGTAGGTGGCGTAGGCTTCCCGGAAGCCGGCCGGGGTGCTGACGACGCCGTTGTCCCAGTGCGCGCCTTCCTCGTCGCCGCTGCGGTTGAGCGGGGCGAGCAGTTCGCCGGTGACCTTGGCGGCTTCCTCGAGAATGGCGTCGGCGGTCTCGGCATCCACCGTCTCGGCCAGCGCGGGCAGGCGTGCCCAGAGCTGGCCGGCGGCAAACACCTCATGCAGGACAAAGCGCATGTCGCGCAGGGGGGCGTGGTATTCGGGCATGACGGACCTCGTTTTCTTGTCATGAAACGGTCGCCCGGTGCGGTCCGGGCGGCCGGTGTCGAGAGCGCGGCTCAGGCGTGGACGTGAAAGCCGCGGCCGCTCTTGCGGCCCAGGTAGCCGGCCGCGACCATTTCCTTGAGCAGGCTGGCCGGGCGGTACTTGGGATCGCCGAAATCGCGGTAGAAGGTTTCGAGAATCGCCAGCAGCGTATCCAGGCCGATCAGGTCGGCCAGCGCCAGGGGGCCGATGGGGTGGTTGCAGCCGAGCTGCATGCCGGTGTCAATGTCCTGGGCGCTGGCCAGGCCTTCCTGGAGAACGAAGATCGCCTCGTTGATCATCGGACAGAGGATGCGGTTGACCACGAAGCCCGGGCTGTTGCGCACCGAGATGGCGGTCTTGCCGACATGCTCGGCGAATTCCAGTGCCCTGGCATGGGTGGATTCAGACGTCTGCAGACCGCGAATGACCTCCACCAGGGTCATGAGCGGTACCGGATTGAAAAAGTGCAGGCCGATGAAGCGTTCGGGGTTGCTCAGCGCACTCGCCAGTTGGCTGATCGACAGTGAGGAGGTGTTGCTGGCAATCAGGGCGTCAGGCTCCGTCACTTCCTCGATCAGGGCGAGGATCTGCCGCTTGAGGTCGAGATTCTCGGTAGCCGCCTCGATGACCAGGCTGCTCCCGGCAAGGGCGCCGTAGCTGGTCTGCGGATGGATGCGGGACAGGGCGGCCTGCTTGTCCGCTTCACTGATCAGGCCCTTCTTCAGCTGCCGCTCCAGGTTGTTGGAGAGGGTGGCGAGACCGCGCTCGAGGGCCGTGTCGGAGATGTCCACGAGGGTGACCGGAAGGCCTGCCAGCGCGCAGACCTGGGCGATGCCGTTGCCCATGGTGCCGGCGCCGATGATCGCGATGCGCAGATCGCTCGTGCTCTTCAGATGATCGTTCATGCTTGGTTTCCGTGTTGACGGGGTTGGCTGATTTCCTGGTGGTTTCGACCCGTGCGCCCGGGCCGTACCGCACACAGTAGGTGCTGGCGGCACTAACCGCCAGAGGAACGGTGGTCGGCAAACCGCACCCTGTCCCCGGCAGGGTGCGGTTCGCGCAAGCCCTCAGTGCGCGCTGGCCGCGGCGGCCCCCAGGCCGGTCTGGGCACGGACGAACTGGTCGTCGAAGGCTGCCCGCTCTTGCTCGGCACGGGCGCTGCGGTCGAGTTTGGAAACCACGACGATGACCAGGAAGGCCAGCGGCATGGAGAACAGCGCCGGATGGTCGTAGGGGAAGATCGCTTTGGCGTTGCCCAGCACCGTGACCCATACTGCCGGCGACAGGATCACCAGCAGGAGCGCACTGACCAGGCCGGCACAGCCGCCCCAGAGAGCACCGCGGGTGGTCAGGCCCTTCCAGTACATGGCCATGATCAGCACCGGGAAGTTGGTCGAGGCGGCGACGCCGAAGGTCAGGCCGACCAGGAAGGCGACGTTCTGTTTCTCGAACAGGATGCCGAGACCGATGGCGACTAGGCCGAGGCCGATGGTGGCGATGCGGGTCACGCGCATCTCGTCCCTCTCGCTGGCCTGGCCCTTCTTCAGTACGGTGGCGTAGAGGTCGTGGGAGATCGCCGAGGCGCCGGCCAGGGCCAGACCGGCGACCACAGCGAGGATGGTGGCGAAGGCCGTGGCGGATAGGAAGCCGAGGAACAGGTTGCCGCCCACTGCCTTGGCCAGGTGCATGGCGACCATGTTGCCGCCGCCGATCAGCGCGCCTTTGATGTCGCCGCCGACGAAGTACTGCGGGTCGGTGCCGACGATGACGATGGCGGAGAAGCCGAGAGTGATGACCACCAGAAAGAAGAAACCGATGAAGCCAGTGGCGTAGAACACTGACTTGCGGGCTTCCTTGGCGTTCGGCACGGTGAAGAAGCGCATCAGGATGTGTGGCAGGCCGGCGATGCCGAAGGCCAGGCCGAGCGACATGGAGGCGGCGTTGAGCGGGTCTGCGAGCATCGAGCCGGGGCCCATGATCGCCTTGCCGATGGCGTGGCTGTCGATGGCGCGGGCGGCGAGGGCTTCGTAGCTGAAGCCGAACTGGGCCATTGCCAGCAGCGCCAGGGTAGTACCGCCGGCGAGCAGCAGCACCGCCTTGATGATCTGTACCCAGGTGGTGGCAAGCATCCCGCCGAAGATCACGTAGACCAGCATCAGCGCGCCGACCACCACCACCGCCACCGGGTAGTCGAGACCGAACAGCAGCTTGATCAGCTGGCCGGCGCCGACCATCTGCACCACCAGATAGCAGCACACCACGGTCAGCGAGCCGAAGGCGGCGAAGGTGCGGATGCGGGTCTGGTCGAGACGGTAGGAGACGATGTCGGCGAAGGTGAAGCGGCCTAGATTGCGCAGCCGCTCGGCCATCAGGAAGGTGATCAGCGGCCAGCCGACGAAGAACGCCACGGTATAGATGAAGCCGTCGTAGCCTTTGGCGAACACCAGACTGGACAGGCCGAGCAGGGTGGCGGCGGACATGTAGTCGCCGGCGATCGCCAGGCCGTTCTGGAAGCCGCTGATGCCGCCGCCGGCGGTGTAGAAGTCGGCCGTGGAGCGGGTCTGGCGGGAGGCCCACCAGGTGATTGCCAGGGTGCCGAGGACGAAGACGAAGAACATGCCGATGGCATGCAGGTTGAGAGGCTGCTTTTCCGCAACGATCACTGGGGCGGCGAAGGCGCTGGTGGAGAGCAGGCAGAGGCCGGCAAGGCCAAGGGCGCGAAGCGGACTCATTGCTGGCTCTCCTTGAGGATCTGGGCGCTGAGGGCGTCGAAACGGGTATTGGCGCTGCGCACGTACCAGCCAGTGAGCAGCCAGGAGAAGACGATGATCGCCGCACCAACCGGCAGACCGACGGTGAGCAGGGTGTCTTCGCCGAGTGGTTGATGCAGCCATTGCGGGGCGAAGGCCACCGTCAGCATGAACAGGGAATAGGCGCCAAATACCGTAGCGCTCAGCGACCATGCCAGGCGCGAGCGGCTTTGCACCAGCTGGCGGAATTTCGGATTGTTGCGGATCTGATCGTAACTCTGGGTATGCAGTGATATTGGTTGGTTCATCGTTGGGCACCGGATTGTTGTTGTTGTCTCTGTACCATTCGCGACCGCCCCTTCGGGCGCGCCGCTACCTCTGGCGCTCGGCCGGAGCCAGGCGCCATGTCTTCTCGATCTGTTTTGCGGAGTCGATCAGGGCTGGCGCTACAGCGCCCTGGCCCTTTCGCGCAGGACGTATTTCTGGATCTTGCCGGTGGAGGTCTTCGGCAGTTCGCTGAAGACCACGCGCCTGGGGATCTTGAAGCCGGCCAGGTGCTCGCGGCAGAAGGCGATGATCTCCGCCTCGCTGGTTCGTTCGTGGCCGGCCTTGAGGGTGACGAAGGCGCAGGGGGTTTCTCCCCATTTCTCGTCGGGGCGGGCCACCACGGCTGCCTCGAGGACACCGTGATGGCGATAGAGCACGCCTTCCACCTCGATGGTCGAGATGTTCTCGCCACCGGAGATCACGATGTCCTTCAGGCGGTCCTTGATCTCCACGTAGCCGTCCGGATGCCAGACGCCCAGGTCGCCGGTGTGGAACCAGCCGCCCTCGAAGGCCTCGGCAGTGGCGGTGGGATTCTTCAGGTAGCCCTTCATCACCGTGTTGCCGCGCATGAAGATCTCGCCGATGGTCTCGCCGTCGCGCGGCAGTGGCTTGAGGGTCTGCGGATCGGCCACCATCACCCCTTCCAGGGTCGGGTAGCGCACGCCCTGGCGCGCCTTGATCCGTGCCCGGTCGTCCAGCGGCAACTCGTCCCATTCCTCGTGCCAGGCGCACACGGTGACCGGGCCGTAGACTTCGGTGAGGCCGTAGACATGGGTGACCTTGATGCCCATTTCCTCCACCGCGCCGATCACCTTGGCCGGCGGCGCGGCGCCGGCGACCATGGCGTTGACCGGATGGTCGATGGCGGCCTTGGCCGAATCGGGCATGTTGACCAGGGCGTTGAGCACGATGGGCGCGCCGCACAGGTGGGTGACGCGGTGCTCGTGGATCAGGGTGAGGATCTTCTGCGGGTCGACCCGGCGCAGGAAAACGTGTGCGCCGGCCAGGGCGGTGACGGTCCAGGGGTAGCACCAGCCGTTGCAGTGGAACATCGGCAGGGTCCAGAGATACACGGGATGGTTGCCCATCGCCCAGACCATCTGGTTGCCCAGCGAGTTCAGGTAGGCGCCGCGGTGGTGGTAGACCACGCCCTTGGGGTTGCCGGTGGTGCCCGAGGTGTAGTTGAGGCTGATGGCCTGCCACTCGTCCTCCGGCCACTGCCAGGCGAACTCGGGATCGCCCTCGGCGAGCAGCGCCTCGTAGTCCAGATCGCTGACCGGCTGGCCCTCGCCGTATTCCGGATCGTCGACGTCGATCACCAGCGGCGGGTGGGCGAGCATGCCGACCGCGGCATGGATCACCTCCTGGTACTCGCGGTCGGCGATCAGCACCTTGGCCTCGCCGTGCTGCAGCATGAAGGCGATGGCCTCGGCGTCCAGGCGCACATTGAGGGTGTTGAGCACGGCGCCGATCATCGGTACGCCGAAGTGCGCCTCGAGCATCTGCGGAATGTTCGGCAGCATCACCGCGACGGTGTCGCCCTTGCCGATGCCGCGGCCGGCGAGGGCCGAGGCCAGGCGGCGGCAGCGCACATAGGTTTCGGCCCAGTTGCGGCGGATCGAGCCGTGGATCACGGCGGGGCGGTGCGGATAGACGGCGGCGCTGCGCTCGATGAAGCTCAGCGGGGAAAGCGGGACGTGGTTGACTTGAGAGCGCGACAGGCCCTGTTCGAAGATCGACATGTTCTTATCCTTTCAGGCTAATTGTTAGCTCTTATTGCCTCTCAGCCTCCCCGTTCCGGCGGGTGGCTGGTACATCCTTCGTAGATCTATATAGCAATCTCCATTTGATATGTAAATACTACTGAATAAATATGGTATTTTTACTATATTGATCCCCCGTGATCTCAGATCATCAGCCGGAAGACGCCCCATGCCCACGCATTCCGTTCCTTCCAGTGTCTCGCCGCTGCTGGCGCTCGACCCGCAACCGAGTCTGCTGCTGGATGTCCAGGCCCGGCCCCTCGAACTGAACGCGGCCCTGCTGGCGCTGCTCGGTGAGTCTGGCCCGCAGGTGCTGGCCGGTTGCCTGCCGGCGAATCACGCGCAGCTGGTGCGCGCCTGCCTGGAGCAGCGGCGTGCCATCGAGGAGGTCGAGGCGCAGTTCGGCGAGCGGGTCCTGCTCTGGAACTTCGTTCCCGATCCGCAGGAGGGGAGGGTGCTGGCGCGCTGCCGGGACGCCAGCGCACAGATCCTTGGCGAGCGCGAGGCGGCCAGGGCGCGCCGCTTGTACCGGCTGATCACCGAGAACACCACCGACCTGATTTCCCGCCACGATCCCGACGGCCGCTTCCTCGACGCCTCGCCGGCTTCCTGGACCCTGCTCGGCTACTGGCCGGAGGAGCTGCGCGGCAAGCCGGTACGCACACTCGTGCATGTCCGCGAGCGGACGCAGCTGCGCTGTGCCCGCGAAGCGCTCGAGCAGCACGGCTACCACACCATGAGCTACCGGGTTCGTCACCGTGCCGGGCACTACCTGTGGTTCGAGACGGCCAGCCGGGCGATCCGCGACACTTACACCGGCGCGGTGGTGGAGGTGATCAGCGTGTCGCGGGACATCACCGCCCGGGTGCGGGCCGAGGAGAACAATCGGCGGCTGGCCGGCGTGGTGGAGGCCAACACCGATCTGGTGCTGTTCATCGACCCGGCCGGGCAGGTCACCTATCTCAATCCGGCTGCCCGGCGCACCCTGGGGATCGGCGAACGGCAGCCGATGCCGTCACTGGCCGGACTCTTTGCCCGTGACGACCTGGCGCGCCTGCAGGCCGAGGGCTGGAACACCGCCGAGCGGCAAGGCGCCTGGAGCGCCGACGCGCGTCTGCAGCCGACCGGCGGCGGCGCTTCGGTGCCGGTCTCGCTGGTACTGCTGGCGCACTCCGCGATCGGCGGCGAACGCTACTACTCGCTGGTGGCGCGCGACATGACCGAGCGCGAACTGCGCGAGGCGCAGCAGCACCGTCACCAGGACGAGCTGGCGCATACTGCGCGGCTGGTCAGCCTCGGCGAGCTGGCCTCGGGGCTCGCCCACGAGATCAATCAGCCGCTGGCGGCGGTGGTCAACTACGCCAGCGCCAGCCAGCGCTACCTGCAGTCCCTGGAGCACAATCCCCAGGCGGTGCTGCGCGTGGCCCAGGGGCTGGAGCGCATCACCGAGCACGCCCAGCATGCCTCGGAGGTGATCAAGCGGCTGCGTGCCTTCCTGCGCAAGGGCCAGCGGCGCATGCAGGCGCTCGACGTGGCTGAGGTGGCGCGGTGCGCGGTGCGCCTCTGTGGCTGGGAGGCGAGTGCCGGCCAGGTGACGATCGAGGCGCAATTGCCGGACGGCCTGCCACCGGTCTATGCCGACCGCGTGCTGCTCGAGCAGGTCCTGCTCAACCTGCTGCGCAATGCCATCGACGCCAACCATGAGGCCCATCCCGGCCAGCCCACCCGCGTCGTGCTGACGGCCCGTGCCGAGGCCGGCCGGATGACGATCGAGGTGCGCGACTGCGGGCCGGGGCTGAGCGACGCCGAGCTGGAGCGGGTGTTCACGCCGTTCTACACCAGCAAGCCGGAAGGGCTGGGGTTGGGCCTGTCGATGAGTCGCAGCATCGTCGAGGGCTTCGGCGGTTCCCTGGAAGCGCAGCGCGCCGAAGGCGTCGGGCTGTCGATGTGCTGCCGGCTGCCGGTCCAGCAGGGCGATACGCGGCCGGACTCCAGATAGCTTGAAAGCTCCCGGAGAGGGCGGGCGCGCTCAGGGACAGGGTACCAGGGGCAGATCGCGCTTGTGTCGGGTCGCCTCGTATGCCCGGACGATGCGCTGGCAGGCCGCCTCACCTCCCGGCCGTGCAGGAAGGCATTGATGTCGGCGTAGGAAACGCCATGCGCGTCCTCGTCCGGCCTGCCCGGGCGCAGCTCCTCGAGATTGGCGGTCGGCAGCTTGAGGACCAGATGCCCGGGCGCCGCCAGGTGGGCGCCAAGGGCGCGCACCTGCCCCTTGACCAGGCCGGCGATAGGGGCGAGATCGCAGGCGCCGTCGCCGAATTGGGTGAAGAAGCCCATCACCGCCTCGGCGGCATGGTCGGTACCGATCACCAGCCCGCCGCGGGCATTGGCGATCGCGTACTGGGCGACCATCCGCAGCCGGGCCTTGACGTTGCCGAGGACGAAATTCTGCCGTGCGGCATCCAGGCGCTCGTGGTGTTTCAGTTGCTCGTCCAGACTCCCCACGTCGGCGGCGATGTCGAGGGTCTCCTGCTCGTCGGCCGCGATGAAGGCCAGCGCGTATCATGATGACGGGCTCCAGAACCGGCAAAGGGCAGACGTGCATGTCGCCCATGCGTGCAGAGGAAATCACCCGTTGTCCTCGGTTATCTATCCTTGAAGCCTCAGCCTGCAGCAAGACTGAGGCCGCATCACGTTACTGAAATCGGGATTGCCTGACCATCGCCGTCCGAGGCAGGGTATTGTCTTGCCGCGTTCGACGTGAAATCCTTTCGATCACAAGGATTGGCGGCTTGCCTACCCTGCACCTGCCAGAAATCCTTGCGATCGTGAGGATTAGGTCATGCGCATCGAGATCATTTCCGCCGACGACATCGGCCCCGTGGTACGGGCCAGCCGCAAAGCCCAGTCCATTCGCCAGGACGATGCCGCCGGCAGCATCGGTGTCAGCGAGTCCTTCATGGGCAAGGTCGAAAGCGGCGGGGAAACCGTGCAATGGGGCAAGCTGTTCCAGGTGCTGGAGGGGCTGGGCGTGCGGGTGATCCTCGATGTCCCCGACGAGGTGGCCAGCCAGCTCGCCGCGGCACAGCAACTGCATACTCGCAAGCAGCGCGCCAAGGCCGCCCGCCAGGCGAAGACGGCTCATCAGACCAGTCCCGAGGGGCCTCGCTGATACAGCGCACGCTACTGGCCTGGATCGACCGCCAGCGAATCGGCACCCTGAGCGACCGCTACGGCATCTGGTCCTTCCGCTATGCGCCGGCTTGGCTGGAGGCGTCCGGCAACTTCGCCCTGTGCCCCGGCCTGCCCCTGCAAGCCGAAGAGCAACAGGACGGAAGCTCGCGACGGCCGGTGCAGTGGTACTTCGACAACCTGTTGCCTGAGGAAGGCCAGCGAGTCCTGCTGGCCAGCGCGGCCAGGGTGGATGGCGCCGATGCATTCAGCCTGCTCGGCCACTACGGGGCCGAGTCCGCCGGCTCGCTGACCTTGCTTCCGCCGGGGAGCGAGCAGGGTGAGGGCGGCCTGCGGCCGTTGAGCGATGCCGACCTGAGCGCGCGCATCGCCGCCATGCCGAGCGTCCCGCTGGTCGAGGGTGCGCTCAAGCGCATGTCGCTGGCCGGCGCCCAGCACAAGCTGGCGGTGGTGCTGCAGGACGGTGAGCTGTTCGAGCCGTCCGGGCGGACGCCCTCGACGCATATCCTCAAGCCCGACCATCCGCATGAGTCCTACGCCCATTCGGCGATCAACGAGTGGTTCGTGATGACCTTGGCCCGGCGGCTCGGCCTGGCGGTGCCACGGGTGGAGCGCCGTTATGTGCCTCAGCCGGTGTACCTGATCGAACGCTTCGACCGCCAGCCGGGCGCCGAGGGCTGGCGCCGCCTGCACAGTATCGACGCCTGCCAGCTGCTGGGGCTGAGCGCGGCCTATAAATACCTCGAAGGCAGCGTGGGCCGGCTGATGGAGCTGGCGGCCGCCTGCCGCAGCGCGGCGGTGGCGCGCACGGCGTTGTTCCAGTGGCTGGTGTTCCGACGCCCACCTGAAAAACCTCAGCTTCCTGGTCTCCCATGCCGGCATCCAGCTGGCGCCATTCTACGACCTGATCTGCACCGCCGTGTACGACACGCCTGCGTTCGGCCAAGCCCGTTGGCCGGCAGCGACCACCTTGGCCTGGCCGATAGAAGGCCGCGTGCGGATCGCCGACATCGACCGCCGCTGCCTGGCGGAGGCGGGTGAAGCCATGCAGATCAAGCCGGGCACTGTCGTGCGCCTGCTGGACAGCCTGCGGGACAAGATTGTCGGCGAGGCGCAGGCGCTCTATGCGCAGGTCGAACGCGAGAATGCCGAGTTGATCGCGCAGCGCCCGGAGCTGGCGGCAACCCTGGCCGGCGAGCTGCGCTGCCTGCGGAGCATCCTCCATGTGGTTATCGCTGAGCAGGTGGCTCGCCTGAAGTGACGCCGAACCGGCACTACCGATGAACAGATCCGCAGCAGGCTGCGGCCGCGGACATCAACAGGAGGCGCGGCGCGCCTTCTTGTCTTCTGCCTTGGCAGACATGGCCTTGTGCTCGTACTCCCAGCCCTTGCAGGCCAGTGCCACATGCTTGGGGATCAACGCCGTGCCGCTGCTGTAAGCGGTGATGGTGCGCCGGCTAAAGCCCAGCTCGATGGCAGCTGTGGTCAGGGAGAGCTTGTTGGCGGCCAGCCAGTGCTTGAAGGCTTGGGTCGGCATCACCTCGCCAGCCTGCTCCAGTGCAAGGCGGTGCAGGGTGGTGGCGGGCAGCTCGAGGTCGTCGCCCCAGGTCACATCGAAGCCCCATTCGCCGACCTGGGCCTGACGGAACCGCTCCAGGTCTTCCAGCGGCTTGAGCACTGGCAAGCTGCGGATGTGCTCGGCCAGCTGGACGGTGTAGCGCTTGCCGTTGCTGAACTCGACCTGCAGGGCATGCTTGCCGGCAACGGGCTTCACGCTGTGGATGCGGACTTTGCTGGTCATGGTCTAGTTCCTCCGGTTCTGCTCGTCCCATACCTGCTGCAGTTCAGCGGCATGTTGCGCCGCCCACGCCAGGGCGGCTTTGAGGGCTTTGGGCTCGGCGCCTTTGCCGAGCACCTTGAGCCCGTCGATCTCCACCAGCGACTCGCCCTCGGGCGTTTGTACATGGAAGTGCGGCGGTGCGTGGTCGTCCGGGTAGATCTTGATTTTCCAGTTGCGGTCGCTATGTAGGGGGCGTCGCAGAAAACGGAAAAAATCGTACGTTTAGCCTCGAACCGTCAGGTTGAGGCCATAGACCCAGATGCAATTGCGTCAGGAAACATCAAAATGAGCCCTAACCTGACGCTGCTGGCTGGTCACGGCTGACGTCCGGTTGAGGTATAACCCAGCCGGACACCCCAGGCCGGCTGTGGCTTCCAGCCAATAACCTGGCGCTTAGCGTATGATTTTTTCCGAATTCTGCGGCAACCCCTATGTACATGGCCATGGCCGGGATGCAAGGGAAATTTTTTCCCTATGACAAGGGTGCTGAGGGTAATTGAGTGTGCAGCGACTGGAGCTGGCTGCCACCCTTGCCGGCGAGCTGCGCTGTCTGTGTGGTAATCGCCGAGCAGGCGTCGCGCCTGAGGTGACGCTGAAGCGCCCGGCCCACGATCAGGCGCGCAACTGGCCGACAACCGACTCGAACATGCAGTCGGCGGCCGAGCGGCCATCGCGCAGCGGCTTGCAGAACAGCGCCCCGGCATTGGCATGGTTGGTGTCCAGCGCCTGGTCGATGTCCGGCTCGCCGGCGACCTGCCACTTGCGCCCCAGCCGTGCCACCAGATCCGAAGCGTTCGGCCGCCCCGGCTCGGCGCGCACGTTGATCCACAAGCGGCTGCGCGGCGCCGGCCGGCGGTAGGGGATGTTCGAGCCCAGCCGCACCAGCAGACCAGAACCGACCGGGTCCAGGGTCACCAGCATCTCCACCCGGTAGCCCCATTCGCTGAGCCGCTGCGACAGGTGCGCGCCGCTCCAGGCGCCAATGCTGTGGCCGACGATATAGATGGGCGTGGCCTTGTCCGGGATTGCGGCAGTCACCAGCCGGCCGATGGCTGGCTCGCCGCGTACTTCGTGATAGCCGAGGTAGAGCGACCGGCAGGCGGCCGCCAGCCCGGCCTGCTCGATGCGCCGGTCGAAAGGCGCCTGCGCGTAGGCGATGTTGCGGTAGGGGCCGGCGAGGTAGTAGGGCTTCTTGTCGCCGGCGCCGCCGATGAACAGGGCGAGGGCTCGGTGGTGATTCATCCTCGGCGGCGCTCCTTGCCGACAGGCTTCTTCTGTAGCCAGCGATATCTAACCGGGTCGGTTGTCGGCCCTGCAGGCAAGTGGCGTTCCGGCTGTGGCGCTGACCGCCTGGCAAGCGCTGCATGAGCATGCGCAGATCAAGCCAGGGCAGACGGTGCATCCACGGCGCCGCTGGCGGGGTCGGCAGCATGGCGGTGCAGATGGCGCGGATCGCTGGCGCCACCATCATTGCCACGGCCTCGGCGCGCAACCATGAGTAC
Source organism: Azotobacter chroococcum (assembly GCF_002220155.1). NCBI lineage: Bacteria > Pseudomonadati > Pseudomonadota > Gammaproteobacteria > Pseudomonadales > Pseudomonadaceae > Azotobacter > Azotobacter chroococcum. Next base: position 2,288,741 of record NZ_CP011835.1, on the reverse strand, counting down.
CTGCGGGAGCTAGGTGCCTCTCAGGTGATCGACTACACCCAGACGCCGTTCGAGACCGTCGTGGACTCGGTCGATGTCGTGCTGGACCTGGTTGGTGGCGATACGCAGACACGTTCATGGTCGGTACTGAAACCTGGGGGTGTACTGGTTTCCCCAGTGAGCCCGCCTGACGCCGCACAGGCAGAGGCGGTCGGCGCAACGGGCAAGCATTTCGCGGCACGCTCCGATGGCGCTCAGCTTCAGAAGATCGCCGCGTTGTTCGAGACGGGCGACCTGGTGATCGAAGTGGAAGTGTTGCCCTTATCCCAAGCCGAAGGCGCGTTGCGCAAGAGCTGGGGGCGGCACACACGTGGCAAGCTGGTCCTCGATGCCAGTTTGTAAACGCGGCGCGTCGCAGACAGCTGGCCAAGCCGGGCGATTGCCCGGCTTTTTTCGTCCGCAATTTCGCGACATCGCCGGCAGGCCCGCAACAGACGGCAGGTCGAGCCTGCGAGAGGCTGACCCTCATCGGTGCTGGTCACCTCCGCCTGGCAGGGCGAAACCAACATCATGACCATGGGCTGGCACCTGATGATGCAATTCAGCCCTGCGCTCTTTGGTTGCTACATCTGAGAAGGCAACCACAGCTACGAGTTGATACGCCGCAGTCGCGAGTGCGTGATCAACGTGCCCACGGCTGACTTGGTCGATGCGGTCGTTTGCGTCGGCAACAGCTCGGGAAGGTCGTCGAACACGTTCGAGACGTGCGGATTGAGCGCAGCGCCTGCCAGCCGTGTGGATGCGCCCCTGATCGAGGAGTGCTTGAGCGAGCGCTTCAGGCCGCAGAACCTGTAAGGCCCGGGGCGAGCATCACGCCTGGCGATAGGCCCTGGGCGTGACGCCCACCTCGCGGCGAAATACCTGGGAGAAATGGCTCGGGCTCGAGTAGCCGACCTCCATCCCGATGTCGATGATGCTGCGGTCCGTCTCGAGCAGCAGATGGCGGGCGCGCGCCATGCGCAGGCGGATGAAGTACTGCGAGGGCGACAAGCCGGTGGCGCGCTTGAACATCCGGCTGAAGTGATACTCGCTCAGATCCGCGATTTCGGCCAGGTGTGTCAGGCTGAAGTCGTCGGCCAGGCGCTCGCTCATCGCTTCGATGACGCGCCGCAGCTTGTACGCCTGCAGCGCATTGCCGCGCCTAGCAACGCTGTGCGGATCAAGGTAGGTGCGGACCAGATGCACGGCCAGCGCCTGCGCCAGGCTACGTGCGAACAGCGGGCTGGGCTGGCGCTCGCTGATCAGCTCGATGCGCAGCTGATCCAGCATGAACCTCACCCGTTCATCACGTGCACCGGACACATCGAGAAAGGTCACCGGGGTGGCGTGTTTGCCCAGCAGATCCCGTGCGGCCTGATCGATGAGTGGCAGGCCGAGATATAGGTGCATCACCTCGAAGACATCGCCGTCCTGTGTTTGCCAGCGCATCTCATACGGCTCGCTGGTGTTGGTGAGGAAGAAATCGCCGGCCTGAACGTTGGCGGCTTCCCATTCCCCGCCGAGGGAGCGTTCTTCGATGTTGGCGGCGCCGGCCAGCACCAGCACCAGCAGCGGCTCCACCACGGCGGGAACCAATATCGGCTCGACGATGGTGTGATGGGTGAACAGCTGCACCACCACATCCTGCATTTGCGGGCGCGGCGGCAAGGCCTGCTGCTCGCCAGGCAGATAATGCAGCATCGATTCGGCGGTGATGCGTTGGGCATCACTCAGTGGCGGTACATCCGGTTCGGTCTGGTGCACGGCATGCTCCCATCGGCAAAGCCCTCAAGCGAGGGCTGCGATCGATAGGGTAGCGCAGGGATGGGCAGCCTCGATTAGGTCGACCCGACCGGCTCAGCTGGCCAGTGCAGGAATAGGCGCATCCAGCGCAATGGCGGCCCGGACCGGGTCGAAGTATTCGCGGATGAAGGCCAGCTTGCCGTTTTCGACGCGGACGAACAGCACGTAGTCCTGCTGGTAGAGACGTCCGGTCGGCTTGATCAAGCCCTCGGCCTTGACCTCGGCGCTCGCCTCGGAGGGGGCCGCGCCGGGGTGCACCTTCAGATCATGGAAGCGGAAGTTCTCCACGGCGCCGACAAACCAGCCGACGTGGCTGAGCACCTGATCGCGCCCACTGAGGCGGGCCGGATGACCGAGCGCAGGCGCGAACGGCAGCTCCCACACCAGGTCGTCGGCGATCAGCGTCTTCCACCGTTCGTGGTCATCGACAAAGGTTTCGAAATGCAGGTGCAACAGCTGCTCAGCAGTATTCATGGTCATCGCTCGTTTCAGTAACAGAAGGGAAAGGGCTCGCCATTGGGCAAGTTTCGACCATCAGCCGAACAGCTTGGTGGCGGTCTTGGCGATCAGTTCACCCTGGTGGCGGGCGCCGGCCAGTTCGGTCTCGCCGAGCGCATCCCGCTGATCCAAGGGGACGGTGCTTCGCTGAGCCTGCTGGCCGGATCTCTCGAAGGCGTCCAGTCGCCCACCCAGACGGTTTCTGATCTGTTCTACGCCGACCTCCAGTTGCAGGCGGGCGCGTGTTATCGCTTGTCGGCCGAGCACATTGAGCGCGCCTTCTATATGGTGAGCGGCGAGGTCGAGGTGGTCGGTCAGCCGGGGCGCTTCGGCGCTGATCGTCTGGTGGTGCTTCGCCCGGATAGCGAGGTGGTGCTGCGCGCCGTCGGGCCCACCCGGCTCCTGCTGCTGGGTGGCGAGCCGCTGGAAGGTCGCCGACACATCTACTGGAACTTCGTCTCCAGCCGGCCCGAGCGAATCCTGCAGGCCGCCGAAGACTGGCGTGCCCGGCGCTTCCCTGACGTACCGGGCGATGACGAATTCATCCCGCTGCCCGCCGATTCGCAGGTGCGGTGGCGATTCAAGGCGTGATCGTCACGTGCTGACGCCTCGGTGATCGCACTTTCGCGCAAAACTCCGACAGTCTGGGCAAGCCCCCGAAAGCCCGGCGCTCCCCGTTGCGAGACAGTGCACTCGTCGATAACGACAGCGCCCGCGGGCGCAGGGCCAGCGAATGTCTCGTCTGGCTCGCCCAGGAGGAGACCACCATGACTGATATCAAGCACAGCATTCCCCAGGAAGTCGAAGGCAAAGTCGCGCTGGTCACCGGCGCTGCCAGCGGCATCGGCAAGGCCATTGCCCTGTTGCTGCATGCGCGCGGCGCGAAGGTCGTCGCCGAAGACCTGAACCCGGCGGTCGAGGCGCTCTCGCGCCCCGGGCACCAGCGCCTCGAAGAGGCCTGCCTCGATCTAGCCCGGATCTGCAAATCGGAAATCGCCGGACGGGTACAGGTACCTTGTTGGCGATATTCCTGTAATCGGAAATTTAGTGATGCGGCATCCCCTCATGCCTGGATGGCATTTCTTTTGATAAAATTACTGTAATCGGAAATCAATGAACAGGAATACCTTACCCATAAAACCCCTGCATAGTCTGAAACCAGCAAACAGGCCAAGCGCAGGGTGGTCGTGCGGTTCGCACTTCCGGCATGCCGGCAGGCATGCTGTACTTGGCCGCTTCGATGGCGACTGGATTGCCCGGTGTCAGGCTCTTTTATCCTTTGCCGGCGACGTTCAGGAGGAGGGCGGCTCGCTGCTCCGCAGCCTCCCGGAAAGACAGCGCACAATGACAACAACAGGAGAATCCCGATGGAGCAGGTGGTGTACGTGGTGGACGATGACCAGGGCATGCTGGACTCGACGGTCTGGCTGCTCGAGTCGGTGGGGCTGAAGGCCTTGCCGTTCATCAGCGGCCGGGAGTTTCTCGACGCCTGCGAGCCAAGCCTCAACGCCTGCGTGCTGCTGGACGTGCGGATGCCCGGGATGGGCGGGCTGAACGTGCAGGAGGCGATGCGCGCGCGGGGCATCGACCTGCCGGTGATCTTCGTCAGCGGGCACGCCGACGTGCCCATCGTGGTGCGGGCCTTCAAGGCCGGTGCCTGCGACTTCATCGAGAAGCCCTACAACGAGCAGATGCTCCTCGACAGCGTGCAGCAGGCGCTCGGCCGTTACGGCGAGCGCCGTTCCGGCAGCCGTGGTCAGGAGGCGGTGCAGGCACGCCTGGATACGCTGACGCCGCGCGAGCGCGACGTACTGCTGCCGCTGGTGCAGGGCTATACCAACCGGGAGATCGCCGAGCAGCTGGCGATCAGTGTGAAGACCGTCGATCTCTACCGCATGCGGGTGATGAAGCGCATGCAGGCCGAACGGCATGCCGACCTGGTCGGCATGGCCATCGCCGCCGGGATGGTGGACCCGCTGAACCTGCGGGCGAACGCGCCGGCCTGAACCGGCCGGGCAGGAGGAGGGCGCGCGGCTAACGTGGCAGTCCGGCGAGAAAGCCCGTGAGGAAAATCTCCAGCGGTGCGCCGTTGCGGACCAGCCGGGCGCGCTGCACGGCGCCTTCCCAGCCGATCCAGAAGAAGGCGGCAAGTCCGGCGCAGTCGGTGTCGGCAGGCAACTGGCCACGCTCCTTGGCAAGCTGCAGGCAGGCAGCCAGACGACGCTGCCAGTCACACAGGGTGGCCTCCAGCTGATCGCGGAAGCTCTCCGGCAGGATGGCCACCTCCTGACCGAGATTGCCTACCAGGCAGCCGCGGCGGAATTCGTATTTCGCCATGCCGGCCTTGGCGTCCTCGACGAAATCGCGCAGGCGCTGCAGCGGCGGCACCTCGTCCTGCAGCAGCCAGCGGTCCAGCTTGCGCGCGAAGTAGGCGCCGTAGCGTTCCAGAACCGCCTGGCCGAAGGCCTCCTTGCTCTCGAAGTAGTGATAGAAGGAGCCCTTGGGTACGCCGATGCGCTTGAGCACGGCCTCGATGCCGGTGGACATGAAGCCCTGTTCGGTGAGGATTTCCATGCCGCAGCGGATCAGCGCCTCGCGGGTATCGGGGAAGTCCCGGGCGACCTTGGGCGGGCGGCCGCGGCGGGGTTTGGGCGTCGTGATGGTCATGGTGGCGAGTTTGGCCCCGGCTCCGCTTGCCTGGCAAGCCGTGCCGGGGCTGCCGCATGCCTGCGAGGGCCGCCCTCGGTCTTTCCTTATCTAAACTGGTTCTACCCGGGAAGCAGGGCCAGGTGATGAAAGAGAAAGAGCTGCGACTGGCGGTCGTTTTCTTTGGCGGCGTCTCACTGGCGATCTACCAGCACGGCATCAACCGGGAAATCCTCAATCTGGTCCGGGCGTCGAAGCTCTATCACGCGGACCAGCCCGTCGATGGCCGGGAAACGCCGGCACGCAGCCTGCACGAGCGCTACCCGGACGAGCCGGAACAGTCCACCGGGGACCTGTACCGGGAATTCCTGGAGACGCTGGGAAGGGATGTCTGCCTGCGGGTGATCGTCGACGTCATCGCCGGCTCCTCGGCGGGGGGCATCAATGGCGTGACCCTGGCCACGGCGCTGGCCCACGATCGCAGCCTGATGCCGATCACCGACCTGTGGCTCGACGAGGCCGACATGCTGGGCCTGCTGGCCCCCGAAGCCAGGGCGCGTCTCTGGAGCAAGTGGTATTTCTGGCCGCTCGTGCATCCTTTGCTCATCCGCCTCAACCGCGAGGGCCTGCTGCCGGGAAAGGCCAATGCCGAGATGGAAAAGCGGATTTCGGTATTCCTGCGTTCGCGCTGGTTCAAGCCGCCCCTGGACGGTCGCCGCCTGAGCACGCTCATCCTCGACGGTCTGACGGCAATGAGAACCTCCAGCTCGCCGTGGGAGTCGCTGCTGCCGCAGGGGGCCAGGCTCGACCTGCTGGTGACCGTCACGGATTTCCGGGGGATCGAGCGGCCGATCTTCATCCACGATCCGGCAGTCGCCTACGAGCGGGAGCACCGCCACCTGCTGCATTTCAGCCTTGACCATCGCCGCACCGGGCATCTGCTGAGCGATTTCGACGTCGACAACTTTCCTTCCCTGGCCTTCGCCGGACGGGCGACGGCCTCCTATCCGGGAGCCTTTCCGCCGGCCCGGATTCGCGAGATCGACGAGATTCTGGCGGCGCGCCACATGCCCTGGCCGGCCCGCGCGCATTTTCTGGAGCGGAATTTCCGCCACTACCTCGAGCGCGGCGAGAATCCCGAGGAGGCGGTGCTGCTCGATGGCAGCGTGCTCGACAACAAGCCGATCATGGCCTGCGTCGAGGCCATCCACACGCACTGCGCGTTCAGGGAGGTGGATCGCCGGCTGGTCTTCATCGATCCCAACCCCGGAATGGTCAGGGCTCCCGGTACCGGCGTGCCGGGCTTCTTCGCCACCTTGCGGGGCGCGCTCTCGGACCTGCCGCGGCATGACCCCGTGTACAACGAACTGGCGGTCATCAGCCGCTACAACGTGCAGGCGCGGCGGCTGAAGGCAGCGATCCTCAATGCCCGGCCCATCGTCGCCAAACTGATCGAGCAGGCGACGGCGGGGCGGCTCAGGAGCGACCTCACGGCCGACGACCTGCGGCACTGGCGACTCTCGTCGATCAGCCTGCTGTCCGGCACGACCATCGTCTATGACGTCTGGATGCGTTCGCTGGTTCTCGAGGCCCTGGACTTCATCGTGCGGATCATCGTCACTGCCTGCCAGTACACTCCCAATTCGCCGGAAGCGTGCCGGGTACAGGAGGTCATCGAAACCTGGGCCAGGCAGCAGGGAATCATCGCCGACTCCTATGCCATGCCCGAGAACCTTTATAAAAACGCCGAGCTGCCGCCGTTCGGGAAGATGATTCTGGATTTCGGGGTCATCTACAAAAGGAGGCGACTGAACTTCGTCCTGCATGAAATCAACGATCTCTATCCGGGGGTTTCCGGCGAGCAGGCCGGCGCCAGCGCAGCCGATTCGGAATCCCTCGACCTGCTGAAGATCAAGATCCACAAGTGCATCGACGAGCTGTCGATCTACGACGACATCGACTTTCTCAGCCGGCAGGCTATCGCCGGCTGCCGGGAGATCTTCCTGGAGCCGGGCGGCGAGGGCGCCTGGCCGGGGCCGGAGACCTTCGAGGAGATCACCCGGCTGGTCGGGCGCCTGGCCCTGGAGTGCGACCTCGCCAGGACGGCCGACAACGCGGATGCGGTACTGGCTTCGTCACTGGTCCTGAACCTGGAGGAGCGGAGCCGCGACGCCATTCTCACCGGCTACCTGGGGTATTTCTTCTGGGACATCATCCTGCGGCCGACCGTGAGCGCGCTGTCGCTGGACAGCGATGCAGGGCCGATCGAGGAGATCCTGGTGGACCGCATCAGCCCCGAGGACGCGATCAGCCTGCGGCTCGACGGTCAGAAGAATGTGCTGCTCGGCCGGTCGTTCGCCAGCTTTGGCGGATTTCTCGACCGCTCGATTCGCGAGAACGACTACCTGTGGGGGCGCCTGCATGCCGTGGAGCGGCTCTTCGACATTCTGCTCAGTACGGTGCCGGTGAGCATTCGCGGCAACTTCGACATCGGCGCCCTGAAGAAGCGCGCCTTCGAGCGGGTGCTCGCGGAGGAGGAGCCGCACCTGCATTCGATTCCCGCGCTGATTGCCAAGCTCAGGGAGGCCGTCGAGCGTATTTAGGCCAGGGCTGGCCGTTGACCTCGACGGAATACTAATGTCGGGGAGGCCCCTGCGCTCAATCTTGCTTGGCGCAGTAGCGGGGCGAACCGGTTCAGCATTTATTTAACATAATATACATTATGCGAACTGTTGGTTCCGGTTTCCAAAACCCCGAAAACGCGGATACGGCGAACGCGAATGATACACGGACATCCTGGCGATGACCGGGATCAGCTGCCAAAACGCCAAGGCAGATGCACAATTGAGGGATTCCCTCGAACCAGGCGGCGTTCGCCGCTCCGGCCCGGTTCGTCTTTCCCAAGGACCGCTCATCGAGGTATTTCACAGTGGAACATGAGTCGCGCCTCTTGCAGGCCAGTGTGGTGTGTCTGCTCGCCATGGTTTTGCTCGTGCCGCTCGCCAAGCGCATGCAGCTGGGTGCTGTGCTCGGCTACCTGATCGGCGGCGTGCTGATCGGTCCCGGCGTGCTGGGCCTGATCGATCAGCCCGGCAGCATCCTGAGGATTTCCGAGCTGGGCGTGGTGATGCTGATGTTCATCATCGGCCTGGAGCTGTCGCCGAAACGCCTCTGGCTGATGCGCCATGCGGTGTTCGGCGCCGGCCTGGCGCAGGTGCTGCTGTGTGGTGCGGCCATCGGCGGCATGGCCATGGCCTTCTTCCAGCAGCACTGGACCAGCGCCCTCGTCCTCGGCCTCGGCCTGGCGCTGTCGTCCACCGCCTTCGTCCTGCAGCTGCTCGCCGAGCGCCGCGAGCTGCACATGCCGCACGGACGCCTGGCGTTCTCGATGCTGCTGTTCCAGGACATTGCGGCCATTCCGCTGATGGCGATGGTTCCACTGCTCAGTGGCGTCAGCCAGCCGGACAGCGGCGAAGACCCGCTGGTCGAGCTGCTCAAGGTGGTCGCCTGCGTGGGCGGCCTGATCATCGGCGGGCGCTACCTGTTGCGTCCGCTGTTCCGCATCGTGGCCAAGGGCGACCTGCAGGACATCCTCACTGCCACCGCGCTGCTGGTGGTGATGGGCAGCGCCCTGCTGATGGAGTGGATCGGCGTGTCCATGGCCCTCGGCGCCTTCCTGGCCGGCGTGCTGCTGGCCGAATCCGAGTACCGCCATGCCCTGGAAGCGAAGATCGAGCCCTTCAAGGGCATGCTGCTCGGGCTGTTCTTCCTCGGTGTCGGCATGAACATTAACCTCGGCCTGCTGGTCGATTCGTTCTGGACAGTGCTCGGCCTGGCCCTGCTGCTGATCCTGCTCAAGCTGCCCCTGATCGCCCTCGTCGGGCGCTTTCCCGGACGGCTGCAGCCCGACTCCGCCCTGCGCCTTGGCGTGGTGCTCGCCGGCGGCGGCGAATTCGCCTTCGTGATCTTCTCGATCGCCCACCGCCACGGCCTGTTCGATGCCGGACTCCACGACCTGCTGGTCTTGACCATCACCCTGTCGATGGCGCTCACCCCGCTGGTGGTCATGCTGCTCTCGCTGTTCGCCAGGCCGGCCCGGCGGGCCGCTGCGCCGGAACCCGAGGAGCCCAGCATCGACCATGAGCCGCGGGTCATCATCATGGGCATGGGCCGCGTCGGCCAGGTCGTCGCCCGCCTCCTGCACGCCCAGCGCGTGCCCTTCGTGGGCTTCGACACGGCGGTCGAAACGGTGGAGTTCAACCGCAAGATCAGCAACCTGCCGATCTACTACGGCAACCCCCTGCGCCTGGAGATCCTGCATGCCGCCAAGGCCGAGCATGCGCAGTTCTTCGTCATCGCCACCGACGACGGGCCGACCAACATCCAGACGGCCCGGCTGGTCCGCCAGCGCTATCCGCACATGAAGGTGATCACCCGCGCCCTGGACTGGGCGCAGCTGCACACCCTGCTCGACCTGGAGGCCGGCCCGGTGCGCGAGACCTTCTTCTCCAGCCTGGAGATGGGCCGCCAGGTGCTGCTCGGGCTGGGCCTCAGCGAGCAGCAGACCGCCGCGCGCCTGGAGCGCTTCCGTCGCCACGACGAGCAGATGCTGCAGGAGCTGCACAAGGTGATCAGCGACGAGACCGCCAGCCTCAGGGCCACCCATGCCTACTTCGACGATCTCGAAAGCCTGTTCGCCCGGGACGTGCTGGAAGAGCCCGTTACTCCCCCGAAATACTCCGATCCGCTCTAGGAGCCCACGAATGAGTGTCACCCTGTTCAGCCGCTATGCCTGCTTCGCCGCCTGCGTACTGCTCACCCTGGTCACCCTGCCCCTCCTCCCCGGCTCGCCCGGACTCTGGCCGCTGACCCTGATCGCCGGGCTACTCAGCCTCGTGGGCGTCAACGACCTGCGGCAGACGCAGCACGCGGTGCGGCGCAACTACCCGGTGCTGGGCAATATCCGCTACCTGATCGAGTACATCCGCCCGGAAATCCGCCAGTACCTGCTGGAGACCGACGACGAGTGTCTGCCCTTCTCCCGGGCCCAGCGCATGCTGGTCTACGCGCGCGCCAAGAACCAGAGCGCCGACAAGGCCTTCGGCACCCTGCACGACGTCTACCAGAACGGCTTCGAGTTCATCACCCACTCGATGTGTCCGGCCGAGCTCGGCAAGCCCGAGGATTTCCGCATCCAGATCGGCGGTCCGCAGTGCACCAGGCCCTATTCGGCCTCGATCTTCAACATCTCGGCGATGAGCTTCGGCTCGCTCAGTGCCAATGCCATCCGTGCCCTCAACCAGGGCGCCAGGCTCGGCGGCTTCGCCCACGACACCGGCGAAGGCAGCATCAGCCCCTATCACCGCGAACACGGCGGCGACCTGATCTGGGAAATCGGCAGCGGCTACTTCGGCTGTCGCAGCGACGACGGCCGCTTCGACCCCGAGCGCTTCGCCAGCCAGGCGCAGAACGCCCAGGTGAAGATGATCGAGATCAAGCTGAGCCAGGGCGCCAAGCCCGGCCACGGCGGCATCCTGCCTAAGGACAAGATCACCGCGGAAATCGCCGTCACCCGCGGCGTGCGGATGGACCGCGACTGTGTCTCGCCGGCCCGCCACAGCACTTTCTCCACGCCGCGGGAGCTGCTCGGCTTCGTCGCCCGGCTGCGCGAGCTGTCCGGCGGCAAGCCGGTCGGCTTCAAGTTCTGCCTCGGCCATCCCTGGGAGTTCATGGGCATCGCCAAGGCCATGCTGGAAACCGGCATCCTCCCCGACTTCATCGTCGTCGACGGCAAGGAAGGCGGCACCGGTGCCGCGCCCCTGGAGTTCTCCGACCACGTGGGCGTGCCCCTGCGCGAGGGCCTGCTGTTCGTCCACAACACCCTGGTCGGCGCCGGCCTGCGCGACCGCATCCGCCTGGGGGCCAGCGGCAAGATCATCAGCGCCTTCGACATCGCCAGCGTGCTGGCCATCGGCGCCGACTGGGCCAACTCGGCGCGCGGCTTCATGTTCGCCCTCGGCTGCATCCAGTCGCAGAACTGCCACACCAACCGCTGCCCGACCGGCGTGGCGACCCAGGACCCGCTGCGCCAACGCGCCCTGGTGGTGCCGGACAAGGCCGAACGGGTGCGCAACTTCCACCGCAACACCCTCAAGGCCCTGGCCGAGATCGTCGCCGCCGCCGGGCTCGAGCGTCCCGCGCAACTGGAGCCTCGCCATCTGCTGCGGCGTCTGTCGGAAAGCGAGATCCGCCAGTACGCGCAGCTGCACGCCTTCCTCAAACCGGGCGAACTGCTCGGCGATCGCATCGACAGCGAGTTCTACGCGCGCATGTGGCGGATGGCGCGCGCCGACAGCTTCGAGCCGGCGCCTTTCGCGTAGAGCGGGTGCAACCCGCCAGACATGGCAAAGGCCTCACCGAACCCGGCGGGTTGCACCCGCCCTACCGTCGCTTCAGCCGGCGCGGGCGCCCGGTGGGCGTCCGTTCCGGCGCGACGCCGGTGTAATAGATGTCATGGGTGGTGCTGGCCTTGGCGTGGCCCAGGTCGACCTGCAGGCTCCTGAGCGGCCGGTGCGGCGCGTCGTAGCTGGCGCTGGTATGGCGCAGCCAGTAGGTGCTGGCGGCGCGCAGGCTGGAGACCTCCCGCTCGCCGCGGCCCTCGGCCTGCATCCTTTTGACCGCGCTGTCGAAGCACTTCTGCACGATGTTGCGGATCTGCCGGTCGGTCAGCCCGCCGCGGCCGTCCAGCTTCAGCAGCAGCGGCACGTTCTCGCCGGGCTGCGGCAACGGCGTCAGGTTGCGCGACATGCGGTAGCGCTTGAGGTAGCCGAGCAGCTCGCTGCCGACCGAGATCCGCCGCTCCTTGCCGCCCTTGCCGACGGTCACGTACCACCAGGCACCGTCGCCGTCCTGCTGGAAGGCCTGCATGGTCGGATGCCAGTCGGGACGCCCGGCCAGCTCGGAGATGCGCAGGTACAGGGAGAACAGCACGACGACCACGAACAGCGTGCGCTCATGCCGCTCCGCGTCCTGGTGGGCCATCCACTCGGCGGTCTCGATGACGAACGCCCACTGCAGCGGGTTCAGCACCTTGCCCTCGATCGAGGGGGCGCGCTTCTCGAAGAAGCGACCCGGCTCCTCGATGGCGCGGAACGGGTTGTCGAGCAGCGTATTCTGCCCGACCAGGAAGTCGTAGAAGGAACAGCAGATCGTGAAGGCCTGCTTCAGCGAGCTCGTGGTGACCTTGTAGTGCTCCGGCGCCTGGCGCGGCATGCCGGTCTCGTCGGCGAGCTTGCGCGCCGCCTTGCTGCCGAGGCTCTCGTAGGGGCGCCACTGCGGATTGGGCACCAGCTCGCCCGGCTCCTCGCCGGCTATGAAGCGCCGCCGCACCGCCTGGCCGACCCACTCCATGTCCGGTTCGCGGCAGAAGCCGAGGAAGGCCTCGGCGTCCTCGCGGGTCAGCTTCAGCACCGAACTCCCCTTCTTCAGCCAGCACCACAGCAGCAGCCGCTCCACTTGGATGCGGTAGGCCTTGTAGGTGGTTTCCCAGCCGGCGTAGGAACGCAGGAAGTCCCGGGTGTGCAGGTAGTCGTTCTTGGCCGGAAGCTCCGGTTCGAGCCTGTTCAGAAAACGCACGACGAAGCGATTTTCGAACACCAGGCTGCCTGGGGACAGCGCCAGGAAGCGCGCATAGGTGTCGAACAGCGGCTGGGGAATGAGTTCGGTCATCGGGCAAGGGGTCTGTCGGGTGGCTGGATGTCAGGGTACATATTCCGATTATAGGCATAATCGGAATACTTCCTGCCCCCGATACGTGCGAAAGCCCGGCTCGAAGCCGGGCTCTTGCCCCTGCCCCTACCCGCTCAGAAGAACGCCTGGATGCCGGTCTGCGCCCTGCCGAGGATCAGCGCATGGATATCATGGGTACCCTCGTAGGTGTTCACCACCTCCAGGTTGACCAGATGACGCGCGATGCCGAACTCGTCGCTGATGCCGTTGCCGCCCAGCATGTCGCGGGCCAGCCGGGCGATGTCCAGCGCCTTGCCGCAGCTGTTGCGCTTCATGATCGAGGTGATCTCCACCGCCGCGGTGCCCTCGTCCTTCATCCGTCCCAGACGCAGGCAGCCCTGCAGGCCCAGGGCGATCTCGGTCTGCATGTCGGCCAGCTTCTTCTGGATCAGCTGGTTGGCGGCCAGCGGGCGGCCGAACTGCTTGCGGTCGAGCACATACTGCCGCGCGGTGTGCCAGCAGGCCTCGGCGGCGCCCAGCGCGCCCCAGGCGATGCCGTAGCGCGCCGAGTTCAGGCAGGTGAAGGGCCCCTTGAGGCCGCGCACCTCGGGGAAGGCGTTCTCCTCGGGAACGAACACCTCGTCCATGACGATCTCGCCGGTGATCGAGGCGCGCAGCCCGACCTTGCCGTGGATCGCCGGGGCGGACAGCCCGGCCCAGCCCTTCTCCAGCACGAAGCCGCGGATCTCGCCGGCCTCGTCCTTGGCCCAGACCACGAACACGTCGGCGATCGGGCTGTTGGTGATCCACATCTTGGTGCCGGTCAGCCGGTAGCCGCCGTCGACCTTCTTCGCCCGACAGGCCATCGAGCCCGGGTCGGAGCCGTGATCGGGCTCGGTCAGGCCGAAGCAGCCGATCCACTCGCCGCTGGCCAGCCTTGGCAGGTATTTCTGCTTCTGCGCCTCGGTGCCGAACTCGAAGATCGGCAGCATCACCAGCGAGGACTGCACGCTGAGCATCGAGCGGTAGCCGGAGTCGATGCGCTCTACCTCGCGGGCGATCAGCCCGTAGCACACGTAGTTCAGGCCGCTGCCGCCGTATTCGGCCGGAATGGTCGCGCCGAGCAGGCCGGTCTCGCCCATCTCGCGGAAGATCGCCGGATCGGTGTGCTCCCGGCGGAAGGCTTCCAGCACCCGCGGGGCCAGTCGCTCGGCAGCGAACTTGCGGGCGCTGTCCTGCACCATGCGCTCCTCGTCACTCAGTTGCTGGTCGAGCAGCAGCGGATCTGCCCAGTTGAAGCTTGCGTGGTTGGCCATGTCGGTATTCCTCGGTATCGGTCTTGTTGTGAGTATGGATTCAGTCGAGCCGCTCGATGACGGGTGAGATAGGCGTCGACGTGCTTGGCCGCCAGCTCATGGGCGGCCTTTGATGAGCCGCCGAAGTACAGCGGCGGATAGGGCTTCTGCACCGGCGGGAAGAAGTTCTTCGCGCCCTCGACGGTGACGTGCTTGCCGGCGAAGTCGACGGTCTTGCCCTGCAGCAGGTCGCGCCACACGGTGAGCACCTCGTCGGCGGCCTCGTAGCGCTCGTCGTGGTCGAGGAACACGCCGTCGGCGGCCAGCTCGGTAGCGTCGCCGCCCGGCACCACGTTGAGCAGCAGGCGGCCCTTCAGCGCCTGGTCGAGGGTGGCGGCCTGGCGGGCGGTGGCGGTCGGCCCGCTGACCGAGGTGCGCAGCGCCACCAGCAGCTTGATGCGGCTGGTCACCGGCGCCAGGCTGGCGGCGGTGATCCAGGGATCGAGGCAGCTCGATCCGGTGGGGATCAACAGGCCGTCGTAGCCGAGGCTCTCGGCGGTCACGGCGATCTGTCGCATGTAGTCGTTGGTCGCCGGGCGGCCGGCGGAAGACTTGCCGAGATAGCGGGTGTCGCCGGAAGTGGGAAGGAACCAGAAGATGTCCAGACTCATGGATGCGTGCCTCAGGATGAATGCGGCGCGGCGATGCGCGGTTTCCCTGAGTTGGCAAGCCCCGTGCCAGTACCGCGAGGCTACGGCGACTAGAGATGAATGGCGGCGAACAGGCCGGCAACCCCAGCCAAAAGCGCACCAGCAGGCGCAGCGGCATGGGCGCCGGACCGGGAACGCCCCGGCGGCGCGCAGCGGCCAACTGTCGGCGGATCAACACTTTGCGCGGCAAGTGTTGCCGGAACAACAGTTGCGTCAGCAACAGCGCGCGCACGCGGCCGGCGGTCGCGGCGAAGCTCCTAAGCAAATAACAAAAAGATATTTAATTCTTAGTTTTTATATCGCATAGATTATCCGAACCGGCGGCACGCCCGTCTCGCCAGGCCCGCTGCTGCCCCGGCAACAGCGGACGAAGTGTTGCACCGCCAACAGCGGTTCAACAGCGCCGCGCCGAATGCAACAGGCCGGTTTTGCGGCACTTATGCAACCAACTGATTCAAAAAGGATTTTCAAGATGGCACAGGGATTGCCCCACTCAGCGCCAGTCGAACCACAGCCTGAGGAACCGCGTGTGACCGCCATCCAACAACCCAAGGTACTGTCGCCCCTGCAGACCGCCCGCCAGCTGGCCGCCGAATTCGCCGAAACCGCCGCCGAGCGCGACCAGCACGGCGGCACGCCGAAGGCCCAGCGCGACGCCCTGCGCCGGAGCGGCCTGCTGGCCCTGGCCATTCCCCGCCAGTACGGCGGCCTGGGCGCCGGCTGGAGCGAAACCCTGGAGATCGTCCGCGAATTCGCCCGGGTCGACAGCTCGATCGCCCACGTCTACGGCTTCCAGCACCTGATGCTGGCCACCGTGCGTCTATTCTCCCGTCCGGACCAGTGGCAGCCCTGGTTCGAGCAGACCGCGCGCAACCAGTGGTTCTGGGGCAACGCCCTGAATCCGCTGGACACCCGCACCGTCGCCCGCAAGTTCGACGGCTGGCGCGAGTTCTCCGGGCGCAAGAGCTTCTGCTCCGGCTCGGCCGATTCGGAAATGCTGATCGCCTCGGCGCTCGACGAGAGCAACGGCGGCAAGCTGCTGATCGCTGCGCTGCCCAGCGGACGCAGCGGCATCACCCTGCACGGCGACTGGGACAACATGGGCCAGCGGCAGACCGACAGCGGCAGCGTGACCTTCGAGCGGGTGCGCGTCGAGGAGAACGAACTGCTGCTCGAACCCGGCCCGCTGAGCACGCCCTTCGCCTGCCTGCGCCCGCTGATCGCCCAGCTGACCTTCGCCAACCTGTTCCTCGGCATCGCCGAGGGCGCCTTCGCCGAGGCCCGCCACTACACGCTCAAGGAAACCCGCCCGTGGTTCAAGTCCGCCGCCACCCACATCGGCGAGGACCCCTACGTGCTGCGCCACTTCGGCGAGTTCTGGGTCGGCCTGGAGAGCGTGCGCCTGCTCGTCGAGCGGGCCAATGCGCTGCTCGACGACGCCTGGCGCCAGGAAGACGGCCTCGGCGCCGAGGAGCGCGGCCGGCTCGCCGTGGCCATCGCCACCGCCAAGGTCGCCGCCAGCCGCGTCGGCCTCGAGCTGACCGGCCGGCTGTTCGAGGTCACCGGCGCCCGCGCCACCCATGCCGCCCTGCGCCTGGACCGCTACTGGCGCAACCTGCGCACCCAGACCCTGCACGACCCGGTGGACTACAAGCTCCACGAACTGGGCGACTGGGCGCTGAACGGGGCGCTGCCGACTCCCACCTTCTACTCGTAGCCGCCGACCATGCAACTACTCACCCTGCCCCCGTCCCCTGCGCTGGCCACCTCGGTCCGCGCCACCGCGCAGGTCTTCGCCGACCCCAAATCGCAGGCCCTGCTTGACCACCTGCAACAGATCGCGCCGAGCGAGGCCAGCGTGCTGATCATCGGCGAGACCGGCACCGGCAAGGAGCTGGTGGCCCGCCACGTGCACAACCTCAGCAAGCGCCGCGGCGGCCCCTTCGTCGCGGTGAACTGCGGCGCCTTCTCGGAAAACTTGGTGGAGGCCGAGCTGTTCGGCCATGAGAAGGGCGCCTTCACCGGCGCCCTCAGCGCCAAGGCCGGCTGGTTCGAGGAGGCCAACGGCGGCACCCTGTTCCTCGACGAGATCGGCGACCTGCCGCTGCCGATCCAGGTCAAGCTGCTGCGCGTGCTGCAGGAACGGGAGGTGGTGCGCCTCGGCTCGCGCAAGAGCATTCCCATCGACGTGCGGGTGCTCGCCGCGACCAACGTGCAGCTGGAAAAGGCGATCAACGCCGGCAACTTCCGCGAGGACCTCTACTACCGCCTCAACGTGGTCAGCCTGGAACTCAGCCCGCTGCGCGAGCGGCCCGGCGACGTGCTGCCGCTGGTCCGCCACTTCATCGGCGAATACAGCCGGCGCCTGGGCTACCGCGAGATCGCCCTGGACCGCGAGGCCGAGGAAAAGCTGCTCGGCTACTCCTGGCCGGGCAACATCCGCGAGCTGGAAAACGTCATCCACCACACCCTGCTGGTCTGCCGCAACAACCGGATCGGCGCCGCCGACCTGCACCTCTCCAACCTGCGCCTCGAGCGCCAGGAGGAAACCACTCCGCGCCCCGACGAATCGGCCGAGGCGCTGCTGCAGCGCGCCTTCCACAAGCTCTTCGAGGAAGACTGCGGCGCCCTGCACGAACGGGTCGAGGCGGCCCTGCTGCGCACCGCCTACCGCTTCTGCCACTGCAACCAGGTGCATACCGCCAGCCTGCTCGGCCTCAGCCGCAACGTCACCCGCGCGCAGCTGATCCGCATCGGCGAGCTGGTGGTCAACAAACGTCGCCAGGCACAAAGCCCCCACAACGGCCGGGCAGTCGACCTGTCGATCTGAGTCGCCCGGCTCGGCCCGAGGCGCACCGTCAGCGCGCCGGGCTAATGGACATGCCGTTTTCCGTCGGCATGGATATGGACTTTCGAGGCGGGCGTCTCAGCCGACCCCTGGGCTGGAGCGGACTCCCCCTGAGCCGGCTCGCTCTGCAAGGTTCCCTGCCCCATGCTCTCGCCACCGCCATGGCGGTGGCCGGGACTGCTCTCGACCAGCATCCGGTAGCCTTCGGCATCGAGGCTCGGCAGCCGCTCGACGAAGGCCACCAGCTCCCAGATGTACGGGTCGTCCATGCTCCGGCCCCAGGCCGGCATGCCCGAGGCCTTGATGCCGTGCTTGATGACCCAGAAGGCGCGGGCCGGCTCGCCGCCGCTGCCGACCTTGCTCAGGTTCGGCGGCGCGGGATAGAGGCCCTTGCTCAACTCCGTCTCGGCCAGCCCCGGCGCCAGGTGGCAGCCGACGCACATGGCGTCGTAGTTGCCGGCCCCGTTGCGGACCAGCGCCTCGTCGGCAAGGCCGGGCACCTGGATGTCCCGGGCACGCACGGCGATCGAGCGTTCCCGCGCCGTCTCCAGCAGGGCATGGACCGGCGCGGCATGCGGCACATCGGCGCCCACCTCGATCAGCCCCGAATACAGCACGCCGGCGCCGATCGCGGCCGAGACCAGGCCGATCACGGCCAACGTCTTGAAAACTCCCATGACTCTCCTTGATCAGCGTATTCCCATTCCCGTCAGAGGCAGGCCTCGGGGAAATCATTCTTCCGCATCGTCGCTCTCGTAGTCCCCTTCCTCGTCATCGGGCGCATTCTGATCGCTGCGATCCATGTCGTGGTCATCCATGTGCTGCTCGTGCATGTCCTCCATCATCTTCTCGTGTTCCTCCTTGTTCATCTTGTGCTCGCCGCCCATGGTGCCGCTCTTGTGCTCCTGCGACTGCCCGCTGCTGCCGGAGGAGGACTTGCCCTCCTCCTGCTCGTGGTGCGCCGCCAGCGCGGGCAGTTGCAGGGTGGCGCCCAGAAACAGGGCCAGGGAGCCGGCCAGCAGGGTCTTGCGTTTCGGGAGGGTGCTCATTTTTCAACTCCTTATGGATTGAGGCGAAGCGACGGCGACCGAGAAAGATCGGCAATGCCGTCAAGAGAAAAATAGTTGCTCTATCGGCCCCCTTAATCTGCCATGCCGCCAAGGAGGCTTTGATTACATTCGTGTAAGGCGGGCAACAACCATCCGAGCGGATGGCAAGCTCGTCCACACGGACCGGATTACATTCTTGTCAGTTCCGACCAGCCCAATCGGCCAGCGCTACACTGGATATAAGTTCATGAATAAATAGCCAGCGAAAAATCCAATTAATCTGACTGCTATCAATCAATATGACGCCGGCATGAATGCCGGATAGCTGCAAAACAAGGACTGATGATTTGTCTGCCGTTGGACAACCCGGCAATGGCAATGGAGAAAGACTCATGAAGCCTGACCATGAAACCCACGAACCACCAACTGGTTTCTGGCGCTCACGCTACGCAGTCGGCTTGATGGTGATCGGGGCGGTGGCAGGTTATTTCCTTCTCACCGAACACACCGCCCATGTCCTGGGTGTATTGCCGTATCTGTTGCTTCTCGCCTGTCCCTTGATGCACCTCTTCATGCACCACGGCCATGGCAAAAACGACAGGCGAGGAATAGACAGGGAGAGTCCTCATGAACCACGCTGAACCGGCCTATGGATTATGGTCGCTGGTTATCCTGAACTCGGCAGTCTTCATCATGTTCGCCTTCAGCTTCTTCAAACCGGCGAGCGCACGGGACTGGAGAGGCTTCGGGGCGTTTTCCGCGTTCATTGTCGCGCTCTTTGTCGAGATGTACGGATTTCCGCTGACCATCTACCTGCTGTCCGGCTGGTTGCAAAGCAAACATCCAGAACTCGATCTCCTGTCCCATGATGCAGGGCACCTCTGGTCGACCTTGGCCGGCGAAAAGGGCAATCCCCACTTTGGCATACTTCATATCGCCAGCTACTTCTTGCTCGGCTTTGGTTTCTATCTGCTGGCCAGCGCCTGGAATGTCCTCTATCAGGCGCAACGCAACCACAGGCTGGCAACTACCGGCCCCTACGCACGAATCCGGCATCCACAGTACGTGGCATTCGTACTGATCCTGCTGGGGTTCCTGCTGCAGTGGCCGACACTGCTGACCCTGATCATGTTTCCGATCCTGCTGGCGATGTACGGCCGCCTGGCGATTACCGAAGAAGCGGAAATGTATCGACAGTTCGGCGCCGAATTCGAGCATTACGCCCGGCATACCCCTAGGTTTTTCCCCCGTTGGAAACGGGAAGCCCGAAACCTCTGAAGCGGGTTGACGAATACCAGGTCATTGGATGATCGAAGACAGGAGATAACTTCATCTTTCAATCAGGAGAAGCGCCATGCTCCCTCGGATACAAGCCATCCAAAACGCTCCAGGCCGGAGGATTGCAACCTGGTTGGCCACTGCATTGATCCTGCCCTTTCTCTGGCTTTCGGCGTGGGAAGCCATGGCGCAGTCGATGCAGGAGCGGGAAGGTGTGACGCTGTATTGGGGGCTCGTACCAGGCGCCGTCTTCACCGACAAGCATGCGCTGGATGAAATGCATGGGAAGGATGGCCAGGGCGAACCCCACCACCTGGTCGTCGCCCTGTTCGACACGGCCACTGGAAAGCGCATTGGCACTGCTGCCGTGCGCGCCCAGCTAATCGAGGTCGGGATCTCCGAAACGCCCGCGAAGGCTCTGGCGCCCATGGAGATCAACGGCCTGATGTCTTACGGGCAGTTGTTCTCCATGGTCAAGAAAGGCCCCTACCGGTTCCGGATATTCGTGAAGCTGCCCAACCGAGAAGAGGAGATCGAGTACTCCATTTCCGCAGCATCGCCCCATCCGGGCCAGAACTGATACCACATCCGGGCAGGAGCAATGAGTCGCGCTCGACCGGCAGCATCGAATCATGTCCGATAAGGGTGAGGGACCTATGAATACCGTGGTAACCGGACGCTCCCCAGCAGTAGACCCCGTCTGCGGCATGCCGGTCGAGGAAACCTCGGCAGCCCCCCGCACCACCTATGAGGGCCAGCCCTACTTCTTCTGCTCGCCGCATTGCCTCGAGCAGTTCGAAGCCGCACCCGGCAGGTACGTCAAAGTCCCCACAGCCCAGGCACATTCGCCGCCTGCCCAGGCCGGACAGCCGATGCAGGCGGCCTCCGGCAAGGAACGGGCGGGCCTGGCGAAGGACCCGGTCTGCGGGATGATGGTCGACAAGGCCACCGCCCTGCACAGCGAGCGCGGCGGGCGGACCTACTACTTCTGCAGCACCAGCTGCCAGCGCATCTTCGAGTCGCCGGAGGCCGAGCTGAAATCCATGCGCCGGCGGGTGACCATCGCCCTGACCGGCGTGCTGGCGCTGGCCATCCTGCGCGCCGGGGCCTTCATCGGCCTGGCCGCCGGGGCGACGATTCTCACCTGGGCGCCGATTCCCGCCCTGCCCTGGTTCACCTGGGGCATGTGGCTGTTCCTGCTGGTCACCCCGGTGCAGTTCATCGGCGGCTGGAGCTTCTACAAGGGTGCCTTCAACGCCCTGCGCAACCGCACGATCAACATGGACCTGCTGATCGCCCTGGGCACCTCGGTGGCCTACTTCTACAGCGTGGCGGTGCTGTTCTTCCCCGAGGTGCTGCCGGTGAAGGTGGACGAGCGCGCCGTCTACTTCGAGGTATCCGCGGTGATCATCGCCTTCGTGCTGCTGGGCAGGTACATGGAGGAGATCATCAAGAAGCACTCCTCGGCGGCGGTGCGCAAGCTGCTCGACCTCAAGCCCGCCACCGCCCGGGTGATCCGCGACGGCGTGGAGACGGAAATCCCCGCCGACAGCGTGATGGTCGGCGAAACCGTGGTGGTCCGGCCCGGCGAGCGCATCGCCACCGACGGCCTGGTGACCGAGGGCAGCTCGGCCGTCGACGAGTCCATGCTGACCGGCGAGTCCATGCCGGTGGAGAAGCAGCCCGGCGCCCGGATCATCGGCGGAACCCTCAACCGCACTGGCAGCTTCCGCTTCGAGGCCACGCGGATCGGCGCCGAGACGGCGCTGGCGCAGATCATCCGCATGGTCGAGGAGGCCCAGGCCAGCAGCGCGCCGATCCAGCGCATCGCCGACCAGGTGACCCGCTACTTCGTGCCGGCGGTGGTCGGCACCGCCGTGCTGGCCTTCGTCGGCTGGTGGCTGGCCGGCAACTTCCCGCAGGGCCTGCTGGCGTTCATCGCCGTGCTGATCATCGCCTGCCCCTGCGCCCTCGGCATCGCCACGCCGGCGGCGCTGATGGTCGGCGTCGGCCGCGGCGCCCAGGCCGGCATCCTGATCCGCGGCGGCGAAATCCTCGAGAAGGCGCAAAAGCTCGACACCGTGGTCTTCGACAAGACCGGCACCCTGACCCGCGGCGAACCGGCGCTCACCGACGTGCTGGCACTGGGCGGCTTCGACCGCGGTCAGGCCCTGCGCCTGGCCGCCAGCCTGGAAGTCGGCTCCGAACACCCTCTGGCCGAGGCGATACTGCGCGGCGCCCGCGAGGAAGGCATCGAGCCGGCCAGGGTGCAGGGCTTCGACTCGATCCCCGGCCACGGCGTGCGCGGCGAGATCGACGGCCATACCGTGCTGCTCGGCAACCGCCGGCTGATGGAGCGCGAAGGCGTGGCGCTGGGCGACGCCGCGGCCGAACTGGAACGCCTGCAGGCCGACGGCAAGACCACGATGCTGCTGGCCGAGGGCGGCCGGCTGGCGGCCATCGTCGCGGTGGCCGACACCCTCAAGCGCGAAGCCCTGGAGGCCATCATCGCGTTGCGCACCGAGGGCATCGAGGTGGTGATGCTCACCGGCGACAACGCCCGTACCGCCGAGGCGATCGGCCGCGCGCTGGGCATCGACCGGGTGATCGCCGACGTGCTGCCGGCCGACAAGGCCAAGGCGATCAAGGCGTTGCAGGCTGCGGGCAAGGTCGTGGCGATGGTCGGCGACGGCGTCAACGACGCCCCGGCGCTGGCCACCGCCGACATCGGCATCGCCATCGGCTCGGGTTCGGACGTGGCCAAGGAAACCGGCGGGATCATCCTGGTGCGCAGCGACGTGCGCGACGTGGTGGCCGGCATCCGCCTGTCGCGGGCGACCATGCGCACCATCAAGCGCAACCTGTTCTGGGCCTTCGTCTACAACAGCGTCGGCGTACCCATCGCCGCCCTCGGCCTGCTCAACCCGATCCTCGCCGCCGCGGCCATGGCCCTGTCGTCGCTGTCGGTGATCGTCAACTCCGCCCTGCTCAAGCGGGCGACCATCGGCAGCGCCTGAGCCCGTCAGCGAACCTTCGGCAAGCCCAGAGAGATCAGCGCCGCCAGCAGCACGAAGAGGCTCGACACCCACAGGCAGGCCTCCAGCCCCCAGACCTGAAACACCCAGCCCGACAGCAGGGTGCCGAGCAGCCGGCCGAGGGCGTTGGACATGTAGTAGAAGCCCACGTCCAGCGACACGCCGTCCTCCCTGGCATAGCTGACGATCAGGTAGCTGTGCAGCGAGGAGTTGATGGCGAACAGCGCCCCGAACAGCAAGAGGCCGCCGATCAGCACCGTCTGCGCGGAAAGCGTGGTGCCGAGGCCAAGGGCGATGGCCGCCGGCAGCCCGGCCAGCGACAGCGCCCAGGCGAAGGCCGCGCTGCCGTCCGGCAGCTGGCCGCGGCGCTTGCCGGTGAAGTACGGGGCGAACGACTGGACGATGCCGTAGCCGATCACCCAGACGGCGAGAAAGCCGCCGACCTGCCAGAAGTCCCAGCCGAACACGCTGGACAGGTAGACCGGCAGCGCCACCACGAACCACACGTCGCGGGCGCCGAACAGAAACAGGCGGGCGGCGGAGAGGATGTTGATCGCCCGGCTCTTCGACAGCAGGTCGCGGAACTTGGGCTTGCTCTTCGCCTTGCCGAGCTCCTTTTTCAGGGTCGCCAGGCTGGCCAGCCAGATCAGCGCCAGCAGCGCGGCCATGCCCAGCACCGCGCCGGTGAAGCCCAGCCCCGTCAGCAGCGCGCCGCCGAGGAAGAAGCCGACGCCCTTGAGGGCGTTCTTCGAGCCGGTCAGGAGCGCCACCCACTTGTACAGCGCGCCCTGCTGTCCGTCCGCCACCAAGAGCTTGATCGAGCTCTTGGCGCTCATCTTGTTGAGGTCCTTGGCGATGCCGGACAGCGCCTGGGCCGCCATCACCCAGGGCACCGTGAGCAAGCTCGCCGGCACGCAGAGCATCAAGAGCGCCAGCACCTGCATGCCCAGGCCGAGGTTCATGGTGCGGTTGAGGCCCAGGTGCGCGCCGAGCCAGCCGCCGACCAGGTTGGTGACCACACCGAAGAACTCGTAGAAGAGAAACAGCGCGGCGATCTCCAGCGGGCTGTAGCCGAGCCCGTGGAAATGCAGCACCACCAGCATGCGCAAAGCGCCGTCGGTGAGGGTGAAGGCCCAGTAATTGCCGGTGACCAGCAGGTACTGGCGGATTTCCGGGGAAAGGCGAGCGAGTGCGTGCATGGGAGAACCTGATCTGATCGTGCCCACGCTCCCGCGTGGGTACGTCGTCCGGACGCTCCAGCGTCCACAACAGGCTCCCACGCCGGAGCGTGGGAGCCATCACCCTACGGGGATCAGCCGGCCAGGCCGACCTTGCGGGCCAGCTCCGCGGTGCGGTTGGCGTAGCCCCACTCGTTGTCGTACCAGGCATAGAGCTTCACCTGGGTGCCGTTGACCACCATGGTCGACAGCGCATCGACGATCGACGAACGCGGGTCGGTGCGGTAGTCGATGGATACCAGCGGCCGCTCCTCGTAGCCGAGGATGCCCGCAAGCGGCCCCTCGGCGGCGGCCTTGAGCAGCTGGTTGACCTCCTCCACCGTGGTCGCGCGCTCCACCTCGAACACGCAGTCGGTCAGCGAGGCGTTGGCCAGCGGCACGCGCACGGCATGACCGTTCAGGCGGCCGCGCAGCTCGGGGAAGATCTCGGCGATGGCGGTGGCCGAGCCGGTGGTGGTCGGAATCAAGCTCATGCCGCAGGCGCGGGCGCGGCGCAGGTCCTTGTGCGGCTGGTCGAGGATGCTCTGGGTGTTGGTCAGGTCGTGGATGGTGGTGATCGAACCGTGGCGGATGCCGAGGTTCTCGTGGATCACCTTGACCAGCGGCGCCAGGCAGTTGGTGGTGCAGGACGCGGCGGTGACGATGCGATGCTGCGCCGGATCGAACAGCTGGTCGTTCACCCCCATCACCACGTTGAGCGCGCCCGGCTCCTTGACCGGCGCGCTGACCACCACGCGCCCGACGCCCTGCTCCAGATAGGCCTGCAGCAGGGCGACCCTGGTCATCTTGCCGCTGGCCTCGATCACCACGTCGCAGCCCGACCAGTCGGTGTCGGCGATGGCCTTGTTGGCGGTGACCGGGATGCGCTTGCCGTCGATCATCACGCAGTCGCCGTCGCTGCCGGCCTCGCGCTGCCAGCGGCCGTGCACCGAGTCGAAGTTGAGCAGGTGGGCGTGGGTGGCGGCGTCGGCGGCCGGGTCGTTGATCTGCACGAACTCCAGCTCCGGCCAGCCCCAGGCGGCACGCAGGGCCAGACGTCCGATGCGGCCGAAGCCGTTGATGCCTACCTTGATGGTCATGAAGGTTTCCTCGTTTCAGAGATTCAGGGGGTTCGCGGGGCCAGCATGATGATCGCCATGCCGGCCAGGGCGACGCTGCCGCCGAGCAGATCCCAGAGCGTCGGGCGAACGCCGTCGACCAGCCACAGCCAGAGCAGGGCGACACCGACGTACACGCCGCCATAGGAGGCATAGACCCGCCCGGCCGCGGTCGGATGCAGCGACAGCAGCCAGGCGAACAGCGCCAGGGCAACGGCGCCCGGCAGCAGCAGCCAGGCGCTCCGGCCCTCCCGGAGCCAGAGCCAGGGCAGATAGCAGCCGAGGATCTCGGCCAGGGCAGTCAGCACAAAGAGCGTCAGGGTCTTCAGCATGCTGCCTCCCCGTTACCGGCCGAACTGCGCGATCCAGGCCGCATGCGCCGGATGCTGGATGGCCTTGGGCCGCAGCGCCTGGACCAGGGCGACGGCTTCGCCGCGCGGCAGGCCGCGGTCGATCAGGATGCGCGCGGCGATCAGCCCGGTGCGCCCGGAGCCGCCCTTGCAGTGGATGGCGATGCTGCGGCCCTGGTCGAGCAGCTCGTGGATGCGGGCGCGCGACTGCGCCCAGGCGACGTCGAAGTCGTCCAGCGGCACCTGCTCGTCGGCCACCGGCAGGTGGAACCATTCGAGGTTACGCCCGGCGCACAGCGCCGGCAGCGCGTCCGCCTGGTTCAGGCGCAGCTCCTCGCCCTGCATCAGGGTGATCAGCGCCTCGGCGCCGGCCGCCTGCAGGGTGTCCAGCGCACTGGCGACGCTGGTGTCCCGGGTGCCGGGGCACGGGGTGAAGATCAGGCGGCCCGGACAGCCGGGTACATCGAGAATGTCGTGGGGGTGGGACACGGTGTTTTTCCTTGGCTCTCAAATGGCGCGCTGGTTGACGCGCCGGGACAGTTCTTCGGCCGACTCCTTGCGCTCGGAGTAGCGGTCGACCAGGTAGTCGGCGCGGCCGCGCAGCAGCAGGGTGAACTTGACCAGTTCCTCCATCACGTCCACCACCCGGTCGTAGTAGGCCGAGGGCTTCATGCGCCCGGCCTCGTCGAACTCGAGGAAGGCCTTGGGCACCGAGGACTGGTTGGGGATGGTGAACATGCGCATCCAGCGGCCGAGCACGCGCATCTGGCCGACCGCGTTGAACGACTGCGAGCCGCCGCAGACCTGCATCAGCGCCAGGGTCTTGCCCTGGGTCGGGCGGATCGCCCCCAGGGTCAGCGGAATCCAGTCGATCTGCGCCTTGAACACCGCACTCATCGCGCCGTGGCGCTCCGGCGAGCACCACACCTGGCCTTCCGACCAGAGCACCAGCTCGCGCAGCTCCTGCACCTTGGGATGGCTTTCCGGCGCATCGTCGGGCAGCGGCAGGCCGGCGGGATCGAAGATCCGCGGCTCGGCGCCGAGGCGCTCGAGCAGGCGCGCCGCCTCCTGCACCAGCAGGCGGCTGTAGGAGCGCTCGCGGTTGGAGCCGTAGAGCAGCAGGATGCGCGGCGGGTGTTCGGGCTGCGCCGGCAGGCCGAGCTTGTCGAGGCTCGGCAGGTCGAGCAGCGCGGGATCGAGGTTGGGCAGGTCGTCGGGCATGGCGGTCTCCTTGGCGGCCTCAGGCGCAGATGGTCGTGCGTTCGGGGCGCTTGCGCATGCCTTCCAAACGCTCGGAGTCGGGGCGCAGCCAGTTGCGGTTGGCGGCCAGAACGGTGGCGAGCATCTCGTGCACCCAGTCCGGCAGATGGGGATGCAGGCGGTAGTACACCCACTGCCCCTGGCGGCGGTCCTCCAGCAGCCCGCTGCTGCGCAGCAGCGCCAGGTGCCGGGAAATCTTCGGCTGGCTTTCCTCCAGCGCTGCGGTCAGCTCGCAGACGCACAGCTCGCCCTCGCGGGCGATCAGCAGGGTCAGCCGCGCCCGGGTCTCGTCGGCCAGACACTTGAAAAGCGCGGTGGGAGTCAGGTGCTCGACCATGGTAGCCCTCGGGGTTCTTGCTTGAGGCGTCGGAAGGCCTGAATATATGGATTGCCGCATATTAAGTAAAGCAGGCACACTGGCTGTATCCGGTGCTTTTCCGATGCCGCCACTGGCAGCGGAGCATGGCGCATTCGGAACGGCGCATATTCGGACAAACAGATGAAGAAAACATGACCATCGACGCGAACGGGCCGGAAAAAGGAGATGCCCCCATGTCCAGCCAATGCGAAGCGGCAGCCGCCAGGGCCGCCGGCGCCCCGCTCGGCTTCTTCGAGCGCTACCTGACCCTCTGGGTGTTCCTCTGCATCGTCGCCGGCACCCTACTCGGCCTCTTCGCGCCGGCGGCGTCCCAGGCGGTCGGCGCGCTGGAGATCGCCCAGGTCAACCTCCCGGTCGGCGTGCTGATCTGGGTGATGATCGTCCCCATGCTGATGAAGATCGACTTCGGCGCACTGCACGAGATCTACCAGCAGAAGGCCAGCATGGGCGTCACCCTGTTCGTCAACTGGGCGGTCAAGCCGTTCTCCATGGCCCTGTTCGGCTGGCTGTTCCTCAAGCACGTATTCGCGCCCTGGCTGCCGGCCGGCGAGATCGACAGCTACATGGCCGGGCTGATCCTGCTCGGCGCCGCGCCCTGCACGGCGATGGTGTTCGTGTGGAGCAACCTGTGCGGCGGCAACCCCAACTTCACCCTGACCCAGGTGGCGCTCAACGACCTGGTGATGGTGTTCGCCTTCGCGCCCATCGTCGCCCTGCTGCTCGGCGTGTCGTCGATCCCGGTGCCCTGGGACACCCTGCTGCTGTCGGTGGCGATGTACATCGTCATCCCGCTGGCCATCGCCCAGCTCCTGCGCCGGCGCCTGCTGGCCCGCGGCCCCGAGGTCTTCCAGGCGACACTGGCGCGGATCGGCCCCTTCACCATCGTCGCCCTGCTCGCCACCCTGGTGCTGCTGTTCTCCTTCCAGGGCGAGGCCATCGTCGAGCGGCCGCTGATCATCGCCATGCTCGCCGTGCCGATCCTGTTGCAGACGCTGTTCATCGCCGCCCTCGGCTACTGGCTCAACCACAGCCTCAAGGTGCGCCACGACATCGCCGGGCCGTCGGCGCTGATCGGCGCCTCGAACTTCTTCGAACTGGCGGTGGCGGTGGCCATCGTCCTCTACGGTTTCGATTCCGGCGCCGCGCTGGCCACGGTGGTCGGCGTGCTCATCGAGGTGCCGGTGATGCTTGCTCTGGTGAAGCTGGTCAACGATAGCCGTGCCTGGTACGCGCGCGGCCTGCCGCACAACTGAGGAGACAAGTCCATGGAATTTCTCGAACAGCCGCCGCGCTTTCTGTTCTTCACCGGCAAGGGCGGCGTCGGCAAGACCTCGATCGCCTGCGCCACCGCCATCCGCCTCGCCGAGAGCGGCAAGCGGGTGCTGCTGGTCAGCACCGATCCGGCCTCCAACGTCGGCCAGGTGTTCGGCATCACCATCGGCAACCGCATCACGCCCGTGCCGGCGGTGGCCAACCTGTCCGCGCTGGAGATCGACCCGCAGGCCGCCGCCCAGGCCTATCGCGACCGCATCGTCGGCCCGGCCCGCGGCGTGCTGGCGGCGGACGTGGTCAAGGGCATGGAGGAGCAGCTGTCCGGCGCCTGCACCACCGAGATCGCCGCCTTCGACGAATTCACCGAACTGCTGGTCGACTCCGACCTGACTGCCGATTACGAGCACATCCTCTTCGACACCGCGCCGACCGGCCACACCATCCGCCTGCTGCAGCTGCCCGGCGCCTGGAGCGGCTTTCTCGAGGCCGGCCAGGGCGACGCCTCCTGCCTCGGCCCGCTGGCCGGGCTGGACAAGCAGCGCAGCCAGTACCGCGAGGCGGTGGAGGCGCTGGCCGACCCGCGGCGCACCCGCCTGGTGCTGGTGGCCCGCGCCCAGCAGGCCACCCTGCGCGAGGTGGCGCGCACCCACGAGGAACTCGCCGCCATCGGCCTGCGCCAGCAGTACCTGGTGATCAACGGCGTGCTGCCGGACAGCGAGGGCGAGCGGGACCCGCTGGCCGCCGCCGTCTGCGCCCGCGAACAGGCGGCGCTGGAGGCCATGCCCGAGGCGCTGCGCGCCCTGCCCTGCGACCGGATCGCGCTCAAGCCGTTCAACCTGGTCGGCCTCGAGGCCCTGCGCCAGCTGCTCGACGGCGCGAGCGGCGTGACCCTCGAAGCGCCGGCCGCCGTCCCCACGCTGCAGGCGCCGAGTCTCGCCGAGCTGGTCGACGAGATCGCCGCCGCCGGCCACGGCCTAGTGATGCTGATGGGCAAGGGCGGGGTCGGCAAGACCACCCTCGCCGCCGCGGTGGCGGTGGAGCTGGCGCACCGCGGCCTGCCCGTGCACCTGACCACCTCCGACCCGGCCGCCCATCTGGCGGAAACCCTCGACGGCTCGCTGGACAACCTCAGGGTGAGCCGGATCGATCCGCACGCGGCGACCGAGGCCTACCGCCAGCACGTGATGGCGACCAAGGGCGCCAAGCTGGATGAGGCTGGCCGCGCGCTGCTGGCCGAGGACCTGCGCTCGCCCTGCACCGAGGAGATCGCCGTGTTCCAGGCCTTCTCGCGGGTCATCCGCGAGGCCGGCCGCACCTTCGTGGTCATGGACACCGCGCCGACCGGCCACACCCTGCTCTTGCTCGACGCCACCGGCGCCTACCACCGCGAGATCCAGCGGCAGATGAGCGCCAGCGGCATGCGCTTCAGCACGCCGATGATGCAGCTGCAGGACCCGCAGCAGACCAGGGTGCTGCTGGTCACCCTGGCGGAAACCACGCCGGTGCTGGAAGCCGCCAACCTGCAGGCCGACCTGCGCCGCGCCGGCATCGAGCCATGGGCCTGGGTGATCAACAACAGCATCGCCGCTGCGCGGACCGACTCGCCCCTGCTGCGCCAGCGGGCGCGCAACGAGCTCGCCGAGATCGAGGCCGTGGCCCACACCCATGCGCGCCGCCACGCCGTGGTGCCGCTGCTCGCCGAGGAGCCGATCGGCGTGCAGCGCCTGCTGGCGTTGAGCAGACCCGGCAGCCATTGACGACAAACGGCAAGAAGTACGCGCCCAGGCGCACTGCAAGGAGAACCCCCGTTGGAAGTTTTCACGTGGTTGAACGACCAGCTGCTGCGCATGGACTGGCTGTCCGCCCTGGTGCGCCTGCTGGTGGAGGATGTGTTCGGCCTGGACATGGCCGGCCGCGTCGGCGGCAGCCTGCACTTCTTCATCTACGACACGATCAAGATCTTCATCCTGCTGTCGGTGCTGATCTTCGCCATCTCCTGGGTGCAGAGCTATTTCCCGCCCGAGCGCACCCGCAGGATTCTCGGCGGCATGCGCGGCTTGCGGGCCAATGTGACGGGGGCGCTGCTCGGCACGGTCACGCCGTTCTGCTCCTGCTCGTCGATCCCGCTGTTCATCGGCTTCACCGGCTCGGGCCTGCCGCTGGCGGTGACCTTCTCCTTCCTGATCTCCTCGCCGCTGGTGGACCTCGCCTCGGTGATCCTGCTGGCGAGCATCTTCAACTGGTCGATCGCCATCGCCTACGTGCTGGTCGGCATCGTGCTGGCGGTGCTCGGCGGCACGCTGATCGGCCGGGCGAAGATGGAAAACAACGTCGAGGCCTTCGTTCTGCACAACAAGGTGCTCGATCTGCCGCAGGAACAACTGACCCTGCGCGACCGCCTGAACTACGCTCGGGAACAGGTCGCCGAAGTCATCCAGCGCGTCTGGCTGTACGTGCTGATCGGCGTGGGCATCGGGGCGGCGATCCACAACTGGATACCCGAAGCGCTGATCACCACCCTGCTCGGCGAGGAACGCTGGTGGTCGGTGCCGCTGGCGGTGCTGGTCGGCGTGCCGATGTACGCCGACATCTTCGGCACCCTGCCGATCGCCGAGGCGCTGGTGGCCAAGGGGATCGGCCTGGGCACCGCGCTGGCGTTCATGATGGCGGTTACCGCGCTGTCGCTGCCCTCGCTGATCATGCTGAGAAAGGTGGTCAAGCCGCGGCTGCTGGCGCTGTTCTTCGCCATCGTGGTCGCCGGCGTCATGCTGATCGGTTTTCTGTTCAATACCTTCGCCCACCTGTTCGTCTGACCTGGAGAAATCCCCATGATCGTCAAAATCCTCGGCTCCGGCTGCAAGAAGTGCGTCACCCTCACCGAGAACACCAAGACCGCACTGGCCAGCCTGGGCCGCGAGGCCGAGGTGGTGAAGGTCACCGACTTCGCCGAAATCGCCGCCCACGGCGTGATGTCGACCCCGGCCCTGGCCATCGACGACAAGGTGGTGTCGGTGGGCAAGGTGCTCAGCGCCGACGAGGTCGCGGCGCTGCTCAAGGCTCAGTGACAGGCACGCGGCGGGTTTTGCCGCGATAGATCGGCTATGCACCGGGGTGCGTCGGCCCTGGTGGGCTGAACACGGTAGCAATCCCCTTCCTTTCCACCCTTCGGGCGGCGAGCGTCAGCGAGAGGTAGGCTGTCAAAGACCCTCCTGTCTCGGCCAGCGCCCGATACAGCGCAGCCCGCGGCCGTCGTCCGTCGGCCGGGATTTCGGCACAGGCGCTCACGTTCGACTTGCGCAACTACGCTTACGACGGCGCGCCGCAGTGGCTAGCGGCGCGCCTGTATCGGGGCCGGACCACCGACTTTCGTCCCCCCTGCGGCGCCTTCGCACCGGTGTATCCAGGGCCCGCGCCCTTGCCCTGAGCACGACGGGTGCGGCGACCTCCAGAGGCAGTTCTTCAACTCAGTCAGCAGGCAGGAGAACCATCGTGAGCAAGATCGACGTTGTGCTGTGCAACCCCGTACGTACCGCGATTGGCACCTTTGATGGTGCGCTCAAGAATGTGCCGGCGCCGGACCTGGGCGCCACGGCGATTCGCGAGAGCCTGGCACGCTCCGGCCTCGCCGCCGACAAGGTCGAGTCCCTGGTCATGGGCAACGTGATCCAGGCCGGCGTGAAAATGAATCCGGCCCGCCAGGCCGGCATCGCGGCAGGCCTGCCGGTGGAGCTGCCCGCCCTCACCGTCAACCGCGTCTGCGGCTCGGGAGCCCAGGCCATCGCCAGTGCGGCGCTGGAAATCTGGTCGGGCCTGACCCACTGCGCCATTGCCGGCGGCATGGAGAACATGGATCGGGCGCCCTACCTGATGCCCCAGGGCCGCTGGGGCGCCCGGCTGGGCGATGTCACCATGCACGACAGCATGCTCTGCGACGGGCTGAACGACGCATTCAGCGGCCAACATTCCGGCTGGCATACCGAAGATCTGGTCAGCCGCTGCGGCATCTCGCGTGACGATCAGGACCGCTGGGCCCTGCGCTCCCAGCAGCGCTTTGCCCAGGCCCAGGCGGCGGGGCTGTTCGAGGCTGAAATCGCTACCGTCGAAGTGCCCGGCCGCAAGGGTCCGACCCTGTTCGCCAGGGATGAGCACAACCGCCCGGAGACCACAGCCGAGTCGCTGGCCAGGCTCAAGCCGGCGTTTCGTCAGGACGGCACCCTCACCGCCGGCAATGCGCCGGGCCTCAATAGCGGTGCGGCCGCCATGCTGGTGGCCGAGCGTGGCTGGGCGGAGCGCAATGGCCTGGTTCCCATGGCGCGGCTGGTCAGCCATGGCGTGGGCGCGGTCGAGCCGGGCCTGTTCGGCCTGGGACCGGTGCCCGCGGTACGCCAGGCGCTGACCCGGGCGGGCTGGTCGGTGGCGGATGTGGAGCGGGTCGAGATCAACGAAGCCTTCGCGGCGATTGCCCTGGCTTGTCTTCGCGAACTCGGTTTTGCCGAGGAGAGCGTCAACGTTGAAGGTGGCGCCATTGCCCATGGCCACCCGATCGGTGCGAGCGGCGCGGTGCTGACCACCCGCCTGCTGCATGCCATGCAGCGCAGCGGTGAACGGCGGGGCATCGTGACGCTGTGCATTGGCGGTGGACAGGGCATCGCGCTCGCGCTGGAAATGCTGTGATCTGGATGGGTCGAGGCGCGCCCTCCTCGCGGATCGCGGCGTGGTCGACGCCGTAGACATCGCTGAACCACACCGGGCCGCCTTCGGCCATGCCGCCATAGGCAAGGGCTGGAGTCGGGCTGCGGGCGGAAAAGCTCCTCCTTGCACAGCATCGCCATTCGCGGCAGCGTTTTCCCACCGCGCAGTGCAATTCGACGCGGGCGCGGCGCTGGCCACATACTTGATCCCCCCGTCAGCAGCCCGTCCCCCGTCCATGCGCATCCACGTCACCTTCATCGACCGCGTCGGCATCACCCAGGAAGTGCTCGCCCTGCTCGGCGGGCGCAATCTCAACCTGGACGCCGTGGAGATGGTCCCGCCGAACGTCTACATCGACGCGCCGACGCTCAGCGCCGAGGTGCTCGAGGAGCTGCGCGGCGCCCTGTTCAAGGTGCGCGGGGTGCAGGCGGTGGAGGTGGTCGACATCCTCCCCGGCCAGCGGCGCAGCCTGCAGCTGTATGCCCTGCTCGCCGCCATGCCCGACCCGCTGCTGGCGGTGGACGGCAGCGGCCGGGTGCTGCTGGCCAACCCGGCGCTGATCGAGCTGGCCGGCCGCGACCCCGACGGCGAATCCCTCGGCGAGCTGTTCGCCGCCCCGGAGCTGCACGACGAGCTGCTGGCGCAGGGCCTGCGCCTGTCGATGCGCGAGGTCACCCTGAACGGCCGGACCCTGCTGCTGGACGCCATACCGATCGGCGAAGGCGCCGGACAGGGAGCGGGCCAGCTGGCCGGCGCCCTGCTCACCCTGTACGCGCCCAACCGCCTCGGCGAGCGCCTGGCCGCCCTGCATCACGAGCAGGCCGAGGGCTTCGACGCCCTGCTCGGCGACTCGCCGGCGATCCGCACCCTCAAGGCCCGCGCCCAGCGGGTGGCGGTGCTCGACGCGCCGCTGCTGATCCAGGGCGAGACCGGCACCGGCAAGGAGCTGGTGGCGCGCGCCTGCCATGCGGTCAGCGCGCGGCGCAATGCGCCCTTCCTGGCCCTCAACTGCGCGGCCCTGCCGGAGAACCTCGCCGAGAGCGAGCTGTTCGGCTATGCCCCCGGCGCCTTCACCGGCGCCCAGCGCGGCGGCAAGCCCGGCCTGCTGGAGCTGGCCCACCAGGGCACGGTGTTCCTCGACGAGATCGGCGAGATGTCGCCCTACCTGCAGGCCAAGCTGCTGCGCTTTCTCAGCGACGGCAGCTTCCGGCGCATCGGCGGCGAGCGCGAGATCAAGGTGGACGTGCGCATCCTCAGCGCGACCCACCGCAACCTGGAACAGATGGTCGGCGAGGGGCGTTTCCGCGAGGACCTGTTCTACCGGCTCAACGTGCTCAACCTGGCCGTGCCGCCGCTGCGCGAGCGCAGCGAGGACATCCTGCCGCTGGCCCGGCACTTCCTGCAACAGGCCTGCGCGCAGATCCGCCGCCCGCCCTGCCGCCTGGCGCCGGACACCTATCCGGCGCTCTTGGCCAACCGCTGGCCGGGCAACGTGCGCCAGCTGCAGAACGTGATCTTCCGCGCCGCGGCGATCAGCGAGGGCAGCCTGGTGGAGATCGGCGACCTGGACATCGCCGGCACCGCCGTGGCGCCACGGGCCGACGAGATCGGCAGCCTCGGCGCGGCGGTGGAGAACTTCGAGCGCGGCATCCTGGAAAGGCTCTACGCCAGCTATCCCTCCAGCCGCCTGCTGGCCGCCCGCCTGCAGACCTCGCACACCGCCATCGCCAAGCGCCTGCGCAAGTACGGGATTCCCGGCAGCGAACGGTAGGAGCCAGCGTGCTGGCGATCCAGCGCAGCGCAATAGCATCGCCAGCACGCTGGCTCCTACCCGAGATGCACGACGCCGGCCCTCCCGTAACCAAAACGATACAGTGGAATGCATTCGCAACAGAAACGGCTGCCGCCCGCCAGCTCAGGGATTGGCACCAAAGCGCCAGCCTTCCCGTAACGATTTCGTTCCAAAAAATTCTACAAGCGCTTTCAGTAAATAAACTAAGTAATTGATTTAAAATAAATTTTTAAAAACTGGCATCCGCCTTGCTCAGGGCGAGCAACCGCTCGTCATCCTGCACGAGCCCTCAATCCCTCGCCCGCCTCGCTGCGGGCGAACCTTCAGGATTCACCGATGACCGATCGCCGCGCCCTCAGCACCACCAACGAATTCATCGCCCGCCATCTCGGCCCGCGCGAGGCGGATATCGCCGCCATGCTCGGCCAGCTCGGCTACGCCTCCCTGGACGCCCTGGGCGGGCGGGTGATCCCGGAGAGCATCAAGGGCAGCAGCGTGCTGGATTCCGGCGACGGTCTGGGCGAAGCCGAAGCGCTGGCCCGGCTCAAGGCCATCGCCGCGCAGAACCAGCAGTTCGCCAGCTTCATCGGCCAGGGCTACTACGGCACCCACACCCCGGCGCCGATCCTGCGCAACCTCCTGGAAAACCCGGCCTGGTACACCGCCTACACGCCCTACCAGCCGGAAATCTCCCAGGGCCGCCTGGAGGCCCTACTGAACTTCCAGACCCTGATCAGCGACCTCACCGGCCTGCCGATCGCCAACGCCTCCCTGCTCGACGAGGGCAGCGCCGCCGCCGAGGCAATGACCTTCTGCAAGCGCCTGTCGAAGAACAAGACCGCCCGCGCCTTCTTCGCCTCCCGCCACTGCCTGCCGCAGACTCTCGACGTGTTGCGCACCCGCGCCGAGCCGCTGGGCATCGAGGTGGTGGTCGGCGACGAGCGCGAACTCAGCGACGCCAGCCCCTACTTCGGCGCCCTGCTGCAGTACCCGGCCTGCGACGGCGAGGTGTTCGACTACCGCGCCGAGGTCGAGCGCTTCCACGCCGCCGGCGCCCTGGTGGCGGTGGCCGCCGACCTGCTGGCGCTGACCCTGCTCACCCCGCCCGGCGAATTCGGCGCCGACGTGGCCCTCGGCAGCACCCAGCGCTTCGGCGTGCCGCTGGGCTTCGGCGGCCCGCACGCGGCCTACTTCGCCACCCGCGACGCCTTCAAGCGCGACATGCCCGGCCGCCTGGTCGGCCTGTCGGTCGACCGCCACGGCCAGCCGGCGCTGCGCCTGGCGATCCAGACCCGCGAGCAGCACATCCGCCGCGAGAAGGCCACCAGCAACATCTGCACCGCCCAGGTGCTGCTGGCCAACATCGCCAGCATGTTCGCCGTCTACCACGGTCCCGAGGGCCTCAAGGCCATCGCCCGGCGCGTGCACGGCCTGACCGCGATCCTCGCCCGCGGCCTGATCCAGCTGGGCCAGCGCATCGAGCAGGAGCACTTCTTCGACACCCTGAGCGTCGCCAGCGGCGCGCGCACCGCCGAACTGCACGAGCGGGCCCGCGCCCAGGGCATCAACCTGCGCGAGATCGACGCCGGCCGCCTCGGCCTGTCCCTCGACGAAACCACCACCGCAGAGCAGGTCGAAGCGCTGTGGGCGATCTTCGCCGGCGAAGGCCAGGCCCTGCCGGACTTCGCCGCGCTGGCCGCCGGCGTCGGCGAGCGCCTGCCGCCGGCGCTGCTGCGCACCTCGGCGTTCCTCCAGCAGCCAGTGTTCAACCGCTACCATTCGGAAACCGAGCTGATGCGCTACCTGCGCCGGCTGGCGGACAAGGACCTGGCGCTGGACCGCAGCATGATCCCGCTGGGCTCCTGCACCATGAAGCTCAACGCCGCCAGCGAGATGATCCCGATCACCTGGGCCGAGTTCGGCAACCTGCACCCCTTCGCCCCGGCCGAACAGAGCCAGGGCTACGCCCGGCTGACCGCCGACATCGAGCGCATGCTCTGCGCCGCCACCGGCTACGATGCCGTGTCGCTGCAGCCCAACGCCGGCTCCCAGGGCGAGTACGCGGGCCTGCTGGCGATCCGCGCCTGGCACGCCAGCCGCGGCGAAGGCCAGCGCGACATCTGCCTGATCCCCGCCTCGGCCCACGGCACCAACCCGGCGACCGCCAGCATGGCCGGCCTGCGCGTGGTGGTGGTGGCCTGCGACGCCCAGGGCAACGTCGACATCGACGACCTGCGCGCCAAGGCCGAGCAGCACGGCGCGCAACTGGCCGCGCTGATGATCACCTACCCCTCGACCCACGGCGTGTTCGAGGAAGGCGTGCGCGAGATCTGCGAGCTGGTCCACCAACACGGCGGCCAGGTGTACATCGACGGCGCCAACATGAACGCCATGGTCGGCCTGTGCGCGCCGGGCCGGTTCGGCGGCGACGTCTCGCACCTCAACCTGCACAAGACCTTCAGCATTCCCCACGGCGGTGGCGGCCCGGGCGTCGGCCCGATCGCGGTCAAGTCCCACCTGGCGCCCTTCCTGCCCGGCCACGGCCAGCTCGAACGCCGGGAAGGCGCGGTCTGCTCGGCGCCGTTCGGCAGCGCCAGCATCCTGCCGATCACCTGGATGTACATCAGCATGATGGGCGGCGCCGGCCTGCGCCGGGCCTCGCTCCTGGCGATCCTCAACGCCAACTACATCGCCAGCCGCCTGAAGGACCACTACCCGGTGCTCTACACCGGCGAAGGCGGCCTGGTCGCCCACGAGTGCATCCTCGACCTGCGCCCGCTCAAGGACAGCAGCGGCATCAGCGTCGACGACGTGGCCAAGCGCCTGATCGACTTCGGCTTCCACGCGCCGACCATGTCCTTCCCGGTCCCCGGCACCCTGATGATCGAGCCGACCGAGAGCGAATCGAAGGAGGAGCTGGACCGCTTCTGCGACGCCATGATCGCCATCCGCGAGGAGATCCGCGCGGTGGAAAACGGCGCGCTGGACAAGAACGACAACCCGCTGAAGAACGCGCCGCACACCGCGGCCGAGCTGGTCGGCGAGTGGCCTCACCCGTACAGCCGCGAACAGGCGGTGTACCCGGTCGCCAGCCTGGTCGAGGGCAAGTACTGGCCGCCGGTGGCGCGGGTCGACAACGTCTACGGCGACCGCAATCTGGTCTGCGCCTGCCCTGCGCCGGAGGCCTACCGGGACGCCTGACGACACGCCCGCTCCCGGCCAGGAAAGATGCCGACCTGTGCGTCATCTTTCCGGTCTATATAAGAACAACAAGGCCATCTTGCCGGGAGCCCGCCCGTCGGCTCCCGGCGCCGGAGTTCCATCATGTCCCTCAGCGTTTTCGACCTGTTCAAGATCGGCATCGGACCTTCCAGTTCGCACACCGTCGGCCCCATGCGCGCCGCGACGCGCTTCGTCGAGGAGCTGCGCCGCGACAACCTGCTGGCTGCCACCGCCGGCGTGCGGGTGGAGCTGCATGGCTCGCTCGGCGCCACCGGCAAGGGGCACGGCAGCGACAAGGCAGTGCTGCTCGGCCTGGAGGGCGAACACCCGGAGCGGGTCGACACCGACCGCATCCCCGAACGCCTGGCGGCGATCCGCGCCAGCGGCGAGCTGCGCCTGCTCGGCGACAAGCCGATCCGCTTCGTCGAGAAGGAACACCTGGCGCTGATCCGCAAGCCGCTGCCGCACCATCCCAACGGCATGATCTTCCGCGCCTTCGACGCCGCCGGCCTGCAGATCCGCAGCCGCGAGTACTACTCGGTGGGCGGCGGCTTCGTGGTCGACGCCGACACCGCCAGCGCCGGCCGCCTCAAGGAAGAATGCCGGCCGCTGCCCTACCCGTTCAGGAGCGCCGCCAAGCTGCTGGCGCTGTGCGCCGAGCAGGACCTGTCGATCAGCGCGCTGATGCGCGTCAACGAGATGGTCTGGCGCCCGGACAGCCACACCCGCGCCGGCCTGCAGCGCCTCTGGCAGGTGATGCAGGAGTGCGTCGAGGCCGGCTGCCGCAGCGAGGGCGTGCTGCCCGGCGGGCTGCAGGTCAACCGCCGCGCCGCCGCGCTGTACCGCCAGTTGAACCGCACCCCCGAGGGCAGCCGGAGCGATCCGCTGTGGGTGCTCGACTGGGTCAACCTCTACGCCCTGGCGGTGAACGAGGAGAACGCCAGCGGCGGCCGCGTGGTGACCGCGCCGACCAACGGCGCCGCCGGCATCGTCCCGGCGGTGCTGCACTACTACATGCGCTTCGTGCCCCGCGCCAGCCTGGAGGGCGTCGAGCGCTTCCTGCTCACCGCCGGCGCCATCGGCATTCTCTACAAGGAGAACGCCTCGATCTCCGGCGCCGAGGTCGGCTGCCAGGGCGAGGTCGGCGTGGCCTGCTCGATGGCCGCCGGCGCGCTCTGCGAAGTGCTCGGCGGCACCCCGCAGCAGGTCGAGAACGCCGCCGAGATCGGCATGGAGCACAACCTCGGCCTGACCTGCGACCCGGTCGGCGGGCTGGTCCAGATACCGTGCATCGAGCGCAACGCCATGGGCGCGGTGAAGGCGATCAACGCCGCGCGCATGGCCCTGCGCGGCGACGGCCGGCACTTCATCTCGCTGGACAAGGTGATCGCCACCATGCGCCAGACCGGCGCCGACATGAAGAGCAAGTACAAGGAAACCGCCCGCGGCGGACTGGCGGTGAACATCATCGAATGCTGAGCCACGCTTTCGTCGCTGCAGCCAGAACCGTAGAAGCGAGCGTGCTCGCGCTCGCTCCTACCCCAAATCGACCTTCGGAGTTCCTGCATGACCACGGAAACCCTCGCCACAACCCCGCTGCACGCCCTGCACCTCGAACTGGGCGCGCGCATGGTGCCCTTCGCCGGCTACGACATGCCGGTGCAATACCCACTGGGCGTGCTCAAGGAGCACCTGCACAGCCGCGACCAGGCCGGGCTGTTCGACGTCTCGCACATGGGCCAGATCATTCTGCGCGGCGCCGATGCCGCCGCGGCCCTGGAGACCCTGGTGCCGGTGGACATCGTCGACCTGCCGGTGGGCCTGCAGCGCTACGCGCTGTTCACCGACGACAACGGCGGCATCCTCGACGACCTGATGGTCGCCAACCTGGGCGGCGAGCGCCTGTTCCTGGTGGTCAACGCCGCCTGCAAGGAGCAGGACCTGGCCCACCTGCAAAAGCATATCGGCGAGCGCTGCCAGATCGAATCGCTGTTCGAGTCGCGCGCCCTGCTCGCCCTGCAGGGCGTCAAGGCGGTCGACGTGCTGGCGCGCCTGGCGCCGGAAGTGGCGAAGATGACCTTCATGCACATCGCCGAGGTCGAGCTGCTCGGCAGCCCGTGCATCGTCAGCCGCTCCGGCTACACCGGCGAGGACGGCTTCGAGATCTCCGTGCCGGTCGAGCACGCCGACAAGCTCGCCCGCGCCCTGCTCGCCGAACCGGAAGTCCAGCCGATCGGCCTCGGCGCCCGCGACTCGCTGCGCCTGGAAGCCGGCCTGTGCCTGTACGGCCACGACATGAGCAGCGCCACCACGCCGGTCGAGGCCAGCCTGCTGTGGGCCGTCTCCAAGGTGCGCCGCCAAGGCGGCGCCCGCGCCGGCAGCTTCCCCGGCGCGGCGCGGATCTTCGCCCAGCAGCAGGAAGGCGTGGCCAGCAAGCGCGTCGGTCTGCTGCCGCAGGAGCGCACGCCGGTGCGCGAAGGCGCGGAGATCGTCGATGCCGAAGGCGCGACCATCGGCAAGGTCACCAGCGGCGGCTTCGGCCCGAGCCTGGGCGCGCCGCTGGCCATGGGCTATGTCGCCAGCAGCCATGCCGCCGAAGGCAGCGAGGTCTGGGCCATCGTCCGCGGCAAGCGCGTGGCGATGAAGGTCGCCAGGACCCCGTTCGTGCCGCAGCGCTACTACCGCGGCTGAGCCCTGCCGCCCCTCTTCCGTCCGCGGGAGAGGGGCCGATTCGCCCACCATGGCGCCCGCCAGGCCGGCTTCCCGGCTGGCCGCGAAGACCGCACGACCGCTATCCTTGCCGGTCCGGTACAACGCCCCGATCGCGATGCAATATCATCGGCTGGGCGCCTGCCTGATGCCCGAACGTTGCCCTCGCACTTCATGCTGCGGCCCACGCATCAGCCGCCTACTCTTGAGACACCCAAGCTCCACACCCGCGACATGAGGTGAATCTTCCGATGATCAAGCTGAACCTGAACGGCAAGGACCATGAGTTCGATGCACCCGGGGAAATGCCGCTGCTCTGGGCCCTGCGCGATGTCGCCGGGCTGACCGGGACCAAGTACGGCTGCGGCATGGCGCTGTGCGGCGCCTGCACCGTGCAGGTCGACGGGCAGCCGACGCGCGCCTGCGTGACGCCGCTTGCGGCGGTGGCCGGCAAGCAGGTGGTCACCATCGAGGCGATCGCCGCACAACCCGCCGGCAAGGCGGTACAGGAGGCCTGGCGCAAGCTCGACGTGGTGCAGTGCGGCTACTGCCAGTCGGGGCAGATCATGGCCGCCAGCGCGCTGCTGTCCGGCAACAGGAATCCCAGCGATGCCGATATCGACACGGCCATGAGCGGCAACCTCTGCCGCTGTGCCACCTATGTACGCATCCGCGCGGCGATCCACGAAGCCGCACGGAGCCTGGCCTGAGGAGCCTCCCCATGGCAGAGCTGCACTCCCCGAACGAAACGGCTGCCAGCGACAGCGGCATCTGCAACTTCAGCCGCCGCGCCTTTCTGCGCGGCACGGGCGGCCTGGCGCTGGGCATCTACTTCGCGCCGCTGCTCGGGCGCCGGGGCCTGGCCGAAGCGGCCGGCGATGATTTCGAGCCGAACGCCTTTCTGCGCATCGGCTCCGACGGAATGGTCACGGTGATCGCCAAGCACGTCGAGATGGGCCAGGGCAGCTACACCGGCCTCGCCACCCTGATCGCCGAGGAACTGGATGCGGACTGGAGCCGCGTGCGCGTCGAGGGCGCCCCGGCGAACACCGCGCTGTACAAGAACCTTGCCTTCGGCCTGCAGGGAACCGGCGGCAGCAGCGCCATCGCCAACTCCTTCGAGCAGATGCGCAAGGCCGGCGCCAGCGCCCGCGCCATGCTGGTGGCCGCCGCCGCCGGGCAATGGCAGGTGCCGGCGGAGCAGATCGCCGTGCGCCAGGGCGTGGTCGAGCACGCCGCCTCGGGTCGCAGGGCCGGCTTCGGCGAACTGGCCGAGGCCGCAGCCAGGCAACCGCTGCCCGCCGACGTGAAGCTCAAGGACCCGAAGGACTTCACGCTCATCGGCCGGCAGAAGCTGCCGCGCACCGACAGCCAGGACAAGACCGACGGCAGCGCGCTGTTCACCCAGGACATCCGCCTGCCGGACATGCTGGTGGCCGTCCCCGCCCATCCGCCGCGCTTCGGCGCCACGCCGTCCAAGGTCGAGGCGAGCAAGGCCAGGGCGGTGCCGGGCGTGGTCGCGGTGGTCGAGTATCCCGGCGACCAGCGCCGTTTCGCCGGGGTCGCCGTACTGGCCCGGAATACCTGGGCAGCGATCCGGGGGCGCGACGCGCTGCAGGTGGAGTGGGACGAGAGCAAGGCCTTCCGCCTCGGCAGCGCGGAGATCCTCGCCCAGTACCGGGAGCTGGCCGGCCAACCCGGCACTGTCGCGCG
Source organism: Azotobacter chroococcum (assembly GCF_002220155.1). Classification (NCBI taxonomy): domain Bacteria; kingdom Pseudomonadati; phylum Pseudomonadota; class Gammaproteobacteria; order Pseudomonadales; family Pseudomonadaceae; genus Azotobacter; species Azotobacter chroococcum. The sequence continues at coordinate 2,246,109 of NZ_CP011835.1, read as the reverse complement.
CAACGAAGGCGACGCCGGCAGCGCGCTGGAGCAGGCGAACAAGCGCATCGATGCCGAGTTCGAGTTCCCCTATCTCGCCCACGCCGCCATGGAGCCACTGAACTGCGTGGTCAGGCTGGACGAGGGGCGCTGCGAAATCTGGAACGGCGAGCAGTGGCAGTCCGGCGACCAGCAACTGGTGGCGCAGTTGCTGGGCATTCCCGCGGAGGCTGTATCGATCACCCAGCTCTACGCCGGCGGCAGTTTCGGCCGGCGCGCCAACCCGCACTCGGATTACGTGCTGGAAGCGGTGTCCATCGCCAGGGCAGCCCGGGACCAGGGTGTGAAGGGGCCGGTGAAGATGGTCTGGACCCGCGACAACGACACCCGCGGCGGCTACTACCGCCCGTTGTTCCTGCACCGGGCCAGCCTGGGCCTGGACGGCGAAGGCAGGCTGATGGCCTGGCAGCATCGCCTGGTGGGACAGTCGTTCATGCAGGGCACGCCGTTCGAATCCGTGATGCTCAAGGACGGCATCGACAAGGTGGCGGTGGAAGGCATCGACAATCTCGCCTACGCGGTCCCCAACCTGCACGTCGAGCTGCACCTGGCGCAGGGCATCGGCGTGCCGACCCAGTGGTGGCGCTCGGTGGGCCATACCCATACGGCCTACGCGACGGAAACGCTGATCGACGAAGCCGCCGTGGCGGCTGGCAAGGACCCCTACCAGTACCGGCGGGCGCTGCTGGACAAGCACCCGCGCCACCTCGGCGTACTCGACCTGGTGGCGGAGAAGGCCGGCTGGACCGCCGCGTTGCCGCCGGGAGCGCAGGGCGAGCGGCGCGGTCGCGGCATCGCGGTGCACGAGTCGTTCGGCAGCTTCGTGGCGCAGGTGGTGGAGGTGACGGTGAAGCCCGACCACAGCTACCGGGTGGACAGGGTCGTCTGTGCGGTGGACTGCGGCCTGGCGATCAACCCGGACGTGATCCGCGCGCAGATGGAAGGCGGCATCGGCTTCGCCCTGTCGGCGGCCATGCACAGCGCCATCACCCTGAAGGATGGCGTGGTCGAGCAGTCGAACTTCCACGACTTCCAGGTGATCCGCCTCAACGAGATGCCGCAGGTCGAGGTGCACATCGTGCCCTCGGCGGTGGCCCCCACCGGCGTCGGCGAGCCGGGCGTGCCGCCGCTGGCGCCGGCGCTGGCCAATGCGCTGTTCGCCGCCAGCGGCAAGCGCATCCGCCGGCTGCCGATCGGCAATCAGCTGCAGGCATAGGGCGGCGGCACCCGGCATCCTCGCGCCGGCGGGGATGCCGGGCGACGCCCGCTCCGGGGCCGTCGCCAGCGACTCGCCTAATGGCGGATGCCCTGCCAGACCATGCCGGCCAGCGCCAGCACGGAAATCCCCAGCCAGAAGTGAAATTCGATATCCATTCGCAGATCTCCGGGCAACGACATGCCCGACCTCCAATCCAAGCCGGCCACTATTTCATGGCCGGGATTTTCGAGCGCCCCCTCGTTCGAGGGGGAAGCCGACTTCCCCTCCCCTCAATGCCCGCCCAGATAGGCGCTGCGCACCTCCGGGTTGCCGAGCAGCTCCTCTCCCGTACCCGACAGGCGGATCTGCCCGTTGACCATCACATAGCCGCGGTCGGACAGCTTCAGCGCATGGTTGGCGTTCTGCTCGACCAGGAACAGGGTCATGCCGCCGGCCGCCAGCTCGCGGAGGATCTGGAAGATCTGCTTGACCACGATGGGCGCCAGGCCCAGCGAGGGCTCGTCGAGCAGCAACAGCTTTGGCCGGCTCATCAGCGCGCGGGCGATGGCGAGCATCTGCTGCTCGCCGCCGGAGAGGGTCATGGCGCGCTGGTTGCGCCGTTCCTCGAGGCGCGGGAACAGCTCGAACATCCGCCGCAGGTCCTCGTCGGCGTGCGCCATGCCGATCGGGATGGTGCCCATCAGCAGGTTCTCCTCCACGCTCATGTCGGGGAACACCCGGCGTCCTTCCGGCGACTGGGCCACGCCGCCGGAGGCGACGTGATGGGCCGACTTGTGGGTGATGTCCTCGCCGCGGTAGAGGATCTGCCCGGCGCTCACCCGCGGCTGGCCGAAGATCGACATCAAAAGGCTCGACTTGCCCGCGCCGTTGGCGCCGATCAGGCTGACCGTCTCGCCCTCGTCGACGTGCAGGCTGACCTGGCGCAGCGCCTGGATCGGCCCGTAGTGCAGGTCGACGTTGCGGAATTCCAGCAAGGGCACGCTCATGCCAGCTCCTCCTCGTCGGCGCCCAGGTAGGCGGCGATCACCCTGGGATCGTGGCGGATCGCCGCGGGCGGTCCCTCGGCGATCAGCTCGCCGTGATCGAGCACCAGGATGTGGTCGGAAATGCCCATCACCAGGCCCATGTCGTGCTCGATCAGCAGCACGGTGACTTCGTGCGCGTCGCGCAGGGTGCGGATGATGCGGCTGAGCGCGGCGGTCTCGGCCGGGTTGAGGCCGGCGGCCGGCTCGTCCAGGCAGAGGAGCTGCGGCCGGGTGCACATGGCCCGAGCGATCTCCAGGCGGCGCTGCTGGCCGTAGGACAGCTCGCCGGCCAGGCGGTTGGCGCAGTCGGCCAGATCGACCACCTCCAGCCAGTAGAAGGCGTGCTCCAGCGCCTGCTCTTCGGCCCGCCGGAAGCCCCGGGTGTTGAGGATGCCGGCCAGCAGGTTGCGCTCGACCCACAGGTGCTGGGCCACCAGCAGGTTCTCCAGCACCGACATCTCGCGGAACAGCCGGATGTTCTGGAAGGTCCGCGCCAGCCCGGCACGGTTGACCAGGTGGGTGCCGCCGAACAGCTTGTAGCGCAGGCGGCTGGCGAAGCGCCGCGGGTTGACGAAGTCGCCCGCGCGGAACGGCTCGCCGAGCACCTGCAGCACGTCGGTGGTCCGGCCGCGGGCATGCAGGCGAATACTGCCGCCGCTGGCGCGGTAGAAGCCGGTCAGGCAGTTGAACACCGTGGTCTTGCCGGCGCCGTTGGGGCCGATCAGCGCGGTGATGGAGTGGCGCCTGACGCCCAGGCTGACGTCGTGCAGCGCGCGGATGCCGCCGAACTGCATGGACAGGTGCTCGACGCGGAGGATCTCGTCGCCGCTCATGGCGCCACCCCCGGACGCGGCGCGAAGCCGCGGCGGCTGATGCGGATCAGCCCGCGCGGCCGCCAGATCATCATCAGCACCATGAGCATGCCGAACAGCAGCACCCGGTAGTCGGCGAAGCTCCTGAGAAGCTCCGGTGCCACCGTCAGCACGAAGGCGGCGAGCACCACACCCAGGGTCGAGCCCATGCCGCCGAGCACCACGATGGCGAGGATCAGCGCCGATTCGAAGAAGGTGAACGAGGTCGGGTTGACGAAGCCCTGGTAGCTGGCGAAGAACACCCCGGCCAGCCCCGCCGTGGAAGCGCCGAGCATGAACGCCGAGAGCTTGACCAGCACGTGGTTGAGGCCCATGGCGCGGCAGGCGATCTCGTCCTCGCGCAGCGCCTCCCAGGCCCGGCCGATCGGCATGCGGATCAGCCGGCCCTTGACGTAAAGGACCAGCAGCACGGTGAGCAGCAGCACCGCGTAGATGAACAGGAACTTGACGTTGGGGTCGTAGGCGATGCCGAAGAACTCGTGGAACGGCACCCCGCCATCCTTGGCCCGGCGGCCGAACTCCAGGCCGAGGAAGGTCGGCGCCGGCACCGACATGCCGTTCGGCCCGCCGGTGAGGGACAGCCAGTTGTTCAGCACCAGGCGGATGATCTCGCCGAAGCCCAGGGTGACGATGGCGAGATAATCGCCGTGCATGCGCAGCACCGGGAAGCCGAGCAGCGCCCCGGCCAGCGCCGCCGCCAGCGCGGCCAGCGGCAGCACGCTCCAGAAGCCGAGGCCGAGGTATTCGTAGCCGAGCGCCAGGCCGTAGGCGCCGATCGCGTAGAAGGCCACGTAGCCCAGGTCGAGCAGACCGGCGAGGCCGACCACGATGTTCAGGCCGAGGCCGAGCAGCACGTAGATCAGGCCGAGGATGATCACGGTGAGCAGGTACTTGCTGGCGAAGAACGGAAAGATCAGCGCCGCCAGCAGCACCAGCGGGACGATCCAGCGCAGGTGCGAGCGGTAGTCCGGCGCCAGCACCTGCACGCCGGCGCCGGAGCCCTCGAAACGCTGCATCCAGCCGCGACCGCTGGCGCTGTGCAGGAACAGGCTGAGGAGGAAGCGGCCGAGCATCACCGTGCCGACGATCCAGGCGACGCGCGCGGGCTGCAGGTTGAAGCCGTAGCCGTCGAGCACCACGCCGACGATGGGGCCGAACACCACCAGGGCGACCAGCCCGGCGAGCACGCTGTCCAGCAGCGGCTGGCGGATATCCAGGGAAGAACGCTCGGGCATGTTCATACCTTCGTCACCTGGGGCCGGCCCAGGAGTCCTTGCGGTCGGAAGATCAGGATCAGCACCAGCAGCGAGAAGCTGAACACGTCCTTGTAGTCGGTGTTGACCATTCCGGAGAACTGCGCCTCGGCGACCCCGAGGATCAGGCCGCCGAGCATGGCGCCGGGCAGCGAGCCGATGCCGCCGAGCACCGCGGCGGTGAACGCCTTGATGCCGATGACGAAGCCGGCGTAGAAGTCGAAGGTGCCGTAGTTCAGGGTGATCAGCAGGCCGGCCAGCGCGGCCATGGCGGCGCCGATGACGAACACCCAGGAGATCACCCGGTCGGTGTCGATGCCGAGGATCTGCGCCATCTTGCGGTCCTGCTGGGTGGCGCGGCACATGCGGCCGAGCCGGGTGCAGTGGATCACCCAGGTCAGCGCGGCCATGCCGGCGAAGGCGGCGACCAGGATGAACACCTTGGTGTAGCTGATCTGCAAAAAGCCCTCGCCGACGTGGAAGCGGAAGGCGCCGTCGAGCAGGGTCGGTATGCCCTGCTGGCGCGCGCCCTGGCTGAGCTGCACGTAGTTCTGCAGGATCAGCGAAATGCCGATGGCGCTGATCAGCGGCGCCAGGCGCGTGGAGTTGCGCAGCGGCCGGTAGGCGATGCGCTCGATCGTCCAGCCGTACAGGCCGGTGACGCAGACGGTGAACAAGAGCGTGCCGAAGATCAGCAGCGGAAAGGATTCGAGGCCGAAGAACGCCAGCAGGGCCAGGCCGATGGCCGACAGGTAGGCGCTGATCATGTACACCTCGCCGTGGGCGAAGTTGATCATGCCGATGATCCCGTAAACCATGGTGTAGCCGATGGCGATCAGGCCGTAGACCGACCCGAGGGTCAGCCCGTTGATCAGTTGTTGCAGGAAGATGCCGTCCATGCGTAAGTCTCGTCTATGGGCGGTTCATGGAGGGTTCGGCGGCACTGCGCCGCAGGGTGGATGGCCACCCCGTGGAAAACCCGCGCAGCGGTTTTCCACCGGACCGCGGCCGGAAGGTGGAAAGGACCGGCGGTCGTTTCCCACCCTGCCCGGCCTGGGCGGTCGTCACTTCTGGTGATACTTGCCCTGGTCGTCCCACTCGTAGATCACGTAGTCGCTGACCTTCAGGTCACCCTTGGCATCCCACTCCTTGGTGCCCATCACGGTCGCCACCGGATGGCTCTTCAGCCACTCGGCGGCCTTTTCCGAATCGGTCTTGCCGACCGCGTTGAAGGCCGCGGCCAGCGCCTGCAGCGAAGCATAGGCGTACAGGGTATAGCCCTCCGGCTCGTAGCCGCCGGCGCGCAGCTTCTCGACCAACGCCTGGCCGTCGGGGATCTTGCGCGGGTCGGCGCCGAAGGTCATGAAGGCGCCCTTGACGTACTGCGGGCCGCCGGCGGTGGTGACCAGCTCGTCGGTGACGACGCCGTCGCCGGAGACGAAGCTGGCGGTCAGGCCCTGCTCGCGCATCTGCCGCAGCAGCGGGCCGGCCTCGGTGTGCAGGCCGCCGAAGTAGACCACGTCGACATTGGCGCCGCGCAGCTTGGTGACCAGCGCGTTGAAGTCCTTCTCGCCGCGGGTCAGGCCCTCGTAGAGCACCGCAGCGACGCCGCGCTTGCTCAGCTGGGCGCGCGCGGAGTCGGCGATGCCCTGGCCGTAGGTGTCCTTGTCGTGGATGACCGCTACCCGCTTGCCCTTCAGGCTGTCGACGATGAAGTCGGCGGCGACCTGGCCCTGCTGGTCGTCGCGGCCGCACATGCGGAACATGCCGGTCAGGCCGCGCTCGGTGACCTGCGGGTTGGTCGAGCCGGGGGTGATGGTGAGGATGCCCGCCTCGTCGTACACCTCGGAGGCCGGGATGGTCGAGGAGGAACAGAAGTGGCCGATCACCGCGGCGACCTTGTCCTGGTCGACCAGGCGGTTGGCCACCGAGACGGCCTGCTTGGGTTCGCAGGCGTCGTCGCCCTTGACCAGCTTGATCGGCTCGCCGTTGATGCCGCCGGCGGCGTTGATGTCGGCCGCCGCCTGGCTGGCCCCGCGCCAGTACTGCTCGCCGAAGGCGGCATTCGGGCCGGTGTGCGGACCGGCGACGCCGATCAGGATGTCGGCCTGGGCCAGGGAGGACAGGTCCAGCGCGGCGGACACCGCGAAAGCCAGCATGCCTTTTCTCACCATCGTCATGAAGTGAAGCTCCTTGTTGTTGGAGGTATTGGGGAGTGACGTTTCGTTTCCAGCGAGACGTGCCGTCCGCTGCGTCCAGGCCCCGACGGTTGTCCTGCGGGGAAGTCCGGACAGTGGGTGCGCGAGGTGGAAAGGCACACTCGCATGAGGGGTATACGACTCACAGAGCGAGTTTAAACAATGGCTTACGTGCCGTCGACGGCGCGCCGTCGGCAGCGCAAAGCGCCTCACCGATCGCCTCGGCCCTGCTCCCGGCCCCAGGCCAGCATAGCTTCCAGCAGCGCGCGCAGCACCACGCGGGTCGGCGCGGCGAGATCCTCGCGGTAGCGGAAGGGCTCGTCCTCGTCCATGTAGCGGCACTGGACCAGCTCCAGCTGCACGGCGTGGATGCCCTCCCCCGGCCGCCCGTAATGACGGGTGATGTAGCCGCCGGTGAAGCGCCCGTCGAGCACCCGGCTGTAGCCCTCGGCCGCCGCGCACACCGCCATCAGCCGCTCGGCCAGCCCCGCCGCGCAGCTGGCGCCGCAATGGGTGCCCAGGTTGAGATCCCGCAGGCGGCCCTCGAACAGCCAGGGCACCTCGGAGCGGATCGAGTGGGCATCGAACAGCAGCGCGTAGCCGAATTCCGCCTTCAGCCGCGCCAGCTCCTGCGCCAGGGTGGCGTGGTAGGGCCTCCAGACCTGCTCAAGACAGCCGGCCCGCTGCGCGGTGTCCGGCTCCTGCCCCGGCAGGAACAGCGGCGTGCCGTCGAGAAAGGTCGCGGGAAACAGCCCGGTGCCCGGCACGGTGTACAGCAGGCTGTCGTCGGGCGGCCGGTTGAGGTCCACCACGTAGCGCGAATAGCGCCCCACCAGCAGGCTGACGCCCAGCCCGGCGGCGAAGTCGTAGAGCCGCGGCAGGTAGCGGTCGGTGTCCGGCAGGCAACGGGCGCGCGGCACCAGGGCGGCCTCGACCTCGGGCGTCAGCCGGGTGCCGGCGTGGGGAATGCTGATCAACAGCGGCACCCGGCCGCGGCTGAATTCGAGAACCTCATCCATGGGTGACCTCCAGTCCGTGGAACACGACCTGCCTGGGCAGCTCGCCGCCCAGCCAATAGGCCAGTTCGGCCGGGCGATGGATGTCCCAGGCGACGAAATCGGCGTACTTGCCGACTTCGAGACTGCCGTGGCTGTCCACCAGACCGAGCGCGCGGGCCGCGTGCAGGGTGACGCCGGCCAGCGCCTCCTCCGGCGTCAGGCCGAACGACGTGCAGGCCATGGCCAGCATCAGGCGCAGCGACAGCACCGGCGCGGTGCCGGGGTTGAGGTCGCTGGCCACGGCCATCGGCACGCCGTGCCGGCGCAGCGCCTCGACCGGCGGCAACTGGCGCTCGCGCAGCAGGTAGAAAGCCGCCGGCAGCAGCACCGCCACCGTGCCCGCCGCCGCCAGGGCGGCGACGTCAGCCTCGCCGGCATACTCCAGGTGATCGGCGGACAGCGCCCGGTAACGTGCCGCGAGCTGCGCGCCGCCCTGCGCGGAAAGCTGCTCGGCGTGCAGCTTGACCGGCAGGCGCAGGGCGCTGGCGGCGCGGAACAGCCGCTCGACCTGCGCCGGCGAGAAGGCCAGATGCTCGCAGTAGGCATCCACCGCGTCCACCAGCCCCTCCTCGGCCAGCGCCGGCAGCAGCTCGTCGCAGACATGGGCGATGTAGTCGTCGGCACGCCCGGCGTATTCCGGCGGCACCGCATGGGCGGCCAGGCAGGTGGCGCGCACCGTCAGCGGCAGGCGCCCGGCGAGCTGGCGGGCGACGCGCAGCAGCTTGCGCTCGCCGGGCAGGTCGAGGCCGTAGCCGGACTTCACCTCCAGGCAGGTCACCCCGTCGCACAGCAGCTGGCGGGCGCGGCGCAGGGCGCTGTCCAGCAACTGCTCCTCGCTGGCCGCGCGGGTGGCGCGCACCGTGCTGGCGATGCCGCCGCCATGCGCGGCGATCTCGGCGTAGCTGGCGCCTTCCAGACGCAGCTCGAACTCGGCGCTGCGCTCGCCGGCGAACGCCAGATGGGTGTGGCAGTCGATCAGTCCCGGCGTGACCCAGGCGCCGCCGAGGTCGACGGCCTCGGCGGCGCCGGGCGGCAGGGCCTCGCGCGGGCCGATCCAGGCGATCCGCTCGCCGCGCACGACGATCGCGGCATCCTCGATCACCGAATAGTGCCCGCCCTTCATGGTGGCGGCGTGGCAGTGGTACCAGCAGCGGGTGTAGGTCATGGTCGGACGACTCTCCTTGATCGCCACCGCCACTCCCGCAGGAGCCAGCTTGCTGGCGATGCTTTTTCGCTGTCATGGATCGCCAGCAAGCTGGCCCCTGGCGCGCCTGCAGCAGGCCGGCATCAGGAATCCCCCAGCATCGGCAAGTTCAACCCCTGCTCGCGCGCGCAGGCGATGGCCTCCGGGTAGCCGGCGTCGGCATGGCGCATCACCCCGCTGGCCGGGTCGTTGTGCAGCACCCGGGCGATCCGCGCCGCCGCTTCGTCGCTGCCGTCGCAGACGATCGCCATGCCGGCATGTTGCGAGTAGCCCATGCCGACCCCGCCGCCGTGGTGCAGGGACACCCAGGTGGCGCCGCTCGCGGTATTCAGCAGGGCGTTGAGCAGCGGCCAGTCGGACACCGCGTCCGAGCCGTCGCGCATGGCCTCGGTTTCGCGGTTGGGGCTGGCCACCGAGCCGGAGTCGAGATGGTCGCGGCCGATGACCACCGGCGCCTTGAGCTCGCCGCTTCTGACCATCTCGTTGAAGGCCAGGCCGAGCCTGGCGCGCTGGCCGAGGCCGACCCAGCAGATGCGTGCCGGCAGGCCCTGGAAACGGATGCGCTCGCGGGCCATGTCCAGCCAGCGGTGCAGGTGCGGATCGTCGGGGATCAGCTCCTTGACCCGGGCGTCGGTGCGGTGGATGTCCTCGGCCTCCCCGGACAGCGCCACCCAGCGGAACGGGCCGATGCCGCGACAGAACAACGGGCGGATATAGGCCGGGACGAAGCCGGGAAAGGCGAAGGCGTTCTCCACCCCCTCGTCCCGGGCCATCTGGCGAATGTTGTTGCCGTAGTCGAACACCGGCACGCCCTGCGCGTGGAAGGCCAGCATGGCGCGCACGTGCCCGGCCATCGACTGTTTGGCCGCCTTGACGGTCGCGGCCGGCTCGCGGGCGGCGCGCTCGCGGTACTCGGCCCAGCTCCAGCCCCTGGGCAGGTAGCCGTTGAGCGGGTCGTGGGCGCTGGTCTGGTCGGTGACCAGATCCGGGCGCACGCCGCGGCGCACCAGTTCCGGCAGCACCTCGGCGGCGTTGCCGAGCAGGCCGACTGACACCGCCCGGCCCTCGCCGCAGTAGCGGGCGATGCGCGCCAGGGCGTCGTCCAGGTCGCGCGCCTGCTCGTCCAGATAGCCGGTGTGCAGGCGAAAATCGATGCGGCTCTGCTGGCACTCGACGAGCAGCGCGCAGGCCCCGGCCAGGGTCGCCGCCAGCGGCTGCGCGCCGCCCATGCCGCCGAGCCCGGCGCTGAGCAGCCAGCGCCCGCGCAGGTCGCCGGCATAATGCTGGCGGCCGGCCTCGACGAAGGCTTCATAGGTGCCCTGGACGATGCCCTGGCTGCCGATGTAGATCCAGCTGCCGGCGGTCATCTGCCCGTACATCGCCAGGCCCTTGGCGTCCAGCTCGTGGAAGTGTTCCCAGGTCGCCCAGTGCGGCACCAGGTTGGAATTGGCGAGCAGCACCCGCGGCGCGTCGCGGTGGGTGCGGAACACCCCCACCGGCTTGCCCGACTGGATCAGCAGGGTCTCGTCGTCCGCCAGGTTCTTCAGCGTCTCGACGATCCTGTCGAAGCACTCCCAGTTGCGCGCCGCCCGGCCGATGCCGCCGTAGACCACCAGCTCCTTCGGGTTCTCGGCCACCTCGGGGTCGAGGTTGTTCATCAACAGGCGCAGCGGCGCCTCGCAGAGCCAGCTCCTGGCGTTCAGCGCCGTGCCGCGCGGGGCGCGGATCTCGACGTCGCGGTACGGGTGGAAGGAGTCGCCCATGGGAACACCTCGCGCTACGGCCTGCCTCAAGCATAGCCGCCGCATCCGGGCTCAACCGAAACGCTGCGCCAGCGCCCCGGCCATGGCCTTGCGCTCCAGCTCGGCGGCGGCGCGGGCGGCGAACAGGCGGAACACCGCGTCGACCAGCATCCCGCCATCCATCGGCCGCCGGTCGAGGAAGGCCAGGTGGCCGAGCACGCCGCCGTCGCGGCCGAAGATCGGTATGCCGATATAGCTCTGGAAACCCTCCTCCACCGGGAACTTGCGGGCCAGGGCCGCCGGATGAAAGCAGGTCAGCCCGTCGCGGATCACCGCCTCGCAGGGCGTGCCAGGCAGGTCGTACTCCAGGTTGTCGAGGAAGCGGTCGTCGGACCAGAAGGCCAGGGTGCGCACCCGGGTCGGCGGCTGGTCGGCGCATTCGGTGATGAAGGCGCAGGACACCTCGAGGGCGCCGGCGAAGTGCTGCACCAGGCGCTGGAAGAAGTCCTCGCCGTAGGAGCCGGCGGTGCCCTCGACCACCTCCTCGAGGATGTGCTCGACCCGCTTGATCGGACTGACGTCGGTGTCCAGGCCGACCATCCGGTAGGCGCGGCCGTTGGCATGGCGCAGCGCGCAGCCGCGCGACAGCAGCCAGCGGTAGCGGCCGTCCCTGTGGCGGACGCGGTACTGGCACTCGTAGCGCGGCAGGGCGCCCTGCAGATGGGAATCCAGGGCGATCTCGACGGCGATCAGGTCCTGGGGGTGGACATGCTCGCGCCAGACCTCCAGGCGGTCGGGAAACTCCTCCTCGGCGTAGCCCAGCATGCTCTTCCAGCGCGCCGAGAGGACCAGCCGGCCGTTGTCCAGATCGCGCTCCCAGAGGCCGTCGCCAGCGCCGCGCAGGGCCAGGGCGAAGCGCTCCTCGCTGAGCTTGCAGGCCCGCTCGGCCTGCGCACAGCGTTCGCCGAGCCGCGCCAGTTCGGCCTGCTGCGCCTCCAGCCGCTCGTGCAGCGCACGCAGGCCGGCGGCGAGACGGGCGAAGTCGTCGCCGTCCGCCGCCGGCGCCTCGCAGCCGCGGACGAGCTCCGCCAGCGGCCGGCGGACCTGCCGGCGCAGCGCCAGCGCGAGCAGCGCCAGCCACAGCGCCAGCCCCACCGCGAGCAGGCCCGGCGGGGCCAGGCGCGGCCAGTCCGCCCAGGCCAGGACGGCCAGCAGGAGCAGCGCCCAGAGCGCCGCCGGTAGCAGGATTCGGCGTTCCAGGCTCATGTCCGCTCCTCCCGTGTCCGCTTGCTTCGCGCCGACGGAGAAAACCTTGATCCTTCCGTGACGCTTTCGTGATCCCCGCCGCGCAGACTGGATCGCAACCGCCACCGCCCCCAGGAGCGAGCATGATCCCCTCCAGCCCTCCCCCCCGCCTGCCGGCCCGCGCCGGGATCGGCCTGCGCGCCCCGCACTATCGCCAGCTGCTCGCCGAACTGCCGGATATCGGCTGGCTGGAAGTGCACAGCGAGAACTACTTCGGCGACGGCCAGCCGCTGCACTATCTGGAGCGTGCTCGCGGCCACTACCCGCTGAGCCTGCACGGCGTCGGCCTGTCGCTGGGCTCGGCGCAGCCTCTCGACCGCACCCACCTCGCCCGCCTCGCGGCGCTGGTGCGGCGCATCGAGCCGGCGCGGGTGTCCGAGCATCTGAGCTGGGGCGCGATCCCCGGCCGCCACCTCAACGACCTGCTGCCGCTGCCCTACACCGAGGAGGCGCTGGCGGTGGTCGCCGCCCATGTGCGCCAGGTGCAGGACAGGCTCGGCCGGCAGATCCTGGTCGAGAACATCTCCAGCTACCTGCGCTTTCGCCACTCCAGCCTCGGCGAGGCGCAGTTCCTCGCCGGCCTCGCCAGAGAAACCGGCTGCGGCGTGCTGCTCGACGTGAACAACCTCTACGTCAGCGCGATGAACCATGGCTTCGATCCCGCCGGCTTTCTCGCCGACATCCCGCCGGCGGCGGTGGGCGAGATCCATCTGGCCGGCTTCGACCGCGCCGGCGAGCTGCTCGTCGACACCCACGGCAGCCGCGTGGCACCGCCGGTGTGGGCACTGTACCGGCTCGCCCTGCGCCGCTTCGGGCGCCAGCCGACGCTGATCGAATGGGACACCGACATCCCGGAACTGGCCGTGCTGCTGGCCGAGGCGGCCACGGCGGAACGCTTGCTGGAGGTGCATGATGCTCTCCCTGCGTGAGCTGCAGGAGCTGTTCGCGGCGGCGCTGGACGCCCCGCAGGACGCGGCGTTGCTGCCGCTGCTGGTGGCCGACCGCATCGCCCCCGGGGAACGCCTGGCGGTGTACCGCAACAACGCCCGGCACAACGGCCGCGAGGCGCTGCGCGCGGTCTACCCGGTGCTGGAGCAACTGGTCGGCGCGGAGTTCTTCGCCGCGGCGGCGGAGCGCTACCGCCGCGCGCATCCCTCGACCAGCGGCGACATCCACGACTTCGGCCGGCACTTCGCGGACTTTCTCGCCGGCTTCGCCCCGACCGCCGGCCTGCCCTACCTGCCGGACATGGCCCGGCTGGAATGGGCGATCCACGAGGTGTTCCACGCCGCCGCGCCGCCAGCCTTCCCCCTCGAACGGCTCGCCGCGGTCGAGGCCGCCGCCCAGGCGCGGCTGCGCTTCCGGCTCAGCCCGGCCTGCCGCCTGCTCGCCTCGCCCTGGCCGCTGCGGCGCCTGTGGCAGCTGCACCAGCCGGGGGTGGCCTGGGACGAGGGCTTCGACCTCGCTAGCGGCGGTGTCGAGTTGCTGGTGCGGCGCAGCGGCTTCGAGGTGCTGCTCGACGCCCTGGAACCCGGCGAATACGCCCTGCTGCGCCGGCTCGCCAACGGCCAGCCGCTCGGCGCGGCGTTCGCCGCGCTGCAGCGCACGGCGCCGGCGTTCGATCTGGCGGCCTTTTTGCAGCGTCATCTGCTCGCCTCCACCCTGGCCGATTTCAGCCTGCGCTGAGCTGTGGTGCGGCGACCGGCAGGCGCACGACGAAACAGGTCCCGGCGCCGGGCCGGCTCTCGGCGCGGATGCTGCCGCCATGCAGCTCGACGATGCGCCGGCAGATCGCCAGGCCGAGTCCGGCATGCCCGGCGTCGGCGGCCTCGCCGCGGTCGACGCGGTAGTAGCGGTCGAACACATGGGCCAGTTCCTCCGCCGCCATGCCCCGCCCGGTATCGCTGACCCGCAGCTCCACCGCCTCCCCGTCGGCCGCCACCTCGACGCCGATCACGCCGCCCGCCGGGGTGTGGCGCATGGCGTTCTCGATGAGGTTCTCCAGCAGCCGTTCGAGCATGCCGATATCGGCCGGCACCGCCGGCACGTCCGGCGGGATCGTCGTCTGCAGCCGCAGCCCGGCGTTGCCCGCCTGCAGCTCGAACTTCTGCGCCACGTCCTGGGCCAGCTCGGCGATGGGGAACGGCTCCAGGTTCGGGCGGACCTCCCGCGCCTCCAGGCGGGTCAGCTCGAACAGGTCGCCGACCAGCTTGCCCAGCCGCTCGCAGTGACGGGTGGCGATCTGCAGGTAGCCATGGCGCTCCTCCGGGGCGAGGCTGTCGGCCTTGAGCAGCAGGGTTTCCAGATAGCCCTGCATCGACGCCAGCGGCGTGCGCAGGTCGTGGGAGACGTTGGCCAAGAGCTCGCGGCGGCACGCCTCGGCCCGCGCCTGGGCGTCGAGCTGGCCGGCGATGCGCTCCGACATCTCGACGCAGACCCGCGCCAGCCGGTCGATCTCGTCGCTGGCAGCGACAGGCACGGCAAGGCGCAGCGGCTCGGCAAAGCCACCGTCGCGAAAGGCCTCGATGGCCGCGCAGAGCGCGCGCAGGCGCCGGGTCAGCAGGCGGAAGACGATCAGCGCCGCGAGCAGGCTGAAGGCCAGCGCGCCGAGGATCAGGTGGCTCGCCAGCTCCAGCAGGCGCTCGGTCTCCAGCATCCGCTCCGAGGCGAGGAGCGTCAGCCCGCCGACCGCGACGAACACCCCCATCAGCACCGCCGCGAGCCTGCCGTAGAGGGACTGGAACATGTTAGGGGGTGTTGACGTTTTGGCGTGAGCCGCGTTGCCGCAGCAAATGCCGCCAGGCAAGGCGCGGGACGCCGGCAATGGTCATTCCCTTGCCAAGACCCGCAACGCCGCATGGCGGCATTTGCCGCGCAACCCGCAGGGACGGGGCCCGTCTGGCGCAGCACGGCGTCGCTCGTCGTTCATTTGGAATGACCAAACTTCTCTCCTCGTTCCTTGTTCTGCGCCAGACGGGCCGCCGTCGCGGCCTACGTCAAAACGTCAACAGACCCTAGCTCCGGGGCGCGTCGCGAAAGCGGTAGCCCACCCCCCACACCGTCTGCACGTATTCGGGACGGTTGGGATTGGCCTCGATCTTCGCCCGCAGGCGGTTGATGTGGGTGTTGACGGTGTGCTCGTAGCCGCTGTGGCTGTAGCCCCACACCTGGTCGAGCAGCTGGCTGCGGGAGAACACCCGCCCCGGATGCCGGGCGAAATGCAGCAGCAGGTCGAACTCGGTGGCGGTGAGCTCGACCGGCCGGCCGTCGAGGGCCACCTGGCGCCGCTCCACGTCGATACGCAGCCCGCCGTTCTCGATCACCTGCCCGGCCTGCGCGGAACGGCTGGCCAGGCTGTCGACCCGACGGAACAGCGCCTTCACCCGGGCCACCAGCTCGAGCACGCTGAACGGCTTGGTGAGGTAGTCGTCGGCGCCCATCTCCAGGCCGAGCACCCGGTCGAGCTCCCCCGAGCGCGCGGTGAGCATGAGGATCGGCACATAGCCCGGCCGCGCCCGCAGCCGCCGACAGATCTCCAGCCCGTCGATCCCCGGCAGCATCAGGTCGAGGATCACCAGGTCGTAATCCCGCGCCTGCGCCTCGGCCAGCCCGCTCGCCCCGTCGCCGGCCAGCCTGACCGCGCAGCCCAGATCGGCCAGCTGCAACTGCACCAGCCGGGCGATATCCGCATCGTCCTCGATGACCAGCACCTGTCGCGCCATGGCGGGCTCTCGCGCAAGCCAGCAGGGGAATGAAGGATGAAGGATAGGCAATCGGGGAGCGGCGGGGGTGGTGTTCGTCTGGTGGAGCGGGGTTGCGCTGGGAGGCTGTGAGGTTTTCGATTTTTTTGGGGACGGCGATGAGCGCCGAACGCCCTGGAAGCGGAGCGGGTCGCCGCGGCTCTTTCACCCAAGCCCGGCGTGGCAAGTTGCCGAGCCTGGCGAAACCGCCGTCCACCAGCAGCTCCAGCGTGCGGTGCGCATAGCGCTGTTCGATCGGGCGGGCCATCGGCCCCTGGGCGCTGCCGCTGATCGGGCCTGCGCCAACGGAGCCCAATATATATGCATATATGCGACTGCTGTCAGGCCGGAATAAAACCCCGGGAGCCCGGGGTTCTGGACTCCGTTAGTAGTTGACAATAGAAGAATGTTTCTCATGCAGATATAGAAGTTCGCAGTGCATCCGCTCGGCGTCCCCCTTATCGACAAGTTTCCTGTCCGCCAGCGCGGCTATATAGCCATATAGCCAGACGACGGAATCGCGATGCATTTGCCGAAGAAGTGCCGGCCGGTCTTCTTCGGGAATCTTCATTCTTTCCCAATCCAGTATCGAAATGCCCTGCAGGCTATGCAGGCGCGTATTGAAACTCGCAGAGCGGGCAGCCAGTTCTTTAAGCGTCATTGCTTTCTTACTCCCGTTTATTCCCCTAGGCGTGCAGCGGAACGCGCTTGAAAAGACTAGACGACGATCTACACAGGTGGCTGCCAGGCTTCTTGCGAAACGTCCGGATCAATACCCAAAAGTGTCTATTCGCCAGCCCTCGAAAAGCCTTTTCAGGCGCGACTCGTTCTTGCCAGTCCAGCACAACGACTTTTCGTACAGCCTTCAAGGGGCGCTCCTGCCGGACTCGACAGGCAGGAATACCCGCTATTTTTCAAGCACTTGAAATAACGAATGAGCCGCTACCGGCGCGACCGGGCTCCATTGAGCGCGCTCTGTTTCAGATACCTTGGCTTTTGCCACCGATAAACCAACTACCGCCGCAAAACATTCGGTCATTCTTTCAGGATTCTCTATCCCGCCGCAGGATCGCAACTGTCTATCCAGCGCCAGGGCCTTGTTCAGCGCTTCCGGGTCGAGCATGCGTTCTTCGCATGCCAGATAACGGCGAATACCTTCCTCGCCGGGGCGCCCGTCGAACTCCAGATCGCATGTCATTGCCATTTGTGTATTCCAGATCAAGCCATCATGCCGGGCCACCATGCTGGTGGCGAACCGCTCGTGCAGTTCCTGGCTTTCCTGGCGGTCCTGCTCCTGCATATAGAACCCGCCGGCGATAACGCTGGCCATGACAATCGTGCCAATAAAGTTTTTCACGGCATACCTCCCTGTTCATATCCGATACGGCTTGCAACGGATGTTTCCTCCTGACCCCAACTTTCAGCTTAGGTTCTGTCGAGGCAAGCCCGGTGTTGAAACCGCTTTTCCATGACCGACAGAAGCCGAGTCGGCTCGCATGCAAAGTCTGCCGAGCACCACAGAAGGCATTCGGCTCACGCCCCCGCCGTGACGAAAACGTGAATTTCGCGCGACCGTCCCGTGAATTCCGCCTCGGATACTGCCCACCACGGAAAGGCACCCCGCCGGCCCGTTCCCAAGCAACCCGATGCGGAGAACCCCCTCAATGAAAACCGAACAGATCATCCGTGGCGCCATGGCCGGTCTTTTGTCCTTGGGCGTGCTGGCCAGCGCCAGCGGGCCGGCGCTGGCCGCCAAGGCGGACGTGGAGAAGTGCGCCGGGATCGCCAAAGCCGGCAAGAACGACTGCGGCACGGCGAAGAGTTCCTGCGCCGGCACCGCCAAGGTCGACAACGACGCCGAGGCCTGGGTGCTGGTGCCCAAGGGCACCTGCGAAAAGATCGCCGGCGGCACGCTCACCGACAAGCCCTACAACGCCCACGGCGGCCTGGCGGCGATGAAGCAGCAGTAAGCCGCCCACGCATCCCCTGCCGGCCGCCGGGCGGCCGGCCCTTCCAACCCCACCGACTCTCAGGAGGTCACCATGGATCTCTCTGCCAGCCATCCCGCGCCCCTGGCGAAGACCCGCGCGCCCCTCAGGGGCCGCTTCGACGACGCGGCCAATGCCGCGCTGAAGGGGCTCGCCTTGTTCACCCCGCTGCTGGATTTCGGCATCCGGCTGCTGGTCGCCAGCGTGTTCTTCCAGGCCGGACTGACCAAGATCGCCAGCTGGAGCAGCACCCTGACGCTCTTCGAATACGAATACGCGGTGCCGCTGCTGCCGCCGGAGCTGGCCGCCTGGCTCGGCACCGCGGCCGAGCTGTCGCTGCCGGTGCTGCTGGTGCTGGGCCTCGGCACGCGGCTGGCGGCGCTGGCGCTGTTCCTGTTCAACATCGTCGCGGTGATCTCCTACCCAGGCCTCGGCGAGGTCGGGCTGCAGCACCACCAGTACTGGGGGCTCCTGCTGCTGGTCACGCTGTGCCACGGCCCCGGCAAGCTGTCCCTCGATCACCTGATCCGCCGCTGGCGGGGGAGGCGCGCAGCATGAAGCCCGATTCCCTGGACATCCCCGCTCCGGCAGCCGGCGAGCCGGCGGAACGCAACATCCTGGTGATCGGCGGCGGCTTCGCCGGGGTCGAGGTGGCCGGGGAACTGGCCGACTTCCTGCGCGGCGCGCTGCGCTACTACCCGCGGGTGAAGCCGGACGAGCTGCGGGTGACGATCCTCCAGGACGGCACGCGCCTGCTGCCGGAGCTGCCCGAGAGCCTCGGCCGGCGCGCCGCCCGCTCGCTGGAGCGGCGCGGCGTCGACGCCGAGGGCGTGGACCTGGCCGACGGCGGGCGCCTCGCCGCCGCGACGGTGATCTGCACCATCGGCACCCGCCCACACCGGCTGGTCGAGCAGCTCGGCGTGCCGCTGGTGCGCGGGCGCATCGACACCCAGGCCGACATGGCGGTGCCGGGACTGCCCGGGGTCTGGGCCCTCGGAGACTGCGCGCGGGTGGCGAACGCCGCCAGCGGCGCGGACTCGCCGCCCACCGCGCAGTTCGCGGTGGCCCAGGCCGGGCAGCTCGCCGGCAATCTCGCCGCCGCCATCGCCGGCCAGGAGACGCGCCCCTTCGCCCATGTCTCGAAAGGGATGATGGCCACCTGAACGGCGTCGCCCAGGTCTTCGGCCTGCCTCTGGCGGGCCTGCCCGCCTGGCTGCTGTGGCGCGCCTACTACCTGCTGCGCATGCCGACCCTCGGCCGCAAGCTGCACATCTGGGCGGAATGGACCTGGGGCATGTTCTTCCGCGCCGACATCACCCACCTGCGCTTCACCCGCAGCGGCGAGACGGAGGACGAGGCCGCCGCCCCGCCACCCCCTCTGCGCGAAATCCCGGTCCGCGCCGAACCTGCAAGAACACCACAAGCCCTCGGTGCTGCCGGGAATCGCGGATAAATCCGCTCCTGCAACCGCCCCCTCTTCCCAGCGAGGACAACCCCATGCTCCAGGGAAAATCCGTCATCGTCACCGGCTCCACCAGCGGCATCGGCCTCGGCATCGCCCGCGCCTTCGCCGAACGGGGCGCCGACGTGCTGCTCAACGGCCTCGGCGAGCCCGACGCCATCGACAGCCTACGCCACGAGCTGGAGGCGCGCCACGGCGTGCGGGTGCGCTATTCGCCCGCCGACCTGGCCAGCCCCGCGGCCATCCGCGCCATGGCCGACTACGCCCGAGGCGAGTTCGGCAAGGTCGACATCGTCGTCAACAACGCCGGCATCCAGCATGTCGCGCCGCTCGAGGAGTTCCCCGAGGACAGGTGGGACGCGATCCTCGCTGTCAACCTGTCCTCGGCCTTCCACCTGATCAAGGCGGTGCTGCCGGAGATGAAGGCGCGCCGCTGGGGACGCATCGTCAACATCGCCTCGGCCCACGGACTGACCGCCTCGCCGTTCAAGTCGGCCTATGTGGCGGCCAAGCACGGCCTGGTCGGCCTCTCGCGCGCGGTCGCCCTGGAGGTGGCGGAGTACGGCATCACCTGCAACACCCTCTGCCCCGGCTACGTGAAGACCCCGCTGGTCGAGCGGCAGATCGCCGACCAGGCCAGGGCCCACGGCATCTCCGCGGAGAACGTGGTGCGCGACGTGCTGCTGACGCACCAGGCGCGCAAGGCGTTCGTCGCGGTCGAGGAGCTGGCCGCGCTGACCCTGTTCCTCTGCTCCGATGCCGCCGCCTCGATGACCGCCGCCGCCCTGGCGATGGACGGCGGCTGGACCCAACACTGAGGTGCACGCCATGACTGCCAGAGAACGACTCGACGAACGCCCGGCGGCGCAGCGCGCGAGCGCCGGCCAGCTGCAGGTGAAGCCGGTGACCCTCGCCCTGCAGGGCGGCGGCGCCCACGGCGCCTTCGCCTGGGGGGTACTCGACCGCCTGCTGGAGGACGGGCGCATTGACTTCGAGGGGATCAGCGCCACCAGCGCCGGGGCGATGAACGCCGTGGTGCT
Source organism: Azotobacter chroococcum (assembly GCF_002220155.1). Lineage (NCBI taxonomy): Bacteria > Pseudomonadati > Pseudomonadota > Gammaproteobacteria > Pseudomonadales > Pseudomonadaceae > Azotobacter > Azotobacter chroococcum. The sequence continues at coordinate 2,225,964 of NZ_CP011835.1, read as the reverse complement.
CGCCTACGGCCTGATGCAGGGCGGCCCGGCCGGCGCGCGCCAGGCGCTGCACGGTTTCTGGCGCGACATCGCCGCCAGCGCGGCGCTGTACAGCCCGTTCCGCCAGCTGCCCGGAGTCGGCAACCTGTACGGCCACAGGCTCGACCACTCGCCGTTCTACCTGATGACCGACATGCTGATGCGGGTCTTCTCGCCCTATCAGTTCAATCCGTTCAACTTCAATCCGCTGCGCCAGGTGCTCGGGCGCCACGTGGATTTCGCCGCCCTGCGCGAAAACGGCAGCACCCGGCTGTACCTGTGCGCCACCAACGTGGAAACCGGCAAGGTGCGGATCTTCCCGCGCGAGGAGATCTGCATCGAGGCGGTGCTCGCCTCGGCCTGCCTGCCCTTCCTGTTCCAGGCGGTGGAGATCGACGAGGTGCCCTACTGGGACGGCGGCTACGTCGGCAACCCGGCGATCTATCCGCTGATCTACGAATGCGCCAGCCGCGACGTGGTGATCGTGCACATCAACCCCATCGTGCGCCGCGGCGTGCCGAAGACCGCCGCGGAGATCCTCAACCGGATCAACGAGGTGAGCTTCAACTCCTCGCTGATGCGCGAGCTGCGCGCGATCGCCTTCGTCACCTCGCTGATCGAGCGCGGCCAGGTGGCGGACGGCGAGATGAAGCGGATGCTGATCCACTCGATCCGCGCCGACGAGACCATGGCCGGGCTCGGCGTGTCGAGCAAGCTCAACGCCGACTGGCGATTCCTCTGCACGCTGCGCGATCGCGGCCGCGCCCAGGCCGGGCACTGGCTGGCCGAGACCTACGACGCCCTCGGCGAGCGCTCCAGCGTGGACATCCGCGCCGAATTCCTCTGACCCGCCCCACCGGAGAACGCCCATGAAGATCGCCGACATCCTCGAAACCGCCTCGATGCCGCTGGCCAGCCCGAGCTACCCCAGAGGTCCGTACCGCTTCATCGACCGCCAGTACATGATCCTCACCTACCAGTCCGACCCGGCGGCGATCCGCGCCGCGGTGCCCGAGCCGCTGGAGCCGGACGGCAGCGACCGGGTGCTCTACGAGTTCATCCGCATGCCGGACTCCACCGGCTTCGGCGACTACACCGAGTCCGGCATCGTCATCCCCTGCCGCTTTCGCGGCGAGCCGCTGAACTTCGTCGCCCAGATGTACCTCGACTGCGAGCCGCCGATCTCCGGCGGGCGCGAGATCTGGGGCTTCCCCAAGAAGCTGGCCGACGTCTCGCTGAAGGTGAACCGCGACACCCTGGCCGGACGCCTGGAATACGCCGGCCAGCCGGTGGCGCTGGCGAGCATGGCCTACAAGCACGACAACATCCTCTGCGGCGGCAACGGCGGACTGGTCTGCGATACCGCGCCGCTGGTGCAGAAACTCTCCAGGACCCAGGTCAACCTCAAGCTGATCCCGGACGTCGACGGTTCCCCCGCCATCGCCCAGCTGGTCGCCTACAACCTCGCCGACATCCACATCAAGGGTGCCTGGGAAAGCCCGGCACGGCTGCACCTGATCCCCCACGTCAATGCGCCGGTCGCCGACCTGCCGGTGCGCCGGGTGCTCGGCGGCATCCACTTCGTCGCCGACCTGACGCTGCCCTACGGGCGGGTGCTCTTCGACTATCTGCAGGAGGCCGGCGCATGCCGTACCGACTCGCCAACGGCGCGGTCCTCGCTGCCGCAATCGGCCTGAGCCTGCTCGCGGTGCAGCAGTACAGCCATCTGCTGCCAGGTTCGGCGAAGACCTTCAGCGCCGACCGCGAGCGCTGCTACGCCGTGGTGCGCGCCGGCAGGAACGACTGTGGCACCGCGAAGCACGCCTGCGCCGGCCAGGCGACCCGCGAGCGCAGCCCCGAGGAGTGGCTGATGCTGCCCGCCGGCACCTGCCTGCGCATCGCCGGCGGGCAGCTCAAGGCCGGCGGTTGAGGCTGTGGAGCCATAACGAGGAGGCGCGCGAATGAACGGAGCGAACCCCGCCACGACGCCCGCCCCGCTGCTGCGCCGGCGCGAGACGGCCCCGCTGCTGCCGGCGCGGGTGCGGCGGGAGATCGCCCGCGAGCAGTACCGCAGCGAGCTGCTGGTCGGCGCCGTGCAACTGGGCATCGCCACGCTGCTCGCCCTGCTCTACGCCGGCAGCACCCACGGCTTCGCCCCGGACGCGCCGGTGGAGGCGGCGCCGCTGGGGCTCAGCCTGTTCGCCATCCTCGCCCTGCTGCGCCTGTGGCTCGCCCTCAGCGGGCAGCTCGGGCGCTGGCTGCTGGGGCTGGGCGTGGTCGCCGAGATGGCCCTGCTGGTCGGGGTTATCTTCGCCTACCACCTGCAGTACGAGCAGCCCGCGCAGTTCTCCCTGAAGAGCACCGAGTTCGCCTACCTGTTCATCCTCATCGCCCTGCGCGCGCTGCGCTTCGAGCCGCTCTGGGTGATCCTCTCCGGCCTCACCGCCGCGGCCGGCTGGCTCGCCCTGCTCGGCTATGCCGTGGCCAGCGCGCCGGGCAATCCCATCACCTGGGACTACGTGACTTCGCTGCGCTCGATCCAGATCCACTACGGCGGCGAATTCGACCGGGTGCTGGCACTCCTCATGGTCACTGCCGTGCTCGCCTTCTCCCTGTCCCGCGCCCGCCGCCTGCTCGCCAGCGCCGTCGCCCGCGAGCAGGCGGTGGCCGATCTGTCGCTGTTCTTCGACGAGTCGGTGGCCAGCCGCATCACCCACTCCGAGGCGCAGGTCATGGCCGGCCAGGGCGAGCTGCGCCAGGCGGCGATCCTCTTCCTCGACATGCGCGGCTTCACCGAAGCCGCCGCCCGCCTGGCCCCCGACGAGCTGATCGCCCTGCTCGGCGAATACCAGGGCCTGCTGCTGCCGATCCTCAAGGCCCACGGCGGCAGCATCGACAAGTTCATGGGCGACGGCATCCTCGCCAGCTTCGGCGCGGTGAGCCCCGATCCCGCCTTCGCCGCCCAGGCGCTGCGTGCCGTCGACGCCATCTGGACGGCGGTCGGGCACTGGCGCGCCCAGCGCCAGGCGGCCGGCCTGCCCGCCCCGGACGTCGGCGCCGGGCTCGCCAGCGGCGAGGTGGTGTTCGGCATCATCGGTCACGGGCGGCGGCTCGAGTACACGCTGATCGGCGACGCGGTCAATCTCGCCGCCAAGCTGGAGAAGCACAACAAGGTCGAGCACAGCCGCGGCCTGACCACCCGCACGACCTACCAACTGGCCCGCGCCCAGGGCTACGCGGGCAGCAAGGAGCTCCGTGCGGCCCGCCGGGTCGGCGGCGTGGCCGCGCCGCTGGAACTGGCGGTGCTCGGTTAGATTGCCCGCGGGAATCTTTGTCGATACTGGTCAATATCGACGGAAGAGCCATACTTGGCTGAAGCGCCCTGCTTGAATGGCGATGGAACAATACCCTTCGAATGATATCGCCGTCGAAAATTTTTTATTACCGGGCCATGTTGCCGGATGGCTCGACAAGCTCTATAGCTGAACTTGGAGGCCCATAACAGGGAACGCAAAACATGCTGGACTGTCCATTCAAATAGACACATCCTGAACACAACCCATCGGCACTGTTGTTGTTTTCGAGAACTACTGAGAGTGTAAGTTGAGGAAGGGGAAGGAAAATTTGAAACGCCTGCAGTAACCACCGCCAGGGACGGCCTCTTTCCCAAAGAGGTACTCCTATGTCCGACCTGGAACATAGCGGCACAGCTCGTGCCCATGCCTCCGATCTCGTGCGGAACGCCCGCGACAACAAGCGTGCGGCCCGGGAACTCGATCATCTCAATCAGCCCGAGTTGGCGAATGACTTGCGCAAGTTTGCCGACAACCAACTACGCATGGCCAGAATGTGGCTGCCGCGGCGGGGCAACGGATACTTTGGCGGCGTCTGGCAACTTCGGATGCTGCAAGGACGTCTGTCAAAACCGCTCACGGCGTCGGGCGCGTTGAAGCGTGACTGGGGCGGCAGATGATCCCGCCGTATACACCGCCGGTCGGACGGTGAATATCGCCGCCATCGCAGAGCACCACGCCCCTCCGGCCAGTGCATAATGCCGGCTAACTGCCACGGACACCGAGACCGGCATCCTCCCTCCGAAACGCCGCGATGAAGCCATCCCTGCCTGTTCCGGTCGATCTTGCAACGGTTTCATCGCGCAATTGATGCTCGGACTATTCACGTCGACGTCGCTGGCGAGGCTGGAGCGGGGCGATCGTGTTGCGCCAGCAGATCCAGCATCACCATAAAATGTTCGGTGGCCAATTGACGACCCACTTCACGGGTCGGTTGCCATCGATCAATCTGTTCTGTGCCATTCGCAGCGCCGCCATTAGATGGAACCTGATGAAGACTCGCCTGCTCCTCGCCCTGCTCCTTCTGCTCGCCTCGCTCCGCAGCATGCCGGCCTTTGCCGGGGACCACCCCCTGCCGGCGAACGTCTCCCAGACCGGTCCCATCGGCCTCCACGCCAGCTATCTGATGGAGACGGGCGGCCGGCTGAGCCTGGAGCAGGCCGTTGCCGCCCACGCCCGGGGCGCCTTCAGGGCCGTCGGCACCCCGGTGCCCAACTTCGGCATCGGCTCGGTGCCCGTCTGGCTCCAGCTCACCGTGGAAAACCCGACGGCGCAGCCGCTGGAGCGCCAGTTGCACATCAAAACCCCATGGCTCGACCGGGTGGAGGTGCATTTCCGTCTCGCAGGAGCGACCCGGGCCAGCCATGTAATCGCCGACCGCAAGGCATTCGGGCAATCCCCTGGCGACAACCGTTTCTTCATGCTCGAACATGCCTTCGCGCCCGGACTCAGCGAACTCTTCATCCGCGTAGAGAAGCCCGACCCCATGGTCGTTCCGCTCTATCTGCTGACGGCGGACGAGGCGCGCGCCCAGGAGCGCCTCCAGGACTACAGCTACGGCTTCTTCTACGGTTTCCTGTTCGCCCTGCTGGCCTACAACTTCATGCTCTGGGCCGGTCTGCGGGATGCGAGCTACCTGCTCTACTCCCTGTATCTCGGTGCCTTCCTGCTGATGAACGGCGCCTATACCGGCCATGGCTTCCAGTGGCTCTGGCCCGACTCCAGAATCTGGGCGCAATGGTCCAATCCGCTGCTCGTGCTGCTCTACGGAAGCAGCGGGCTGGCCTTCGCCCTGCGCTTTCTGGACATCCGTCGGCATTTTCCGCGTCTCTACCGGGCCATAACCGGCTACCTGGGCGTTTTCGCCCTGCTGATGCTGCTCGCCATCCTGGCCGGCAGCCAGAAGCACGCCCTGATGCTCGCCTTCGTGTTCGTTCTCCTGTTCGCGGGCATCATGCTGGCGCTGGGCGCGATTTCCATGCGCTCCGGGCAAAAGCCGGCGAAATACTTCCTGTTGGCCGCCATCGCCGCGATGCTCGGCGCGGCCATCAGTACGCTGGCAGTCTGGGGCCGCATCCCGACCAATCAATGGACCTATCGCGCGGCCGACATCGGCATGATGCTGGACGCCACCCTGCTGGCCCTGGCCCTCACCTACCGCTTCCGCGTCACCCAGGCCGAGAAGCTGCGCGCCGAACGGCTGGCGACGCTCGACCCGCTGACCGGGATCGACAACCGCCGGGCCTTTCACGACAAGGCGCTGCCGCTCTGGCAGCGGGCGCGGCGGGAGGATCGGGAGCTGTCGCTCATCCTCCTGGACATCGACCGTTTCAAGGCGATCAACGACACCCATGGCCACGCCGGCGGCGACAAGGTGCTGGTTGCCACGGCCAGGACCCTCGAAGCCGCCATCCGCAGGCAGGACGTACTGGCCCGCTGGGGCGGCGAGGAATTCATCCTGCTCCTGCCGGAAACCGACCTGAACGAGGCCGCCCACCTGGCCGAGCGCCTGCGCGCCGCGCTGGAAGGCCTGCGCCTGCAGCATGAGGGCCAGGACATCGCGATCACCGCGAGCTTCGGCATCGCCCGGCGCAAGGCCGGCCAGCCCGATCTGGACCGCCTGGTCGCGGAAGCGGACGAGCTGCTCTACCGCTCGAAGGAAATGGGCCGCAACCGGATCAGCGTCGCCTGAAGCGTCTCAGCTGGAGATCTCGCGCAGGTAGTCGAGCACTTCCTGCGAGCTGATCTTGAGAAAGACGAACGAGACGGCATGGAACACGACGATCGAGAAGATGACGCTCAGATAGACGCTCAGGGTGGTGCCGAACAGGAAGCCGATCCCCGCCAGCAGGCCGATATGCGAGGCGACGAAGGCCGCGCCGACCAGGGTGCCGAGAAAGGTGGCCGCCCCGTATGAGAGCAGCACGGAGAGCAGCAGGCCGACGAGTGCGACGGCCCGCCGCCGGGGACTCCTCACCCGCAGGGCGACCCGGACGATGAGAAACGGCGCGGCGATGAAGGACGCCAGCACCTTGACCGGATGACTGGCGATCCTCCGGAACACCTCGCCGAGTCGCCCCTTCTCGTTGGCGGCATCCCTGGCCAGTGCGGAAATCCCGCTTCCCAATACCTCACCGGCAGCTTTTCCGAACATCGGCATTCCCCGTTGCGGCGCAAGGCCGAGTGGCCTCGGGTTTCACTCGGCGCAATGGTAGCGCACTGCACGGAATCGAGCCTGGCGCTGTTCTTTTTAGTACACATATGGACTATATTGTCGTTAATAAACCATATCTGGACAGCCACGGAGCTTCCCCATGGAACCTCATACCCGCACCGCCCCAACCGGCCGCGCCGGCGTCGACACGCCCCAGGCCGGTCGCGTGGCGCTGACCTTCTTCTTCCGCCTCGCCGAACTCTGGGGGCTGAGCACGGAGGAGCAGATGGTGCTGCTCGGCGGCATCGGCCGCTCCACCTACTTCAACTACCGCAAGCTGCCCGAGGTCCGCCTGGGCCGCGACCTGCTGGAGCGCATCTCCCACCTGATGGGCATCCACAAGTCGCTGCGCATCCTGTTCGGCGACTCGCCCTCCGCCTACGACTGGGTCAAGCGCCCGAACAGGGCCGCGCCCTTCAACGGCGACACGGCGCTGCAGCGGATGCTGGCCGGCTCGCTGGTCGACCTGTCGGACGTCAATCGCTATCTGGCGGCGCAGCGGGGTTAGGCAATGAACGAAGTCATCCCTGCCTGGCAGGCGCACCGGCTGGTCGCCAGCCACTTCCCGCCCATCGGCGTGTTCGAGGACACCCTGGACCCCGCCGACCTGGAGATTGCCTTCGAGATCGAGGCGCTGACCAACGACCGGCTGCGCGAGGAAGCCGGCGAGATCCACCTGGTCGCGCCCGAGGACCGGGTTTCCGGGCCCGGCTCCAGTCCGGTCATGGCGGCCTTCACCCACATCGGCAGCCCGAGCCGCTTCACCGACGGCAGCTACGGCGTCTACTACGCGGCCGACAGCCTCGAGGCGGCCATCGCGGAAACCCAGTTCCACCGCGCCCGCTTCCTCGCCGCCACGCAGCAACCCAGCCTGGAGCTGACCATGCGCTGCTACCTGAGCGAGATCGTCCGGCCGCTGCTGGACATCCGCACCGGTGACCCGGCGCTCTACCATCCCGACCCGCAGCAGTACGGCCCGGCCCAGGCCTTCGCCGCCCGGCTGCGCCTGGACGGCAACTGGGGCCTGCTCTACGCCAGCGTGCGCCGGCCGGGTGCCGAATGCGTGGCGCTGTTCCGCCCGCCGGCGACCAGCATCCCGGTGCAGGGCAAGCACCTGCGCTACGTCTGGGACGGCCAGCAGCAGGCCTTCACCCACGTGCTGGAAGTGTCGGAAATCCGTTAGGCCTGCCCGGCCGCCCCCGTTTCTGCCGCCGGGTGCAGCCCCACCCAAGGCGGCCCGGCGCAGCAGAAGCCGTCTTCCCCCTCGCCGCGTCGCGCAGCAGGCAGCTGGAGACGTTTTTTTGTGACTGGGGTGGGAAGGTTCGGTGGTGGAATTCTTGCCCCATGTCTAGACTTCCGATTTTAGGAAATATATCGGACAAGCGTTCGCTTGGACTCTCTCATCCGCAAAAGCCGGCACAGGGCGTACCCCGACTGGCTTGGCTTGCTCGATGATTTCCGATTTAAGGAAAAAGCCGGACGGGCACCGAGATGCCGGGCCTGCCGGGGAGCCACCCTGCATCCTCCGGCATGGCTTGGAGGGCACCGCCATGGCCTCGAGACGCATCGTCCCGGCTGTCATTACCTCACGGCCTCGCCTGCCCGCGTTATCGAGTCTTCCTGACCGCCGACCGGTCTGGATTGGCGATGGCGGCCTCCCTTGGTCAGCCGATGAACAGACGCAGTCAACCTCGCCGAAAGTCGAGTGTCTGTGGTGTCGGAAAACACTCGGGAACGGGGCCATCGGAACGATGCCAGCGCAGGCATGGCACGGGCTGCAGCCCTGCGATCACCGTTCGTCGGAACGACTGCAAAGGAATACTTTTCAAACCTTTTTTGATGGAACTTTCACATCAGTTGGAGCACTATCGTTCCAGCTGAAGGATCAGCTCCATCGTGTGACAGAGCCCATCGTTGTTTTGGTGGGCTTTTTCTTGTCCCCTCTTTTTTCCCTGCTCTCCCGCCTCATCCAGGCCACTACCGGCCCCTCCCCTGCAGCCTTTCCCGTCGATCTTTCGCCACCCTCGTCCACGGTTTCCGGGCCCCCTCAAGACATGGCGGCAACTGTCGGCGTCCGGCCCAGCCGCAAATTTCCGATTTATGGAAAAATGCGCGCATGGATGTGCCAAGGCAGGTCCTGCTCCGCCCCACTTCACCGGGTCCGCTTCGACAAGGCCCGGGCTTTTTGCCTATCTATATAGGAAGTCTCTTTGCAGGATGCTTCCATGCCCTCCGCCCTGCTCCTTCGCCCCGGCCAGCTCGTCCTGGATGACCTGCGCGACATCTACTGGAACCAGGCGACGCTCGATCTCGATCCGGCCTGCCGGACCGAGGTCGAGGCCGGCGCGCGCAGCGTCGCGGCGATCCTCGCCAGCCAGCGCACCGTGTACGGCATCAACACCGGCTTCGGCCTGCTGGCGCGCACCTCGATCCCGGCCGACTCCCTCGCCGCCCTGCAGCGCAACCTGGTGCTCTCCCACTGCACCGGCACCGGGCCGCTGCTGGACGACGCCAGCGTCGGGCTGATCCTGGCGCTGAAGATCGCCTCCCTGGCGCGCGGCTATTCGGGCGTCGGCTGGGCAGTGATCGAGGCGCTGCTGAAGCTCTACGAAGCCCGGGTCTATCCGTGCATCCCCTCCCAGGGTTCGGTGGGCGCCTCCGGCGATCTGGCGCCGCTGGCGCATCTGGCGGCGGTGCTGCTCGGGGTCGGCCAGGTGCGCCATGAAGGCCAGGTACTGGAGGCAGCCGAAGGACTGGCCATCGCCGGCCTGGAGCCTCTGATCCTCGGCCCTAAGGAGGGCCTGGCGCTGCTCAACGGCACCCAGGTGTCCACTGCCCTGGCGCTGCGCGGGCTGTTCGCCGCGGAGCGGCTGTTCGGCGCCGCGCTGGTCGCCGGTAGCCTCAGCGTCGAGGCGCTGAAGGGTTCCTTCGTGCCCTTCGATGCGCGCATCCAGGCGGTGCGCGGCCAGCCGGGGCAGATCGCGGTGGCCGAGCTGTACCGCGAACTGCTCCACGACAGCGCGATCAACCGCTCCCACGTCCACTGCAAGCGGGTCCAGGACCCCTACTCGCTGCGCTGCCAGCCGCAGGTGATGGGCGCCTGCCTGGACCACCTGCGCTTCGCCGCCGGGGTATTCCTGCGCGAGGCCAACGCGGTGTCGGACAACCCGCTGGTGTTCGCCGGCGACGCCGAGGTGCTCTCCGGCGGCAACTTCCACGCCGAGCCGGTGGCGATGGCCGCCGACGTGCTCGCCCTGGTCATCGCCGAGATCGGCGCGCTCTCCGAGCGGCGCACCGCCCTGCTGGTCGACCCGGCGCTGTCCGGCCTGCCGGCCTTTCTGGTCAGGGAAGGCGGGCTGAATTCCGGCTTCATGATCGCCCAGGTCACGGCGGCATCGCTGGTTTCGGAGAACAAGAGCCTGGCTCACCCGGCCTCGGTGGACAGCCTGCCGACCTCGGCCGGCCAGGAGGATCACGTCTCCATGGCCACCTTCGCCGCCCGCCGCCTGCAGGACATGGCCGGCAACGCCGCGGCGGTGGTGGGCATCGAACTGCTGGCCGCCGCCCAGGGCATGGACTTCCACGCGCCACTGTCCACCTCGCCGCAGCTCGGCGAGGTCATGGCGCTGATCCGCAGCCGGGTCGCGCACTACGAAGAGGACCGCTACTTCGCCCCGGACATCGCCACCGCGCGGGCCTGGGTCGAGGACGGCGCCTTCGAACGCTGGGTGCCCTGTGCCCGTCTTCATTCCTGAGCGCCGCGAGGCCACCATGACGACCACCCTGTTCGCCGAACGCGCCCTGCTGCCGGGCGGCTGGGCGCGCGACGTGCGCCTGGAAATCGACGCCGCCGGCCGACTCGGGCGGATCGAGCCCGATGCCCGCGCCGAGGGTGCCGAACGCCTGCGCGGGCCGCTGCTGCCCGGCTTGCCGAACCTGCACTCCCACGCCTTCCAGCGCGCCATGGCCGGACTGACCGAGGTCGCGTTCAGCGCCGAGGACAGCTTCTGGAACTGGCGCGAGCGGATGTACCGGCTGGTCGCCCGGCTCGACCCTGACCAGTTTGAAGCCATCGCCCGCCAGCTCTACATCGAGCTGCTCAAGGCCGGCTACAGCAGCGTCGCGGAGTTCCACTACCTGCACCACGACCGCGACGGCCGGCCCTACGCCGACCCCATCGAGCTGTCCCTGCGCCTCTCCCGCGCCGCCCGCGAGGCCGGCATCGGCCTGACCCTGGTCCCCGCGCTCTACAGCCATTCCGGCTTCGGCGGCCTGCCGCCGGGCACCGAGCAGCGGCGCTTCATCCTCGACACGGACGGCTACCTCGACCTGCTGGCACGCCTGCACCCGGCGCTGGAGCAGGCCGGACAGTACCTGGGGCTGGGCTTCCATTCCCTGCGCGCGGTGACCCCCGGACAGATCGCACGGGTGCTGGCCGCCTCGCCCATCGACGGCCCCATCCACCTGCACATCGCCGAGCAACAGAAGGAAGTCGACGACTGCCTGACCTGGAGCGGCCGGCGCCCTCTGCAGTGGCTGTTCGAGAATTGCCCGGTGGACGAGCGCTGGTGCCTGGTGCACGCCACCCAGGCGCAGCCGGACGAACTCGCCCTCCTCGCCGCCAGCGGCGCGGTCGCCGGCCTCTGCCCGGCGACCGAGGCCAACCTCGGCGACGGCCTGTTTCCGGCCACGGACTACCTGGCCCGGGGCGGCCGCTTCGGCATCGGCTCGGACAGCCAGGTCTCGGTCAGCGTGGTCGAGGAACTGCGCTGGCTGGAATACGGCCAGCGCCTGCGCGACCGCCGGCGCAACCGTCTCGTCCAGCCCGGCCGCCCGGCGGTCGGCGCCGCGCTCTACCAGGGCGCCCTGAGCGGCGGTGCCCAGGCCCTCGGCCAGCCGGTCGGCGCGCTGGAAAGCGGCCGGCGCGCCGACCTGCTGGTGCTGGACGGCGCCGATCCCTATCTGGCCAATGCCGAAGGCGACCAGATCCTCAACCGCTGGCTGTTCGCCGGCAGCGACCGCCAGGTGCGCGACGTGATGGTTGCCGGCCGCTGGGTGGTGCGCAAAGGCCGTCATGCGGACGAGGAACACAGCGCCCGCGCCTTCGCCGCGGTGCTGGCGAAGCTTTCGGCGACGTCCTGAGCGCCGGCAGACGGGCGATTTCGCCCACGCCGGCGATCCGGTTTGCGAACCGACCCGGTATTCGGATTGGATAGCCGCGCAGAGCCGATGGCCCGGCTCGTCATTTCATCCTTCGAGGAGCTTCACCCCATGTCGTCGATGCAGGAAGCGCAGCACGCAATCCAACAGGACCTGTGGCTGGAAACGCCCGATGGGCGTGTCTTCGCCCGTGTCTGGACTCCGGCCGTGGCAATGCACGAAGGGCCGCAGAGCCCGATCGTGCTGTTCCACGACTCCCTCGGCTGCGTGGAGCTGTGGCGCGGCTTCCCGGCGCGACTGAGCGCCAGCACCGGCAGGAAGGTGATCGCCTACGACCGGCTCGGCTTCGGCAGGTCCGATCCGCGCAGCGACCGGCCGACGTTCGCGTTCATCGCCGAAGAGGCCGAGCGCTGCTTTCCCGCGGTCCGCGAGCAGCTCGCCATCCAGCGCTTCGTCGCCTTCGGCCACAGCGTCGGCGGCGGCATGGCCGTGCACTGCGCGAACCGCTTCGCCGATGCGTGCGAGGCCCTGATCACCGAGTCCGCCCAAGCCTTCGTCGAGGACCGGACCCTGGCGGGTCTTCAGGAGGCCAAGGCGCTGTTCGGGCAGGCGGAGCAGTTCGCCCGGCTCGGGAAATACCACGGCGACAAGGCCCGCTGGGTGCTCGACGCCTGGCTCGACACCTGGCTTTCGCCGGGATTCGCCGCCTGGTCCCTGGCCCCCGTGCTGCCCGGGGTCGGCTGCCCGCTGCTGGCCATTCACGGACTCGACGACGAATACGGCTCGCCCCGCCATCCCGAGCTCATCGCGCAACTGGCCGGCGGCCCCTCGCGCGCCGAGGTGCTGGCCGACACCCGCCATGTCCCGCACCGCGAGCGGGAGCAGGTCGTTCTCGATCTGGTCGCCGGCTTCCTGCGTGCAGAACGGCAGGCTGGTTGTTGATCCGGCCCAGGTCCCTGCCACATCAACCCGCCATTCCCCTCCCAAGGCCGCCGGACCTGCAGAGTCTCGTCCGGCCGCTCTCCCCCGCTCAGATAGAAAAACGAAATCGACCCGACAAGTTCAATCGATTAGGAAAATTCTCCCCTGCATCGTAAGGTTGCACCCATCAAGTTCTTCACCCCCATCGAGGAGTCGAAACCCATGTTGGACGCTAGCCTTAAGACCCAGCTGCAGGCCTACCTGGAGCGCGTCACCCTGCCCTTCGAGATCGTCGCCACCCTTGACGGGAGTGCCAAGTCGCAGGAGATGCTCGGCCTGCTGCAGGACATCCAGGGCCTGAGCGACAAGATCACCCTGCGCACCGACGGCAAGGACGCGCGCGTCCCGTCCTTCTCCCTGGAGCGTCCGGGCGCGGACATCTCCCTGCGCTTCGCCGGCATCCCCATGGGCCACGAGTTCACCTCCCTGGTGCTGGCCCTGCTGCAGGTCGGCGGCTATCCGTCCAAGGCCAGCGAGGAAGCCATCGCACAGATCAAGGCCCTCGACGGCGAATACCGCTTCGAAACCTACTTCTCGCTGTCCTGCCAGAACTGCCCGGACATTGTCCAGGCGCTGAACCTGATGGCGGTGCTCAATCCCAGGATCAGCCACGTCGCCATCGACGGCGCGCTGTTCCAGGACGAGGTCGAGAAGCGCCAGATCATGGCCGTGCCGACCATCTACCTGAACGGCGAGCCGTTCGGCCAGGGCCGCATGGAGCTCGAGCAGATCCTCGCCAAGCTCGACACCGGCGCCAGCGCCCGCGGGGCGGAGAAGCTCAACGCCAGGGAAGCCTTCGACGTGCTGGTGGTCGGCGGCGGCCCGGCCGGCGCCTCGGCGGCCATCTATGCGGCGCGCAAGGGCATCCGCACCGGCGTGGTGGCCGAGCGCTTCGGCGGCCAGGTGCTGGACACCATGGACATCGAGAACTTCATCTCCGTGCCGGAGACCGAAGGCCCGAAACTCGCCCGCGCCCTGGAAGAGCACGTCCGCCAGTACGAGGTCGACATCATGAACCTGCAGCGCGCGGTCAAGCTGGTGCCGGCCGCCGCCAAGGGCGGTCTGCACGAGGTGCAGTTCGAGTCCGGCGCCTCGCTCAAGGCCAAGGCCGTGATCCTCGCCACCGGCGCCCGCTACCGCGCCCTCGGCGTGCCCGGCGAGCAGGAATACCGCACCCGGGGCGTGGCCTACTGCCCGCACTGCGACGGCCCGCTGTTCAAGGGCAAGCGCGTGGCGGTGATCGGCGGCGGCAACTCCGGCGTCGAGGCGGCCATCGACCTGGCCGGCATCGTCGCCCACGTCACCCTGCTGACCCACGGCGAGAAGCTGCGTGCCGACGCGGTGCTGCAGCGCAAGCTGCACAGCCTGCCGAACGTCACCGTGCTGCTCAACGCGCCGATCGCCGAAGTGGTCGGCGACGGCCAGAAGGTCAACGGCCTGGTCTACAAGGAGCGCCTCAGCGGCGAAGCGCACCGCATCGAGCTGGAAGGCGTGTTCGTGCAGATCGGCCTGCTGCCGAACAGCGAGTGGCTGAAGGGCAGCGTCGAGCTCAGCGAGCGCGGCGAGATCATCACCGATGCCCATGGCAGCACCACGGTTCCCGGCGTGTTCGCCGCCGGCGACGTCACCACGGTGCCCTACAAGCAGATCGTCATCGCCGTGGGCGAAGGCGCCAAGGCTTCGCTGGGCGCCTTCGACCACCTGATCCGCACCTCGGCGCCGGCCTGACGGTCGGCCCCTCGGGGGCCCGGAAAACGAAAAACCGCCGGCCGCAAGGCAGGCGGTTTTTTCATGGGCTCTAGCTTTGCGGGCCCGGGCGGGTTGGCTGCCTCGCTTATGGACCCTGCACGTTACTGTCCGTCGGCAAAGGCCCGGGAGCCGCTCGCACGTGCGCCATATCCCTTTCGAACGCGCGTCTGCCCTTATTGGGACAGGTGCTCCAGCGCGGCGCTGGCCAGGTCGTTCCACAGCGGGCTGGGCCAGTCCTGCAGGTAACGCCGGAACTGGCGACGTGCCGAAACCAGCGGCTGGGCATTGGTCACGCTCCGTTCCCTCAAGGCCTTGCAGTTCAAGACCAGTTGGCCCTTCAGCGCCTCACCGGAAGCAGCTCCGGCATAAACGGTCCCCAGCAGATCCAGCTCGGCCTGCGTGCTATACGCATAAGCCTGTTCGCGTCCCGACAAGTTGCATATGCGCCAGTCGACCACCTGACGAACCGCCTGCCAGATCACACCGTAGTCGGCCGCCAGTTGCCTGGCTTCCTGCTCGATCCTGTCCGTCGGGCGGCCCTCTTCATCTTCCCGCAGCGCCAGGATGGCCCGTATCGCCAGACACTGGGTGATGACCCAGTGGTTGCAGGGATCGAGCTTCCAGGCCTGAAAATAAAAATCCCGGCAGGCTTCATACGCCCGCTGCTCTGCCGACTCGTCTATCTGGTTGAAGGCGATGCCCAGGCGCTTTTCGCAGGCGCCACTGATGCCGAAACGGTAGGCCATTTCCGTATTGCCCGGCGTCACGCATCCCGATTCGGCCCGCCAGCTTTCCAGGTCCGCGCGAATGGCCGTCGAGAGAGGTGTCAGCTCCTGTTTCTGGGCCTCCGTCAGCCCCAGACGCTCGACTCCAGCCTCGTTGTTCGCTCCGACCAACTCGTCGATCCGGTCGAACTTGACCTCGATCCGCCGCCGCGTCTGCTGGTCACGGAACTGACTGACCTGCTGCTCGAAATCCCTGGATACGGTCGAATAGGCCACGATGCTGGCCCAGTCATGGGTTTCCGGAACATCCGTGCGCAGACGCTGGCGCAGTTCATACAGCACCCAGCGTGGATCCGTTCCCTTCAGGAGTCCGGAATACAGCTCCCTGACGGCAACGGCCGAAGCCTTCATCCACAGCGGAAACTGGGAAGCGATGACCCAGGGAATGCCCGCGGCATGCAGCTCGTGGGCGATGCTGCCCCCGGGGGTCAGGGGGGAGTCGATGTTGCCGGAATCGCAGGTCGCCAGGCTGACCAGCGTCGGGCGATGGCTGTGACCCAGCGGATCGCTGGCAATCAAGGCGATGGCCAGCCGCTCGCCGTCCACGACGTCGACAGCCGTACTGCCTTCGGCGCACAGGGCCAGGCCATAGCGCTCCTCCCCGCAATGCCGGAAGGATTTGCCGTGGGCCAGAATGTGCACATGGGTGAACTCGCCCGAGGCACAGAGCGTCCGGATCTGCTCCAGGGAAGCATTGGGCAGCACCGTCAGATGCTTTTTGACCTCCTCGACGCGGGCCTTGGGGTCTTCCTCGATTCTGACCCAGGGATCGATGGCTTCCCGCAAGGCTTGCAAATGGCTCTCGGCCGGCACATACAACCCATCCGGCGCCGCAAAGGCAAAGAGTATGCGGGGCTCCCGGTTCCATTCGATCGGCAGGGGACGGCCACGGCGGAATTCACGCGTAACGCAAATCGGCATGCGCGTCTGCAGGAACAGGGGGGACCCCGCTCCGGGAAAGCCCTCCGCCGCGATCGCGGTTTCGAAAGGCACCATGCCCAGTTCGAAGGCAGACATCACCAGCCGCAGATGAACGAGCCGACCGTTGGTGGAGCTGGCACTGCCCAGCTCGGACAACAGGCCGGGTACCAGCCCCAGCACCTTGCCGATCACCTCGCCCAGGTCACGCAGTTCCGACTGGCGCTGATCTTCGGACGTCTGCGTCCTGTCCATCTGATAGCGCAGGCGTTGCAACCGGCTCAGCAACTGGCGCTGCTCGAAGGGCATGTTCAGCGTTACCGGCCCATCGGAACCGCACAGCGCAATGTAGGAGGTCAGAGGAGAAAGCAGCTGGTTATGGGCCGGCCCGCTCCGTAATAGCTCCAGTTTGACACTGGAAATGGCGGAAGCTTCGCGCATGTTCAGGGCCTCGCGAATCGCTGGATTTCTTCGGGAGTCCCCGTACCGTCGCCCAGTACATGGTAGAGGCGACCTACGACCTGCCCCCCTTCCTGGCGGATGGACACGGCGCTGGTCTGGTTCATGACTAAGGAAGCGTCTCCGAATGTCGCCCTGTCGATGGTTTCCATGCGCCCGTCCATCAATACGTCGTAGACGGGTTTGAAGGCGCCCTGATCCTTGAGCATGGACTGGCTGAAGCGCAACAGGCGAATCCAGGTGCCGCAGTTGAAGTAGTAACGGCCGCCCCCCATGTCGATCGCCCGCTCCAGATGGGTGTGCCCCGTCACGATAAAGTTGACGGACTGTCCGACATTGGCCGTAACCGCCTTGAAGGTGTCGTCCTGATCCTGCAGATCGAAGCTCTTGTCGTCGGCCAGCCAGTCCTTCAAGGCCCGGCGCAGGGCTTCGTCCTTGGTGATATTGCGCATCCAGCCGGTCAGGCGGTCCAGGATCAGTTGCCCGGTTCCCAGCTGGCCATCCTGCTCCGCCAACTGGGCCAGAGGCTTGCCGAGATTCTTTTCGGCCTGAAGCAGCAGGCTGTCCACATCGGCAGCCGCCTGCACCGAGGAGGCTTCTCCCAGGTTCGGCCCCAGCCACGGCTCCTTGACCGGCATGGCGGCGCCGAGCGGACCCGGGGACCCGGAGACTGGCTCATCGGCGGAAAGGCGCTGGTTCATGTCCTTCTCGCTGAGCACCTTTTCTCCGAAGATGGATAGCAGATCGCCAACCTTCTTCGCCTGGGCAGGATCGAGCACCACCAGCGTCCCAACCGCAGCCTGGGTTTCCGGTTTCAGCAGATCGATCCATTTGTAGCGCTCCTTGACGCTGTTCATGACCTCCTTGACCATCCGCGTTCCGGCATTGGGCCGCCACTCGCGCAGATCGAAACCGAGGCCGGCATTCAGGCGCCGTCCAACCCTGGCCAGACTCTCGTAATGGTTGTAGTTCCAGGCATCCACCTCGTTGCCGTGGGTGCAGTAGACCCTGGCGCCGCCGACCGTGCAGCTGTAGCCGGCGCCCACGGTGGAAAACTCGACCCGTCCGCGCTTCAGCGGATCGTCTCCCGCCAGCCGGTTGAGGATCAGCCGCTGCACGCCGGTGAACGACATCTCGATGTCATGGTTGCCGATGACGAAGACCAGGGTCCGCCCATCCAGCGCCACAAAACGCGCCAGTGCATCCCAGATGCCCCGGAAGGAGGGATCGCCCATGATGCGGCCGACGACTTCCACGGCCCGCTCGATGGCGATGTATCCGGTGGAGCGCTCGGCCAGGGTGTCGAACACATCGCCATTGAGTACCAGCGCCACCCGTCCCTCGGGACACTGCTGGCCCACCCAGCCGATATAGCCGGCGAGTCGCCCCGTTTCCCGGAGAGTCTGGAAATCGGGGGTGTCTCCCCCCATGTGGATGTCCGAAATCACATGGATTTCGTCGAATTCGGGAAAATGTTCCATAAGAATCCAGTCCTGATGCGGCCTATGCCTGGCGCGCAGACGTTGCTCGATTGCCCCAAGCCCGGCCAGAGTGCCGGCAGACGCCCCGTCTGCCAGCCAAGTACCTGTCTTCCCTGGCCGGATACCTTGAAAAGCAGCTTTTCTCAGAGATCCGCCGTGGGGCGAATGCCGGTGATGCCCTCGGCCACCCGTTCCGAGAGCGCACTGATGGTTGCCACCGGATTTGCCCCCACTGCGCTGGGCAGCAAGGCGCCATCGGCCACATAGAGCCCCTGATAGCCGAACACCTGGCCAAAGGTTTCCGGCGCCGCGCTGGTCACGCCCCGCTGCGGGCTGTCAGCCAGACGGCATCCGCCCAGCGCATGCACGGTCACGTTACGCTTCATGGGCCATAGCCAGTTCGGCAGGGGCACGAATACCTTGGCGCCAGTCCAGTCCCGGAAGCGCTTGCCCATGCGTTCGATGGCGTCGTAGAGGCCCCTGTTGTCCCGGTAGGGCCACTTCACGTGGATGAAGCCTTCCTTGCAGAGGCTCATTACACCGTTGCCTTTGTCGATCCCCATGCACAACAGCACGATGCTGGTGTAGGAAAGGCTCCCCTTGAGCAGTTCATTGAAGGCATAGCCGATATGCCCGCTACCGAGGCCCTGCAGGAAACGAGAAGCCATCAGCCGCACGGTGCGCACGAAGGCATGGAAGTGCGAAAGTCCGGGCCGGATGCCCTCGGTATACCAGGCGGCGAAGTTCGGATAACTGGCATCCTCGAGGATGAAGGCGTGCTTGCGGTCGAAATCCTTGAGCAGGTTGTAATCCGTACCCTGGGTGATGACCGGGCCATAGTTCGGATTGGCCGGTTTCTTTCCATCGATCACGAAGGAGAGAAAATCCCCGTTGGCGGAAAAGTGCTGCCCCAGTTGCTGGCTGATGCCGGGCAGCGTCTTGTGAAGATCCCGGCAGCGCATCAGCAGTTCGGTGGAACCCAGCGTACCGGCGGACACCACCACTCGACGGCTCACTGCGCTGCACTCGACATGCCCGTTCTTGAGATCGAGCCAGTAGACCCGGTAGCCATGCTCCCCGGTTGCCGACGGATCTTCCTCGCCCCGCTCGTTCAGGGGAGCGATTTTCTGCCCGAGCGCTTCGGTTTCTATGCGGGCCGCATATTGGTGCTCGGCCACATGCAGGTAGTTGAGATCCAGGGAGTTCTTGGAGTGCGTATTGCACCCCAGATCGCATTCCGCACAGTACACGCAGGAAGTCTGCACCGCGCCGTAGCGGTTCTTCTCCTGAAGGCCGATGGCGGTCGGATTCTCGAAGTCGTTGCCGAAGAAAACGTTGATGTCCAGCAGCTTCGACTCACGTCCTTCGGACTGGGCAAACGCCTGAAACAGCTCGGTGCGAATGACCTTGCGCCGCGGATCGCTGCTCTGCGGTACCGGTCTCGCCCCCAATACCTCCTTGCTGACGGCATAGTACGGCTGCAAGGCTTCTTTCCTGGCTGCTGCAGGCCAGTTGTCGTCGAATACCTCCTCGGGAGGCTCCAGGAACACGTTGGCGTAAATCAGCGAACCGCCCCCCAGTCCGGCGCTGACGACCGCATCGATATGATCGAAGTTTCTGATGTCGAACAGCCCGTGAGCCTCTTGAGCTGCAATGGTTTTTGGCCGCTTCCTCTGCTCGGGAAGCAGGTTCCAGAAGCTGTTCGCTATATCGTAGGGAGAACGCGGAAACGAGCCCATCGGATAACGCCTGCCACGCTCCAGCAGCAGGACCGCTCCAGGCCAGCGCTTGGCCAGGCGGCAGGTATTGATCGAGCCGCCGAAACCGCTGCCGATCACGACAGCTTCGTAGTCATACTTGATGCTCATCTTATTCTTGAGATCCCTTGACAGGGTTTTCGGAGAGTCCATTCACAGGCGTTGCCGATTTCCGGGTATGTCTTACGTAGGTATCCCAGAGCGACCGGGCAAAGAAGGTGAAAAAGCTGCACAGGGTTTTCAGGCGTGCCGACAGGCCATTCGCCTCTGTGATGCGGACGGTCGATAGCAGCCTCATCAGATCCGTCACGCCAAGGCTCAGTGTCCCGGCACCCACGACCGGACCGCTCGCGTCCGTGCCCTCATGGAGACGGGTGTAAAGGGTGGTGGTTTCCGGCCACAGCCTGAAGATCGGGCCGTTGCGCACTTCCTTGCGGCCGGCCAGATAGTAATCCTTGCCGTCGTGCTGGAAGCCCAGTTCATAAACCATGAAGGTCATGCCGGGATCATCGGTAGGCTTGAACAGGTTGAATACGCCGGTGCTCGCCCGCATGCCCATTCCCAGCGGAGCAAAGTCGATGCTTCCCGTCAGTTGCCCCCTGTGCTCGGGGTCCCTGACGAAGGCGCTCATGTCATCGATGCGAACCTCCGCATGCATGACCAGCCGCTGGTTCTGCCGTTTGCCTCTGGCCTGCCCTTCCGCCGCCTCGCCAACACCCAGGGCAAAGCCGCCTGCCATGGTTTCCTTGAACTGCAAGCCGGGATTCTGTGCTGTCATTTTCAACGTCTCAGGTTCGAGTGGAACGCCTTCGGGGGTCATGCTGGCGAAATAGTCGCGCGCATCGGCCCGTCCCATTTCGATCAGCTCGTCATGGGTGATGGCGCCGGTATAAAGAGCCAGATCCAGAGGCAGGGGGTGCCTGGGTTTGATCAGATGGAGCCTGATGGGCTGCCGGTGGCCATAAGGCTGCTCTCCACGAGCAATGCGCTCGTTTATCTCGCGAATGTGCTGCATTTCTTTAATAAGCGCGCTGTTGGCGCTCATCTCCAGCATTTGCACATAGGCGTTCAACGGGCCGCTGCGGTAGTGCGGAACATTGCCCATCACCCAGATGAGCCAGAGCTCGCCAGCCCCCCGCCGCACCGCCTCCATCAGGTTGGCGTCCTGGATGAACCCCGAGTCCAGGTAATGAACACCGTCGATCTCGACGGGCGGCAAGGTTGCCGGTAGCGACATGCTGGCGACCAGAAAATCCTCCGTCATCTCCCGATGAGGGATGACCCGGTTCGTCTTGGTCGAGAAATCACAGAGATTGAAGGTTCCCTGGATGCCCTCCACAGCTCTGATTCTTTCGAAATCGATCCCCAGATGCGGATAAACCTTCTCGCGGAAGGATCTTGAAGCGCTGGCGGCCATGAATCTCGAAGGCAGGAGATAATTGGCCAGCGGCATCATGGAGAAGGTGTCCCGCATGCGCAGAGTCCGCCAGCGCCGGCAGATCTCCTCGATGCCCAGCCCCGAGAACAGCATGGCCAGATTGAGCGCCCCACCGGAGGTGGCATCCATGTGCTGGAAGGTGAGTCCGCGCGCAAAGATTTCCGACAAGGCACCGGCCGCATAGGAAAGGCGCAACCCACCTCCGGGCAGGATCAGGGCTCTTCCAGGTACATCGGGGCTCGACGCGGCCGCTCCCTGCGGCAATAAGTTGGCAGGCTTGGACATGGGCTATTGCCTGCCGTCTGTACGCGGAGGAATCGGCGCGGAAGGCGGTGACAGCCAGCCCTCGCCCAGGCTCAGGTCGACAACCGACTCCATCCCTTCCGGAGCCTTCTCCGGCAACTGATCGAAATCCAGAAACCAGCTTTCGACATGATCATCCAGGGTCCCGGTGATCGAGGGCAAAAATACGGTGGCAATCGCATCGCCGATTTCCAGCTCTTTCATGGCCTGCAGACGCGGGTGATCGCCGATTACAAAGCGGGCCTTGGCCTTGCGGAACAAGCGAACACCACAGCGGGCATCGAGAAAGATGTCCGACTTCATCAACATGCCGCGGAACGAGCAGTAGTTGGCAGCCTTTGTCCGCACGGGAATGCAGGTCTTTTTCGGAGGCTCGATCTCGACATAGGCAACCAGCTTCCCATCCAGGTCATACTGACTGCTGATGCGCTCTTCCGAGATATTGAAGTTCAGATGGCCCTGGTGCTTCGGCATGCCCCATATGCCTTTCCCCCCCTTCACGGAAATTTCGGAGGAGACCGGGAGATCCACCACATACTGCCCGGCCTTGAAAAAATCCATGAACAGTGCCGGCAGCAACCTGGGGGCAGGCTTCCTGCCATGGGTACAGGCAATGGCGATGCTGTACTCGACATACTTGCCGATAGGGGTTTCCCTGTAGTCGATGACCGTCACGATCAGCAGGGCTTTCTTCCACAGGCGCAACGGATGTATGCCCTTGGGCAAAAACGCCCTGGCTTTCTCCGCATCGATTGGAAATATGGCCATCAAGGCCGGAGAGTTGGTGGCCGCCACAGGCAACTTGAACGGAACACCATCAACCAGCGAAAAACGGCCAGCGTAGTCTTTTATACGCTCCGGAATCTTGTCGAACAACGAGTCTCTCCTTGGTCCTTGATCGTGAAGCACTGCAGCAAGTGTTGCTCATTGCCTTTCGAGTTCATGAATGATCAATGGGAATATGTCACGGGCAGCATTTTTCCCCATGAACACATCCAGGTGGCCGTAATCGGGCAACAAATGTAATGCGTGGTAACCCGGGCGCCACTTGGAAAAGTACTCATGACTCTTGACCTGGCTTTCCGGCAGGAAACAAAGATTCTTTTCACCGGCGAGAAAGGCAAACCGGGCCTCGGTCCTGGGCTCGAAGGATGCAAAATCTTCGGGAAGCTCCGGAAATCCCTCGACAGATACCAGATTGCCCCGGCTGGTGCAGCGAACTATCTGCTCGAAGAAACGCAGCGGTACGGCGCCGAACTCGGATTTAATCCACTCATGGGTCTCGTCATCGAGGTTCTCATGCCGCCAGAGTGCCGGAAATCCGCTGCCATACGTGAAACTGACCTGCTTGCACACTGGATTGCCGCACTCGTGATGGGTCAGGTTCACCATCAGGGTGATCAGCTTGGCTGCCAGCGTAGGCGCCTCTATTCCCCAATGAGGATTGAGGTATTGAGTCATCAGTTTGACCAGCGGCAGCATCCGGTTCAGTTTGAAGGATGACCACCTGGGCACCACCGGATGCAGCGAGACGGCGTTGCTGACGATGACTGAAACCTGAGGCAACAGTCCGGCAACGGCCGACATGGTGAAACTGGTCGATCCCTGGCAGTGAATGACGGCTTTTACCGTTTCGGCCCCGGTTTCGGCGATGATCGTACGCACTGCCGCCGGATGATCGAACAAAGCGGCCTGGTCAAGAGTCCAGAGGTTGGCCTCGAAATCGATGCTGGCGCGCCAGTTTTCCAGCCAGACATCGTATCCGCTGGCTATCAGTGCATCCACGATGTCCGTTTCCACGGGTGCCTGATATATCGAAGCCCGGACACCAGCCCCATGCACCAGGATCACGGGACCTTTGTCGGGCATTCTTTCGGAAGATCTTATATTGACGAGTTTCAGCGAACGGCCATCACCGGCGACAAAGGGAACAACGCGCCTTGTATAAACACCACCCTCGACAAAGGCAGTTGAAGACATGATGCTGGCATCCTTGAAAAGTTTGACACTTGTTTATAGTTATACACTTCTTTCAAAAAGCGACTTCAAGGCGACCACGAAACTCCGGCCCAACATCCAGATACTCCAGCAAGGGCTGCTCCATGAAGCAGTCCCAACTTTCGCTCTTGATCTGCACGCCGAGCATTGATCCGGCTTCTCGTACAAGTTCCAGATTTGCACGAAGTCGAGCGCCCGACACTTGCACTCTGAGCGCTGGGCACAGTTCCGCTATTCACTCACCGAAGGGATCGGCAATGAAGAAGATGTGGAGAATACGAAGAACATTATCGCTAGCAGCTAGAAATCTGGCCGAATCTGGTTTGCTGCCGCTTTTATTCGACGCGCGACGCGCGAGACCATCGTCCCTTGCTCTTCCCTAATCGATCCATTTTTCACAGCCCGCAAGATAATAAAACAGTATCAAAATTCCCGCACTATCCGAAAGGATAAAATGGGCGTGGCGAGCGTGATCGTCTTCATGCGGATACCATGCCCGGCCATCCGGATGCGGCGATGCCATCAGGGTGGCCGGCGAGGTTTCCGGAGGGTGTCGGGCGAGGCGCTACAGATCGGTGAGGAAGTGCGGGCGCCTGCTTCCCATCGTCACGCGCCTCCCAAGCGTGAGGCGCCGGCCACTAACCGGGCCGGGCATTGCCCGGGACGTCACGCAGCCGCGCCAGCCGCTCCAGCAATCCCTCCGGCACCCGCTCCTCCAGCTTCGCCATCCCCGCGTAGATCACGCCTTCGTTGCCGTCCAGGGTGATCGGCTCGCCCTCCTTCACGATCCGTTCGCCGATGCGCAGGCTCCGCCCCGCCTCGTCGATCGACAGCGCGTCGCAGCCGACCAGGCACACCTTGCCCATCTGCCGCGCCACCACCGCGGCGTGGGAGGTGCGCGCGCCGCGCTGGGTCAGCAGACCGTCGGCCAGGTCGAGGGCGGCGATGTCGCGCGTCTCGGCGTCGCGGCGCACCAGCACCACCGAGGCGCCGGCGGCCTTGCGCCGGCGCGCCTGCGCCTCGTCCAGGGCGATCTCGCCGCAGACCACCCCGCTCGCCGCGCTGGCGGCGCGGGCCAGCGGCTGCAGGGTCTGGCCTTCGCCGGCGGCGATCACCCGCAGCGCCAGCGCGCGCTCGTCCAGCCCTGCGGTCCGCTCGTGGGCGACTTCGGGGGCGATCAGCCCGGCGTCGCACAGGTCGAGGGCGATGCGCGCGGCGGCCTGGGGCGTGCGCTTGCCGCTGCGGGTCTGCAGCAGGTAGAGGCGGCCGTCCTGCACGGTGAACTCGAAGTCCTGCATGTCGCCGAAGTTCCGTTCGAGCGTCGCGCAGGCCCGCAGCAGTTCGTCCCAGACCGCCGGGGCGACGGCGGCCAGCTCGTCGTGGCCCGGGGCGCTGCGCCGGCCGCTGACCACGTCCTCGCCCTGGGCGTTGAACAGGAAGTCGACCCAGGGCGCCGGCTCGCCGCTGCTCGGGTTGCGGGTGAAGCCCACCCCGGCCCCGGACAGTCCGCCGGCGTTGCCGAAGACCATGCGCTGCACGGTGACTGCCGTGCCCATTGCCTCGTCGAGGCCGTGCAGCGCGCGGTAGGCGCGCGCCCTGGCGCTGTTCCAGGAGGCGAAAACCGCGCCGATGGCCGCGCCCAGCTGCGCCCGGGCATCCTGCGGAAAGGCCTCGCCGGCCTCGCGCCGGTAGGTGGCCAGGTAACGGCCGGCCAGCTCGCGCAGCTCGGCGAAATCCAGCTCGCGCTCGTCCCGTTCGCCGCGCAGCGCGTCCAGATCGGCCTCGAAGTGCCGGGCGTCGATCCCGGCGACCACCTCGCCGAAGCCGGCGATCAGCCGCCGGTAGGCGTCCCAGGCCAGCCGCGGATTGCCGGTCAGGCGCACCAGGCCGGGCAGGGTCGCGTCGCTCAGGCCGATGTTCAGCAGGGTTTCCAGCATCCCCGGCATGGACACCGGCGCCCCCGAGCGCACCGACAGCAGCAGCGGATGGCGGCTGTCGCCGAGGGTCAGGCCGGTGAGGGCCTGCAGCTCGCCCAGCGCCGTCTCCCAGAGCGGCGGTCCGACCTCCTGTGCGCGCCCGCACCAGCCGGTGCCGAGCACGAAGGCCGGCGGCACCGGCAGACCGAGCGCGGCCATGCGCGCGAGGTTCCAGGCCTTGAAGCCGAGGGATGCCGGGCTGGCCGCCGCGGGCAGGGGCCGGCCGTCGCCGATGGACTGGATCAGGCACAGCCCGTCGCGTTCGACGGCCGTCTGCGGGGCGTTCACGAGCCCACCCCGACACGGCTGAAGGCCAGCTTGCGCAGGCCGTAGCCGGTGGCGAGCAGCTTGTCGCTGGCCCGCTCCAGGGCCTCGGCGAAGTCCGTGGCGAGGACCAGCGTCGCGGCGTCGCCGACGTTGCCGGCCAGCGCCCGGCGCGCCTCGCGCAGCAGGTTGTCGCACTGGCGCTCGGCGTTGACCACCCGCCAGAGGGCGGCGACGAACTCGTCGTGGTCCTCGCCGCTGCTGTCCTCGCCCAGGGTGCAGGCGATGGCCAGCGCCTTCACGTGGTCCTGCATGGCCTCGAGCACCGCGTCGGCGAGCTGCTGCATCACCCGCTGCACCGCGCCATGCCAGCCGTGATGATGGCCGTCGGCGATCAGCGAGAGCAGGAAGGCCGCCTCCTCCAGCGCGTCGGCCACGTCGTCGGCGCCCTCGATCAGCCGGGTGAAGGGTTCCCAGCGCGGATGGCGCTCGGCGCGGGTGCGCGAATGCATCACCAGCAGGTCGGCCTGGCGCTCCCACTGCTTGGCGCGCTCGGCCAGCCTGGCGGCGGCCTTGCGGTCGCTCTGCCAGCCATGGGCCAGGGCGTCGCGCAGGGCCTCGGCGATGGCATGGCAGTAGGCCGCGTGGCCAGTCAGCAGGTCGAACTCGTCGCGCCGCCGGCGCATGTGGCGGACCAGCAGCAGCCGCGTCTCGTCGGCGATCAGCGGCAGCGCCTGGCGCTGGCGCATGCCCTGGCTGGCCAGCGCCAGCACCTCGAGGAGGAACTCCTCGGCCTGCGCCGCGCCCATCACCTGGTCGAGACGGTCGCCGATATGGAAGCAGTCCTCGCCGAGTCCCTGCATCGCCCCGTAGATCAGCTGCTCGCCGCCGGCCGCCAGCCAGCCCATGTGGCCGACCTCGCGCCGCGCCGCCTCGCCGAGGATGGCCACGGCGGCGGGCTTGGAGACGAACGGCAGCAGGCGCTTGCGGGCGCGGTTCCAGTCGATCAGGAAAACGATGCGCGCACCGATGCCCTCGAGCACCTGCTGCAGCGCCTGCTCGTCGGCGCAGGCGAAGGTCGCGGTGCCGACCTGGTAGGCCTCGCCGGCGTTGAGTCCGGCGCTGACCCGCGTGTCCGGCGCGGACCAGGCGGCGCCGAGCTCGGCCAGCATGGTCTGGAAGAAGGCGAAGCGCCGGGCGTGCAGGTCGGAATAGGTCAGGCTGACGGCCAGCCTCTCCACCTGGATCACCAGCACATGGGCGTCGTTGGTGCCGATGTCGTTCTGCAGCAGCAGCCGTCCGCCGTCGCGGGTGGCGGCGGTGTCCAGGCCGGGGTGGTCGAACTTGAGCGCACGGGTGCGGTTGAGCCCGCGCATGAAGGCGGCGACCCGCGGCCGGTCGGCTTCGTCCAGCTGCCAGACGTGGGCGCCGTCGATGCGCTCGTCGGTCAGCTCGGCGGCCAGGTGGTTGAGCGCCTTGTGCAGGTCCATCACCAAGAGGTGGAAGCTGTCCTCGTCGCCGCGCTTGCCGCTGGTCAGCGCGCGGAGCTGGTCCGCGTCGAGGCTGTCGTCGGTGAGCGCGTCGAGCCAGCCGCACCAGCTCTCCACCCGGCCGAGCAGCAGCGGGTCGCCGCCGTCGGCCAGCGGCCGCGCCATGACCCGCAGGTCGTCGTGCAGCAGGGCCGCCAGGCGCAGGAACTCGGGCAGGTGCAGCCGCCGCCCCTCGCGGCAGGCGCCGGCCGGCAGCTCGTTGAGCCAGGCGGCGGCGACCTGCGCGGCGGCGAACTCCCGCGCCAGTTCCAGGGGCGGCGCGTCGGGCCGCTCGGCGTGGGCCTCGGCGGCCTGCAGCAGCGTGAGATAGAGCTTGAGCCGGTCGTTCGCCGCCAGCGCCGCCTTGATCCATGCCGGGCGCAGCAACTGCATCTGCCCCAGCGACTCGACCACATCCATCTTGTCCATCCGCCACCTGCCTGCATTGCCGCGCGCACTCGATGAACAGAATTATGGGTGGCGAATTGTGACAACCGGTGCCACCCCGCCGGGCGGACGACGGACCAACCCCGCTCGCGCAAGCGCGCCGGCAGCCGCCGCTCGCCGCATCGTTTTCGCGCCGTTTCACCCAAGCCCAGCGTAAGATCGGCACAGATGCCCCGGCCGCCGGCGATCCCGCCGCGAGGTTTGCCGTTTCGCCCGGCCGGCGGAGAGAATGCCCGTGCGCGCGAGCGCGTTCGGCGCTCACCATCCTGATGCGGGCGGCTCTTCCGGCCGCCGGCATCGTTCACAGGGGACCGAAAATGGACTCAAGAAATAGAATCAACGCTTCGGTAAGCCCCAAGGGCAGCCTGGAAACGCTGTCCCAGCGCGAAGTCCAGCAACTGAGCGAAGTCGGGGCGGGCAGCCTCTACACGCTGTTCCGCCAGTGCGCCCTGGCGATTCTCAACACCGGCGCCCGCACCGACAACGCCAAGACCATCCTCGAGTCCTACCACGACTTCGAGGTGCGCCTCCATCAGCAGGACCGCGGCGTCCGCCTGGAGCTGCTCAACGCGCCGGCGGACGCCTTCGTCGACGGCGAGATGATCGCCAGCACCCGCGAGATGCTGTTCAGCGCCCTGCGCGACATCGTCTACACCCAGAGCGAGCTGGACAGCCTGCGCATCGACCTGAGCACCTCCCAGGGCATCACCGACTACCTCTTCCACCTGCTGCGCAACGCCCGCACCCTGCGCCCCGGCGTGGAGCCGAAGATGGTGGTGTGCTGGGGCGGCCACTCGATCAGCGTCGAGGAGTACAAGTACACCAAGAAGGTCGGTCACGAACTGGGTCTGCGCAAACTGGACATCTGCACCGGCTGCGGGCCTGGCGTGATGAAGGGACCGATGAAGGGCGCCACCATCGCCCATTCCAAGCAGCGGCTCGTCGGCGGCCGCTACCTGGGCCTGAGCGAACCGGGGATCATCGCCGCCGAGACGCCCAACCCGATCGTCAACGAACTGGTGATCCTGCCGGACATCGAGAAGCGCCTGGAGGCCTTCGTGCGCGTCGGCCACGGCATCGTCATCTTCCCCGGCGGCGCCGGCACCGCCGAGGAATTCCTCTACCTGCTCGGCATCCTGATGCACCCGGACAACCAGGACCTGCCGTTCCCGGTGATCCTCACCGGCCCGAGGAGCGCGGCGCCCTACCTGGAGCAGCTGCACGCCTTCGTCGGCGCCACGCTGGGGAAAGCCGCGCAGCGCCACTACCGGATCATCATCGACGACCCCGTCGAAGTGGCCCGGCAGATGAGCCACGGGCTGAAGGAGGTCAGGCAGTTCCGTCGCGAGCGCAACGACGCCTTTCACTTCAACTGGCTGCTGCGCATCGAGGAAGGCTTCCAGCGCCCGTTCGACCCGACCCACGCCAACATGGCCAGCCTGCAGCTGAGCCGCGACCTGCCACCTCACCAGCTGGCGGCCGACCTGCGCCGGGCCTTCTCCGGCATCGTCGCCGGCAACGTCAAGGACAAGGGCATCCGCCTGATCGAGCAGTACGGCCCCTACGAGATCCACGGCGAAGCGTCGGTGATGCGACCGCTGGACGACCTGCTGCAGGCCTTCGTCGACCAGCACCGGATGAAGCTGCCGGGCGGCACGCCCTATGTGCCCTGCTATCGGCTGGTGACCTGAAGGCCACCTTTCAAGGCCTTCGGCCGGCTGCTTGCCAGCCGGCCACAGGAGCGGATTCATCGGCGATCATCGGCAAAACCGGAAGCATCGCAAATGAATTTGCGCCTACGGAAGCGGTTGGGAAAGGGAAAGACTTTAAAAGGAGTGGGCCTGAAAGCCGGAAGGCCGGGGCCGTCGTGGTATAGTCCGCGGCTTTTTCCGCACCACCACGTCGGCCTTCCGACCCAACGCATAGGTATTCCCGTTTGGAGCACAAACCTCTCATCGAGCGTTTGTGGGGCATCACTCGCACCCACAGTTTTGCCGCTTTCGAATCCTGCCTGCATGAAGCCTGTCCCGATGGCTCGCTCAAGGCTCTGTCCGGCGCCCTGCGCCAGCTGACCAGTGCCGGACAGCAGGCGCTTGCACAGGACTTGCTGAGCGAATCCCTCGAAAACCATGTCGCCTCGCCGCAGATCCTCTGGCGCCTGGAGATGGCCCTGCTGCTCGGACAGCCCGGAACCGGCAAGGACACGGCGGGCATTCAGGATCTCGTCACGCTTGAGAACAAGGTGAAGGAACTGGTCCTGGCCAACCGGCTGGACGATGCGATCGCCCTCGTAAGCGAAGCCGCCAGGGCCAGCGCAGCCCCGGAGCTGTACGAGCTGCTGGGCCGCCTGCACCTGCGCCGCGCAACGGCCCGGAGCGCCGCCGCCCCGGCGCTCGATTCCGTACCGCCCGCGGCAGCGGCACCCGCCGCACAGCCGGTGCAAGCGGCCATCAAGCCGTCAGGCGCAGCACGGGCCGAGGAAGAACCGGACGCGCAGGAAGCCGCCGTCCGCCTGGCAACCCGTCCTCTGGCCGAAAGAATCGAACGGCCGGCGGAAACCCCGCGTGCAGCGGCAGCGCCGGTCGAGCCGCCCCGCCCGGCTGCCTCTGCGAGCCCATCCGCCACGACCGGCCTGACTGCCGTCCGCAGCGGGAACCTGCCACCGCCCGCCCCCACGCCGCCGGCAGAAACCGCCGAAAAGGCCCCGCCGCAATGGGTCGCCGAAGAGCTGCTCAAGGCGCGCGCCAGGGCGCAGGAGACCATGCAGAAGCGGGCCGAGGCCAAGGCCGATGCCGCCCCCGTCGCCAAGCCGGCAATCATTGCCGTCGCCGCCCCCGCCGCCAAACCCGAGCCGGCGCCCGCCCCCGTCGAGATCCCGGCGCCGGACGAGCCCAAGGAGCAGGTATTCGCCCGCCTGCGCGAAGCCTTCACCAAGCTCAACAAGATCGAACGCAAGCTGCTGGCCTGGATCATGGCCAATCCCAACCAGAATGCCGCGCAGATCGCCAGGAACACTGAGCTGGGCGGCGCGGAAGTCACCACCGCGCTCAAGGGCCTGACCGGACTCTGGCTCGATCCCTTCACCTTCGCCGGCTACACCGTGCGGGACTACGTGCTGGAGTGCATGTCCATGGGCAAGCAGGCGCCCGCCGGCGCCCGCCAGTCCACGCCGGCCAGCGCCAGCCGCGCGACGACGCCAGCCGCCGCGCGAGCCGGCGAAACGCCGCGCGCGCCCAGCCCGGCAGCGCGGGCGGCGGCCGCCCCGGCCGCGGCGAAAGCGGCCCGCTCCGCCGCCTCGCCAGCCCTGTCCGGCCTGAGCGGGCTGGACAGGCAGGTGCTGGAATACATCTGCAACCACCCGGGCTGCTCGCCGGACGAGGTGATGGACGCGATGGGACCGGACGAACCGGCCTCGGTGTCGCTGGTCACCCTGCGCCGGGAGTGGCTGGACCGCGACGCCCAGGGCCGCTACACCATCAAGCCGGCCATGCTCGACCAGGTACCGAACGGCGACCAGCCGGCGCCTCCCGCCCCGGTGGCCGAGCCGGAAGTAGAAGTGGATGAAGACGTCATGGAGACGGCCCCGCCGCGCAAGTCGCGCATCATGGAGACCCTGGCGGCCTCGCCGCTCGCCGTCAGCGCCAGCGCCGCCAACCCGCTGTCGAAGGAGCAGGCCAGGCTGGCCAAACTGCCCAAGGGGCAGCGCCAGATCCTGCAGTTCCTGTACGACAACGGCCAGGCACGCACCAAGGACATCGCCCGCACCCTCGACCAGGACGCGGCCAAGGTCAACAGCGCCCTCCTCGGCCCGCTCGCCGACTTCGTGTCGGTGATGCACAGCTTCTGGCGGCTGAACGACGAGATCCGCCCGGCACTGGCGCCGGTCGAGCCCGACGAGGCGGACGAAGCAGCCAGAGCCTGAGGCTGCGGCACCGGGACAGCGCTCCCATCGGCCATGGCGGCGGCTTGCCGCCGAAGGGTGATGCCGCCTGGCGTCTCACCGGTGGAAAACCCTGCGTGGTTTTCCACCCCGAGGGATCGGTCGCTCGCAGGGAGGACAAGGCCCGCGGTTTGCAGGCGTCGACTCAAGGCATTTTCGCCCCGGCCAGCGATGGGCCGAGAAACTACACTTTCCCCACTGCCTGCAAATCCATTGCAGGGGGAAAGCGCGTTTCCGCGCGCTACCCGGGAGCTGCCCTGCATGCCGAACTGGCTTCTGATCTTCGTCCCGGCCACTCTCGCTCTGGAGTACCTCGCCCCGGATCGCTACTTGCCGATCTTTGCCAGGAGCGGAGACGACGACACGCCGAAGCAGGTCCCGTGGTCGATGGGAAAGGCACTCCTGGTACTGGGAGCGGCCTCCGTCCTGATTGCCTGGAGCAGCAAGATCCTGGTTGCGGCCATCGAGCCCAGCACCCGGCAGCTCGGACTGAGCAATGCCTTCGTCGGCATCTTCGTCGTCGCCATTCTCGGAAACGCCGCCGAGCACGCCACGGCGATCATCATGGCGATGAAGAATCGAATGGACCTGTCCCTGGCGATCGCCATCGGCTCCAGTGTTCAGGTTGCCCTGTTCGTTGCCCCCGTGCTGGCGCTGGCCAGCCTGTTTGTCGGTCCGGCAGCCATGGACCTGGACTTTCCGCCGGGGCTGGTGCTAGTGGTGGTGTTGTCTGTCCTCATTACCGGGCAGGTAGCCGACGACGGTCGCTCCGACTGGTTCAAAGGCGTCCAGCTGCTCGCCGTGTACCTGATCCTGGGGATGGCGTTTGCCTTCCTTGCCGGAGACTCGCCCCACTGAGCAGAGGTGCTGCTCCGAACAAGGAGAGCCTATCCATGCAATCCGACCACCCGCCGCCCGACAGTGCCCCCACCTCCGCGGATGGTTGGCTGCGCTGGCTGCCGGGATTGCAGATGCTCAGGCAGTACCGTCTCGCCTGGCTGCCGAACGACATTGCCGCCGGCCTGGTGCTGACCACCATGCTGGTGCCGGTCGGAATTGCCTATGCCGAGGCCTCCGGCGTGCCGGGCATCTACGGTCTGTATGCCACCATCGTGCCGCTGCTGGCCTACGCGCTGTTCGGCCCCAGCCGGATCCTCGTGCTCGGGCCGGACTCGGCTCTGGCGGCGCCAATTCTTGCGGTAATCCTGGTGACATCCGAAGGCGACCCAGCCAAGGCGATCGTCCTGGCCAGCATGATGGCGGTGGTGTCCGGCCTGGTGTGCATCCTCGCCGGCCTGCTGCGCCTGGGTTTCGTTACCGAACTCCTGTCCAAGCCGATCCGCTATGGCTACATGAACGGTATCGCCCTGGCCGTGCTCATCAGCCAGCTGCCGAAGCTGTTCGGCATCAGCATCGACGGTCGTGGACCGCTGCGGGATGTCCTGCAGCTCGGGCAGGCGATCCTCGCCGGCGAGGCCAACTGGTACAGCTTTGCGGTTGGCGGTGGCTGCCTGGCGCTGATCCTCTTGCTCAAGCCGTTCAAGCGCCTGCCCGGCATCCTTGTCGCGGTGATCCTGGCGACGCTG
The DNA here is from genome assembly GCF_002220155.1 of Azotobacter chroococcum. Classification (NCBI taxonomy): domain Bacteria; kingdom Pseudomonadati; phylum Pseudomonadota; class Gammaproteobacteria; order Pseudomonadales; family Pseudomonadaceae; genus Azotobacter; species Azotobacter chroococcum. The sequence goes on along the minus strand of NZ_CP011835.1, from coordinate 2,192,608 downwards.
GCGGTCAGTTTCTTCGACCTGCACAAGGTCGGAGTGAAGGTCCTGGGCGAACTCCCCCAGGGCTTGCCGGCGTTCACCGTGCCCTGGCTCGGCGACTTCAACTGGACCGAGGTGCTGCTCGGTGGTTTCGCCGTCGCCCTGGTGTCCTTCACCGACACCAGCGTGCTGTCACGCACCTACGCCGCCCGCACCCGCAGCAAGGTGGATCCGAATCAGGAAATGGTCGGACTGGGCATCGCCAACCTGGCCGCCGGTTTCTTCCAGGGCATTCCGATCAGCAGCAGTTCCTCGCGCACGCCCGTGGCCGAAGCGGCAGGCTCGAAGACCCAGTTGACGGGCGTGACCGGTGCGCTGGCGGTCGCCGCGCTGCTGCTGGTGGCGCCCAACCTGCTGCGCTACCTGCCCAACAGCGCGCTGGCCGCCGTGGTCATCGCGGCAGCCATCGGCCTGTTCGAGATCACCGATCTGAAGCGGATCTTCCGCATGCAGCCATGGGAATTCTGGCTCTCGGTCACCTGCTTCGTCGGCGTCGCGGTATATGGCGCGATCCCCGGCATCGGCCTGGCGGTGGCGATCTCGATCATCGAATTCCTCTGGGATGGCTGGCGCCCGCACCATGCCGTCCTCGGCCGCGCCAACGGGGTGCGCGGCTACCACGACGTGCAGCGCTATCCGGACGCCAGGCGCGTGCCCGGGCTGGTGCTGTTCCGCTGGGATGCCCCGCTGTTCTTCGCCAACGCCGAGCTGTTCCAGCAGCGCATCCTGCAAGCCATCGAGGAATCCCCCACGCCGGTGCGCAGGGTGGTGGTGGCGGCCGAGCCGGTGACCAGTGTGGATGTCACATCCGCGGACATGCTCGGCGAACTGGGCGGGAAGCTGCACGAGCGCGGCATCGAACTCCATTTCGCCGAAATGAAGGACCCGGTCAAGGACAAGCTCAGGCAGTTCGAACTGATGGAAAAACTCGGCCCGGACATTTTCCACCCCACCGTTGGCGCCGCCGTGGATGCCTATCTCGAGGACCATGGTGTGGATTGGGCGCCTTGAGCGAAATTGAACCTAGCCGGAGCGGTTCACGCTTATCAGAAAAAGCCTGAAGCGGGGCAGCGCAAGTGGTATCCGAAGATCGAGCAGCACACCAAGGCAAAGGGTGGTTATCGTCCGACTAGTTTCGCAGCAGTTTCGATCCATTCTGAGAACATCGTTCGTCCGTCATTGGCTATGAAGTCGTAGCGGCGGCATTGTCTCGAAAGAGGGATATCTTCGGTGCGCCTTATGGAGTTCTTCTTGACCTCACCGTCTTCTATCGCGAGAACTTCCCCAGTTCGCCGGCCAACTGATCAACTACGCCGGACATTGCATTCTTAAAATTCTTCAGCTTTTTTGCCCGCCCCACCAGCCCGTGCCTTGCCGCTGCGCAGAGCGCTCGAAGTTCGCCCTCGTCCTCGCCCTCTATCTGCCGTTTGAACTCGGTGTCCTCCAACAACCTCGCTTCATCATCAAGTTTCTTCCCCTCCTCTGTCACAGCATCCACTAGCTGCGAGCGATATGATTCCAACGAGCGGATCAGAGCCGCTCCGACTTGTTCGATAGGGTCCGCGTGATTTCGATCAGCCTTGAAGCTTATACCGGAAATCATTGGCACCTTGAGGATTGCACCGGGCTTGAGGCTGCCAATCTCTTTGAGTTCTGGATTGGCCTTGAGCAGGGCCGCTTCTGCAACTGCGTGGGTTTTCGAACTGAGGCAGGCGTAAATATTGTCGGCAAGATCGGCAATAGATTGTTCGCCGTGGAAGAGCATGATGCGCATGGTGTTCCCCTGTGGGTCATGAACCGATTAGGTTTAGTGCTTTCCATTTCTGATCTAGCGGTTTGCCATTCAGAATAATTTGGCCGGTACTAATATTGCCGACAGCCACGAGACGACCATCATCAGTATTTAAATCAAGCGTATTCTTCTCTCCCGTACTAATCAGGCGGTTGTTGCTGGCGTTGATGTAGTTGGCGCTGAGCTTGGCGATTACGCGGGGGCTGGGTCCCTTCTCCAGTATGCGACAGTAATTATCGATAAACAGGCATGTCTCCACCTCCTCGATCTCAACCGCCGGCAACTCGGCCGCGAAAGAAGTTAATTGGTTGCCGGATATCGTTATGCCGGGTGCCTCCTCTCTGGCAATAGCACGCACGCGGGTGGCGGTGATGAGCAGATCTCGCGCCGTCAGCGACATGAAGGCGAAGGGCTTTATGGCCGGTCGGCGTGCGGCCTCCGGCCCCACCCTCAGGGCCTGCCAAACCTGAGAGGAGACCGCCTGATCAGCGATATTGTTCAAGCGCGCTACGCTGTTGCCGGCTATGGCCAAGTGGCGAAAGGGGGTGAGGAAACGCATCGCCACCGTGATACCGGAGTCGGGGTAGACGACGGGTGGGCCGACGCCATGAACACGGTTGCCTGCGACCCGAAGCTCGCCAAAAGCCGCGGCAAGCAGAGCGGCTCCCCCCGGTTTCACTAGTGTTTGTCCTTGCACTTCTTGCATGTGGGCCACATCGGTGAGTAGGTTGTCGCGGACATCCGCCCGGGCCACCGCCAGAAGTTGGATACCGACAAACTCCAACTTTGGATTTGGATTGAGCCCGATCTCGACAAACCGATTGCTGTCGATGGCCAAGTACTCGGCGCTGCCGTCCTCCTCCATGAGGAGCGCAGCGCCGGCCACCCGGCGTACGATGTTGGACGTGATCATGCCGCTGCCCACCGCCGTGCGGATGGCAATGCCATGGCCACCAAGATCGGTGAGTGCGTTGCCGGTGACCCAGAGATCTTCGATGCCACGGGGGTCCAGCCCTGGCACCAGATCGATCCCGTCGCCTCTCATGCGGTCGGTAGCACCAGTTACCTCGTTGCCATCGATGCGCAGGCCGCGGGTACCTGCCCTAATGCCTGTCCCGTTCACATTGAGAACGTTGCCGCGAATTGCGACGATGCCACCGGGTAGTGTCGCGCCAGTAATCTGGAACCCGGCATCGCCGCAGCCAACGACGAAGTTATCGGCAATGAGGAGTTCGCCATAATGAAGACACATGGCCTCCTGCTCGTGCCCGGCAAGCCCTTCGAAGTTCACCGCGCGCCAGCGGCAAAGGAAGAAACTGTTCTCGATGCGGCACTGGGCTGTGAGGAGATGGTTGCGTTCGACCTCGTGCGTGCCCCCCTTCATACCTTGGTCAGCCACCAGCGCACAGTCGCTGACGACTGTCCCGATTTGGTGGCCGGCTAATGCAAGAGCCACGTTGACAGAACTCCTCTCTGCCACCCCCATGATGGCCACTTCTTGCAGGCGCAGGCCCACCGTATTGATCGCAGTGATCATTGCGGTGGTGTTGCCCTCGGTGGCCGAACCCATGAAGCTCATGCGCTCAAGTGTCACCCCGACGGAATCCTTTATGGTGCATAGAGCGCCGTGCCTAGAGCAGACGGTGCTCCACCCCTGGCCGCGAATGCGCAAGGAGCTTGCCTTCTTGATGTGCAATGGCTCGTCTAACCTGTAGGTGCCAACGTCCAGACAGATGGTGCCTCCGCCGCGCTCAGTCAGCTTGTTGATCGCATGCTGAATGGTCGCAATTCCGGCGTTGTGCGCCTCCGCTTGAACGCAAATGGTGCAATCGCAGCTCTCGCCCTGAGCCTCGGGCGGCCATAGGCTGCGACAGTCGGTTGCATCATGGGCGCGGATGGCCAGACCAAGGTCGCTGATGACGGACAGCCGCGCGTAGTGATGATGGATGCCGCGCGGCGGTGCCTTATTCAGCAGGTCAATGGTGCCGTCTGTAGCTCGGGCGGCGAAAACCCAGTGATCGCCGGCCTTGAACTCGCCGCCGGCCGGTTCGGTATCGAAGCTCACCTGGATGCCGTGCTCCAGAAAGAGGCTGGTACCTGCGGGAGGTATGGGAATGCCATCTGATTCGCCGGAGGCATCCAGATCATGGAAGACCGATCCATCGGCCTGAAGTACCTTCCCTGCCTGATCCCAGCGTCGTACCCGGGTGTTGCGCGCATCGACCGGTACGCCTTGGGCATCCACCGGAAACAATCCATCCGGCAGCGCTGCTTCAAGAGTAATGGTACGGGTGGCATCATCCACCCCTCCGCCCGCCCGGATACGCCGCAACACGCCTGGCAGGCCATGCAACTCGTGCCAGTCATCGAGGATCTCGATCCAGTCGCCGTTGGAGAACCGCAAGTAGCCGTCGCGGCCCACACTCTCGACGACGATCGTGGTTGGCGTAGGAATGGCGCTGACGCGCGAGGCTACCGTGGCGTTGTCGCGCGACCACTTGAAGGTGGCCTTGTCGCCCTGGGCGACTCTGTGGTGGGTGTCGTTCTGGGCGCCTCCGCGGTGGATTTCGACTCGGTAGAGCTGATTCTCCAGTCCTTTATAACCGGCGGAAGGCGGCGGTAGGCAGGGATTGGGCGCATCGGGTAGTTCGCCGGTCGATGTCGTGAGCCGCGCAGCGGAAGGGCGAACTATCGCATCCCATCCCGGCACTTCGTCGTCGCGCGAGGCGCAGGTGGCATTTCCGATGTTCTTCAGCAGCTTCACCTGCCACACGGTCTGGAGGCGACCGGTGGTATCCACGCCCACCGCCTTCTCCACCAGCTCGCGGCTTTGCAGGTAGGTCACTTCGCGCTGCCAGACATCCACATAGACAAGGTAAGGGCCGCCAGCGAGACTTGGTCGGTTGAATACGCTGCTTGGGCTCTCCTGAGTGAGGTCATTGAAAGGCAGGTAGGGCTGCTCGAAGAAGGGGGTAAAATCGCTGCCTGCCTCCTCCGCCAGTTGCCGATCCCACTCGATTGGCCCCGTGCCATGGTTCTCTGCCAACAAACCATCCACGTAAATGCGCCCGGGACCGATAACCAGCCCTTGCCTTTGGACTGCGATACGGAAGCCGTTGGGCGTCTCCCGTGGCACCACAGCCGGGCCGAAGGTATCCAGGCTTCCCGCCTGCAGCCGTCGTGCAAGCTCGGCGACCCATTCGTTCCAGTCGGCATCGAGCTGGACACGCCCCTGCTGCATCACCACCCCGAGGAAGTCGTTCCAGGGGCGAAAGCTGAACCGGCTGCAATCGAAACTCATCTGTCGTGCTCCTCAGGGCAAAGTTCAGCTTGCGTAGAAAATGCCGGAAAACAGCCCCGTGCGCAGATACTCCCGCAACCGGGCTTGCAGATTCGCCTCGCGCTGCGGCGAGAACAACTCATGAAACGCGCCCATTTCGCTCTCGTCGGAGGCCCCAAGGCGAATCTCGTCTGGAGTATTACGGGTGAGCTGGCAGTACGATGCCAGCCCGTAGCGAAGCGATACGAAATGGGGAACCACCCGCGATTCGCTGTCGCTCTGCGGCTGACAGCGAAAGCGACGCGGCACGAGGGAGGCAAACGGCAGGAAGGAAAAACGCACACAACCTGTCTGGCGACGCTCGATACGAATCGGTGGTTCGCCAGCGGCGGCGTGCGCCAATAACAGACTGTTGGAGATCAGGCCGACAGAGACTGCATGAATCCTGCCGATCACTGTGCAGGCTTCGAGGGAAAGTTCGCCTGCGGGAGAGGACGCGTCCGGTGTGCCTCCCTGCATTGCGGCATAGGCTGGAAGCGTCGGATCAGTGGCATCAATGATCGAATCCTTCGCAACGAGGCTTGCCAGTTCAACCACGCGAATCGAGCCGATAATCACATGGTCGAGTTCGATCAATACACCAGGCAGCTCCACCAGCAGGTTGGCAGCACCTTTGGAGACCGGTGCGCCGACCTCGTCCAACGCCAGGCCAGGCACCAAGGTGGCATGCGCGACTCGCACACGCGAGATCTCACTGCCAGCTTGACGAGGCACCTTCAGGCAGTCGCCCACCATCAACACCCCTTCCAGATTGAAGGTGCCGCCGGATCGCGTATTTGGTGTGCTCGTGATCAAGGTGCTGACCAAGAGCGGCCCCTCGAGTATCAGCGTCGGCCTGCAGTTCTCCGCGGCGCGCAGCGTCACCTGTGCGCCAGAACGCACCTTGACCGAGAGTGTCTCCTCGTAGCGACCGCTGTCCTGGATCTCCACGACACCGTCGCCGTCGAGAGCGCTCAGCGCTGCCTGGACGGAGGCATGGTCTGCAGGGATGCGCAGCACCTTCGTGCCCGGCGCATCGGGCTGACGTTCGCGGCTGTACTCCCCGCCCCCCAAGGCGGCAGGAAAACCGTAGTGGTAGGTGACATGAAGCGCTTTCGGCAGTGGGACATCCTTACCCAATGTGATTCGGCCCAACACCGGGTCGATGCCGTATTTGTCCGCCAAGGAATCCCCCCTGAGCGAAGTTCCGTCCAGCGGCGCATGTGCCCAGCCGGCGCCATCGTCGGCAAGATTGCAGGCGACGATGGCGTCGCGCGGAACTTCAGTTCCATCCGCATAGAGCACGATACTCGAGTCGGCATCGCCAGTTCGAGCCGCCGTGCCGTAGTAGAGCGGCTTGTACTCCCTCAACATGCGGCGTGTAATCGGCTCCGGCACGTTGGATGGTTCCGCCAGATGAGCGATCTCCTCCTCGGGCCGGGGATTGCTGTAGAGCTGAAGGGGATGACCAAGCGGGCTCACCAGGTAGCGCCGATCGTCCACACGCAGCGCCGGGTTCCGCGTATGACGATGGGCGCCGATACGCCAAAGGAAGATACCGACGTTGGGGATATTGAAGCGGCCGCGCCGACTGTCTATTCGCCGGACGTCGATCGTGTGAGTCACCGTCTCGAAAGCACTATCGATGCGTGCCAGTGGCTCCCAATCACGCAACGCGGGGGCATAGCGGCTGTGGAGTCGCAGATGGTTCATGTGCTGGGTCGCGCCCAAGAGCTGGAAATACTCCACTGCACGAGCGTTCCAGCCGGTGACATCACGCGCCAATTGCTCCAGCACCGCCGCCGTGCCCTTGCGCCGGCGCAGTGCGATCGTATGCGCCACCTCGGCACGCGCCAGCCCGCGCGCCCGGCCCAGCGCATGCAGTGGCTCGTAGCCAATCAGGTCGCCAATATAGGGAATCACCCAATCGGCGCAGGTTTCGATGAAGAGATCGTCGTAGAGCTGGGCGAGATTTTCCTCTACCGGGGCGATCACGTCGGCGATTGCCATCGCCAGAGCCTTGAGCGGCCCACGGCGGGCTTTCTCGCGCAAGCTTTCAAGCCGCTCCTGCTCGGCCACCGTCGCGTTGGGTAGAGCTTCCAGGGCAAGAAGCTCCTTCGCCTCGGCCGGCGTCAGCAGATCCTGGATGCTCGCGGCCAATTCCGCATCGCGGATACGATGAATCGCAGGTAGCAGGCGGAAAAGGGCGTCGGCGTCAAAGCTCATGGCATGAACTCCACTATCAGGGAGGCACCATCCAGGGTGAGCAACTCGGCCCCCTGCGGCGCCCCGGCCACCGACGCCACCGGCAGCTCGGCATAAAGCCGCGCGACGAACTTCGGCGAAGGCTTGTCGCGACGGTGCAATTCGATGACCTGCGCAGCCTCGACTCCCGTAACCGCCTGTGCCATCGCAAGCACCTCATCCACGGAAACCGATTGGCCAAAGCTGCGCGCCTCGAAGCCGAAATAGGCAGCCAAGCGCGACTCGACCTCTGCCATGACCAGCTTCCTGTCAGCGTCCGGGCGAGCCTTGATGGTCATGCGCAGTTGGAATGCGACCTCGCGATAATTCACAACCTGGATCGGCATCAGCGGATCACCGTATCGATGCAACGCCGCCTGCAGGTCGCAAACGCTGTCCGCCTTCAGCGGCTTGCCGCCTTCAGCGGCCACAGTGAGGAACACCCCTCGGGCAGGGCCGCTGGGGATCCAGAGAGCGTGGGCCTTGACGATGTCCGCGTAGCCGCGGGCGAAATCCTCGTAGTCGCGTATCGAGACCACCCTTTCCAGGGTCTTTACCGAGAGCGGCGCGTTCTTCCGCGCATTTTCTTCGCGCTCCGGATCCTTCCCGCCGGACGCCGCTTCGGGATTGGTGACGCCCGTGACCCCCAGCGGGCGCGACAACAGCGTCGTGAGCCTGCCGGCCGGAAGATTGCCCGCAAGCCCCACGCCCTTGCGGTAAGCGGCACGGATGTTGTGATCACCCGACGGCAGACGCGCCGCTTCCATGCCGTCACCAAAACGCAGCGTGGCGCGCGCCTCATCGTCGATCGCGATCTCATAGACCCGCTCGGTCGGCCCACGCCCGTACAGGCTGGGCACCTCCGTCCAGAGCAGATCATTGACCCGCAGCTCGAGCGTGGATTTGCGTCCGGTCGCGCTCCCGGTTGACCTCAGGTAGGTGAGCGGCGCCTGGCGCAGTGCAAAGTGTGCATTGGCAACGCGGGCGTCACCGCTGCCGAGGACCTCGCTCACGGTTTCACCATGCGTCGCGCTCGTCACGTTGGCATTGACTCGCGCCGTGTCGCGGTCATAGCAGTGCTCAAGGGGCATTGAGAGAGGGAGCGAGGTGCGGCCCCGATCCGGCAATGTGTCTGCCAACACACCGACGACTGCGATTTCCTGGACCTCATCGTCCGCCTTCTCTGCCGGAACAAGTTCGAAGGCTGCAGCGGGAGCCTCGACAAATCCCTCCCGCCCATCGGGGGCCAGAAGCCGAAATCGCAGCTCCTTGGGGTCGGCTTGAGCTACACGTTGTCCAAACTCTTCCGGGGTGAGTGCCCGCCAGGCGCCAGCGGAATGCTCCTCGGGGGCCGCGGCAAGGCGAAGAGAGTCGCCTTCGGCAATCTTGACTGTGGCCCCCCCAGTGAGAGCCAGACCCCGCTCCCTCTCACCCTTGCGCAAGCGGATGCGCGCACGCTTGCCGCTCATGGCAAGGGGGCGGCCAGCACCGATGCCGGTCACAGGATGGTCAAGGGACAATTCAGAACCGAAGAGCGGATAGAGAAGAGGCGATGGTGCCACCGGCAGTAGTTCCGAATGGGCCAACACCAAGGTCTCCAGCAGATGGAACTTGGTGGGCTCAGGTGCCTTGTCCGGCACGATACGCGTGATCTTGCCGGCAAGGCCAAAGTCGCTGCGCGAGGGAAAGCTCACTATGTTGGCTCGATAGAGTTCAACATCGCCCGGGAAACCCGAGCCATGACTGGATCCGGTGTCGTTGGATACCAATGCCAACCAGCTTCCAGGTGTGACCTTGGGATAGGCGACGTCAAGGTCAATGTGATTGTTACGAATCGTGAAGTCCTTCCAGTGAAGGGTCTCCCAAGAGTAACTACCGTCCTTCTTCTCGATGTCGGTCAATGCGGACGGCGGCGGATTATTCGCGTTGAACATCAGTTTTGGCTCCGGCGCGTTATGCCCGAACAGAGCGGCCCGCTGGCGCAGGGCATAAACACTCACCCCCACCGGCGCAGATTTCGTTGCAGCGCTGAGATCGCGAAGCCCCACGTCCCATCCCACGCGCGTGCGCTGCCTCTCCCGGTCCTCCTCCACACTTGTCAGCAGGCGCAGTTCCCACTGATCGCTGGCGGGTTGCAACCTGTCCTGACCGACGATCAGAATCGCGTCCCCCACGTGCAGGCCGGTGCTCAATCCCGCCAGCCATAACGCCTTGTCGCCCGCCTTGGGATGCCACGCCTCCGTACTCTTCGCCGGAATCGCGTTCCACTCGACATGGGCCTCCACCTCTTCGATAGTCTCGAAGGTCTGTGCCTGCTCGCCGGGCCCGGGCACGCTCTGCACTCGTGCGCCAATAGGGATAACCACGGGAGCAGCCGCCAACGCCGGATTGCCGGGCACCTCCTGCAGGCTGAACGCCAGCCGGGTGGATGCGGCCACGCCGGGGGCGAGCTCGTATCCGACCAGGCGCGCCATCTCCAGAATGGAGCGCCGCTCGGTGGCAGTGCGCAGATAGTGCTCGTTGGCATAACGCTCCTGGTAAAAAGTGAGCACGTCCAGCGAGGTCGCGAGGGCGTCGCCCAGCGCGATGGTGAAGTCGCCATCCCGACGAGTAGTGAGACTGGACAGAGCGGGCAAGTCGCCGCTGGAAAGCCGGGCCAGGAAGGACTCCCTGAAGCTCGCATGTACCCCTACCCGATAGGCGATGGCGGACTGACCGGGTGAGTTGTCGATCCGCGCAGGGGTTTCGGCATCCAGGCCGGCGCAGCAACCACAGTTCGAGAGGCCGGAATCGCTCATCACTTGCCTCCGAAGAGGTTCAACCGCAGCACGCCGTGCTCTGGGAAATTGGGGTCGTTATCCAGGCGCGGGATCTCCAGGCGGGACAGGTGCATGAAGCCATCGACGAGATAGCGGGGATCCTCCATGCCTTGGCGGTGAAAGCGGGTGACCTCCACGGAAGCCACGCCGGCAACCTGGCGCGCCGCAGCATAGAGCGGGCTCAGAAAAACGGTCTGACCGAAAGACAAGTTGTCGGGGTGGAACAGGCCGCGACGTCCATCGGGCAGCAGGCGGTTGCCGAGTACCTCCAGCAGCCCGGCACGCACGTCCGCGCGGAAGTGGCTTGCCTGCACGCAAACCAGCAGGTCGATCTCCAGCGAGACGAACACCGGATCGTTGAACTCGGTGTCGTGGCCCGCCATCCGGTAGCGATCGATGTGGCGCGTCAACTCATTCTCGAACCCGGAGGTCATCGGCAGGCCGTCACGTCGATCCACCGTGACGAACACCGTGTGCCAACTCCCGGTCCAGCGCAGGGTAGCCGCCGCGCGCTGCACGCCGACGTAGCGCTCGGTCACCTCGGCATAGTCCTCGGGGGTGACGGCGCGCTCCTGACGTCGAAAGGCCTGCGGAGCGGCCCGGCGTACCGAGGCGGCGTCCTCCATGTCCTCGCCGCCGCTTGCCGGCAGCGGGTTGCGTACGCCCAGCACTGCGGAATCACTGGATACGACATGGGCAATGGCACCCGCCCCCACATTGCCGGCGCGACCGTTGCCCACTCGATAGCGCGCCCAAAAAGCCATTCCTGCCTTCGCCCGCCGGCCGTGGACGTCGTCTCCGAAGCGCAGCCGCGCGCTGCCGTCGTGCTCCACTTCGACGACGAAATGGCGATCGTCCGCCTCGCTGTTCAGAAGATCGCGCCGGGCTTCCCAGGACTCGAATTGTTCGGGATTGCCCTGAACAACGGTGCTCACCTGGATGGCCGGCAAGATGTCCTCCCGGCGCCACTGCATGGCGGAGGCGGCCGGCAGGTCGGCATCGAACGGAAGCCGCTCTTTGATGCGTTTGCCATTCATGTCCCGGGTCTTGAGCACCGTTCCGGCAAGCGTCAAGGGGCCGTTCGCCAGCCGTGGCGCAAAGCGCGCTGGAATTTCGGTCGGCTCGTCATCGGCACACCGGTTCCGGTCACGGTCGGGCGGGTAGGCAAGCCGCGCCCGAGGAACGGTGCCAAGCGATTCCCTGGCCGGGAGGGTCCACCCGTGGTCGGCGAGGACCACGTTGCCGCGCGCCACGCTGACGTTCGAGATGAAGCGTTCGCCATGCTCCTCGTCGGTCACGGAGGAAATGCACAGCGGGAAAGGCAGCTTGTCTTCGACGGCCCAGGCGACCTCCACGATGTGGCGAACTGCGCCGCCAGGATCCGGAAGCGGATCCTTCAACAGCGCGCCCGCTTCTCTGCCCACCTCCCGGCCACTGCTCAGGATTTGCTGCGCCTCGGGGCTGACGGCGGTCAGGCGTACCACGTGACGGCGCGTCGGGTCCGCATCCTCGGGGCGTCCGGTATGCGGGCCCACGCGTTCCTCGAAGAGGAGAACGTCGCCGCGGCGCAGAAGCAGGCGCGACCGGAGGTCGTCGCTCAGCGTGGCACGGGTTGCACCTTTCGGCAGGCAACAGCGCTCTTCGCCCCAGGTGTAAAACTCAATCTCGTTATGCGCGGCATAAAGCACCGCATCGTGTAATGGCTCGAAGATCGTGGGAGCGGCCTTCCGCGCCTCCTCGTCTTCACGTGAATCGGGCGTAATGCGGGGCGGAAGACCGGCCACCTTCGTGTGGAAGCGGGTTTCGCTCCGCGGCAACGCCACGGCGTCAGAACTCGACAGCACCTGCAGCCAGACCCGGGCATTGCAGCCGTCGTGTATCGGATAGTCCACCAGCAGAGCAAGCCGCCGCAGCGAGGTACGCAGCCGGGCGGTTTCCAGGTAGGCCTCTGTGCCCACCGCATCCTGCTGGTAGGAAAGCTGATCGCATACATAGGCAAGCCACTCGGCCAGCGTCACGCCCAGATCGGCGGCGCTGCGCTCGCGCCAGCCGGGCACCCGTTGCGTGATGAGGTCGAGGATCAGGCGGCGGAAGCTCGGATAGTCCTTGGCGAGATAGTCGATCACCGGTGCCTTGGCTGGCTCCTCCGGGCATAGATTGCGCGGCGCGCAGTCGAATTCGCTCGGGCACGCAACCTTGAAGGAGAATTCGATCTCCGACATCCGCGGATCGAAGCCCTCCGGCGGCCCTTGCTCCGGTCCCTCGCGCAGCACTCGCAGCCGGTAGGGCGAGAAGTCGCCGTAGCGATCCGTGCGAACCACCAGCACATGGTCGGCTTCGGTCAGGCTCTTCAAGTAGTCCTGTTCCGCAAGGCTGGCTGCGGGTGGCGGAGTGGATGCCGGCGCTACCCACTGCACCCGCACCTCACGTACCCGTTCCCCGCCTTCGATGCTCACCTGCTGCGCCTTGAAGTCGGCCGGCACCGGGCGCAACAGGCGCACGAGCAGCGTCTGCTGGCGTAACGGCTGGCCGGAGGGGCCGGGAGGCGCATCGTGGTCCAGCACTTCCAGGTAGTCGATGCCGTTGAGGGTGGTCTCCTCGATCACCCGCCGGCGCCGCAGTTTGTCGCAGCAGTGGTAGATCACGGCAGCGCCCCCGCCCGTTCGAAGCTTGCGACCTCCCGGCTACCGCTACGGAGGATCTGATAACGCACCGTCACCCGCAGCATCGACTCGACAGCCTCGACCTCCACCGCTTCGAGCGTGATGAGATGGCCGAGCCACTGTTGCAGCGCGCCCTGGACCAGAAACTGGGTGGTTGCGGCCAGCTCCGTGCTGTTGGGCGCGAAGACCAATTGCATCAAGCCGCTGCCGAAGTCCGGGCGCATGACGCGCTCACCGGGCGAAGTGAACAGCACCTGCTCGATGAGACCGCGAATCCACGCCTCCTCGCCCGCCTGGGCGGTGAAGCCGCGGCCGTCAAAACTGTAGGGATAGCGCAGGTTCATGCTGCTTCAGCTCCCGATCACCCGCGTTTGCACCACAAGCGGCAACAGCGGCGTGCCGTTGGGCACACACACTGCCTGGCTGTCCATCAGCACCAAGGGCTGGCCGTTCGACAGAACGCGCAGCGCCGCAACCACCCATTGGCCGGTGACGCAAGGGAGCGGAACGACGACGTTGAAGGGGCAGCCCGCAATCACATACGGCGCCGTCATCGTCACCGTCGGCTGGCCGCTCACCAGTACGCGGGGGTTGGGTGCGGTGGGAGTGGCCATGCCGCCATGGGCACAGAGCACGGTGGCGCCGAGGTGGAGAAGCGGTCCGGGCATGGCTAGATCACCGTCAGCGCGCCATTGTTGATGGTCACCGTCGGCCCGATCAGGGTGATGAAAGCGCCCTTGCCGTTCTGGATATAAATGCCCGTGTCGTTCACGATGAGGGTTGCCCCTGTGGTGCTCTTGAGCATGATCCCGCCGGTAGGCCCCGGCACATCGGACACCGTGATGCCATTCTGCAGCGGCGTCTGCAGTGTGATGGCCGGAATTCCTGGTGGTGTGGCGCGGGCCAAGGCTGGCACCTCCGCGGCACTGCCCAGGAAGCAGCCGGTCCAGATGGGGAAATCCGGATCCCCGTGCTCGAACTCCACCCACACCCCGGAACCGATAACGGGCAAGGCAAAGATACCGCCCTGCATGCCGCCGGTCGGCAGGCAGGGCATGGCCCAAGTGGCGGGCGTCAGGGCGGAAACGTCCGGCACCTGGACCTGAAGCCGGCCCTGTTGCAACGGGTCCAGGTTATTGAGGACCATACCGCGGTACTTTCCATAGAACTTGTGGCACACGTCATTCATACCGGCACCCTCGGCGTTATCGAAATCAGACCATTACGCGTCAGCGTGAACTCCTGCTTGAACTCGCCGCGCTTCAATGTGCTGGTGACGCTCTGCACGTAGTAGAGGCCGTCGTACGCCAAGCCCACACCGCGCACGCCGACCAGTCCTCGGGCTTTGAGCACCCGGCCGTAGCGCAGCACATTGAGGCTGCCCTTGGCACTGACCGCATCCTGAGACTCCTTGGCCTTCGCCAGTCCTCGGGAAATTGCCTGCATCGGGTTCAACTTGGCCGTGTCCTTGAGGAGTTCGATATTGGCCAGCGGCGTGGACAACACGCCCAGCGGCGGCTGAAGCGGGTTGAGGTTGGGGATGGGGAGAGGGATCGGGATGCGCGTTAGCTGGTTCTGGATGAAGACCACCGGCAACCTGCCCTTGGTGGGGTCGAAGCTGAAGCTCATCGACTCCACGTTGGTCAGCGCATCCATATCGACGTTGAGCGCTGGCTGAGGCACGCCCGCTTTGATCTCAGGTCCGAAGTAGGCGACGTTCGTACCGGGTACCGGCCCCGGCTCGACGTAAAAGACATAACCTACGTCCTGCGCAAGGCAGCGGATATATTGCAGATCGGTGCCGTGTTGAGCCGGGATCTTGTCGACCGGATTGGGCACATCCGTGAACAGGACCGGGACGATCAGCGGTACAAGTCCGAAGGGTGCGTACTTCGCACAGAGCACGGCGACGCGCGCCTCGATCGGCATCGCCGGAAAGGGCACGCCGCTCCAGTCCAGCATGTCCATGACTTTGGTGACGTCCTCACCGGTAACCGTCAGCGTGCCGGGCGACCCCTGCCCCCCCGGCTGCACCTGCACATTGGTCATGACCCCGTCGAACAGCGGCTGCGGCGTGCCGTTGAGGGTAACGATCAGCATCACCCTTAGCGGCGGCGCCCCTGGGCCGGTGTTCTGGGCGCCAGCAATCAGGACGAGCGTGTTCAGCTCGGACTTGGCCGAGAACTGGAACTTGAGCTGGAAGCCGCTCGCCGTGCCGGCAGCGGTGGTCACCTCCACGCTCTCCAGCGCGTCGATCACCACCCGTGGCGCGGGGATCGGCACGATGGGGCCGATCAGCAGGGTGAGCTGAATCCCCTTAGCCAGCATCCGGCGCTCCTGGAATGCCTTCGGGCAGAGTGATCCGCAGCCGCCGCCCGGCCGTCTCGGTCAGCTCGTCCGGGCGCATCGCACCGTTGGCGTCGCAGATCCGCCAGTACTGCTGCGGGTCGCCGAGGTAACGGGCGGCGAGGTTGTCCAGCCGATCCCTGGCGGCAACCATGTGCTCCTGCAACAACGCGAAGTTCTCCGGCGGCGGCACGAAGCGGCGTTTCAGGTAGGCGACGGTCGTCCCGTCCGGCAGCATGAGTTGCGCCGCCGCGATGCCGTGGTAACGGCTGGTGGGCGGGAACAGCGGCGTGGTAAGCGCGTTGGCCTGCATGAAGGCCTCAATCGGATCCATCAGCCGATTCCTCCGATGCCGAGCGTGGAAAAGGCGCCGGCTTGCGCCTTCGTGGCCAGCCGCTCCTTCGTCTGTAGATAACTCATGAACAGGCCGCCGCCCTTGTGGGCGAAGCCTAGGTCATCCACCGAGAGCACGCGCAGGCCCAGGCTCACCTTGGCGCGAATCGGGTTGAGCGCCGGGTCGAAGGCCTCTTCGGTGATCGAGAAATCGGTCAGCCGCACCGGCACGATGCGGCTCTTGCTCCACACGAAGAGCATGAGCGGCGCCTCCATCGGCGCGATTTCCAGCGTGCCGGAACTCGCCTGCCGGTCGACGGCGATGAGCTGGGCGCTACTCGGGTGAGTAAGGGATTCCAGCACCGCCAGTTGCGGCTGAATGCCGAACTCCACAGTGGCGCGATGCTGGGCCGGGAATTCGAGCTGGTCGGCGGCGTCGATCTCGGCGTCGAGCTTGATGGTTTCGACGGCCGGCCCCTTGAAGCGCAGCGCTTCCGAGCGATTGCCGCCTTCGCCTCCGGCGGCTTGCAGTTGCAGGGAACGGGAGAGGGAGTCGGGGTTGTATTGGAGGGAGATGATGCGGAGCACACGCGCTGATTCCGGATCGATCAGCACGATGCCGCCTTTAAGGACCTTGGGAGAGTTTGAGAAGGTGGTCATGAGTTAGATGCCTTCATTGCCACATTGTGTCTATTCATCATTAATCCCACCCGATCGCCTTTTTTGGCTGTTTAGCAATGGGTTCCGCTGCGCTCTACCAAACTAACGTGGGCTATGCTCATCAGACTGAAACGGCGCATTACGGCACCGCTTTGGCTACGAGCCCGTGCCGTCCTATCGCATGAGTGCTGCTTTGCCCTCCGGCTGGTCCACCCACCACACCAGAAACTCCATACGTTTAACTGCCTGCCAGTCGGGATTGCCCTTGGTCTTCCAGGCGTTGAATGCAAGACGCAGATTCTTGATCCATTCCTCCACTGCCTTTTTGTGGAGCTCAACCTTTTCGCCCGAAGGATTTTCCTGCCGGAGCGCCTCCGCCTTCTTGACGAATTCCGCCTTCAGCGCCTCGGCCATGTCTACGGAGTCCTGGGCCTGCTCGAACAATGACTTCTGCTGTAGACGACCGCCGAGGTTAAAGGGATCGTTCTGCGGTGTGAACAGGGGTTGCGGCGTCGAGCCGGGCTGCGGCAGCAGCGGCGGGCTAGGGAGAGGCGGTACCTTTTGGGCCTCTCTCGCCTGCGCCAGCTTTTCCTGTTTCCGTTTTTCCTCCGCCAGTCTTTCGGATTCCGCTTCGGCGCGCTTTCCTTCCTCTTCTTTCGCGATGGTTCCTTGCATCGTATCGAGGCGCTTGCGAAGTTCGACGGAGCGGTCACTAGGCGGAGCGCCTTCGGGGGCGTTCATCTCTTCGGCGAGTGCCTGCTGCAAGATATAGTCTCTTAGTTCCGTATTGCTGAAGCGCTGAAGCTTCACGGATTTTTCGAAAGTAAATATATGGGTTTCGTAAGTCCCATACTTGTCCCGCTCTAGCGAGAATGACGATTGATCTTTGGGTTGTTCGCCGGAGGTTATCTTTATATTTCCTAGCTTGGCATCGGTAAAAAAAGTCTGCTCCGCCATTTGCTCGTGGAAGGACTGGTTGGTATTAATATCGTGCTCACTCTCACCGAAGAAAAGCTGCCGGCTGGCCGGATCGGTCAGAGTGCGCATGTAGTTCAGTGAGTATGGTATGGTGGCATAGACGGATTGCTCGCTTGCAGACTGCCTCTCCAACACATCACCAGAAAGGGCGTTCAACTTTTCGCCGATATGGGGATCGAGCTTCTTCAGTTCGCGTTCGATCTGCGCCTCCTCGATCTTCTGTGCGATCTTGCTGATGATAAAGGCATACGCAAGCTGCGCTAGGATGCCGATGATCGTTCCGCCAACTCCCTTGATTATCCCACTCATGCCCCTTGGCGCTCCCATGGCTCCCGGCTTCTGGCCCAGAGGCAGTTCGAGCGGCGGCCGATTCGGCTTCCTCACAATCCCGACGAACTTCTGCCCCTCGCGGTTGTACTCGAATATCTTGCGGCCAGCTCTCGGTTCGGCGGCATCGATGGAATCGATCTGCACGCGTCGGGCGGAGGAGGCCAATAGTTCGGGCTCGAGTTCCTTGATCATCTGATCGAGCCGGGCTTTGTTAACCTCACCGTGCGTGATCTGAACTACCACGTCGCCGCCCGGCGCCATCGCCGCACCGCCCGCACGCGTGTTCGGATTCTGCGCCTCGAGCTGTGAGGGCCCTTTGCGGCTAGCCTTAATTTTGCCTCGAATCGCCGCCTTGATGGCGCTATCGTCAAATTCGTTGGTCGGTAGCGCTACCTGTGTTTGCCCCGGCTGTCCGGGGATATCCTGCTTGGGAATTTTCGGCGCCAGTTGACCTTTGGCGTTCGGCCGCACATCCGGCCGGTAGTCCGGTGAAGCCAACGTGATGTTCGAGATTTCAACCCTTGAGGTGTCACCGTTCCCGTAGCGCAGAAACATATCCGGAGAACGTCCGCCGGTAGCGCTGGGCACCACTTTCACGGCAACTACGCCGGGATCGTTGATGTAATCCCGAAAAGTCCGCAACTCTCCGGCTGCCTGACGAATATCGATGTACTTCTGTGTCTCCCCCGCCTGGGTGAAACCCTTCGTCTTCCGAAGATGTCCCTGCAATGTGTTCAGCGACTCCTGAAAATCAGCATCGCCGAACGCTTTGAGTTTCTGAATTTCCGCGGCGGTCAGAAAGCTCAGGACAGGTGGTATTTGCGTTCCGCCCTCACGTGCGACCCACACGCCGCCCGAGCCCGCAATCCGGACAGGGCCGCCGTTCGCAATTGCAAAATGAGAAGGTAGCTGACCACCCTCTTCATTGCTTTGACCAATACGTATTGGATCTGCACCTGACTGCTGTACCACATGTGTCAACTCATGCGCAATTAGCTGCCGTCCCTCATAAGTTCCCGTTGCGAAGCGACCTGCACTGAACACAATGTTGTGTCCTACCGTATAGGCATGGGCGTTAACGTCTTGCGCTGATTGTTCTGCGACACTATTGGTATGCACTCGAACCCGAGAAAAGCCATAACCAAACCGCTGTTCCATGTCCTGCCGCAACGCCGGTTCGAGTGGTCGGCCGGAGCTGGCGAGAACGCGATCTACGCTGGCGGGCGCGACTCCTACCGCTTTGCTTGGTTGCGTCATGTAGCGCTGAATGCGGGGCAAAGCACTACTAACGGGCGACTGCGCCGGCGCTGCTATCACCTGATCCGCCACCCGATCCGCCTCCTGCTCCAGTGGGTCGTTGCTCGCGCCAATCGTGAGCTTGGTCTGCAGGCGTTTCTTGCGCGCGCATTCTGCACATTCGCCGGCCAGCGATGTCGTCGGCGACCCGCACGCGCACTTGCGTTGCAGCAGCAAGCTGGCATGACTCGCATCGCTCATTGGTTGTGACTTGGCGACCTGCGTCCGCAGGGAAGCGGCGCTGCTCATTTCGCGATCTCCTTGCCGATGCCCTGCGCCACGCTCTGCCCGACCCGTTGCGGCTTGGCACCGGGTTCGACAGGCACGCTGCTCACGCGCAGCCGCGGCATGTCTCCCCTGGCCTGCAACAGCGAAACGACCTCACCGTCGGCGAATACTCGCGCCAGTTCCTGCTGCAAGCCGGCGGCGATGGCATGCCGGTCCTCGGGCCGGAAGCCCTTCAGCACCAGGCGATCGATGTGGACAACTACGTGCTTCATATCGGTACCCAGCCCCGTGTTTCGGCGGCGCTCAGAGGACTCCCGCGCTTGCTGGCCTCGAGGTGGGCCGCATGCAGCAGGTGCACCATGGAGACTGGCTCGCCGAGTTCGGCCGCGCGAAATGCCGCATTGATGGCGATGTTGCGGATGCTGCCGCCGGTTACGTTGAGGCGGGCGAGCTTGCCGGTGTCGATCGCGCCGAGCCGCGTGCGCGGCGGAAAAGCGCTGTGCCAGATCGCTTCGCGCATCGCCTGATCGGGAAACGGAAAGTGCACGACGAAACGCAGGCGGCGCTGGAAGGCGGCATCCAGCGCCGCCTTCAGGTTGGTGGTGAGGATGGCCAGCCCGCGGTACGACTCCATGCGCTGCAACAGGTAGCTGACTTCGATGTTGGCATAGCGGTCGTGGCTGTCCTTGACTTCGCTGCGCTTGCCGAACAGCGCATCGGCTTCGTCGAACAACAGGATCGCGCCGCTGTCTTCCGCGGCGTCGAAGACGCGGCACAGGTTCTTTTCCGTTTCGCCGATGTACTTGCTGACCACCGCCGACAGGTCGATGCGGTAGAGATCGAGCTGCAATTCGTGGGCGAGCACCTCGGCGGCCATCGTCTTGCCCGTGCCGCTCTCGCCGGCGAACAGGGCGCTGATGCCCAGGCCGCGGGCGCTCCTGTCGGCGAAGCCCCATTCGACATAGACCTTGAGCCGGTTGCGCACATGGGCGCCGATCTGGCGCAGCGTGTCTTTTTGCGCCTCGGGCAGGAGGAGGTCGTCCCAGCCGGTGCTCGATTCGAGGCGCTGCGCCAACCCGTCGAGCCTCGCGCGGCCCATGCTGCGGCAGGCCGACCATATGACCCGGTCGGGACGATCGCTCGCGGCCAGCGCGGGCGCGAGATTGGTCCCCTCGACTTGAATGCTGCGGGCGCTCAGCTTGAACTGGCCGGCAATGCCATCGAGAGCGCCGTTGAGCTGGGTGGCGCCAGCGCCGAGCACCTCTTGCCAGAGGAGCTTCTGTTCGGCCGGAGCGGGCTTGTCGATGGTGAAGCGCAGGGAGGGACGTTCGAGCGGCTGTGGCTGGCTGGCGCTGACGAACGCCAGGCCGCGCAGCTGTTCGATGAAGTGCATCGCCGGGGCCGGCAGGGAATCCGCGCCGGCGGACACGAGCAGGGTGCTGCCGAGCAGGATCGCTTCGCGCTCCCACAGTGTCGCCAGGGCTTCGACCTCGGCGTGGCTGGCGGGCACGTCCTCTGCGCGCAGGACGTGCAGTCGGACGCCGAGGGCCGCTGCGACTGCTGCGGCAACGTCGGCTTGCCCCGGCGCATCGTCGCCGGTCAGCCAGATGACCGGCACATCGCCCGCAGAGGCGATTTCGAGGGCGCCTTGCACAGCGGCGCAGACGGCGCGATGTGTATCGGCCATCGCCATCGGGGGCGTTGCCGCGCGCAACAGCCCGCGCAGGCGCAGGTCGAGGTAATTGACCCCGGCGAGGTAGTGCAGGATGCGCTCGTCGATACGCAAACGCCCTTGCGCCAGCCCGGCCGATTCGTCGATTTCCACGAGCCGCCAGCGCCGCAGCGGGCTGACCGGCGCAAGCGCGCCCCAGTCCGGCTCATCCAGCGCCGCCAGCGCCAGGCCGAAACTGGCGCCAGGGCGGCGCGGCGGGCCGCTGGCGATCTCGCATTGCGCGGCGAGTTGCGAATCCATCTCCACACCGGCGCACAGGAGCAGAACATTGCGCTCGAAAGCACTGAGGCCGAAGTGCTGCACGAGGTAATCGATGGCGGCAGGCGCAGGCATTGCGGCGCGGGCGGATTCCACGGCCGAGGCTCTGGGTTCGCTTCCCGCTTCAGCGCTCGGCGGCTGCTTCGGTTCGTCGAACAGGGCGGCTATCAGGCGTTGCCACGGGGTACGCCGGAGCTCCCCGGCAGGCGCAGGGGGGTCGCCATCGCTGTTGGCCCCCAGCCGCTGCTTGAGCCGGTCAAACTCGGCCACCATCAGCCGCTGGTTGGCGTCGATCCAGTCCTGGCTGGCGGCGAGCGCGTTCATTGGATCTTGATCCGCTGATTGAGGAACTTCGGCGTCGCCGGCGGCGGCGCCGACAGGTCGATGATCGGGTTCTCGATGCCGTCGATGCGCAGGCGCACGAGGTGCCCTGGACCTCCAGCTTCGGATACCGGTGCGTTCTTGATGACGAACTTGAGCGAACTGGCAGGAGCGACAAAGTCGTCTTGCAGCCGATACTCCTGCTGCCCCAGGACCAGCACCACGCTTTGCCCCGCGCGAAGTTGGGGCCGGAACTCGATGGTGAAGCTCGCGGTGCCGGCACCGTCGCGCACCACGTTCATCGGCAGGTTCGTGATCTCCGGCGCCAGCGTCATGGCCAGCCGGTTGGTCTCGCGGGAGTGGGACTCGCCTGGACGAAGGACGCGGGCGCCGACGCGATAGACGCCGACCGGGAAATCTGCCGCTCGGGCGACGGGAATGGCGAACTGCAAGCCTGCTGCCCCGCCGGCAGCCGATTCCCCAATGGCCTCTTCGATCTCGAAACGATCGTTGGAGAGCACTGCCTCGCGCGCCGTGCCATCGAGATGATGGCCGATCAGCTTGATCGTCCTGCCCAGGCTGGCCGCTGGTTGCTTGCGTAGCGGATCAGGGTCGATGGTCTGGAGCATGGGCACAGGCGGCATCAGGCCGGGCTCCACGATCACGCCGCGGTCGCGAAGGGTCACCGGATGGACGATGCCACGACTGAGGACCGGCAACGGGGAGCGGACAGACTCGGTGGAGGTGATAAGGACAACGCTCGCCACGTAAGCCGCCGAGGGCCGGAAGTGGCTTTGAGTCGCATTCCACAGGTTGGACATTTCCTCCGTGCTGAGCGACTCGGGCGTGATCTTGATCAGTTCGATCTGCTGCTCGAGACCGGAGTCGGCCAGTGCCTCCTCGAGTGCCGATCTTGGTGGTGGCCCCGGTTTGAACGCGGCCTGGATGGCGCCACGGGTGAGTACCGGCACCTCATGGAGAACCTGCATGGCGCAACCGAGTAGGACCTCGGCATGCAGGTCGCCACCGCTGTAGGCCGAAAGCAGGTAATGCAGGTTGAGCGCCAGCGGCGGATTGGAAAGGCGCTGGCGCCCCGAGTCGTCGCGGGAGGGAAGCCCCTCGTTGCGCCAGCCGAGGTTCGGGGTGACCTGGCGCAGGAACAAATTGAGCTGCGAAACTTCCGCGCCGTCGCCGGCCACCACCCGATCCGGCGGCAGCAGGCTCACCTCGATGGCTCTGCCGAGCATCGCACTGACGTCTCGGTTCAGCAGCCTGTCTTTCAGCAGTCCGTCTTTGAGTAGATCGCGCAACACGGACGTCACGGCGGCAATGGCCAGTGCGTTGCTCATGAACGCCTCCCGTCCCGACGCGCCAGATATTCATCCAGGGACATGGGCTTCGCCTTGGCGGGCGAGGAGCGCTTGGCGGGGGGGGCTTCGTGAACCGCGGTGATTTCGATGCGGCCGATGGTGACGTGGACTTCCGTGGAATCACTGGCGGCCGGGGGAGATGCGCTGCGGCTGGGTGAAACCGCGAAGGGGATGCCGGCGGGGGCCGGGGGCACAGGGGCGGACAGCGCCAGCAAGGGAGCCGGCTCGCGGGCGAAATCGGGCATCGAGAGTGATGCGGGCGATTCGAGCGCATCGCGACCGTTCGAGCGCTCCGCTGCCGCGAAGACCGCGCTATTGGTTTGAAGGGGGGGCACCGTCTGAGACCAAGGTTGCCGGGTGCTTTCTGGAGCCTGGCCTGCGCCGGAACGATCGGCGTGTTGGGCAATGTCCATGGAGTCGAGCGCCTGCGCTTTGAGGTTCGAGCTGGAACGCGGTTCCAGGGGAACCGTCACGCCCTCTAAATTCGAGCTGATCGACTGGTTCAAGCCTTGGCGCGGGACTCGATTCCAGCTTTCGCCGGAATGGCGGTCTTGAGGAATGATGGGGCCGCCCTCGCCAACAATGGGTGCCGTCCCTTCCGCGCCCTCCTCCACCAGCCCCGGCGGCGCGGCGTAGGGCGTACGCGCCATCGGCCTAAGGGGCGCGGCGCGCCCCATGGCCTGGGCGGCGAGGCGGCGCAATAACCCGCTCATGCGAGCATCCCCAGGTACGCCGCGCGCCGTGGCGCGGACAGAGCCAGAATCTCGCGCTCCGACCAGCCGTAAGCGCGCGCCAGGGTGTGCACCTCGGCAAGCAGGCCGCGGGCACTTGCCTCGATCTCGTCCCACAGCAGCGTGCCGATGTCGAAGGGTACGAGCCAGGAATAGCCGCAGACTTCGCAAGCGACATCGAGGCTGGGTTCCAGTAGCGGGTCGGCGGCTTCGAAGCAGGCTTCCAGGTCTGGCATCAGCGCCGACAGTGGGACGGAAAGGGTCTGTTCGCCCGCATCCGCCATCTGGCAGCGGCGGGCGAGCTCCAGGGCCGCCTCTTCTTCGTCTGCTGCGCCGCTGATCGCCGCAAGGTCGCGGCTGCTGGGTAGCCGAAAGTGTTGGCCTGCTACGTCTACCGCTGCCGACGGATCGGCCGCCGCATGCGCCAGAAACACCTCGACATCCAGGGTGAGGTCAAGCCGCTCTCGGCAGCTCGGGCAATCGACGTAGGAGGGAATGACGGGCCCGAAAAGTGCCCGCCGCAGCCGGATCAACGCCGCGTTGCGCTCTCCCAGCGGGCGGTCGGCCAGGATCTCCAGCGGTATCTCGGGCTGCGCCAGCGCGAAGAGCAGCAAGCCACAGTCGAGCGCGTGACGACGTTGGCCTCGCTCCCAGAGCGCAAGCAGATCGGCTGCACATAGGCTACCCATGGCTGTTATACCGGCGGCTCAACAAACTTGGGCTCGCTGGGCTCGGTCACGTCGTAATCCCGTTCCCAGCCTTCGTTCTCGAGCTTGATATTCTGGATCGCCACGGCGTTGGCGTTGGCATCCAGGTCCGGCAGTGCCTGGAATTCCGAGACCCAGCAGCGGAACACCTTATAGGCCAGGGCGAGTTGGCCGGCCTCGTTGTACACCTCGATGATGATGTCCTTGCGGAAGTCCTTGAGGGACACCTCGGCGCCCAGTCCGGAACCGAAGTTCCACACTTTGTTGGCCCATTTCTCGAACTCGGTGTCGTGGGTGACCCCGCGCTCCAGCGTAATGGCCTCGAACTTGGTGCGCCCCGGCGACTTGCGGCTGGTGGACGGGTCGCCGCCCTCACGGTGCTCGACCATTTCGGTGCTGCGCTTGAGCGCCCCCACCTTGGAGATGCCGGCGACGTAGCGGCCATCCCACTTCACCCGGAATTTGAAGTTCTTGTAGGGATCGAAGCGCTGTGCATTGACGCTGAACTGGGCCATGGCGAGTTCTCCTAGACTTCCACTTGGCCGGCCATCTGCTGAATTCGGATGACGACGAATTCAGCCGGCTTGAGGGGCGCAAAGCCGACCAGGATGTTCACGATGCCAAGGTTGATGTCGTTCTGGGTTGTCGTTTCCCGGTCGCACTTGACGATGTAGGCTTCACGCGGGGTTCGCCCCTGGAACGCGCCCTGGCGGAACAGGTTCTGCATGAAGGCACCGATATTGAGGCGGATCTGCGCCCACAAGGGTTCGTCATTGGGCTCAAAGACCACCCATTGCGTGCCGCGGTATAGGCTCTCTTCAAGAAAGAGGGCCATGCGCCGTACAGGCAGGTATTTCCATTCGGAAGCAAGCAGATCCGCCCCCGCGAGCGTACGAGCACCCCAGACGACATTGCCGGACACCGGGAAGCTGCGCAGGCAATTGAGGCCCAGCGGGTTCAGGCGCCCGTTCTGCTCGTCCGTCATCGTAAAGGCGAACTCTTTGACCCCGGAGAATGACGCATCCAGTCCAGCCGGTGCCTTCCATACGCCACGCTGCGCATCCGTGCGTGCCATGATTCCTGCCAGCGCACCACAGGGCGCGAAATCAGCCAAGCGATTTTCGCTGAGGGGGTCGGGCATACGCAGATGGGGGAAATAAACCACCGCGTTTTTCGCCTTATCGGTGCTGATGGCCGTGCGAATGTCGTTCACCCCAGCCTCTGCCTTGCTGATAGCCGTGTTCGCATTGGCGGCCCATTCCGCTTTCGGGTCTACGATCAACATTGCACGCCGTTCCTGGCAGTACTTTGCGGCCTTCGCCCACGTGTCATCGTCCACTTCGGCATCCGGTGCAAGGGGAGGAATGCAAAGTAGATTGAATAGATCCACTGACTCGAGGGCGTAGAGGCCCCTTCTCTGATCAAGCTGGCCACCCGTAATTTGAGCCGAAGAAATCGGATCTCCATCGGCATTCGGCGCACTAACGGCATCCGTAACTCCATCGGCCGGGCTGCTGCCCTCCATCCCCGGGGTGCGCACCCGCACAAGGCTCGATCCCTGTTCCAGAACCATCTTGACAAAGCGCGGATCACTCCCCTTTCCAGAAACATTCCGGAACTGTTCCGAAGCGATTACATTGCCCTTGGGCTTGTCGAGTAACTCAATGGCGAGATTGAACAGCGCCGCATCTGCTAGATCACGAGTCTTGTGGTCAACCCTGGCCCGCAGAACCGCTCCCCAGTTGCCCGGACTCGACGCTTCCAGCACCAGACCGGCAGCAAGCGTGATAGTGGCCGTATTGGCCACCTCGTCCCCGCGAAAGACTCGCACGATGATTGCGTCGGTTCCGCCGTGCTGAAAAAAATGATTCACGGCGTGGCTCATCGTGCTGAGTTGCCACAGTCCGCCGAATATGCGGGCATATTCCGGGAAACTCTGTATCCGTACCGGCTTGTTTACCGGCCCCTGGAGCGCTCGGCCGATAAACGCGGTGATCGAGGTCGCCACACCGGTGATGGTACGAACACCGCTTGGGACCTCTTCGATGTAAACGCCTGGGTAGGTTAGCGCGGCTGGCATGGTCACCTCTCCAATACGACGCTATGAAGTAATGAATTACTAGGGGGTCGCATCGCGCCCGACAAAGATTTCGACTTTGGCCGTCTCTGAGCCATTGTTTTGGAAGGCGAGTCTTTTTGGTGTTGTGACTGCGAACAAGGCCATTGCGCCACCCGAGAATATCTGAGGCCCGTCCAGCCGAATGGCAGCTGATGGTTGTCCCCCAACGCCGTCATTGACTGTAAACTCTAGGTCACTGTAAACAGACGATTTGATGACCAGCAGACTAAGGGCTTCAGCATTCCCGGGCTGAATGTCGACGTTTAATTTGCCTGGAGGAACTTCAACTTCTAGGTAATCCGTTGCTTCGACCTTGATATCGTACTCAGGTATCGTTATCGACGTCTTGCTCGCTTTGACACTAACGCCGAGAGTGATTGTTTGCATCGGGATTCTCCTTTCAGAGGTCTGGGACAAACCCCGACCTTAATAATAAGGCGCACGAGCTTATAGCTGAGCGCCGCCGCCCTGCTGTTCTCTCTAGCGGATAGTGTCCACTGTCAGGCCGCGACGAATCGACGCAAGCGATGCTTGATCGGCTCGCTTGTATTGGGAGAGACAATAGATGCTGAAGATACTAAAGCGATACGCTTGAGTAATTGGCACGCTACCGCCAGATGCCGTTGCAATCCGATGGATAATAGTTGCAGGGGGCCTATGCTTCATGGCTTATGAACATACAAAGCCCTGTAGCTCTGCTGTTTATAGCAGAGAGCCCTTTAATGGCTGCTTATTCCCAAGCTGAAAGCCACATTGTATGTTGAGATTTTTCTGAATTTAGATTGGGCAGGAGGAATAGCAATTCCTCTACTGATTTCTTGGAGTGAATTCCGACTAGTGGTCGTATGTAAGAGGTGGCATGCGGCTTCGTTAAATTCCACGGCCCTCAAGGCTCAAGTCGTGCAGGAGTGTGGCCAGCCCGGCGCCTGTGTCGCCAGCGCGGCATTGAGCCACGGCATCAACACCAATGTTGTCCATAAATGGATTGCACAGCACCCGGCTCGTGGATGTAGTCGACTGGCCGCCACGAACGGAGCCGCTCACTCCTCCTCGTCGGCATGTACCAGCCGAAAGACATCACCGCGCGGCGTGTAATTCCCCTCCTCCACCGTCCAGAAACGGCTTCCCCTGCGACTTTGCAGAAACGCTCGCCGTCGCTCGAGCCGCCCTTGGCCTACCATGCTTTTCGACACGGTGTAGCGTATTTCCCCGGTCGGGCCGAGGATGAGCGTGGCGCCGCCGTGAAACGAGAAGCCCGGACCGTGCGCCGACGCCGCCACCCGACGCTCCTGGGTGACTTCCGCTACCTGGTCGAAGAGTACCTGCCGATCGGGACCGACACGACGAGCAGTACGGATCGACTGGATACACGCTGGACCTACTCGATCCCCGCCAAGCCGTGGATCATCCGGCGCGACCAGCCCGAACTCCTCCAGCCGCTCCGCGTGGCAGATGTAGCGGCCCAGTTCATCGGCCTGCCGACGCAACTCCTCGAGGCCGGCGGCATGCCCGGGATCGCCGCGAAAACGCAGCGAGGCGAAGTCGAGATTGGGAACCGGCGGCAGCTCCAGCCGCGGCGGGCGCCAGAGCAAGGCGTCCTCGGAGAGGTTCGCCACCAGATGCGGATAGATATTGCGCCGCCGGAAACTGTCGATGAGTGCTCCCCGATAATCCCAGCGGTCATCTGGCACCGCCTCGTGATCGGCGGTGATCAAGGCACGCAGGTAATCGCCGAAGCCGATGGCCACCGGCGGGCAATAGTCGATGGCACGGATACAGATGCCGAGAAACTCGCCGGCCAGTTGGCTGGCCTTTTCGGCCAGCAGTATCTGCAGGTCATGGGGCATCTCCCCCGGCGGAAGAATCCCACTGCCGTTGGTGGCGAGCCGGATCAGACGCTCCGTCTTGCGCGCGAAGATGCGCGTGAAGGCCTCGAACACGGCGCTCACCAGTACCGTCCCCAGCTTGTGGGCTTCCAGCTCCGGGTCGTACAGTCGCGGCTTTTCCAGATCGGGCTCAATCGCACAGCGCAGGGCACCGCCGTGCCCGGTGGTATGGCCGAACTGCCGCGCCAGCTGGGTGAGCAACTGCGCGTGGGCCAGCTCGCCCTTGCAGCGGCGAATAGCCGTGATCAATACAGGGCGGTAACTGAAGTGCTGGAATATCGCCACCAAGTCGGCGAAGGCTTCATGGAACGCCGGCACATCCGGTCCGATGGGAATGCAGAAGCGCGAGCGCAGACCGTCGAGCAGAGCGTGGCTGACCTCATGGGCGATGATGTCGTGGGACAGGCAGGTGAACACATAGCCCCCCGGCAGAGTGGCGTCAGTCGGCCTGTCCTCGGCCTTGTAGTAGCCGAAGCGGATCGCCCCTTCCTGCCCGTCATGGCTGTAGTAGGCGTTGCGCGCTTCCCCGTAGTGGGGATACAGGCGCAGCCGGGCCGGCTCGTGAGCCTTGCCGAACCCCCAGGCCGGATCGCGCCCCAGCGCCTGCCGGAAGGTCAGGTATACCTTGCTCGCCACCGCATAGACCATCTGCTGATGGAAACGCGGATCGGACGGCGAGGGCACGTAGCCATCGGCGATCAGGACATTGCGCTCGTCGAGTTCGGCGCAGCGGTAGTCGAGGCCGAGCTGGACATCGTGGTTGTCGACCCGGAACAACTGCCCCCGGGGACCCGGTTCCAGCGGCTCGTAGGGCACCTCGAGGGTGGCGACGGCGCTGTCGAGCCGCGGGAAGGAAGGATCCACTGTGTAGATGCGCAAGGGGCGGTACAAAGGATCGCCAGGCAATCGCTCATAGGGGGGATTCGGCGTCCAGCCGAATGCTTCCCCCAACATGTAGCCCATAGCCCCGGCTCCCTGCGCCGCCCCTGCCACCGCGTCATCGCCCATGCCGCGACAGCTGGCCAGCCAGCCGTTGCAGTTGCCACAACGTTTGCATCAGCAGGGCATGGTCCACCTCGAGCGGCTGCTCCGCTTGCCGCGGCTGCAGCAGGCCGCCGCTACGGGCCTTCTCGGTACAGTCGAGCAGGGGGTGTTGCCGTGGCGCCGGGCCGAAGTCGGCCTGGACGCGCTGGAGGAACTGCTCGTGGCTCACCCCGTCGATGCCCGCATCCAGCACGCGCGTGGCATGCAGACTGAACTCGCCATGGCCATCGCTTTCCCACGCCACCTCATCGTCGCGGCAGGCGGCGAACTTGATGTCGCGCATCAGTTCGGTACCGCCATTGCCGTCGCGCCGCAAAGCCCTGCCCAGCCTTTGCCGAAACTGCACATGGGCCCGGTTGATCTCCTCTGTCGGCGGCACGAAGCGACGGCGCGCATCCCGCGCATGCAGCGGCCGACCGCCGCTGGAGCCGACCGCGAAGCGACTGTTGGTGCCCGAATGGCAGCAATCCGTGAAGCAGGTGAGATTGACGCCCTCGGGAAGGCGAGCGAACAGCTCGGCGATGTCGTCGTCGATATAGAGCGCACCGCTGGCGAAGTCCACTGGGCAGAGCGCCTCGTCCCGGCCATCGCTTTCGTCGCCGGCGAGGTCGGTCACATAGGTGCCATGCCCGGAATACTGGAAGACGATGACATCGCCCGGCCGGGCGCTTTCCACCATGGCTCGCAGGCTGCGGTCGATCGCCTCGCGCGTGGCCTGGCCATCGAGCAACAGCGTGGTGGCGAACCCGAGCCGGCTCAGGGAGCTGGCCCACATCCGGGCATCGGCCACGCAACCGGCCAGACGGTGCTGGGGATCGGGGTAGTCGTTGATGCCCACGCAGAGCGCGCTGCGCCGCCCGCCTGCGGCTGCCGGGCCGGCAACCACCGGCGCAGCCTGTACCTGGGGCGGGGTCAGCGGCGGCGCGTGCTCGGTCGGCAAGGCCGCGTGAGAGGGTTCGAACTCCTCCGGCCAGTCGATGTCATCCGCCCAGTTCAGTTCGGCAGTGGAGCGGCGCTGCCTGCCTGGGTAGGCCTCGATCACGCGATCGTCAGGCAGGTCGAGAATCCGCCGCACGGCGCTGTTCATGGTCGGCGGGTCGTCGTCGAAATCGCCATGGGCGGTGGCATGGCTGGCGGAACGACCGCTTTCGCTCGGCGACACCGACCAGACGACCTCACCAACCCCGGCATGGTGCCCATCCAGGCCGAACAGCCGCTTCAGATCGGCGTCCGCCCGCAGGCACTCCTCCAGGCCGAGAATCGGTGTGCCACGCTTATCCTCCAGCGCATTGAAGATCAGGTAGAGCAGGGACTTGCGATAAAGCTGGGCACAATTGTCGTCCTTCTCGTAGTGCTTGTTCATGGTGAACAGCGTCAGCTTCCTGGCCACCTTGCCGGCATCGAGCAGCCCGAGCAGCTGATCCTTGAAGGTATCCACCCGCACCGCAGGCGCGAAGAGCTGCAGCGTGTCGAATACGGGCACGCCAAGATTGTGCGCCGCCGCCAGGAAGTGGCTGTGGAAGATCGAACCGGCGCTGTGGCCGATGGCGTGCAGCTCGATCTCGCCGGGATGGGCATCGCAGAAGGCCTTGAGCTTGCCGGCAACCTGCCAGGCGCCACCCAGTTGCGGCTGCGCCGCGCGTTCGGCACTGAGCTTCATCTCGCCCCAGATCTGCGGGCCACGCAGCGGCTCGGCCGCGCTCTCGATCAGCAGATCGGTGGCCGAATCGATGAAACCGCGCGGACTGCCGAACACCGCCCGCTTGAGCATCTGGCCGATGGACTCGAACAGGCCGGTCTCCCAGACGAAATAGATCGGATAGACGCCATTGCGCATCCACCAGTCGATGTGCTTCTCCGCGATGGCCAGGCCGCCGGACTCGCTGGCCAACCCGCCATGGGCATAGAACAGCAGGCGCAACTTGCGGTTCTGCGCCTTGGCCTCTGCCAGCGCCCTGACCAGGTGCTCCTCGAAAATGGCGTCGACATCGGACTCCGTGGTGCTGATCCTGCCGCTGGCCGAGAAGCGCCCCAGGGACAGATTGATCACGTGGGGCTGCAACGCGGTCAGGCGCTGCGGCGATAGCTCGCGCACCAGCTGCGCAGGCTGCAGCTCGCCCGCAGCGCTGGCTGCGGCCTCGACATCGTCATGCGCCAGCTCCGCATCGGCGGGATCGTCGGCCGCCGCGCTGACGCGCGACAGGATATCGATCGCCTCTCGGGTGGTCTGGCTCCGCTCTTCCGGAAACGGCCCCTCGCCCACTGCACCGGCGGCCATGACACGGTTCAGCCCGCGGCCCAGGGCACGGATCTGTTGTACTGCCGCCACGACCTCGTCATAGACCAGACTGCTTCCGGGGCAGGACTTCTGTGACATCGAGTTGTGGAAGCGCAGACTGGTGACCGGCAGATCGAAGCGCTGCTGAACCAGCGCGACCACCCGTAGCGCGGTTTCGCGCTGGGCGCCGGCGAAAGTGTCGTGGCCCTTATCGAAGTCGCCGATCATCTCGAACATGAACGGACCGAAGGCGGAATTGCCGTTATGGCCGGCCGCACTGGCCGGTGGACGGTTCCAGTTGCGCCCCAACCAGATGAAACCCTCGGGATCAATGGTGATGTGCTGGGCGATATCGCTCCACCCCCTCTCCCGGGTGTGGAAGCGCCACATGCCGACGATGGTTTCATGTCCCTTGAAATCGCGATGACTCGGCCGCCAGGTATGGTGCATATGCACCGCATCGATTTGCCGAGTGAAGGGAAACTGGAGCAACAACTCCTCGAACTGCTCCAGAGTAATTCGCTTGAATACTGGGGTAGCCATGATGATCGGCCTCCTGCATACGCGCTTGCGCGGTCCTGGGCCACTTGGAATCTAGACGGCCACCGGTACTTGACAAGAATGCGGGAGTGCCGATCGTCGCCTCCTGATCTTGCCCGGCAGCCGGCGCCGCCGGTGAACATGCGCCCGGTTGTTTGCCGGCGTTTTTCAAGGTAGTTGTCGCGTCGACCTTGTTTTCAAACCGCCTGTTTCGTCCTGGCCGTGCTCGTCAGCCAGCTGCCGAAGCTGTTCGGCATCGGCATCGACGGTCACGGACCGCGGCGGGATCTCCTGCAGCTCGGGCGGATGATCCTCGCCGGCGAGGCCAACGGGTACAGCTTCGCGGTCGGCGGCGGCTGCCGGGTGCTGATCCCTGCGCCAACTCCGAGCTGTTAGATTGATCAATCTGATGCATGGGTCCATGTGGTCTTTTCACCTTACCGGACAGCCTGACGCGGCATAGAGTGATCTGGCCGGGGTCGGTCTGATCGACATTTCCCAAGTGGGGAGGCGACCTCATCGATCACTAAAGAAAGGAAGTCCCAATGAGGAAGTTGATTCTATTGTTTGGCCTTCTCTTGAACTCACTCACGGTAATGGCTGCAGACATGTCCAACGGCGCGAACAACTTTTACACCAGCGACAAGGTATCCGTGCAGAAGGTCACCTTTGATAACCAGTACAAGATGAGGGTGGCGGGAAACCTGTTCTTTCCCAAGGACATCGCGCCTGGCACGAAGAACCCGGCCATCATCGTCGGCCACCCGATGGGCGCCGTTAAGGAGCAGAGCGCGAACCTGTATGCGACGAAGATGGCGGAACAGGGCTTCGTGACCTTGTCCCTGGATCTGTCTTTCTGGGGCGAAAGCGAAGGCCAGCCCCGCAATGCCGTATCGCCGGACATCTACGCCGAGGACTTCAGCGCAGCGGTGGATTTCCTGGGCACGCACGCCCTGGTCGACAGGAACCGTATTGGCGTGATCGGGATTTGCGGCAGCGGCAGCTTTGCCATCAGCGCGGCCAAGATCGACCCTCGCCTGAAGGCCATTGCGACCGTCAGCATGTACGACATGGGCGGCGCCAACCGCAACGCACTTCGGCACTCGCTAACCCTCGAGCAACGCAAGAAAATCCTCGAGGAAGCCGCCCAGCAACGCCATGTGGAGTTCACCGGGGGTGAAACCCGCTATACCAGCGGCACGGTACACAAACTGGATGCCAATACCGATCCGATCCAGCGTGAGTTCTATGACTTCTACCGTACCCCCCGAGGCGAATACACCTCCGAAGGCCAGTCGCCCGAACTCACCACGCACCCGACGCTGACCAGCAACGTCAAGTTCATGAACTTCTATCCCTTTGCGGACATCGAGACGATTTCGCCCCGGCCCATGCTGTTTGTCACCGGCGAAAACGCCCACTCCCGGGAGTTCAGCGAGGAGGCCTACAAGCTCGCCGGCGAGCCCAGGGAACTGCTGGTGATTCCGGGCGCCGGCCATGTGGATCTTTATGACCGCGTCAATCTGATCCCCTTCGACAAACTGACCACCTTCTTTCGTAACAACCTGAAGTGACTCGACGCCCGTGTTTGCACGGGTCGCTCGACAAAAAGGCCACGCCATTGGGCGTGGCTTTTTTGCTCAACGCAGATTACTCGCCCCCACACTTGCACCCGGAACCTGCCAGGCGACCGGATTGATCAATCTGCTGCATAGGTACGTGCGGCCTTGGCGCCTTATTGGTCAGCCCGTATCGGCTTACATTGGCGATCTCGCCTGCGCGTCATATCGAGCGCACGGCACGTTGATGAAAGGAGCCTTCCATGGTTGTAAAAGCTTACGGTGCCTATGCCGGCGACAAGCCCCTCGAACCGCTGGAGATCACTCGCCGGCCCCCGGGGCCGCATGATGTCCAGATCGACATCGCCTATTGCGGCGTCTGCCATTCCGACCTGCACCAAGTATACGCGCCGAATGGGCCGGCACCCAGTTCCCCTGCGTTCCGGGCCATGAGATCGTCGGCCGCGTGTCGGCCGTCGGTGCGCATGTGTCGGGCTTCTGTCCGGGCAACCTGGTGGGCATCGGCTGCATCGTCGACAGTTGCAGGCACTGCGAGGAATGCGAGACCGGCCTGGAAAACTACTGCGACGGCATGGTCGGCACCTACAACTTCCCGACGCCGGACGAGCCGGGCTGGACGCTGCGGCTACTCGCAGCAGATCGTCGTGCACGAGCGTTACGTGCTGCGCATCCGGCACCCCGAAGACCAGCTCGCCGCCGTGGCGCCGCTGCTGTGTGCGGGCATCACGACCTGGTCGCCGCTGCGTCACTGGCAGGCCGGTCCGGGCAAGAAGGTCGGCGTCGTCGGCATCGGCGGCCTGGGCCACATAGGCATCAAGCTTGCCCATGCGCTGGGCGCACACGTGGTGGCGTTCACCACCTCCGAGTCCAAGCGCGAGGACGCCAGGGCACTTGGCGCCGACGAGGTCGTGGTATCGCGCAATCCCGGGGAAATGGCGGCCCACGCGAAGAGCTTCGACCTGATCCTGAATACCGTGGCCGCCCCGCACGACCTCGATGCCTTCCTGGCCCTGTTGAAGCGCGATGGCACCCTGACGCTGGTGGGCGCGCCGGCCTCGCCCCACCCTTCCCCCGATGTGTTCAACCTGATCTTCAAGCGCCGCGCGATCGCCGGCTCGATGATCGGCGGCATCCCGAAAACCCAGGAAATGCTCGACTTCTGCGCCGAGCACGGCATCGTCGCGGACCTCGAGCTGATCAGGGCCGAGTAGATCAACGAGGCCTGCGAGCGGATGCTCAAGGGCGACGTGAAGTACCGCTTCGTGATCGACTCCGCCACTCTGGCGGTTTGAGCGGGAGCGGTTTCACCGCGTATTGAAACCCTCGGAGCCACTGCCCCGGCAGGCGCCGTCAGCCGTCGGGGTATCCGGCTGGTACAATTCCGCCGTCCATGCCTGGAATGAATCGATGCCTCGGGAACACTACAGCGATCTGCTCGCGCTGATCTCGGTTGCAGAGGAGCGCAGCTTCACCCGCGCAGCCGCCCGGCTCGGCATCTCCCAGTCGATGCTCAGCCACACGATCCGTGAACTGGAAGCACGGCTCGGGGTGCGGCTGCTGACGCGGACCACGCGCAGCGTATCGGTCACCGAGGCCGGCGAACGGCTGTTGCGCGTGGTCGCCCCCCGCTTCAAGGACATCGAGTCGGAGCTGCGGCATGTCAGCGAGCTGAGCGAAACGCCCGCCGGCACGCTCCGCATCACCGCCACCGAACATGCCATCGACACGCTGCTGTGGCCGAAGCTCTCCGGGATCCTGGCCGCCTACCCGAAGATCAAGGTGGAGCTGAGTTCCGACTACGCCTTCACCGATATCGTCCAGGGCAGGTATGACTTCGGCGTTCGCCTGGGCGATGGGTTGACCCGGGACAGCTCGGCCGTGCGCATCGCGCCCGACCTGCAATTCGCCATCGTCGGCGCGCCGTCGTATTTCGCCGCGCGCGCGATGCCTGCCAGCCCCCAGGACTTGACGAATCACGCGTGCATCAATCTCAGGCTCCCGACGCGGGGCAACCTGTACGCCTGGGAACTCAAGCAGGACCAGAGCGAGCTGAATGTGCGGGTAGACGGCCAGCTGGTGTTCAACGGTATCTACCAGATCGTGAACGCCGCCTTGTCGGGATATGGATTGGCCTACGTTCCCGAAGACCTGGCCCGCCCGCATCTCGAATCCGGACGCCTGCTGCCGGTGATGAAGAGCTGGTGGCGCACCTTTCCCGGCTATCACCTCTACTACTCCAGCCAGCGGGAAACCTCGCGGGCCATGCAGATCCTGATCGAGGCGCTGCGCTACGGGGAATAGCCTCGCCCGCAACCGGCCGGATTGATTACTTCGGCTCATGGCTCTATTCGGCGTCCGGTGTTCTTCGAGCAGCCCGGCCTCTCTATCATCAGGCTCCAACAGCGGCAGCCAGCGAACCATCCCGCTCGCGATATCCGGCACGCCCGGCCGCACCTCCACCTGACGACCACGTTGCGCCCCTCCTCCGCGAGGCGGTGCCGGGTTGCGCATTGCCGGAGTAAAACCCGATGACGACTTCAACTCTCGAACTTGAATCGACCCAACGACAGATGGGCAGTGCCGTGGGCTCCATGGCGCTTTGCGTGGCGATGCTGATCGCCGCCGAATTCATGCCGGTCAGCCTGCTGACCCCGATCGCCGAAGACCTGCAGGCCACCCAGGGCCTGGCGGGACAGGCCATCTCGGTGTCCGGCTTCTTCGCGGTGCTGTCCAGCCTGTTCATCGCGCCGATCGCCGGACGCTTCGACCGCCGGCACGTCCTGATGGGCATGACCCTGCTGATGCTGCTGTCGCTGGTGATGATCGCCCTGGCGCCCGACTTTTCCCTGTTGATGACGGCCCGCGCCCTGCTGGGACTGGCGATCGGCGGTTTCTGGTCGCTGGCCACGGCGACCGTCATCCGGCTGGTGCCCGCCGACCGCGTGCCGAAGGCGCTTGGCACCCTCTTCATGGGCAATGCCATCGCCACGGCGTTCGCCGCACCGATCGGGGCCTACCTGGGGGAACTGTTCGGGTGGAGGGTCGTGTTCGGCGGCCTCGTGCCGCTGGTGATCGTCAATCTGCTCTGGCAGGCCAGGAGCCTTCCCTCGATGCCGCCGCGGGCGAGCATTCCGGTCACCCGCCTGTTCGGGCTGCTCAAGCGCCGCTACGTCGCCCTGGGCATGATCTCGACCATGCTGACGTTCGCGGGTGCGTTCGGTGCCTTCACCTACTTCCGTCCCTTCCTGGAAGCCGAAATGGCCGTGAGCCCGAGCCAGCTGTCGCTCCTGCTGCTCGGCCTGGGCCTGGCCGGATTCGCGGGAACCCACTTTGCCGGCGCCATGCTCCATCGGCAGCACCTCTACCCGCTCCTGCGCTACCTCCCCCTGGCCCTTGCCGCCGTCACCCTGGCCATGATGGAAGCCGGGCATCTCTTCTGGGCGGTGGCGGCCATGATGGTCGGCTGGGGAGCGCTGAACGCGGCCATACCGGTGTGCTGGTCCACCTGGCTGGCCAGGGAAATCGATGACGAGCCGGAAAGCGGCGGCGGACTGCTGGTCGCCTCGATCCAGCTGGCGATCATGATGGGCGGCGCACTGGGCGGCCAGTTGCTGGACCATGCCAATGCTTCCGCCCCCCTGGTGGGAGGTGCGGTCCTGCTGATCCTTTCCGTGCTGGTCATCGGCAACGGCACCCGCATCAGGAGACCGGCACAGGCCTGAGCCAAAAGCCGCAGCTCGATCCGCGCCCTTGCCAGGCGCCTTGGATGAGGAACGGCGGTGGTATGGTTGCGCCACGCGTATGAGGAAGACCGACCGAGCATGAGAGACGACATCCTGCGGGAATCCTTCGGCGGACTGGTGGCGTTCGTTGCCGTGGCCCGCGAAAAGAGCTTTACCCGGGCGGCGGCGCACCTTGGGCTGTCGCAATCGGCCGTCAGCCATGCCGTGCGGGCGCTGGAGACGAAGCTTGGCGCTCGCCTGCTGGCACGCAACTCACGCACGGTCTCGCCCACCGCGGCTGGCGAAAGGCTGCTGGAGTCGGTCGCTCCGCAGCTGGAGGAGATCGATGCCGAGCTGTCCGCCTTGTCGGCGCTGCGCGACAGCCCCATGGGGACGATCCGCATCACCGCCTCGGATCACGCGATCCGTAGCGTGCTGGCAGCCAGACTGAAGAAATTCCTGCCGAAGTATCTGGGCATCCAGGTCGAACTGTTTGCCGACAATGGCCTGGTCGATCTCGCCGCCGAGCGGTTCGATGCCGGTGTTCGCCTGGGCGAGATCGTCGCGCAGGACATGATCGCGCTACGCATCGGCCCGGACATCCGCTTCGCGGTGGTGGCCACCAAAGGATACTTCGCCAGGCATCCCCTCCCCGGAACGCCGGATGACCTCATGCAGCACAACTGCATCAACCTGCGCCTGCCCACCCACGGAGGACTCTGGGCCTGGGAGTTCGAGAAAGACGGAAGGCAGATGAACGTCCGCGTGAACGGCCAGCTCACCTACAACAGCATCTATGACTGCCTCGATGCCGCGATGGCCGGCCTCGGCGTGGCGTACGTGCCGGAGGACATGGCGCAGCCCTACATCCGCACCGGCCACCTGGTATCCGTGCTGGAAGACTGGTGCCCCTACTGGTCGGGATACCATCTCTACTACCCCAGCCGGCGGCAACCGTCGGGGGCCATGTCCCTGCTGATTGCGGCCCTGCGTTACGAGCCCCAGTCCAGCCCCGCCCTGGAAGGAAGCTGACCCCGCACCGGCAAAAACGCTATCGGGCCTCAGCCACCGATCACCCTCATCACCATCACATCGCCGGAGAAGCGCTCGGCCTGCTTGTCCGCCAGCGCTCGCGCGGAGAGCTCGCGAATCTGCGCCAGCGCCTCGGCGCGGGGCAGCTCGAGCACATCCCCCAGGTAGTGACTCCGACTGGAAGACAGGCAGCCATGCAGCCATCCCGTGGAGCTCAGCCGCGCGCGGCTGCAATGGCTACAGAACGGTGCACTCTCGTTCGCGATGACACCGAAGTGCCCGCGCCCCGGAATCTCGAAGCGTTGCGCGGTGGCATCCGAAGCGCGGGGGGCGCTCGCGAATGCGTAGCGCTCGGAAATGGTCGCGAGGATCTCGGCCATCCCGAAGAACTGGCGCTGAAAGGTGCGAGGGTCCCGGGCCAGATGCCCCATGCGCATCAACTCGATGAAGCGCAGCTCCATACCGCGTGCCAGGCAGTATTCGAGCATCGGCAGGACCTGCTCGTGATTGTGCCCGCGCAGGGGCACCATGTTGATCTTCACCCGCATACCGGCCGCGAGAGCTCGATCGATACCCTCCAGCACCTCGGCCAGGTCGCCGCCACGGGCAATGCGGCGCAAAGCCCCGGCGTCCAGGGTATCCAGCGAAACGTTGATGCGTTCGACGCCAGACGCCAGCAGCACCGGGAGCTTGCGCGACAGCAGCTGGCCATTGGTGGTCAGGGAGACATCCGCGAAGCCCAAGCGCCCCAGTTCGGCCATGAAGCCGTCGAACAACGGGCTGATCAGGGGCTCGCCACCGGTGATGCGCAAGGTGCGAAGGTCGTTGGCGACCTTGAGGTACTCGACGGCCAGGAGCAGCCTGGGCAGAGGCAACGCCTGGCGGTCGGCATGCAGGCGCTTGCCATCCGCCACGCAGTAGACGCAGGCGTAGTTGCAGGCGCTGGTCAGGCTCACGCGCAGGTTACGCAGCCGCCGCCCCTGCGCGTCGATGATCCGGCCCTGACCGTCATCGTCGAGCGGCGGCTCAGAGCGCATCGCGCGGCCTGCCGCGATAGACACGAACGACATCGGCCATGACGGCCAGAGCGATTTCCGCCGGCGTCTTGCTGCCCAGCGCCAGACCGATGGGCATCTGCAGACGGGCGATCTCTGCCTCGCTCAGGCCACCGGAGCGACGCAGGCGCTCGGCACGCGCCGCCGAAGTTCGCCGAGAGCCCATGACCCCGATGTAGAACGCGGGCGTGCGCACGGCCTCGATCATCGCCAGATCGTCGATTCGCGGGTCATGGGTCAGCGCCACCACGGCGGTGGCCGTGTGGCAGCCATCGGCGGCGATGAACAGCGAAGGCAGCTCCTGGCGCAGCTCGATGCCGGGCACCTCGAAGCCGGCATGAGCCTCTTCGCGCGGATCGCAGACAATGATCTCGAAACCCAGGGCCTGCGCGAACTGCGCGCAGACCACGGACACCGGCGAGATGCCCGCGATGATCAACCGCGCGGCCGGTCCGACGCGAATCTCGACCGCCTGCCCATCCGCCGACTCGACCACGCGCGGCCCAAGGCCATCGTCCTCGCGCAGCTGCAGCCCGCCGTTGCGCAGATCGACACAGCGAAGCAGATGACGCTGCCCCTGCAGCGTTGCGCGCAGGCTCTCCAGGTGAGCGCAGGTGGCGCTGTCCGCGGGCAGCCGCTCGATCAGCACCTTGAGAATCCCGCCACAGGGCAGGGCGATCCGCGCCCCCTGCGGCCCCGAGGGATCGCCGTAGCGCAGGGTCGTGACGGTGCAGTCGAACGCCCCGCCCTGCAGCCGCTCGAGAAAGTCCTCCTCCACGCAGCCACCGGACAGCGAGCCGATATGCGCACCATCGCGGCGCGCCGCCAGCAGGGACCCCGGCTCGCGGGGCGAGGAACCGAACGTGGCCAGTACCGTACACAGCCACACCTCCTGCCCCGCGCGCGACCACGCCAACGCCTGCTCGATAACCTGCAAGTCCAGATGCTGCATATCAAACGATCCAATCCTGCCCGATGGGCATCAGTTCATGAAAAGAGGGGCTGCCAAACGGCCGAAGATCCACATTACGCTGGTCTGCATCGCCGGGCGGAGGGCGCGCGTTCCCGATGAACGCCCGGAAGCGAAGCTAGCACTGCGCCCGCTGTCTCCATAAGGCGCCTGGAGTGCATAGCCCTATGAGTTCCATCGATAAATTGCCGGCACGCCGCCCCTTCGCTGTGCGCAAGCCCGGCGGATTCTCTGCGGCTGCAAGCAACGCATGCATCGCCTACTCCCTGGCTATCCCACACCGATTAATCGATGGGACACATAGGTCCATGCAGTTTTTCCATCTATCTGGGCTGGCATTTCGTCTGGACTAATACCCGGCGACTGCAACCGGGCCGCGCCCGCCCGGCCGCAGAACGCGAAGAATCCGGCGTGCTGGAACGGCGCCATCTGTCGCCCCGGCCCTTTCCCACCGAACCAAGAACACTGCGATGCCTGCTGGCGCGCACGCCAGCGATAGCCAATCCATCCGAGGAGGAGACTTATGGAGCTGACGATCAATGGGAAGAAGCGCCAGGTGGATGCCGCCCCCGATACGCCGCTGCTCTGGGTCATCCGCGAGGAACTGGGCCTGACCGGCACCAAGTACGGCTGCGGGGCCGCCCAGTGCGGGGCCTGCACCGTACTGGCGGATGGGCGCCCCATCCGCTCCTGCGTCATGCCGGTGAGCAGCGTGGCCAACCAGGCCATCACCACCATCGAGGCCATCGAGGCCATCGAGGCCATCGAGGCCATCGAGGAGGACCCGGTGGGCAGGCGCGTGGTCGAGGCCTGGGTCGAGCACCAGGTGCCGCAGTGCGGGTACTGCCAGTCGGGCCAGGTGCTGACCGCCACCGCCCTGCTGAAACGGAACGCCAGGCCCGGCGAGGCGGAAATCGCCGCAGCCATGGTGAACCTCTGCCGTTGCGGCACCTACAACGCCATCGCCGATGCCATGCAGCAACTGGCCAAGGGCTGAGGAGATGATGCCGATGAACATGCCTCAGCTTCCCGACACCCTGCCCACGGACGGACAGCCCCTCAATCTCTCTCGCCGCCGGTTCCTGGGGACCTCCCTGGGCGCCCTGGTCCTGGGCGTCCTGCTGCCCGGCAAGGTCGTGAGAGCCGCCCAGAGCGTGGCGTCCGAAATCAAGCCGGGCACCCGTATTCCGGCCTTCCTGGAAATCCGCCCGGACGGCACGGCCCTGTTGCGCAGCCCCTTCGTCGAAGGCGGCCAGGGCATCGACACCGCCTTCGCGCAGATCGTCGGCGAAGAACTCGATATCGCCCCGGAGCGCTTTGCCGTCGAATGCGCGCCGCCGGGAGCCGACTACCTGCTGGTGAATGGCGCCCGCTTCACGGGCGGCAGCTTCTCGGTACGCTCCAGCTACGAGGTGATGCGCCGCCTGGGCGCCTCCGCACGCCACATGCTGCTGCAGGCCGCCGCCGCCAGGCTGGACGTGCCGCTGGACAGCCTCACCACGCAACCCGGCATCGTGGTGCACGCGGCCTCCGGGCGTACCCTGGGCTACGGCGAACTGGCCGCCCTTGCCGCCGAGCTGTCGCCCCCCGAGCAGGTGCCCCTGCGGGAGAAGAAGGATTTCCGCTGGATCGGCAAGCCTGTGCCGC
The DNA here is from genome assembly GCF_002220155.1 of Azotobacter chroococcum. NCBI lineage: Bacteria > Pseudomonadati > Pseudomonadota > Gammaproteobacteria > Pseudomonadales > Pseudomonadaceae > Azotobacter > Azotobacter chroococcum. The sequence continues at coordinate 2,150,572 of NZ_CP011835.1, read as the reverse complement.
GCCTCGACGCCCACGACAAGTCCACCGGCAAGGTGACCTACAACATCGACCTCGACGTCGACGGCATGCTCCTGGCGGCGGTCCAGCACGCACCGCGCATGGGCGGCGAGCCCGAGGTCATCGCCAACGAGGCGGAGGTCAGGGCGATGCCGGGCGTGCACTCGATCCATCGCCTGCCCGGCGCCGTCGCGGTGGTGGCCCAGAGCTGGTGGCAGGCCCGGCGTGCCGTGGAGTCGCTCAAGATCAGCTGGAAGGAAGCCGCGCCGGGCACCCCGCACGCCATGCCCGCCGATTTTTCCTCCGCCGGCATGCGCGCCGCGCTGGCCGCCGCTCCCGGCCCGGGCATTGCCGCCGAGGAAATCGGCGATGCCGCCAGGGCGCTGAAGCAGGCCAGCCGTGTGATCGAGGCGACCTACGACGCGCCCTATCTGGTCCACGGCCAACTGGAGCCGCCATCGGCGATCGCCCGCTGGAACGCGGACGGCACCCTCGAGCTTTGGCTACCCAACCAGGCGCCGGAGCTGTTCCAGCAGGCTGCCGCCAGGGCCGCGGGCATCGCCCCCGAGCAGATCATCCTGCACTCCTCGCCGCTGGGCGGCTTCTTCGGCCGGCACTTCCTCTACGGCACGGCGAACCCCTTCCCCCAGGCCATCCAGCTGGCCAAGGCCGTCGGACGCCCGGTGAAACTGATCTGGAGCCGCGAAGAGGAGTTCCTGCGCGATGCGCTGCGGCCGATGGGCCTGGCGCGCTTTCGCGCCGGAATCGACGAGAACGGCCTGCCGCAGGCCCTGTACGCCGAGGCCGTCGGCGAGAGTCCCACCGAGCGCTGGTTCGGCCGCCAGCCGGACAAGGCCAACGACGCGGCGGTCGAGGGCATCGCCGAGAAGCCTTACGCCATCCCCAACCGGCGGGTCGCCCAGGTCTACCTGGAACACCCGCCCAGCATTGGCTTCTGGCGCTCGGTCGGGCATTCGATGAACGACTTCTTCTACGAGTCCTTCTTCGATGAAGTGGCCGATGCCGGCCAGCAGGACCCGTACGAGCTGCGCCTGCGCCTGCTGGCGGACAAGCCGCGGCACAAGGCGCTGCTGCAGGCGGTCGCCGAGCTTTCGGGCGGCTGGAAACGAGGCCCCTTCGCCGCCGGCGACGGCAGCCAGCGCGCCCGTGGCGTGGCCATGGCGTCGCCGTTCGGCAGCGAGGTCGCCACCATCGCCGAGGTGTCCATCGAAGGCGGCTCGGTGGTGGTCCACGATGTCTGGGTGGCCTTCGACCCCGGCAGCATCGTCAACCCCGCCATCGTCGAGGCCCAGGTGAAGTCCGCCGTGGCGCTGGGGCTTTCGTCCACCCTGCTGGAGGAGGTCGTGTACGAGAACGGCATGCCCCGCGCGCGCAACTTCGGCGCCTACCCCATCCTGCCGCCCGGCCGGATGCCCCGCGTGCATGTGCGCATCGTCGAGAGCGGCGCGCCGATGGGCGGCGTTGGCGAACCCGGCCTTCCGGGCGTCCCGCCAGCCGTGATCAACGCGGTCGCGGTGCTCACCGGGCAGCGCGTGCGCAGCCTTCCCCTGTCCAGGACCCGCTTCGCTGGCGCGTGATGCGCCGGCCGGCCTCATCCCATCCCCCGCTACCCGCAAGGAAACCGCCGACCATGAAGCGTCCCTTCCAGGCCACCTTGTTTATCGCCCAGCTCTGCAGCGGCGCCGCGCTCGCCGATGGCATTCAGATCGCCCCCGGCGTCAGGCATTGGCACGGCGCTACCGCCAGCAACGGTATGCGCCATATCGCCCTCCAGGAGGCCGTCGATGGCAAGAATGTCGAATGGCTGGAGCAGGTCAGCGACGATCAGTACACGAAATGACGACCTGCCTGCGGGGCGCCTGATCCCTTTCCCTTGCCACCCGGCGGCAGCGATGCCGCCGGTTCCAGGGCTGTGGCGTCAGCGCTCGAGCTTGCGGATCGTGGCCTTGTAGGATCCAGGGCGACGCATGAGTTCGATGCCGGAGTCGAGCGTGCCCAGCTTCACCAGGCCGCTGGAGTAGCGAAAGTCCTTGTGGAAGATGGCGAGGTTTCCCCAAGGGGCGTAGTAGGCCAGATCGCCAACCTTGGGGGTGATACCAGCGGGCGCGCCGCTGGTCGACAAAGGCTTCGGCAGATCGCTGATCTTCTCCGTGGCGGCATAGTCTTCGAGCGTCAGCGAAAGCGGCAGCAAAGAGGCAAAGTCCCTGGCGGCCTCACTGGCCTCGAGTGTCGCGGTGATGGTGGCTCCCTCTATCTCGATGCTGATCTGCATGCTGTTCTCCTGGCGAATGACGGATGCTTGAGTGTCAGGGTGATCCGCGCCACCGCCCGTTCCTGCGTTGGCCGAAATCGTGGCCATGGATGCCATCAACACCGCTATCGGTAGTAACCGCGCTCTGAAAAGCCTGACCAACATGGCGCCTCCTGGAGTTCTCTCGTTGCGGCGCCATCTATATATGAAATCCGTTCCTCATTGATCCGCTGGCAGCGAATGGAGTCATGAACTGCGTTCATGAAAAGCGATCTCTCAGGTCAGGTTGGCCCTGACCTGCCGTCGGTTCAAGGAATGCCAGTCCAACCAGGGCTCCCACGCAGGAGCGTGGGAGCCATCAAGTAACGGCGAGCGCTCCTGCGTGGGCACGTTGTGATATGCCCCGGCATTCATCGGCACACACCTCCCTCCCCTTGACAGCCCCTCCCCCTTTGCGCTTCACTGAAACCGGTTTCAATGCAACGCAAACCAACCCACAACACCAAGAACAAGAGGTCCCAGGTCCGTGAACGGTCCCTCCCCGTCCGCCCGCGGCAGCCGCGTCACCATCAGCGAGGTGGCCGAGGCCGCCGGTGTCTCCAAGGCCAGCGTGTCGCGCTACATCGGCGGCGACCGCCAGTTGCTCGCCGACGCCACCGCCCTGCGCATCGAGCAGGCCATCGAGCGCCTCGACTACCGCCCGAACCAGATGGCTCGCGGCCTGAAGCGCGGCCGGACCCGGCTGATCGGCATGCTCGTCGCCGATATCCTCAACCCCTATTCCGTGGCCGTGATGCATGGCGTGGAAACCGCCTGCCGCCAGCACGGCTACAGCCTGGTGGTGTGCAACACCGACCGCAGCACCGAGCAGGAGAGCCAGCACCTGGCGGCCCTGCGCTCGTACAACGTCGAGGGGCTGATCGTGAACACCCTCGGCCATCACGCCGGCGAGCTGCAGTCGTTGCACGACGAACTGCCGATGGTGCTGGTCGACCGCAAGGTCGAGGCGCTGGAGGCCGATCTGGTCGGGCTGGACAACCGCGATGCGGTGCGACAGGCCCTGGATCATCTGCAGCAGCGCGGCTATCGCGACCTGCTGCTGGTCAGCGAGCCGCTGGACGGCACCAGCTCGCGCCAGGAGCGGGTCACGGCGTTCACCGGCGAAATCGCCCGGCGCCCCCTGCTTCAGGGCCAGGTGCTGCAGACCGGCGAGACCTTCCGCGAAGCCCTGCAGGCCTTTCTCGTCGCGCCCGGCCCCGGCCCCAAGGCGCTGTTCGCTGCCAACGGCATGGCCGCCCTGGCCGCCACCCAGCAACTGCGCGAATTCGGCTGCCGGCTGTTCGAGGAGATCGGCCTGATCGCCCTCGACGACCTCGACTGGTATCCCCTGGTGGGCAGCGGCATCACCGCCCTCGCCCAGCCGACCGCCGAGATCGGCACGACCGCCTTCGAGTGCCTGCTCGAGCGCCTGCGCGGCGACCGCGAGCCGGCCCGGCATTTCGATTTCAAGGCACAACTGATTATCCGAGGCTCCACCCACCCACGCGGCTGACAGCCCGCCGGCAGCTTGCCGGCGAGTCGTTCGGCCAAAAATGAAACCGGTTTCAGAGGAATAACGACAATGCCCCTCTACCCCGTCTCAGTCAGTCTTTCCAGCTATGGCGCCACTCTCGTGCGCGAGCGCGGCCAGGCCAGTTTCCTGCCGCTGCTGGCCCAGGCCGGCGCCGCCCGCGCCGAGCTGCGCGAGGAGCTGTTCGCCGCCCCGCCGGACCCGCAGGCCCTGGCCGGCGCCGTCCGCACCCTGGGGCTCGACTGCCTGTATTCCGCGCCGCTCGAGCTGTGGAGCGAAGAGGGCCGGCTCGCCGCCGCCCTCGAACCGACCCTGGCGCGCGCCAACGCCTGCGGCGCGCGCTGGCTGAAGGTCTCGCTCGGCCATTACCGCGCCGGCAACGATCTGTCCGAGCTGGCGCTGCAACTGGCCGGCCAGCCCGTGCAGCTGCTGGTGGAGAACGACCAGACCGCCCAGGGCGGGCGCATCGAGGCGCTGCAGGCATTCTTCGCCGCAGCCGAGGCCCGGGATCTCGACATCGGCATGACCTTCGACATCGGCAACTGGCTCTGGCAGGAACAGCCGGTCGACGAGGCCGCCCAGCGTCTCGGCCGCTACGTGCGCTACGTGCACTGCAAGGCGGTCGGGCGCAACGACGACGGCAAGCGGGTGGCGCTCCCCCCCGAGCCCGTCGACCTGCAGCACTGGCAGCGCCTGCTGCGCGAGTTTCCCCCGGGCGTCCCCCGCGCCATCGAGTTTCCCCTGCAGGGCGAGGACCTGCTGGCGGTCACGCAACAGCACATCGAGGCCCTTTCCCGCCTCGGCCAGCCGCAGGAGGAGCGCCAGTATGCGTGATATCGACGTGCTTTGTTTCGGCGAAACCATGGCCATGTTCGTCGCCGAGGAAAGCGGCGACCTGGCCCGGGTGGAGCGCTTCGGCAAGCGCATCGCCGGCGCCGACAGCAACGTGGCCATCGGCCTGTCGCGGCTGGGCTTCAAGGTCAGCTGGCTGAGCCGGGTCGGCGACGACTCGCTGGGCCGCTTCGTGCTCGACAGCCTGACCCGCGAAGGCCTCGACTGCCGTCACGTGCAGATCGACCCGGCGCATCCCACCGGCTTCCAGCTCAAGTCCCGGGAAACCGACGGCAGCGACCCGAAGGTCGAGTATTTCCGCCGCGGCTCGGCGGCCAGCCACCTGTCGATCGCCGACCTGGCGCCCGACCTGTTGCAGGCCCGCCATCTGCATGCCACCGGCATTCCGCCGGCGCTCTCGGAGAGCTGCCGGGCGCTGTCCCGCGAGCTGATGGAGTGCATGCGCAGCGCCGGGCGCAGCCTGTCCTTCGACCCCAACCTGCGCCCGTCGCTGTGGCCGAGCCAGGCGCGGATGGTCAGTGAGATCAACGCCCTGGCCGCCCTCGCCCACTGGGTGCTGCCGGGCCTCGAGGAAGGCCGCCTGCTGACCGGCTACGACAGCCCCGCCGACATCGCTGCCTTCTACCTGGAGCGCGGCGTCGAGGCGGTGGTGATCAAGCTCGGTCCCGAAGGGGCCTACTACCGCACCGCCGACAGCGAAGGGCGCATCAATGGCGTGCCGGTCGCCCAGGTGGTGGACACCGTCGGCGCCGGCGACGCCTTCGCCGTCGGGGTGATCAGCGCCCTGCTCGAAGGGCGGAGTTTTCCGCAGGCCCTGAAGCGCGGCAACGCCTTCGGCAGCCGCGCCGTGCAGTGCATCGGCGACATGGAGGGCCTGCCCCATCGCCACGAACTGTCGGAGGAGCCCCAGCCCCAGAACGCCTGACGAACGACCGCCGGCCCCGCCGGCACCTGCTGCCACAAAAACAAAAAGCTCAGGAGACACCCATGCAAAACACCCGTCTCGCCAGCCGTCGCTGGTGGTACCTCATCCCGATCATTTTCATCACCTACAGCCTGGCCTACCTGGACCGCGCCAACTACGGCTTCGCCGCCGCCTCGGGAATGGCCGCGGACCTGAACATCACTCCCGGCCTGTCGTCGCTGCTCGGCGCGCTGTTCTTTCTCGGCTACTTCTTCTTCCAGGTGCCCGGCGCGATCTATGCGGAGAGGCGCAGCGTCAAGAAGCTGATCTTCGTCAGCCTGATCCTCTGGGGCAGCCTGGCGACCCTCACCGGGGTCATCCCCAACGTCTACCTGCTGATCGCCATCCGCTTCCTGCTCGGCGTGGTCGAGGCGGCGGTGATGCCGGCGATGCTGATCTACCTCTGCCACTGGTTCACCCGTGCCGAACGCTCGCGGGCCAACACCTTCCTGATCCTCGGCAACCCGGTGACCATCCTCTGGATGTCGGTGGTGTCCGGCTACCTGGTCGAGCAGTTCGACTGGCGCTGGATGTTCATCATCGAGGGCCTGCCGGCAGTGCTCTGGGCCTTCATCTGGTGGCGCCTGGCCGACGACCGCCCGTCCCAGGCCGACTGGCTCACCGAGCGTGAGAAGGAGGACCTGCAGCAGGCGCTGGCCGCCGAGCAGCAGGGCCTGAAGCCGGTGAAGAACTACCGCGAGGCGTTCCGCTCGCCCAAGGTGATCCTGCTCTCGGTGCAGTACTTCTGCTGGAGCATCGGCGTCTACGGCCTGGTCCTCTGGCTGCCGTCGATCCTCAAGGACGCGGCCAACCTGGACATCGTCCAGGCCGGCTGGCTGTCCTCGCTGCCCTACCTGGCCGCGGTGATCGGCATGCTCGGGGTGTCCTGGGCCTCCGACCGCTTCCAGCAGCGCAAGGTCTTCGTCTGGCCGCCGCTGCTGATCGCCTCGCTGGCCTTCTACGGCTCCTACGCCCTGGGCAGCGAGCACTTCTGGCTGTCCTACGCCCTGCTGGTGGTGGCCGGTGGCTGCATGTACGCCCCCTACGGCCCGTTCTTCGCCATCGTCCCGGAAGTACTGCCGCTCAACGTCGCCGGCGGCGCCATGGCGCTGATCAACAGCATGGGCGCGCTGGGCTCGTTCGCCGGCTCCTGGCTGGTCGGCTACCTGAACGGCGCCACCGGCGGGCCGCAGGCTTCCTTCCTGCTGATGAGCGGCTCGCTGCTGATCGCGGTGGTGCTGACCCTGCTGCTCAACCCCACCAACAGCGACCGCCCGGCGCCGTTGCCCAGCCGCCAGCCGCAGCCGGCGACCAATCCCTGAGGAATCCGCGTCCATGAAGAACATCGTGCTCTACAAGAAGCTGTCCGCCCCCCTGATGACCCGCCTGCGCCAGCAGGCGCAGGTCACCTGCATCGACGACCTGTCGGCCGATGGCCTGGCCCGCCTGCGCGACGCCCTGCCCACGGCCCACGGCCTGCTCGGCGCCAGCCTCAAGCTGGATGCCGGGCTGCTCGACCTCGCGCCGCAGCTGGAGGCGGTCTCCAGCGTCTCGGTAGGTATCGACAACTACGACCTGGACTACCTGACCCGGCGCGGCATCCTGCTGACCAACACCCCCGACGTGCTCACCGAAACCACCGCCGACACCGGCTTCGCGCTGATCCTGGCGACCGCCCGGCGGGTCACCGAGCTGGCCGGCTGGGTGCGCGCCGGGCAGTGGCAAAAGAGCATCGGCCCGGCGCAGTTCGGCAGCGACGTGCACGGCAAGACCCTCGGCATCGTCGGCATGGGCCGCATCGGCGAGGCTCTGGCCCGGCGCGGGCACTTCGGCTTCGGCATGTCGATCCTCTACCACAGCTCGTCGCCGAAGCCGGAAGTCGAGCAGCGCTACGCCGCCGGCTACCGCTCGCTGGAGGCGCTGCTGGAAGAGTCCGACTTCGTCTGCCTGACAGTGCCGCTGACCGCCGCCACCGAAGGGCTGATCGGCGCCCGCGAACTGGCGCGGATGCGCCCGGAGAGCATCCTGATCAACATCTCCCGCGGCAGGGTGGTCGACGAGACAGCGCTACTCGAAGCCCTGCAGGCCGGGCGCCTGCGCGGTGCCGGGCTCGACGTGTTCGAGCGCGAGCCGCTGCCCGCCGACTCGCCGCTCCTGCGCCTGGACAACGTGGTGGCGACCCCGCACATCGGCTCGGCCACCCACGAAACCCGCGAGGCCATGGCGCGCTGCGCCGTCGACAACCTGCTGGCGGCGCTGGCCGGCCGGCGCCCGGCCAACCTGGTCAACCCGGCCGCCCTGGACGTCGCCCGGGCCACGGCCTGATCCGACTGATCGGCAGCCCCTCTCCCATGGCCGGGAGAGGGGCGCAATCCGTGACGACAACGACAACAACGAACGGGAAAACCGCATGAACACTCCGATCCACACCCGCTCCAGCTCCTGACTCCCAGCCCGGCGCCTGCCGCCGGGCCTTTCCCCTTTCGCTCGACGCATCCGCGGCCGCGGAGGGGGCTTTTTTGCGCCTTTTCCACTGACTCTTCGCCGGTAACAACAACAATATGAAGAACAGCACCCCACGCTTTCCGCTTCGTCAGTCCCCTGCCCTCGCCTTCGCCCTGGCGCTCGCCGGCAGCAGCGCCCAGGCGGCCTTCGTCGACGACGCCAAGGGCACCCTGACCCTGCGCAACTTCTACATCCACCGCAACTTCGTCGACGACGGCGCCACCCGCAGCAAGGCCGAGGAATGGACCCAGAGCTTCATCCTCGACCTGCAGTCCGGCTACACCGAAGGCCCCATCGGCTTCGGCATCGACGTGCTCGGCCTCTGGTCGGTCAAGCTCGACGGCGGCAAGGGCACCAGCGGCACCCAACTGCTCCCCGTCGGCAAGGACGGCGAGCCGGCCGACCAGTTCGGCCGCCTGGCGGTGGCCGGCAAGCTGCGCTTTTCCAGGACCGAGGTGAAGGCCGGCGAATGGTCGCCGGCGCTGCCGATCCTGCGCTCCGACGACGGCCGCTCGCTACCGCAGACCTTCCAGGGCGGCATGCTCACCTCGAAGGAGATCAGGAACCTGACGGTCTACGGCGGGCGCTTTCGCGGCAACAGCCCGCGCGACGACAGCAGCCTCAACGACATGAGCTGGGTGGGCAATTCCAGCGTCACCTCCGACCGCTTCAGCTTCGCCGGCGCCGAATACGCCTTCAACGACAACCGCACGCTGGTCGGTGCCTGGTTCGGCCAGCTCGAGGACATCTACAAGCAGCGCTACTTCCAGCTCACCCACACCCAGCCACTGGGCAAGGACTGGAGCCTCGGCGCCAACCTCGGCTACTTCGACGGCGAGGAAGACGGCAGCGCCCAGGCCGGCGAGCTGGACAACAAGCTGCTCTCCGGGCTGTTCTCGCTGAAGCACGGCGCGCACGTCCTCTACCTCGGCCTGCAGCGGGTCACCGGCGACGACCGCTGGCTGCGGGTCAACGGCACCAGCGGCGGCACGGCGGCCAACGACACCTACAACGGCAGCTTCGACAACGCCCGCGAGCGCTCCTGGCAGCTGCGCTACGACTACGACTTCGCCACCTTGGGCATCCCTGGGCTGACGCTGATGACCCGCTACCTCAAGGGCACCAACGTGCACGTCGGCAACATCGACGACGGCGAGGAATGGAACCGCGAGACCCAGCTCAGCTACGTGGTGCAGAGCGGCCCGGCGAAGAACCTGACCCTGCGCTGGCGGAACTCGACCATCCGCCGCGACTGGGGCGCCAACAACAAGTTCGACGACAACCGGCTGATCGTCCAGTACCCGCTGTCGCTGTTCTGAAGACGATCGCCGGCAGGATGGGGAATCTTGCGCCAGCCCCGGGCCGGCGGCGGCCCGGAGCCGGGGCTCTTACTTGGAGCTGGCGAGCCCGGCGGCAGGCTGTGCCGCCTCGATCGGCTTGCGGCTGCCGTGGAGCTTCCAGAGCAGGCCGACGCCCACCAGCCCGGTCAGCGACAGGCTGAGCATGCCGGCCTGGGGGCTGGCGAACCAGACCTCCATATGGGCCTTGAGCATCGGCGCGAGAAAGCCGCCCAGATTGCCCAGCGAGCCGATCAGGGCGATGCCGCCGGCCGCCGCCACACCGCCCAGATAGCCGGTCGGCAGGGTCCAGAACAGCGGCTGCACGGTGACGAAGCCGGAGGCCGCGAAGCAGAAGGCCAGCAACACCGGGGCGAAGCTGTCGACCAGCACCGAGGCGGCGATGCCCAGAGAAGCCATGCTCAGCATGCACATGGCCATGGGCAGGTGGGCGGCGTGCCGGTCGGCGAAATGGGTCACCAGATACATGACCACGGCCGCGCACAGCCAGGGGATGGCGATGAACAGCCCGACCTCGAGGCCGACCGTGGTGCCGAGCAGTCCGGCGATGCGGGTCGGCAGATAGAAGATCACCCCGTAGACGCTCATCTGGATGCTGAAGTAGATCAGGATGAAGCTCAGCACGCGGCGGTTGCTCAGCAGCCCGAGCAGGCTGCGCGGACCGTGGTCGAGCTTGTGCTGGTCTTCGAGCTGCAGTTCATGGCCGAGCGCGCTCTTTTCGTCGGGAGTCAGCCATTTCGCCTCGTGCGGTTTGCTGTTGAGGTAGAACAGCGCCACGCAACCCACCACCACTGCGGCCAGGCCCTCGACCAGGAACATCCACTGCCAGTTGGTCAAGCCGAATATGCCGTGCATGTCCAGCAGCCAGCCGGACAGCGGACTGCCCAGCAGCAGGGCGCCCGGCAGGCCGAAATAGTAGATGCCGATCGCCTGGCCGCGACGCGCCGCGGGGAACCAGTAGGTCAGATAGAGGATCACCCCCGGCGAGAAGCCCGCCTCGGCGACGCCGAGCAGAAAGCGCAGGACGTAGAAGGTGGTCTCGTCGCGGGTGAACATCATGGCGGCCGAGACGAAGCCCCAGGTGATCATGATCCGGCTCAGCCAGACCCGGGCGCCGACGCGGTGCAGCATGAGGTTGCTCGGCACCTCGAACAGCGCGTAGCCGATGAAGAAGATCCCCGCCCCCAGGGCGAAGGCGGCGTTGCTCAGGTTGAGGTCGGTCTGCAGGGCGGCCTTGGCGAAGCCCACGTTGGCGCGGTCGATCATGGCCAGCGCGAACATCAGCGCGAGGAACGGCAGGAGGCGCCAGCGGCACTTGGCGATGGCGCTGTCGATATGGGCAAGGTGCTCTGCACTGGTCGTGCTTCTTGTACTTATTGTCATAGTATCCCCCGGTAGGGTCTGCGGAGTGAAGGCATGGATGGCCGCCCATGAGATGCGGCGGCGGGCTGGCTGTCACCTCCGGCCGACGTGCGCTTCGCCGGCCGGGTGAAGGGGCCGGCGAGCGCACCTCGCGCCAGGCGGTGGCGGGCCACGGTCGATCTAGTTCACATGGACGGTCTCTCCCTGATCGGCATGGTCATGGTGCATGTACGGGCTCCGCGCCTGCCGGATGGCCTCAGTCGCCGACCAGCTCGGCCGCCGAGGCCGGCGCCAGCCGGCCATCGAGCAGGCCGCGTGCGGCGAGATTGGCGATCAGCGCACGCAGGCCGAAGGTCCAGGGACTGGCCTGGCTGCTGTGGTTCACCCGGTTGTGCAGGCTGCCCAGCAGCGGACTGCTGATGCTCACCTTGTCGCCCAGCTTGTGGGTGAAGCCGCCGCCAGCCTGGTCGCGGTCCTCGGTGGGCGCGAACAGCGTGCCCAGAAACAGCAGGAAGCCGTCCGGGTACTGGTGATTGGCGCCGATGGTCTGGGCGACCAGCTCCAGCGGGTCGCGACTGATCTGCTGCATCGAGCTGGTGCCCTCGAGCCGGTAGCCGTCGCGCCCTTCCACCCGCAGCTCGACCACGCACTGGCGCACGTCGTCCAGGCCGAAGCGCTCATCGAACAGGCGGATGAAGGGACCGACGGCACACGAGGCGTTGTTGTCCTTGGCCTTGCCCAGCAGCAGCGCGCTGCGGCCCTCGAAGTCGCGCAGATTGACGTCGTTGCCGAGCGTCGCGCCGAGCGCCTGGCCGCGGCTGTTGACCGCCAGCACCACCTCCGGCTCGGGGTTGTTCCACTGCGAGCGCGGGTGGATGCCGATCTCGCTGCCGCTGCCCACCGCCGCCAGCACCGGCGACTTGGTGAACACCTCGGCATCCGGGCCGATGCCGACCTCCAGGTATTGCGACCAGAGGCCCTGCTCGACCAGTAGCGCCTTGAGGCGGGCCGCCGCCTCGGAGCCGGGCTTGATGGCGCGCAGGTTGTCGCCGATCGCCGCGCGGACGACTTGCCGCACGCTCTCGGCCTTGCCGGCGTCGCCCCCTGCCTGCTCCTCGATCACCCGCTCGATCATGCTGGCGGCGAAGGTCACCCCGGCCGCCTTGATCACCTGCAGGTCGGCCGGCGGCAACAGGAACGGCCGGGCGGGATCGGGCGCGCAGCCGCTGTTGTCCAGCAGGCTTTCCAGACTGCAGAGGCGCCGGCCCGGCAGGCTGCGCACCTGCTCCAGGGGAGCCAGGCTTTCCAGCAGGTCGCTGAGGGTGGCGAAATGCTCGGACAGGTCGAACACGTCCTCGCCGCGCAGCACGATCGGCGAAGGCCCGGCCACCTTGCCGGGCACCCAGGCGCGGCCGATCAGGGTGCCGGCGGTGCCGTCGACAGGCAAGGTGTTGGCCGGGTCAAGTCTCAAGGGAGTCATCGGAAGTACCTTGTGGGTCCAGGAAAGGAATGGACTCAAGCTAGAGAACCCGCTCGATAAATCCCAATGACAAATCTTCAATATTCGATATCTTCTGGTTATCGCATTGCCCGAGTGTTCCGATGTCCGGCTCCGACATTTCCTTCTCCAGCCTGTGCAACTGGCTCAGGCTCAAGCATCTGGTTCTGATCGACACCCTCGCCCGCACCCGCAACATGCATGCGGCGGCCGAGCAGATGAACCTCAGCCAGCCGGCGGTCAGCAAAATGCTCCGCGACCTGGAGGAAGCCCTGGGCTTTCCCCTGTTCGAGCGCCTGCCGCGCAGCATGCCGCCGACCGAGCTCGGCGAGTACGTGGCCCGCTATGCCCGCATGACCCTCAACGACACGCAGAAATTCGTTGAGCAGGTGAACCGGCTGAGCAAGGGCGGACACGGCTACCTGAAGGTGGGCGCCATCTTCGCCGCGACTGCCGTCGTGCTGCCCGAGGCCATCGCCCGGATCAAGGCCGAGCGGCCCCTCTTGTCCATCGAGGTGATGGAGCAGACCAGCAACCAGCTTCTGGAGATGCTCGAACAGAAGAAGCTCGATCTGATCATCGGCCGCTTCACCGAGGAGCGTTACCAGCAGATCTTCGACTACCGCGGACTCGGCCCCGAGCCCTTCTGCCTGGTGGTCAACGGCCATCATCCTCTCGGCCAGCTCGAGGAGGTGCCTCTGGCCGAGCTCGAGCGCTGGCCCTGGATCCTCTACCCGGCGAGTACGCCGATCCGCCGCCGCATGGAACAGGCCTTCGCCGAATTCGGCATCAGAACGCCGAGCAACACCGTGGAAACCATTTCCATGCAGACCTTCCTGCAGTTGCTGCAGTCCGACCCGATGATCGCCATGCTCCCCGAGTCAATGGTGCAGTCGCAGCTGCAGAGCGGCCAGTTGCGGATGCTGAACACCGCGTTCCACGTCGAGCCGCTGGAGTACGGCATCATCACCCGCAAGGACGAGCCCCTGCCCGCAGCGGCGCAGGAGTTCGCCGAGATCCTGCTGGAGTTCGCCCGCCTGCGCCGGGAGGGCACGCCGGGCTAGACGACTCCCTTCCGGCGGCATGACGAAAGGTTATCGGCCAATCCAAAGCTCTCATTGGGCAAGGCGCCGGGGTCTGATTACAGTGGCCCCAGCCTTGCCGTGCAGCGCCCGGCCCGTCCAACGACAACACCCGCAGCGCCCAGGCAACGAGACATCGCATACCGCCCCAGCGCAGGGCGATCGTCTTGGCGCCTGCTTGCAGTAGTGGAGATCCGCCCCATGCAACTGATTGCCAGAACCGGCGACAACGGCAGCGCCGTGATCCGCCTCAACGCCCAGGACGACGTCCTGATCGCCCGCCGTCCCCTGGAAGCGGGTCAGTTCCTTCCCGAAGAGAACCTGCAGGTGCGCCAGGCCATTCCCGCCGGGCACAAGGTCGCCGTCCGGGCTGTAGCCGCCGGTCAGCCGGTGCGCCGCTACGGGCAGATCATCGGCTTCGCCAGCGCCACTATCGAAGCGGGCGAGCACGTCCACGTGCACAACCTGAGCATGGGCGAATTCAGCCGCGATTACGCCTTCGGCGCCGACGCCCGGCCCGCTGCCGCGGCGCTGGAAGGCCCCACCTTCATGGGCATCGTGCGCGCCGACGGGCGTGTCGCCACCCGCAACTACGTGGGCATCCTCACCTCGGTGAACTGCTCGGCCACCGTCGCCCGGGCCATCGCCGATCACTTTCGCCGCGACATCAACCCCGCCGCCCTCGCCGGCTATCCCAACGTCGACGGCGTGGTCGCCCTGACCCACGGCTCCGGCTGCGCCATAGACGCCAGTGGCGAGGGCCTCGGCATGCTGCGCCGGACCCTGGGTGGCTATGCCGCGCATGCCAACTTCGCAGCCGTGCTGGTGGTCGGCCTGGGCTGCGAAACCAACCAGATCGACAGCCTGCTGGCCAGCCAGGGCCTCGAGCGCAGCGACGCGCTGCGCACCTTCACCATCCAGGACAGCGGCGGCACCGCCCGGGCCGTGGCCAGCGGCATCGCCCAGGTCAAGGAACTGCTGGCCGAGGCCAACCGTGTCGAGCGCCAGCCGGTCAGCGCCCGGCATCTGGTCGTCGGCCTACAGTGCGGCGGCTCGGATGGCTACTCCGGCATCACCGCCAACCCGGCCTTGGGCAATGCAGTGGACCGTCTGGTGGCCTGCGGCGGCACCGCGATCCTCTCCGAGACCCCGGAAATCTACGGCGCCGAGCACCTCCTGACCCGCCGCGCGGTCAGCCGCGAGGTCGGCGAGAAACTGGTCGCCCGCATCCGCTGGTGGGAAGCCTATTGCGAGCGGATGGGCGCCGAGCTGAACAACAACCCCTCGGCCGGCAACAAAGCCGGCGGCCTGACCACCATCCTCGAGAAATCCCTCGGTGCCGTGGCCAAGGCCGGCTCCGGAAACCTGGTGGAGGTCTACGAATACGCCGAGCTGGTCCGCGCCCAGGGTCTGGTGTTCATGGACACCCCCGGCTACGACCCGGTCTCGGCCACCGGCCAGGTCGCCGGCGGCGCCAACCTGATCGCCTTCACCACCGGCCGCGGCTCGGCCTACGGCTGCGCCCCGGCGCCCTCGATCAAGCTCGCCACCAACACGGCACTGTGGCAGCGTCAGGAAGAGGACATGGACATCAACTGCGGCGGCATCGCCGACGGCTCGACCAGCATCGAGGCCTGCGGCGAGGCAGTGTTCGAGCTGATGCTGCGCATCGCCTCGGGCGAACGCAGCAAGAGCGAGGTGCACGGCTACGGCCAGAACGAGTTCGTGCCCTGGCAGATCGGCGCCGTCACCTGAAGCGCCCCGGCCGGCCTTTCCCGGAAGGGCCGCCGCAACCCTTTTCCCCTCGAAGCCTGTTTCCTTTCGTCGGCCGCGCCGGCGGAGGCTTCCCATTTCCCCAGAATCAAGGAGTTCCAGATGTCCGCGATACTCGGATTGAATTTCATCGAAGGCGCCCGCAGCGGGAAAGGCGACGTCATCGTCCACAGCATCGATGCGGCCACCGGCGAAAAGTTATCCTATGACTTTTACCAGGCCACGCCTGAAGAAGTGAACGCCGCCGCCGAGGCCGCCGCCGCCGCCTACCCGGCCTTCCGTGCCCTGCCCGCCGCCCGCCGCGCCGAGTTCCTCGAGGCCATCGCCACCGAGATCGACGCACTGGGCGACGACTTCGTCGCCATCGTCTGCCGCGAGACCGCCCTGCCCGCCGCGCGCATCCAGGGCGAGCGCGGCCGTACCTGCAACCAGATGCGCCTGTTCGCCCAGGTCCTGCGCCGCGGCGACTTCCACGGCGCGCGCATCGACCGCGCCCTGCCCGAGCGCCAGCCGCTGCCGCGCGTCGACCTGCGCCAGTGCCGCATCGGCGTCGGCCCGGTCGCGGTGTTCGGCGCCAGCAACTTCCCGCTGGCCTTCTCCACCGCCGGCGGCGACACCGCCGCGGCCCTGGCCGCCGGCTGCCCGGTGGTATTCAAGGCGCACAGCGGCCACATGGCCACCGCCGAGGGCGTGGCCGACGCCATCGTCCGCGCCGCCGGGAAGACCGGCATGCCCACCGGGGTGTTCAACATGATCTACGGCAACGGCGTCGGCGAGGCGCTGGTCAAGCACCCGGCGATCCAGGCGGTCGGCTTCACCGGCTCGCTCAAGGGCGGCCGCGCCCTCTGCGACATGGCCGCCGCCCGCCCGCAGCCGATCCCGGTGTTCGCCGAGATGTCCAGCATCAACCCGGTGCTGCTCCTGCCCGCGGCGCTCAAGCAGCGCGGCGAGCAGATCGCCAGGGAGCTGACCGCCTCGGTGACCATGGGCTGCGGGCAGTTCTGCACCAACCCGGGGCTGATCGTCGGCCTGCGCTCGGCGGAGTTCTCCGCCTTCCTGGAGCAATTCGCCGCCGCCATGGCCGACCAGGGCCCGCAGACCATGCTCAACCCCGGCACCCTGAAGAGCTACGAGAAGGGCCTCGCCGCCCTGCACACCCATCCCAAGGTCAGGCACCTGGCCGGGCAGCCGCAGGAAGGCAACCAGGCCCGGCCGCAGCTGTTCCAGGCCGACGTCAGCCTGCTGCTGGAAGGCGACGCGCTGCTGCAGGAAGAGGTCTTCGGCCCGACCACCGTGGTCGTCGAGGTGGCCGATGCGGCCGAGCTGGTCCGCGCCCTGCACGGCCTGCACGGCCAGCTCACCGCCACCCTGATCGCCGAGCCGGCGGACCTTTCCGCCTTCGCCGCGCTGGTGCCGGTGCTGGAGCAGAAGGCCGGGCGCCTGCTGCTCAACGGCTACCCGACCGGGGTGGAAGTCTGCGACGCGATGGTCCACGGCGGCCCCTACCCGGCCACCTCGGACGCCCGCGGCACCTCGGTGGGCAGCCTGGCGATCGACCGCTTCCTGCGCCCGGTGTGCTACCAGAACTACCCGGACACGCTGCTGCCGGAAGCGCTGCAGAACGCCAACCCGCTGGGCATCCTGCGCCTGGTCGACGGCCAGCCGAGCCGCAAGGCGCTCTGATCCTTCCGGCTCGACCGGGGGCACAGGCCCCCGGATTCCCTAAAACAACAACGAACGGGAAAACCGCATGACCACTTCGCTCCGCGCTCGCCGCCGCATTCCGCCGCACATCCGTCTCCCCGACACATCGCCGGGAACCTTGATCGCCTGATCTGCCAGCCCCGGCCACCGTCGCCGGGCTTTCCCCCTTTCGCCCAACGCATCCGCGACCACGGAGGGGGGCCTTTTTGCGCCTTTTCCACCGAATCTTCACCGGTAACAACAACAATGAAGAACAGCACCCAACGCTTCCCGCTCCGTCCGTCCCCTGCCCTCGCCTGCGCCCTGCTGCTCGCCGGCACTGGCGCCCAGGCGGCCTTCGTCGACGACGCCAAGGGCACCCTGACCCTGCGCAACTTCTACATCCACCGCAACTTCGTCGACGACGGTGCCACCCGCAGCAAGGCCGAGGAATGGACCCAGAGCTTCATCCTCGATCTCAAGTCCGGCTACACCGAAGGCCCGGTCGGCTTCGGCGTCGACGTGCTCGGCCTGTACTCGCTCAAGCTCGACGGCGGCAAGGGCACCGGCGGCACCCAGCTGCTGCCGCTCGGCCGCGACGGCGACCCGGCCGACAAATTCGGTCGGATCGCCGTCTCCGGCAAGATGAAATTCTCCGAAACCGAGCTGCGGGTCGGCGAGTGGTACCTGGTGCTGCCGATCCTCCGCTCCGACGACGGCCGCTCGCTGCCGCAGACCTTCCAGGGCTCCATGCTCACCTCGAAGGAGATCAAGAACCTGACCCTCTACGCCGGCCACATCACCGGCAACAGCCCGCGCGACGACGGCAGCATGGAGGACATGACGCTGAACGGCACCAGCCCCTACACCAGCGACCGCACCTCCGACGACTTCGACTTCGGCGGCGCCGAATACAGCTTCAACGACAAGCGCACCACCGTCGGCGCCTGGTACGCGCGCCTGAAGGACATCTACAAGCAGCGCTACTTCCAAGTGCTGCACACCCAGCCGCTGGGCAAGGAATGGACCCTCGGCGCCAACCTCGGCTACTTCGACGGCGAGGAGGACGGCGAGGCGCTGGAAGGCCACCTGGACAACAAGCTGCTCTCCGGGATGTTCTCTCTCCGCTACAACGCGCACACCTTCTACCTGGGCCTGCAGCGGGTCAGCGGCGACAACAAGTGGCTGCGGGTCAACGGCACCAGCGGCGGCACCCTGGCCAACGACAGCTACAACGGCAGCTTCGACAACGCCCGCGAGCGCTCCTGGCAGGCGCGCTACGACTACGACTTCGCCTCCCTGGGCATGCCCGGCCTGACCCTGATGACCCGCTACATCAAGGGCACCAACGTGCACACCGGCAACATCGACGACGGCGAGGAGTGGAACCGCGAGACGCAGCTGAGCTACGTGGTGCAGAGCGGCCCGGCGAAGGACCTGACCCTGCGCTGGCGGAACTCGACGATCCGCCGCGACTGGGGCGCCAACAACAAGTACGACGAGCAGCGGATCATCGTCCAGTACCCGCTCTCGCTGTTCTGAAGAGGATCGCCGGCAGTCTTGCGCCGGGCTAATGAATGGGCCAGGACGCCTCCGAGGCAGATGCTAGAGAGTGAAGACTTCGCGTCGGAGCAGCTCCCAGGAGGCCTTGTCCGGTGCAATCAGCAGGCCGCCGTCCAGGTGCCGTGGCAGATAGGGGGTTCCATCAAAGCGGGCGGCGTATGCGCCGGCCTCCTGGCAGACCAGGGTGCCGGCCAGATGATCCCAGGGCATCAGCTTGTAGTACATCAGGTAGTGCACATGGCCGGCCGCCAGGGTCCGGTGTTCGTGCGCTGCACAGCGGTAGTTGGCGGCAAAGCGAACCTTGGGCAGATTCGCGAGGATGCGTGGCTGACAGTCTTTCGGCAGATAGCCGGTCGAGGCCATGCCGACCATCTGGTCGAGCGCGACAGGGGCGGCCACGGAAAGCCGTTGCGCTTCGCCGTCCGGCCGTCTCAGCCAGGCGCCGCTGCCTTTTTCCGCCATGACCCAATCGTCCCCCATCGGGTCGTAGATGATGCCGGCAACCGTCTCGCCGGCGACAACGACCGAGGCCATGACGCCGAACGCCGGGATACCCGAGGCGAAGTTGAAGGTGCCGTCGACCGGGTCGACGATGATGGCGAACTCGGCGTCTTTCAGCCCGCCCAGCAGCGCCGGGTCCGCCGCGACCGACTCCTCGCCGATGAACAAGGCGTCCGGCCAGAGCCTGGCGATCTCTGCTTTCATCATGAGTTCGGCCTGTTCGTCGGCTTCGGTCACCAGATCCGTTGCCTCTGTCTTGGCCCGCACATCGGCTCTGCCCAAGCGCCGAAAACGCGGCATTATTTCGGCCTTCGCCGCCCGGCGCAGCAGATCGGCCAGTGCCGTTACATCGACTTTCGAAGTCATGGCATTTCCTGTGTGAAGACGTTGAATACGCTCAGATAACAGCCATCTGCCCGGAGTTCAATCCCTGCGGGAAACTGGCCAGTCCTGATTACGCCATCAAGGGTCATGCATCGTTCCCCATTCAGCCTTCGCCGCCATCGGCGGATATCTTGCCGGGAATGGCAGTCCAAACACTCGCATACTGGCTCGACTGTTGTCGCCATACCCGGGTATTCCCATCGATCGAGGGCGTCTTTCAGTGCCTTGCCGGCTTGAAGCCCGGCAGCCTGGCGGCAACGATAGGGAAATGGGCGAACAGGAGCATCCAAGATGGCATTTTTTGCTCGACGTGCCGATGGGCTCAGGCGCGAACGTATGCAGGCCTCCAGGCAGTATGCCGACGGCGGCTTCATGAACACCTACCCCTCCAGCGTACAGCGCGTGCCCGAGGGGCGGCCGACGCTGGCCGACTTCCTGTTCCGTGGCGAGGGCCGTACGCCGGCGCGGCCGCTTCCTGCCATCGACCCACGCACCGTCTGGGCCAGGCCCGTCGAAACCGGGCTGCGGGCCACCTGGCTCGGCCATTCGACCGTGCTGCTGGAAATCGACGGCCACCGGGTGCTGACCGATCCGGTCTGGGGGATGCGCGTCTCGCCGTTGCCCTTCCTCGGCCCCAGGCGCTTCCAGCCGGTGCCGGTCGACATCGCCAGCCTGCCGCCGCTCGATGCGGTGCTGATCTCGCACGATCATTACGACCATCTGGACTACCCGAGCATCCGGGCGCTGGCCAAGCGGCGGGTGCCCTTCGTCACCTCGCTCGGCGTCGGCCTGCATCTGGAGGCCTGGGGCGTGCCGGCCGAGCGCATCGTCGAGCTCGACTGGTGGGAGCGCACCGTGCTGCCGGGCGGCCTGGCGATCAGCGCCGCGCCGTCGCATCACTTTTCGGGGCGCGGGCTGCACGATCGCAACGCGACCCTCTGGTCGTCGTTCGCCCTGCGCGGCGAGCGCCATGCCGTGTTCTTCAGCGGCGATACCGGGCTCTCGCCGGCCTTCGCCGAGATCGGCCGGCGGCTCGGGCCTTTCGATCTGGTGATGATCGAGGTCGGCGCCTTCCACCCCTCCTGGGGGAACGTGCACCTCGGGCCGGACAATGCGCTAAGGGCCTGGGCACAACTGGGCAGCGGGCGTTTCCTGCCGGTGCACTGGGGCACCTTCAACCTGGCGATGCACCCCTGGTCCCAGCCGGCGGATGTGCTGCTGGCGCACGCCGCGGAGGGACTGGTGATGCCGCGCCTCGGCGAGCCGGTCGAGCCGGCCCGGGTCGACGCGGTGGAGCCGTGGTGGCGAGGAGAAGCCAAGGCCGATTGGCAGGGTGCCATGCCGCAGGAGGCCGAGAGCCTGGTACTTCCCGTGAAGGACTAGACAGTTCCCGGCGCGGCGGGAAAACGCCGGAAGAGGAGCCTGTCAGTAGGCGAACGGATGCCCCAGTTCCGTCTGCATCCAGGCGAGGAAGCGCCGCACGCGCGGATAGTCGGCGTGCGTGTGCGGGAAGACCAGATGATGCGCGCTGACCGGGCTGCGCAGCTCGCTGCCGAACACCGGGACGAGTTTGCCCGTCTGGATGTAGTCATGGGCCAGCAGCGTGCTTTCCAGCGCGAAGCCGAGGCCCTGGACCGCCGCCTCCAGGCTCATGTAGGAACGGTCGAAGCTGAGCGGGTAGCGGCGCTCGGGCATCGACAGGCCCTGCTGCGCGAACCACTGCGGCCACTGCACCAGCGGCGCTTCGGAGAGGATCAGGTCGGCATCGAGCAGATCGCCGGGACTGTCGACCCTCTTGGCCTGGAGCAGGGACGGGGCGGCGAGCACGGCGATGCTTTCCTGCGGCACGGTGCGGATCTCCAGGTTCGGCCAGTTCGCCAGGCCATAGCGGATATCCACATCCATCTTGTCCCGGCTGAAGTGCAGGGACTCGTAGGAGCACGACAGGTTGATCTCCAGGTCGGGGTTGCTGGCGCGCAGTTGCTCGAGGCGCGGCAGCAGCCAGAGCAGGCCGAAGCTGGGCACCGAATGCAGGCGCAGGCACTCCAGGTTGGCATCGGTGGCGGCGCGCTCGGTCGCCGTGCCCAGGCGCTGCAGCGCGCCCGAGATGTCGTGCAGATACTGGCTGCCGACGGGCGTCAGCTCCAGCCCCTTGCTGGTCCGGTGGAAGAGCTGGCGACCGATCATCGCTTCGAGCCTGGCGATCTGGTGGCTCACGGCCGAGGGCGTCAGGTTCAGGTGTTCCGCCGCCCTGGCGACATTGCCGAAACGCGCCGCCTGTTCGAAGGCGAGGATAGCTTTGAACGGCGGGATAGGCAGCGGCGTCTTTTCCGGGCGGATCATTGTTCTGGTCTCTTGGCCGGGCTGGTTTTACAGAGCATGCCATCGGCTCCCGACATCCCGTCAACCCTGAAGCTGGCGCCATGAGATGCTGAATTTTTTTCAGTGATTGCTGAGCGATCCGCCCGTCCAAATAGATGCCTTGCTAGGGTCTGTTGACGTTTTGGCGTGAGCCGCGTTGCCGCGCCAAATGCCGCCAGGCAAGGCGCGGGTCGCCGGCAATGGTCATTCCCTTGCCAAGACCCGCAACGCCGCATGGCGGCATTTGCCGCGCAACCCGCAGGGACGGGGCCCGTTTGGCGCAGCACGGCGTCGCTCGTCGTTCATTTGGAATGACCAAACTTCTTTCCTCGTTCCTTGTTCTGCGCCAAACGGGCCTCCGTCGCGGCCTACGCCAAAACGTCAACAGACCCTAGGGGTCTTCTGCATCACGATGACAATTCCGCCGCCTGAGCTTGGCGACGGCGAGAAATGGAACCGCGAGACGCAGCTAAACCATGTGGCCCGCTGAAAGTCCTGAATGTGCCCAGGTGGACACGACGGCCCCCTGGCCTGCCGGCAACACCTTACCGAAACGGTCAGGTGTTGCACCCGGATTTTGCCGCCGCCCCTCAATCATTGGAAAGAATGAATCTTTATTGGATACAAATGCGAATGCCCCCTAGATTTACCAAAGGAAGGGACCTGTCCAAGCCACAAGTCGAGCCATTGCACGTTCCAAAATAGCTCGGCGGGCGTAGTGGGAGCTGTTGATCGTCATCGGTCTGCACCGGTACGTGGAGGCGCAACTGAAGAAGGCGCGAGCACAGCTTCATCGTTCCACAAGGAGGTGTAGCCATGAATCTGAACGATGTGAAAGAAATCGATCGAACCTGGACGAACACACCGGTGCCCCTGGCCAATCCAAAGCCGACACTGCATATCGTGCTCAAATGCATCAGGCAGTGCCTTCAAGTTTTCTTCTCCCTCTTATCGGCTGCGTTGTATCTCGCATTTTTGATGGTCTTTTCGCTGTTCTTCGCCTGTTCGGCGTTGATTGGCGGAGCGCTGTGGATTGCCGGCCGGCTCGTGCGGCCCCAAAAGGATAATGGCAAGAGCCATTGACCTCCTTCCCGTCCTCTCGCTTCGCTTGCAGCATCCGGCATCGCTGCGCTGGAGGACGGCCACATCGTCAGGCAGGACGGGCAACTGATCGGCGTGGACATGGCGGACCTCCCGGAACGCACCCGCCGCTCCGCCCGGAACCTGCCTCACCGAGCCCACTCCTCTCGCTGGGTGATTTCCACGACATGCCTGCAAGCCATTCCATTGGCTCCCGACGCTGCCGTGCACCATGACGGACGCGCAATGACGCTTCGGGACCGAGCACCTGCCGGGCGGCGGAAGGCCAAGCTCCGACTGGCTTGACGTGGTCCGAGCGGATGGCCGATCAGGCGCCGGCCCCTGGCGTACTTACATACGCCGAATCAATCCCGGCTTGCCAGACACAAAGCGCCATGCATAAGATAGCGCTACCTTAGAGAAAGCTGGCACGTGCGTGCCAATCGATCCGGCTTCTCTCGAGCGCCCATTCGTTTCGACGCGCCAGCGGCCGGACGAGAAGGGACAAAAACAACAAGATCAGAGCAGACATCCTTGCGGTGGGTTTTCATCCCGTAAAGACAGCGCTGCCATCAATACCAGGATGTCCTATGGGTATCTTCGACTACGCGCCCGCATTCAGGCAGGCATTCGCCCCGCGCACGGCTTTCGTCCATGAACGCTTGGCGTCCCGCTCCCCCTTCCCCTTTCGAGACTTGCAACGGCCGGTGTCGGCGATGCGGCTGACGACTGCTCGCCCCGCTCCGACGGCAACCCCGTGCCGGTGCGAAGACAGGCCGAAGCCAGGCACGAGACGCGCCTGAGCCGGCTTTCGCTCACCCACGCCGCCAGGCGGCGACTCCTTCATACCATCCACAAGAAAAAGAGAAGGTCATATGCAACAGCCAGTAAGGTTCCGTAAAACTCTGCTGAGCGTCCTGATCGGCGCTCTGGGAATCAGTCAGGTCGCGATGGGCGCTGACCAGGTGGCGCCGGGCGCGCCGGGAGCGGCACCGTTCTGGTCGTATTCGGGCAAGACCGGCATCGGCACCTCCTACGAGCAGTACAAGGACGGCCGGTACTCGCCGCAAGCGGCCACCGGCGAAGTCTCGAAGGTCTGGTTCTCGCTGGCCCAGGGGATCGTCACCGAAACCATGTTCGGGCTGATCCACGAAGCCCAGCTGCGCGAAATGCAGCTGGTGATCCAGGGCCCCGACTTCCTGGACCTGGAAGCACAGGACACCGACAGCGAAGTGCAGTACCTGTCGGTCGACGGCGAAGGCCGCCCCACCTCGCTGGCCTACAAGATCATCAACCGCGACAAGCAGGGCCGCTACGAGATCGAGAAGCACGTCTTCACCGATCCGGACGCCAACTCGCTGATGATGCGGGTCATCTTCCGCAGCAAGGAGCCGGGCATCCAGGCCTATGTGCACGTCGATCCGGCCATCGGCAACGACGGCAGCGGCGACAGCGCCTTCGTCGACGGACAGGCCCTGTACGCCCGGGACGGCGAGATGACCCTGGTGGTCAAGGCCAGCCGGCCCCTGGAACAGCCCACCGTCGGCTTCGCCGGGACTTCCGACGGCCTGACCGACCTCAAGGACGGCAAGCTCGACAACCTGTACACCAGCACCGGGGATGCGCCTGGTAACGTAACCATGCTGGCGCGCCTGCCCCAGACGGGCAACGAGACCACCCTCGACCTGGTGGTCGGCTTCGGCAACGACCGCCAGCAGGCCGACCGGGCGGCGGACGCGACACTGGCCCGCGGCTATGCCAAGGTGCTGGCCCACTACAACGGCGAGGGCGAGGCGCTCGGCTGGCAGGACTACCTGGCCTCGCTCTCCGGCCTGCCGGCCATGTACGCGCAGAGCACCGACAACGGCAAGCTGCTCAACGTCAGCGCCCTGGTGCTCAAGGCTCAGGAAGACAAGAGCAACGCCGGGGCGCTGATCGCCTCCCTGTCCAACCCCTGGGGCGAGACGGTGCCGGCGGACAAAGGCACCACCGGCTACAAGGCGGTCTGGCCGCGCGACTTCTACCAGTGCGCGATGGCGCTGCTGGCGCTCGGCGACCGCGAAACGCCGAAGGTCGCCTTCGAATACCTGAAGAAGGTCCAGGTCACCGAAGCCACCTCGCTCGAGCAGGGCGACACCTCGGCCTACATCCATGAACAGAAGCAGGACGGCAAGGTCGAGAACGCCGGCCCCGGCGCCACCGGCTGGTTCCTGCAGAAGACCCATGTCGATGGCGAGATCGAATGGGTCGGGGTCCAGCTCGACCAGACCGCCATGCCCATCATGCTGGGCTGGAAGCTCTGGCAGGCCGGCGTGCTCGACGACGCCCAGATCAGGCACTGGTACCAGACCATGCTCAAGCCGGCGGCGGAATTCCTGGTCAAGGGCGGCCAGGTGAAGGTCGGCTGGAACGACTGGAAGGTCGTCCCGCCGCAGACCCAGCAGGAGCGCTGGGAGGAGCAATGGGGCTACTCGCCGTCGACCACCGCGGCGGTCATCGCCGGCCTGGTGGCCGCCTCCGAACTCGCCGGCCATGCCGGGGATGCCGAGGCGGCAAAGAGTTTCCTGGGCGCCGCGAAGGGCTATTCCGACAAGCTGGAAGCGACCATGGTCACCCAGAAGGGCAGCCTGGGCGACGGACGCCATTACCTGCGCATCACCCAGAACGATAACCCCAACGACGGCGCCCCCCTGCTCGACAACAACAGCCGGCCCGGCCTGCCGGAGAGCCAGGTGCTCGATGCCGGCTTCCTGGAGCTGGTGCGCTACGGCGTGCGTCCCGCCACCGACCCGCACATCGTCGGCAGCCTGGACGAGCTCGACAGCCAGGAGCTGCCCGAGAACCTGAAGGTCAAGTACCTGTTCAGCTATCCGGGGGTCAAGGGCGAATTCCCCGGCTGGCGCCGCTACGGCAACGACGGCTACGGCGAGAGCGAAATCTCCGCCATCAACTTCCCGGCCACCGAGGCGCCGGTGCTCAACTCCGGACTGCGCGGCCGCGTCTGGCCGATCTTCACCGGCGAGCGCGGTCATTACGAGCTGGCCCGCAGCAAGGCCCAGTTGCCGGAAGGCGTCGAGGCGCTGAATGCCGAGCAGCTGGCGAAGCTGAAGAACACCTACGTCAAGGCCATGGAGCTGTTCGCCAACGACGGCATGATGCTGCCGGAACAGGTATGGGACGGCGTGGGCAACAACAGCCGCCACAATTACGTGAAGGGCGAAGGCACGAACACCGCCACGCCCCTGGCCTGGAGCCACGCCGAGTACGTCAAGCTGGTCCGTTCGCTGACCGACCAGAGGGTCTGGGACCACTACCCCGTCGTCTCGGACAAGCTCGCCAAGTGACCTGAGCGTCCACCCTGCGCCAGGCAGCGCTAACGCGCTCGCCTGGCGCCCTCCACCCACGACAAGAGAGGTTTCCATGTCCAGACATGCCTCCGTCCCCCCCGGCCCAGCGCCCGTGCCTGCGTTCCCCCTTTCCCGGCGCCGTCTGCTCGGCGCTGCCTGCGTCGGCGCCGCCGCCGGCGCCCTGCTGCTGAGCCCGGTCGCTCCGGTCTGGGCGGCAGCCGCCAGGGCCGAAGCCGAACTGGCGACCTTCATGGAGCTGTCCAGGCACCTCACCGGGCGCAACGACCTGGATGCCAAGGTCGGCCAGAGTCTCTACGAAACCCTGGTCAAGCGTGATGCCGCCTTCGCCGCACGCCTCGGCGAACTGCAGGGCAAGCTCGGCAAGACCCCGCAAGGCCTGAGCGAAAAGGCCCAGGACGCGGCCCGGCAGATCCTCTCCGCCTGGTATCTCGGCATGGTCGGCAGCGACTACACCGCCACGGTGGTCAGCTACCCGGACGCCCTGATGTTCAAGGCCGCGGGCGGCGTCATCAAGCCGCGGGCCTTCTGTTTCGGCATGCCCGGCTCCTGGGCCGAGAAGCCTGGCTTCGGGAGAGCTTGAGCATGGCCACTGTGCAAAAAGCCGATTTCGTCATCGTCGGCTCCGGCGTGGCCGGCGCCCTGGTCGCCCACCAGCTGGCCATGGCCGGCAAGGACGTACTGATCCTCGAGGCCGGTCCGCGCATGGCGCGCCACGAGATCGCCGAACGCTTCCGCAAGCAGGCGGACAAGTACGACAACCAGGCGCCCTACCCGTCGCCCGCCCATGCCCCGCACCCGGAGTTCAATCCGGACAACAACTACCTGATCCAGAAGGGCGAGCACCCCTACGAAGTGCAGTACATCCGCGCCGTCGGCGGCACCACCTGGCACTGGGCAGCCTCGACCTGGCGCTTTCTGCCCAACGATTTCAAGCTCAAGACCCTCTACGGCGTCGGCCTCGACTGGCCGATCGAATACGCCGACCTGGAGCCCTGGTACGGCCGCGCCGAGGTCGAACTGGGCGTCTGGGGCCCCGGCGACGAGGACCTCGGCTCGCCGCGCTCGGCGCCCTACCCCATGGCGCCGCTGCCGCTGTCGTGGAACGAAGAGCGGGTCAAGAGCGTGCTCAACGCCAACGGCTACCGCGTGGTCACCGAGCCGGTGGCGCGCAACAGCACGGTCTACGACCAGCGTCCGCCCTGCTGCGGCAACAACAACTGCATGCCGATCTGCCCGATCGGCGCCATGTACAACGGCATCGTCCACGTCGAGAAGGCCGAGAAGGCCGGCGCCCGGCTGATCGAGAACGCCGTGGTGTTCAAGCTCGAGAAGGGCAAGGACGGCCGCATCGTCGCCGCCCACTACAAGGACCCGCAGGGCAACGACCACCGCGTCGAGGGCCGGACCTTCGTGCTCGCCGCCAACGGCGTCGAGACGCCCAAGCTGATGCTGATGTCCGACGTCGGCAACAGCTCGGACCTGGTCGGCCGCAACCTCATGGACCATCCGGGCACCGGCGTGACCTTCCTCGCCAACGAGGAACTCTGGCCCGGCCGCGGCCCGCAGGAAATGACCTCGCTGATCGACTTCCGCGACGGCCCCTTCCGCCGCGAATACGCCTCGAAGAAGATCCACCTGTCGAACATGTCGCCGCTCGACCGGATCGCCGGCAAGCTGATCCACAAGGGTCCGCTGCTCTTCGGTCCCGAGCTGGAGGCGAAGATCCGCGACCAGGCCGCCCGTTCGGTGCGCTTCGACAGCTTCCACGAGATCCTGCCCAACCCGAAGAACCGCATCGTGCCCAGCGCCAGCGAGCGCGTGGCCGGCATTCCCAAGCCGGAGTTCACCTACGCGATGGACGACTACGTGCGCCGGAGCGCCGTGCATACCCGCGAGGTCTACGCCCACGCGGCGAAGCTGCTGGGCGGCACCGAGGTGGTGTTCGAGGACCACTTCGCCAACAACAACCACATCGGCGGCACCGCCCTGATGGGCAACGACCCGAAGACCTCGGTGGTGGACAGGGACTGCCGCAGCCACGATCACGCCAACCTCTACATCGCCGGCGGTGCGGTGATGCCCACCGTCGGTTCGGTGAACACCACCCTGACCATCGCCGCCCTCGCCCTGCGCCTGGCCGAACGCCTGAAACAGGCCTGATCTCCCGCGCGCAGGGATGCGTGCTTTCCTCCCATCCGCAGCTCAAGCCTACTCCGTAATCGCCCGTGGTTCCGACTCATTGCTCCGGCGGTTCATACCTCATTTGTCGGAATGCTTCCCGGGGATCACCCAGGCTCCGAATCCATCCCCTGCATTCATGAACCCGGCTCATAGGCTCAAGCGGGTTGGGCCAGCTAATCGCCTGGCTTCGCACCCAGTAAATTTGCAGTCACTCAAACGGGACTGCCGCCCCTCCATGCGACAGGCAAGCATTCTTTTCCCATCTCCCCCACCAAGGACTGCCGATCATGAAAACCATCGGATACGCCGCACAGAGCTCCGGGGCACCGCTCGCGCCCTTCACGTTCGAGCGCCGCCCGCTGCGCCCCAACGATGTCGCCATGGAGATCCTCTACTGCGGCGTCTGCCATTCGGACCTGCATACCGCCCGCAATGACTGGGGGCTGGACTCTCTATCCGGCCGTCCCGGGCCACGAGATCGTCGGCCGCGTGACCGGGGTCGGCAGCGCAGTCAGCCGCTACAAGGTCGGCGATGCGGTGGCCGTCGGCTGCCTGGTCGACAGCTGCCAGGAATGCGACCACTGCCACCACGGAGAAGAACAGTTCTGCAGCAACGGCAGGACCGACACCTACAACTCGCCCGACCGCATCAGCGGAGAGATCACCTACGGCGGCTATTCCAAGCATCTGGTGGTCCGCGAGGAATTCGTCCTGCGGGTGCCGGAAGGCCTTGACCTGGCAAAAACGGCGCCGCTGCTGTGCGCCGGCATCACCACCTACTCGCCGCTGCGCACCTGGAACGTCGGCCCGGGCAGCCGCGTCGGCGTGATCGGCCTCGGCGGGCTGGGCCACATGGCCGTCAAGCTCGCCATCGGCCTGGGCGCCGAGGTGACCGTCATGAGCCGCACGAAGGACAAGGCGGCCGACGCGCTGGCCCTCGGCGCCGACCGGCTGCTCGTCTCGACGGATGAGGAGGCCATGGCCAGGGCGCAGTCCGGCTTCGACCTCATCATCGATACGGTTCCGGTCAAGCACGACCTCAACCCCTACCTGCCGCTGCTGGACGTCGACGGCACCCTGGTGCTGGTCGGACAGGTCGGTCCGCTCGCCGAGCCGAACACCGTCCCGCTGATCCTCGGCCGCCGCCGGATCGCCGGCTCGCTGATCGGCGGCATCCGCGAGACCCAGGAGATGCTCGACTTCTGCGCGCGGAAGAACATCCTGCCGGAGTGCGAGATGATCCGCATGGACCAGATCAACGAGGCCTTCGAGCGGCTGGAGCATGCCGACGTGCGCTATCGCTTCGTGATCGACATGGCGTCGCTGGACCCGGCCGCAGGCGCCAGGGCCTGAGCGGCCGGCATGGCGATCGTCGAGCCCGGCGGCGCGCGCACCGAGTTCCGTTACGGGAGCGCGCGGCTGGCGGCACTCATGCCTGTCTACGACGACACCCCGGCACACGGCTTGCTGCGGATGCTCGATCCCAAAACGCTCCGGCCCCCCGGGAATGACCGGCACCGGCACGTCGCAAGCGCGATACGGGGCTATGCGCGATAGCGCAGCGCCTCGATCAGCACCGCCATGGCCCCCGAAGACTGCCGGCGGCTCGGGTAATAGAGGTGGTAACCCGGGAAGGTCGGGCACCAGTCGTCCAGCACCGTTATGAGCCGCCCTCCGGCGATGTGCTCCCGCGCCATGTCCTCCAGCAGATAGGCGACGCCGAAGCCGGCCAGTGCCGCGCGGAGTATCTGCGAGCTGTTGTTGAACACCAGCTGGCCTTCGACGCGCGCTTTGACTTCGTGTCCGTCCTTGATGAACTCCCAGGCCATCAGCCCGCCGTAGGTCGGCAGGCGCAGGTTGATGCAGTCGTGACCGGCCAGCTCCTGCAGCGTCCGCGGCGGCGCTTTCCTGGCGAAGTAGGCCGGCGCCCCCACCACCGCGATGCGCATGTCCGGCGCGATGCGCACGGCGATCATGTCCTTGGCGACCTGATCGCCCAGGCGCACGCCGGCGTCATAGCGCTGCGCGACGATATCGCTCAGCCCGTAGTCGATGTTGATTTCCACCTTGATGTCGGGGTAGTCCGGCAGCAGTTTCGCCAACCTGGGCCAAAGGACTGTATCGACGGCGTGCTCGGCAGAGGTGATGCGTATCGTGCCTGCAGGCTTATCTCGCAACTCGCTCAAGGCCGAAAGCTCGGCGTCTATCTCCTCGAACCGGGGGGCCAGGGTCAGGAGCAGGCGTTCGCCCGCCTCGGTCGGCGAGACGCTGCGCGTGGTGCGGGTGAGGAGCCGAAGAGCCAGCCTGGCCTCGAGCGAACGAATGGTGTGGCTCAACGCCGATTGCGATACCCCGAGCTGCGCCGCTGCCCGGGTAAAGCTTCCCTCGCGGGCCACCATCACGAAGGCCAGGAGATCGTTGTAGTTTTCGCGGGGCATTTATCGATCCGTCTCATGGATATGAGCCAATTATGTCCCCCAGACGGCAGGTCGGAGGCGAATGCCAATGTGCCGAAACGATTTCCTGGTGGCACGCCGCGATGTACAGGCATTCGGCAGCGCCGGAAAGCAGCGAAAATGTCGCGACTCCATGGACCGCCCGCCTTTGGTGATCTACGGCCGATTGCCGTATTGCTCGTCGCTGACCTTTTCCAGCCAGTCGGCCGCCTTGCCATCCAGCGACTCCGCGATGGCGATGTGCGTCATGCCCGTGGTGGCAGTGGCTCCGTGCCAATGCTTGACGCCCGGCGGAATCCATACGACATCGCCCGGCTTGATTTCCTGAACCGAATCACCCTCTTGTTGGACCAGGCCAACTCCCGCCGTGACGATCAGCGTCTGGCCCAGCGGGTGCGTGTGCCATGCGGTGCGCGCGCCCGGCTCGAAGGTGACGATCCCACCGCCAACGCGCGCCGGAGCACTCCCCTGGAACCGTGAATCGATACGCACGGCGCCGGTAAAATATTCGGCAGGACCCTGGGTGGAAGGCTGCGTACCGACCCGTGTGACTTTCACCATGGCTGCCTCCTGGGCTAACGCTGCCGAAGCGAGCAGCGACGACAAGGTGGCCATTGCCGCGAGCATTTTCATGCGTGCTTTTCCTTGCAAGGGCGCCGGGTTTCCCGCGCGGTCGCCGTGACGCCTCTCCATGCCGTTCACGCGAGAGCTACCGGGAAGAAAAATCCCGCTATGCGGGAGTCTTGAGCGAGGCCATGTCGATCACGAAGCGATAGCGCACGTCCTGGTTCACGACCCGATCGTAGGCCTCGTTGATCTGATCGGGACGGATCAGTTCGATATCGGCCTTGATGTTGCGCGCCGCGCAGTAGTCGATGACCTCCTGGGTCTCGGCGATGCCGCCGATCATCGAGCCGGTGACGTTCTTGCGGCCGAACAGCAGACTCCTGCCGCTCACGCTCTGCAGGTCTTCCAGGGCACCGACATTGACCAGCGTGGCGTCGAGTTTGAGGACATCGACGAATTGCTGCATCGAGAAGGCTCTGGGTACCGTGGTGATCAGCAGATCGAAGTGATTGGCGAGCCGCTTCATCGCCTCGCTGTCGCTCCACAGCACCGCCTCGCGGGCGCCAAGCCGCTTCGCATCGGCGATCTTGCCGGGCGAGGTGGTGAACATGGTGACCTCCGCCCGGCGCGCCACCGCCAGCTTGACGGCCATGTGCCCCAAGCCGCCAAGGCCGACGACGCCCACGCGCTGGCCGGGTTCGACCCGCCAGTACTGCATCGGCGAGAAGGTGGTGATGCCGGCGCACAGCAGCGGTGCCGTGGCCGCCAGACCCATGCCCGGCGGAATGCGGATCACGAAATGCTCGGTGACGACCAGCTTGTCGGAATAGCCGCCGAAGGTGTGCCCACCCGAAACCTTGTCCGGCGAGTTGTAGGTGAGGGTGACGCCGTTGAGGCAGTTCTGCTCGCGATCGGCCAGGCAGTTGTCGCAGGTGCGGCAGGAATCGACCATGCAGCCCACGCCACCGATGTCGCCCACCTTGAACTTGGTCACCGCGCTGCCCACCGCCAGTACCCGGCCGATGATTTCGTGGCCAGGGACGCAGGGATAGCGGTCCGGCCCCCATTCGCTGCGGACATGGTGGATGTCGGAATGACAGACCCCACAGTACAGCACGTCCAGCAGCACGTCGTTGGCGCCGAGGGCGCGGCGCTCGATCTGCATCGGCGCCAGACCGCTGATGGCACTGGCCGCGGCGTAGCCCCGGGCAGGGAACGGACCGTTGCCGAGCGCAGCGCCCGCTGGCTCGGCTTGGGCCGGCTGCGCGTGCGCCCCCGTGGTCACGCCCGCCAGCAGCGGCGCTGCGACCAGACCCGCGCCGGCCATCAGCACCTGGCGCCGCCCAAGCTCGGCGGGAACATGATCCTGGCTGTCGTCGTCACATTGATTGCACATGCGAGTTCTCCGTGATTTGCGGCAATGGAAAGGCGCCGCCATCGGCAATCGGGGCCGTAGTCCGGCATCGGCCCCCGACTCAAAAGCAGGCTGGAACCGGCAAACATCCGCCAGTGGTATCCATCAATCAGCGAAATCTACAAAGCGCGGGCAACCTGCGACTAGCCAGCAGAAACAGCAAAGGCCTATGAGAGGGATTCATGAGTGCCGCGCGAAAACTTCAACGACCTACCTTCAAACAGGCCGCCTCGCCGGCCTGCTCCGGCTCGTTGCGCTACGCTGATGGAGTTTTCACCTAGGGCCGGCTCAACTGCCAGGGAAATCTCGACATGCCCACACTCACATTACCGCGCGTCACGGTCTTCATTCCGGTACACAACCGCCAGCACTACATCGCCAGCGCCGTCGACAGCATCCTGGCGCAAACCTTCGAGGACTTCGAACTGCTGGTTGTCGACGACGGCTCGACCGACGCCACCCTCGAGGTGCTGTCGCGCTACCGCGACCCCCGCCTGCGCGTGGAATGCAACTCACGCAACTTGGGCATTCCGGCGACCCGCAACCGAGGCCTGGACTTGGCCCGCGGCGAATACATCGCCCTGCTCGACAGCGACGACAAGGCCTGGCCCAATCGCCTCGCCCGGCAGGTCGAGGTACTCGACCGGCATCCCGAATTGGTGCAGATCGGCAGCGCCTGCGACTTCATGGATGCCAACGGCCGGCGTCTGCGGAAGGTCCGCCGCCAGCCGCTCGATCCTGATGAGGTGGATGCCAGCCTGGCGTTCTACTGTGCCCTGACCAACCGCACGATCATGGCGCGCACTGCCATCCTGCGCGAGTACCGCTACAACGAGGACTTTCCGCGCTGCCAGGATTACGAGCTGCATCAGCGTCTGTCACGGACGCAGCGCATGGCCAATCTCGGCGACGTGCTGGTCTGCGGGCGCGAGCACGACGGCCGCTTTACTCGGCAGACCGACACCCTGGGCCGCGAGCGCAAGCACGAGATCTGCCGACGTGCGCTGCTTGAGCTCGGCATCGAGCCGAGCGAGGAAGACCTCGATCGTCACTATGCCTTGTCGCGTCCCCAGAAGCTCGGCACCGCGCTGAACCGGGACTATCTCGACTGGACAGAGCAATGGCTGGCCCAGCTCGATGCCGCCAACCGGCGCACGCAGCGCCATGTGCCCGAAGCGCTCCTGCGCGTCATGACCGAGCGCTGGGTACAGCTGTGCTTGCATGCCCGCCGCCAGCTCGGGCCGGGCGCCTACCTGCGCCTGCTGCGCTCGCCGCTGGCCCGGCGCCTGCCGGCGGCGGGCCTGCGCTTCCTGCGTACGCCCCGGATGAACCACCTACTGAGAGATCACAGCTAGCCACCCAATGAAGGAGTGGAAATAGGCTTTTTCAGACCATCCTGAGATTCAGTAAGAGTTTTGCGCCGGCGCATCGCCCAATAGGAGGCCACGAAATAAATTACGGTACAAACGAACCCAATATTGTAGAAAATCTCGCGGTTTGCTTGGTAGGCAAACATTTCCGGACTGCGGAACATCGTGTTGCAAGCCAGCAATAAGGCAATACCTAAACTCGTGTGAGATACCACATGGAGCCACTTCGACAAAGTGGTATTGTCCTTGACAGGCATCTTATAGGCCCTGGCCTGTTCCTCCTGGAAAGCCTCGACATTCCTGTCAAAAGCCAGCAACTCAGCCTCTTCTTCCGGATACTTTTCCTCGGCACCGTATTTCTTGGCCATGAGTGTATAAAGAATCACGGTAAAGAACCAAGTCGGGATGAACAAGTAGTAGAACGACATGACATCCAGCACATTCAGGCCGAAGCCAAAGACAAGTCCTGCACCCCATGAGGCAACCGCCGGAGTGCTATGGATGAGCTTGCGATATGTCACCCAGTAGCGGGTCAAACCGATACGGGGGAATATAACGTGCTCGGCGAAGACAATAGCTCCGACCGGCACAACCAACAGGCCTGCATAGGTCAGCAATGGCAGCATTTTCGTAAAAACAAAGGGGAAACAAGCAACGATCACAGTCACGATGCCGACGACCAGCGTGGTCTGCTTAAGTGAATAATCATTGCCGCCGATATCACGGTAAAGATAATGACGTTCGCCCAGTTATAGAGCTTGGTCATATTTCCACCCGCAATCTTGTGCAGGTAGGTATACAGGCTCAACCGGGTTTCCACCGCAATCGGTGTAGTAATCAATGTCCAACTCAGGATCGCCAGGATATTGCCGATCAGCAACCCCAAGAGGATATCCATAATTTGAGCACCCATCGCCACGAAAGTTGCACCAATGACAAACTCGGTTGCAGCAACGTGCTCACCGGCATACAAGCCCATAAAGTGAGTCCAGCCGTGAAGTTTATGTTTCGGTATTGGCAATTGCTCCTCGCCCATGCCATCGAAACTTAGCGCATGTGTTTTTGTTTTCATTATTGTTCACTCCTTTGCCGACCACGCGATCAGCCTGTTTATTATCTTTGTTGTAACCATCCCCAGAAATCAAAAACATTCAACGGGGAGACCAGGATCAAAGAAACCACACTTGGCATTTACCACCAAGTCAAACTCATAGCCACCAGAATGCCTATATTTTTTGCACAAAAAATAGCGACCAGACCAGAGGCCTCACACCAAAATAAACATGCAATTATCCATTGACAAAGCCGTGGCTTGGGATGAAAACAACGTGGTACTTACACTCCAATCTCTTGGTCGAGACAGAAGGCTCCTGCCGGCCAAGCCGAGGTTTACCTCATTTATTTAAATGAAGGTCGCAAACATCTTGTCGTCTGTCCCTATTCCGCCATCGTCAGTTCAAGCGTGGCCCGCACGCCGAGTGTCCGCAGACGCTCGAGCTGCTGGCGGAAGATGGACACGAATGTCGCAGAAGCCGGAATCCTCTTCCCGAACACATCTTCAAGCCCCAGGAAACTCTCAAGTAGGTGCTCTTTGGCGTATGCGGCTTCCTGTAGTGGGACGGCACGCGGATCAAGAATCGGGTAGGTTTCACCTCGCTCGTCGAGGCCGCGCAGGTAGTGGCACCAAGCGGCGATGATCAGCGCAGTGCGCCGCATGTCAGTTCCAGAATCAATCTGGTCAAGCAGGGTCGGCAGCACGAACTTCGGGAGCTTGGATGAGCCGTCGGAGCAAAGCCGGCTGATCTGGTCGCAGATCGCGCTGTTGGAGAAACGCTTGATCAGTGTGTTCTTGTACTCCCTCAGAGCGATGCCGGGCACTTCGGCCAGCAGCGGCGTGACATCCCGGTCCATGTAGGCGCGGACAAACGCCAGCAGCTGCGAATCCTGCATCGCCTCGTGCGCATAGCGGTGACCGAGCAACGCACCGAGATAGGCCATTGCCATGTGACTGCCGTTAAGGAGGCGAATCTTCATCTCCTCATAGGGTGTGACATCGTCGGTGAATTGCACGCCGACCTCCTCCCAGGACGGTCGACCGTTGCAGAACTTGTCCTCCACCACCCACTGCAGGAAAGGCTCGGCCACCACCGGCCAGGCATCCTCAATGCCGGTTTCCTCATACAATTGGGAGCGGTGCGCATCGCTGGTCATCGGTGTGATCCGGTCGACCATTGCATTCGGAAAGCTGACGTTGGTGGCGATCCAGTCGCGGAGTCCCGCGTCACGCAACCTGGCGAAGCTCAGCAGGGCATTGCGTGCCACTTGGCCGTTATGCGGCAGGTTATCGCAAGACATCACGGTAAACGGCCTGATGCCAGCAGCACGGCGGCGGGCCAGGGCCTCCGTCAGAAAGCCGAATACCGTCCGAGGCTGCAGCGGATTAGCCAGGTCATGGTGGATTTGCGGCAGATCGCCATTGAACTGGCCGGTACTATCGTCGGTGCAGTAGCCGCCTTCTGTGATGGTCAGCGATACGATCCGGGTTTCAGGGTCAGCCAGCTTGCGAATCAACGCCTCGGTACCGTCCTCGGCCAGCAGGAAATCGCCAATGACGCCGACGACCTGGATCTGCGTATCGTCGCCGTCACCCAGTTCATAGAGGGTATAGAGATAGTCTTGGGATGCCAGCACCTCCTGCATGGCTCGATCTTCCGAACGCAGCCCCACCCCACAAATGCCCCACTCGCTGGCCTTGCCCCGGCTGAGCAACATCTCGGTGTAGATCGCCTGATGGGCACGGTGAAAGCCACCGACACCAATATGTACTATTCCCTGCTTGACCTGCCCGCGGTCGTATACCGGGCGCAAAATACGCTCAGGGAGTTGAGACAGATTTTCGGTATTGAGTTTCACGTTTTGCTACCTCTAGACCGCTCGGGTTTATCTGAAACTAGCGAAGCCCGGACTTTCGTCAGCCGACAAGAATCCCGGCGCGCCTGAAGACGCACCTTAAACAGCGTTCAATATAAAAAGGTTGTGCCGGAGGAATCAGGCCGCCTTGGCCGATGATCCCGGTTTGCACAGGACGCGGCCATTGGCATCGAGCAGACGACGATGGTCCAGTTCCGGAACCAAGCCCACCCCATCGCCAAAGTGCCTGCCAAAGTCACCGTGAGTTCGCACCATCAACGTTTCGCCGTTCTGTGCCGTACATGACAATAGGTGTCCGCCCCAAGATGTTCGGACACATCGAGCCGCACCTTGAACGGGCTGCCTTCCGTATTGGTGATCTGAATATGCTCGGGACGCACACCAAAGGTTATCTTGTCGCCTACCTTCAGATTGCTGCCATCGAGCGACAAGCAGTACTCGGGCCCGCAGGCCCGCGTGATGGTGACGCCCGAACCACTGAGCGCTTTGACGAAGCCCTCCAGGAGCGCCATTTCCGGCGTGCCGATAAAGCCGGCGACAAATTGCTTTACTGGATGGTGATTGAACTCTGGCAGGCTGCCCGGCCGTTGGGCTTAATGGATGCTTCATTATTATTGTTCACTCCTCTGCCGATCACGCGATCAGCCTATTTTTATCTTTCTTGTGTGCCTCATCCCACGAATCAGGGGCATTCGACGGGAGAGCCTGGATGAAAGGAATTACACCTGTCACTCACCACCAAGACAAACCCATAACCACCAAAAAACCTGTACTTTTTTGCACAAAAAAATGTGCAGCCAGACCGGCAACACCCAACATGAAAAAATAAATATATAAAAATCAATAACTTACTAGAAATATACTTATCTTCGAAATAACAAAGTGTACAAGCTTTACTTCTTTATCTATGTTTGTAGTACACAAGTCCTGACAAAATCCAAGCCCAAGGTGATGAGCAAGCGAGCCACAACACGTCACTCCCCACCCTCCTACGAGCTGATCCCTCCCAAGGAACACAGCTCGATTCTTTATCGAAAACACGGCTTTCCCGACCCGCTGGTCCGCTGGCACTACCACAAGGAATACGAACTGCACCTGATCACCCACAGCAGCGGCAAGGTATTCGTTGGGGACTATATCGGCAACTTCTACCCCAGCACTCTGTTCCTGATTGGCCCCAACCTTCCCCATAACTGGATCAGCCATACGGATGAACAGGAAATCTATCCGGAGCGGGACCAAGTTGTCGTATTCACTGATGAAATAATGCAGGCCGCACGTAGTGTCCTGCCGGAGCTCACCGAACTGGATGGTTTGCTACAGCGGGCCAGCCTCGGCATCGAATTCCACAACGCTGATACTATCCGTGAAGCACAGTTTCTGATGCAGAGAATAGCGACATCCAGCGGACTGGAATCTCTTGCTCACTTCCTGTCCATCATGGGCCTTCTTGCCAAGGCAGATCAGTATCAACTACTTTCCAGCGACCATTATCTGACCATAACTGGCGAAAAGAATCAGCAGCGTGTAAATCAGGCGGTCAACTATATCTTCAATCATTACCACGAGAATCTAAGTCTGGAAGAGGTTGCCGAAGAACTCGGCATGCAGCCAACTTACTTCTCAAAGTTTTTCCGCCAGGCGACCGGGCGACGCTTTGTAGAGTTCGTCAATAGCCTACGCATCACCCGTGCCTGTGATCTGCTGGTACACAGTGATCTGCCGATCACGAATATCTGTTTTGAAGTGGGCTTTACCAATATATCCAATTTCAATCGTCACTTTATGGCGCTCAAGGAAATGACCCCATCTAACTATCGCAAGCTGGCAGGTGTTGCTCGCTCGTTTGATTGACCCATGGGAGCAACAGGGGGCGATACCATCGCTCCCCAGCGGATGCAGAAGCTGAGTGCAACATGGTTACCGAATGGGAGTAGTCCCTGAGTGATCATCAGAAATTATCCTTATAAATAAAATGGGTATGACTTGAAGAAGACTGCATGGGCGGCACGTTGGTTGTCGTCAAAATAACCGATGTCCCCATACCCATGCAGACCGTCCAATTCTTGCACGCCGCCTTCGCCAAATATAACGGTCTGGCCAAGTCCGAGGCTTCGGAAACCCTCACGCAGCCAGCCGTCCATGCCGGCTGGCCAAGGTTTTCTCGACGATCCCGGTTTTCAGGGGCATCCCTTTCAAGGTCTTTACGTAAACTCTCCTCCCGAAAACCAGCGGACCTTGAAAGGAGTGAGGCTAAGGCCTTGAGAGATCGCTTCGAGTTCGTCTACACCCCCAAGCATGGCAGTTGGCTGAACATGGCCGAAATCGAGATCAACGTACTCGTCGGCCAGTGCCTGGACAGGCGCATCGACTCCCTCGAGCTGATGCGCAAGGAGGTCGCTGCATGGCAGCAACGCCACAACCACCTCGATGCCAAGATCAACTGGCAGTTCACCACCTAGGATGCAAGCCTCTGGCGAAGAGGTCGCAGCCGATTTGTCTTGATGGCCGCCCAATGCGTTGGGCGGTTCATGAAGATCTTCCGGCGCTGCGTCTGCCCTTGCCAGTCAGCTCTCCACCTCACGCCGGTTGCCGTCTCTTTCCATGGCCGCAACAAGCTCCCTGGCACCCGATCCCCACCTGGAGACGACTTTGAGGGCTTCGGTGAAAGGCACGTCCAAGGGATGCACGCGTTTCCCGTCGAGAACGTAGACGGCGCCGGCAAGTGGCGTGGGGATCGATGGGACAAAAATCGTGTAGCGACCGTCCTCGAACTCCTCAATGATGAATGCCGGGACAAGAGCGTCCTCGATCTCGACCAGCGCGGGCTTCCAGACGTTTTGGCGGTTGTCCCCCGCCACCTGCTGGGTCAGGCTCCGGAACAGCGAGTAGCCCGGGATTTTTTCGAAGAAGCCTTTCTCCACCTGCTTGCGGGCCACCTGCCCCAACCGAGTGCGGAGAACAACCCCGATCAGGAAGCAGATCATCAATACGACGAGAAGGGATAGGGCCTGCTCGGCGGGAAACCAGTCCGGAAGGAGCTGGGTGAACGGCCGCACCAGTTGCCCCACCGATTTCATTCCCTTGAGAAGCACCAGGACGGCGAGGTAAATCGGTATGACGACGAGCAATCCGCCAATCACCCTTTGAGCGACGAACGCAAGAGCCTTTTTCATATGCACCGCCTTTCTTGACTATGGATTGGCGGAAAGGGCCACGCTCCCTTGATCCATGGATTCCGCGGCACATTCGCAAACCGATCAACAAGTTGTTTCAGTTTGATCACCAAAAGTGCCAACATCCGCCTCCAGCCACGCCGCGGGGCAACAACCGACTCCCGGAAAGATCGAACCTTCTGGCTCCCCCGGCATAGCCAGGGGATTACCCACTTTGATTATTGCTGCTTGATGTCCCGGGCTTCCTCTCGCGTTTCCTCCTTGGTGTCGCGTTTCTCCTGGCGACATTCCGAACGACTACTTTCATCTCCCTCCTTGCATGCCTCCTTCGCCTCCCTTGTTTCGTCGCGGCCTTCCTGCTTCGTATCCCGTGCTTCCTGCCGCTGCTCGCCCTGCTCGGTTGCATAGACCGGCACCGACACCCACTGCACGCCGGCGGCGATGGCCAGAGTTGCTACAACAGCCAGATGGCTCTTTTTAAACATGATCTTTCTCCGTTAATGAGTACAGTAACCTCGGCTTATCGGCGCGCCTTGTCCGAGAGTGCTCCGGAGATATTCAGTTAAATTCAGTGCCAGTGGTTTGTCCACCGAGCCATAAATTAATAGAAGCCAAGCAGTGCCCGATCATACTGCGTCAAAAGATCGCCAATTCATTGAGTTATCAGGCAAATTTCATGCACACGAAGGGCATGTAATTTCTTTTGTTTCAATAGGCCGCTCATGTTTGCATCTACCTGACCAACAACTTCAAACCCTAGTATCCATCCGCAAAGTACAAATCCATTACTTGTAAATTAGGGCTTGGGTCAAACGAAGCCGCCATGGTTGCCAGCTTTTGACTTCAGTCGGAAGCTGTCTCGAAAGCTGCAGGCAATCCGCGCGCACCGACGGCCAGGTGGATCGCCAGCGGCGCGGAGTTCATTAGTTCTGCATAGCGGTGCTGGTCGGCTCCTCGACCTCGTGCCAGCTGCTGTCCGGATCGAAGCGGGGCATCGCTAGGGCGATCTGCGCGCTGTCCGGGCCCATGTCCTTTTCGAACACTTGGCCGTCGTGGCTGATCATGAAGCTCATCACCCCGCTGTCGCCGTACTCGGCCGGCCAGGCGATCAGCGCGAAGCCGCGGCTCATGTTGTCGCCGAGCTTGTAGCCATAGGCGCCGCCCGGCGCGGACGGGCCCTGGGCATCGAGGATGCGGTAGCGGTAGCCGTGCCACACGCCGTCCGGCAGCTCGTCGCCGAACAGCGGGCCGAGCGGGCTTTCCTCGATGCCCGGCTCTTCGGGCCAGTACAGGCCGTCGTACTGGCCGTCGCTGCTCAGGAACTTCTGTGCGTACTCGAGCACGCCGTCGCCGTCGCGGTCGATCTCGGCGTAGTCCATCTGTGCGTCGTGGTAGGCCAGCACCGCCTCGATGGTGGCCAGCTCGTTGCGGCCGATGCGCCGCGCGCGGATCTCCTCGCCGCCGGCCTTGGGGTCGAAGCGCCAGCCGTCCTTGCCCTTGATCAGCGGCAGGGGGAATGACAAGGGCGTGTTGCCGACCACCAGCAGCGCGCGCCCCTGCCCATCGGGCTGGATCGCATGCTTCTCGCGGTAGAGGGCGAGGAAGGCGTCGACATCCTTGCGCTCGATATCGTCGGTGGGGATCCAGGTTTGCCAGTCGTCCCCGAGCAGCGCGGCGAGGCGCACGGGATCGCCCTTCTCCGTGCCCAGCGCGACGATCAGCGCCTCGACGGCGGCATCCGGGCTTGGGTAGACCTGCTGCGCACGCACCTCCAGCGTCAGCAGGACCAGCAGCACGGGAAGGAAAATACGGAATGCGGCATTCATGGCGAATCTCCTTTCAGCGCCGACGGGCGCTGCCCCGTGAAGGCGAGCGGGATGCCCGCTGCACCGGCCGGCCACTGCGTTCCACCTTCGGCCGGCTGGCGGAGGCGCGACTGGCCTCGCCGCGGCTGACGGACGCTCGCGCCTGCGAGGGGTTGCGCGCACCGGCGAAGGCATTGTTGCGTGTCTTCTGACTGCTGGAATACTTCTGCCGCGCCTGCTGGCGGGCCTGCGGGCTGCTCTGCGTACGCTGGCGCGGCTGGGCGCTGGCCTGCGTGCGCTGCCTGGCCTGCGGCTGGTCGCGCATCTCGCGGCCGGCGACCTGGGCCCGTTCGCGCGCCTCGCGGTTGCTGGTGGCCGGGGCCTCGACGCCGCGCTGGGCCATGCTCTGCCGGGCCCGCTCGCGGTCGGCGGCGCGGGCCGGCTCGCGGCCGCGCAGGGCGTCGCGCTGTTCGCTGCCGGGCAGACGCTGGCCGTAGCGCTCGCGGTTGGCACGGTCGCGATAGGGCACGCCGTCGCGATTGACCGCGTTGTGCTGCCACTTGTTCTGGCTGGCATCGAGCTGCCGGTTGCGGTTGAGGTTGTTGTAGCGGTCGACGTCGATGTCGATGTCGCCGTGGTCCCAGTCGCAGTCGCCCCAGATCGAGTCGATGACCGCCACGCCCGCGGCGAAGCCCAGGCCGGCGACCAGCGCGGAGCCGAAGTAGTAGCCCGCCGGCGGCGGATAGTACGCCGGCGGGTAGGACGGATTGGGCCAGGTGCCGTAGACCACGCTGGGGTTGTAGCTGGGCACGTAGACGACCTGCGGGTCGGCCGGCTCGATGATGATGGTCTGCGTGGAGGCCGGCGCCTGCACCACGGTGGTGGTGCTGGACGGCGCCGCCGGCTGCACGATGACGCGCTGCTGCTCGCTGGACTGGAGATTGCCGGCGGCCTGCGCCTGGCGGCGCAGGCGCTGCACCGAATCCATCACATCGTCGGGCTGGGCGAGGAAGGCATCGCCGACGCGCTGCACCCAGGCCGGGTCCTGGCCGAGAGTGACCAGCACCGCCGGGAAGGCGACCAGTGACTGCACGCTCGGGTCCCAGGGCTCGTTGGCCACCTGGCCCACGGCGTCGTCGCCGCTGGCATCCGGATGCGCCTTGGACCAGGCCACGGCGTCGGCGACATCGCCCGGGTAGGTGCTCGCCATCAGCACCTGGGCCAGCAGGGCGTCGGGATACAGGGCCAGCGGCGCCAGCATCTGGTCGAGCTCCTCCTGCCGGAAGACGGCTTCGCCCGAGGCAACCGCTGTGGGAGAACTGGCGGTGGCGTCGGTGGCGGCCTGGGCGACCTGCTCCGGCCAACCCGCCAAGGCCAGCCAGGCAAGCAGAACGGCGCTGAAACGACGATCGATACGCATGACGCTGCTCCTTGGGGCAGGAAAGCGGGACGAAACGCTGGGATATGGCACCCACCGTCGACGACGGGCTGCGGCTATGAAGCATAGGTGGTGCGGCTGGGTCAGGTACGAAAGCCTGAAGCGCCCTTGATCCGGTCACGCCTGAAACGTGGCGAAATGCCTGGCAGCAGCCATGGCGGGTCAACCTGATCCTGCCGAACCGGGCAGTCTGAATGTGTATGTGCGCACCCAATGGGCAACGGTGATCGCGGACCACTATGATCGATTGCATGACGCCTTCTTTGCCGATCCGCCAAGCCTGCCCGCCTGGTGCCTGCGTCTGCGGGCGCGAACGCCTGCTGGAGACGCCCGGCGCCGACCTGCGCATCCTGCGCCTGACGCGCCAGGAGGAAAAACGCCTGCTCGAGCGACTGGAAAACCTCGAGAGCCTGGCCGACCTCGAGCACATGCAGCGACGCATGTACGAGCAGTTGGGCATCCGCCTGGAAATCGCCCCCGGCTTCCACGAGGTGCGCAGCATGCGCGGCATCGCCATTCACATCGACGAACTGCCCGGACTGTGCCGCAAGACCCGCCAGTCGATCCCGGCGGCGATTCGTCGTGGCCTGGAGAAGCATCCGGAGATCGCCTACCGGCTGCTCGATGCCCACGACCTCTTGCGCGATGCCTGAGGGCCCCTCGAAAAGCCGGCAACAGACGCCTGGGAGCGCGCATTCGGCGGCCCACCGGATGCGCGCAAGCTCGAAGCGCTATTGCGCCGCACCGCCGCGAGGCTTGTAGAAGAGAAACTTGCCGATCTGGGCTGTCTTGCGGTATTTCCTGGCCCAGTCGGGGGACACGGTCCTGTCGTGGAAATACAAAGCGCCATTGGTTCGGTCCTTGAGTTGCTGGTTGAGCGCTTTTCGCGCCACTTCTTTGGCCACCTCGTAGCGGTCGTCCTCCTTGACCTGATCCGCGC
Organism: Azotobacter chroococcum; assembly: GCF_002220155.1. Classification (NCBI taxonomy): domain Bacteria; kingdom Pseudomonadati; phylum Pseudomonadota; class Gammaproteobacteria; order Pseudomonadales; family Pseudomonadaceae; genus Azotobacter; species Azotobacter chroococcum. The sequence goes on along the minus strand of NZ_CP011835.1, from coordinate 2,106,121 downwards.
GACCGTCGCACCACCATGAAAACTGACAGTCACCCTGCTCGGAGCCTTGCTTGACGACCCCGCAGAGCGTGTCTGGAAAGCCTTCGTGGCCCAGCCGGTTCATGGCAACGCTGGCGACGGCCTCCATTTCGGCAGACGCCCCGCCCTTGGCCTCCCAGTAGATGCTGCGTGCAAGGCAGGTGATTGCATCGTCCAGGGGCGCCTTGCCTGCCGGGTCGACCGCCTGCGCCTCGGATTTCGTGATGGCTTTGGTCCGCGGTGTCACGCCCTCCTCGGCCGCTGCCTTCTGCTCCAGTACCTCGGCCTTGTCTACTGCCGCTTCCGCTTTCTGCCCTGGCTCTGTCGCGATCGCCTGGTCCCCGAGCAGGATGGCCGCAAGGCATATCCATATAAGTCGCATGGTCGAACCTTCTGAATGAGCCCAAGTTGGCCCCATACCTGTGCCAGGTCCGACCAGCCATTCCGGGACTCGCGCCAATGGTGTGAGTCAGAAATTCGCAAGCTGCATCCACACGCAAACAGCCAGCGGCGTTCTCCTGGAAGCTTCGCGATGAATCCATGACTCGCCGGCGCGCCGGTTGGAGCGCCTCGACGACGGCATCGCCGCGTCGAATCGAGGCCGCCGTGATCGGGTCAGTCTAGCCGACTGGCGAAGCCGCGGAAGGGATGGTTCTCGGCACGTGAGCGGAGAACATTCGTGGTGAAGTGCGGCTGGCGGCTTCAAGACCCCACGGCATACGGATGGGAAGGCTTGCCACATACCGGATCAGAGCAAGACTTGCCTATAGTCAAACTGCTGTCGCAATAGCCATCCAAAATATGACACCGGTCATTTATCGGCTGATGCGTTCTTGCCAAGCTTAACTAGTGGCGGCAACAGGCAAGAATGATTATTATTAACGCCGACTACCAAGGGAGCGACCCCATGTATTTACGGGCATCTAAAGCAAGGGTTTTCAGCCTTTGGCTCATGACTCTCCTTGCCAGTACAGCTGCTTCCACAAGCTGGGCAGATGAGGCGTTTCTGCCTCCTGTCATGGAGTTGACCCAAGTCGAAATCAGCAAGGCTGGTCTGCTGGAACAAGATTTTGTTCTGCACTTCCGGATCAGCAACCCTAACGAGAGCAAGCTACCGGTTCGCGGCCTGGCCTATAAGGTGCGTCTGGAGGACCTTGAGCTGGTAAACGATGGTGAGTCGAGGCAATCATTCACCGTTCCAGCCTACGGCCATCAAGAATTCGAGGTGCCGGTCACGACCAACCTCTGGCGGCGCATGAAGCCCCTCGTCAAGTTGCTGAAGAAAGCTGAAACCCCCATCGCTTATCAGGTGAGTGGGGAGGTCAAGACTGGCCGTCTGTTCGGACGCAAAGTGCCGTTTTCCCATAACGGCGAGTTAACCCATGGCGAGATGCTCGCCAGCAATCCTTAGGCCCTAAGCAAAACCGCTCACATCCACTCCCTTTCCGCGCTCGCGCCCTGCTCGCCCCAGAGCACCCGGGCGGGCAGATCGTCCAGCGAATAGGCGCCGGCCTGCAGTTGCGGCAGTGCCCGCGCCGCGGCAAGCATCATGCGCGCCGCCAGTTCCGTCTCGTTGAAGCGCGCCTCCAGCAGCAGGGCGGCATGGCCGGCGTCGCTCGCCGCCGCATGGCGCTCCAGCACCAGGCCACGGTTGGTCTCCTCCAGCGTGGCGACGCTCTCCACCGGGAACACCAGGGTTTCCTCGTCCAGATAGAGCGGGTCCTGGCGGATGGCCTGTTCCACGGCGGCCGCATCGGCGCCGGGCTCCAGCTCGACATACACATAGCGCTGGAGCCTGCCGTCCTGGGCCTTCAGCTCGGTCGCCAGCGCCTTGCCGACGCCCTCGATCCCCTCCGCGGCCAGCGAGTGGTGCAGGCTGGTGCCGACATACAGGCTGCTGCGTGTGTGCCCGTGGGGGATCAGCAGCGCGAACTGGTTGCGGAACAGCGAGAGGATGCCCGGATCGCAGCCCGCGCCCACCACCGCGGGCGTCTTGCGCAGGCGTGCCACCCGCTGCATTTCCGCCTTGTGGGCAAGAAAGGCGTCACCGTGCAGACGCGCGCACTCCACCACAGGGAGTCGTCTTTGCAGCAGCTCGTTGGCCATGCCGAGGACCACGTCCGGGGGCACGCAGAGCAGCGCGGCATCGACCTCGTTCAACTCGGCGACATGGCCGACGACCGGGATGTCGCCCAGCCAGTCGAGCGGAGCGGGACTGCGCCGCACCACCCCCGCCAGCGCCAGGGTCGGATCGACCAGCAGCGCCTCGGCACAGCTGCGTCCCAGGTTGCCCAGGCCGATGACTGCAATCCGTCGTTTCTTCATGGCTTTCACATGCCTGATCGGTCGGGTTGCGCCCACCTGCCCGACTCGGGAAATCAAAAGCGTGAGCACTTGCCCCTGGGCACACTATAGATAAGCGGACTGGCCGAGAGCCCTGGGAAAACGGCCGTCCGTCAGTCCGCGGCGACCGGCTTTCCGCTGCGCCGGCCGGTCGCCGCCTTGCTGGAGGCGGCCTTGCGCTTCTTCTTCCAGGGCGCGGCGCCGCGCCCGGCCGAGGCCGGCGGGCCGCTGATGGTCAGGCGCAGGCCGGCGCAGCGCTCCACCAGCTTGCTCATCCATGCCGACTGCTTGGCGACGAACTCCTCCAGCGGCATCTCGCCGCTCTGCACCATGTCCAGCGCCTGCTCCCAGATCGCCGTGGTGCCGGGGTCGGCGATGGGCTTCGGCACGGCATCGATCAGGCTGAACGCCGCGGGAGTGGCGGCCAGCGCCTTGCCCTGCTTGACGAGATAGCCGCGGTCCAGCAGGCCCTGGATGATCCCGGCACGGGTCGCCTCGGTACCGATGCCGGTGGTGTCCTTGAGCTTCTGCTTGAGCCGCGGATCGTCGACCAGCTTGGCGACGTTCTTCATCGCCTTGATCAGGTCGCCCTCGGTGAACGGCTTGGGCGGCTGGGTCCAGAGGTCCTTGAGCGTCACCTCCTTGACGGCGCAGTCCTGCCCTTCGCGCAGCGCCGGCAGGGCCTGCGGCTCGGGGGCCTCGCGCCCTTTCGCCGGGGTCAGCGCCTCGGGCAGCGCGCGCCGCCAGCCGGGCTCGACAATGCGCTTGCCCACCGCGCGCAGGGCGTGGCCGGCGCAGTCGAAGTCGGCCTGGGTGCGGTCGTATTCGTGATTCGGCAGGAACTGCGCCAGGTAGCGGGCGCGGATCAGGGTGAACACGGCGCGCTGCTTGCCGACCAGGCGGTCGAGGCTCTGCGCGGCGGCGGTGGGAATGATGCCGTGGTGGGCGCCGACCTTGGCGTCGTTCCAGGCCCGCGAGCGGCGCTGCGGGTCGAGGTGGGGCTGCAGGGCGGCCAGCGCCGGATCGGCACGGCCCAGCGCGGCGAGGATCGCCGGCGCCTCGCCGTGCTGGCTCTGCGGCAGGTAGCCGCAATCGCTGCGCGGATAGGTGATGACCTTGTGCGTCTCGTAGAGCGCCTGGGCAATGTCGAGGGTTTCCTGGGCGCCGAGGCCGAGCCTCTTCGAGCAGACTTCCTGCAGGGTGCCGAGGTCGAACGGCAGCGGCGGCGCCTCGCGCATGCGCTCGGTCTGCAGCTTGATCAGCCGCGCGCTGGCGGCGCGGCGCATGGCGTCTGCCGCCTGCTGCGCCAGCGCCTGTTTCAGGCAGCGCCCCTGCTCGTCGCAGGCGTCCTCCGGCGCGCGCCACTGGGCGGTGAACGGCGTGCCGTCACTGAGCAGCTGCACCTCGATGGCCCAGAACGGCACCGGCACGAAGTCGGCGATGCTGCGGTCGCGGTCCACCACCAGGCGCAGGGTCGGCGTCTGCACGCGGCCCACCGGCAGCACGCCCTGGTAGCCGGACTGGCGGCCGAGTAGGGTGAACAGCCGGCTCATGTTCATGCCGATCAGCCAGTCGGCGCGCGAGCGGCCCAGCGCCGCGTGGTAGAGAGTGAAAGTCTCGGCGCCCGGCTTGAGCGCTTTGAGCGCCTTGCGAATCGAGGCGTCGTCCAGGGCCGACAGCCACAGCCGCTGGATCGGCCCGCGATAGCGGCAATGCTCCACCAGTTCGCGGGCGATCATCTCGCCCTCGCGGTCAGCGTCGGTGGCGATCACCAGTTCTGTGCATTCGCCGAGCAGGCGTTTGACGACCTTGAACTGGCTGGCGGTCTTCGGCTTGACCAGCATCTTCCAGCGCTCGGGGACGATGGGCAGGTCGGCGAGGTTCCAGCGCTTGTAGCGGGCGTCGTAGGCATCCGGCGGCGCGGTTTCCAGCAGGTGGCCGATGCACCAGGTCACCGTCACGTCCGGCCCGAGCCAGCAGCCGTCGCCGCGCCGGGTGGCCTGGAGCACTCGGGCGATGTCCTTGGCCTGGGAGGGTTTTTCGCAGAGGAAGAGCCGCATGGTCGCCATCAGTCGTTGTCGCGATGGCGCCAAGCATGTGCAGTAACGGGCGCTCAGGCAACCTTTATCTGTATGGCCATACAGATAGCGGAGCCCGTGTTGCCAAGGGCCATAGGAGGCACGTCTGAGGCGACATTGTCGGCGCGGCGCCTCTCCCCGACAGGGTTCAAGTTTTGCTTCTCCCAGATCCTATCGAGAAACAAACAGCAAAGGACGCACACCTATGAAAACGCACGGGCGATGGCCTTGCCAAAAGGTTCTCAAAACGCTATGTTAACGTTAACTATAGAGCATATAAAAACAAGAGGCGTAGATGTCCGGTTCGACAAGGGCGGGCTTGTACAGCACCGTTACACAGGCCTTGCGGAATCCTGGGGCGGAGTCGCAGCGCTCGCTCTCGATCAGAGACAGGCAGAAAGGGAGCCTCGACTCCCCTTCCCTTACGGCCATCGCCCGCCCGGATCCTGCTGCCCATCGGTCACGGGCCAGGAGCTTTCGTCCGCCACGCCGAATCGGCCGGCCCCCGGTTTCACTTCCACCAGTACTCGACCTGCACGCCGAAGTTGCCGCCGTGGCGGTCGGTACCGAAGGCGCCGGTCTCGGACAGCGCGGACTCGGGGTTCATTTCGGTGGCCGCGCGCTGCGCCGCCTCGTTCCAGGTGGCGTAGGTGTAGTAGACGCGCAGTTCCGGCCGCGCCCAGAAGCCCGGGCCGCCCGGCGACCAGGTCGGCGCGATGGTGAACTTGGTCAGCTTGCGGGTGCCGTCGGTCGCCTTGATCTGGTCGTGGCCGACCTCGGCGCTCACCTTGAACGTCTCGGTGAAGGCGTACACCGGCCGCACGCCGACCGACAGCCAGCGCATGTTGTCGCCATCGGGACGGACGTCCTTCTGGTAGACCAGTTGGAACTGGCCGCCGAAGCGCTCCGTGGTCTGCCAGTCGAAGTACTCGACCATGCGCCAACTCTTGTTTTCCTTGTCCAGCTCGCTATCGCCGGTGTAGCCCAGCCTCGTGCCTGGCCCCTCGCCGTATTGCAGGGCGAAGGTGTTGTACTTGCCGCCAAGGAAGCCTTCCTGCTTGTGCTGCACGGCCACCGACCAGCCGCTGTGGCTATCATCGCCGCTCGGTTTTTGCAGATAGCTGAGACCCACCTGCACCTCGCCGCCGGGGTTGGTCTTGAAGCCGTTGACGTTGAAGTCGTGGCGGGTGACGTAGGGGTTCTGCCAATAATCGTCCTTGCGCGAGAAGACGTAGCTGTAGCGCAGGTCGCCGATGGGCACTTCGTCGAAACCGAAACCGGTGGCGCTCTGGTTCCAGTAGTAGTAGTCGGTCATGTGGATGTCGTTCCGCTTGTAGTAGCGGCGCCCGACCCAGAAGTTGCCGCCGTTGAGTACCGCGGCGTTCTTCCACTCGACGAACATCTGCTGGATCCGCGAGGAACCCCCGCCATGCTCGTTGGAATCCTTGAACTTCGGCTTATGCCCGATGGGGTTGTAGAAGCCGCCCATGACCATGCCGGAGAGGGTCGAGCCATCGGAAAGGGCGATATCGTGATCCCAGGCAAGTTCGCTCCACTGCTCGCACTCGTTGCCGAGCCGGTATTTCGAGGGCGCGCCGGGTAACTGGAAGCAGGATTGCGTACCGCCTTTGGTATTGCCGCCGACCCCAAGGCGGTAATAGCCGCTGAAATTAAGCGCCTGGGCTGTCAGGGGAAATGCAAGAAAGGCACACAGTGGATAAAGTGCCTTTTTCATCGAATTTTTCTTCATATCCGCTCCGATTCTTATTTTTTCTAGCCGGTAAAGACCTGTACCCCAGGACAGTCGCCGATTACCGCCAGGAACTTGCAATCAAGTAGATAGCGCTACCTTTACGCCATCGTTGCACCGACAGACTCCAGTGCGCAGGGCTACCTGGTCGTCCGGGAGATGAAGGGCTTTACCCTCGCCCTCGCGCCTTCGCAGGCCTCAGGAGCCAGGCGTGAGCAAGGGACTTCGTGCTGGCGTGGAAGAACGCTTCCACACGGGGTCGCTCGTGCGGGCGCAGACAGCCGAGGAACGGACAAGAGAGGGGCAGCGAATGAATTCAGGAGACAAGGATGGGCAATACAGCATGTCAGTGAACCTTCTTATATTTATTCGAAGCCATGAGGGGGCATTCCTCAGACTGAAACAGCGCAGTGAAGCGGCTTAAGCTGAAACGTTTCAGCTGGCCTAATGATAGAGCAACTTTGTTTCAAGGTATAGCTGGATCCGCTATCCAGACATCGTTTTCTCGACCTGTCCCCGGAGCGGGAAAGTGCAGACAGAACGCGGCCCGGATAACGGCCGGACAGCACGGGAAGCGCTGTCCGGCATCGCCCGTCAGAAGATGTAGTCGGTGGTCAGGAAGCTCGACTCGCGGTTGCGGATGATCTCGCTGATCAGCTGCTTGTTGTCGTCCTGGAACTTGGTCGCCACCAGGGTACGGATCGAGAACACCCGCAGCGCGTCGTACACCGACAGGGTACCTTCCGCCGAGTTCTTCCGGCCGTTGAACGGGAAGCTGTCCGGACCGCGCTGGCACTGGGCGTTGATGTTGATCCGCCCGACCTGATTGGCGAAGGCGTCGACCAGCTTGCCGACCTGCTTCGGATCGTTGCCGAAGATCGACAGCTGCTGGCCGAAGTCCGACTCGCGCACGTAGTCGATTACCGTCTGCAGGTCGCGGTAGGGCACCACCGGCACCAGCGGACCGAACTGCTCTTCCTGGTAGACGCGCATCTCGGCGGTCACCGGGTAGAGCACCGCCGGGTAGAAGAACGTCTCGCGCGCCTCGCCGCCGCCCGGGTTGGCGATCCGCGCGCCCTTGGCCTGGGCATCGGCCACCAGGGTCTTGAGGAAGTCGCTCTTGCCCGGCTCGGGCAGCGGGGTCAGCGCCACGCCCGGCTCCCAGGGCATGCCCGGCTTCAGCGCGGCCAGCTTGGCGTTGAACTTCTCGAGGAAGCTGTCGACCACCTGTTCGTGGACGAAGAGGATCTTCAGCGCCGTGCAGCGCTGGCCGTTGAACGACAAGGCGCCGGTGATCGCCTCGCTGACCGCGTTGTCCAGGTCCACCTGCGGCAGGACGATGCCGGGGTTCTTGGCATCCAGGCCGAGGGCGGCGCGCAGGCGGTGCGGGCGCGGGTGGAGTTTTTTAAGGTCGCTGGCGCCCTTGTTGGTGCCGATGAAGGCGAACACGTCGATCTTGCCGGTTTCCATCAGCGCGCTGACGGTCTCGCGGCCGCGGCCGTAGATGATGTTGATCACCCCGGCCGGGAAGCTGTCGCGGAAGGCTTCGAGCAGCGGGCGGATCAGCAGCACGCCGAACTTGGCCGGCTTGAACACCACGGTGTTGCCCATGATCAGCGCCGGGATCAGGGTGGTGAAGGTCTCGTTCAGCGGGTAGTTGTAGGGACCCATGCACAGCGCCACGCCCAGCGGCACGCGACGGATCTGGCCGAGGGTGCCCTGCTCCAGCTCGAAGCGGCTGGAGCGGCGGTCCAGCTCCTTGAGTTCCTGGATGGTGTCGACGATGTAGTCGCAGGTGCGGTCGAACTCCTTCTCGGAGTCCTTGAGGTTCTTGCCGATCTCCCACATGAGGAGCTTGACCACCGCCTCGCGCTGCTCGCGCATGCGGGCGAGGAAGGTCTCGACGTGCTGGATGCGTTCGGCCACCGGCATGCTCGGCCACAGGCCCTGGCCGTTGTCGTAGGCCTTGACCGCGGCGTCCAGCGCGGTCAGCGCGGCGCCGGCATCGAGCAGCGGGGTGCTGCCGAGGATGACCTGCTCGTCACCCTTGTCGGTTTTCAGGTGGATGGGGCTGCGCACGGTGGCCAGCGGGCCTTCCCAGCGGCACAGCTTGCCGTCGATCAGGTATTCGCGCTGCTCGATCGGCGCGCCCAGGCGGTACTGCTCGGGAATCTCGGCGGCAGTGGGGAACAGGTTTTGCAGACGGCTCTCGGTGCTCATGACTCTACGTCGTCCTCGTTGTGATGTGGAAACGCGCCCGGCCTTACCGGGCGCATCGACCGTCCGACTGGATTCAGTGGCTGCAGCAGCGGCGGCGCAGCAGCGACTCCGCGCTATAGGGCGCCTTGCCCTGCAGCGCTTCCTCGATGCGCAGCAGCTGGTTGTACTTGCCGACCCGGTCCGAGCGGCACAGCGAGCCGGTCTTGATCTGCCCGGCGCGGGTGGCCACCGCCAGATCCGCGATGGTGGTGTCCTCGGTCTCGCCCGAACGGTGCGAGATCACCGCCGTGTAGCCGGCCAGCTGGGCCATGCGGATGGCGTCGAGGGTTTCGCTCAGGCTGCCGATCTGGTTGAACTTGATCAGGATCGAGTTGCCGATGCCCTTCTCGATGCCTTCCTTGAGGATCTTCGTGTTGGTGACGAACAGGTCGTCGCCGACCAGCTGCACCTTGTCGCCCAGCTTCTCGGTCAGGTAGGCCCAGCCCGCCCAGTCGCTCTCGTCCATGCCGTCCTCGATCGAGACGATCGGGTAGCGCTCGCAGAGGCTCGCCAGGTAGTCGGCGAAGCCCTTGGAGTCGAAGGTCTTGCCCTCGCCGGCCAGCCGGTACTCGCCGTCGTGGTAGAACTCCGAGGAGGCGCAGTCCAGGGCCAGGGTGATGTCCTTGCCCAGCACATAGCCGGCCCGCTCGACCGCCGCCTGGATGACCACCAGGGCTTCCTCGTTGGAAGCCAGCGACGGCGCGAAGCCGCCCTCGTCGCCCACCGCGGTGCTCAGGCCGCGCTCGGAGAGCACGGTCTTCAGAGTATGGAACACCTCGGCGCCGATGCGCAGGGCTTCCCGGAAGCTGGCCGCGCCGACCGGCTGGATCATGAACTCCTGGATGTCGACATTGTTGTCGGCATGCTCGCCGCCGTTGAGGATGTTCATCATCGGCACCGGCATGCTGTACTCGCCCGGCGCGCCGTACAGCTCGGCCAGGTGGGCGTAGAGCGGCAGGCCGCGGGCCGCGGCGGCCGCCTTGGCGGTGGCCAGGGACACCGCGAGGATCGCGTTGGCGCCGAGGATGTTCTTGTTCTCGGTGCCGTCCAGCTCGAGCATCGCGTCGTCGACCGCGCGCTGGTCGCAGGCGTCGAGGCCGAGCACCCGCTCGCGGATCGGCTGGTTGACGTTCTCCACCGCCTTCATCACGCCCTTGCCCTTGTAGCGCAGCGAGCCGTCGCGCAGCTCCAGGGCCTCGCGGGTGCCGGTCGAGGCGCCCGAGGGCACGCTGGCGATGCCGACGGCGCCGCCGGCGAGGGTGACCACCGCCTCGACGGTGGGGTTGCCGCGCGAGTCGAGGATTTCGCGGGCCGCGACCTGCTGGATCAGGGTGCTCTGGTTAGCCATGGTTCCGGGTGTCCTGTGCTGGGGTCGGCAGGGGCTCGCGCTCGGCGGCGAGCAGTTCCTGTTGTTCGGCGTATTCGGCGCGGACGTCGAAGTCGCGGGGCCAGTCCCGCTCCGCCTCCTGGCTGGGCGTGTTGCGTTGCATCGAATGTCCCTCCCTCACTGGACGATGTCGCCGACGCGCACGATGCGCAGGGTGTTGGTGCCGCCCTGGGCACCGGCATCACCCTTGGTGATCAGCACCAGGTCGCCCTCGAACACCAGGTTGCGCTGCATCAGCTCCTTCACCGCCCGGGCGTTCAGCTCGGCCTCGGCGATCCGGTCGGTCTCGAAGGGCACCGGGTTCACGCCGCGGAACAGCGCCACGCGGCTCTGCGTGCGCGGATGGCGGGAGAAGGCGTAGATCGGCAGGTGCGAGCGGATCCGCGACATCAGCCGCGGGGTGTCGCCGCTCTCGGTCAGGCAGATGATCGCCTTGACCCCTTCCAGGTGGTTGGCCGCGTACATGGCCGACAGGGCGATGGTCTCGTCGATCTTGTGGAACACCTGGTCCATGCGGTGCTTGGAACGATGCGCCAGCGGGTGCTTCTCGGCACCGAGGATCACCCGGCTCATGGCTTCCACGGTCTCCACCGGGTAGGAACCGGCGGCAGTCTCGGCCGAGAGCATCACCGCGTCGGTGCCGTCGAGCACCGCGTTGGCCACGTCGAACACCTCGGCGCGGGTCGGCAGCGACTGGGTGATCATGGTCTCCATCATCTGCGTGGCGGTGATCACCGCGCGATTCAGCACCCGCGCCCGCTCGATGATGCGCTTCTGCACGCCGACCAGCTCGGCGTCGCCGATCTCCACGCCCAGGTCGCCGCGGGCGACCATCACCGCCTCGGAGGCGAGGATGATGCCGTCGAGCACCTGCGCATCGGCCACCGCCTCGGCGCGCTCGATCTTCGCCACCAGCCCGGCGTTGCCGCCGGCTTCCTGCATCAGGCGGCGGGCGTGCTGCATGTCGGCGGCATCGCGCGGGAAGGACACCGCCAGGTAGTCGACCTGCATGCTCGCGGCGGTCTTGATGTCCTCGCAGTCCTTCTCGGTCAGCGCCGAGGCGGACAGGCCGCCGCCCTGGCGGTTGATGCCCTTGTTGTTGGACAGCGGGCCGGCGACCTGTACCTCGCAGACCAGCTGGGTGGCCTTGACCTCGAGGGTCTTGAGCACCACGCGGCCGTCGTCGAGCAGCAGGATGTCGCCGGGCTTGCTGTCGGTGATCAGCGCCTCGTAGTCAATGCCGACACGGGTGGCGTCGCCGGCGTTCTTGTCCAGGGCGGCGTCGAGGATGAACTGCTGGCCCTTCTGCAGCATCACCTTGCCTTCGGCAAAGCGCGAGATGCGGATCTTCGGCCCCTGCAGGTCGGCCAGGATGGCGACGAAGCGCCCGTGTTTGGCGGCCATCTCGCGCACCAGCGCGGCGCGAGCCATGTGCTCCTCGGCCTTGCCGTGGGAGAAGTTCAGGCGCACCACGTCGACGCCGGCCTTGATCAGGCCTTCGAGGACTTCGGGGGTTTCGGTGGCTGGGCCGAGGGTGGCGACAATCTTCGTTCTTCGCAGCATCTTGTTGATTCCTCCAGGAAACTTTCTATGCAAGGCAAAAGCGGGCAAGCGGAAAAGCCTTCGGGTCAGGCGGTCAGCCCAGCAGTTGCAGGGCTTCGGCACTGGCCTGCTGAACGCGCTGCCAGTCGCCGGCACGCGTCCAGGCGCTCTCCAGCATCCAGGTGCCGCCCACGCACATCACGTTGGGTTGCGCCATGTAGTTCTTGACGTTGCCCGGGTTGACGCCGCCGGTGGGGCAGAAACGGACGTTGCCGAACGGCCCGCCGAGCGCCTTCAGCGCCGGGATGCCACCGGAGATCTCGGCCGGGAACAGCTTGAAGCGGCGGTAGCCCAGGGCGTAGCCGAGCATGAGTTCCGAGGCACTGCCGATACCGGGCAGCAGCGGTACCGGGCAGCTCACTCCGGCCTTCAGCAGTTCGGGGGTGCTGCCGGGGGTGACGATGAACTGCGCCCCTGCCGCCACGGCATCGGCCAGCATCGTTTCGTCGAGCACGGTGCCGGCGCCGACGCAGAGGTCAGGGCGCGCCTCGCGCAGCACGCGGATGGCGGTCAGGCCGTGCTCGGAGCGCAGGGTGACCTCCAGGGTGCGCAGGCCGCCGGCGGCCAGGGCGTCGGCCATCGGCAGGATGTCCGCCTCACGCTCGATGGTGATGACTGGAAGGATGCGGGCCTCTTCGCACAGCCGATCGATCAGGGCGACCTTGTCGGCCATGCTCGGCACGGTCTGGGAGGTTGCCGGCTTATTGTTCTGAATGCTGCTCATATCGGTTGGTCCTTCGGGCTCACAGGCACCGGTAGAGGTCGGAAAAATTCGGAAAAGGGCATGAATCGGCACAATGGATCAGGTAGCGCTGTCCCTGGCAAGCCGGACAACCGCCGGACTCGACCGGGGCGAGCCGGACGGCCTCAGAAGTCGCCATACCAGCTCTTCCCGTCACGGGTGATCAGTGCAATCGAAGACAGCGGCCCCCAGCTGCCCGCCGCGTAGGGCTTGGGCGCCTCGCCCTGCAGGCGCCAGCCGGCGATCAGCCGGTCGCACCACAGCCAGGCGTGCTCGATCTCGTCCTTGCGCACGAACAGGTTCTGGTTGCCCTTCATCACTTCCAGCAGCAGCCGCTCGTAGGCGTCGGGGATCCGCGCGCTGCGGTAGGTGTCGGAGAAATTCAGCTGCAGCGGACCGCTGCGCAGCTGCATGCCCTTGTCCAGCCCCTGCTCCTTGGTCATCACCTGCAGGGCGATGCTCTCGTTCGGCTGCAGGCGGATGATCAGCTTGTTGCCGATCAGCGGGCGCTGCTCCGCGGCGAAGATGTAGTGCGGCGGCGCCTTGAAGTGGATGACGATCTGCGACAGCTTCTCCGGCATCCGCTTGCCGGTGCGCAGGTAGAACGGCACCCCCGCCCAGCGCCAGTTGCGGATCTCCGCGCGCAGGGCGACGAAGGTCTCGGTGTCGCTGCTGGGGTTGGCGTTGTCCTCTTCCAGGTAGCCGGGTACCGGCTTGCCGAGGATGCTGCCAGCCACGTACTGGCCGCGCACCACCTGCTGGCTCAGCTGGGCGGCGTCGATCGGCGCCAGCGCCTTGAGCACCTTGACCTTCTCGTCGCGGATGCTGTCGGCCGACAGGTCGCTCGGCGGGTCCATGGCGATCAGGCAGAGCAGCTGCAGCAGGTGGTTCTGGATCATGTCGCGCAGCTGGCCGGCCTTGTCGAAGTAGCCCCAGCGACCCTCGATGCCCACCTGCTCGGCCACGGTGATTTCCACGTGGGAGATGTGGTTCTGGTTCCACTGGGTCTCGAACAGGCTGTTGGCGAAGCGCAGGGCGATCAGGTTCTGCACCGTCTCCTTGCCCAGGTAGTGGTCGATCCGGTAGGTGCGGTCTTCCGGGAAGTGCCGCGCCACCGCGTCGTTGACCTTGCGCGAGGATGCCAGGTCATGGCCGATCGGCTTCTCCAGCACCACCCGGGTGCGCTCGGCCAGGCCGGCCTCGGCCAGCCCGGCGCAGATCGGCTCGTAGAGCGCCGCCGGGGTGGCGAAGTAGGCGATCAGCCGCTGCGCCTCGCCGACCCGGTCGGCCAGCGCGGCGTAGTCGCCCGCGTTGAGGAAATCCATCGACAGGTAGTCCAGGCGGCCAAGGAAGCGCTGCAGGACGCCCTCCTCCAGCTCCACGCCCGGCACGTGGCGGCGCAGGTGCTCGGCGATGGTGGCCAGGTGGCGACTCTCCTCGCCGGACTCGCGGGCCAGGGCGAGCAGCCGCGTGTCGGGACACAGCAGGCCGGCGCGGTCCAGTTGGTAGAGGGCGGGGAACAACTTGCGCAAGGCCAGGTCACCGAGCGCGCCGAACAGGGCGAAGGTGCAAGGCTCGACAGGAGTAACAGTCATGGTATTTGTTCTTTTATCAAAGTCACGATTTATGAAAGCATTGTTGAATCGTTTCATCAACAAAAATTACGTAATAAAACAACATTTCTCCATAACCGGGATTTCCAGTGGCTCCTGCCGGAAGCGCCCAGTTACGATAAGGCACTCAATGCACCATCCATCCCAGGAACCAACATGGATCGCACGCGAAACCTGCTGGAACAGATCCAGAACCGTCTGGAAGAGCTGAACAAGGCCGAGCGCAAGGTCGCCGAAGCCATCTTGCAGGACCCGAAACAAGCCACCCGCTACAGCATCGCCTCGCTGGCCCAGGCCGCCCAGGTCAGCGAACCGACCGTCAACCGCTTCTGCCGCTCGTTCGGCGTCAGCGGCTACCCGGAACTGAAACTGCAACTGGCGCAGAGCCTGGCCAGCGGCGCCGCCTATGTGAGCCGCGCCGTGGAAGCCGACGACGGCCCCGAGGCCTACACCCGGAAGATCTTCGGCAGCACCATCGCCTCGCTGGACAGCGCCTGGCAGGCGCTCGATCCCCAGGCGATCGACCGGGCCGTCGACCTGCTGATCCAGGCCCGGCAGATCCACTTCTTCGGCCTCGGCGCCTCCGCCTCGGTGGCCCAGGACGCCCAGCACAAGTTCTTCCGCTTCAACCTCGCCGTGTCGGCGCAGAGCGACGTGCTGATGCAGCGCATGCTCGCCTCGGTGGCTCATACCGGCGACCTCTTCGTGATCATTTCCTACACCGGGCGCACCCGCGAACTGGTCGAGGTGGCGCACCTAGCCCGCGAGAATGGCGCCTCGGTGCTCGGCCTGACCGCCGCCGACTCGCCGCTGGCCAGGGCCTGCACCCTGAGCCTGGACATCCCGCTGCCGGAGGACACCGACATCTACATGCCGATGACTTCGCGGATCATCCAGCTCACCGTGCTCGACGTGCTCGCCACCGGCATGACCCTGCGCCGTGGTACGGACTTCCAGCCGCACCTGCGCAAGATCAAGGAGAGCCTCAACAGCACCCGCTATCCGAGCGACGACGAGCTCCTCTAGCCCCCTACTTCAGCCCTTCCAGATCGGCGGTGAAGGCGCTCGCGCCCTGCTCCGCCGTGCTGAAGGACGTCCGCATGAAGGAGAACAGCTCGCGGCCGCAGCCGACGCCAGCGCCCTGCGGGACACTCGCCGGTTCGCGAGCGGCCAGTTCGGCGGCATCGACCAGCACTTCCAGGGTGCCGGCCTGGCCGTCTACACGAATCACGTCGCCGTCGCGCAGCTTGGCCAGCGGGCCGCCGTCGATGGCCTCCGGACAGACATGGATGGCCGCCGGGACCTTGCCGGAGGCGCCGGACATGCGCCCATCGGTCACCAGCGCCACCTTGAAACCGCGGTCCTGCAGCACGCCCAGATAGGGGGTCATCTTGTGCAGCTCGGGCATGCCGTTGCTGCGCGGGCCCTGGAAGAGCATCACCGCCACCAGGTCGCGCTCCATCTCGCCGGCCTTGAAGGCATCGGCCAGCTCCTGCTGGTCGCGGAACACACGCGCCGGCGCCTCCACCACCTGATGCTCGGGCGCCACTGCGGACACCTTCATCACGCCCCGCCCCAGATTGCCGACCATCACCCGCAGGCCACCCTCGGCCGAGAAGGGCCGCGCCGCCGGACGCAGGATGTTTTCGTCGAGGCTCTGTGCCGGGCCGTCGCGCCAGACCAGCTGCTCCCCGTCGAGGAAGGGCTCCTGGGCGTAGCGGCGCAGACCGCGCCCGACCACGGTATTGACGTCCTCGTGGAGCAGCCCCGCGTCGAGCAGCTCGCGAACCAGGAAGGCCACGCCGCCGGCGGCCTGGAAGTGGTTGATGTCGGCCTTGCCGTTCGGATAGACCTTGGTCAGGGTCGGCACCACCTCGGAGAGGTCGGCCATGTCCTGCCAGGTGAGCTGGATGCCGGCAGCCTGGGCGATAGCCGGCAGGTGCAGGGTGTGGTTGGTGGAGCCGCCGGTGGCATGCAGCGCCACCACCGAGTTGACCACCACGCGCTCGTCGACGATCTGGCCGAGCGGCATGAACTGCCCGCCCTGCTTGGTCAGGCGGGTGACCTGGCGGGCCGCCTCCTCGGTTAGGAGGTCGCGCAGCGGGGTGTCGGGGTTGACGAAGGAGGAACCTGGCAGGTGCAGGCCCATCACTTCCATCAGCATCTGGTTGGTGTTGGCAGTGCCGTAGAAGGTGCAGGTGCCGACGCCGTGATAGGCCTTCATCTCGGACTCGAGCAGCTCGTCGCGGCTGGCCTTGCCTTCGGCATAGCGCTGTCTCACGTCCGCCTTTTCTTTGTTCGACAGGCCCGAAACCATCGGCCCGCTGGGCATGAACAGCGCCGGCAGGTGGCCGAAGCGCAGGGCGCCCATCAGCAGGCCGGGGACGATCTTGTCGCAGATGCCGAGGTACAGGGCGGCATCGAACATGTTGTGGGACAGCGCCACCGCCGTGGACAGCGCAATCACTTCACGGCTGGCCAGAGCCAGCTCCATGCCCGGCTCGCCCTGGGTCACGCCGTCGCACATGGCCGGCACGCCGCCGGCGACCTGACCGACCGAGCCCATGTCGCGCAGGACGCGCTTGATCCGCTCCGGATAGTGCTCATAGGGCTGGTGGGCGGAGAGCATGTCGTTGTAGGCCGTGACGATGGCCACGTTGACGGAGTCCATCAGCCGCAGGCGCTGCTTGTCGCTGCCGTCGCAGGCAGCCACGCCGTGGGCGAAGTTGGCGCACTGCAGCTTGCCGCGCTGCGGCCCCTCAGCGGCGGCAGCCTGGATCATGGCCAGATAGCGCTCGCGCGTGGCACGGCTACGTTCGACCAGGCGTTCGGTTACCTCAAGGACGCGGGGATGCATGGGATAGACTCCAGATAGCGGCTATGTTTATTTTATAAAAACAACCATACCCTGTATTAACGGAAAAAACAGCCCTTTATTTGCGTATTTTGATATTGTTTTAACAACAAAATCAGAGACCAAACGAAAACCGGGCCGACTGCCGAATCCAACCGGGCAGCAGCTGCGCAATGCGCCGGGAAGATACAGATCCCCCTGTCCAGCGCGAAAACGTCAGGTGCTCTCGCGCACCATCAGTTCGAAGCCGATGTCCTGCACCGGCTCGGTGATCGACTGGCCGGCCATCAGCGCGAGCAGCAGTTCGGCGGCGCGGCGGCCGATGGCTTCGCGCGGCGTGCGGATGCTGCTGAGCCGCGGCACCATGAAGGACGAGGCCGGCAGGTCGTTGAAGCCGAGCACCGCAACCTGCTCGGGAACCTTCACGCCGCGGCGCATGGCCTCCAGCAGGGCGCCGTGGGCTAGGTCGTCGTTGCCGAAGAAGATGGCGTCGATCTGCGGATGGCTGGCCAGCAGCTGGTTGAACAGCTCGCAGCCCAGGCCGACGGACGACGCCCGTGGGGTCAGCAGCTCCAGGGCCGGATCGTAGAGGCCGGCCTGCTGCAGGGCCCGACGGAAACCCTCGCCGCGCAGCAGGGTGCGCTGGTCGAGCTGGGCGCCGACGAAGGCCATCCGCTGCCGGCCGCGCGCGATCAAATGCTCGGCTGCCGCCGCGCCGGCGCGCAGCTGCGAGAAGCCGACGCAATGCAGGCCGGCGCCGGAATCCAGATCCATCATGTAGACGCAGGGAATGCCGCTGGAGTCGAGCATGCGCCGCGCACTCTCGGTGCGCTCGAAGCCGGTGAGCAGCAGGCCGCGCGGCTGGTAGGCGAGGTAGTTGCGGATCAGGTCCTCCTCCTCGTCGCGCGAGTAGTGGGAGTTGCCGATCAGCACCTCCAGCCCCTTCGGCCGCATCACCGCATGGATGGCCTCGAGAGTTTCGACGAACAGCTGGTTGCCCAGGGAGGGCACCACCACCGCCACGGTCTGGCTGCGCGCAGAAGCCAGCGCCCGGGCCGCCGGATTGGCCACGTAGCCCAGCTCGCGGGCGGCGTCGCGAACCCGCTGCGCCAGCTCCTCGGCGACGCTGGGAATGCCGCGCAGGGCACGGGAGGCGGTGATCGGACTGACGCCGGCGCTACGTGCCACTTCGTTGAGCGTCGGACGTCCGGTGGTACGGGTATTCTTATCGTTCTTGGGGGTGGTCATCTAGACAGTCGCACCATGAGCAGTATCGGAATGGAACGGCAGGCACCGTGGAAGACTGCAGCACCTGCGGAGCGGCCATTCTCGCCCCGCTGCGCCGTCGCCGTCTCCCCCCATCCCCTCCGACCGGCTTGTCAAACCAGAGGACGACTCATAGGATAGCGCTGTCCTACAGGCCACGGCAATCTCTGGAAAACGCTCGATCCGCCCGTGGCTGCCGTCGCCCCGGCAAGCCTCCGGGCATGAGTCACGACAACGACCCCGGGTCACGCGACAACCCCGTCTTGCGAATTGCTTCGGCCTCCGCGAAGGTGGCGCTATCCACCCAACGAGGTGACATATGCACACACCCATTCCTGCCCTGGTGATCATGGGCGTCGCCGGCTGCGGCAAGTCCAGCGTCGGCCAGGCGCTCTGCCAGCTCAGCGGCGCCACCTGCATTGAGGGCGACGCCTTCCACCCCGCGGAAAACATTCGCAAGATGAGCGCCGGCATTCCGCTGAACGACGAGGACCGCGACGGCTGGCTGGACGTCCTCTGCAAGGAACTGCGCCGCGCCATCGCTGCCGGGCAGCGCCCGGTGCTTTCCTGCTCGGCTCTCAAGCGCAGCTACCGCGAGCACCTGCGCAGCGCCGTGCCCGGAGTCGGCTTCGTCTACCTCGAACTGACGCCCGCCGTCGCCGCCCGCCGGGTCGCCGAACGCCCCGGCCATTTCATGCCGGCGAGCATGATCGACAGCCAGTTCGCCACCCTCGAACCGCCTGTGGACGAGCCCCTGACCCTGGTCCTGGACGCCTCGCGCCAGGATATTCCGCAACTGGCCGCCGCCGCCCACCAATGGTGGCGCCAGCATGAGCCTGACTGACCTGGGCGATATATTTTTTAGCTATTTAAGATAGCGCTATCTAAAACTACTCAGCTCAAGAACAACAATAATAGGAGGCTTACCATGCCGGGCCTGCCCACAACGCCTTGCTGCTCACGATCCCGCTCCGGCGAGGTCCGGGACGCGCCCGGGCCAGATTTGCCGAAGAAACAATTAAGCACCGTTAAATTACGTAATAAACCCTACATAATCTTGACCTTAAAGGGTTGAAAACCTTAAATTTAAGTAAATTTACAACAATACACCTCAAGGTACGTACGCATGACGCCTTGTCATCGTTCGCAGAGCCCGTACGAAATGCCAGCAGCCAAGCCGACTCCGCGCGCCCATGAGTAAGCGCATGCCACTGTCAGCCCGAACGCCTCTGGCGCCCCACGCCCTCTCCCGGCACGCCCGCATGCCGAAAGCCGGGGCACAGCCCACCGGCAAGACCTTCTATCGAATCCCAAGGCGCCCGGCCTGCCGGGCCTTCTTCCCCAGCCTCAGCCTCCCCAGGAGGGTCGCAACATGACTGCTACGCCCAAACCGCTGGTACTCATCATCCTCGACGGCTTCGGTCACAGTGACAGCCCCGCCCACAACGCCATCCACGCCGCCCGTACCCCGGTGCTCGACCGCCTGAACGCCACCTGCCCCCACGGCCTGATCTCCGGCTCCGGCATGGACGTCGGCCTGCCCGACGGCCAGATGGGCAACTCCGAGGTCGGCCACATGAACCTCGGCGCCGGCCGCGTGCTCTACCAGGACCTCACCCGCGTCACCAAGGCCATCCAGGACGGCGAGTTCTTCGACAACCCGGCCATCTGCGCCGCCGTCGACCAGGCGGTCGACGCCGGCAAGGCGGTGCACATCCTCGGCCTGCTCTCCGAGGGCGGCGTGCACAGCCACCAGGACCACATCGCCGCCATGGCCGAGCTGGCCGTGCGCCGCGGCGCCGAGAGGATCTACCTGCACGCCTTCCTCGACGGCCGCGACACCCCGCCGAAGAGCGCCCTGAGTCCCCTGCTGACCCTCGACGCCTGCTTCGCCCGGCTTGGCAAGGGCCGTACCGCCAGCCTGATCGGCCGCTACTTCGCCCTGGACCGCGACAACCGCTGGGACCGCGTTCGGGCAGCCTACGAGCTGATCGTCGACGGCAGCGCCGAATTCGCCGCCGAAACCGCCGCGGCCGGCCTGGAGGCCGCCTACGCCCGCGGTGAGAGCGACGAGTTCGTCAAGGCCACCAGCATCGGCGCGCCGGTCAAGGTGGAAGACGGCGATGCCGTGGTGTTCATGAACTTCCGCGCCGACCGCGCCCGCGAGCTGACCCGCGCCTTCGTCGAGAAGGACTTCGACGGCTTCGCCCGTAAGCGCGTGCCGCAGGCCGGCTTCGTCACCCTCACCCAGTACTCCGCCAGCATCCCGGCCCCTTGCGCCTTCGCCCCGGAAGCACTGACCAACGTGCTCGGCGAGTACCTGGCCAACCACGGCAAGACCCAGCTGCGCATCGCCGAGACCGAGAAGTACGCCCACGTCACCTTCTTCTTCTCCGGCGGCCGCGAGGAGCCCTTCGCGGGCGAGGAACGCATCCTGATTCCCTCGCCGCCGGTCGCCACCTACGATCTGAAACCCGAGATGAGCGCGCCGGAGGTCACCGACCGGCTCGTCGAGGCCATCGAGCAGCAGCGCTTCGATGTGATCATCGCCAACTACGCCAACGGCGACATGGTCGGCCATACCGGGGTGTTCGCGGCGGCGGTCAAGGCAGTCGAATGCCTGGACGCCTGCCTCGGGCGCGTCGTCGCGGCGCTGGAGAAGGTCGGCGGCGAGGCGCTGATCACCGCCGACCACGGCAACGTCGAGCAGATGGAGGACGAGAGCACCGGCCAGGCGCACACCGCGCACACCTGCGAGCCGGTGCC
This sequence comes from Azotobacter chroococcum, assembly GCF_002220155.1. NCBI lineage: Bacteria > Pseudomonadati > Pseudomonadota > Gammaproteobacteria > Pseudomonadales > Pseudomonadaceae > Azotobacter > Azotobacter chroococcum. The sequence goes on along the minus strand of NZ_CP011835.1, from coordinate 2,085,443 downwards.
GTTCATCTATGTCGGACAGCGCCCGCTGCGCATCCGCGACGGCGGCGTGCTGGCCGACGTGGCGCCGACGATGCTGAAGTTGCTCGGCCTGCCGCAGCCGAAGGAAATGACCGGCCAGCCGCTGGTCGAGCCGGCCTGAGGCTCCGCCTCGCCGGAAGTGCTACAGCTTCATGGAGACACGGATGGCATGTCCGGGGCCATGCCATTCAGGACGGGGCGACCTTGAGCGCATCCCCGTCCTTGCACGCGGTGCCGCTGCCGATCCAGGCGGCGCCCACCGCACGCCCCGATCACAACAACAAGTCTTTGAAGGCGAACTCCCCCAGATGACAAAAACAACATCGCAGCGGGCCGCTGCACTTTGCATGCTTGCAGCCCTCCCCTTCGCCGGCATGGCGGCGGCGCAGACCTATCCGCTATGGATCGGCAGCTATACGGCCGGCCCCAGCGAGGGAATCTACGTGCACAGCTTCGACAGCCAGCACGGGACCATTTCCAGCGAACCGCTGCAGGTGGTGAAGACGGAAAATCCCAGCTGGCTGGCCTTCTCTCCCGATCGCAAATATCTGTTCGCAGTCAATGAAAACGGTCTGAGCCAGCGCGACATCATCGGCCGCGTCACTTCGTTCCGCGTCGACCAGGCCAAGGGCACCCTGGAAAAGATCAACGATGTGAAGTCGCTCGGCACCGAACCGGCGCACCTCAGCGTCAGCGCCGACGGCACGCACCTGTTCGTCTCCAACTATTCGGTGGAGGCCGACCCCGGCGGCACCCTGGTGGTGATCCCGGTGGACGGCGAAGGCCGGCTGCAGCCGGTCAGCCAGGTCAAGACCCACCGCGCCAGCCAGGTCCATCCCGAGCGCCAGCAGTCGCCCCATGTGCATTCGGCGGTCGAATCGCCCGATGGGCGCTATGTGTTCGCCCAGGACCTCGGCGCCGACAAGATCTACATCTATCGCTACGATCCGGCGGCCCACCCGGAGCATCCGCTCAGCGCCAGCAAGGAGCAGCCCTTCGTCCAGCTGCCCGAAGGTTCGGGACCGCGCCACCTGGTGTTCAGCCCGAGCGGCAAGCAGGCCTACGTGACCCTGGAGATGCAGGGGACGATCGCCGTCTTCGACCATGCCGACGGCAAGCTCACGCTCAGGCGGACCGTCCCGCTGGCTGCCGAGGACTTCAAGGGCCAGAACAAGGCCGCCGCCCTGCACGTCTCGCCGGACGGCCGCTTCCTGTATGCGACCAACCGCGGCACCGCCAACCAGCTGGTGGTCTTCAGGATCGATCCGGACAACGGGGACCTCGGTCTCGTCTCGCGTCACTCGGTGGAAGGCGAGGAACCGCGCGAATTCACCTTCGATCCGAGCGGCCGCTTCATCCTCGTCGCCAACCAGAACAGCAACGCGATCGTGGTCATGGAGCGCGACCCGGCCACCGGCCAGGCGGGCAGGATCACCCAGACCCTGCCCTTCCCTTCGCCCTCCGATGTGAAGTTCACCACCAGCCCCTGAACCCTCGCGGCCGGCTTGTCTGACAGGCTGGCTGCATCCCTCCCCCGCCCAGGATCCGCGAAACCGCGGATTCACGGACGGGCGGCAGACCGGCGCAAGCCACGTCATCATATGACGCCATTCACAAGGCCTTGCCCCAGGCGCCCTTTTCCGGGGCAGACGACGACAATCGCGCAAAGCCTGCCAGCGACCCTGACGCAATGCTGCCCAACCGAAGCGGACTGGCTTGCGCACAACAACCAAAGCAGCCCATCAGCCAGCACATTCGATAGCAGCGCCCGCCACGCGGCGTTGACAAAGGCGCCCTGCCCTGCCGATAATCGATCCATGTCATACGACGACGTATGACAAAATTCAAAAACAACAATCCGAGCGGTTCCAGCCATGCCCCATCCAGCATCCAGCCCCGTCCTCGATCGTCTCCTGCTCACCGGCGCGGCCGGCAACCTCGGGAAGGTCCTGCGGGAAAGCCTGCGCCCCTATGCCCGCATCCTCCGTCTGTCCGACATCAGCCCGATGGCGCCGGCTGCCGGCGACCATGAGGAAGTGGTCACCTGCGACCTGGCGGACAAGGCCGCGGTCCATGCCCTGACCGAGGGCGTGAACGCCATCGTCCACTTCGGCGGCATCTCGGTGGAGCGGCGCTTCGAGGAGATTCTCGAGGCCAACATCCGCGGCACCTTCCACATCTACGAGGCGGCGCGCCGGCACGGCATCCGCCGCGTGGTGTTCGCCAGCTCCAACCATGTCATCGGCTTCTACAAGCAGAGCGAGAAGCTCGACGCCGGCGTCGTCCACCGCCCGGACGGCTACTACGGCCTGTCCAAGGCCTACGGCGAGGACATGGCCAGCTTCTACTTCGACCGCTACGGCATCGAGACGGTGAGCATCCGCATCGGCTCCTCCTTCGACGAAGCGCAGAACCGCCGGATGCTCAGCACCTGGCTGAGCTATCGCGACCTCACCGACCTCATCGGCCGCGCGCTGTTCACCCCGAATGTCGGCCACACCATCGTCTACGGCGCCTCGAACAACCGCGACCAGTGGTGGGACAACCGCCTGGCCGCGCACCTGGGCTTCGAACCGCAGGACAGCTCGGAGATCTTCCGCGCCAGGGTCGAGGCCCAGCCGGCTCCGGCAGCGGACGATCCGGCAGCGGTCTACCAGGGCGGCGCCTTCACCGCGGCCGGCCCCTTCGACGACTGATCCGCTCCGCGCACGCGCCCATCACGACAAGAGACAGCGCCGCCATGCAAGCCGAACTCGTGCTCGACGCCCGCAACGGCACCGGCGAAAGCCCGGTGTGGAATGCGGTCGAACAGGCCCTCTACTGGGTCGACATCCCCGCCCGCCGGCTGCACCGTTGGCGCCCGGCGGACAACGCCGCGCAGAGCTGGGAAACCGGCGAAATGCTCGCCTGCATCGCCAGTCACCCGGCGGGCGGCTGGCTGGCCGGCCTGGAGAGCGGCCTGTTCCACCTGCAGCCTGGCGCCGATGGCCGCCTTGCCGCCAGCCGTCTGGCCGACATTCGCCATGCCCGGGATGCGCTGCAACGACGGCCGCTGCGACCGCCAGGGCCGCTTCTGGGTCGGCAGCATGCACCTGGACATGGCCGCCGGGCATCGCGCCGGCATGCTCTACCGCTTCGTCGGCGAAGCCGGCGGTGCACCGCTGCTGCCCTGGCTGGACGGCCTCGTCGCCCCCAACGGCCTGGGTTTCAGCCCCGACGGGCGGACGATGTACCTGTCCGACTCGCACCCCTCGGTGCAGGCCATCTGGGCCTTCGACTACGACCCGGACGACGGCGTCCCGCACAACCGCCGGCTGTTCGTCGACATGCTCCGCCATCCCGGCCGTCCCGACGGCGCGGCGGTGGACGAAGACGGCGGCTACTGGATCTGCGCCAACGACGCCGGCCTGGTCCACCGCTTCACCCCCGACGGCCGCCTCGACCGCTCGCTGGCCGTGCCGGTGAAGAAGCCGGCGATGTGCGCCTTCGGCGGCCCCGGCCTCGACACCCTGTTCGTCACCTCGATCCGCCCGCAGGGCGTCGACCTCGCCGACCAGCCCCTGGCCGGTGGGGTGTTCGCCCTGCGCCCGGGCGTTCGCGGCCTGGAGGAACCCGTGCTCCGGGGTTGAGCCAGCCCCGGCAACTCCGCAACCGCTCCAACAAAAACAATCAGGAGACTCGCTTCATGATCGGCAAACGCAACAAGCCATTGCTCGCTCTCCCGCTCGCCTTCCGCCTGCCCGGCTATCCCGCGAGCCCGCCCGACTAAGTAACCGATCGGAAAGCTTCCTGAACTCGTGCTGCTCCGAACTGCAATCCCCGCATTTCGGCGGCCCGGATGAGCATGCGCAGAAAAGAGGGCGAACTCTTTTTCTGCGAGTCCTCATACCGGCAATACAACAAAAACAACTGGGACAAAGCGATGACAGCTCAGATTGCTCCACCCCAAACAACCTTGATCGGCAAATACCGATGGGTTATTTGCGCACTTCTGTTCATTGGCATTGGTATCAACTATATCGACCGCCAGATGATAGGCATCCTCAAGCCTACCTTGCAGGCCGATCTGAAGTGGACTGAAACCGATTACGCCTCCATCGTTTTCTGGTTTCAATGCGCCTACGCCATTGGCTTTCTGACTTTCGGGAGAATCATCGACCGGCTCGGCGTGCGTGTCGGCTATGCGATTGCCTTTACCATTTGGACAATTGCCACCATCGGTCACGGCCTTGTCCACACAGTCGTGCAGTTTGCCATAGCACGCTTTACCCTGGGATTTGGCGAGTCCGGCAGTTTTCCGGCCAGCCTGAAAGCCGTTTCGGAGTGGTTCCCGCAGAAGGAACGCGCCCAGGCTACCTGGCATCTTCAATGCCGGTACCGCGATGGGGCCTATCATCACGCCACTGCTCATTCCGGCCATCACACTGGCCTGGGGCTGGCGTGCGGCATTCATCTCCATCGGAGTAGTGACGTCCCTGTGGCTGGTCGCCTGGTTACTGGTCTATCGCCGCCCGCATGAGCATTCGAAGGTAGGTGCTGCGGAACTCGCGCATATCCGCTCCGACGATGCACCTTTCATATCCTCGGAAACCACCGCTCCGGTGAAGGTATCCTGGCTCAAGCTCCTGACGTTCAAGGAGACCTGGGCCTACGCTCTGGGGAAATTCATGACCGATCCGATCTGGTGGCTGTATCTGTTCTGGCTCCCGGACTTTCTCGGCAAGACTTACGGCCTTGACCTGAAAACCTTCGGCCCGGCACTGATTGCCACCTACATTTTGGCGGACGCCGGCTCGATCATTGGTGGCTGGGGCTCTTCAAGACAAATGAAAGCCGGCCGCTCCGCGAACGCGGCACGAAAAACCACCATGCTCGTCTGCGCCTTCATGGTTGTACCGATCATCACCGCTCAGTTCGTATCGAATGTGTGGCTTGCCGTCCTGATCATCGGCTGCGCCGCAGCGGCACACCAAGCCTGGTCGGCCAACTTGATGACCTTGCCGTCGGACCTTTTTCCAAAAGAGGCCGTAGCCTCCATTATCGGCATAGGGGGTACTGCCGGAGCTATCGGCGGAATGCTGATGTCGACTTACAATGGCTACATTCTGGAGGCATTCAAGTCTTACCAGCCCATCTTCATAGTGGCTGGAACCACTTATCTGATAGCGCTTCTTGCCATCCATACACTAACTCCGAAGCTGAAACCTGTGCCGTTGGAAAAAATGCAAGCGAAATAGAGCAAGTGTCCCCCGGTAAAGCCGGGGGACTTACTAAGTCTATCGAAAGTATTGTCATATTGAGAGACAATACCCCGATGAAATGCAAACGAAACTCCGATGGTCGGGCAATCGACCACCACTCCCTCCAGGTCATGCGTCAACAGGCGATCAAGGCCGTTCGCGAAGGGCAGACCGTCCAAAGCGTGGCGGCCGCCTTCGGCGTCAATATCCGCAGCGTCTTTCGCTGGCTGTCCGACTTCGCCAATGGCGGACAGAACGCCCTGCTCGCCAAGCCGGTTCCCGGACGTCCGCCCAGGATCAGTGCCGAGGAAGTGCGCTGGCTGGCACAGGCCGTTCGGGATCACTCGCCGCTGCAATACCGCTTCGAATTCGGCCTGTGGACCCTCTCGCTGATTGCCAAACTGATCCGCCGCCAGTTCGGCAAGACGCTGTCACTGTCCGCCGTGAGCCGAGTCATGAAGCTGCTCGGCTTCACCGCGCAAAAACCCTTGTATCGCGCCTGGCAGCAGGATGCAGCGCTGGTGCGCCAGTGGGAAAACGAGACCTACCCGGCGATTCGGGCCGAGGCCCGTGCAGCGGGGGCAAGGATCTACTTCGCGGACGAGTCGGGCCTGCGCTCCGACTACCATGCCGGCACGACCTGGGCACCGCAGGGGGAAACGCCGCTGGTCGAGGTGACCGGCCGACGCTTCTCGGTGAACATGCTGTCGGCGGTCGGGACGCGCGGCGAGTTCCGCTTCATGCTGCACGACGGGACGGTGACGGCCAGCGTGTTCCGCGAGTTTCTCAAGCGCCTGCTGATCGGTGCCGAGCAGCCGGTCTTCGTGATCGTCGATGGCCATCCGGTGCACAAGGCCCGGCTGGTCAGGGCGTTCGTCGAAGAACAGGCGGGGCGCCTGAAACTCTTCTATCTGCCCCCGTACTCGCCACAGCTGAACCCGGACGAGCAGGTCTGGGGGCACGTCAAGCGCAGTGTCTCCAGGCGTCTTGTGCAGAACCGGGAGGAAATGAAGAAGTTGGCCCTGGGCGCGCTGCGCAGAATCCAGAAGTTGCCGGAGCTGGTGAAATCGTTTTTCCGCCACCCGGACTGCCGATATACAGCAGCATGACATTACTTTTTAAAAGATTAGTATATTTCTGGCGGTCGCCAAATAAATACAAATGCAGTATCCGATCATTTCGGCAAGGCGTTGTCATGTTCCAGGTACCTGAATTGAAGTTTTCCTGAATTTGCTCCGCTCTGGACTGCCCATTCCCCGCACTTCGGTAGCCTGCATGGCGATGTGCAGGAGAACTATCGCCGGCAACACGGACAAGTTCTCCCTGCCGGCGATCCCTTTCTTCGTGTCGGCCGGCGCGAGCATGGCCGAGAGCGACCTGTCCCGCCCCCGCCGGGTATTTTCATGTTTACGCTCTCGGAGGCCTCCATGCTGATTCTGCAAGACCGCCTGACCCGCCTGACCCTGGCCCCGGAAATCGGCGGCAGCCTGGCCGGCTGGCAGGTGCTGGATTCCGGCCGACCCCTGCTGCGCCCGGCGTCAGCCGACGACCTCGCCAGCGGCAGCCCGCGCCGGCTGGCCTGCTATCCGCTGGCGCCCTGGTCGAACCGCATCGACCGCGGCGGTTTCGCCAATCCGGGCGGCTGGCTGGCGCTGGCGCCCAACAGCCCGGGCGAGCCCTGTCCGATCCACGGCAGCGCCTGGCAACAGCCCTGGACGGTGGCCGAACGGGAGGCACAGCGCGTCCGACTGGTGCTGGACAGCGCCAGTCCCTTCCCCTACTGCGCCGAGCAGCGCATCGGCCTCGACGAGGGCCGCCTCGACCTGGAGCTGGAAGTTCGCCATCTGGGCGATACGCCGGCCTGGTACGGCCTCGACCTGCCCCCCTATCTGCCGCGCACCCAGGCCACCCGGCTGCAGGCGCTGGCGAGCGGCATCTGGCACGAGGACGGCCGCCGGCTGCCCGAGCGCTGCATCGACCTGCCGGCGGAATGGGACTTCAGCGAGCCGCGCACCCTGCCGCAGGTGACAGTCGACCATGCCTTCGACGGCTGGGACGGGCGCTGCCGCATCCTCCAGACGGATGCCGGCTATGCGCTGGAGTGCCGGGCCGAGGGCGCCGGACTGTTCCTGCTCTACACCCCGCAGGAGCGGGACTTCTTCTGCTTCGAGCCGGTCACCCATCCGATCAATGCCCACCACCTGCCGGGACGGCCCGGGCTCCGACTGCTGGAGCCCGGGCAGCGCCTGCGCCTGGGCTGGTCGATGCACTATCGCCCCTGGTGACTCACTTGCCGATCAGGATCAGCTTGCCGGTCTGCGGGTCGCGGTAGACCTGGCCGACGCTCTCCAGGCCCTGACCGGCGGCACCATCGAGACTGTCCGGCAGGCGCGGCAGCTCGCGACCCTGCTCCACCGCCACCGGCTGGCGCTCGGCCCTGAGCTGGGCCAGCAGGTCGGTGCGCGCGGCCAGGGCCACCAGCAGGCCGCAGGCGAACACCAGCATCAGGTCGACCAGATTGGCCACCGAGCCGAGCGGGTCGGTGTCCACCTCGTCGAAACGACTCGATCGCCAGCGGCTCATCGGGCGCCCTCCCGTTCGCACTCCATGGCATCCAGCAGCTCGTCGTACCAGCGCCGGCGCAGGCGACCGAGGACGAAGCCGGCCATGCCGCCGAGCAGGCCCATGACGGTGGCGTCGAAGGCCACCCGCATGGCCACGCCGAGCACCTTGAGGTCGCCGTCGCCGAGCGCCGCCAGCCCTGGGCCGAGCGGAATCAGGGTGCCCATCAGGCCAAGGATCGGCCCCAGCCGGGCGATCAGGTCGGAACGCTCCAGACGCCGCCGGGCGCACCGCTCGACCTCGGGGGCCGGCAAGCGGCGCCAGCGCGCCAGGCCGCCGAAGCGCTCGCCGCAGGCCACGCCGACATCCCAGATCGCCAGCGCCAGCAACGCCAGCATGGCGACGGTCACCGGCTCCAGCAGCCAGCCGACCAGGTGGTGAATCCAGGCGAAGATCGCACTGTCCAGCATCGTCACACTCCTTTCGCAACGCGCGGGCCGCGCCCGCGCCAGATTCCCAGACCGAGCAGCAGCACCAGGCCCGCCAGCGCCAGCCAGAGGCGCTCATCCGCCGCCTGGGTCGCGCCTTCCCCCGCATCGGCCTCCGCCTGCGCGCCCTGTTCGGTCGCCTCGTCCTGCGCCGCCGGCTGTAGCTCGCTGAGCGTGCTCGGCGACGGGGCCTCGGACGCCGGCAGCTGCGCGGCCTGCAGGCGCCGTTCGAGGCCGGCGCGCAGTTCGGCCGGCAGTTGCGGCAGCAGCCACTGCAGCATCGGATGATCCGGCCGGGTATGGCCGCTGCCCGGCAGGCCGTGGGCGCCGACCAGACGGGCGAACTGCTCGCCGAGCTGCTGGACGGTGGCCTCGTCGGCCTGCCAGAAGCCCTTGTGGATCGCCACCAGCATCAGCGCCAGCATGTTGCTCTTCACATGCACGTTCTGTCCCTGTTCGAGGAAGTCGTCCAGGCCGATCTGGTAACGGTCGTCGAGGTACACCGCCTTGACCTCCTGCCAGGCGCTGTCGCCGATGATCTCCGGGTTGGTCACCTGCCAGCCCCAGAGGTATTCGAGGAACTCGCTGCCCATGGTCCGCGCGCCGGCGTAGTCGTGGCGCATCAGCGCCTCGATCCAGGCCGGGTTGAGGAAGCGCCCGCGCAGCTCGGCCAACAGCGCCTGCGCCAGCGGCTGCAGGCGCACCTGGGCCGGATCGTTGTGCCAGGCGACGAAGTTCTCCGGCACCTGCCCGGAGAGCTGCTCGACCGCCAGACTCAGGCCGCCGAGGTAGTCGAAGGCGTCATTGTTGTCCATCAGCCCGTAGAGGTTGCTGGATCGGCCCAGGTAGGTGCGCCGCACCTGTTTGAGGTTGTCGGCGAAGGCCTCCTGCGCCGCCTCGCCCTGCTGGGCGAGGCCGTAGGCGTGGCCCATGCGGGTGACGTAGGCGCGGGCCAGTTCGCCGCGCTCCTGCCAGCTGCCGGAGCGCTCGACCAGGCGGTTGATGCCGGCCCCGTAGGCGCCGGGCGCCACGCCGAACAGGCGCAGCGCGGCCAGCCGTCCGGCCTCGGCGGCGGACAGGCCGGTCTTGAGCCGCCCGGCGGCGTCCTCCACCCAGTGCGCCGCCACGCGGTTGCCGTCCAGGCTCTCGTTGCCGCCCTCGCCCATGCCCTGCAAGGGCGCCAGCGCCTCGGCCAGCGCCGGGCGCAGGGCCGGATAGTCGCGGCGGATGCGCTCGGCGGAGGCGTTCAGGGCCAGCAGCACGGCGCGCTCGAGCAGCGCCAGCTGGTCGGCGTAGAGGTCGCGGAACAGCCCGGAGGTGGTGAACAGCAGGTCGCGGCGCTGCTCGCCCGGCGCCAGCTCGCGCAGGCGGATGCCTTCGACGATGCCGCGGCTGTTCCATTGCGGCTCGACGCCGAGCAGGTCGAGGCCGAAGGCGATCATCGCGCCCTCGTCACGCACCGTGTCCGAGGCCCAGAGGATCACCGCCTCGCGACCGTCCGCCGGCAGCGGACGCGCCCGCGCCTTGGCCGCCATTTCGCTGCCGATGCGCCAGCCGATGCGGCTGGGCAGCAGGCTGCTGTCGAGGGCGTGGAAGTTGCGTCCGGTGGGCAGCGCCTCGGGGGTGCGGATCGGGTCGTTGCCCTTGCCGGGGGCGACGAAGCGGCCGCCCAGCGCATTCAGCAGCGCCGCCATCTCGGCCTTGGGCGAATCCACCAGCGCCGGGCGGAAGGCCTCGCCGCCCGCGCCCATCGATCTGATCAGGGTGTCCACCGCCTCCTGCCGCCAGGGCTTGCCGAACACGTGCAGGCCCATGGGCATGAAGCGCTCCTGGATGGCGGTCAGGTAGTGACCGAGCTCGTGCACCAGCAGGTCGTCGTCGGCCTGCTCGAAGCCGATCCCGCGTGCGGCCAGCGGCTTGGCCATCGACTGGCGCAGCTCCGGCTCCAGCCCGGAGCTGCCGATCAGCCGGCGGATCTCGGCGATGGTGGCGCGCCGCGCCGGACCGTCCACCTGTCCGCTGCCGGCCTCGAAGCTCTCGATCAGCTGGCGCAGGCGCAGCAGGTCGTCGTACAGCGGGGTGGCTACCAGCGGCGGCGTCAGGTGGTCGATCATCACCGCCAGGCCGCGGCGCTTGGCCTGGATGCCCTCGCCGACGCCGTCGACGATGTAGGGGTAGATGCTCGGCAGGTCGCCGACCACCTGCATCGGGTAGTCCTCGTCGCTCAGCCCGGCGCGCCGGCGCGGCAGGAATTCGTAGGTGGAATGCCGGCCGAGGTGGATCAACGCATCGGCGCGGAAGCCGTCGCGCAACCAGTGGTAGAAGGCCAGATACTGGTGCGGCGGCGGGAACACCAGGTTGGCGTGCAGCAGTTCCTGGTCGATCTCCCAGCCGCGCGGCGGCTGCGGACCGACGAATACCTTGCCGAAGCGGATGCCCGGCAGCAGCAGGCGCTCGCCCTGCACCATCACCCGTCCCGGCGCCTCTCCCCAGCCGCGCAGACCCTCGATGCCGGTGGCGGCGAGCGCCTGCACCAGCGACTCGGCCTGCGCCCAGTCGGCCTGCCCCGGCGCCTCCAGGGCGGCGCGGTAGAGGGTTTCGAGCTGGGCCAGCAGGTCCAGAGCGCGCGAGCGCGCCGGGTGCACCACGCCGTCCAGCACGTGGTGCAGTTCGCCGGAGCCGTTCTCGTAGAGGCCGCGGGCGATCTCGCTGCGGCCGCTGTCCAGGGCGCGGCGCAGCTGGGCGTGCCAGTAGCCCAGCGGTCCCTGGACCATCTCCGCCTGCAGCGCCGCCGGCAGGGTTGCGAACCAGCGGCGGTAATCCTCGCCGCTCAGGCTCTGCACCTTGTCGGCCATGGCCGCCAGGGCGTCGCCCTGCTCCGGCAGATTGACGCCGCGCTCCTGCAGCAGGTCGAGCAGCGCCTCGGGCGAGGCCGGCAGCGGGCCGGTGTCGTAGCCCTCGGCTCTGAGCCGGGTGAGGATCTCGAACAGCGATTGCGGCACGTCGAGGTTGTCCGCGCCGATGTTGTGCCGGCCCGGCGGATGGTTATAGTAGACGATGGCCAGGCGCTTGTCGGCGTTGGCCTTCTGCTGCAGGGCACGCCAGCGCTGGATGCGCGCGGCGAAGGTATCGAGCTGGTCCGGCAGCGGCGCGGCGACGCCGAAACGGATGCCCGATAGCGGGTCCTCCTGGCGCTCGTGCCAGGCCGCCAGCACCGTGGCCTGACTGCTTCCCTGCAGTTCGGGCATGGCCAGCTGGTAGTGCACCTTGTCGCGCGCCAGACCGTCGCCGGACAGCTGCCAGCCGGTCTCGTCGCGATCCTCCAGACGCAGGCCCTTGAGCACCGGCACGTTCAGCTGCTCGAACAGCCCGGTGACCTCCTCGCGGCCTTCGCCGCCGCCGACCACGAAGTCCTGCAGCACGACGATGGCGGCGAGCGGCGGGTGGCGTCCCTCCTTCAGCCAGCGCACCGCCGCGAGCGAGCCCGGCCCCCAGTCGGCAAACAGGCTGACGCAGGCCAGGCCACGGCTTTCCAGGCGCTGGCAGAAGGCGTCGTTCAGCTCGCGATCGCCGGCGCGGTCGGCGCGGCCGTGGTCGATCACAGCGACCAGCGCGTCGCCGGAGTACGTCAGTTCGCCCTCGCCGCGCAGCGCACCATCCTGGTAAAAGCGCAGTGGCGGACGCGCCTGCACGGCCGGTACCGCCACGCCCTGATCATGCCGGGCCGCCAGCCAGGCCAAGAGGCCGGCGATGTTGTCGATGCCGCCGGCCTGCCAGTAGCTGCGCGCGGCGATCCATTCGGCCTGGCCGGGATGTTCGGCCTGCTGGCGGGCGATCCAGCCACCCAGCTCGCCCTGCGGACGCAGCCGGCCGAGGGTCTCGACCGCCTCGCGCGAGGCGAACAGCGGGCGCCCACGGCTGCGGCTGAGCTGCACCAGGGCATGCTCGCTGTGCATCAGAAAGCTGTCCGCCGGCGCGACCTGGCCGAGCAGCGGCCCCAGGCGCTCCACCTCGGCACCGAACAGGCCGACGCCGAGCAGCACCCGGCCCTCGCCCAGCCAGGCGCGCAGCGCCGGCTCGTCGAGCTCGGCGAGCTGCTCCGGGGTGCGTGCGCTGATCCGCCAGTGCGGATTGTGCTGCTGGAACTGCGCGACGGCGCCGGCGAACTCGGCGGCGCTGTAGCGGGAAACGATGGCGTTGAGCTGCGCCGCCGAGGCCCTGGGGGCAAGCAGCCCGAGCAGCAGGACCAGGCCGAAGCGGCGGAAGAGAAGAGGAAATGGCATGCCCTATCCCGGATCGAAAGGCGGCGGGCACGCGAAACGGACGCAGCGCCGGCGGCAAGACGCCGGAACGACCAGGGCTGGCGACCGCACGGCCGCCCACCGCGGCCTGCATCGGGAGAACGGGCTGGTGTCGGGCTCGGCCGTGAAACGGCCCTACCGTTGCGGGGGCAGCGTCAGCCTGGACTGACTTCCCATTTACCCCGGACCTTGATCCGGGCACCGCGTTCTCCATGTCGCCGGCCAGGGGCCGGCAGGGGCGCACCTTACGCGGCGCGTGACGGCCGGGCAAGCGCAATGCCTCGGGCTGACGGCCGGTTCGCCGACGGTTTTCCGACGGCCCTGCCGCGGATTATTGGCCGTCGCGCCCGTCCCTGCCTAATCTGACTTTGCTTGGGCGCGTTGTCTCGACAGGCCGCCGGCAGATTCCGAAGTGTCATCCCGGAGACCGATCCGGTGGAGCCAGGTCAGGATGGAACAACCATGAGCCGAGAATTCACGTTCAACGCCGGGTCCAGCTATCTTTCGCAGGACTCCGCCCTGCATCGCCTGATGGTCGAACTTCTGCAACGGGCAGACATCCGCATCGGCGGCAACCGTCCCTGGGACATGCAGCTCAAGGCTGGCGGAGTGCCCGAACGGGTCTTCGCCCAAGGCAATCTGGGGCTGGGCGAAGCCTACATGGAGGGCGCCTGGGAGGCGGAGCGGCTGGACGAATTCTTCTTTCGCCTGCTGTGCGCCGGCATCGACCAGCAAGTGAAACCGGCACGACTGATGTTTTATGCGTTGCGAGCGCGCCTGCTCAACCTGCAGAGCCGCCGACGCGCCTGGCAGGTCGGCGAGGCCCATTACGATCTCGGCAACGACTTCTACGAGGCCATGCTCGACCCGCGCATGACCTACACCTGCGGTTATTGGCGAAGCGCCAGCAGCCTGGCCGAAGCCCAGGAGGCCAAACTGGAGCTGATTTGCCGCAAGCTCGGCCTGGAGCGCGGCATGCGGGTGCTGGACATCGGCTGCGGCTGGGGCAGCTTCATGGGCTACGCGGCGGAGCGGCATGGCGTGCATTGCGTCGGGGTGACGGTTTCCCGGGAACAGCAGGCCTGGGCCCGGGAGCGCTACGCCGGCCTGCCCGTGGAGTTCCGCCTGCAGGACTACCGCGAGATCCAGGGCCGCTTCGACCGCATCGTCAGCATCGGCATGTTCGAGCATGTCGGTCGCAAGAACCACCGCCACTTCTTCGAGGTCGCCGCGCGCTGCCTGGCCGACGACGGCCTGTTCCTCCTGCACACCATCGGCAAGAACCAGCGCCACTCGACGTCGGACCCCTGGATCGACCGCTACATCTTTCCCAACGGCGACCTGCCCTCCCTGGGACAGATCGGCGATGGACTGGATGGCCTGTTCATCCTCGAGGACCTGCACAGTTTCGGCGCGGACTACGATAGGACCCTGATGGCCTGGCACGCCAACTTCGAGGCGGCCTGGCCGCGCTTCGCCAGCACGCTGGGAGAAAGGTTCCGGCGCATGTGGCGCTACTATCTACTCTCCTGCGCCGGAGCCTTCCGCGCCCGCAATCTCCAGCTCTGGCAGTACGTGCTGTCGAAGAACGGCGTACCGGGCGGCTACCAGCGCCCGCAACTCTGAGGCGAAGCCCCCATGGACGACGACCGCGACGACGACAAGCCCCTGACGTTCCGGCAGATGCTGCACAGCGTGCTGGCCGCCGCCCTAGGCGTGCAGAGCGGCAAGAACCGGACGCGGGACTTCTCCCAGGGCAAGCCCAGCCATTTCATCCTGCTGGGGGTGGGCTTCACCGTCCTGTTCGTGCTGGTCCTGGTCGGCGTGGTCAAGCTGATCCTGCATCTGGCCCAGGCCTGAACCGAGCCCCTTCCTCCCCTCATCGCAGAAGCCAGTTCGGAGCGGACTTGCACTTCGGAGTACTTCCGTACACTGTTCAATAACAAAAAACTCTAGCGTTATAGAAAAACATTACTTTTACGTATAACCCTGAACTGCTATCGTGACCCGCTCTCCGAAATGCGGTGCGCGGCCGTGCGCGCAGAAAAAGCAGTAAGCAGCCTGACCGACAGGACACTTCATGTACGTATATGACCAGTACGATCAACACATCATCGAGGACCGGGTCCGCCAGTTCCGCGACCAGACCCGCCGCTACCTAGCCGGCGAGCTGAGCGAAGAGGAATTCCGTCCGCTGCGCCTGCAGAACGGCCTGTACGTCCAGCGCTATGCTCCCATGCTGCGCGTGGCCGTACCCTACGGACTGCTGTCCTCCCGCCAACTGCGCAAGCTGGCCCAGATCGCCCGCGACTACGACAAGGGCTATGCCCACATCAGTACCCGGCAGAACGTGCAGTTCAACTGGCCGGAGCTGGAGGATGTCCCGGAGATCCTCGCCGAGCTGGCGACGGTGCAGATGCATGCGATCCAGACCAGCGGCAACTGCATCCGCAACACCACCACCGACCAGTTCGCCGGGGTGGCCCACGACGAGCTGGTGGATCCGCGCCCCTGGTGCGAGATCATCCGCCAGTGGTCCACCTTCCATCCGGAATTCGCCTTCCTGCCGCGCAAGTTCAAGATTGCCGTCAACGGTGCCGTGAGCGATCGCGCCGCCATCGAAGTGCACGACATCGGCCTGGAGGCCGTGCGCAACGGCACCGGCGAGCTGGGCTTCCGCGTCTCGGTGGGCGGCGGCCTGGGCCGGACGCCGATCGTCGGCAGCTTCATCAACGAGTTCCTGCCCTGGCAGCACCTGCTCACCTACCTGGACGCCGTGCTGCGTGTCTACAACCGCTATGGCCGCCGCGACAACAAGTTCAAGGCGCGTATCAAGATCCTGGTCAAGGCGCTGACGCCCGAGGTGTTCGCCGAGCGGGTCAATGCCGAATGGGCCCATCTCAAGGACGGCCCGAGCACCCTCACCGAGGCGGAAGTCGAGCGCATCAGCCGCTGCTTCGTCGATCCGGCCTACCAGCCCCTCGAAGCTCAGGACGCCGCCCTCGCCCGTCTCGACGCCGAACACCCGGGCTTCGCCCGCTGGCGCGCGCGCAACGTGGTCGCCCACAAGAAGCCGGGCTATGCTGCCGTGACCCTGTCGCTGAAACCCACCGGCACCGCCCCTGGCGACATCACCGACAAGCAGCTGGACGCCCTCGCCGAGCTGGCCGACCGCTACAGCTTCGGCGAGGTGCGCAACTCCCACGAGCAGAACATCATTCTTGCCGACGTCGAGCAGGCCCGCCTGTTCGAGCTGTGGGGCGAGCTGCGCGAGCTGGGTTTTGCCACCCCGAACGTCGGCCTCCTGACCGACATCATCTGCTGCCCGGGCGGCGACTACTGTTCCTTGGCCAACGCCAAGTCGATTCCGATCGCCGAAGCCATCCAGCGCCGCTTCGACGATCTCGACTACCTGTTCGACATCGGCGAGCTCGACCTGAACATCTCCGGCTGTATGAACGCCTGTGGCCACCACCATGTCGGTCACATCGGCATCCTCGGTGTGGACAAGAAGGGCGCGGAGTTCTACCAAGTGTCCCTCGGCGGCAGCGCCAGCCGCGACGCCAGCCTGGGACAGATTCTCGGCCCGTCCTTCGCCCAGGAGGAAATGGCCGAGGTGATCGAAAAGATCGTCACCGTCTATGTGGAAAAGCGCGTCGAGGACGAGCGTTTCATCGATACCTTCCGCCGCATCGGCATCGAACCGTTCAAGGAGCGCGTTTATGCAGCGAATCATTAAAAACGGCCAGGTGATCGACGAAACCTGGCACCTGCTGGACAAGGACGCCACGCTTGATGGCCTGTCCAACTCCGACGATCTGATCGTCCCTCTGGCCCTGTGGCGCGAACATGCCCACGCCCTGAAAGTCCGCGATGGCGGCTTGGGCGTGTGGCTGGATAGCGATGAGGAAGTGGAGGAAATCGCCGAAGAGCTTGGCAACTTCAAGGTCATCGCTCTGAACTTCCCCAGCTTCACCGACGGCCGCCATTATTCGAGCGCCCGCCTGCTGCGCGAGCGCTATGGCTACCAGGGCGAGATCCGCGCCATCGGCGACGTGCTGCGCGACCAGCTGTTCTTCATGCAGCGCTGCGGCTTCGACGCCTTCGCCATCCGCGCGGATCGCGATCCCCACGACGCCCTGCAGGGCCTGCAGGATTTCTCGGTGTGCTATCAGGCCGCCGCCGATCAGGCGCCCCTGTTTCGCCGCCGTCAGGCCTGAGGCTCGTCCCGCTCAAAAAGAAGCCCCGCTTGGCGGGGCTTCTTTTTTCCGATCACTGGTAACGACTCTGATTCAAACGCTCCCACCAGTTCAGGAGAATGCGGTCCACAGCCAGAGCAGCCCCCAGGCCAAAACGCTCCGGCAGGCTTTTTTTCTCGGCATAGTGCAGTTGAAACAGCTCCGCATTCCCAGCCTTCTCTGCCAGGTACTCGTCACTGGTCATCAACTCGTCGACCAGCCGCTTCTCCAGTGCGCTCTGCCCGAGCCAGATCTCGCCGGTAGCGATTTCGTCGATGGACAACTGCGGCCGGTAGCGGGCAACGAAGTTCTTGAACAGTTCATGGGTAGTTTCCAGGTCCTCTTGGAACTTCTCCCGACCTTTCTCGGTGTTCTCACCGAATACCGTCAGGGTGCGCTTGTACTCTCCAGCAGTGAGCACCTCGAAATCGATATCATGCTTTTTCAGCAATCGGTGCACGTTGGGCAACTGCGCCACTACACCGATGGAGCCGAGAATGGCGAAGGGCGCGGAGAGAATCCGCTCGCCGATGCAGGCCATCATGTAGCCGCCACTGGCCGCCACCTTGTCGACGCATACAGTCAGCGGCACCCCCGCCTGACGAATACGGACCAACTGTGAGGCAGCCAGGCCATAGCTATGCACCAGGCCTCCACCGCTCTCCAGACGCAATACGACTTCATCCTGGGGACTGGCCATGCTCAGCACGGCAGTCACCTCATGACGCAGCTTGTCGGTGGCGGAGGCTCGAATGTCCCCATCGAAATCCAGCACGAAAATCTTGGACTTTTCCTTGCCCTCCTTGCGTCTGCGCTTCTCGGCCTTGGCCTCGGCCTTGCGTCGCTCCTTCAGACGGTCTTTATCCAGTACCGCCTGTTCCAGACTTTCACGCAGGGATTTGTAGAAATCATTGAGCTTGTGCACTTCCAGATGTCCATCGCCCTTGTGGCGACTCCTGCTGCGCAATGCTGCAATGGCGACCAATATCACCAGAATAGCCACCAGCACTGTCAGGGTCCTGGCCAGAAAGCCTGCATAATCGAGAAGAAACTCCACAGCCATCCCCTTGATTCAATACGCACATAAAACGCCCGGTTTCGAGCGCTGTCGAAGCCTTCAAGCATACCGAGAGGGTTATGCCCCGACCAGCATAATAGAAGGAAGCAAAGTTTCCATGGACGCCGCAGGACCAAGCATTGACAGTCTTCCACTAGGCCTTCTAACCTCGGGAAAAAAAACAATAACCACAAGGATAGGGACGTGGGCAGCATCTATTTGATTCGACATGGCCAAGCCTCGTTCGGCACCTTGGATTACGACGTGCTCTCGCCCTTGGGCAAGCGCCAGGCCGAAATACTTGGCGCTCATCTGAGCCGCTTGGGGGTCGGCTTCGATCGCTGCATCAGTGGCTCGCTCAAGCGCCAACAGCACACCGCCAGCGCAACGCTGGAGCAACTGCACCTAGCCGGCATGAAAACCCCGGCAATAGAAACCGATCCCGCTTTCGATGAGATCAATATCGACGCAGTGCTCCAGGCCCATCTTCCAGACCTGTTTCCCGCCCATCAGGATCTGCAACGAGCCCTGCAGCAGGCAGCCGCACAACCGAGCAGTTTCCAAAGGCTGTTCGGCCAAGCCATCGAACAGTGGATTTCCGGCAAGCACGAGAAAGCAACACTGGAAAGCTGGAACAGTTTCCGCGAGCGAGTTCAAGGCGGCCTCAATCGCCTGCTGGTCGATGCCCCGCCACAGGCACGGATTGCCGTATTCACGTCCGGTGGGCCCATCATTACCCTGCTCCACCTGATTGCAGGCATATCCGCCCACAGAGCATTCGAATACGCTTGGCAGATCGCCAATACATCGTTCAGCCAGCTAAGATTCCAAGGTAATGTAGTGACACTGACGTCTTTCAACAGCCATGCGCATCTGGAAATGATGCAAACGCCGGAACTAATCACTTATCTGTAATATTCCGCAGCTTTTGCGAACTGCACACAGCCCTACCTCAAAAGGATCAACAAATGACTTCTGTTGCCGACATCATCGAAACCATGAAATCCAGGTTTGATCCCAGTGCCGCCTCTGGCCTGGACTTGATATTCCAGTTCACAATCAAGGATGCCGACAATCATTATCTGGTGGTCAAGGATGGTACCTGCGAGGTTCACCACGGTGATGCTGACGAGCCCAATGTCACCCTGCTCATGGACAGCAAGACCTTCAAAGGCATTACCACCGGTGAAATAGGTGGCATGCAGGCTTTCATGTTCGGCAAGCTACGCGCCGAAGGTGATGTGAAGTTGGCAATGAAGCTGAGCGAGCTGTTCCCGTTCTGAGTCTGGCCCCTTGGCTAGATCAGGTTGTTCACGACAACGAAACGGCTGACCGTATCGCACGCTCAAAACTCTAAGAGCCCCCGGCTAACCGGGGGTCACCTTGTTTATTCAGCTTGGTAAAAGTGGCTCACTAATGCCAAGACGCTGCGCCCGATAAAGCTCAATCAAATAACGAGCAATCGAGTAGCTCGATGGCAGTGGCGGCAAGCCGGCCAAGTCGAACCAGCGAGCATCCTCTATCTCCTCGGGCTGGAGGACGATCTCGCCTCCTGCGAATTCAGCATGAAACCCCAGCATCAGCGAATGAGGAAAAGGCCACGACTGGCTGGCGATATATCTTGGGTTCCGAATCTCGATGCCAACCTCTTCCCGCACCTCTCGCACGACACATTGTTCAACAGTCTCACCCGGCTCGACGAAACCAGCCAACGTGCTGTAGACGCCAGGGGCAAAACGCGGCGAACGAGCTAAAAGTATTTGATCATCACGAGTAACCAATACGATCATGCTTGGTGCCAACTGTGGATAATAATGCGCTTCGCAACTCGGGCAATGCATCGCCCGCTCTTTTGACAGCAGCACCGTCCTCTCTCCGCAACTGCCACAGAAACGATGCTGCCGAGCCCAAGTGCCAATCTGTGCTGCATAGCCAAGCAACTTAAAAATTTTAATGTCACTTTCAAGCATCAATTGACGTAGGGTCTGCCAAGAGCAATCAGCAATCTCGGCTGGACTATCCAAGGCGAGCAGACGAACCGGCTCGCCATCAAGACTCCCGAGCACATGCTCGGCTAGCACCGACAAGTCTTGCCCCTTCAACCACCGGTAGGGAAAGAGTACTCCCTGCGAGCCAAGCAGGAAATGCTGTCGACAATGCGCCAATGCCACTCCGTCCGATGAGAGATCAGCACTTACTCCAGGATTCCAGCGTGGGCTCATCATTTAAAGAGATCCTCATGCCCGTTCCTTCGAAAGCTAGCTTACTGGCACCAAACCATCCAGCATTACAGGGGCCAGACTGCTAATCTGTATCGGCTTTACTATATGGCCTTGGCTTAAATTATCATGAAAAAAACACAACAACACAAATCAGGCCAGTGCAGACTTGGTTAGGGCGCATAGCGTGTCACTGGCAAGATCAAGGATATGAAGCTGGGCATCAGGCGCACCACCCTCCAAATAATACTCTAGGCTGGTCAAGGCATCGGCCAGGGTCTCGAGCATGGGTTCGGCAGGTATTTGCTGAGAGTCTAGCATTCGGGACTGAATATATTCCGCACAGGCACCAATCAGCGAGGCCGCGCGCTCCAGGCCAAGAAACCAGAGACCTCCGCGCACCGCATCCAGACTGATTGGCACGTTGGCCAAGTGTATTCTTTCTCCTTGGGACTCCAGATAGGCCACAATAGCCCGCTTAGCAAGCGCAAGACTGGCCTTGGCCTCATCCAAAACAACAATTCGTGCCTCGGTTAATTGATGTCTAGCAAAGCAGTCAGCCTCTTGTTCGGGTTGCAGGGAGCGCTCACCACTCTCAAGGCCAGCAACCACACCCTCCACATGCAATAAGGCCTCTGCCAAGCGGGCGAGAAATAGTGAATCGAGAGGTTGTTTCAGAGTCTGGCCTACCAAGGTCGGCAACAATCCCTGTAAAAGGTTACCTGCCGAGATCAAACCAACCATTGTGAGCGTTTTCGCCAACCTCCCCAACGAAATCTGCAAACCGCTCAGATGCTCCTCCTGCCCGCAACCACGTGCAATGAAATCTATGGCATCTTTAATGCCAGCCAACTCCTCGCGAATAGCAGAAGATAAGGAGCGCATAACTGCTCTGCCAGGACCTGCCAGACGCAGATATTCTTTCTCCAAGAAGCGATCAGTAAATGGCAATGCCTGAAGCCCAAAAACCTCTCTTAACTCCTTGACGCGTGGACCGCAGCTCTCCGTTAAAGCCACCAGATAAAGCAGCTCTCTCAGCATGCTCTGAGGAGCCTCATAATTGGAGCAAGCCAAGGACTGTTTAAGCTCACGCTCGACGCGAGCAAACAAGTACTTTCGCGACTTACGTGCTGACAGCCGGCCATCCAACTGGGCCTCAAGTGCCGCAGCACAGACCCAAAAAAGACGCCCTTGGGGTTGACCGGCGAAGATCCTATCCAATCGTGACATTGCACGAACCATAAGACCTATGCTGGCAGGTACGCCTTGCTCACGAATAAAACCAAGCAAGCCGATTTGATACATATGCCTCAAACGTGCCACTTCATCAGCTTGAATCTCTTGACCCTTTATAGAGTTGCAGACCGGGCGACCCACATCAAGGTGGATGCTGAAGAATTGGCTTTCGGGCAATGGGGCGGAACCAGCAGCCTGACGCAACTCATTGACCGCCGGCAACAATAACTCCGGCAGGCCTTGGTGGCATACATCAACGCTCTCGAGATATCGGCGCAGTATATGCAGCGCATTGCTCAAAGCTGCTAGTTGACCATCTTGATTCTGCCCAACACCTACAGGTATATCCATTGTTTGCTGTAGTACTTCGAGAGCAAGCAATTCGGCCCCCGCCAGCTCTATCAGACTGAGAATACCGCGCACCTGCTGTAGGTTGTCGACGACCAGCTGCAAAAGACTGCCGTTGTGGCGCTCGACTATAAATTGCTCGAGCCTCTGCTCAGCCTCCTCAATGGTGGCGAACAGTTCATCACGCACCAAAGTGAGAGACATAGCATTGACCATGAATTTATTACGCCTCCCGCATTCAATTTCTCTTAATTATTAGCCATCGAAGCCGCACTTTGCTTGCAGATAGCATAGCTCCACAGTCCATCAAAGAGCCTTGTTTTTACGCAAAATAAGACCTCACTAAAGCTACGCAACTATAACAATTAGCATGCTGCTCACAATGCGATCTAGTACGCGGCTTCAAGGTACAACCATATAAATGCATGGCTGTCACCCGAATGAGCATCTGCCGAATAGCCCATGAAGACTGTTCCAGGTGGGCTGAAACAGAAAACCCCCGAGCCATGGCTGGCTCGGGGGTTTGCAATAGGCGCTTGACGATGACCTACTCTCGCATGGGGAAACCCCACACTACCATCGGCGATGCGTCGTTTCACTGCTGAGTTCGGGATGGGATCAGGTGGTTCCAACGCTCTATGGTCGTCAAGCAATTCGGTTGGGATGTCGCGTTGCGGCGCCATCCCGAATCGGGCATGTGATGTCTGTGTCTCGGTGGCTTTGCGGTTCAGCCGGATTTTCGGTTTAGTCGGCTTCGACCTCACCCGCTGTGCCGATCCTTCCGGTCGGCCAGATTGTTTGGGTGTTATATGGTCAAGCCTCACGGGCAATTAGTATGGGTTAGCTCAACGCCTCACAACGCTTACACACCCCACCTATCAACGTCGTAGTCTTCGACGGCCCTTCAGGGAGCTCGAGGCTCCAGTGAGATCTCATCTTGAGGCAAGTTTCCCGCTTAGATGCTTTCAGCGGTTATCTTTTCCGAACATAGCTACCCGGCAGTGCCACTGGCGTGACAACCGGAACACCAGAGGTTCGTCCAACCCGGTCCTCTCGTACTAAGGTCAGCCCCTCTCAAATCTCAAACGTCCACGGCAGATAGGGACCGAACTGTCTCACGACGTTCTAAACCCAGCTCGCGTACCACTTTAAATGGCGAACAGCCATACCCTTGGGACCGGCTTCAGCCCCAGGATGTGATGAGCCGACATCGAGGTGCCAAACACCGCCGTCGATATGAACTCTTGGGCGGTATCAGCCTGTTATCCCCGGAGTACCTTTTATCCGTTGAGCGATGGCCCTTCCATACAGAACCACCGGATCACTAAGACCTACTTTCGTACCTGCTCGACGTGTCTGTCTCGCAGTCAAGCGCGCTTTTGCCTTTATACTCTGCGACCGATTTCCGACCGGTCTGAGCGCACCTTCGTACTCCTCCGTTACTCTTTGGGAGGAGACCGCCCCAGTCAAACTGCCCACCATACACTGTCCTCGATCCGGATGACGGACCAGAGTTAGAACCTCAAGCATGCCAGGGTGGTATTTCAAGGATGGCTCCATGGGAACTGGCGTCCCCACTTCAAAGCCTCCCACCTATCCTACACAAGCAGGCTCAAAGTCCAGTGCAAAGCTACAGTAAAGGTTCACGGGGTCTTTCCGTCTAGCCGCGGATACACTGCATCTTCACAGCGATTTCAATTTCACTGAGTCTCGGGTGGAGACAGCGCCGCCATCGTTACGCCATTCGTGCAGGTCGGAACTTACCCGACAAGGAATTTCGCTACCTTAGGACCGTTATAGTTACGGCCGCCGTTTACCGGGGCTTCGATCAAGAGCTTCGCTTGCGCTAACCCCATCAATTAACCTTCCGGCACCGGGCAGGCGTCACACCCTATACGTCCACTTTCGTGTTTGCAGAGTGCTGTGTTTTTAATAAACAGTCGCAGCGGCCTGGTATCTTCGACCGGCATGGGCTTATGGAGTAAATCCTTCACCCTCACCGGCGCACCTTCTCCCGAAGTTACGGTGCCATTTTGCCTAGTTCCTTCACCCGAGTTCTCTCAAGCGCCTTGGTATTCTCTACCCAACCACCTGTGTCGGTTTGGGGTACGGTTCCTGATTACCTGAAGCTTAGAGGCTTTTCCTGGAAGCAGGGCATCAACCACTTCGCCTTCGTAAAAGAAGGCTCGTCATCAGCTCTCGGCCTTGAACACCCGGATTTGCCTAAGTGTTCGGCCTACCACCTTAAACTTGGACAACCAACGCCAAGCTGGCCTAGCCTTCTCCGTCCCCCCATCGCAGTAACCAGAAGTACGGGAATATTAACCCGTTTCCCATCGACTACGCTCTTCAGCCTCGCCTTAGGGACCGACTCACCCTGCGTCGATTAACGTTGCGCAGGAACCCTTGGTCTTTCGGCGTGGGTGTTTTTCACACCCATTGTCGTTACTCATGTCAGCATTCGCACTTCTGATACCTCCAGCAAGCCTCTCGACTCACCTTCACAGGCTTACAGAACGCTCCTCTACCGCTCATCCGAAGATGAACCCGTAGCTTCGGTGCCTGGTTTGAGCCCCGTTACATCTTCCGCGCAGGCCGACTCGACTAGTGAGCTATTACGCTTTCTTTAAAGGGTGGCTGCTTCTAAGCCAACCTCCTAGCTGTCTAAGCCTTCCCACATCGTTTCCCACTTAACCAGGACTTTGGGACCTTAGCTGACGGTCTGGGTTGTTTCCCTTTTCACGACGGACGTTAGCACCCGCCGTGTGTCTCCCGTGCTGACACTTGCCGGTATTCGGAGTTTGCATCGGTTTGGTAAGTCGGGATGACCCCCTAGCCGAAACAGTGCTCTACCCCCAGCAGTGATACACGAGGCGCTACCTAAATAGCTTTCGAGGAGAACCAGCTATCTCCGAGCTTGATTAGCCTTTCACTCCGATCCACAAGTCATCCGCTACCTTTTCAACGGGAGTCGGTTCGGTCCTCCAGTCAGTGTTACCTAACCTTCAACCTGCTCATGGATAGATCGCCCGGTTTCGGGTCTATACCCAGCGACTAAACGCCCTATTAAGACTCGCTTTCGCTACGCCTCCCCTATTCGGTTAAGCTTGCCACTGAATATAAGTCGCTGACCCATTATACAAAAGGTACGCAGTCACCCAACAAAGTGGGCTCCCACTGCTTGTACGCATACGGTTTCAGGTTCTATTTCACTCCCCTCTCCGGGGTTCTTTTCGCCTTTCCCTCACGGTACTGGTTCACTATCGGTCAGTCAGGAGTATTTAGCCTTGGAGGATGGTCCCCCCATGTTCAGACAACGTTTCACGTGCGCCGTCCTACTCGATTTCACTTGCCAGATCCTTTCGTATACGGGGCTATCACCCACTACGGCGGCACTTTCCAGAGCCTTCTACTAGAATCAGGCAAGCTTAAGGGCTAGTCCCCGTTCGCTCGCCACTACTAAGGGAATCTCGGTTGATTTCTTTTCCTCAGGGTACTTAGATGTTTCAGTTCCCCTGGTTCGCCTCTTGCACCTATGGATTCAGTACAAGATACCCAGCTTGTGCTGGGTGGGTTTCCCCATTCAGAGATCTCCGGATCACAGTCTGTTTGCCGACTCCCCGAAGCTTATCGCAGGCTACCACGTCTTTCATCGCCTCTGACTGCCAAGGCATCCACCGTATGCGCTTCTTCACTTGACCATATAACCCCAAGCAATCTGCGGCCTCGCGGCCTTGCCTGGATGGGGTGAAGACGACATTCGCCGAAAATTCGCGCTTGAACTCGCAAATTTACCTTGACCTCATCGATTGCAGTGAAACAATCGATCAGTCTACTTCTATCACATACCCGAATTTTTAAAGAACGAATCTGGCGCAAAGACCAGAAATCAGCATTCACTGGGGCCGTTGCCTTCAGGAAATGCTCGTTTCTGAGCTTTCAGCGATTGATGAGTGGTTGGTGGAGCCAAGGAGGATCGAACTCCTGACCTCCTGCGTGCAAAGCAGGCGCTCTCCCAGCTGAGCTATGGCCCCTCTACCCTCTCTCGAGGTCATGACCGGCCACGCCCCTTGACAATTGGTGGGTCTGGGCAGATTCGAACTGCCGACCTCACCCTTATCAGGGGTGCGCTCTAACCAACTGAGCTACAGACCCAATCGTCTCACTCTCGGGTCTAGACCCAATCGCTTTTCGCTAGTGAATCAAGCAATTCGTGTGGGAGCTTATGAAAAGCCGGGATCTTCGATTAAGGAGGTGATCCAGCCGCAGGTTCCCCTACGGCTACCTTGTTACGACTTCACCCCAGTCATGAATCACTCCGTGGTAACCGTCCTCCCGAAGGTTAGACTAGCTACTTCTGGAGCAACCCACTCCCATGGTGTGACGGGCGGTGTGTACAAGGCCCGGGAACGTATTCACCGCGACATTCTGATTCGCGATTACTAGCGATTCCGACTTCACGCAGTCGAGTTGCAGACTGCGATCCGGACTACGATCGGTTTTCTGGGATTAGCTCCGCCTCGCGACTTGGCAACCCTCTGTACCGACCATTGTAGCACGTGTGTAGCCCTGGCCGTAAGGGCCATGATGACTTGACGTCATCCCCACCTTCCTCCGGTTTGTCACCGGCAGTCTCCTTAGAGTGCCCACCCGAGGTGCTGGTAACTAAGGACAAGGGTTGCGCTCGTTACGGGACTTAACCCAACATCTCACGACACGAGCTGACGACAGCCATGCAGCACCTGTGTCTGAGTTCCCGAAGGCACCAATCCATCTCTGGAAAGTTCTCAGCATGTCAAGGCCAGGTAAGGTTCTTCGCGTTGCTTCGAATTAAACCACATGCTCCACCGCTTGTGCGGGCCCCCGTCAATTCATTTGAGTTTTAACCTTGCGGCCGTACTCCCCAGGCGGTCGACTTAATGCGTTAGCTGCGCCACTAAGCTCTCAAGGAGCCCAACGGCTAGTCGACATCGTTTACGGCGTGGACTACCAGGGTATCTAATCCTGTTTGCTCCCCACGCTTTCGCACCTCAGTGTCAGTATCAGTCCAGGTGGTCGCCTTCGCCACTGGTGTTCCTTCCTATATCTACGCATTTCACCGCTACACAGGAAATTCCACCACCCTCTACCGTACTCTAGTCAGGCAGTTTTGGATGCAGTTCCCAGGTTGAGCCCGGGGCTTTCACATCCAACTTACCAAACCACCTACGCGCGCTTTACGCCCAGTAATTCCGATTAACGCTTGCACCCTTCGTATTACCGCGGCTGCTGGCACGAAGTTAGCCGGTGCTTATTCTGTCGGTAACGTCAAAACTGCAAGGTATTCGCTTACAGCCCTTCCTCCCAACTTAAAGTGCTTTACAATCCGAAGACCTTCTTCACACACGCGGCATGGCTGGATCAGGCTTTCGCCCATTGTCCAATATTCCCCACTGCTGCCTCCCGTAGGAGTCTGGACCGTGTCTCAGTTCCAGTGTGACTGATCATCCTCTCAGACCAGTTACGGATCGTCGCCTTGGTGAGCCTTTACCCCACCAACTAGCTAATCCGACCTAGGCTCATCCGATAGCGTGAGGTCCGAAGAGCCCCCACTTTCTCCCGTAGGACGTATGCGGTATTAGCGTTCCTTTCGAAACGTTGTCCCCCACTATCGGGCAGATTCCTAGGCATTACTCACCCGTCCGCCGCTGAATCGGGATGCAAGCACCCCTCATCCGCTCGACTTGCATGTGTTAGGCCTGCCGCCAGCGTTCAATCTGAGCCATGATCAAACTCTTCAGTTCAAATCCACAGGATCCAAGGATCCATATTTCGGCTCAGCAATCGCAAATAAACTCATGAATTCACGAGTGTTACCTGTGTTGCTGACAATCTTTCGATCACCAGTCTTATCCACAAGCACCCACACGAATTGCTTGATTCAACTTGTTAAAGAGCGTTTCGTTTGAGCCTTTCGTCTCAACCGAGGCCGCGCATTCTACAGCAGCCTTCGAACCTGTCAAGCGCCTCGATGAACTTTCCTTCACCGCCACCGCCTGCCTTCCCAACCCTCCAGAACCTGCAGCCAACCCCTTGATTTTCAAGGGCTTACGCAGCTCCTGCGGAGGAAGTGGGGCGCATTATAGGGCCTCGAATCGGGGCGTCAACCTTTAATTGAACTCTTTCACTATCCAGTCGTTCTCCCTCTCAATCATCCGACATTTCCGCAGCCTGCGGCGTCTCCAGGATCAGCTCCACCCGCCGATTGTTGGCACGCCCCTCCAGGGTCGAGTTGTCGGCCAGCGGCCGGGTATCGGCAAGGCCCACTGCACGCATGCGCTGGCGGGCAACTCCGTTGGACTCCAGATAGCGCACCACACTGCCGGCCCTCGCCCCGGAAAGCTCCCAGTTGGAGGGAAAGCGCGTGCTACGGATCGGCAACGAGTCGGTATGCCCCACCACCACGATGCCATGCCGACTGCTGTTGAGCACCGGAACCAACTGTTGCAGTACGCGCAGCCCCTCCAGGCTCAGGTCGACCTGCGCGGAACTGAAGAGGATCTCGCTGCTGATGCGAAAGCTCACCGAGCCTTCTTTCACGATCACTTCGATATCCTTGCCCAGCTGATCCACTGGCAGCCCTTGAAGGGGATTACTGGTAGAGTCCGACTCCCCGTTGCGCAGAGATCGGCCGGCCTGCTCGAGCAGGCCGCTGCCAGCCGGCAAAACGCCTTCGGACAGCGGCTTGAGCGACTGCGGCAGCTCTCCAGCCCCCTTGCCCTTGCCAGCGAAGGCCAGCATCACCACCAGCAGCACCAGTAGCAGAGTCATCATGTCCAGGTAGGTTATCAGCCAGCCTTCCGTCCCCCCCTCGGAGTCCGGCTCGCGGACCGCATTGGCGGTCTGGCGCCTGGCCATGTGCGTTGCCTGGCGAGCCTGAGCCAGTTCCTGCTCCAACTGACGCTGACGCTCCAGCAATGCCTTGCGCGCTGCGCCAACGGAACCGATGGCCGGACTCTCCAATGGCTCGGTCATTGCCGGGCGCTCCCCTCATCCGGCCCCGAGTCGCGCGACTCGCTCCCCCCATCGCGAATCTCATCCTGGTATTGAGCGACGAACGAGTTCAGCGTCTCGCGCATCAGGCCCGGGTTGCGCTTGTTGCACATCATGGAGATACCCTGCAGCACCATGTTCATCAGCACCACCCGCTGCTCGGTACGCCGCTCCAGCTTCACCGCCACCGGCTTGAATACAAGGTTGGCGAGCAGCACCCCGTAGAGGGTAGTCATCAGCGCCACCGCCATCTGCCGGCCGATAGCCGTCATGTCGCCGTCGCCGAGCAGGAACATCAGATTCACCAGCCCCACCAACGTGCCGAGCATGCCGAATGCCGGCGCATAGCCGGCCATCACCCGGAACAACTGCGCCTCGGCATGCTCCTTGGCACGCAGACGGGAGATTCGCCATTGCAGCAGCTCGAGGATGTCCTCCTCGGGCGTCATGTCGATCACCAACTGCACCCCGGTACGCAGGAAGGGATTGTTGACCTGCCCCAACTCCTTCTCCACCGCGCGCAAATCGCCCCCCATCCACAGCCGGGAGATCTTCACCAGCTCCTCGATGTCATCCTCGCTATATAGCCGCTCGTTGCGCATCACCGTGCCGATCAGGCTGAACACCCGCAGCACCTCGCCCAGCGGATAGCTGATGAAGGTCGCCGCCAGGGTGCCCACCAGCACGATACCCAGACTCGGCAGATCGATGAACAGCGCCGGATCTTCGGCGGAAAAGACCAGGACCACCGCCAGCAGCGCGATGCTGGCGAGCATGCCGATGAGCGTTGAGGGATTCATGCGGGACTCCGAAAATGCGACAGGCTCGATTGGATACCTATCGGCCGTGGAGCGGTTTTCTGAATACGCCCCGCTACGCGGCGATGCTCTGCGCTTCGAAGCCCGCCAGGCTGCGCATCTCCCTGGCGAAGTCGTCACCGATCATGGCGCAGCAGGCACGTACGCCACAGACTCTTTGAGCAGTGTCCGGACAAAGCGACGCCTGCCGACAGAAACAGGACAAAGCACCGCGTCAAAAAAATCTCGCCCGCCCCTAAAGCTCCCGCCCCGCCCGCCGATAGTCGGGATAACGGCCAACGGCGCCGTTGTCGCCAGCCGCGAAGCCACCGCGCAGCGCAGCTCGCCTCTGGCGCTCAATCTTTAGAGAAGGAACGCAACATGTCCGTCATCAATACCAACATCACCTCGATGATCGCCCAGAAGAACCTGGGCGCATCGCAAAGCGCTCTGACCACCGCCATGGAGCGCCTGTCTTCCGGCATGCGCATCAACAGCGCGAAGGACGATGCTGCCGGTCAGGCCATCGCCAACCGCATGAGCTCGCAGATCACCGGTCTGTCCCAAGCCCAGCGCAACGCCAACGACGGCATCTCCGTCGCCCAGACAGCCGAAGGCGCGCTGAACCAGGTCAACGACAACCTGCAACGCATCCGCGAGCTGAGCGTACAGGCAGCCAACGACACCAACTCCCCCGAAGACCGTGCCTCCATCCAGGCTGAAATCAACCAGCGCCTGGAAGAGATCGACCGCATCTCCCAGGAAACCAATTTCAACGGCACCAAAGTGCTGAATGCCGAGCAGACCCTGAATATCCAGGTCGGCGCCAATGATGGCGAAAGCATCAGCATCAACCTGAAGGAAATCAACAAGACCACTCTGGGTCTGGCCTCCTTCGATGTTACCAACACCCTCAACACGGAGGATCTGGCAGCTACTGCGACGACCGAACTGGCTCCGGCTTCGCGCAATCTGGAAGACTTCAGCTTCACCGACAATGCCGGCGCTGCTACCTGGGCCGTCTATGTTGACGACGCGAACCCAGATCAACTGTATGTTTCCTCCGATGGCGGCGCCACCGTTGCTGCAGCCACCTATAATACGACAACCAATGCCCTGGAGTTCGACTCCAGCACCGCAGCAGCCCCCGGCGGCACCGTAACCGCCGCTGCTGGCCAGGAAGTCCATGTCGGTGGCGGCGTGGTCATGCAGGCCGACGATATCACTGGTCGCAGCGATGACAATGTTGCAGCCCAGCCGACCCTGCATCTGACGTCCGACGGCAACTATCACATCAAGCTCGGCGCTGACACCTATGTCGCTGCAACCGTTGATTTCGCTGCCGGCACTGTAAGCTATGACTCTTCCGCTGCTGCAGATGGCACACTCGATGCCGAGGTAGGCACTGCGCTTGACCAGATCAGCAACCCCGACCCGGCAGTCACCATCGATACCTCCGGCCTGGACACCAGCCTGGTCGGCGACAGCGCCCAAGTCTTCGCCATGGAAGACGGCAGCGGCTATGTGGTCAAGGGTACCGACGCCGACGGCAACGACGTCTACTACGAGGCCGAAGTCGACACCGCTACCGGTGCAGTGACCCTCGGCGACCAGTTGACCGCGGACCCCCTGGCAGCACTGGACAACGCACTGAAAGAAGTTGACACCCTGCGCTCCGACCTCGGTGCCATCCAGAACCGTTTCGATTCGGCCATCACCAACCTGAAGACCAACGAAACCAACCTCTCCGCCGCTCGCTCGCGCATCGAAGACGCCGACTACGCAGTGGAAGTGGCCAACATGACCAAGGCTCAGATCCTGCAACAGGCTGGCACCTCGGTCCTGGCCCAGGCCAACCAGATCCCGCAGAGCGTGCTGTCGCTGCTGGGTTAATATCCGGCATAGCAGTACCAAAGAGGGTCGGCGAAAGCCGGCCCTTTTTGTTGTTTGCAACCTTACAGGCGGAACGATGCCCATGCGCGAGGAAGACTGTTTACACATCATCGGCGAACTGGATGCCCTGCTCGCCGATATCCAGAATTTGCTGAACCAGTTCGAGGCTTCCGGCTGCACTGTGACGCTGAAAGAGGATTACATCGCCCTGCATGCACTGCAGGGCCGCACCCTTATGGAGCGGCAACGCCATATCGACGAAGCGCCTGGAACCGTGCCCACCCTTTCCGACCCGTTGAACGGGATTGCATGGAAAAACACGAATTGATCCAGATTGAGTGCAGACAGAGCCTCAAGACTTCATTTCCGCATCCGATAGAGAGGTCATATAGCCCTATCTGCTTGCTACGGAGGATATGATCATGAGTTCCCCCATGAACGATGCCGCTACCCTTCCCCATTCGCCCCTGACCAATCTGACGCCGCGCCAGCGTCTGGAAAACGCCTTGGACGAGCTGCCGCCGGCCGCCGGCAGCGCCGCGGCGCAGGCCGAGGGCGCGCAGCCGGGGCTGGTCGCCCGCGAGGAGCTGGTCGAGCCGGTGCAGCGCATCAACGAGGTGCTGGGCAACTACGGGGTGGAGTTCCACCTGAAGGAGCCCGGGCCGCGGGTGGTCACCGCGATCGTCGACCGCGAGAGCGGCGAGCTGATCCGGCAGATTCCCAGCGAGGAGGTGCTGCGGATCGCCGAAAGCCTCGAACAGCTGCGCGGGGTTCTGCTGCGGGAACAAGCCTGAGCGCAGTCCTGCCTGGGACTGCGCTCAGGCTTTCTCAGTCGCTCGCCTCCGGCAGGACGATGCCCTCGATGGGGCCCAGGGCGGCCAGTTCGCTTCCCGAAATCGGCGCGCTGAGGGTCGCGCCGCGCAGGGAGGGCTGATCGGTCAAGCGGACCTGGAGGATGGCGCCCTTGCGGTCGAGGCGCTCGACCCAGCCCAGGCCACCCGCGCTGAAGCGCACCAGCGAGCCGATCGGGACCAGCCCGAAATGCCGTGCGTAATACTGGCACCAGTGCTTGTCGAGTTGCCCCTCGCGGCCGATCAACTGGCGGTAGACGCTGCTAATGGTCTGCTCCGCGCGATCCGGGCGGACCCGTCCCATGGCGTCGATCACATCGACGACGGCGGCGATCCGCGCCAGCTCGCCGAGTTGCCCGGCGCCCAGGCCCCGCGGGTATCCGCTGCCGTCGAGACGCTCGTTGATCTCTTCGACGACGCCCCTGATCACCGCCTCGGCCAGCCACTTGCAGCGCACCAGCCGCTCGCGCAGCAACG
Source organism: Azotobacter chroococcum (assembly GCF_002220155.1). Classification (NCBI taxonomy): domain Bacteria; kingdom Pseudomonadati; phylum Pseudomonadota; class Gammaproteobacteria; order Pseudomonadales; family Pseudomonadaceae; genus Azotobacter; species Azotobacter chroococcum. Next base: position 2,052,686 of record NZ_CP011835.1, on the reverse strand, counting down.
GCACATGCTGCGCGAAGGCCGTACGCTGCCCGTCGTCGAAGGAGTCGCTGCGCACCAGCGACGGCGGCAGCAGTCCCTTGCCCAGGTCGTGGACCAGGGCGCAGGCGCAGATGCTCTTGACCAGATCGGGCGGCAGGCCGCGACTGCGGGCCAGGTCGCTCAGGCGCGTGGCCACGGCGATGCAGTGCTGGATCAGCGGCGGGTCGTCCACCAGGCAATTCACCGCGAACAGCACGGCCTCGCGCTCCTCGTGCAGCAGACCGAGCAGAAAGTCGCAATGCCAGGACAGCTGCGCCGGGTCGATCTCGCTCCCCTGCTGCAACTGCACCAGCAGACCGTTGAGGTACACCGCCAGGCGCGCCAGACGCCGGGCCATCGGCGTCGCGTAATCCAGCCCGTGCGGACGCTGGACGCCGGGCGCCGCCTCGCCCGCGGGCACGAACAGCGGCGAGGGCATGCGCGAAGGATCGCCATCCATGCCGCTGCGGGCGCTTTCCCGCTCGATCTCCCGCACATAGAACCAGAGCCGCCGCTCATCCGCGGCCCCCAGAGCGGCGAAGGCACAGCCGAAGCGGAGCGTCTGCCAGCCGGCATTGAGCCGCCGATGGCGGATCTGGCCCCGCAGCTCCAGTTGCTGGCCATTGGGAAAGCGCAAACCGAGCCGCTGCAGATCCTGTCCGACCTGCAGGTCGGGGGCGGCGCTGGCCGGCAGCTCGACCTGGCAGCCGCCCAGCGACAGGTCCCGCAGGCGCCCGTGGAAGGGACGGTCGCCGGCGCCCATCTGCACCTCCACATCCACCACCATGTGGGTGTTGAGCCTGGCGCGGAAAGTACTCCGCCGATGCCGGGTCTCCAGCCATTCCGGCCAGGCACAGGCCAGTTGAACGCGGCCCGCCACGGCCAGCCGCTGCCACATGCCCAGCGGTGCGCTGCGCAACTGGGTTCCGGCCACCCAGCCGGCGAGCCGCCACGCCTGTCCCGCCTCCAGATGGGCAGCCACGGCGGGCACCGTGGTCAGGTCCAGGATCAGCCGCCTCCCGGCGACGACCTCCATCAGCAGGACGGGCACGGACGAATTGTCCGGCGCGAGCCCCTCCAGCTGGGCGCCACCCCGCTCGCACAACTGCTCGAGCAACGCGCGACATTCGTCTGGATTGTCGATGCGTGCATAGGCATCGTCGGTCTGTGCCATTTTCATGATCTGCCCGGCGTCCTCCCTTCGGCGCCCTGTTCTTGTGCCCTTGCGCCGGCCACCACGAGCCGGCATACGGCGGCTATCCGGCCAGCCCCTTGCGCAGGCGGGCCACCGCCTGGCTGTGCAGCTGGCAGACGCGCGATTCGCTGACGCCCAGCACGGCGCCGATTTCCTTGAGGTTGAGGTCTTCCTGGTAATACAGGCCGAGCACCAGCTTCTCCCGCTCCGGAAGCGCCTCGATGGCCTTGACCAGCCGCTCCATGTCGCGCCCCTCGGCCAGCTCGGCGAAGGGCGAGGCGTAGTGACCGACGCTCATCGCGTCCACCTCGTCCTCACCCAGCTCGTCGATGGCCAGCAGCTGGCTGCCGTTGCTGTCCAGCAGCAGTTGCCGGTACTCGGCCAGCTCCAGCCCCATGGCCGCGGCGATCTCGCGCTCCTCGGCGGGCCGGCCGAGGCGCTGCTCGAGCTGACGCAGGGCGTCTTCCAGGGCCCGGGCATTGCGCCGCACGCTGCGCGGCACCCAGTCGCGGCTGCGCAGCTCGTCGAGCATCGCGCCGCGGATGCGCTGGCTGGCGAAAGTGGCGAAACTCGCGCCCTGCCCGGCATCGTAGCGCGACATGGCGTCGAGCAGACCGATGGTGCCGGCCTGGATCAGGTCGTCCAGCTCGACGCTGGGCGGAAGCCTGGTCTGCAGGTTCAGGGCCTGCCGGCGCACCAGCGGCAGGTGCTGCTCGAGCAGGTCGCGCTGTCTGATTTTGCCCTGTGCCGTATACATTCCACTGACCTGGAGCTGACGAAAGACGGCCTGTCCCCATCCGGCGCTGCCGGGGCCGGTCCTGGCCGAACGGAGGCTCTCCGCTTGGCATTTTCGCCTCGCGGAAGAGCCCTGAAAGCTCCGAACAGTCGCCGGGGAAACGGGCTATTCCGGGCTTTGCGAAATGGCCGGCGGATGCTCCTCTCAGCGGTATTCGACGAGCAGCTCGATTGCCCCGACCTGCTGCGCTTCGCCACGCGGCGCCAGGCGAAAGCGGAACTGCAGCGGCTGCCCGGCATCCAGCCCGGCCAGCGCGGAACTGCGCCCCCGGCTGCGGGGCAGCTCGATGCAGCGTTCCGGATGGCAGAGCCAGGCGCGGACCGCCGCGCCGGCCGGAAGCTCGAAACGCCAGCGCACCCCGGCAAGGCGCCGCTGCCGGGCAAGGTCCGGCGGCTGCAGGGGGACGGACGCGCGCTCCCGGCCGGGCACCGCGAGGCGCAGGCCGGGAATCCGCGCCTGCCAGCTGCCCGGTGCGGCCTCCGCAGCGGGCAAAGAGAGCGGCAGGAGCAGCGACAGGATGACCAGCAGCCCGCCCGGAAGGCATGAACCGAATGCCCTTGCGCGGCTGCCCGGTGTCATACCGGATGGCCTTCCGGCCGCTCGGCCAGCAGCAGCAACTCGATCTCGAGGAAGGCGCCCGCAGCCTGACGCAGGTTGTCGAGCAGCCCCGCGTGCGAGGCGAAGCCCGGATGCAGCACCAGCAGCCGGGTCGGCCCGCCGCCCTCGCGCAGGCGGCGCAGGCACCGATAGGCGCGGCGGAAGCCGTCCGGATCGCCTTCGACCCAGAGGGCCCAGCGCGGCTGCTGGCAGGCCAGGGTGTGCAGGTGCGGACTGTCCTCGTCCAGGGCGACCAGCTGCCAGCGGGCCGGATCGCCGACCCAGGCATGGCCGTTGGCCTGCCAGCGTTGCAGGGTTTGGCGCACCCGCTCCAGACGCTGGCGCTGCGCACCGCTCGGCAGGCCGACCACCATCAGGGTCGGGCGCGGCGCCTCGGGAATCCCTGAGGACAGCGCGGCGACGGACGGCTCCCCGCCGCCCGCCCCCTGCTGCTCCGCCCAGCGGCGCAGCCCGGCGGCCTGGTCGAGCGGGCCGAAGCCGTCGCCATCCTCTGCAGCAGCCATCAGGGCTCGAACTCGCCGCCGAGCTGGCGGAAGGCATCGCCGGCCGCCAGCAGATGCAGCAGGGCATCGAGCTGCTGGGCCGGGCCGCGCAGACGCCGCCCGCCGCCCAGGCCGGCCAGCCGGGCACGCAGGTCCATCGCCCAGTCTTCGGCGGAGCGGTCCAGGCGGCTGGCGCCGGCGGCCAGCGCGGCGGCGAGGAATAGCCGCAGCTCCGTCTGCAAGGCTCCCTGGACCTCGCCGAGGGCCTGCCAGGCACGCAGGGTCAGCGCCGGCAGATCGTCGCAGGCCAGCAGCAGGCGCACCCCGTCGGCCTGTTCGGCGAGCGCCCGGCGGCCCGGCTCCGGCGACCAGGCCAGCCAGTGGCGCTGGCCGAGCGGCTGGCCGCTGTCGCCATCGCGCAGGGTGCCGAACCAGGCCTCGACCGGCCAGGGCATCGCTTCTCCGGCGCGTTCGCCGGCGGCACGCAGGCGGACCGGCAGATGGCGCAGCTCCAGCCACAGCGGCCGGCCGCGGTGCCGCAACTGCAGGCTGTCGTGGGCTTCGGCGACGGCGGCCAGCCGGGCCAGGCTGTGACGCTCGCCTTGGAACTCGACCCGGTTGCCGGGCCTGGCGGCGCCGATCCAGGGGCTGCGCAGCCGCGCCAGAGCCTGCAGGAGTCCGCTCTCCGGCGCCGCCGGCAGCAAATGCCGGCGCGCCCGGAGGCGCTCGAAGGCCCAGTCCAGACGCTGCTCGTGCCCGCTCGGCAGCCGATGGGCCAGCCAGGGACGCAGCTGCAGGCGGCCCTCCGGGTCCAGGCTCAGCAGCGGCATGTTCCAGGTGGCGCCGGGCACCGGCTTGCCGCCGCCCCAGAGCAGTTGTCGTGGTGCGCCGGCGTCGACGGATTCGCCGTCGCACGCCTCCAGCAGCCGGGCCAGCCGCTCTCCCTGCACGCCGGCCGGCAGGGCGGCCAGGCGCCAGGCGCGCTCCAGCAGGGCGAAGCCGTCCAGCTCGCGGCGCAGCGTCTCGAACGCGGCGGCCAGGCTGCGGCCACGGCCGAACAGGCCGCGGGCCCAGCTGTCGAGTCGCCGTCCGGTGCCCTCGGCCTCGCCGTCGGAAACGAACGGCGACGGCTGGCTGACCGCCAGTGCCTGCTGCAGCAGCGGCCTGGCCTCAGCCACCTGCAGGTCCTCCGGCACCTGCTGGCCGCTGGACAGGTAGTTCAGGCGCAGACCGTGGCGCATCAGGATGTCCAGCACCGGGCCGAGCCGCGCGGCCTCGTCGCACTTGCTGACGATGCAGTCGCGCAGCCGGGTGCCGGCGGCCAGGGCGGCGCGCTGGTAGGTGCCGACCACCTCCTCCAGGGTATCGCCGTGGCAGGCGGCATTGAGCAGCAGCATCAGCCGCACCGGGCGCCCGGCGGCGCCGAGCTGGTTGATCTGGGTCAGCAGCCGCCGGTCGCGCTGGCTCATGCCGACCGTGTCGATGATGATCAGGCGCTTGCCGGCCAGGCCGGCGAGCAGCGGCTCGAGCGGCGCGACGGCGGCCAGCGTGTGCACCTCGACGTCGAGCAGGCGGGCGTAGATGCGCAGTTGTTCGTGGGCGCCGATGCGGAAGCTGTCGGTGCTGATCAGCGCCACCTGGCCGGGGCCATGGCGCATCACGTAGCGCGCCGCGAGCTTGGCGGCGGTGGTGGTCTTGCCCACCCCGGTGGGACCGACCAGGGCGATCACCCCGCCTTCGTCGAGCAGGCCGGCCTCGTCCTCGAGCACCGGCAGGCGCGCCTCCAGCTGGCGTTCCAGCCAGGCCTGCAGGGCGGGCGCCGCAGCGGAGCCGGTGGCCAGCTCGCCCGGCAGGCCGGCGAGGATCTCGTCGCTCAGGCAGGGCCCGAAACCGGCGCCGAGCAGGCGCTGGCGCAGCGGCCCGCGACAGCCGCCGCTCGCCGCCGGGGCCTGCATCCGCCGGTCGAGCAAGGCGCGCATGTCCTGCATCTCGCCGAGCAGACGCTGACCGAGGGCGGCGAAGTCGAGGTCCACCGCTGTAGGCAGAGGCGCGGCGGGTCGCCCGGTCTGGGCGGCAGTGGCTACCTGACGATAGTCCGCGGGGGCGGCCGGCCTTGCCGGCGCGGCGGGAACGGCGGCGGCCGCCTGGACGGCCTGCTGCTCCTCCTCGGCCAGGGCGAGGATTTCCACGCCTTCGGCGACGGGACGGCTGGACAGGATCAGGGCGTCCTCGCCGAGAATCTCGCGCACCTGGCGCATGGCCTCGCGGCTGCTGGCCGCGACGAAACGTCTGACGCTCATGGATCATTTCCCTCCGATCAGGCTGGTCACGCGCAGGGAGCGGTCGTCGGGCAGCTCCACCAGGGACATCACCACCAGGTGGCGCAGGCGCCGGCGCAGGAAGCGCGAGAGCAGCGCGCGCAGCCGGTGCGGCACCACCAGCACCGGCGGTTCGCCGTTGGCCTCCTGACGGGCCAGGGCGGTTTCCGTCTGCTGCATCAGGTTGTCGGCCAGCCCCGGCTCCAGGGCGCCGTTGTTCACCGCCTGCAGGAGCACCTGCTCCAGCTGCAGGTCGAGACCGATGACGTGCAGTTCGTTGCGGCTGCCGAAGCACTGCTGGGTGATGGCCCGGCCCAGCGCCACGCGCACCAGGGCGGTCAGCTCCTGGACATCGCCCGGATGGGCGGCGGCGTGCTCGGCCAGGGCATCGAGGATGGTCCGCATGTCGCGGATCGACACGTCCTCCTCCAGCAGGGCCTGCAGGATGCGCTGCAGGGTGCTGAGCGGGACCAGCTTGGGCACCACCTCCTCGACCAGGGCCTTGTTCTCCTCGCCGAGCTTGTCCAGCAGGCGTTGCACCTCGCTGCGTCCGAGCAGGTCGCCGGCATGCCGGTGCAGCAGGTGGTTGAGGTGGGTGGCGGTGACCGTGCCGGCGTCGACCACGGTGTAGCCGTAGATCTGCCCGTGCTCGCGCAGGTTCGCATCGATCCAGGTCGCCGGCAGGTTGAAGGCCGGGTCGGTGGTGGCGACGCCCTCGAGGCGCCCGCTGACCTGGCCGGGATCGATCGCCAGCCACTTGCCCGGATGGATCTCGCCGCGGCCGATCTCCACGCCCTTGAGGGTGATCAGGTAGGCGTTCGGACCCAGCTCCAGGTTGTCGCGGATGTGCACCACCGGCGGCAGGAAGCCGATGTCCTGGGCGAACTTCTTGCGCACGCTCTTGATCCGCGCCAGCAGCTCGCCCTGCTGGCGGTTGTCCACCAGCGGAATCAGCCGGTGGCCGACTTCCAGCCCCAGGGTATCGACCAGCTGCACGTCGTCCCAGCTGGCCTCCGGGGCCTCCATCCTGGCCACCGGCACCTCGTTGACCACCTGCTCGACCAGCCGCTCCTGCTCGCGCCTGCCCAGCCACCAGCCGAGGCCGGCGAGCAGCGCGGTGAACAGCAGGAAGACGACGTTGGGCATCCCCGGCACCAGGCCGAGCAGGCCGATCACCGCGGCGGTCAGCATCAGCACCTGCGGCCGGCTGAACAGCTGGCCGAGCATCTGCTGGCCGACGTCCTGCTCGGTATTCACCCGCGAGACGGTGACGCCGGCGGCGATGGAGATGACCAGCGCCGGGATCTGCGCCACCAGACCGTCGCCGATGGTCAGCATGACGTAGGTATGGGCGGCGTCGGCGAAGGCCATGTCGTGCTGCAGCATGCCGATCAGCAGGCCGCCGACGATGTTCACCGCCATGATCACCATGCCGGCCATGGCGTCGCCGCGGACGAACTTGCTGGCGCCGTCCATCGAACCGTAGAACTCCGCCTCCTGGGCCACCTCGCGGCGCCGCTGGCGAGCCTCGGTCTCGCCGATCAGGCCGGCATTCAGGTCGGCGTCGATGGCCATCTGCTTGCCGGGCATGGAGTCGAGAGTGAAGCGCGCACCCACCTCGGCGATGCGCCCGGCGCCCTTGGTGATGACCATGAAGTTGATGATCACCAGGATCAGGAACACCGCCAGGCCCACGGCGAAATTGCCGCCGACCAGGAACTCGCCGAAGGCCTCGATCACCTTGCCGGCGGCGCCGGTGCCCTGGTGGCCCTCCATCAGCACCACGCGGGTGGAGGCGACGTTCAGCGACAGGCGCAGCAGGGTGGTGAACAGCAGAATTGCCGGGAAGGCGGCGAAGTCCAGCGGCTTCTCGGTGAGCATGCTCACCAGCAGGACCATGATCGCCAGGGCGATGTTGAAGGTGAAGAACAGGTCGAGGACGAAGGGCGGCAGCGGCAGGATCATCATCGACAGGATGAGGATGATCAGCACCGGCCCGGCCAGCAGCTTGAGGTCCGCCCGCCCCTGCCAGGAGCCTTGGCCCAGTAGATCGGTCAGTGCTTTCATCGGGTCTGCGATTCCTCGGATTCTTTGCCGCGCCGGGTGCGCTCGTCCATGCCTTCCGGCACCGGCAGGTCGCGCGGGGTTTCCGGCATCTCGCCGCCCTCCTCGCGCATCCGCCGCAGGCGGTAGGCCCAGGCCAGCACCTCGGCCACGGCGGTGTACAGCTCGACCGGGATTTCCCGGTCGAGATCGACGTGGTAGTAGAGCGCCCGCGCCAGGGGCGCAGCCTCCAGCAGCGGCACGCCGTGCTCGCCGCCCAGTTCGCGGATGCGCGCGGCCACCGCGTCGGTGCCCTTGGCGACCACCCGCGGCGCGCTCATCTGCCCGTCCTGGTAGCTCAGCGCGACGGCGAAACGGGTGGGGTTGGTGACGATCACGTCGGCCGTCGGCACCTTGCTCATCATCCGTGAGCGGGCCATGGCCTGCTGTTGCGAGCGGATGCGCCCCTTGACGTGGGGATCGCCCTCCGACTCCTTGTGCTCCTGGCGCAGCTCCTCCTTGCTCATCCGCAGCTTCCTGGCATGGCTCCACAGCTGGTAGGGCACGTCCAGGACGATCACCAGGATCAGCGCCAGCACGATCAACCCACAGGACAGGGCGATCAGGCGCATGGCATCGGCCAGCGCCTGCTGGATCGGCATGCCGGACAGCGCCATCAGCTCGTCGATGTATTTCCTCAGAAGGAACACCGCCACCCAGCCAACCAGGACGGTCTTGGCGATTGCCTTGCCGAGTTCGGCCAGCGCCTGGGTCGAGAAGATCCGCTTGAGGCCCTTGAGCGGATTGAGCCGGGCCAGCTGCGGCTGCAGCGCCTTGGCCGAAACCAGCAGACCGCCGAGCAGCGAGGGCGCGACCAGGGCCATCACCGCCATCAGCAGGAACAGCGGCAGCAGCGTGAACAGTGTGCTCTCGCCGAGTTCCCAGAAACGCGCCAGCATGCGGGCCGCATCGAAGGCCTGGGCGCGCTCGAACAGCAGGGCCTGCTCCATGACCTGTGAAAGCCGCTCATGGAGCAGCTCCCCCATCCCCCAGAGCGCCGCCACGCCGCTCAGCAGCAGCAGGAAGGTGGTCAGTTCGCGCGAACGGGCGATCTGCCCCTCTTCCCGGGCTTTTTCCAGGCGTCGCGGGCTCGCCGCTTCGGTCTTTTCCTGATCGCTGCTCTCGTCAGCCATGGCCCACCGGTGCGCCGCTGGCGACTCGTGCAGATGAACGGCGGCCATTCTGCATGGCCATGCCGAATAGCCATCACCCGAACAGCACGACGAATGCCGTGCTTATGTGGCGATTGGCACGGGCAAGCGGCGTACCGCGAAAGCGTGCGGCCCGCGCCGAAAGGCGCAGACCGCCCGGCGGCAGGGACAGCGGACCTCAGAAGCAATCCTTTCAAGGTCTTTTGCTTTTCGAGACTTTGATCTGCCCGCGCTTCCGCGTGGGCGCGCCACAGGGGCACTGGGGCCCCTGCGGCGCCGGAGCGCCCGGCCCTGGGCTCCCACGCAAAAGCGTGGGAGCCATCAAACGACGGGGATGATCGTGCCCACGCTCCTGCGTGGGCACGTTGCAGGGGACGCTTCGGCGCCTTTCTCCCGATCGATTATCGGGGGAGTTCACGCAACGACCTTGAAAGGACTGAGCCTCAGAAGCCGAGCTGCGCGAGCAGGTCGTCGACCTGATCCTGGTTGGCCACCGCATCGCCCGGCGTGGGCTTGATCTGCGGCCCGTTGAGCAGCTTCTTGTGATCGTCGACCGGCTCCCACTCGGCCTCGGCCAGGCGCCTCAGGACCGCCTGCTCGTCGCCGTCGGGCACGCTGTCGATCAGCACCTGGACCAGCTGGTGCTCGATCTCCTGGATCACTTCCATCATCTTCTTGATGACCTGGCCGGTCAGGTCCTGGAAGTCCTGGGCCATCAGGATTTCCAGCAACTGGCTCTGGGTCGCCTGGGTCAGTTGCGGCACGGCGCCCAGATAGGCACGGGTGTCGCTGACCAGCGCCTTGGCCTGATCCAGTTCCAGCGGATCGGCGAACCAGGCCTGCCAGCGCTCGTCCAGCGCCTTCGCGCCCTCGGCCAGTTCGTCCTGGATCGGCTGGGCACGATCGACGGCGTTGAGCGCCCGGTCGGCAGCCTGCTCGGTCATCGCGGCGATGTAGCCGAGACGGTCGCGCGCATCCGGGATCGCCTGGGCCGCCTTCTCGATCTCCTTGTCCAGCCCCAGTTCGCGCATGCTGTCGCGCAACATCCGGGTCAGCTGGCCGATACGCTGGATCAAATCCTCGGGGTTGGCGGTGCAACCCGCCCCGTTCAGCTCGTTGGCGCTCATGGACCTGCCTCCTCCCCCGCGTTCATTTGCCCAGTTTTTCGAAGATCTTGTTCAGTTTTTCCTCCAGGGTCGCGGCGGTGAAAGGCTTGACCACATAGCCATTGGCGCCCGCCTGCGCCGCGGCGATGATGTTCTCCTTCTTCGCCTCGGCGGTCACCATCAGCACCGGCAGGTGCTTGAGCCCGTCGTCGGAGCGGATCTGCTTGAGCATCTCCAGGCCGTCCAGGTTGGGCATGTTCCAGTCCGACACCACGAATTCGAAACCGCCGCCGCGCAGCTTGTTCAGCGCGTCCTGGCCGTCCTCGGCCTCCTCCACGTTGTTGAAGCCCAGCTCCTTGAGCAGGCTGCGGACGATCCGGCGCATGGTCGGAAAGTCGTCCACCACCAGGATGCTCATGTTCTTGTCGGCCATTATGGTCCTCTCGCGATCAAGGGCGGGCAGTTCGTCGAAACCCGCCGTGGCATGCAAAACGGGGCGCGGAAAGCGCCCCTGCGTCATCGACCTGTCGGGCGGTCGCCCCACTCAAAACTCTTCCCACTGCTCCTCGGCGACGGTCGCAGCCGGCCTGGCGCGCTCCTTCGCCGGCGAAAGCGGGTGCTTCTCTGCCCTGCGGGCCTGCGCCGGCTGCGGAGCGGCGCGCCGTTCCCCGCGAACCTCCTGCGGCTGCTCACGCTGCTGTTCCGCACTCAGCCGGAACACTGCCACCGCCTCCTCCAGATGCCGCGCCTGCTCGGCCAGCGAGGCCGACGCCGCCGACGCCTCCTGCACCAGCGCCGCGTTCTGCTGCGTCACCTCGTCCATCTGCGCGATCGCCGTGTTCACCTGGCCGATGCCCTCGCTCTGCTCGTGCGAGGCCGCCGAGATCTCGTCGATGATGTCGGTCACCCGGTGCACCGACCTGACCACTTCCTCCATGGTCTTGCCCGCCTGCTCCACCAGTTGCGAGCCGTCGCCGACCCGCTTGGTCGAGGCCTCGATCAGCGCCTTGATCTCCCGCGCCGCCTCCGCCGAGCGCCCCGCCAGGTTGCGCACCTCGCCGGCCACCACCGCGAAGCCGCGGCCCTGCTCGCCGGCACGCGCCGCCTCCACCGAGGCGTTCAGCGCCAGGATGTTGGTCTGGAAGGCGATCGAATCGATCACCCCGACGATCCGCGCGATCTGCTGCGAGCTGTCGCTGATCTCGCGCATCGTCTCCACCACCCGGCCGACCACTTCGCGGCCCTGCCCGGCGGTGCCCGATGCGTCGTTGGCCAGCGCGCTGGCCTGGCGGGCGTTGTCGGCATTCTGCTTCACCGTCGCGGTCAGCTCCTCCATGCTCGCCGCGGTTTCCTCCAGCGAGGCGGCCTGCTGCTCGGTGCGCGAGGACAGGTCGGCGTTGCCGCCGGCGATCTGCTGCGAGCCGACCAGGATCGAGCCGCTGCCGGCGCGCACGCTGCCGACGATCCGCACCAGGCTCTCCTGCATCTCGCGCAGCGCGCCCAGCAACTGGCCGATCTCGTTGCCCGAGGTCACCGGGATCGGCTGCGACAGGTCCGCCCGCGCCAGGCGCTGCACGTATCCCACCGCCTCGGTCACCGGACGGACCACGAAGCCCATCAGCATCGCCCGCAGGGCCAGCATCAGGAACAGGGCGACAGCCAGGGAGATGCCGCCGATGATGGCGAAGGTCATCAGGCTGGAGTGATAGTCGGCCAGCTGGTGCGCGCCATGGGCTTCGAGATAGACCATGGTGTCCGCGATGTCCTTGGCGATCTGCGGACCGCTCTTGAACATCATGTCGTTTTCGAGCTGGTCGTAGGCTGCGGTATCGAGCTTCGCCCAGGCCTGCAGTTGCTGATCGAGGCTCTCCAGCGACTCGGCCAGGCTCACGGCAGCCCTCTCGAGCAGCTTGCGCCCGTCTTCCTTGGCGAACGGCGGCATGGCCTGGAAGTCCGCCAGGGTCTTGCTGGCCTCGGTGATCAGCTCGTGAAGCTCGGCCTGCTGCTTCTGCCGCTCCGCAAGCGCGACCTGGGCGACCAGGTTCATCTTGCCGTAGGCCTCCAGACGCGCGAAGGCCTTCAGGCGCAGCATGTCGGCCTGACGCAACAGATCGATCCGGGTCGCGGTTCGGGTGCGGTCCTCGAGGGCCTGATCACCCAGCCTGGTCCCCCCGTAACCCAGTCCGGCGACTATGGCCAACAGCAACGCAAAACAGCCAAGGGTGGCGGTGACCACCGTCCTTATGCTCAAACCACGCAAGAAACCCACCATCAACATCTCCTCATCGGCTGCCGGTACAGCCTTGAAATCTGGGCAGCTACGCCCGCCCGGGGGCGACTGCCTTCTTAAAACTTAAAATTTCGCTTGCAAGCGACACCTCTCATTGGCATCAGGAGCATCTCCTGCTGCCCGGCTGGCGCCCGTGCGCACCAGCCTGCTAGAGCCATGACCGGAACCTGTGCCCCGGCACGATTCATTCACGCCCGCTCTGCCGGACGCCTCGATCAGAATTCTTCCCATTGCTCCTCGGCGACGGTCGCGGCTGGCCTGGCGCGCTCCTTCGCCGGCGAAAGCGGGTGCTTCTCCGCCCTGCGGGCCTGCGCCGGCTGCGGAGCGGCGCGCCGTTCCCCGCGGCCCTCCTGCGGCTGCGCACGCTGCTGCTCCGCACTCAGCCGGAACACCGCCACCGTCCCCTCCAGATGCCGCGCCTGCTCGGCCAGCGAGGCCGACGCCGCCGACGCCTCCTGCACCAGCGCCGCGTTCTGCTGCGTCACCTCGTCCATCTGCGCGATCGCCGTGTTCACCTGGCCGATGCCCTCGCTCTGCTCGTGCGAGGCCGCCGAGATCTCGTCGATGATGTCGGTCACCCGCTGCACCGCCTTCACCACCCCCTCCATGGTCCTGCCCGCCTGCTCGACCAGTTGCGAGCCGTCGCCGACCCGCTTGGTCGAGGCCTCGATCAGCGCCTTGATCTCCCGCGCCGCCTCCGCCGAGCGCCCCGCCAGGTTGCGCACCTCGCCGGCCACCACCGCGAAGCCGCGGCCCTGCTCGCCGGCACGCGCCGCCTCCACCGAGGCGTTCAGCGCCAGGATGTTGGTCTGGAAGGCGATCGAATCGATCACCCCGACGATCTGCGCGATCTGCTGCGAGCTGTCGCTGATCTCGCGCATCGTCTCCACCACCCGGCCAACCACCTCGCGGCCCTGCCCGGCAGTGCCCGATGCGTCGTTGGCCAGCGCGCTGGCCTGGCGGGCGTTGTCGGCATTCTGCTTCACCGTCGCGGTCAGCTCCTCCATGCTCGCCGCGGTTTCCTCCAGCGAGGCGGCCTGCTGCTCGGTGCGTGAGGACAGGTCGGCGTTGCCGCCGGCGATCTGCTGCGCGCCGACCAGGATCGAGCCGCTGCCGGCGCGCACGCTGCCGACGATCCGCACCAGGCTCTCCTGCATCTCGCGCAGCGCGCCCAGCAGCTGGCCGATCTCGTTGCCCGAGGTCACCGGGATCGGCTGCGACAGGTCCGCCCGCGCCAGGCGCTGCACGTATCCCACCGCCTCGCCCACCGGGCGGACCACGAAGCCCATCAGCAGCGCCCGCAGGGCCAGCATCAGGAACAGGGCGACGATCATGGAGATCCCGCCGATGATGGCGAACCCCTTGAGGCTGGAGTGATAGTCGGCCAGCTGCTGATCGCCACGGAGCTTGAGGTGGGCGGAAGCCTCTTCTATGGCCTTGAAGATCTGCGGGCCATGCTTGACTCTCAGCACTTCCTCCGCTTTGTAATACGCCTCGAAGTCTTCCTTGACCCAGGCCTGATACTGCCTGTCGAGCGCCTCCAACGTCTCGACGAAGGCAGTCACCGCCACCTCCATTAGCCGGCGTCCTTCTTCAGTGGAGACGGGCGGCATAGCCCGGAAGTCCGCCAGACTCTTGTAGGTCGCCTTGAACATGTCCTGGACGGCTGCCTGTTGCTTTGGCTTGTCCGAATGCACCCCAGACTCCCCGTTATCGGCGGTGGCATAGCCCCTGAGCAACAGAGAGGTTCTCAGGCGCAGCCTGTCTGTCTGGGACAGCAACTCGATCCGGGTGGCGGTCCGGGTCCGATCGGTGATCGCCCCGTTCGACATCTCGCTGCTGGCGTAACCCAGCACGGCAACGATACCCAGCAGGAGTGCGAAGAGAATCAGGGTTATGGTGACAATCGCCTTGATACTCAGGCTCTGCAAAAAATTCCGCATACTTCCTCCCATAGGGCCTGTTGACGATTTGGCGTGAGCCGCGTTGCCGCGCAACCCGAAGGGACGGGGCCCGTTTGGCGCAGCACGGCGTCGCTCGTCGTTCATTTGGAATGCCAGTTCCCGACATGCACTCGACGACGCCCCTCGGCAGAATCTGCTCTGCCTTGCTCATCGCCGAGCGCCCCAAGTCAAAACTCTGCCCACTGCTCCTCGGCGGTGGCCATGGCCGGCTTGCCAGGCGCCCTCTCCGGCACTGCCTTCGGCTTCGCCAGCGGCCGCGCGACGCGCGCCTCCTCCTTCGAGGAGCGCTGCTGCTCCGCACTCAGCCGGAACACCGCCACCGCCTCCTCCAGATGCCGCGCCTGCTCGGCCAGCGAGGCCGACGCCGCCGACGCCTCCTGCACCAGCGCCGCGTTCTGCTGCGTCACCTCGTCCATCTGCGCGATCGCCGTGTTCACCTGGCCGATGCCCTCGCTCTGCTCGTGCGAGGCCGCCGAGATCTCGTCGATGATGTCGGTCACCCGGTGCACCGACCTGACCACTTCCTCCATGGTCTTGCCCGCCTGCTCCACCAGTTGCGAGCCGTCGCCGACCCGCTTGGTCGAGGCCTCGATCAGCGCCTTGATCTCCCGCGCCGCCTCCGCCGAGCGCCCCGCCAGGTTGCGCACCTCGCCGGCCACCACCGCGAAGCCGCGGCCCTGCTCGCCGGCACGCGCCGCCTCCACCGAGGCGTTCAGAGCGAGGATGTTGGTCTGGAAGGCGATCGAGTCGATCACCCCGACGATCTGCGCGATCTGCTGCGAGCTGTCGCTGATCTCGCGCATCGTCTCCACCACCCGGCCAACCACCTCGCGGCCCTGCCCGGCAGTGCCCGATGCGTCGTTGGCCAGCGCGCTGGCCTGGCGGGCGTTGTCGGCATTCTGCTTCACCGTCGCGGTCAGCTCCTCCATGCTCGCCGCGGTTTCCTCCAGCGAGGCGGCCTGCTGCTCGGTGCGTGAGGACAGGTCGGCGTTGCCGCCGGCGATCTGCTGCGCGCCGACCAGGATCGAGCCGCTGCCGGCGCGCACGCTGCCGACGATCCGCACCAGGCTCTCCTGCATCTCGCGCAGCGCGCCCAGCAGCTGGCCGATCTCGTTGCCCGAGGTCACCGGGATCGGCTGCGAGAGGTCCGCCCGCGCCAGGCGCTGCACATGTTCCGCCGCCTCGCTCACCGGCCTGACCACGAAGCCCAGCAGCAGCGCCCGCAGGGCCAGCATCAGCAGCAGGGCGACAGTCAGTGCGAGCCCACCGAGGACGGCGGAGGTCACGATGTCATCGTGATGCTTGGTCTGTTGCCGGTCGTCCTCGGCGGCAAGATAGGCCGTGATATCCGCCACGGCCTTGAAGGTCTTCGGCGCCAGCCGGTCCGTCATGTCTCTTTCGAGCCGGTCGAAGGTCGCGCCATCCGCCGCGCTCCAGGCCTGCAGCAACTGCTCGCTGCCCGCCAGGGACTCGTTGAGGCTCGCAATCGCCAGTCCGAACAGTTCGCGTCCCTTCGCTTCGGCGAACGGCGGCATGGCCTCGAGGTCCGCCAGCGTCTTGCGCCCCCCATCGATCCATTTCTGGGTCGCCGCCCGGTACTGCTCGCGGACCGAATCGTCGATTTGCGTACCGGCGGCGAGCTTGCCGCCCATCACCAGGCGCGTGAAGGACTTCAGCCGGAACAGATCGCTCTGGAGCACCAGATTGAAGCGCGTGGCGGTCAGGGCCCGCTCCTCGAAGGCCTGACTGGCCCTCTCGGTGCTGAGGTAGCCCAGGGCGGCGACGCTGCCGATCAGGAGGGCGAAACAGGCCAGCGTGGTGCTGACGATCGTCCGGATGCTCAGACTGCGCAAGAAACCCAGCATGCAATTCTCCTCGAAAACTACCGGAACAACCTGAAGGTCAGACCCGCTGCGCCCGTCCGGAGGCAGCCACCTGCTTGAGAATCCGCTCGGCCATGTGCTCGAGCGCTACCACGTCGCATGCCCCGCCGAGGGCGATGCCCTCCCGCGGCATGCCGAACACGACGCAACTAGCCTCGTCCTGGGCGAAGGTGAAGGCGCCGGCCTGGCGCATCTCCAGGAGTCCGCGCGCGCCATCCTTGCCCATCCCGGTGAGCAGCACGCCGATGGCGTTGCGGCCGGCGTTCTCCGCTGCGGAGCGGAACAGCACGTCGACCGAGGGACGATGGCGGTTGACCGGCGGACCGTCGTCCAGCCGCGCGACGTAGTTGGCGCCGCTGCGCGCCAGCTTGAGATGGGCGGTTCCCGGCGCGATGTAGGCGTGCCCGGGCAGAATGCGCTCGCCGTCCTCGGCCTCCTTGACGGCGATGTTGCACAGGCGGTCCAGACGCTCGGCGAAGGAGCGGGTGAAGCCGCCCGGCATGTGCTGGGCGATGAGGATGGCCGGACTGTTGGCCGGCAGCGGCTCGAGCACGGCGCGGATCGCTTCGGTGCCGCCGGTGGAGGCGCCGATGATTACCAGCTTCTCGCTGGAGATGAGCGGCGCCTGCAGCGCCTTCGGCCGTGGAGCGCCGGTCGAGGGGGCCTGGCGCGGGCGCGAGCGGGCGGCGGCGCGGATCTTCTCGGCGATCAGCTCGCTGTAGTCGAGCATGCCGTGGCGGATGCCCATCTGCGGCTTGGCGATGAAGTCCAGGGCGCCCAGCTCCAGGGCGCGCAGGGTGACTTCCGAACCGGCCTGGGTCAGGGACGACACCATCAGCACCGGCATGGGCCGCAGACGCATCAGCCTCTCGAGAAAATCGAGACCGTCCATGCGCGGCATCTCGACGTCGAGGGTCAGTACATCGGGGGTGTGCAGCTTGATCAGGTCGCGGGCGACCAGGGGGTCGGCGGCGACGGCCACCACTTCCATGTCCGGTTGCGAATTGATGATTTCGCTCAAGAGGTCGCGTATCAGCGCCGAATCGTCGACGCACAATATGCGGATCTTGGGACTGCCCATGACGGATCTCCTTTTCAAAGGCCCAGCCCGTCGCCGGCCAGCCCGGCAACGGACTGGGCCGGCCGTTCGGCCTGCATGTTTTCGGTATATCGGTTGATTGGCGTCAAACTTTAGGCTTGTGCGCGAGGGTGTAGACGGTGTGCCCGCGCAGCTTGAAGTCGTCGCAGAGGTAGGTGAAGTTTTCCGAATGGCCGGTGAACAGCAGGCCATCGTCCTTGAGGTAGGAAACGAAGCGCTTGAGGATGCGCGTCTGACTTGGCTTGTCGAAGTAGATCATGATGTTCCGGCAGAAGATCGCATCGAACGGACCGTTCAGGTCCCAGCGCGGCGCGTGCAGGTTGACCTGCCGGAAGTCGACCATGTTCATCAGTTCCGGGCGCACCCGGGCCAGCCCCTCCCGCCCGCCGCTGCCCTTGAGGAAGAAGCGCTTGACGCGCTGCTCGTCGAGCTCGAGGACCTGCTTGAGCGGATACACCCCGGTCCGCGCCTTGGCCAGCGCGTCGCTGTCGATGTCACTGGCGACGATCCGCGCCTGGCTGGCCTGCTGCGGCCCGAGCGCCTCGATCAGGGTCATGGCGATCGAATACGGCTCCTCGCCGGTGGAAGCCGCGGCGCACCAGATGCGCACCGGCTCGCGGCGGCCGGCCACATGCTCGGCGAGCAGCGGGAAATGGTGCGGCTCGCGGAAGAAGGCCGTCAGGTTGGTGGTCAGCGCATTGGTGAAGGCTTCCCACTCCCGTGCCGCAGGCTGCCGGGCCAGGCGCTCCAGATACTCCGAGAAGTGACTGATGCCATGCAGCCGCAGGCGCTTGGCCAGGCGGCCGTAGACCATCTCGCGCTTGTTGGCGGCCAGCACGATGCCGGCACGCTGATAGATCAACTGGCAGATGCGCTCGAAATCGGCATCGGTCAGCAGCAGATCGCGCCCCAGCGGATCGCCCAGGGAGAGCAAGTCGGGGTTTTGTGGAAGGCTCAAGATCTTTCCCGCTCCCGGTTCCTGGCATCCCATCGCGCGCCCCGATGCTCTGCGCCGTCATGCCCGCCGCCTGCCGACGGCCGCTGGGGAAACACTCCGCCACTGGAAAGCGGATCGCTCCCGGCTACCCGGAACACGGAAATCGCACGCTGCACCTCGGTCGCCTGGAGTTCCAGGTAGGCGGCCTGCTGCGCCACCGACTCCACCAGGCGAACGTTGTGCTGGGTCACTTCGTCCATCTGCGCGACAGCCTGGCTGGCCTGGCCGATGCCGCTGTTCTGCTCGGCGGAGGCGGAGGCGATCTCCTCCATGATGTCGTTGACCCGGGCGACCGCAGCCACCACACCCTCGATGGCCTGCTCGGCATGCCGCACCAGATGCTCGCCCTCGGTGATCTGTCGCGACGAATTGTCGATCAGGCTGCGGATTTCCCTGGCGGCCGCCGCCGAGCGGCTGGCGAGGTTGCGTACCTCGCCGGCCACCACCGCGAAGCCGCGGCCCTGCTCGCCGGCCCGCGCCGCCTCCACCGAGGCGTTCAGCGCGAGGATGTTGGTCTGGAAGGCGATCGAGTCGATCACGTTGATGATTTCGGTCATCTTCTGCGAGGTCGTGGTGATCGTTCCCATGGTATTCACCATCTGCCCCATCACCTGGCCGCTCTCGCGCACGGCCCCCGTGGCCTCCTGGGCGAGCTGGCTGGCCTGGCGGGCGCTGGCGGAATTCTGCTCCACGGTAGCGGTGAGCTGCTCCATGCCGGCGGCGGTCTGCTGCAGGGAGGCCGCCTGCTGTTCGGTGCGGGCATGCAGCTCCAGGTTGTCCCTAGCGATCGTCTGGGCGGAACTGGTGAAGGTGTCGATGCTGCCGTTCACATCCGCCGAGATGCTCACCAGACTCTTGCGCATGGTTTCCAGCATCCGCGTCATCTGGCCCATTTCGCCATTGCCGTAGTCGGGCATGCGCACCATGAGATTGCCGGCGGCCAGCTGGGCGATGAAGGCGATGGAGGCCTGCAGCGGGCGGTCCAGGGTACGGACGGTCGAGCGCGCCAGCACGATCAGCCAGATCATCCCCAGGGCGACCAGCCCCAGCTGGATCTGCAGCAGCAGCTCCGCCAGTTCCTTGTCCCCGCTCTGCAGGCCGAAATAGCCGAGCATGCCGCTGGCCAGCAGCAGCATCCCGCCGGTCGAGACGATCAGCTCCAGCTGCATGGACAGGGAGCCCAGCTGCAGGCGCTCGAAAAAACCACGCCAGCCACGCCGCACCACGGTCCCGCGTATCAGCCCGAGATGCTTGCCGCGTCCTTCGCGGATGCTCCGGTAGGCCCGCTCGGCGGCTTCGATTTCCTTGCGCGAAGCCCGGGTGCGCACCGAGGTATAGCCGACCAGCTGCTCGCCCTCGTAATAGGGCGTGGCATTGGCGCGCACCCAGTAATGGTCGCCGTTCTTGCGGCGATTCTTGACGATGCCGTTCCAGCCCATGCCCTTGCGGACGGTTTCCCACAGGTTGGCGAAGGCCACGGGTGGCATGTCCGGATGCCGGACGAGATTGTGCGGAGCCCCCATCAGCTCCTCATAGGTGAACCCGCTGACCTTGATGAACGCGGGATTGGCATAGGTGATCCGCCCCTCGAGGTCCGTCCGCGAAATCAGGAAGTCGTCCTCCTGCAGTTCGTATTCGCGCTGGGTAACGGGCCGATTGTTGCGCATGGAATGTTCCTTCGTATCACGAAGTGGTGGACGGTCCGTTGCCGCCCACTCATGGGTTGCGTTCAGAACGTCTGCCAATCATCGCCGGCCTCCGAAGAGGTCCGGCCGTGCCGCAAGGCGACCGGCAGCTCCCGCTGCGTCAATTCACGCGCGGCATTCTCGTATTGGCGTTGCGCCCAGGAGGCATCGAATTCCCGGGCTGGGGAAAGGTCCGTCTCGTAGGCCGTGTCGATGAGAAATCCGTCCACTGCCTCGCGCAGGCGACGGGCCTCGCCGACCAGTTCGTCCGCCGCCTGGTTGGTCTCCTGTACCAGATTGGCGTTCTGCTGGGTCACGGCATCCATCTCCAGCACCGCCTTGTCGACCAGGGCGATGCCATTGCTCTGCTCGCGGGACGCGGCCGAAATCTCGTCCATGATGTCGGCGACCTTCTGCACCGACTCGACGATCTCCTGCATGGCGCTGCCGGCCTGGGCGACCAGCTTGCTGCCAGCATCGACCTGATCGACCGAGGCGGTGATCAGGTCGCGAATTTCCTTCGAGGCCTGTGCGCTGCGGCTGGCCAGGTTGCGCACCTCGCCGGCCACCACCGCGAAGCCACGGCCCTGCTCGCCGGCACGCGCCGCCTCCACCGAGGCGTTCAGCGCCAGGATGTTGGTCTGGAAGGCGATCGAGTCGATCAGCCTGATGATCTCCGCCACCTTGTGCGAGCTGTCGCTGATCCCGCCCATGGTGCTGACCACCTCGGCGACCAGGGCACCGCCGCGCTTGGCCACCAGGGCGGCACTATCGGCCAGGGCGTTGGCCTGCTGGGCGTTGTCGGCGTTCTGGCTGACCGTGGAGGTCAGTTGCTCCATGCTCGAGGCGGTGTCTTCCAGCGAGGCGGACTGCTGCACCGTGCGGGTCGAAAGGCTGCGGCTGCCTTCGGCGATCGCCTGGGCGCCTTCATGGATCAGGCGGCTGCTCTGGCGCACGGTACCGACGGTCTGCGCCAGACGCCCCTGGATATTGGCCAGGGCCGCGAACAGCTTGCCGATCTCGTTGGTGCTGTGCACTTCGATGCGGCCGGCCAGGTCGCCGGAGGCGATCTGCTCGCAGTGCTCCACCACCCGTTGCAGCGGGCGGAGCACGTTGGCGGTGACGCCCCAGAGCACGACGGCGACGGTCAGCGCGGAGACCAGCAGGGCCGCGTAGATAGTCCATTCGATTGCCGTCTCGACCCAGACGAACTCGCTCTGCGGGATGGGCCGGTCGCTGGCCAGCGCCTGCCCCAGCCTCTCCAGATCATGCAGGAAAGGCATGCTGTCCATCCTGACGGCGTTGCCGTGATGGGCCGCAACCGCCGGATTGCGCTTGACCAGCTCCTGCACCTGCGGGCGCAGACCGTTGTCAAGCAGACTGGCGAAGCGCTTGCGCAGCGCCTGCGCCTGCCCGGCATGCCCGGCGACCTGCGGCAGGGCGACGAAACGCTCCAGCTCGGCCTGCAGGCCGTTCAGCCCTTCTTCCAGAGCGGCCTTGTCCACCTGATAGGTCGGCGTCGCCATGGCCGCGTCATTGCCGGGCTGCACAGCGGCGCTCGCCTGCTCGCGCTGCACGGCCTGGCCCAGCCGGCTCTGCTCGTCGCCCAGCCGCTGGAGCAGTTCCTGCAGGCGGAGAGCGATGCCCTGCAAGGCGACGATCTGCCGGAGATCCTCCTGCTGCTGACGGTTGAACTCGACCAGTTGGCGCTGATTGTGTTCGGCATGACTGACCGCGTAGAGACCCAGCGCGCCCAGGCCCGCCACCACCACGCTGAAAAACGTCAGAACCAGCATCCAGCTGAGGCGTACCGTCATGTTGTCCAGTAGTTTCAACTCGTTCTTCCTTCGCGGTCTGCCCGCTGCAAGTGTTTGATCCCGACGATCTCTGCTCAGCCCCAGGCCTGTTCGGCCTGCGTCACCTCATCGTGGCGATGGCGCCTGTCGCCGGCCTGCGCCTTGCCGCGGACATCGGCCTGCCGGCCGTCGAGGACGAAGCGCACCACGTGCCGGTTGAGCTGGACGCTCTGGCGGGTCAGCCGCTGTGCGGCCTGGGCACTGTCCTGGACCATGCCGGCATTGCGCTGGGTCATCTGGTCCATCTGCGCCACGGCCAGATTGACCTGCTCGATACCGTTGCTCTGCTCGGCGGAGGCCGAGGAAATCTCGCCGATCAGCGTGTCGAGCTGGGTGATGTCGGTGACCATGTTGCGGATGAGTTCGCCGGTCTGGCGCACTTGCCGGTTGCCTGCCTGTACCTGAGTGCCGGCCCCGTCGATCAGCCCCTTGATCTCGCGGGCCGCCTCCGCCGAGCGGCCCGCCAGGTTGCGCACCTCGCCGGCCACCACCGCGAAGCCGCGGCCCTGCTCGCCGGCACGCGCCGCCTCCACCGAAGCGTTCAGCGCCAGAATGTTGGTCTGGAAGGCGATCGAGTCGATGGTGTCGACGATTCCGGACATGCGGTTGGCACTGACCTGGATGGCCGCCATGATCTCCACCACCGAGTCCATGGCCACACCGCCCTTGTGCGCGCTCTCCGCGCAGCTCCCCGCCAGACTGCTGGCCCGGCCGGCGTGCTCGGCGTTCTGGCGAACGGTGGCGGTCAGTTGCTCCATGGTCGAGGCCGTTTCGGCCAGGGCCGCCGCCTGCTGCTCGGTACGCGCAGCCAGCTCGGCATTGCCGGCACCGATCGCCTCGGCCTCGGCCTCGATCTGGCGGGCGCTGTCGCCGATGTCGCCGACGATCCTGGCGAGCGCCTCGCGCATGCGGTTCATGCTGGCCAGCACGCTGTCACTGTCGCCTGCGCGCAGTACCGGCATCCGGCTGAGATCGCCGTCGGCGATATGGCTCACGACCTGGACGGCATAGCGCGGATCGCCGCCGAGACTGCGCATCAGATCGCGGATGACCCAGCCCATCAGCAGCGAGACCGCAGCGCCGGCGAGCAACAGGCCGAACACCGACTGGGTCAGGCGCTGGATGAACATCTGGTTGATGTCGGCGATGTAGATACCGCTTCCCACGTACCAGCCCCAGGGCTCGAAGCTACGGATCAGCGAGCGCTTGCTCTCCAGCTCGCCGGTACCGCCGTGACGCCATTGGTAGTCGAAGAACGCATGGCCCTGCCCCCGGTCTGCCGCCCCGGCGAACTCGACGAACAGGTTGCGCCCATCGGCATCCTTGAACTCCGCCAGCGAGGTGCCCGCCTCGAGGGTCGGATGGGTGATGTTGCGGCTGTCGGCATCGAACACGAAGAAATATCCGCGCCCATCGTCATAGCGCATGCTCTTGACCAGCCCGGCCGCACGGGCCTGGCCCTCCTCGCGGCTCATGGCGCCGCGCTCGACCTGCGCAGCGACATCCCCCAGCACCGAAAGCGCGATCTCGACCTGGCTCTCGACCTTGGCGCTGCGCTCGTCGAACATCATGCCGCGCATGATCCAGACCGCCAGGATCATCAGTGCCAGCATCGCCAGCCAGGCCGCGGCCAGGGTGCCCCAGAGCTTCTGACTCGTCGTCGGATTGCCCATTCATCTCTCCTTGTGCTGTTTTCTTATGATTATCGAGTTCCGAGATGCTGCCGCCGGCCCCACCGCCAGGGGGGCCTTTTCCACTCTATCGGCAAGCGGCAGCCGGACTTGAGATGAGCCCGGCATCGAGCCGCGCGGGCGGCGCTGCGAACCTGGGGAGGCCGCACGTCAGGCCACGGTCTTCTCCACCAGGGCCATTTCCTCGCTGGTCAGCAGCTTGTCGATGTCAACCAGCACCAGCATGCGCTCGCCGATGCTCGCCAGCCCGCAGAGATAATCGGAGGACAGCGACAGGCTGAACTCGGGCGCCGGCTTGATCTGCTCGGGCGGCAGGCTGATCACGTCCGAGACCCCGTCGACCACCACGCCGACGACGCGCCCTTCGACGTTGACCACGATGACCACCGTCTGCCCGCCGTACTCGACGCGCTCGAGGTGGAACTTGATGCGCAGATCGACGATGGGCACGATCACCCCGCGCAGGTTGGTCACCCCCTTGATGAAGTCCGGGGTGTTGGCGATCCGCGTGACGTTCTCGTAGCTGCGGATTTCCTGGGCCTTGAGGATATCGATGGCGTATTCCTCGCTGCCCAGCGAGAAGACCAGAAATTCGCGGGTATGGGTGTCGGCGATGGCCGCCGCCAGATCGGCGTGCTTGAGGGAAGTCATGACAGCATCAGCTCCTGTTCGATGGCGGCCGCACGTTCCTGACGGGCGGCGCTCTGTCTGCGGTTGAGGCGTTGCAAATCGGCGATGTCGAGAATCAGCGACACGCTGCCATCGCCGAGGATGGTCGCGGCGGAGACGCCCGGCACCTTGCGGTAGTTGGTTTCCAGGTTCTTCACCACCACCTGCTGCTGGCCGACCAGTTCGTCCACCAGCAGGGCGCAGCGGGTGCCCTCGCCCTGGACGATCACGGCGATGCATTCGCTCGGCCGGGTGCGCGCGCCGGGGATGCCGAAGACCTGGTGCAGCGGCAGCAGCGGCAGGTACTCGTCGCGCACCTTGAGCAGCTGGTCGGTGCCGGCCATCGCATAGATGTCCTCGCTGCGCGGCTGCAGCGACTCGATCACGGCGTTCAGCGGCAGGATGAAGATCTCCTCGCCGGCACGGATCGACATGCCGTCGAGGATCGCCAGGGTCAGCGGCAGCACGATGCGCGTGGTGGTGCCCTGGCCTTGGCGCGAGAGGATCTGCACCTGCCCGCCGAGCGACTGGATGTTGCGCTTGACCACATCCATGCCGACACCGCGCCCGGAAACGTCGCTGACCACCTCGGCGGTGGAGAAGCCGGGAGCGAAGATCAGCTGCCAGACCTCGTCGTCGCTCATGCTGTCGGAAACCGCCAGGCCGTTGCTGCGCGCCTTGGCCAGCAGCCTGTCGCGGTTGAGCCCGGCGCCGTCGTCGATGACGTCGATCAGGATGTTGCCGCCCTGATGCTGCGCCGACAGGGTCAGCCGCCCGGTGCGCGGCTTGCCCGCGGCCTCGCGCACTTCGGGCGACTCGATGCCGTGGTCGAGGCTGTTGCGCACCAGGTGGTTCAGCGGATCGACGATGCGCTCCACCAGGCTCTTGTCCAGCTCGGTGGACTTGCCCACGGTGACCAGCTCGACCTCCTTGCCCAGCTTGGCCGCCAGGTCGTGCACCTGGCGCGGGAAACGGCTGAACACGAAATCCATCGGCACCATGCGGATGGACATCACCGCTTCCTGCAGGTCGCGGGCATTGCGCTGCAGGAGGGCGATGCCGTTGACCAGCTCGCTGTGCGTGGCGCCGTCCAGCCGGCCGAGCATCTGGTCGAGCATCGACTGGGTGATCACCAGCTCGCCGACCAGGTTGATGATCTGGTCGACCTTGGTCACCGGCACGCGCAGGGTGGTGGATTCGCCATTGCCATTGGCCGGCGGTTTGCCGGAGGCCGTCGGGCCGGGCTGCGGGGCCGCGGCAGCAGGGGCCGGGGCCGGCGAAGGAACAGGCGGAGCCGCGAGCGCTGCGGCCGGGGCCGCCTTCTCTGCGGCAGGCGTCTCGGGCTCGAGCTGCGGAGCCTCGTCCCGGGCGGCGGCGAGCACCTGGATCTCCAACTGCTCGGGCTCGACCACGAAGCAGAGCACGGCCTCGATATCGTCGGCGCTCTCGCCGGTCGCCAGCTCCACCTCGTAGCGCTGGACATCGCCGCTCTGGCCGAGAATGCTGCCGAAATGCCCGAGTTCCCCGATCAACAGTTCGCGGTCCTTCTCGGCGACGCCGAGCAGAACCACACGCAGGCGTTCCGTCCCCTCTTCGCCTGCCGGCGCCCCGACCGCTTCCGGCTCGGGTGCCGGCACCGGCTCGGCGACCGGCGTCGGAGCCGGCATCGGTGCGGCCACCTCCGGCCCCTGTTTGCCGAGCTCCTCCAGGGCCATCTGCTGCAGGGTTTGACAGATACGCGCGAATGCCTCGGGGTCAGGTTCGCTGCCGTTGCGGTAGGCGGCTAGCTGGTCTTGCAGCATGTCCTTGGTTTCCAGGAAGGTGTCGACGATATCGCGACGCAGCCTCAGCTCGCCGCGGCGCAGGTGGTCGAGGATGTTCTCGAAGATGTGGGTGGTCCGTTGCAGGACGTCGAAGCCGAAGGTGCCGGCGCCGCCCTTGATGGAGTGGGCGGCGCGGAAGATGGCGTTGAGCTGCTCGGGATCGGGGGACTCGATGTCCAGCTCGAGCAGATGACGTTCCATATCTTCCAGCAGTTCTGCGGCCTCCTCGAAGAAGGTGTCGTAGAAATCGGTGATATCCATGCAAGCACCCTGGCAGTGGTTGATTAGGGTCTGTTGACGTTTTGGCGTGAGCCGCGTTGCCGCGGCAAATGCCGCCAGGCAAGGCGCGGGGCGCCGGCAATGGTCACTCCCTTGCCAAGCCCCGCAACGCCGCATGGCGGCATTTGCCGCGCAACCCGCAGGGACGGGGCCCGTCTGGCGCAGCACGGCGTCTCTCGTCGTTCATTTGGAATGACCAAACTTCTCTCCTCGTTCCTTGTTCTGCGCCAGACGGGCCGCCGTCGCGGCCTACGCCAAAACGTCAACAGACCCTAGGGCCGTGCCTCTCGTCCGTCGGAGCGCCGGACGGCATCCGGCGCCGCGACATCGGCGGGCTTTTCGGTTGCGGGCGGCGGCAGAGGGCCGTACTCCCGCTGGTCGAGAATCGCATCGGCGATGCGGCTGTCGAGGACGATCACGGCGATGCGCCGGTTGGCGGCATCGTTCGGTCCGGCCCCCTGGAAAGGAATGCGGTCGGACATCCCCGAGGCGCGCAGCAGTTTTTCGGAAGCCAGTCCGCCGTTGACCAGCTCGCGCCGGGACGCGTTGGCGCGCTCGGCGGACAGCTCCCAGTTGCTGTATCCCGCCTCGCCGCCGGCATAGGGGCGGCTGTCGGTATGCCCGGTGATCTGGATGCGGTTGGGCAGCTCGTTGAGCATCGGCGCGAGGGTGCGCAACAGGATGCTCATGTAGGGGGCGACCCGGGCACTGCCGATCTCGAACATGGGCCGCTGCTCGGTATCCACGAGCTGGATGCGCAGCCCTTCGGGAGTGAGGTCGATCAGGATCTGCTCCTTGAGCTCCTTGAGGATCGGGTCGACCGTCAATGCCGACTTGATGCGCCTTTCCAGCTGCTGCAGGCGTGCGCGCTCCTGCTGGTCGATCCGTCGCGACTCCAGTTGCGGGTCGATGCGAAAGCGCTCGCCTTCGGCGAAGTCCGGATCGGGGCCGCCGCCGGGGATGACGTTCTTGCTGGCGCCCTCGCGATCGCCGCCCATCAGCGCCACCACGAGCGGGGTACGGAAATATTCGGCGACCGCGGCCTTCTGGGCCTGACCGGCGTTGGCGAGCGTCCAGAGCACCAGAAACAGGGCCATCAGCGCCGTCATGAAATCGGCAAAGGCGATCTTCCAGGCACCGCCATGATGACCATGGGCGGCCTTCTTCTTGCGCCGGATGATGATGACGGGGCGGTCATTCATGCAGCGTCGGCTCCGGAGTTCTTGCTGTTGCGCACATGCGCCTCAAGCTCGGCGGCCGAGGGGCGCTCGGCGCTATGCAGGGCCTTGCGACCGAACTCCACGGCCAGCTGCGGGGCATAGCCGTTGAGGCTGGCGAGCAGGGTGACGCGCATGCACTGCAGCATCTTCACCGCCTCGCCCACCTGGCGATCGACGCGGCTGGCCAGCGGGGCGACCATCCCGTATGCCATCAGGATGCCCAGGAAGGTGCCCACCAGCGCATGGGCGATCATCTGCCCCATCTCGTCCGGACCGGCATCCGCCATGCTCAGCGCCTTGACCACCCCCATGACGGCAGCCACGATACCGAAGGCCGGCAGCGCATCGCTGACCTTGTTCATGGCATCGACCGGCAGATGCGCCTCGTGCTCGAACTCCTCGATTTCGTGGACCATCAATTCATCGATTTCATGGGGCGAGGTGTTGCCACTGACCATCAGCCGCAGGTAGTCGGTGAGAAAACCGATGATCATCGGATCCTGCACGACCTTGGGATAGGGAGCGAACAGCGCGCTGTCGCCCGGGCTGTCGATGTCCTTCTCGATGGCCATCATGCCCTCGCGCCGGGTCTTGCTCAGCAGGTTGAACAGCAATGCCATCAGTTCCATGTAGAGCGCCTTGTCGTAGCCGCTGGCACGCTTGAGACGCGAAAAGCTTCCCAGCGTGGCCTTGATGGTCTTGCCGTTGTTGGCGGCGATGAAGGCCCCCAGACCAGCCCCGCCGATGATGAGCAGCTCGAAGGGCTGGAACAGCGGCCCCAGGCTGCCACCGGACAGCGCATAGCCGCCGAATACCGAGAGCATGACAACGATGAGTCCTAGAGCGATCAGCACAGGCGCGTCCTTCCAGAGAGCAGCGATATCGGGAATATCGGCACGGCGGTGCGATGCTTGAGAGCCTTTCGGAAAACTTTGCCGCCCCCTGGAGGAAAGGGGGCTGGCAGAACCCGCCAGGTTTGAAAGAAGGCCGGACTAACTCAGCTCTTGGCGCAGAGCTCCGGCAATACCGGCTCGCCGGCGGCCATCTGCAACTCGCTTTCGCGGCGCTTGCGCGTCTTGCCGGCACGCGAGGGCGGCTGGCAGATGCCGCAGACGAAATCCCTGGCCGGCGCATGGGCATGCGCCACGAACGAGCCGCCGCAGCAGGTGCACTGGATCATCTCCAGCATGTCGCTCTCGAAGAAGCGCACCAGCGTCCAGGCCCGGGTCAGGCCGAGCACGAACTCGGTCTCGTCCAGCCGGACCTGCTCGAGATAGAGACGAAACGCCTTGACGAATGCCTCCATCCGCTCGCAGCCGCAATTGTCCAACAGCTGGCGATAGATCCCGTAGAACAGGGAGGAATGAATGTTCGGCAGCCAGGTGATGAACCAGTCGGTGGAAAAGGGCAGCATGCCCTTCGGCGGCGACACGCCCCGCAACTCCTTGTACAGGCGGATCAGCCGCCCCCGGCTGAGATCGGTTTCGGTTTCCAGCACCTGCAGGCGGGCCCCCAGCTCGATCAGCTCGATGGCCAGCTGCACCTGGAGCATTTCATTGACCAGACTTTTTTCCGTCATCGTTCGGCATTCCCTGCCCGTCCCGCCGACTGATCGGCGGAAACCATGAGCAGGGACGCATGAAGCCGTGCCAGCCCTGGCTCGCGGGAATTGTTCAGGACCCTGGTCAACTGCCCGGCATCCTCGAAGCCCGGCCGACAGATCAGCTGATTGGTACGTGCCAGCTGCATCAGCTGCTTGCCCGATAACCCTGCCAGCAAGTTGGCCATCTCGTCGCTCAGCTTCAGACGAAAAATGGCAGTAGCGCGATCCTTGCGTAACAGCCGCTGCACCAGCAGCAGATAGGAAAGATTCAAATCCTGAATCTCGTCGATGAGGCTATCGGCAACCATTGACACCCTTGAAACTCCTAAACGATGCGCACTCCCGCACCTGGAACGCCCGCCCCATCAAGATTCCCGAAAAAATCACCGACCTAGAAATGCTTGGCGAAGCAAGTGTGAACGGCGTCAAAAAAACCGACGAACGGAACGTCATTTTTTGAACTTTAGCATTCATACGATGTATCGACTCTACCAACCTGCACGAAAGTCGCATATGTGGAGCGGGCATCCCCGCCCCCTCACTCGGCAGGCCCGCCGCGATCCGCCTCGAGGCCGTAGGCCCAGACCAGCAGCTCGGCCACGACCTGATAGAGCTGCGGCGGAATCTGCGCATCCAGCTCCACCTGCATGAGCAGGCCGACCAGCTCCGGCGCGGCATGCACGGGAACGCCCTGACGCTGCGCCTCGGCAACGATGCGCTCGGCCAGCAGCCCATACCCCTTGGCCACCACCCGCGGCGCGCCATCCCCCTCGCCATAGGCCAGCGCAAGCGCCTGGCGGCGCCCCCCAAGGCGTCCCGGCCGCCTTGATCCTCACTCACCGGAAGGCTCCGCGACCTGCCGTGCATCAAGGCAACGCAAGGCCAGCCCCCCGGACAGCACTGCCCGATACGCTCCCGCAGGAGCCCTTGGGTACGCGAAAAATACTCGAGCAGCGCCGGCGAAGCGGTGGTCATGCTCAGCGACAGGGATCGCGCACCCAGCCAGGCCTCCACGCGCAGCGCGCCATGCACGGGCAACTCCAGATCCAGGCGCAGACACCACTGCGCCTCCTCCTGCACGGACTCCTCCCCGCCCCCACCCGGCCGGGCCGAGCCCTCCCGCTCCGCCTCCGGCGCCTGCACGAGCAGGGACATGAACAAGCCCGGCCAGGCTTCGCCCTCCCAGCGCAGAACCGGATTGACCAGCAGTTCCAACTGATGGCGGACGAGCCCCTGCAACTGCTCCCGGGAAAGCGCCGTACCGCCCTGCGGAGCCTGCTCGGCACGGATGGAGGACTCGACCGGCGTCGACTCGCCCTCCACGACTTCCGCCAGAACGGGCATCGGCGCGACGGGGGACGCGCTCCCGGCACGCGGCGAGGATGCCGCTTCCCCGGCCGGAGGCAGCCAGCCGCCCATCTGCGGCTCGCGAGCCAGCGCCTGCAGCGGCAGCTCGCCGCGATACCAGCGGGCCAGATGCGCCTCGTAGAAGAGCCCGCTTTCGCCGATGCTCTGCCCAAGCAGGCCGGCGAGCAGGCTGGCAACAGGCGGCGTGCCGACGGAGGACAGCAGCGGCGCGGCAGGCGTTATCGCCGAAGGACGCCCCGGATGCCCGACGAGCACCTCGGCAATGGTGCGCGCCGCCGGACTGAGCCGGGTCGAGGCGGAGGCCGGGCCCGCCGACTCCCCCGGAGACGCAGGACGGGAGGCCTCCCCATCGCCACGCGGCGCGGCCTGCAGCAGCGGCGACAGAAGCTGCGGGCCGCGCGCATCCGGACGGGAATCGCCGTGCAGCGCACGCGCCGCCCCGCCCGGGACGATCGGCTCCACCGGCCGATCGCCCTGCCTGGCCGACGGCAGATCGACCCGCTTGCCCAACACCTGATGCAACAGGCTGTCGAGCAGCGGAGTGATCCCGCTCACGGCAAGCCTTTGTCGAAGCGGTCGGCCGCCTGGTACACCAGCGCCGCGCCCACGACGGGACGATAGGTGCGGTTCAGCTCGCGCTGGCGGCTCGAATTCACGATCAGCCGGCCGAGTTCATCGCGCCGCGCCAGCAGATGCGTACGAATCTCCGCATCCAGCGCCAGGATCTGCTCCAGCAACTCGACCTTGCGCAGTTGCTCCTGCTGCCCGAGAGAGGCCCGGGCCTCCAGCTGCCGCAGCCTTTCGGCATCGATCAATCCGCAGGACTTCTCCTGCAGCAGGGCCACCCAGTCGCCACGGCGAGCCAGTTCCAGCATGCTTTTCGACTGCTGCAGAAGCAGCTCGTAGGACGCGATGAGTTGCTGCCCCCCGTCCATGTTCAATCTCCCCCTGACTGGGGAACGATCTGTCGCCAGGCCGAGCCGATCTGCTCCAGCAGGGCAGCAGCCTCGTCCAGGCTGTGCTCGTCGTTGTGCAGGTTGGCCCGCAGCAGCAGCCGGGACACATAGTCGTAGAGCTGCTCCAGCCGCCCGGCCAGTTCCCCGCCGCGTTCGTGGTCCAGAGCGGCCAGCAGCCCCATGTTGACGATATCGATCGCCTTGGAAATGGCCTTGCCCTTCTCGGCGACGTTGCCTGCCTGCATGTGCAGCCGGGCCGTCCGGATCGCCGCCTGAGCCCCATCGAACAGCATCACGATCAACTGGTGGGGAGAGGCCGACATGACCCCGCTCTCAACCCCCACCCTGGCATAGGCGCCAGCGCCGCGCATGACAGTCACGTCAAATCCCCCTTGTTTCGCTTACGAGTCGCCCAGCATCGCGCTCAAGGCATCGAACTGCTGGGTCAGATAGGTACTGGTCGAGTTCATCTGGGCGATCAGCGAATCGAGCGTCGAGAACTGCACGCGGTAACGCTCGATGGTCACGGCGATGCTGCTTTCCATGCGCGAATAACGCTCGTCCAGCGCCTCGCTGCGCGACTCGAGCCCCTCGATGGCCGTGCTGATCGCCCCATCCTCATCGAGGATGTCGTCCAGCGAATCGCTCAGCGTGGCAGCCAGCCCCGGCTTGTCGGTGGTGCCGACGAACAGCGCCTGGACATCCGCAAGATCGCCCTCGAGCGCCTCGCTCAGCTTGCCGTCGTCGACCTTCAGGGTGCCGTCGAGCTGCAGCGAGATCCCCAGGTCCGACAGGTAGCGATAGGCCCCCTCGTCGAGGCCGCCGGTAATCGTCTGGCGCAGCCGGCTCTGCACGCCGCGCAGCGTCGAGTCGCCGAGCAGGGTGCCGGCCGTGCCGCTGTCGGCATCGTAGGAGGTGAGGCTGTCGGTGGTGCTGTCCAGGGCGTTGAAGGCCGTGACGAAGCTGGTGATCGCCGACTTGATCGATGCGCTGTCGCGCTCGACGGTCAGGGTCTGCGCATCGCCGGTGGCGGAGACGGTCAGGGTCACCCCCTGCAGGGCGCCTTCGATCGTATTGCTCTGGCTGGTGATGGCCAGGCCGTTGACGGTCAGCTGGGCATCCTTGGCCGCCGCGGTTTCCTTGTAGCCGTTCGAATTGGTAGCGGCATCGTAGGGATTGAGCAACGCGTTCAACTGACCGCCGCCGCTCCCCCCGTCGTCGAAGCTCACCGTCATGGCCGCCTCGGTGCCGGTCGCCTTGCTGCTCAGCGCCAGGCGCCAGGGCGTGCCGCTGCCGTCGTTGACGATCGACGCGGTGACCCCACCCTTCTCGGCGTTGATCGCGTCGCGGATGCCTTCCAGGGAGTTGCCGCCGGCAGAAACCTCGATGGTCAGGGTCTCGTCGCCGCTCTGGATGGTCAGGGTGCCGGTGCCCAGGGCCGCCGTCTTGTCGGCCACCCCGGCGCTGGCCAGGCTGTGCGCCTGAGCGAGCTGGGTCGCCTGCACCTGGTAGCTGCCCGGCACCGCGCTGGCGGTCACCGCCACACCCACGCCGCTGCCGCTGATGCGGCTGGTCTGGCCCTGATAGGTGGAGGCCGTGGCGAGCTTCTCGACCGTGCCCTGCAGGCTGGTCAGGTAGCCCTGCAGGCGGCCGAAGGCGGAAATCCTGCTCTCGATGACGCTCTGCTGGCTGGTGATGGGGGCGAGCTTCAGGCGCTCGGCGGATTCGAGCTGATCCAGAAGACCGGTGAGGTCGAGACCCGAGCCGACGCCCAGTGACGAGATAGTAGCCATGTCAGTCCTTGTGAAGCGGCGCAGCGGCCCGCGGCGCGGACGGCGGCGCGATAGCCGATTTCGTTTGTCGTTTCAGGATATCGACCCCGCCACGACAGACTTTAGCGACCATCCGCCGAACGTCCTCAGACTTGCATGTTCATCACGTCCTTGTAGGCGCTGACCAGCCGGTTGCGTACCTGCACGCCCATCTGGAAGGCCACGCTGGCCTTCTGCATATCCACCATCACGTCGTTCAGGGCCACGCCCGGCTCGCCGGCCTGGAAGGCATCGGACCTGGCGCTGGCGGTCTGCTGCAACTGGTTGACCCGATGGATCGCCGCCTGGAGTTCGCCGGCAAAGCTTCCCGACACGACCCCGGCCAACTGCTGACCGGGAGCGTGAGCGCCGGCAGCCTGGGTGGCGAGAGTCTGCATCTGCTGCAGGGCGGACTGGATGACGGGCGAACTCATGGATGGGGCCTGGACGATGGACAGCGGAAAAGTAGTTGCAAGCCTAACAACCCCACCCCGCCGGGGAAGCGGCCAATTGACCCTAAAAGCACCGGCTTTTTGAACCTTTACGCACCAGCGCTCCCCGGATAATGACGCTCGTCCAGAATCGCCCCGCTTTCCTGGCCCGTGCTTGCGCGACCGATGGCCGGGATGCGTGCAACCCATCTCCAGAACCGGATTTTCCATGCCTGCCCTATCGCCCCAGCCCTCTGCCGGAGACACTCGTGAGTAACGCGGCCCTGGGGCAAGGCAGCGCGCTCGCCAGCCCGGCCCCGCCCCTTGCCAGCCGCCTGCTCGCACCGATGCGCAGCCAGCCGCTGCTGCCGCTGCTGCTGGCCGGCGCGGCGGTGCTGGCGGTGATCGTCGCCCTGCTGCTCTGGGCCCGCGAGCCCGAGTATCGGGTGTTGTTCGCCAACCTCGACGAGGCCGACGGCGGGCGGATCATCGGCGAGCTGGAAAAGCGCGCCATACCCTATCGCCTGAGCGAGGGCGGCCAGGCCCTGCTGGTGCCGGTCGAACAATTGCACACCCTGCGCCTGCAACTGGCCGAGCAGGGTCTGCCGCAGGGCGGCAACGTCGGCTTCGAGCTGCTCGACAAGCAGGCCTTCGGGGTCAGCCAGTTCGCCGAACAGATCAACTTCCAGCGCGGCCTGGAAGGCGAGCTGGCACGCTCCATCGAATCGCTCGGCCCGGTATCGAAGGCCCGCGTGCACCTGGCCATGGCCAAGCAGTCGGTGTTCGTCCGCGAGCGCGAGCCGGCCCGCGCCTCGGTGGTGCTCAACCTGCAGCCGGGCCGCGAACTGGGCGAGCGCCAGGTCAGCGCCATCGCCCACCTGGTGTCCTCCAGCGTGCCGGGCCTGGCCGTCGACGCGGTGACCGTGGTCGACCAGAGCGGCCGCCTGCTCTCCCAGCCGGGCGGCGCCCGCGATCTCGACGGCAGCCAGCTGAACTACATCGACGAGGTGGAGCGCTCCTACCAGCGGCGCATCGAGAACATCCTCGCCCCGCTCCTCGGCGCGCAGAACGTCCGCGCCCAAGTCGTCGCGCAGATCGATTTCTCCACTCGCGAACAGACCGCCGAGCGCTACGCCCCCAACCAGCAGCCCGGCGAAGCGGCGGTACGCAGCCAGCAGCTTTCCGAGAACCTGTCCGGCGGCAACGAGCCGGCCCGCGGCGTACCCGGCGCGCTGACCAACAGTCCGCCGAATGCGCCGCCGGCGCCTGCCGCGGGCGAGACGGCAAAGACCGGCGATGCCGCCTCCGCCGGCGAAGACGGCAAGACGGCGGCTGCCGCGGAAAAGGCGCCCACCACAGCGCTGAGCCGCGACAACACGATCAACTACGAGATCGACCGCAGCGTCGAGCATGTACAGCACCGGCGCGGCAGCGTGCAGCGCCTGTCCGCCGCCGTGGTGGTCAACTACCGCGACCTGGTCAAGGATGGCGCTCGTGCCCGCGAGCCGCTGAGCCAGGAGGAACTGGCCCGGATCGACCGCCTGGTCCGCCAGGCCATGGGCTTCACGGAAGGGCGTGGCGACCAGCTGGAAATCATGAACAGCCCCTTCGCGGACATCGAGGTCGTCGAGCAGCAGGAGTGGTGGAAGACACCGGAGTTCCACAACCTGGCGGCCAGCCTGTCCCGCTACCTGCTGGTGCTCTTCATCGCCCTGCTGCTCTGGCTGATGGTGCTGCGTCCGCTGAAGCGCCGCCACAGGGAAAGGCTGGCCGTGGAAAGCGCGGCCCGGGCCGAGGCCATCGAGGCTGCCGAAGTCGCCCTCGAAACCTCCAGGGTGCCGGCCCTCGCCGCCGAGGAGCACCAGAAGCGCGACCCGCGGCGCAAGTCGCCGGTCTACGAACACAACCTGCAGAACCTGCGCGAAATGGCCCAGGAAGACCCCCGCCTGGTAGCCATGATCATTCGCGGCTGGATGAAGAAAAATGACTGAGATGAGTGGTGCGCGGCGCAGCGCGATTCTCCTGCTGTCCCTCGACGAGGACAGCGCGGCCGAGGTCTTCAAGTTCCTGTCCAATCAGGACGTGCAGGCGGTCGGCACGGAAATGGCCCGCCTGAGCCAGGTTTCCCACGAGGAAATGCGCCAGGTGCTCGAAGACTTCATGGACGAGACCGAGCAGTACGCCGCCATCAACATCCAGTCCAGCGAGCACATCCGCGCCGTGCTGACCAAGGCGCTCGGCAGCGAACGGGCGGCTAGCCTGATCGACGACATCCTCGAGACCAGCGACACCGGCACCGGCATCGACAAGCTGAACCTGATGGAGGCCTCGACGGTCGCCGAGATGATCCGCGACGAGCATCCGCAGATCATCGCCACCATCCTGGTCCACCTGGATCGCCACCAGGCCGCCGACGTGCTGGAGCTGTTCGACGAGCGCCTGCGCAACGACATCATCCTGCGCATCGCCACCTTCAGCGGCGTGCAGCCGATCGCCCTGCACGAGCTGACCGAGGTGCTCGGCGGCATGCTCGACGGCCAGAACCTCAAGCGCAGCAAGATGGGCGGCGTGAGGACCGCGGCGGAAATCCTCAACCTGATGAACTCGACCCTCGAGGAAGTCGCCATCCAGACCGTGCGCGCCCACAGCGAGGACCTGGCGCAGAAGATCCTCGACGAGATGTTCCTCTTCGAGAACCTGCTGGAGCTGGACGACCGCAGCATCCAGCTGATCCTCAACCAGGTGGAGAACAACTCCCTGGTCGTCGCCCTCAAGGGCGCCCCGCCGGCGCTGGTCGACAAGTTCCTGGCGAACATGTCGAGCCGCGCCGCCCAGCTGCTGCGCGAGGACATGGAAGCGCGCGGGCCGATCCGCATCTCCCAGGTCGAGGCCGAGCAGAAGACCATCCTGCAGATCGTCCGCCGCCTGGCCGACAGCGGCGAGATCGTGATCGGCGGCGGAGACGACGCCTATGTCTGACCAGCCGCCCTGGTCGCGCGACGGCGCGCACTGGCGCCCCTGGCAGATGGACGAGCTGGGGCGCCCGCGGGACGCCCGCCCCGACCCCGACAGCCTGCGCCGCGAGGCCCAGCGCCAGCAGGCCTTCAAGCGCGACGCCGAACTCAAGGCACTGCGCGAGCAGGCCCGCGAGGAGGCCCGTCGCCAGGGCTACGCGGAAGGTCTCGCCGCCGGCAGGGCGGACGGCCATGCGCAGGGCCTGGAGGAAGGCCGCCAGGCCGGCGAGCAGATCCTTCAGGAGAAGATCCGCGAAGCCGTGGAGCCGCTGCGCACCCTGGCGCAGACCTTCGAGCAGGCGCTCGCCCAGCTCGACGGACAGATCGCCGAGCAACTGGTCGAACTGGCCCTGGCCGGCGCCCGCCAGCTGGCCGGCGAGGCCTTGAAGATCGACCCGGAGCACATCCTGCCGATCGTCCGCGAGCTGCTGCACAGCGAACCGCAACTCAGCGGCAAGCCGCGCCTGTGGCTACATCCGGCCGACCTGTCGCTGGTCCGCGAGCAGCTCGGCGCCGAACTGCACGCAGCCGGCTGGCAGCTCCAGCCGGATGCCCTGATCACCCGCGGCGGCTGTCGGGTGACCAGCCAGGGTGGCGATCTGGACGCCAGCTGGGAGAGCCGCTGGGCGGCGATCGCCCGCCAGGTGCGCAAGCGCCCCGCCGCACTGCCGGTCGACGAGGCCCCCGCGACGTGACCGCCAACCCCCACCAGCAGCGCTGGTCGCAGGCCCTCGACGGCCTGTGCCGGCGCATCGGCGAACTGCCGCCGTACCGGCGCAGCGGGCGCATCGTGCGGGCCACCGGCATGGTCCTGGAAGCCGTCGGCCTGGGCATCCCCCTCGGCGGGGTGTGCCGCATCGAGCTGGCCGCCCAGCCCGGCGGCGCCGCGCGGCTGGCCGAGGCCGAAGTAGTCGGTTTCGCCGGCGAGCGCCTGTTTCTCATGCCGCTGGAGGAGATCGCCGGCCTGCAGCCGGGCGCCCGGGTGTTCCCCCTCGGCGAAGGCGGCGATGCGCTCAGCGCGCGGCGCTTCCCGCTCGGCGAGCATCTGCTCGGACGCGTCGTCGACAGCAGCGGCCAGCCGCTCGACGGCCAGGGCCCGCTGGACGACGTGCGCCACGCCAGCCTGCACACCCCGCCGCTGAACCCGCTGCACCGGGCCCCCATCGACCGCCAGATCGATGTCGGCATTCGCGCCATCAACGGCCTGCTCAGCGTCGGCCGCGGCCAGCGCATGGGCCTGTTCGCCGGCTCCGGGGTCGGCAAGTCGGTGCTGCTCGGCATGATGGCGCGCTACACCCGCGCCGACGTCATCGTGGTCGGGCTGATCGGCGAGCGCGGCCGCGAGGTGCAGGACTTCATCGACAACATCCTCGGCGCGGAAGGCCTGCGCCGCTCGGTGGTGGTCGCCGCTCCGGCCGACACCTCGCCGCTGCAGCGCCTGCAGGGCGCCGCCTATGCCACCCGGCTGGCCGAGGATTTTCGCGACGCCGGCCGCGACGTGCTGCTGATCATGGACTCGCTGACCCGCTACGCCATGGCCCAGCGCGAGATCGCCCTGGCCATCGGCGAGCCGCCGGCCACCAAGGGCTATCCGCCGTCGGTGTTCGCCAAACTGCCCAGGCTGGTCGAGCGTACCGGCAACGGACCACGCGGCGGCGGCTCGATCACCGCCTTCTATACCGTGCTCAGCGAGGGCGACGACCAGCAGGACCCGATCGCCGACTCGGCGCGGGCGATCCTCGACGGCCACATCGTGCTGTCCCGGACTCTGGCGGAAAGCGGCCATTACCCGGCCATCGACATCGAGGCCTCGATCAGCCGGGCGATGACCGCCATCGTCGATCCCGCGCAGCAACGCAAGGCCCAGCACTTCAAGCAGTTGCTCTCCAGATACCAGCGCAACCGCGACCTGATCAGCGTCGGCGCCTATGCGCCGGGGCACGACCCGCAACTGGACCGCGCGGTGAACCTCTACCCGCAGCTCGAGCGCTTCCTCCAGCAGCGCATCGACGAGCGATCCGGCGTCGAGGAAACCCTGAAGACGCTCACCACATTGATTCCCAACCCATGACGCCATGCGAGCAAGGCAGGTAACCCGGCATGTCCACGACCAGCGCGCTTGACACTCTCATCGACCTGACCCGGGAAGCCCTGGAGACCGCCGGCCGCACCCTGGCCGACCAGCGCCGCACCCAGCAGCAGGCGCAGACGCAGATGAATACCCTCGAACACTATCGCCAGGAGTACCGCCAGCGTCTGCAGCAGGCCATGCAGGAGGGCATCGCGCCGGCCAGCCTGCACAACTACCGGGCCTTCCTGGCCTCCCTGGACAGCGCCATCCAGCGCGCCGTGCAGACCCTCGAGGCGCAGCGCCGACAGGTCGACCACAGCCAGCGGCACTGGCAGGAGCAGCGCCGCAAGCTGAACTCCTACGACACCCTGGTCGAACGTCGGGCCCTGTTCGGCCAACTGCGCGAGAGCCGCGCGGAACAGCGCCGCAGCGACGAAATCAGCGCCCAGCTGCGCCTGCGCCGCGACACTTCCAGCCTCCCGACCGATGGCAGCCTGTAGGAGACTCCCATGGATATCATCGCCCTGCCGGCCAGCCCCCTGTCCGGCGCTGCAGCACCCGCGGCGCCAGGCCCCTCGCCTGCAGCCGCCAGCACCGGCGGCGGCTTCGCCCGCAGCCTCGAGCAGGCGGCCAGCCGCCAGACGGCCGACGCGGCCGTTGCCGCACAGGCGCCCGTCACGCCCGGCCTGCCGGGCCTGTCCGTGACGCCTCCGGCGAGCGGGACGGCCACCCGGAAAGACGCCGCGTCGTCTGCGGACGAACGCCCGGAGCAGGCGCCAGCCGATCTGGCGGCCATGCTCCTGCAGGCCCCGCCCCAGCCGGCAGCGCCGGCAGCCGGCGCCGCCGCCGAGCTTCCGGAAACCGGCATCCCCGACGAGCTGCAGCGCATCCGCGCGCGCCTGCAGGCGATCGAGAGCGCCGGGCAACTGCCCTTCTCCGGCCCTGCCGAAGCAGCCCTGGCGAGCCTGCCGGCACAGGCAGCCCCCTCCCCGCTGCCGGCCGTCGCGAGCTTCTCGGCCGTCACGGCAGCCACGCCCAGA
The DNA here is from genome assembly GCF_002220155.1 of Azotobacter chroococcum. Classification (NCBI taxonomy): domain Bacteria; kingdom Pseudomonadati; phylum Pseudomonadota; class Gammaproteobacteria; order Pseudomonadales; family Pseudomonadaceae; genus Azotobacter; species Azotobacter chroococcum. Next base: position 2,013,149 of record NZ_CP011835.1, on the reverse strand, counting down.
CCGGCAAATGCCACGCAGCCCTTACTCCAGACGACTTCCGCCAGCGTCGAGCAAAGCCGGCCGGCGCCGCCCACTCCGCCAGTCGCTGCCGGACAGGCGGGACTCGCCGGCAGCGGCCAGGCAGGCCAAGCACCTGCACTCGCAGAAGGCGCCCGGGCGGTCCATACGGAAGCCATCCCGGATGGCGCCCAAGCGAGCCGCCCGGAAGCGCTCATGGAAGGCGTCCAAGCAAGCCGTGTGGAACCGCTCACGGAAGGCGCCCGGACGAGCCATGCAGCATCGCTCGCCGAAAACGCCCGGGCGGGCGAAAGCCTCCCGCCCGGCCTGGAAAGCACCTCCGGCAGCGGCACCGCCTACCCGCTCGCCGGCAGCAGCCCGTCTGCCAGCGGCCCGGCGACGGCGGGCAACCCTGCCAGCGCCAGCCTGACGGCACCGCTGGCCAGCCCCGACTGGCAGCGCGGCCTCGGCCAGCACCTGCTCGGCCTGCAGCAACGCGGCGAGCAGGAGATCGAACTGCATCTGCATCCGGCCGAGCTCGGCCCCCTGTCGATCAGCCTCAAGCTGGGCGAGTCGGGTGCCCAGGCGCAGTTCCTCTCCGCCCACCCGCAGGTCCGCGCGGCGGTCGAGCAGGCCATCCCGCAGCTGCGCGAGGCCCTTGCCGAACAGGGCATCGCCCTCGGCGAAACCTCGGTGGGCGAGCGCCAGCAGCAGCCCCGGGACGAACGCCCGGGAACGCCGGAGCGCAACCGGGCATTGGCGGGCGGCGCCGGCGAGGAGTCCGCGCCCGGACGGGCCGAAGCCGTCGCACCGGCTCGGCTGCGCCTCGACGGAGTCGACCTGTATGCCTGAGCAGCGCGGCCGGCCGCTCCACGCCGTAGCCGCCGACCGGCACCGCTCCTCGGCAAAACAACAAGATACGCGTGATAGCAGGGTCTTATTGCCCCATCGGGGCTGTGCGCCTGTCGGCATACTTTTTCCCCTCGAATGAGTTGACCTCCCCCAAGGGCACACGCAATGAGCAAAACCCCTCCCGCACGCGGCAACGGCAAGACCGGCTGGCTGCTGGTGATCCTTCTGGTGCTGGTCGCCGCCGGCGGCAGCGCCGCGGGCGTGTATTTCCTCATGGACAAGGGGGCGCATGGCGCCGCCAGCACCGAGGCCGCCGCCGAGCCCGTGACGGCGCCGATCTTCGTGCCGGTCGCGCCCTTCACCGTCAACCTGCGCGGCGAGCAGCGCGAGGAGCGCCTGCTCTACGTCGGCCTGTCCCTGCAGGTGACGGACAAGGCCAGCGAGGAATTCCTCAAGCAGTACATGCCGCAGCTGCGCAGCCGCCTGCTCAAGCTGTTCGCCGCGCAGACCGCCGCCGAGCTGATGACCCCCGGCGGCAAGGACCAGCTCTCGGCGAAGATCCTCGAAATGCTCCAGCAGCCGATGGCCACGCCGCAGCCGACCCTGCGGGTGACCGACGTCCTCTACACCGACTTCATCGTGCAGTAGCCGCCCATGGCCCAAGACGATCTGCTCTCGCAGGAAGAGATCGATGCGCTGCTCAAGGGGGTCAGCGGCGAGGAGGACACCTCGCCCAGCGAACCCGCCGACAAGCAGCGCATCCGCCCCTACAATCCGGCCACCCAGCACCGGGTGATCCGCGAGCGCCTGCACGCGCTGGACATCATCAACGAGCGCTTCGCCCGCTATTTCCGCATGAGCCTGTTCAACCTGATCCGCCGCAGCGCCGACATCACCGTCGACAGCGTGCGCTATCAGAGCTACAGCGACTTCGCGCGCAACGTGCCGGTGCCGACCAACATCAACCTGCTGGCCATGAAGCCGCTGCGCGGCACGGCCCTGGTGGTCTTTCCGCCGAACCTGGTGTTCATGGTGGTGGACAACCTGTTCGGCGGCGACGGCCGCTTCCTCACCAAGTCCGAGGGGCGCGAGTTCACCCACACCGAGCAGCGCATCATCCGCCGCCTGCTGGGACTTGCCCTGGAGGCCTACCAGAGCGCCTGGAAGTCGGTGTATCCGCTGGAGATCGACTACCTGCGCTCGGAGATGCAGGCCAAGTTCGCCAACATCACCAGCTCGCCCAACGAGATCGTCATCAACAGTACCTTCCATCTGGAAGTGGGCAACCTGGCCAGCGACTTCAACATCGTCATGCCCTACCTGATGATCGAGCCGCTGCGCAGCCTGCTCAACGGCCCCCTCAACGACAGCCATCCGGAAGAGGAGCGTCACTGGGGCCAGCGCATGGCCAGCGAGATCAAACAGTCGCAGATCGAGCTGATCGCCGATTTCGCCGGCATCGACCTGTGCATCGGCCAGGTCATGGCGCTCAAGGTCGGCGACGTGCTGCCCATCGAGCTGCCGGAGACGGTCGTCGCCCGGGTCGACGGCGTGCCGGTGATGCGCTGCGAGTACGGCAGCCAGAACGGCCAGCGCGCCCTGCAGGTAAGGGAACTGATCGACCACTCATCCGCCAACTCCGGCGCGACGACCGACCGGTTCGTCAAGGGCAGCCTGCCCGCCGCCAAGGAACTCCACAATGACTGATTCGAACAAAACCGACCTGAACACCCTGGAGGACGACTGGGCCAGCGCCATGGCCGAACAGGCCGTCGCGCCGGTCGAGGACGATCCCTGGGCGGCCGCCTTCGCCGAACAGGCTGCCACGGTCCCGGCACCGGCCGTGCAGAACGTCGGCAAGAGCGTGTTCAAGCCGCTCGGCAAGAGCGCCGCGGCGGAGGGCATGCGCGACCTGGACATGATCATGGACATTCCGGTCAAGCTCAGCGTCGAGCTCGGCCGCACGCGGATCACCATCAAGCAGCTGCTGGAGCTGGCCCAGGGCTCGGTGGTCGAGCTGGAGGGCCTGGCCGGCGAGCCGATGGACATCCTCATCAACGGCTACCTGATCGCCCAGGGCGAGGTGGTGGTGGTCGACGACAAGTACGGCATCCGCATCACCGAAATCATCACGCCCTCCGAACGGGTGCAGAAGCTCAACCGATGAGTGCCGTCGCGACGACCGCCGCCGGCCTGGAGAACGCCGGCGCCGACAGCCTGCTGGGCCTCGCCGCCCTAGGCAAGACCGCCCTGGCCCTGGCCCTGGTGATCGGCCTGATCGTCCTCTGCAGCTGGCTGCTGCGCCGCCTCGGCTCTGGCCGCCAGTGGCCCGGCCAGCACCTGCGGGTAATCGGCAGCAGCCTGCTCGGCCCCCGCGAGCGCGTGGTGATCGTCGAGGTGCAGGGCACCTGGCTGGTGCTCGGCGTGACCGGCCAGCAGATCAGCAAGCTCCACGAACTGCCGGCGCCGCCGGCCGAAGCAGGCGACGCCCGGCCGGCCGGCGGCTTTGCCGAACGCTTCGCCGGCGCCCTGTCCGGCCAACTCAAGCAGCAGCTGCCCGGCCACAAGACCGGGAATCCGGAGCGACCATGAATCCGACCGTCCTGCGCCGCGGCCTGCGCTCGGCCGCCGGCGCCTTCGGCCTGTGCCTCGCACTCTGTCTGCCGGCCACTGTCGAAGCCGCCCTGCCCGCCCTCACCAGCCAGCCGCTGGCCGGCGGCGGCCAGCAGTGGTCGCTGAGCCTGCAGACCCTGCTGCTGCTCAGCTCGATGGCCTTCCTGCCGGCCCTGCTGCTGATGATGACCGGCTTCACCCGGATCATCATCGTCCTCGGCCTGCTGCGCACCGCCATCGGCACCCCGGCCGCGCCGCCCAACCAGGTCCTGCTCGGCCTGGCGCTGTTCCTCACCTTCTTCGTCATGGCGCCGGTGTTCGACCGCACCTACCAGAGCGCCTGGGTGCCCTTCTCCCGCGACGAGATCGACTTCGACCAGTTTCTCGAGAGCGGCAGCCAGCCATTCCGCGAGTTCATGCTGGCGCAGACCCGCGACGGCGACCTGGCGCTGTTCGCCCGCCTGGCCAGGCTCGGCGAGCTGGAGGGTCCCGAGCAGGTGCCGCTGCGCGTGCTGATGCCGGCCTTCGTCACCAGCGAACTGAAGACCGCCTTCCAGATCGGCTTCACCATCTTCATCCCCTTCCTGATCATCGACCTGGTGGTGGCCAGCGTGCTGATGGCGCTGGGCATGATGATGGTCCCGCCGGCGACCATTTCCCTGCCCTTCAAGCTGATGCTCTTCGTGCTGGTCGACGGCTGGCAGCTGCTGGTCGGCTCGCTGGCGCAGAGCTTCTACCTGTAACCGAGAGGTAATCCGCGATGACGCCGGAAATGGTCATGGACCTGGCCCTCCAGGGCATGCGTGTCACCCTGTTCCTCGCCGCACCGCTGCTGCTCACCGCACTGCTGGTCGGCCTGCTGGTCAGCCTGTTCCAGGCGGCCACCCAGATCAACGAGATGACCCTGTCGTTCATTCCGAAGATCCTCGCGGTGTTCGCCGTGCTGGTGCTGGCCGGCCCGCTGATGATCCAGCTGATCGTCGACTTCACCCGGGAACTGTTCACCAACCTTCCCGGCATGCTCGGCTGACCGTGGTCGAGGTCGACTACGCGCAACTGCAGCTGTGGCTGGTCAGCTTCTTCTGGCCGTTCTGCCGGATCGGCGCCTTCCTGCTGGCCGCCCCGCTGCTCGGCCACACCAGCGTCCCCGCGCGCGTGAAGATCGCCCTGGCGGTCCTGTTGAGCGTGCTGCTGGGCCCGAACCTGCCGCCGCTGCCGGCGGTACCGCCGTTCTCCTGGCCAGGCCTCGGCATCATGGTCGAACAGATGCTGATCGGCCTGGCCATCGGCATGGTCATGCGCGTCACCCTCGCCGCGACGCAGACGGCCGGCGACATCATCGGCCTGCAGATGGGCCTGGGCTTCGCCACCTTCTTCTCGCCGGACACCGGCACCAACAGCATGGTCCTCTCGCGCCTGCTGTACATGATCGCGCTGCTGATGTTCCTGGCCTTCGACGGCCACCTGCTGGAACTCGAACTGCTCGCCGGCACCTTCGCCAGCCTGCCGGTCGGCCTGCTGCGCCTCGATCCGTCGGCCTGGGAGATGCTCGCCCGCTACGGCAGCACGGTCTTCGCCTCGGGCCTGCTGCTGGCCATGCCGCTGGTGGCCGCGCTGCTGATCATCAACCTGGCGATGGGCATCCTCAATCGCTCGGCGCCGCAGCTGACGGTGTTCTCGGTGGGCTTTCCGCTGTCGCTGAGCGTCGGCCTGGCGCTGCTGACCGTGCTGATGGGCGATCTGGGGGGCTTTCTCGGCGGGCTGTTCCGCAGCGGCCTGGAATTCCTGGCGCACCTGATCGCCGGTCTGGCGCTGCCGGCAGGCTGAAGCGCGGCGCGAAGGCGCCCCGCTTCCCGCGCCGCCGCGTCAGAGCAGCTTGAACAGCGACAGCTGGTGGATGTCGACGAAGGCCTTCTGCGCCGCCTGCAGCCCGACCTGGCGCAGGCTGTATTCGGAGATCGCCGCGTTGTAGTCGAGGTCGACCAGATCGGAAAGGGTCTGCTCGTAGTTCAGCGCGCGGTTGCCACCCACCGTGTCGAGCACGTCCAGCTCGTTGAGGCGGGCACCCACCGAGGCGCGGGTGGTCAGCACATTGTCCAGCGCGTTGTCCAGCTCGCGGCTGGAGGTGGACAGGGTGTTCTGCAGACGGGCCCGGTCGGCGTCGTTCTGCACCGGCGTGTCCAGCGCATCGAGCATGTTCCTGAGGGTGCGGAACAGGTCGGGATCGGCCTCGTCGGCGGTACTCACGGCGATGGAGTCGCCGTCGGCCGGAGTGCCCTCCAGGGTCAGGGACAGACCGTTGACGGCGATGCTCTGCCCCGACGCGTAGGGAACTTGGGTCGTACCGCCGTCGGTGCTGTAGGTGGTCGTACCGTCGGCCGCGACCGTGAAGACCAGCGTGAAGCTCGTGCCGAAGCCGGCATCGCCGCTGTCCGTCACGCTGGGTCCGGTGAAGGTGACGCTGCCCGAATTGGCGGCACCGGCCTGGGCCAGATAGCTCGCGGAACCATGCACGGACTGGAAGATCTGCCTGCCGTTGTCGCTGCTCGACATCTGCCGCGAGGCGTCCACCTGCTGGGCCACCACGCCCGCGTCGCCCTGATAGCTGACGGCGCCGGTGAGCGCATCCTTGACGAACGGCGGGCTCTTGTCCTGGTAGCCGCCGAACAGGTAGCGCCCGTTGCCGTCGGTGGCATTGGCCTGGCCGAGCAGGGCCTCGTAGATGCCGTTGAGCTCGCTGGCCAGGGAGGAACGGTCGGCGTCGCTGAGCGTGCCGTTGCCGGCCTGGACCAGCAGGGTCTTGGCGCTGGCGATGGCGTCGGCGACGCTGTCCAGCACGCTCTCCTCCTGAGAGAGGGCATTGCGGGTGCTGATCCGCGCATCCGCATACTGCTGGTTGACCGCCGCCGACTGGGCGACGCCGACCGCCTGCGAGGCGGCCTGGGGATCGTCGGAAGGATTGACCACCCGCTTGCCGCTGGCGATCTGCTGGCCGACCTTGAGGTACTCGCCCTGCTGGCGGACCAGCGAGCTCAGGCCCTGCTCGAACATGGTGACGGTGCTGATGCGCATGCTTGCTTGTCCTCCGGGATCAGGCGTCGAGGCCGAGCAGGGTGTCGAGCACGGTCGCGCCGACCTCGATGACCTTGGCGCTGGCCTGGTAGTACTGCTGGAAGCGGATCAGGTTGGCCGCCTCCTCGTCCAGGTTGACGCCGGACTCCGACAGCTGCAGCGCGCGCAGCTGCTGGGTCAGGCCGGCCTGGGCCTGGCGGTTGACCTGGACGACGTTGGTACGGTTGCCGACATCGCCGACCATCGAGGCATAGGCCTGGCTCAGGCTGGCCACGCCGCCGACCAGCGCCTCGTCCTGCAGGGCCTGCAGCGCCAGGGCGTTGCGGTTGTCGCCGCTGCCGGTGCCGCCCTCGGCCTGGCCGGCGGCGATCAGCGCGGTGTCCTGGATCAGGTTCTCCAGCTGGCCGGCGGCGTGGCGGGTCGGCTGGACGAGGAAGCGGTCGCCGTCGGCCGGGGTGCCGTTGACCGTCACGAGCATGCCGCCGAACTCGAGGGTCGTGGCGTCGGCCGCGAAGGTAGTGGTTTCGCCGGTGTCGCGGCGGGTCACGCTGTAGCCGTCGGTCGCCGAGAACTTCACGTCGTAGTCGCTGGCGGTCAGCCCGCTCAGGTCGTCGGAGAAGCTCGCCTCCAGGTAGGCGGCGCTGTCGTTGTTGGCGTTGCTGTAGACGGTCGGCGCGCCGATCGAGAAGAAGTCCTGGCCGGCATCGCCATTGAGATCGACGCCCTCGGCGTGCTGGGCGTTGAAGCCCTGCGCCAGGGACACGGCGAGCTGGCCGAGCTGGTTCTGGGTCTTGTCCAGGGTTTCGCTGCGGAAGGTCATCAGGCCGCCCAGTTCGCCGCCGGTGAAGGTGGACTCGCTGAACTCGCGCAGGTTGCCGGCGCCGTCGCGATAGCCGACCACGGTCCGCGACGGATCGGCGGAAGATGCCACGGCCTCGAGGGCGAAGCTCCGGGTGCCGGAAACCAGGGACTGGCCGTTGCCGATGCTGATGTTGTAGGTGCCGCCGTCCTGGATGGTCAGCTCCACGTCGACCATCGTGCTCAGCTCGGCCACCAGCTGGTCGCGCTGGTCCAGCAGGCTGTTGGGCGCCTCGCCGGTCTTGGCCTTGGCCAGGCTGATCTCGCGGTTGAGCATGGCGATCTGCTCGGCGGTGTTGTTGATCTGGAAGACCACGTCCCCGATCTGCCCGTTGACGCCCTGCTGCATGTCTTCGAGGTAGCCGTCGAAGGCACGGAACTGCGCGCTCAGGGTATCGGCGGTGCCGATCAGCCCCTGGCGGGCGGCCGGGTCGGAAGGCGCCGAGGCGAGATCCTGCAGGGAGGAAAAGAAGCTCTGCAGCAGAGGAGCCAGCCCCGCTTCGCTGTCCGCCAGCAGGTTGTCGATCTGGGCGATCTGGGTTTCGTAGGTGTCCAGCGCGCTGGAGTTGCTGGTGGCCTGGTTGAGCTGGGTGGCAACGAACTGGTTGAACTGGCGCTGCACGCCTTCGACCTGCACGCCGTTGCCCACGCCACTCTCGCCGAGCAGGGTGGTCTGGCGGTTGTAGCCGTCCGTGTAGACGTTGGTGATGTTGTTGGAGGTGGTGCTCAAGGCCACCTGGGCGGCATTCAGACCGCTGACGCCAATGGAGAAAATACTCATCAAACCTTCCCTTTCGCAGCTTGCCTCAGGTTATCGGCAGCGCCGGCCAAGACTTGAGGCGGTTGTATCCGCCCATGCACGGGCGGCTCCCGGAGCCAACCGCGCTCATTCCCGCGTGTCCACCGCCGCATCCAGACGGGCGACTGCCTGCGTCTGGCCGAGCGGGCCGAGGCTGGCCATCACCGCGATCAGCTTGTCGGCATAGGCCGGGTCGGTGGCATAGCCGGCCTGCTGCAGCGCCCGTGCGGCCTGGGCGGCGTCCGGCGCGGCGACCACGCCGGCATAGCGCGGATTGCCGCCGATCAGCCGGGCGTAGTCGGCCAGGCCGGCCTCCAGTGACGGATAGGCGCGGAAGCGCTCCACCCGCCTCTGCGCCTGGCCGTCGACGTATTCGGTGGTCAGCACGTCGGCCGTCGCCCCGCGCCACTGGCTGCCGGCCTTGATGCCGAACAGGTTGTGGCTGTCGCCGCCACCGGCCGTGGCGATCTGCCGCCGCCCCCAGCCGGTTTCCAGGGCCGCCTGGGCGAGGATCAGTTCGGCAGGTACGCCACTGGCGCGGCTGGCCCGGCGTGCCGGCGCCTGCAGGCGGTCGAGGAAGTCCGTGACATGGGCCGGGCGCTCCACCACGCTGCCCAGCGAGGCCGGCGCCTCCGTCGTCCGTTCGGCTGCGCCCGGCGCAGCGGACGGAAGCGCCACGCTGCCGTACAGGGGCCGTGGCGTGGCGCGCGGAATCCCGGCCAGCAGATTCTCCTCCCCGGCGCTTTGCGCAGGGTCCGTTGCCGGGGCGGCGCCGCGCAGCTGGCCGGCCAGCTGCTCGGCCAGCCCCAGGCCCTGTCCGGCCAGATGCTGCGCCCACTGCTGGTCGAGCAGCTCGGTGTACAGGCGCGTCTGCGAGCTGTCGAACAGGCCCGACTTCGGGCTGGCCTCGCGCATGCTTTTCAGCATCGCCTGCAGGAACAGCGCCTCGAACTGCTTGCTCGCCTCGCGCAGCGCGGCCGGCGCATCCTCGCGGGCCGTGTGCTTGAGACGCTGCAGCCCCTGCAGGTCGAGGGCGAAACGCTCGCCGAGCGGAGCCGCGGCCATCAGATGATCTCCAGCTCGGCGCGCAGGGAGCCGGCGGCCTTCAGCGCCTCGAGGATCGACATCAGGTCCTGGGGCGTGGCGCCCAGGGCGTTGAGCGCCTTGACCACGTCCATCAGATCGGCGCTGCCCTCGACCAGGTGCAGGGCGCCACCCTGCTGCTCGATGGAGATATCGCTGTTCGGCGCCACCACTGTCCTCCCCTCGCTGAAGGGCTCCGGCTGGGACACCCGGTTGTCGGTGTCGATGACGATCGACAGATTGCCGTGCGCCACCGCGGCCCGGTGCAGCTTGACCGCACCGTTGAGGACCACGGCGCCGGTGCGCGAGTTGACGATCACCTTGGGCCGCTCCGACATCGGCGTGACCTGGACGCCCTCCACCCGCGCCATGAAGTTGACCCGCTCGTTCGGCGACGAGGGGCCCTGCAGACGGATCAGGCCGCCATCCTGGGCGGCGGCCACGGTACGGCCGAACTCGTTGTTGATGGCGAGCACCAGCCGCCGGGCGGTGGCGAAATCGGGATTGCGCAGATAGAGATCGAGCTCGCCCCTCGGCCCGCCGAGCTCGAGCGGCACCTCGCGCTCCACCAGCGCGCCGCGGGCGATCCGCCCTCCGGCCTGCTGGTTGATCTGCACGCTGCTGCCGTTGGCCTGGGCGCCGACCCCGCCCACCAGCAGGTTGCCCTGGGCCAGGCCGTAGGTTTCGCCGTCCATGCCCTTGAGCGGCGTCATCAGCAGGGTGCCGCCGCGCAAGCTGCGGGCGTTGCCGATGGAGGACACGACGACGTCGACCTGCTGCCCGGGACGGGCGAACGGCGGCAGGTTGGCGGTCACCATCACCGCCGCGACGTTGCGCATCTGCATGTTGCTGCCGGCCGGCACGGTGATGCCGAGCTGCGACAGCATGTTGGTCAGCCCCTGTTCGGTGAAGGGCGTTTGGGTGGTCTGGTCGCCGGTGCCGTCCAGGCCGACCACCAGGCCGTAGCCGACCAGCACGTTGTTGCGCACCCCGGCGAAGTCGGCGATGTCGCGCACCTGCTCGGCCGGCGCCACGGCCGGAAGCAGCAGGCCGGCGAGACAGAGCAACAGGCGCAGCGCCCGGCATGCCGCCGGGGCGAAGGACGCGGGTCGGGTTCGGGAAACGGAATCGGCCATGGCAGGAGGCATCAGAAGGGGGACACGTTGAGGAAGAAGCGCTGCAGCCAGCCCATGTGCTGGGCCTCGTTGATGTAGCCGTCGCCGACGTACTCGATGCGGGCCATGGACACCAGGGTCGAGGACACCGTGTTCTGCACGCTGATGGTGCGCGGGTTGACCAGACCGGAGAAGCGGATGTACTCGGTCCCCTGGTTGATGGCGATCTGCTTTTCGCCGACCACGCGCAGGTTGCCGTTGGGCATCACCTGCTGCACCGTCACGGTGATGGTGCCGGTGAAGGAGTTGTTGGCCCGCGATCCGCCGCTGCCGGAGAAGTCGTTATCGCCCGTGGCGTCGGCGCCGAACTCGCCCACCTTCTCCGGCTTGTCCGAGGTCGTCGAGAAGCCCACCGCCATGTCCGCGGAGCGGCTGGCGTTGGAGGCCGAGTTCTTGCTGGCGCTGACCTGTTCGTTGAGCACGATGGTCAGGATGTCGCCGATCATCCGCGGCCGGCGGTCCTCGAACAACGGCTGGTAGATCTGCCCGCCCTGGAAGATGGAGCCGTTGGCCTGCCGGGGCGCCACCTGCGGCACCTCCAGCGGCTCGTCCCTGACCACCGAGGTCCGCGGCAGCTGCGCGCAGCCCGCCGCGGACAGCAGTACGGCCAGCAGCAGCCCGTGACGCAGGCGGAATCCCCAGGAGCTCGGCACTCGATTATTCCTCGCCATGCGCTTACAGCTGGGTCAGACGCGCGAGCATCTCGTCCGAGGTTTCCACGGCCTTGCTGTTGATCTCGTAGGCGCGCTGGGTCTGGATCATGCTGACCATCTCCTCCACGACGTTGACGTTGGAGGTTTCCACGTAGCCCTGGTAGAGGCGGCCGGCGCCGTTGCTGCCCGGGATGTTCTCGTTGGGCGCGCCCGAGCTGGCCGTTTCCAGATAGAGGTTCTCGCCGATGCTCTGCAGGCCGGCCGGATTGATGAACAGCGCCAGGTTGAGCTGGCCGACCTGGTTGGGCTGGGCGTTGCCCGGCTGGGTCACCGAGACGATGCCGTCCTGGCTGACGGTCACCGACAGGGCGTTCTCGGGAATGGTGACGCCGCCCATCAGCAGGTAGCCGCTGGAGGTGACCATCTGGCCGTTCTCGTCGAGCTGAAAGCTGCCGTCGCGGGTGTAGGCGGTGGTGCCGTCGGGCATCTCGACCTGGAAGAAGCCCTTGCCGTTGATCGCTAGGTCGTTGGAGTTCTCGGTCCCCTGCAGGTTGCCCTGGCTGTGCAGGCGCTCGGTGGCGACCGGGCGCACGCCGGTGCCGATCTGCAGGCCGGACGGCAGCTTGGTCTGGGTGGTGTTGTCGGCGCCCGGCTGGCGCAGGTTCTGGTACAGCAGGTCCTCGAATACCGCCCGCGTGCGCTTGAAGCCGTTGGTCGCGACGTTCGCCAGGTTGTTGGCGATCACGTCCATCTGCACCTGCTGGGACTCGAGGCCGGTCTTGGCCGTCCACAACGATCTGATCATCGGTGAATCTTCCTCCGTTCACGGCCGTCGCAACGGCCGTGCCTGTCAGCCCTGCAGGGACAGCAGGGCATTGGCGCGCTGGGCGTTGTCGTCAGCGCTGTCGATGGCCTTCATCTGCATCTCGTAGCGCCGCGCGTTGTCGATCATCGCCACCATGGCTTCGGTGGCGCTGACGTTGCTGCCCTCCAGGGCTCCGCTGACCAGCCGCGCGGCATCGTCGGCCGCCACTGGCTGGGAGACACCGGTGCCGTCCGGCGGCGCCCGGAACAGGCCGTCCTCGCCGCGCTCGAGCCCGGCATCGCCGGCCGACACCAGCTTCAGACGGCCCACGGCGGCGCTGGTGTCGGGATCCTGCCCCTCCTCCACCACGCTGACGGTGCCGTCGGCGCCGATCGTCACCTCGCTGCCCAGCGGCACCATCAGGGGGCCGCCGTCGCCGATCACCGGATGGCCGGCCACCGTCATCATGCCGTTGCCGTCGATCTGGATATCGCCACGCCGGGTATAGGCTTCGTTGCCGTCGGAAGCCTGCACCGCCAGCCAGGCATCGCCGTCGAGCGCCACATCCAGGCCGCGGCCGGTGCGGGTGACCGGTCCCTGGGTGAAGTCGGCGCCGGAAGTGGCGATCCGCACCGAGGTGCGGGTCGGCAGCCCCTCGCCGTCGACCGTCACGGCCTGCAGCTCCATGAGCTGGGCGCGAAAGCCCGGCGTCACCGCGTTGGCCAGGTTGTGCGTGACCACCGCCTGCTGGTCGAGGCTCTGCTTGGCGCCGCTCATGGCGGTGAATAGCATGCGATCCATGGATCAGGCTCCGTCAGCGGCCGAGGTTGACCGCCTGCTCGAGCACGTCGCTCTGCGTCTTGACCGACTGGGCGTTGGCCTGGAAGTTGCGCTGGGCGATGATCAGGTTGACCAGCTCCTTGGTCAGGTCGACGTTGGAGGTTTCCACCACGCCGCTTTCGAGCGTCCCGAGCTGACCGGCGCCGGCCACTCCCACCAGGGCCTGCCCGGAGGCCGCCGTCTCGATCCAGACGTTGTCGCCCACCGGTTGCAGGCCCTCCGGGTTGCGGAAGCTGGCCAGCTGGATCTGGCCGAGAACCTGGGTCTGCTCGTTCGAATAGTTGCCGACGATGTTGCCGTTCTCGTCCACGGTGAAGCCCACCAGACTGCCGGCGGTATAGCCGTTCTGGGTCAGGCTGGACACCTCGAAGTCGTTGCCGAACTGGGTGGTGCCGGCCAGATCCAGCTCGAAGCCGATGTCGGCGGCGCCGTTGGTCAGGGTGAAGCCGAAATTGCCTGGCGCATAGGCATCGAGCACGCCGCTGGAAGTGAAACTGACGCTCTGCGAGTCTGCCGATACATCTCCGTCAAGGGCGGCATGCACTTCCCAGGTATTGGTGCCGGTCTTGGTGAAGTACAGGGACAACTCATGGGCATTGCCCAGCGAGTCGTAGACCGTGGCGGTGTTGGCATAGGAATAGGTGGCCGGGTCGGTCGCATCGAAGGTCGCCGTCACCGCCTCGGCGCCGGCATCCAGGTTCAGGGTCGCCGCGACCTCGTCCGTGGGGCTGGCCTGCAAGCCATCGGAGGGGATCTGGATGACGCCGTCGGCGCCCATCAGACGCGCGCCCTGGGCATTCTCCAGATAGCCGTCGGAGGTCAGGGTCAGTTGGCCGTTGCGCGAGTAGACCACCTGGCCGCCCTGCTCCAGACGAAAGAATCCCGAACCGCTGATGGCCAGGTCGAGACCGCGGTCGGTGGTTTCCAGGTTGCCGGAGTTGAAGTTCTGCACGACATCAGAGACCCGGGTTCCCAGACCGACCTTGGCGCCGGCATAGACGTCGGCGAACTGGGTGGTGGAACTCTTGAAGCCAACGGTCTGCGAGTTGGCGATGTTGTTGCTCACTACGTTGAGGTTGGTGGAGGCGGCGTTGAGACCACTCAGTGCCTGCGAAAAACCCATGTTCTGCTCCGTGAAGGTTGTGACGGCCGGCTACCCGGCAGAGCGGGTGTCCTGGATCGGCGAAAAATGCTTTTAGAGAATCTGGCGGATATCGGCGAGCGCGACGCTTCCCTGCACTGCGCCCAGGTCCAGCCGCAGCCCCTCGCTGCTGCGGGTGACACCCGAGACTTCGGCGTAGTTCAGGGTAGTGGGCGAGAGGGCCTTGCCATCGGCGCTGGCCTCGATGCTCACTGTGTAGGAGCCGTCCGGGGCCGCGCTGCCGTCGTCCAGCGTGGCGTCCCAGGCGAAGGACTGCACGCCGGCATCCAGTCCGCCCAGATCGAACTGGCGCACCACCTGGCCACTGCTGTTGGTGATGGTCACACTGACCTGATCGGCCGGCTGCTCCAGCTCGATGCCGAACGCCGTCGCCACCTGGTTGCCGACCAGCACCTGGTTGCCCGGCACCAGCACGCCATGCCCGACCAGTGCAGCGGCCTGCAGGGCCTGGCTCTCGTCGATCTGCCCGGTGATGCTTTCCAGCGTCGTGTTCAGTTCCTCGATGCCGTTCAGGGTGTTGATCTGCGCCAGCTGCGAGGTCAGCTCGGCGTTCTCCATGGGCTTGAGCGGGTCCTGGTTCTGCAATTGCGTCACCAGCAGGGTCATGAAGTTTTCCCGCAGCTCTTCGGCGGTGTTCTTGCTCTGCGTCGTGCCGACATTGCCGTTGAGGGCGTTGACGACCGAAGTGTCGATGGTGCTCATGGAAGAATTCAGCCCTCGCCAAGCGTCAGGGTTTTCAGCAGCAGCTGCTTGCTGGTGTTCATCACCTCGACGCTGGCCTGATAGGAACGCGAAGCGGCGATCATGTTGACCATTTCGTGCACCGGCTCGACGTTCGGCAGGCTCACGTAACCCTCTCCATCAGCCAGCGGGTGTTCGGGGCGATACTCCCGCCGCAACGGCGAAGGATCCTCCACGACTTGGGTCACACGCACGCCGCCGATATCCGAACGCCCCCGGACCCGGGTTTCGAAGACCACCTGCCTGGCGCGATAGGCCTGGCCGTCCTCGCCCCCCACGCTGTCCACGTTGGCCAGGTTGCTGGCGGTCACGTTCATCCGCTGCGACTGCGCGGTCAGCGCCGAGCCGGCGATATCGAAGATGCTGAACATCGACATGCTGTCCTACTCCCCGCTCACTCCGACTGCATGGCAGTCTTGAGCCCCTGAAGGCGACTGTTCAAAAAGGTCAGACTGGCCTGGTAACGCACCGTGTTGTCGACGAACTGGGCCCGCTCGCGGTCCATGTCCACGGTATTGCCGTCCAGGCTGGGCTGGTCCGGAACCCGGTAGAGCAGCTCGCGCACGGCGAGCGCCGTCGATGCGCCCTGCAAATGGCGCGTCGAGGTGGTCGCCAGGCGCATGGAGGAAGTACCCCTCCCGCCCTCGACGGCCCTGGCCAGCTCGCGGGAAAAGTCGAAGTCCCTTGCCCGGAACTCCGGCGTATCGGCGTTGGCGATGTTGGCGGCCAACACCTGTTGACGCTGGGTGCGCAGATTCAGGGCTTCCTGCTGAAAGCGCAGCGAGGCATCGAGTTTGTCGAGCATGCCCGCGATTCCCTCCATCGGGATCATTTGGTTGATGGCAGAATAGCGGCACGCCCTCCAGGGCAAAGGCAGAAACAGGCCCGCATTTATCAACCAATTCCGCCCTTGTCCTGGCGGCATTCTTCCTAGAATTTCCGCCTCACCGCCGACGGAACGACCGCATGTCGAGCCTCCCTCTGCTCCGCCTCCTTCTGAAGGGAGTTCTGCCATGCCTGCTGGCCTGGCAGGCAGGCCAGCCAGCCGAGGCCGCACCGGACCCGCTGGAAACCAGAATCAGGGAACTGATCATGCAGCGCCTGCCGATCAGCGAGCGACAGGAACTGCGAATCGAGCTGGAGCGCCCGGCCGCCAGCCTTCCGGACTGCGACGACCCGCAGCCGTTTCTGCCGCAACCCAACCAGCGCCTGCCGGGACGAGTCGCAATAGGCATCCACTGCGCCGGAAACAGCCAGCCAGCCCGCTATCTGCAGGCCTCCGTCGGCATCCGGGGGGAATATGCGGTTGCCCGGCGCACCATCGAGCCCGGCGAAATCATCGAGCCCGGCATGCTTGCGGTGCGCCAGGGCCAACTGGAGCGCCTGCCGCGCAACGCAGCCATTTCCACTGACGAGATCCTCGGCATGCAGGCCGTTCGAGCCATCGCCGAGGGCAGCACCTTCCAGCACAGCGCCCTGCGCGCTCCCGGGCTGATCGAGCGCAACGCCCAGGTTGTCCTCGAGGCCCGGGGACCCGGCTTCATCGTCAGCCGCAAAGCCACTGCACTCGACAGCGGCAGCCTGGACGCCCTGGTGCGGGTGCGCACCGAAGAAGGGGAAATACTGCGCGGCAGGGTCATCGGCCGCAATCGGCTGCAGGCCGGCCACTGAGCCTCGCTTGCGGCCTTCGCATTTTGGCGCGTCGACTGTTCAAGTTTGCCGGCCCAGGGCCGATACTTTGCCTTGGGAACACCGCGAGAGAAATCCACCGTGAAAATCGACAACTCCACTCCGCCAGGCGCCGCACGACCGACCGACAACAGAGAAGCCGGCCTCCGCGTCCGACGCGGCGAAGCCCCGCCGCAAACGGAATCGCCCGCCGCCATCGCCCATCTCGGCCAGTCCGCGGAGACGGATGCCAGCCAGGACATCGACATGGCTCGCGTCATGGAAATTCGCCAGGCGATCGGCGAAGGCCGCCTGCAGATTCGCCCCGAACGCATCGCCGAAGGACTGCTCGAAAGCGTCCGCGAACTGCTCGACGACGGAGTCTGAGCCTTTTCGGACGGAAGGATTTCCATGAGCCTGAGCAAGCATCTCGCCACCCAGCAACAAACCCTGCAGCGCTTCGTCGAGCTGATCGAGGAGGAACGGCGAGCGCTGACCGAAGCAAATGTCGACGGCCAGCACCTGAGCGATCTGGCCGCCGCCAAGCAGGCGCTGCTTGGCGAACTCGAACATCTGGAAAGCCAGCGCAGCAACGCCCAGATCAAGCTTGGCTACGGAGCCGGGCGTCGCGGAGCCGAGCAGGCCGCCAGGGATGCCGGCTGCCTTCCCGCCTGGCAACGGTTGCTCGAACTGGCCAGCCATGCCCAACTGCAGAACCGCCTCAACGGCGATGCCATTCGCACCCGCCTGGGACACAACCAGCGCATCCTGAACTTTCTCCACGAAGCGGCCGGACACTCCCTTTACGGCCCGGATGGACGCTCCCGACGCAGCGGCAGCCTCTCCGGCCTGTCCACCTGAAAGACAGGCCAGGCTGGCTCGCGGCCCCACGGGCAGCACACCACGACAGAACGAACGGAGCGAGAGGACAGGAGAACGACTCTCGCGAACAGACTGGAATTTTCAGACGGGAAACGAAAAAGCCCCGAATTCTCGGGGCTTTTTCGTTCAATATGGCGGTGGAGGTGGGATTCGAACCCACGATACGGTTTCCCGTATACACACTTTCCAGGCGTGCTCCTTCAACCGCTCGGACACCCCACCGGATATCTACGGACCTTCTTGCCCGTCGACGGCGCGCAATTTATCCGAACGACGACCAGAAAGCAAAGCTTTTTTCAAAAAATTCATGCGTTTAGCCAGACAGGCCTATCCGCAATCCGCGTCCGCCGTGACGAAATGGCGCCATCACGGGCCAGGCCAGGGCCAGGGAAACGAAGAGGCTGCTGAAGAACAACTGCACCACGCCCCAAGGATGATGGCTCAGCGGGGCCAGCGCCAAGCCTATCAAGGCCACAAGCGCCAGCCCGGCCAAGCCGGCCCCGGTAGACGCACTGGAAAGTTTGCGCCGAGTCATCGGCATGCCTCCTTTCTCCCAAGAATGCTTCACCGTACTGCGCGGGCGACAGCACAGCCAATCGCTTCTGCCAAAAACTCAATGCACCGCACATTCATGGGCTGGGAGCGAATTATTTTGGGCAATGAATCACCTTGCCCTCTCCGGTCCCGCCCACTTCACAGGTATTCGGACAGACGGCAATGACCGGGAATTCCCGGAAAATGTTCCGATACAACGGGTGCAGTCGCGTAGAGGTCCGGCCACTACAGCCAAATGATATAAAAAAAGAAAAGCGCACGAAAAATTTTCTAAGTCCCCGGAGGGAATCCCTTAAAGTTCTCCTGTGAGTCGGTTCCCCCCGAAGCGCGTGGGCGGCTCATGGCGCAAGACATGCCTTGTAAAAATGACCCCTCATGTCATATCAACAATAAGAAAGGCAGAGCATGTTCAAACATCCTCAGAAAATCAGGCAATTCGGCCTCATCGTTTTCGCCATCATGGTGCTCCTGATCCTGCCCAACCTGGAGCATCTGATGGGATAGAAGGTCGACGTCGTTGCGCCAGCCCCATGGACGTCAATGCACGACCGACAGCCACCATGCCAGCAGCAGCGGAAGGAAACCGAACGCCAGAAAGGTCGAGCACAGCACCAGGCTCGCCACTTTTTCCGGAGAGCGCCCGGCACGCACGGCGAACAGGTAGTTGAATACCGCCACCGGCATGGCCGACTGCATGACCAGCACCCCCTGAGCCAAGGGCGACAACCCCAGCATCAGGCCGACACCCCAGGCCACGCCGGCCCCGCAGAGCAGCCGAAGCGCACCGAGCAGCATGCCCTGGCCAAGCAGGGGGGTACGGATGCTCGCCAGTGACACGCCGAGGGTGACCAGCATCAGCGGAATGGTCATGCCGCCGAGCAGTCCCACGGTATTGTCCAGCCAGCGCGGCAGCTCGAGGTCCAGCAGCAGGATCGGCAGAGCCAATCCGAGACTGATGATGATCGGGTTGACCAACAGTTTCCTGAAGGACTGCTCGGCACCGGAAAGCACCATGCCCAGGGTGAAGTGCCCCACCGAAAGCACCAGGAAAAAAGCCACCGCCAGCGCCAGCCCCTCCTCGCCGAAGGCATAGAGGCTGATCGGCAATCCCATGTTGCCCGAGTTGGGGAACAGGTAGGCGGGCACCAGCACCTTCCAGTCATAGTGCAGCAGCCGGCTGAGCAGCAGGCCGACCAGCCCCATGCAGAAGGTCACCGCCACGCAGGCGGCAGCCATCTGGCCGAAGGCCTGCGGATCGATCTCCGAATTGCTCAAGGTGGACAGCACCAGGCAAGGCGTGCCGATGTTGAGGATCAGCCGGGTGACGAAGTCGGTGGGATAGACATGGCCGAAGCGCACCCAGCCATAACCGACTCCGGCCACGATGAAAATGGGCGCCATCACGGCGAACAACTCAGCCAGCATGGGCCTTTTCCTTACAGATCGAGGGGAGGCGCACATCCTAGCCGCTCCGCCAGGACTTTGACCAACCCGGCCAGCCGCCCTGCAAACGAGCGGCTCTACAACCTTTAGCGGGTGGCTATCTGCAATGTGACAGTTGATTATCTCCCTAACAATCGGTTATCCATTGGCCATGGGCGCTGCGGCGAACGGCCGCAGCAGTCCAGCGAAGGTTCGAGAAGAGCGGCTCCGGCGCCGATCCGCCGGAGCATCAGCGATCCGGGCGAACCCCGCCCGCCGGTTCAGGACCCGGCCCGGCAGGCGGCCAGCCCTTGAAGAGGAGGCTGCAGCATGAACGATTGGGGAGTTGTTTCGGCCAGAGAGGAGTCCCGCATGGACTCGTATCTTGCGGCAGAACTGCTGAACAAGCGGGGCGCGATGGAGCGTACCGCCGTCGCCGATCTGCAATACATTCCGCTGTACCGGGAACTTCGCGAGAAGGTAGGGCTGCTTGCCCAGCGCGCCGAAAGCTGCATCTGCGGAGCCCCGGAGCGGAGCTTTCATCTCGATGTCGCCAGGGCGATCGATTCGGTGATGGGCTTTGCCAGCGGCCGGCCCGCCATCCTGACCGGCGAACAGCGCCGGCTGCTGGCCGACCTGCAGTCCGAGTTCAGCCGCACCTTGCGGCAGAGCCTGAATGCCGGGGAGCGGCACCGCCAGGCGGTGGAGAAGGCCAAGCGGGCCTCCCTCGACTTCCTCGAACGCGCCGGCCGGCCCCTCGCCATGGACCCAGTGGCAGCATAAGGCCCGCCCGGCAATCTGTAGATCTTCGTTGGGCCACCGGCAGGAACGCCCCACTCGAGCAAGGATGCCTCCGAGCCCTCTGTTTACTTGCCGAAGACCAAGCCAGCGCACTGGTTTTCGCTACGCCTTGATCCGCTGGAGTCCCTGCCATCGATACCCAGCCCCCCGCTCCGTCCCCCCTCACTGCCTACCGTCAGGCCGTCGAGCGCGATGGCTTTCAGCCTGACGAGGCTCAGCAGCAGGCGGCCCTGCTGCTGGAGGATTGTCACCAGGCCCTGCACCAGACAGGTCGCCACCTGCCGGTGGCCGGCGTCTACCTCTGGGGACCGGTCGGGCGCGGCAAGACCTGGCTGATGGACAGCTTCCATCGCAGCCTGCGCGTGCCCGCCCGGCGCCAGCATTTCCACCACTTCATGCGCTGGGTGCACCGCAGGCTGTTCCAGCTGACCGGCTCGGCCGACCCTCTGCGCCTGCTGGCCGGCGAGTTGGCCAAGGAACTGCGGGTGCTGTGTTTCGACGAGCTGTTCGTCAGCGACATCGGCGATGCCATGCTGCTGGGTCCGCTGCTGCAGGCGGTGTTCGAGCAGGGCGTGGTGGTGGTCGCCACCTCCAACCAGCCGCCATCGCAGCTGTATGCCGACGGCTTCAATCGCCAGCGCTTCCTGGCGGCCATCGCCGCCATCGAGCGGCACATGCAGGTCGCCCCGGTGGATGGTGGTCAGGATCACCGTCTGCATTGCGGCACGCGCCAGCAACGCTACTGGGTTGCCAATCCAGGCCAGGCGAGCGCTCTGGGCGAGGTCTTTGCGCAACTGACCCGGGGCATGCCGACGACCAGCACTTCCGTCCAGCTGGAGCACCGCCGCCTGTCCGTGGTGCGCCACGGCGCGGCGGCGCTCTGGTGCACCTATGCCGAGCTCTGCGAGCAGCCCTTCTCCGCCTTCGACTTCATTGCCCTGTGCGACCGCTTCCCGGCCATCCTGCTGAGCCAGGTACCCAACCTGAGCGGCCGCCAGCGCGAGGCCCGCATCGCCCGCGGTACCGAGGATGGCGTCGAGCGGGTGGTGGCCGGCGACCGCCAGCTGCCTGCACTGTCCGCCCACGACGATGGCGTGCGGCGCTTCATCGCCCTGGTGGACGAATGCTACGATCGCCGGGTACCGCTCTATCTGGAGGCCGAGGTGGCCCTGGAAGCGCTCTACACCGAGGGCTACCTGTCCTTCCCGTTCCGCCGCACCCTGAGCCGCCTGCAGGAGATGCAGCTGCAGCGCTTCGGCAGCGCCTAGCTCGCCCCCTCCTCCGCCCTGCGAACAGGGCACACCGCTACCGGCAGACCATGAATCACGGCATAGTCGAGCCAAATGCACGGGCGCTTCCGGTCGGCTCAGCTGTCCAACCACCGCCTGTTCGATAGAGCCCTCCAGCCTTGGCAGGAGCAGATCGGGCCGTTCGAACACGGCCGCCTTTCGGCGGCGGCACTGCCTCCAGTCTGCTGGCGGCTCCGATTGCCGCTCATGAAAATCGAGCATACAGCCCCTTGTCTGCCAGAGACGACTGCTACTTCAAGGATGCCCCCATGCGCCATCTCGCCATCCTCGCCTTCCTGCTGATCGCCAGCCTGCCGCTGGCCGCCGCCGAGCTGATCCTCGAGCTGCCCGGAGGTTCGCGCCGCTGGTCCAGCGCCGAGCTGCTTGCCCATCCGCAGACACGCAGCCTGTCGATTCCCGCCGACCCGACCTACCGGCGGGAGATGCATTATCGTGCACTGCCGCTGGCCGTACTCCTCGAGGGCGTACGCCCCGGCGATCACCTGCAGGCCTTGGCGCTGGACGGCTTCGCCGCCGAACTGCCGGCCGCTCCCCTGCTGCGTGAGGATGGCGCCCGTGCCTGGCTGGCCATCGAGGACCC
This sequence comes from Azotobacter chroococcum, assembly GCF_002220155.1. NCBI lineage: Bacteria > Pseudomonadati > Pseudomonadota > Gammaproteobacteria > Pseudomonadales > Pseudomonadaceae > Azotobacter > Azotobacter chroococcum. Next base: position 1,991,281 of record NZ_CP011835.1, on the reverse strand, counting down.
TGCCGCCCCCTGGCCGGAGCTGGGCGAACACAAGGCCAGTGCCGGCCCCTTCTATCTGGTCTGGAGCGATCCCCAGGCGGGCGACATAGGCCCCGAGCAGTGGCCCTTCCAGATCGCCCGGATTCGCCTGCTCGCCCCGCTCGCCGAGCGCTTCCCGGCGCTGCTGCCGGCCGCCGACGCCGATGCCTCCATCCAGGCCGGCCTCGTGCTGTTCCAGAAGCACTGCCTGGCCTGCCACCGACTGAACGGCCAGGGCGATGCCCGGTTCTGGCCTGACCTGAACCTGCCGTACAACCCCACCGAGTACTTTCACGAGGCCTTCCTGCGCCGCTACATCCGCGACCCGCAGGGCTTGCGCCAGTGGTCGCAGGGACGCATGCCGGGCTTTTCCGCGGAGGTTCTCGCCGAGGATGAACTGGATCGCCTGCTGGCCTACCTGCGCCACATGGCCGGGCGCAAGGCCGGCTCCCGATGAACGGGCGGAGCGAGATCGGGGAAAGTCGGGCGGGGGTGGAACGCCGGCCAGGGATTGGCCGGCGCGAAGGACCTAAAGACCGGAATAGGCGGCTTCCTGGGTAACCCCCCAGCCATCGAGCACGCCACCCAGAGGCAGCACCACGGACTCGAGGTCATGCTCGAAGTTGTCGATGCCGGAGTAGGTGGCATACATCACCTTGCTCACCTGCAGGTGCCAGGCACCGTCATCACGGGCAGACACCTCCGTCCTCAGGGATTCGCCGCGAAAATTTCTGGCCGCCATGCGGGCCCGCTCCTCGTCGGGGAAGATGGCGTAGAACTCGATGGGGTGGACGCGGGCAAAGTCGAATCCGCCCTCCTTCATGCGGCGCAACACGACGCCGCTGACATCATCCGGGAAGGTGTTGTTGCTCATGAAAACGACCCCCTCTCAATGATGAATCGGTTGATATGCAGCTGTTTCGGAAAAACGCGACAGCTGAAATCCGCCGCCGCCTCCGTAGGATAGCCCCATCCCCGGCTGGCGGCCTAGCGGATCGGCAGATCCGTCGGGCGATTCGACAGGAGGCGGCCTCAGCAGTTGCCGGGTTTGCCGACAGCCTGCAGCACGTACTGCGGCAGGGCGAAGGCGCCCTGGTGGATTTCCGGGTTGTAGTAGCGGGTCACGATGCCGCTGCCGGCGAAGCGCTGGCGCAGGATGTCCAGCTGCACCCGGCGCGAGGCGGCGTCGCAGGCACCCCAGGCGAAGGTCATGGCGCCGCCGATGTAGGTCGGCACCGCGGCCTGGTAGAAATGCCAGTCGGCGAACAGGCCGTTCATCCGCTGCGCGGTGGTCTGCACTTCACCCAGCTGCATGAAGGGCGTGCCGTTCTGGGTGACCAGGATGCCGCCGTCGTTCAGGCAGCGCCGGCAGGCCTGGTAGAAGTTCTCGGAGAACAGCACCTCGCCCGGACCGATGGGATCGGTGGAGTCGGAAATGATGACGTCGAACTTGTCCTCGGTGGTGGCGACGAAGCGCATGCCGTCGTCGATCACCAGGTTCAGGCGCGGATCCTCGAAGGCGCCCCTGGAGTGGTTGGGCAGGAATTCCCTGCACATGTCCACCACGGTGGCATCGATCTCTACCATGGTGATGTGCTCGACACTCCGGTACCGACACACCTCGCGCAGTATGCCGCCGTCGCCGCCGCCGACGATCAGCACGCGCCGCGCCGCGCCGTGGGCGAGGATCGGCACATGGGTGAGCATCTCGTGGTAGATGAACTCATCGGCCTCGGTGGTCTGGATCACCCCATCCAGGGCCATCACCCGGCCCATGCGGGCATTCTCGAAGATCACCAGGTGCTGATGTTCGGTGCGTACCTCATGGAGCAGCTTGTCCATGCGAAAACGCTGACCGTATCCGTCGTAGAGAGTTTCCTGATAGTCGCTCATGGCTCGGCTTCCCCTGAAGCTGGCTGACTGGAACGCTGGCCCCCGGCTCTGCGGGCCGGGTCTGCGCAAAGGGGCGCATTCTACGTTGGCCGGGATGACAGTTGGAACCTTGCCGCGCCAGAGAGCGGTCTTCGGGCGGAAGCACCAGCAGCCTGCCGCTGCCTCAGCGCAACCCTGCACTGGAGTTGGCGCTGCGCGGCCCCATAAAGACCCAGATGATCAGGCCGAGGACCGGCAGAACGGCAATCAGCAGCACCCAGAGCACTTTCTTGGTCGTGTCAGTCCGGCTGCGCACGACGTGGACGATGGCCCAGATATCCAGCGCCAGGATAATCAGACTCAAAAGGCCGCGAAGGACATCCATCGGATGCACTCCTTTCCAGGATCAGTTACCTAGTTAGGATGGCGCGGCTTGGCGATGGTTCAGCGCCGTTTCAAAAAGCCGTCGGCTCGATCGCCGCAAAGCTGACCACGGCCGGGTGCCCGGCCAGTTCGCCACCCTCGCGCGCCAGGCCGCAGGTGCACATACCGGCCGCACGGGCGGCGTCGAGCTCCTGCACCACGTCGGAGAGAAACAGGATCTCCCCCGCCGGGCGGCCGATGGCCTCGGCGATGCGCGCATAGGACGCCGCCTCGCGCTTGGGCCCGCTGGTGGTGTCGAAGTAGCCGGAGAACAGCGGCGACAGGTCGCCGGCCTCCGAGCAGCCGAAGATCAGACGCTGCGCCTGGATCGAGCCGGAGGAGTACACGTAGAGGTCGTATCCCCCGCTCTTCCAGCGACGCAGCGCGGCCACGGCATCAGGATAGACATGCCCCTTGAGCTGGCCGGCGCGATAGCCCTGCTCCCAGACCATGCCCTGCAGCGCCTTGAGCGGCGTGGCCTTGCGATCCTCGGCGATCCAGCCGAGGAGGATCTCGATGACCCGCTCGACATCAGCGTCCGTCTCGCCGCTCTCGGCACGCACGGCCTCGAGTTGGGCGGCGACCTCCGCCTCGCCGGCATGCGCGCGGACGAACGCCGGCAGGTGCTCCCGGGCATAGGGGAACAGCACGTCGAAGACGAAGCTGACCGCACTGGTGGTGCCTTCGATGTCGGTGAGGATGGCTCGGATCGGCATGTCAGTCTTCCAGCTCGGGAAAACGGTGGGCGATGGGGTCGCCGGTGAACTGGGCAACCCAGCCTTCCGGGTTGTTGAACAGACGGATGCAGACGAAGTGCGGATGCTCGCCCATGTCGAACCAGTGACGGGTGCCGGCCGGCACCGAAATCAGGTCGTTGCGCTCGCAGAGCATGGCGTACACCTCGTCGCCGACATGCAGCGAGAACAGCCCGCGCCCGGCGACGAAGAAGCGCACCTCGTCTTCGCCGTGGATGTGCTCGTCGAGGAACTTGGCGCGCAGTTGATCCTTCTCTGGGTGCCGGTCGGTCAGGCTGACCACGTCGACGGCGACGTAGCCGCCCTCGGCCTTCAGCCGCTCGATCTGCGTGCGGTAGGCGGCGAGCACCTCCTCCTGGCTGGCGCCGGGAGCGATCGGCGCCTCGGCCTGCCAGCGCTCGAAACGCACGCCGACCTTGGCCAGGGTGGCGGTGATGTCCTCGCCATGATTGAGGATCTTGTAGGGCTGGGCGGGATGGTCGTCACGGTAGACGCTCAGGGAACTCATGGGGCAGATCTCCTTGTTCGTGGGGCCGGCCGGGCAGACGCGGCGCTGGCCAGTCGGCTCAGACGCGCTGCAGGGCACGCATTTGCAGTTCGCAGTCGAAGAGGAACTCGAAGGCCTCCACCTGGCGCAGGGCATCGCTCATGCTGGCCCCCCAGGTGTAGAGGCCGTGGCCGCGGATCAGGTAGCCGACGCAGTCGGGATGCTCGTCCAGCCAGGGCTGCACTTGGCGGGCCAAGCGGGCGATGTCCTGATCATTGTCGAAGACCGGCACGCAGACCTGGCACTCGTGGGTGGTGATGCCGGCGAAGGCTTTCTGCAACTCATAGTCGGCGAACACCAGGGAGTCGCTCAGGGTCAGCCGGGAGAGCACGGTGGCGTTCACCGAATGGGTGTGCAGCACCGCGCCGATCTCTGCCTTCCAAGTGTACAGCTGGGTGTGCAGCAGGGTCTCGGCCGAGGGCTTCTTGCCCGGCTCCAGGCTGTTGCCGGCCATGTCGGTGACCAGCACGTCGTCCTCGCCGAGCTGGCCCTTGTGCTTGCCGGAAACGGTGAGCAGCGCCTCGCCGGGCGACAGCCGCGCCGAATAGTTGCTGCTGGTCGCCGGCGACCAGCCGCGACCGTACAGGAAGCGCCCGGCCTCGATGATCTGCTGGGCAAGTTGTGCGCGGGTCAGGCTCATGGCCTCTCCTCTCTCAAACGGGTGGCGACGATGATGGCGGCGGCCAGCGCCGCCAGGCTGGCCAAGGCGAAGGTCAAGGCCGGACCGAGGCTCGTCCAGCTGTAGCCGGAATACAGCGCTCCGAGGGCGCCGCCGACCCCGGACAGGGTCGCATACAGGGCCTGGCCCTGTCCCTGCTGGCGGGCGCCGAAACTGCGCTGCACGAAGTGGATGGCCGAGGCATGGAAACAGCCGAAGGTCGCCGCATGCATCAGCTGGGCGAGCAGCAGAACGAGCAGATGCTCGGCCAGATTGCCCAGCAGCAGCCAGCGCAGCGCGGCCAGCAGGAAGCTGGCCAGCAGCAGCTGGCGCAGGGAGAAGCGTCGCAGCAGTGCAGCCATCGCCAGGAACAGCAGGATCTCCGCCAGCACACCGAGGGCCCAGAGCTGGCCGATCAGCCCGCGGCCGTAGCCCAGGTTCTCCAGATGGAGGCTGAGGAAGGTGTAGTAGGGGCCGTGGCTCAGCTGCATCAGCGCCACGCAGGCATAAAAGGCCAGCACCCCCGGGCGGCGCAGCTGGGCGAGAAAACCGCCCTGCCCCTCCAGGCCCGCCCGAAGCTCCGGCTGGGCATTGGGCACCCAGCAACTGCCGAGGACGATGCCGCCCATGATCAGCACGATCACCCAGGGGAAGATGGCCAAGCCGACCCATTCGAACAGCTGGCCGAGCCCGACCACGGCAACGATGAAACCGATGCTGCCCCACAGGCGCAGCTGGCTGTAGCGCGCCGACTGTTCGCGCAGATGGGCCAGGGTGATCACCTCGAACTGCGGCAGCACGGCATGCCAGAAGAAGGCGTGCAGGGCCATCACCAGCGCCAGCCAGGCGTAGCTCTGGCCGACAAAGATCAGCGCGAAGGAGCCCAGCGTGCAGACCGCGCCCAAGCGCACGATGGCCAGCCGCCGGCCGCTCGCATCGCCCAGCCAGCCCCACAGGTTCGGCGCCAGGCAGCGCATCAGCATGGGAATCGCCAGCAACTCGCCAATGCGCGCGGCGGAAAAGCCCAGGTGGTCGAAATACAGCGAGAAAAACGGCGCCGTCGCGCCGAGCAGGGCGAAGTAGAAGAAATAGAAGCCGGAGAGGCGCCAGTAGGGCAACGCGGGGGTCATGGTCTGACAGTAGCCCGGGTTGAGCGCAGCGATACCCAGGGCCTCGAGCGTTGGCTATCGCTGCACTCACTCCAACCGACCGTTCGCTTCACAGTTGTGGCAGCACCGGCGTGTTGACGCTGACCCCGGCGTTCTGCGCACGGTGGCGCAGCAGGTGGTCCATCAGCACCATGGCCATCATCGCCTCGGCGATCGGCGTGGCGCGGATGCCGACGCAGGGGTCGTGGCGGCCCTTGGTGATCACTTCCACGGGATTGCCGTGGATGTCGATGGAACGGCCGGGGGTGGTGATGCTGGAGGTCGGCTTGAGCGCCAGGTGGGCGACGATCGGCTGGCCCGAGGAAATGCCGCCGAGGATGCCGCCGGCATTGTTGGACAGAAAGCCGTCCGGGGTCAGCTCGTCGCGGTGCTCGGTGCCGCGCTGGGCGATACAAGCGAAGCCGGCGCCGATCTCCACACCCTTGACCGCGTTGATGCTCATCAGCGCATGGGCCAGCTCGGCATCCAGACGGTCGAAAATCGGCTCGCCCAGACCCGGCGGCACGCCTTCAGCGACCACGGTGATCTTGGCGCCTACCGAATCCTCGTCACGACGCAGCTGATCCATGTAGGCTTCCAGCTCCGGCACCTTGTCCGGATCGGGACTGAAGAAGGCGTTCTCTTCCACCGACTCCCAGCTCTTGAAGGGAATCTCGATCGGGCCGAGCTGGCTCATGTAGCCGCGCACCACTACCCCCTGGGTCGCCAGGTACTTCTTGGCGATGGCGCCGGCCGCCACGCGCATGGCGGTTTCGCGCGCCGAGCTGCGCCCGCCGCCGCGATAGTCGCGGATGCCGTACTTGTGATGATAGGTGTAGTCGGCGTGGGCCGGACGGAACAGGTCCTTGATCGCCGAGTAGTCCTTGGACTTCTGGTCGGTGTTGCGGATCAACAGGCCGATCGGACAGCCGGTGGTCTTGCCCTCGAACACGCCGGAGAGGATTTCCACCGCGTCGTCCTCCTGGCGCTGGGTGGTGTGGCGGCTGGTGCCGGGCTTGCGCCGGTCGAGGTCGCGCTGCAGGTCGGCAGCCGAAAGCTCGAACCCGGGCGGGCAGCCGTCGACGATGGCGACCAGGGCCGGGCCGTGGCTCTCGCCGGCAGTGGTGACAGTGAACAGCTTGCCGTAGGTATTGCCGGACATGCAGGGCTCCGCGAACAATCAGCCAGATCGAAGGTGTGCGAGTATACCTAGGGGGCCCTGCCAGTTCATCCTCCGCACCCCGCGCCAGCCGGCGCGCCGCCATAGCGGTCCAGCATGCTGCGAGTATTCCTGCTGTTTCTGCTCCTTGCGACGGGCTCCGCCCACGCCCGGACCATCCTGCACCGGCCCATCGAGCTGGCGACTCCGAGCGGCGTACTGTACGGCTCGCTGCTACTGCCGCAAAGCGACAAGCCCGTCCCGGTGGCTCTGCTGATCGCCGGCTCCGGCCCCACCGACCGCAACGGCAACAATCCGGCCGGACGCAACGACAGCCTCAAGCGCCTGGCCGAGGCCCTGGCCCAGCGCGGCATCGCCAGCGTGCGCTACGACAAGCGCGGCGTCGCCGCCAGCCTGCCCGCCGCACCGGACGAGCGGATGCTGAGCGTGGAAGGCTACGTTGCCGATGCCGCTGCCTGGGGGCGCAAGCTGGGCGCCGACCCGCGTTTTTCCCGGCTGGTAGTGATCGGTCACAGCGAAGGCGCGCTGATCGCCAGCCTGGCTGCCGAACAGGCCGGCGCCGCCGCGCTGGTTTCCATCGCCGGCAGCGGCCGGCCGATCGACCAGGTGCTGATGGAACAGCTGAGCACACGCCTGCCGCCGCCCCTGCTGGCCTTCAGTGCGGCGCTGATCGAGGAGCTCAAGGCGGGACGCACCCACGAGCGGATTCCCGAGCCGCTCGTAGTGCTGTTTCGCCCCAGCGTGCAACCCTACCTGATCTCGCTGTTTCGCCAGGACCCGGCGGCGGCCTTCGCCCGGCTGCGCATCCCGGCGCTGATCGTCCAGGGACGCCACGATATCCAGGTCGGCATGAAGGATGCCGAGGCTCTCAAGACCGCCAAGCCCGACGCCGAGTTGCTGGCGATCGACGGCATGAACCATGTGTTGCGCATCGTCCCGGCGGATGCGCAACGCCAGCTGCCCTCCTACGACAAGCCGGAACTGCCGCTGGCCAGCGCCCTGGGCCAGGCAATCGGCGACTTCATCCTGCGGGACGAGCAGCCGAGTGCACCCGGACACCAGGGATCAAACAACTAGGCCTGAAGCCGTGCGCGGAACAGCTCCTGATATTCGCGGCACTGGGCGGCAGCCAGCAGGAAAACGCCATGCCCGCCCTGGTTGAACTCCAGCCAGGTGAAATCCACCTCCGGATAGAGCGCCTCCACATGCACCTGGCTGTTGCCCACCTCGACGATCAGCACGCCCCGCTCGGTCAGGTGGTCGGCCGCCTCGGCCAGCATGCGCCGCACCAGGTCCAGGCCATCCTCGCCACAGGCCAGCCCCATGGCCGGCTCGTGATGGTATTCCTTCGGCATGTCGGCAAAGTCCTCGGCATCCACATAGGGGGGGTTGGAGACGATCAGGTCGAAGCGCTGCCCCGGCAGACCGGCGAAACCATCGCCCTGTACGGTATAGACACGCTCGTCGAGGCCATGGCGCTCAATGTTCCGATTGGCCACCTCGAGCGCATCGAAGGACAGGTCGGCCAGCACCACTTCGGCCTCGGGAAATTCGTAGGCACAGGCGATGCCGATGCAGCCGGAACCGGTGCAGAGGTCGAGAATCCTTGCCGGCTCGTGCGGCAACCAGGGCGCGAAGCGCTGGCCGATCAGTTCGGCGATGGGCGAGCGCGGTACCAGCACCCGCTCGTCAACCAGGAACGGAAGACCGCAGAACCAGGCCTCGCCGAGCAGATAAGCGGCCGGGATACGTTCCTCGATGCGACGCTGGAGCAGAGTGCCGAGATGCATGCACTCATCCTCCTCGAGGCGACAGTCCAGATAGCCATCGGCCATTTCCCACGGCAGATGCAGGGCACCGAGCACCAGTTGGCGCGCCTCGTCCCAGGCATTGTCGGTGCCGTGGCCAAAATACAGCTCTTCGGCATGAAAACGGCTGACCGCCCAGCGAATATAATCGCGCAGGGTGCGCAGGCGGGTCGGAATAGCTGACATGGGGGATCTCCAAGCCCAAAAGCGGGCATGTTAGCAGGCGGCAGGACTTGCCACGGCAGGATCAGGCCATGCCCGCATAGAGATCCGTGGCGGTTGGCTGATTGACTCCGCTGCGGCAGACCGAAACTCCAGGGGCTCAGCCAGGCTTGCTGCGACGAGCCTGAAGCATCTATAGCCAGTGCCGGCTCAATCGGTACCCGGAGCCCAGCCCTCACCCCCATCTCGTAGACTTAAGGTGATATTGATTCACTTCTGCCGGCAGGAAGGAGACAATCTGCGCCGTTTTCCATGGAGGAGCCACCATGCCCCAACCACAAACCCTGATGCAGATCACGGGCCGCAGCTTTGCACCGGCCCATCTGAAGAATGCCACCCTGCTCATCATTGATGCGCAGGAAGAGTATCGCAGTGGCGTCCTGCGCCTGCCCGGGCTCGAATCTGCGGTTGCAGAAATCGCCAGCCTGCTGGCTGCCGCCCGTGCCGCAGGCACTCCGGTGGTGCATGTGAAGCACCTCGGCATTCCCGGAGGCTTTCTCGATCCACAGGGCACGCGTGGCCAGCCCATCCCGGAAGTCGCCCCGCTGCCAGGGGAAATCGTCGTAGAGAAGCGCTTGCCGAACGCCTTCTCCGGTACCGACCTGCACGATCGGCTGCAAGCAATCGGTCGCCTGGACCTGATCGTCTGCGGTTTCATGACCCACTCCAGCATCAGCAGCACGGTGCGCGCTACCAAGGACTACGGGTATCGTTGCACCCTGGTGGACCAGGCCTGCGCCACCCGTGACCTGCCAAGCCCGAGCGGAACCATCAGTGCCGAGCAGGTCCACCGTATCGAGATCGCCAGTCTCGCCGACAACTTTGCGGCCGTAGTACCCAATACGAAGGCACTGCTCTAGTTCAACCGCTCAACCAGAGCAGAGCACCGGCGGCAGGCATTCCATGCTCGGCGACAAACTGTACTGCCGGTTGTCGAGCAGGCCTCGGGCCAAGACCTCAGCGGAGGAGTTCTCAATGAAGTCGCCCGACGAATCCACCCCCCCTCAGACAAGCGCGAACAGACTACGGATTGGTCGCTGGCACCTTGGCGCTGCGCTTGCGGCACTGCTTGCCTCATTGGGCATAATGCTCGCCATGGCTGGCACCGCCTCCCTGCTTGGCCGGGCCCCAGCTCCCGGACCAGACATCGACGACCCTGCCCTATCCTTCGGCCTTGCCGCTCTCCTCCTGGCCCTCGGCCTTCTGCTGCTCTGGGCGGGCATCCGAGCCTGGCGCATTTGCCGCCGCGGCCTGCGATCCGCGCGACACCCCAGTCCTTCCACTGGCGCACGAAAAAAGCACGGCTGACGCCAGAGGGCATCCATTGGTTACACTAGGTGTCCTTCGCGGAGGCCAGCCCATGTCCGATGACGATTTTTCTCTGTTCCAATCTGCCCTTCATGGCGTCAAGCCGCTGCGCCAGGATGATCGCGCCGATACCGGCGCTCCCCAGCGCGACCATCGGCAAATCGCCAGTCGCCGCCAAGCCGCCATGCAACAGGTCGAAGTGCAGAAAGTCGACGGCCTGTCCGATCAGTTCGTCATCGATGTGGCTGCCGAAGATGACCTCCATTGGGCACGTGACGGCGTTCAGGAGGGCCAGATGCGCAAGCTCCGGGCTGGACAGATCACCTTCGAGGGTAGCCTAGATCTGCATGGCATGACGGTGGAGAAAGCCCGCGAAACACTTTGGGGCTTTCTCGCTGAAGCTACCAGGCTGGAAGTGCGCTGCGTGCGTGTCACCCATGGCAAGGCTGCCCGCCTGGACGGCAGGCGACCTATGGTCAAGAGTCACGTCAACACTTGGCTGCGCCAGCATCCGCAGGTGCTCGGCTTTGCCTCCTGCCTGCCCCGCCATGGCGGCACCGGCGCTGTCTATGTACTGCTCAAACGCACCATGCTTGACGGACGCGACGAATAGCAGGAGCCCGCCAGCGTGCTTGCAAGCCTCGTCGCCCCCCCCTAACCTGCACGCTCGTGTATCTTATCTAAAAGCTCTCGCAGGAATATCCATGTCCCTGGAACAGCAGTACACCGCGATTCTCGCCCACCTCGGCGAGGACATTTCCCGTGAAGGCCTGGTCGACACGCCCAAGCGCGCAGCCAAAGCCATGCAGTACCTCTGCCGCGGCTATCAACAGACTCTCGAGGAAGTTGTCAACGGCGCCCTGTTCAGCTCGGACAACAGCGAAATGGTGATGGTGAAAAACATCGAGCTGTACTCGCTCTGCGAGCATCACATGCTGCCGTTCATCGGCAAGGCACACGTAGCCTATCTACCCAATGGCAAGGTTCTAGGCTTGTCGAAGGTCGCCCGCATCGTCGACATGTATGCACGACGCCTGCAGATTCAGGAGAACCTTACCCGCCAGATTGCCGAAGCCGTGGAGCAGGTCACTGGAGCTTCGGGCGTTGGAGTGGTGATCGAAGCGCAACATATGTGCATGATGATGCGCGGCGTGGAGAAACAGAACTCCACTATGGTCACCTCGGTCATGCTTGGCCACTTCCGCAGCAATGCAGCTACTCGCAGCGAATTTCTCAGCCTGATCAACTGAGCTTACGGGCAGGATCAGCGATCGGGTGCTGGCGGCCAACGGCTCGATCTCCGAGGTGGCCGAACGCCTTGCGGTGAGCGAGTCCTACGTGTTGCGGGCTTGGGCGCGACAGCGGCTGGGCCTGATCAGCGCTGGAGTCCAGTGCAACGTAACCGTCCGGCCAAGTCATCTGGCTTGAACCCGCCAGGCTAAGAGAGGGTGTCCACCTGTTTATCGTGGATACCATTTCAAGGCTTTCAAGCGGGGAATCATGCAGCGACGTTCTTATTCCAAGGCCTTCAAGGCGCAGGTCGTGCAGGAGTGCAGCCTGCCCGGCAACTCGGTTGCCAGCGTGGCCCTGAGCCACGGCATCAATACCCATGTGGTTCATCGCTGGAGAAGACTGGCAGCCTGCCCTCCGCCGCCCGAAGCAGTGCCCGCCTTTCTCCCGGTGGCGCTGGAGCCGCTGGTTCAGTCGGCGACTTCCGACCAGGCGGAGATCCGCATCGAGATTCCCCATCGCCGTACAAGCCTGACCGTGCACTGGCCGGCGGGCGATGCCGAAGGCTGTGCCCGGTTCGTGCGCGAGCTCCTGCAATGATCCGCATCGATGCCATCTGGCTCGCCACCGAACCGCTGGACATGCGGGCCGGAACGGAAACGGCCCTGGCCAGGGTGGTGGCGGTCTTCGGTGCGGCGAAGCCGCACAACGCCTACCTGTTCGCCAACAAACGAGCCAACCGCATGAAAATGCTGGTTCACGATGGTTTCGGTGTCTGGCTGGCCTCGCGCCGGCTGAGCCGGGGCCGCTTCGTCTGGCCAGGCAGCTGGCAGGGGGCCCAGCTTGAACTGAGCGCCGAGCAGCTTCAGGCCCTGGTGGTCGGGCTGCCCTGGCAGCGGGTCGGATCGGGGGCCGAAATCCGCCTTTTATGGTTGGCCGTCAGGTGGTGCCTGCCGCGCAATTGACCGAACGGCCTATCGTCGATAGCGGTCAAGGCAGGCACACTCGGCGCCATGACTTCTGCCTGCTTCGATCATCTGACGCCCGAGCAACTGCGCGAACTGGCGGCGCAGTTGACGCAGCGTGTCGCCACGCCTCGACCAGCAAGTCCACTATCACAAGACCCGCGGCGATCAGCTGGCTCACGAAATTGCCGTCCTCAAGCGGCATCGGTTTGCCCGGCGCAGCGAGCAGCTCGGTGCTGCCCAGCTCAGCCTGCTGGACGATCTGCTCGATACCGATATCGCAGCCATCGAAGCCGAGCTCGAGGAACTGGCTCCGGCTCCCGCCGCTGCCGAGCCACGCCGGCAGCCCAGGCGCACGGCCTTGCCGCCGCAGTTCCCCCGCACGCTGATCCATCACGAGCCGGACAACACGCAGTGCTCCTGCGGCTGCCAGCTCAAGCGCATCGGTGAAGATGTCAGCGAAAAGCTCGACTACACCCCGGGCGTCTTCACGGTGGAGCGGCATATCCGCGGCAAATGGGTCTGCGAGCGGTGCGAAACCCTGATCCAGGCGCCGGTTCCGGCCCAGGTGATCGACAAGGGCATCCCGACCGCCGGGCTGCTGGCCCAGGTCATGGTGGCCAAGTTCGCCGATCATCTGCCCCTGTACCGGCAGGAAAGGATCTTCGCCCGGGCCGGCCTGGCCATCCCGCGCTCGACCCTGGCGCAGTGGGTCGGCCGCTGCGGCGTACAGCTGCAACCGCTGGTCGATGCGCTGCGGGACAGGGTCCTGGAGCAGAACGTCGGCCATGCCGACGAGACCCCGGTGCAGATGCTCGCGCCGGGCATGAAGAAAACCCAGCGCGCCTACGTCTGGGCCTACGTTCCCAGCCCGTTCGCCGGGCTGCGCGCAGCCGTCTACGACTTCAGCCCCAGCCGTGCCGGCGAGCATGTCCGCACCTTCCTGGGCGACTGGAAAGGCAAGCTGGTCTGCGACGACTTCGCCGGTTACAAGGCCTGCTTCGAGCAGGGCGTGACCGAGATCGCCTGCATGGCCCATGCCCGGCGCAAGTTCTACGACCTGCATGTCGCGAACCAGAGCCAACTGGCTGAACAGGCCCTGCGCCACATCGGTCGGCTGTATGACGTCGAGCGCGAGGTACACGACTTGCTGCCCGATGAGCGACAGCGAATACGCCAGGAAAAAGCCAAGCCCATCGCCGATGCCCTGCACGGCTGGATGCTCGCCCAGCGCCGGTTGGTGCATGAAGGCACGGCCATCGCCAAGGCACTCGACTACAGCCTCAAGCGCTGGACGGCCCTGGTGCGCTATCTCGATGACGGCATGGTCGCCATCGACAACAACGGGTGTGAAAACCAGATCCGCCCGTGGGCCATCGGCCGTGCGAACTGGCTGTTCGCCGGCTCGCTGCGCAGCGGCAAACGTGCGGCTGCGCTCATGACACTGACTCAGTCAGCGCGGTTGAACGGCCATGATCCGTATGCCTATCTGAAAGATGTGCTGACCCGGCTGCCGACGCAGAAGGCCAGTGGGCTCACCGAGCTGCTGCCGCACAACTGGATGCCTGCCAGCAAGGTGTAATCCCCAGCCGCTTACTGCCGTGGCTCAGGGCCACGCTGGCAACCGAGTTGCCGGGCAGGCTGCACTCCTGCACGACCTGCGCCTTGAAGGCCTTGGAATAAGAACGTCGCTGCATGATTCCCCGCTTGAAAGCCTTGAAATGGTGTCCACGATAAATAGGTGGACACCCTCTCTTAGCCTGGCGGGTTCAAGCCAGATGACTTGGCCGGACGGTTACAGTGCAACCACGTGCTCCCTCGACTCACCTTCGTCTGTGCGCTGCGCAGCGAAGGCCTGTTCGCCCCGCTGGTCCTCGATGGACCGATCAACGGGCGAGCGTTTCGCGCCCGGGTCGAGCAAGCGCTGGCGCCGGAGACATCGTGGTGATGCACAACCTCGGCTCGCACAAGGTTGCTGGCGTGCGATAGGCCATTAAGGTGCGAGATGCCAAGCTGCGCTATTTGCCACCCTACAAAACCCCATCGAGCAGGTGTTCGCGAAGCTGAAGGCGTTGCTGCGCAAGGCCGCCGCCCGTACGACCGATGCTCTGTGGTCGGCGATCGGCACGCTGCTCAAGCGCTTCACGCCCGCCGAGCGCGAACGTTAGTGTGCGCCATTGTGGCTACGGCCAATCAGGATGAAAGCAATGGGATGGACTCCTCCTCATCCCACTCGGCGCCGATGCGCCAAGATGGCAGGTGTGAGTCGCCAGCCATCTTCAGGTTGAGGAGAAGCCCAATGAACATTACCCGGGTCGGTGTCGATATCGCCAAGTCAGTGTTCCATGTGCATGGCGTGGACCGCCACGACCAGGTCCACTGGCAGGGTAAATACTCCCGCGAGACGTGGCTGGAAGCCCTATCGAAGCGGGTCCCCACCGGGGCTGAAATCGGCATGGAAGCCTGTGCGTCCTCGCATCACTGGGCCCGGGAGCTCCAGCAGCGTGGCTATCGCGTCAAGCTCGTTGCCGCTCAGTTCGTGAAGCCCTACGTGAAGAGCAACAAGAACGACCGAGTCGATGCCGAGGCGATCTGCGAAGCGATGAGCCGCCCCAGCATGCGCTTCGTGGCGGTCAAGACCGCCACCCAGCAGGATATCCAGGCCGCGCATCGTATCCGCGAGGAACTGGTTGGCCAGCGTACCGCGAAGGCCAACCAGATCCGTGGCCTGATCGGCGAGTACGGCCTCGTTGCCCCAACCGGCGTCCAGCGGCTGCGATGCGCTTTGCCACGCTGGCTGGAGGATGCCGAAAACGGCTTGTCCGATGCTTTCCGTGCGCTACTCGCCGGGCTGGCCGAGGATCTCCGCTACCTGGATGAGCGCATCGCCATCCTCGACGAGCGTATTGCCAGGAGCGTCAAGGACGATCCGGTGGCCCAGCGGCTGCTGGCCTTGCGGGGCATCGGGCCGCTCACCGCCAGTGCCCTGTCCGGCGCACTGGGCGATGGCCGGGCCTTCCGCCGAGGGCGTGATTTCGCGGCATCCCTGGGGCTGACGCCAAGGCAGCACAGCACTGGAGGGCGAGACCGACTGCTGGGCATCAGCAAACGCGGCGACAGCTATGTACGCAAGCTGTTGGTCCACGGCGCCCGGGCGGTACTACGCCATGCAGCCGCCAAAGACGCAGATACAGATGGGCCTGCTCACGACGAGTTTCATTCAGCAGGTCCTTATACTGGGTGCCCTCCTTCTTCAGGCAGCGCTGCAGGGTGCGCTTGCTGATGCAAAGCGCTGCCGCAATATCTTCGATGGTTGGTTCGCCACTGGCCAGACGCTCCATAATCAGCTGCTGGACACGCCAAGTGCTCAATTGAGAGACCTGCTCATGCAGGCGCTGCTCGGCGAAGCGCTCATGCATACTTGCCAGGGCAGCATCTGCCGTGCTCAGGGGAGAGTCCAACTGAGCTGCATCGAATAAAATGGAATAATTAGAGGAGTTGAATTGCATGGGGCATCGCAGAATACGATAGTACTCTGCCGTATCAACCGGCTCGGGATGCATAAACTCGACACACAACGGGGTGAACTGCGAACTCCCACACAACCAACGCAGGTAGGAAATCAAGGCTGCCATCCCAATATCATGGAACTGCCGCGGTATGCCTTTGCTGCCACCGTGACGGTTACTGTTCAGGCGATAGACACTGCCCTCCCGATGCAGGGAAAAATCGGCGCCATTGTCGATCAACGAGCAGTAACGAACAAGATGCTGCAAGGCGCACTTCAAATCAGGGCTCGACATCATCACATAGCCCACCACGTCGTAAATGCCGGGCTTGACCAGCCCATAGGCCTTGAGCCCTATGTCCGGGTTGCCGCTCTGCAGCACCGCCCTGCTCAGGATTCTCGAAAGATCCTTGACCCGACAACTGCCCATGTCATTGAAAATTTGAGGGTTTAAATCCGACTCCCTAAGTAGGCTTTCAATTTCCAACCCCGCCGCCCTAAGAGTCTCCTCGACGAGCCGTGCATAACTCACACTGACTGTAAACATATCCCTTTCCGCGCTCTCTTCCATGGGCCAAGAAACCAAACGCATGTGGAGAAACCAATGCATAGAGCATTCTAGTTCCTACAGCAAATTTCGCCCCACCCCGCCAAGGCAGGCTGAGAGCCCCCATGCATCACATGCCTGAGAAAGTGACACCATCAAAACACATGGCTCCGACGACTGGATGACCATTCATCGCCATCCTCTCCAGTCTCCATCCGCATCCGACTCATCACCTCCACAGCCACGTCCACTGCACGCAAGCCCTCTATCGACTACAGAAACCGCTAGATCTCCTATATAGACGACACAAGATGTGTCATATCGCAGCCAAAAAGTCACCCGGAAAATCCTGCAAGGGTGTCACCGATAGCCAGCACGATGTCACCGCAGGGCACTACCCTAAAATCTCCGCCTCCCCGAGAATCAATCCCCGTGAGCCACAACACCAATGACGCTGTGCAGCTTACGTGCTGCTTCTTGCAGTCGTGAGTCGCCAGGGTCTCCGACAAAAAAAGGAAGGGAAATCTATGAGCAATCAACGAATTGCATTCGTAACGGGCGGCATGGGTGGAATCGGGACCTCAATCAGTCAGCGCCTTTACAAGGAAAATTTCAAAGTCATCGTCGGATGCACCCCACAATCCAAACGCAAAGATGGCTGGCTCTCCGCCCAGCGCGATAGCGGTTTCAGCTTCGAAGCCTGTGAACATGACGTCACCGATTGGGAAAGCACCCAGCGTGCCTTCGCCGAACTGCGCGAACGCGTCGGCACAATCGATGTGCTAGTAAACAATGCTGGCATTACCCGCGACGCCAGCTTCCGCAAGCTCACTCCGGAAAACTGGAGTGCAGTGATCAACACCAACCTCAACGGCATGTTCAACACCACCAAACAGGTCATTGAAGACATGCTCGGCAAGGGCTGGGGCCGCATCATCAACATCTCCTCCATCAACGGCCAGCGCGGCCAGTTCGGCCAGACCAACTACTCCGCGGCCAAAGCCGGTATTCATGGCTTCACGATGGCCCTGGCCCGTGAAGTGGCCAGCAAGGGCGTGACCGTCAACACGATTTCCCCTGGCTACATCCTCACCGAAATGACTGGAGCCATGCGCCCAGAAGTTCTCGAACAGATCGCTGCCGGCATTCCGGTCGGTCGCCTTGGACAGCCCGAGGAAATCGCCAGCATGGTTGCCTGGCTGGCCTCTGATGAGGCTGCCTATGCCACTGGCGCCGACTTCTCCATCAACGGCGGTCTGAACATGCAATGACGCCTGCCGGGAAGCTGCTAGGCTTTCCGATCAGACTTCCCTATTCATATGAGGTAGCTTCTTCATGAAAGAGGTTGTAATCGTCGCTGCAACCCGGACTGCAGTAGGCAGCTTCCAAGGGTCCTTGGCCAATATTCCCGCGGCAGAACTGGGCGCAGCTGTGATCCGTCATCTGCTTGAACAGACCAAGCTGGATGCCGCTCAGGTCGATGAGGTAATTTTGGGCCAAGTGCTCACTGCTGGTGTAGGACAGAATCCGGCCCGTCAGGCCGTGATCAAGGCAGGCCTCCCCCACACAGTTCCCGCCATGACCCTAAACAAGGTCTGCGGTTCTGGACTCAAGGCTTTGCACTTGGCCACTCAAGCCATCCGCTGCGGTGATGCCGACGTGATCATTGCGGGCGGCCAGGAAAACATGAGCCTTTCGCCGTATGTCCTTCCTGGTGCCCGCACCGGTCTACGCATGGGTCATGCCAACCTGCTCGACAGCATGATCCAAGACGGCCTGTGGGATGCCTTCAATAATTATCATATGGGTATCACCGCAGAGAATCTCGTCGAGAAGTTCGGTATTTCCCGGGAGGAACAGGATGCGCTTGCCGCTGCCTCTCAGCAAAAGGCAGTAGCAGCCATCGAAGCCGGTCATTTCCGCAGCCAGATCACCCCTATATCAATTCCCCAGCGCAAGGGAGATCCGATTGTTTTCGACACCGACGAACAGCCGCGTGCCGAGACCACTCTCGAAGCTCTGAGCAAACTCAAGCCGGCCTTCAAGAAAGACGGTAGCGTCACTGCAGGCAATGCCTCCAGCCTCAATGACGGCGCTGCTGCTGTGCTACTGATGAGTGCCGAGAAAGCCCAGTCGCTCGGCTTGCCGGTTCTGGCACGAATCAAGGCCTATGCCAATGCGGCTGTCGATCCGGCCATCATGGGCATTGGCCCGGTTTCAGCCACCCGCCGCTGCTTGGAAAAGGCAGGCTGGAGTCTGGATGATCTCGACCTGATCGAAGCCAATGAGGCCTTCGCAGCCCAATCCCTGAGTGTTGGCAAGGAGTTGGGGTGGGACGCCAGCAAGGTCAATGTGAATGGCGGTGCCATTGCCATCGGCCATCCCATCGGAGCCTCTGGCTGTCGCATTCTGGTCACGCTGGTGCACGAAATGATTAGACGCGACCTCAAGAAAGGCTTGGCAACTCTCTGCATCGGTGGCGGGCAGGGTGTAGCCCTCGCAGTGGAGCGTTGAAGTCCTGACAACCTAAACCTGCTCGACTAGCGGCACGGATACGGATGAGCCCTTACGGGGTCATCCGTATTCGTGCGCAACCAACTGGCATCCTGAATTGATGATTCGCTCCGAAAGAACAAACAAATGGTTACGGCAACGAGCGACTGGACTGAAGAAGTCGACGTCCTCTTCAGGATTCCAGCCAGCCATCGGCAACGGACTAGGATCCTTTCCAGTCCGTAAATTTGTACGCTTTTCAGGATCAATGTCATGGATCAAGCCACCTCCTTCGCAAGTTTCTGGTCAGCCCAGACGCCCTTCGTGGCCAATTTTGCCCTGCAACAACTGCGTCTTTGGGTGAACAGCTCGCCTTGGTTTGCCGATACGGATAATGCTAAATGGTTTGACGTTCCGGCAGAACGCCTGCGTCAGATGCAGGCCGACTATCAACGCGAATGGTACCAACTTGGCCTGCAGCTTCTTTCTAGGAAACCATTCAGCTTCACGGATAAACGTTTTGCCAGTGATAATTGGAGCTCTCCACTTTTCGGCTCCCTAGCTTCGTATTATTTGCTTAATTCTCATTACATGATGGAGCTTCTCGAAGAGCTGAAAATAGACGACGAGAAACCCAGACAACGCCTCTACTATCTGGTAGAGCAGGCCATTGCCGCCAGTGCACCGAGCAACTTCTTTGCTAGCAACCCGGATGCACTGGAAGCCCTAGTGAAAAGCAACGGCGTCAGCCTATTCAACGGCATGCTGCACTTGGCCAGTGATTTAAAGGAAGGCAAACTACGCCAATGCGACAGCGGCGACTTCCAAGTAGGACGTGACGTGGCGACGACGCCAGGTGACGTTGTGTTCGAGAATGATCTGTTCCAACTCATCCAATATCGGCCACAGAGCGAAAAGCAATATCAACGCCCACTACTCATTGTGCCCCCATCGATCAACAAGTATTACATCCTTGACCTGCGCCCAGAAAACTCCTTGGTTCGCTATGCCCTCGAGCAAGGCCACCAAGTCTTTCTGATCTCCTGGCGTAATTTTGATGAAAGTTGCGCGGGCAAGACTTGGGATGACTTCATTCAAAGTGCCGTAATCCAGGCTATCAAGGTTACTCAGGCCATCAGCGGCGGGCAGCAGCTCAACTGCGTCGGTTTCTGCATTGGCGGAACCCTATTGAGCACTGCCCTTGCAGTACTTGAGGCCCAAGGAGAAAAGGACTGCATCAGTAGCCTTAGTCTTCTGGCTACCTTCCTCGACTATTCAGATACTGGAGTTATTGACGTTTTCGTCGATGAGCATCTCGTCACTCAGCGGGAGCGCACTATTGGCGGAAAGGATGGCCCGGTCGGTCTATTCCGAGGCCAAGACATGGGCAACACTTTTTCCCTGCTACGTCCCAACGAATTATGGTGGAATTACACCGTGGACAAGTACCTGAAGGGACAGAAGCCCAGGACCCTAGACATGCTGTTCTGGAACAACGACAGCACAAACCTTCCTGGGCCAATGTACTGCTGGTATCTGCGGCATACCTATCTGCAGAACGATCTTAAATCCGGAGAGCTAGAATGTTGTGGGGTCACGCTGGATCTGAGCAGCATCAAAATACCCACCTACCTGCTTGGCACCCAAGACGACCATATCGTCCCGTGGCGCAGCGCCTACAGCACTAGCAAGCTGCTTTCCGGAAAGGTTCGCTTTGTTCTCGGTGCCTCAGGTCATATCGCCGGGGTCATCAATCCACCGACACAAAACAAACGTCACTACTGGACTAATGAACAGACACCAGTCGATCCAGATATTTGGATGGAGTCTGCCGAGAAAAAACCCGGTAGCTGGTGGAATGACTGGTTTGCTTGGCTTACCCAACATGCTGGAGAGCAACGCCCAGCCGTTGGACAGAGCGGCAATAGTGAATATCCGATTTTAGAAGCGGCACCAGGACGCTACGTAAAGGGTTGAGGAGCTCTTGCTTAAGCGAGGAATCCGCTGACCAAGAGAAACCTCAGAAGAACAGCGGCTCAAGAGGCGACTATTAGATCCCAAACAAATGCCCATATCAGATGATATGGGCATTTTAAATATGCCATCGCCTAGAGTTGGAGGCTCATTGGATGGTTTCAACACTCTCAGAAGCGCTCAATTTCGGCTCCGGACTGAAGCTGCCGGCGGAAGGCTGCAAAATCCTGCTGACCGCTACGCGAGGCTAGAAAGCGCCGGTACATGCCCTTTTCCTCTTCCGACAAGCCATCCTCCGGCTCACTGACCCCCGTCAGACGGATCAGCACGTAGTTACCATTGGGCAACGTCACTCCCGCAAAGCTCGGTTTATCCGCAGCAGCAGGCTTAGGCATGCGAAAAACCGCCTGCAGGATAGAGGGAGCAATTCCATCTTGATTACGGGCTGCCGCCTCCACTACCTGCCATCCCTCAGTCTGTTGAGACTGTTCAACTGGAGTATGTCCTTGGCGAAGCTTGCTGAGGAGAGTTTCTCCCCTGCTTTTGGCATCATCAGCTGCACGCTGCTTTAGCAAGTGCTCTCGAATACTATCGGCCACTTGCTCGAATGGAAGTTGTTCGGGTTTTTTGTGCTCTTTAACACGAAGAACGACAACTGTATCCGGGTCCAGTTCGATAACTCCGCTATTGCTCCCTTGCTCAAGCACTTCGGGACTGAATGCAGCCTGAATGACCTGTCGATTAGCAGCTACCCCATCTCCCCCTTCACGACCAAAAAGGGAGCTGATTTTTATCTGAAGACCGAGTTCTTGAGCTGGCTGGGCAAGATCCGATGCCTCGAAGGCGGCATTCTCCAGTTCACGGGACGCCTCAACGAAAGCTTGTTCAACCTGATCGGACTTGAGGTTACGTACCAATTTTTCCTTCAGGCTATCGAAACTGGGAACCTCAGGTGGCTGCACATCAAGCAGCTTGACCAGATGCCAGCCGAACTCACTGCGGATAGGAGAACTCACCTCCCCTTTTTTCAAGGCATAGAGTACTTGCTCGAATGCCGGATCATAAACGCCAGGCCCTGCATAGCCTAGATCACCGCCTTTATCAGCTGAACCAGAATCTTGGGAGAACTCCTTGGCCAG
This sequence comes from Azotobacter chroococcum, assembly GCF_002220155.1. Taxonomy (NCBI): domain Bacteria; kingdom Pseudomonadati; phylum Pseudomonadota; class Gammaproteobacteria; order Pseudomonadales; family Pseudomonadaceae; genus Azotobacter; species Azotobacter chroococcum. Next base: position 1,969,486 of record NZ_CP011835.1, on the reverse strand, counting down.
AGGAGCAAAGTCTTCGCCCTTATCGAGACGAGCCTTGAGGTCCTCTAGCTTAGCCCTCGCCTCCTCATCGTTCAATTTGTCATTTACCTCGATGAGAATATGCGCAGCCTGACGCTGTTCGGCAAGATTGGCGATTTCTCGCTGATAAAGTGCCTGTAAGTCCTCGTCCTTGACCTCTATCTGGTCGAAGAAGGCATCCCGCTTCAACTCGACATATTCCACCATAACCTGTTCGGGGGTCATGTAACGACTAGCATGCTCCTCGTAATAGGCTCGCACTGCATCGCTCTCAACTGCCACGCTTGCCGAGTCCAAAGGCAATATCATGGTGGCAAAGTCACGTGTTTGCTGCTCTAGACGAGCAAAAGCCTCAACCTCGCGATCTGTTACGAAGCCACTGCCTGCCAGACCAGCACGTAACTGACCGATCAACATTTCCTGCTCCAGCATCTGCCTAAACTGCGAGCGGCTGTATCCCATCTGTGCAATAACTTGATCGAATCGGTTAGGATCGAATTTGCTATCGTCCTGAAACTCTGGGGTCTGCAGAATCAACTGATCCAAGGCATTCTGGGAAAAGGCAAATCCCGCTGCTTCGGCCCCTTGCAGCAGCAGTTTGCGCTCTATCAGGCCACTGAGTGCAGCGTTACGCAGCAGCCCCTCGCTCAATTGCGAAGCGTCAAAATCCCTACCAAGCTGCTGAAGCAGTTGGCGACGCTGCATCTCCACCGCCCGACTCAGCTCAGTCAGGCTGATTTTCTCGCCATTGACCTCAGCCGCATTCTGGCTGTTGCTAGTGCTACTGAGAATGGCATCGAAGCCGGTCAAAGCCAGCAGCACGATAATGACACCGATGATGGTTTTGGCAATCCAGCCCTGTGAATTGTCCCTAATGTTTTGCAGCATGCATCCCCCCAGAAACGGCTGTGAGACAGCTATTTGACACTGGTAGAGCCTGAATAGAAAAAAGGCGCATCTTTCTGGATGCGCCTTTTCGTAACGGGCGGAGCAGGTGGGATTCAAACCCGCAATTCCCAACCTGACAGGTCTGTACGCTAATCACCCCCACTCCGTAACCAGACTAAGCACTCCCTAGTCCGGACGAGCCTTAAGCTCGCAAGACGCTTAGTTGACTGCGTCTTTCAAGGCCTTGCCAGCCTTGAAGCCTGGGATCTTGGCAGCTTCAATACTGATCGGCTTGCCCGTCTGCGGATTGCGGCCAGTACGGGCGGCACGCTCCTTGACAGCAAAAGTACCAAAACCAACCAGCACCACAGAATCACCAGCCTTCAGGGCGCCAGTGACAGACTCAATCACTGCGTCCAGCGCTCGGCCAGCGACAGCTTTCGGGATATCAGCAGATGCAGCAATCGCATCAATCAATTCCGACTTGTTCACTCTAGGTCCCCTTATTTCTATTTGGGTTATTTCTTGATCTTTGTGCAGGCAAAGCAGGTGCTGGATGGTTTGCCGACACGAAAAGAGGCGCTTTATATCAAGCGCTCGAAAAAGATGTCAAGGAAAGCCTCTTGACTAATGCGTACTGATCCTCTCCTTGGGATCGGTCTCGCGCTTCTCATCTTTTGCGACCATCTCAGGAGCAGCGTCAGGCAAGGGCTCCGGCGCGTATTGCAACGCAATCTGCAGGACCTCGTCAATCCATTTGACCGGCTTGATCTGCAAGTCCTGTTTGATATTTTCAGGAATATCTTTTAAATCACGGACGTTCTCTTCAGGAATGATAACAATCTTGATCCCCCCCCGATGAGCTGCCAGAAGTTTCTCCTTTAATCCGCCAATGGCCAATACTTGACCACGCAATGTTATTTCGCCGGTCATTGCCACGTCGGCCCTCACAGGAATTTGCGTTAACGCAGAAACCAAGGCAGTGCACATTCCCACCCCGGCGCTAGGGCCATCCTTGGGCGTCGCACCCTCGGGCATGTGAATATGAATGTCCCGTTTCTCATGAAAATCCAGTGGAATACCAAGGCTCTTCGCTCGGCTACGTACCACAGTCAACGCCGCAGTAATGGACTCGACCATGACATCACCAAGTGATCCGGTCTTGATCAACTGCCCCTTGCCCGGCACAACCGCAGCTTCGATGGTCAACAATTCGCCACCGACCTGGGTCCAAGCCAGACCCGTAACCTGGCCGATCTGATCCTGCTGCTCTGCCAAACCATAGCGGTATTTGCGAACCCCCAGGAAATGCTCCAGCGAGTCAGCTGTCACCATGACCTTGAAATGCTTTTCTTTAGCATTTTCTTTGACCACTTTGCGACAGACCTTGGCAATCTGCCGCTCGAGGCTGCGAACACCTGCCTCGCGGGTATAGTAACGGATCATATCGCGAATGGCCGCCTCTTCGAACTCCAGCTCTCCCTTCTTGAGACCGTTAGCTTGAGTTTGCTTGGGCGACAGGTATTTGACTACGATATTGACCTTCTCATCCTCGGTGTAACCAGGAAGACGTATCACCTCCATGCGATCCAGCAGGGGAGCTGGAATGTTCATAGAGTTGGCAGTACAAACGAACATCACATCCGAAAGATCATAATCGACTTCTAGGTAATGGTCGTTAAAATTATGGTTCTGCTCCGGATCGAGCACTTCCAGTAGCGCAGAAGCAGGATCGCCCCGCATATCGCTGCCCATCTTGTCGATTTCATCGAGAAGGAACAAGGGATTGCGCACCCCGACCTTGGCCATCTTCTGAATTAGCCGCCCTGGCATCGAACCGATATAGGTACGGCGATGCCCGCGGATTTCGGCCTCATCACGTACACCACCCAGAGCCATACGCACGAACTTACGATTGGTGGCCCGCGCTATGGATTCAGCCAGGGAGGTTTTGCCAACACCAGGCGGCCCGACCAGACAGAGTACAGGCCCCTTAAGCTTCTTCACTCGCTTCTGCACAGCGAGATATTCAAGGATACGCTCCTTGACTTCCTCCAAACCGTAATGATCCGTATCGAGAATAGCCTCGGCCTTGGACAGATCCAGCCGAACTTTGCTCTCAGCCTTCCAAGGCACATTGACCAACCAGTCAATATAGGAGCGTACAACAGTGGCCTCTGCAGACATTGGAGACATCTGTTTGAGCTTGTTCAGCTCAGCATGCGCCTTGGCCAAGGCCTCTTTTGTCAATCCAGCAGACTCGATACGCTGCTTTAGATCGTCAATCTCGCTATGCCCCTCATCGATATCACCGAGTTCCTTCTGAATGGCCTTCATCTGCTCATTTAGATAGTACTCGCGCTGACTACGCTCCATCTGCTTTTTCACCCGACCACGGATCCGTTTTTCAACCTGCAACAGATCGATTTCGGCATCCAGAAGCGCCAAAACGTGCTCGACGCGGGCCGACAGATCGGCGATCTCCAGAATCTCCTGCTTCTGTTCAAGCTTAAGCGCCATATGTGCAGCCATAGTATCGACCAGTCGACCCGGCTCATCGATGCTGTTCAGCGATGACAGAACCTCGGCAGGTACCTTTTTGCCTAACTGAACATATTGCTCGAACTGGCTGAGCAAGCTACGAATGAACACTTCCCCTTCCCGCTCGGCGACCGGCACCTCCTCGACCAGAGACAGCTCTGCCCGGGTGTGTCCATCGGCCTCAATGAAGCGCTCAATGATCCCACGCTGCTCTCCCTCGACAAGGACCTTGACCGTACCATCGGGAAGCTTCAGCAGTTGCAGGACTGTTGCAACGGTGCCAACTCGATAGAGAGACTCTTCGCCCGGGTCATCATCTGCCGGGTTCTTCTGCGCCAACAGGAGGATTTGCTTATCCCCACTCATTGCGGACTCAAGGGCTTCGATGGACTTTTCGCGCCCCACGAACAGCGGGATTACCATGTGCGGATATACGACAACATCACGCAGCGGAAGAAGAGGTAATTCGATCATATTCATGATTTAGGCTCTACGTGGGCTCAGGACCGGAAAGTGGCGGGCACATCCTGATTTCTAAGATGGGGGTAGCCTTGGAAAAAAACAAGCACTGCAGCGGAAATGCAAAGGGGCCCGCAGGCCCCCTTTCCGGATCAAGCATCAGGTGCAGCTTTGGCAGGCGGCTCCACGTTTTCGTAGATCAGTAGAGGCCTGGAAGCCCCCGCAATGACGCTTTCATCAATAACCACCTTGCTGACACCCGGCTGCGAGGGAATCTCGTACATGGTATCCAGCAGGATGCCTTCGAGGATAGAGCGCAGTCCGCGAGCTCCCGTCTTTCGCTCAAGAGCCCGCAGGGCCACGGCCCGCAAGGCATCCTGACGGAATTCAAGCTCCACCCCTTCCATCTCGAACAGCTTGCCATACTGCTTGGTCAATGCATTCCTTGGCTCTGTGAGGATTTGCACTAAAGCCGCTTCATCCAATTCATCAAGCGTAGCAATGACAGGTAGACGCCCCACAAACTCCGGAATCAACCCGAACTTGACCAGATCGTCTGGCTCCACATCCCGAAGTGCCTCGCCGATTTTCTTGCCTGCATCTGGGCTTCGCACTTCGGCATTAAAGCCAATCCCCCCCTTCGTCGAGCGATTTTGGATCACCTTTTCCAAGCCTGAAAAAGCACCGCCGCAAATAAAGAGGATATTGCGGGTATCTACCTGCAGAAATTCCTGCTGCGGATGCTTGCGCCCACCCTGGGGTGGAACGGAAGCCACGGTTCCCTCGATCAGCTTGAGCAGGGCCTGCTGGACCCCCTCTCCCGATACATCCCGCGTAATCGACGGGTTGTCGGACTTGCGCGAAATTTTGTCGATTTCATCAATATAGACGATACCCATCTGGGCCTTTTCGACATCATAGTCGCACTTTTGCAGCAGCTTCTGAATGATGTTCTCGACATCCTCACCAACGTACCCTGCCTCAGTCAGGGTAGTGGCATCGGCGATCGTGAAGGGAACGTTCAACAGACGCGCCAAGGTTTCAGCCAGTAGAGTCTTGCCGGACCCTGTCGGGCCGATCAACAGAATATTGCTCTTACCCAGCTCGACATCATCTTTCTTGTCACGCTGATTCAGACGTTTGTAGTGGTTGTATACCGCCACAGCCAAGACCTTCTTGGCGCGCTCCTGACCAATGACATACTGGTCGAGAATGGTGCTGATTTCCTTGGGTGCGGGCAGCTTGTGCGCACTACTTTCGGCCTGAGCTTCTTGCACTTCCTCTCGGATAATGTCGTTGCACAGGTCAACGCACTCGTCACAAATAAAGACCGAGGGTCCAGCAATCAGCTTGCGCACCTCATGCTGGCTCTTGCCGCAGAAGGAGCAATAAAGCAGTTTGCCATTGTCCTCGCCGTTACGGGTGTCAGTCATTCGATCAATCCAATCCGGTAGGCTTGCAACACAAGATGAAGGCAAATGCGGGCATTTTCAAGCCCGGGAGCGGTCACAATTTCAAACCGCCCCAAGATGACAGGCTCAGCCCACCAGCTGGCGATGCATGAGAACCTGATCGATGAGGCGATATTTGACCGCCTCTTCGCCACTCATGAAATTGTCACGATCCGTGTCACGGGCAATCACATCGATAGGCTGGCCGGTGTGGTGTGCCAAGATCTTGTTCAAGCGCTCACGGATGGTGAGAATCTCCCTGGCATGGATCTCGATGTCCGAAGCCTGCCCCTGGAAGCCGCCCAGAGGCTGATGGATCATCATCCGCGAATGCGGCAGGCAGTACCTCTTGCCGGCTGCCCCACCGGCCAGCAACAGAGCCCCCATGCTGCAGGCCTGACCGATGCAGATGGTGGAAACGTCAGGCTTGATGAACTGCATGGTGTCATAAATGGACATGCCAGCCGTCACGGAGCCACCAGGCGAGTTGATGTAGAGATGGATGTCCTTGTCAGGATTCTCCGCCTCGAGGAACAACAGCTGGGCCACGATCAAGTTCGCCATGTAGTCCTCTACCTGGCCAACCATGAATATCACCCGCTCCTTCAGGAGGCGCGAATAGATGTCGTACGCACGCTCACCGCGGGCAGACTGCTCGATCACCATCGGCACCAAGCCGCCCGCGGCCTGGATCTCCGGCATTTGCATGAAATGATTGGTCATATCCCGATCGCTCCCTAATGGTCAGGTCTTAAAATGCAAATAAGCCAGCACGAAGGCTGGCTTATGGATGTACTCACACGAGGGAAGAATCAGGCAGCTTGCGGAGCTTCCGCTGGCTTGACAGCTTCTTCGTAAGAGACCGTTTTGTCGGTTACGCTGGCCTTCTGAAGGACAGTATCTACAACTTGCTCCTCCAGCACAACCGAACGAACCTCACCAAGCTGCTGCTCATTACCGTAGTACCAAGCAACAACTTGCTCCGGCTCCTGATAGGCAGAAGCAATTTCCTCGATCATAGCCTTCACCTTCGACTCATCCGGCTTGATCTCGAACTGCTTGACCATCTCGGCAACAATCAACCCCAGCGCAACACGACGCCTGGCCTGCTCCTGGAACAGGTTAGCCGGCAGTTGCTCCGGCTTGATATTGCCGCCGAACTGCTGCACCGCCTGAACACGCAGGCGATTTACTTCATTCTCAATCAATGCCTTGGGCACTTCGATCGGATTGACTGCCAGCAGGCCATCCATCACCTGAGCCTTCACCTTGGACTTGATCGCCTGACGCAGCTCACGGTCCATGTTCTTGCCGACTTCGGCACGAAAGGCCTCAAGATTTGGCTCGGCGATACCGAACAAGGCAAAAAACTCTGCGTTCAGCTCGGGCAACTCGGCCTCGGACACTGTATTGACGGTTACCGCGAACTCGGCAGCCTTGCCCGCCAGATCCAGATTTTGATAGTCCTCGGGGAAGGTTAGAGACAGAACGCGCTCCTCACCGGCCTTCACGCCGACCAAGCCTGCCTCGAAGCCTTCAATCATCCGTCCGGAGCCCAGCGCCAGCGACGTACCCTTGGCAGAACCACCAGCAAAGGCTTCGCCATCGATCTTGCCGACAAAATCGATATTCAGCTGGTCGCCATTCTGCGCTTCACGCTCGACCTGCTTGTAGCGAGTGTTCTGCTTGCGCAGGATTTCCAGCATATTGTCGACATCGGATTCGGCGACTTCCGCCTGCAGACGCTCGACGGCAATCCCCTCCAGACCCACAACCTCGAACTCGGGATAGACCTCGAAAGTGGCAACGTATTCCAGATCCTTGCCCTTCTCGAAAACCTTCGGCTCAACGGAGGGAGCACCGGCCGGCTTCAGCTTCTGCTCGAGCACCGCCTCATAGAAGCTGGCCTGAATCAGATCGCCCAGAGCCTCCTGACGGGCCGACTCTTCATAACGCTGGCGAATCACGCTCATTGGCACCTTGCCAGGACGGAAGCCAGGGACCTTGGCACGACGAGCCGTCTGCTGCAGACGCTTGTTGACTTCGGTCTCGATGCGCTCGGCCGGCACGCCGATCGTCAGGCGGCGCTCAAGAGCGGAGGTGCTTTCAACAGAAACTTGCATGGATATTCCTCGTTGCACAGACGTTAGCCGGCCATTGACGGCCCCAAATCAAGGGCATGCATTCTAGTGGGTCGAATTGCAGAAGTCACCCTACAGAGAGCAGACGGCATACGAGAGGGAGCAGGGAGATTAGGGAATGGTGCGGATGAAGAGACTCGAACTCTTACGCCTTTCGGCGCTGGAACCTAAATCCAGTGTGTCTACCAATTCCACCACATCCGCGTGGCCAGTAACCCTTGAGAAACGAAAACGCCAGGCTTTACGCCTGGCGCTTTGGAATATGGGGTGGACGATGGGAATCGAACCCACGACACCAGGAGCCACAATCCTGTGCTCTACCAACTGAGCTACGCCCACCATATTTTGCCTGCTTGCCACCGAACTGCCTCATGGCGCACCCGGCAGGACTCGAACCTGCGACCATCCGCTTAGAAGGCGGATGCTCTATCCAGCTGAGCTACGGGCGCTTTTTCATCTGCATTCTGCAGCAGAGCGCAAATTCGAAGCCTTCCGCAAAACCTAACATTTTCAGTTTGGCCTTGCTTTCCTACCCAGCAACAGGTCGTGCTTGACAAGCGGGGCGAATCTTATAGAGCAGATAATTTTCTGTCAACAATATTTTTTAAATAAATCAGCAAGATGTAAGGAGCGACAGCAGCATCCAGCTGTCCGCATTGGCCCACCAGCCTCGCCATGCGAGAATGTTTTTTTCATCTTATCAACCTCATGGTTAAGCAAGCGTCATGACCGCAAAACTAATCGACGGCAAAGCGATCGCCGCCAGTCTGCGTCAGCAGATCGCCCAACGTGTCGCCGAACGACGCCAGCAGGGTCTGCGCGCCCCCGGCCTGGCAGTCATCCTGGTGGGAACAGACCCTGCCTCTCAAGTCTATGTATCCCACAAGCGCAAGGACTGCGAAGAAGTGGGCTTTCACTCCCAAGCCTATGACCTTCCCGCCAGCACCAGCCAGGACGAACTCCTGTCCCTGATCGAGCGATTGAACGAAGATCCAGAGATCGACGGCATCCTGGTACAGCTGCCGCTTCCGCAGCACCTTGACGCCTCCCTGCTGCTTGAGCGCATCCGCCCGGACAAGGACGTGGATGGCTTCCATCCCTACAACATCGGCCGCCTCGCTCAACGCATGCCATTGCTGCGGCCTTGCACCCCCAAAGGCATCATCACGCTCCTGCAGAGTACCGGTGTAGACCTATATGGTTTGGACGCCACGGTAGTCGGCGCCTCCAATATCGTCGGTCGTCCGATGGCACTGGAACTGCTGCTGGCCGGCTGCACCGTGACCGTCACCCACCGATTCACCCGCAATCTGGCCGAGCATGCCAGCCGCTCCGACCTGGTGGTGGTCGCCGCCGGAAAGCCAGGCCTGGTCAAGGGCGAATGGATCAAACCTGGCGCCATCGTCATAGATGTCGGCATCAACCGCCTGGACGACGGCAGGCTGGTCGGTGATGTGGAGTTTTCCGCTGCGGCCGAGCGCGCAGGATGGATTACCCCCGTCCCGGGCGGAGTCGGCCCGATGACCCGCGCCTGCCTTCTGGAAAACACGCTGTACGCAGCCGAACAGCTGCATCAGTGAGCTGGCGCTCCAAATGAAAATGGCACCCCAAGGGTTAATGCCAGTCAGTTAAGGCCGCCGTCTTGACCTTTGGTGGGCTGAAAGCAAAATCCGATGCCTGTTTTAGGCATCGGATTTTTTATGCGTCTCTCGCGTGCACTGGCCATCACTCACGATATTGCTGCTACGTCCCATGCACTCGATGGGCTGGGCGAGTTGCTTGACCCCGACCTGGTCAAATCTGCCTTCGAGACCGCTGGTGTAGCTACCCTGCGCAAGCGCCGCTTGCCTCTGGAGTCCATGATCTGGTGCGTGATCGGCATGGCGCTGTTTCGCCGAATGTCGGCCTGGGATGTCGTCAACCAGATGGACATCATGCTGCCCGGGCAGCGCCCCTTGGTGGCCCCCAGCGCTGTGGTTCAAGGGCGTCAGCGCTTGGGTAGCCAGGCTGTACGTGAAGTCTTCGCGCTGACGCAGCAGCGCTGGCATGCCTCGGCCAACCATCCGACCTGGATGGGGCTACGCCTGCTCAGTGTCGATGGGGTGGTCTGGCGCACGCCCGATACGCAGGAGAACCGTGAGCACTACGGCAGCTCCATCAACCAGCATGGCGATACCGGTTTTCCACAGGTACGCATGGTGTGCCAGATGGAGCTGACCAGTCACCTATTGGTCAGCAGCAGCTTCGCCGGTTACCACAGCAATGAGATGAAACTGGCCGAGCAACTGGTTGTCACTACGCCCGATCACTCGCTGACCCTGTTCGACCGTGGCTTCTACTCACTGGGCTTGTTGCACCATTGGCAGCAGGCCGGCACCCAGCGTCACTGGCTGATTCCGCTGCGCAAGGGGGCCCGCCATGAAGTCATTCACCGACTGGGGCGCCAGGATGCCATCGTCAGTCTGCCGACCTCGCCGCAAGCGCGAAAGCAATGGCCGGGCCTGCCGGAAACCCTGCAGGCGCGCCTCCTGAGCAAGACGGTCAAGGGCAAGGTGTGCCAGATCCTGACCTCGATGACCGATCCCCTGCGCTTCCCTCCAGATGAGATCGTCGATTTGTACAGTCAGCGCTGGGAAATCGAGCTGAGCTACCGGGAGATGAAGCAGAGCATGCTGGACAGCCGCTACACGCTGCGTAGCAAGACGCCGGAGATGATCGAGCAGGAGCTATGGGGAGTACTGCTGGGCTACAACCTGCTGCGCTACCAGATGCTGGAGATGAGTCGCCACTGCCCGGGGATCTACCCCTGCGAGATGAGCTTCACCGCCTATACCTGGGCGATCTTGGGGTTACTGAATGGCCTTTCCCTGCGGCATCCGGGCAATATCCCCAAATACTTGGCAGAGCTACATGCGTCAGCCATGCACTACGTACTGCCGCATCGGCGGGAAGATCGTTGCTACCCTCGCGCGGTCAGACCAAAGCCATCCAAGTATCAATCTAGAAATAAAAATGCCAGTCAGCTTAACTGACTGGCATTAACCCCAAGGGTACCATTTTCATCCGCGGCCACCCTCAAGCGGCCCACCTTTCCTGCCGCCCCTCAGTCGGCCAGACGCCAGGTCGTGCTGCCCTTGCCGTCTTCCAGCACCACGCCCATGGCGGTGAGCTGGTCACGAATGCGGTCGGACTCGGCCCAATTCTTCTCAGCGCGGGCCTGCAGGCGTGCGGCGATCAGTGCCTCGACCTCGTCGGCGTTCACCTTGCCCTCCGCACCGGCCTGCAGGAAGGTTTCCGGCTCCAGCTGCAACACGCCAAGCAGGCCGGCCAGCTCCTTCAGACGCGCCGCCAGAGCGGCCGCGGAGGCAAGATCCGACTCGCGCAGGCGGTTGACCTCGCGGGCCAGCTCGAACAGCACGGCGCAAGCCTCCGGGGTGTTGAAGTCGTCGTCCATCGCCGCGGCAAACCGCGCAACATGCTCCTCGCCACCGGCCGGCACCGCAGCCGGCAGGCCCTTGAGCGCGTTGTAGAAGCGCTCCAGCGCGCCCTTGGCCTCGCGTAGGCTGTCCTCGGAGTAGTTGATCGGGCTGCGGTAGTGGCTGGACACCAGCAGGTAGCGCACCACCTCGGGGTGGTACTTCTCCAGCACCTCACGAATGGTGAAGAAGTTGCCGAGGCTCTTGGACATCTTCTCGCCGTCGACGCGCACCGCGCCGGCGTGCATCCAGGCGTTGGCGTACAGCTTGCCGGTGGCCGCCTCGCTCTGCGCGATCTCGTTCTCGTGGTGCGGGAACACCAGATCCGGGCCGCCGCCGTGGATGTCGAAGGTCTCGCCCAGGCAGCAGGTGGACATCACCGAGCACTCGATGTGCCAGCCCGGACGACCGGGGCCCCACGGCGATTCCCAGCTCGGCTCGCCCGGCTTGGCACCCTTCCACAGCACGAAGTCGAGCGGATCTTGCTTGGCTTCGTCGACCTCGATGCGCGCACCGATCTTCAGGTCCTCGATCTTGCGCCGCGACAGCTTGCCGTAGCCCTCGAACTTGCCGACCCGGTAATAGACGTCGCCATTGCCCGGGGCGTAGGCGAAGCCCTTGTCGATCAGGGTCTGGATCATCGCGTGCATGCCGGCGATGTGGTCGGTGGCGCGCGGCTCGAGGTCCGGGCGCAGCACGTTGAGGCGTGCCTCGTCCTCATGCATGGCATCGATCATCCGTGCGACCAGCGCCTGGAACGGCTCGCCGTTCTCGTTGGCGCGACGGATGATCTTGTCGTCGATGTCGGTGATGTTGCGCACGTAGGTCAGCTCATAGCCGCGATGGCGCAGCCAGCGGGCGACCACGTCGAACGCCACCATCACCCGCGCATGGCCGATGTGGCAGAAGTCGTAGACGGTCATGCCGCACACATACATGCGCACCTTGTTGCCTTCCAGCGGCTTGAACTCGTCCTTGCTCTTGGACAGGGTGCTGTAGATGGAAAGCGTCATTTACTGCCCCCAGGAATCGCGCAGGGTGACGGTGCGGTTGAACACCGGGGCACCCGGCTTCGAGTCCTTCAGGTCGGCGCAGAAGTAGCCTTCACGCTCGAACTGGAAGCGCTCTTCCGGCACCGCCTGGGCCAGCGACGGCTCGGCGCGGCAGCCCTTGAGCACCACCAGCGACTCCGGATTGATGTTGTCGAGGAAGCTGCCGCCCTCCTCGTCGGTCTTCTCCGGGTTGGCGGCCTTGAACAGGCGGTCGTACAGGCGCACTTCGCACTCGACGCTCTCGGCGGCCGGCACCCAGTGGATCACGCCCTTGACCTTGCGGCCTTCCGGGTTCTTGCCGAGGGTGTTCGGATCAAAGGAGCAGCGCAGCTCGACGATATTGCCGGCTTCGTCCTTGATCGCCTCGTCGGCACGGATCACGTAGCTGCCGCGCAGGCGCACTTCGCCGCCGGGGATCAGACGCTTGTAGCCGGCCGGCGGAACTTCCTCGAAGTCGCTGGCATCGATGTAGATCTCGCGGGAGAACGGCAGCACGCGCACGCCCATATCCTGCTTGGGATGGCGCGGCAGCTCGAGATTCTCGACCTGGCCTTCCGGGTAGTTGGTGATGACCACTTTCAGCGGCTTGAGCACGCACATGGCACGCGAAGCATTGGCGTCGAGATCCTCGCGGATGGCGAATTCCAGCATGCCGATGTCGACCAGGCCGCCGGCGCGGTTGACGCCGATCAGGTCGCAGAAGTGGCGGATCGAGGCCGGGGTGTAGCCGCGGCGACGATAACCGGACAGGGTCGACATGCGCGGGTCGTCCCAGCCGTTGACGTGACCTTCATCGACCAGTTGCTTGAGCTTGCGCTTGCTGGTGATGGTGTAGTTCAGGTTGAGGCGGGCGAACTCGTACTGGCGCGGCTGGGCCGGCACCGGCAGGTTGGCCAGGAACCACTCGTACAGCGGACGATGATCCTCGAACTCCAGGGTGCAGATCGAGTGAGTGATACCCTCGATGGCGTCCGACTGACCGTGGGTGAAGTCGTAGCTCGGGTAGATGCACCACTTGTCGCCGGTCTGGTGGTGATGGGCGTGGCGGATGCGATAGAGGATCGGGTCGCGCAGGTTCATGTTCGGCGAGGCCATGTCGATCTTCGCGCGCAGCGCACGGGCGCCGTCGGGGAACTCGCCGGCCTTCATGCGGGCGAACAGATCGAGGTTCTCCTCCACCGAACGCTCGCGGAACGGGCTGTTCCTGCCCGGCTCGGTCAGGCTGCCGCGGTAGGCGCGCGCTTCCTCAGGCGACAGGTCGCAGACGTAGGCCTTGCCGTTTTCGATCAGGTGCACGGCCCAGGCATAGAGCTGGTCGAAGTAGTTGGAGGCGTAACGCTCCTCGCCAGCCCACTGGAAGCCCAGCCACTCGACATCCGCCTTGATCGCGTCGATGTATTCCTGGTCTTCCTTGGCCGGGTTGGTGTCGTCGAAGCGCAGGTTGCACTCGCCGCCGAACTCCTGGGCCAGGCCGAAGTTCAGGCAGATCGACTTGGCGTGGCCGATGTGCAGGTAGCCGTTGGGCTCCGGCGGGAAGCGGGTGACGATCTTGGCGTGCTTGCCCGACTCCAGGTCGGCCTGGACGATCGGGCGGAGGAAGTTCGCGGCAGCGGCGGGAGTCTCGGGCTTGCTCATGGGATCCTTGAAACATGTCGGCGCCGGCTAGGGTAGGCCGGCCAATGCAAAGGGCTTATCATAGCGGACCCGTCATGCCCCTGACAGAGACCCGGCAGCAACGACCATCAGCCGGCACGGTCCGGGCATCCCTCACCCACCCAGTGGAACTCAGCCATGATCAAGCTGCACACCAACCACGGCACCATCACCCTGAAACTGTTCGCCGACAAGGCGCCGGAAACCGCAGCCAACTTCGAGCAGTACGTGAAGGAAGGCCATTACGACGGCACCATCTTCCACCGCGTGATCGATGGTTTCATGATTCAGGGCGGCGGTTTCGAGCCGGGCATGAAGCAGAAGCCGACCCGCGCGCCGATCAAGAACGAGGCCAACAATGGCCTGACCAACAAGAAATACACCGTTGCCATGGCCCGCACGCCGGACCCGCACTCGGCCAGCGCGCAGTTCTTCATCAACGTCAAGGACAACGCCTTCCTCGACCACACCGCGCCGACCCCGCACGGCTGGGGCTACGCCGTGTTCGGCGAAGTGGTCGAAGGCATGGACGTGATCGACAAGATCAAGACCGTGGCCACTGGCAGCCGTGCCGGTCATGGCGACGTGCCAGTAGACGACGTGATTATCGAGAAGGCCGAGATCGTCGAATAATCCGATGACCACGCTGCTGATCTCGGATCTGCATCTCGACGAGGAACGCCCGGACATTGCCCGGGCGTTCCTGCGCTTTTTGAAGGAGCGTGCCAGCCAGGCCGAAGCGCTGTACATCCTCGGCGACTTCTTCGAGGTCTGGATCGGCGACGATGCCATGACGCCCTTCCAGCGCTCCATCGCCGAAGCCCTGCGTGAAGTGGCGAATCAGGGCACGCGAATCTTCATGATGCATGGCAACCGCGACTTCCTCGTCGGCCGTGCCTTCTGCCGCCTGGCCGGGTGCACCCTGCTGCGCGATCCCAGCCGCATCGAGCTGAACGGCGCGCCCGTGCTGCTGATGCATGGCGACACCCTGTGCACTCGCGACATCGCCTACATGCGCTTTCGCCGGCGCCTGCGCAATCCGGTGTCGACGTGGCTTCTGCGCCACCTGCCCCTTTCCAGGCGCCAGCAGCTGGCCCGCAAGTGGCGCGACGCCAGCCGCCTGCAAGTCCGCCAGAAAGCCACCGAAATCGTCGATGTCACTCCCGATGAAGTGCCGCGAACCATGGCTTCCCATGGCGTGCTGACCCTGATCCACGGCCACACCCATCGCCCCGCCGTGCATGAATTGCAGATCGACGGCCGGGACGCCCGGCGCATCGTCCTCGGCGACTGGAATCGCCAGGGCTGGGTACTGCAGGTCGATGACCGCGGCTACCATCTGGACTCATTTCCCATCGCCTGAGACCCGAACCAGGGGCCCGCCCTATCGCTCGAGCATGCGCGGCCACGCTCCCGGCTCGCTCCAGCCCGTATTCATCCCCTTACGCAGACTTGCGCCGCCATAAGGCATTTCAGAATCATTTGGCCACTGCAACGCCATAATTCTGATCTATAACTTAGCGGTAGATTCCTCTTTCATCCGACCGGTGGGCCTCTGCCAATACCCGGGACGCTTGAGGCAGTGGGGAAACCTTGGACACGTCCAACAACCCTGCAGTCTCCAGCACCGAGGATAGGTATGGATATGCCGCAGTCCCGTTCCGAGCTGGCTGAAACACTGTTTCGCCTGCGCCGAACCTTCTACGCTCTTGCCGTCTTCAGCGGGGTGATCAACCTGCTGATGCTGACGCCGGCGATCTACATGCTGCAGGTGTACGATCGGGCCCTGGTCAGCAGCAACGCCACCACCCTGCTGATGCTGACCCTGCTGACCGTGGGGCTGTACGTGCTACTCGCCCTGCTGGAGGTGGTGCGCTCGAGCGTGCTGATCCGGGTCGGCAATCGGCTCGACATGATGCTCAATCAACGGGTCTTCAGCGCCGCCTTCGAACGCAACCTCAGGCGGGCCGGCGGTAACCCGGCGCAGGCCCTGCAGGATCTCTCCCAGGTCCGGCAGTTTCTCACCGGCAGCGGCCTGTTCGCCTTCTTCGACGCGCCCTGGACACCGATCTACCTGCTGGTCATCGCCCTGATCCATCCACTGCTCGGCATCGTCACCTTGATCGGCTCGCTGCTGCTGGTGAGTCTCGCCTGGCTGACCGAAGTCAGCACCCGCAAACCGCTGACCGAAGCCAACCAGGCCGCCCTGGCCTCCGGCAGCTTCGCCAACAACAGCCTGCGCAACGCCGAAGTCATCGAGGCCATGGGCATGCTGCCAGCTCTCCGGCAGCGCTGGTTCAGCAACCATCTGCGGATTCTCGACCTGCAGACCCTGGCCTCCGACCGGGCCGCCTACATCAACGGCCTGACGCGCTTCGTCCGGATCACCCTGCAGTCGCTGATTCTGGGCGGCGGCGCATGGCTGGCGATCCAGGGCGAGATCACGCCGGGCATGATGATCGCCTGTTCCATCCTCAGCGGACGCGCCCTCGCGCCGGTCGAACAGGTTATCGCCACCTGGAAACAGCTGCTCTCCAGTCGAGCGGCCTGGAAGCGCCTGTCCGCCCTGCTGCAGGAGTTTCCCGCCCGCCCGCCGGCCATGTCGCTGCCCCGACCGTCAGGCCGACTGAGCGTGGAGGGTGCCTTCGCCTGCGCACCCGGCTCGTCGCTGCCGATCCTGCGCGGCGTCACCTTCGGCCTGGCGCCCGGCGAAGCCCTGGGCGTCATCGGTCCCTCGGCCTCGGGCAAGTCGACCCTCGCCCGCCTGCTGGCCGGCATCTGGCCTGTCCAGGCCGGCAAGGTCCGCCTGGACGGCGCCGATGTCTTCCAGTGGAACAAGGAGGAGCTCGGCCCCTGGCTCGGCTACTTGCCGCAGGATGTCGAACTGTTCGAAGGCAGTATCGCCGAGAACATCGCCCGCTTCGGTCCGCTGGACGGCGACGCGGTGATCCAGGCTGCCAGGCAGGCAGGCGTGCACGACATGATTCTGCGCCTTCCGCAGGGCTACGACACCCAGCTGAGCACCGACGGCAGCTCGCTGTCCGGCGGACAGAAACAGCGCGTCGCCCTGGCCCGCGCCCTCTACGGAGATCCGGCACTGATTGTTCTCGACGAGCCGAATTCCAGCCTCGATGACGTGGGCGAGATGGCATTGATCCACGCCCTGAGCGACCTGAAGCGGCGTGGCAAGACCCTGGTGCTGATTTCCCACCGGCCGACCGTGCTGAACATCGTGGACAAGCTGCTGGTATTGCGCGAGGGAACGGTGCACATGTTCGGCAGCCGCGACGAAGTCCTCGCCGCCCTGCGCCAGGCCGGCGCGGCGGGCAGCGGCCCCCTGGCATCGGTCAAGACCAAGGAGTGACGAGCCATGGTGGACCAGGAAAATGAGCACACGACTCGCGGACTGTCGCAGGACCGGCCGGAGATCGACATCGACGATCGCCGTCCCCGGCGCTGGGGCCTGTGGCTGGTGGCCGCCGGCTTTGGCGGATTCCTCCTCTGGGCCAGCCTGGCCCCCCTGGATGCCGGCGTGGTGGCCAACGCCACGGTCAACGTGACCGACAATCGCAAGACCATCCAGCACCTGACCGGCGGCTCGATCAAGGCCATTCTGGTGCGCGAGGGCGACCGGGTGAGGCGCGACCAGCCTCTGATCGAGCTCGATCCGACCCGTGCCATCGCCGAACAGGGGGGGATCAGCGCCCAGTACATCGTGGCGCGGACCGTGGAAAACCGCCTGCAGGCCGAACGCGACGGTCTGGACAGGGTGCACTTCGACCCCGAACTGCTCAGGCGCTTCGCCGGCGATCCGCGCCTGCAGGATGCGCTCGGCCTGCAGACGCGGCTGTTCGCCACCCGCCGCTCGGCACTGACAGGCGAGGCCGGCATCCTCAAGGAAAACATTCGTGGCGCCGAGGAACAACTCAAGGGACTGCGCCAGGTGCAGGCCGCGCGCAATGCGCAGATCCAGCTTCTCAACCAGGAGCTGGAGGGCGTGCGCCACCTCGCCGCTGAAGGCTACGTCGCCCGCAACCGCCTGCTCGAACTGGAGCGCAACGCCGCCGAGCTGAACGCACAGCGGGCGCAGACCATCGCCGACATCGGGCGCACGCACAACCAGATCGCCGAACTGAAGCTGCGCATCCTGCAGCTGGAACAGGACTACCAGAAGGAAGTGCAGTCGCAGCTAACCGAGGTGCAGAAGGAGGCCGCCACCCTGGCCGACCGCCTGCGAGCCCTGGATTACGAAGTGGCCCACACGGTGATCCGCTCGCCCATCGACGGCCTGGTGCTCGGCCTCAATGTCACCACCATCGGCGGCGTGATCCAGCCGGGTTCGGAAATCATGAACGTGGTGCCGGCGGACGAACCGCTGCAGGTGGATGCCATGATCCCGGTGCAGGCCATCGACAAGATGGCTCCAGGATTGCCGGTGGACATCACCTTCCCCGCCTTCAACCACGCGCAGACCCCAAACATTCCGGGGCGCGTGCTCACCGTGTCGGCCGACCGGCTGGTCGACGAGGTCAGCAAGGAGCCCTACTACCTGGCCCAGGTCGAGGTGACCGAGGCGGGCATGGACATGCTTGGCAGCAACCATATCCGCGCCGGAATGCCGGCCACCGTGACCATCAAGACCGGGGAACGCAACCTGATGAGCTATCTGCTGAAGCCGATGCTCGTCCGGATCGACAGTGCCTTCAAGGAGCAATGAATGGCCGCCCGTCTCGCCTTGGCCGGCCTGGCCTGCATGGCCTGCCTGCCCGCCTGCGCCATGGACCTCAAGGACACCTGGGAACTGCTACAGATGCAGGGGCCGACCTATCGTGCGGCGCTGCACGAGCGCGATGCCGGACTGGAGAATCGCGCCATCGGCCGCGCCGGCCTGCTGCCGCAGATCAACGCTGTCGCCAGCAAGAGCCGCCTGGAAGGTACCCGGGAAGAGCCCAACGCCCTGGGCCGCACGGTGGAAAGCGATCTCGACTACGACTCGGAAAATGCCGCGGTTCGCCTGCGCCAGCCGTTGTTCAACCTGCAGAAGCTTGCCGAATACCGTCAGGGCAAACAGCGTGCCGAGTACAGCGAGGCGATCTTCGACGCCAAGACGCAAAATGCAGCAGTGCGCCTGGCCGGCCGCTATTTCGACGTGCTGCTGGCCCGCGAAACCATCGACCTGGCAGCCGCCAAGCTCAAGGCCTTCGAACAGCAGGTCGCCGCCGCCCAGCGGCGCTTCGATCTGGGTGACGGCACCATCACCGACGTCGACCAGGCGACCGCGCGGCGCGACCTTGCCCAGGCCGAGCTGATCGAAGCCCAGGACGGGCTGATCGTCGCCCTGCGCCTGTTGCAGGAAATGCTGGGTGGCGTGCCGGAACGGCTCGCCTCCCTGCGCCGGGAGTTCCCCACGCCGGCCCTGCAGCCCGCCAGCCTGCAGGACTGGCTGGGCCAGGCCCAGGCGAACAACCCGACGCTGCGAGCGCAGCACCACAAGCAGCGGGAGGCGGAGGAGGAAGTCAGGCGGGTCCGGAGCGGGCACTGGCCGACCCTGGATCTGGTGCTGGGCTACACCGACAGCGAGAGCGACTCGATTTCCACGCTCGACCAGCAAAACCGTTACGCCACCGCCGGGGTGGAGCTCAACATGCCGCTCTTCGCCGGCGGCGGCGTCAGTGCCAGGGTGCGCCAGGCGGTGGCCAGCCGCGAACAGAGCATCGAGGAGCTGAATGCCACCCGCGAGGAGGTGCTCTCGGCCACCACCCGCCAGTTTCGTGGCGTGCAGAGCGGCCAGGCGCGCATCAGGGCGCTGGAAAAGGCCGTCGCCTCCAGCGAGCGGGCGCAGGACTCGGCCAAGAAAGGCTTCCTCGCCGGCTCCAGCACCAACCTCGACATCCTCAACGCGGAAGAGCAGGTTTTCATCGCCCGCCGCGACCTGCTGGAGGCCAAGCTGCGCTACCTGCAGGCACGGTTGCAACTGGCCGAAGCAGTCGGCCTGCTCGGCGACGACGATATCCATCAGGCCAATGCCTACCTGGGGCCGGAACTGGCCCTGACCTATTGAAGGCGGCAGCCGTCAGGCTGCCACGCCGCTGTGGAAGCGGAACTCTGCATCCGGCGTGAGGATCGCCTGGCGCTCGACCTCGGCAAAGAAGGCCACACGCGCGTCGATCGACTCGCCGGCATACTGGCGGGCCATGCCCAGATAATCCTGATAATGCCGCGCCTCCGAGGCGAGCAGCGAGATATAGAAGCGCCCCAGCTCCTCGTCGAGAAAGGGCGCCAGGCGATGGAAACGCTCGCAGGAACGCGCCTCGATGTAGGCGCCGACGATCAGTGTATCCACCAGCCGGCCCGGCTCGTTCTTGCGGATATGCGCATGCAGGCGCTGGGCGTAGTGCGAGGCGCTGAGCGGTCGGTAGACGACACCGCGCTTCTTCATCAGCTCGGCCACCTGCTCGAAATGGCGCAACTCCTCGCGGGCCAGGCGCGACAGCTTGTACTGCAGATCCTCCTTGTCGACATGCCGGAACAGCAGGGTCAACGCCGTGCCGGCCGCCTTCTTCTCGCAGTTGGCGTGATCGATCAGCAGGATCTCGGGGTGCTGCAACGCCTGCTCGATCCAGGCCAGGGGGGTCGGGCAGAGCAGGAAGCTTTCGATTTCGGGAAGCAGGGACATGGCAATCTGACTGGTCTTGGAAGGCCCGGCATTATACGGTTCCCGCCTGCTGCGGAGGAGTCGGCCGCCCCGTTCTCTAGATGCGCATCTGCATGCCCTCGCGCAGGAAGCGCGGGGCGATGTAGCGTTCGTAATGGGCCTCGGAGAGCAGGAAGAACTCCCGGTCGATGGCATCGCGCAAGGCCGGCAATTCCCAGCCGCGAAACTCCGGCAACAGGGCGATGCCATAGGCCTCGAGCTGGTTGATCGCCCGGGCACCGCGGACGATCAGCTGATAAGCCCAGCAATACGCCGACTGCTCGGCCACGAAGCGGATCTGCCGCTGCTCCAGCTGCCTGCGCAGCCGCTGCGCATCGAACACCTCCAGCTTGGCCTGCACCACCTGCACCAGCAGAGCCTCCAGGCGCATCCAGACGGCGCGCTTTTCCTCTTCGGTGTACTGGTTCCAGTTCACCACCTCGTGGTGGAAACGCTTGCAGCCCCGGCAGACCAGATCACCATAGACTGTTGAGCAGAGACCGATACAGGGCGTCTTGATACGCTGATGGGACATGGGCGAAGGGGGTAACCAGGGAAAAGCGGGGAGCGGGGCGATATCTTAGCC
This sequence comes from Azotobacter chroococcum, assembly GCF_002220155.1. Lineage (NCBI taxonomy): Bacteria > Pseudomonadati > Pseudomonadota > Gammaproteobacteria > Pseudomonadales > Pseudomonadaceae > Azotobacter > Azotobacter chroococcum. The sequence goes on along the minus strand of NZ_CP011835.1, from coordinate 1,948,527 downwards.
CTTTGTCTAGGCCCGGTCACCCGCATGAAGCCCCGGGCGGCTTTAACTCGACCCCCGCTTTCCAGTACACTGCCAACGCCTTTTTGGCACCACTGTCCAGTCGAAGCTGTTTTCAAAGCGTCACGAGCACAGTTGACCCGAATGGAACGGCGCAGGCACCCACCACAGGGTGCCGACGCCTCCCCTCCCTCGGCGTAAAACTTTGAAAACAGCTTCTGGAGGGGGATCGTCGCAACCTTGGCCGTGCCGCCCATAAAGCGGCGAAGGCGCTTGCGTGCGGAGATTCCCAGGATGAGTGTCCCGGAAACCCCTGGGACCACTGATGAGGGTAAAACTGTGCTTGAAGCCTATCGCAAACACGTAGAAGAGCGTGCCGCCCAGGGCGTCGTGCCCCAGCCGCTGAACGCCGAGCAGACCGCAGGCCTGGTCGAACTGCTGAAGAACCCGCCGGCCGGCGAAGAAGCCTTCCTGGTTGACCTGATCACCAACCGTGTTCCGCCGGGCGTGGACGAAGCAGCCTACGTCAAGGCCGGTTTCCTCTCCGCCATCGCCAAGGGCGAAGCCACTTCCCCGCTGATCAGCAAGACCCGCGCCGTCGAGCTGCTGGGCACCATGCAGGGCGGCTACAACATCGCCACCCTGGTCGAGCTGCTGGACAGCGCCGAGCTGGCCACCGTGGCCGCCGAGCAACTCAAGCACACCCTGCTGATGTTCGACGCCTTCCACGACGTCGCCGAGCGCGCCAAGAAGGGCAACGCCGCCGCCAAGGCCGTGCTGCAGTCCTGGGCTGACGGCGAGTGGTTCACCGCCAAGCCGGCCGTTCCGGAAAAAGTCACCCTGACCGTGTTCAAGGTCCCGGGCGAAACCAACACCGACGACCTGTCCCCCGCTCCGGACGCCTGGTCGCGCCCCGACATCCCGCTGCACGCGCTGGCCATGCTGAAGATGGCCCGCGACGGCATCGAGCCGGTTCAGCCGGGCTCCGTCGGCCCGCTGAAGCAGATCGAAGCGGTCAAGGCCAAGGGCTTCCCGGTCGCCTACGTCGGTGACGTGGTCGGTACCGGTTCCTCGCGCAAGTCCGCCACCAACTCGGTGCTGTGGTTCTTCGGCGACGACATCCCCTACGTGCCGAACAAGCGCGCCGGCGGCTTCTGCTTCGGCACCAAGATCGCCCCGATCTTCTACAACACCATGGAAGACGCCGGCGCCCTGCCGATCGAATTCGACTGCACCAACCTGGCCATGGGCGACGTCATCGACGTCTACCCGATCAAGGGTGAAGTGCGCCGCAACGGCAGCGACGAGCTGGTCACCAGCTTCTCGCTGAAGACCGACGTGCTGCTCGACGAAGTCCGCGCCGGCGGCCGTATCCCGCTGATCATCGGCCGCGGCCTGACCGAGAAGGCCCGCGCCGAGCTGGGTCTGGCTCCGTCCACCCTGTTCAAGAAGCCGGAAGCGCCGGCCGACAGCGGCAAGGGCTTCACCCTCGCCCAGAAGATGGTTGGCCGCGCCTGCGGTCTGCCGGAAGGCAAGGGCGTCCGTCCGGGCACCTACTGCGAACCGAAGATGACCACCGTCGGTTCCCAGGACACCACCGGCCCGATGACCCGCGACGAGCTGAAGGACCTGGCCTGCCTGGGCTTCTCCGCCGACCTGGTGATGCAGTCCTTCTGCCACACCGCCGCCTATCCGAAGCCCATCGACGTCAAGACCCACCACACCCTGCCGGACTTCATCATGAACCGCAGCGGCGTGTCCCTGCGTCCGGGCGACGGCATCATCCACAGCTGGCTGAACCGCATGCTGCTGCCGGATACCGTCGGTACCGGTGGTGACTCGCACACCCGCTTCCCGATCGGCATCTCCTTCCCGGCCGGCTCCGGCCTGGTGGCCTTCGCCGCCGCCACCGGCGTCATGCCGCTGGACATGCCGGAATCCGTTCTGGTGCGCTTCAAGGGCAAGCTGCAGCCCGGCATCACCCTGCGTGACCTGGTGCATGCCATCCCCTACTACGCGATCCAGGCCGGCCTGCTGACCGTCGAGAAGAAGGGCAAGAAGAACATCTTCTCCGGCCGCATTCTCGAGATCGAAGGTCTGGACAGCCTGACCGTCGAGCAAGCCTTCGAGCTGTCCGACGCCTCCGCCGAGCGTTCCGCTGCCGGTTGCGCCATCAAGCTGCCGGAAGCGGCCATCGCCGAATACCTGCGCTCGAACATCACCATGCTGCGCTGGATGATCGGCGAAGGCTACGGCGATGCCCGAACCCTGGAGCGTCGCGCCCAGGCGATGGAAGCCTGGCTGGCCAATCCGAAGCTGCTGGAAGCCGACAAGGACGCCGAATACGCCGCGGTGATCGAGATCGACCTGTCCGAAGTGAAGGAGCCGGTTCTCTGCGCGCCGAACGACCCGGACGACGCCCGCCTGCTGTCCACCGTTGCCGGTCAGAAGATCGACGAAGTGTTCATCGGCTCGTGCATGACCAACATCGGTCACTTCCGCGCTGCCGGCAAGCTGCTCGACAAGGTCAAGGGCGGCATCCCGACCCGTCTGTGGCTGGCTCCGCCGACCAAGATGGACGCCCACCAGTTGACCGAGGAAGGCTACTACGGCATCTACGGCAAGGCCGGTGCGCGCATGGAAATGCCGGGCTGCTCGCTGTGCATGGGTAACCAGGCCCGCGTACAGACCGGTTCGACCGTGGTTTCCACCTCGACCCGTAACTTCCCGAACCGTCTGGGCGATGCGACCAACGTGTTCCTGGCTTCCGCCGAACTGGCGTCGGTCGCCTCGATCCTTGGCAAGCTGCCGACCGTTGAGGAGTACATGGAATACGCGAAGAACATCGACACCATGGCTGCCGATATCTATCGCTACCTGTCCTTCGACCAGATCGCCGAGTACAAGGAAGCGGCGGCCAAGGCCGAACTCCCGGTCCTGCAGGTCTAAGCGACACTCCCGCTGAATGAAGAAGCCCCGCCCCGTGCGGGGCTTCTTCTTTTCTGCAGTCCTGCGCTAGAGTGGCCACAGGTCGAAAGGCCGATGCCCCAGGCCCTGGCATATCGCTTGCTTCGTATCCAGCAGCCTCGGCGGTCCCAACGGCGGGACCCCACTCACCGACAATGGCGTCGCTTTCGGCCCTGCCCCAGGCAGCCGCCGGGCGACGCCTTTTCGTTCAGCGCCGGAAGACACCATGACAGACCACCAAGCCCCCCCCAGAACAGATGCCCAGGCCTGGGTCGCGGGCAGCGACGCCCCCGAGAAGAGTTCGATCAATCTGGGCTTCATGCCGCTCACCGACTCCGCGTCGCTGATCGTCGCCGCCACCCAGGGCTTCGCCGAACCTTACGGACTGAGCCTCAACCTCAAGCGCCAGGTGTCCTGGTCGGGCCTGCGCGACAAGCTGATCAGCGGCGAACTGGACGCCGCCCAGGGGCTGTATGGACTGGTCTACAGCATGCAGCTCGGCATCGGCGGCGCAGCGGCGACCGACATGGCGGTGCTGATGGGCCTCAACCAGAACGGTCAGAGCATCAACCTGTCGACACCGCTCCAGCAGGCCGGAGTGTGCAGTGGCGAGACACTGGCCCAACATGTGCACCGCAGCAGTGCAAAGCTCACCCTGGCCCAGACCTTCCCCACCGGAACCCATGCCCTCTGGCTCTACTACTGGCTCGCCAGCCTGGGCATCCATCCGCTCCGGGACGTGAACACCCTGGTGGTGCCGCCGCCGCAGATGGTCGAACACCTGCGCGCCGGGCGCATCGACGGCTTCTGCGCCGGCGAGCCCTGGGGCGCCCACGCCATCGACCAAGGCATGGGCTTCACCGTCGCCACCAGCCAGTCGATCTGGCCGGACCACCCCGAGAAGGTCCTCGGCTGCACCCGCGCCTTCGTCGAGCAGTATCCCAACACCGCCCGCGCCCTGGTCATGGCCGTGCTGGAGGCTAGCCGCTTCATCGATGCCAGCGAAGAGAACAAGATCAGTACCGCGCAGTTGATCAGCGCCGACGCGTATGTGGCCGCGCCACGCCAGGTGATCGAGCCGCACTTTCTCGGCAACTATGAGGACGGCAACGGCCACGCCTGGCGGGACGGCCATGCCCTGCGCTTTCATGGCGACGGCGCGGTCAACCTGCCCTATCTCTCCGACGGCCTCTGGTTCATGACCCAGTTCCGCCGCTGGGGGCTGTTGCGCGAAGATCCGGATTACCTCGCCATCGCCAGCCAGGTGCAGCAGCTCGCGCTGTACCGCGACGCCGCCAGCGCTCTCGGCATCCCGCAACCCGCCTCGCCCATGCGCAGCGCCACCCTGCTGGATGGCAGGCACTGGGACGGCTCCGATCCTGCGGCCTACGCCCGCAGCTTTGATCTGCACGCCCTGAACGAGGCGACCTCCTCGGCCGACGACCAAGGAACATCCCCATGCTGCGCATCCTCCTGATCAACGACACAGCGAAGAAGGTCGGCCGCCTGAGAAGCGCCCTGGTCGAGGCCGGCTTCGAGGTCATCGACGAGTCCGGCCTGACCATCGACCTGCCGGCGCGGGTCGAGGCCGTGCGCCCCGACGTGATCCTCATCGATACCGAATCGCCCGGCCGCGACGTGATGGAGCAGGTGGTGCTGGTCAGCCGCGACCAGCCGCGGCCGATCGTCATGTTCACCGACGAGCACGATCCGAAGGTGATGCGCCAGGCCATCCAGGCCGGGGTCAGCGCCTACATCGTCGAAGGCATCCAGACCCAGCGCCTGCAGCCGATCCTCGACGTGGCCATGGCCCGCTTCGAGAGCGACCAGGCCCTGCGCGCCCAGTTGCAGGCCCGCGAGGCACAGCTGGCCGAGCGCAAGCGCGTCGAGCTGGCCAAGGGCCTGCTGATGAAGATGAAGAACTGCAGCGAGGAGGAGGCCTACACCCTGATGCGCCGCCAGGCGATGAGCCGCCAGCAGAAGCTGATCCAGGTCGCCGAACAGGTCATCGCCATGCACGACATGCTCGGCAGCTGAGGGGACCCCGGCCCCTCGCTCTCGCGCCTCAGGCCAGGCCGAGAAACTTCAGCGCCGCCCGGTAGATCTTATCGCCGGCGCAGACGATCACCAGCGAGTCGCCGGACTTCGCCCCGCTCAGCAGGTTGGTCAGCTGGCGGGTCACCCCGAACGGATTCTGCAGCACCGCCACCTGTACCTCGTCGCCTTCGGGCATCATCTGCTCGGCCACCAGCCGGTCCGGCTTCATGGTGACCGTGACGCCGAGCACCTTGTCGCCGAAGCGGGTTTCGAGAAATTCGCTGCCGGACGAGCGTTGCGTGGTCGACCTGATGCTGACTGGTTTCATGATTTCACCCCTGTTGAGAATGCGGGGGAATCTACCAAAACGTCCGTGCCGAAACCCAGCCTTGAGTGCATCGAGCCGCCAGTCGCGCCCGTTATTTCCCCATCCCAAGGTCTGACTTGCCAGCCCCCCAACCACACGCGTATGTTCGGCAGGCAGGCCAGCGCACTGGCCAACGTCGCTCGGACGGTTCCGGGCGCCTACGTCTTTCGAGGAAATCATGGCCGAACACGGCAAGCGCCGCTTTGCGCGCATCGATCGTCTCCCCCCCTACGTCTTCAACATCACCGCCGAACTGAAGATGGCCGCCCGCCGCCGCGGCGAGGACATCATCGACTTCAGCATGGGCAACCCCGACGGCGCCACCCCGCCGCACATCGTCGAGAAACTGGTGCAGGTCGCCCGCCGCGAGGACACTCACGGCTATTCCACCTCCCGCGGCATTCCGCGCCTGCGCCGCGCCATCTCGCACTGGTACCAGGATCGCTACGCCGTCGAGATCGACCCGGACAGCGAGGCCATCGTCACCATCGGCTCCAAGGAAGGCCTGGCGCACCTGATGCTGGCCACCCTCGACCATGGCGACAGCGTGCTGGTGCCCAACCCCAGCTACCCGATCCACATCTACGGCGCGGTGATCGCCGGCGCCCAGGTGCGCTCGGTGCCGCTGGTGCCCGGCATGGATTTCTTCGCCGAACTGGAACGGGCGATCCGCGAGACGATTCCCAAGCCGAAGATGATGATCCTGGGCTTTCCCTCCAACCCCACCGCGCAGTGCGTGGAGCTGGACTTCTTCGAGCGCGTGGTGGCCCTGGCCAAGCAGTACGACATCCTCGTGGTGCACGACCTGGCCTACGCCGACATCGTCTACGACGGCTGGAAGGCTCCCTCGATCATGCAGGTGCCGGGCGCCAAGGACATCGCCGTGGAGTTCTTCACCCTGTCGAAGAGCTACAACATGGCCGGCTGGCGCATCGGCTTCATGGTCGGCAACCAGGAGCTGGTCGGCGCCCTGGCGCGGATCAAGAGCTACCACGACTACGGCACCTTCACCCCGCTGCAGGTGGCCGCCATCGCCGCGCTGGAAGGCGACCAGCAGTGCGTGCGCGACATCGCCGAGCAGTACCGCGAGCGGCGCAACCTGCTGGTCAAGGGCCTGCACGAGATCGGCTGGATGGTGGATAAGCCCAAGGCTTCCATGTACATCTGGGCGAAGATCCCCGCGCCCTACGCCCATCTCGGCTCGCTGGAGTTCGCCAAGAAGCTGCTGGCCGAGGCCAAGGTCTGCGTCTCGCCGGGGCTGGGCTTCGGCGATTACGGCGATGACCATGTGCGCTTCGCCCTGATCGAGAACCTCGACCGTACTCGCCAGGCGATCCGTGGCATCAAGGCCATGTTCCGCGCCGACGGCCTGCTCGAGGGCGTGCCGGAAAAGGCGCGCAAGGCCGACGCCAGCCACTGAGCCCGAGCTGCCCCGTCCCCGCGACGGGGCAACCTCTCCGCAATCTCCCAGAAAACCTTCCCCCTATGTCTACCCTCGAACAACTGCGCCGCGGCGGACTGGCCGGCAGCACGCGTCTGGATCTCTCTGCCGAACTGCACGAATTTCCCGAGGAAATCTTCGCCCTGGCCGACAGCCTGGAGATCCTCAACCTCTCGGGCAATCGCCTGGCCAGCCTGCCGGCGGACCTGCCGCGCCTGCGCAAGCTGCGCATCCTGTTCTGTTCGGACAATCCGTTCACCACGCTGCCGGAGGTGCTCGGCGACTGCCCGCAGCTGGAAATGGTCGGCTTCAAGGCCAACCGCATCCGTCATCTGCCCGCCGCCGCCCTGCCGCCACGGTTGCGCTGGCTGATCCTGACCGACAACCGTCTGGAACGCCTGCCCGCCGAGCTGGGTGACTGCAGCCGGTTGCAGAAGCTGATGCTGGCCGGCAACCAGTTGCAGTCGCTGCCGCGGCATCTGGCCGGGCTGAGCCGGCTGGAACTGCTGCGCATCGCCGCCAACCGCCTCGAAACCCTGCCCGGCTGGCTGGCGGAGCTGCCGCGACTGTCCTGGCTGGCCTTCGCCGGCAATCCCTTCAGCGACGCCAGCGAGGCGGAGATTCTGCGCCAGCATCCGCTGCCGCCGATTCCGCGCAGCAGCATCGAGCTTGGAGAGATCCTCGGCCAGGGGGCCTCCGGCATCATTCACCGCGCCGACTGGCAGCGCCCCGGGCAGCCGGCGCAAGCCATGGCGGCCAAGTTGTTCAAGGGCAACGTGACCAGCGACGGCCTGCCGCACAGCGAAATGGCCGCCTGCCTCGCCGCCGGCGAGCAGGCCAACCTGATCCGCGTGGCCGGACCGCTGGCCGAACAACCGGGAGCGCCACCGGGCCTGCTGCTGGAGCTGATCGACCCGGCCTTCCGCGCGCTCGCCGGGCCACCGTCGCTGGTCAGCTGCACCCGCGACTGCTACGCGCCGGAGCGGCGCTTCACCTTCGACGAGGCGCTGCGCATCGTCCGCGGCGTGGCTGCGGCGGTGGCGCATCTGCATGGACGCGGCATCCTGCATGGCGACCTGTACGCCCACAATCTCCTGGTGAACGGCAATGGCGACTGCCTGCTCGGCGACTTCGGCGCCGCCTCGTTCTTCGATCCGGGCAGCGCCCCCGGCCAAGCCCTGCAGCGCATCGAGGCGCGTGCCTTCGGCTGCCTGCTGGAGGAACTGCTGGAGCATTGTCAACCGGATGACCAGCCCAAGCGCCAGCAGCGCCTGCGCCATCTGCAGGAGCAGTGCATGACCGCGCAGATCGACCAGCGACCGGACTTCGCCGCCCTGAGCGCCAGTCTCGCCGCCCTCTGAGAACCGGGCTCAGGCCTGGCGGAACAGCCGCTCCACGTCCTCTGCCAGGCACAGTCCGGTGCCCGGGCGCATCAGGCTCGCGGCGGCCGCGGCCATCCCATAGCGCACCGCATCATGCAGGCTCCAGCCCCGGCTCAGGGCGAGCACCGTGGCGCCGACCACGCTGTCGCCGGCTCCCACCGCACTGCGCAGCGGCACGTCGAAGGCGCGGAAGCGCTCCACCCCCTCCCGGCTCGCCAGCAGCGCGCCTTCGGCGCCAAGCGAGAGGACGACGATCTCGACGGCATCTCGCTCGACCAGCGCACGCACTGCCGCCTCCTGATCGGCCTCGCTCTCCAGTGCCCAGCCCGTGAGCGTGGACAGTTCGTGCAGGCTCGGCTTCAGCAGATGGATGCCGCCCAGCTCCACCGCATGACGCAAGGCCTCTCCCGAGTAATCGAGCACCAGCTTCGCGCCGATCCGTTGCGCCAGGGCCGCGATCTGGTCATGGAAGTCCAGCGCCACGCCGGTCGGAAAGCTGCCGCTGACGACCAGCCAGGACGGCGCCGGGGCGAGCGCGGCGATGGCCTCCAGGCAAGCCTGCCGCTCGTCCGGCGTCAAGGTCGGGCCGGGCAGGACGAAGCGGTACTGCAGGCCGGTATCGCCCTCGTCCACGGTGAAGCTTTCCCGGGTATCGCCGGCGATCGGCACCCGCAGCGCGGGCAGGCCAAGCTCTTCCAGCGCGCGCTGCAGCATCGCGCCGAACGGACCACCGGCCGGATAGACCGCCAGGCTGTCGCCGCCGAGGTTCCGGATCACCCGCGCCACATTGATGCCGCCGCCTCCCGGCTCGTAGCGTGGCAGAGAGCAGCGCAACTTGCTGGTCGGCGCCAGGCGCGCGATGCCGGTGGAGACATCCATCGCGGGATTGAGGGTCAGGGTGGCGATGCGCGGCATGAAACGCTCCAGCAGGATGTGGCAGAGCGAATATTTAACCAGAGCTTTGGGGTCGGGGTGGCAATACGGAATATGGCGGACGCCAGACTGTCCGCCCCACTGAGCTGCAAACAGGTCCGGCGTTCGCGTTCAGCGGCTGGCGGGCGACGAAATGCGCGATAGCCCGACTCGCCCCGCACCGCGGATGGCCAACAGCGCGCCTCACTGCAGCACAGGCGTCACCACCTCCTTCAGGTCGATGCGTTTCCAGTTCGGCTTTTCCCCCAGACGCGCATTGAAGCGGGTGTTGAAGGTGAACTCGTCCTCGGTGTGCTGGCTCAGCGGCTTGCCATAGACCGCCTGCAGCGCCGTCAGCTCGTAGCCCATCAGCTGCAGCAGCGTGGGGAAGATGTTGTAGTGGCTGGAGCGGTCCTTGTTGCCCGCCAGCTCGCGCTGCCAGTCGAGGTCACGCAGGCCGCCACCCTGGATCACGACCAGCGGCACCAGGCCTTCCTCCACCACCGGATCGCCACCGCAGTGGGTGTCGAGCCCGGGGTTGCCGCGCTCGTGCAGGTCCTGGCCATGGTCGGAGGTGTAGATCAGCACCGCGTTGTCGAGCCTGGCCTGGGCGAAGATGCGGGCAAAAAACTCGCCGACGTTCCACAGCAGGGTATTTTTGTAGGCGTTGCGGTAACGCCCCCAGTCGTCGGCCTGCCCGTCAAAGCCGTCGCGCTCGCCGGTGTCCGAAATATCGGCGTACTGACCCCGTGGCAATGCCGGACGATAGTGCATGAAGTCGTCCGGGTACTTGTCGTGCACCGGGAAGTGCGCACCAATCTTGTTGATGTAGACCAGCTCCGCCGTGTCGTTGCCAAGCAGCTCGATGAGCTTCTGCGCTGCGGCCATATCGCGGTCGCGCACCGGCATGTGATCGAACTGGACGAACTCGTCGATCTCCCGCCGCTCGCTCCTGGTCATCAGGTTCTGCAGGCGACCACCGACGCGCTGTGCATCGATGTAGACCGTGCGCAACCCGGCCTTTCTGGCGTATTGCCAGATCGAGGGCATGGTCGAATTGATGCGCAGGTAGTCGCTGCGCGTACCACCGTAACGCAGGGTGACGTTGGTATCGGCGCTGCAGTTGGCAATGGCGGCGGCATAACCGTAGTTGTAGACGGTCGCGCCAGGAGGAGACTGCCTGAGGTTGCTGCGCACGCCATGTTCGGCGTTGATGTCCAGGTAGTTGCCGGACACGCTTTCGTCGACGATCAGCACGATGTCGTGGCCGACGGCCTGGGCATGGCGCGGCAGGCTCACCGTCTCCCGCGGCCCCACGGTGCTGCTCGCCGCCTCGTAGGCGAACAGGTTCAGGTAGGTCAGCGGCGTGTACATCGCCGGCAGGCCGCGGGCGCCCTCGCCGCTGCGCGCGAACAGAATCGTCGTCAGCAGCAGCACGCCGCAGAGCGGCGCCGCCACCAGTGCATACTCCGGCAGCGGCAGGCGCCGCCGCGGCGCGAGCGCGATGCCGAACAGCAACAGCAGGGCTCCGACACTGGAGCGGAGGATGCTCTCCCGGTACTGATAGAAGGCTTCGTCGATGAAACCGCCGGAGTAGATCAGCGAGACGAAGGTGCTGTAGGTCAGGTAATCGGCAGTGACCCGGTTATAGACGTCGAAGAACAACGTACTGGCGAAAAACAGCAGGGCGAACAGATAGCGGACGGCCGCCAGGCGGACATGGGCGACCAGCCACAGGGCCACCAGCAGTACGGCGAACACGCCGGCAAACAGCAGCAGCGGCACACCGAATCCCAGCGCGGCCAAACGCTCGAGGTAATAGTCCGAGTGACTCAGCAGATACAGGCCGAGCAGCAGTTCCTTCAAGTAAATTGCCATGGCGTCCTCTCCACGATGCTGCAGCCGCGGCGCCGACATCTTGGATAGAGGTGCCTAAGCTCAAGTAAACCATTTGTAACACTAGCAGCGCGCTTGCCATGCACAAGCCGCGGCGAGCCTGGACGAGCCGTGCGCGGCAACCGGCGCCAGGGACGAGGCCCGCTTCACTTCCCGCGCGCGGCGGATAGCTCGGAGCCATGTGCAGCCATGCCCCATCCGTGTGCAAACAACGATCACCCGCCTCGTTTTAGCTCAGGATCGCCTGGCAAAGACCCCGGGAGCCCCGTAAATGGCCGCTTCAATTTCGGCATAGGTATTGCTAAGTATTTTGTACAGGGCAGCCAACGGCGGTTGCCTGTTGAACGACAAAGGCGTCGCATCACCCTCGCTCCGGCGAGTCGTGGTGTGGCGCCTTTTGCGTTTCGGCCCCAGCGTCCGGGGCGGTGAACGGTGGCCCTCGTGGCCCGCCCTTTTCAACCTGTTGTGGCTCCGGTCCAGGCACGCGCATCGCCTGCCGACCCACCGGAGTTTTCTTGCCACCGATGAGGTGTTCGATGAATACGAGTTTCTGGAAGGCTGGCCACACCCCCACGCTGTTCGCCGCATTCCTCTATTTCGACCTGAGCTTCATGGTCTGGTACGTGCTCGGTCCGCTGGGCGTGCAGATCGCCACCGACCTCGGGCTGACCACCCAGCAGCGCGCCATGATGGTCGCCACGCCGATCCTTTCCGGCGCCGTGCTGCGCTTCCTGATGGGCCTGCTGGCCGACCGCACTTCGCCGAAGAGCGCCGGCATCCTCGGCCAGGCGATCGTCATCGCCGCCCTGGCGGTGGCCTGGACCATGGGCATCCACAGCTACGAGCAGGCGCTGCTGCTCGGCCTGTTCCTCGGCGTTGCCGGCGCCTCCTTCGCCGTGGCCCTGCCGCTGGCCTCGCAGTGGTACCCGCCGCAGCACCAGGGCAAGGCCATGGGCATCGCCGGCGCCGGCAACTCCGGCACCGTGCTCGCCGCCCTCTTCGCCCCCGGCCTGGCTGCAGCCTTCGGCTGGAACAACGTGTTCGGCCTGGCGCTGATCCCGCTGGTGCTGACCCTGGTCATCTTCGCCACCTGTGCCAGGAACGCCCCGGAACGCCCGCAACCCAAGGCCGTCTCCGACTACCTCAAGGCCCTCGCCGACCGTGACAGCTGGTGGTTCATGCTGTTCTACAGCGTGACCTTCGGCGGCTTCCTCGGCCTGGCCAGCACCCTGCCCGGCTACTTCCACGACCAGTACGGCTTCGACCCGGTGAAGGCCGGCTACTACACCGCTGCCTGCGTGTTCGCCGGCAGCCTGCTGCGCCCGCTCGGCGGCGCCCTGGCCGACCGCATCGGCGGCATCCGCACCCTGCTGGTGATGTACACCCTGGCCGCCCTGTGCATCGCCGTGGTCGGCTTCAACCTGCCCAGCTCGACCGCCGCGCTGGCCCTCTTCGTGGTGGCCATGCTCAGCCTGGGCGCCGGCAACGGCGCGGTGTTCCAGCTGGTGCCGCAGCGCTTTCGCAAGGAGATCGGCGTGATGACCGGCCTGATCGGCATGGCCGGCGGCATTGGCGGTTTCGCCCTGACCGCCGGCCTCGGCGCCATCAAGCAGTCCACCGGCGACTACCAGCTCGGCCTGTGGCTGTTCGCCGCGCTCGGCGTGGTCGCCTGGATCGGCCTGCACGGGGTGAAGAAGCGCTGGCGCACCACCTGGGGCAGCGCCGCGGTGACCGCCGCGCGGGTCTGACCCCACAGCGGTGCCGCTCGCCAACCGATGGCCCCCACGCTCCCGCGTGGGGGCCTTTTTCACATCCAGCCGCCCAGTACCGCCCCCGGAGATCGCATGACCCTGCAACTCAGCATCGGCGAAGCCAGCGCCGCCGGCCCCGCCCGGAAAACCAGGACGCCCTGCGCGTGGTCACCCCGGCAGCGGCCCTGGCGGCGAGCAAGGGCTGCCTGTTCGCCCTCGCCGACGGCGTCAGCCAGTGCGCCGACGGCGGCCTGGCGGCGCGCGCCACCCTGCAGGCCCTGGCCATGGACTACTACGCCACCCCGGAAACCTGGGCCGTGGCGCAGGCGCTGGACCGCCTGCTGATGGCGCAGAACCGCTGGCTGCAGGCCAACGGCGGCGGCCAGCCGCTGCTCACCACCCTCACCGCCCTGGTCCTGCGCGGGCGGCGCTTCACCCTCGCCCATGTCGGCGACTGCCGGGCCTACCGCTGGCGCGACGGGCAGCTCGAGCGCCTGACCGAGGAGCACGTCTGGGAACAGCCTGAGATGCGCCACGTGCTCAAGCGCGCGATGGGCCTGGACCAGCACCTGCTGGTCGACTATCTGGACGGCGACCTGCAGGAGGGCGACGCCTTCCTGCTGGTCAGCGACGGCGTCTGGGTCACCCTCGGCGATCCGGGCATCCGTCGCATCCTCGCCGACGAGCCGGACCTGCCGGCCGCGGCCCAGGCGCTGGTGCGCGCCGCCCACCTGGCCGGCAGCCCGGACAACGCCAGCGCCCTGCTGCTGCGCGTCGAGCGCCTGCCGGAAGGCTCGCTGGCCGACAGCCTGGCGCAGCTGCAGCACTGGCCGCCGCCGCCCGCACTGCGCGAGGGCCAGCTGTTCGAGGGCTGGCGGATCGACGGCCTGCTGGCCGAGTCGCGCCAGTCCCTGGTCTATCGGGTGCGCGATGGCCAGGATCATCGCTGGCTGCTGAAGACCCTGCCGCCCGCCCGGCACAGCGAGGCCGAGGCCGGCCAGGCCCTGCTGCTGGAGGAATGGTTCCTGCGCCGGGTGGCGGGCCGCTATTTCCCCGAGGTCGCGCCGTTGCCGCAACGCCAGCATCTCTATTACGTGCAGCGCGAATATCCCGGCCGCACCCTGGCCGAACACCTGCAGGCGCACGGCCCGCTGACGCTGGCCCAGTGGCTGGACCTCGCCCCTCGCCTGCTGCGCGCCCTCGGCATGCTGCACCGGCGCAACATCCTGCACCGCGACATCAAGCCGGAAAACCTGCTGTGGGACGAGGACGGCGAGCTGCGCCTGCTCGATTTCGGCCTGGCCTACTGTCCGGGCCTGTCCCGCGACGAGGCCCACAGCCTGCCCGGCACGCCCAGCTACATCGCCCCGGAAGCCTTCGCCGGCGCCGCACCCGACGTTGGCCAGGACCTCTACGCCGCCGGCGTCACCCTCTATGTCCTGCTCACCGGCCACTATCCCTATGGCGAGATCGAGGCCTTCCAGCATCCGCGCTTCGGCACGCCGACGCCAGCCAGCCGCTACCGCCCGGACCTGCCCGCCTGGCTCGACGAAAACCTGCGCCGGGCGCTGGTCGCCGATCCCCGGCAACGCTTCGAAACCGCCGAGGAGTGGCTGCTCGAACTGGAGCAGGCCGAACGCCGGCCCCAGGAGCTGCGTCCCCGCCCCTGGCTGGAGCGCGAACCGCTGAAGGTCTGGCGCGGTATCGCCCTGCTTTCCCTGCTGCTCAACCTGGTGCTGTTCGCCGTGCTGGTCGCCACCCGCTGACCCTTAGCGCACCAAAACAGAGCAACCAGCACCAGAATAACGCACAGAAGGACTGATCAACCCAGTCACACACTCGGAAAATCCCTTTCAAACCAGCCACTCACGGAGTTGGCACAGCCCCTGCATTAAAAAATCCGACAGATCACATAAACACTGCCTTCAACGTGGAGGGTGGTGTTTCCCGACAGAACGGGAATGGACAAAGGCGTCCTCGCTGGGTAACCGGCGGGACGCCTTTTTTGTTTTTCGCTTTCCGTAACGGAGAAGAGCGATGGAAAAACTCAAGCTGGTGATGATCGGCAACGGCATGGCCGGGGTACGCACCCTGGAAGAACTGCTCAAGCTCGCCCCGGACCTCTACGAGATCACGGTGTTCGGCGCCGAACCGCACCCGAACTACAACCGCATCCTGCTCTCTCCGGTGCTGGCCGGCGAACAGACCTTCGAGGAGATCATCCTCAACGATCTGGACTGGTACCGGGACAACGACATCGACCTGCGCATCGGCTGCAAGGTGGTCGACATCGACCGCGAGAATCGCCGGGTGATCGCCGAGGATGGCAGCGTGGCCGAGTACGACCGCCTGCTCGTCGCCACCGGCTCCAGCCCCTTCATCCTGCCGATCCCCGGCAAGGATCTGCAGGGCGTGATCGGCTACCGCGACATCGCCGACACCGAGATGATGATGGAAACCGCCAGGACCCACCGCCACGCGCTGGTGATCGGCGGCGGCCTGCTCGGCCTGGAAGCGGCCAACGGTCTCAAGCTGCGCGGCATGGAGGTGACCGTGGTGCACCTCGGCGACTGGCTGCTCGAGCGCCAGCTCGACAAGACCGCCGGCAAGCTGCTGCAGAGCGCCCTGGAGGCGCGCGGCATCCAGTTCCGCCTCAACACCAACACCGCCGCCCTGCTCGACGACGGCGAGGGCCGGGTTGCCACCGCGCGCTTCAGCGACGACGAGGAGATCCCCGCCGATCTGGTGGTGATGGCCGCCGGCATCCGTCCCAACGCCGAGCTGGCCGAGCGTGCGGGCCTGGCCTGCAACCGCGGCATCCAGGTCGACGACTGCCTGCAGACCTCCGACCCGGCCATCTACGCCGTCGGCGAATGCGCCAACCACCGTGGCATCGCCTACGGTCTGGTGGCACCGCTGTTCGAGCAGGCCCGGGTCTGCGCCGACCACCTGGCCCGGCTCGGCAACGCCCGCTACGAGGGCTCGGTGACCTCCACCAAGCTCAAAGTCACCGGCATCGACCTGTTCTCCGCCGGCGACTTCATGGGCACGGAAGGCACCGAGACCATCACCCTCTCCGACCCCATCGGCGGCGTCTACAAGAAGCTGGTGGTCAAGGACGACGTGCTGGTCGGCGCCTGCCTGTACGGCGACACCGCCGACGGCGGCTGGTACTTCCGGCAGATCCGCGAGAGCCACAACGTCGCCGAGATCCGCGACCTCCTGATGTTCGGCGAGAACGCCCTCGGCGATGCCGGCCACCAGGGCCAGGACAAGGCCATGGCGATGAGCGACGAGATGGAGGTCTGCGGCTGCAACGGCGTGTGCAAGGGCTCCATCGTCAAGGCGATCCGGGAAAACGGCCTGCTTTCCGTGGACGAGGTGAAGAAACACACCAAGGCGGCCAGCTCCTGCGGCTCCTGCGCCGGGCTGGTCGAGCAGATCCTGATCAACACCGTCGGCGGCGCCGCGGACGTCAAGCCCAAGAGCGAGAAGCCGGTGTGCGGCTGCACCGACCTCAACCACGGCCAGGTGCGCCAGGCGATCCGCGCGCAGCACCTGACCAGCCTGAGCCAGGCCATGCAGGCCATGGAATGGCGCACCCCCGATGGCTGCGCCACCTGCCGCCCGGCACTGAACTACTACCTGATCTCCACCTGGCCGGGCGAGGCCAAGGACGATCCGCAGTCGCGCCTGATCAACGAGCGCGCCCACGCCAACATCCAGAAGGACGGCACCTACTCGGTGGTGCCGCGCATGTGGGGCGGCGTGACCAACCCCTCCGAGCTGCGGCGCATCGCCGACGTGGCCGACAAGTACCAGATCCCCATGGTCAAGGTCACCGGCGGCCAGCGCATCGACCTGCTCGGCGTGAAGAAGGAAGACCTGCCGGGCGTGTGGAAGGACCTGGACATGCCGTCCGGCCACGCCTACGGCAAGTCCATTCGCACCGTGAAGACCTGCGTCGGCAGCGAATTCTGCCGCTTCGGCACCCAGAACTCGACGCAGATGGGCATCGACCTGGAGCACGCCCTGTTCGGCATGTGGTCGCCGCACAAGGTCAAGCTGGCGGTCTCCGGCTGCCCGCGCAACTGTGCCGAATCGGGCATCAAGGACGTCGGCATCATCGGCGTGGATTCGGGCTGGGAGCTGTACATCGGCGGCAACGGCGGCATCAAGACCGAGGCCGGCGAGTTCTTCGTCAAGGTCAGGAGCGCCGAGGAGGTCATGGAATACAGCCTGGCCTTCCTCCAGCTCTACCGCGAGGAGGCCTTCTACCTGGAGCGCACTGTGCACTACATGCACCGCGTCGGCCTGGAGCACATCAAGCAGGTGGTGCTGGAGGACGAGGCCCGGCGCAAGGAACTGCACCAGCGCCTGCTGTTCGCCCTGTCCTTCGAGCAGGACCCCTGGCAGCAGCAGATCGAGACGCCGGCGCTGAAGAAGGAATTCGAGCGCATCCCGGTCAGGGAAGTGGAAACCGCCTGACGACCACTGCCCCTTTGCAGGAGCGGACTCACCCACGATGTGGGTCGAGCCGAATCCGCTCCTGCAGCCAACCTCCAACGAATTGAGCGAGGAATACCGATGAACTGGCTGGATATCTGCGCCTTGGAAGAGATCAACGTGCTCGGCGCACGCATCGTCGCCGGGCCCAAGGGCGACATCGCCATCTTCCGCACCGCAGGCGACGAGGTGTTCGCCCTCGACGACCGCTGCCCGCACAAGGGCGGGCCGCTGTCCCAGGGGCTGATCTACGGCAAGCGCGTCGCCTGCCCGCTGCACAACTGGCAGATCGACCTGGCGAGCGGCGAAGCCCTGGAGCCGGACGTGGGCTGCACCCACAAGTACCCGGTCAAGATCGAGGGCGGCCGCGTGCTGCTGGCCCTGAAGTCCCTGAAAGACTGCGCCTGACCCCGTAGGGTGGAAAACGCCGCAGGCTTTTCCACCGACGACACCCTTGAACCGCTGGACAAGCACAGCATTGTCCAGCCTACGACCCCGAACGACACGGAGCGACAGCCATGACCCGGCCGACCCAGACCACCGCCTCCACCTGCTGCTATTGCGGCGTCGGCTGCGGCGTGCTGATCGAGCACGACGGCGAGCGCATCAGCGGCGTGCAGGGCGACCCGCAGCACCCGGCCAACTACGGCCGGCTGTGCAGCAAGGGCTCGACCCTGCACCTGACCGGCGACCTCGCCGCCCGCGCGCTCCATCCGGAGCTGCGCCTGGGCAAGGGCCTGGCCCGGGCGCGCACCGACTGGGACAGCGCGCTGGATCATGCCGCCGTGGTATTCGCCGAGACCATCCGCGAGCACGGCCCGGACAGCGTGGCCTTCTACATCTCCGGCCAGCTGCTGACCGAGGACTACTACGCCTTCAACAAGTTGGCCCGCGCCCTGGTCGGCACCAACAACATCGACAGCAACTCGCGGCTGTGCATGTCCTCGGCGGTGGTCGGCTACAAGCGCAGCCTGGGCGCCGACGCTCCGCCCTGCTCCTACGAGGACATCGAGCAGAGCGACTGCCTGCTGATCGCCGGCAGCAACATGGCCTACGCCCACCCGGTGCTGTTCCGCCGCCTGGAAGCGGCCAAGGCCAGCCGCCCGGAGATGAAGATCATCGTGGTCGATCCGCGGCGCACCGACACCTGCGAGCTGGCCGACCTGCACCTGGCGATCCTGCCGGGCACCGACGTGGCACTGTTCCACGGCATCCTGCACCTCCTGCTCTGGGAAGGCTGGATCGACCGCGCCTGGATCGACGCCCACACCGAAGGCTTCGATGAACTGAAGAAGCTGGTGCGCGACTACAGCCCGGCGACGGTGGCCGATATCTGCGGCATCTCCGTCGACAGTCTGCAGGTCTGCGCCGAGCTGATCGGCAAGGCGCCATCTTTCCTGTCGCTGTGGTGCATGGGGCTCAACCAGTCCAGCAGCGGCAGCGCCAAGAACAGCGCGCTGATCAACCTGCACCTGGCCACTGGGCAGATCGGCAAGCCCGGTGCCGGCCCCTTCTCCCTCACCGGCCAGCCCAACGCCATGGGTGGTCGCGAAACCGGCAGCCTGGCCAACCTGCTGCCCGGCCATCGCGAGGCCGGCAATGCCGAACACCGCGCCGAAGTCGCCGGCTACTGGGGCGTCGACAGCCTGCCGGAGACTACCGGCCTGACCGCCATCGAGCTGTTCGAGGCCGTAAGGGTCGGCAAGGTCAAGGCGCTGTGGATCGCCTGCACCAACCCGGCACAGTCGATGCCCGATCAGCAGAAGATCCACGAAGCCCTCTCCACCTGCCCCTTCGTGGTGGTGCAGGAGGCCTACGCCACCACCGAGACCTGTCGCTACGCCGACCTGCTGCTGCCCGCCGCCGGCTGGGGCGAGAAGGAAGGCAGCGTCACCAATTCCGAGCGGCGCGTCAGCCATGTGCGCCGTGCCGTGCCGGCGCCGGGCGAGGCGCGCGCCGACTGGGCGATCACCTGCGACTTCGCCCGCCGCCTGGAACGCCACCTGCGCCCAGGGGAGCCAAGCCTGTTCGACTTCGCCAGCCCGGCCGCGCTGTTCGAGGAATACAAGCAGCTCACCGCCGGCCGCGATCTGGACCTGAGCGGCTTGAGCCATGCACTGATCGACGACCTCGGCCCGCAGCAGTGGCCATTCCCGGCCGGTGCCAGCCGCGGCACGCCGCGCCTGTATGCCGACGGGGTATTCCCCACCGCCAGCGGCAACGCCCGCTTCCAGGCCGATCCGTTCCGCGCGCCGCAGGAAAAACGCGAAGCGCGCTATCCGCTGACCCTCAACACCGGCCGCCTGCGCGATCAGTGGCACGGCATGAGCCGCACCGGCACCGTCGCCCAGCTGTTCGGCCACGTAGAGGAGGCCGCGCTCAGCCTGCACCCGGACGAACTGCGCCGCCGGCGCCTGGTCAGCGGCGATCTGGTCAAGCTGCGCAGCCGCCGCGGCAGCCTGATCGTGCCGGTGCAGGCCGACGAGGCCGTGCGCCCCGGCCAGGCCTTCCTGCCGATGCACTGGGGCGACCGCTTCCTCAAGGGCCTGGGCACCAACGTGCTGACCCTGCCGGCTTTCGACCCGCTGTCCAAGCAGCCGGAACTCAAGCACGCCGGGGTCGAGGTGGAGAAGGTCGAGCTGCCCTGGCAACTGTTCGCCCTGGTCGAGGGCGACGTGCAGCAGCGCTTCGCCAAGCTGCGCCCGCTGCTGGAGGAATTCGCCTATGCCAGCCTGACCCTCACCGGCCGCGAGCGCCCGGCCCTGCTGGTCAAGGCCGCCAGCGCCGCGGCCCCCGATGCCACACTGCTGGCGCAGATCGACGCCCTGCTAGGTCTCGACGAGGGCCCGGTGCTGGCCTACGACGATCCGCGGCGCACCGTCGGCAAGCGCGTGCGCATCGAAGATGGGCGCATCCACGCCATCCGCCTGGCCGGCGAAACCGCCGCGCGCGACTGGCTGAAGGCGCTGTGGGAGGAAGGCAAGGCCGACGCCGACCTGCGCCGCTGGCTGCTCGCTCCGCTCAGCACCCCGCCGGGCAACGCCGGGGGCTGCAAGGGCAAGACGGTGTGCAGTTGCATGAACGTCAGCGATACCGCGATCCGCGAAGGCATCGACCGCGGCCTCGACCTCGACGGCCTCAAGCAGGAACTCAAGTGCGGCACCAGCTGCGGCTCCTGCGTACCGGAAATCAAGCGGCTGCTGGCCCAGCCGGTGAAGGCCCCGGCCTGAGTCGCAATGAAACCGTAGGGTGGGTTAGACCGCAGGTCGTAACCCACCGACCGGCCGCAAGGCCGGCAATCGCGATGCCTGGCGGCATCGTTGGCGGGTTATGCCGCAAGCGGCTAACCCACCCTACACAGGTGATACGAGAGGTGGTGAAGATGAGCGCAAAAGTCTGGCTGATCGGTGCCGGCCCGGGCGACCCGGAACTGCTGACCCTCAAGGCCGTGCGAGCCCTGGGCGAGGCCGAGGTGGTGCTGATCGACGATCTGGTCAATCCGGCGGTGCTCGAGCACTGCCCGCAGGCCCGGGTGATCAGCGTCGGCAAGCGCGGCGGCTGCCGCTCCACGCCCCAGGACTTCATTCACCGCCTGATGCTGCGCTACGCCCGCCAGGGCAAGTGTGTGGCGCGCCTGAAGGGCGGCGACCCTTGCATCTTCGGCCGCGGCAGCGAGGAAGCCGACTGGCTGGCCGGGCACGGCATCGCCACCGAGATCGTCAACGGCATCACCGCCGGGCTGGCCGGCGCCACCCAGTGCGACATCCCGCTGACCCTGCGCGGCGTGGCCCGTGGCGTGACCCTGGTCACCGCCCACACCCAGGACGACAGCAGCCTCAACTGGCCGGCGCTGGCGCAGAGCGGCACCACCCTGGTGGTCTACATGGGCGTGGCCAAACTGGCCGACATCCGTGACGGCCTGCTGGGCGGCGGCATGAGTACCGACATGCCGGTGGCGATGATCGAGAACGCCTCGCTGCCGCAGCAGCGCGAATGCCGCAGCAGCCTCGGCGCCATGCAGCAGGACGCTGCCGCCTTCCGCCTGAAGAGCCCGGCGATTCTGGTGATCGGCGAGGTCGCCGCCGTCGCCCAGCCACAACTCATGGCCCGGACAGCCTGAACGCCTCAAGTCCCCCGATCGAAGCCTGCCGGCCCCCGTTCCGGGGCTCGCTTGAGACCTGAAGCCCAAGGCCCCTTCATCTCGTAGAAAAAGAAAAACCCGGCAATGCCGGGTTTTTCTTGAAGCGCCTGCCGGAATTACTTGGCTTGGGCTTCCACTTCCGCTTCCACGCGACGGTTGATCGCACGGCCGGACTCGGTAGCGTTGTCGGCCACCGGGCGGGACTCGCCGTAACCGACGGAGTCCACGCGGTTGCCTTCCACACCGTACTCGTTGACCAGCACATCACGCACTGCGTTGGCGCGACGTTCGGACAGCTTCTGGTTGTAGGCGTCCGTACCGACGGAGTCGGTGTGACCTTCCACGGTGGTGCTGGTCTGCGGGTACTGGTTCATGAAGTCAGCCAGGTTCTTGATATCGGCGTAGCTTTCTTCCTTGACTTTCGCCTTGTCGAAGTCGAACTTGACGTCCAGCTCGACGCGAACCACTTCGGCGACAGCGGTGCAACCCTCGGCATCGACGGTGGTGTTGGCGGGGGTGTCCGGGCAGCGGTCGACGTTATCGCAGACGCCATCGTTGTCGACGTCGGCGCAGACTTCGGCTACCGGTTCCGGAGCCGGCTCTTTCTTGCCTGCACTGCCGCCGAAGTTCAGGCCGATACCCACGCCGGCCTGCCATTCGGCCTGGTCGTCGTCGAAGTTGTACATACCGTCCACACCGGCACGGGCATAAAGCATGTCGGTCAAATACCACTTCACACCGGCACCGAGGTTGGCGTAGGTGCTCTGGTTACGCCCACCGCGGGCCTGACCAATGCTCTGATGGGCGAAACCACCGGATACATAGGGGCGCAGGCCAGCGGCCGGCTCGCCGAAGTGGTAGATGGCATCAAGGGAGGTCAGCTCGCCCTTGATATCCTTGTGGCCACCATCGCCTATCGTCTCCTCGGTGGTCACGTCCCTGTAAACGCCATGCGACAGGGCCAACTCCACATCATCGGTCAGAAAGTAGCCAATCGATGCGCCATACAGCTCGGCCTCATCGTTTTCGAAGTCGCGAGAACTTTCATCGCTGAAATAATGCTTGGCAAAAGCCTCCACCTCAACCGCGCCCTGGCCCTGAGCCAGCACGCTGAACGAAGATGCGGCGACCACTGAGCCAATAAAGACGCCCAAGGTGTTTTTCAGTTTCATCCGTATTTCCCCATCGTGGTGTTTGACGGTAAAGACAATCTCGATTTGCTTTCAATTAGAGGACTGAGATCGCTATTCGCTAAGAGGCTAGCTGTCAAGCTAAGGTTCAGCAAGCCCCGAGAATTTTTCCCGCAACCGGTCTAGAGCCCGCTTGTAACGCATTTTAGTGGCACTCAGGCCCATATGCATGATGTCGGCAATTTCCTGGAACTCCAGCTCTGCGACAAAACGAAGCACCAGGATCTCTCGGTCAATAGGATTGACGTGTACCAACCAGCGGTCAAGGCCGCCCCGCTCTTCCAGTTTCGGCGCCTTTTCTTCCGAAGCCTCTTCCAGTGGATCGAGACTCAGGGCATCCATCAGGCGTCGTTTTCTTCGCTCTTTCCGGTATTGGGTAATACATTCGTTGTAGGTGATGCTATAAAGCCAAGTCTTGAATTTCGACTTGCCTTCGAAATGCTTCAAACCGTAGAGAACCTTGAGCATGACCTCCTGACAGACATCATCAGCGTCCCGCTCGTTACCCAAATATCTGGCACAGACATTGAACAGTGTGCGCTGATAGCGCTGCATCAACTCCGCGTAGGCCCGGGTAATGTGGAAAAGCTCGGCATGTGCACGCTCAACCAGCTCCTCGTCGGACAGCTCCCTGGGATCGTATCGCGAAGAAAGTGGGTGGTCTGTGTTCAAGACAAGAAAGGCTGGCAGTCGGGTCGCGGCCGCCAAAGCCCAGACCTCTGGTTCAAATTGGCGACATAGATTAGCAGATCTTCGCCCTAACGACTGCTAACCCGTTCATCCAGCAGAGAGCGGTTGGCCAGCGAAACCAGTTCGCCCTGGGTGGTCAGCAGTATCGTCTTGACCGTGCCGATCTCCTCGATCTGCCCCTCGAGGTCACCGATCCGGACCGCCTGCCCTACCCGGTAAAGCTCGCGGACATAGATGCCGGCAATGATCTGACCGGCAATTTCGCGGCTGCCCAGGCCCAATGCCAGGGCAACCGCCACGCCCACGGAGATCAGCACGATGGCCACGACTGTATTGAGCAGATCGGTCTTGATCTCCAGCTGACCGATCGCCACGGAAATGCTGATGATGATCACCAGCCCCTGCACGACGCGCCCGAGCCCGTTGGCATAGTCGAGCCCGACGCCTTCTGCTGCGCCACGCACCAGGCCATTGACCAACTGCGCCAGCAGCAGTCCGGCCAGCAGAATCAGCGCCGCGCCGAAGACCTTGGGCAGATAGAGCGCCAGCACGTCCAGGGTCGCGGAAACTCGCGCCAGACCGAGGGATTCGGCAGCCGAAACCATGAATACGAGGAGCACGAACCAATAGACGATTCTGCCGATCAGGGTCGAAACCGGCACCTGAATGCCGATCCGGACCAGCAGCCGGGTCAGTCCGGTACCCGACATAAGACGATCCAGCCCCACCTTTGCCAGCAACTTGGACAGCAGCGTATCGAGCAGCTTGGCCACGACGAAGCCGAGCAGCACCACGATCAGAGCAACGAACAGATTGGGAATGAAGCTGGCTACCTTAGTCCAAAGCGCTTTCATTACAACAACCAGGCTTTGAGTCCAGGGGTCGAGTTCCATTTCAGTCAGCCTTGTCTGCGGAAGAATCGAGAGTGCCACGACGAGAGACAGGCATGATATGAGGCGATCCGTTGTTCAGCCCGATCATCAGCGCCTCGAACCAATGCCCCAGGAGGGCGAACAGATCGCCCGCGCCTGCCTGGCGGTTGGCCGTTTTCAGGACACGCCCCAATGCTGCATTGTCATCATGGGTGAGCGCCGAAGACTGGAGCAGGTCGCGTAAGGACTCTTCGAATGGATCGTGCATGCGCACCTCTCTGGATGTAACGCCTAGACGAGGTCGCTTGCCAGCAGGTCACATTCGAGCCCAACCAAACGTCGAACGATCCACATCGCCGAGCCGCTCATGGACAATCAGCCGCGAGGAAAACGAGCGGCCTGCCTGCCCCCTTGCGCAGGGTTGGACCTAATCCGGCCAAGGGGTTGCGGCAGGCTCGGGACAGCGATTACTCGGGCATTTTCAGAGGCTCGGGGGAGATGATGATGCCGTTGTTGTCGGCATACAGGTACTCGCCCGGCCGGAAGGTGACGCCACCGAAGGTCACCGGAACGTTCAGGTCGCCGATGCCGCGCTTGTCGGTTTTCATGGGATGGGTAGCCAGGGCCTGGACGCCGAGGTCGGTCTGGGCAATCACGTCCACATCGCGGATGCAACCGTAGACGACCAGTCCTTCCCAGCCGTTGCGAGCGGCCTTTTCAGCAAGCATGTCGCCCAGCAGGGCGCGACGCAGCGAACCGCCACCATCCACCACGAGCACCTTGCCCTTGCCATCGGCATCGACCTGGTCCTTGACCAGCGAGTTGTCCTCGAAGCACTTGATGGTGACGATTTCGCCGCCGAAGGAATCACGACCACCGAAGTTGTTGAACATCGGCTCGACCACCTGTACCAGTTCGGGATAGGCGTCGCACAGATCGGGGGTGACATATTGCATAGCAAAACTCCTCTGGAAAATTACAACAGGATAGATGAGCGCCTCCTGGCCGTTGCCGGAAAGCCCGGAGATCGATACCGATGCGATCTCCATCATGGCAGAGCCTGAACAAGGTCAATCCCGGGCAGTTTCCATTCAGCGCCCGACCGCTGGACAGATCGAACTCGATGCCGTGCCGACGACAACGCAACATTCAGCCGCTCTGGTTTTCATCCTGCAGTTCCGCCCCCTGATATGGGCATCGGTTTTCCAGCAGCACAGGATTATTGTCGACGATCAACAGTAAAAGGTTCGCCGATATCCCTATGCAGATGCAGCAACCGCTCGAGGGCGACAAACATGGCGCTTCCAGCGACAAGGAGATGTCCGCGCCGGATCAGCCCGCACATCTTAGCGATGGACCTGCCTGGGTGAAATGCCGAATCGGACGGAAAAAGGCGCAGATAGGGAGCGACCTACGTCGAATATACAAATTCGCAAGCAAAAAAAGGGTGGGAACCGGCCCACCCTTCTTTCGCTCATCGGGACAACCTGGAATCAGTGGGCCAGCTGTCCCTCGGCCAGGAAGAACCAGGTATCGAGCACCGAGTCCGGATTCAGCGAAATGCTGTCGATCCCCTGCTCCATCAGCCACTTGGCCAGATCCGGATGATCCGACGGACCCTGGCCGCAGATGCCGATGTACTTGCCGGCCTTGTTGCAGGCCTGAATGGCGCTGGACAGCAACTTCTTCACGGCAGCGTTCCGCTCATCGAACAGGTGGGCAACGATACCCGAGTCGCGGTCCAGGCCCAGGGTCAGCTGGGTCAGGTCGTTGGAGCCGATGGAAAAGCCATCGAAGTACTCGAGGAACTCTTCGGCCAGCAGTGCGTTGGAAGGCAACTCGCACATCATGATCACGCGCAGGCCATTCTCTCCACGCTTGAGGTCATGGCTGCCGAGCAGGTCGATGACCTGACTGGCCTCACCCGGCGTGCGCACGAAGGGGATCATGATCTCGACGTTGCTCAGCCCCATCTCGTTGCGCACCTTCTTGATCGCCCGGCACTCCAGCTCGAAGCAGTCGCGGAAGGATTCGCTGATATAGCGCGAGGCGCCGCGGAAGCCGAGCATCGGGTTCTCTTCCTCCGGCTCGTAGAGCTTGCCGCCGATCAGGTTAGCATACTCGTTGGACTTGAAGTCGGACATGCGCACGATGACCTTCTTCGGCCAGAAGGCGGCTGCCAGGGTGCTGATGCCCTCGACCAGCTTCTCGACGTAGAAGCCAACCGGATCGTCATAGCCGGCGATGCGCTTCTCGACGCTGGCCTTGATTTCCGGCGGCAGGCTGGCGAAGTTCAGCAGCGCCTTGGGGTGCACGCCGATCATGCGGTTGATGATGAACTCCAGGCGGGCCAGGCCTACGCCCTCGTTCGGCAACTGGGCGAAATCGAAGGCCCGGTCCGGGTTGCCGACGTTCATCATGATCTTGAACGGCAGCTGCGGCATGGCATCGATGGAGTTCTTGCGGATATCGAAGCCCAGTTCGCCCTCGAAGATGTAACCGGTATCGCCTTCGGCACAGGAGACGGTCACACCCTGGCCATCCTGCAGTACGCTGGTGGCGTTGCCGCAGCCTACGACCGCCGGGATGCCCAGCTCGCGGGCGATGATCGCCGCATGGCAGGTACGCCCGCCCCGGTTGGTGACGATGGCGCTGGCGCGCTTCATGATCGGCTCCCAGTCCGGGTCGGTCATGTCCGAAACCAGTACATCGCCCGGTTGGACCTTGTCCATTTCGGAGATATCGTGGATCACCTTGACCGGGCCGGCCCCGATCCGCTGACCGATGGCACGCCCCTCGACCAGGATAGTGCCCGTTTCCTTCAGCAGGTAGCGCTCCATCACGGTGGCGCTGGCGCGACTTTTCACGGTTTCCGGACGTGCCTGGACGACATAGAGCTTGCCATCGTCACCGTCCTTGGCCCATTCGATGTCCATCGGCCGCCCGTAGTGCTTCTCGATGATCAGCGCCTGCTTGGCCAACTCGGTGACCTCGGCGTCGCTGATGCAGAAGCGGGTACGATCCTCACCGCTCACTTCGACGGTCTTCACCGACTTGCCGGCCTTGGCTTCCTCGCCGTAGACCATCTTGATCGCCTTGCTGCCCAGGTTGCGGCGCAGGATGGCAGGGCGGCCGGCCTCGAGGGTCGGCTTGTGCACATAGAATTCATCGGGGTTCACCGCACCCTGCACCACCGTCTCACCGAGACCATAGGCACCGGTGATGAACACCACGTCACGGAAACCGGACTCGGTGTCCAGGGTGAACATCACGCCGGCAGTGCCGGTTTCCGAACGCACCATGCGCTGCACGCCGGCAGACAGGGCAACCAGCCTGTGATCGAAGCCCTGGTGTACCCGATAGGCAATGGCACGGTCGTTGAAGAGGGAGGCGAAGACCTCCTTCGCCGCGCGGATCACATTGTCCACACCGCGGATGTTGAGGAAGGTTTCCTGCTGGCCGGCGAAGGAGGCGTCGGGCAGGTCCTCTGCCGTGGCGGAGGAGCGCACGGCCACGGCCAGATGCTCGTTGCCGCCAGCCATTTCGGCAAAGGCCCTGCGAATATCGGTATCAAGCTGCGCGGGCAGCTCGGCCTCCATCACCCATTGGCGAATCTGTGCACCGGTCTTCGCCAGCGCATTCACGTCATCCACATCCAGTGCGTCGAGCGCTGCATGGATACGCTCGTTCAGACCGCTTTGCTCGAGGAAGTCACGGTAGGCCTGGGCGGTAGTGGCAAAGCCCCCGGGAACGGATACGCCGGCGCCGGACAGGTTGCTGATCATTTCGCCCAGGGATGCGTTTTTGCCCCCTACTCGCTCCACATCGTGGACGCCGAGCTTGTCAAGGGAAACTACGTACTCTACCAAGATGAATTCTCCACTAGGGATGGGAAGCTCAGGCGGGACCTTCTCCGCGCGATTCTGGCTTGACCCATGAAAATAAGTGACAATGCCGGGCAAGGATACCCGGCAATGCCGGGACTTAGCATAGCCTAACTGTCGTCATGTTCTTAAGGCCAAGGGTGCAATGAAACGAACCGCTTTCTTCATCTCCGACGGCACGGGTATCACTGCGGAAACCCTTGGCCAGAGCCTGCTGGCGCAATTCGAAAACATTTCCTTCACCAAACTCACGCGCCCCTACATCGACACGGCGGAAAAAGCGCGCGGCATGGTGCAGCAGATCAATTCTGCGGCGGAAAAGGATGGTGCCCGGCCGATCATTTTCGACACCGTAGTCAATCAGGAGATCCGTGACATTCTGGCCAAATCCAACGGATTCATGATTGATATCTTTTCGACCTTTCTTTCACCACTGGAACACGAACTGGCTTCCCACTCTTCCTACTCCGTGGGCAAATCGCACTCCATCAGTCACAACGCCCACTACATGGAGCGCATCGAGGCGGTGAACTTCGCCCTCGACAACGACGACGGCGCCCGCACCCACTACTACGACAAGGCCGACCTGATCCTGCTGGGCGTCTCCCGCAGCGGCAAGACCCCGACCTGCCTTTACATGGCCATGCAGTATGGCATCCGCGCCGCCAATTACCCTCTCACGGAAGAAGACATGGAGCGCCTGCAGCTGCCGGCGGCTCTCAAACCCTATCGGGACAAGCTGTTCGGCCTGACCATCGACAGCGAGCGCCTGGCCGCCATCCGCCACGAGCGCAAGCCGAACAGCCGCTATTCCAGCTTCGCCCAGTGCGAGTTCGAGGTGCGCGAAGTGGAGCAAATGTTGCGTCGCGAAAACATTCCCTATATCAATTCCACCCATTTCTCGGTGGAAGAGATCTCGGCCAAGATCCTTGTCGAAAAGGGTGTGGAACGGCGACTGAAATAAACAACCGCCTCTCGGCAGCAAATGTGCAGACCTGAAAAAGCCGGAGCCTTTCGGCCCCGGTTTTTTCGTGTCGCTTGCCAGCCCATCGCGGACGCGCCGCCGAGGCACAGTCGATACTCCCACACCGCAGACGGCCATCCTCTCCAGCCGGCAAGGCACCTCAGAATGCATCACCCGGCACGCGCACCCAGCCTTCCATCAACACACGGGCGCTGCGGCTCATGACCGCCTTGGTGGCGGTCCACTCGCCGTTGACTTCTGCCGCCGCCGCGCCGACGCGCAGGGTGCCGGACGGATGGCCGAAGGTCACCGCTTCGCGCAGGCCACCACCGGCCGCCAGGTTGACCAGGGTGCCCGGCACCGCCGCAGCGGTGGCGATGGCGACCGAGGCGGTGCCCATCATGGCGTGGTGCAGCTTGCCCATCGACAGGGCGCGCACGCAGACGTCGATCTCGCTGGCCGCCACCTGCTTGCCGCTGGAAGCCACGTAGTCGGTAGCCGGGGCGACGAAGGCGATCTTCGGCGTGTGCTGACGGGCGACCGCTTCGGAGATGTCCGCGATCAGGCCCATCTTCACCGCGCCGTAGGCACGCATGGTTTCGAAACGCGCCAGAGCCTCGGCATCCGAGTTGATGTCCTTCTGCAGCTCGGTACCGGTGTAACCGATATCGGCGGCATTGAGGAAGATGGTCGGAATGCCGGAGTTGATCATGGTAGCCTTGAAGGTACCGATGCCCGGCACTTCCAGCTCATCGACCACGTTGCCGGTGGGGAACATCGAGCCTTCGCCGTCGGCCGGATCCATGAACTCGATGACCACCTCGGCGGCCGGGAAGGTCACGCCGTCCAGCTCGAAATCGCCGGTTTCCTGCACTGCACCGTTGGTGATCGGCACATGGGCGATGATGGTCTTGCCGATGTTCTTCTGCCAGATGCGCACGGTGCAGATGCCGCTCTGCGGAATGCGCGAGGAATCGACCAGACCACCGGCGATGGCGAAGGCACCGACCGCTGCGGTCAGGTTGCCGCAGTTGCCCGACCAGTCGACGAATGCCTTGTTGATCGCCACCTGACCGAACAGGTAGTCGACATCGTGATCCGGCTGTTCGCTCCTGGCGACGATCACGGTCTTGGAGGTACTGGAAGTCGCGCCCCCCATGCCGTCGATCTGCTGGCCGTACGGATCGGGGCTGCCGATCACGCGCAGCAGCAGCTGGTCACGCGCCTCGCCCGGCACCTGGCAGGCTTGTGGCAGATCCTGCAGACGGAAGAACACACCCTTGCTGGTGCCGCCACGGATATAGGTGGCCGGAACACGGATCTGGAGTACATGAGCCATGGAAATCTTATCCTCATGAGACTGTGCTGCCGGATGGCAGCACAGGAATGGGAATGCGTGGGCCTGCCAGAGCCGGCCAGCCACCCCGCTGCCGATGGCAGCAAGGCGGGGACCGGACGGCAAGCCGGTCAGGCCTGGCCGAGGAAGTCC
Source organism: Azotobacter chroococcum (assembly GCF_002220155.1). Lineage (NCBI taxonomy): Bacteria > Pseudomonadati > Pseudomonadota > Gammaproteobacteria > Pseudomonadales > Pseudomonadaceae > Azotobacter > Azotobacter chroococcum. The sequence goes on along the minus strand of NZ_CP011835.1, from coordinate 1,918,041 downwards.
TTGGCGAAGCGCTGCAGCACGCCACCGGCCGCGTAGACCGAGACCTCTTCGGCGGTGTCGAGCCGGCAGGTGACCGGCACTTCGACGGTTTCGCCGTTCTTGCGCTGGATGACCAGGGTCAGGTCGCAGCGCGGCGAGATGTCGCCTTTCACGTCGAAGGTCTCGGTGCCGTCGATGCCCAGGGTCTTGCGGTTGACGCCGGCCTTGAACTCCAGCGGCAGCACGCCCATGCCGACCAGGTTGGTACGGTGGATGCGCTCGAAGCCTTCGGCGGCGATGGCCTCGACACCGGCCAGACGCACGCCCTTGGCCGCCCAGTCACGCGAGGAGCCCTGACCGTAGTCGGCACCGGCGATGATGATCAGCGGCTGCTTGCGCTCCATGTAGGTTTCGATGGCTTCCCACATGCGCATGACCTTGCCATCCGGCTCGACGCGCGCCAGCGAACCTTTCTTCACCTGGCCATCGACCACGGCCATCTCGTTGACCAGCTGCGGGTTGGCGAAGGTGGCGCGCTGGGCGGTCAGATGGTCGCCACGGTGGGTGGCGTAGGAGTTGAAGTCCTCCTCCGGCAGGCCCATCCTGGCCAGGTACTCGCCAGCGGCGCTGTCGAGCAGGATGGCGTTGGACGGCGACAGGTGATCGGTGGTGATGTTGTCCGGCAGCACCGCCAGCGGACGCATGCCCTTGAGGGTACGTTCACCGGCCAGCGCGCCTTCCCAGTACGGTGGACGGCGGATGTAGGTGGACATCGGACGCCAGTCGTACAGCGGGCTCTTGGCTTCTTCCACCGCGCCCAGGTCGAACATCGGGATGTAGACCTGCTTGAACTGCTCCGGCTTGACGCAGGAGGCGACGATGGCATCGATCTCCTCGTCGCTCGGCCACAGATCCTTCAGGGTGATCGGGTTGCCGTTCTTGTCGGTACCCAGTGCATCCTTCTCGATGTCGAAGCGCACGGTGCCGGCGATGGCGTAGGCGACCACCAGCGGCGGCGAGGCGAGGAAGGCCTGCTTGGCGTACGGGTGGATACGGCCGTCGAAGTTGCGGTTGCCGGACAGTACGGCAGTGGCGTACAGGTCGCGGTCGATGATTTCCTGCTGGATCTGCGGGTCCAGCGCACCGGACATGCCGTTGCAGGTGGTGCAGGCGTAGGCGACGATGCCGAAGCCGAGCTTTTCCAGCTCCGGCAGCAGGCCGGCTTCTTCCAGATACAGCCTGGCGACCTTGGAGCCCGGTGCGAACGAGCTCTTCACCCACGGCTTGCGCACCAGACCCAGCTCGTTGGCCTTCTTGGCCAGCAGGCCGGCAGCAACCACGTTGCGCGGGTTGGAGGTGTTGGTGCAGCTGGTGATGGCGGCGATGATCACCGCGCCATCCGGCAGCAGGCCTTCGGCCTCTTCGGCCCGGGCAGCTTCCAGCTTGGCCTCGTCGGCAATGCCGCGCTCGTGCAGGGCGGAGGTCGGCAGGCGACGGTGCGGGTTGGACGGGCCGGCCATGTTGCGCACGACGGTGGACAGATCGAACTCGAGCACGCGCTCGTATTCGGCCTCGACCAGCGCATCGGCCCACAGGCCGGTGGTCTTGGCGTAGTTTTCGACTAGGGCAACCTGCTCCGGCTCGCGGCCGGTCAGTTTGAGGTAGTCGATGGTCTGCTGGTCGATGTAGAACATCGCCGCGGTGGCGCCGTATTCCGGGCACATGTTGGAGATGGTCGCTCGGTCGCCGATGCTCAGGCTGGCAGCGCCGTCGCCGAAGAACTCGACGTAGGCACCCACCACGCGCTCCTTGCGCAGGAACTCGGTCAGCGCCAGCACGATGTCGGTGCAGGTGATGCCGGGCTGATGCTTGCCGGTCAGCTTGACGCCGACGATGTCGGGCAGGCGCATCATCGACGCGCGGCCGAGCATCACGGTTTCGGCTTCCAGACCGCCGACGCCGATGGCGATCACGCCGAGGGCGTCGACGTGCGGAGTGTGGCTGTCGGTACCCACGCAGGTATCCGGGAAGGCCACGCCGCCACGGGCCTGGATCACCGGAGACATCTTCTCCAGGTTGATCTGGTGCATGATGCCGTTGCCGGCCGGGATCACGTCGACGTTCTTGAAGGCAGTCTTGGTCCACTCGATGAAGTGGAAACGGTCTTCGTTGCGACGGTCTTCAACGGCGCGGTTCTTCTCGAAGGCGTCCGGATCGAACCCCGCGTACTCAACCGCCAGCGAGTGATCGACGATCAGCTGGGTCGGCACCACCGGGTTGACCTTGGCCGGGTCGCCGCCCTGTTCGGCAATCGCATCGCGCAGGCCGGCCAGGTCGACCAGCGCGGTCTGACCGAGGATGTCATGGCAGACCACACGGGCCGGGTACCACGGGAAGTCCAGGTCACGCTTGCGCTCGATGATCTGCTTCAGCGAGTCGGTCAGCATGGCCGGATCGCAGCGGCGAACCAGCTGTTCCGCCAGCACGCGGGAGGTGTACGGCAGCTTGTCATAGGCACCCGGCTGGATGGCTTCGACCGCCGCGCGGGTGTCGAAGTAGTCCAGCTGGGTACCGGGCAGGCTCTTGCGATATTGGGTGTTCATCTTACTTGCGCTCCTTGAGCGGCACGAACTTCAAGTCTTCCGGACCGACGTAGTTGGCGCTCGGACGAATGATCTTGCCGTCGATGCGCTGCTCGATGGCGTGGGCGGCCCACCCGGAGGTACGGGCGATCACGAACACCGGGGTGAACATCGCGGTGGGGACGCCCATCATGTGGTAGCTGACGGCGCTGAACCAATCCAGGTTGGGGAACATCTTCTTGATTTCCCACATCACGCTCTCGAGGCGCTCGGCAATGTCGTACATCTTGGTGTTGCTCTGCTCGACACTGAGCTCGCGGGCAACTTCCTTGATCACCTTGTTGCGCGGGTCGGCAACGGTGTAGACCGGGTGACCGAAGCCGATCACGACTTCCTTGCGCTCGACACGAGCACGGATATCGGCTTCGGCCTCGTCCGGGTTGTCGTAGCGCTTCTGGATCTCGAAGGCCACCTCGTTGGCACCGCCATGCTTCGGTCCGCGCAGCGCACCGATGGCGCCGGTGATGCAGGAGAACATGTCGGAGCCGGTGCCGGAGATTACCCGGGAGGTGAAGGTGGACGCGTTGAACTCATGCTCGGCGTAGAGGATCAGCGACGTGTGCATGGCGCTCACCCAGGAGTCGCTCGGCTTCTTGCCGTGCAGCAGGTGCAGGAAGTGGCCGCCGATGGTGTCGTCATCGGTTTCCACCTCGATGCGCTTGCCGTTGTGGCTGAAGTGGTACCAGTACAGCAGCATGGAGCCCATGGAGGCCATCAGCTTGTCGGCGATGTCGCGGGCACCCGGGTGGTTGTGGTCGTCCTTCTCGGGCGACAGGCAGCCCAGCACGGACACGCCGGTGCGCATCACGTCCATCGGGTGGGCGGAGGGCGGCAGCTGCTCGAGGGCGGCCTTCACGCCGGCCGGCAGGCCACGCAAGGACTTGAGCTTGGCCTTGTAACCAGTCAGCTCGGCGACGTTGGGCAGCTTGCCATGTACCAGCAGGTGGGCGATTTCCTCGAACTCGCAGGTGGTGGCGAAGTCGAGAATGTCATAGCCGCGGTAATGCAGGTCATTGCCAGTGCGACCCACGGTACACAGGGCAGTATTGCCGGCGGCGGTGCCACTCAGGGCCACTGATTTCTTCGGCTTGAAGCCCACAGTGGTAGTTTCTGCGGTAGCGCTCATCGCTCGTTTCTCCTAATCCGGTTGGATATTTCTCTTGTTTTCCCCAGAGCCGACCTGCACAGGCCGGCCCGGGTGCCGGGTCACTTCTTGGCTGCGAACAGCGCGTCGAGGTGCTGCTCGAACGCGTGGTAATTGATGCGCTCGTAGAGCTCCATGCGGGTCTGCATGGTGTCGATCACGTTCTTCTGGGTGCCGTCACGGCGCAGCGCGGTATAGACGTTCTCGGCCGCCTTGTTCATGGCGCGGAACGCCGACAGCGGATAGAGCACCAGGGACACGTCGACGCTGGCCAGCTCTTCGGTGGTGTACAGCGGGGTGGCACCGAACTCGGTGATGTTGGCCAGGATCGGCGCCTTCACCCGGTCGGCGAAGGTCTTGTACATCGCCAGTTCGGTGATCGCCTCGGGGAAGATCATGTCGGCACCGGCCTCGATGCAGGCAGCAGCGCGATCCAGGGCAGAGTTCAGGCCCTCGACCGCCAGCGCGTCGGTGCGCGCCATGATCACGAAGCTGTCATCGGTACGGGCGTCGACGGCGGCCTTGATCCGGTCGACCATTTCCTGCTGGGAGACGATTTCCTTGTTCGGCCGGTGGCCGCAGCGCTTGGCGCCGACCTGGTCCTCGATATGGATGGCGGCCGCGCCGAACTTGATCATCGACTTGACGGTACGGGCGACGTTGAAGGCCGAAGAGCCGAAGCCGGTATCGACGTCCACCAGCAGCGGCAGATCGCACACGTCGGTGATGCGGCGCACATCGGTCAGCACGTCGTCCAGACCGGTGATGCCCAAGTCCGGCAGGCCCAGGGAACCGGCCGCCACTCCGCCACCCGACAGATAGATGGCCTTGAAACCGGCGCGCTTGGCCAGCAGCGCATGGTTGGCATTGATGGCACCAACCACCTGCAACGGGTGTTCGCTGGCGACGGCATCGCGGAAGCGTTGTCCGGCAGACGTCTGAGTCATGACTTACCCCTTTTATTGGCTGTATTGACCTGAGCGTCCTCATAGTGACGCTCCATGTTGCGTCGGGATGCGGCGATGTGCCGGCGCATCAGCAGCTCGGCCAGCTCGCCGTCGTGATCGGCGATGGCATCGAGAATCCGGTGGTGTTCGTTGAAGGCTTGGCGCGGCCGGTTGGGCGTGGAGGAGAACTGGATGCGGTACATGCGCACCAGCTGGTACATCTCCCCGCAGAGCATGCGCACCAGCGTCTGGTTGCCGCTGCCATGGATGATCCGGTAGTGGAAGTCGAAATCGCCTTCCTGCTGGTAATAGCCGACTCCGGCCTGGAAGGCCGCATCCCGCTCGTGGGTCTCCAGCACCCGGCGTAGTTCGTCGATACCCGTCTGAGTCATGCGCTCGGCCGCCAGCCGGCAGGCCATTCCTTCGAGGGACTCGCGGATTTCGTAAAGCTCGATCAGCTCCTGATGGCTGAGCGAAACCACTCTGGCCCCCACATGGGGCACCCGCACCAGCAGCTTCTGCCCCTCCAGGCGATGGATGGCTTCGCGCAGGGGACCACGGCTGATGCCGTAGGTACGCGCCAGCTCGGGCTCGGAGATCTTGCTGCCCGGAGCGATCTCGCCCTTGACAATCGACGCCTGGATGCGCCGGAAGACATGTTCGGAGAGTGTCTCGGAGTCACCTGGGACAGCTTGGGATGAATAGGAGGCATCCAGCATATTGTCGACAATCAGTATTTTTGATGCACGAAAAATAGGCCATCAAAGCCAATACGTCAAACAAATCCTTATGATTGTCGACAATAGTCGAAGACGTGCGCTGCACCGCACCTTTTCCAAGAACCGGACCACGAGTCTGCCGATGCGGGAAACCCGTGCTAGAATGCGCGCCGCGCGCGGCTGGCGGCCTTGTCCATGACCGCATACCGCCCCAGGCAGTGGGATCGTCCGCCAAGCCGTTGCCTGAACTGTCGATCGCTTCCATCTACAGGACTATGAGATTCCAGCCCCTCGCCCTGCTGTCTTGCCTGCTGCTCATCCCGGGCCTACTCCCCGCGGCCGAGAAAACCATCTTTGGCCTGAACGAATACGTGTCGCTGCCCGAGCTCAAGCTGGAAGTGGCGGCCAAGCTGGATACGGGGGCCGAGACGGCGTCGCTCAGTGCCCGCGACATCACCCGCTTCAGGCGCAACGGTGAAACCTGGGTACGCTTCTACCTGGCCATCGATGACAGCCACGCGCATCCCATCGAGCGACCGCTGGCGCGAATCAGCAAGATCAAGCGCCGTTCTGGCGACTACGACCCGGCAGAAAGCAAGACCTACACGGCTCGCCCGGTGGTCGAACTGGACTTCTGCATGGGCGAGACCCTGCGCACCATCGAGGTGAACCTGACCGATCGGAGCGCATTCCAATACCCGCTGCTGATCGGCTCCGAGGCACTCGCACGCTTCGGGGCCCTGGTCGATCCAAGCATTAAATACGCAGCCGGCAAGCCCGGCTGCGCCACCGTCGCAAATTCCGCCGAGTAATACGCATGCGCGCTCTCAACCTGCATCTGAAAATACTGATCGTCCTGCTGGTGTCGATCGGGGTACTGGTCACGGCGTATCAGATTTTCGTCCTGGGCATTCCGGTGACCGAGGACGAGACCGATGACCTGTGGAACATCGACGCGCGCGTCGAATTTCAGGCCAATCCCCGCGAGCCGGTGAAAGTGCAGATGTTCGCTCCGCCGCTCAACCAAGACTATGTCAGCCTCAACGAGAGCTTCATCTCTAACAACTATGGAGTGAGCGTCAACCAGGTCGGTAACAACCGCCGGGTGACCTGGTCGGCACGGCGTACCAGCGGCAAACAGACCCTCTACTATCGCCTGGCCCTCACCAAGCGCTATACCGGTGACCTGCCCAAGCCCAAGGGACCGGTCTTCCGCGACAGCATCCCGCTGGAGGGCGCCGAAAAGATCGCTGCCGAAGCCCTGCTGGCCCCCATCCGCGAGCACTCGGCCGACGTCGAAACCTTCATCGGCGAGACCATCAAGCGGGTCAACAATCTCAACGACGACAATGTCAAGCTGCTCACTGCCGGCAACAGCTCGACCTCGAACCGGGTGCGCATCGTCGAACTTCTGCTGTCCTTCGCCCACGTGCCGATGGAGCGTGTGCATACCCTGCGCCTGATCGCCGACCAGGCGATCAGCCCCGAGCTCTGGATTCGCAGCTTCAACGGCGAGAAATGGCTGTATTTCAATCCCGATACCGGTGAACCGGGACTGCCGGCCGACCGTCTGATCTGGTGGACCGGCGACGAGCCGCTGATCAGCGTGGACGGCGGCAAGCAGGCCAAGGTGAGCTTCACCCTGAACAACAGCGAGCTCAACGCCATCGGCCTGGCCAAGATGACCGACCAGAACACCGATGTCGACTTCCTGGAATACACCCTGTACGGCCTGCCGCTGGAAACCCAGCAGACCTACCAGATCATGATCATGATCCCGATCGGCGTGCTGGTGATCCTGATTCTGCGCAACCTGATCGGCATCCAGACTCTCGGCACCTTCACGCCGGTCCTGATCGCCCTGGCCTTTCGCGAGACCCAGGTGGGCTTCGGCATCATCCTGTTCACCCTGATCACCGCTCTGGGCCTGTCGCTGCGCTCCTACCTCGAGCACCTCAAGCTACAGATGCTGCCGCGCTTGTCGGTGGTGCTGACCTTCGTGGTGGTGCTGATCGCCGTCATCAGCCTGCTCAGCCACAAGCTCGGCCTCGAGCGCGGCCTGTCGGTATCGCTGTTCCCGATGGTGATCCTGACCATGACCATCGAGCGCCTGTCGATCACCTGGGAGGAACGCGGCGGCGGCCATGCCTTCAAGGTCGCTCTCGGCACTATCATCGCCGCCTCGCTGGCCCATCTGCTGATGAACATTCCAGAGCTGACCTACTTCATCTTCACCTTCCCGACGGTGCTGCTGATCCTGGTGGGCTTCATGCTGGCAATGGGCCGCTACCGCGGCTACCGCCTGACGGAGCTGTTCCGCTTCAAGGCCTTCCTGAAGGACTGAGTCATGATCAACCTGTGGAAGAGATGGAAGGCCCTGGAAGCCAGGGGCATCATGGGCATCAACCGGCGCAATGCGGACTACGTGCTGAAGTACAACAAGCGCAGCCTGTATCCCATCGTCGATGACAAGATCATCACCAAGCATCGCGCCATCGAGGCCGGCATCCATGTGCCGGAGCTCTACGGGATCATCGAGACTGAGAAGGAAATCGAGAAGCTCGACCAGATCATCGGCGAGCACAGCGACTTCGTGATCAAGCCGGCCCAGGGGGCCGGCGGCGACGGCATCATGGTCATCGCCGACCGTTTCGAGGGTCGCTACAAGACGGTGTCCGGCAAGATCGTCACCCATGACGAACTCGAGCATCACATCTCCAGCATCCTCACCGGCCTCTATTCCCTCGGCGGGCACCGCGACCGGGCGCTGATCGAATACCGGGTCAAGCCCGATCCGATCTTCAAGAGCATCAGCTACGAGGGCGTGCCGGACATCCGCATCATCGTGCTGATGGGCTACCCGGTGATGGCCATGCTGCGCCTGCCGACCCGCCAGTCCAGCGGCAAGGCCAACCTGCACCAGGGCGCCATCGGTGTCGGTGTCGATCTGGCCACCGGCATCACCCTGCGCGGCACCTGGCTGAACAACAAGATCGCCAAGCACCCGGACACCACCAACCCGGTCGACGGCGTGCAGCTGCCCGACTGGGACGGCTTCATGAAGCTGGCGGCCGGCTGCCATGAACTTTGCGGCCTCGGCTACATCGGCGTGGACATGGTGCTGGACGAAACCAAGGGGCCATTGATCCTCGAGCTCAACGCCCGGCCCGGACTGAACATCCAGATCGCCAACGACTGCGGCCTGGCCCTGCGAACCCACGCGATCGAGGCGCATCTGGCCGAATTGAAGGAGCGTAGCATCCAGGAAACACCGGCAGAGCGCGTGCGCTTTTCCCAGGAGCTGTTCGGCCACGTTTCCGCCGCCGTCTGATTGCCCTCCGCCCCTCCGGGGGCGGATCGCCTGGCGGGCAGCAGTCTGGAGCACCTGGCGCTACAATCAGTCCTCGCCACAACCGACACCCCCGCATGCCCAGTTGCCGTACCCACGCCCTCCCCTATAGCGCCGATCCGACCGTCTATTTCGAGAGGATCCGCCAGGCGCCCGGCGCCGTGCTGTTCGACAGCGGCCAGCCGGCCTCGCAGCGGGGTCGCTACGACCTGCTCAGCGCCTGGCCCCTGACCCGCCTCAGTCCTACCCCCGGCGAAACCGGTAGCGACTTCCTCCGACGCCTGCGCCAGGCAGTTGCGAGCCTGGGCCATGCAAAGGCAGGCGAGCTTCCCTTTGCCGGCGGCCTGATGGGCTACCTCTCCTACGACTTCGCCCGCCGTCTGGAGCGTCTGCCCGATACGACCCTCGACGACCTGGAACTCCCCGACGCCCAGATCGGCCTGTATGCCTGGGCACTGATCAGTGATCATCAGTCGCGGACCACCACCCTGGTCTGCCACCCCAGCCTGGACAGCGCCGAAGGCGAGCGCCTGCGACAGCTGCTTGCTTCGCCGAGCGAAGTCCAGACGGCGGAATTCCACCTGGAGGCGGATTTCACGCCAGATCTGACCTCCGAGGACTACCGCCAGGCCATCGAGCGCATCCTCGCCTACATCCAGGCCGGAGACTGTTATCAGGTGAACTTCGCCCAGCGCTTCCAGGCCTCCTTCCAGGGCGACCCCTGGGCTGCCTACCGGGCTCTGCGCCGCGCCTGCCCGACCCCCTTCGCCGGATACCAGTCCCTGGCCGACGGCAGCGCCATTCTCAGCCTCTCGCCGGAGCGCTTCCTGCGGGTCGCGCATGGACGGGTGGAGACCCGCCCGATCAAGGGCACTCGCCCGCGCGGCCGCAACGCCGAAGAAGATCGACTGCTCGCCGACGAGCTCCGCCACAGTACCAAGGACCGTGCCGAGAACCTGATGATCGTCGACCTGCTGCGCAACGACCTGAGCCGCAGCTGCCGCCCCGGCTCGGTGCGCGTTCCCGAGCTGTTCGTCCTGGAGAGCTATCCGAACGTGCACCATCTGGTCAGCTGCGTCAGCGCCGAGCTGGCCCCCGGAAAGGATGCCCTGGACCTGCTCGCCGGCAGCTTTCCGGGCGGCTCCATCACCGGCGCGCCGAAGATCCGCGCCATGCAGATCATCGAGGAACTGGAAGACCGACGCCGCTCGATCTACTGCGGCTCGCTGTTCTATCTGGATGTGCGCGGCGAACTGGACAGCTCGATCGCCATCCGCACCCTGCTGGCCCGGAAGGATCGCATCAGCTGTTGGGGTGGCGGCGGCATCGTCGCCGACTCGGACTGGCAGGCGGAGTACCAGGAATCCATCACCAAGGTGCGAACGCTGCTGGAAACCCTGCGCGCGCTGTAGCCATTCATAACGAAAACGCAACCGCTGCTGGAGATCGATTATTTAGGGGAGGAAACTTCCTTTGCTAGCATTCGCGACGCACAATCCCCAGCCGCTCACGATACCTAGGAAATCGCCTGATGAAGCAAGCCGTGAATACCGCCGAGCTGGCCGCCGCCTGCGCCGGCAAATCGCCCCAGGAAATCCTGCAGATCGCCTTCGATCATTTCGGCGACGAGCTGTGGATCTCCTTCAGCGGCGCCGAAGACGTCGTGCTGGTCGACATGGCCTGGAAGCTCAACAAGAACGTCAGGGTCTTCACCCTGGATACCGGCCGCCTGCACCCCGAGACCTACCGTTTCATTGAACAGGTGCGCGAGCACTATGGCATGGCCATCGAAGTGCTCTCGCCCGATGCCCGCCTGCTCGAACCCCTGGTCAGGGAAAAGGGGCTGTTCAGCTTCTACAAGGACGGTCACGGCGAATGCTGCGGCATCCGCAAGATCGAGCCACTCAGACGCAAACTGGCCACTGTCAGCGCCTGGGCCACCGGTCAGCGTCGCGACCAGAGTCCCGGCACGCGCAGCCAGGTGGCCGCGTTCGAGGTGGATGGCGCCTTCTCCTCCCCGGACAGGCCGCTGTACAAGTTCAATCCACTGGCGCAGATGAGCAGCGAGGAGATCTGGGGCTATATCCGCATGCTGGAAATCCCCTACAACCCGCTGCATGAGCGGGGCTACATCAGCATCGGCTGCGAACCCTGCACCCGCCCGGTGCTGCCCAACCAGCACGAACGCGAGGGGCGCTGGTGGTGGGAGGAAGCCACCCACAAGGAGTGCGGACTGCATGCCGGCAACCTGAGCGGCAAGAGCTGATCCGGCCAGCATCCGCCTCGTCAGTACACTGGTAGCTCGATCCCCTCGAACAGCTCGTCCAGCTCGGCCTTGTTGTGGCACTGCATGGCTTTGCTCAGCACAGGCCGGGTGAGGTGCGGGGCGAACTTCTCGATGAAGTCGCACATGAACCCGCGCAGGAAGGTGCCACGGCGGAAAGCAATCTTGGTCACGCTGGACTCGAAGAGCTCGCTGGCATCGAGGGCAACCAGATCGCTGTCGAGCCTTTCGTCCACTGCCATCCGGGCCACGATGCCCACGCCGAGACCGAGCCGCACATAGGTCTTGATGACATCGGCATCGGCGGCAGTGAACACCACCCTGGGGGTCAGGCCGCGATTGAGGAAGGCCTCGTCCAGCTTGGAGCGCCCGGTGAAGCCGAATACGTAGGTCACGATGGGATACTCGGCCACCGCCTCCAGCGTCAGCCTGGGCAGCCTGGTCAACGGATGCCCCTGCGGCACCACCACACAACGGTTCCAGCGGTAGCACGGCATCATGACCAGGTCGCTGAACAGCTCCAGCCCTTCGGTAGCGATGGCGAAGTCGACGGTTCCGTCGGCCGCCATTTCGGCGATCTGCGTCGGCGTACCCTGGTGCATGTGCAGGGAAACCTCCGGATACTGCTGGATGAAGGCACTGATTACCGGAGGCAAGGCATAGCGTGCCTGCGTGTGGGTCGTTGCGATGGACAGCGTGCCCTTCTTCTCGTTGGAAAACTCCTGAGCGATCTGCTTGATGCTTTCCACCTTGCGCAGGATTTCCCCGGCAGTGGTGATGATCCGCTCGCCAGCCGGCGTCACCCGCGTCAGGTGCTTGCCGCTACGCGCAAAAACTTCCACCCCCAGCTCATCCTCCAGAAGGCGGATCTGCTTGCTGATTCCGGGCTGCGATGTATAGAGGCTTTGGGCGGTGGCTGAGACGTTGAGATCGTGGTGCGCAACCTCCCAGATGTAACGCAGTTGCTGAAGCTTCATGGCTGTCCCTCAAACCCAGATAACGAACGCCTGCAAAATGACAGCATTCTTATAACCATTATTGATAGTTTATCGAATAAAGCCAGACGCTTTGTCAGCCCAATCCCATTAAACTCCCAGGCCGGAGCGAACACTGCCAGGCACACGGAAGACCTACCCGCTTGAGCCGGAGTCCGGCAGCTGCAGCGGTAGCCCTGGCAGGCGGGAAAACGGTGCATGCACCATTCTCTCGGTATTCTCCGAAAGCCCATTGTCGACGCTGCGCATAACGCGTTAAGGTTTCCCCTTCCCCCATTGCCTCACATGCCGAGCCCCGCCGCGCGGGGATGTTGGCGGCTGGCACCGTGACCCGACGAGTAACCCGATGGCCGACTTACCGATCAATGACATTAATATTGTCTCCAACGACCCTCTGATCACCCCCGAGCAGCTCAAGACCGAAATCCCCCTGAGCGCCACCGCCATGGACACCGTCTCCCGCGGTCGCGAAGTCATCCGCAACATTCTCGACGGCAAGGACCATCGCCTGTTCGTGGTAGTCGGTCCGTGCTCCATCCATGACGTCAAGGCCGCACATGAGTACGCGGAGCGGCTGAAGACCCTCGCCGCAGAGGTTTCCGACACCCTGTTCCTGGTGATGCGCGTCTACTTCGAGAAGCCCCGCACCACCGTCGGCTGGAAAGGCCTGATCAACGACCCCTATCTGGATGACACCTTCAAGATCCAGGAGGGGCTGCACATTGCACGCCAACTGCTGCTCGATGTCGCAGAAATGGGACTGCCGACCGCCGGCGAGGCCCTGGATCCGATTTCCCCGCAGTACCTGCAGGACCTGTTCAGCTGGTCGGCCATCGGTGCCCGCACCACGGAATCCCAGACACACCGGGAGCTGGCTTCCGGCCTGTCATCTGCCGTCGGCTTCAAGAACGGCACGGACGGCAGCCTGACCGTCGCGATCAACGCATTGCAGTCGGTATCCAGGCCCCATCGCTTCCTCGGCATCAACCAGCAGGGCAGCGTCTCCATCGTTGCCACCAAGGGCAACACCTACGGACATGTCGTGCTGCGTGGCGGCAACGGCAAGCCCAACTACGACTCGGTCAGCGTCGCCATCTGCGAGCAGGAACTGAGCAAGGCCGGCATCCTGCCGAACATCATGGTGGACTGCAGCCATGCCAATTCGAACAAGGATCCAGCCCTGCAGCCCCTGGTCATGGCCAACGTCGCCAACCAGATTCTCGAAGGGAACTCATCCATCATCGGCCTGATGGTGGAAAGCAACCTGGGCTGGGGCAGCCAGTCGATTCCCGCCAACCTGGACGACCTCAAGTATGGGGTTTCCGTCACCGACGCCTGCATCGACTGGGATGCCACGGTCACGGCGGTGCGGGACATGCACGCCAAGCTCAAGGATGTGCTGCCGAAACGAAAACGCCCTTGAGTGCCAGAAACAAAACGCCGGGATAATCCCGGCGTTTTACTGTTCGCATCAACCCTTTCAAGGCTGAGGCTGATGACGCTCGATGTAGCGCTCGACGTAAGAGCAGGACGGAATGACCGTATAGCCCATGCGCCTGGCATAGTCGAGCGCCTCGGCCGTCAAGGCAGCTGCGATACCGCGACCGCGCAAGGAAGTGGGAACATAGGTACGGTAGATATCCAAAGTATTCTTTCCCAGGTCCATATAGGCCAGATAGGCGCGATGCCCATCTACGACAGCCTCGAACTGATGTCCGGCCCGATCATGGTGAATGGATAATGCCTCGCTCATTCCGTCGCCTCTCAAGTCTTGTCTTATTTTTGTACACTTTGCGCCCTACGCTCTTTCTGTAGCGCGCTTCGGGGAAAGCCGCCCGCCTACCAGATGAGCAGCAAGGCCTTCCTGCACCTCCGCAGCCATAAGCAGAGAGGAGTCAATAGTACAATCGTCCAACGTCAATTTATCAAGCGTTCGCAAACCCTGATAGAACCTTCAAGTGCACGGCCTTGGATAAATTTTAGACAAACTCGTGAATTCTTTGGATTCGCCTGAAAAAAACATAGCAGTCTTGCGCATGCTCAGTTTACTTACTAAAAGTTATAGGTAGTATGTTGCTCGGCGAATTTCCCTCGCATGGGAAATTGCTTTTAAGATGAAAGCCACCTCAAAAGGGGAACACGATGAACAACGCTCTGAAAATTTCTGCTCTGACCCTGGCCGCCCTGTTGGCCGCAGGTTGCAGCAGCGCCTCCAAAGAAACCGAAGCTCGCATTACCGCTACCGAAGATGCGGCTGCTCGCGCCCAGGCTCGCGCCGACGAAGCCTACCGCAAGGCCGACGAAGCTCTGGCAGCCGCTCAGCGCGCTCAGCAGACCGCTGACGAAGCCAACGAGCGCGCCCTGCGCATGCTGGAAAAAGCCAGCCGCAAGTAATTGTTTCTTTAGAGACAAGAAAAGCCGATCCACAAATGGGATCGGCTTTTTATTTGGGCGCAGCAAAGACGAATACGGCGTTTTGGCACTAACTTGCAAAAACCACGAATATCCCTCAGAGATCCGGCCCGGTATTGGCGCTGGCCAACCCTGAGTCCGTGCCGGATATTTCAACCGGCAAACCATCTTCCGCCGCCACGACTTCCCGCACGATCTCCCAATCCAGCCGCCGCTGGCCCAACAAGTCATTGCGCTTGAGCAATTCATCAACCAGCGCCGCATGCTTGTCCACCACGGAAGACTTCGCAGACTCGTCATCCTCCAGCGGGGCATGAGCCTCGAGGTAAACCTTGCCAGCCGAGATGCCGAACTTGTAGGGCTCATTGATGATGCGCACCGTAGTACCCACCGGCACCATGCTCGCCAGCTGCAGGACATTGTGGTTCAGCATGCGGAAACAGCCATGGCTGACTCGCATGCCGATACCGAATTTCTTGTTCGAACCATGGATCAGATAGCCGGACAAGCCCAGAGTGAACTTGAAGGGCCCCAAGGGGTTGTCCGGGCCGGCAGGAACGATAGTCGGCAGCGGATCACCGTCGGCGGCATGCTCCTCGCGAATCGATTTCGGCGGATACCAGGCCGGATCCTTGACCTTACCGGTGATGCGGGTTTCGGCGATCGGAGATCCCCACCCTTCACGCCCAATTCCCAAGGGGAAGGTATGCACCACGTTCTGATCCTTGGGGAAGTAGTACATGCGGTACTCGGCCAGATTGATGACGATCCCTTCTCTCGGACCGGGCGGCAATATGTAGCGCGTCGGCAGGAGTACCTCGGTCCCTCCCCCCGGCAGCCAGGGATCCACGCCCGGATTGGCCGCGACCATTTCCAGATAGCCGATGTCGTTGGCCTGGCCGATATCGGCGAAGGTGTCCTCGTACTTGGCCTTGATGACCTGTACCTGCCCGACTACATCCTCGCCGGGCGGTGGGAGCGGCAGCTCAAGAGCCGCCAGAGGAGCACTCAGCAGCGCCGAGAAAGACAGGGAAGTAGCAACACGCGCAAACATCGGGACAGTCCTTGGCATGGGTAGCCCAAGTGAGAATGCCTGATTGTACAGCATGATCAGCCGGTTTAGCCAAGAACCCAGGGTATCGACCAGCCCACGCAGTCGCCCCGGCGCTGCGCCTCCAGTGCTGCCCGGCATGCTGGACACAGCCGGTCATCGCGCAGCAGCGGCTTGGTCAGCCCGCGCCAGCGCGGCTGCGCGGGCAGCAGGCTGCCACACAGGGTCCGATCGATCTGGCCACCGAGCTCCAGCTGACGGCCGACCAGATGCAGACGCACCTCGCGACAGGCGAACAGATCGAGCTGCTCGCCCGGCTCGATCAGGTAATAGGCATGCAAGGACCAGGCGGGACGCGGCATGGGGGGCTCCAGAAAGGGGGGCGCAACATTAGCCGAAAGGGCCTGCGCGGAAAAGCCCGACAAGCCCCTCCGCACGAAATACTCGCTACCCCGCTAGAGCAGCGGCTCCAGGGTAGGCCAGAGATTGTCCAGCATCTTCGGCTGCGCCTTCGCGGTCGGGTGGATACCGTCGGCCTGCATCATTCCGGGCACGCCGCCCACCCCATCAAGAAAGAATGGCACCAGCGGCACCTGCTTCTCTTCGGCCAGGGTCGCATAGACCCGGCTGAAGGCCTGATTGTAGCGGGGCCCGTAGTTCGGCGGCAGCTGCATGCCGAGCAGCACGACCTGCGCCCCACTGGAGTGTGAACTGTCGATCATCGCCGCAAGATTCTGTTGCAATTGCTGGGGCGGCTGCCCACGCAGGCCATCGTTCCCGCCCAGCTCGATGATCACCAGCTCCGGCCGGTGGGTGGCGAGCAGCGTGGGAAGGCGCGCAAGGCCACCGGCACTGGTGTCGCCGCTGATCGAGGCATTCACCACACGATGCGTCAGACCCTGGTCGACGAGTCGCCTTTCCAGCAGGGCGACCCAGCCCTGGCTGGTTTCCACTCCCAAAGCGGCGCTGATACTATCGCCGACAACCAGCACAGTCCCCGCCAGCGCCCCTTGCGCCCAGAAAAGCAGCGAAGCCAGCGCACCACCCAGCAACCACCCATGCATTGGAATCTCCATGAACCCGAGCATTCTCGTTGCGCAGAACCTTAGCAAAGTGGTTTCCAGTGCGGAAGGCGAGCTGACCATCCTCCACGGGCTCGATCTCGACCTCCCACGTGGCGACAGCCTGGCCATCGTCGGCAGCTCCGGCTCCGGCAAGTCGACCCTGCTCGGTCTTCTGGCCGGACTCGACCTGCCCAGCGCCGGCGAGGTCGCGCTGGCCGGTCACAGCCTCGCGGGTCTGGACGAGGATCGCTTGGCACGAATTCGTGCCGAGCATGTCGGCTTCGTCTTCCAGTCGTTCCAACTGCTCGACACGCTCGATGCCCTGGCGAACGTCATGCTTCCCCTCGAACTGGAGGGCCGCGCCGACGCCCGCGAACGTGCCCGCGAACTGCTCGAGCGGGTGGGACTCGGCCAGCGCCTCGCCCACTACCCGAAGCAGCTCTCCGGCGGCGAGCAGCAGCGCGTCGCCATCGCCCGCGCCTTTGCCGCCGAGCCGGATATCCTCTTTGCCGACGAGCCGACCGGCAACCTCGACAGCCAGACCGGCGAGCGGATTAGCGATCTTCTCTTCGCCCTCAACCAGGAGCGCGGCACCACGCTGGTACTGGTCACCCACGACGAGCGGCTCGCCCGGCGCTGCCAGCGCTTGATTCGCCTGGAAGCCGGCCGCCTGGTCGCTTCGGAGCCCTGAATGGATCTGCCCTTTCTCCGCCTGCTGAGCCTGGCCGTCCGCCAGCTGCTGCGCGACGCCCGTGCCGGGGAGTTGCGGGTACTGTTCTTCGCCCTGCTGGTGGCGGTGACGGCCACCACCGCCATCGGCTATTTCGGGGCTCGTCTGAACGCCGGCATGCTGCTGCGCGCCACCGAGTTCCTCGGTGCCGACCTGCGCCTGAGCGGCAGTTCCCCGGCCGCTCCGGAGCAGTTGGCGGCCGGCACGGCGCTCGGGCTTGAACATGCCAGGGTCGTCGAGTTCTCCAGCGTGATCACCACCGACACGGCCATCCAGCTGGCCAGTGTCAAGGCTGCCGACGACGCCTACCCGTTGCGCGGAGAGCTGAAGAGCTCCCCGGCCCCCTACCAGGCGGACACTCCCGGAGCGGGTCCTTCCCCCGGCGAGGCCTGGGCCGAGGCACGCCTGCTGGCCGCCCTGAACCTCAGGGTCGGCGACAGCTTCGAGGTGGGCGAGAAGAGCCTGCGCCTGACCCGCGTCCTCACCCAGGAGCCGGATCGCTCCGGCAATTTCTACAGTCTCACGCCGCGGGTACTGATGCACCTCGACGACCTGGCCGCCACCGGCGTGGTGCAGCCCGGCAGCCGGGTGCGCTACCGCGAGCTGTGGCGTGGCAGCCCGGAGGCACTCCAAGCCTATCGCCAGCAGGTGAAGCCGCTGCTCGTCGCCGGCCAGCGCCTGGAGGACGCCCGCGACGGCAATCGGCAGATCGGTGGTGCCCTAGCCCGCGGCGAACGCTACCTGAATCTCGCCAGCCTGGCTGCGGTGCTGCTGGCCGGCATCGCCGTGGCCCTGTCGGCGGCGCGCTTTGCCGCCCGGCGCTTCGACGCCAGCGCCCTGCTACGCTGCCTCGGCCTGTCGCGGCGCGCCACCCTCACCCTCTATGGACTGCAGCTCGGCCTGCTCGGCCTGCTCGCCTGCAGTCTGGGCGCCGGACTGGGCTGGCTGGCGCAGCAGGGACTGTTCTGGCTGCTGCAGGGCCTGCTGCCGGCCCAGGTCCCGGCCGCCGGCCTGCTGCCGGCGCTGGCCGGCAGCGCGACCGGACTGGTCGCCCTGGCCGGCTTCGCCCTGCCGCCGCTCGCCGCCCTCGGCCGGGTGCCGCCGCTGCGGGTGCTGCGCCGCGACCTCATGCCGATACCGCCCGGCGCCTGGCTGACCTACGGCGCCGCCCTGCTGGCGCTCGGCCTGATCATGTGGCGGCTGAGCCTGGACCTGAAGCTCACCCTGGCCCTGCTCGGCGGCTGCCTGATCGCCGCATTCGCCCTCGGCGCCCTAATGTTGCTCAGCCTGCGCAGCCTGCGCCGCCTGCTCGCCGAGGCGCCGCTGGCCTGGCGACTGGGAATTGGTCAGCTGCTGCGCCACCCCCTCGCCGCCGCCGGACAGGCCCTGGCCTTCGGCCTGATCCTGCTGGCCATGGCCCTGGTCGCCCTGCTACGCAGCGAGCTTCTGGACACCTGGCAGAGCCAGCTGCCGGAGCAGGCGCCCAATCATTTCGCCCTGAATGTCCTGCCGGCGGAGAAGGAGCGCTTCATGGCGGAGGTGGCGCGCATCGCTCCGCAGAGCGCACCCCTCTATCCGGTGGTGGCCGGGCGCCTGACCGCCATCAACGGTGAGCCGGTCAGGCAGATCGTCAGCAAGGAGTCCCGCGGCGAGCGCGCCACCCAGCGCGACCTCAGCCTGACCTGGGCCGAACAACTGCCCACCGACAACCGCCTGAGCGCCGGCCAGTGGTGGGACCAGCTCGCCAGCAGCGAGCTGCCCGGAGTATCGGTCGAGACTGAACTGGCCGAGAGCCTCAAGCTCAAGCTCGGCGACCGCCTAACCTTCAGCGTCGGCAGCATCGTCCGCGATGCCCGGGTCAGCAGCCTGCGCGAAGTGCACTGGGACAGCTTCCAGCCGAACTTCTACATGATCTTCCAGCCCGGCACCCTGCAGGACCTGCCGGCCACCTACCTGACCAGCTTCTACCTGCCACCTGGCCAGGATGCCGAGGTGGTCCGCCTGGCACGCAGCTTCCCCACGGTGACCCTGCTCCAGGTCGAGGCCCTGCTGGCCCAGTTGCGCGGCATCCTCGCCCAGGTCACCCTGGCGGTGGAATACGTGCTGCTGTTCGTTCTCGCCGCCGGCCTCTGCGTGCTGTTCGCCGGGCTGCAGGCCACCCTCGACGAACGTCTTCGCCAGGGCGCCCTGCTGCGCGCCCTGGGTGCCGGGCGGCCTCTGCTGGTCCAGGCCAGGCGCCTGGAGTTCGCCCTGCTGGGAGCGCTCAGCGGCCTGCTCGCTGCGCTGGGCTGCGAGCTGGTCAGCGCCCTGCTCTATCGCTTCGTCTTCGACCTGCAGTGGCATCCCCATCCCTGGCTCCTGCTGCTGCCGGCGCTCGGCGCGCTGCTGGTGGGCGCCGCCGGCCTGCTGGGCACCCGCCGCGCCCTGAACGCCAGCCCGCTGCAGGTACTGCGGGAGGGCTGAGTACAGCGCTAGGGCCTGTTGACGTTTTGGCGTGAGCCGCGTTGCCGCGGCAAATGCCGCCAGGCAAGGCGCGGGGCGCCGGCAATGGTCATTCCCTTGCCAAGACCCGCAACGCCGCATCATGGCGGCATTTGCCGCGCAACCCGAAGGGACGGGGCTCTGCTATCTTCCCGTTCTTTCGACATCGCCAAGACCATGAGCCGTTATCGACCACCCCGTCCCGCCGGAACCCCCCTGATCACGCCCGAAGGCGAAGCGCGCCTGCGCGCCGAGCTGCATGAACTGTGGCACGTGCGCCGCCCGCAGGTGACCCAGGCGGTCAGCGAGGCCGCCGCCCAGGGCGACCGCTCGGAGAATGCCGAATACACCTACGGCAAGAAGATGCTGCGGGAAATCGACAGCCGCGTACGCTTTCTCACCAAGCGGCTGGAGAAGCTCAAGGTGGTCGGCGAGCGACCCGCCGACCCGGGCAGGGTCTACTTCGGCGCCTGGGTCACCCTGGAGGACGAGGATGGCGAACAGGCGCGCTACCGCATCGTCGGCCCGGACGAGCTGGACCTGAAGCAGAACCTGATCAGCATCGACGCGCCCCTCGCCCGCGCCCTGGTCGGCAAGGCGCTGGATGCCGAGGTCCGGGTGCCGACACCCACCGGGGAGAAGACCTGGTACCTGATCGCGATCGACTACCCTTGAGTCGAGAACAACAAGGGAACGTCATGCACATCAAGAGCCTGCGCCTGTTCTTCGGCCTGCCCCTGCCGCACCGGCAGGCCGCGGCGATCGACGTCTGGCGCAACGGGCTGGCGCTCGACGGTCGCCTCGTCGCCCGACACAACCTGCACCTGACCCTGGCCTTTCTCGGCAGCCAGCCGGTCGAGCGCCTGGGAGAGTTGCAGCGACTGGCCGGTCAGGTACGGGGACAAGGCTTCGAATTGCGGCTCGATCGCCTGGAGGTCAGCCGGCATGGCCTGGTCTCCCTGGGTACCAGCCAGCCGCCGGAGGCGCTGCTACAACTGGCCGGCGAGCTGAACGACACTCTGCGCGCCGCCGGCTATTCCCTCGAGGAGCGCACCTTCTGGCCGCATCTCACCCTGGCCCGGCAGTGCCGGAAGCATCCGGCCCCCGGCAGCCCTCCGGACTTCGCCTGGACGGCCGAACGCTTCGTGCTGTTCCACTCGACGAGCGACGAACAGGGCACCGTCTATCACCCCCTGTTCCATTGGCCGCTGGCCGTGCCTCGGCCCTGAGCAGGCGGCCAGTCACTCGTCGCCGCGACTGGCGACCCGCGGCTGCGACTCCAGGGCATTGCGCTCGCGGTGGAAGGCGAGGAAATACTTGTTCACGCTGTTCACGTAGCTGACCACGCCCATGCCCACCTGCTCGGCAGCGACACGCTCGACCTGGAAGAACCACTGGTCGGGGTTCAGTCCGCGCCGCTTCGCCTCCGCCCGCAGCTGCTGCACCCGCTGCGGCCCCATGTTGTAGGCCGCCAGGGTGAAGGCCATGCGTTCGCGCTCGTTGAGGCGCGGACTGGAGAAGAATTTCCGCCGCAGCGAAGCCAGGTAGCGGGCGCTGGCCTGGACATTGTTCTCCAGTCGGTGGATGTTGCCCACGCCGACGCTGCGTGCCGCAGCCGGGGTGACCTGCATCAGCCCGGTGGCATTGCCGGCCCCGCGCGCGGACGGATTCAGGGTCGACTCCTTGAAGGCGACCGCCGCCAGGTTCAGCCAGTCGAGATCGTTGCGCTCGGCATATTGCTGCAGGACCGGACGCACCTTCTCGAGACGCCTGCGCTCGATCCCACCCAGCGGATTGTGCACCTTGTAGAGGCGGCGGTAGACGCGCTGGAAAGCGGCATCCTGATCGGCCGGGCTGCGATAGTCCTTGAGGAACTGATCGACGCTGGCGCGCAGCATGCCGGCATCGCGACGGATGAACCAGCTCAGGTTGTCATCGCGGGAAAAGGCCACTTCGGGCTGCACCTGCAGCTTGGGCAGCACCTTGGCCCAGCGCTGGGCGATCGGCAGCTCCACCGCGGTCAGCGGATAGATGCCGGCCTGCACCATTTCCAGCACGTCTTCCACCGCCAGGCTGGGATCGAGCCACTCGATGTCGATCGGCCGCAACTTGCGCGCCGCCAGCTGGTCGTTGACCTTGTGTACCGCCGCACCGACGGCGCTGCCGGCCGGCAGCACCAGGGTCTTGCCGGCCAGCTGGTCGAGCCGCCGGTAGCGCCGCGCGCCCTGACGACCGACCAGGACCAGCGGAACCTGGCTCATGATCGGCGCGCTGGGGCTGACATCGCCCTGGCCACGCAGATGGACCAGCTCGCCGGGAGCGACCAGATCGCCCTCGCCGCGCTGCAGGGCGGCGATCAGCTGGTCCTTGGCCCTGGGAATGATCTCCAGGCGCAGGCTGCGACCGTCCTTGGCGGTGCGGTTGAGGTATTGCTCGAAGGCCCGCAGGCGCCGGTATTCGACGCCGATGGGCTGTCCATTCACCTCGCCCGAGCTGTTCCGGCTCTGGTTCACCAGCACCCGCAGTACGCCGCTGCTGCGCACCTGCGGCAGATCGCGGACTTCTCCTGGCCGCTGCCAGGCTTCCGGCGGCCCGGCCAGACGCGCTGCTGCCGGGAACGGCAGCAGGCTCAGCAGGCAGGACAGAAGCAGCAGTTTTCTTATTGTCATCCGGTCTCCGGAAAGCAGTGTTTGACGAGCAAAACAATGCGTCGAGAACCCCGTGACCGGTGCAAGTTCCTCGGGGCATTAACTTTCAAGCGTGGCACAGCGAACCGGCCAAGGCCAGAACGGTTCGTCAGCTCCCCCTTAAAGTGCTGATTTGATGGGCCTTTTAATTTCAGCCGAGGAAGCTCTGCTATGCTTCCCGCGTTCTTTTCCGGGGCATTGCCATGCAACTTGTCGACATCGGCGTCAATCTGACCCATCCCAGCTTCGCCCACGAGCGCGAAGCCCTGCTGGCCCGCGCCTACCAGGCCGGGGTCTGCCAACTGGTGCTGACCGGTACCAGCGTGGCGGACAGCGAACAGGCCCTGGCGCTCTGCAGCCAGCTGGACGAAACCGGCGAGCGTCTGTTCGCCACCGCCGGCGTCCATCCCCACGATGCCCGCGAGTGGACACCCGGCAGCGCCCGCCAGCTGCGCGACCTGCTGCAGGAAGAACGCATCCGCGCCGTCGGCGAGTGCGGCCTGGACTTCAACCGCGACCTGTCCCCACGCGCCCAGCAGGAAAAGGCCCTGGAGGAGCAGCTGGCGCTGGCCGTCGAGCTCGGCAAGCCGGTGTTCCTCCATGAACGCGATGCCAGCCAGCGCCTGGCCGAGATTCTGCGTCACTACCGTGACAGTCTGACGGCAGCCGTGGTGCACTGCTTCACCGGCGACCGCCAGGCCCTGTTCGCCTATCTCGATCTGGACCTGCACATCGGCATCACCGGCTGGATCTGCGACGAGCGCCGCGGCAGCCACCTGCACCCGCTGGTGCGGGACATTCCCGCCGGCCGATTGATGCTGGAAAGCGACGCCCCCTACCTGCTGCCGCGCACCCTGCGCCCCAAGCCCAAGAGCGGGCACAACGAGCCGGCCTTCCTGCCCGAGGTGCTGCGCGAAGTGGCCCGCCATCGCGGCGAATCCGAAGAGGCGCTGGCCGAACACAGCACCGCCTGCGCCCGGCGCTTCTTCACCCTGCCCGAGATTCCTGCCCGCTGACACCCGGAGACTTCCCCTTGGCGAAGCCGGCGGCCGCCGATGCCGCAGCAGGCGGCGACCGACTCAGACAGCTTCCTCGGTCCAGGAGCCGAAGGGGTCCGACAAGGCCCGCCAGGCTTCGGGACCGCCGGCCATTTCCGCGTCATCGAGCAGACAGGCGTCAAGCTCGCGAGTGAGACGGGAAAAGTCGATGTGCTGGCCGATGAATACCAGCTCCTGGCGGCAATCACCGACCTCGGGCGTCCAGTGCTTCATGATCGCCGCCCGCCCCTCCTCGTCCTGCGGCCAGTGCTCCCTGGGCACGAAGCGCCACCAGCGCCCGGCATGGCCGTGGCGCATCAGGCCGCCGGCCTGGGACCAGCTG
This sequence comes from Azotobacter chroococcum, assembly GCF_002220155.1. NCBI lineage: Bacteria > Pseudomonadati > Pseudomonadota > Gammaproteobacteria > Pseudomonadales > Pseudomonadaceae > Azotobacter > Azotobacter chroococcum. The sequence continues at coordinate 1,894,177 of NZ_CP011835.1, read as the reverse complement.
CCGGCCTCCTCCGGCTTGCTCGCCAGCCAGAACCAGCCCTTGGAGCGCAGCAGTCGCCCGTTGTCCCATTCGCGGCTTAGAAAATCGAAGAAACGCTGCGGGTGAAAGGGACGGCGGGCCTGGTAGGCAGTCGAGGCGATGCCGTATTCCTCGGTTTCCGGCACGTGCTCGCCGCGCATTTCCCGGAGCCAGCCGGGCGCCTGGGCGGCGCGCTCGAAGTCGAAGCGGCCCGTGTCGAGAATCCTGTCCAGCGGCACCCGGCCCATGCTCATCGGCAGAATCTCGGCCTGGGTGTTGAGCCGGCCGAGAATCGCCGTCAGCTCTTCCCGCTCGGCCCGGGAAATCAGGTCGATCTTGCTGATCAGGATGACGTCCGCGAACTCGACCTGCTCGATCAGCAGGTCGGTGATCGAGCGCTCGTCTTCCTCTCCCAGCGTCTCGCCGCGGCTGGCCAGGCTTTCGGCCTCGTGGAAGTCGCGCAGGAAGTTGACCCCGTCGACCACCGTCACCAGCGTGTCCAGGCGGGCCAGGTCGGACAGGCTGCGCCCCTGCCGGTCGCGGAAGGTGAAGGTTTCCGCCACCGGCAGGGGCTCGGCGATGCCGGTGGACTCGATGAGCAGGTAGTCGAAGCGCCTCTCGCGCGCCAGCCGGCTGACCTCTTCGAGCAGATCCTCGCGCAGGGTGCAGCAGATGCAGCCGTTGCTCATCTCGACGAGCCTTTCCTCGCCACGGTTGAGACTGACGTCGCGCTGCACCTCGCTGCCGTCGATGTTGATTTCGCTCATGTCGTTGACGATCACCGCCACCCGGAGGTTTTCGCGGTTCTTCAGGACATGGTTGAGCAGGGTGCTCTTGCCGGCTCCCAGAAAGCCTGACAGCACGGTCACGGGCAGTCGTCGATCCACAGGATTCTCCTCAGGTGTCACGCAGGTGTCGTTCGCGCTGCTCCTGACGCTCCTTCGCCTCGATGCAGAGCGTCGCGGTGGGACGCAGCAGCAGCCGCCGCAAGCCGATCGGCTCGCCCGTCTCGACGCACCAGCCATAGGCGCCGTGCGCCAGGCGCTCGAGTGCCGCGTCGATCTTGTCCAGCAGCTTCTTCTCCCGCTCCAGCACGCGCAGCTGCCATTGCCGCTGCTCCTCGGCGCTGCCGATATCCGCCGGGTCGCCGCCCGGTGACTGCTCGCGCAAGGCGGCGAACTGCTCGTCGATGCGCAATTGCAGCTCGGCGCGCTGCGCCAGCAGCAGGTCGCGGAAGAAGGCCTGCTGCTGCTCGTTCATGTAGGCCTCTTCGGGCTGGGCAAGCAGTTCGGCTTCGGTCATGGGAGTCTCCAGGGTCAGGACCTCCACAGGCGCATTCCGGAGGGGATACCTCGCAACATTCCTCTCCCGCTGCGCGACGGGACTTCCGCTTGCGCACCTTGCGCGAGAGGAACACGATAATTATTGTTATAACATAACATTTTTACCCTGGACCAGCGCTCATGAATTCCCTCGCCCTACCCGACGTCGCCAGCCAGACCCGTGCGCCCCAGGACATCGCGCTCGAATGGGTCGGCATGCAGAACATCGCGCTGCCCGTCGTGCTGGCCGACCAGCGGATCGCCGCCTTCGCCGACGCGGGCGTCAGCCTCGACGATCCCGCCACCCGCGGCATTCACATGTCGAGGCTGTACCTGGCGCTGGAATGTCTGGAGGATCGGCCGCTGACCCCGGGACTGCTGAAGCATGTGCTCGGGCACTTCCTGGCCACGCATGCCGGCCTGTCGAAACGCGCGTTTCTTGCCGTTCGTGGCGAGCTGCTGCTGAAACGTCCCGCCCTGGTCAGCCCTCTGTCGGGCTGGAAGTCGTATCCGTTCGAGGTGAGCGCACGCCTCGACGCGAAGGGACTGCGGATCGAGCTGAAACTGGATGTCGACTATTCCTCCACCTGCCCCTGCTCGGCCGCGCTGGCCAGGCAGGTGATCCAGCAACGCTTCGCCGAAGACTTCGCCGGCCGGCCGTTGCAGCGTGCCGAACTCCTCGCCTGGCTGGGCAGCGAGCGGGGCATCGCCGCGACCCCGCACAGCCAGCGCAGCGTCGCCTCGCTGCGCATCAGGCTGGCGGCCGACCAAGGCGAGCTTCCGCTGCCCGCCCTGCTGGACACTGCCGAGGACTCGCTCGCCACCCCCGTACAAACGGCCGTCAAGCGCGGCGACGAACAGGCCTTCGCCCTGGCCAACGGACAGAACCCGATGTTCTGCGAGGATGCCGCGCGGCGCCTGCACCGGGCCCTGAGCGGCTTCGATGGCATCCGGGCCTTTCATGTCCGCGTGGTGCATGCCGAGAGCCTGCATGCCCACGACGCCGTCGCCCAAAGCGCCTGGAACTGGAGCCAGGAATGCTGTTGAGCTGCACCGGCCTGCAGCAGGCGAATCCGCCGGAGTCCGCTCCCGAGTTTCCACGATGCATCCGGGCAGTCCGGCGCGGGATCTGCCGGCATAACCTCGTCTCTCACTCAGGGCCTTGCGTCGCTGATGCGAGCCCGTCGCAAACTGCTTCACTTGCCGGGACACGACCAGCCACAAGCGCCTGCCCGAAACCGGACTAGACTTTCCTCATCCACGGCCTTGAGGAATACGGATATGGGCAAGCGCGCTGCGGAGTATTTCCACCGTCAATGGCAACACTACGAAGACTGCCACCACAACCGGACCAACCTGGCCCTGCACATGCTCGCCCTGCCCCTGTTCGTCGTGGCCTGCCTGGTGCTGGCGAGCGCGCTGGTGCAACGGGATCTGCTGACGCTGATCCTCGGCGGGCTCGGCCTGTCCGCCGCCCTCGCCCTGATCGCCCAGGGCCACCACTTCGAGGCCGGCGCGGACCCCCGGCACCCGGAGAACTCCGTATCCCACCTGCTGGTCGAGCAGTTCCTGACCTTCCCGTGGTTCGTCCTGAGCGGCGCCTGGCGGCGGGCCTGGCGGGCCTGCCAGCGCAAGGGCGAGTGAACGGCCAGCGGCGGCCAGACCGAAGTCACTCCTCGCCGGAGCGCCAGGGCAGCGCCCGGCGCAGCTGCCGCAGTGCCCGTGCCAGCTCGCCAGGCGTACCCTGCCGCCCCCCATAGCGCTGCGCCTCGAAGAGTTCGACGAAGGCGCGGATCGCCCCGGCCTGGACCGGCAAGCGCTGCACCGCCCGCTCGGCGAAGGTCCTCGGCCCCTCGCCGGGCGCTCGGTGCAGGCCATGGCGCGCCAGCAGCTTCTCGAAGCGCCGGAACAGCCGCTGCTGCGCATCGCCCTCGCGCCGCCAGGGCTTGAACAGCCAGAGCGCGACCAGCAGCAGCGTCGCCGCGACCGCGGCAAGGGCGGTCAGCCCCAGCAGGCGCAGATCCGCCCTGCCGAACCAGCTGCGCAGGACCTGCATCTGCTGCTCGCCCTGATAGCCGAGCACCCAGCGTTGCCAGCCGTAGTTCAGGTTGTCCCAGGACAGCCGCAATCGGTTTAGCCAGTCGATGCCGCGATAGCGCGCCAGGGACAGCGGCGCCTCCTCGAGGAAGCCCTGCTCCTCGCCGAGCGCCTGCTGCAGCCCCCGCTCGATGCGCTCCGGCGCCACCTGGAAGGTGGGGTCGACGGTGGTCCAGCCACGCGGCGGCTGCCAGTACTCGACCCAGGCATGGGCATCGAACTGATGCACCAATAGATAGTTGCCGGCCGGATTGAACTCGCCGCCCTGATAGCCGGTGACCACCCGCGCGGGAATCCCGGCGGCGCGCAGCACGAAGGTCATGGCGCTGGAGAAGTGCTCGCAGAAGCCGCGGCGGGTGGCGAACAGGAATTCGTCGACGCTGTCGCGCCCCAGCCGTGGCGGCTTCAGGGTGTAGTGGAAGGCTTCGCGGCCAAAATGCCCGAGCAGCGCCTGCACCAGGGCTTCCGGCTCCGGATGGCGGCGGCGCAGCTCGGCGGCCCAGGCGCGGCTCTGTGGATTGCCCCGCTCCGGCAGCTGCAGGGCACGCTGCAGCGCCGGCACGGAACCCTCCGGCTCGCGCAGGGCATCCGGCCAGGAGATCAGCCGGTAGAGCTGCGCCCGGCTCACCGGGCGGCGCTGCTGCAGGCGGAAATCCGCCATCAGGCGGGCATCGTCCGGCCCGCCTTCGGCGACGTCCAGGCCGTACAGCCAGGGCTGGTTGCTCGGCTGCATGACGATGCTGTAGGCGAGCGGCTCGCCGTGCTTCTCCCAGAGCGGCGGCTCGACCTGCGCCGCCTCCGGGACCTGCGACCAGCGCCGCCCGTCGAAATGCTCCAGGGTCAGCGCCCGCCAGTAGAGCCGGCTGCGCTCGGGCAGCGGTCCCTCGAAACTGGCGCGAAAGGCCAGCGCGCCGGACTGGCCGAGCTCGGCGATGTCGCCGGGCGTCATGCTCTCGGACAGCCCGGTCACGCCGCGCTCGCGGGGGCCCGGCAGGCTCCACAGCGGCTCGATGCGCGGGAAGAACAGAAACAGCAGCAGCATCAGCGGCGCCGCCTGTAGCAGCAGACTGCCGGCCAGGCGCAGGGTGGCCCAGGGATCGGCGGCCAGGGACGTCTGCTGTAGGCCGATCAGCGCCGCCAGCAGGGCGGCGAGCGGCAACAGGTAGTAGAGCGCGGCGAGGATGCCGTCCTCGAACAGGCCGGCAGTGGCCAAGGCGAAGAAGCCGAGGAAGATCACCACTAGGGCGTCGCGCCGGCTGCGCATCTCCACCAGCTTGAGGATGAAGGCGGCGATCAGCAGCACCACCCCGGCCTCCAGACCGATCAGCCCGCCGCGGGAGAGATACACGCCGAAGCCGGTGCCGAGCATCAGCCCGGCCTTGATCCAGCCGTTGGGATAGGGCGCGCGCATGCGGAAGATCTGGATCCGCCAGGCAGCGCAGCCGAGCCAGAGGCCGACGATCCACAGCGGCAGATGCCCCAGGTGCGGCAGGACCACCAGCAGTTGGGCGACCAGCAGCCAGGTCAGGCCGACCCGCGGAATCGGCTGCAGCGCCGCGCCGGACTTCGCCGTCGTCATGACGCCTCCCCGTACAGCGCCAGGGCGCGCAGGCAGGCCTCGCGGTGCGCCTCGCCGCTGTCCGGGCCGAGCCGCTGGCCGGGCAGCTGCAGGACGAACGGCCGCTGCCGTTCCGACAGTTCCAGCACCCAGTGGCAGAGCAGCGACAGGCGGCTTTCGCCGTCGCCCGCCAGCGCGCTGAAATCAAGGCAGAACTCGCTGCCCTCCAGCGCGGCGAAATCCTTGACCAACAGGCCCCGGCCGCGGGAGTAGGCCTTCCAGTCCAGGCGCCGCTTCGAGTCGCCGGGACGATAGGCGCGCAGTCCCTGGTAGTCGTCCACGCCCTCGCCGTGCGCCTGCCGGCCCTCGTCCTCGGCCGCCTCCTGCGCGCCGGCGGACAGCGGCAGATCGCCGGCCAGCGGCTGCGGATAGACCAATGCCCGCTGCCCCGGGTCGATCCAGCTCCAGGCCACCATCAGGCCCAGCGGGAAGCGGCTCTCGACCCGCAGGCGCGGCGCCGGCAGCCAGCCGCGGCGCGGCGCGGGCAGGCTCAGCTCCACGCTGGCGGAACCCTCGGCGGGCAGGTCGTGCAGCTGCAGATCGCCGCTCGACCAGCCCAGCGCCAGCGCCTGGCGGGCGCGGCCGTCGCTGTCCAGACGGATCGGAAAGCGCGCCTGCCCGCCGGTGAACAGCGCCGCCGGCGCCCCGGCCTGCAGGCGCAGCCCGGCCAGGTTGCGATAGGTATGCAGCACCCCGACCATAAACACCGAGCCGAGCAGGAAGGTCAGCACATAGGCCAGGTTGTTGCGGTAGTTGATCGCCGCCAGCAGCATCAGCAGCAGGGCCACCCCGAAGGCCAGGCCGACGCGGCTGGGGACGATGAAGATGCAGCTGCGGTCGAGCCGCACGCCGCCCGCGGCGCGGACGATCCGTCCCGGCCAGCGGGGACGGACGCCTTTCAGGGATTCGGCCAGCATCAGACTGCCGCCACCTCGCGCAGCAGCCACTGCACCAGCGTGCCGCCACCCTGTCCCGCCGGGTCGGCCCGTTCGCGCAGGCGGTGGCCGGCCACCGCCGGCAGCACCGCCTGCACGTCCTCCGGAATCACGTAATCGCGCCCGGCGAGATAGGCCCAGGCCCGGGCCGCCGCCAGCAGCGCCAGGCTGCCACGCGGCGACAGCCCCCAGGCGAACTGCGGCTGGCTGCGGGTGGCCTCGACCAGCCGCAGCACGTAGTCGACCAGCGCATCGCTGACCCGCACCCGGGGGATCTCCGCCTGGACGGCCGCCAGCGCGGCATGGTCGAGGACCGGCTCGAGTTCCGGCAGCCGCTGGCGTCCCGAGCCGACCAGCAGCAGCGCCTTTTCCGCCGCCCGCGCCGGATAGCCCAGCGACAGGCGCATGAGGAAGCGGTCCAGCTGCGACTCCGGCAGGGCGAAGGTGCCGCCCTGGGTGACCGGGTTCTGCGTGGCGATCACGAAGAACGGCGACGGCAGCGGCCGGGTCGCGCCCTCGATGGTCACCTGCCCCTCTTCCATCGCCTCGAGCAGCGCGCTCTGGCTCTTCGGGGTAGCCCGGTTGATCTCGTCGGCCAGGATCAGCTCACAGAAAATCGGCCCCGGATGAAAGACGAACTGCGCGCTTTCCCTGTCGAACACCGAGGTGCCGAGAATGTCTCCTGGCAGCAGGTCGGCGGTGAACTGGATGCGCTGGAAACCCAGGCCCAGTACCCTGGCCAACGCATGGCTGAGGGTCGTCTTGCCCATGCCGGGCAGATCCTCGAGCAGCAGATGACCACGCGCCAGCAGACAGGTCAGGGCCAGACGCACCTGCAGCTCCTTGCCCAGCAACACCCGGTCGATACTCTGCAAACAGCTTTCCAGTCGCGCGCGCATGCCTGACTCCTTAGATTGCGAAAGCCCGATGCTACCGGCCTGCCGGGCGAGGGCAAGGCTGCGGCCACGCGCCAGGGCGGAAATGTGAAGCAGGCGATGGACTGGAGTGATCGACGGAGCGCTTGGCGCCTCCTCAAAACACCAGCCCTTCAGAAAGCCGAAGCCTATCCGACGCCGATTTTCCGAAGTCAGGCATGGCTCCGACGGGCACGCCAGCCATACAGACACCTCACGCTCAAACGCCCGCCGGCATCACCCGGATGCCATAGCGGGGAATGATCCCGTTCGCCGTCACCAGCTAATGCAGAAATCGAGCCCTCTCGGTTCCTCAAAAAGCATGCCCAGAAGGGCTGCAGTGCAGCTACAGGGACTCTCCGGCTCCCCACTCACCCCCCCGGATACCGCTCCCAGATCGCCCGGCTCGCCTCGCTGCCGTCACTCCGGTAAGCGCCGGGCACCAGGCTGATGTCCAGGGCGATGCGCTCGATCACGTCACGCAACTCCAGCCCGTCCAGCCAGCGGGCGGGGATGGCCTCGGGGCCGTGGGCCAGGCCGAGGAAGTGGCCGGCGATCAGCCCGGTGCTGTCGCTGTCGCCGCCGTGGTTGACCGCGCGGATCACGCCCTCCTCGAGGCTGTCGGCCGACAGTGCGCACCAGAGGCCGATGGCCAGGGCCTCCTCGGCGACCCAGCCGCCGCCGAGCTGTTCGATGCGCCGGGGCGTCGGCTTCATGTCTTCGGCGTGCAGCGCGAGGACGTGCCCGACCAGGCGGCGGGTCTCTTCCATGCCGGGCCGCCCGCCATGCGCGGCGAGGCTGGCCCGGGTGGCGGCGGCCAGCGAGTCCCCCCCGTTCCAGAGACGCGCGAGGATGTCGGCGAACAACCCGGCGGCCAGATAGCCGGTGGGATGGCCGTGGGTCAGGCGCGCGGAGTCGGCGGCCTTGGCGAAGGGGTTGGGAAAGAAGGCGCAGGGCGCCACCCGCATCACCCCGCCGCAGCCCTTGCTGGCGTTGCCGGCCGGTTCGCCGAGGCGGCGGCTGGCGCGCAGGGCGGCGAGGCAGGTGTTGCCGGGTGCGCGGCGCGACCACAGGCGCCGCTCGCCGAACAGCCAGCCGTCCCGGCCCACCTCGGTGGCCGCGCGCTCGCCCTGGGTCAACAGCCAACGCAGCAGGGCATGGTGGATGACGCTCGGCGGATGGCAGACGCCGCGGGACACGCCGCGCACCCAGGCGCGCAGCAGGCCTTCGGCGCTGAACAGCATCATCTGGGTGTCGTCGGTGATGGCGCCAAGCTGGCCGTAGGCCGGGACGAAGTCGACGATGCCGCGCGTGCCGAACTGCCGTTCGATCCCGGCCCAGTGGAGGAACTCGACCGGCGCACCGAGGGCATCGCCCACCGCCCCGCCGAGCAGACAGCCGAGCACGGCGGCGGGATCGCGCTTCAGGCGCGGGGCATCGTCCACCGCCTGCAGGTGGGCCTCGTCGCTGCGCGAAAGGGTTATTTCCGCAGGGTTTCCCAGCTGATCCTGGCCGTCAACGGCGATGCTTCCCGCCAGCAGCGGGCCGACCCGGAGGACGCGCAGCAAGGTGCCGCAGCGACTGTCGCGCAGCAGCATCCAGGGTTGAATCCGTTCCAGTGCGAGCATCGTGAAAGACTCCATGCGGGGTGCCGGTGAATGGAGTCAGCATGCCAGCAGCGCGCGACAGCTCATGTCGTACTCGCCGAGGCGCAGGGCCGGCCGGACTCCGGCACAATCCGGAAACAGTCGATGAACGGCGCTTGCCGTGCCGAATGCGCTATGTTGTCCGACTGCCGGCACCACCACGCCAGGGACGACGCCATCGCAGTGCGCGCGCTGCAGGCGATGCGCGCGAAGCGGCTCGCATCCCTGGAAACGGGCCTGGAGAACGCATCGGGAAGGGTGCGCGACGGCCCTGCAAGAAAGCGCCCGGCCGCCGCCGGCGCACCCGCGACGATAGACAGACAGGACGAGGAACGCGATGCAAGGACACCCCCACAGCGACTGGCACACCCGAGCGGCCGAGGACAGCCTGGCCGCGCTGGACAGCGGCCCGGACGGTCTCAGTGCCGACGAGGCCCAACGCCGCCTCGAGCAGCACGGTCCCAACCGCCTGCCGCAGCGCAAGGGCGATGGGCCGCTCAAGCGCTTCCTGCTGCAGTTCCACAACCTCTTGATCTACGTGCTGCTGGCCTCCTGCGGGGTCACCCTGATCCTCGGCGAGTGGCTGGACAGCGCGGTGATCTTCGGCGTGGTGCTGATCAACGCGGTGGTCGGCTTCGTCCAGGAAGGCAAGGCCGAGCAGGCGATGCGCGCCATCCAGAAGATGCTCACCCAGGAAAGCCGGGTGCGCCGCGACGGCAAGGTCAGCGTGGTCGACGCCGAGCACCTGGTGCCGGGCGATCTGGTCCTGCTCGAAGCCGGCGATCGCGTGCCGGCCGACCTGCGCCTGCTCGACACCCGCAACCTGCGCATCGAGGAAGCCGCGCTGACCGGCGAATCCCTGCCCAGCGACAAGGGCCGCGAGCCGGTCGGCGCCGCCGCCAGCCTGGGCGACCGCAGCAGCATGGCCTACTCCGGCACCCTGGTCAGCGCCGGCAGCGGCGTCGGCCTGGTGGTCGCCACCGCCGGCCACACCGAACTGGGCCGCATCAGCCACCTGCTTGGCGACGTGCAGCGCCTGCAGACCCCGCTGCTGGCCGACATGGCGCACTTCGCCCGGCAGCTCACCCTGATCATCGTCGTCCTGTCCGCGGCGACCTTCGCCTTCGGTGTGCTGCTGCGCGACTATTCCGCCGGCGACATGCTGATGGCCGCGGTCGGCCTGGCCGTGGCGGCCATCCCCGAAGGGCTGCCGGCAGTGCTGACCATCATCCTCGCCCTCGGCGTGCAGCGCATGGCCCGCCACCGGGCGATCATCCGCCGCCTGCCGGCGGTGGAGAGCCTGGGCGCGGTGACGGTGATCTGCTCGGACAAGACCGGTACCCTGACCCGCAACGAGATGACCGTGCAGCGTGTCTTCACCCGCGAGCACAGCTACGAGGTGGGCGGCGTCGGCTACGCGCCGCGCGGCACCATCCACTGCGACGACGGCCGGCTGTGCGAGCTGGAGACCGCCAACGACCTGCTCGAACTGACCCGCGCCGGCCTGCTCGCCAACAGCGCCAGCCTGCATCACCTGCCGGACGGCTGGGGCATCGCCGGCGACCCCACCGAAGCCGCCCTGCTCACCCTGGCCGGCAAGGTCGGGCTGCACCTGCCCCAGGAAAGCCAGCGCCTGCCGCGGGTCGACGCCATCCCCTTCAGCGCCGAACGGCGCAGCCTGGCCAGCCTGCACCACGACCACGCCGGGCATGGCCTGATCTACCAGTTCGGCGCCCCGGAGCGCCTGCTGGAAGTCTGCCAGCGCCAGTGGCGGGCGGGCAGCGACGAGCCGCTCGAGCGGCGCTACTGGCACCAGCGCCTGGACGAGGGCGCCCGCCAGGGCCTGCGCATGATCGGCCTGGCCATCCGGCCGCTGGAGCAGGCCCGCCAGCAGCTCGACGAGGACGACCTGAACGAGGGCTTCATCCTCCTCGGCCTGGTCGGCATGATCGACCCGCCGCGCGAGGAGGCCATCCGCGCCATCGCCGAATGCCGCAGCGCCGGCATCGCGGTGAAGATGATCACCGGCGACCACGCCGCCACTGCCGGCGCCATCGCCCAGCGCCTGGGCCTGGAAGGCGGCCGGGCGCTGACCGGCGCCGAGCTGGACAACCTGGGCGACGCCGAGCTGGATGCCCGCCTCGCCGCAACCTCGGTGTTCGCCCGCACCAGCCCGACCCACAAGCTGCGCCTGGTCGAGCGCCTGCAGGCCGGCGGCGCCCGCGTGGCGATGACCGGCGACGGGGTCAACGACGCCCCGGCGCTCAAGCGCGCCGACATCGGCATCGCCATGGGCATCAAGGGCACCGAGGCGGCCAAGGAGGCGGCGCAGATGGTGCTGGCCGACGACAACTTCGCCACCTTGGTGGAGGCGGTGGCCGAGGGCCGCACCGTCTACGACAACCTGAAGAAGTCGATCCTGTTCATCCTGCCCACCAACGGCGGCCAGGCCATGGTGCTGCTGGTGGCCATCGCCCTCGGCCTGGCCCTGCCGATCACCCCGCTGCAGATCCTCTGGGTCAACATGATCACCGCCGTGACCCTGGCCCTGACCCTCGCCTTCGAGCCGTCCGAACGCGGGCTCATGCAGCAGCCGCCGCGCGATCCGAAGGCCCCGCTGCTCGGCGGCTGGCTGCTCTGGCGGGTGTTCTGCGTGTCGCTGCTGCTGACCGTCACCAGCCTCGGCCTGTTCCTGCTCACCCAGCAGCAGGGCTGGACGCTGGAGGAAAGCCGCACCCTGGCGGTGAACGTGCTGGTCGCCGGCGAGATCGGCTACCTGTTCAGCTGCCGCCGCCTGCGCGAGCCGGCCTACTTCGGCGTCCGCCACAACCCCATGGTCTGGGCCATGGTGTTCCTGCTGCTGCTGCTGCAACTGGCCTTCACCTACTGGGCGCCGCTGCAGCAGCTGTTCGGCACCGCCGCGCTCAGCCTCAACGCCTGGGGCTGGTGCCTGCTCGGCGCGGTCGGCGTGTGCCTGGCGGTGGAGCTGGAAAAGGTCTTCTACCGCCGGCGCCACCCGGCCCGCGGCGAGCGGGAGGCGGCGACCCGCTGAACCTGCGGGCGTGCCCGGCGCCGGGCACGCCCGCCTTCCCCCATCCGCCCCCCCGAAAAACCCCCAATTCCGGGTATATCCGCAAGCCCCTGCCCCCGGCCTCCAGCGGCGCCAGGCCCGCCGAAGCCTTGCCGCTTCGCCGTTTCGCATCAACGGAGCGGCCTGGTATGGAAGTTGCCCGGGGCTGATGGCAGCCAGCCAGTGGTGTGTACAGGCAGTCCAGAAGTCCACGAGCGGCCCTGCTCATCATCAGGGAGAGACTCATGCGCAGAACCTTCTCGACAGCCGCGACCGCAGCCCTGCTCGGCCTCGCGGCAGGCAACACCGCCCAGGCGGCGCTGTTCGCCGTGGACAGCGGACCCTACGGCAACGACACCGCCGGCTTCGCCGCCTGGTACCAGGACAGCCACGGCCGGGTGCTCGACCTGTGCCTGTCCAAGGCGCTCAGCTCGCGGGTGCCAGGCACGCCCGATGCCCCCAGCTACATGTGCGCGCTGCTGCCCGAACCGGGCATCTTCGACGATACCGAGGACATCGTGTTCCCCGGCAACTTCCCCAGCGAGGCCTTCTGGTTCACCGCCGATGCCTTCATCCAGCAGGGCGGCGTCAACCTCGGCTACGGCGCGGCCCTGGAAGCCGCCTTCAATACCAAACAGCCGGTCGACGGCGACCAGATCAGCTTCGCGCGCATCCGCCTGCGCGTCGACCTGACCAGCGCCGGCAGCTACACCATCACCCACCCCTACGGGGTCGAGGTGTTCGAGGTCACGGCAGAGGACCTCGGGACCGACGGCGTGGGGGCGATCAACCTGACCCGCGACATCGGCATCGGCGCACCGGGCGACTTCAGCGGCGCCCTCAAGGGCGACGTCGGTCCCTTCCTGCGCAGCGTCAACGGTCCCTACGAGGAAACCAACCCGGACACCGGCACGCTCGAACGCTTCGTCGGCGATCCCAACCTCGAGGAACAGGTCACCGGCAGCCCGTTCGGCACCAACTACCTGCGCATCCAGGGCCCCAACGGCCTCGACCTGCGCACCGAGCTGTTCGCCGTCTCCGGCAAGCTCTCCACGGTGCCGCGGCCGACTCCGCTGATCATCCAGCGCAGCACCTATTCGCGCGACAGCGACGCAAGCGGCGCGACGCTGCAGAGCCAGGACCTGTTCGTCCAGGCCCCGCCGCCGCCCGGCCTGGCCAGCTTCAGGGACAGCGCCGGCGCCGGCGTCGAGATGACCGAGGCCGACGGCACCGGCCATTGGTACGGCCAGTCGACTGCCGCGCCGACGCCGCTGGCCGAACTGGAGGTCCGCGCCGACAACAGCGCGGCCATCCCGGGCAGTAGCTCGACCACCCTGCCCACCATCCTGGTCGACCAGGTGACCATCGAGCGGGCCGAGTACAACCCCGGCTCCGGCCAGCTGCTGATCGTAGCCGGCTCCAGCGACCGGATCGCGCAGCCCGTCCTGACCGCCAGCGACGCCGCCAGCGGCACGCCGATCGGCCCGCTCGACCAGCCCGTCGAAGGCGACGGCGCGCTCAAGCGCCTGGACACCGGCATCAGCCCCATCCCCCCGGCACGGGTCACGGTGAACTCCGCCAACGGCGGCAGCGACACCGAAGAAGTGCTCATCGTCCAGTGACCGGCAGCGCACCTACATTGCCAGGAGGCATCATGAACAAGCGGACAGGATTACTGCTCGGCGCCCTCGGACTGGCCGTCGCGGCCGGCGCGGCCCGGGCCGAACTCGCGGCCGTCGACCCCGGCCCCTACACCCCGGCGACCGGCGGCTTTCCCCAGTGGTACCAGGACGAAAGCGGGCTGAGCCTGGAGCTCTGCCAGTCGAAGGCGCTCAGCCCGTCCGGAACGCCGGGCGCCTATCTCTGCACCCTGCTCCCCGAGCCGGGCGTCTACGACGACACCCAGCCGATGGTCTTTCCGGACAACTGGCCGCCGGAACTCTTCTGGTTCCTCGCCGAGACCAGCATCCCCGACAACGGCAGCGGCCTCGAACTGGAGGTCTACGTCGCCGCCATCGAGGCGGCCTTCGCCCTGGAGCAGCCCAGGGACGGCGACCAGCAGAGCTTCGCGCGCATCCGCATCCGCGCCTCGGTGCCGGTGGCCGGCACCTACACCATCACCCACCCCTACGGCGTGGAAACGGTCCAGGTCGAAACCGCCGGCCGGCGGGCGATCAACATCACCCGCGACATCGGCATCGGCGCGCCGGGCGACTTCAGCGGCGCCCTGCAGGGCGACATCGGCCCCTTCCTGACCAGCACGATCGGCCAGGTCACGGCGACCAACCCGGAAACCGGTGAAACGGAAACCTTCATCGGCGACCCCAACGTGCCGACGGCCGTGACCGGCGGGCTGTCCGGCAACAATTTCGTGCGCATCGAGGGCCCCGGCGGGAGAGTCATCCAGACCGGCCAGTTCGCCCTGTCCGGCAAGGTGCGCGACGCCCGCCCGGCGACCGCACTGAGCGTCGGCCGCGCCACCTACGGGCGCACGGCCGCGGGCACCCGCCTCGACCTGTTCGCCAGCTCCGCCAACGGCGCCGAACTCTGCTACCGCGAAACCCTGGAGCTGGTCGACGGCACTCCGCCCTCGCCCTGTCTGGAGGGGACAGAGCTGACCGGCGACAACAATGGGCATTTCTTCGCCAGCAATCCGCCGAGCCAGGGCCTGCCACCCTTCGTGGTGCTCACCGCCAGCGATCCGTCGGGAACGACCCGGCCGACCGCGCTGTCGGCGCGCCTCAGCGACGTGGTGAAGATCAGGACCGCCCGCTACGCCTGGGCCGACCGCAGCCTGACCATCGAGGCCAGCTCCAGCGACGAAACCACGCTTCCCGACCTTGCCGCGCAGGGCTACGGGCTGCTGGCCAAGACCGGCACCCTGCAGACCCTGACCGTGAGCGACCTGGCCCAGCCGCCGGCCAGCGTCACCGTGAAGTCCTCCGCCGGCGGCGTGGACAGCGAGCCGGTGACGGTGGTCGGCAGCGCCCCGGTCGTCGGGCCGAACCAGGACCCCGTGGCGGAAAACGACAGCGCCACGACCAGCGCCGGCGTGCCGGTGCTCATCGCCGTGCTGGCCAACGACAGCGACCCGGACGGCAACACGCCGCTCAGCGTGGTCGGCCTGACCCAGCCGGCCGACGGGCAAGGCAGCACCGCCCTCAGCGGCAGCACCCAGGTGGTCTACACACCGCCGGCCACGGTCACGACCCAGCTGGTCACGACCTTCACCTACCAGGTCCAGGACGCCCGCGGTGGCCAGTCGACACCGGCCACCGTCACCGTCAGCGTGGCGCCCAATCAGGCTCCGGTCGCGGCGAACGACACGGCGAGCGCCATCGGCAACGGCACAGCGGTGAGCATCGACGTGCTGGCCAACGACAGCGATCCGGAGGGCAACACGCCGCTGAGCATCGTCAACCTGAGCCAGCCGGCCAGCGGCCAGGGCACGGTCGCCATCGACGGCAACCAGATCACCTACACCCCGCCGAGCGGCGTCACCGCCAACTTCAGCACCAGCTTCAGCTACCAGGTCCGCGACAGCCTCGGCGCCGATTCCAACGTCGCCAGCGTGACGGTCGCGGTCACGGCAGCGGCGGTGCAGGAAAACCTCGCGGTGCAGAAGGCCACCGTGCAGGCGAAGAACGCCAACCGCTGGAGCTGGGACATCCGCGGCACCACCAGCGTGGTAACCGGCAACAGCATCCGGGTGCTGGTCGATGGCGTCACCCTGGGAACGGCCACGCCGAGCCAGAACGGTCGCTGGCAGATCAAGGCCAGCAACAGCACCGTGGCGCCGCCGGCCGACAGGACCGTGACCCTGAGCAGCAGCCTGACCAGCAGGGAGATCACCGTGACCGTCCAGTGAAACCCGGCCCGTCCCCCGCGCGCCGGGGGACGGGCCGAAACCGGGACCGCGTCCGCCGCGGCCCCGGCCTGCCACCGGCAGGCCCGCCATGACGGAATGCAGCCTCCTGCCACCAAGCTGTCGCCCGATGCGTCTACCCTGAAAACAGTTTCCAGCCACGGAACGCAGGCACATGTACAACCCGTATTTCGGCTTTTCCGAGGCCCCCTTTTCCATCTCGCCCGACCCGCGCTACCTGTTCATGAGCGAGCGGCACCGCGAGGCGCTCGCCCACCTGCTCTACGGCCTGCAGATCGACGGCGGCTTCGTGCTGCTCACCGGCGAGGTCGGCACCGGCAAGACCACCCTGTGCCGCTGCCTGCTCGGGCAGGTGCCGGAGCACTGCGACATCGCCTTCATCTTCAATCCCAAGCTGAGCCGCCTGGAGCTGCTCAAGACCCTCTGCGAGGAACTGCACATCGCCCTGCCCGAGGGCGTCTGCAGCCTCAAGGCGCTGTTCGACCGGCTCAACGCCCACCTGCTGGAAAGCAACGCCCGCGGCCGCAAGACGGTGCTGATCGTCGACGAGGCGCAGAACCTGTCCGCCGGGGTGCTGGAACTGCTGCGCCTGCTGACCAACCTGGAAACCGAGCGGCACAAGCTGCTGCAGATCATCCTGCTCGGCCAGACCGAGCTGCGCGAGCTCGTCGCCCGCGAGGACATGCGCCAGCTCGCCCAGCGCATCGTCGCCCGCTACCACCTGGAGCCGCTGTCGCGCCCGGAGGTCGGCGCCTACGTCCGCCACCGCCTGGCCGTCGCCGGCACCCGCGCCGAGCTCTTCGCGCCGCCCTTGCTGGAGCGCCTCTACCGACTCAGCGGCGGCACGCCGCGGCTGATCAACGTGCTCTGCGACCGCGCCCTGCTCGGTGCCTACGTGCAGGGCAAGCCCGCGGTGGACCGGGCCACCCTGGACAGCGCCGCCCGCGAGGTGTTCGGCCTGCCGCGCCGGCCGAAAGTCCCCGCCGCCCTCGCCGCCGCCCTCGGCGTCAGCCTGCTCGCCGGCATGGCCACGGCCGGCTGGCAGCTGGCGCCGCAGCCGCTGCTCGGCGCCGGCCGCAGCGGCCTGGACAACCTGCTTGCCGGCGTGTCCGCGCCTGCCGACGCCGCACCGCCGGCTCCCAGTCCCGCGCCCGAGCCCGAGCCGCCCGGCATCGTCCCCGGCAGCGGCGATACGCCATCGCCCCCCGCCGCGCCGGCCGGATCTCCAGACCAGGAAAGCGAGCCGCCCCTGGAGCCGCCACGTTCCGATCCCGCCGAACCGCCGCCGGAGGAGGAGCTCGTCGGCCCCGCGAGCGAGGAGCACTGGCTGCACGAGGCGCTGGCGGTGCGCGCGCTGTTCGGCCACTGGCAGGCGGGCATCCGCCAGCCCAGCGATCTCGACGGCGCCTGCCGGCAGGTCGAGGAGATGAGCCTGCGCTGCCTGCGCCGGCAGACCACGGCGGAGTCCCTGGCCAGCCTGCAGCCGCCCCTGATCGTCGAACTCGCCCCGGCCGGAGGGCCGCCCTTCCTCGCCACGCTGCTGGCGCACGACGGGCGGCGGACGCGGCTGGTCGTGGCCGGCGAAGTCCGCGAGGTCGGCCTCGCCGCGCTGGCACGGCGCTGGAGCGGCCGCTACGTCCAGCTGCAGCAGGCGCCGCTGGCCCGCAGCCGGCGCCTGACCCTGGGCAGCCGCGGCGCCGACGTGGCCTGGGTGGACCTGCAGCTGGCGCGCTGGGAAGGACAGAGCCGCCCGCGCGCCGGCGACCCGCTGTTCGGCCGCGAACTGGAGCAGCGCGTGCGCCAGTTCCAGCAGGCCAACGGCCTGCTCGCCGACGGCGTGGTCGGCGCGCAGACCCTGGAACGCCTGGCCGGCCTGGGCGCCACCGAGATGGCCGTACTGAGCTACTGACATGTCCTACATACTCGAAGCCCTGAAGCAATCCGAGCACGCCCGCCAGCAGGGCAAGGCGCCGGCCCTCAACAGCCTGCCGCCGCTGCTCGCCCCGCCCCGCGAAGCCGCCGGCCGGCGCCCGCCGGCCTACCTGCTGCTGGCGCTCGGCCTGGCGCTGGTCGGCGCCGGCCTCGCCTGGTGGCGGCCCTGGCAGAACGCGGCGGCCGGCGCGGTCGTTCAGGCGCCGCCAGCGGAAACGCCCGCTCCGCGCAGCGCACCTCCGGCACCCGTCGCCCCGGCCCCGGCAAGGGTTGCCGCCAGCCCCGCGCCCGCGGCGGAACGGCCCGGGCCCGCCGTCGCCAGCCAGCCGCCGTCGTCCCCGAGCGTCATCCCGGAACCGCCGCTGATCCGCCTGGACCCACCGGCGGCGCCCGAGATCCCGCCCTCCGCTCCAGCGCTCGCCGCCACGCAACCGGCAGCCCGGCCCGCCCCTGCCCTGCCGGCGCCGCCCGAGCGGGTGCTCGGCTTCCACGAACTGCCCGCCGAGCTGCGCCAGAGCCTGCCGAGGCTTTCCCTCTCCGGCTTCTCCTACGCCGAGGAGCCGCAGCTGCGCATGGCGGTGATCAACGAACGCATCCTGCACCAGGGCGACCAGGCCGGCCCCGGCATCGTCCTGGAGCGGATCGCCAGCGACGGCGTGGTGCTGAACTACCGGGGCTTCCGCTTCCGCCCGCGCTGAGCGCCAGCCCTTTCAACCGCCAAGGGCATTGCACGTCGCGAAGATGCGGGCGATCCCGTAGGGCACCGGCTGCCGAACCGCCCTCCTCATTCCGCCCCGGCGACGGTTTGCCCTCCCTCGAGGGACTCGTTCCAGCCGCCCCCCAGCGCTTCCATCAGCATGGTCGAGGCCATCAGGCCATCGATGCGGCTCCGCACCTGCCTGCGCTGCAGCGACAGCGAATTGTCCTGGGCCCGGGTGACCTCCAGGTAGTTGCTCTGCCCCACCGCATAGCGGGCCGCGGCGACATCCGCACGCCGCTGGGAAGCCTCCAGCGCCTCGTCGAGGATGCTCAGCCGCTCCCGGGCCGCCTGGACCTGGGTCAGGCCGTCGTCCACCTGGCGCAGGGCGATGAGGATGTTGACCTTGTGCACGTTCACATGCTGCTGGTAGCGCAGGCGCGCCGCCTCCAGGTTGGCCCGATTGCGCCCGGCGTCGAAGATCGGCAGGTTCAGGGAGATCGGCACGAAGGAGAACTCCCGGGAAGCGTGCTTGGTGAGGTCGCTCAGGTCCTGGGAGGCGAAGCCGTAGCGGCTGGTCAGGCTGATGCTGGGATAGAAGGCGGTCTCGGCGATCCGCTCCTGGGCGATCAGGGCGCGCAGGCGTTCGGAAGAGTCCATCAGGTCCGGGCGACGGGACAGGATGGTCGCCGGCAGGCCGGGGGCCACCGCGGGAATCTCGGGCAGGGCGTACTCCGGCGGAGACGGCACGCGGAAGTCCTTCACATCCACCACCATCAGGATCGCCAGTTCCTGCTCGTTCATGTCGCGCTTGACCACGGCCTCGTGCATCTCGGCCTCCACCCTGGCCAGCCTGACCTTGGCCTCGAGCAGGTCCTGCTCGGTGTTGAGGCCGGTATCCAGGCGCATGCCGATCAAGCGGACCGCCTCCGCCCGCTCGGCGCGGATCTGCTCCAGCAGGGCGTAGTCGGCCTCGGCGGCGCGGAACTGCCAGTAGGCGACCGCCACCTCGCGGGCGAGGACCAGCGCCACGCTGCGCCGGGTGGCCTCGGCCACGCCCAGCTTGGCCTTGGCCAGCTCGACGGACTGGGCGATCCGCCCCCAGAGGTCGATCTGCCAGGCCGTATTGGTGGTGATGCGGTTGCTCTGGCCGGCGATGGTCCCCTGCTGGAGCAGCTCGCCCAGCGGGGTATTGGTCGAGGTGTGGCTCTCGTCCCGGCTGGCGCCGAAGTTCAGGTTGGGGAAGAGATCGGCCCGGGTGCTCAGCACGCCCGCCTGCCCTTCGGCCACGTGCAGCTTGCCGAACTGGGTGTAGGGGTTGCGCTCCAGGACGCCCTCGACCAGGTAGTCGAGCACCGGGTCCCGGTAGACCCGCCACCAGCGGACATCCACGTTGTTCGGCTCGTCCGGGGAAGCCTTGCGGTAGCTCGACGGCAACTCCGGGTCGGGCGCCAGCACGAAAGGCTCGATGCTGCAGCCCTGCAGCGCGACGGCCAGTCCCAGCAGGAGGGGAAGTCGGTTGTTCATCGGTTGCCCTTCCCCTTGGCGCCGGGAGCCACGATGCGATCCGCCAGCCAGACCAGGCCGACCGACGCCAGCAGCATGCTGCCCAGAATGAAGAAACTGTCGCTGTAGGCCATCACGAAGGCCTCGCGCTGAACCACGCCGTTCAGGGTGGCCATGGTCTGATGAGTGGCAAGGGCGATGTCGCCGTTGTTGTTCATATGCATCGTGGTAATGGCTGCGATCCGTTCGCGAGTGGCTGAGGAGAACAGGGAAACCGCTTCGACCAGGTGTTCGGAATGCAGGTGCTCGCGCATGGTGATGGCCGTGGACAGGAGTGCCGTGCCGACCGCACCGCCCAGCACCCGGGTCATGTTGTACAGGCTGGAGGCCGAGGACAGGTTGGCCAGCTCGATCTGGTGGATGGCCATGTTGGACAGGGTGATGAGGATCAGCGGCTGTCCGAGGGCGCGGAATATCTGCGAGGCGATCAACTGGTCGTAGCCGGTGTCGGCTGTCATGTAGGCGTTCATGAAGCAGGAGACGGAGAACAGCAGCAGGCCGGCCGAGCAGATGACGCGGTTGTCGATCTTCTTGGCCAGCACCGCCGCCACCGGGGTCATGATGATCTGCGGCAGGCCCATCCACATGATGGTCTCGCCGATCTGCCGCGAGTTGTAGCCGGCGATGTGGGCGAGGAACAGCGGCAGGACGAAGGTCGAGCCGTACAGCCCCAGGCCCGCCACTGCGCCGACCCCGGACGACACCCAGAAGTTGCGCCGGCCGAACAGCCAGACGTTGACGAAGGGATCGGGGCGCAGCAGCTGGCTGCCGATCCACAGGAGGATGCCGGCGAAGGCGACGAAGCTGGTGGTGCGGATGAACTCCGAGTCGAACCAGTCCTTGCGGTTGCCCTCCTCGAGAAAGACGATCAGCGCGCCCAGGCCGACGATCATCCCGGCGATGCCCAGCCAGTCCATCTTCAGCAACAGCTCGAACTTCTTCGGCTGCGCATCCAGGCCGATGGCGATGCCGGCCAGCATCAGGACGCCGGGGAGCCAATTGATGTAGAAGATCCACGGCCAGCTGTAGAACTCGGTGAGGATGCCGCCGACCGTCGGCCCCAGCGTCGGCGCCAGGGTACTGGCCAGCATCAGCCAGGCGAGCGCCATCGGCCGCCTGCCCGGCGGCAGGCTGACGATGATCAGGGTCATCGCCGTCGGGATCAGCGCGCCGCCGAAGAAGCCCTGCAGCGTGCGGAACACGATCATCGACTCCAGGTTCCAGGCCATCCCGCAGAGGGTCGAAAACACCAGGAACAGCACCGTGTTGCCCAGGATGAAGGTGCGCGGGCCGAACACCCGCAGGAAGACGCCGGTCAGCGGAATGGCCACCACCTCCGCCGCGAGGTAGGTGGTGCTCATCCACGAGCCTTCTTCCATGGAGGCCGACAGCGAGCCGAGGATCTCCGGCAGCGAGGCGTTGGTGATCTGGGTGTCGAGCACCGCCATGAACACCCCGAGGACCGCCGCGGCGATGGCGATCCAGGTCCGCGAGGTCACCTGATCCGCGGCGGGCGCGGGCGGGCCGCTCATTGGGCGGCCACCTTGGGCGGTTCCTGGCGCAGATCGACCTCGATCAGCGCCGACATGCCCGGCACCACCCGCTCCATCAGGGCCTTCGGCGTTTCCGGGGAGAAGGTGATCTTCACCGGTACGCGCTGGACGATCTTGGTGAAGTTGCCGGTGGCGTTCTCCGGCGGCAGCAGGGCGAACTTGGCACCCGAGGCCGGCGCGAAGCTGTCCACCCGGCCCTCGATCCTCTCGCCGGGGAAGGTGTCGAGGCGGATGTCGACCTTCTGTCCCGGCGTCAGGTCGCGCAGCTGGGTTTCCTTGAAGTTCGCCGTCACCCAGACGCCATCCTGGATGATCGCCACCAGGCGCTGGCCCTTCGCCACGTGATCGCCGACCTCGACCGACTTGTTGCCGATCCGGCCGTCCACCGGCGCCTTGAGGGTGGTGTACTCGAGCTGCAGCTCGGCATCGCGCAGCCTGGCGGCGAGCACCTCCTTGCGGGCGAGCAGGACGGCGCGGGACGAGCGGGTCGCCTCGACGCCGGCCTGGGCCGCACGGATTTCCTCCTGCTGGGCGGTGTAATCCGCCTGGGCGCCGTCGCGGGCGGCGATGGCCGCGTCCAGCTCCGTCCCGGTCACGGCCTTGATGTCCTGGTTGCGCAGGGCCAGCTGGCGCTCGGCGTCCTGCCTGTGGCGCTTGAGTTCAGCCAGTCGCCGGGCCGAGCGCGCGGTCAGCGCGCGGACCCTGGCCTCGCCCTGCTCGATGTCGGCACCCAGCTTGAGCAGTTCGGCATCGACCTCCAGGAACCGGGCCTTGATCTCCTCGACCCGCACGGCATAGTCGGCCGGATCGAGCTCGACCAGCACGTCGCCGGCGCGGACCTTCTGGTTGTCCTCGAACAGGACCCTGGTCACCACCCCGTCGACCCGCGGGGCGATGGCGCTGATGTAGCCCTCCACGTAGGCGTTGTCGGTTTCCTCGAAATAGGTGCTGCGCCACCACATGCGCCCCACGACGACGAGGCCGGCGACGGCGATCAGCGCGAGGATCACCTTGGCCTTGCGGGCGCTTCCCGGTGTCGGGCCTGCGGGTTGTGCGGCGGCGTTCGCCGGTGCTTCTTGACTCACGACCTCAGCCCTTCCCGTTGTCCCGTGCCTGGATATGTCCGGCGATGTGCTCGGCGTCTTCGCCGACGCCGCTCAACAGGCCGGAGCGCTTGTTGTACAGCCAGGGCAGACCGACGAAGTAGAGCCCCGGCTGGGCCGTGGCGCCGCGCTGCTGCAGCGGATAGCCGTCCTCGTCGAACACCGGGAACCTGACCAGATCGAAGCTGAAGCCGTAGCCGGTGGCCCAGATCACGGTGGTGACGCCGGCCTCGGCCAGGTCGAGCCGCTCGCTCAGCGGCGCGGCGTAGCCGTCCTCGAGACGCTCGGGCTGTTCCTCCGGCAGATCCAGGTTGCGCATCTTCACCAGCATGTCGATCTTGCCCAGCAGCTCGGCCTCGCGCTGGTCGGTGCCGGCCAGGTTGTCGTGCAGGTCGGGCGCGATGCTCAGGCAGGACCCGTCGATGTCCTGCAGCGTGCCGAGCAGCCGCACGCCATTGCGGGCCAGCCGGTGCACGTTGAGGCTGCCGCCTTCATGGCGGCCAGCCATGATCGGGTTGGGGGTGAACCTGAGCTTCGGCGAAGGCAGGCTGTCGACGGTCTGGTCGGCCAGCCCGGACAGGCGCATCCACTCGAAGATGTCCTTGCCGCGGTAGCGGCGCGGCGCCCGGTCGTGCCGGCCGACGCACAGATAGACAGTGCGCCCGGCCCGGTTCAGCTCGTCGGCGATCTGGCAGCCGGACTGCGAGCTGCCGACCACCAGCACCGCGCCGGGTGCCAGCGCCGCCGGGTTGCGGTAGGCGCCGGAGTGCATCTGGACGATCGACGGGGCCAGTTGGGCCGCCATCGCGTGCCGGCGCGGGAACTGGAACAGCCCGGTGGCGACCACCACGTTGCGCGCGGTGTAGTCGCCGTCGCGGGTGGAAACGCGGAAGCCGGCCGGATCGGCGCAGATTCTGGTAACCTCGCAATTGAACTTCACCGGCAGCTGGTGGCGCTGCACATAGTCGGCAAAGGTCCGAACGATCTCCTCACGGGGCATGAAACCGTCGGGATCGTCACCGGCGTAGGTGGCGCCGGGCAGGCGGAAGTCCCAGTTGGGCGTGACCAGGGTGAAGGAGTCCCAGCGGTCGTCGCGCCAGGCGGGCGCAGGCACATCGCCACGCTCCAGAACCAGGTGGGAGCGTTTCTGCTGGGTGAGGTAATAGCTCGTAGAGAGTCCGCCCTGGCCGCCACCGACGATCAGGGTATCGAAATGTCCACTCATTGAATTCTTTATCCGTAACTGGGGAAGATGGCGACTGCCCTGCTGCCGCAGCAGCAGGGCGGTCGCAGTTGTCCGGCCTCTACCAGAGGGCGACCTCGGCGGCGTTCGAGAGGTGCGCCAGGATCTCGCGCAGGGAATTCCGCTCGACCACCGAGAAGTGATCGCCTTCCCAGTCGATGACATCGAGGTGCGCGGCTTCTGCCAGAGCAAAGGGAGCCAGCAGCGGGAAGTCCATGCTGCGGCTGGCCCGGTACAGGCGCGTGGGCGTGGCCGTCGGGCGCGGGGCGTGAGCGACCAGCGCGTCGTAGTTGGCCCGATACTCGCCCAGGAGGGCAAGGAACTCGTCCCGGGACAGGTCGGAGCCGATGCCGCCGGCCTGCTTCAGCGCCTGCACGATGGCCGCCGGCCGTCCGGCTTCTTCCAGCCGCGACAGGCTGTCGAAGTCGATCGGCAGCGGCTCGCCGGACAGCAGGTCGCGGAGGAAGTTGAGCAACAGGGCCTCCCCTTCCAGACGCAGGCTGCCTTCGTTCTGTGGCGCAGCCATCCAGCTGTCGATCATCGTCACCCCGTTCGGCGCGATGCCGCGGGCCTCCATCTGCCGGGCCATTTCCTGGGCGATCACCCCGCCCATGGACCAGCCCAGCAGGTGGACCGAAGCCGGGTCGGCAACCTGGCTACAGAGGGCATCCACATAGCCGGCGGCCAGCTCGTCCAGCCGTCGCGGAGCGCCGTCGCCGGGGGATTGCAGGCCGAGCAGGGTCACCCCGGCGGGCAGCAGCTCGATCAGCTCCCGGTAGCAGAGGATGTTGCCGCCGACCGGGTGGACCACGGCCAGGGTGGCCTGCCCGCCCTCGCGCAGCACCGCCAGCGGGGTGCGCTGGTGGCCGGCGTGCTCGGCCGCCTCGAGCATGGCGGCCTGGGCGGCGATGGTGCCGTGGCGCAGCAGCGACACCAGCGGCAGGGTCTGGCCGAACTCGCTGGTGATGGCGTTGATCAGGCGCACCGCCAGCAGCGAGGTGCCGCCCAGCTCGAAGAACTCGTCGTCCACCCCCAGCTCCTCGATGCCGAGCAGCTGGCTCCACAGACCGGCCAGGCGCCGCTCGGTTTCGCTGCCCGGACTGCGCCGGGGCCGCTCCTCCGGGCCGAGCGCGTCGGCCATGACCGACAGCGCCTTGCGGTCGACCTTGCCGTTGGCCGTGACCGGCAGGCTGTACAACGCCATGAACTGCGACGGGATCATGTAGGGAGGCAGGGCGGTCGCCAGATGGGCGCGGATCGCCTCGACCTCCAGCGGTTCGGCCGATGGCTGGTAGAAAGCCACCAGACGGCTGTCGTCACCGCTGCGCACCGCCACCGTGGTGACGGCGCGGATGCCCGGGCAGCGCGCGAGGTTGGCGTCGATTTCTTCCAGCTCGATGCGGAAGCCGCGGATCTTCACCTGGCCGTCAAGGCGGCCGAGGAACTCGAGGCAGCCGTCCTCGAAGTAGCGGCCGACGTCACCGGTGCGATACAGGCGCTCGCCGGTCTGCGGATGGATGATGAAGCTTTCCGCGGTGCGCGCCGGGTCGCCGTAGTACTCCCGGGCCAGGCCGATGCCGCCGATGTACAGGTCGCCCGGCACCCAGTCGGGAGCCGGTTCGAGCTCCCGGGTCAGCACATGGAAGCTCTGGTTGGACAGCGGCCAGCCGTAGGGAATGCTCTTCCAGCCCGGCGCGACCCGCTCGACCGGGAAGTAGTTGGACCAGATGGAGGCTTCGGTGGCGCCGCCGAGGCTGATCAGGGTGACGCCCGGCACCACCTTCTTCAGGCGCTCCGGCAGGGTGATCGGGATCCAGTCGCCACTGAGCATCACCAGCCGCAGGCTGTGCAGATGGACGGCGGCCTGCGGGCCGAGGAACTCGATCAGCATTTCCAGCGAAGCCGGCACGGTGTTCCACACCGTCACCCCATGCTCGCGCACGCAGGCGGCCCACTGGTCCGGCGCCGGCGTCTCGCTATGCGGCGGCAGCACCAGCGCGGCGCCCACGGCCAGGCTGCCGAAGATGTCGTGCACCGACAGGTCGAAGTTGAAGCTGGACAGGCCGATCATCCGGTCTTCGCAGCTCAGGCCGAAGCGGGCGATCACGTCCTGGATGGTGTTGACCGCCCCGCGATGGTCGATGGCCACGCCCTTGGGCTGACCGGTCGAGCCGGAGGTGAAGATCACATAGGCCAGATCACGCTCGCCCAGGGCCGGCTCCAGCGCCACCGCCGGCGGCGGTGCATCGGGCAGCGCATCCTCCAGCAGCAGCACGCGGACGTCCGGCGGCAGGCTCAGGCCGGTGGCCAGCTCGCGCTCGATCAGCACGACCTTGACCCCCGGACGGGCGATCAGCCATTCCTTGCGTGCCGCCGGCTGGTCGCTGGTGATCGGCAGATAGGCCGCGCCGGACTGGACCACCCCGAGCAGGGCCGTCACCTGGCGCCAGCCACGCTTGGCCACCACGGCGACCAGATCGTCGGCCCCCACGCCGGCCTGACGCAGGCTGGCCGCGAGGCTGGTGCTCCAGCCCCACAGGCTCTGGTAGTCGACGACGCGGTCGGCGGCGATGATCGCCGCCCGCTCGGGATAACGGGCACAGGCCTCGGCGACGAAGTGCTCCAGCCGTCCGGTCGGCAGCGCGCGCCCGGTCTGGTTGGCTGCCTGGCGCGCCAGCAGCGCCTGCGGCGGAACCCTGGGCAGCAGCAGCGCTTCCTGGGGGGCGTCGTGCTGCAGGATGGCTTCGATCTGCTGCTCGAAGGCCGCGAACATGTTTTCGATGACCCCGGGCAGGAACAGGCCTTCCACATAGTCCCAGTTCAGCACCAGCTCATCGAGGTACATGTAGACCTGGCAGTCCAGCCAGACCTGCGGGGTGTGCAGACCGCCACCCATGTTCTTCAGGCCGAACTCGTTGGGCAGCAGCAGGCCCTCCGGCAGGTCGAGGCCGAGGGAACTGGCGAACACCACCGGCATGACCGGCAGGCCGGTGCCGGTGCTGCCCATGGCGCGGATCACGTCGACGCCCTCGACACGGGAGTGGCGTATATCCCGCGCCAGCTGCCGTTGCAGGACCCTGGCCCGCTCGACGAACAGCCCGGGGGCATCGACGGACTCCAGCAGCAATGTGCTGCCGAAGTTGCCGAAGGCGCGCTGGAAGCGCGGATCGCCCGAGGGGCGATGGCTCATCAGCATGTTGATGGTGAAGTCGCGATTGCGCGACCAGAGGCGCAGCACATCGGTATAGGCGGTGCAGAACAGCATGCTGGGACTGATGCCCAGCTTGCGCGCCTGCTCGTTGAGGCGGGCCACCCGTTCCGGGCCGAACACGAAGCGGATGCGCCGGAGACGGGACTCATCCGGCATGCGCTCGTGCTCGACCACCGGCAGCTCCGGGGCATTGCGCAGCGTGGCGATCCGCTCCTGCCAGTACTGCATGGAGCGCTGGAAGACGCTGGTCTGCTTGAGCGCCTGGCGCTTGGCCATGAACTCGGCGAAGAAGGCACGCGGCTCCTCGGGCAGGCCCATGCCGTTATAGACCCGCACCAGGGCGTTGTAGAACAGGCGCACCGAGAAGGCATCGAAGGAGATCAGGCGGAAGGCGAAGTTGACGTAATAACCGTCGGCGACACGGTCCAGGAATGCCGTGACCTGTACCCTGGCGCCGAGCAGGGCCAGCTTCTCCTCCATGCCCTTCTTGCGCAGATCCTGTAGTTCGGCCGTGCCGATCGGCGGCTGGCCGCGCCAGTCGGTCAACTCGAGGGAAACCTTCCCGACCGGCTCCAGCGCCGGACGCTGGGTGCCATCGGAGAGGAACTCCATGGACAATTCTGGATAAGCCTCGAGTACTGTCTGGAGTGCCGTTTCGAGCCGGGGAATGTCGAGGTCCTCGGTGAAATAGCAGAAATAAAGGAACGGGACAGTATGAAACTTGTAGACCTTCTGCTCGCCAACCCAATAGGCATGCTGCAACCCGGTCAGCGGGCATGACTCCGATAGCGACTCGCAAACAGCAGCCCGCTCTTCCGACACATCGAACATTTTCAGTTTTTCTTAAATATAAAGTTATTAAGAGAAGTTCGAATAGGAGACGTCCGACATGAATGCATGTCGAAACCTTGACGCAAAGGAGTGACTGGAAACCGACAGCAAACAACGCTGACAGCACCGGGACCAGGCTTCCGGCTCTCCCTGTCCGAATCAACTTGTTCTTTGGAAACTCTCGAGTTTTCCGCCGCGCAACGTCTTATATTTCAAAGTGGTTACGCAAAATCTTGTAACCGTATGTAAGTATGGCGGTTTCAGGATCCAAGGGCAATACGATTGCCATTAATTCGCTATTGCATCGCAATCAAGGACTGTTGACGTTGCGGGTCGGGAGCGACGACCAGGAAGAGCAACCCCGCAGAATAAAAGCTCCTGCGCCGGCGATTCTGCGGGTTTCGATGCACCGATTGATGCTCGGCGACGGGCCCCGGCCGCGAGTATCGGCGACTCCCGGAGGCGGCGCCGCTGCCGGAAAATCGCCGACACCAGGGGCGCATCGATCCGGCCCCTCGACTATTGCCCCGGTTTCCAGCCCGGCCAGCCGCTCCTCACCGGCTCCGCCTCGAAATACGCCGATATCGCGCTGAAGATGGAGCGCATCTACTGGCGCCCGCAATTCGCGTGCATCCACCGGTTGCATTTGCATTCATTCAACCATCACGTCCAGGCCCGGCTTTTGGCAGAGGGATTGCCGAAGAAACTTCTTTGCACAAATACTGTTTTAGATTCCCCTCAGCGGTTATCGAGTGGATGCGATGTCAAAGATCGACACATCCCACTGCTCGCCAACCTGTTGTGCCCCTATCGCGCGGAGAGTGAGATGGAAAGGATCGGCCATAAAAAATATCCCTTTTGGGCAGAATGTCGTTGCTTATCCTGGTTAGGGCGCAGGCTGGGCTGCAAGTAGTGCGCAGGCTGGCGACGAAATGCCCGGGGGTACGGGAGATGCCGGAAAGTCGAACGACAACGAACTGAGGAGTCAGGCTACTCAACCATCCGAAAAACTTTCAGCTCTGGTGGAGGAATATCGCACGCAGGACCCGAACGCTTCGTTCTCATTTTTCAATGGCCACATCGACAGCTTTTCCACGACGCCGAAAGAGACTATTCCAGAATATGCCGTCAAAACCTTGAAAGGGCGGTTGCAGCAGCTGAGTGCAACACGGTTACTGGATTATTGAAGCAGGCACTTCATGCTGCTCCGCCATTACTTCCGTCATGACTTCGATCGGATATTTGAAGTCGTATTTCTCAAGCTCCAGCATCGGCCGGGTTCATACGAACGACAGCGACCTGTCGAAGCTGACGGACTTTTCCTGTGTCAATGCCGCCAGCACTGGCGATCCCTATAGTGCAGGACGCGTGGTCGGGCAGGCCCTGTGGAAGTTCTACCATGGAAAGAAAGTCGATGGCGACGTCATCACCAACACCTGGTATCCCAGCACCGATACGGACTTCAACACACTGGTGTACTGGGCTGCCGAGTTGCAATCCAGCTCCACCTATCAGGACAGGTACGAGTTCGCCAATCGCGTCATGGAGATCCTGGACAAGCACAGCAACTGGTCCAGCTCCGGGAAAGGCGATTATTGCGATATCTTCGCCACGCACGAGCTTGGTAACTATATCGATCCGGAGTATTGCAATTGATCGGCAGCAGTCGATTGTCCGTCGCGCCCGTCCGGTCGGAACATGAAGGGCGCCGGCCTGGCGATGGTTCGACGAGCCATCGAAAAACAGCGGCTGTCCGGCGCAGGTAGCGTCGTGGCCCGCCAGACGCCGCTAACGACGAAGCTGCAGCCGGTCGGGGCCATCCGCCCCAACCGGCCATGCACGCGGCGCAACCGGGGTATGGGACCCCGGAGCCTCCACCGTCACAACCGCCATTCCACCCCGGCATACAGACTGCGCCCGTCGCCGGGCAGGAACTGGGCGCTGTCCTGCCCGCGAGCATCGGCGATCACCCCGGTGGTGGCGGCGTAGCGGCGGTCGGACAGGTTGCGGCCCTCGATGAAGAAGCTCGGCCCCTGCGCCGCCCGGTAGCCGGCCTTCAGCCCCCAGAGGGCGTAGCGGTCGGTGTACAGGGTCTCCGCGTGGTCGACCGCATAGTGGCTCGGCACCCACTCGAAGGTCGGCCCGGCATACCAGCCCGCCCGCTGCCAGAGCAGTTCGCTCTTGACGAACTGGCGCGGCACTCCGGCCAGGCGGTTGTCGCCGTAGACATCGTCGTCGTCGAAGCGGAAGTCGTTGAACAGGTATTGCCCGCGCAGCACGAAGGCGCCGACCGACCAGGCGCCGCCCAGCTTGACGCCCTGGTGCAGGGTGCGGTCGGCGTTGATCGTGCCCAGCGGGTCGCCGTTGGCGTCGTTGAGCGCCAGCAGCTCGTCGCGGATCTCGCTGCGGTAGAGCGCCAGGTCGAGGTCAAGGCCGCCGCGGTTGTAGCGCAGGCCGGCCTCCCAGGTCCTCGCCCGCTGGGCGTCGTTCTTGCTGACGATCTGGCCGCCGGTCAGCTCGCTGAAGGTCGGCGGCTCGTAGCTCTGGCTGAAGTTGGCGAACAGCTGCACGCCCTCGGCCAGATCGTGGCGCACGCCGAGGCGCGCGACGCGGCCGACGTAGGTCGACTCGAAGGATTCGTCCTGGAACACGCACCGGCTGGCGACCGCGGTGCTGCACTTGAAACGGTCGTCGACCTCGCGCTCCTGGTGCAGCCAGGCCAGTCCGCCGATCAGCGCCCAGCGCTCGGCCAGCGGGATTTCCAGCTCGGCGAAGGCATTCAGGTTGCGCGCGGTCTGGCGCAGCTCGTTGAGCTTGCGCCCGGCGTGGCCGCCGACGTTCTGGTGGCGCACGTCGCGGTTGCGCCCGTGGCTGGCCTCGATGCCGCCGGTCCAGCGCCAGCCCTGGCGCTGCCACTTGTGGGTGAGGCGCAGGCCGTAGTCCTCGCTGTCCACGTCGTACACCTGATGGATCGGGTGCCAGAGATCCTTCTCGCTGTAGAAGCTCGCCAGCTCCAGACTGTGGCCGCCGTCCAGCTGCCAGACGGTGCGGTTGCCGAGGCGGTCGAGGGTGAAGTCGCGGCGCTGGTCGTTGCGCAGATTGTTCGGCGCGGCCTGCTCGTCGTCGTCATGCATCTGCGCCCTGGTCAGGTTGCCCGGCAGTTCGGAGTCGGTTTCCACGTGGGTCAGGTAGAAGCGGGTGGACAGCCGCTCCGTGAGCCGCCCGCCGAGGTTGGCGAAGTAGCGCTGGTTGTCCTGCCGGGCGTGGTCGCGAAAGCCGTCCTGGGAGGAGTCGGTCATGCTCAGGTAGGCGTCCCAGTCGCCGAAGTCCTGGGCGACCGCCATGAACAGCCGCTGATAGTCGAAGCTGCCGCCTTCGTAGCGCAGGTCCAGCGGCGGCGCGCTCTTGCCGGTCGGCGCGACGAAGTTGACCGCCCCGCCGAGGGTGGCCGTGCCGTAGTGCCAGGCGTTGGCGCCGCGCAGCACCTCGATGTGGTCGGTGGCCAGCGGCTCGATGACCTGGAAGTCGAAACTGCCGTCGGCCAGGTTGACCGGCGCGCCGTCCTGCATCAGCAGCAGGCCGCGGCCGTGGAAGGTGCGCTGCAGGCCGGAGCCGCGGATCGACAGGCGCGACTCCTCGGCGCCGAAGCGCGGCTGGACGAACACCCCGGTGGCCATGCCCAGGGCGTCCTGCAGGGTGCTGCTGCGGCCGGTCTTCCAGGTTTCGCCGTCGACCAGCGTGGCGCCGCCGGGAATTCGCGCGAACTCGGCACGTTTCTCGGTCAGGCTCGGCGCGGTCGGGTCCGACGCACGGCGTCCGTCGATGATCATGCTGTCCAGCTCGATCTGTTCGGCCAGGACAGGGGTTGCCAGGCCGGCGCTCAGCGCCAGCAGGCTCAGAATGGATGAAGGGCGCATCCCGTTCTCCTGAAGTTCTTCTTCGTTCCGTGTCGGGCATGGCCCGGCCGTGGCCGGGACCACGCCGAAGTCGCAGGAAGGGCCGGCTTCGCCGGCGCACGCTCGCCCCGGGCAGGCCCGGAGGATGGGAGCGACGGCGAAGCCAGGCGGGAATCAGGGCGCGCGGGGATTGGCCGGAGGCCAGTGCTGGCGTGGGGGTGCCTTGCCGCGCCGGGCCAGGCTGCGACGCCAGACATGCAGCGGGCGCAGCCAGGCGCCGAGGACGAACAGCAGGGCCAGATCGACGAGGGCGAGGAAGCTGCAGAGTGGGCAATTGAAGAAGGCCGGCATCTCCGCCGAACCCTCGTCATCGCCATGCGACATCGACCCGGAATGCTCCGCGCCCGCACAGGAGCCCTCTGACCCGGCCAGCATGAAGCCGACCATCTGCCCATGGCCGAAGCTGCAATGCAACGCGCCCAGCAGGATGCTGAAAAACAGCATCCAGGCGATCAGCGGGCGGTGGTCATGCGGGAGGTCCATGGGCATGGAGCAGGCCGGAGATTCGGAGGACGAAAATCTATCCGATGGCTGCGCCCCATGACAGCCCCGCCGCGCCTATTTACACTGCCCTCAGTCCTGTACCGACGCCTCTGCCGCCGATGCCGCCACTCCTCCAGTACTTCATCCGCCTGCCTTCCGCCGGACTGCTGTTCATCCAGTTGCTGGGCGTGCTGCTCTATCCGCTGATGGAGGACACCCAGATCGGACCGGCGCTGCTCGGGGCCTTCGGGATCGTCGTGCTGGGCGCGGCGCTGCGCATGGTGCGCCGCAGCGCCGCGGTGACCTGGATCGCCCTGGTGCTGGCCGCCGCCATCCTCGTCCTGATGCTGGCCAACACCCTGGCCTCCGCCTGGGAGATCAAGCTGAGCCTGGCCCTGCTGGAGAGCGCCTTCTATTTCTATGCGGCAGGCAGCCTGATCTTCTACATGCTGGAGGACCAGCGGGCGACCACCGACGAGCTCTTCGCCGCCGGCGCGACCTTCACCCTGCTGGCCTGGGCCTTCGCCTACCTGTTCATGACCTGCCAGCTCGTCGCCCCGGACAGCTTCGTCGGCCAGGTGAATCCCGGCGCGACGCGCAGCTGGATGGACCTGCTGTTCTTGAGCTTCACCACCCTCTCCGGGGTCGGCGTCGGCGACATTCTGCCGCTCAAGCCCTTTTCCCGCGCCCTGGTGATGCTCGAGGAGTTCGCCGGGGTCATGTATTTCACCCTGGTGGTCTCGCGCCTGATCGGCCTGACGATCCTCGGTGCCAGGCGTTAGGCAGGCATCTTCGCCCCTCCGGGCCGGGTCGCCCATCGACGGCACAGGCAGCTAGGGTCTGTTGACGTTTTGGCGTGAGCCGCGTTGCCGCGTCAAATGCCGCCAGGCAAGGCGCGGGGCGCCGGCAATGGTCATTCCCTTGCCAAGTCCCGCAACGCCGCATGGCGGCATTTGCCGCGCAACCCGAAGGGACGGGGCCCGTCTGGCGCAGCACGGCGTCGCTCGTCGTTCATTTGGAATGACCAAACCTCTCTCCTCGTTCCTTGTTCTGCGCCAGACGGGCCTCCGTCGCGGCCTACGCCAAAACGTCAACAGACCCTAGACTGGGATCAGCCCCCTTCCCAGCCTGCGAGGCCCCATGAATCGACCGCAGCAAATCCCCGCCTCCCCCGTCGCCGGACTCGACCTGCGCGCTCACTGGATGCCCTTCACCGCCAACCGCAACTTCCAGCGCGACCCGCGGCTGGTGGTCGCGGCGCAAGGCAACTACCTGACCGATGCCGAAGGCCGGCAGGTCTACGACAGCCTCTCCGGCCTCTGGTGCTGCGGCGCCGGGCACGGCCGCCGGGAGATCGCCGAGGCGGTGGCGCGCCAGCTCGGCACCCTCGACTATTCGCCCGGCTTCCAGTTCGGCCACCCGCTGTCCTTCCGCCTGGCCGAGAAGCTCGCCAGCCTGACCCCGGCCGGCCTCGACCACGTGTTCTTCACCGACTCCGGCTCGGAATGCGCCGACACCGCGCTGAAGATGGCCCGCGCCTACTGGCGTCTGAAGGGCAAGCCCGGCAAGAGCAAACTGATCGGCCGCGCCCGCGGCTACCACGGGGTCAACGTCGGCGGCACCGCCCTGGGCGGCATCGGCGGCAACCGCAAGGCCTTCGGCCCGCTGCTGGACGCCGACCACCTGCCGCACACCCAGCTCGCCGAAAACGCCTTCAGCCGCGGCCTGCCCGCGCACGGCGGCCCGGCCCTGGCCGACGCGCTGCTCGGGCTGATCGAGCTGCACGACGCCTCGAACATCGCCGCGGTGATCGTCGAGCCGATGGCCGGCTCGGCCGGCGTCCTGGTCCCGCCCGAGGGCTACCTCGCGCGGCTGCGGGAGATCTGCGACCGCCACCAGATCCTGCTGATCTTCGACGAGGTGATCACCGGTTTCGGCCGCAGCGGCGCGCTGTTCGGCGCCGAGCGCTTCGGCGTGGTGCCGGACATCCTCAACCTCGCCAAGCAGCTCACCAACGGCGCCATTCCCATGGGCGCGGTGGTGGCGAGCAGCGAGATCTACGCCACCTTCATGCAGCAGGACCTGCCCGAGCACGCGGTGGAGTTCGCCCACGGCTACACCTACTCCGCCCACCCGGTCGCCTGCGCCGCCGCCCTCGCCGCGCTGGAGTTGCTGGAGCGCGAGAGCCTGGTGCAGCGGGCCGCGGAGCTGGCCCCGCACTTCGAGAACGCCCTGCACGGCCTGCGCGGCGCACGGCATGTCCTCGACATCCGCAACTGCGGCCTGGCCGGCGCCCTGCAGCTCGCCCCGCGCGACGGCGACGCCCTGGTGCGCCCCTTCGAGGCGGCCATGCGGCTCTGGCGCCGGGGCTTCTACGTGCGTTGCGGCGGCGACACCCTGCAGTTCGGCCCGCCCTTCACCAGCTCGGCCGCCGAGCTGGACCGCCTGTTCGACGCCGTGGGCGAGGTGCTCGGCGGGATCGACTAAAGAAGGCAGGCAGCCCGGCGCACAGGCCCCCGGATAGTGGCGGATTGATCTATCCTGCGCCATGGCTCCGTCTGCAGCCTGCGGCGCAGACGGGTTTATTCCCGCCGGCCGGAGTGCCGGCCCAGCAGTAGACCGGACATGCATTCGCCCAGGAGCAACCGAAAGAAGAGCAGTCGCCGGCCACGGAAGGCCAGCGACTGCAGCCGCGCCACAGGCTTCGAAATCATCCTCGACAGCCTCGACGCCATCGTCTACGTGGCGGACATGCACAGCTACGAGCTGCTGTTTCTCAACAGCTACGGGCGCCAGCACTATGGCGATCCCGCGGGGATGAAATGCTGGCAGCTGCTGCAGGCCGGACAGACCGGCCCCTGCGACTTCTGCAGCAACCCCCACCTGCTCGACGCCAACGGCGAGCCGGCCGGGGTCTACGTCTGGGAGTTCCGCAACACCCGCACCGGACGCTGGTACGAATGCCATGACCAGGCCCGGCACTGGGCGGACGGCCGCCTGGTGCGCATCGAGATCGCCACCGACATCACCGAGCGCAAGCGCATGGAGGAGGAACTCGCCGAGGCCAAGCGGCAGGCCGAAGCCCTCGCCCACATCGACGAACTCACCGGCCTGAACAATCGCCGGGCGTTCTTCCAGCTGGGCCTGCAGGCCTTCCGGCAGGCCGCGCGCGCCGCCAGCCCCATCGCCGTCATCATGTTCGACCTGGATCATTTCAAGCAGATCAACGATGTCCATGGCCACTTCGTCGGCGACAAGGTCCTGGTCGCGGTGGCCAACAGCGTGCGCGAGCACGTGCGCGAGGCGGACATCGCCGGACGCCTCGGCGGCGAGGAGTTCGCGCTGATCCTGCCGCAGACCAGCCTGCCCGAGGCGCTGGTCGCCGCCGAACGCCTGCGCGGCACCATCGCCGCCACCAGCCTCGCCCACGGTTCGAGCCGCATCCGCTGCACCTCCAGCTTTGGCGTCGCCGTCTGCGCGGATGGCTCGCTGGACCTCGAGCACATGCTCAGCCAGGCGGACGCAGCGCTGTACCAGGCCAAGCGCAACGGGCGCAACCGGGTGGAGCACGCCGGGTCGTAGGCCATCGGGCGGTCGTCCCGGAAGGATGGCAGGCGGAACATGCCACGCCGACCGGGCATCCGGTTTTGCTTGCTCTCGAAGCCAAATGCGTATAATTATCAATTGCCAATTTCGCACACCCCGTCGATGACGACTCCCCGCCCTGCGTCTTGCCGACAGCCATGCCGAGCCATGACTGCCGGGGCCGTCGCTCATCGGTCGTACAGGATGAATCACCCATGAGTCGTATCGTTTCCGCGCTGCCCGGGCGCATCCGTATCCGTGACAGAGCGCTGCGGGACCGGGCGCGCCTGGCCCGGATCGAGGAAGCGCTGTCCGCCCTCGAAGGCATTGCCAGCCTGCAGCCCAATGCCGGCGCCGGCAGCCTCGTCCTGCACTTCGATGCCGCGCGGATCGCGGTCGAGGTACTGGAGGCGAAGGTCGACGCGATCATCGACGCCGAACTGGCCCGGCCCCACGCGCCGCGCCGGCGCTCGCTGAAGATGCAGATCAACCGCGGCGCCAAGCTCGGCATGCTGGGCAGCCTGGCCGCCTCGCTGGCGCTGGCCGCGGCCGGCAAGAAAGGCGCGCACGCCATCACCGGCGGCCTGTTCGTCGCCTGCCTGGGCGTGCACCTGGGCGTGCACCGGCGCTCGCTGGTGCGCTGAGCACTCTCCCGGCCACGCCCTTCCCCGTGGCCGGACTCCCTACTCCTCCAGAAGACTGCGCAGCATCCAGGCGGTCTTCTCGTGCACCTCCAGGCGCTGGGTGAGCAGATCGGCCGTCGGCTGGTCGCCGGCCTTGTCGACCACCGGGAACAGCTTGCGGGCGGTGCGGGCGGTCGCCTCCTGGGCGGAAACCAGGTAACGGACCATCTCGCCGGCCTTTGGCACCCCCTTCACCTCCTCGATGGAGGCCAGCTTGGCGAATTCCCTGTAGGTGCCCGGCGCCGGAAAGCCCAGCGCGCGGATGCGCTCGGCGATCAGGTCGAGGGCGGCCCATTGCTCGGTGTATTGGGTCATGAACATCTGGTGCAGCGTGTTGAACTGCGGGCCGGTCACGTTCCAGTGGAAGTTGTGGGTCATCAGATAGAGCGTGTAGCTGTCGGCGAGCAGTGCCGACAGGCCATCGGCGATCTTTTCGCGATCTGCGGCATCGATGCCTATATCGATGGCAGGAGTCCTGCCTTTGCGGTTTTCCATGGGAATCCTCCTCTCGAAGAAACGATGTTTCCGACACTCAGTCGAACCCCAGCGCCCTGGCCACCCCAGCGCCGTAGGCCGGGTCGGCCTTGCCGCAGTTGGCGACATGGCGCCGCTTGACCTCCTCCGGCGCCTCGCCCAGGGCGCGGGCGGTGTTCTCGAACAGCACCTGTTGCTGCTGGGGCGTCATCAGGCGGAACAGCGCGCCGGGCTGCGAGTAGTAGTCGTCGTCATCCTCGCGGAAGTTCCAGTGATCCGCCGAACCCGCCAGCGCCAGCGGCGGCTCGCGGAAGTCGGGCTGTTCCCGCCATTCGCCATAGCCGTTCGGCTCGTAGCCGAGGGTGCTGCCGAAATTGCCCTCGACGCGCATGGCGCCGTCGCGGTGATAGCTGTGCACCGGGCAGCGCGGGGCGTTGACCGGGATATGGGCATGATTGACGCCGAGCCGGTAGCGCTGGGCGTCGCCATAGGAGAACAGCCGGCCCTGCAGCATCTTGTCCGGCGAAAAACCGATCCCCGGCACGACGTTGGCCGGATTGAAGGCGGCCTGCTCCACTTCGGCGAAGTAGTTGTCCGGGTTGCGGTTCAGCTCGAGGATGCCGACCTCCTGCAGCGGGTAGTCCTTGTGCGGCCAGATCTTGGTCAGGTCGAAGGGATGGTACGGCACCCTGGCGGCGTCCTGCTCCGGCATGACCTGCACGCAGAACTGCCATTTCGGGAAATCGCCGCCCTCGATGGCCTCGTAGAGGTCGCGCTGGTGGGTTTCCCGGCATTTGCCGATGGCCGCCTCCGCCTCGGCGTCGCTCAGGTTGCGGAT
Source organism: Azotobacter chroococcum (assembly GCF_002220155.1). Classification (NCBI taxonomy): domain Bacteria; kingdom Pseudomonadati; phylum Pseudomonadota; class Gammaproteobacteria; order Pseudomonadales; family Pseudomonadaceae; genus Azotobacter; species Azotobacter chroococcum. The sequence goes on along the minus strand of NZ_CP011835.1, from coordinate 1,856,516 downwards.
GCCCTGCATGCACTTGAGGTGGAACTTCACCCAGTAGCGCTCGTTTTGGGCGTTGATGAAGCTGTAGGTATGACTGCCGAAACCGTGCATGTGCCGGTAGCTCGCCGGGATGCCGCGGTCGCTCATGACGATGGTGATCTGGTGCAGCGCCTCGGGCAGCAGGGTCCAGAAATCCCAGTTGTTCTTCGCGCTGCGCAGGTTGGTGCGCGGGTCGCGCTTCACCGCGTGGTTGAGGTCGGGAAACTTGAGCGGATCGCGCAGGAAGAACACCGGGGTGTTGTTGCCGACCAGGTCCCAGTTGCCCTCCTCGGTGTAGAGCTTGACCGCGAAGCCGCGGATGTCGCGCTCGGCGTCGGCCGCGCCGCGCTCGCCGGCCACGGTGGAGAAGCGCACGAACAGCTCGGTCTGCTTGCCCACTGCGGAAAACAGCTTCGCCCGGGTGTAGCGGCTGATGTCCTGGGTGACGGTGAAGGTGCCATAGGCGCCCGACCCCTTGGCGTGCATGCGCCGCTCGGGAATCACCTCGCGGTCGAAGTGGGCCAGCTTCTCCAGGAACCAGACGTCCTGCAGCAGTTGCGGACCGCGCGGGCCGGCGGTCATGGCGTTCTGGTTGTCGACGACGGGGCAGCCCGCCGCCGTGGTGAGCTTTTTCTCGGTCATGCCGGTTTTCCTTCCTTTTCCCATCCAAGAAAAACGAGGTGTCTGGGGCCGCCTCGATTCCCGGACCCGGTGGAAGGCCTCCCCCTTCGGAAAAAGAGTAGTCCTGAAACATGAAAGCGTCGCCGGGAGCGGCGGGAAGGCCCCCCTACCCCAGCCATCCGGGCCGCAGCAGCATGATCCCGCCCAGGGCCAGCATGACCGCCCCGCTCAGCAGCTTGAGCCAGCGCCCCGCCCGCTCCGACAGCCGGCGCCCGCCGAGGGCGAGCAGCGCGCCGGCCACCATCAGCAGGTCGTCCGCCAGGTAGCCCAGGACATACAGGCCCAGGTAGGCGTAGTGGAGCGCGGGAGACAATCCCTGGCGGGCGAGGATCGCCGTGTAGAGCGCCGGGAAGCCGGCGGTGCAGAGCAGCTCGACGACGTTCACCAGCACCGCCAGCACGGCGACGCCGGCGAGCGCGGGCAGCAGCCGCCCGGCCTGCAGGATGGCGCGCAGGCGTGCATAGAGTCCGGGCTTGGCTGCGGCCGGTATCGACAGCGCGAAATCGCCGCCCGGACGCAGGCCGTCCCGGAGGTTGAGCGCGCCGATCAGCAGGGCCAGGCCGCCGAGCAGCCGGGTCAGCGTCGTGGAGACGCCGAGCAGCAGGAACAGGTTGAGCCAGGCGGCCAGGAAAGCGTAGTAGACCGCGCCGCCGGTCAGCACGAAGGTGCCGGCGACCAGCGCCATGCGCCGGCGGTCGTGCAGGCGCACCAGGAGCGAGAGAAGAAACAGCAGCAGCCACATCGCGCAGGGGTTGAAGCCATCGAGCAGGCCGAGAGCCAGGGTGAACAGCGGCAGCCCCAGGCTGCTCCACGCTGAGGCTGCCGAACAGCCCGGTCTCGAGCGCATCGCTGGGCGCCGCCTGGCGGTCGAGCAGCGCGACCAGCTCGGCACCGCTGCGCCCGGCGCTGTCGAAGCCGACCAGCACCCGTTCGCCGATCACGAAGGTCGGCACGCCGGGCGGCCAGACGCCGGCCTGGCGGGAAATCCGCAGCAGATCCTCGCGCGCCGCGGCATCCCGGTCTACCGGGCGCAGGACGATGCGCAGCTCGGGGCGCCCGGCGGCCAGCTCGGCGAGAAAGGCCTTGGCCGCGCTGCAATGCGGGCAGCCGTCGCGCACGAACACCTCGACCGTCTGCTCCCCGGCCTGCTCCGCTGGCGGTTCGGCGAGCGCCAGAGGCAGGCCTGCGAGCAGGAACAGCAGCACCAGCCTGCACAGCAGCGACATGCCGGGCCTCGCTCAAGGCCCGTCGAGCCGCCCGGCGCAGCCGGCGGCGATGGCGATCAGTTCGCGGGCCAGCTCGCGGGCGCCCGGCCAGGCATCCGCCGGCTCCGGCAGGTAGATTTCCAAGCCCAGATAGAGAAAGGCCGGGTTGTGCCATACCTGCGGCGGGATGATGGTCCGCGCGTGGAGGTCGGCGCCCTCGTCGCCGAGGGGCACCACGCGGACTTCCACGCCGGCCAGCTGCTCGGCGCCGGCCACGGCCGTGCGCAGGCAGGCGCACAGCGCCGGGTCGGCGCAGATCAGGTCGGCGCCGAGCTGCGGATCGGAGCCGCTGTGCAGATCGACGAGCAGCCGGTGATGATTCAACACATGAGGCAGCAGCTGCAGGTACAGCGCCCGGTGCAGGGCCTCGTACTGGAAGCGCCGCGCGGCGGGCGGCGGCTGGCCGGACAACCCCTCCGGGATCTCCAGCACCGCCACCTGCGCCGGGTCCATGCCGCCGGCCACGGCCTGGCCGAAGGCCAGTTCCTCACGGTGGATGCCGATCACCAGCAGCGTGGGGGGGATATCCATCGGTTGCCTCCGCGGCGCTCAGGCGGTGTCAGTCGCCGATCCACTCGTAAAGCGCGAGCGTGGCCGGATCGCACTGGCAGCAGGCGGTGCCGCAGGTGGTGCCGGCTGGCAGGCGACGCACGCGGCCCTTGCGCGCCAGGGTGGCGAGCATGGCCTCGACCGCCTCCGACGTGCTGCCGGTGGCCGTCGCCAGATCGCGCAGGCTGGCCCGGCCATGCTGGCGAAGGTACTGGCCGATCTCCGCGAGGATCATGGCTTCCCCCTCAGGCCCGCTGGGCAACGGCCGCCGCAGCGGCTTCGCGCCCGGCGAAACGGCGCATGGTGTACAGCACCAGGCCGAAGCCGGCCAGCAACGCACCGATCCAGACCAGCGAGGACAGCGGGTGCCGTGTCAGGGTCGCCGCCTGATAGAACAGGGTCGCCACGCCATAGGCCAGCCCGGTGCTCCAGAGCGCCACGAACAGGGTCCAGCGGGGGCCGGACTCCTGATAGACCGTCGCGGTTGCCGAGGTGCAGGGCATGTAGAGCAGGATGAACAGCAGGTAGGCGAAGGCGCCGGCACGCCCGTCGAAGCGGCTCGCCATGGCGCCGAAGATGCCGCTGGTCCGGGCCTGATCCGCGTCCGGCAGGCTCCGGCTCTGCGCCTCGATGCCGGCGACATCCCGGCGCCAGGAAGTGCTGCCCGGCAGCAGCTTGAGCCAGCCGTCGAACAGCTCGGCGAGGTTGGCGGGGATGGTCGCGAAGGCGGCGACGATGCCTGCCCCCAAGGCGAGGGGTGCCCTCCCGCCAGCATCCTGCGAGCCTGCCGCCAGGGATGCATAGGCGGCGTTCAGGGTGCCCACTATCGCCTCCTTGGCCAGCACGCCGGTGAAGATGCCGACCACCGCCGGCCAGTTGTCCTCGTCCAGCCCCAACGGCGCGAAGGCCGGTGCGACGCTGCGGCCCACGGCGGCCAGCACCGAGCGGTCGCTGTTCTGGTTGCCGTAGCTGCCGTCGGTGCCCAGCGCATTGAGCACGTTCACCACCAGCACCATGGGCACGATCACCCGCCCGGCGCGAAAGATGAAGCGTTTCAGGCGCTCCCAGGCATGGATCAGCACACCCCGCACGGTCGGTACATGGTAGGGCGGCAACTCCATGATGAAGGGCGTGGCCTCGCCCTGCAGCAGGGTGTTCTTCAGCACCAATCCGGTCAGCACCGCCACCGCGATGCCGATCAGGTACAGGCCGAACACCACGTTCTGCGCACCCTCGGGAAAGAAGGCCGCGGCCAGCAGCACATAGACCGGCAGGCGGGCACCGCAGGACATGAAGTGCGCCATGGCGATGGTCATCAGGCGGTCGCGGCGGTGTTCCAGGGTGCGGGTCGCCATGATCGCCGGCACCGTGCAGCCGAAGCCGACCAGGAGCGGCACGAAGGACTTGCCCGGCAGGCCGATCCAGCGCATGAAGCGGTCCATCACGAAGGCGGCCCGGGCCATGTAGCCGGAATCCTCCAGCAGCGACAGGGACAGGAACAGAAAGCCGATTATCGGAATGAAGGAGGCCACCACCCGCAGGCCGCCGCCGACGCCCTGCGCCAGCAGCAGCTCCAGCCAGCCCGGTGCGCCGAGACTGGCCAGCAGCGCACCCAGACCGTCGACCAGCAGCACCCCGACGAACTGCTCGAAGAAATCGATGAAGGCGCCGCCGAGGTTGATGGTGAGCATGAACATCAGATACATCATCGCCAGGAAGATCGGGATGCCGAGGGCGCGGTTGAGCACCACGCGGTCGATGCGCTCGGTGAGGTCGCGCCCGACCCGGCCGCCGATGCCGACCACCTCGCCGGCCAGGCGGTTGGCCAGCCCGTAGCGGGCATCGGCCACCTGGATGTCGAGGTCCTCGCCCAGCGTCGCGGCGAGCGCCTGCGCCTGCCCGCTCAGCGCACTGCCGGCGGTCTGCCGGGCAAGATCGTCGCCCTCCAGCAGGCGCACCGCCAGCCAGCGCGTCGAGGTGCCGGCATGCGCGGCGGTCGCCGCCAGCTGCGGTGCCAGGGCAGCGATCGCCTCCTCCAGCGCCGCCGCGTAGGCGACCGTGGCGGTCGCGCCACGGCGTTCGGCGACGGCCTCGGCGATGGCCGCCTTGAGCGTTTCGATGCCCTCGCCCTCGGAGGCGACCACCGGCACCACCGGGCAGCCCAGGCGCTCGGCCAGCGCCCTGGCGTCCAGCGTCATGCCCCGGGACTCGGCCACGTCGACCATGTTGAGCACCACCAGCAGCGGCACGCGCATCTCGACGAGCTGGCTGGTCAGGTAGAGATTGCGTTCGAGGTTGGCGGCATCGACGATGTTGATCACCAGATCGGCCTCGCTGCCGTGGACATAGTCACGGGCGAGCTTCTCGTCGAGGGAGACCTCCTGGTCGGTCACATCCAGCGAGTAGGTGCCCGGCAGGTCCACGACCTCGAAGCGCAGCCCGCGAAAGCCGTACTCGCCGCTCTTGCGCTCGACGGTCACTCCCGGCCAGTTGCCGACCCGCTGGTGCGAGCCGGTCAGGGCGTTGAACAGGGTGGTCTTGCCGCAGTTGGGATTGCCTACCAGGGCGATCCGGTAAAGGTCCTTCATAGCAGCTCCACCGAGAGTGCGTCGGCCTCGTCGCGGCGCAGCGACAGGGCGAAGCCGCGCACACGGATCTCCACCGGATCGCCCATCGGCGCCACCCGAGTGATGCTGATTTCCGCACCCGGGGTGAAGCCCATCGACAGGAGCTTGCGGCGGTAGGCGCCGCCGCCCTCGGCGAAGCCGAGGACCCTGGCGCGCTCGCCGACGTGCAGATCCCTGAGCAGCATGGAAAAACCTCCCTGTTCGGATGTCGGTCAGTGGCCTGTGGCGGTCGCGGGCCCGGCATCGGAACGCTTTGCGCCGCGGCGTTTCGCCCGCTCCCCTGACTGGCGCGGCAGGCCGGCGCCGGCCAGCGCGCGCAGGAGGATGGCGATGGTGCTGCCGTTGTGCAGCATCGAGGCGGCCACCGGGGTCAGCAGGCCGAAGGCCGCCGCGCCGAGGATGCTGGTGTTGAGGCCGGCGGTGAGCTTGAAGTTGCCGTCGATCAGTCGCCGGGTGGCCAGGGCCAGGGCCAGGGCGTCGGCGACCCGGGAAAAGTCGTCTTCCAGCAGGGTGATGTCGGAGGCCAGGCGGGCGATGTCGGCGCCGTGGTGCATGGCGATGCCGACGTGGGCGCCGGTCAGCGCCGGCGCGTCGTTCACCCCGTCGCCGACGAAGGCGATGCGTGCGCCTTCGGCGGCGAGCTGCCGCAGCACCTCGGCCTTCTGCTCCGGCAGCAGGCCGGCGCGGAACTCGTCGAGACCCAGCTCCGCGGCCAGCGCGCCGGCGCGCTCCGGCTGGTCGCCGGTGAGCATCAGGATGCGCCGGATGCCGAGTTCGCGCAGCCGCGCCACAGTTTCGGCGGCGTTGTCGCGCACGCTCTCGGTCAGCGCCAGGACGCCGATCAGCTCTCTGCCGAAGCCGATGTAGAGGAGGATCTTGCCTTCGCCGTGCAGGCGCTCGATCACCTCGGCATGGGCCGCGGTGGAGATGCCCTCGTCGTCCTCTATGAAGTGCCGCGAACCGACCACGATGCGCTGACCGTCGATCACGCTCGCCACGCCATGGGCGACGACGAACTGCACGGCCTGGTGGTCGAAGTGGTGCGGATGGTCGAGGCGGTGGGCCGCCGCCACCACCGCCTCGGCGATCGGGTGGACGTAGTGCTCCTCGACCGAGGCGGCCAGGTTGGTCAGGTCTTCCGAGGTATAGGCGGCGCTGAAGGCGATCGAGTCGGTCACCTTGAGCACCCCGGTGGTCAGAGTGCCGGTCTTGTCGAAGACAAAGGTGTCGGCCCGGGCCAGGCGTTCCAGCGCCTTGGCGCTCTTGATCAGGATCGCCGACTGGCCGGCGCGGTACATCGCTGCCTTGAAAGCCACCGGGGTGGCCAGCTTCAAGGCGCAGGAATAGTCGGCCTGCAGCACCGCCGCGACCCGCTGCCCGTCGGAGGTCAACAGCCAGGTGGCGCCGGCCAGGCCGAGCACCATGGGCACCAGACGGTCGGCCAGGCGCGCCGCTTCTAGCTGGGTCTCGCTCTTCACCGACAGCGACTGCTCGACGAATTCGGCGATCCGCGCGGCGGCGGCCTGGCGGCCGACTCGTTCGGCGTAGATGCGCAGGCGGCCCTCCTCGACCAGGGTCGCCGAGAGCACCCGGTCGCCGCGCCGGCGCACCACCGGCACGCCCTCGCCGGTCATGGTCGCCTCGTTGACCAGCGCCTCGCCGCCGAGCACGGTGCCGTCCACCGGGATCACCGTGCCGGTGGCGGCGATCACGCTGTCGCCGACCTGCAGCTCGGCGGCGTCGATCAGCGTCTCGACGCCGTTGCGCTCGACCCACACCTCGCCGCCCGGCGGGTGCAGCAGGTGCTTGAGCAATTCGTCGGAACGGCGCTCGATGGACTCCTCGAGGTACTCGCCGAGGGCCAGCAGGAAAGAGGTGGTGTTGGCGGCGAGAAAATCGTTGCGCCCGATGGAGATACCCACAGCGAGGGCTTCCAGCACATGGGAGGTGATGCCCTTCGCGAGAAAGTCGTCGACCGCCTCGCCGAGCAGCGGCACCGCGGCGCCGAAGGCGACCGGCGCCTGCAGGGTCGGCTGCAGGCTGCGGGTGGCCAGCAGGGTGGCACCGCTCAGGGCTACCGCGCCCAGGCGCGCGGCCTCGCTGTGCCGGTGGTCGGCGGCCGGCAACGGCAGGCCCGACGGCGAGAGGGCGAGGATGGCGGCGGCGAGGCTGTCGGCGTCGGTGACCGCCGGCTCGAACTCCACCACCAGCGAGCGCGCCGCCGGATTGGCGCGCGCCTGCAGCACGCCCTTGAGGGTCCTGACCTCGTGCTCGATGCTGTGCGCATCGAGCGGCGTGCCCACCCGGCAGCGGTAGCGGAAGCGCACCCGACCGGGTGTCCGGTGCAGCGGCTGCAGCCGGACGAACCAGGTGCCGTCCATCAGGTATCTCCGTGACGCTCGGTGGCGACCTCGGCCTTGATGTCGGCCATCTGCTCCTTCATCTCCTCGAAGCCGCCGGCGATGCCGGCATAGAGCTTCATGCCGGCCTTGATCAGCTTGCCGCGCAGTTCCTCGTCGGCCAGCACCCAGGCCGCGCTGGCGCCGAGCACCGCACCGAGCAGGAACTGCTCGGCATTGCCCGAACGCAGGAAGGCCGGCATGCCCTGCAGCAGGCCGTCGTCGAACAGGCCGGCACCGGGAAAGCCGCCCGGCGCGCCCCCGCCATACCCATAGCCATAGCCCTGGTGCTTCAGCGAATGATGGAAGGCGGCGCTCGCCGGGTCGTAACCGTAGCCGTAGCCGTGCTGGTGCGCATGCGGATGCGGCCCGCCGCCATAGCCTCCGTAGCCGCCATAGCCGCCCTGCGGGGGAATTCCGGCACCGTAGTCCGGCCCCATGCCGTATTCCGGCCCGCCGCCATAGGGCGGCGCGGCGGCGTCCGGCGGCGGGTAGCCGTAGCCCATACCGCCAGGCCCCGGGCAGCCGCGCTGCATCTTCTTCTGCTGCTTATTCTTCTTGGCCATGCCGTTTCTCCTTGTCGGGCCGAGTCGTATCGCGCAGCAGCTGCTCGATCAGCAGCACGCCACCGGCGCCGACCACGGTGGCCACCAGCGCGCTGGAGTAGTCGCCCTGATGGACGGCCGTCGCAGCACGGGATCCGGCGGCGAAGGCCGTGCCGCCCTGCAGGGCCTGGCGCAGCACCCGCCGGAGCTGGGCCGGCGAGGTCGCACGGGGCTCGCCCTGGAATGCCGAGAGGCAGGCGGTGGCGACGAAAGCACGGGTGAACTCGCTGCTCAGGGGGAGCGGCGGATAAGGCGGAAAAACCGCCTGGCCATAGCCATAGCCGCGGAGCGGATATCTCATGACGCCCGTCCCTCCGTGCCTGCGGGCTTGCCGGGCGTCACCGGCTCGGCGGCGGCCCGCGCCATGGCTGCCTCCGCCTCGCTGAGGTGCGGGCCTTCGCTGGCGGGGGCCCCGGGCGCGGCCGGTTTTTCGGCAAGGCGGGCGCGGGCCTTGGCCGAAGCGCTCTCGATCGCCTCCAGACTGGAGACGGTGGCGCTGCGCAGACCGCCCTGGGCCTTTTCCAGGCCCTCCTGGGTCTTGTCGCTCCTTAGCAGCTTGAGGATCACGGCTCCCGTCACTATGCCGACGGCAAAGGGAATGATATGGAACATTTCAGTCCTCCTTTCGATTTCGACCTGGCCGGTTCTTCAACAGGTAAATCCCTGCTCCGCCTGCCACCAGGCCGGCCAGCATGGCGGGATGGCTGTGACGCAAGAGGGGGCTGAAAATGCCGAGCGGGCCGGCATGGGCGAGCGCCCGCTCCATGAAGTCGGAGAACGGCCCGTGGCGCACGTAGGCCGCCTCCGGCGGTATGCCCCGGGCCGCGTGGTAGCGCTCCTGGGCCATGGCATCCGCCACCGCCTGGCGGAAGGCCGGCAGATGCCGCTCCCGCGAGGCCGCCTGCAGGTTCAGGAACACCCGGCGCGCCTCCGGCTCGCCGACCTGGCCGAGCAGGTAGTCGTACAGGCGGATATTGGCGATCTCGCCGGCGACGGCCCGCTCGCAGTTGACCAGCCAGCTGGGCGCGACCGACGTTTCCTGCGGAAAGGGATTCAGCGGACGGGGAATGCCGAAGCGCTGGCACAGGTTCGAGAGCGCGGCGATGTGCCGTTCCTCCGAACGCAGGATATTGGCGAAGGGCGGACGCGGGCCGAAGGCCTCGACGACGCCGGCATAGAAGGCGTGGGCGGCGTATTCGTCGTAGAGCGCGATGCGCACCGCCTGGTGCAGGATGGGAAAGGGAGCGGCGGGATCGATCCTCTGACTGCGCAGAATCGGCTCGTCATAGTTTCTCATGCATGATCTCCCGATAGATCTCACGCAGAATCTGCTCGAGGGTGGCAGCGGCAGGCGACTCGACCCCGGCCAGGAAGTCGCTCCAGGCCTCGGCCGGAATCACTTGCGGGTCGTATTCCACGGAGCACGAACGGGCCAGCACATTGACCCGCACCGAATGGACGCCCGGCGTGCGATCGAGAATAGACTGGAATTGCCGGGCCTGCCGGCTGCGTCCGGCGAGCGACTCGTAGCCGGCGACCAGCTTGAGGCGGATGCGCCCGTGGATGTGGTGGGCGATGCGGATGTGCACGAGGTAGCCGCGCAGTTCGTCGAAGGCGGGCATCTGGACACCTCCTCCAAGGAAATTCGAATGGGCTGGCGGGGATGCACTCCCCCACCGTTCGCCGCCCGAGTGCCGGGCGTGCATGCCGAGTCAATCCATGGAGCGGCCGGCCGACCTGTCCTGGCGCCGATCAAAAGCTATGGCAGCATTGTGCGAAACTGTCAAAATGCGAGCAGATCGCATTTCATTCCCGGCGTTTCCCGCCCCATCGCATCCGTGCCGGCAGCAGCCGGACAAGTCCGCACTCGGCGTCCTTTCCCTGCGCAGTCGACCGTCCATCCGGCCATGGCGCATCCGTCCGCATCCGGCGCTTGCCCGGCCCGGCCCTTTTGTTAATGATATTGTTTATCATTAGCAGACTATCGACCCGATCCGATGACCGCCTCCCTGCCACTGCCCTCCGCGCTGCGCCTTCAGGTCCTCCATCGCCTGTTCGGCGAGCATCACGGCTGGCTGCTCGGGCGCTTGCGCGCCCGGCTCGGCTGCGCCCACGACGCCGCCGACATCGCCTCGGAAACCTTCACCCAGGTCGTCGCCCTGGAGGACCCCGGCGCCATCCGCGAGCCGCGCGCCCTGCTGACCACCATCGCCAAGCGCCTGGTCTACGCCAGCTGGCGCCGCCGCGACCTGGAGCGCGCCTATCTGGAGGCCCTGGCGCAGCAGCCGGAGGCCGTCCAGCCGTCTGCCGAGGAAACCTTCCTGGTCCTGGAGGCCCTGACGGCCATCGACCAGCTGCTCGACGGACTTTCGCCGAAGGCCCGCGCAGCCTTTCTCTACAGTCAGCTGGAAGGCCTGACCTACGCCGAGATCGCCACACGCCTGGGGGTGTCCGTCACCCGCGTGCACCAGTACGTGGTCAAGGGGCTGACCACCTGCTACCTGGCACTGGAGCCGGCATGAGTCCCGCCCGCCTGTCGCCCGAGGAAATCGCCGCCATCGAATGGCTGGCCCAGCAACGCTCCGGCCGGATGAGCACTGCCGAGCGGCAGCGCTTCGAACGCTGGCTCGCCGAAAGCGAACGGCACCGCAGCGCCTGGGAGCGCCTGCAGCGGCGTCTGGAAAGCGCCTTCGCCGGCGTCGCCGAACAGCCCGCCGAGCTTGCCCGAAAAACCCTGCTGAGCGCCGGTACCAGCCGGCGCCAGGCCCTGCGCGGCGCCCTCGTGCTGGCCGGCCTCGGGCTCGGCGGCCTAGGGCTGACGCGCCCCGGCATGCCGCTGGACGGCCTGGTCGCCGACCTGAGCACCGCCACGGGCGAGCGCCGGCGCTTCGTGCTGGACGACGGCAGCAGCGTGCTGCTCAACGCGGAAAGCCGTGTCGACGTCGATTTCGACGGAGGCCGGCGGCGCCTGCAGTTGCGGCGCGGCGCCCTGCTCGCCGAGGTGACGGCCGATGCCCGCCGGCCGTTCGTGGTCGAAACCCCCGTCGGTCGCGTGCAGGCGCTGGGCACGCGCTTCAGCGTCGCGCTCGGCGAACGGGACACCACGGTCTGGGTGCAGGCAGCGCAGGTCCGTGTGGAAACCCGCGCCGGCAGCAGCCTGGTATTGGCGACCGACGAAGGCGCCCGTTTCGACCGGGACATCTGCCAGCGCCTGGAGGGGCAGCGCAGGAACGAGTTCGCCTGGCAGGACGGCTGGCTGGAACTCCACGACCGTCCTCTGGACGTGCTGATCGCCGCCCTGCGCCCCTATCACCCGGGTCACCTGCGCCTTTCCCCGGCCGCCGCCGCCCTGCGCATTTCGGGTCTGTTTCCGCTGGACGACAGCGAGCGCGTGCTGGCTTCGCTCGAGGAAATCCTGCCCCTGCGCATCCATCGCTACCTGGGCTGGTGGACGACCATCGAGCACAGCTGATTTTTTTTCGCACGCCCCCTGAAAATTCCAGGGCATCGTTGCACATGAACGGTATTCCTTGCCTGTTCAGCGGAGCCGTCATGTCTCGCCGTTTGTCCTTTCCCCTGTCGCCGGTATCCCTGTCGTTGCTGCTGGCCTGCCTCGCCCCGCCGGTTCTGGCCGAGAACCCAGCCGCCACGCAGCAGCAGACCCTGGCCTTCGACGTGCCGGCCGGCCCCCTGGAAAACAGCCTGACCGCCATCGCCCGGCAGAGCGCGCGCGGCATTCTCTTCGATCCGGCGCTGGTGCGCGGGGAGCAGGCCGAGGCCCTGCACGGGGACTTCACCGTCGAGCAGGCCATCGAGCGGCTGCTGCAGGGGCGGAACCTGCGGTTGCGCGTCACCGAAAGCGGCGCCCTGAACATCGAGGCGCTGCCCGGCAGCGGCAGCGCCCTGGAACTATCGTCCCTTCTGGTGAGCGATTCCTGGCAGGAGGACGCCCGGGGTCCGGCCTACGGTCTGGTGGCCAGCCGCAGCACCACGGCGACCAAGACGGACACGGCCCTGCGCGAAACGCCCCAGGCCATCTCGGTGATCACCCGCGAGGAGATGCAGACCCGCCGGCACGACAGCCTCGCCGACACGCTGCAGTACACCTCCGGCGTGGTCACCCAGCCGAACGGCTACAGCCGCGTGGCGGACGACTATCGCCTGCGCGGCTTCGACATCGGCCCGCGCACCGGCGGCGTGCTGCGCGATGGCCTGAAGCTGCAGAGTTCCCAGTTCGAGGGCGGCCAGGAGCCTTACGGACTGGAGCGGGTCGAGGTGCTCAAGGGCGCCTCCTCGGTGCTCTACGGCCAGCTCTCGCCCGGCGGCCTGGTGAATACCGTGAGCAAACGCCCCAGCGACGATCCGCTGCACGAAATCAACGTCGAATACGGCAACTACCAGCGCCGCCAGATCTCCACCGACCACGGCGGTCCGCTCGACGAGTCGGGACGCTTCACCTACCGGCTGACCGCCCTGTGGCGCGACAGCGAAACGCAGTACACCTCGATCGACGACGACAGGCGCTTCTTCGCCCCGGCCCTCACCTGGCACATCGACGACGATACCCGCCTGACCCTGCTCGCCACCTATCAGGAAACCCGCACGACCCTGACCCCGGCGATGAACTACAACGTCACCAAATACAGCGCGACGCCGGGCCGCAAGATTCCCTACGACCTGTTCGCCGGCGAGCCGAGCTTCGACGACTACTCGGGCGACATGGGCACCCTCGGCTACCTCTTCGAGCACCGGCTCGACGACGGCCTCGAACTGCGCCACGCCCTGCGCTACTTCCACTCCGAAAGCGACTACGACTACATCAGCCTGAACGGCAGCCGGGTCACCGGCGCGGATCGCTCCACGCTGACCCGCAGCTACAACTCGCGCGAGGACATCGCCACCGGCTGGGCCAGCGACAGCAGCCTGCAATGGTCGTTCGACAGCGGCCGCTGGGAGCACACCCTGCTCGCCGGCCTCGACTACTACTACAAGACCTACGACAGCCATCGCTGGAGCGGCAATGCGCCCTCGCTGGATCTGGCCAACCCAACGTACGGCAACCTGCCCACGGTCAATACCAGCATCGACCGCGGCTCCGACCTGCACAGCCGGCAGGCCGGCTTCTACCTGCAGGAACAGGCCAAGTTCGCCGAACGCTGGGTCTTCGTGCTCGGCCTGCGCCAGGACTGGGCCCGCAGCCACACCCACAACTACCGCGACCGGAGCCGCAGCACCAAGAGCGACCAGGAGCTGTCAGGCCGCATCGGCATGGTCTACCTCGCCGACAACGGCCTGGCGCCCTACATCAGCTACAGCCAGTCGTTCCTGCCCACCGACGGCGTCGACAGCGAAGGCCGCAGCTTCGAACCCACCGAGGGCGAACAATACGAGATCGGGCTGCGCTACCAGCCGCCCGGCCGCGACCTGATGCTCAGCGCCGCCGTCTACCGGCTGACCCAGGAGAACGTGGTCAGCTCGATTCCCGGCTCCGACTTCGACGAGCAGACCGGCAAGGAGCGCAGCAAGGGCCTCGAACTGGAACTCAAGGCCGGCCTGACGCCGCAGTTGAACCTGAGCGCCTCCTACGCCTATACCGATGCCCACATCATCGCCGACAACGATCCCGTGCTCGAAGGCTCGCGCATCGAGGGCATCCCCTATCACAGCGCGTCCCTGTGGCTGGACTATCGTCTGGCCAGGCTCGGCCTGCCGAACCTGAAGATCGGCGCCGGCGCCCGCTACAACGGCACCACGCGCACCTCGGCGAGCGTCAGCGACCGCAACATTCCGGCCTATACCCTGGTCGATGCGCTGCTCAGCTACGACCTCGACGCCCATTGGCAGATGACCGCCAAGGTGCAGAACCTGACCAACAAGCGCTACCTGTACTGCGCCAACGCCTGCCGCTACGGCGACGAACGCACGGCCATCGGCACGCTCAGCTATCGCTGGTAGGACCCCGCACGCGCCTTCGGAGCAAGGAAAGGGTTGCTCGGAGGGCCGGCAGCGCCATGTCTGGAGAGTTCCCATGGCCTGCCGGCCTTTGCTGCAACTGTAGGTCGGGCTAGCCCGTAGGGCATAACCCGACGCGACAGGCAATGCCGGGCAGGCTGTCGGGTTACGCTACGCTAACCCGACCTACGGAGCGGCCATCCACGCATGTCGTTATCCTGATCGCCCCCCCAAAGGCGCATCTGAATAGGCTGAAACTGCTCTAGAGCAGCCCTTCCGCCTGCATCGCCTTCTGCACCGCGGGCCGCGCCGCCACCCGGTCGTGGAAGGCGCGCAGGGCCGGCCAGGGGGAAAGGTCGATGTCCAGCGGCTTGGTCCAGCTCAGCACGGTGAACAGATAGGCATCCGCCACGGAGAAGCGCGCGCCGTTCAGGTAGTCCTGTCCGGTGAGCACCTTGTCGACATAGGCCAGGCGCTGCTCGACGGCGGCCAGCGCGGCCTTCTTCCACTCGGAGGTGATCTGCGGATTGAACAGCTGGCCGATCTCCTTGTGCAGTTCGCTGCCGATGAAGAACAGCCACTCCTGGACGCGGAAGCGTTCCAGGCTGCCGTTGCCCGGCAGCAGACCGGCCTCGGGCAGCTTCTCGGCGAGGAACAGGGCAATGGCCCCGCTCTCGGTGAGCCGCTGGCCGTCATTCAGCTGCAGGGTCGGTACATAGCCCTTGGGATTGACGTTGTAGTAATCCCCACCACCCTCGATGGTATGGCTTTTCAGATCCACCTTCTCCAGTTCGTAGGGCAGGCCCAGTTCGCAAAGAACGATGTGCGGAACCAGGGAGCAGGCCCCGGGGGTGTAGTAGAGCTTCATGGTTTCTCCTTGATCGACGAATTACTCAGCTCGCCGGGCAAGCTTAGGCCGCTCCCGGCGCCTGCGCTATCCTGCCGCCCGCCTCCATCACCTGTCCTCGAGTAACCCACAGAAGACGTGGATTGTTATGTGGATAAAATCGGTATGACCGGCCGCAAGGCCGATGGAATCTGGCTCGCGGGCTGCTGATCATTTTTTGAGCACAGCCTTGACAAAGCCTCCTGCCAGCACATAACAGACTGAAATATCAAGCCATTTCCAGTAGGCCGACAGGCGATAACCAGCGCGTCTGAAGGTACTACAAGCCCCTGCTTGTCAACCGCCGGCAGAAGAAAAAAATGTGGATAACCTCGGGGACTGCGGAGCAGTACGACGGCCGGACCCACTCTGCCTTATGCTCAGGCTTTTCCGTCTCGCCCTGCCCCAGCAGCCGAGACAGCGCTTGACCGGCCGGTCGCTTCTGCCGGGCCGACAGCTGTGGAGATGCCCATGCTGCACGACTTCGATCCCCCCGCCGCCCTGCTGGAACTGTGCGAGCTCATGGTGCGCCAGCCGCTGTTGGTGCTGACCGGCGCGGGCATCAGCACGCCCTCCGGCATTCCGGCCTATCGCGACAAGGAGGGCGTCCGCCACGGCCGGGCGCCGATGACCTATCAGGAGTTCATCGGCTCGGCCGCGGCGCGCCGGCGCTACTGGGCGCGCAGCATGATCGGCTGGCCGAAGGTGCATCAGGCACGGCCGAACGCGGCGCACCAGGCCCTGGCCAGGCTCGCGGCCGGGCGGCGGATCGCCGGCCTGATCACCCAGAACGTGGACGGACTGCATCAGCAGGCCGGCAGCGAGGAAGTGATCGAGCTGCACGGCAACCTGCACCGGGTGCGCTGCCTGGACTGCGGCAAACGGCTGTGGCGCAGCGAGATCCAGGCCGAGCTGGAGGCGGAGAACGCCTACCTGCAAGGCGTCGAGGCCATCCTCGCCCCGGATGGCGACGCGCGGCTGGCGGAGGCCTATCTGGAAGGCTTCCGCCTCCCCTGGTGTCCCTGCTGCGGCAGCGACCTGCTCAAGCCGGACGTGGTGTTCTACGGCGAGGGCGTGCCGGCCGAGCAGACCGAGGCGGCGTCGTCGAGCATCGAGCGGGCGCCGGCGCTGCTGGTCGTCGGCTCGACGGTGATGACCTATTCGAGCTTCCGTCTGTGCCGCTCGATTGCCGAGCGGGGCAAGCCGCTGGCGGCCATCAACCAGGGCGCGATGCGCGCGGAAGCGCTGCTGAACCTGAAGATCGAACGGCCCTGCGAGCAGGTGCTGCCCTGGCTGGCCGAGCGGCTGGGGAGCGCGTAGCGCGTTGCGTCCCGCCGCCTCCCGGCGGGCGTCAGGCCGGAACGCCGAGAATCACGCTGGAGGCCTTGATCACCGCACAGGCCTTGACGCCCGGCTTCAGGCCCAGCTCGGTGGCGGCCTCCTTGGTCACCACGGAGGTGATCCTGGTGCCGCCCGGCAGGGCCAGGGTGACTTCGACGTTGACCTTGCCCGCCTCGACCGACTCGACGGTGCCGGCCAGGATGTTGCGGGCGGACAGGCGGTAGCCGCTGCCATCGGTCGCCAGCATGACCCAGGGCGCCTTGACCACGGCCACCACCTTCGTGCCGGCGACCAGCCCCAGGGATCTGGCGCTTTCCAGGGTGACCACGGCGGCCAGCTTGTCGCCGCCTCCTAGACTGACATCCACTTCGGCGTTGACGGCGCCTTCCTTCAGAGCGCTGACGGTGCCCTCGAGCACGTTGCGGGCGCTGACCTTCATGCTGCTTCCCTCATACATATCGGATGCGTAAGTACGGGGCTCATGCCAATCGGCATGGCCTTTCCCACATGACTCACCGCAAGACCAACCAGCCATGCGTACGCCACTGTAGTCGAGCGTCCTGTATGGGGGAAACAACAGGAATCCGGCCTCCGGTCGCCGAATCGCTAAAGCGCGGTAGATAGATAATCCGCCGGCATCAGGGCAGCGGCCGGATCGTCGCCACGTCGAAATGCACGGCGAGCATCGCCACCAGCTCCGCCAGCGGCACGTTCTCGTGGGTGTCGGTGCTGTTCGGGTATTCCAGGTGCACGCCGTAGCGGTCCGGGCTCTGGCCGAGCGTGTAGAGCCAGGCGCGCACGCCGGGCTCCTCGCGGTGCAGCAGGTAGATCGCCCGCGGGTCCAGCGAGGTCACCGCATCGACGACGAAGGCATCCGGCCCCAGTTGCTCCTGCAGCAGCAACAGCACGTGACGGATGTCCTGATGTTTGTCCAGCGCCCAGATATTCATGCTTTCGCTCCGCACTCCCGCCGCTCTCGAAACAGCCTTCTTCAAAACCGGTTGCAAAAACCGAGCGTTGCGCTGGCGGTATCACGGCGGATGACGATCTGCTCTAATGCGGCCCGATCGGCGGCTCGGCCTCACACCAGTCGATCCCGCCGATGCGCGTCGGCGAGGGCCCGGATGTTGCCAAACCGCTCGCCGGACGGCAACGACGAGCCGGGCGACCCGCCGGGCACGGATGGAAGCACATCATGAAACGCAAGGCCCGGCGTACGAGCGGCGGCCTTGCAGTGACAAGGGGAAACCAATGGGTGAGGTGAAGTCATCGCCTGCAGCGACGGAAGTGTTCAATCTGATCGTCCCGCTCGAGAGGAAGCTCAAGGCCTATCTGCGCCTGCTGTCCGATCCGCACCGCGCCGACACCTGGCTGCTGGAAGTGCGCCTGTTCTATGAAGCCGAGCCGGTGGGCCGGACCAGCTTCACCCTGAACGGCTATACCCAGGAAGAAGCCGAATCGGTGGCGCGCAACATCCGAAGCAATGCCTTCCTGATGCAGGAAATCGATCAGTACCTGTGGAGCGAGAACGACTGATCCCTGCCTCCGGCATGCCCAGACGCCCGGCCTGGGCACGCCACCCCGAACGCAGCGGCCCGCCCTGAAGCGCGGGAACCCGCGGGCCTGCCCCTCAGCGCAGCGAAATGCTGTACAGCAGGATCAGCCGGTTCTCGTCGATGTCACGCTGGCTAGCCACGTCGCTGCGCAGCGAGGCGTTGGCCCAGGCGATGCCCAGGCCCTTGAGCGGGCCGCTCTGCACCACGTAGTCGAGGCGCAGGTCGCGCTCCCATTCCCGATCGGTGCGCGAGCGGCCGGCGACGTCGATGTGCCAGGCCTTGTTGTAGATCACGCGGGCGCTCAGGCCGGGAATGCCGAGAGCGGCGAAGTCGTAGCCGTAGGTCGCCCCCAGCACCCGCTCGCCGGCGCGGCTGAAGCCGCCGATCTGGCGGGTGGCGATGGTGTAGCTGGTGGCGCCGTCGCTCTGGTTGAGATAGGGCAGCTCGCTGTCGCCCTCGTTCTGCTGGTAGCCCAGACCGAACGCATGACCGCCGAGGCGGTAGGTGAACAGCGCGCTCCACAGCCGGCTGTCCACCTCGCCCTTCTCCGCATCGCTGGCCAGTCGCGCGTCGCCGATGGTGTAGCCGTCGGCGCGGCCGGCGGCGCTGGCGTTGTCGCCGTCCGGCTCGCAGTGGAAGTAGCGCAGGTCGCTGGTCAGGCTGCCGGCCGGCAGCGCCAAGGTATGGGTCAGGCCGACGAAGTGCTGCTCGTAGAAGTCCTCCAGGGTCGCGTAGTAGTACTGCAGCAGCAGGTGCTTGCCGATCCGGTAGTCGGCGCCGCCGTAGTAGAACTTGTTGCTGCGCCGGGTCCGGTTGCCGGGCACGCTGAGCGCCTGGCGGTCGGTGGAGGCGCGGCCCTTGGCGTGCTCCAGCATCCCGCCGATCAGCGTCAGGTTGGCGAACTCGGCGGAGGTGATCTGCCCGCCCTCGTAGGTCTGCGGCAGCAGGCGGCCGTCGTTGAACACCACCACCGGCAGGCGCGGCTGCAGGGTGCCGATGCGCGCCTCGGTCCTGGAGATGCGCAGCTTGCCGGTCAGGCCGAGAGACCCGAAGTGGTCGACCGCGCTGTTGTCGTGGTCGAGGGGGAACAACTGGCCGGGGCTGCGGCTGCGCCCGGCCTTGTCGGTGCGCCCGCCGGAGTCCAGCTTGACGCCGAGCAGGCCGAGGGCGTCGAGGCCGAAGCCGACCGGCCCCTGGGTGTAGCCGGACTGGAAATTGAGGATGAAGCCCTGCCCCCACTCCTCGGCCTTCGAGGGCGCCGTCTTGCTGCTGCGGTAATCCTGGTTGAAATAGAAATTGCGCAGGCCGAGGCTGGCCTTGCTGTCATCGATGAAACCTGCGGCGGACGCGCATGGCAGACCCACGACGCCCGCCACCGTGGCCATGGCAAGAATGGACGTTCTCATGCTTCGACTCCGGAAGCGTGCAATGGTCGGGTCGGCCGGGAAAACGTTTCGTCGTCGAATGGGCTGTCGCGACCGACCCCCGTGAAGGTGTCGGCTTGGAGGAAACCCGCGGCGTCAGGCGATGGCCTGGCGGCGGGTGAAGTCCTGCAGGATGTCGCTGCGCAGCTCGGCGAGCCGCGGATGGTCGCGCCGCCGCGGATGGGGCAGGTCGACCGGAACGATGCGCCGGATCCGCCCTGGGCGCGGCTCCATCACCACCACCCGGTCGCCGAGCAGCACTGCTTCGTCGACGTCGTGGGTGACCAGCACGGTGGTGATGCCCTCGGTCTGCCAGATGCGCGCCAGTTCGTCCTGCAACTGGGCGCGGGTCAGGGCGTCGAGGGCGCCGAAGGGCTCGTCGAGAAGCAGGACCTTCGGCCGGTTGACCAACCCGCGGGCGATTGCCACGCGCTGGCTCATGCCGCCGGAAAGCTGCGCTGGCCAGGCCTTGGCGAAATGTTTCAGGCCGACCAGTTCCAGGTGCGCGTGGACCCGGGCCAGGCGCTCCGCCTTGTCCAGCGGCGAGTTGGCCAGCGCCAGCAGCACGTTGTCCTCCACCGTCAGCCAGGGGTACAGGCGGTGGTCCTGGAAGACGATGCCGCGCGCCGGGTCGGTGCCGCGGATCGGCGCGCCGTCCAGGCGCAGGCTGCCGCCGCTGGCCTCCTCGAGGCCGACCAAAAGGCGCAGCAGGGTGGATTTGCCGCAGCCGCTGCCGCCGACGATGCTGACGAACTCGCTCTGGCGGATGTCCAGGGAAATGTCGTCGAGGACGTGCAGCTCGCCTTCCTTGAGGGGAAAGCGCTTGTCCACGCCGTGCAAACTCAGAAAACCGGTCCCTCTCATCGAAAACTCCCATCAGTTGAAGTGCAAAACCTTTGAATCCAGCTGCGTAGGGTGGAAACGGCCATCGGCCTTTCCCACCAGCGGCACTCAGCGCCCGCCGCCGCGCCAGGCCAGCACACGCGTCTCGATCCAGGCGGCCAGGCGGTTGAGGGCCAGGCCGACGGCACCGACCACCAGGAGGCCATAGATCACCTGGTCCATCTCGAAATGTTCGCGGCCGTCGATCATGGTGTTGCCGATCCCCGGCCCGGCGGAAAAGAAGTACTCGGCGCCGAGCGTGGCCAGCCAGGCGTAGATCAGCCCCAGGTGCAGGCCGGTGAAGATCGCCGGCGCGGCGGACGGCAGCACCAGCTTGAACAGCCGCTGCGTCGGGGTCAGGCCGAGCACCCGGGCCACCTCGAGCAGCTCGCGGCGGGTGGCGCGGATGCCCTCGAAGCTGTTCAGCGCCACCGGGTAGAACACCGCCAAGGCGATGAACGCCACCTTGGCCGGCTCGCCGAAGCCGAACCAGGCCGAGAGCAGCGGAATCCAGGCGAACAGGGCGATCTGCTTGAGGGCGTGGAAGGTCGGCCCGACCAGCCGCTCGGCCAGCCGCGACAGCCCGAGCAGGCCGCCGAAGGCCAGTCCCGCCAGGCTGCCGAGGGCGAAGCCGGACAGGTTGCGGCCGAGGCTGGCGGCGAGGCCCTGCCACAGCTCGCCGCTCGCCGCCGCCTGCCAAGCCGCTTCGAGCACTGCTGCGGGACTGGCAATCAGCCGAGTGTCCACCCAGCCCAGCGCGGTGGCCAGCCACCAGAGCAGCAGCAGGGCCGCCGGCACCACCCAGCCGCGCAGATCGGGCCGTTTGCGAGTCGCTTCGGACATGCGGCGTCTCCCTCAGAAGGCCTGGCGCTGCCAGCGCTGCAGGCGGGTTTCGACCAGCGCCAGGCCCTGGTCCAACAGCAGGCCGACCAGCCCGACCACCAGCATGGCGACGATCACCAGATCGAGCTGGAACATCTGCCGGCCGTCGACCATCAGGTAGCCGATGCCCTCGCTGGAGGCCAGCAGCTCCACCGTGACCAGGGCGATCCAGCCCTTGGTGAGGGCGAAGCGCACCCCGGTGAAGATGCTCGGCAGCGCCGCCGGCAGGATCACCCGGCGCAGGCGCAGCAGCAGCCCGAAGCGGTACACCCGGGCCACCTCCAGGTAGCTCGGCGGGATGTTGCGGATGCCGGAGAAGGTGTTGAGGGTCAGCGGTACCAGCACCGCCTTGGCGATCACCAAATACTTCAGCGCCTCGTCGATGCCGACCAGCATCATCAAGAGCGGAATCCAGCCCAGCACTGGCACCTGGCTGATCGCCTGGAACAGCGGCAGCAGATAGGCCTCGGCCTGGCGCGACAGGCCCATGGCGAGGCCGAGCAGCAGGCCGAGGGCGCCGCCGATGAGCGAGCCGATCAGCACCCGCTGCAGGCTGATCGACAGCTGGAACCACAGATCGCCGCTCGCCCACAGCTCGCCGAAGGTCTCCAGCACCCGCGACGGCGGCGGCAGGATCTGCGCCGACACCCAGTGCCACTCGACGGCGATCTGCCAGACGACCAGCAACAGCGCCGGCAACAGCAGCGCGGCGCCGCCGGCGCCGACCCGGCGCAGGGCGCGGGCAAGCCCCGGCCAGGGGCGGGTCGGGAACGCATGGAACAGTTGCGAAGCCTGAAGCGTGCTCATCGGGAAATCCTCCTTGCGCAGAGCGCGGGTTGCGGATGCTGCGGCGAAGGCCGCACGAGAAAACCGAGAAACAGCGGAACGAAGAGCAGGAACAGCGGCTGCAGGCCGAACCACTCGCCGAGCACGCCGCCGAGCACACTGCCGGCGAGGCTGCCGCCCGGCCCGGCCAGCACCGCCAGGCCGGCGATCCGCCCGTGGCCGAGCTGCGCGCCGTGCCGGGCATAGGCGGACAGGGTGACCACCTGCAACATGCCCAGCCCCAGGCCGAGCAGCAGCGCCCCGCCCCACAACAGCGGCGCCCGGCCGCTCAGGCCGAGGCTCGCCAGGGCGACGGCGCAGAGCAGCAGGCTGGCGACGAAACCGGCCTGGCCGCTGCCGCCGAGCAGCCGGCCGAGACCGAACAGCGCGACGATGTAGGCCAGCCCGTGGGCGCTGAGCAGCGCGGCGGCCTCGCCGGCCGACCAGCCGTAGTCCTGCACGGTGATGGCGACGATGAAATAGGAGAAGAACATCGCCGCCGCCTGCACGCAGAACTCCAGCAGGCAGTTGTCGCGCAGCGCCGGCTGCTCGCGCAGAACCCCGAGCTGGCGGCCCAGCGCGGCCAGGCTCAGCGGTTCGGCGCCCTGCCGGCGGGTCGGGTAGATGTGCAGCACCCGCGGCGCCAGCAGCGCCGGGATGGCGAACAGCAGGCCGATCGGCAGCCAGCTGCCGCCCGCCCCCAGCCAGCCGGCGAACAGCGCCGCCAGAGGCGGTGCGAGCAGCAGCATGCCGATCATCTGCGAGCCGCGGAACCAGCCGGCACGCGCCTCGCCGACCTGGGCCAGCTGCTGCATGAACACCGCGTTGAGCGAAACCAGCCGGCACGGCATGCACAGCCCGATCAGCAGGGTCGGCAGCAGCAGGAGCAGCGGCTGGCCGACCAGCGGCAGGAGCTGGAACAGGCCGCCGGCCAGCAGGCTGCCGAACACGTACAGGCGCAGCGGACCGAACTGCTCGACCAGCATCCCGCAGGGCAGGCTGGCGAGCAGCAGGCCGGCGGTCTGCGCCCCGGCCACCAGGCCCAGCTCCAGCGGCGAGGCCTCAAGGCTGAGGGCGTAGAGCGCGAAGTTCACCTTGGCCAGGCCCACGCCGATGCCGGACAGGCTGGCCAGCAGGATGAAGGCCGCCAGGGTGCGCGTGTCGGCCAGGCCGGGAGCGGTCGGGGTCATGCGCGCCTCACCGGGCCTGCGGGCGGTTGTCGGCATCGTAGGCCGGCCACAGCGCCTGCAGGCCGAGCCGGTCGATGGCGGCGTTCACGTATTTCGGCTCGACCCAGCCGTCGACGTCGACATCGCCGCGCAGCAGGCCCAGCTCGCGGGACTCGCGAACGGTGGCGCGGTAGCGGTCGACGAAGAACTCGTCGAGGCGCGGCGAGTAGCGGCGCGTCAGGCTCAGCTCGCCTTGCTCGGCACGCAGCGAGTCGACCGGGGTGCCGGACTTGGCCCACAGCTCGAACGCCGCGTTATCGTTCTCCGGCGCCGATACCCAGGCGGCGGTCTTCACCAGGCCGTCGACCACCTTCTGCACGATCTGCGGATGCTGCCGCTCGAAGTCGCCGTCCACCAGCACGTGGGTCTGGCGGGTCAGGCGGGCGTCCACCGCGCGGGTGTCGTAGATGATCCGGCCGACCCCGCTCTTCTGCAGTTCGAAGGCGGTGGACGACAGCCAGGCGCCGTCGATGTCCCTGGAGGCCAGCGCCGCCGCGGCGGTGGGGAAATCCATGTTGATGGTGCGGAAGTCGCGGTCCTGCAGGCCTGCGCGCTTGAGGGTGCGCGCGGTGGCCAGCTGCAGGTTGGTACCCTTGAACTGCGCCACCTTCTTGCCTTTGAGATCATCCAGGGTCTTGGCCGGCGAATCGACCGGCACCACCAGGTAGTTGGAGGCGAGCAGGCCGTCGGCGGCGATCAGCTTGGTGTTGAGGCCGCCGGCCTTGCCGATCACCGCCGGCAGGTCCCCCTGCCAGGCGAAGTCCAGCTGCTTGTTGGCCAGCGCCTCGTTGACTGCGGGACCGGCGCCCTTGAAGTAGGTCCACTCGACCTTGATGCCCTCAGCCTCCAGTTCCTTCTCGATGGCCTGGCACTGGTGGGCCAGGCTGGTGATGCTGGAGGAGGCGAAGGGGATGCCGCCCTTGCCGACGGTGGCCAGGCCGAAGCGGATCACCTGCGGATTGTCTGCGGCGCCGGCCGGGGCGATGCCCAGCCAGGTGCCGGCGAGTGCGGCGACGAGAGGAAGGAACAGCGTGCGTTTCATGGGTTGGCTTCCTGTGCCCGGATGCCGGACTGCCCCGTGCAGTCCTGGCGGGTGAAGGCCGGTGTTGCAGGGGATATGCCAACCACTGCTTATTTTTCATAAAAAAATGCGAAAAGAGCATAAAGAGCCTTGGCGCAGGCCCTGCCGCGCCCTCGCCTGCCCGGCCAGACCGATTCGCCGGATACTTCCGCCAGCCGGCGCTGCGGGAATTCCGGCAGAAGGTGTCGCGCACTGCGGGAAATGCCACAGCCGGCGGACATGAAAAAAGGCGAAGGCAGGGCTGCCTTCGCCTTCGGGGAAGTTCCGAGTTAAAAGCCTACTCATGGTCTTTTGTGGATATTCGCCAATAAAACCCGGCAAGATTTTTCAAATTCGCTCCAATTTGCCTGGGTATTACCTGAAAACCAACGCCTTGCTACAGGGCGTGGCTGGCTACTTGTCAAACAAAAAGGCAGCTCATAAGATAGCGCTATCTTTGAGAATGGTGCAGTAATCGTATGATGTTAAACTACACGCCATCACCTACAGACAGCCATAATTGGGGCATATCCATGTTAACGACAACAAATCAGTAACGTTATTAGCTTCTTATTTTCTTGATCATGTAAAGATAGCGCTGTCTCAATGCTGAGGTGCCTTATGCTTCCCCCCATCAACGCTCTGGTCATCATGGGCGTCGCCGGTTGCGGCAAGTCCAGCGTCAGCCAGGCGATCTGCGCGCTCAACGGCGCCACGCCCATCGAGGGCGACGCCTTCCATCCACCGGAAAACATTCGCAAGATGAGCGCCGGCATTCCGCTGACCGACGCGGATCGCAGCGGCTGGCTCGGCATCCTGTGCGACGAGTTGCGCCGCTCCATCGACGCCGGGCAGCCTCCGGTGCTCTCCTGCTCGGCCCTCAAGCGCAGCTACCGCGAGCGCCTGCGCAGCGCCGTGCCCGGACTCGGCTTCGTCTACCTCGAGCTGACGCCCGCCGTCGCCGCCCGCCGGGTCGCCGAACGCCCCGGCCATTTCATGCCGACGAGCATGATCGACAGCCAGTTCGCCACCCTCGAACCGCCTGTGGATGAGCCCCTGACCCTGGTTCTGGATGCTTCGCGCCAGAATATTCCGCAACTGGCCACCGCCGCCCACCACTGGTGGCGCCAGCATGAACCAGACTGACTGAGACGACTTTTTTATTTAGCCGTAAAAGATAGCGCTGTCTCAGCGCTGCTCCAGCTCAAGAACAACGACAATAGGAGACTCACCATGTTGGGCCTGTCCCACAACACCCTGCTGCTGCTCGATGCGCTGATCGCCATCGTCGGCCTGATCGTCCTGATCACCCGCTTCAAGCTGCATCCCTTCCTCGCGCTGATCATTTCCGCCCTGTTCCTCGGCCTGGTCTCGGGCATGCCGGTGGACAAGGTCATCAAGTCCTTCCAGGAGGGCTTCGGCGGCGTCCTCGGCTTCGTCGGCATCATCCTCGCCCTGGGCACCATGCTCGGCAAGATGATGGCCGAGTCCGGTGGCGCCGATCAGATCGCCCGCACCCTGATCCAGGCCTTCGGCAAGGAGCGCGTGCAGTGGTCGATGATGTTCGCCGCCTTCCTGGTCGGCATTCCGCTGTTCTTCGAGATCGGTTTCGTCCTGCTGATCCCGCTGGTGTTCATCGTCGCCCGGCGCACCGGAGTCTCGCTGATCAAGGTCGGCATTCCGCTGCTCGCCGGCCTGTCCGTGGTGCACGGCCTGGTGCCGCCGCATCCCGGCCCGCTGCTGGCTATCGGCGTGTTCGGCGCCGACATCGGCAAGACCATCCTCTACGGCCTGATCGTCGCCCTGCCGACCGGCATCATCGCCGGCCCGCTGTTCGCCTCCTTCATCGCCCGCTACGTTCCCGGCACGCCCTCGCCCGAACTGATGGAGCAGCTCGCCCACGAGTCCGAGGCCAGCAACCTGCCGAGCTTTTCCGTGACCCTGGTGACCGTGCTGCTGCCGGTGTTCCTGATGCTGCTGAAGACCTTCGCCGACGTGGCCCTGCCCGAGGGGCACCTGGTCCGCGCCTGGATGGACATGATCGGCCACCCGATCACCGCCCTGCTGCTGGCCCTGCTGCTGTCGCTGTACACCTTCGGCTACGCCCGCGGCTTCGAGCCCAAGCGGGTCTTCCGGCTGCTCGAGGAAAGCCTGGCGCCGACCGCCGCCATCGTCATGATCATCGGCGCCGGCGGCGGCTTCAAACAGATGCTGGTGGCCAGCGGGGTGGGCAACGTGATCGGCCAGATGGCGGTGAGCGCGCAGATCTCGCCGATCCTGCTGGCCTGGCTGGTCGCCGCGGTGATCCGCATCGCCACCGGTTCGGCCACGGTCGCCACCATCACCGGCGCCGGCATCGTGGTGCCGGTGATCGAGATGATGCCCGGCGTCAACCGGGAGCTGCTGGTGCTCGCCACCGGCGCCGGTTCGCTGATCCTCTCCCACGTCAACGACGCCGGTTTCTGGATGGTCAAGCAGTACTTCAACATGACCGTCAGCGAAACCTTCAAGACCTGGACCGCCATGGAGACCCTGCTCTCCGTGGTCGGCCTGCTGTTCATCCTGCTGCTCTCGCTGGTGGTTTGATCGAGCGGAGAGGCAATCCCGGCTCGCTCGCCGAGCCGGGATCGCCTCTCCCGCCACACGGTCGCCACGCCGGTCAGCCGTCAGTCCCTCGCTAGCCCCCAAGCGGTTCGCTCAGGCCGGCCAGCGCCTGTGGCGTGCCACAGCAATTGCCGATAGCGCCCGATTTCACCCTGTAACGGCGGCATTGGATGCCGTCCGGATATTTATCCGGTTGCCAGGACAACAATAATGAAAAACAGCAATAAACCCTCTCTGCTGAATCGCCCTCGTACCATTGCTCTACCCCTGCTGCTGGCAGGAATCCTGCCCGGCGCCCAGGCCGAATTCCTCGACGACGCCAAGGGCATCCTGACCCTGCGCAACTTCTACATCCACCGCAACTTCGTCGACGACGGCGCCACCCGCAGCAAGGCCGAGGAATGGACCCAGAGCTTCATCCTCGACCTGCAGTCCGGCTACACCGAAGGCCCCATCGGTTTCGGCATCGACGTGCTCGGCCTCTGGTCGGTCAAGCTCGACGGCGGCAAGGGCACCAGCGGCACCCAACTGCTCCCCGTCGGCAAGGACGGCGAGCCGGCCGACCAGTTCGGCCGCCTGGCGGTGGCCGGCAAGCTGCGTTTCTCGAAAACAGAGGTGAAGGCCGGCGAATGGTCGCCGGCGCTGCCGATCCTGCGCTCCGACGACGGCCGCTCGCTGCCGCAGACCTTCCAGGGCGGCATGCTCACCTCGAAGGAGATCAGGAACCTGACGGTCTACGGCGGGCGCTTTCGCGGCAACAGCCCGCGCGACGACAGCAGCCTGAATGACATGAGTTGGGTCGGCAATTCCAGCGTCACCTCCGACCGCTTCAGCTTCGCCGGCGCCGAGTACGCCTTCAACGACAACCGCACCACCGTCGGCGCCTGGTTCGGCCAACTGGAAGACATCTACAAGCAGCGCTACTTCCAGCTCACCCACACCCAGCCGCTCGGCAAGGACTGGAGCCTCGGCGCCAATATCGGCTACTTCGACGGCGAGGAAGACGGCAGCGCCCAGGCCGGCGAGCTCGACAACAAGCTGCTCTCCGGGCTGTTCTCCCTCAAGCACGGCGCCCATGTCTTCTACCTCGGCCTGCAACGGGTCACCGGCGACGACCGCTGGCTGCGGGTCAACGGCACCAGCGGCGGCACGGCGGCCAACGACACCTACAACGGCAGCTTCGACAACGCCCGCGAGCGCTCCTGGCAGCTGCGCTACGACTACGACTTCGCCACCCTGGGCATCCCTGGGCTGACGCTGATGACCCGCTACCTCAAGGGCACCAACGTGCACGTCGGCAACATCGACGACGGCGAGGAATGGAACCGCGAGACCCAGCTGAGCTACGTGGTGCAGAGCGGCCCGGCGAAGAACCTGACCCTGCGCTGGCGGAACTCGACGATCCGCCGCGACTGGGGCGCCAACAACAAGTTCGACGACAACCGGCTGATCGTCCAGTACCCGCTCTCGCTGTTCTGAACTCTCTACAAGGCCTGTCGTTCTTTACAGCCTCGCTATCCGGACATGAAGGCTTCGATGCCGTCCGCTCAGCACGACGACAGGCCTTTTTCCAGGAACAGGCCGGAATCGACTTCCTTCCGCCAGCCGACGGCATGTACGGCAAAGTCGATCTGGGACGTCAGACAGCGGCCACGTCCTCTCAGGTATCCGGCAATCGACAGGATCAGGGACATGTTATGGCGAATATCCTGGAGAGATGTGCCTTCACCCCGCCATCCGAAGCTGAATTCGGCCGCCATGGATTCGACGTGCCGTTTTTCATGCTCGGCCACATCGGACGGGTAGTTGAATATCGAATGCCCCTTGGCAAGGGCGAGCAATCCATCGCTCGCATAATCGTATACGGCCGCCAGGATGAACTTTTCTTCGAGGCTTACCGGAAGAGTGAGTATCCATGAGCAGCTTTTGACCCGGGACTCGACGACTGCCTTCAGGTAATTCCGCCGCCTGAAGCGCTCCTGCTCGTCTGCGATGATTTGCATGACCGCCTCTACGCTCTCGGGCCCCTCCGCCACAAAACGATCCTTTACCGGCCGGATGAGTTCGACGAAGCCCGCGGCAGTGATATAGCCATGCCTGTTCCTGGCTATCTTCCGTTGCACATGCAGCGACGGAATGGAAATTCCGGCACCGACATAGAAGGTGGCGCGATCGGCGGCCAGTATGACGCAGTCCCCCATGCTGACCGTCGCGATAAAAGTCATGCATCTCTCCCCCGCAGGCATATGACTCGGCCATAGCGCATTGCCAACACTGGAGACAGAACGCTCGCGCCCATTAACCATAGGCGCATTCGGCGCGGTCCATGGTCATTGCGCTGCATTAGGGCCTGCCAACACTACTCCACGCGGCCGCGACGGAGCGGGATCAGCGAACGATCGGACGGTTGTCGGCGTCATAGACCGGCCACAGCTTCTGCAGGCCGAGCTGCTCGATGGCTGCCTGGACGTACTTCGGCTCGACCCAGCGGGCCACGTCGACATCGCCGCGGATCAGGCCGAGCTCTTTGGATTCCCGCACCGTGGTGCGGTAGCGCTCGACGAAGAACGCATCCAGCAGCGGCGAATAGCGGCGCTGGAACGACTGCCCCTCCTGCTCGGCGCGCAGCGCCTCGAGCGGCGTGCCGGAGTTGGCCCAGAGCGAAAGCACCGTTTCCCGGTTGGCCGGGTCCGAGGTCCAGGCCGCGGTCCTGACCAGGGCGGTCACCACCTTCTGCACCAGCTCGGGATGCTCGCGCTCGAACTCGCCGCGCACCAGCACATGGCCCTGGCGGGTCAGGCGCGGATCGACGGCGCGGGTATCGTAGAGGATCCGGCCGACGCCGGAAGCCTGCAGATCGAAGGCCCGCGCGTCGAACCAGGCGCCGTCGATGTCCTTCGAGGTCAGCGCGGCGGCCATGGTGGCGAAATCCATGTTGAGGGTGCGGAAATCGCGCTCGCCGAGGCCCTGCTGCTTCAGGGCGCGCAGGATCGCCAGGTGCAGGTTGGTGCCCTTGAAGAGCGCCACGCGCTTGCCCTTGAGGTCGGCGAGGCTCCTGGCCGGGGAGTCGGCCGGCACCACCAGGTAGGTGGAGGTGAGCAGGTTGTCGGCGGTGATCAGCCGGGTGTCCAGGCCGCCGGCCTTGGCGACCACTGCCGGCAGGTCGCCCTGCACGGCGAAATCCAGCTGCTTGTTGGCCAGCGCCTCGTTGACCGCCGGTCCCGCACCCTTGAAGTAGTGCCACTCGACCCGCACGTCGCTGCCCTCCAGTTCCTGCTGGAGGGCCTTGCGCTGGTCGGCGAGGCCGGCCACCCCGCCGTTGGAAAAGGGCACGCCGCCCTTGCCGACCTGGGCGACGCCGAAGCGGATGGTCACGGGCTCGGCGGCACTGAGCGGAAGCGGCGCCAGCAGCAGGGCCGCACTCAGCAGTCCGGGCAGCAGGGAGGCCAGTAGGTTGGTCTTCTTCATCGCGGATGTCCTTATTCGGCTCGAGGGGCTTGGCGGTGCGCAGGACAACCGCCCTATAGCCACGGAGCAAGCGCTGTGCCGAAGCGGACGAAGCTCCGGCTGCGCCATGCCCGCGCGGGGAGCGCTTCCCGCCGCTGGCGCGGCGCCGCCGGCCGAATGGCCCGGCGAAACGTCCCGATTCGCGGCGGCCTCGAGTGCGGCAACTGTTGCATACGGCGCAGCCGCCGCGGCCAACTGTTGAAAATCTCCCAGCGCGCTCCCGCCGCTTGGCGCCGGAAACCCTGGCGATCCCCTGCAGCCCCGAGCCGGCGTGGCCTCCAGCGGCAGGGCGAAGTGCTGGCATGCATTCTGCCTTGGTAGTCCCGCGACCTTCCGGCCACTCCGGAAGCCTTCTTCACGACTCCCTGCCAAGGAAACGCGCCATGAGCAAACGCCAGCTTGCGCTGAATGCCTTCATCGTGCCGACCGGCCATCACATCGCCGCCTGGCGGCGCGCGGACGTGCCGGAGCACGCCAACCACGACTTCGGCGAGTACGTCCGCGTGGCCCGCCTGGCCGAGGCGGCCAAGTTCGATGCGCTGTTCGTCTCCGACTCGGTGGCGGTGAACGCGGGCAATGGCGGCAGCGGCCTGGAGGAACTGGCGCTGACCGCCCGCGGCACCCGCCTGGAACCCTTCACCCTGCTCGCGGCGCTGGCCGCGGTGACCGAGCGGATCGGCCTGATCGCCACCGTCAGCACCACCTACAACGAGCCCTACCACCTGGCGCGCAAGTTCGCCTCGCTGGACTGGATCTCCAGAGGACGCGCCGGCTGGAACCTGGTGACCTCCTCGGCGCCGGCCGAAGCGCTGAACTTCAACCAGAGCGAGCTGCCCGACCACGGCGAGCGCTACCGGCGCGCCGAGGAGTTCCTCGACGTGGCGCAGGGCCTGTGGGACAGCTGGGAGGACGACGCCTTCGTCCGCGACAAGGCCAGCGGCCAGTTCTTCGATCCGGCCAGGCTGCACGTGCTGGACCATGAGGGCGAGCACTACCGGGTGCGCGGTCCGCTGAACGTGGCGCGCTCGCCGCAGGGCTATCCGGTGCTGGTGCAGGCCGGCTCCTCCGAGCCGGGCCGGGAAATCGCCGCGCGCAGCGCCGAGGCGATCTTCACCGCGCACCAGAGCCTGGAAAGCGCCCAGGCCTTCTACGCCGACGTGAAAGGGCGCCTGGCCAAGTACGGCCGCGCGCCCGAGGCGCTGAAGATCCTCCCGGGGATCTTCCCGGTGGTCGGCCGCACTGAAGAGGAAGCGCAGGCCAAGTACCGCGAGCTGCAGGAGCTGATCGACCCGCGGGTCGGCGTCAACCTGCTCAGCGCGCTGATCGGCAGCGACCTGTCCGGCTTCGATGTCGACGGCCCGCTGCCCGAGCTGGCGGCCACCAACCAGAACAAGAGCCGCCAGGCCCTGCTGCTCGAACTGGCGCACCGCGAGAACCTGACCATCCGCGAACTCTACCTGCGCATCGCCGGCGCCCGCGGCCACTGGACGGTGGTGGGCACCCCGGTGCAGATCGCCGACCAGATCCAGAGCTGGTTCGAGCAGGGCGCGGCCGACGACTTCAACGTGCTGGCGCCCTGGCTGCCCGGCGGCCTGGAGGAGTTCATCGAACTGGTGGTGCCGGAACTGCGCCGCCGCGGGCTGTTCCGCGAGGAATACAGCGGCACCACGCTGCGCGAGCACCTGGGCCTGGCCCGCCCGGAAAACCGCCATGCCGCCGGGCGCGACCGGCGCGCGGCGAGCTGACCCCCGTCCCGGCGGGCCGCTGCGGCCCGCCCCAGCGTTTCATCCGCACAAGGAGTTGCCATGCCGTCCCCCGCCCGCCTGCAGCAGGCCGTGCCTCGAGCCGAGGCGCTCGTCATCACCCCGCTGTCCCTGCACATCGGCGCCCAGATCGACGGGATCGACCTGTCGCGCCCGCTGCCCTCCGCCCAGCGCGAGGCCATCCGCGCCGCCCTGCTGCGCTGGAAGGTGCTGTTCTTCCACGACCAGCACCTCGACCACGCCCAGCAGGTGGCGCTCGGCCGGCAGTTCGGCGAGCTGACCGTCGGCCACCCGGTGTTCGGCCATGTCGAGGGCCACCCGGAGATCTATTCGGTCGGCCGCGACCGCTTCAAGACGCGCTTCACCGACGAGCGCCTGGTGCGCCCGTGGAGCGGCTGGCACACCGACGTGAGCGCGGCGGTCAACCCGCCGGCGGCAGCGATCCTGCGCGGCGTGGACATTCCGCCCTATGGCGGCGACACCCAGTGGACCGACCTGGTGGCCGCCTACAACGGCCTGTCGCCGACCCTGCAGGCCTTCGTCGACGGCCTGCGCGGCGAGCACCGCTTCACCCCGCCGGAGGGCGCCGAGGCGCGGCCGGGCTTCAGCGAACCGCTGGCGGCCCGGCCGCTGGTCAGCGAACACCCGCTGGTGCGGGTGCACCCGGAAACCGGAGAGAAGGCGCTGTTCGTCAGCCCGAGCTTCCTCAAGCGCATCGTCGGCCTCAGCCCGCGCGAGAGCGAGCAGTTGCTGGAGCTGCTCTTCGAGCAGGCGATCCGCCCCGAATACAGCGTGCGCTTCAAGTGGCGGCCCGGCTCGCTGGCCTTCTGGGACAACCGGGTCACCGCCCACCAGCCGCCGACGGATATCCACGCCACCGATCTCGCCCGCCAGCTCTATCGCATCACCCTGGTCGGCGACATCCCCGTCGGCCCGGACGGCCGTCCCTCCCGCGCCATCGCCGGCGAGCCGGTGCTGGCCCATCCGGCCGCCTGATCCTTCTTTCCATCCACCGGGGGCGCGACCCCGCCGTCGCCCCCGTCCACGAGGTATCGCATGACTGTCCTGTACATCGCCCCCGGCGCCTGCTCCCTGGCCGCCCACAGCCTGATCCACGAGCTCGACCTGCCGATCCGCATCGAGCCGGTGGCCCTGCGCACCCCCGACTCGCCGATCCACGCCGTCAACCCGCTGGGCCGGGTGCCGGCACTGCAGCTCGACGACGGCAGCGTACTCACCGAGAACAGCGCGCTGCTGCCCTACCTGGCCGACCTCAGGCCGGAAGCCGGGCTGTTCGCCCCGGCCGGAAGTGTCGAGCGCGCGCAGATCCAGAGCTGGATCGGCTACCTGACCTCGGAGGTGCATGTCGGCGGCTTCCGCCCGCTGAACCGTCCGGAGCGCTACTCGGCCGACGAAGGCGCCCATCCGGGCATCCGCGCCCAGGCCGCCGAACAGCTGCACCAGGCGCTGGCGCACATCGAACGTCACCTGAACGGGCGGCAGTGGCTGGTGGACGAGCGCTACAGCATCGCCGACGCCTATCTCGGGGTATTCGCCGGCTGGCTGCCACGCCTCGGCGAGCGCTTCGCCGATCTCGCGCAGATCGCCCGCGTCGGCGCGGCCTTCCGCGCCCGCCCGGCGGTCCAGAAGGCTCTGGCCGCCGAAGGGCTGCTGTAGGTCCGGCGCCCGCCGATCCACGGCGGGCCGCCACATGGGGTACTCTGCCCTTCCACCCACCTCGGCAAAGGAAATCCGCAATGATCTACCGCCCACTCGGCAGGACCGATCTCCAGGTCAGCGCGCTGGCGCTCGGCAGCATGACCTGGGGCGAACAGAACAGCGAAGCCGAAGGCTTCGAGCAGATCCGCCGCGCCCAGGCGGCCGGGATCAACTTCATCGACACCGCCGAGATGTACCCGGTGCCGCCCAATGCGGAAACCGCCGGCGCCACCGAGACCATCATCGGCAACTACTTCAGGCGCCACGGCGGACGCGGCGACTGGATCGTCGCTACCAAGGCGGCGCCGCCCGGCAACGGCATCACCCACATCCGCGGCGGCCGCAACCATTTCGACCGCGCCAACCTGACCGCCGCGGTGGACGCCAGCCTGAAGCGCCTGCAGACCGACTACATCGACCTCTACCAGTTGCACTGGCCGGACCGGCAGACCAACTTCTTCGGCCAGCTCGGCTACCGGCACGATCCGGACGCCCACATCACGCCGATCGAGGAGACGCTGGAAGCACTCGACGGCCTGGTGAAGAGCGGCAAGATCCGCCATATCGGCCTGTCCAACGAGACGCCTTGGGGCGTGCACCGTTTCCTGCACCTGGCGGAAACCCGCGGCTGGCCGCGGGCGGTGTCGATCCAGAACCCCTACAACCTGCTCAACCGCAGCTTCGAGGTGGGCCTGGCGGAAATCGCCATCCGCGAACAGGTCGGCCTGCTCGCCTACTCGCCGCTGGCCTTCGGCCTGCTCTCCGGCAAGTACGAAAACGGCGCACAGCCGCCCAAGGCGCGGCTGACCCTGTTCGAGCGCTTCCAGCGCTACAACAACCCGCAGGCGCGCCGCGCCGCCAGCGCCTACATCGCCCTGGCCCGCGAGCACGGCGTCGATCCGGCGCAGCTGGCCCTGGCCTACGTCACCAGCCGGCCGTTCCTCACCAGCAACATCATCGGCGCCACCAGCTTGGAGCAGCTGGACAGCAACATCGCCAGCCTGGACCTGAAGCTGAGCGACGAGCTGCTGGCCGGCATCGAGCGCATCCACACCGAGCAGCCCAACCCGGCGCCTTGAGACAGCCTCTGTAGGAGCCAGCTTGCTGGCGATGCTCCTGGCGGATAACCGATCGCCAGTTTCGTAGGGTGGACAACGCCGCAGGCTTGTCCACCATGGTGGATGGCTTCAGCCATCCACCCTACTGCTGCCCCGAGAACACCTCAGACCCGCGGCGCGCGCGTCTCGGGCAGCAGGTCGTAGCGTTTCAGCAGGGTGCGCAGGGCATGGCGGCTGATGCCGAGGCGGTCGGCGCTGTGCACCTGGTTGTAGCGATGGCGCTGCAGGGTGGTTTCCAGCAGCAGCGACTCCCAGCGCGCCAGCAGGCCGTCGTCGCCGCGCTCGAGCAATTCGCCGAGCTGCTTGCGGATACCCTGCCAGAGCGGATCGACCGGGGCCTCGGCCGGCACCGTCAGCGGCCGGGCGCTCGCCGGCGGCGCGCTGCGCGGGCGCAGCTGCAGGTGGCGGGCCTCGATCAACTGGCCGCCGGCCATCAGCGCGGCGGACAGCAGCACGTTCTCCAGTTCGCGGATGTTGCCCGGCCAGCTGTGCCCGAGCAGGCGCTCGGCGGCGCCCGGCGTCAGCGCCGGCTCCGCGCGGGCGTGCTCGCGGGCGAACTGGCCGAGGAAATGCCGGGCCA
This sequence comes from Azotobacter chroococcum, assembly GCF_002220155.1. Classification (NCBI taxonomy): domain Bacteria; kingdom Pseudomonadati; phylum Pseudomonadota; class Gammaproteobacteria; order Pseudomonadales; family Pseudomonadaceae; genus Azotobacter; species Azotobacter chroococcum. The sequence continues at coordinate 1,821,044 of NZ_CP011835.1, read as the reverse complement.
GCGGCAGGATGTCGCCCGGTCGGTCGCGCAGCGGCGGGATGGCCAGGGTGACGATGTTCAGGCGGTAGAACAGGTCCTCGCGAAAGCACCCGGCGGCGATCGCCGACTGCAGGTCGACGTGGGTCGCGGTGACCAGCCGCACGTCGATGGGGATCGGCTTGCGTCCGCCGACCCGCACCACCTCGCGCTCCTGCAGCACGCGCAGCAGCTTGACCTGCAGCGCCAGCGGCAGATCGCCGATCTCGTCGAGAAACAGGGTGCCGCCGTTGGCGGCCTCGAACCAGCCTTCGCGGCGGCCGGCGGCGCCGGTGAAGGCGCCGGCCTCGTGGCCGAAGAACTCGCTCTCGGCCAGGCTCTCGCTGATCGCCGCGCCGTTCACCGCGACGAAGGGCCCCGTGCGCCCGCTGCGCTGGTGCAGGTGGCGGGCCAGCAGTTCCTTGCCGGTGCCGGTCTCGCCCTGAATCAGCACCGGCACCGGGCTGTCGGCGACCAGCTCGGCCTGGGCCAGCAACTGCTGCGAACGCGCGTCGGCGAACAGCAGGGCCTTGGCGCGGATCTCCATGCGGCTGTTTTCGTGGGGAGCCAGGGTCAGGACGGGAGCGTTCATGGACGGCCTCGCGGACGGATATTCGGTGCGGCAGGACTCTAGCGGCCCATGCTTATGTTTAAAAATAATCAAATTTGATTTGTATATTCCATTTTATCCAAGAGACACTCTGCCCGAACACCGCGACCGCTGCCGGATAACCGCCAGCGGTCCGCGCAAGCTGCGTGAAATCCAACAGCTCTGCGGCCATGAAGCGGCCAAAAGCCGCGAAATTCCTGGCTGACGGGCACTGGCACGCTTTCTGCTCCGTCCTGGTCGAGGAAGGCGCGGGCCCGGCCCGCCGCACACCCTGCCGCCGGCCGATGCGCCGCGCAGGCTCAACCATTCGCCTGCGGCAAGGAGCCGCAGCAGCCCCACAGGAGAAACCCATGTCCCTGGATATCCGCCCCGTCACCGGCCGCATCGGCGCCATCGTCAGCGGCGTGCGCCTGACCGATCTGGACGACGCGCAATTCGCCGAGCTGCAGCAGGCCGTGCTCGAGCACAAGGTATTGTTCCTGCGCGACCAGCACCTGACCGACGCCGAGCAGGAAGCCTTCGGCCGCCGCTTCGGCGATCTGGTGGTGCATCCGACCGTGCACACCGCGGAAAACACCGCCGGTATCCTCGATGTGGACTCCGAGCGCTCGCGGGCCAATTCCTGGCACAGCGACATCACCTTCGTCGTCGACTACCCGAAGATCACCATCCTGCGCGGCGAGGTGATCCCCGAGGCGGGCGGCGACACCGTGTTCGCCAATACCGTCGCCGCCTACCAGGAGCTGCCCGCGCCCCTGCAGCGGCTGGCCGACAGCCTGTGGGTACGCCACACCAACGACTACGACTACGCCGCGCCCAAGCAGATCGAGGTGGCTGCCAACAAGCGCTTCCGCGAACAGTTCACCTCCACCGTCTACGAGAGCGAGCACCCGCTGGTGCGCGTGCATCCGGAAACCGGCGAGAAGGCGCTGGTGCTCGGCCACTTCGCGGAACGCATCGTCGGTCTCAACTCGCGCGATTCGCGGGCGCTGCTGGACCTGTTCCAGGCGCACGCCGTCAGGCTGGAGAACAGCGTGCGCTGGCGCTGGAGCGAGGGCGACGTGGCGCTGTGGGACAACCGCGCGACCCAGCACATCGCCGTCGACGACTACGGCAGCGCCCGGCGCATCGTGCGCCGCACCACGGTGCTCGGCGAGATCCCGGTATCGGTCGGCGGCGAAACCAGCCGGGCGATCAAGCCCGGCCCGGAAAGCCGCATCCCGCGCAGCGAAGAGGACAAGCTGGCGCTGAAGAAGGCCGGCTGAGAGCCAGCTCCCTCGGACGCACCGCGCGGCCCCTCGCTCGCCGGTGCCGTCTGCACATCTTCCCACCAACGGCCTGTGCGACAATCCGCAGGATCGCCTTCGTCGGATTGCCGTGCCCGCCCACTGCCCTCGCGGCAGTGGCGGGGCACCGCGACAAGAGGCAAGCTAGTCATCACGCGCAGGGCCATTCCAAGGACCCTGCCCGCCTGCTCCCGACGACAAGAGGCCGCCCCCATGTACGCCTGGCTCAATGCCCTGCCCAAAGCCGAACTGCACCTGCATCTGGAAGGCTCGCTGGAGCCGGAGCTGCTGTTCGCCCTCGCCGAACGCAACAAGGTCGCCCTGCCCTGGCCCGACGTGGAGAGCCTGCGCAAGGCCTACGCCTTCCACAACCTGCAGGAATTCCTCGACCTCTACTACCGGGGCGCCGACGTGCTGCGCACCGAACAGGACTTCTACGACCTGACCTGGGCCTACCTGCAGAAGTGCAAGGAACAGAACGTCATCCACACCGAACCCTTCTTCGATCCGCAGACCCACACCGACCGCGGCATTCCCTTCGAGGCGGTGCTGAGCGGCATCGGCCAGGCGCTGGAGGACGGCCGCAAGCAGCTCGGCATCAGCAGCGGGCTGATCCTGAGCTTCCTGCGCCACCTCTCCGAGGAGGAGGCGCACAAGACCCTCGACCAAGCCCTGCCCTTCCGCCACGCCTTCATCGCCGTGGGTCTGGACAGCTCGGAAAAGGGCCACCCGCCGCGCAAGTTCCGCCAGGTGTTCGACCGCGCCCGCGCCGAGGGCTTCGCCACCGTCGCCCATGCCGGCGAGGAAGGCCCGCCGGAATACATCTGGGAAGCCCTCGACCTGCTCAAGGTCAAGCGCATCGACCACGGCGTGCGCGCCGCGGAGGACCCCAGGCTGCTGGAGCGGCTGATCGACGAGCAGATCCCCCTGACCGTCTGCCCGCTGTCCAACGTCAAGCTCCGCGTGTTCAAGGACATGGCCGAGCACAATATCCTCAGGCTGCTGGAAATGGGCGTGAAGGTGACGGTGAACTCCGACGACCCGGCCTACTTCGGCGGCTACGTCACGGAGAACTTCGCCGCCCTGCAGGAAAGCCTCGGCATGACCTGCGAGCAGGCCGAACGCCTGGCGCAGAACAGCCTGGATGCCCGTCTGGTCTGAGCGGGAATGCCCGTGGCCCTCGCAGGGTGGGTCAGGCCAAGGGCCGTAACCCACCGACCGGCCCGGCGGGCCGGCCATGGGGATGCCTGCCGGCACCCTCGGCGGGTTACGCCGCCTTGCGGCTAACCCGCCCTACGCGTTTCGTACCACCATACTTTCCAGGCTCCGCCGAACCTCTGGAGGATGCAGTGATCCAGTTTCTCCTCAACCGCGAACTGCGCAGCGAGCGCACCCTCGACCCGAACCTCACGGTGCTCCGCTACCTGCGCGAGCACCGGCACAAGACCGGCACCAAGGAGGGTTGCGCCTCCGGCGACTGCGGCGCCTGCACCGTGGTGATCGGCGAGCTGGTCGGCGAGCAAGGCCGGGAGCGCCTGCGCTACCGCAGCCTCAACGCCTGCCTGACCTTCGTCGCCGCCCTGCACGGCAAGCAGCTGCTCACGGTGGAAGACCTCAGGCACGACGGGCAGCTGCACGCCGTGCAGCAGGCGATGGTCGACCAGCACGCCTCGCAGTGCGGCTTCTGCACGCCCGGCGTGGTCATGTCGCTGTTCGCCCTGCAGAAGAACGCCGACAACCCCGACCGGGAACAGGCCTGCGCGGCCCTGGCCGGCAACCTCTGCCGCTGCACCGGCTACCGGCCGATCCTCGCCGCTGCCGAGCAGGCCTGCAGCGCTCCGGAGCCGGACCAGTTCGACGCCGCCGAGGCCGAGATCGTCGCGGCGCTCAAGGCCATCACCCGGGACAGCGCCGAACTGGCCGCAGGCGACAAACGCTGCCTGCTGCCGAGCAGCGTCGCCGAGCTGGCCGCGCTCTACGCGGCCCATCCCGAGGCGCGGCTGTTCGCCGGCGGCACCGATCTCGCCCTAGAAGTGACCCAGCAGCACCGCACCCTGCCGCTCACCATCCACCTTGGCCGCATCGAGGAACTGAAGCGGGTGACGGTGGGCAGCGAGGCCATCGAGATCGGCGCCGCCACGCCGCTCACCGACTGCTACGCCGCGCTGGCCGCCGAATACCCGGACTTCGGCGCGCTGCTCGCGCGCTTCGCCTCCCTGCAGATCCGCAACCAGGGCACCCTGGGCGGCAACATCGGCAACGCCTCGCCGATCGGCGACGCGCCGCCGCTGCTGATCGCCCTCGGCGCGCGCCTGCAGCTGCGCCAGGGCGAGGCCACCCGCACGCTGGCGCTGGAGGACTTCTTCCTCGACTACAAGGTCACCGCCCTGCAGCCGGGCGAGTTCATCGAGAAGATCCTCGTGCCGTGCGCCCGCCCCGGCCAGGCGTTTCGCGCCTACAAGCTGTCCAAGCGCCTGGACGACGACATCTCGGCGGTCTGCGCCGCCTTCAACCTGCAGCTCGAGGACGGCCAGGTGCGCGAGGCGCGCATTGCCCTCGGCGGCATGGCGGCGATCCCCAGGCGCGCCGCGGCCTGCGAGCAGGCGCTGCTCGGCCAACCGTTCGACGCCGCCGCCATCGAGCGCGCCTGTACGGCGCTGGCCGGTGACTTCGACCCGCTCAGCGATTTCCGCGCCAGCCGCGAATACCGCCTGCTCGCCGCGCAGAACCTGCTGCGCAAGGCCTTCCTCGAACTGCACACGCCGGCACTGCCGACCCGGGTGACCGATCATGTCTGAGCTCATCTCCCACAGTCAGGAAGAACTCGCCGCGCTGTTCCGCGCGGAGCTGGTCACCGGTGTCGGTCGCAGCGTCAGGCACGAGAGCGCGGCCAAGCACGTGACCGGCGAGGCGCTCTACGTCGACGACCGCCTGGAATTCCCCAACCAGCTGCACGTCTACGCACGCCTCTCCGAACGCGCCCACGCGCGCATCCGGAGGATCGACACCGCGCCCTGCTACGCCATCCCCGGCGTGGCCATCGCCATCACCAGCGCCGACGTGCCCGGCAAGCTGGACATCGGCCCGGTGTTTCCCGGCGACCCGCTGCTCGCCGACGGCATCGTGCAGTACCTCGGCCAGCCGGTGCTGGCGGTGGCCGCCGACAGCCTGGAGAACGCCCGCCGCGCAGCGCTGGCGGCAGTGATCGAATACGAGGATCTGGAGCCGGTGCTGACGGTGGACGAGGCCCTGCGCCGCCAGCAGTTCGTCCTCGACAGCCACAGCCACCGGCGCGGCGACGCCGCCGCGGCGCTGGCCAGCGCCCCCCATCGCCTCGCCGGCAGCCTGCGGATCGGCGGCCAGGAGCATTTCTACCTGGAGACGCAGATCGCCGCGGTGCTGCCCAGCGAGGACGGCGGCATGCTGGTCCACAGCTCGACCCAGCACCCCACCGAGGTGCAGAAGCTGGTCGCCGAGGTGCTCGGCGTGCCGATGAACAAGGTGGAGGTGGACATGCGCCGCATGGGCGGCGGCTTCGGCGGCAAGGAGACCCAGGCCGCAGCGCCGGCCTGCCTGTGCGCGGTGATCGCCCGCCTCACCGGGCGGCCGACCAAGATGCGCCTGCCGCGCAGCGAGGACATGCGCATCACCGGCAAGCGCCATCCCTTCCAGGTGGAGTACGAGGCCGGCTTCGACGACGACGGCCGCCTGCACGGCGTGCACATCCAGCTGGCGGCCAACTGCGGCTATTCGCCGGACCTCTCCGGGGCCATCGTCGACCGTGCCATGTTCCACGCCGACAACGCCTACTACCTGGGAGAGGCGCTGATCGACGGCCACCGCTGCAAGACCAACCTAGCCTCGAACACCGCCTTTCGCGGCTTCGGCGGCCCGCAGGGGATGCTCGCCATCGAGGAGATCATGGACGCCATCGCCCGCCACCTCGGCAAGGACCCGCTGGCGGTGCGCAAGCTCAACTACTACGGCAAGAGCGAGCGCAACGTCACCCACTACCACCAGACGGTGGAGCACAACCTGCTCGAGGAGATGACCGCCGAGCTGGAGGAAAGCTGCGGCTACGCCGCGCGCCGCGAGGCAATCCGCGCCTTCAACGCGCAGAGCCCGGTGCTGAAGAAGGGCCTGGCGCTGACCCCGGTGAAGTTCGGCATCAGCTTCACGTCGAGCTTTCTCAACCAGGCCGGCGCGCTGCTGCACGTCTACACCGACGGCAGCATCCACCTCAACCACGGCGGCACCGAGATGGGCCAGGGCCTCAACACCAAGGTCGCCCAGGTGGTCGCCGAGGTGTTCCAGGTGGACATCGCGCGCATCCAGATCAGCCCGGCGAACACCGGCAAGGTGCCCAACACCTCGCCCACCGCCGCCTCCAGCGGCGCCGACCTGAACGGCAAGGCGGCCAAGGAGGCGGCGCAGACCATCAAGCAGCGCCTGGTCGAATTCGCCGCCCGGCACTGGCAGGTCGGCGAGGAGGACGTGCAGTTCAGGAACGGCCAGGTGCGCATCCGCGACCGCTACCTGAGCTTCGAGGAGCTGATCCAGGCGGCCTACGTCGGCCAGGTGTCGCTCTCCAGCACCGGCTTCTACCGCACGCCGAAGATCTACTACGACCGCACCCAGGCGCGCGGCCGGCCGTTCTACTACTACGCCTTCGGCATGGCCTGCGCCGAGGTGCTGGTCGACACCCTGACCGGCGAGTACCGCCTGCTGCGCGCCGACATCCTCCACGACGTCGGCGCCTCGCTGAACCCGGCCATCGACATCGGCCAGGTCGAGGGTGGCTTCGTCCAGGGCATGGGCTGGCTGACCAGCGAGGAGCTGGTCTGGGACGACAAGGGCCGGCTGCTCACCACGGGACCGGCCAGCTACAAGATCCCCACGGTCGCCGACGTGCCGGCCGACCTGCGGGTCAAGCTAGTGGAGAACCGCCGCAACCCGGAGGACACGGTGTTCCACTCCAAGGCCGTCGGCGAGCCGCCGTTCATGCTCGGCATCGCGGTGTGGTGCGCGATCAAGGACGCCGTGGCCAGCCTCGCCGACTACCGCCTCCAGCCGGCCATCGACGCCCCGGCGACCCCGGAGCGGGTGCTCTGGGGCGTGGAGCAGATGAAAAGGCTGCAGCAGGACGTAGGGCGGGTGCAACCCGCCGGACAGGGTCAAGGCGCAACTCCCAATGGCGGGTTGCACCCGCCCTACGAGTCGGGGAGCCGCGAATGAGCAACATGAGCTGGATCGACGCCCTCGCCGACCTCAAGCAACGCGGCGAGCCCTGCGTGCTGGTGACCATCGTCGAGGAGCAGGGCTCCACGCCGCGCAACGCCGGGGCGAAGATGGTGGTCGAGCGCGAGCGGCTGCACGACACCATCGGCGGCGGCCACCTGGAATTCAAGGCCCTGCAGATCGCCCGCGAGATGCTGGAAAGCCGCAGCCAGGCCGCACGCCTGGAGCGCTTCGCCTTGGGTGCCAGCCTCGGCCAGTGCTGCGGCGGCGCCACCGTGCTGCTGTTCGAGCCGCTGGGCCAGCCGCAGGCGCGCATCGCCCTGTTCGGCGCCGGCCACGTCGGCCGCGCCCTGGCGCCGCTGCTCGCCGGCCTGCCGTGCAAGCTGCGCTGGATCGACGCGCGCGAGGAGGAATTTCCCGACCCTGTGCCCGCCGGGGTGGAACGGGTGATCAACGACGAGGTGCTCGAGGAAGTCGGGCGGATGCCTGCCGGCAGCTACTTCATCGTCATGACCCACGATCACCAGCTCGACCTGCAGCTCGCCGAGGCCATCCTCAAACGCAACGACTTCGTCTACTTCGGGCTGATCGGCTCGAAGAGCAAGCGCGCCCGCTTCGAGCACCGCCTGCACGAGCGTGGCCTGGCCGCCGAGGTGGTGCAGCGCATGCGCTGCCCGCTGGGCCTGCCCGAGGTGAAGGGCAAGTTGCCGCTGGAGATCGCCATTTCCATCGCCGGCGAGGTGATCGCCACCTACAACGCCCGTTTCGGCGAGGAAAGCCAGGGCGGCGAAAGCATCGCCAGACTGCTGCCGGCCTCGCGGCGCACCCCGGCCTGAAAGTATGTAGGGTGGATGGCCGAAGCCATCCACCATGGTGGACAAGCCTGCGGCGTTGTCCACCCTACAGACTGATCGCCAGCAAGCTGGCTCCTACCTTGTCGGGACCGACTCACCACATGAAGGACCGTCCGATGCACGCCCACCGCGCCGCCCTGCTCCACTGCCTCGCCGATCCCCGCGTGGTCGGCATCGAACGTTCCTGCCAGTATTTCGAGGATGGCCTGCTGCTGGTCGAGGACGGCAAGGTCGCGCAGATCGGCGACGCCGCCAGCCTGCTGCCGACCCTGCCCGCCGGGGTCGAGGTGACCGAGCACCGCGACGCACTGATCGTCCCCGGCTTCGTCGATACCCACATCCACTACCCGCAGATGGACGTGATCGCCTCCTACGGCACCCAACTGCTGGAATGGCTGGAGACCTACACCTTCCCCGCCGAAGGCCGCTTCGCCGACCCGGAGCATGCCCGCGTCCAGGCGCGCTTCTTCCTCGAAGAACTCCTGCGCAACGGCACCACCACCGCGCTGGTGTTCGCCACCGTGCACCCGCAGTCGGTGGACGCCTTCTTCGAGGAGGCGAGCCGGCTCGATCTGCGGATGATCGCCGGCAAGGTGCTGATGGACCGCAACGCCCCGGACTACCTGCGCGACGACGCCGCCTCCGGCTACGACGAGAGCAAGACGCTGATCGAGCGCTGGCACGGCAAGGGCCGCCTGCACTATGCCATCACCCCGCGCTTCGCGCCGACCAGCACGCCCGAGCAGCTGGAGCTGGCCGGCCGGCTGCTGCGCGAATACCCCGGCCTCTACCTGCACACCCACCTCTCCGAGAACCGTGCGGAGATCGACTGGGTGAAGGAGCTGTTCCCCGAGCGCAAGCACTACCTGGACGTCTACGACCACCACCGCCTGCTCGGCGCCCGCTCGGTGTTCGCCCACGGCATCCACCTCTGCGACGACGAGTGCCGGCGGCTCGGCGAGAGCGGCTCGGCGGTGGCCTTCTGCCCGACCTCCAACCTGTTCCTCGGCAGCGGCCTGTTCGACCTGGCCAGGCTGGAAGGCCACGGCGTGCGCGTCGGCCTGGGCACCGACGTCGGCGGCGGCACCAGCTTCTCCCAGCTGCAGAGCCTCAACGAGGCCTACAAGGTGCTGCAGCTGCAGGGGCAGCAGCTCGATCCGTTCAAGGCGCTGTACCTGGCCACCCTCGGCGGTGCCCGGGCGCTCTACCTGGACGAACAGATCGGCAACCTGCAGCCGGGCAAGGACGCCGACTTCGTGGTGCTGGACTGCAAGGCCACGCCGCTGCTCGCCCGCCGTCTGGAACAGGCGCGCAGCCTCGAGGAAAAACTCTTCGCCCTGATGATCCTCGGCGACGACCGGGCAGTTAAGGAAACCTTCGCCGCCGGGCGCTCGGTGCACCGGTGCGAGTCATAGGCAGCGGCGCAGTTCGCTCTTGAGAGTCTTGCCGTAGCTGTTCTTCGGCAGCTCCTGGCTGAACAGGTAGCGTTTGGGCTTCTTGAACGATGCCATGCGCTCGACGAACCAGGCGTTGAGAGCCTGCGCGCTCACCTGCTCACCCGGACGGGGGACGACGAAGGCCACCACGCGTTCTCCCCATTCCGGGTCCGGCTCGCCGACCACCGAAACTTCGGAGATCGCCGGATGCAGCGCCAGCACCTCCTCCACTTCGCGGGGATAGATATTGCTGCCCCCGGAGATGATCACGTCCTTGGAGCGGTCGGTGAGAGTCAGCAACCCATCCTGGTCCAGGTAACCGATGTCGCCGGTATATAACCAGCCGTCCACCAGCGTCGCGCCGGTTGCCGCCTCGTTGCGCCAATAGCCCTGCATTACGCTGGGACCGCGCACGACAACCTCGCCGGGCTGGCCTGGTGGCAGTGGATGACGCGATCCATCCACCACGCAGACCTCGACGCACGACTGCGCATAGCCGACCGAGAACGCCAGCCGCTGCCAGTCCGACCGGGCTCGGTCGGCGATCAGCTCGCGGGAGAGCGCCGTGATCGTCATCGGACTTTCGCCCTGGCCGTAGATCTGGATCAGCCGCGGGCCGAAGGTCGCCACCGCCTCCTGCAGATCGGCCAGATACATGGGTGCGCCGCCGTAGACGATGGACTTGATGCCGTCGCCGCCATAACCCTGGCGTCGTGCCTCTTCGACCATGCGCTTGACCATGGTCGGTGCCGCGAACAGGGTCAGCTGCCCCAGCCTCCTGGCCAATCCGAACAGCTCGGCGGCATCGAAGCCGCGTGAGGCGGGAATCACGTGCCGGGCTCCGCAGCGAACATGGATGAAGTTGTACAACCCCGCCCCATGGGACATGGGCGCGGCATAGACGCAAGCGTCGTCCGCGCTGACCGGATCGACATCGACCGGATAGCAGAGGGACATCGCAGTCAGGTTGCCGTGGGAAAGCATCACACCCTTGGAGCGCCCCGTAGTGCCGGAGGTATAGAACAGCCAGGCGAGGTCGTCCGGGCTACGCCGGATGGGACCTGCCAATAGAGGGGCGGCCTGCTTCAGTCGCTCGATCATGCTTCCGCGGCCGGCCAACTCCCGGCATTGCGCGGGCAGTTCGCCCTCGGCGAACAGGCTTCCGTCGTCGGTGAAGATCAGCCGGGCTTGAGCGTCGTCGGCGATCCAGGCAGCCTCGCTGCGATGCAGCTTGCAGTTGATCGGTACCGCTACCGCGCCGGCCCACCAGATGGCGTGGAGCAGCTCCAGGTACTCGCAGCAGTTCCTCATGAACAGCGCGACGTGCTCTCCCGGCACGATGTCGTAGTCATCGCGCAGCGCCGTTGCCAGGGCGCCGGCACTGGCCGCGAACGTCCGGTAGTTCGCGACCAGCCGCTCGCCTTCGTACAGGGCCGGCCGCTCGGGCCAGTGGCGCGCGGCATCGTTCAGCCAGTTGGCGAGGTTCATGGTCAGGCCCTCTCCGCTTGCAGCACGCTGGCGTAATTCGCCACCGCCATGCCGCCCATGTTGAACACCAGGCCGAATTCTGGCTGCTGCAGGGCGATGCCCATGGGATTGCCGGTGAGCTGGCGGAACGCCATGGCGTGCATCGACACCCCGGTCGCGCCCACCGGATGGCCCTTGGCCTTGAGGCCTCCGGAGAGATTCACCGGCAGACGCCCGCCGGCCAGTACCGTGCCATCCTCCAGCGCGCGGAATCCCTCGCCCTTCGGTGCCAGCCCCATGGCTTCGTAGATCATCAGCTCGGCGATGGTGAAGCAGTCATGCACCTCGGCGAAGTGCAGGTCGGCAAGGGTCACACCGGCCTGCTCCAGGGCGGACCGGATCGCCCGTTGCGGACCTTCGAAGGCCAGGAAGTCCCGCCTCGAGAGGGGCAGGAAGTCGTTGACCTGAGCCATGGCGCGGATGGCCACGCTGCGGCGGAACTGCCTGGCCCGCTTCGCCGAGGCCAGCACGATTGCCGCAGCGCCGTCGGAGATCAGCGAACAATCGCTCAGGCGCAGTGGCGGCGCGATCAGCGGGTTGCTCTCGGACACCGTGTTGCAGTGTTCGAGGCTCATCTCACTGTGCATCTGCGCCAGCGGGTTGCTCATGGCATTGCCATGGTTCTTCACCGCTATGGCTGCCATCGCTCCCAGCGGGTCCCGGTAGCGCTCCCCATATTGCCGGGCGGCCATGCCGAACTGCTGCGGGAAGCTCAAGGCGGCCTCCTGGGGATCATTCTGGTAGCCGGCGCCAGCCAGGGCACGGGTGACGACGCTGGTGGAGTTGGACGTCATCTTTTCCGCACCGACCACCAGTACCAGTTCGGCAGCGCCCGAGCGGATCGCCTCGATCCCGGCCCGGATCGCCGCAGACCCCGAGGCGCAGGCATTTTCGCAACGGCTGGCCGGCTTGAAACGCAGTGCCGAGTCCGTCTGCAATACCAGCGAGGCCGGGAAGCCATCCGTCACCATTCCCGAGTTGAAATGGCCGAGGAACACCGCATCGATCTCGGCCGCTTCTACGGCGGCCTCCTCCAGCGCCTCGCGTGTCGCCTCGACGATCAGATCTTCGAGCGTCTGGCCGTCCAGCCTGCCGAAGCGAGTATGGCCGCTAGCCACGATGGATACCGAATCCGTGATCATTTGAATTGCCTCTGTTGTTGCCCGGTTGACGGCGGCTCGGCCGAGAAGGCGGCTTTCGCCACGGTCTCCCGTTGTTGTTATGAGGACCGAAAACCATGAGGTCTTGTAGCGACACCGGCCGGTACACAGCGGCGCTGTCGGTGTGCTGGACTTACGATGGCGCACGATGGGCACGCCCGATATGCGTGCAACTACGTACAGGCGTGAGTATTGGTTGCCGGGCGGATCAGGTCGTTTAGGCTGTACTTGAAGGCAAATCGCATGAAGGACAAGGTATGGCAGCACATACGTCCGAACCTGGCGATCTGGCCAGCCTGGCGTTCCGGGTTTCGCCAGCGCCGCAGGTGATCACCGGAAATCGCCGGATACTCGACTTCAACGAAGCGTTCCAACGCCTGTTCGGCTATGAGCGTCAGGAACTGCTTGGCCAGCTGATCCTGCGGCTCTATCCCTCGCGCGCCGACTACCAGGCGATTGGCGAGCGTTGCCTGAGCTGGCTGCGCAAGAGTCGCTCCTACTCCGACGAACGATTCATGCAGCAGTGCGACGGCAAAGTCTTCTGGGCGCACGCCGATGGCTACACGCTGACGCCCGAGGAACCCTTCCGGCTAATGGTCTGGCACTTCGAGCGCATCGACCGTTCCATCCGCGCGACAGTGAACCTGACGCCTCGCGAGCGGGAAATCTCCGCGTACATCGTCAACGGCCTTACCTGCAAGGAGATCGGCCGCAAGCTGGGAATTTCCCACCGGACCGTGGAGGTACATCGGGCGCGCCTGATGAAGAAGCTAACAGCAAAGAACAGCGCAGACTTGGTTTCCAAGATCATTGTTCTGAGTTGATTCAATCCGACGCCAGCGTCCGCTACTCACCCAACGCCACCTGGCGTGACGCGCAGCGGCACTCCAGTCGAGAGTGCCCCACGACAAGGCTGCTCTAACTGCCGCGGTAGGTGGAATACCCGTAGGGCGACACCAGCAGCGGCACGTGGTAGTGCCCCTCGCCGCCCAGCCCGACGCGCAGCACCACCACGTCGAGAAAGGCCGGCTCGGCCAGGCCCAGCCCGCAGCGGCGGTAGTAGTCGCCGGCGTGGAAGTGCAGCTCGTAGACGCCGGCGCGAAACGCCTCGCCCTCCAGCAGCGGCGCGTCGCAGCGCCCGTCGGCGTTGGTCATGGCCTGCGCCAGCAACTGCCGCCGTTCGCCGTCGAGGCGGTAGAGGTCGATGGCGATGCCCGCGCCGGGGCAGCCGTGGGTGGTGTCGAGCACGTGGGTGGTCAGTCTGGCCATGGGTACTGCGGAGCCGGGCGGCCCCTTCCTCCTGCATCCGGATGAGCGGTAGATTTGCAGGAAATACCCTTGTCCCGATAGTTTCAAGCCCAGAACCCCGCCGACAGGAGAGTCCCGTGACCAGTCCCTACCCCCGCGACCTGATCGGTTACGCCGGCCAGCCGCCCCATCCGCAGTGGCCGGGCGAGGCGCGCATCGCCCTGTCCTTCGTGCTCAACTACGAGGAAGGCGGCGAGCGCTGCATCCTCCACGGCGACCAAGAGTCCGAGGCCTTCCTCTCCGAGATGGTCGCCGCCCAGCCGCTGCCGGGCGTGCGCAACCTGTGCATGGAGTCGCTCTACGAATACGGCAGCCGCGCCGGGGTCTGGCGCCTGCTCGAGCTGTTCCGCCGGGAGGGCATTCCGCTGACCGTGTTCGCCGTGGCCATGGCTGCCGAGCGCCATCCCGAGGTCATCAGGACGATGGTCGCCGACGGCCACGAGATCTGCAGCCACGGCTATCGCTGGATCGACTACCAGTACCTGGACGAGGCCGAGGAGAAGGCGCACCTGGACCGGGCCATCGCCATCCTCCGCGACATCACCGGCGAGCGCCCGCTCGGCTGGTACACCGGGCGCCTCGGCCCCAACACCCGCCGGCTGGTGCGCGAGGAAGGCGGCTTTCTCTACGACTCGGACGCCTACGACGACGACCTGCCCTACTGGGACCCGGCGTCCAGCGCGGACAGGCCGCATCTGGTGATCCCCTACACCCTGGACACCAACGACATGCGCTTCACCCAGGTGCAGGGCTTCAACAGCGGCGACGACTTCTTCACCTACCTCAAGGACGCCTTCGACGTGCTCTACGCCGAGGGCGAGGCCGGCGCGCCGAAGATGCTCTCGATCGGCATGCACTGCCGCCTGCTCGGCCGCCCGGCACGTTTCGCCGCGCTGCGGCGCTTCGTCGACTACGTGAAGGGCCATGACAAGGTCTGGTTCGCCCGGCGCGTCGACATCGCCCGCCACTGGCACGCCACCCACCCCTTCCCGGGAGCCGGCCAATGACCGCCTTCGCCACCGTAAAGCCCTCGGCCTTGTCCCGCGAGGCGTTCATCGAAACCTTCGGCGGCGTCTACGAGCACTCGCCGTGGATCGCCGAAACCATCTTCGACCAGGGAATCGCTAGCGAAGACGATGACATCGAGCGCCTGCACGCGCGCCTGGCGCAGGTCGTCCGCGCGGCGCCCCGCGCGGCGCAGCTGGCGCTGATCCAGGCCCACCCGGACCTGGCCGGCAAGGCCGCGGTGCGTGGCGAGCTGAGCGCGGCCAGCACGGCCGAGCAGGCCGGCGCCGGTATCAAGGACTGCACGCCCGAGGAGTTCGAGCGCTTCGAGCGCCTCAACGCCGCCTACCAGGCGCGCTTCGGCTTCGTCTTCATCATGGCGGTGAAGGGCAGCGACCGGCAGCGAATCCTCGCCGCCTTCGAGGAGCGCCTGAACCACACGCCCGAGCAGGAATTCGCCCGCGCCCTGGCTGAAATCGACAAGATCGCCCTGTTCCGCCTGCAGGCGATTTGACATCCTCCCCGCCCTAAAGGACGGGGATTCCCACTGCTGGACGGCCATGCCCGACCGCGAGAATGTTCCTGGCCTCGTTCACATCGCGGTCGTGAGCGACACCGCACTCACAGCAGGTCCATTCCCTTATTCGCAGTCCGTTGACGCCCTGTGGGCCGCTGAGCGAGCCGCAGGACGAACAGGTGCGGGTGGTGTACGCCTCGCCGACTTCCTTGAAGACGATGCCTGCGTGAGCGCACTTGTAGGCCAGCAGCGTCTTCAACTGGCCCCAGCCGGCATCGAGCACCGACTTGGCCATTGGGGTCTTCACAAGTTTCGTGGGCGATACATCCCCCACGTGGATTTCGCCGTAGCGGTTCACCAGTTGCCGGCTGAATTGGTGCAAGGCGTCCTTGCGGCGGTTGGCGATCCTGGCGTGGATCGCCCGGGTACGGGCCTTCTTGCCGGCGCGCTGGGCAATTGCCAGCTTCGCCTCCAGATCGCGGTAGAAGCGGCCGCTCTCCAGTTTCGTGCCATCGCTGCAGGTGGCCACGTCCTTGAGCCCCAGGTCGATGCCGACCGCCCCCTGCCCGAGCGACGGGTGCACATCGACCTCGACGACGACATTGAAGTACCAGCGGCCCCGCGCTCCTCGCTGAAGCGGCCCGAGCGAAAACGGTACCGGCCCAGGCCGTAGCTGTCCCAGACCTTGAAGCAGTGGCCGTTGTGACAGACCTGCCCGCTCTTCCATTGAGCGGCGCCCGACTTGAAGGGAATCCAGCCCAGCGAGCGACGGACACCCCCTGACTTGCGCCAGTTGAGGCGAGCCTTCCTGAACTGCCTGCGGCGCGTGGCGTACTCCCGCGACACCTCTTGCAGCGTCTGGGAATGGAGCCCCAGCGCGTTGCCGGAGCCCTGGGTGTAGCGGTCCATGTCGTAGGCAGACAGAAACAGACCGCGCTCCCGAAGGGCTCGGCAGCTGAGTTCGTTCAGATAGTTCCAGACGAAGTTCACGCTGCGGGCCATCTGGCGCAGCAGCGGCGCGTGCTTGTCCCGAACACGAACCTTCAGGGTCTTGGTCTGCTTCATACTGTTCATATATACAAGACATGCTTGGAAGGCAAGCCACGGAGGGAGCGCTGCGCGCTCCGCGCTATTCATCCCCGCACCAGAAGTACGGGGCTTTCCGCGCATTCCCGGTAAGCAAGAGCGGTTCGGGCCCGTCGAGCGAATAGTCCGGCCCGGCGGCCCAATCGGAAGCAGGGCGCCTTCGACGAGCTGCCCTGTACCGAGCGTCTTCCAGAGCGCCCCTTGCCGGCTCATACCGGCCCAGTCCATGTCCCATCGCAGGGCATCAATCGAATGCACCGGAACTGGCTCGGCAGAGTTGCGTTTCCCTGAGTCCCATTCCAGATACAGAAAAAGCCTCCTAGGCTCTTCTTGGCACACATTCTGCTCGGTCTGACTGGCCTGACCAGTCGGACTGCAACTTCCAGGAAGAACCCATGCCCAGTATTGTCAACATTGCCGCCCAAGCCCTGCAGCGGCGCATCATCGACGGGGAATTTCCCGTCGGCAGCGCACTGCCCTCCCAGCGTGAACTGGCGGAACAGCTGCTGATCAGTCGTGCCTCGCTGCGCGAAGCCATTTCCACTCTCGAAACACTCGGCCTCGTTCGCTCCCAGCCAGGAAAGGGCGTGTTCGTCACCGCAGGCCGCCAGCCCGACCCGGCCGATCCGCCGCGTGGTACGGCGACCATGACTCCGCACGCCCTGATGGAGTTTCGTGCAGCCCTCGAGCCAGCCTGGAGCGGGCTCGCCGCGCATCGCATCGACCAGGCCGGCCGAAAGCGGCTGGAGAGCATCCAGCGGGGCATGGAGGATGCGCTCAAGGCATGCGATCTGGTGATGGCCTCCGACTGGGACCTGCAGTTCCATCTCTGTCTGGCCGAACTTTCCGGCAACCCCGGCCTGATCGACACGGCCCGCCTGTTCAGGGAGCAGATCGGCCACAGCCTGCGCCTGCCATTCTCCAACCCGGCCAGGATCTGGGAGCCGGCCGACGAACACCGCCAGATCATCGAGGCCGTCCTCGCCGCTGATCCGGCGGGAGCCAGCCGAGCCATGCGGGGCCACCTCACCGCCTCCGCCGGACGCATCGGCTTGCCATCCCCTTTCTTCGATTCCTTACCGGAGCCTCGGTCATGAATTGCCGCCGCTTCTCTCTTTCCCGCCTGCCAGGCCTCGTTGCCGGTGCGCTGCTGGCCTCCATGCTCGCTGTCGTCCAGGTACAGGCGGACACGCTGGCCGACATCCAGAAGACCGGGAGCCTGCGTGTCGCCGTGCCACAGGACTTCCCGCCGTTCGGCAGTGTCGGCCCCGATCTCGAGCCACGCGGATACGACATCGACATGGCCCGCCTGATCGGCCAGGAACTCGGTGTCCCGGTCGAGCTGGTTCCGGTGACCAGCACCAACCGCATCCCCTATCTGACCACCGCCAAAGTCGACCTGGTGATTTCCAGCCTGGGCAGAAACCCGGATCGCGAGAAGGTGATCGACTTCTCCGAGGCCTATGCCCCTTCTTCAACGGCGTATTCGGGCCGAAGGACGCGCCGTTGTCGACGTTCGAAGAGCTGGCCGGCAGGACCGTAGGCGTGACCCGCGGCGCGGTGGAGGATCTGGAGTTGAGCCGGGTCGCCCCGGCCACGGCCATCATCAAGCGCTTCGAGGACAACAACGCCACCCTCGCGGCCTATCTCAGCGGCCAGGTCGAGTTCATCGCTACCGGCAACGTGGTCGCCGCCAGCGTCAGCGAACAGGTTCAGGAACGGCCGCTGGATGTCAAGGTCATGATCCAGAACTCGCCGTGCTATATCGGTATCGCCAAGGGTGAAGAAAACCTGAAGGCTCGCGTCAATGCGATCATTGCCGCGGCCAAGCAGGACGGCAGGCTCGACGCCATCGCCCAGCGCTGGCTGAAAGCACCGTTGCCGGAGGAGCTCCGAGTGGTCGCAGCCCCGTCGTCGGCCCAACAGTCCACGCAGGCTTACCGGTTCGATTTCGCCCCGGTATTCGAGCAGAGCGGCCTGCTGCTGTCGGGAGCCGCCTTCACGCTGACGCTCACTGCCGTCGGCACCCTGTTCGGCCTCGCCCTCGGCATCTGCGGTGCGCTCTGCCGCGCCTGGCGGATCTCCCCCTTCGATCGTCTGTTTGGCGTCTATGTCGAGGTGATCCGGAACACGCCCTTCCTCGTCCAGCTTTTCTTCATCTTCTTCGGCCTGCCCGCACTGGGGGTGAAGCTGGGTGAGTGGCAGGCGGCAGTGCTGGCAATGGTCATCAACCTGGGCGCCTACTCCACCGAGATCATTCGCGCCGGCATCCAGGCGACGCCGCGCGGCCAGCTCGAGGCCGCCCAATCGCTCGCCCTCACTCGGCTGCAAACGTTCCGCCATGTGGTGCTGCGACCGGCACTGACCAAGGTATGGCCGGCACTTACCAGTCAAGTGATCATCGTCATGCTGGGTTCGGCGGTGTGTTCGCAGATCGCTGCCGAGGAGCTGACCTTCGCCGCGAACTTCATCCAGTCGCGCAACTTCCGCGCCTTCGAAACCTATTTCATCACCGCCGCGCTGTACTTTGTCATGGCTCTGCTGGTCCGCCAGCTGCTGAGCTGGATCGGCCAGCGCCTGATCGTCGGGAGGGCGCGCTGATGCTCGTCCAGTTCACCATCTGGGATATCGTTCGAAATCTGCTCGAGGGTGGCAAGTGGACCCTGGCCCTGTCGTTGATCGCCTTTCTGCTCGGCGGCACCGTCGGTCTGCTCGTCCTGTTCGCCCGCCTCGCACGCAATCGCCTGTTGCAGGCGCTCGCCAAAGGCTATATCGAGGTGTTCCAGGGCACGCCGCTGCTGATGCAGCTGTTCATCATCTTCTTCGGCCTCTCGCTGCTGGGGCTGGATGTCTCGCCGTGGCTCGCTGCTGCTGCCGGTCTGACCCTGTTCACCAGCGCCTATCTGGCCGAGATCTGGCGTGGTTGCGTGGAGTCGCTGCCGAAGGGCCAGTGGGAGGCATCGGCCAGTCTGGCCATGTCCTACACCCAGCAGATGCGCCACGTCATTCTGCCGCAGGCACTGCGCATCGCCATCGCCCCTACCGTGGGCTTTTCGGTACAGGTGATCAAGGGTACCGCGGTGGCTTCGATCATCGGCTTTGCCGAGCTGACCAAGACCGGCTCCATGCTGGCTAACGCCACCTTCCAGCCGCTGCTGGTATTCGGTCTGGTGGCGGTCGGCTACTTCGCCCTGTGTTACCCCCTGTCGCTGTATGCGAAACGTCTCGAGAGGAAATTCCATGTCGCTCGTTAAGATCGTCGGCCTTCACAAGCATTTCGGGTCCAATCATGTCCTGAAGGGCATCGATCTGGAGGTCGCCCAGGGAGACGTGGTGGCCCTGATCGGCCGCAGCGGCTCGGGCAAGAGCACCCTGCTGCGCACCATCAACGGCCTGGAAAGCACCGATCGGGGCGAATTGCTGGTCGACGGCACTGCGCTGCACGACGGCCAGGGCGACCTGCGTGCGCTGCGCCAGAAGGTCGGCATGGTGTTCCAGCAATTCAACCTGTTTCCCCACCTGAGCGCCGGCGAGAACGTTATGCTGGCGCCCACGCTGGTGAAGGGGCTGGCGAAGCGGGAAGCCGAGGACATTGCCAGGGAAATGCTGCTCAAGGTCGGCCTCGCCGACAAGTTCGCCAGCTACCCCGACCAACTCTCCGGCGGCCAGCAGCAGCGGGTGGCCATCGCCCGTGCACTGGCGATGCAGCCGAAAGTGCTGCTGTGCGACGAAATCACCTCGGCACTCGACCCGGAACTGGTCAACGAGGTACTGGCGGTGGTGCGCCAGCTCGCCGCCGAAGGCATGACCCTGATCATGGTCACCCATGAAATGCGTTTCGCCCGTGAAGTGGGCAACAAACTGGTATTCATGCATCAAGGCAAGGTGCATGAAATGGGAGATCCGCAGGCGTTGTTTGCTAATCCGGCCACACCGGAACTGGCACAATTCATCGGTTCGGTCAGTTAATGAAAATCAAGACACCTGATTATCCAAGCCCCCTTCCAAGAGAGCATCCACCATACACCGAGCGCATCTTGTGAAGTCCCGAAAGATTGCCCTGTTCCGTCTACAACAAGCGTGAGCCTTCCATGAAAAGAACGTATGACGCGCCCTTCGAGAAATACCTGAACCTCGCCGACGCCCGCCTCGGCACCCGCGCCCTCTACGTCACCGACGACTGGTTCGCGCCGGTCGAGCGGATGCTCCAGCCCACCGAGCCCGAGTGGAAGGAGGGCGTCTACGACGACAACGGCAAGTGGATGGACGGCTGGGAGTCGCGGCGCAAGCGCTTCGAGGGCTACGACCACGCGGTGCTGCGCCTCGGCGTGCCCGGCTCGATCAAGGGCGTGGACATCGACACCCGCCATTTCACCGGCAACTACCCGCCGTCCGCCTCGCTGGAGGCCTGCTTTCTCGCCGAAGGCGATCCCGACGAACACACCGAATGGGTCGAGGTGCTGCCGGCGGTCGAACTCAAGGGCAACAGCCACCACTTCCACAGTGTCGCCGACCCGCGTCCCTGGACCCACCTGCGCTTCAACATCTACCCGGACGGCGGCGTGGCGCGCCTGCGCGTCTACGGCATCCCGCACCGCGACTGGAGCACGGTCGGCGCCGACGAGTCGCTCGACCTGGCCGCCGCGCTCAACGGCGGGCGCGCCCTGGCCTGCTCCGACGAGCATTTCGGGCGCATGGGCAACCTGCTCAATCCGGGACGCGGGGTGAACATGGGCGATGGCTGGGAAACCGCGCGCCGCCGCACGCCGGGCAACGACTGGGTGATCGTCGCCCTCGGCCATCCCGGCGAGATCGAGCGGATCGTCGTCGATACCCTGCACTTCAAGGGCAACTACCCGGACAGCTGCTCGATCCAGGCGGCCTTCGTCAAGGGCGGCACCGACAGCCAGATCGAGACCCAGAGCCTGTTCTGGCGCGAGCTGCTGCCCAGCCAGAAGCTCTCGATGCACCAGGAGCACGAGTTCGTCGAGCAGATCAGACCGCTCGGGCCGATCACCCATGTGCGCCTGAACGTCTTCCCCGACGGCGGCGTCAGCCGCCTGCGGCTGTTCGGCCAGCTGGCCAGGTAGCCCGTAGGAGCCAGCTTGCTGGCGATGCTTTCATGGCCTCCGATCGCCAGCAAGCCGGCTCCTACGACTCGGATTTGAAGCTGCCATTTTTCATTGAGAGCCCAGCCCATGCGCACCCTGAGCATCGAACCCCTGAGCAAGGCCGCCTTCGCCCCCTTCGGCGAGGTGATCGAGACCGAAGGCAGTGACTATTTCATGATCAACAACGGCTCGACCCGCCGCTATCACGCCCTCGCCCAGGTGCAGACCAGCGCGCCGGAGGACCGGGCCATCGTCAGCATCTTCGTCGCCCGCACGCTGCCGATGCCGCTGACCATCCGCATGCTGGAGCGCCACCCGCTGGGCAGCCAGGCGTTCGTGCCGCTGCGCGGCAACCCCTTCCTGATCGTGGTCGCCCCGCCGGGCGACGCCCCGCGCCCGGAACAGGTCCGCGCCTTCCTCGGCAACGGCCGCCAGGGAATCAACTACCAGCGCGGCGTCTGGCACCACCCGGTGCTGGCGCTGGCGGACGACGACGAATTCCTGGTGATCGACCGCAGCGGCGCCGGCGCCAACTGCGACGAGCATTTCTTCGGCGAAGACGAGCAACTGCTCCTGCGCCATCCGTGACAGACAGGGTCCGCCGCCGCGGGCCAGAGGTATCTTGCGTGGAAGCACACCTGACCGAATGGCTGAACCTCGCCATCCGCTGGATTCACATGATCGTCGGCATCGCCTGGATCGGCGCCTCCTTCTATTTCGTCTGGCTGGAGAACAACCTCGACCGGCGCGATCCCCGCGCAGGGCTCGCCGGCGATCTCTGGGCGATCCACGGCGGCGGCATCTATCATCTGGAGAAGTACAAGCTGGCCCCGCCGCGCATGCCGGAGAAGCTCCACTGGTTCAAGTGGGAGGCCTACAGCACCTGGCTGTCCGGCGTCGCCCTGCTCGGCGCGGTCTACTACCTGAACCCGAGCCTCTACCTGCTCGCCCCCGGCAGCGCGCTGCCTCCGGCGGCGGCGGTGGCTCTGGGCTTCGGTTCGCTGATCGCCGGCTGGTTCGTCTACGACTGCCTGTGCGACTCGCCGCTGGGCAAGCGCCCGGCGCTGCTCGGCAGCGTGCTGTTCACCCTGATCGTCCTCGCCGCCTGGGGCTACAGCCAGGTGTTCGGCGGCCGCGCCGCCTACATCCACACCGGCGCGCTGATCGGCACCCTGATGGTCGGCAACGTGTTCCGCATCATCATGCCGGCCCAGCGCGATCTGGTGAAAGCCATCGAGGAAGGCCGCGCGCCGGACCCGCGCCTGCCGGCCAAGGGCCTCTTGCGTTCGCGGCACAACAACTACCTGACCCTGCCGGTGCTGTTCATCATGATCAGCAACCACTTCCCCAGCACCTACGGCAGTCCGTGGAACTGGGCGATCCTCGCCGCCCTCTCGGCGCTCTCGGTGCTGGTGCGCCACTACTTCAACACCCGCCACGCCAGCCAGCGCTTCGCCTGGGCACTGCCGGCCGCGGCCCTGGGGCTGCTCTGCCTGGCCTTCGTCAGCGCGCCGCGGCAGACGCCCGCACCAGCCGCCGGCAGCACGCCGCCGGCCGGCCAGTTCGCCCGGGTCGCCGCGGTGATCGAGGAACGCTGCACGGCCTGCCACTCCGCCCGGCCGAGCAGCCCGCTGTTCGCCAGCGCGCCGGGCGGGGTGATGCTCGACAGTCCCGAGCAGATCCGCGCCCTGGCGCCGAAGATCCACGCCCAGACGGTGGCCAGCCAGCTCATGCCACTCGGCAACCTCACCGGCATGACGGTGGAAGAACGCGAGCTGATCGGCGCCTGGATCGCCGCCGGAGCGCGGATCGACTGAAGCGGGCGGACATCGCACACTCATTGACCTTGGCCGGTACTCCGCCCCCGCGATACCGCACAATCCGCGCAGGGGCTGGCCGGTTTTCACGCCGACGCAATTAGCAATACCGCCAATGGCACCAATGGCACCCCACTGCTAGCCTCCTAGACAGAGTCCGTTCCGGCGTCGGACGAGAACAAGAAGATCGGGGGTTCCCCATGAGCAAGCAAGGCGCCATTACCCGCGTCAGGCTGCTGATCGATGGCTGTTTCGTCGACTCTACCAGTGAGCAGTGGCGCGACGTGGTCAACCCGGCCACCCAGGAAATCCTGACCCGCGTCCCCTTCGCCACCGAGGCGGAGCTGAATGCGGCGGTGGCCAGCGCCCGCGAAGCCTTCAAGAGCTGGCGCAAGACGCCGATCGGCGCCCGCGCCCGCATCTTCCTGAAATACCAGCAGCTGATCCGCGAACACCTCAAGGAACTGGCGGCGATCCTCACCGCCGAGCAGGGCAAGACCCTGGCCGACGCCGAAGGCGATGTGCTGCGCGGTCTGGAAGTGGTCGAGCACGCCGCCGGCATCGGCAACCTGCAGCTCGGCGAGCTGGCCAACAACGTGGCCGCCGGCGTCGACACCTACACCCTGCTGCAGCCGCTCGGCGTCTGCGCCGGCATCACCCCCTTCAATTTCCCGGCGATGATCCCGCTGTGGATGTTCCCCATGGCCATCGCCACCGGCAATACCTTCGTCCTCAAGCCCTCCGAGCAGGACCCGATGGTCAGCATGCGCCTGGCCGAACTGGCCCTGGAGGCCGGCGTGCCGCCGGGGGTGCTCAACGTGATCCACGGCGGCGCCGAGGTGGTCGACCTGCTCTGCGACCATCCGGACATCAAGGCGATTTCCTTCGTCGGCTCGACCCGCGTCGGCACCCACGTCTACCAGCGTGCCAGCCAGGCCGGCAAGCGCGTGCAGTGCATGATGGGCGCGAAGAACCATGCCGTCGTCCTGCCCGACGCCCACCAAGAGCAGACCCTCGCCAACCTGGCCGGCGCCGCCTTCGGCGCGGCGGGACAGCGCTGCATGGCGCTGTCGGTGGCGATCCTGGTCGGCGAGGCGCGGGCCTGGCTGCCGGAGCTGGTGGAAAAGGCCCGGACCCTTAAGGTCAGCGCCGGTACCGAGCCCGGCAGTGACCTCGGCCCGCTGATCTCCCGCGCAGCCCTGGAGCGGGTCGGCGGCCTGATCGAGCGCGGCGTGCGGGAAGGTGCCCGCCTGGAGCTGGACGGCCGCAACCCCACCGTGGCCGGCTACGCGCAGGGCAACTTCGTCGGCCCGACGATCTTCTCCGGCGTCAGCGCAGACATGAGCATCTACCGCGAGGAGATCTTCGGCCCGGTGCTCTGCGTGATGCAGGCCGAGACCCTCGACGAGGCCATCGCCATCGTCAACGCCAACCCGAACGGCAACGGCACGGCCCTGTTCACCCGCTCCGGCGCCGCCGCCCGGCACTTCCAGGAGGAGATCGACGTCGGCCAGGTGGGCATCAACGTACCGATCCCGGTGCCGGTGCCGATCTTCTCCTTCAGCGGCTCGCGGGCCTCCAAGCTCGGCGACCTCGGCCCCTACGGCAAGCAGGTGGTGCAGTTCTACACCCAGACCAAGACCGTCACCCAGCGCTGGTTCGACGAGAGCGAAGTCGGCGGCCCGGTCAACACCACCATCACCCTCAAGTGAGCCGCGGAGGAAATCGTCATGCACATCGGTTTCATCGGACTCGGCAACATGGGGGCGCCGATGGCGCGCAACCTGCTCAAGGCCGGTCACCGGCTGAGCGTCTGCGATCTTTCCGCAGCGGCCGTCGCCGCCCTGGCCGAAACCGGTGCGAGCGCCTGCGACTCGCCCGCCGCCGTGGCGCGCAGCGAAGCCGAGCTGATCATCACCATGCTGCCCGCCGCCGCCCATGTGAAGGCGGTCTACCTGGGCGAAGGCGGCCTGCTCGACCAGGTCCGCCCCGGCCTGCTGCTGATCGACAGCTCCACCATCGACCCGCTGAGCGCCCGCGAAGTCGCCGCCGCCGCCCGGGCGCACGGCAACCCCATGCTCGATGCGCCGGTTTCCGGCGGCACGGCAGGCGCCGCGGCCGGCAGCCTGACCTTCATGGTCGGCGGCGCCGCGGAGGATTTCGAACGCGCCCGGCCGATCCTCGCCGCCATGGGCAAGAACATCGTCCACTGCGGCGACGCCGGCAACGGCCAGGTGGCCAAGGTCGCCAACAACCTGCTGCTTGGCATCTCGATGATCGGCGCCGCGGAGGCCATGAGCCTGGGCGTGGCGCTGGGCATGGACGCCAGGGTGCTGGCCGGGGTGATCAACAGCTCGAGCGGCCGCTGCTGGAGTTCCGACACCTACAACCCCTTTCCCGGCGTGCTGGACGACGCCCCTGCCGCGCGCGGCTACCGCGGCGGCTTTCGCAGCGACCTGATGCTCAAGGATCTCGGCCTGGCCAGCGAGGCCGCCCGCCAGGTCGGCCAGCCGGTGTTCCTCGGCGCCCTCGCCCAGCAGCTCTACCAGGTTTTCGTCGCCCAGGGCCATGAGGCCCTGGACTTCTCCGCCATTATCCACCTCTACAACAAGGACAATCACCCATGACGCACCTTTCCGACTGCCCCGTACTGGTTACGGAGAGCAACCGCATCGGCCACCTGACCCTGAACCGCCCGGACAGCCTCAACACCCTCACCCTGCCCATGGTCTGCGCCCTGCATCGCCAGCTCGAGGCCTGGGCGGCGGACCCGACGATCCTCGCCGTGGTGCTGCGCGGCGCCGGCGACAAGGCCTTCTGCGCCGGCGGCGACATCCGTGCGCTGTACGACAGCTTCCGCGCCGAGGACGGCCGCCACATGACCTTCTTCGAGCGGGAATACGCCCTCGACTACTATCTGCACTGCTATCCCAAGCCGGTGCTGGCCCTGATGGATGGCCTCGTCCTCGGCGGCGGTCTGGGCCTGGTCCAGGGCAGCATGCTGCGGGTGATCAGCGAACGGACCCGGGTGGGCATGCCGGAAGTCGGCATCGGCTACTTCCCGGACGTCGGCAGCAGCTATTTCCTCTCCCGCCTGCCCGACGCCCTGGGCCTCTACCTGGGTGTCACCGGCGTGCATCTCTCGCCTGCCGACGCGCTCTACGCAGGTCTGGCCGACTGGTACCTGCCGAGCGAGGGCTTCGCCGAGCTGGAGCGCAGCCTCGATGACCTGAGCTGGGACATTCACCCACGCCAGGCGCTCGGCAACCTGCTGGCCGCCTTCGGCAAGCGCCATTTGCCCGGCGCGGAACTCAAGAAGCTGCATCCGGCCATCGAAACCCACTTCTCCCTGCCGGACATCCCGACCATCCGCGCCTCGCTGCTCGCCGAGCACCGCCCGGAATACCGCGCCTGGGCCGAGGAAACCGTCCGCCTGCTGGACAGCCGCTCGCCGCTGGCCCTCTGCGTGACCCTGGAGCTGCTGCAGCGCGGCCGCCACCTGTCCCTCGACGACTGCTTCGCCCTGGAACTGCACCTGGACCGCCAATGGTTCGCCGAGGGCGACATCATGGAAGGCGTGCGGGCGCTGCTGGTCGACAAGGACAAGTCCCCGCGCTGGAACCCGCCGACCCTCGCCGAAGTCAGGCCAGAGCAGGTCCAGGCCTTCTTCGCCGACTTCAAGCCCGGCGAGGAGCGGGTGGTTCCGCTGATGTAAGCAAGCATCCCCTGACCGCTCCTCCGGCGCCCTGAATCTCGCCGGCCTCCTTTTCAAGGGGGCCGGAAGGATTGCACATGCGCCCCGCCGAAGATCATCCCGCCTGCCCGCTCGCGGGTCCGCACTGCAGCAACAGCAAAGTCCAGAACAGAGCCCCGGAGTCTGCTCGCTGCCCCGTGTAAGCCATGACCTACAAAAATTCGGGAACCTTGCCAATTTCTTCGATGCGGCCGTCCCGGTAGATTTACTCCCACAGCGACATCGAAGGAACGATGTAGGCTGCCAGGGATGGAAGCTAGGGAAAGTCGCAGGATAGCGACATCATCAGGATGATGGCCCCAGGGACGAAGGGAATGACATGAAACGGCGAGAGCGATCCTCTCGCCGTTTTGTTTGTGCCGAAGAAAAGGCCCGGAGAATGGTGCCGGGCCGGCGGGTTTTCAGCGGATGACGGTGGTGTCTTCGCTGCTGGCAGGTTCGGCGGTCTGCGACTTGCTGGTAGCGGACAGGGTCTTGTCAGCCACATCCTCCGCGCCGTCGCCGACCAGCATGCCGACGCCGGCACCGATCAGCATGCCGATCGGGCCGCCGATGGCGCCGATCATCATGCCGTTCATGCCACCCAGCGACTTGCCGGTGGCTTGTTCTTCAGACTCGTCGCCAGCCTTGGCGAGCGGCACGCCGTCAATGGCCAACAGGCTGAGGGTCAGGGCTAGGGCGCCGGGCGTTTTCATGATGGCGGTTCCCTCCAAGGAACGTTTCGCTGATCTTTGCCACTGTCGCTCTGCGCGAATAACGGGAGGCCGCGATGCTTCCGCGCGGCGGAGCACAGCAATGGCAAAACAATGTCTATTGAAAATCCGATGGATCGACTCCCTCCCTGGCCCGCAGCGGGAATCCGGGCAGCTTCATGCCCTGAGTCGTCCTTATAATCATTTTGCCAGTCAGCGCTGCGCCGACCGATGACTTGGGACAATCTCCGGGCGGGCGGCAGCCCCGGAGCTTGACCTTGCCACCACCGGAAGCTCTAAGGTGGCCGACATCCGGGATTTCCAGTGAGACCACCATGGATTCATCAACCAACGCCCAGCGTCCGAGCGAAGGTACGCATCTGAACCTGACGGTCGAGGGCATGACCTGCGCCTCCTGCGTCGGGCGCGTCGAGCGGACCCTGGCCAAGGTGCCCGGCGTGACGGGCGCCAGCGTCAACCTGGCCAGCGAGCGTGCTGCCGTCGCCTTCGCCGGGACGCCCGACGTGCCCGCCGCCATCGCCGCGCTGCACAAGGCCGGCTACCAGGTCGCCGAAGATAGCGTCGAACTGAGCGTGACCGGCATGACCTGCGCCTCCTGCGTGGGCCGTGTCGAACGCGTGCTGCGCAAGGTGCCGGGGGTGACGGAGGCCAGCGTCAACCTGGCCAGCGAGCGCGCCCGGGTCCGCGTTCTGCGCGGCGTGCCGACGACCGCGCTGATCGCCGCCATCGAGCGCGCCGGCTACGAAGCCAAACCCGTTGCCGCCGCCGGCGACCTGTTCGATGCCGAGGAAGCTCGACGCAGCGCCGAACAGGGTGCGCTGAAACGTGCGCTGACCCTTGCCGCCGTCTTCACCCTGCCGGTATTCCTGCTGGAGATGGGCGCGCACCTGATCCCCGCCCTGCACCACCTGATCCTCGCCACCCTCGGCCAGCAGGCCAACTGGGTCCTGCAGTTCGTCCTCACCACCGCGGTGCTGTTCGGTCCCGGCCTGCGCTTCTTCCGCCTCGGCGTGCCGGCACTGCTGCGCGGGGCGCCGGACATGAATTCGCTGGTCGCGGTCGGCACCAGTGCCGCCTGGCTGTTCTCGCTGGTCGCCACCTTCGCCCCCGGCCTGCTGCCAGCCG
The DNA here is from genome assembly GCF_002220155.1 of Azotobacter chroococcum. NCBI lineage: Bacteria > Pseudomonadati > Pseudomonadota > Gammaproteobacteria > Pseudomonadales > Pseudomonadaceae > Azotobacter > Azotobacter chroococcum. The sequence goes on along the minus strand of NZ_CP011835.1, from coordinate 1,792,482 downwards.
GCACCGTGCACGTCTACTACGAGGCGGCGACGGTGATCATCACCCTGATCCTGCTCGGCCGCTTCCTCGAGGCGCGTGCCAAGGGGCGCACCTCGGAAGCGATCAAGCGCCTGATCGGCCTGCAGGCCAGGACCGCCCGGGTACGCCGCGACGGCCAGGTGCAGGAGGTGGCCATCGAGGCGGTGCGCAGCGGCGACCTGCTCGAGGTGCGTCCCGGCGAGCGCATCCCGGTGGACGGCGAGGTGATCGAGGGCGCGAGCTTCGTCGACGAGTCGATGATCACCGGCGAGCCGGTGCCGGTGGAGAAGGCGCCCGGCGCCGGCGTGGTCGGCGGCACCATCAACCAGAACGGCGCGCTGACCCTGCGCGCCACCCGCATCGGCGGCGACACCGTGCTGGCGCAGATCATCCGCATGGTCGAGCAGGCCCAGGGCGCCAAGCTGCCGATCCAGGCACTGGTCGACCGCGTCACCCTGTGGTTCGTCCCGGCGGTGATGCTCGCTGCGCTGCTGACCTTCATTGCCTGGATGGTCTTCGGCCCTGCGCCGACACTGACCTTCGCCCTGGTCAACGCGGTGGCCGTGCTGATCGTCGCCTGCCCCTGCGCCATGGGCCTGGCCACGCCCACCTCGATCATGGTCGGCAGCGGCCGCGCCGCCGAGCTGGGCGTGCTGTTCCGCCAGGGCGAGGCCCTGCAGCTGCTCAAGGATGCGCGGGTGGTGGCGCTGGACAAGACCGGCACCCTGACCCGCGGCAAGCCCGAGCTGACCGACCTGATCCTCGCCGAGGGCTTCGAGCGCGGCATGGTGCTGGCCAGGGTCGCCACCGTCGAGGACAGGTCCGAACACCCCATCGCCCGCGCCATCGTCGCGGCGGCAGAGGCGGAAAACCTCGCCCTCGGCCAGCTGGAGAACTTCGAGTCGGTCACCGGCTACGGCGTGCGCGCCACGGTGGACGGCGTGCGGGTGGAGATCGGCGCCGACCGCTTCATGGCGCAGCTCGGCCTCGATGTGGCGATCTTCGCCGGCGAGGCGCAGCGCCTCGGCGACGAGGCCAAGACCCCGCTGTACGCCGCCGTCGACGGCCGCCTGGCGGCCATGCTGGCGGTGGCCGACCCGCTCAAGGACGGCACCCCGGCAGCGATCCGCGCATTGCATGACTTGGGCCTCAAGGTGTCGATGATCACCGGCGACAACCGCCGCACCGCCGAGGCCATCGCCCGCCAGCTCGGCATCGACGAGGTGGTCGCCGAGGTGCTGCCGGACGGCAAGGTCGCGGCGGTCGAGCGCCTCAAGGCCGCCCACGGCCGCCTCGCCTTTGTGGGCGACGGCATCAACGACGCTCCGGCGCTGGCCGCGGCAGACGTCGGCCTGGCCATCGGCAGCGGCACCGACATCGCCATCGAGGCCGCCGACGTGGTGCTGATGTCCGGCGACCTGCGCGGCGTGCCCACGGCCATCGCCCTGTCCCGCGCGACCCTTGGCAACATCCGCCAGAACCTGTTCTGGGCCTTCGCCTACAACACCGCGCTGATCCCGCTGGCCGCCGGCGTGCTCTACCCGGTCAACGGCATGCTGCTGTCGCCGATCTTCGCCGCCGGCGCCATGGCCCTGTCCAGTGTATTCGTGCTCGGCAACGCGCTGCGCCTGAAGCGTTTCCAGCCGGCCTGAACGGAGCGGAAAAAGAAAAGCCCCCGACCGTACGGCCGGGGGCTTTCTTCGCTTCAGCGCCGGGTCGCCAGGCGGCGCACGGTGCTCACCAGCAGGTCGATCTCCTCGAAGGTGTTGTAGAAGGCCAGCGACGGCCGCACCGTGGTTTCCACCCCGAAGCGGCGCAGGATCGGCTGCGCGCAGTGGTGGCCGGAGCGCACGGCGATGCCCTCGCGGTTGAGGGCGGCGCCGACCTCCTCGGTGCGATAGCCCTGCAGCACGAAGGACAGCACGCTGGCCTTGTCCGCCGCGGTGCCAATCAGGCGCAGCCCGGGAATCCCCGCGAGCCCATGGGTGGCGTACTCCAGCAGCTCGTGCTCGTAGCGGGCGATCCGCTCCAGGCCGATGCGCTCGACGTAGTCCAGCGCCGCCCCCAGCCCCACCGCGTCGGCGATGTTGCCGGTACCGGCCTCCAGACGCGCCGGCGCCTCCTGGTAGAGGGTCTTCTCGAAGGTCACGTCGGCGATCATGTTGCCGCCGCCCTGCCAGGGCGGCAGCTCGTCGAGCAGCGCCTTTTTCCCGTAGACCACGCCGATGCCGGTCGGACCGAAGATCTTGTGCCCGGAGAACACGAAGAAGTCCGCATCCAGCGCCTGCACGTCGACCTTCAGGTGCGACACCGACTGCGCACCGTCCACCAGCACCCGCGCACCGGCGGCATGCGCCAAGGCGATCACCTCGGCCACCGGTGTGACCGTGCCGAGGGCGTTGGACACCTGGGTGATGCTCACCAGTCGGGTGCGCGGGCCGAGCAGCCTGGCGTACTCGTCGAGGCGGATCTGCCCCGAGTCGTCCACCGGGATCACCTTGAGCTTCGCGCCCACCGCGTTGGCCAGCAGCTGCCAGGGCACGATGTTGGCATGGTGCTCCAGATGGGAGACGATGATCTCGTCCCCCTCGCCGATGAACTGGCGGCCGAAGGTGTTGGCCAGCAGGTTGATGCCCTCGGTCGCTCCGCGCACGAAGACGATCTCCTCCGCCGACTTCGCGCCGAGAAAGCGCGCCACCTTGTTGCGCGCGCCTTCGTAGGCATCCGTCGCCCGCGCCGCCAGCTCGTGGGCGGCGCGGTGGATGTTGGAGTTCTCGTGCTCGTAGAAGTAGCTCAGGCGGTCGATCACCGCCTTCGGCTTCTGCGTGGTGGCGGCGTTGTCGAACCATACCAGCGGCCTGCCGTTGACCCGTTCGGCGAGGATCGGGAAGTCCCGGCGGATCGCCTGCACGTCGAAACCGCTGCGGACCTGCGGCTGGCCGGCAGGATCGGGCGCCTTCTCCAGGCCCGGTGCGACCCGGTCGAGGAAGTAGAACTGCCCGGCCCCCTGCCCCGCCGGCGCCGCCGGGGCGGACGGCTCGGCGAGGATCGAGCGGAGGATCTCGCCCAGCACGTCGCCTCCCGGCACCGCGAGGCTGTCCGGCTCGACGGGAACCTCCGCGAAGCGCTGCGGCTCGCCGGCATGGGCACTGCCCTCGCCGAGGAAGTAGTACGGCGAGGACGGCGCGCCTCCGGCCGACGGCGCCAGGCCGCCGGCACTCGGGAACACCGAGGGCAGCGCCGCGGCGTAGGCCTCGGGCGAACCGAGGTCCAGACCGTCGGCGATGCCCGCCGGCGGCGCCTCCCGGGCCTGCGCCGTGGAGACGGCCGGGGCGAGCTCGCCGGGCGGCGCGCCGGGACGCACCGGAGCGCCGCCCGGCAGGCTGGCGAAGAAGGCATTGGCCAGCTGCGCCAGCCCCGCCACGTCCGGCAGGCCGGCCGGCGCCGGGGCGTCCACCGGCTGCGGTGGATTACTTATAAGTGGCCGGATAGTCATGGTACTTGTCGACCTCCACGTCATCGAGCACGGCCAGGGCATCCTCGGTCAGCACCGCCAGCGAGCAGTACAGCGAGATCAGGTAGGAAGCGATGGCGTTGCGGTTGATGCCCATGAAGCGCACCGACAGCCCCGGGCTCTGCTCGCCGGCCACGCCGGGCTGGTACAGGCCGACCACCCCCTGGCGCTTGTCGCCGACGCGCAGCAGGAGGATCTTGGTCCGCCCGTTGTCGTCGAACGGCACCTTGTCCGAGGGGATCAGCGGCAGGCCGCGCCAGGTCAGGAACTGCGCTCCGAACAGGCTGACAGTGGGCGGCGGCACGCCGCGGCGGGTGCACTCGCGACCGAAGGCGGCGATGGCCAGCGGATGGGCGAGGAAGAACGCCGGCTCCTTCCAGACCTTGGCGATCAGCTCGTCGAGATCGTCCGGGGTCGGTGCGCCGCCCAGCGTGGGAATCCGCTGGCTGGGGTCGACGCTGGCCAGCAGGCCGTATTCGGGGTTGTTGATCAGCTCGTTTTCCTGGCGCTCCTTGATGGTTTCGATGGTCAGGCGCAACTGCTCGCGGATCTGGTCGTGCGGGCTGCTGTAGAGGTCGGAAACCCGGGTGTGCACGTCGAGGATGGTGGTCACCGCGTTGAGGAAGTACTCGCGCGGCTGCTCCTCGTAATCGACGAAGGTCTGCGGCAGCACCGCCTCGTCGCGCTGCGAGCAGGCGACCTGCACGTTCAGCGGGTTCTTCACCCGGTTCAGGCGGAAGATGCCCGCCTCCACCGGCGTCCACTGCAGCAGGTGCACCAGCCAGCGCGGGCTGATGGTGGAAAGCTGCGGAACGGTCTTGGTCGCGTTCGCCAGCTGGCGGGCGGCGCTGTCGCCCAGAGCCTGGCGGATGTCCTGAAAGTCACTCATGAATCGCTCCAGAAAGATTCGGATGAATGCACAGGGCCGGAAGCTTCGTCGTCATGACTGCCCCTCGTTGCCTGGCTGGTGTTGCAGGGTCGCCTGGGTGACGTTGCTGCCCGGAGGCACGCTGCGGGTCAGCCAGACGTTTCCACCGATGGTGGAGCCCTTGCCGATGGTGATGCGCCCGAGGATGGTGGCCCCGGCGTAGATCACCACGTCGTCTTCGACGATGGGGTGGCGAGCCTGGCCCTTGAGCAGCTGGCCGGACTCGTCGACGGTGAAGCGCTTGGCGCCCAGGGTCACCGCCTGATAGATGCGCACGCGGTTGCCGATCACCGCGGTCTCGCCGATCACCACGCCGCTGCCGTGGTCGATGAAGAAGCTGTGGCCGATCTGCGCCCCCGGATGGATGTCGATGCCGCTGGCCGAATGGGCGATCTCCGCGGCGATCCGCGCCAGCAGCGGCACCCCGGCGCGGTACAGACGGTGGGCCAGACGGTGGTGGATCACCGCCTGGACGCCCGGATAGCAGAGCAGCACCTCGTCCAGGCTGCGCGCCGCCGGATCGCCCTGGTAGGCGGCGATCACGTCGCTGTCCAGCAGCCGGCGCAGCTCCGGCAACGCGGCGCCGAACTCGCGGACGATCTGCACCGCGCGCGCCTCCAGGTCCGGCTCGCGCTGCCCGCACTGGCGGGCGACGTAGTGCAGTTCCAGGCGCACCTGGCCGAGCAGGGCGTTCAGCGCGCTGTCGAGGGTGTGCCCGACATAGAAATCCTCGCTCTCCTCGCGCAGCTCGCTGGGTCCCAGGCGCATCGGAAAGAGCGCGCCGCACAGCGCGGCGAGAATCTCCGCCACGGTCTGCCGCGAGGGCAGTTCGCGGCCACCCAGCTCGCGCGCCCGGCCACAGCGCTTGCGCCAGTCGTCGCGGGCGGTGCGCAGCTCCTCGACGATCTGCTCCAGTTGCCAGTTCACCGGCCGGGGCGCGGGCGCCTCCGGCATGTGCGAGACACCGTCGAAGACGGCCTTGGGTTTGTTGGACATGAAGAAATCCTGCCGGCCGCGGAAACGGCCGGTCCTGAACGGGGATGACGGGGGAAGGAAGTGTCGGGAAGGTGCGGCTCAGTCCTGCACCCAGGGCAGCCCCCAGAGCCGCCAGCCGCCGCTTTCGCCGCGCTGCCGATGGGCATCGAGGTCGCCCTCGAAACCCTCCAGCACGTTGAACACCTGGGCGAAGCCGGCAGCCGTAGCCGCTGCCGCGGCCGCCGCGGAGCGCTTGCCGCTGCGGCAGAGCAGCACCAGCACGCCGTCGCGGCCGGCCCGGCTTTCCAGCTCGCGGAGGAAGCGCGGATTCCTGACCAGCGTCGGGCCGGTCTGCCAGGCCACGTGCAGGCTGTCCGGCACGCGTCCGACGAACTTCAACTCCTCGGCGCTGCGCACATCCACCAGGGTCGCCGCGCCAGCCTGCAGCAGTGCCCAGGCCTCCGGCGGATAGAGACTGCCGGCATAGCCGAGGCCATCGGCAGTGGCGCGGGAACGGGCCCGGGCGAGCAGCTCCGCCGGACTGGCAGCGAGAACGGCGGACAGATCGACGGGACGCCGGATGTCTTCGGCGGCATGCGGGACTGGGGCGGCGGCTGGCATTGGGGACTCCTCCGGTTGACTGGTCGAGGCCCGGCAGCCGATCCGCCGCACCACGTTGGAGACTACTCTAATGCCACCCTAATATTCCAAAAAATAACTTGTTATTTTATTTATAAAACTTTTAGGAATAAAAATACCCTCGTGCAGACGATGCCAGGCAATCAACGTCGGCCTGGTGCCTACCGACCGGCCCGCCCGGAGTAGCCGCGCGGCAGGTTGCGGGGCGCCAGCAGCCCTACCGAAAGACCACCACCAGCCCCGCCGCCAGCGCCAGCAGCGCCCCGCCGATCAGCAGTCCCAGCGGCAGCGGGCTGGAGTCGGCCTTCGCCTCGGGCTGGGGCGCGGCCGCCGCCTGGGCGGCCGCGTGCAGGGGATTGGCGACGAGCGTGCGGCCGCTCGCCCTGGATTTCTCCTGTCTGGGCAGGTCGACCGCCTCCATGAACAGCGTGGCGTCCTCGTCCTCGGTCTGCGGCACTTCAACCTTGGGGCCGATCACCAGCAGGGTCACCGAGCCCATGCGCACCTGGTCGCCGGGTTGCAGGACGGCGCTCTCGACCCGCTTGCGGTTGACGTAGACGCCGTTGGCCGAGGCCAGGTCCTTGATTTCCAGCACGTCGCCCTTGAGGAAGAACTCGCCGTGGCGGCGCGACAGTTCGGGATCGCCGAAGCACAGCTCGCAGCGGGTCGAGCGGCCGAAGGTCATCGAGCCCTGGACGAGAAACTTGCGCCCCTCGTGCTCGCCCTGGATCACCTGCAGGAACCAGCGCTGCGCGGCTTCCGCCCGCGGCCTGGCCTTGCTCGGGTCGAGCAGCAGCAGCTCCACGGCGCCGAGCCGCAGCAGGTCGTCGGCGCGCAGCTGGTAGTGGCTGGCGATGCGCGTGCCGTTGACGAAGGTGCTGCCCTCGCTGTCGCAGTCGTGGAGGTAGTACTGGCCGTTCTGCTGGCGGATTTCCGCATGGAAGGCGCAGATTCCCGGATCGTCGAGGACCAGATGGTTGCGCCGGTCGCGGCCGATGGTGAAGCGTTCCTCGACCAGCCAGACGGGTGCCTGGCGACCGTCTTTGAAGTTCAGCTTGAGCATATGCGGTATAAGCCCTGTTCTCGTGGCGCAGACTCGGTGGGGGGCGGCGACTGTCGGTCAGTTGCCGAATAGGTTGTTCCAGGCCCGCCTGATCGGGTTGCCGTTCTCGGCGGGCGGCTCGCTGGGCGGCGCCGACGTCCGCTGTACGGGCCGGCTGGACTGGGCCGCCCTGGCCGCGCGCGCCGAAGCCAGCAGCTCCTGGTGCTCGTCGCGCATCCTCAGCAGTTCGGCGTTTTCCGGCTCGGCCTGCAGCCCGCGCCCGATCATCTCCAGGGCGGCGGGGAAGTCCCGGCGCCGGTAGGCGCCGTTGGCCAGGTCGCGGTACTGGCTGGCGACGCGGTGCAGGCCGGCCAGGGCCTGCTCGTTGCTGGGCGCCCAGCCGAGGATCTGCCGGTAGTAGTAGACCGCGCTGTCGTCCTCGGGCGTCAGCAGGCGCTTGTCGGCGATGCTCTGCTCGGCGCGCGCCAGATGGCCGGCGATGCGCGCCTCGAGCAGGCGGCGCAGGCCATCGAGGGCCTCGGCGTTGCCGGCGTCCAGTTCGAGGACCTGGCGGAAGTAATGCGCCGCGCTGTCCTGCGCCGGCTCCTGCAGCCGCCCCTCGCTCAGGCGCTGGTCGCCGAGGGTCAAGAGGCCAGCTATGTGCGCGGCCCGGACCCGCGCGAGTCCGGTTTGGGCGGCCTGGCTGCGCGCATCCAGGCGCAGCGCCTCGCGGAAGTAGTGCTCGGCGCTGTCCTGCGCCGGCGCCAGCAGTTGCCCCTCGGCCAGGCGCCGTTCGGCCCTGGCGAGCAAGTCGTCGACCTGCCGCTGCTGCTGCCAGTGCTGCCAGTAGAAGCCGCCGCCGGCCAGCGCACCGCCCAGCAGCAGCACGCCGAGCACCGCCGGCCAGCGCGCGCGGCGCGGCTGGCGCGGCTGGCGCGGCGCGGGCCGGGCCGCCGGGGTGTCTTCTTCGATGCGGCTGGCGCTCAGCTGCAGGCCGGGGCCGAGGCGGGTTTCGTCGGGATCGCCCAGTTCGAGCGCCTCCAGCGCCGCCAGCAGCTCCTGGCAGCTGGCGAAGCGCTGCTCCGGCTCCTTGGCGAGCATGCGCTCGAGCAGGCTGCGGAACGGCCCGAGCGAACCCGGCAGGCTCGGCAGCGGCAGCTGCACGTGGTTCATCACCGTCTGGGTGTAGTTGCTGCCGCGGAAGGGGTTGGCGCCGGTGAGCATCTCCAGCAGGATCACGCCCAGGCTGTAGATGTCGCTGCGCGCATCCAGCGGCAGGCACTGCGCCTGCTCCGGGCTGCTGTAGGCCGGGCTGCCGACGGCGATGCCGAACTGGGTCAGTTCGCTGTCGAGGTCGAGATCCTTGGCCACGCCGAAGTCGGTGAGCACCGCGGTGCCGTCGCCGCGAAACAGGATGTTGGCCGGCTTCACGTCGCGGTGCACCAGCCCCTTGGCGTGCACCACCGCCAGGCCGCTGGCGATCTGCCGGACGATCTCCCGGGCCCGCTCCGGGGCGAACAGCTCGCCCTTGTGGCGCGCCAGGTCGCCGCCGGACAGGTATTCCATGGCCAGGTAGTGGCGGCCGTCGGGCAACTGGTCGATGTCGTGGATGGTGATGATCGAGGGGTGGTGCAGGGAGGCGACCAGATGCCCCTCGCGGATGAAGCGCAGGATGAAGCTCTGGTCCTCGGCCTTGCCCAGGACCTTGATCGCCACCTGGCGCTGCAGCGACTGCTGGGTGGCCAGGTAGACCGCGGCCATGCCGCCCTTGCCCAGCAGGCCATGCAGGCGGTAACCGGGAATATCAAGCACGCTGTCGTTCATGGAGTCGGGCGCCGATCATTTCTTTGCGGATTTCAAGAGTTTGCCGAGGAAGCTGCGCGGCTTTTGCGCCGCGGCCTGCACCGGCGGCGGCGAGACCCGCCCGAGCGCGATGCAGGAGATGTTGTCGCTGCCGCCCATGCGGTTGGCGGCCGCGACCAGGTTGCCGACCAGGGCGTCGAGGGTGGCGGCGCGGGCGCACAGGCGCTGGATCTGCGCGTCGTTCAGCTCGCGGGTCAGGCCGTCGCTGCACAGCAGCAGCAGCTCGCCGTGGCCGAGGCGGCCCTGCAGCAGCTCCACCTCGAGCGCCTCGCCGCTCTGGCCGAGGCAGCGGGTCACCACGTTGCGCAGGGGATGGCGGCTGGCCTCCTCGGCACTCAGCCGGCCGGCATCGATCATCGCCTGCACCCAGCTGTGATCGCGGGTCAACTGCTCGATGGAGCCGGTGCCGATCCGGTAGGCGCGGCTGTCGCCGGCCCAGGCGAGCTGGAAATCCGCGCCGGAAAAGCGTACCGCGACCAGGGTGGTGCCCATGCCGCGCCGCCCTTCCCCGGCCTCGGCGGCGGCGAGGACAGCGGCATTGGCGGTCAGGACGGCGCTGCGCAGGTCCTCGCCGCGGGCGATCTGCCGGCGCAGGGTTTCCAGCGCCAGGGCGCTGGCCACCTCGCCGCACCTGTGCCCGCCCATGCCGTCGGCGACCGCCCACAGACGCAGCTGCGGACAGCACAGCACGGCGTCTTCGTTGTGCGTGCGCACCCGGCCGGCGGCCGTGAGTGCCGCGTATCCCAGGGCGGGATCGGAAGACGGAGCGATCGACATGGCGGTGAACGGTCTCGGTGGCGGCGCTGCGGCTGGAGCCGACGGGGTAAATGGCTATTCGCCAGTAGCATACTCTGCCGTCGACGCCCGGAAAGCCGCTGACCGGGCACGACGCCGGGAAGGTGAAGGGGCGCACAGTTTGGCGGCTGCCAGGCGAGGCTGGCCCTCCTCCCCGCCGGGTCAGTCCGGCGCGATCAGTCGAGCCGCAGCCGCCCGCCAGCTTCCGCTGTACGGAACATGCCGTATTTCCTGAGGCGCAGGTACAGCGTGCTCTTGGCGATGCCCAGCGTCCTGGCGGCCTGGGTCAGGTTGCCGCGGCTGCGCTCGACGGCCTGGCGGATGACCTCGCGCTCGGCCTCCTCGAGTTGCCCCTCGACCACCCCGGTCTCCGCCCACGCCGACGGGCGCAGCTCGTCCGGCAGATCGTCGCGGCTCAGGCGGCATCCGCCCAGCAGCAGCATGCCTTCGAGGACGTTGTGCAGCTCGCGCACGTTGCCGGGCCAGTCATGGGCCATCAGCGCCTGCAGGGCCTCGGGGTCCAGCTCCGGCAGCGCGCGCCCGTGCCGCTCGGCCTGGCGCCGCAGGATATGCCCGGCCAAGAGGGGAATGTCGTCGCGCCGCTCGCGCAGCGGCGGGATGCGGATGCTGGTGACCGCCACCCGGTAGAACAGGTCCTGGCGAAAACGCCGCTGCGCCACTTCCTCGCGCAGATCGCGGTGGGTCGCCGCCACCAGGCGGAACTCGACCCGGCGCGGCGCGCACTCGCCCAGCCGGTAGATCTCGCCCTCCTCCAGCGCCCGCAGCAGGTGGCTCTGCAGATCCAGCGGCATCTCGCCGATTTCGTCGAGAAACAGCGTGCCGCCGTGGGCCGCTTCGATCTTGCCCTTCATGCCGCCGCGGCGGGCGCCGGTGAAGGCGCCCTCGGCATAGCCGAACAGTTCGCTGGCCAGCAGCTCGCGGGACAGGCTGCCGCAGTTGATGGCCACGAAGGGCCCCTCGCGGCCGACCCCCGAGTAGTGGATGCCCTGGGCGAACGCCTCCTTACCCACGCCCGTTTCGCCCTGCAAGAGCACCGGCACATTGCAGCCGGCCAGTTGCTGCGCCTTGCGCAGCGCCGCGGCCATCGCCGCGCTGTTGCCCACCAGGCGGGCGAAGCCGGCTTCCCGCTCGTCCGGCACACTTTTGCGCGGATGGGGAGCGGCCAAAGAGCGCGCGGGACGGGACGGCAAGGGAATACGCAGCAGCGTGCCCAGCACCTCGCCCCGGCTCTGGACGGGCTGCAGCCAGTCGACGGGCAGCCAGCCCGGCAAGGGGCCGCTCGGGCGGCCGTCCAGTCCGAGGGCGAGAGCCGGCAGCCGGGTGTTGCCGCGCAGCTCGAGATCGATGCCGCGGGCCGCCAGGGCCGCCGGTCCATGCAGGTTGCTGCGGACCAGAAAGCCGTGGGGGTCGAAGAGCAGCAGGCCTTCGTCGCGATGGGCCGCCAGTTGCTCGACGCTGAGCTCCAGCAAGCGATAGCGGCTGGCCATTTCGTGCCTGGCCAGCGCCGACTCGATGCGCTGGGCGGTGGTCACCGCCAGGGCCAGGCTGTGCCGGCTGAAGCTGCGCGATTCGCCGGAGACATCCAGCGCGCCCAGCACATGCCCGTCGCGCGGGTCGCGGATGACCGTGGCGGAGCAGGTCCAGTGCTTGATGCCCTCGCAGAAATGCTCCGCCGCATGGATCTGTACCGGCTGGCCCAGCAACAGCGCAGTGCCGATGGCATTGGTGCCGCAGAGCCTCTCGTCCCAAGGACTGCCGGGCATCAGGTGGATGCGCTCGGCCCGGTCGCGCGCCGCGTAATCGCCGCCCGCCTCGATCACCATGCCTTCGCTGTCGGCCAGCAGCATGATGTTGCCGGTCTGCGCCATGAGTTCATGGGCCATGGCCATGACCGGCGCGCTGGCATCGAGCAGACGCCGGTGCCGATCGCGGAGGGCCTGAAGCTGAGCCTCGGTGAGCGGCTCCGGCGCCTGGCGCAGGCCCGGGTCGACCCGGCTGTCCAGGCAGCGCCGCCAGGACTGGTCGACCGGAGGACGCACCGCCACATCGCCGGGCAGATCCGCACTCCTGAGAAAATGCTGCCAGGCAGCCCTGATCCGTTGGTCATCCTCGGGACAGGAAAAGACTCCTTTCGGTATGAGCGAACTCATCAGCCATCACCCTTGATTGTTATTGTTCTTGGCTCGGCCCTGCGAGCGAAACGTCTACAGCGTCGTGAATGCAGCGGGCACGCGAACACGAATATGCAATGCCGTAGAAACTGCAAGGCATTCTAGACAGGAACCCATCCGCTCGAACCAGCAATCGCCTCGGGAATCCAGAGCGTGCGGACAGGCGGCAGTTGCTGGCGAATAAAGACCAGCGGCGGGATGCAGGCCCCGGGACGGAGCCTGTCGGAGGGCTCCCCGGCAGACGCCGGGGAGGCAGCGGTTTCACACGATCAATCGGCGCGCTCGGGCAGCGGCAGCTCCAGCCAGTCGCGGTAGAAGGTGTCGATGTCCGGCTCGAAGTCGTGGATCACCGGATACCAGGGGGTCGGCGCCTCGACGTCGAGCTGGGTGGCGCAGTGCGGGCAGTAGTACTCGCGGTAGACCTGCCACTGGGTATCCGGGGCGAGCAGCGCCGGATAGACCTCCTGCATGCTCTCCGGGGTGTCGCGCACGTGGATGTTGGCGAAGAGCTTCCAGTTCTCCCGGTAGTCGCAGAACTCGTGGCCGCAGCGGCACTTGGTCATCCAGCGCTTGCTGGTCGCCGACTGCACGATGTACAGCGCCGGGCCCAGCGGCAGGACGATGCGGTCCGGCCAGGCGACGCGCTCCTGCAGCACGCTCAGGTACAGCTCGAAGCGTTCGCGGTCCTTGGGCATGGTCAGCATGCGGGTGGTGGTGTCCCAGTCCAGGCGGCCGTCCACCAGGTTCTTCACTTGTTCCTTGGTATAGGTGCTCATCTCGCGCTCCTCATTCTTCGACTTGAACCACGGTGTGGACGTCCGGCAGCAGGGACAGGTCCATGCGGTACCTGGAGCCATAGGTCGGCTGGTCGAGTTCGTCCTCGGTCAGCTTCCAGTCGGCCGGCAGGCCCCAGAACGCCTTGAATTCGGCGAGGAACTTCTCCGACAGGGAGAAACTGCTGGCGAACATCTGCTGCACCGGCGCCGAGGCGTGCTTGGTGACGATCCGCTCGCGCTCCTCACGCATCCACTCGCGGGTCGGCTGCGAGCGCTGCAGGCGCTCGGCGCGGATCTGCCGGCGGCGATCCTCGGTGGCCACCGCATCCACCGCCCAGTGGCCCTTGGCGTCCTGGGCAATAACCGCGCCGTAGACCTTCTCGGCGTAGGCCGGCAGGACGAAGCTCTGGTTCAGGTCGTCTTCGATGGCCCCGATCTCGCGCTCCAGCGGATCGCCGAAGCCCGGGCCGCCGCGCAGGTAGTTGAGGTAGAGGTCGTGGTTCTCGTAGCAGTCCTCGGTGGTCATGCACTGCTTGTCGCGCTTGACCCTGGCACTCGCCGCGATGTGCTGCTCGTAGGCCGGCGCGGAAGGATCGCGGTCGCCGCCCAAGGGCAGCGGCAGGCCCTGTTCGATACGCTCCTTGAGGCCCGTGCCATGCGCCTCGAAACGGTAGCCGGTGGCGGCCGGGTAGCCGCCCATCAGGCCCCAGTCGGAGTTCATGTAGCCGTTGCCCATGAAGAACATGGTCCAGTCCTGGGCGTTCCACACCATGCGCAGGGTTTCGAAGCCGCAGCCGCCGCGATACTTGCCGTAGCCGCCGGAGTTGCACTTGACGTTGCGGCCCAGGTACAGCAGCGGCTCGGCCATCTCCCAGATCTCGATGTCGCCCATGTCGCCTTCCGGGTTCCAAATCGCCGCGGCATGGTTGAGGCCGTCGCGGAACGCCATGGCGCCGGTGCCGCAGGACGAGGCCTCGAAGCTGTTCACCGCGTGCACTTCGCCGTCCTGGTTGATGCCGCCGCCCTGCAGCCAGTTGGAGGTGTTGGCGTTGCCCGAGTTGACCTCCTCCAGGTAGCCGCGGCTGTAGTAGGCCTGGCCGAGGCCGCGCCACAGGGCGCTCCAGCCGGAGACCAGGAAGTGCCAGGCGTAGGCGTGGCCGGTGCGGCGGTCGTCCGGGTTGCACCAGGCGCCCTTGGGCAGGTGGAACTCGGTGCCGAAGCAGGCGCCGTCGTTGATCCGCTGGGTAGGCACCAGGGTCTGGGTCATCATCACCCAGATGCCGCTGGTGAAGGCCACATGGTGGGCGTTGAAGGTGTGCCAGCCCCAGCGGCTGGAACCCTCGAAGTCGAGGCGCCAGCTGGCGTCCGGGCGAATGGTGATCTCCACCGGCGAGTGCATGATGGTGTCGACCTTGGCGAAGGCCGAGGAGGTCTGCACGTCCTCGTGCTTGAACGGCACGTCGACGAAGGCCACCTTGCGGTAGGTGCCCGGCAGGGTCATCGCCTTGATCCGCGACTGCAGCCCGCGGCGGCCCTCCTCGATCACCTCGAAGGCGAAGCGCTCGTAGGCCTCCAGGCCCTCGGCGGCGATGATCTCCTCGACCATGCCGCGGATCATGTGGCAGCCGGCGATGCGGGTGCGCTCGTCGAGGATCCAGTACTTGGGCGTGCGCACCGAGCGCTGCGACTCGTGCAGCCAGTCGCGCAGCGGCTGGTCGTTGACCCCGGTCTTGCGGCAGGTGATCTGGTAGCCGTCGCCGAAGCGCTGCACCTGGCCGGTGGACATGGAGCCCGGGGTCACCGCGCCGGTGTCGATGACGTGGGTGACGCCGCCGACCCAGCCGATCAGCTTGCCGTGGGCGAAGATCGGCACGATGGTGGCGATGTCGCAGGGGTGCACGTTGCCGATCGAGCAGTCGTTGTTGGTGAACATGTCGCCGGGGGCGATGCCGGGATTGCTCTCCCAGTCGTTCTCGATCATGTACTTGATCGCCGCGCCCATGGTGCCGACGTGGATGATGATCCCGGTGGAGGTGAGGATGCAGTCGCCCACCGCATTGTAGAGGGTGAAGCAGAGTTCGCCCTCCTGCTCGACGATGGGACTGGCGGCGATCTTCTTGGCGGTCTCGCGGGCGTGCACCAGGCCGCCGCGGATCTTCGAGAACAGCTTCTCGTAGCCGATCGGGTCACTCTCGCGGAACGGCAGGCTGCTCAGCCCGTTGTAGAAGCCGGTTTCCCTGGTGCGTTGGATCACTTCGCTGCGAAAGGCCTGCAGGGTCTTGCCGTTGCCCAGCAGCGCGCCGGGGGCGTTCTTGGCCAGCATATTCATGGTGAAGGTCTCTCTTGTTGTTGTTCCGGTCCGGGTTCAGCCGCGGGCGCATTCCTTGAGGTGGAACAGGCGGTGCTTGTCCAGGTAGGTCTCGAAGCCGTCGGGCACCACGAAGGTGGTGGAGTCGGACTCGATCACCGCCGGCCCGACGATGTGGTTGCCCGGCTGCAGGGCTTCCATCTGCCAGATGTCGGCGTCGACCCAGCGCTTGTGCCGGTAGAACGGCCGCTTGCCGAGGTGCGCGGCCGGCTGCGGCTGCGGGCCGGCCTCGGGATCTTCGGGCAGCACCGGCTTCTGGGTGGCGACCAGGCCGCGCATGATCGCCCCGGTGACCGAGAAGCCCAGTTCCGGGGAGCGCGCCGAGCTGGCATAGACCCGCGCATAGGTGTCCTCGAAGGCCTCGGTGATCTGCTGCCAGTCGGCTGCGCTGGCGGCCGAGGCGATCGGCGAGGTGATCTCCAGGTCGTTGAGCTGGCCCATGTACTGCATGCGGTAGCCGGGCAGCAGGGTCACATCCTCGGCCTTGAAGCCGTTGATCACGAACTCCTCGATGACCTTGGCGGCCAGTTCGTCCCAGGCCGCCTGGATCACCGCGCAGGCCTCGGCGCAGGCGGCTTCGCCGCTGTCCGGCGGCAGGGCGATGTCGACGCTCTTGTCGTAGCGGTACTCGAAGTCGGCGCAGGCGCAGCCGAAGGCCGAGAAGCCCGCCGCCCAGGCCGGCACCACCACGTCCTTGAAGCCGAGGCCCTCGGTGTAGCCGTAGGTGTGTACCGGACCGGCTCCGCCGTAGGAGAAGCACACGAAGTCGGTGGGGTTGTAGCCCTTGGCGCTGATGTTGGCGCGCAGGTATTCGTGCAGCGACAGGTCGAGCAGCTCGATGACCCCGGCGGCGGCCTCCTCGACCGACAGCCCGAGCGGCCCGGCGATCTGCGCCTGGATGTGCTGGCGGGCGCGCCCCACGTCGAGCTTGATGGCGCCGCCGAGGAAGTTGGCCGGGTTGAGATAGCCGAGCACCACGTGGCAGTCGGTCACCGACACGGTGTCCAGACCGCTCTCCGGCCAGCAGGTGCCGACCCGGTAACCGGCGCTGTCCGGGCCCAGCTTGAGCGAGCCGCTGTAAGGATCGAGGCGCACGAAGCTGCCGGCGCCGGCGCCCACCGAGTCCATCGCCACCAGCGGCAGGGACAGCACCAGGCGGGCCATGTCCGGGTCGGAGGCAATGGCGAAGTTGCCCTTGGTGATCAGCGCCATGTCGAAGGAGGTGCCGCCGATGTCCGAGCAGGCGATGTTCTCGTAGCCCAGCGCCTCGCCGAGCAGCCTGGAGCCGATCACCCCGCCGATCGGCCCGGAGACGATGGTCCGCGCCAGCTCCTTGGCCTTCCAGGAGATGGTCCCGCCGTGGGTGGCCATCACCCGCAGGTCGAACTTGGCGCCGTGCTTCTTGAACCGCTCGCTGACCTTCTGCAGGGTCTGGCGCGACGGCTCGGCGGCGTAGGCCTCGAGGATCGTGGTGTTGGTGCGGTGGCTCTCCTTGCGCGAGGGGTAGTAGTCGACCGAGGCGAACACCGGCAGGTCCGCGCCGAGCCGCTTGAGCTCCTCGCGGCACACGTCACGGGCGCGCTTCTCGCTGGCGGGGTTCTTGTGCGACTGCAGCAGCACGATGACGATCGCCTGGGCGCCGGCTTCGACCAGCTCGCGGGTGGCCTGGCGCACTTCCTCCTCGCGCAGCGGGATGACGATCCGGCCCTGCACGTCGGTGCGCTCGGTGACCCCGCGGGTCCGCGAGTAGGGCACCAGCGGCGCATCGTAACGGTGGGTGTTGAGGTGCAGCCGCTCCTCCAGCGCGTAACCCAGGTAGCTCTGGATGGCGCGGCCCATCGAGTGGGTCTGTTCGAAACCCTTGTTGACCATCAGGCCGACGTCCAGCCCCTTGCGCTGCACCACCCGGTTGAGCATGGCGGTGCCGGAATACACGCAGGTCACCAGTTCCGGGTAGACGTCGTCGACGCCCTGTTGCCAGGCGGACAGCGCGTCGAGGGAGGAGTTGTAGATGGCCAGGGATTCGTCGGCCGGATTGCTCTGCGCCTTGCCGACCACGAAGTTGCCGTCCTCGCGGACGAAGAAGGTGTCGGTCATCGTGCCGCCGGCATCGATGCCCATCACCTGGACTTTCGAGCGTTGCATGTCCATGGGGTTCTCCGTTGTTGTTCGAATTGTCGCGGTACAACCTTTCGAGACCGCGCATCCTTGCCAGCCAAAAGGGCTGCAATCGCGGCTCGCCAGGCAACGAAGCAAAGCCTGGGCCAGGCCCGAAACAACATCGTAAGCATTTGATATGAAAGAAATTATTTTCGTAGCTGCGCCTATCGGGATGTCTGGAGGCGTCCGATAGCCGAATGGCGTAGCCCGCGGGCGTATGAATTTCGGACGCCGTTTTCAGCGCTGCCGGCCTTGCAGGCAATCCGCTGAACGCAGCGGGCCGACGCCTGGCCGGACAGGTGCGAAAAGAGGCAGAGAATCGAGGGGGAATGCAGGAAGCCAGCGCAGACAGCGCTGTGTTCGCTTGCGGCGAGCGGGGTGGGATTCATCCCCTATGCGGGGCTTTGATGCCTTCGGGGGGAGATGGCCCCAAGTCGCTCCCGGGGCCATCCGTTGATCCTGTCGCTTGCCAGAAGATTACTGGCTGACCGGATCGATCCAGCAGGTCTCGTGGTCCAGGCCTGGGCTCATGGCTTGGACGGGTTGCGGCCTTGTTGTTCCTGGTCCCGCCGAGCCTGGTCCGCTTTGCGCTGCTCTTCCTCGCTCAGGTTGCTGCGCTGTTGCCCTGGTTGACCACCCTGATGGCCTTGCTGGCTGCCTTGCTGGCCTTGTTGACCGCTTTGCTGGCCGCCCTGTTGACCACCTTGATGGCCTTGCTGGCTGCTGCCTTGCTGGCCCTGCTGCCCACGTTGCTCTCCCTGCTGACCCTGACCGCCTTGACGGCCTTGCTGGCCGCTGCCCTGCTGTCCAGCTTCACGGCCTTGTTGGCCACTCATCCCCTGTGCACCTTGGCTCTGGTTCCAGTCCTGCTGGCCCTGCTGGCCGGTCTGCCCGGCGCCTTGGCTGCCTGCACGCTGGCCGGCATTCTGGCCCTGTTGCGGCTGGCTTCCTCCTTGCTTGCCTTGCTGACCTTGCTGACCTTGCTGACCTTGCTGACCTGGTTGTTTTTCAGTGGCCATGATGAAGTCCTCACATAACATCGTTCGATTGTTTTGGCGCTGGCTCATGGGCTCGAGTTGATTCGCTTTGCCTTTTCCTTTGCTAAATAATCTCCCTGACACGTTGGCTGCCCTTGTACTGCCTCGCCGCCCTCGTATTCGATTTCCTCTATGGAAATCGTGGTTGTGAACCGCTACGTGGCTTTACCGCTTTTGTCTTGCGGCATGTCTCGTCGACGGTCATTGCGCAGTTGCCTATATATGCAACCTATATGCAACCCCTACCAACCTTCTGCGCTTCTTGATTTTCCCTGTGCCTGATGAAGTCTCAAGCACACTGCGCGACTTCAGTATAGTCACCTTTTTGTTTTATCAAGTTTTCAGCACAAAAAAGGCGACCATGCATATCCTTCCCGCCTGCTCTCCCAATACTCACACCAATCCTGGGCTTATTCATATTTCCACCCAGCCCTCAATGACAAAGAAATAATCACTCCGACAGTCGACACAATTGCCAAAGCCTGACTGCCTGTGTCTATTTCCGCTTTCTTCGGAGCCTTTCCTCATGCCTACCGATTGAGCGGATAACTTGTTTTGCCTCTATCGATAGTTTTGAAAGGGGGGCAGCCATCAAAGTTTCCCATCACCGACGAACGGGCATATAGCCGTGTTTTAATAAGCCAAGGCTATATTGCGGTCAATTTATAGTTGGATAAGTAATTTACTGTGATACAGCATGCCAGGGGGTACAGCCGGGACGCGCAGACAAGCCAGGCTCAGCAGGGCCGACAACGCTGTTGGAGCGGCTCCGCGTCGGCCTCCCAAGTCATCGCGGGCCTCTGCGGCCGGCCAGAAATAGCGCCGGATCGCAGGCCCGATTCGGATTGCCATGATTTCGTCGGCTTTCATGCTGCGCCGCCTGCAGCAGTATTCCCTGATAATTTCGCTCAAGTTCGCCAGCGCAACTGATATCCGCACTGCGATGCCATGGGCAAGAAATCCGCGCATCGGACAACGCCTGCCAGCGACAACTTTCCTGCAGCAGCAAACAATCGTGCTCTCGGACAACACGTCCGTGAGGCGCTACCGGACTTGGACACGGAAATTAAGCACAGCGGATATCGCTATTGCATAAATCCGACCAGAACTCATGACTGGTTACCGCCAGGCGACAACTCGGCCAACTCAGCCGAACAGGCAGCCACAAGACAAACACAACAGCCTGTCCGTCCCGCGCTCGGTATGGAAAGGCAGAGATACTGGAAACCGGCAGACAGCTGCTTTCGGGCAATCAGCGTCATCGAACTTTATCCTCAATGAAGATTGATCGGGGCAAGCAGCCTAGGCCCAGCATTCGCCTGACAACGAACTCAACCGAGCCCGTCGGGATAGAAATACAAGTGTGCAAGACAAGTACCATCCCGAGAATCTCGATTGAACGGAAATCCAATATACCCTTGTCCATGCGCTATATTTTCCTTCCTGATGCCTCGAACGGAATATCGAAAAACAATCCTCCGACAATCCACCCATCAACCAGGCAATCCGAGAATCGCCGGCGCCTGCCCTGTCGCACGAGGCCGTTGCGAACCGGCCTGGAAGGGAGCGATACCGTGAGCACCTGGATCACCCGGCTTCTTGCCCTGCCCCGCCTCTCCCGCTGTCGGCCGCCTCGTGCCCCGGGCCGGCGCCTCCTTGCTGCGCTGGGCGCGGCGCTGGCCTTGAGCGCCGGCTCCGCGGCCCAGGCGCAGGCCGAGCGCCCTGCGGTCCCGCTGTACGACAACCTGGGTGCTCATCACTACGCCATCAGCACCAGCGTGCCGCAGGCACAGCGCTATTTCGACCAGGGGTTGCGGCTCTACTACGCGTTCAACCATCAGGAAGCGATCCGCGCCTTCGAGGAGGCCGTCCGGCTCGATCCGGACTGCGCCATGTGCTACTGGGGAATTGCCCTGGCCTACGGTCCCAACATCAACGCGCCGATGGACGCCAGTG
The DNA here is from genome assembly GCF_002220155.1 of Azotobacter chroococcum. Taxonomy (NCBI): domain Bacteria; kingdom Pseudomonadati; phylum Pseudomonadota; class Gammaproteobacteria; order Pseudomonadales; family Pseudomonadaceae; genus Azotobacter; species Azotobacter chroococcum. The sequence continues at coordinate 1,772,219 of NZ_CP011835.1, read as the reverse complement.
CCGGGGCCGCCGCGCATGCCGCAATCCAGAAGGCGCTCGAACGGAAGGCGAGTACGAAGGAGCAGGCGCTGATCCGGGCTCTCGCGACGCGCTATGCAGTCCCCCCGCCCGCCGAGCGAAGCGCCCTGGATGCGGCCTATGCCCGTGCGATGCGCGAGGTCGCCCGCGAGTACCCGGAGGATCAGGAGGCGGCAACCCTCTTTGCGGAGTCCCTCATGGATCTGAGCCCGTGGCAGTACTGGAGCCAGGACGGCCAGCCGCGGCCGGATACTCCCGAGATGCTCGCCCAGCTGGAGCGGGTGATCGCGGCGAACCCCAATCACCCGGGGGCGTGCCACTTCTTCATCCATGCCGTCGAGGCGACCCAGCCGGAGCGAGCGGTTCCGTGCGCGGAACGGCTCGCCGGCCTGATGCCCGGCGCCGGCCATCTGGTGCACATGCCCGGGCACATCTACATCCGCGTCGGACGCTACGAGGACGCCATCAGGGCCAACGAGCACGCGGTGCATGCCGACGAAACCTTCATCCGCGACCAGAATCCGGCGTTCGGCGTCTACCTCGCCGGCTACTACCCGCACAACTACGACTTCCTGGCCTTCGCCGCGAGCATGATCGGCCGCAGCGGTCAGGCGCTGGCCGCCACACAGAAGATGGCCGAACTGGTTCCGCAACCGATGCTGCGGGAGCCCGGGATGACCTTCCTGCAGCAGCACCAGACCCGCCAGCTGCAGATGCTGGTGCGCTTCGGCCGCTGGGACGAGATCCTCAAGGCGCCGGCTCCGCCGCAGGATCTGCCCCACGCCCGCGCCCTCTGGCACTACGCCCACGGCCGGGCGCTGGCGGCACGCGGCGATCTGCCGGGCGCCGAGGCGGACCTGGCGCCGCTGCGCGCCACCGCGCAGGACCCGCGGATGGACGCACTGCGCCTGGAGTTCAACACCTCGGGCGCCATACTGAAAATCGCCACGGAAGTGCTGGCCGGCCAGATCGCCGCCAGGAAGGCGGATTTCCCGCGCGCGATCGGCCATTTGCGCGAAGCGGCTCATCTGGAGGACCGGCTGGTCTACGGCGAGCCCCCGGAATGGACGGTGCCGGTACGTGAGGAACTCGGTCTGGTGCTGCTGGCGGCGGAACGCAGCGAGGAAGCCGAACAGGCCTTTCGCGAGGACCTCAAGCGCTTCCCGGAGAACGGCTGGTCGCTGCACGGGCTGGCCCTGGCTCTGCAGGCCCAGGACCGCACAGCGGAGGCCGACGCCGTGCTGGAGCGCTTCCGCAAGGTCTGGGCAGGCGCCGACATGCAGTTGGCAGAAGCCGCGCGCTGAGCCGCCCGCAACCCGGACGGAGCGCGCCGACAACCCTCCCAGCGGATGGGCTCATCATCGGCTGCGGGAGCCGCGCGGCCCGCTCAGGCGACCTCCTCGAGATTGGACCCGAAGGGCACGATGACGAAGTCCTCGCTCTGCTCGATCTTCACCCCGGCCACGCCGGAAACCACCTCCGGCTCCGCGAGCATGGCCTCCTTGTTCAGCTGCTCCTTGACGCGGATGAAACGCGTCAGCCCCAGTCGCTTGAGGGTTTCCAGGACGTTTTCGGCCGATTGCAGGGACACCCGTGGCGGACGCAGGCGCCACTTGATTTCACCCGCGGCGAAATCATAGAACTTGGTCTTGCCGCTCCTGGTCAGCTCCAGGCGATGCGCCTCGCACCAGGTATGCACCCCCTGGGTCAACCCCGTGATCTGCTCGTTGAGCGGCGTGGCCAGCTCTTCGAAGCGCAGCCTTACCTTCGCCAGCTCATCGTTCATGTCGGCCTGAATCCGTTCACGCTCGCGCTGGAGCAGACCGATCCTGGCAATCGCCTCGTTCACTTCATCGCGGCTTTGCGGAACCGGGAACCGGGCCGCATTGGCCTTCACATGAGTAGCCCTTGTCATGATCGCTCCTCCTGTTTCCCGCACTTCAGCGGAACCCAAGCCAGATCGGCTTCAAGCATTGCGCCCTGGCCAACGACGCAGCCCTCCTGAGCAAGCATCTGGCGGATCCGGACAAATTTCAGCTTGTTTCATGAATCCGGCCGCGTCAAACCCCGCGGCAGGGCTGCCGTCGCGTTCCGGCCCTCGCACCGAACCGCGCACCGACCGGTCGGACAAGCCACTGCAAGCGCATACAACCCGCCGGCCCCAGGGTTCCCAAGGTACCGATTCGACTAAAGCAGAACGGCGGGCCCTCACCTTGCGTGGCACGATAGCCAAACCCTGATTCGTCCATGTTCCACAAGAACGCCGGATACCAATCCAATTACAAAAATTGTGTGGCCATTGAGCGTAGTGGCCATATCACGACAAGTTTCAGGAGTCTCAATGTCCGCCCGCAATATTCTGGTGATCAACTGTGGTAGCTCGTCGATCAAGTTCGCTCTGGTCAACGAAGCACAAACAACCTTCCCCCTGCAGGGTTTGGCCGAACGCCTCGGCAGCCCGGAAGCGGTCCTCCACTGGCAATTTGGCGATACTAAGGAAAGTCTGAGCCTGCCTGGCACCAGCCATCAGTCCGTGCTGTCGAAGATCCTGCCCCTGGCCCAGGAAGCGGCCGGAGGCCATCTCGACGGCATCGGCCACCGCGTCGTGCATGGCGGCGAGCACTTCACCGCGTCCCATCTGGTCGACGCCGACGTGCTCGCAGGCATTCGCGCCAACGCCCACCTGGCACCGTTGCACAACCCGGCACACCTGGTCGGCATCGAGGCCGCGATGGAGCTGTTCCCCAGCCTGCCGCAGGTCAGCGTGTTCGACACCGCCTTCCACCAGAGCATGCCGCCCCACGCCTACCGCTACGCCGTGCCGGAATTCCTTTACACCGAGCATGGCGTGCGCCGCTACGGCTTCCACGGCACCAGCCACCGCTACGTGAGCAAGCGTGCCGCGGAAATGGTCGGCGTGCCGGTCGAGAACAGCAGCTGGCTGAGCGCCCACCTGGGCAACGGCTGTTCCACCTGCGCCATCGTCAACGGCGAGAGCCGCGACACCAGCATGGGCCTGACCCCACTGGAAGGCCTGGCGATGGGCACCCGCAGCGGTGACGTTGACCCCAACCTGCACAGCCACCTGGCGCGCACCCTGGGCTGGAGCATCGAGCAGATCGACCGCACGCTCAACCACGACAGCGGCCTGAAGGGTTTGTCCGGCCTGTCCAACGACATGCGCACCCTGTATGAAGCACACATGGCCGGCCACCCGGGCGCCACCCTGGCCTTCGAGGTGTTCTGCTACCGCCTGGCCAAGTCGCTGGCCGGCATGGCCTGCGCCCTGCCCAAGCTGGACGGCCTGATCTTCACCGGCGGCATCGGCGAGAACTCCGCCGCCGTGCGCGAGCGCACCCTGGAGCATATGAAGCTGTTCGGCTTCCAGCTCGACGCCGAAGCCAACGCCCGCTGCACCCGCGGCGTCGGTGGCGAGATCCAGGCGGCCGGCAGCCCGCGCATCCTGGTGGTGCCGACCAACGAGGAACGCCAGATCGCCCTGGACACCCTCGCCCTGCTCGACGCCTGATCGAACAACCGCGCAGACGGGAAGCTGCGATGCAACGAAACCCGACGACCATCATGGCGTCGGGTTTCGTCATCCTGACTTCCTGCCGGCATCATGCCTTCTACAGTCTGAGCACTCTGCTCCATTGAGAGAATCCATGCACACTCTGTTTCTCGCCCCCACCGGTTACGCCGTCGGCCTCAATTCCATCAGCCTCGGCCTGATCCGGACCCTCGAGCAGGCCGGCCTGAAGGTCGGCTTCTTCAAACCGATCGCCCAGCCCCTCCCCGTCGACCAGGGCCGCGAGCGCTCCTGCCTGCTGGTCGAGCGCACCCTGGGCCGGAGTGCGCCCGAACCGATACTGCTGGATCAGGTGGAGCGCCAGCTGGCCAACGGCGAAATCGACCTGCTGCTGGAGGACGTGGTCAGCCGCTACCAGCAGGCCGCCGCCGGCAAGGATGTGGTGATCGTCGAGGGCATGCTGCCGACCCGCGACAGCGACTACTCCGCGCACCTCAACCCCCTGCTGAGCAAGAGCCTGGGCGCCGAAGTGATCCTGATCGCCGTCCAGGGCGGCGACAGCCTCAAGCAGCTGGCCGAACGCATCGAGATCCAGGCCCAGCTGTTCGGCGGCGCCAGGAACCCGAAAATACTCGGCGCGATCATCAACAAGATCGACAGCGAGGACGGCGTCCCGGCTTTCATCGAGCGCCTCAAGGAACACCTGCCGCTGCTCGGCAGCGCCAGCTTCCAGCTGCTCGGCGCCATTCCCTTCGCCGAAGAGCTGAATGCCCTGCGCACCCGCGACGTAGCCGAACTGATCGGCGCCCAGGTGCTCAGCGCCGGCGAAGCCGACCAGCGCCGGGTGAGCAAGATCGTCCTGTGCGCCCGCGCCGTGCCCAGCACCGTGCCGCTGCTGCAGCCGGGCGTGCTGGTGGTGACCCCGGGCGATCGCGACGATGTCATCCTTGCCACCAGCCTGGCCTCGCTCAACGGCGTGAAGCTGGCCGGCCTGCTGCTGTGCAGCGACTTCACGCCGGACCCGCGCATCATGGAACTGTGCAAGGCGGCCCTGGACGGCGGCCTGCCGGTGATGAGCGTGACCACCGGCTCTTATGACACCGCCACCAGCCTGTTCGCCCTGAACAAGGAAACCCCGGCGGACGACATCGAGCGCGCCAACCGCGTCACCGACTTCATCGCCGGGCACCTGCATCCGGAATACCTGCACTCCCGCCTCAGCGTGCCGCGCGAGCAGCAACTGTCGCCACCGGCGTTCCGCTACCAGCTGGTCAAACGCGCCCAGGAAGCCAACAAGCGCATCGTCCTGCCGGAAGGCAACGAGCCGCGCACCATCCGCGCCGCCGCCATCTGCCAGGAGCGCGGTATCGCCCGCTGCGTGCTGCTGGCCCGCCCGGAGGAAGTCCAGGCCGTGGCCCGCGAGCAGGACATCATCCTGCCGGCTGGCCTGGAGATCCTCGATCCGGACAGCATCCGTGCGCAGTACATCGCCCCGATGGTGCAGATGCGCAAAAGCAAGGGCCTCACCCCCGAGATGGCCGACGAGCAGCTCAGGGATACCGTGGTGCTCGGCACCATGATGCTGGCGCTGGACGAAGTGGACGGCCTGGTTTCCGGCGCCGTGCATACCACCGCCAACACCATCCGCCCGGCCCTGCAGCTGATCAAGACCGCCCCGGGCTACAACCTGGTGTCCTCGGTGTTCTTCATGCTGCTGCCGGATCAGGTGCTGGTCTACGGCGACTGCGCGGTGAATCCCAACCCGAGCGCCAGCGAGCTGGCCGAAATCGCCCTGCAGAGCGCCGAGTCCGCCGTAGCCCTCGGCGTGCATCCGCGCGTGGCGATGATCAGCTACTCCACCGGCGACTCCGGCAGCGGCGCCGAGGTGGACAAGGTCCGCGAAGCCACCCGCATCGCCCAGGAGCGCGCCCCCGGCCTGCCGATCGACGGCCCGCTGCAGTACGACGCCGCTTCCGTGGCCAGCGTCGGCAAGCAGAAGGCACCGAACAGCCCGGTCGCCGGCCAGGCCACCGTGTTCGTGTTCCCCGACCTGAACACCGGCAACACCACCTACAAGGCGGTGCAACGCAATGCCAACTGCATCAGCGTCGGCCCGATGCTGCAGGGGCTGGCCAAACCGGTGAACGACCTGTCGCGCGGCGCGCTGGTGGACGACATCGTCTTCACTATCGCCCTCACTGCACTTCAGGCCACCAGCATCGCCAAGCAGCAGCAGAAGGCACCGGAACAGGGCCAGGTGATCGAGGCCTGACAGGCGGCGGGAAAACAGGCTCGAGGATCAGGCCTGCCAGCGCTATCTGGTCGGATGCAGGCTCTGCGGGGCTTATGCTTCTGACCGGGTAGCGGCCCTCTTCATAGCCAGTATGCGGCTCGAACGGGCTCGCCGCCTCTGCGTGGCACCGATTATGGATCGGCAGCATCGATCTAAAAATCCCTTTTAAAACAATCGATTAAAACAAGAGAAAATTCCGTGCAGCAAAAATGTAGCATTGGCCCTGCAGCGCAGATGGCATCGGTGCAACATGGTGCTACAAGAACTGCCTGATCTCATCCCCTACTCGCACATATAGAGACTGGCTGTCGGGAGCGAGGCGAATGGCATCGAAGGAAGGAGCAGCACAGCCAGGTTCGCAGGTGCCGCTGGGAGAAGATGTGCAACAGGGATGTGTCAGCCCGTCGCGGGAATCGGTGACGGCGGACAACCCAATCGCTGTCCACCCTGCTCGTCAGTTGGCGCCGTTATAGGCGAAGGCTTCGGCGGTTTCGGGGGTCCAGCCGTAGGGACGCGGGCGGTTGCCGTAGATCACGACCTTGTCGCCTTCGGCGAAGACGTAGTTCGGCGAGCGGTATTCCTTCAGCTCGCCGCTGTCGGTGCGTACCAGGTAGATGCGCTCGCTGGCACCCAGGGCCTTCTGACCGGAACCGCCGAACAGCGCGCCGAGGCCTGCGCCGATCACCGCACCGATCGGACCGCCGACGGAGCCGGCCATCATGCCGCTCATGCCGCCCGTAGCCTGGCCGGAGGTCTCGCTCGTCACTTCCCGGACGATTTCGGCAGCGTTAACAGTGCCGACGGTGAGCATGCCGATGGTCAGAGCCAGAATTCCGAACTTTTTCATGACGGTTCCCTCAGGACGAGACGAGCGGTCGTTACCAGTCGATTCAATCGAGACGAGATGTGGCGCTGTTATCGCCGTTGTTTCGTCTCCCTTGGGGTAGAAACTACCGCTTCAATTGACATGAATCAATAAAACAATCGCCATCTTATGCTTAAGGAGGGGGTCCAGTGACGGCAGGAAAGACGGCGCCTCCAGCCGCACACTTCGCAGAAGGCTGCCAAATGACTGATTTGCAAGGAAAAGGCTCACGCTGGCTATATGCCGGGCGTTCTTTTTTTTGTTTCGATAACCAATACAGCCGAATCAGCCGTCCCGCTCTACCTCGAAGCCCACCACGCTGCGGCTCTCGCGACTGAACTCCACGCCGATCAGGTGGATCGTTTCGCCGCGCGTACGGTACTTCTCGGCATAACCGCGCTCGCGGATCTGCTGCAGCGCTTTGCCCTCAGGTACCAGCTCCACCACCTTGAACTCGAACAGATAGACCTGGCTGTTGAACAGCACGGCCATGTCGATACGGCCGTGACTGGTGGCATCCTCGACCCGCACATCGAGCCCCAGTGCAGCGAAGTGGCTGTAGAACACGCTGGCGTAGTAGCCCTCGTACTGGGCAATCGGATTGTTGCGGTACCAGTCGTGCGGGATACCGGCGAAGAAGGCGCTGAACAGCTTCTGCAAGCCGCCGAAGTCATTGGCCAGCAACAGGCGGTAGAGCGACATGCGCTGACGGGTGACCGGTTGCCCCTCCGGCGTCCAGGCCTTCAGCAGGCTGCCATGCAGGCTCTGACGCACCTCGCGGTTGGGGTAGCGCAGGCGGTAGAACCAGTTGCCGTCGAGGTTGATCTCCTCGTCGATGGTCAGATAGCCGGCCTGGAACATCAGCGCCTCGGTAGCGATGTTGTCCACCTCGAAGGTCGACAGCAGCTCGGCATCGGTTTCCAGCTGCCCCAGCTCCGGCAGCCAGGCCTGACGCCGGGTGAGCAGATCGAGCAGGAAGGTCGGTGTCCCCGTTTCGAACCAGTAGTTGCGGAATTCGCGCTTGCTGAACAGCAGCAGCAGGTCGAAGGGGTTGTAGACCGAGGTGCCTGTCCAGTTGTAGCCGTTGTACCACTGGCGGATTTCGTCCCGATCCAAGTCGGCCAGCTCCGGCGCGAACACCGTATCGACATCCTCATCGGTATAGCCGCAGATCGCCGAGTACTTCGCGTCCAGGGTGATGTCGTTGAGGTTGTTCAACCCAGAGAACAGGCTGGCCTTGCTGAACTTCGACACGCCGGTGAGCATGGCAAAGCGGATGTGCGCCCCTTGCCCTTTGACCACCGAATAGAGGTTGCGCAGCCCGTCGCGCATCTCTCGGGCCAGCTCGGGGTTGCCCAAATTGTCGAGAATCGGCTTGTCGTACTCATCGATCAGCACCACGACCCGCTGGCCGTGAATGCGCTCGGCTTCACGGAGCAGCTCGGCGAAGCGCCCGGGAATGTCGGCAGCCGTAAAGGCAGACAGCCCCAGACGCTGGGCGTTGACCTGCAGCAGATCGTTAATGCGGGTATCCAGCGCCTGACGACTGTTGACCACACCATCGGCGAAGCTGATGCGTACTACCGGATAACGCCGGCTCCAGTCCCACTGCCCGTGCGCAACCAGCCCACGAAACAACGGCTCGTTGCCCTCGAACAGCTCGGCCAGGGTATCGAGGAACAGGCTCTTACCAAAGCGCCGCGGGCGGGAGAGAAAGTAGTAGTTGCCCTCCTCGATCAGCTGCAGGGCGATGCCAGTCTTGTCGACGTAGTAGCAGTTGTCCTCGCGGATACGGACGAAGGTCTGGATACCGATGGGCAACCTCTTGCGAGACATGGCAGGCAACCTATGGGCAGATGCGGCGATTGTAGTCCATCGGAGGAGGCAAGCTCAGCTGGAGCTCAATGAGGAAGGCACCGCGAAATCCGGGCGAGCATCACCTTGTATAGTGAACGCCGAGCTCCGTTGCAGCAACGGCTGCTCGCCGTGCAGCAAGACTCCTCTGCGCATACTCTGAATTGGCAACCAATTGGCAACCAGAAAGCCCAAATCGCAGACATGAAAAAGGCCGGTGATTGCTCAACCGGCCTAAGTCATTGAATTTATTGGTCGGGACGGAGTGATTCGAACACTCGACCCCTTGCACCCCATGCAAGTGCGCTACCAGGCTGCGCTACGCCCCGACTACTTGCCCCGGCTTACCGGAGCGGGTCGAACTATATATTAAGCTTCTGAAAAGTGGAAGTTTTTTTTGCGGCTTCGGCTATTTGCGCAAAACCTGAAGGACGTCTTCCAGCTCGGCGATCGTCTGCCGGATCAATTGCCGATATTGGGTCGTATCTTCCTTGGCTTCGTCGCCGGAGAGGCGCAGGCGCGCCCCGCCGATGGTGAAGCCCTGCTCGTACAGCAGGGCGCGGATATGCCGGATCATCAGGACATCCTGACGCTGATAGTAGCGTCGGTTGCCCCGGCGCTTGACCGGATTGATCTGGGGAAATTCCTGCTCCCAGTAACGCAACACATGCGGTTTGACCGCACAAAGCTCGCTGACCTCGCCGATGGTGAAGTAACGCTTCCCCGGTATGGGAGGCAATTCGTCGTTATGGCTTGGTTCCAGCATAGGCTTCAACCCTGGCTTTCAGCTTCTGCCCTGGACGAAAGGTGACAACGCGCCGTGCCGTGATCGGGATTTCCTCCCCCGTCTTGGGATTGCGGCCAGGCCGCTGGCGCTTGTCGCGCAGATCGAAATTGCCAAAGCCGGACAATTTGACCTGCTCGTTGTGCTCCAGTGCCTGACGGATTTCCTCGAAGAACAGCTCCACCAACTCCTTGGCTTCTCGTTTATTCAGGCCAAGCTCCTCGTAGAGACGTTCAGCCATCTCAGCTTTCGTCAGAGCCCCCATACGCTACTTCCTTAACGTCGCGTTGAACCTTTCTTCCAGCGAGGTGAGGATGTTCTGGGTTGTACTGTTCACCTCATCATCGTTAAGAGTGCGCGATGGATGTTGCCAGGTCAAGCCGACGGCCAGGCTTTTTCGTTGCGGATCAATACCTTTACCCTGATAGACGTCAAACAGCCGAAGGTCGGCCAGGTATTCCCCCGCCGCCTCGCGAATGCTCTGCAGCACCGCTGCGGCCGGTGTTTCACGATCGACGATCAGGGCCAGATCGCGGCGCACTTCCGGGAAACGCGAAAGTTCGCGAAAGGCCGGCAGACGACCGGCGGCGATTTCCGCCAGGACCAGCTCGAACAGGAAGACCGGCTGATCCAGCCCCAGCGCTCTGCCCAGCTCGGGATGCAGGGCACCCAGGAAGCCGACCAGACGCCCCTCGCGCTCGATCCGCGCTGTCTGCCCCGGATGTAGCGCGGGATGCTCGCCACTGACGAAGCGGTATTCGTCGGCAGCGCCGGCGGCGGCAAGCAGAGCCTCCACATCCGCCTTGGCGTCATAGAAGTCCACCGCATCCCGGGCATGGCTCCAGCTCTCCGGCAGGCGGCTACCGGTGATGGCGCCAGCCAGCACGGGCTCCTGCTTGAGGTTGTCCAACTGACCGACGAAACGCAGACCGCTCTCGAACAGACGCACACGGGACTGCTGGCGGTTCAGGTTGTACTGCAACGCCTTGGCCAGTCCCGGCCAGAGCGAGGCCCGCATGGCCGCCATGTCCGCGGAGATCGGATTGGCCAGGGTCAGCGGCTCGACGCCCGGAGTGAAGAGCTCGAACAGCTTGGGATCGATGAAGCTGTAGGTGATCGCCTCCTGGTAGCCGCGCGCGACCAGCAGACGGCGCAGCACCGGCAGTTCGCCGCGGGCCTCGGTACGCGCCTGCGGGGCCAGGCGTGCCTGCGGATAGCGGACCGGCAGGTTGTTGTAGCCATGCAGGCGGCCGAGCTCCTCGATCAGATCCACTTCGAGGCTGATATCGAAACGATGGCTGGGCACCTCGACCTGCCACTGGCCGGCCGCAGCCGAGCTGACCGTCAGCCCCAGCGCGACCAGCAGGCGCTCGACTTCGGCAGCCTCCATGCACAGGCCGAGCATCTGCTCGATGCGCTCGGCGCGCAGGGTGATCGGTGCCACCTGCGGCAGGCTCGCCGGATCGGTTACCTCGACGATGGGACCGGGCTCTCCGCCGACGATCTCCAGCAGCAGCGCGGTGGCACGCTCCATGGCTTCGCGGGCCAGCTGCCAGTCGACGCCACGTTCGAAGCGGTGCGAGGCGTCGGTGTGCAGACCGTAGGAGCGGGCCTTGCCAGCGATGGCAATAGTGTCGAAGAAGGCGCTTTCGAGGAACAGATCGCGGGTACCGGCAGCAACGCCGCTGTGTTCGCCACCCATCACGCCGGCGATGGCCAAGGCGCGCTCGTGGTCGGCGATCACCAGGGTATCGGCGCGCAGGCTGACTTCCTGGCCGTCGAGCAGGACCAGTTTCTCGCCCTCCTCGGCCATGCGCACGCGGATGCCACCACGGACCTCGGCGAGATCGAAGGCATGCATCGGCTGGCCCAGCTCGAGCATCACGTAGTTGGTGACGTCGACCGCCGGGTCGATGGCGCGGATATCGGAGCGGCGCAGGCGTTCGACCATCCACTGCGGGGTCGGCCGCGACAGGTCGACGTTGCGCACCACGCGGCCGAGATAGCGCGGGCAGGCCTGGGGCGCCAGCACCTCGACCGGGCGCACTCCGTCATGTAGCGGCGGCACGCTGGCGATCGACGGACGAGTGACCGGAGCGCCGTAGAGGGCGCCTACCTCGCGGGCCAGGCCGGCCAGGGACAGGCAGTCGCCACGGTTGGGGGTCAGGTCCACCTCGATGCTGGCATCGTCCAGGTTGAGACAGGTGCGAATGTCCTGCCCCAGCGAAGCATCGGCCGGCAGCTCCAGCAGGCCGTCGTTCTCCTCGCTGACCTTGAGCTCGGCTGCCGAGCAGAGCATGCCGAAGGACTCCACGCCACGCAGCTTGGCCTTCTTGATCTTGAAGTCGTCACCGAGCACGGCACCGAGCATGGCAAAGGGGATCCTGATGCCCGGACGGGCGTTGGGCGCACCACAGACCACCTGGAAGGTTTCGCTGCCGTTGCTCACCTGACAGACGCGCAGCTTGTCGGCGTCCGGGTGCGGCTCGGTGGCAAGGATCTCGCCCACCACCACGCCGGAAAAAGCGCCGGCCACCGGCGTGACGCTGTCGACCTCAAGACCGGCCATGGACAGGCGGGCCACCAGTTCGTCGCGGGACACCTGCGGATTGACCCAGTCCCGCAGCCATTGTTCGCTGAATTTCATCCTGTTCTCCCAAAGAATTCGGTTACGGTTGCGGCCCTAGCGGAATTGCGCGAGGAAGCGCAGATCGTTGTCGAAGAACAGGCGCAGATCGTTGACGCCATAACGCAACATGGCCAGGCGCTCGATCCCCATGCCGAAGGCGAAGCCCTGGTACTTCTCCGGATCGATGCCGGACATGCGCAGCACGTTGGGGTGCACCATGCCGCAGCCCATCACCTCCAGCCAGCCGGTGTGCTTGCACACCCGGCAACCGTGGCCGCCGCACATCACGCACTGCATGTCGACCTCGGCCGAGGGTTCGGTGAAGGGGAAGAACGAGGGGCGGAAACGTACGCCCAGCGGCTTCTCGAAGAACACCCGGAGAAACTCCTCGATGGTGCCCTTGAGGTCGGCGAAGCTGACGTTTTCGTCGATCAGCAGGCCTTCGAGCTGGTGGAACATCGGCGAGTGGGTGATATCCGAGTCGCAGCGGTAAACGCGGCCCGGGCAGACGATGCGGATCGGCGGCTGGCGGCTTTCCATGGTGCGCACCTGGACCGGCGAGGTGTGGGTACGCAGCAGCATGTTGGCATTGAAGTAGAAGGTATCGTGCATCGCCCGCGCCGGATGGTGGCCGGGGATGTTGAGGGCCTCGAAGTTGTGGTAGTCGTCCTCGACTTCCGGGCCCTCGGCGACGCTGTAGCCGATATGGGTGAAGAACTGCTCGACGCGCTCGAGGGTACGGGTCACTGGATGCAGGCCGCCGGAAGCCTGGCCACGCCCCGGCAGGGTCACGTCGATGCGCTCGGCGGCCAGCCTGGCGGCCAGCGCGGCGGACTCGAGGTCGGCCTTGCGCGCATTGAGGGCCTCCTGAACGCTGTTCTTGGCAGCATTGATCAGGGCACCGGCCTTCGGCCGCTCTTCGGCCGAGAGCTTGCCCAGGGTCTGCATCAGCTGGGTCAGCTCGCCCTTCTTGCCGAGGTAGTGGACCCGGAGCTGTTCCAGGGCGTTGACGTCTTCGCAATGTTGCACGGCCTCGAGCGCTTGCGAGACCAGTGCATCCAGGTTTTCCATGTACAACCTCCAGGGGATCTTGCAGAACTGTCCTGGCGCCTGCTTCGACCTTGTCGCACTCGGCAGGAGGTCTGCCAGGAACGCAACGCTCGGTTTTGCAAAAACCCCTTCTCAGATACGAAATAGGGGAAGAGCACTGGGCTCTTCCCCTATCGGTGACGTTCGGCACCGGGCGAACCCGGTGATTGTCGGGGGGATCAAGCCAGAATGGCTTTGGCCTTCTCGACAATCGCGGCGAACGCCGCTTTCTCGTTCACTGCCAGATCGGACAGAACCTTGCGGTCGATCTCGATGGCTGCCTTCTTCAGGCCGGCGATCAGGCGGCTGTAGGACAGACCGTTCTGACGGGCACCGGCGTTGATACGGGCGATCCACAGGGCGCGGAACTGACGCTTGCGCTGACGGCGGTCACGGTAGGCGTACTGGCCAGCCTTGATCACCGCCTGCTTGGCGACGCGGAACACGCGCGAGCGTGCGCCGTAGTAGCCCTTGGCGAGTTTCAGGATTTTCTTGTGACGACGACGGGCGATGACGCCACGCTTAACACGAGCCATGAATAGTTACCTTCTGGAATCTTGACCGGGATTAACGAACGCGCAGCATGCGCTCGACTTTAGCGACGTCGGACGGATGCATCAGCGAGGTGCCGCGCAGCTGACGCTTACGCTTGGTCGTCATCTTGGTCAGGATGTGGCTCTTGAAAGCGTGCTTGTGCTTGAAGCCGTTCGCAGTCGGCTTGAAGCGCTTCTTGGCGCCGCTCTTGGTTTTCATCTTTGGCATGTTCGGATACTCCGCATTGAGTGATTACGCATAACCGCAAGGCCTGCCAGTGCCCTGGTGGGTTATTTTTTCTTTTTGGGGGCGATGACCATGATCAGCTGGCGTCCTTCCATCTTCGGATGCTGTTCAACGGCGCCATATTCGACGAGGTCGGTTTCGACCCGCTTCAACAGCTCCATGCCCAGCTCCTGGTGAGCCATCTCGCGGCCGCGGAATCGCAGGGATACCTTGGCCTTGTCCCCCTCGCTAAGGAAACGTACCAGGTTGCGTAGTTTTACCTGGTAATCCCCTTCTTCCGTCCCTGGTCGGAACTTGATTTCCTTGATCTGGACCTGCTTCTGGTTCTTTTTCGCCGCCGCGACCTGCTTCTTCTTCTCGAACAGGTGCTTGCCGTAGTCCATGATCCGGCATACGGGCGGTACCGCATCAGCGGAAATCTCGACCAGATCCAGCTTGGCCTCTTCCGCTACGCGAAGCGCTTCATCAATCGAGACGATGCCAATCTGCTCGCCGTCCACTCCAATTAACCGAACCTCGCGTGCCGAGATATTCTCGTTGATCGGGGCTTTCGGTTGAGCTTTTCTATCTTGTCTCATTTCACGCTTAATAATGATTACTCCAATTCTTGGCGACCACGCCGGGCTACCGCCTGCGCCAGCATCTCGCGGAACTGTTCGACGGGCATCGTGCCCAGATCGACCCCTTCGCGGGTGCGCACAGCTACGGCTCGCGTCTCAACCTCCCGATCTCCGATCACCAAGAGATAGGGAACCTTGAGCAAAGTATGCTCGCGAATTTTAAAACCGATTTTTTCGTTTCTCAAGTCGGACTTGGCACGGAAACCGCTCTGATTGAGCATCCGCTCGACTTCAAGCGCGAACTCGCCCTGCTTGTCGGTGATATTCATGATCACCGCCTGGGTCGGCGCCAGCCAGGCCGGGAAAGCGCCTTCGTAGTGCTCGATCAGGATGCCGATGAAACGCTCGAAGGAACCCAGGATCGCCCGGTGCAGCATCACCGGATGCTGACGGTCGTTGTTCTCGCTGACGTACTCGGCGCCGAGACGGACCGGCAGGTTGAAGTCCAGCTGCAGGGTGCCGCACTGCCAGACACGCCCCAGGCAGTCCTTCAGGGAAAACTCGATCTTCGGCCCGTAGAAGGCGCCTTCGCCCGGCTGCAGATCATAGGGCAGACCGGCAGTCTCCAGGGCCGCGGCCAGCGCGCCCTCGGCACGATCCCACAGATCATCGGAGCCGACGCGCTTTTCCGGACGAGTGGACAGCTTCAGCTGGATATCCTGGAAGCCGAAGTCGGCATAGACCTGCTGGGTCAGCTTGATGAAGGCGGCGGACTCGGCCTGCATCTGTTCTTCGGTGCAGAAGATGTGCGCATCGTCCTGGGTGAAGCCGCGCACGCGCATGATGCCATGCAGCGCGCCGGACGGCTCGTTGCGGTGACAGGCGCCGAACTCGGCCAGACGCAGCGGCAGCTCGCGGTAGCTCTTCAGCCCCTGGTTGTACACCTGCACATGGCACGGGCAGTTCATCGGCTTGATCGCGTAGTCGCGGCTTTCCGATTCGGTGGTGAACATGTTCTCGGCATAGTTCGCCCAGTGCCCGGACTTTTCCCAGAGCACGCGATCGACCACCTGCGGCGTCTTGATCTCCAGATAGCCGTTCTCCCGCTGCACGCCGCGCATGTACTGCTCGAGCACTTGGTAGACGGTCCAGCCATTGGGATGCCAGAAGACCATGCCCGGCGCTTCTTCTTGGGTGTGGAACAGGTCGAGGCGCTTGCCGAGCTTGCGGTGATCGCGCTTCTCCGCTTCCTCGATGCGCTGGATGTAGGCGGCCAGCTGCTTCTTGTCCGCCCAGGCGGTGCCATAGACGCGCTGCAGCTGCTCATTCCTGGCATCGCCGCGCCAGTAGGCGCCGGACAGCTTGGTCAGCTTGAAGGCCTTGAGGAAGCGGGTGTTCGGCACGTGCGGACCGCGGCACATGTCGACATATTCCTCGTGGTAGTACAAGCCCATCGCCTGCTCGTCGGGCATGTCGTCGACCAGGCGCAGCTTGTAGTCCTCGCCACGGGACCTGAACACCTCGATCACCTGCTCGCGCGGGGTCATCCTCTTGACGACGTCGTAGTCCTTGTCGATCAGCTCGCGCATGCGCTGTTCGATGGCCGCCATGTCCTCCGGCGTGAAGGGGCGCTCATAGGCGATGTCGTAGTAAAAGCCTTCCTCGATGACCGGACCGATCACCATCTTCGCCGTCGGATACAGTTGCTTGACCGCATGGCCGACCAGGTGCGCACAGGAGTGGCGAATGATCTCGACCCCCTCCTCGTCCTTCGGCGTGATGATCTGCAGGGTCGCGTCGCGCTCGATCAGGTCGCAGGCATCGACCAGCCTGCCGTCGACCTTGCCGGCCACGGTGGCCTTGGCCAGGCCGGCACCGATGGACTGGGCGACCTCGGCGACCGATACCGAATGATCGAACGTACGCTGACTGCCGTCGGGAAGAGTAATGATGGGCATGGCGCCTCCTCTCCTAGTGGTGACCCCTACCAAAGGCCACATGGGTTGGGATGAGCCAGTAAAGCGGTCCGCCGGATATGCCTGCCGCACGGTGGCAGGAGCCCAAAGGGCCGATCCGGACGAAGCGGAGTCACTGGAGGTAAAAATGCGGGATGCTTTCAGAAAGCTGCGCCACTGACAAGCATCCTTGACAGACATAACAGGGCTCGAATCAACACCCCATCCTTTCAAGGTGATGACGGGTCGTTCCTAATCTATTGAGCCAAAAGGAAAAACAGGTCGAATTGCTTACCCTGGGACGCACGCATTCTAGCACGAAACATCAATAAATTGACGCGGCACTTTCCAGCAGAAAGCACCACAACGACCTACAGGCCGAGTGATGCCGCCCACAGCCGCGAACACGGGTTTAAGCATTCATCCGAGCCACAGCACCGACCACAGCCACTGCAATCATGACTTCGGCCATTGCCCCGGCGGCAACTGGAGCGACGGAAATAGCAGCTGCCACTCATCAAGCAACAGCGGAGCGAGCCATTCCGACAGCCTGAACCAACACTCCCCCACCAATGCCCTGCCCAACAAAAGCGAAACAAAACAAAAATTTAAGGGAATTTTTTCTTAAAAAAGAAAAAAAAGCGAAAAATGATATATTTAAAACAACATTTTTCTGCACTGGCAGGTTATCATGGTCCAGCCGTCGGCGGATCGGCATGCCAGCAGCGTTAGCTGACTTACCTTTAGTAGGGGCTGTCAAGGCGCGCTGCAGGTTCGAGTAATTCGCAAGCCTAGGGTTCTTCCATATCCCCTATACGGGCTGTATCTGCGCAGCCGGCGACAGAGCAGATGACAGGCCGGAAAGACGGCCATTACTCCCGCGCTTGGTGGGCGCCCGGTATCGGGCAAGATTTGCAACATCCGTCGGCAGATCGGCATGCCGACAGCGTCAGCCGGCACACCCAAGATGGCGGCCACGCCGGAGCTCTCGGCTCCAGCAAGGCGCGCAGTTGGTTCGAGTAATCTGCAAGCCGAGGCTGATTCACCTACCCAGCTGGCAGGCACGCCAGCGGCGACAGAGTGCCCGCCCGGCCGGCGTAACCGGCCACACCCCATCGCCCCACCCCACTCGAAAGACGCCTTCCCGAGGCAGCCTCCCAATGTGCACGTCACACCGGGAGAGCAATGAAAGGCACCGAGCCACCGCAGCAAGACCTTGCCACCGCCCTGCAAGCGGCACATGGCACCAGGAACGCCGGCCGACAGCCCCATCAAGGAAACCACCATCAAGCTCGATCAGCACCGGACGAACCAGGACAAGAAGCCGGACGACCAGTTCGACGCACTCGCCATCACCGAATAAGTAACGCGAACCCCAGATCGTCGCCATGACCAAGAGACCGGCCAGCCGGAGAAGAAGGGAATCGCCTGGCCGCAAGCCCGCGCAGACCTGAAGTCACGAGCCGATGGGAATTTTCCCGGAATCATTCCCAAAACAAAAAAGGCGACCCTTTCGGATCGCCTTCTAAGCCCCGCGCAGCGCGGGTTTTGTTTGGTAGGCACAATTGGACTCGAACCAACGACCCCCACCATGTCAAGGTGATAGCCAGCAATACCTAAGCTATTGAATTAGCAGGGAAAATATAGCTAATTCCTTGCCATAAGATATGGCCATTACTGCATGAAATATCAATAACTTAGAGCTGTATTTTCCTACAGGAAAGTCCCATCCTCGCCCGTTCTGGGCACCTCACCTCCCCTATTTTTTCGGCGCCAGCGCGCTCACCCGCTTCCATCAATCCGCCATCCGCAGCATGCCGAAGCCGAGCATCCCGAACACCAGCTCGAACAGCACGTCATCGAGCGATGGCAGCAACGGGACATCGACGGTGCCGGCAATGGTCAGCGCCCACGGCAGCAGCGGCCTGACTAGGAACTCGCAGGCCAAGGCATAGCCGGCCAGTGGTCGCTCACCTACCGCCCAGCACCCTACGGCTTATTCAGCACGGTGCCTTCCGTCACCTTGCATCGCGCACTGCGTCTGAAGTTGGCTCAGGTCAAGCATTCCTCTGCTCCATTGCCCTAGGGTACCGGCTTGAGCGGCCGCCCTGAGTGTGTCTAGACCTTCGCTGGTCCGTGGTAGCGCAACGAGAAGTATCAGTCGCCCCTCTTACTCGTCATGCCCCCACCAAACCAGCTCGAAGGCATACCCGATGAATGGAGTTCTGATACTCGCGATTGTCGCTCTGGTCTATCTGCTCCTGTCCGCCCTGGTGATGCTCCTGCTCATAAAGCTGATATCCCATACCTTGCAGAGCCGGGCCAGCCCAAAACCTGAAGAGAACCCCAACGACCGTCAGCCTGCCTTGCCGCAAGACGAGCGAGAGCGGGAAATCCTTTCCACGCCCCTCCCCGACACGAAACAAGACGAGACTCCCCGTCCTCCCTCCCCCCCAAGGCCTCCTCCCCGAATCCCCCTCTCCCTCTGGCAGTTCATCTTCCCGGCCAAGTATTGGACGTGATCGCAGTCACCCGCTTCCAGCGATCGGCCGTCCGCAAGGTGCCGAGGCCGAGCATCCCGAACACCAGCTCGAACAGCACATCGTCAAGCGAGGGCAGCGGCGGTACATCGGCGGCGCCGGCCACGGTCAGCAGCCACGGCAGCAGCGGTCTGACCAGGAACTCGTAGGCCAGTCCGGCCACGCAGACGTAGCCTGCCAGCGGCCGCCAGCCGGCCTGAAACCCGGACTGGCTCGCCGCCTCGACTTCATTGATCTTCGCCTGGGCCAGGTTGACCTGCAGGGCCGCGTCCAGCTCCCTGAAAGCCCCCTCCTGCTGGAGCCTGAGCAGCTCGAGCTGGGCCGCGGCCTTCTGTTCGGGGTCCGGGATCAGCCTGTCGAGCAGGCCAGCGACGGTCGGCAGCAGCGCCGAGGCAGCAGCGAGCAGGCTCATGCCAGCACCCCGCCGGCGGCGATGAACTGGGCGAGCAGGTCATCGGTGGCATGCTCGTGCTGGCCGTAGCCGGCGCCTGGCAGGCTCGCCCACCGCGAGCGGCAGCTGCGGAGCGCCTGCTCGATGCGGCCAGCCTTGATGTCATCGAGCGCTCGGCATTCGCGGATCAGCTGCAGCGCGATTTTGTCCTGGCTGATCGGGCCGAAATCCTGCAGGCCCAGCGCCTGCTTGTAGTGGTCGTAGTAGCGCGACAGGATCTGGTAGCGGCCGGCCGCGGTCGACTTGATGCCGAGCAGCGGCAGGCTGATCAATTTGCGCGGGTGATCGGCATAGCCGGCGAACAACCCGCCGCCCACCAGTACGTCGTAGCCGTGGTCGCGGGTCGGCTGTCGGCCGTTATCCGTGCCCTCGCTCCAGGCGATCAGATCCAGAAAGGCGCACACATTGATACCGCCTGCGACGGCGGCAGATATTCGAGCCATGGGGATCTCCAGAAACGAAAAAGCCCGCACGGGGCGGGCTGTTACTAAGTCTATCGAAAGTATTGTCATATTGAGAGACAATACCCCGATGAAATGCAAACGAAACTCCGATGGTCGGGCAATCGACCACCACTCCCTCCAGGTCATGCGTCAACAGGCGATCAAGGCCGTTCGCGAAGGGCAGACCGTCCAAAGCGTGGCGGCCGCCTTCGGCGTCAATATCCGCAGCGTCTTTCGCTGGCTGTCCGACTTTGCCAATGGCGGACAGAACGCCCTGCTCGCCAAGCCGGTTCCCGGACGTCCGCCCAGGATCACTGCCGAGGAAATGCGCTGGCTGGCACAGGCCGTTCGGGACCACTCGCCGCTGCAATACCGCTTCGAATTCGGCCTGTGGACCCTCTCGCTGATTGCCGAACTGATCCGCCGCCAGTTCGGCAAGACGCTGTCACTGTCCGCCGTGAGCCGAGTCATGAAGCTGCTCGGCTTCACCGCGCAAAAACCCTTGTATCGCGCCTGGCAGCAGGATGCGGCGCTGGTGCGCCAGTGGGAAAACGAGACCTACCCGGCGATTCGGGCCGAGGCCCGTGCAGCGGGGGCAAGGATCTACTTCGCGGACGAGTCGGGCCTGCGCTCCGACTACCATGCCGGCACGACCTGGGCACCGCAGGGGGAAACGCCGCTGGTCGAGGTGACCGGCCGACGCTTCTCGGTGAACATGCTGTCGGCGGTCGGGACGCGCGGCGAGTTCCGCTTCATGCTGCACGACGGGACGGTGACGGCCAGCGTGTTCCGCGAGTTTCTCAAGCGCCTGCTGATCGGTGCCGAGCAGCCGGTCTTCGTGATCGTCGATGGCCATCCGGTGCACAAGGCCCGGCTGGTCAGGGCGTTCGTCGAAGAACAGGCGGGGCGCCTGAAACTCTTCTATCTGCCCCCGTACTCGCCACAGCTGAACCCGGACGAGCAGGTCTGGGGGCACGTCAAGCGCAGTGTGTCCAGGCGTCTTGTGCAGAACCGGGAGGAAATGAAGAAGTTGGCCCTGGGCGCGCTGCGCAGAATCCAGAAGTTGCCGGAGCTGGTGAAATCGTTTTTCCGCCACCCGGACTGCCGATATACAGCAGCATGACATTACTTTTTAAAAGATTAGTAATTGTGTTGATCGCGTTTCTAACTTTTCTTGGCCAGCAACACCGGGAAGTAACCAATACCATTGGTGCTTGTAGCCGGGTTTGTCGTTAGTCCAACCAAGCCGGCAGGAGATAGCGAAACACCAATGTGCCTATTAGCAGACATCACGGCTGCCACAGAAAAAGAGTGGCACTGGCTAACTAGTACATACTCGTCGCTGGCCAATGTTACGTTACTGACAAATTCACTATAAAACGTAGTGGATGTCTTGTGCGTCCAATAGGTAATGAATCGGCTGAATTTAATCAGCTGACTCGAGGAATGGAAACAGATATTTCCATTTGCATCCCGGATGCGCATTCCGTAATTTCCGGATACTGTCAACGGCGCCCACACTGCCGCAAACCAATCCAGCTGGCTGATCTGCGTGGTATTGGAGTTCACCAGTTTGAATCCGGTCCAGTTACCAGGCGACCCGATTACCCCGCACTTGAAACCCAAATCTTCGCCCTGACTGGCCCAGACAGGGCGAATGAAAATCATGGGAGGCTGAGTTGTGGTGCATGGTTGCGCAAAGGTTATCGTGGTTTGGTAGGCCGTACCCACATTCAAGAAGCCTTCAGCATGCAGGCTCATGTAAGGGCGCTCGGCCGATAACTGAATAGTCCCGTTATCGTTTTTAGCGCGAAACCCGAACATCACAACATCCTGAAGGCGATCAGCCTATAAACACCATCGGCAAAAGACCTGCTGGACACATTGCCCGGGGTCGAGCTACGCAAGGTGATCTGGTTGCCTGTGAATGGGTAGATATACGGAAGCCCCGGATAACCGTAACCTGATGATGCATTGTAGTCTCCGGGGTACTCCAGGAACATGCAGAACACACACGTGTTTGGGTCGAAACCTGTAATTGTATATGTGATTTCAATGGTCGAGTTATTGCCGGACCAGTCCAGGACCTCGTTGAAGATGACCTCGTATGTGAAGTCACCGGAATCCAGAATGACCGTCCCCTGCTCATTGCGAACTCTGAGCCCGAACATCAGGTCAGTGCTCCCAGCTCAACACGGAGAACTCCGTTTGCGTCATACACATAAACCCCGTTGTTGTTGATGAGCGTCCGTCCACTTCCGGCCAGCGTCCCGTTGATCTCGAAGCTGCCGTCCTGGCTCAGCCGCCAGCCGGCCTGGCCCGGCACATAATTCGTCGACTGTAGAGCCGTGGCGATCTTGGCCATGTCGATGGTGCCGTCGCCGATGACCGCCGAGTTGATGAACACCTGACCGTCCTGGATCACGAACGGCGTGGTGATCTGGCCGTTGACCACGTTGATCACCGCGAAACGGTCGGCCTGGAACAGAATCTGGCTCTGCATCCCCTCCGGCGTGTTCTCGATGCCGATGCCCATACCGGCGCCGTAGTACTGCCCGCCACTGGTCACGGCCAGCTTGACGCTCCACATCGCCGACAGCTCGCCGTCGAGCCCGGCGAGGGCCTCGCTGGTCTGCTGGATCGCCGCCGAGTTGCTGCCGGCCGTGGCCTCGACGGTGTCGATCCGGCTCGACAGGGCACCGTCGGCGGTCGCCCGGGCAGTCGCCTCCGACTGGATCGCGGCGGTGATGTCCTCCTCGACCGTGGCCGTCAGCGTGTCGATACGGGTCGCCATGGCCTCGTCGGCCTCAGCACGCGCAGTGGATTCCGTGGTGATCGCCGCGGCGTTGCCCTGCGCCTGGGCGAGCACGGAGTCGATTCGCTGCGAGAGCGCCCCGTCCTCGCTCGCCCGGGCGTACTGCTCGGACCAGACGCCGGCCAGCACCGTCTCGCTGCCGGCATACCAGCCGGTGTCGCCTGCCATCGTCGGGTTGACCTGGGCGAAGATGCCGTCGATCCGCGACACCTCGGCGGCGAGGTCGTCCTCGTCGGCCTGCACGCGGGTGGTCAGTTCGTCCAGCTCCACTGCCAGCGCGCTGACGGCCTCGCCCAGGCTGGCGTAATCGCCGATCTTCTCCCAGTAGACGGTGTTGGTCGGCAGGTTGCCGGTGGTGGCTTGCAGCGCCCGATACAGGCCGCCCTCGTAGGTCACCAGGTCGCCCAGCACATAGGCCGTCGCGTTGTCGTAGGCCTCGGCGCCGACGATATCGGCCAGCTGCGCGTTGATCGTGGTGATCTGCGCCTCCAGCGCGCTGCGTGCCGAGGAGATCCGGGCGTCCACCGAGCCCGATGTGCTGGACGGCGCTGTGATCAGGTCGATTTCCGCCAGCAGGCTGGCCGCCAGCTGAGTCTCGCCGATCTGGCCGGCGATATAGCCGAGGATCTCGGTCGCGTCGGTGCTCGACTGGCCCATCACCCAGTCCGACCAGGGGCCGATGTTTCCGGAGCGGTCGATCAGCCGGGCGCGGAAATAGCGCGTCACCCCCGCCGCCAGGCCGGTCAGCGTGTGGCTGTCGGTCGGGTAGGCATAGTCGCCCAAGTGCAGGGCACCCGCCTCGACCGCGCTGGTGTTGTACTGGATCTCGGTGCGCTGGGTATCCGCGGCGCCCTCGGCCGGGAAGCCCCAGTCCAGCTGGATGCCGAACACCAGCGGCGTGGCCGTCAGGTAGGACACCGCCGGCGGTGTGCCGGTCTTGCCGGTCAGCTCGGTTTCGGCGCTGGTCGCCCAGACCGAATACACGTCGACCACCGACACGGCGCGCACCCGGGCGACGTAGCGGCCGGCATAGATGCCGGTGACCTCGAAGCCGAGCGCCGACGTCCTCGGGACCGATACCCAGTCGCCATCGTCCTTGCGCCACTCGGCAACGTAGGCGATGGCCCCGCTGGCCGCCGGCCAGGACACCCGCATCGTGGTGACGGCGATGCCCTGGTCGACGGCCGAGTAGCTGTCGATCGTGACGCTGGCCGGCGCCGACTGCGTGCCCGCCGGGATGACCGAGATGGGCAGAGGATCGAGACGGGCGCCGGTATCCACGGCGGAGAACTTGTCAGGGTCGTGCTGGACACCGGTGATCTCGTAGATGCCCGGCTCGGGCCGGCTGATGCCCATCACCCGGTACTGCTGGACGGCCAGGTCTGCAGCGTCGATTGCCCAGATGGCCTGAACCCTCGGCGTCTCGCTGTAGGCCGTCGTGACGGTCACGGCGCGCCCGGAAACGCTGGCCACGGTGCGCCCCTCGGCCACGCCGCTGGGCAAGTTGAGCACCAGGCGATCGCCGGCGGCCATCTGGGCGTCGCGGTCGAGGGTAATCGCCTGCCCGGACACTGCACTGATGCGCCCGCCCAGCGGCCGGCCGGCCAGCAGCTCGTCGGCCACGCCGATAATCCGGCCCGGCAACGGGATCTGCCCGTCGAGCCCGACGCGGAAGGTCACCGTGCGGTCGCGGGAGTTGGTCAACAGCGCCCAGCGCCCGCGGCGGCTGGCTTCGCTGCGCCGGGTGCAGCCGATGGCGGTCAGCTCCAGCTGGTTGACCCCGTAGCGGCGCACCAGGGCATTGTCGGAGACCGCCTCGACCTCGCTCTGGTAGCCGTTGTCCGGGTTGTCGTAGCTGACCAGCGCCTGGCTGTAGCGGGTGCGCTCGCGCGAACTCGCGTAGGTGAAACGGCCGTCGATGACATTGGCGCGGGCGTAGGTGTAGTCGATGTCGCGCGGCATGTCGGCCATGGCGACCATCTGGCTGTTCGCCCAGTAACTCATGCCGCGGAAGATCGCCGAAAGGTCGCGCAGCACCGTCCAGGCTTCGGTCCTGGACTGGAAATAGACATTACAGGTGAAGCGCGGCTCCTGGCCGCCCTGCCCGTCCGACACCAACTGGTCGCAGTACTGGGCGATCTGGTACAGCTCCCACTTGTCGACCTGCGCCGCCTTGATCCTCCGGCCCAGGCCGAAGCGCTCGGAGAGCACCAGGTCGTACCAGACCCACGCCGGATTGTCGGACCAAGCCCACTGGAAGGTACCGTCCCAGACGCCGGTATAGCTGCGGGCGGCCGGGTCGTAGTTGCTCGGCACCCGGATCACCCGGCCGCGGGTTTCCACGGCGATCTGTGGGATGTTCTGGAACTGGGAGGCGTCGAACTCCACGAACAGCAGCGCGGTGTTGGGATAGCGCAGCTTGCTGTCGATGACCTCGGTGATCGCCTGCACGCGCATGGTGTCAGCGATGCGGTTGTTGTCCTGATTGGCGGTCAGCCGGCGCACGCGCACCTGCCAGCCGCTGGTGGCCGCCGGCAGGTCGACGCGGTGACTTCGCTCGTAGAGGCTGGTGGTCTTGCCGCTGACCGTGTAAGTCGCCACTTCCGCGTAGGCGCCGCCATCGGTGGCCACGTCGATGGCGTAGTCAATCTGGTAGCCGACGATATCGCCGTTGTCCTTCTGCTGCTGCAGGGTAGGCCAGCCGAAACGCAGGCGCACGGCGGACAGCTGGGTATTGGTGACGGCGCGCACCCAGGACGTTTCGCTGCGCAGCTCGACGCCGACGGTGATCTCGTTGTCGACGCTCGGCATGCCGGCGATGTGCTCTTGCTCGACGGTCCCGGGGCGGAATTCCCAGCTGACGCCGGAGAAGTTGGCCGTGCCGTCGGCCGCCTCCAGCGGCGTGCCGTCCAGATAGATGTCCTTGGCGGTGACGCCGCCGGCGAACTCGCCCTCGCCCAGGGCCAGGAGGATCTTGGCATAGGCGACGGACTGGATATCGTCCGGGGCCTCCTTCGGCTGGCGGGGGCTGGAGGAGCCGCCCTTGCGGCCACGGATCGGGACTGCTGCTGCGGTCATGGGGTTTCCTGCGGGCATAAAAAAGCCCAGCACGGGGCCGGGCTTGGGTATCTGGCGAGAGAGGGCTACTGCTGGTCTTCGGCGTAGATGCCGGCAGAGACGATCGCCCCGCCGATGCGGCGCTTGCCGTAGAGCACGCCGATCGGGTTGCCTTGGGCGACGGTGTTGACCGGGCCGCCGAAGGCGTAGCTGGGCTGGTTGTCAGGGTCCTCCCGCGAACTGAGGCCCTTGAGCTGCGGCGAGAGCATCTGTATCACGCCGCCGATGGCCATGGACGCGCCGGCGCTCTGCAGGGCAACGCCCCAGGGAGTGCCCGCCACGCCTGGGATAAACGTCCCTGCGGCGATCAGCACGGCACCGAGCACGGTCTGGAAGATGCCGCCTGACTTGCTGCCGGCGATCACCGGCACGATGCGGATCTCATGGGTGCCGCCCAGTTCGAACTCCTGCTCGCCGACGTTCCGGCGGTTGCGGAAGATCGCGTAGCGCAGGCCCTTCGTTTCCGCCGAACGGATGAAGGCCTCGAAACCCGGCAGCGTGTGCTTCAGCGACCGGAAGGCTTCATGGGTGGTGCCGCTATCCAGTTGGCGGCGGTGCTCGCGGCCGAAGGCCGCAGCCAGGCTGCCGGAAAGCTTGATGGTGGTCAGAGTCATGCATTTTTCCTCAAATCTTTATGCCTCCGAACGAGCGACTCCCGGTCAAACCGAACAGCCAGTCTGGATGGAATCCCAGTACCGGCAATCCACCCGCAGTAGTAGCGTCCCGCCTTCTTTTTGAGCCAAAGGAAAACCCAGATCCTTGGCCGCAACCCAGGGTCCGGGAGTCGCGCCCGATGGCGCAGCAGTGACCGAGGAGGTCGAGATGAGTAAATACTCCATACCAGATGGAGCCAGGTTCGTTCCTATCAAATTCGCCAACCGGGCCGGAGAGATTAATGACCTCCCTCCGGGAAGGCCTGTCGTACTGGCAGCTCTCAGGCACGACCCAGAGCACGGAAGCGGTCCAAGAACAATTTCAGGATATAAAGCTGTATATGCCCTCGTTGACACAGGGGCAGACAATAACTATGCAACTCCAGAGCTAATACAACAGGCTGGATGCCCTCAAATAGGTTCAGGCTCAATCCGTAGCGCGAATAGTTGGATGGGCTCAACGCATCACCTTGCCCATATATTCTTCCCGGAGGCGGGAAGTCAGTTCGAAACCGATATTTTCTCCGCCCCACTGACAGACTCAGAATCTACCGGTCAGAACTTGGTAATTGGTGTTCTTGTAATCAAGATGGGTCGGCTTGTCATGGATTTCAAGAACCACATTTATCGCCTTTACGTGGACTGATGTCGCATCTGGACGATGCCTCAGACGTGATCCATGCGAGGCCACATTCCTGCTCTCTCAACTCCGGCTGGTCATTGGATTGGCCGGTTTCGTATCCGATAGGGAATGCGTGGATTGAGCCAATGTATTGTTGTTCCTGCTTTTTCATACTCCCTCCCGCGGCCCCGCCGCTTCTATGAGTCGTCATTTCGCGTCCCTGCTCTCGGCCATCACAGCCATCCCTCGCCTCTTTGTACCGCAGGATCAGCGCCGTCCGCTCCAGCCACTGGCCGCCGAACACGATGATCTCCGAGCATCGCCCGTGCAGGTGGTGGAGCAGGAACGGGCCAGGGCCGAATGCCTGGGCCGCCTCCCCTGGCAGGCTTGGATCGGCGCCGAGGTAGATGCCCGCATGATTCGGGTGGGCCGTGCGACCGACCCGCATCACGAACATGTCGCCGCGGCGCGGCTCGTCTACCCGGTAGAAGCCAGCGGCCGCATAGCGCGCCTCGTAGAGGCTCTCGCCCCGGGCGTCCTCCCACCAGCGGTCGGCGCGCCCGTACTCCGGGAACTCCAGCCCCCATTCACGGCGGTACCAGTCTGCGCAGACCTGCCAGCAGTCCTGCACGCCGTGCACGAACTCGCGGCCCAGCAGCGGTACCGGCGCCGGGCGAATGGTGTTCAGGTCGCCCTCCGGCCAGCTGAGAATGTGCCAGGGCACGTCGCCGGCATTGCACAGCGCAACATCGGCCGGCGACGCCCGGCTGGTGGCGTCCGGGTGCGAGTGCACGATGCCGACGATCTCGCCCAGATCCTCGGCGGCGGCGTAGTCCTCCGGCGACAGCTCGAAGCGATCGCCCGGCTGGTCGCTGAGGTTGCGGCAGGGGATGTACCGCGGCCGGCCGTCGATCTGCACCAGGAGGCCACAGCTCTCAGCCGGATACTCGGCTGCCGCATGGGCGCGGATGGCGTCGATCAGGTGTTGCTCCATACTCAACTCCGGATCAGGGCGGACGCGGGGAACCCGCCGTGGGGCAGCGGGTTATCCGCCCCGAAGCGGGCCTTGCAGTCGCTCAACAGCCCGCCGCAGGCATCGAGCGCCGGATCGTCGGTCGGCGTGCCGTCCTCGGTCGAAACCGGGCCGCCGGTGTAGCCGCAGTCGGCGCCGCGGTACTCGCCGCAAAGTGCCCAACTGCACAAGCCGTGGATCTGCCGGGCCGGGATCATCTGGCCCTGCACATCGCCGGGCGACGACAGGGCGAACTCGACGACCTCGCCATCCTCGCTGGTCTTCTGGTCGATGTACCAGGTGTCGACCTTCTCTTGGGTAGGATCGGCCTGCGGGTTGCCGTCCGGGAAATTCTCGGCGTCCAGGTAGTGGGCGAAGGTCTCGCGAATGATCACCTTGGCCTGCAGCAGGTCGTCGAACAGCAGGCACAGAGCGCTGATGCTCCCGCCGATGTTGCCGACCCGCAGTGTCGGCGTCGGCGCCCGGCCATCGCCGGTGACCTCCAGCCCATCGACCTCGACCGGCCAGGCGGCGTACTCCTCGCCGTTCCACCAGATCGACTTGGCCGGCAGTTCTTCCGGCTCGCCGGTGAAAGCCTCAAGCTCCGCCGGCGTGTGCGGGATTCTGTGGCCATGGAAGCGCCGGAGGTCGCCGCCGAAGGCGGTGGCGTCAAGTTCGTACAGCCGGACCTCGCTGCCGGGCTCCAGCTGCTGAACATCTGCAGTCAGCATTTTCGATGCTCCAGAAACGAAGAGCCCGCACTAGGCGGGCTCGGGGAAGGGGAAATGCTCTCGGGCCAACTCCCCGAGGTACGCCAGTTCGCAGTGTCGAATCGTGTGGCCGTCGATCTGCTGCCGATCCAGCCAGAACAGTGCGTTGATCAGCCGCTCAGCCGTTGCCCAGCCCTCGCGGTGCGCGCGGCTGGAAAGCGTCTCGTCCGGATAGCCGCACAGCAGGGTGTTGGCCAGTTGGTCCAGGGCGATCAGCGCGGCCAGGACGTAGGGCCTCGGCCGGTGATCGGGTTTGTAGAGATCGAGCTTGGTGGCCATCAGGCGCCCTCCTCGATCCACAGCGCCGCCTGCGCCTGGCCGGCCAGCTGCAGGGCCTCGGTCAGCTCGGCGGCGGTCGCCTGGATCTCGGAGTTGTCAGCCAGCACCCAGCGGATCGTCGCCCCCTCGCCCAGGGCCTGCAGGCCGAGGATGGCCCGGGCCATGCGCCCCTGGCTGGTCTCGTCGCCATCGAAGGTGTTGCCGGCGGTAGTGGTCACGGCGATCCGCGCGACAGTCTCGGAACGTTGCGCCTTCCAGGCCTCGCGAGCGGTCTTGCTGGCCTGCGCGGCCTTCTGCTCGGCGGTCTGCAGTTCGTTCCAGTCGATCATGCGGAAGGCTCCTGTGGTTCTGGAGCGCCGAGGCCATTGAGCACCGGGGCCGGCCCGGGCTCGGGCGCCTGGGGCAATGCTACCGGGCCGTCCGCTGTCACGGAGATCGGTTGCGGGGCGGCCTGCTCCGGGCTGGGCGCAGGCCCATGCGGCAACCGCAGCGTGACGTGCAGCTCGCCGTCGATCCGCTCGACCGGCCCGACGAACCAGTTGGAAGCAATCGCCTCCGCCGGCAAGGTGGCGCCCTCGGGCAGCTGAGAGAAGTCGAAGGCGACGCCGTTGACGGTCAACGTGTCGCCAGCACGCGCGACGGAAAGCGGATCGTCGCAGCGCACGGGAGAGAGAGTCAGGATCATGCTTACCTCCAGCGGCCAACGGCCATGAAATATGCGCCAATCGAAATGTTCGACAGCGCCAATGCAGACAGCAGCGTGAAACGCACCTGGGTGTTACTGATGACCGCCGGATACTGACCCACTAGCCACGCAACGCTGATATTCATGTGCCCGTGCACGGCGGGCGGCGATATGAAGGCGGCCGGAAAGGTCCACAAGGAGCCGCCCGCCACCTCGTCAATGAACAGCGCCCCGGAGGCGGCGGTATTCGCGGTGACCACGGTGCCAAGGCCACAGAGCTGGGTACCGTCGGCAAACCTGACATACCAGCCGTTGGCATTGCTCCCGGTTTCGATCACCGCGCCGGAGGGCTTGCCGTTGCCGTCGACGGCCACGGTCCCGACCAGCCCGGCCGGCGTCAGGGTCCGCTGCCAAGGCCCCCAGACGCCCGCCACCTTGTTCTTGGTGTAGGTCTCCGGATAGACCGCCGTGAAGGCCTGGACGACCAGGGTGCCGTAGGAGTCGTTGTGCTTCTCGTAGTGGCCGATGAACCAGGTGGCTGCATAGGGTGCATTGGGGAGGTTCGACCCCATAAACCAGC
Source organism: Azotobacter chroococcum (assembly GCF_002220155.1). Taxonomy (NCBI): domain Bacteria; kingdom Pseudomonadati; phylum Pseudomonadota; class Gammaproteobacteria; order Pseudomonadales; family Pseudomonadaceae; genus Azotobacter; species Azotobacter chroococcum. Next base: position 1,741,896 of record NZ_CP011835.1, on the reverse strand, counting down.
CGGTCTTGTTGACGTTGTGCCAGTCGTCGATAGTCTCGGCGGTAGATGCAAGGCCTGCGGCGCCGCCCGCGACGAGCACCTGGCCGTAAGCCTGCCCAACGAGACGGGAGGCGGCATTGGCCCCGTCGCTGAAGTTCTGGTTGATCTTATCGAACGCGGTGCGCCCAGCGTCGCCGTCCTGACCGCTTGGCGGAGTACCGAGGTCGACTAATTGAAGTGTCATGGATTACCTCAAGGATGGAAAGCCTGCTCGAAAGTGGCCGTGATGGTGTAGATTCCGCCGCCCATGGGGCGCAGGCTGTGCGTGGCGACGCGCCAGAGGCCAAGCTGGCCGAGCGGCGGCGTCCATAGGAAGGCCCGGTAGCCGGCATGGCGGTCGAAGAAATCGCGGATCGCTTGGGCCCCGGATTCGCTTCGGACGAACGTTAGCGGCCAGGACTGCCGCTTGTTGTTAAGGCCGTCGCCGACCACCTGGGCGTAGCCATCGCCGAACTGGGCCGTTCGAGTGCGGTAGGTGATGTCGCCCTGGGCATCGAGCGCCGGCGCCCAGGTGAATGTCTCGATTGGCACGTTACCTCCCGTTCACGCTGCGCCAGATCTGCCCGCCCGGGGCTAGGTCCTTGGCGATCAGTTGCTTGTAGCGCTGCTCGATGTAGCGTCCGACATCCGCGCCGAACTGCTGGCCGGCCTGGCTGTTGGCTTGGGCGGTTACCGAGCCGTCCGACTGGATGTTGACCTCCACGCTGATCACCACGGCCTGCCCGCCTCCACTGCCGCCGCCGATCATGCGCACCCCGAGCGAGCCGTCGCTGGAACGGCCCAGCGGCATGATCGCCTCCGGCCCGGCCTCGCCCATCAGTCCGGTGCCCTTGGCGAACGGGAACAGGGTCGGCGTGTCCACGATGCTGTTGGTGAAGGCGCCGCCCTTGGCGAAGGGAATCACTTCGCCGCCGGCGAAGGCGTTGCCCTTGGCGTTGGCGAACAGATCGCCGAGCCAGGACACCCCGGCCTGGACCAGGCCGCCGCCGCGCTGGCCGCTGGCGTTTGCGGCGCCGAACAGCTGATTGGCCAGCTGCGCGGCAGCTGCCTCGGCGGCCATGCGCTGCACGACCCGGAGAAACCCGACCGCCATGCCGTCCAGCCCCTCGGCGAAGGGGTCGAACAGGAAGTCGGCGAAGGCGTCCTGAATGTTGCGGGCGGCCTCGTCCATGAACACGGTCATCTGATCGGCCGATTGCTCCGCCGCGGCGGCCTGCTCCTCGAGGCCGGCGATAACCCGGTCGCGCTGCGCCTCGCTGATGACCCCGGCCAGCACCCCGGCCTGCAGGATCTCCACCTGCTGCTGGTAAGCCAGCAGGGCACGCGAGGTGTCCGACCAGCCGACCTCCTCCACCTGCGCGACCTGCCGGGCCAGCTCGGCGCGCTTCTCCAGCGCCTGTTGGTGCTTTTCGTAGGCCGCCACGGTATCGAGCGCGGCCTGGGCCTGGGCCAGCTGGGACGCTGTCGCCCCATCCTGGGCGAGCTTGTAGAGCGTGACCTCCGCCGTGGTCTTGCCCACTGTGGCAGCCTGCTGCTGCAGCGTGGCGATCTGCGACCGGATCGCCTCGGCCGTGCGCTTGGCCGCTGTCTCGGCCTTCTTGGCGGCCTCCTCGGCTTCTTTCGATTGCAGGCCGAGGCCTTTGCTTCCGGCGCTCTTGCCGCCTTCCACGGCCGGTTCGACCGGGATCACCACCGCCGGCTTTTCGCGCTGGGATTTGTAGAACGCCTCGATCTGGGCTTCAGTCGCCGCGATATCGGCCTTGAGCTGCGCTTCCGATTCACTGGAGAGCAACTCTGCCTGCATACCCTCGCGGGCCAACGGGCTTTCAAGCATCTGCTGGTAATCGGCCAGCGCCTGCTTCTGCCGCTCCAGCTGGTCTTCGAGCCGCACGATGTCGTCGGCGGCCGCGCCGTTCATGAAGGCTGCCGCCGACTCAGCCGCCCACTGGATAAAACGGACAGTCTCGCGGGCGCCTTCGGTGATGGCGGTGAACGAACTCACCACTGCCTTGGCCATGGAAGCGGCCGCCTTGGCCGTCTCCGGATCGCGCAGCTCCTGGGTCAGCGCGGACAGCTCGGGCAGCAGCTCGCCGACCACCTGCTGCCCCACCGAACTGGCCACCCGGCCGAGCAGATCCAGGTCCTGAGTGAACTGGCCGGCGTTCTTGATCTGGTCCTCGGAGAGCACCAGGCCGAGGTTGCTGGCCTCGTCGGCGAAGCCCTTGAGCCCCTTGCCGCCCTCGCGGAGCAGCGGCAGCAGCACGGTCGCATCGTCGGCCAGCGACTCCATGAAGAAGGTCAGCTCCTGCTGATTGGCGCCGGCCTTCTCCAGGGTGTCGACGTACAGCTGCAGCGCCTGCGGGCCGGAGAGGTTCTTGAACTGCTCGGCCGTCACGCCGACCTTGGGCGCGACCTTCTCGAAGAAGTCGGCCATCTCGCCGCCGCCCGTGACCAGGAAGTCGCCGACCTTGTCGTTGACGTCCTTCAGGATGCTGGCGAGCTGTTCGTGCTCGATGCCGACCGTGCGGGCGCCGGCGGCGAAGCGCTGGAATTCCGTGGTCGTGGTATTGGAAAGCTGGGCGAACTGCTCGAGCTGGCCGATAGCCTCCGCGCTCGACTTGATCCAGGCGGCGAAGGCGCCGGCGCCGATGGCCGACACCGCCGTGCCGAGCAGCTGGCTGGCCTTCTCCCAGCGCCGCCGCATGTCTTCCGCCTGCTGCTCGCTGATCCGCGCGGCCCGGCCGAGGTCGGACGACAGGCGCGCGACATTCGCCGCGATGTCGATCGTCAGGGTTCCGAGTGCCATGGGGACTCCTAAAACAGCATGTCGATGGCCGCCGAGTGCGCGCCGGGGTCATCGATTTCGAGAGGCGGCAGGGTGTCGGTCTGGATCTCGTACTCGACCTGGTAGAAAGCCTGCCACTCGACGAACTCCGCCGAGGACAGGCGCCGCTCCAGCTCGGCAACGGTCATCCCGAGGTCACGAGCCAGCCGGAACAGGGTGAACCGCTCCGGCTGGCACCTCAGTTTTTTGCGTCGGCCTCGACGGCCTTGACCACGAACTTGTTCAGCAGGGTGGCCTCGTCGGCGAGACGCCCGATGACCTCCGGCGACTTCTCGGCCAGGGCCTCGACGTCCTCCAGGCTGAACAGCGGCGCGCCGGCCTGGTCGGTGATCGACATGGCCACCAGCCGAACTTGAACAGTGGCCATACCGCGCACGGCTCCCCCTTCCCGCGCGGACAGAGCCGATACATCGCCGATGTACTCCGCACGGGCGCGCACAGACAGGCCGGTCAGGGTGATCTCCCCACCCCACTCTGGGACGGGAATCACCTTCTGCGGACGGTCCTTAGCGGACAGGATTTGTTCGCGGGTCAGCATCATTTCACCTCGTGGACGGCGCCGGTAATGGTCACGGACAGGCTGGCGGCGTTGGTACCATCGATCGCGCCGGCGTCGGAGAGGCTGCGCACATAGCCCTGCCAGAGCTTCTTGTAGCCATTCTTCTTGATCAGCCTGAACCAGCGCGGCTCGCCATCGGCCTTGGCCTTCTTGGCTTCGACCTGGAAGGGATCGTCCTCGACGTAGTGCATGTCGCACGACATGCCGCCGAAGTCCTGCAGGCCCAGGGCCTTCTCCTTCGCCTCGGATACCAGGGTGGTGGTATCGATCTCCGAGGCCTGTCCATCGAAGCCCGAGTAGCTCTTGTGCTGGTCGGTCTCGATGAAGGTCACCGGCGTGGCGGTACCGCCGCTGGTGTAGGTGGTGAAGGCGCTGGAGTCGATGTTCTCCAGGGTCACATCGGTGGCCGTCACCGCGCCGACGACGCCGTCCAGGCCGTTGATTTCCGTCATGCCGGTGACGCCGGCGAGGGTCAGGACATCGCCGACCACGAAGTCATGGCTGGCGAAGGTCAGCACAGCCTTGGCGGCCTTGCTGATGCCGGTGATGTTGACCGGCGTACCGGCAGCGGCAGCTTGCTGAATGAAAAATCGTGTGCCCTGCGAGGACACGGCGCGGCTTTTGCGGGCCATGGTGGGATCTCCAAATGAAAAGCCCCGCGATGGCGGGGCGGGGAATTACGCGGGCGACTGCCAGAGCGAGTAGTCGAGGATGACGCCGTGCAGCTTGGCTGTCGGGTCATAGGTGTCCTGGTCGCCGTTGAACGCGGCGTCGAACAGCGCCGACGCCTCGATAGCGTCCTGGGCCGCCTCGCCCAGTGCCTTGGCCTGGCCGTAACTGGGCGACCAGCAGGTGATCTGCATGCGCGCCTGGCGAGTGGCCCCCGCGCTGCTGAGCGAGCCCGGGCGCGTCCCGGCGACCAGGCTATAGGTGATGGCGGGCCGCGCGGCGCCCTCGGGCAGCACGCCGGCCGCTACCCGCTGCTCCACAAGGGCAGTGACGGCGGCAGAGGCCAGCAGCGCGGTGCGCAGGTCGGCTTCGATCATCGCATTCCCTTTTCGCGGGCCAGCTTCTCGGCCTCCTTGACAACCCGCTGCTTGGCGTATTCCTCGAAGCGGCTCAGTGCGGCCGGGTGCTGGGTCTCGAAGGCGGGCCGCAGGAACGGCGCCGCCGGCATCTTGGCGGTACCGAACTCCAGGAAAATCCAGTACCAGGGATCGTCCGGGTTGTTCTGCGACTTTCCGCCGGCGGCCTTAAAGTCGCGCAGCTGCTTGCCGCCGAGCGGCTTGACGCCGACGAACACGCCGTACTTGTCCTTTTTCGAGCGCCGCACCTGCACGGCCTTGCGCACCGTGCCCGGCTTGCGCCGCGTGTTCGGCTCCTCAAGGATCGGCACCCGCGCCTGGGCGTCCTTGCGGATGACCTGGGCGGAAGCGCGCAGCGCACCGCGCACCACCTTGGCGCCCAGGCGATCGGGCAGGTCTTTCAGCGTGGCCTTGAGTTCCTGCAGGCCGTGCATCTGGATTTCATCAGCCATCGGTCAGTCCCTCCTTTGCCAGGATCTCCAGTGATATCCCGCGCTCGCCCGGGTTGATGGCGGGCTGCAGGTCGAATACCCGCCCCTTGAACAGCGCCCGATCGGCGGCGGTCAGGCCGTCGCGGTAGCGGCAGCGGATGCGGTGGGTGGTCTCGCCTTGGACCTGCTGGGCGGCCAGCAGCTCGCGGCCGCTGATTGGCTCGACGGAAGCCCAGACGGTGGCGATGTCCTCCCAGCCCGCCAGCGGCTGGCCGAAGCCGTCGGTGCCGGTCTGGCGGCGTTGGAAGGTGATGCGGTGGCGAAGCGATCCTGCCCTCATACGCCCAGCCCCACGCGGTAGAAGTGCAGGAGCCGCTCGACGGCCGGGTTGTCGGCGCGGATGGTGCCGACGATCTGCCCTTCCCTGTTCTCGTAGAGGTCGCCCAGGATCAGCAGAATGGCCGCCCGCACGGAGGCCGGCAGCGGAATTTCGGTACCGTCATCGCCAGTCCAGGGGATCGGGCGGTTCAGGAACTGGCTGGCGTAATCGACGGCGGCGTCAATCAGGTACTGCAGCTGCGCGTCCTCGGCGGTGTCGCCGGTCTCCAGGCGCAGGTGCAGTTTCGCGTCTTCCAGGGTCAGGACTGTCATGGATCACCTCTTTGGCCAAGCCTCTTGCCATCAGCTCCCGCCCGTGCAGCGGATCGGCGTAGAAGCGTTCCCCAACGCGCAGTACCTTGCGGCCATGCAGGAAGGGCCGCAGTGCGGTCATTTGCATAGAGCCTCCATGGCCGACCTCGCAATTGAGGTCGGCCAATCAAGGGTTACGGGGTCACGGTCAGCTCGCCGGTCACGAAGGCTTCCGGGCGGTAGATCGCGAAGGCCAGGCGCTCCTCGGCACGGATCGACACCAGGTTCAGCTCGAAGTCCTTGTCGTTCTCGGTGGAGATGACGATTTCCGCCTCCTGGCGGTCGTAGATCTGAGCGCCGAGCTGGAAGGCTCCGACCAGGAAGTCGTTCTGGGTCATCGACTGGGTAGCCACCACCGGACGGTTCCACAGCCGTGCCGCCGTGCCGTCCTGCGGCTTGCCGATGATGTAGTTGTTGTTCGCATCCTTGATCATCTCGATGCCGGCCCAGTCGATCGGGTTGATCACGATGCCGTCGGACGGGAACTCGGCCAGCTCGGCCTGCAGCAGGGCCAGGCGCAGGCGGTCGATGTGCTGCGCGGCGGTCACGGTGATGCCGGCCGGCGCCGCGTAGGCGGTGGCCAGGGTCACAAGCCCCTTTAGGTTGGCGCCGATGCCGCTGCCGAACAGCAGCTGGGTTTCTTCGGCCAGCATCAACCCGTACTGGGCGCGGCTGTCGATGTAGCTCTGCAGGGCGGCGAAGTCGTCAAGCACCTGGCGCGATGCCTTGAACAGGTGCGCGATGGTGCGCACGTTCGCTGTTTCCAGGCCGAAGGTGATTTCGGAGTACGGCTTCTGTCCGCCTTCAGCTACTGCCGCGGCGTTGTTGGTGAAGCCGGTTTCGCGGACGTACTCGACGGCACCGGCGCCGGTCTGGCCCGGGGCGATCAAGTCGCGGATGGTCAGGCGGCGGGTGGCGCCGGCGACGATTTCTGGCCGGCGCTCAGCCGGGGTGATGCGGTTGGTATCGGAGCCGATCGAGGTGATCGCCGCGCGCGGAACGGCGACACGGCGCGCACCGCGAAAGCTGCTATTGACCCCTTCCATGTCGGCGCTGGCCACAACCATCTGACCGGCAGTCAGGCGGGGTTTTTGCGCTTGCGGGGTGCCGGCGTGGATCAGCTTCTGCTCGGCCTCCAGCAGGCGGGCCTGCAGCTCGCCCTGCTTGGTCAGCATCTCGTCGACCTTGGCACGGGTTTCGGCATTCATTTCGCCGGTGCGCTTGATGTCCTTCTCGACCTGCTCGGCCGAGGCCTTGAGTTGGTCGCCGATCTTGGTCAGAGAAGCGTTGAGCTCTTTGACCTGGGTTTCAAAGTTTTCGCTGGGCATTTTTGCCTCCAAGTTGCGAGAGAATGCTGTTTGCTGCGTCGAGGGACGCAGACAGGTCAGGAGCGACAGCGCGGGGCGTATCGGGCGGGACAGCGCGATGCATGTCCCCGCCAGCAGCGCGTGGCGTGCTGGACTTGAACTGGGCGAAGAGTTCGCGGCGCTCGCTGCGCGGCATGCCGGCCTTGGCCAGCGCCCTGTCCATGGCCTTGAGGGCGTTGGATTGAGTGGCGGTTTCGTCCTCGCGCTCCACCACCTCGTCGGCGGTGAGCAGGCCAGTGGCCAGGCCGAGCTCGACCGCACGCTTGCCGCGGATGAAGGTCTCGTCATCCATCAGGTCGGCCATGTCCTCCGCCGGCTGCCCGCTGGCCTCGGCGTAAAGGTCCGCCATGGCCGAGTCGAACTCCTCCATGTCGTCGGCGGCCTTGCGCAGGGCGTGGCGATTCCCGGCGAGCCAGGTCCAGCAGTTGTGGATCATCAGGAAAGCGCTGCTGGCCACCTGGCGTTCCTCTCCGGCCAGGAACACGACGGAACCGGCAGAGGCGGCCAGTCCCAGCACCTTGGTGGTGACCTTCTGGCTGTGCTCGCGCAGGCGGTTGTAGATGGCGATGCCCTCGAACATGTCGCCGCCCGGGGTATTCAGGTAGACGGTGACCGGCTTGTCGCCGATGGCGCGCAGCGCGGCATCGACGCGCTTGACGGTGACGCCCTCGCCATACCAGTCCTCGCCGATGATCCCGTAGATGGTGATGGTGCTCTCGGTGTTCTCGACGGCGGCCTTGATGGCCGGGTTCCATTTTTCGAGCGCACGCGGGCTCAGCTCGCAGCGGATGCTGCCAGCCTTGATGTTCAGCTGCATGGTTACTCCTTGGAGAGCGAGGGTTCGTTCAGCCAGTTCTGCAGGGCGGCTCGCGCGGCCTGGCCGTCGCTCGTTTGCCCCAGGAGGTCGATGGGCGACAGGTTGGTCTGCACGGTGAGTGCGTCGGCGTTGCCGCCGCGCCGCGGCAGGTTCTCGCGCACCCGACATTCGTCGCGGGTGTAGATGCCGTTCTGGGTCATGGTCGAGTAGAACTGCGCCCGGGCAGCACTGTCGGCTCGTAGCAGCCCCTCCAGGGCGAACTCGGCGTAGTAGGTGCCCCGCTCCTGCGGTGGCAGCAGCTTCTTGCCCACGGCGCGTTCGATGCGGCGCAGCCAGGGGCCCAGGGTGAAGGTCAGGAAACCGATCATCTGCTGCTCGATACCGGTGCCCCAGCTCGTCGATTTCTCGGTATGACCCACCATCCACGGCGGCACACGGTAGAGGCGGCAGATCTCCTCCACCGACCAGCCCCGGCTTTCCAGCAGCTGGGCATCGGCCGGATTGATGCCGATCGCCTCGGGCGCCACGCCCTGCTCGAGCACCGGAGCCCGGCCGGCGTTCAGCGCGCCGGAGATGGTTGCGACGTACTGCCGGAAGTCCTCCCGCTGGGTGGGCTTGAGCACTCGGTCGACCTTGAAGGCGACCGTTGGCATCAGGCCATTCTTGAACGTGGCACTGGCGGCGTCGTCCGCGGCCTGGGCCGCACCGATCACGTTGGCGCCGTAGCTGATCGGACTCAGGCCAAGCAGGCCGTCCAGACTGAACGCCGGGATGTGCAGCACCTCGTCAGCCGCCAGCTCGCGCTTGCCGCCCTCCGGGAAGGTGTACTCGTACTTGAGCTGGGCGCGTTCCTTGACGTAGGACGTGGCCATTTTGTCCGGCAGCAGCAGAGTGAGGCCGATCACCCGGCCGCCTGAGCGGTGAATCTGGGCGTAGGCGTTACCCCAGAGCAACATGCTCGCGACCATCGCCTCCCAGAATCCCACCGAGGTCATCTCAGCGTTGGGCGACAAGGCCAGAATGCCGTGCAGGGCATGGTCGGTCGCCCCCTCCCGCCCGCCGTCGGGCAGGCGGCGGTACATGCCCAGCGGGAGCGTCGCGATTGTCTCTGCGATCAGCCTGACGCAGGACCAGACCGTCGACACCTTCAGCGCGCTGTTCGTGGTGACCGTGTTGCCACTGGTCGAACTGCCCCCCTTGAGCGCAGAGAAGAGGCCGCCGGCGCCGTTACCGGCCACCTTCGAGGGCTTCACCGCGGCCAGCAGCAGCGCATTGAATAGAGAGTTAGCCACTGGTCATACCCCGGCGGATGAACGTGGCGGCGCAGAACAGCGAGAAGGCCCCGGCCAGCATCGCCCATCCGGTGCCGGCCAGCACGAACACGCCGGCGCAGAGCAAGGCGAAACCGGCCAGGGCGCAGATCAGAAAAGCGATTAATGGGCTCATGCGATTAAGGGGTCCCTGATGCCAGCCATGAAGTCCCGCGACCCGCCGGCAGCCTCGGGATTGAGAGCCATCAGGGACACGGCATTGAATAGCGCCATCAGCGGATCGATCTTGGCCGAGCCGCTGGCTTGTTTCGTGATCAGGATCGAGTTTCCGCGCGGCTCCACCCGGGCGTTGCCGCAGCACCAATTCATCAGCGGCTGTGCCGCGTGAATCAGGCCACCCTCGGCCAGCTTGCGCTCTGTCGTCTTGATCGCGCCGCCGAGTCGCCAGCCCTGGCTGACGCCAACCACCTGCTCTTGCTCGATATCGCGCTCGAGCAGCGCATCCAGAATGGCGCCGATGCCGGCCGGGTCGACGCCCACCTTGTCCAGCAGGCCGGAGTCCTCAACCTGAGCCACGATCTCGGCCACCTGATCGACGTCGTCGCCGATCCGCTTGACCAACACAAGGTCGCCATCGCGCGCGAAGTCGCGCAGCCTGGGCGCTTCCGCTTTTCGGCGCTCCAGCACCGAGGGGTGGGCCCAGGCTCGGCACCAGGCGAGCCATTGACGGCGGTCCGGATCGCGGCCGACCACAGCCAGGCCGAGCAGGTCGTCGAGGCCGCCGCCGTCGATGCCGACTGTGACCACTTCGCAGCGTGCGAGGATCTCGTCGAGCGTCACCTTAGCGTCGGCCTGCACCTCCCAGTAATCGGCGCCGGCCCAGCGGTCGGACAGCAGAGCCAGGCCGATCTCGATATTCAGGTGCTTGGCCAGGAAGCCGCGCAGCGATTCCTCGCCGGCCTCTTGGGCCTTGCGGAATTCGCGCTCGAGAAAAGCCCGATCGACCGAGTAGTCGATGTTCGGGTTCACCAGGTGGAAGTTCTCCAGCCGGCGAGCCGCCCCGCTGTCGATCATCGACTGCGGGAACTCATAGATCACCGCCAGGAAGTGCTTGTCTTCGATCCGGCCGTCCCGCACCCCCCTGGCGTACATCAGCTTCTGCCGGAACACGCCAGCCGGGGGCTCATTGGACTGCGTGGTCAGCCAGATCACGAAGCCTTCAGGCCGCGAGGCCAGCCCCCCGGTGGCCTCGCGGATGATGTCCTCGGCCTTGGCGTTCTTGCCGAACAGCCAGGCCTCTTCGATCAGCACGCCGACTGCCTTCTTGCCGCCTACCGTGTCGCCGTCTGCGGCGACCACCTTGAGGGTGGCCCCGGTTTCCCGGTGCGTGATCGTGCGGATGTGGGCCTGGACGTGGAGCAGGTCGTTCAGCTCCTCGTCGTACTTCACCATGTCGGCGGCCGGTTTGAAGGCGTTGTCCGCAACTTCCTTGGTCGGGGCCAGGATGATGAACTCGGCCGACAGCCGCCAGTTGCGGATCAAGGCCGTGAGCATGATCGACGCAGCGATGGAAGACTTCGAGTTTTTCTTGGGGATCATCAAGAAGTACTCGGAGATCAGCCGGCGGCCCGTCTCGGCATCGTAGGAGCCGAAGATGGAACCGGCGAAGTCGAACACCCAAGGCGCACAGGCATTGCCGATCTGCGGGCTGCCCGGGGCGTCCACAATCCGCAGCTCGTGCATGACCGCCAGCCCGGCGGCGGCTTCATCCGGAAAGATCGGCGGGAACGGGATCAGCGAGCCGCCGGACGTGATGCGCTCCTCCCAGTCTGGGCAAGCGGTGGTCCAGTCCATGCGTCACCTTCACTTCACTGCTCGTAGCGGAGGCGCGGCGGCCGCGAACTTGCCGCGCCCGGCCGCCTTTGCCGCGTCGGACTTGGCGTCTTTCTTGCCTTGCTCGGCAACCTTGCCGTGGACGTAAGGCATCAGGACCTTGGCCGCGTCGAGACGCAGCTTCGGATCTTCACCAAGGTTGTTCATCACGCTGAGCAGGTAGGCCTTTGGATCGTCCGCGGCTGGCAGGAGGTTAACGTCAGAGTTAACAGGGGGCGGATCGGCCTTCTTCATGGCCTCGACCGCAACCGTGCGGCTCATCGCCGCCTGCACATCGGGGTCCTTCTCATACCGCGAGGCCGCCTGGGACGCGGTCTTGGCAGGACATCCAGCCTTGATGGCTGCGTCCTTTTTCGTCATACCGGACAGCCGCGCTTCGGCATACCGGCGCTTCTGTTCGGTTAACGCCATAGTTAACAACCTCGTTAAAGGGAGAAAAATCTACGAATGAGAGGGGGCGCGGTTTCCAGCGCAAGAGATCCTGAAGTTTTGACCCGCCCCACCCTCCCAGCCCTACCGGCCGCGCAGGTCCTCGGCGGTCTTCTTCGCATGGCAACCATCAGGACCGGAACAGAGGATCTGGCAGTTCTCGTCCTCGTCTGCTCCACCCAGATAGAGCGGCACGATGTGGTCCAACTCGAAGCCGGCAGGGTATGGCACGACACGCCCACACTCCGCGCACACCGGCGACTCCAGCCACAGCCGGTGCCGGCGCTCTTGCAATCGGCGGCCAGTGATTCGGCGCTCAGAGACAGCAACACTGCCCAACTTGCGGCCCGACGCCAGTTCCACGCGCGGCTTGAGCGTCTTGAGCTTGGCCATCACCGCCCCTCCACCTTCCGCTCGGCCCAGCGCTTGCTCAATGCTCGCACCTGATCGATACCGAGGATGCCGACGAATCCGCCCGTGAACAGCGTCCAAGCGATGTTCAGGCCGGCAGCCTGCACTGCCAGCCCGACGATCATCACCAGCAGCGCGCCGGCCGCCGCCTCGAGCAGTGTGCGCAGCAGGCTTGGCTGATCGCCATAAAGCTGGATGCGGATGTAGGACAGGATGAAGGTCAACGTCATGGCCAGGCCGTGCTCGCGCAGGGCAAGCAGGAAACCGGCCCAGAACTCGGGAGACTTCTCAGGCATCTTCATGTCTCGATATCCCCGCGCGGGGCAATAGGGAGCCGCCCTCACCGCTGGGAGGGTGACCGGATTGGGCGGCATGAAAACAAATCAATCATAAGTGTTTACATTGATCACTTATGATATATAATGGAGCCATCAACAGAACAGAGGAGAGTTGATGAAATACAGCGAGTTCCGGCGATGGCTGGAGGCCCAAGGGGTTGAGTTCACGAAGTCACGCGGCGGTAGCAGCCACTTCAAGATCAAAGCCCCGAACGGCAAACAGACGATCTTCCCGAATCATGGAGCCAAGGAAATCGGCGAAGGACTCAGGAAGGACATCATCAAGCAACTGGGCCTCAACGACTGAGGCCCAGTCACCCGGAACAGGCATCAACTCTCGAATATCAAGACGAGGTGAACATGTACGACTATCCAATCACCGTGCACAGCGAAGCCGGCCATTATTGGTCGTCTTGCCCAGACATTCCGGAAGCTCACAGCGCAGGCGATACCATTGGGATGCTGCTGGCCAATGCCTTCGATGGAATCCGCCTCGCGCTGACCATCTACGTTGACCAGGGAAGAAGCATTCCACTCGCCTCTCCTGCCAAGGCAGGCCAATACGTTGTTTCACTCCCGGCGCAGACGGTGGCCAAAGTGCACCTATGGAACACGATGCGCGAACAGGGGCTGCGGGTGGCAGACTTGGCCAGATTGCTTGGAGTTTCTCACCCCGTAGCCACCCGACTGGTCGACTTCGAACATGTATCGAAGATCGAGCAGATCGAACGAGCCCTGCATGCTCTCGGCAAGCGCCTGTCTGTTTCCGTCGAGGCGGCCTGAACGAAAAAGCCCCGCTCGAAGTCGGTGCTCTTGATGTGTTTTAAATCAACTCAGATCAGGCAGGCGGCTCGCCATCATTGATGTCCGGGTCGGTTGGCAGGGTCTCGGGCTCTGTTGGATCTTCGAGCGGCTTTCCTGGCTCCGGCTCCCTCTTTGGAATCGGGCTGCCCGGATCTTCCTGCTTCTGAGGGTTGTCTTGCGACTGCATATTCATACGCACCTCTCTACTGGCCCGCAGATGGGCCTTGTAGGTGAGATGGGCTGGATGGGCATGGCGTTCGGCCGCGGGGCTTGCCGGTCGTCCAATAGGACAAACGCTACCGCCGTCGACTTTTCCTGCCCCCAACAACGAAAAAACCAGCGCTATGGCTGGGCCTGTAATGGATTGGCGCAGGGTGGCGAGCCCGGCTGTTGTTTCGCTTGTCGCTGGCAGTGACTTCTGCCGTCGCCTGGGTGCGCCGGAAATGGAAAGCCCCGGCCAGATCACTCTGCACTGGGGCTTCAAGGATTCATCACCATGCACGCGTAGTAGCCACATGATGGCCAAAGAATCGCTCAGTCGCTCATTCGAGTCAAGCCGCTTCGCTTGGGAGTCACTTCAGCATGGCAGCTTCCCGCTTGATGACGTACTGCTGTGGAGCCTCGAAGCCGCGTTTAAGGTTTTCAATCAGATCGAGCAGATGAGCAACCTTGTTGCGGTAGGTGCGGAATTCCCACCAGGCGCCGTCGACGTTGTAGCCGGCCCTTCCCAACTTGCTCAGGATCTCCTCGCACGGCGAGGCGTACCGCTCATCGAGATCCAGAAGCGACACATCGAAGCAGTCACTGTTCTCGTTGAGCGGATACCGCATACCTGGCCGGCGGCCATCCAGGCACTCGGCCGGGTAGTGGATATCAAGGCGTGGAGATATTGCCGATGCCTCCTGCTTCGGCAGGAACTCTCCCTCGATGGCATAGGCAGCGATGAAGTTACGGGCAGCATCGAGTTGAACGGCCGGGATATCGGCTGCAGAGCGGACACCGAAGGCCGCATGCGTCTGCGCCCAGATCTTTGCCGTGACTCGGCGCTGGACTGCCGTGGGCAGATTGGACACCTTGCCCTTGATCAGCGCGCCGAGCATATGGAAGCCATCAGTGCCGATGGTCGAGCTTAGGACAGTCTCAACGGTACGGTCATCGCGGCGAACTGCGTGACCTTCGTTCCAGTAAGACCACAGCACGTCATCGCATTCGTTCTGGTAAGCAATAATGCCTTCGCGCAGATCGGGGCGAACCTTGTTCGGGTGGATCGACATCAGCCAGCCGGGAAGCTTGCGGAGCGGAAGGCAGGCAACTGCACGACGCTGGTCATCCTCCGGGAGCTGCGTGGTGATTTCCACCATGCAGGTGCTGAAACGGCCCGCGCTCAGCTTGACGTGTTGGCTTTTCCAATCCAGCCCCATGCCCTGAACAACAGGCCGCATAGGAACGAATGGTTCCCCGCCGTGATCCACCAGAAGCAGCTTCGCTTGGCGGAACGGGATGATCTGGACTGCTGCTGTGCTATTCTTGCTCATGACGTTCATTTCCTGTTCGGGTTTGACGTTGTCTTCCGAAGCCCCGGGTGTTGCGACCACCTGGGGCTTCTTCATTTCAGGCTGCCGCCTGCTTGCCTTTCTCATCGCTCTCCACCGACTGCTTAAGCCTGAAGATCACCTCTGCTGTACGGCTGCGGCAATTTGCTTTTGCCTTCTCATCAAGAATGTCCAGCAGCTCCTCTGGAATCCTCATGTTTACCTGTGGGTCTTTTCTGCTCATTTCGCCATCCGTATAGCACTTTGCTTTGTGCGAATTAAAGCACCCTGCTTTATTGCCGTCTATAGCAGCGTGCTACACAATCCGCGCCATGAGCAGAACCGATTTGCAAGTCAACTTCAGGATGCCTGCCGAGCTGAAAGCCAGGCTTGAGCAGGCAGCCAAGGAAAATCACCGATCTGTGACGGCGGAGCTGGTTGCTCGCCTAGAGGAAAGCTTTCAGGAAAAGCAACCCGCGGCCGCCGCATTGGAAATAATCAAGCTAACTGGACAATTGGCCGAAAAGCTTCGCCAATTGGAACAGGAGCGAGCCGAACTCGACCGGATCAAGAGCGGGGACTAGAGGTAGCAAGGATCGACGTTTCGCCTCAACTATCACGACGTGATAGTTGCCGTTACGCAGCTCGCTCGACCAGCACACCCTCGGCCTGCAGGATCTCCTGGGCCTCCACCAGTGCCTCACCGACCATTCCCTCCAACGCCTTGCGGATACCGGCACGCCACCGCCTGCGCGTCTGCTCCGGTCGCGCCTCTGGATCCCAAGTGTTCATGTCGTAGAAGCTGGCCGGCAGGACGATCATGTCGGTCGAGCGCTTGCCATCCGCCCCCTTTAGCGGTGGGAACGCCCAAGCGGTAGCCGTCTTGTAGCGGAACAGCTGGGGAGCCGGCGACGCCACAAGCGGCACTAGGCAGCCAATGGCATCGACCTTGCGCGCTTGGTGCGTGCTGTACTTGGCCACCAACGCATGCCACAGCCGCGGCGGAAGCTGGCTGTGCAGCCGTGCGTGCACCAGACAATCCATGTCCAGCATTTCCCGGGCGCCGAGCATGCTTCCCCCCTTCGCCGGCAGATCGCCAGCTTGGTACAGCTTCTGCCAGGCCTGCTTGGCCGTGTTGTCGATGCACTCGGCTGCCAGGCAGCGAACAACGGCGCTCAATACGTCACGGTAGATGGTCACGCTGCTTCCCCCACGTTGAATTCTGAAAAACACACCCGCGCCGTCACTGGCCACTGCTCCCACGCACCACCACCGTCCTTGGCCATGCCAGGTAGGCGTCGATCGCCTGCCTGGCCTCGTCCAGCCCCCGGCATACCATCGCCAGGTACCCTTCCCGCTCCACCTTCTGCAGGAAGGCCCGCTGCGAGTCCGACACCGAGGCGTCATGCGGCGGGCTGGCCTTGAACTCGATGTACAGCCCGAAATACCCGCCCCGGGCCATCGGCAGCTTGATGTCGCTCACCCCTGCCTTCACCCCCTGGGCCTTCAGCTTCGCCGCCACGGCCTTCAGCCGGTGCCCACCGTTGGGGATGTGATAGGCCAGCTCCCAGGCCTCCGGATGCCGCCAGCGCAGCCAGTTGAACAGCGCCGCCTGCTCCATCCCTTCGTAGTCCACCGAGGGCCGACGCCTCGGCGCTACCCGCCTCTTCACTGCCGTCGCGACCATTTACAGCCTCTCTTTTTGGAGTTCTCGAAAATCGCTGTGCACCACGACTGGCGCGGCCTGCGCGTCGAACCTCGAAACGGAAGAAACCGCCCCCGTACCGCCATGAATCGCCGCAAAACCGCGCTCATCCAGCCACGCATGCCAGCGCGTCAACGCATCCAGCTTCAGGTCGTCGGCACTGGTGTTGATGTAGGTCTGCGCCGCGAAGCCCATCGCATGGTTCAGCAGCAGCTCGCCGATCAGGTAATCCACGCCCAGCTCGGCCCAACCGGTGCGCGCCATCTTGCGCAGGTCATGGCTCGACCACTGCCCGCCGCCCAGGCTGGAGAAGATCGCGCTGGCCGTCTTGTCGCCGATCGGCTTGCCGTCCCGCCCGGGAAACAGGCACACGGGATCGCCGCCCTTCGCCTCCTGGATCGCCCGGTACCGGCGCAGCAGCGCGCAGGCCTGCTCGGTCAGCGGCAGCACATGCTCGGTCCTGGTCTTGGTGTTCTCCGCCGGGATCAGCCAGACCCGCTCGCTCAGGCTGATATGCCGCCAGCGTGCCATCCGGGTTTCCCCCACCCGAGTGCCATGGGCCAGCATCATCGCCGCCAGCATCCCCTCGAGCGGGACCTGCTCGAAACGAGCCGCCAGGCTGGCCAGCAGCTGACCGGCATCCATCACATGCAGCCGCGCCGCCTTCGGCTTGATCCGCGCCTGGACGAAGTCCGTGAACTTCACCGAGGCCAGCGGATCCTCGGCGATCAGCTCCAGCCGCAGGGCCTGCTTGAAGGCCATCGTCAGCACCCGCAGGATCAGGCGCACATAGCTCGGCGACAGCGTCTCCTGCAGCGGCCACATCAGCGCCTGGTCTACCGTGGAGCGGTTCAGCGTGGCCAGCGGCAGGCTCGACAGCCGCGGCAGCAGGTGGCAATCGATGGCCGACTTCACCGACGTCTTGCGCTTGGCCGACAGCTTGCGGTCGCGCATCACCCGCTCCCGGTACCACTCCAGCAACTCGCCCACCGTCGACCAGCCGCCTCGGCCCACCACCGCCTCCGGATTGGCCGCCAGGCGGGCCAGCACCTCGGGCAGCACTGCCAGCGCCGCCTTCGTGTTCAGCTCCGGCCAGCCGGCGAACCGCTTCCACTCGCCCGCGGCCCGCACATCCCAGCTTCCCCGTGACCGCTCCTCGAGGAAGCGCAGACGCAGCGCCGGATGCTGCGCCGCCCGCAGCCGGCCCACCTCGGGCCGTGCCGCCTGCCGCCGAATCTCCGCGTCCGACATCGCCACCGTCAGCGTCATGCTGCTCAATCCACCACCCCCAACTTCCGCAACTGCTCCCAGGTGTCCCGCGCCAGCTCGCGCAGCACGGCCTGCCGTTCCTGCTCACTCATCGAACGCCGCCGCCCCTCCCTTGCTCAGCGCCACCTCAGCCCGCCCAGCCAGCCGACCATCCCGGCGCGCCGCGTCGTACATGGCCCGCAGCTCGTTCAGCGGCTGGTGGCGGTAGCGGCCGTTCTCGCGGGTGAAATTCGTGTAGCCCAGGCGCTGGGCGTGAAACTTGAAATCCGTGTCATGCATCGTGGTTTCCTCGCTTGATCCCCAACTTCGCCAGCAGAGCCGCCCGGGCGCTCTGCCCGACCTCTGCCAGCCCTTGCTCGCGCAGCCGCTCCTGCAGCGCCTGCTCGCCAGCCCTCTCCGCCCGTTCGGCCGCCGTGCGCGCCCCGTCCCACTCCAGCGCCTGCATGGGCTCGGCCAGCGTCTCGCCGCGCGCCAGACGGCCCACCAGTTGCGCGTAGGCATTGCCGAACCGCCGACGCAGCGCATCGGCGCCGCCGGCGCCTTGGCGCAGCTCCCAAAACCCCACCGCCACCGCGGCCAGGCGAACAGCCTCATGGCTCCAGCGCCAGCCCTCCGGGTTCGCACAGGCCTGCACAGCCTCGCGCCAGGCGGCCTCCTCCTCGGGCAGCCCCAGCATCCCGGCGGTCGGCAAGCACCAGGCCACGAACTGGCCGATGCTCGGCGCGAACGCCGAACCGCTGCGCCGGCACTGCTCGATGCCGAAGCGCACCTGCTCGATCGTGCGAATCCCCGAGGCCTGCAGCCCCTTGGTCCAACTGCGCTTGGCCAGCGCCAGCGCCTTGGCGTCCGGCCACGCCTGACGCCAGGCCGGGAAGATCGCCTGCAGCTGGATGAAAATCATGTCCACCACCGCGGCGGTCTGCTCGTCGACCTCGCCGAGCGGCTGGGCGGAAACCTGCCCGGCCGGGAGCGCATGCCCCGCAGCGAGCCGTGTACCGGTCATGGCGACCACGTTCCCGATCTGGATCACAGGTCGTACTCCGTCATGGTCCGCCAGCTCGTGTCGTGGAAATCCGGCCCGTTGGCGCGGCGCTGACCGCCGGGGAACGACACCACGGCCGCCGGCCGGGCTGCCGCCTGTGCTGCGTCGCGCTTGACCCAGTTGACCAGGGCGGCCAGCCACTCGCGTTCGGTCTTCGCCAGCCCCTTGGCCTCGTGGTGGATCACGAAGCCAGCGATGGCTTCGCGGTCGAACAGGTCCAGCGCCAGACCTGCCATCGCGGCGCGGGCCTTGAGCTGGACCTGATCGGGCACCCACTCCAGGTGCATCGGGAACAGGCCGGTGACGGGCGCTGCCGGCTCGGCATGTGCGGCCTGGGCAGGCTCCTGCTCCGGCTCGACGGGCACCGCGTCCTCGCCCGCGGGAGTGAGAGAGGGTTTTACCTCTGTATCTGTTTCTGTATCTGGGGGCGTTTCTGTAACGTTACATGCCTGTTTCTTATCGGCCTTCTTCTTCGCACGATGCGCTGCGACCCGCGCCGCGCTTGAGTCGGAGATGTATTGGCGCTTGTCCCAGGCGGTCGGGCGGCCGTCCTCTGAAATCAGCTTCTTGCCCACCAGAATGGCCTTCGTGGCTGCCCACTCCTCGTTGCTGATGCGAAGCTGAAACGAGATTTCGTCATCATGTAACGTTACATCGCCGTTACTGCAACGCAGGCACAACAGCATGATGTAGCGGCGCTGGTTGGCTTCGCTGAGCATCTGGACCTTGGGGTCGGTAGCGAACTCGCCGTACATGCGGAACCACTGGTTGGCCATCAGGCAACCCTCCCCGCCAGCTTCTCGCCCAGCAGCACCAACCCCTTGCGCGTCACCAGTACCTGCTCGGCGACCTTCTGCTGCCCGGTCTCATCGTCGATGCCGATCACCTTCAGCTTGTGCACCAGCACGCCCTGCTGCAGGCGCGGCTGATAGGCCAGCCAACGGCTCGAGCCAGCCCGACGGTAGATCCAGCGGTTCTCCTGCAGCCAGTGGAACAGCGCCTTGGGCTGCATGCCGACCTGCTTGGCCGCGTCGGTGATGCAGATCGCCCCCGCGGTCTCGGTCAGCACCTCAAGGGCGCGCACCTTCGGCGCCTGCTCGGCGACCACCAGTTGCAGGTGGCTGTTCTGCTCGGCGAGATCGGCGGCCAGGCGCAGCGCCTCGGGAAGGGATTGCGGAATCTGCGGAGCGTGACATGTCACGGAGTAGCCGCCGGTCTTGCGGATGCTCGGCAGCACTTCGCCCACCACCCACTCCTCGAAGCGCTCGGCGGCCGGGAGCTGGGACTTCATCACCAGGCGGTACAGGTCGCGCTCGGGGATGAGCGTCGTCTCCTGCATGCCACCGGCGGTAAGGACGCCCCGAATCAGGGCCCCCTTGCAGTGACTGGCAATCGCATTGCGCGGCTTGGCATAGCCGAGCACCTCGGCAACATCCTTCGCCACGAACCACGGCTCGCCGTCGATGGTCACGACACGAACCTGGGCCCTCTCGAAATTGAACAACTGGACTTCTTGGGTCATAATCTCTCCCGCATTGATTTGGCGCCTCAGCGCCGTTGAAGAAGCCGGTCTAGCCACCGGCTTTTTTGTGCCTGGCCAATGGCCAGTTTCGAGCGCCTCAAAAGGCTCGGTTTGAGCCCTCATCGGGCGGTGTCCAATCCGCATCCTGCTCGCCCTGAAGCTTTTCGCTGAGCCACTCCTGCGCCAGCTCCTCGACCGTTACTCCGCGCTCTCTGGCATGCGGCTCCATCCGCTCCCGCAGCTCTGCATCCAGCAGCCCGCACATCAACACTTCGCCGGGCATGACCCCTCCCCTTGTTCCCTGATCACCCTCTTTTGAGGGCCCCGTTTTCCAGCTTCTGGCGGTAGCTCCGCTCCACCTCTTCCAGCTTTTCCATCAGCAGTTCTCTCGCCAGCGCTGCAGGCTGCATGTGCCTGAGCAGCGCCAATTGCTCCAGGCGCTCCTGGGCGTCATCGTCCAGACGGACGGGCACGCGATTTCTCTTTACGTGGGCACGATTCGAATACATCGGTCGCTTCCTTTTCGATTCATGACTGCGCTCCTGCAGATGTTGTCCGGGCCGTACGTTGCGGCCCTTTCCTGTGTTGGCTTGGCTGGGGAGGCCCTGCTCTACGCCGCCTTCACCGAGGCCTCCAGCACGTCCAGGCTCTGGCGCGCATGGCCAATTTCGCGCCGGATCAACGCCTCTTCGGTCTGGCTCACATGGCCGTCCTCGAGCGCGTCGTGCACCACGCGGGTCACGTCTGCCACCTCCTTGGTCATGTGCAGCAGGGCCGCGGCCAGCGTCTGCGGCTGAGCCTGTTCCTTGGCGACCAGCTCGAACCCGAACTCGGCGGCGAGCACCTGAAGCGGCCGCACGTCACCGGCATGCAGCAGAATCTGGAAGAGCTGCTCGACATTGAGCCGGTGCGCGTCGTTGTTCGGGTTGGCGCGCTGGAGCAGTGAGACATGGCTGACGCCCATCTTCCGGGCCAGATCCTTGGCGCCTGCGTCCAGCACCGCGTCGTGCAGGGCCTTCAGAAACTCGTCCATCCGTAAAACCTCTCTGGTCTTTCAGTCGCGCCCTGAGCTGGTTCAGGGCAACCTGCAATTACTGGATCACCACCGAAGGCAATCCCTTGAAGCCGAACGAAGAATCGAGTCAGGAAGCGACCTTCAGCAGGTCGGGGCACAGGTCGACGGCCTTGAACTTGCCCTGCGTTACGGATTCGGCCTTCAAGGCGGTTACGGGCCCCATACGACATGCGCCAGACAGCCATTGCGAAACGGCCGGCTGAGATACGCCAAGGCTCTTCGCCGTCTTCACCTGGTCTCCAAAATGAGCAACCAAGCGCTCGACATGGGTTTTCATACTGAAATCTCTGATAAGCCTGCTTATATCGTGGGCAATAAGGAGCCTTATTTGCAAGCGCATAAGCGCGCTTATACATTCGCGCGCATGAACCTATCTCAGCGCATAAAGGCAGCCCGCAAGCACGCAGGACTTACCCAGCGGCAGCTTGCTGAGGCGGTAAAGGTGGAGCAGCCCTTGATTTCTCAACTTGAGACAGGGAAGACGCTCAAAAGCGCACACATCGCTCAAATGGCAAAGGTGTGTGGCGTCAGTGCTATTTGGCTGGCCAGCGGTGAGGGGGAAATGCTCCAAGGGGACTCTATCAAGGAGTCAACCGTTGAGCCCGGCCCGCCCATCATCAGCCCTTGGCGCTCCATCCGAATTGTCGGCACCGCCCAGATGGGCTCCGAAGGCTACTGGTATCAGCTGGACACGGCCGATGGCTATGTTGAGTTCCCCTCCAAGGATCCCGGCGCCTACGCGCTGCGGCTCAGGGGCAACTCGATGGCCCCGGCCATCAAGAACGGCTGGGTAGCCGTGATCGAGCCAAACGGCCAACTGATCCCAGGCGAGTACGTCATGGTCCGCCTGGTCGATGAGGAATGCATGCTGAAGGAGCTGCTCTACGTCAACGACGAGGAGGTCAGCCTCGCCTCGGTGAATGACGCCTACGACCGGCGCACGATTCCGATTGAGCAGGTCGCGCAGATCCACCACGTCGGCGCCGTCTGCCCGCCGAGCAAGATCCGAATGTAACCCACGCACAACCACAACCCTCGCAAGGAAGCCAAATGCGCTCCACGCTGTTCGCAGCCCTGCTGCTTGCCCTCGTTTCCCCGCTCGCCCTGGCCCTCCAGCCTGCCGAAGCGCCCCGCACCTTCCGCGAGGCCAAGGAGATCGCCTGGAAGATCTACGCTGAGCGTCCGGTCGACTTCTACTGTGGCTGCAAATACGAAGGGAACCGCATCGACCTGAAGAGCTGCGGCTACTCGGTCCGGAAAGACGCGAACCGAGCCGGCCGCGTCGAGTGGGAGCATGTCGTTCCGGCCTGGGTGATCGGCCACCAGCGCCAATGCTGGCAGAAAGGTGGGCGCGATAACTGTACGGACAACGACCCGGCCTTCGCAGCAGCCGAGGCGGATCTGCACAACCTGGTGCCCAGCGTCGGCGAGGTAAATGGCGATCGCTCAAACTTCGCCTTGGGCATGGTCACGGACAAGCCGACCCAGTACGGCCAATGCCAGATGGTGGTGAACTTCAAGGAGAAGACCGCCATGCCGCCGGTTGAGGCACGCGGCCCTGCAGCGCGGATCTACCTCTACATGGCTGACCGCTACAAGCTGCGCCTCTCCAGCCAGGATCGCCGCACCTATGAGGCCTGGAACAAGATGTACCCGGTCAGCGAGTGGGAGCAGTGGCGCAACCAGAAAACCGCCTGCGCCATGGGCTGGGCCAATCCCTATGTCGGACCGGTCGATTTTTCCCGCTGCCAAAGCGCGATGAGCCAGAAGGCTGCCCCGATCAAGACAACAGCTCAGGTGACCAGCAGCAGCTCGGCCTACAGCTGCTCGACAAAGAAAACGTGTGGGCAGATGGCGAGCTGCGCCGAAGCCGAGTTCCACCTGAGCGAGTGCGGGAATGGGCGGCTTGATCGGAACAATGACGGGGTACCGTGCGAAAGCTTGTGCAGATAGCCACAGTGTTGATAGCAGCCTGCCCGCCGAGCAAGGTCAGGGGGTAGACCACGAAAAGCTGCTCCAGCACCTGCTGCATGATGGCATCACCCTGCATTTCGGGAGGATCGATTGTGGGCGAGTGAGCATCGACATCGAAGCGCCGCGCGAGGTGCTGGCGCTGCGGGATGAGCTGGCCGACGCGGTTAGTCTTTTTTAAATGATCGCATCAGGGCGCACCACTGCTCTGTGAAATAGAAAAATTCTCACCGCAAGGGGATGTAGGTGACAAAAAAGCTCGCAATCAAGACCGAAGAAGATGCGTTCGAGGCGATCAAAACCTTTCTCGCAGGGCAGCCGCTCAAAGGGGATATCCATCTAGAGGGCTGGCCAAAACTCCGCGTCCGGCTCGTTGGCGACAAATTCGAGGCGAGCATCACTCCGAGCGTGATGAAGTCCTTTCTTGAGCTCCAGAACCTCGTATACAAGTCCTATGCGCTGGCCCAATACGGTACAGAAGACACTCGCAGGTTGTCCAAGGAAGAGCGGGATGAGCTTGAGATCGAGGTAAAGGTTGAGGAGGGCTCGTCTATCTTCGAGGTAGACTTCCAAGAAGTCCTGATCAAATTTGCCGAGAAAGTAGGCGAAAACATGACCCCCGAAATGACAGCCATCACCATCCTTGGGCTTGGTGTGCTATGGGTTGGCAAGACCTCCTATACCGCCTACCTGAACCATAGGAAGGACGTGCGCCTGTCCGAAGCAAAAACTGAAGAACAGAGGGACATGCTGACAGCGATTCAGGAGCAGTCCAAGCAGGAGACCGCCAGACTTGAGGCACTGACGAAGCTGCTTGTCCGGCAGCCGGCGCTGGAACAGGTAAGTAGGCAGACCTACGACGCCAGAACAGAAATGCTCAGGGGTTTCGCTACAGCGGACGAAGCAACTGTGGACGGCGTCACCGTGTCGGGCGATGTAGCACATGAGCTCATCACAAATGCTCGCCGGAAAGCGGCCGAAAAGCGTCTGGATGGCTACTATCGCATTCTCAGAGTCGACTCATCCAACCCAGACGAATTCCGCGTCAAGGTGCGGAAGCACAAGGGCATCCTGGAGTTTGAAGCTGTCGTCGAAGACATGTCACTCGACGCGGAAAAGAAAGAGGTTTTGCAATATGCTGAGTGGGAGCGGACCGTTGTCCACCTCAGCATCAATGCCAGGGTTCTCGATGATGACATCAAGCAGGCGACCATCTTGGGTGTTGTGCGCGCCAATCCGCCAGAGTGATGCTAGCTAGCAGCTAGCCTGAAGCCCCGCCCCGCGCGGGGCTTTTCGTTTCTGGCCCTCAGTACCACCCTTCGCGCTTTGACCCGCACATTCTGCAGACACTATAGGGTCCATAGCGCCCACTTTTATGGCTCATCGGGCCTCCACAGTTGAGGCAACCTCCATCTATTTCGCCGGACTCCCAACGATAAAGTTGCCAAAGACGCCGCAGCCCGAAAGAGGCGCCGAATATAACCAGCCCCATGGCAGGCCAGCGAAGTACATACCAAAACCCTTCCAGCATGGCAGAAACTGGGGAGCCTGCAGGAGTTTCCTCTTGGCCAAAAGTGACCGCAAGAAAGACACCTAAAGCGATCATTCCCACAGGCACAGACAACTGCCTGATTAATCTCTCGATAGCCGTTATATTGATATCCACTTCATATTCTCCAATCCATCTGATCTTTCCGCCTCACCCCTTCGCGCACTCCCTCAGCCTCGCCCGCAGCCACTCACTTTCCTGCTCGGCGAGCCGAGCCCGAACGCGCCGCTGATATACCGCCAGGCGCTTCTTCCGCTCACGAGGGGCGAGCCCGTCCCAGCCATCAAACAGCCCATCGTCGTCGACAGTATCCAGATCTTGGCTGGGGTCGTCTTGCTGCTCATGCCAACTCTTGGCTGCTAGGTATCCCCCCAAAGCAAGTAGGCCACCAGCGAGCACAAGAGAAAGGATTGAGTTGATCATCATCGGCGCCCTCCTTGGCGGAATCGATCAACCCAAGGTAGCAGCTGCTCTGGGCTGCGGCATAGCGACGCGCTCAAAGTTCTACTTGGTTCACGTCCTTCGGCCGTCCGCAGCTACTCCACCCCTCCCCTTAGCATCCCTTATACTGTATACAAATACAGCAATGAGTAAGCCGCATGGCCAAGCCAGTCAAGAAAACCGCCGTCCGCCAGCCGTCCAGCTATGAGCTGATGGGCACTCGCATTCAGAAGCTCATCAACTCACCGAAAGCGCAGCAGGCCAAGGACGTGACGATACATCGCTTGCCAGAGGAACCTGAAACCGATTGGGCACGCTTCCTCGAGGAAGTCGCCGAAGCTGAGAACGTCAAGGTCGATCACGTCGGGAGCGATAGCGTCCGGCTTACCTGGACCGTGCCCGCCGAGTAGCCCGCCCCCTTCCTACCGAGCCCACCTCAGCCGTGCTGCAACGCCTTCAATGCTGCGGCAGCCAGGAAGCCGGAGCGGCTCTTCTGCTCCGGATGGGCCTTCACATAGGCATCGATCCGGGCCAGCAGGTGCCCCGGCAGGGTGATGTTCAGTTTCTCTGCCTTACCCATGTACCGGGTCACATCGATGTCTACCACCGCCCAGGTGCAACCGGCGTAGTCCGGATTGCTCGCATGCGTGGTCACACTGCTCGCCTCGGGGATCTGCGCGCCCTCTTCGGCTAACAGTTCCAGATGCCCCTCGATGGCCTCGCGAGCCATCGCCATCGCATCGTCCAAGTTATCGCCCGCAGAGAAACAGCCGGGGATGTCCGGCACTTCGACGCCCCAGGCGTGCTGCTCGTCGCCGGGTGAGATTGCAATTGGATAAAGCATGCTCTCGACTCCCTTTGGAGATCACAGGACTACTTGATTCCGGCCTGTTTCAAGATGCTGCCGACTGTCTTGGCCAGCAGATCCTTCTTTGGGTGCGGGATGGTGACCAGCCCAGGCTTGGTCGGGTGCTTGAAGTGGTGATGACTGCCATTCACGCGCACCAGATACCAGCCGTCCGCCTCAATGAGGCCTATTACTTCACGGCTATTCACTGGCCTCCCCTCTTCACCATTAATTAGTGGTTATTATAACCACCGCAATAGATCAAGCAACGCAGCTCTCAGAGTGGCAGGCCGAACCTGCTCGAAAAGTTTACATGCCATCAGAGCGCCACCACTGTTTTCCTTGATCCTGCCTTTTTACCCACATACTGTATGGTTATACAGCAAAGCAGTAAGGAGGCATTCGCATGTCGCGCTCAAGGGCTCGCACTGTTACCCATCAAACCCAGATTTCCAGCTACGAGCGGCTCGTACGTCGAGTCAATCAGGCGATCACGTCACCCATGGCGCAGGCCAGACGACAGGCACTCTTGTCCCCTGCCGCCGATGATCGGCCGGATGACTGGGAGCGATTGCTGGACGAGATCCAAGAGTCCGAGAACGTCTCGATGACCCAGCAGAGGGATGGCAGCGTCCACCTCCGATGGAGCCGCCCCGAGCACTGATCACCGAGCCCGCCACTGTGCGGGCTTTTTGTTGCCGCCAAATACATAAGTAAACTTATTGACCACTTAGATAAGCTTGCTTATATTTAACGCCATCGAAGCAAAACGCCATTGCTTCCATGGGCAGCGAGCCGGCGCCTTCAAGTCCGGTACAGGGGGAGCCTCGCCCCGTGACCCGCAGCGTAGAGGGTCCTCGATCAAGGGAGAGCCAGTGGGCGAAGAGCCGCGACTGGCTGTCGAGCCATCAGGGCTCCCGAGATTGCGAAACGCAACGCCCAGCCGGAGGTGGCGAGTAACACCGGCCAGATTTGAAAACGAGTGCCTCAAAAGCCGCAATCGCGGCGCAGCTGAAGCGCTCAGCAACAGCAAACACCACCCAAGGCTCAGCACAGGAGAGCCAGCCAATGAAGTAGCAAGCCCAGCCTGCAGTCGGGCAGGCAACTCGCGCAGACCTGCCCCACTCAACCGGGCCAGACAGGAGCTGTGGGAAAGCGCCTTTCAACTCGTACCGATGACCACCCGGCAACGCTGATCGAGCCAGGTGAACAGGAAGCTCCGAGGCCACCCTGAATCAGCCGGAATGCCTGCAATCAGCAGCGGGCCCGCCAGGGAAAAACAACGCCGAACGTTTCCTGATGCCCATCCAGAGGATGGACATTGAAAAGCGATACGGAAACGAATCAGCAATGAAAATTGAATGGAGTTGCTGCAAAGTCAACAAATGTGACTGACTTCACAAAATTAAAAAGCACGCTATCATTTGCAAGCCGCTGGCGAATCGGCATGCCTGCAGCGTTAGTTGACTACTGCTTATTACAGTCATGCTGGTGGCTCATCCCCATCAGTAAAGCGCGCTGCAGGTTCGAGTAATTCGCAAGCCACGTTTGTGCTCATCTCCTGCTTTTGGCTGTATCTGCGCAGCTGGCGACAGAGCAGATGACAGGCCGGAAAGACGGCCATCCTTCCCTGCTCCAGGCAAGGCACCCACCCTTGGGTAACCAGATTTTTAAGTCCGTGCCGGTTCGGCATGCGGAGGCGTTAGCGCAATCGAGACTTCATTGCAGGTCAGTGCCGAAAGCGCCGGACCAAAACGCGTCTTCGTTCGAGTAAACCGGAAGCCAAGGCGCCGCCCGAATGGACGAAGCCGAAATAGAAGGTATCTGCGCCTTCAGCGACAGAGCAGACGCTTGGCCGGCGTAACCGGCCATCCCTCCACCCCGCTTTTGTGGGAAGGACCTTCCCACCGCAGGGTATAGCGAGGCCCTATCCAAGGGCTTAGCTTACTGAGCACTCCCCAGCTAATCCGGGGAGAAGTTGCAAGAGATGCTCATGTCAGTCCAAGCCGTCGGCAGATCGGTATGTCGTCAGCGTCAGCCGGCCACCTCCGAAGTGGCCACGCCGGTATCTCGTTCCCGGCAAGGCGCGCAGTCGGTTTGAGTAATCTGCAAGACACGGAAGTCTTCACCGGATCAATCTGTAGTCACGCAGACGTCGATAGAGTGACCGTCTGGCCGGCGTAACCGGCCATCCTTTTCCCCCTTCTGCAAGATTGATAATAATTATCATTTGTATATGATGCAGAGACCGTCGGCAGATCGGTATGCAAGCGGCGTCAGCCGGCCATCTCCTACGATGGCCACGCCGGGCCTCACGGCTCCCGGCAAAGCGCGCAGCCTGTTCGAGTAATCCGCAAGACAGGGCAGCGATAACGCCACGCGGTCTGTAGTCACGCAGACGTCGAAAGAGTGACCGACTGGCTGGCGTAACCGGCCTTTTCCCATCCCCTTCACATACCTTCTGTCTTACAAAGAGCCAGCCGCTTGGCTAGGTGTACGGCTCGTGGCCTACCTTACGAACACCGTCGGCGGATCGGTATGCCGTCAGCGTTAGCTGGCCATCCCCAAAGATGGCCACGCCGGGTTTCAAAGTCCCCCCCGGCAAGGCGCGCTGTCGGTTCGAGTAATCTGCAAGCCAAGGAGGACAGCACCTTCCATTCCTCTTGGCAGGCACGCCAAGGGCGACAGAGTGCCCGCCTGGCCGGCGTAACCGGCCACACCTCCCGCTCTTGTGGGAAGGACCTCACCGCAGGGTTCAGCAAGGACTATTCATTCAGCTGACTCGTTTGGCTGTGCGCTACATCCTCGGTCTACGCTAGGAAAACCGTCGGCAGATCGGAATGCCGTCAGCGTTAGCCGGCCATTGCTCAATGGTGGCCACGCCGGACTACAGGGCTCCGCAAGGCGCGCAGTCGGTTCAAGTAATCTGCAAGCCGGGGGCTCCACGCCCTCACCCAGTTGGCAGGCACGCCAGCGGCGACAGAGTGCCCGCCTGGCCGGCGTAACCGGCCCACCTATTCCTTAGTGCCCCTCTCTCAAGCTGACCTGAGCAAAGCTCGGCAAGGGCTATTCATTCAGCTAGCCGTTTGGCTGTGCGCTACCTCCTCGGCCTACGCTATTAATTCCGTCGGCAGATCGGCATGCCGGCATGCGTTAGCTGGCCATCTCTGCAATGACCATGTCGGGTCTCACGGCCCCGACCAAGGCGCGCTGTCGGTTTGAGTAATCTGCAAGCCTGGGTTTCCATTCCCACCCTACTGGCAGGCACGCCAGCGGCGACAGAGTGCCCGCCTGGCCGGCGTAACCGGCCACACCCAATCCCTCGCCCTCATCAGAAAGCCACCTCGCCCGAGGCGGCTTCCTCATGCGTGCGCGACCCACCCCTGAAACCACGAGAACCCCAATGAAACTGATCGACATGCAGCAATCGGCAGGCGTCGCCGCGACCGCGACTCTGCTTGTCCTGGCCGACGGAACCCTGGCCACCCACGAAGCCCAGGGTGCCGAGCTTCCGGCGCCGGACGTAACCCTGCGGAACGTCCAGATATTGGACACCAGCCACGACTCCTGGGCAGTCGCCACTGCCGTCAACACCAGCGACCAAACGCTGCTCGAGCCCGTCATCATCCTGGAACTGCCCGATGGCACTGAACTGCGCCACGTTGGCCCCGCCCGCGTCGATCCAGGCGAAGCATGGAGGATCTTCGAGCGCATACCTGGCACAGCGCAAATGCAGGCAGGAGAACAGCATGGAAATCGCCACTGAGCACCGCGGCATGACCACCCGCTGCCCGCGCACAGCGCTGGCCTGGTGCAAAGCAGGCGGCTCCATCCGCATCGCCACAACTGGGGCTACCACAGCCATGTGCCGCGCCGATTACTGGCGGCACATCAAAGCAATTGCAAGCCTGGAAGCGAGGCAGGCGGCATGAACAACGCCGTCCAGCTGATCAAGCTGGCCCAGAAGCTCGCCATCGCCCGCGGCGAGCCACACATCGTCGTTCAGGTAGCCAGCGGCCAGATCGTCGTCATGCGGGACGGTAAGCTGCGTGGGGCGATATTGCTGGAGCGGTGCCTGCCATGACTGCCAAGACCGCCGCAGAACGCAAACGCGAAGAGCGCGAGCGCAAGAAGCTCAAGGAAGAGGAACGCCTCGCTCGCCTCCTCTCCCGTCGCATTGAGCTCGACCTGTTTCACGCCACCGATGCCAAGCTGGTGCGCTCGATGGAGCGCACCGACATCGAGGAACCGCAGGATCTGATCACCCGGCTCATCCATGGCGCCGACCGCCTCAGCGATGAGGCACTGGCCGAGCTGATCCGCCTGCCGTAGCTGTCACGCCTACCTGTCACGGCGATATGGCGCGCACACCGCTACGCTCGCCGTATTTTTCTGATCAGGCACTGCATGCCGAAGAGCATGTAACTCGCCGGCATCCTGGTTCAGATGATGGACCACCCTCAGCAGCCGCTGGCGAAGTAATCCGTTATCGAGCTGTTCAATCGCTCGCATGACCTCAATCGCAGCAGCCTCATTGTTGGCGGCTACTGAATCCAAAGTTTTGCGGATGTTTCTCACTACTCGGCTCACAAGATTCTCCCCTGAAAATTTGGGCCGGGCTCGTTGGACCACAGGATTCCCTTTTGATTTCAGCCGTTTGAGTTCGGACGGCACCGTTTGTCTGGAGAAAGAGCCATGAGCACCTTTGCCGTCTTCGGCATGACCGAGCACTACGCTCGCGAGGAAGCCCGGAAGAATACGCCGACCGTCGTTTTGAAGGTTCAACTGACCGAAGCGCAATGGCTCGAAGCGGTCGAGCTGCGAGCCGAGAAGACCATGAGCGGCGCGCGCGTGGTCCAGCTGAGTCCCATGTTCGACGCCCCGCAATTCGCCCGGCAGTACATCGAACTGCTGCGCAAAGCCGGTCTCTACCGCGACCTCAAGATCCGCGCGAAGGTGAAGGCTGACGTGCCGGCAGCAGGCCGCACGAAGAAGAAGGCGCCAGCCACCATATGGAAGGACGTGGCATGACTGCCAAGGCCTCCTCCGAAATGCAACTCGCACTGTGCTTAGAAGTCGAGCCGCCGCGGGCCGAGCGGCGCAAGCCGCAGCCGCCGGACAGGCGAAAGCCTCGTCAGCTAGGCGATCCGTACTACCCCTTCGATGCTGACCTGGCTAGCCAGACGATTCTTGAGCAGCTGCGCAAGTCCGGCGGCGAGTGGGTCAGCAAGCACCGGATCTTCCGCGCCTGCGGAATGCCCCCGAGCGATGTGGCCGCCCTGGTTTTGCGAATGGAAGACGACGGCGTGGTTGAGACCGGACAGAAATTCTGGCCGCACGACCGGTACCGAATCGCGAGGATGGCATGACCCACTACCCCAAGGCTGGCCGCTGCAGCCCCCGCGCCGGCGGTGCAGCCCCCTTCTGCCTGGAGAGAGCATGACCGCCTTCCATACCCAGTTCGGCCTCAACTTCACCGGCGAGATCATCGTCGACCTGTTCGCCGGCGGCGGCGGCGCCAGCACCGGCATCGAGCAGGCCCTCGGCCGCCCGGTGGACGTGGCCATCAACCACGATCCCGACGCCGTGAGCATGCACACCCTGAACCACCCGCATGCCCGCCACTACCTGAGCGACGTCTACGAGGTCTGCCCGCTGGAGGCCACCGCCAGCCGCCCGGTCGGCCTGCTGCACGCTTCGCCGGACTGCACGCATCATTCGCAGGCCCGCGCCGGCCAGCCGCGCAGCCGGAAGATCCGCGCGCTGGCGTGGGTGGTCATCAAGTGGGCCGGCACGCTGGCCCGTCACGGCAGGGCGCCGCGGGTGATCACCCTGGAGAACGTCGAGCAGATGCTGCAGTGGGGCCCGCTGGTGGCCAAGCGCTGCGCCAGCACCGGCCGTGTTGTGAAGGTCGATGGCAGCGTGGCCGGCCCTGGCGAGCACGTGCCGGTCGCCGAGCAGTACCTGGTCCCCTGCACAAAGCGCCGCGGTCGCAACTGGCAGCACTTCGTCGGCGCGCTGCGAGGCCTGGGGTACGCCGTCCAGTGGCGCTCCTACGCGGCCTGCCTGCATGGCGCTGCCACTCTGCGCAAGCGGCTCTATCTGGCGGCTCGCCGCGATGACGTGCCGATCCGCTGGCCCGAACCCAGCCATGCCGCCAAGCCGAAGCGCGGCCAGCGCAAGCTGAGCGCCGCCGCCGAGCACATCGACTGGTCGATCCCGTGCCCGTCGATCTTTCTCGACGCCCAGGAAGGCAAGGCTCTCGGGGTTCGCCGGCCGCTGGCCGAGAAGACCCTGGCGCGTCTGGCCAAGGGCATCCAGAAATTCGTCATCGACAACCCCGACCCGTTCATCGCTCCAGACGGTGCCGTTGGCAGCCTTGCGGCGATGGCGCAGAACGTGACCGGCATTGACCCACGCGAGCCGCTACCGACCGTCCTGGCCGGCGCCGCCCGCTTCGCCGCGGTGAAGTGCGAGGTTGCCCCGCTGATCACCGAGCACGCCAACGGCAGCAGCCAGCGCAACATGCCAGCCAGCGAGCCGCTGCGCACTATCTGCAGCGAGGTGAAAGGCGGGCACTTCGCCCTGGCGGTCGCCTACCTGGCCCAGCAGAACGGCGGCTTCAACGAAACGCCCGGCCATGCGCTGACCAAGCCCATGACCACCATCACCAACACTGGCAGCCAGCAGCAGCTGGTGACTGCCAGCCTGATGACCCTGCGCAAGAACTGCGTGGGCCGCGAGCTGACGGAGCCGGTACCGGTGATCACCGCCGGGGCTGAGCACCACGCGCTGGTCGCCTGCACGCTGTCATCGGAGGTCGAGGCCGGCGCCCTGCGTGTAGCCGCATTCCTGACCAAGTATTACGGCCAGGGCGACGGGCAGGACCTGCGCGACCCGCTGCACACCATCACGACCAAGGATCGGCTGGCCCTGGTCACCGTCACGGTGCGCGGCACGCCCTACGTCATCGTCGACATCGGCATGCGGATGCTCACCCCGGCCGAGCTCTACGCCGCCCAGGGCTTTCCGAAGGGCTATGTCTTCGACCGCGGGCACGACGGGCGGACCTTCTCGAAGAAGGTGCAGGTGCGCTTCGTCGGCAACAGCGTCAGCCCGCCGCCGATGCGGGCCTTGGTTTCCGCCCTGTTTGCCGAGGAGCTGCAGGTTCAGCAGCGTCTGCTGGCCTGACGCCTATGGACGGGCACTGGCAGCAGATCGGCGAAATTGGCAAGCATGACTATTGAATAAGCTCTTTGCGAATAATTAACTAGACACTCACTACCTTTAAAAACCTAACTAATCCTACATCACTCAAAATGATTGGACTGATAGCATCTTTGAATTTAGGGATCCATATCATCCGCACTTCAAACTGACTAGAAAACTCACTTTCTTTTATAAAAGCCGGATGGACGCCAAGATCTTTATTGTTCCAAACCTCATCGCGAGATTGATACTTAACCTCGGACAATACAAAATCACGAATTGGTACATTCCTATGCAAAGTATCAGTTAAGCGATTAAAAAACCTCATAACATCAACTACTTCAACACATGAATCCGCACCTTCGAACTGCCCCATTACATTTCTGGATAGACACGACGACACGCAATATACGAAGCAGTCTGGTAAATTAAAATCCATAGCCATATTGACATTTTCGAACGTACAGTTAAGACCATTAGCAACCTTAATCACCCCAAACATCTGAATAGCTTTTAGATGAATGCTATCTTCATCGTCGCTATTCACATAAGGAATATGATGTCTAATAATCCTTTTCCCCTCATTTGGATCAGATATCCCCTGCTTATGCTCTGCCTTTCGAAAATCGTGCAAAGTTCCGATCCGAATACCACCAAGTTTTAATAAAGAGTCATTATACTTTTTTTTGGAGTATCTAAATACCGATTTCATCGGAACCTCTTAGCCATTATTTAGCAGAGACTTATCCGCCCAAGCTTATTCGGCTTTATTCCATAATGCCACCATGGTGACAGGTATCCCCATGCCCAAAGAAAGCTAATCCATCACCTACTGCCGAAGCCAAAGCGATGGCCTGCACCTCCTTGGCGAGAGGAAAGACTGCATCCGCTGCAACCCGGTGACCAAACCGACAAGACAAAGGAGCCGACGAAACAGGGGGTTTCGCCGATGCAGCGAGCGGCGCACCGTTGACGCTGAGAGATTCCGGGGCTAAGGTTCGCGCCAAGAGCCTAGAAACTCGAATGCACCCCGGAACGCCACCACGCCCGATAGTCGTGGATTTTTTTCGCCCGCAGTCCGCCATGGACTGTGGGCGCTCGCGGTTTATGGCCGGGAGGGCGACGGATACAACACCCGAAAGGGGAAGAAGTCCGCCCGTGGGTGCACGGGTTTCTAGCCTCCCGGCCGCCATATTCCTGTGGCGGTCAATCTCCG
The DNA here is from genome assembly GCF_002220155.1 of Azotobacter chroococcum. Classification (NCBI taxonomy): domain Bacteria; kingdom Pseudomonadati; phylum Pseudomonadota; class Gammaproteobacteria; order Pseudomonadales; family Pseudomonadaceae; genus Azotobacter; species Azotobacter chroococcum. The sequence goes on along the minus strand of NZ_CP011835.1, from coordinate 1,707,539 downwards.
ACTAGAAACGGATCGCCCACTATGAGCAGCACCGCCCAAGTAATCCCCTTCCAATTTGAAGCCCGCGAAGTCCGCACGCTGCTGATCGGCGACCAGCCGTGGTTCTGCGCGGCAGACGTTTGCGCTGTCCTCGGCTATGCCAACAGCCGCAAGGCCGTAGTCGACAACTGCCGAGAGGCTGGTGTAACTACCAGTGACATCAGATCCGGAGGCCAGAAGCGGCGCGTGACGTTCATCAGCGAGGGCAATCTCTACCGCCTGATCATCAAGAGCCGGAAGGACGAGGCGCTGCGGTTCGAGTCCTGGGTGTGCGATGAAGTCCTACCCACGATCCGCAAGCACGGCCGGTACGAGGACACCAGCGGCAAGATGGATACCCTCCTCGGCCAGACGATCGGCACCGACGGCTTCCATATGCTCGGCGCGATCATCAAGGGCAAGGTGGTTTCTCTGCCGCAGGCGGTCCAGCGCCGCGCCACGGCGAAAATCTGGTCGCAGACCCATGCCGCCTTCGGTGTCCGCTCCGCTGCCGACATCCCGGCCGACCAGCTCGACGCCGCCCGGAACTTCATCGCCGCCTACGCGCTGGAGGGGGAATGGCTGAGAAAAAAGCCGGAGCCCAAAACGGAACCTCGCCTCGACATCCACTTCCCGGTCGATTATCTGTCCGGTCGCCGGCCAGGGACTCAGTACCACCGCAACGAGCACACCGATTTCTTGGAAGTTTTCCCGTTGGATCTGGTCGATCCGGCCGAATCCCCTTGCGAGCTGATCCTGACCAGGCTGACCAAGGCCGGCTATAACGTAGCCGCCGCATGGTGGGAAGTTCGCACCTATCGCAACAAGCTGGCTCAAATGCACCGCGCGATCGAAAGCCTCAAGCGCAACTTTGAGTCGCCACAGCAGTACGTCATCGCAAAGCCTGACCTGATCTAACCCACCGAACCATAAGCCAACTGCCGGCCACCGCCGGCGGTACGGCTTTCTGTTGCCTGGAGAATCCCTATCTATGCAATGCAGCTGCGGCGCCAGCACAAAGCCTGGCCGGGCCGAACGCTCGAAACAGCGCGCAGTCCTCGAGTTTCAGGAGTGTCCCGCCTGCGGGCGCGCCCACTTCGACGCCCTGCGTATCGGCGGCCAGGCGGTAGCGTCCGGGGAAGCGGCTCGCAGGCAGTTCGAGGCGCTGGATGCTCCGGAGCCGAGTGATCCAGGTGAACCACCCAACTGCCCTCCGGAAAAAGCTATCCCTCGCCCCACCCGCACTACCGAACTCGACTGGCGGCCGACATCAGAAACGCCGCCACGCGACCAACTCATCCGCGTGGACTACCTGACCGGCGGTTACTGCGTCGGGCACGGCTGGTTCTTCGACGCTGTGTGGGACCTGATAGCCCGCTGGGCCCCGTGCAGGAGCGACGAGGGCCTGATCCCCTGGCCAACGACAACACCGTTGGTTGGCACTCCCTTCGACGCGGATGCCGCCCCGGCGCTGGAAATATCACTGCCGCCCCCTATCCAGACCGCCGAACTGCCGCCGGTCGGCACCAACTTCGCTTTCGCATTCTGACACCAAGGAGTTCCCGAATTGAGCAAACCAAGCGCGCGCGTGACCACAAGCGCCAAGGTCCAGTTGACCATCAAAATATCCAACGTAGGCAGCTGGGGCCCCGGCTGCGACCTGGCCCAGGTCTACCGCCAGGCTGCAGAGGCGGCCGTAGCCCGCGTGCTTCGCGCCCTGAATCTTCGTGACGTGCGCGTCATCGGGGCACCAATCGTCAAGGCAATAACTACCGACATGGAGCAGACCAAATGAGCCAAGAAACGACCGCGCCAGTGCAGAGCCTGGTGGATGAGATGGTGCAGTGCATCTGCGGTGATGAGTACCCAGCCGGCAGCTACGGCGCCGGTTTCATCCATGGATCTGGCATGTGTGAGAACTGCGATGCGGCCATTCCTGCGAAGGACGTAGCCCCGGTTGCCGTGCTGGACGGCTGGAAGCCTGTTCCTGAAAGGCCAACCATCGAAATGGTTGAAGCCGGGTATGAGGTATCGCTTGGGGAGCCAGATCGAAGCGGTAGAGCCCGCGTCTTCGATCAGTACAAGGCAATGCTCTCCGCCGCGCCGACCCCGCCCGCAGGCCAACGGGAAATCCCGGTGACCGTATGGGATAGAACACTTGGCGATGCACTGAAGAAGTCCGGCCTTGGCGTCTACATAAACGACAGCGATCTGGCTCACATGATGGCAATCAGCGAGTTCGCACGGATTGTCAGTGCGCCGACCCCGCCGGCGCAGCCGACCCAAGCCGGCATGAACGAAGCAATCGACCGCATGCGCCGCGAGAACAATCTGAGCATCGACGGAGATAACGCCTACAAGCGCGACCTGCTGGATTGCGTTATTGGTGCCCTGGCATTCGGCAAGCAGGGCACCACGCCGCCCCCCGAGGGCCACTGGCTGCATCAGTTCTGGGAGATCGGCGATGCAGAACGGAAAGAGCGAGACGCAGCCCCGCCAGCGCAGCAGAGCCAGGCAGCCACCGACGTGCTGGCCGAGCGCCGCCGGCAGATTGAGGTAGAGGGCTGGACACCGGAGCATGACGACGCGCATTCCTGCGACGAGATCGCCGCCTTTGCCTGCTTCTATGCCATGCCGCCGGCAGCTCGCGACTGGGATGCAACCAGCACTGGCTATGCCGAAACGCTTGGCGAAGCCATCAAGCCGGATGGCTGGGATGGAAAGACGGGGGATCGTCGCCGTGAGCTGGTTAAGGCCGGCGCCCTGATCCTGGCCGAGATCGAGCGCCTGGACCGCGCCGACAAGAAGGAGTTGAGCAATGTCTGAGCAAAAGAAGACAAGCGATTTCCCGAGCGCAGAGTTTCGTTTCTTCATCTACGACCACTGCAACGGCGACTTCACGTACTACCGCACGCCTGAAGAGCGTGATGCCGCGTCGGATGCGGTTATCCAGCAGTACCTAGACGACGGCTGGGACGAAGACGTTGAGCTTGTCGTCGCCGGAGAGGTGACTGCCGTAGCGACCAAGGTCAACGTGATCGAGCGCCCGCCGGAAGATCAGATCGACGATGAAGGCATGGACGAAGATGGCCGCTTTTGGGGCGAGGAGCACGACTACTGCTGCAATTACGAGCTGCTGCCTCTGCCAGCCGCCCCCGGCGACACCGCAGCGCCGGAGCAGGCAGAGCAGCAATCTGCATGGGTCGAGCAGATCATGGAGCAGGTACAGGTATTCGCCAGCGCCTGGTCACTGGTCGGCGGCCCCTTCGATACGGGCGATGGATTGAAACAGGCCAAAGAAGAAAAGGAACTCCTGCGCAAGCTGCTGGAGGCCAGCCGATGAACTACCAGCCCAAGGGCGGCATGTGCGTCGCCTGCCGCTACGCCAAGCACAACTGCTCCTCCCTGCCCTTCGCCTCCATGCCCGTCCTTGAAGTAGAAGGCCGCACCATCATCGTCCGCTGCACGCAGTTCCAGCGGCGCAAGTAACCCATCCACCAACACCAGCACGCCGCCCAACCTTGGCGGTGCGGAGAAGTATTGCCATGGCAAAGGTCATTTCACAGCTGACCGTGAACATGCCGCGACTGATGGAGGCCGGCGAATACAGGAAGCTGCGCTATGCCGGCGGGAAACCGAGCCTGCAGCAGCTGAAGAAGTGGATCGAGGAGGGGGAACTCGCTGGCGAGGTGCGCGGCGGTCTGTATTTCGTCGACCTGCAGGCTGCCTTGCTCGGCTCGAACGATCCGCTGCTGGCCAAGATGCTGGAGATCGGCTGATGGCACCACCCCGGAAGCGCACCAGCAAAAACCGCGACCTGCCGCCAAACCTCTACCCGAACGGCAAATACTGGCAGTACCGCAACCCCATCACAGGTAAGAAAATCAGCATCAACCGCTCTCTGGCCGAGGCCGCCAAGCTGGCCAAAGCCGCTAACGCCAAGCTTGCACCGCTCATGGTCGATGACGGTGAACTGCTCTCACTGCTCACCGGAGAAGAGGCGCCGACCTTCGCTCGCCTCTGCGACCGCTTCGAAACCGAATACCTGCCAGACCGCAAGCTGGCCGCCAGTACGTGCAAGGAGATCGCTATCAAGCTCGAGCGGTACCGGACGGACCTGGGCAAGAAGCTTGTAGGCCAGCTCGATGTGCTCGCCGTCGCAGAATACCTGGACCAGTACAACAACAACGCCTACACCAAGCACCGCGGGCTGATGATTCAGATTTTCGACTTCGCCGTAGCCAAGGGCCTGGCCGAGCGCAACTACGCCGAAATGACGCTCAAGAAGCGGGAGGAAGAGAAAAAGCGCCAGCGCCATACCCTTGAGGGCGTGGCCAAGATTCTCGAGGCCGACACCACGGCGCCCTGGCTCAAACGCGCAATCCGACTCGCGCTACTGAGCCTGCAGCGCCGGGAGGATCTGGTGACCTGGGAGCGCGCAGCGGTGGACATGGCGTCCAACACCATCCGCATCAGCACCGGCAAGACCCAGAACTACGAGAACCCTATCCATCTAGAGATCGAGATGGGGGCCGATCTGCGCGCGGTCGTGCAGGAGTGCCTGGCCGAGCCGATCGCCAGCCCCTACCTGATCTGCTACCGGCCCAGGGCCCGCAAGCGCGAGCAGATCGACGCCAAGCTCCATTGGTCGGCGGTGACGGATGACTATCTAACCAAGGAATTTCGGAAGGCCAGGGATGCGGCGCACGCCTACGACCATATCAAGGATCCCCTGGCCCGCCCTACCGTGCACGAGCTGCGCGCACTTGGCGCCTGGCTCTACCAGCAACAGGGATTCTCGCAGGAATACGTGCAGGCCCTGATGGGCCATTCGACGGAAGAAATGACTGCCTACTACCAGGCCGGTCACGAGAAGAAGGGAATCGTCTACCAGCGTGTCCAGGCAGACCTGAAGCTATGAGCCGGTGGGCGTTTTCCCAAAATATTCCCAATATTTTCCCAAAACAAAAAAGGCGACCCTTTCGGATCGCCTTCTAAGCCCCGCGCAGCGCGGGTTTTGTTTGGTAGGCACAATTGGACTCGAACCAACGACCCCCACCATGTCAAGGTGGTGCTCTAACCAACTGAGCTATGTGCCTGTCGATGGCCGCGCATTCTACGGACTTGCGCTGGCCTGTCAATACCTTTTTCCGCTAACCGACTGAAAAAAATGATTTTTCCCATCCGGGCCGGATTCCGGCGCGCTAGCCGGGGAAAATCCGCTCCGGTAGCATCGATCCGACGTCGAATATTCGGAACAGGAAGCCGCACGATGGCGAACACCGACTACCCGCTCTCCTACTACGCTGCCTCGGCCCATCCCGCTCCGGAGCGTCCGGAGCTCATCGGCGAAGCCGAAACCGACGTGTGCATCGTCGGTGCAGGTTACACCGGGCTGTCCGCCGCCTTGTTCCTGCTGGAAAACGGCTTTCGCGTCATTGTGCTGGAGGCGGCCAGGGTCGGCTTCGGCGCCTCCGGGCGCAACGGCGGGCAGATCGTCAATAGCTACAGTCGCGACATCGACGTGATCGAGCGCAGCCTGCCCGCCGAACAGGCCCGCCGGATCGGCGAGATGGCCTTCGAGGGCGGGCGCATCCTGCGCGAACTGGTCGCCCGCCACGGCATCCGGTGCGACCTGAAGGACGGCGGCGTGTTCGCCGCCTTCACGCCCAGGCAGATGGCCCACCTGGAGGCGCAGAAGAAGCTCTGGGAGCGCTATGGGCATACCCGGCTGGAACTGCTGGACGCCCGCCGCATCCGCGAGGTGGTGGCCAGCGAGCGCTATGTGGGCGGCATGCTGGACATGACCGGCGGCCACATCCACCCGCTCAACCTGGCCCTCGGCGAGGCTGCGGCGGTGGAATCCCTGGGTGGCGTGATCCACGAACAGTCGCCCGCCGTACGCATCGAGCGCGGCGCCAATCCGCTGGTGCATACCCCGCAGGGACGGGTCAGGGCGAAGTTCGTGGTGCTGGCCGGCAATGCCTATCTGGGCGATCTGGTCCCCGAGCTGGCGGCCAAGTCGATGCCCTGCGGCACCCAGATGATCGCCACCGAGCCCCTCGGCGAGGAGCTGGCCGCCAGCCTGCTGCCGCAGGACTACTGCGTCGAGGACTGCAACTACCTGCTCGACTACTACCGGCTCTCCGCCGACCGGCGGCTCGTCTACGGCGGCGGCGTGATCTACGGCGCCCGCGATCCCCGAGACATCGAGGCGATCATCCGGCCGAAGATGCTCAGGACCTTCCCGCAACTGCAGAAGGTGAAGATCGACTACGCCTGGACCGGCAACTTCCTCCTCACCCTCTCGCGCCTGCCGCAGGTCGGGCGGATCGGCGACAACCTCTACTACTCCCAGGGCTGCAGCGGCCACGGTGTCACCTACACCCACCTGGCCGGCCGGCTGCTCGCCGAGGCCCTGCGCGGCCAGGCCGAGCGCTTCGACGCCTTCGCCGCGCTGCCGCACTACCCCTTCCCCGGCGGCCGCCTCTTGCGCGTGCCCTTCACCGCCCTCGGCGCCTGGTACTACACGCTGCGGGACCGGCTGGGGGTCTGACTCAGGACGACGGACAGACCGGCACCGGCGCGCAGTTCGCGTCGGCGGCCCAGGCCGCGGGCAGCTCCGCCGCGAAGCGCGAGTCCTGCGGCGCCAGTTGCCGGGCGCAACTGCGGGCCTGGCTGGCGACCGCCGGGCAGCCGCGCTCGGCAAGAACCTCGGACAGATTGAACCAGCCGGCGGCGAGTCGCGGATCGCGCTTCAGGCTTTCCCGCAGCGCCTCCTCGGCACCGCGCGGATTGCCCTCGGCATGGCGACTGTTGGCCAGGGCGAACCAGCCGACGGACGCCTCCGGCCAGTGCTCCACCGCGGCGCGATAGGCCCGCTGCGCCACGTCCGCCTGCCCGGTCTCCTCCAGGTCGCTGGCCGACTGCAGCCAGGACTGCGCCTGCGCCGTCGCCGGCAGCCGGTTCGCCGGCAGCGTCAACACGGCCCAGCGCCCGCCCTTCGCCCAGGTCCGGTCAAAGGCGACGAAATCGGTCGTCAGCCGGCGCGTGGTTCCCGAACGCAGGATGAGCTGCTGTTCGCGGCGGTCGTAGCCCACCACCACTGCAAAATGCCAGCTCGGCCACCAGTCCAGCGCGAGGTTCTGCAGCACCAGCACCGGGTTGCCGGCGGCCACCTCGGCCAGCACGCTCTCCAGCCGCGGCGCCAGGGGATAGACCAGCATCCCGTGGCGGCGCGCGGCGGCCACCATCTCCACCTGCAGGCTGCCCTGGCGACCGGGCAGGTACACCTGGTCCTTGAGCAGCCCCGGCGAGGTATCCAGGCCACGCTGGCTGAGCATGGTCGCCAGCGCCGCCGGCCCGCACTGGTAGTCGTCCTGCGGATAGAAGGGCACGCCGGGCAGCTCGACCCGCTCGGGCAGGCGCGCGGTCTCCGCCGGCAACAGCGGAGCACGCGCGCACGCCGCAAGCAATGAGAACAACCCGAGCAGGAGGATCGCCCGCAGGCTGCCCGTCACCTGACGCAACGGATGAAGGTGTAGACATCCGTGGCGCAGAGCATGTCGGTAACGATGAAGATCACCAGGAACAGCACGATGATGCCCACCACGCTGCCCCCGGCCGGCGCCTCGGCCAGTTGCCGGTTGAACTGTGCCAGTTCCGCGCTGGTGAGGCTGCCGATCCGCTGCTCGACCTGCTGCCGGTCGACCCCCAGGGCCTCCAGCTTCCTCCGGACCTCCTGGTCCTCGAGCATCTGCCGCAACTGCTGGCGATCGACCCGATGCTGCTCCGCGGCGATCACTTCCGGCGTGCCGATCATCGCCGCCTGGGCCATGGGAATCTGGGTGAACAGCAGCAGGTGCAGTGCAGCCAGGGTGCCGGCCACACGACGTATCGGGGTCGAGGTGGACATAGGAGAGAACTCCAGTCATTTGATTGTCAGCCCGTCTCGTTGCGAAAGACGGCCATTCTAGACGGAACCTCCCCCAACTCCACGCGCCGCTCCGTCAGATCGCAGTATAGCCAGCGTCGACCTGCAGACAGGTGCCGGTCACGATCGCGGCCCGGTCGCTGGCCAGGGCGACCGAGCGGGTGAAGTTGACCACCGCGGCCTTGGCCGCCGAATGGGCCGTGCTGTTCTCCTGTTCCCACATGCGCCAGGGTCGAGGCCATGGTGACGATGGACCCGCCGCCGCCCATGACTGCGAACGGAGCAGCACCCGCAGCGCGGGTGCGGTTCGAGGGTCAGGCGGTCTGCAGCTGCGGCATGCTGCGCCGGTCCAGCCCTTTGGCGGCGAGCGCCAGCCCGGAGAGCACGGCGGGAATCGCCAGCAGGGCGAACACCTGGCCGAGCGGCAGCCCCATGGCGATCATCTGGCCGCCGGCGAAGGCGCTGAGGATGGCGCCGAAGCGGCCGATGCCACTCATCCAGCAGGCTCCGGTGGCGCGCGCCTCGGTGGGATAGAAACAGGTGGCCATGGCGTTCATGCCGACGCTGCCGCCGTTCAGGCAGAAGCCCACCGCGCAGGCGATGGCGCCGAGCAGGAGCAGGTCGTGGGTCGCCTGGCCGATCGCGCAGATGGCCAACGCCGCCACCAGCATGGTCACGAGCAGCACCCCGTGCGGCCGGAAACGGTCCATCGCCCAGCCGACGCAGAGCGCGCCGACCGGCCCGCCGATCTGGAACATGGAGGTGACGATGGCCGCATCGGCAACGCTGTAACCGCCCGACTTGACCAGGGTCGGCAACCAGCTGCTGAACAGGTAGACGAGAAACAGCGCGGTGAAATACCCCACCCACAGCATCAGGGTGCCGAAGCGGTAATGGCTGGACAGCACCAGCCGCGCACCGCCCTGCTGCTGCGGGGCACTCGGCATCACGAAGTCGGTGCGGCTGTCGGCGGCGCCCGGCGCGATCCGCTCGACGATGCCCCGGATGCGCTCCCGCGGTGCCCGGCGGCTGACCAGAAAGCTCAGCGACTCCGGCATCTTCCAGATCAGCAGCGGCACCACCAAAAGCGGCAACACCCCGCCCATGATCAGCACGCTCTGCCAGCCGAGGTTGGGGATCATCCAGGCGGACAGGAAACCGCCGCCGGCCGCCCCGAAGGAGAAGCCGCAGAAGGCCACGGTGACCAGGAAGGCGCGCTTGCGCTCCGGGGCGAACTCCGCGGTCAGGGTGGCGGCATTGGGCATGGCAGCGCCGAGGCCCAGGCCGGTGGGGAAGCGGAACACCACCAGTTGGGTGACATCGCTGGAGAAGGCCGTGACCAGCGTCCAGAAGCCGAAGAACAGCACGCTGGTGACCAGCACGATCTTGCGTCCGTAGCGGTCGGCCAGCGGCCCGGCGACCAGCGCGCCGACCGCCAGACCGACCAGCGCGGCGCTCTGCACCGGCCCGAGCGCCTGCGGCGTCACCCCCCAGTCCTCGCGCAGCTGGGGCGCGATCAGCCCCATCACCGCCACGTCGAAGCCGTCCAGGGCGATGATCACGAAGCAGAAGAACACCACCAGTTTCTGGAAGCCGCCGAAGGGGCGGTCGTTGATCAGTTCACGCACATCCATTGTTCTTGTCGCGTTCACTTGAAGTCACCTCGAGCCTCGGGCTCATTTTTTTATTGTCGAAAGGCGATCGGGGATGGCAGCGCACGAACGGCATTTCCTCCGGGCATGAGGGCTGCGCGCGCACTGCCGGACGTGCGCAACCGGTGGGTTTGCGGGCAAGCGCGCCGCCGGCAAGGCAACCGGCGGCGCAGTCGTTACAGCAAGCTCTGAAACTGCACCGGGCGGATGATCCGCGTCTCCTGGGCGATCACCAGGTGCGCCGAGGCCTGCAGGTACTCGCGAAACTCCGGGTCGCTGTCGCGGGCCAGGGCGCGTTTCTCGAAGTCGTCCAGGCTGTCGTAGCCCCAGAGGTGCACCACCTGGTTCAGCGGCCCGATGCAGCTGGTGTAGAAGGCCAGCGGCCTGCCCAGGTGACGCAGCAGCACCGGCATCGCCAGGCGGTCGAAGACCTCGAGAAATTCGGCCATGCCGCGCGGCTTGATGGTGTAGATGCGGTGGTCGACGACCGGCTTGTGGTTCATCACACAGCCTCCCGGTAGCGGGTTGCGGGTTGCAGCGCCTCAGCGCGGGCCAGATGGCGGCCGGTGAGGTAGCCGAAGGTCATGATCGGGCCGAGGGTGATGCCGGCGCCCGGATAGTTGCCGCCCATGACGCTGGCGCGGTCGTTGCCCACCGCGTACAGGCCGGGGATGGCCGCGCCGCCCTCGCCCAGCACCTCGCCCTCGAGGCTGGTGCGCAGGCCGTCGAAGGTGCCGAGGTCGCCCATGACCACCTTCACCGCGTAGTACGGCCCCCTGGCGATCGGCGCCACGCAGGGGTTGGGCCGGTGCTCCGGGTCGGCTAGGTAGCGGTTGAACGCGGTGGTGCCGCGGCCGAATTCGTTGTCCACCCCGCGCTCGGCGCCGAGGTTGTACTGGCGCACCGTCTCCTCCAGCCCGTGCGGGTCGATGCCGGCCCGCTGCGCCAGCTCGGCGAGGGTCGCGCCCTTGAGCAGATAGCCGCTGCGCAGCAGCGGACGCAGCGGCATCGGCGCCGGCTTGGCGTAGCCCAGGCCGTACTTGCCGATGGCGGTGCGGTCGCAGACCAGCCACATGGCGGTTTCGCGCTGGCCTTCGCAGGCGCGGATCAGCGCGGCGCCAACGTCGTGGTAGGACTCCGGCTCGTTGGTGAAGCGCCGGCCGTCGCGCAGCACGCCGATGACGCCCGGCTTATAGCGGTCGAGCAGGTGCGGGAAGACCCCGTGGCGGCCCTTGCTCAGCGGCACCCTGGAGACCGGCATCCAGGCCGCGGCCTCGGGGAAGCGCAGCTCCAGCTTGCCGCCGACGGACTCGGCCAGGTAGGCGCCGTCGCCGGTGTTGCCGGCCGGCACCGGCGACAGGTGCTCGCCGCCGCGGCGCAGGTGCGGATAGGCCTGGTGGATGCGCGCCAGGTCATGGGAGAAGCCGCCGCTGGCCAGCACCACGCCGCGCCGCGCCTAGATCCGCTGCGCGCCCTGCGGCCCGCGGACCAAAGCGCCGATCACCCGGCCGTTCTCCAGCAGCAGCTCGCTGGCGGGGGTACGGGTGTGGATCGGGATGTCCAGATCCAGCGCCGACTGGGCCAGGCGCGCGGCCAGGGCGTTGCCGCTGGTCACGTTGATGCCGCGGCGGTAGAGGAGCAGCTCCTTGAGGTGGGTGGTCAGCCGTTTGGTCACGTAGACGAACGAGGTCAGCGACCGGGTGGCGTTGAAGAAGTGTTTCAGGTCGGCGTTCGACGAGTTGAACATCATGCCGATGAAGGTGATGGTCTCCAGCGGCGGACGCAGGCGCGCCATGTCCTTGCCGAGCCGGCGGATGTCGTAGGGCGCCGCCAGCACCGAGCGGCCGATGTCGACGCCGCCGGGCAGCGTCGGGTGGTAGTCGGGATAGAGGGTCGGGACGAACTTGACCTCGGTCTCGCGCTCGAAGAACTCGACCATTTCCGGGCCGTGCTCGAGCAGGGCGTCCACCGCCCGCTCGTCGAAGAAGGCCCCCGCCTCGTTCCGCAGGTAGGTGCGCGCCGCCTCGCGGCTGTCCTGCACGCCGGAGGCCCTGGCCAGGTGGTTGCCGGGAATCCACAGCACACCGCCGGAAAAGGCCGTGGTGCCGCCGAAATACTCTTCCTTCTCCACCACCAGCACATCCAGGCCGTGCTTCTTTGCGGTGATGGCGGTCGACAGGCCGCCCGCGCCGGAGCCGACGACCAGTACGTCGCAGCTGAGCGTGGGAAGCGGGGTTTGCGCAGTCATGAGCAGTCTCCTTGCCGGACAGGCAGGGGCGCGCCCGCGCCTAAAAGCGGCGCGCGCCGGTGAATGGGGGGTTCAGCCCTGGCGGGCGGTGGCGGGCGACTCGAAGCCGGGGCGCGGGATCAGCGCCATCAGCATGCTTTCCAGGCCGCCATCGACGGTCAGCTCGGCGCCGTTGACGTAGTCGGCGCGCGGGCTGGCGAGGAACAGCACGGCGTTGGCGATGTCGGTGGGCTCGCCGATCCGCCCGTTGGCGGTCATGGCGCAGCGTTGGCGCTCGATCTGCGGATCGGCATAGAAAGCGGCGGACAGGGGCGTGCGGATCAGCCCCGGGCAGACGGCGTTGCTGCGCACGCCGCGCGGCCCCCATTCGCTGGCGATCTGCCGGGAGAGCATGCTCACCCCGGCCTTGGCCGCGCTGTAGGCGCCGCTCCAGGGCTGCGGCGAGTGCGCGGCGATCGAGGCGATGTGCACGATGCGCCCACAACCGCGAGCCAGCATCGAACGGCCGAAGGCCTGGGAACAGAGCAGGTAGCCGTTCAGGTTGACCGACAGCACCTGGTTCCACTTCTCCAGACTGATCTCCGCGATGCCGCCGGGCTGCAGCACGCTGGCGTTGTTGATCAGCACGTCGCAGCCGCCTGCTGCACACTCGCCGGGTCGGCGATGTCGCAGGCGATAGCCTGGACGGGTTCGGCGGCACGAGGGGACAGTTGCTCGGCAAGGTGCGCGCAACCGGCCGCGTCGCGATCCAGCAGCACCACCCGGGCGCCCTGCCCGACCAGCGCGGCGGCGATTTCGCGGCCGATGCCGCCGGCCGCTCCGGTGACCACACAGACGGCCGAGTCGAGTCCCAGCCAGTTGTCGTTGTTGTTCATGACCATCTCCGGCACTCACGCAGGGCGGCGCGCCGTGGCGCCGCGTTTTATTGTTGTGGGCGCGTCGGGCCTTCCGGCCCTGCACGTGGGGAGGGATGTTAGGCGGGCGTGGCGGCGCTCCAGAATGGACGAAATCGGCAACCACTCCGACATTTCGAACAAAAAAGCGCATCCGGGAAGAGTCGCATTGACCGGCCCAGCCACCGCGGGCTAATCAGGGAAGGCAAGGAGCCCAGAACAATGCACAAGATTCCCAGCTACGCCCTCTATGGCGAGGCCGCCCAGCCGGTCTGGCACGAATCCCTCCACGTGGAGACCATTTCCAACCGCTCCGGCGCCTACGACTGGTCGATCGAGCCGCATCGCCACGACAGCCAGCTGCAGATCCTCTACCTGCAGCAGGGCGGCGGCCAGGTGCTCTGCGACAGCGTCCGCCTGGCGGCCCGCGCGCCCTGCATCATCCATATCCCGGCGCAGAGCGTGCACGGCTTCGACTGGCAGGGTCCGGTGGAGGGCAAGGTGATCACCGCCCTGCAGCAGCCGCTGGAATCGGCGGCTGAAGTCCTCTCCCCCGACCTGCTGCCGCTGCTGCGCAGCCGCCAGCTGATCGACCTGCCGCGCTGGACGGCGGCGGAAGACCCGCTGCTGCCGCTGTTCGCCGCCCTCGAGGAGGAATACCTGGCCCGCGGCCGCGAGCATGCGGCCTGCAGCACCGCCCTGCTCCTGGCGCTGGTCGTCCACATCGCTCGTCTGGGCGAGTCGGCCGCGGCCGAGCCGGGACAGCCGCGCGGCCGGCGCAGCCAGCAGGTCCGCCAGTTCCGCCAGTTCCGCGAACAGGTGGAGATCCATTTTCGCAGCCATCGTCCGGTCAGCGACTACGCCGACCTGCTCGGCATGACCCTGGCGACCCTGGGGCGGCTCTGCCAGGAACAGCTGGGCATGAGCCCGCTGGCAGCGATCAACGCCCGCCTGCTGCTCGAAGCCAAGCGCGAGCTGGCCTACTCCAGCCGCAGCATCAAGGAGATCGCCCACGACCTGGGCTTCTCCGACGAGGGCTATTTCAGCCGCTTCTTCCGCCGCCACACCCGCCTGGCGCCCAGCGAGTTCCGCAGCCAGGCGCGGCAGGATCACAGCTAGGCGAGGCCGATTCCGCCGCCGGGAACCGGCTAGGCAGCCATTCCCATCGGCGCGTTGCAAACAACGGGGGCGTACAACTTTCGCGGCCGGCCGGCGATCGGCTTCGGAAGTTATCGATGCAATAAAAAGATCTTGAATAACTGCATGAAAGTTCAGATCCATTTTTCTTGATCACACTCTGCAGACCATGAAGTTTCTGCAGAGATAAGCGTCCGATCTTTTACATCATTCTGTCATTACCGACTTTCGCATTTGGACGGCACCGCAAAAAAGTATCACCCCGCGGAAAGAAGCGCGCTAGCCAGTCAACCCATCCCCTCGTTAGTTTTAATTCACCGGCCGTTAACTGACGGCCGCACTCACCTACAACTACAACAAAGGAAAACACCATGACTCATCGCGAAGAGTCGCGAGGGCTGCTGCTCGGCATGCCCTTGTCGCTCATATGGGGCTATATCGCCATTGCCTTGTTCATGACAGGAGACGGCATCGAACTGGCCTTTCTGTCGCGCTACGTCGTCGATCTCGGCTTCTCGGCCACACAGGCATCCCTTCTCTTCACCGTTTATGGATTGCTGGCAGCCCTGTCCAGCTGGAGTTCCGGAGTATTGGCCGACATATTCGGTCCGCGCCGGATCATGCGCATCGGCGTGATCGCCTGGATCGTCTTCCATGTGCTTTTCCTGCTCTTCGGCCTGGAAGAAAAGAACTACGCCTTGATGGTGTTGTTCTACGGCATTCGGGGTCTGGCCTATCCCCTGTTCATTTATGCCTTCGTCGTCTGGGTCGCCCAAGTGGCGCCACGCGCCCGTCTGGCTTCGGCCATGGGCTGGTACTGGACGATGTATTCGATCGGCATCGGTTTTCTCGGCACTTACCTGCCCAGTTTCAGCATTCCCCATATCGGCTTCATGGGCACGCTATGGATGGCCGTCGCCTGGGTGGCGATAGCGGGCGCCATGGTCGTGTTCCTGGTGAAGGACCGGCAGGCGGAAGATAGCGGCGCCAACCGGGATCTGGCCGGGCGTTTTCGTGAGCTGGGCCGTGGCGTCACCATCCTTTTCCAGCATCGCAGCATCCTCATCGCCGCCATCGTGCGGATCATCTGCAACCTGACGCTGTTCGGCTTCCCCGTGATCATGCCGCTGTTCTTCACCTCGCCCGAGGTGGGCTTCAGCATGGAGCAATGGCTGCGCGTCTGGGGCGCCCTGTTCATCGTCACTATCTTCACCAACGTGATGTGGGGCCTGATCGGCGACCGGATCGGCTGGGTGTTCCAGATGCGCTGGTTCGGCTGCGCCGGATGCGCACTCGCCACCCTGGCCTTCTATTACGTGCCGCTCACCTACGGTGCCAGCTTTCCGGCCGCCATCCTGGCCGCGGTCGCCCTGGGCGTCGGCGTGTCCGCCTTCGTGCCGATGGGCGCGATCTTTCCGGCCATGGCCCCGGAGCACAAGGGCGCGGCCATCTCGGCCCACAACCTGGCCGCCGGCCTTTCCAACTTCATGGGCCCGGCCATCGCCACCCTGACCATTTCCGCGGTGGGCGTGGAGGGCGTGGTCTGGATCTATGCCCTGCTCTACCTGGTCGGGATGGTGCTGACCTACTTCATCCATGTCGACCAGCCCGGACTCGAACACCAGATCGGCCCCGACCTTCGCCTTCCGCCCCAATCGAACACCAGCAAAGCCATCTGAACAGGAGAAGCCACCCATGAAAGCTCTGGTCCTGGAAAAGCAACACGACCTGAAGATCCGCGACATCGACCTGCCCACTCCCCCCCTGGGTCCGGATGATGTGCGCATCCGCATCCATACCGTAGGCGTGTGCGGCAGCGACGTGCACTACTACACCCATGGCCGGATCGGCCCTTTCATTGTCGATCAGCCAATGGTGCTGGGGCACGAGGCCGCCGGTACGGTCATCGAAGTCGGTAGCAACGTCACCCACCTGGCCGCGGGCGACCGCGTCTGCATGGAGCCCGGCATTCCCGATCCCAAGTCCAAAGCTTCGCGCCTGGGGCTCTATAACGTCGATCCGTCGGTGGTGTTCTGGGCCACCCCGCCGGTGCATGGCTGCCTGACCCCGGAAGTCGTCCATCCGGCGGCCTTCGCCTACAAGCTGCCCGATCACGTCAGCTTTGCCGAAGGGGCGCTGGTGGAACCCTTCGCGATCGGCATGCAGGCAGCCGTCAAGGCGCGCATCAAGCCCGGCGATGTCGCCGTGGTCATCGGCGCCGGCACCATCGGCATGATGACCGCCCTGGCCGCCCTGGCCGGCGGCGCGAGCCAGGTGCTGGTGTCCGACCTGATGGAGGAAAAACTGGCCATCGCCGGGCGCTACGAAGGCATCACCGCCGTCAACGTGAAGGCGCACTCCCTGAAGGACAAGGTGGCCGAGGCCACCGGCGGCTGGGGTGCGGACGTGGTGTTCGAGGCCAGCGGCAGTGCGCGCGCCTACGACGACGCCCTGGCGACCGTCTGCCCCGGCGGCGCGCTGGTCCTGGTAGGGATGCCGGTCGAGCCGGTGCCCTTCGACGTGGTGGCGGCCCAGGCCAAGGAGATCCGCATCGAGACCGTGTTCCGCTACGCTAATGTCTACGAGCGGGCCGTGAACCTGATCGCCAGTGGCAAGGTCGACCTGAAGCCGCTGATCTCGGCGACCTACCCCTTCGAACGGGGCGTCGAGGCCTTCGAGCGGGCCGCCAGCGCCCAGCCGGGCGATGTGAAGGTGCAAATCACCTTTGCCGAGGGCTGATTGCAGCGGCTACCCTCGGAGGAACAGCCAGAGGACGTCGCCGGGTGATGATGAAGGGTAGCGATTTCGGTGGAAGACCTTCGGATCTCGAGGTGATCCTCAACGAGCCGCAGCACAGCTTCCGCTGGTACGAGCACGATTACCCCTTCCCATTGGCACGCTGGAATCATCACCCCGAGTTCGAGATCCACCTGATCCGTCGAGGCACCGGCAAGCTGCTCGCCGGGGACCATATCGGCCACTTCGGCCCCGGCCACGTGGCGCTGATGGGCCCCGGACTGCCCCATGACTGGATCAGCGATCTGGCGCCGGAGCAATGCATCCGGGGACGCGACGTGGTCCTGCAGTTCGACGGGGAAAGTCTGCTGAAGCTGCGCGAAAGCCTGCCCGAACTGGGCGGGTTGCAGCCCCTGTTCGAGCGGGCCCGGCAGGGCGTCGAGTTCACGGGCGAGACGGCCCGTAGTGCTGCCCGGTTGCTCGAGACCATCGGGCAGACGGACGGTCTCAGGCGCCTGGTGCTGTTTCTGTCGCTCCTGGAAACCCTGGCCCGGGCCGACGCCGACGAGAGCCGCACGCTGGCCAGCCCTCATTATTCGCCCCTGCTGGACAGCCTGACGACCAGGCGGATCAATCAGGTGTTCGACTACATCCTGGCCGATCTGGCCGGCGAAATCCGTCTGTCGGTCATCGCCCAGCGCCTGCAGATGAGCGAGCCGGCCTTTTCGCGCTTCTTCAAGCGCACGACCGGGCACACCTTCGTCGACCTGATCCGCAAGCTGCGTATCCAGCGGGCCTGCCGCCTGCTGCTGCAAAGCCGGCAGTCGATCGCGGACATCTGCTTCCAGGTCGGCTACGGCAACCTGTCGAACTTCAACCGCCACTTCCGCCATGAAATGCACGAAACGCCCAGCGAATACCGCCGGCGGCTCGGGCAGCTTCCCGGCTTGCCGGCCGCGCCTGCAGCCTTACCGGACGTACCGGCAGAAGCCTCGCCCCAGAGGCACGAACCTCGACTGACGGATGGACGGCTCCAGAACTAGAACCGCCCCCGGCAGAGAATCGCCACAGCCGCCAGCCCGACGCACACGACCAGCCCCTGCATCGCCGGCAGCAGGCCGATGGCGTCGACCAGCGCGCCGATGCCGAGGATGCTCAGGGCGCTGCCGAGGTAGCCGGCCACGTAGAACAGCGAACTCAGCGAGCCACGGTGGTCCGCCGGGGCGATGATGGCCAGGCGACCCATGGCGCCGACGAAGGCCGCGCCGTAGCCGACGCCGCTGCACAGGGTGAACAGGCAGAAACCCCAGGCCTGGCCGTACGCCAGGCTGGCGGTGCAGCCGGCCCAGCTGGCCGCCAGCAGAGCGCAGCCGACGCGGATCGCCCGTCCGGCGGGCATCCGCCGGCAGAGGAACTGGGTGGCGCCGGCGGCGATCTGGAAGGCGGCGACGATCAGCCCGGCGGCGGCCAGGGCGCCGGCCGGCAGCAGGGAAGCCAGCATGGTGGTGCCCAGGGCGATGAACAGCGAGCCCACCATCCAGCCCAGTACCAGCACCGCGCAGACCATGGCGAACGCCGGCCACAGCGAGACCATGGCCTGCCTCAGCGGCTGGCGGCCGGCCGGGCGGTCGGCGGATGCCGGCGTCTTCGCCGGTTTCGGCCAGTTGCCGAAAACCAGCCCCAGGCCGGCGAGCTGCGCCAGCGCGGCGATCAGCAGGAAGGGCGAGCTGCGCGGCCAGAAATCCAGGTACAGCGCCGCCGAGCTGAGCACCGGGCCCAGCGCCGCACCGCCGGTGAAGGCGATGCTCGCCAGGCTGGGTGCGCGGCGCTGCCGGTCGAGGTTGTCGAAGTCCATCAGCGCGGCGTTGGCGCTGCCGGTCAGGGCGCCGGTGCCGAGCCCGGCCAGCAGGCGGCCGAGGAACAGCTCCTGCAGGTCGTCGGCGAAGCCGAAGAGCAACGCGCCGAGGCCGACCACGGCGAGAGCCGGCAGGAGGATCAGCCGGCGGTCCGGCAGGCGGTCGGAGAGCCTGCCGAGGGCGGCGAGCGACAGCAGCACGCCAAAGGCGTAGACCGCATAGAGGGCACTCAGGGTGACCGAGGGAAAACCCCAGAGCGATTGGTAGAACCCGTACAGCGGCGAGGGCGTGGTGCTGCCGAGCAGGGCGCCGACCAGCGCCAGGGCGAGAAAGGCACGCGGAATCATCAGTCGGCTGGACAACGGCAGGGGCGGAGGCAGCGAAGCGGTCACGGCAAAGCTCTCGAACGGGCCGCAGCCGGGGCGGGCCGCAGGCAATGGGTGGGCGGGGCTGCGCCGTTGTGGTCGCGGCGGGGTCGGCAGTGGGTGGAGATCGCGCATGGCCATTTTCGCAGCCGCGGGCGCCCCTCAGAAGGTATTTTCTGCGCAGGCGCTCGGACTATTTCCACCCGCCGGCCTCGTCGCTCAGGCCCCGACCGGCCGCACGGCCGCCTGTGCCGGCGCCTGCCGCGCCGGCTCCGCCGCCAGGGTCTGGCCGACGATGTAGCCGAAGGTCATGCCCGGCCCCAGGGTGATGCCGCCGCTCGGGTAGTGGCCGTTCATCACGCTGGCCATGTCGTTGCCCACCGCGTACAAGCCGGGAATCGGCGCACCGCCCTCCCCCAGCACCCGGGCGCCGGCGTCGGTGCGCAGCCCGGCGAAGAGGTGCCGAGGCTGCCGGGCACCAGCTTCACCGCGTAGAACGGGGCCTGGACGAGCGCGCCCAGCGACGGGTTCGGGCCGTGCAGCACCTCGCCCTGGGCCTTGTTGTAGGCCGAGGCGCCGCGTTTGAACGCGGGGTCGACGCCCTGCTCCGCGCCGGCATTGAAGGCCGCCACCGTGGCCTCCAGCTGGCGGGCGTCGATGCCGCACTGGCGGGCCAGCTCGGCCAGGCTGTCGGCCTGGTGCAGATAGCCCTTGCGCACCCAGGGCCGGGTCGGGAACGGAAACGGCCGCGACCAGCCGAGGCCGTAGCGGCGCTGCGCCTTGTGATCGCAAATCAGCCAGGCCTGCGCCACCTCGCCTTCCGGCGTGGCGGCGAACAGGGCGTTCATGAAGTCGTGATAGGAGTCGGCCTCGTTGACGAAGCGCCGGCCAGTGCGACGCACAGCGATGAAGCCGGGCTTGGCGCGCTCGAGCAGGTGCGGGAAACCGCTGAAGCCGCCGTCGGCGCGCGGCACCCGGGATACCGGCGCCCAGGCCGCGGGGCTGCCCAGATCCTCGGCGACCCGCCCGCCGGCGCTCTCGCCCAGGCGCAGGCCGTCGCCGGTGTTGCCCTTGGGCGCCGCCGAGAGGTGCTCGGTGCCGCTCGGCGCATGGGCGAACAGCTGGGCGATGCGTTTCTGGTCATGGGGGAAGCCGCCGCAGGCCAGCACCACGCCACGGCGGGCGCGGATCTCGACCAGTGCCCCGCCCTGTTCGAGCCGCGCACCGACCACCGCCTCGCCGTCGCGCAGCAGGCCGCGCACCGGAGCCTCGGTGAGCAGGCGCACCCGGCGGTCCAGGGCGCTTTTCAACAGCCGCGCCACCAGCGCGTTGCCGTTGACCAGATGCATGCCGCGGCCATGGCGCAGCAGATCGCGGAAATGCCGCAGCAGGCGCCCGGCCACGTAACACGCCGAGCGCGGCGAGCGGCGGGCGTTGAAGAAGTGCGCCAGATCCGCGCCGCCGGCGATGCCCATACCGGCCAGGCTGATCAGGTCCAGCGGCGGGCGCAGCCTGTCGATCCAGGGGCCGAGCTGGCGGCCGTCGAACGGCTGGGCGCAGAGCGAGCGGCCGCCGCGGACGGAACCGGGCGAGTCGTGGAAGTCCGGCATCCTGCTGCCGGAAAAGAACTGCACGGCGGTGCGCTGCTGGAAGAACTCGACCATCCGCGGCCCATGCTCCAGAAAGACCTCCATCCGCGCGTCCAGGCTATCGGTGTGCAGCTCGCTGCGCAGGTAGGTACGCGGCTGTTCGGCGTCCTCGACGATGCCTTCGGCGATGGCCAGCGGGTTGCGCGGAATCCACAGCCAGCCGCCCGACCAGGCGCTGGTGCCGCCCAAAAACGGCTCCTTCTCCGCCACCACGACCTCGAGTCCGTGCTCGGCGGCAGTCACCGCCGCGGCGAGGCCGGCGGCGCCGGAACCGACGACGAGCACGTCGCAACTTTCGGGCAAGGGCTGGCTGTCGACACTGTGCATGACGATCTCCCGTCTTGTTGTTGTGATCGAGGGGCACGCCGCCCCCCTGCCCGCGCGCGGCGGACATCGGCATCTTTGCTGGGTCTTCGGCCCCGCTGGCGGGGCCGAGTCGTCACTGCAACGGCGAGAAGTCGGTCGGCCGCATCAGTCGCGAGTCGAGGCTCATCACCGCGTCCAGCTCCTTGTTCTTGCGGCTGAACTCCAGCCAGCGCGGGTCGGCGGCCATCCGCGTGCGGCGCGCCTGGCGGTCGTCGAGGCTCTCGTAGGCCCAGATGTGCACCACCTGGTTGGCGCCGCCGAACTCGGTGACGAAGAAGCCGACCAGATTGCCGAGAACCTCCGTCTGCAGCGGCAGCGCGTCGCTCTTGTAGAGGGCCAGCCAGTCGGCCAGCTTGGTCGGCTTAATGGTGTAGGTGCGCAGCTCGTAGTACATGCTCGTCTCCAGGGTGGGTTGCGTTCGATTTGCCGTTGCGCAGGCGTTCGGCGATCTCGCAGGCGGCGAGGTAGCCGAAGGTCAGGCCCGGACCGAGGGTGATGCCGGGGCCCGGATAGGTGCCGTCCATGATCGAGTTCATTTCGTTGCCGGCGGCGTAGAGGCCGGCGACGGGCTGGCCGGCGCGATCCAGCACATTGGCCCGGGCGTCGGTCAGCAGGCCGCGCGCCGAGCCGAGATCGCCGGTGCCGATCTTGATCGCGTAGTACGGCGCCTTGTTCAACGGCGCGATGCAGGGGTTGGGCGTATGCAGCGGGTCGCCCATGTAGCGGTTGTAGGCGTTGCCGCCCTTGCCGAACTCCCGGTCGACATGCTCGCGGGCATCGGCGTTGTAGCGCTCCAGGGTCTGCTGCAGGCCGGCGGCGTCCACGCCGATGCGGCGCGCCAGCTCGAGGATGCTCTCGGCGCGGTGCAGGTAGCCGGCCTCGACCAGCACCGCGTTGTCCACCGGCCTGGGCCGGGCCAGGCCCATGCCGTACCTGTTCATCGCCTCGGCATCGCAGATCAGCCAGCACGGCGCGTTGGCGCCGCCGTCGGCGAACATGGCCTCGACGAAGCTGTGGTAGGAGTCGGACTCGTTGACGAAGCGCCGGCCGGCGCGGTTGACGGCGATCACCCCCGGCTTGGCGCGGTCGGTGACCAGATGCGGGAAGCGCTCCAGGCTGCCGTCCGGCTTGCGCAGCACCGAGACCGGCGCCCAGAAGAAGTTGGCGGCCATGCCCTCGCCGGTGGCGGCATTCACCGCGGCGGCCAGGCTCAGGCCGTCGCCGACGTTGGTTTCCGGCGACATGCTCCAGTGCTCGGCATCGGTCTTCGGCCGGTAGGCGGCGGCCTGCGGACCGGCGGCGAAACCGCCGCAGGCCAGCACCACCCCGCCGCGGGCCAGCACGCGCCGGCGTTGCCCGGCGTAGTCGATCAGCACGCCCTCGACCCTGCCGTCCTCGACGATCAGGGATTCGGTGCGCGCATTCAGCCAGAGCTCGACGCCCCTGGCGAAGGCGGTGCTGGCCAGGCGGGCGATCAGCGCGCTGCCGACCGTCAGGCGGGTGCCGCGCGGCTGGCTCAGGCGGTCGACGCCGTAGCGCGTCATCAGCTTGAGGCAGTGCCAGAACGATTTGGGCGAACGCTTGATGCCGAGGAAATGCTGGATATCGACACGGTTGACCATCATCCCGCCGAACAGCAGCATGCCGTCCGGCGGCCTGCGCAGGTCCTTGAAGCGCGCGCCGAGGCGGCGCCCGTCGTACTCGGCGACTTCCAGCGCACGGCCGGTTTCGGTATCGCCGGGCAGATCCGGGTAGTAGTCGGGCGACAGCGGCCGCAGGCTGTACTTCAGCTCGCTGTGGCTTTCGAGGAAGGCCAGCGCCTCGCGGCCGCGCGCGATGAAGGCGTCGACCAGTTCGGGCCGGTAGCCCCTGCCGATGACCGTCTTCAGATAGGTGCGCGCCCGCTCGGCCGGGACCTGGATGCCGGCCGCCCGCGCCTGGTCGCTGTCGTGGATCCATACGGCGCCGCCGGAGATCGCCGAGGTGCCGCCGAAGGTGGCGGCCTTCTCCACCAGCAGGACCTTGAGGCCCAGGCAGGCGGCGCTGACCGCTGCGGCGAAACCTGCGGCGCCGCTGCCGAGTACTATGACGTCGCAGGTCTGCGCACAGGCGTCCGTCGGGCCTGTACGGGACAGGTGCGTAGCTGTGTTCATCGTCAGATATCCAGGGGCGTGACGCCCATGAAATGGCCGAGGTTGCCGAGCTGGGCGCGGGCCATTTCCGGGCCGGTCTGCACTGCGCAGCCCATGCGCCGGGCGAAGGCGAGCAGCGGCGTGATCTCCGGCGAGGTCACCACATCGGCGACCAGGCAGTGCTTCGACAAGGTTTCCAGCAGGCTTTCCGGCAACGGCAGCTCGCCGCTGTCGCCCATGCCCACCGGGGAGGCGTTGACCACCAGGTCGAAGTCGGTGAGCGACGCGTAGTCGCCGCCGATTTCGATGGCCGGGAAGGCCTGGCGCAGCAGCGCGCAGAGGCTCTCGACGCGCTCGGCGCTGAGGTCGGCGATGGCCAGCCGGCTCACCCCGCCCTGGCACAGCGAATAGGCGATGGCGCTGCCGACGCCGCCGGAGCCGACCACCAGGGCGCGCTTGCCGCGGGGCTCGAAGCGATGCCGGCGCGCCGCGTTGAGGAAGCCCTCGCCGTCGACGATGTCGCCGACCAGGCGGCCGTCCGCCTCGCGGCGGATCACGTTGACCGAGCGCAGGGCCGCCGAGCGTTCGCTGACGGCATCTAGACGGGTGGCGAGCAGCTGCTTGTAGGGCACGGTGACCACGCAGCCGCGCAGGTTCTGCCAGCCGCGCAGGGTGGCGAGAAAGGCGTCCAGCGACTGCTCCTGCAGGTCGATGGGCAGCATCGCCAGGTTTTGGCCGTGCCCGGCGAACCAGGTGTTGAAGTTTTCCGGGGATTTGACCTGGGCGATCGGCGAACCAACGATGCCGACCAGGGCGGTGGAACCACGAATCATGCGGGCCTCCAGCTGTTGCTATTGGATTTGTTGTGGCTCGATCCTGCGCCCGCAAAACTTCCGGAACAAGGTTCCTGTTTGCCGCTTTATTTGTTAATCGCACTCACACTGCGATAATCGCATCAAATTGGCAAAATACTTCCCGCGCCCATGAAACAACCCGTCATTCACTCCCGCGACCTGATCGCCGGCCTGCAGAAAGGCCTGGCCCTGATGCAGCTGTTCTCCGAACGCCATCCGCGCCTCAGCGTGCCGCAGGCGGCCAGTCTTTCCGGGCTGACCCCGAGCGCCGCACGGCGCTTCCTGCTGACCCTGGTCCACGACGGCTTCGCCGAGACCGACGGGCGCCACTACTGGCTGACCGCCAAGGCCCTGCGCATCGGCCAGGCCTACGTGGATTCGGCGCAGCTGCCGCGCATGCTGCGGCCGATCGTCGAGCAGGTGGCGCGGACCACCCAGGAGCATGTCTCGGTGGGCGTGCGCGACGGCGACGACATCGTGCACATCGTGCGCGGCCGCTACAGCCACGTCGCCTCGCTGTCGATCCGCCCGGGTTCGCGGGTGCCGATGTACTGCACGGCGAGCGGCCGGCTGTGGCTGGCCGCGCTGGACACTGCGGAGCTGGACGCCTACTTCGCGCGGGTCGAGCTGCGCGCCCTGACGCCCTACACCCTGCACACGGAAGCGGAAATCCGCGCCGAACTGGCCCGGATCGGCGAACTCGGCCATGCGCTGGTGGACCAGGAATACGAGGTGGGCATGCGCGTGCTGGGCGTGCCGCTGCGCGACCGCGAGGGGCAGCTGAAGGCCAGCCTGACGCTGACCACCCATGCTTCGCGGATGTACCCGGAGGAGATGCGCGAGCGTTACCTGCCCGCGCTGTACGAGGCCCAGGCCCTGCTCAGGCCGATTCTCTGAGCCCCGCGCGGGAGTCGCCGGCGGCGGCCGGCGCTCCCGTCCGGCGGATCAGCGGTGCAGCTTGCTCGCCGGTTCGCCGGCGATGCCGAAATCGGTCCTGGGGATCTCGTGGATGATCACCCGGATCCGCTCCATGGGAGAGGCCAGCGAGCGGGAGATGGCCTGGCTGACTTCGCGGATCATGGATTCCTTCTGTTCGCGGCTGGGGCCTTCGATGAGGTGCACATGGACGATAGGCATAGGATGACCACTCCAGAAAGGCTGCCCTTTCGCCATACGCGACGGTGCGAGGCAGCCCGGGTCATAAGGGAAGCGAGGCGCTTTGCCCGCGCTGTAAAGCCGGCATCTTCGTGCCGGCCACAAGCAGCCTCCAATGAGATACGATGTCTGTCAACATCAGGATATCGATGGAGCATATGGCAGACCCGCAATATGCGTTCGCTAAACGCACACCAAGGGTGCTTCCTTTGACGCAACGGCTTGAACCGCTCAGTACAATCTGCGAGCGCCTCCCGAGCTTTCCCTCCTCGCCCATCCCACCAAGGTAGTCCGTCGTGCTGCAGATCCTCTCCATCACCACGCCCATCTTCATCCTGATCGGGCTCGGCTTCTTCGCCGCTCGCTTCAATGTGATCAGCCGCGAGCAGATCCGCGGCCTGGGCAGTTTCGTCATCACCTTCGCCCTGCCGGCGCTGGTGCTCAAGGCCCTGTCGAACAACTCCTTCCAGGAAGTGATGAACTGGCAATACATGCTGGCCTACACGGTGGGGTCCCTGGCGGTCTACCTGCTCGGCCTGCTGTTCGCCCTCAAGGCGCGCCGCGAGCCCCTGACCAGCGGCGCCATCACCGCCCTGGGCATGGCCGTCTCCAACAGCGGCTTCGTCGGCTACCCGATCGTCGCCATGCTGCTCGGCCCGGCGGCGGCCATCGGCCTGGCACTGAACATGCTGGTGGAGAACCTGCTGATCATCCCCCTGAGCCTGATCCTCGCCGAGGCCGGCCGGCAGCAGGGCTCCACCGCCAAGGTACTGGGCGAGACGGCCAAGCGCCTGGCCAGGACCCCGCTGATCCTCGCCATGCTGACCGGCCTGCTGCTGTCCCTGCTGGAGGCGCGCCTGCCGGCGATTCCGGGCAAGGTGGTGGAGATGCTCGCCTCGGCCTCGGCGCCGGTGGCGCTGTTCGTGATCGGCGGCTCGCTCTACGGCCTGAAGCTGAACGGCCTGTTCGCCGAGCTGCGGATGATCGCCATCGGCAAGCTGATCCTGCACCCGCTGGCGGTCTTCCTGCTCTTCTCGCTGCTGCCGGACGTGGACCCGGTGCTGATGGTGGCCGGGGTGATGTTCGCCAGCTCGCCCATGCTGAGCATCTACCCGATCTTCGGCCAGCGCTTCGGCGTCGAGGGCCGCTGCGCCGCCGCCCTGCTGTTCACCACGCTGATGTCCTTCTTCAGCATCAGCCTGCTGATCGGCGTCATGAAGCCGCACCTGTAGCGGCGCGACAGGTGATTCCCGCCGCGCCCCGAAAGCACGTCATGGAGACTGGCCTAAGCTTTGGCCTGTCCATTCCGGACGCTCGTCACCGAGGAGGGATTGCAATGATCGGCAGCGACAAACAGGGGCACCCGGAGCGCGCGCAGGACAGCGGGCACTTCCTGGAACACTGGCATCCGCTGGATCGCCTGCGCCGGCAGGTCGATCACCTGTTCTCCGACCTCGGCCGCAAGGCCCTGCACAGCCCCTTCGGCCGCAATCTGCTGGAGCGCGAGCCGCAGTGGTCGCGGGAGCTGTTCGGCCAGGGCATGCCGGCCGTGGACATCCACGACAAGGGCGCGGCCTACGAGATTTCCGCCGAGCTGCCCGGCATGGACGAGCAGGACATCGAGGTCAGGCTGTCCAGCGGCTGCCTGACCATCAAGGGCGAGAAGAAGGAGGAGCACGAGGACCGGAAGAAGGACGCCTACGTCGCCGAACGCTACTACGGCGCCTTCCAGCGCAGCTTCGCCCTGCCCGTGGACGTCGATGCCGAGCGCATCGAGGCGCGCTTCGACAAGGGCGTACTGACCCTGAGCCTGCCGAAGAAGCCGGAAGCCCTGGCCGACGAGAAGACCATCCCGATCAAGGCCGGCTGAGCCGCCCGGGCAATCTCAGCGACAGGCGTCGGGATTCAGCGCGAGACGGCTGTCGAAACACCGCTCCTGCCCGCTCAGGGGATCGACGAAGCTCAGGCGCTGCGCCAGCAGCTGCAACGGTCGGCGGTAGTCGTCGACCTCCCGCCGGGCACGCTCGAGCAGGCGCGGATAGAGCGGATCGTTGCAGATCCCCGCGCCCAGCGCGGCCATGTGCACGCGCAGCTGGTGGGTCTTGCCGGTGACCGGATGCAGCACGTAGCGCCACAGGCCACCCGAACATTCGCCCAGTTCGACGCGGGTCTCGCTGTTCGGCTCGCCCTCGGTTTCGCGCATCAGGAAGAACGGCTCGCCCTTGACCAGCCGGGTCCGGCGCAGCAGCGGGAAGCGCCGTTCGGGCAGCGCCGGGGCGATGGCCGCGTAGATCTTGCGGATCTGCCGCTCGCGGAACAGCGCCTGGTAGCACCCGCGGCTCGCCGGGTTGCAGGAAAACAGCACCAGCCCGGCGGTGAGCCGGTCGATGCGGTGCAGCGGCACCAGGTCGGGGTTGCCGAGGCGGCGCACCAGCCGCGCCAGCAGGGTCTGCTCGACGTACTCGCCGACCGGGGCAACCGGCAGGAAATGCGGCTTGTCCGCCACCACCAGGTGCTCGTCCACATGCAGCACGCCTTCGGCGAAGGGGATCGGCGTTTCCGCCGCCACTTCGCGGAAATAATGCACGCGCAGCGCCTCGCGATAGGGATGCTCGGGCCCCAGGGCGTTCCCCTCGCCGTCCAGCACCCGGCCGCGGGCCATGCGCTCCAGCCAGACGTCGCGGCCGATCGCCGGAAAGTGCGCGCAGAGGCAGTCCAGCACGGTGCGCCAGTCGCCGCGCGGCAGATGCAGGACACTGGGGCGAAGGCTGGCGGCAGCAGCATGGGGCATGACGAACGGACTCCGGCGGCGGGAACGCATTAGGCCCCAGCCGGGGTCTGACGTCAAAGGGCCCATGGGTGCCATAATGCCCGGCTTCGCCGCCTGCGCCAGGGCGCAGCACCGACCATGAACCGCACGCCCGGGAGCGAGGGAGCGCCCCGCCTGCCTGGATCGACACACCTCAGCCATGCCGACAGACCTTCCGCTCCTGCCTGAAGCCTCCACCCTGCCTCCGGTCCTCGCCGGCCCGCTGCTGCGCCGGTCGAGCCCGGAGCGCCTGATCCTCTGGCTGGTCGGCTCGCGGCCCCTGGAGCTGTCGCTGCAACTGGCCTGGAGCGGACCGCAGGGTCCGCAGCAACGCCTCATCGCGCTCGACGGGCCGCACTGCAACCACCTGCGTATCGGCACCCATGCCTGGCTGCACCTGCTCGACGTGCCGCTGGACAGACCGCTGCCCACGGACATTCCGATCGAATACGACCTGCTGCTGGAGGAGGACGGCCGGCAGCGCGGCATCGCCGACTGGGCGCCGCACCTGCTGCACGAGGGGGCGACGCGGCCGGACTTTGTGCTCAAGTCGCGTCTCGACAACCTGCTGCACGGCTCCTGCCGCAAGCCGCATTTCCCCTGCGAGGACGGCCTGGCCAAGGTCGACGCCCTGCTCGCCGGCCTGCGCGACCGGCCGCAGGCGCGCCCGGCGCTGCTGATGCTGAGCGGCGACCAGATCTACGCGGACGACGTGGCCGGGCCGATGCTGGTGGCCATCCATGCATTGATCCGCCGCCTCGGTCTCTACGGCGAAGCGCTCGAAGGCGCGCTGGTCGCCGACAGCGAGGAGCTCTACGCCCACCCGCTGACCTACTACCGGCGCGAGGACCTGCTGCCCGCCTTCAAGTCCAGCGAGGCGCTGCGCGAACGCTTCTTCGGCGGCGTGGAAAAGCCGGTCTTCACAACCGCCAACGCCCACAACCACCTGGTCACCCTTGGCGAAGTGCTGGCCATGTACCTGCTGGTCTGGTCGCCCGTCCCCTGGACGCTGATCCGCCCCGAACGCCCGGCGCTGGAGGCCGGCCTCGCCGAGCGCTACGCCGGCGAACAGCAGGTTCTCGACGATTTCTGCGCCCAGCTGCCGCAGGCCGCCCGCGCCCTCGCCCATCTGCCGTGCCTGATGATCTTCGACGACCACGACGTCACCGACGACTGGAACCTGTCCGCGCGCTGGGAGGAAACCGCCTACGGCCACCCCTTCTCCCGGCGCATCATCGGCAACGCGCTGATCGCCTATGCCCTGTGCCAGGGCTGGGGCAACAATCCGGACGTGTTCGGCGAGACGCTGCACCAGATCGAGACGCTGACCGAAAGCACCGGCGAGCGCCTCGACTGCCGTGCCCAGGACCGGCTGATCGACGAGCTGCTCAAGTTCCAGAACTGGCATTACCAGCTGCCGACCACGCCCACCCTGATCGTGCTGGACACCCGCACCCGCCGCTGGCGCAGCGAAAGCCACCTGAGCCGGCCCTCGGGACTGATGGACTGGGAAGCCCTGAGCGAGCTGCAGCAGGAGCTGCTCGACGAGCAGGCCGCGGTGATCGTCTCGCCGGCGCCGATCTTCGGCGTCAAGCTGATCGAGGCCGTCCAGCGCCTGTTCACCCTGGCCGGTCATCCGCTGCTGGTCGATGCGGAGAACTGGATGGCCCACCGTGGCGCGGCGCAGGTGATCCTCAACATCTTCCGCCACTCCCGCACCCCCGGTAACTACGTGGTCCTTTCCGGCGACGTGCACTACTCCTTCGCCTACGACGTGCGGATCCGCCACCATGCGGGAGGGCCGTGGATCTGGCAGATCACCAGCAGCGGCATCAAGAACCAGTTCCCCGCCGGCCTGCTGGAGTACTTCGACCGCATCAACCGCTGGCTCTACGCGCCCTGGTCGCCGCTCAATTGGCTGACCAAGCGACGCCGGATGGAGGTGATGCCGCGCGTTCCCCACCGCGGCCGGCGCGGCGAGCGCCTGTGGAACGGCGCAGGCATCGGCCAGGTGCTGCTCGATGCCCAAGGCCGGCCGCGCGCCATCTTCCAGCACAATGCCGACGGCTCGGCAGCGACCCGCTTCGTCCGCCCGGCGGAGCTGCGCCAGGCCGCTGCGCCCGTCGAGGCCGGCGAGCTGGAGACCACCCGACTGCGCCGCAGCAAGGTGGAGTGAGGCGCTCGCGCCGCCTGGAACATTGCAGGCGAAAAGCCACCAAAGTAGCCAAAAAGCTCGTCTTAAGGCAAAACAAGCTGTACTTTAGTCAAACCTTCCGTCTCTTCATCGACGTAATGAAGAGACCGGGCCGGGCCTGTCCGCGCGGAGCAAATCCGCCTGGCAGCAGAACAACAATTAGGCACGCCGGCCACGGCACGGCATGTCCCCGACCAGCGGAAGCAGTTATTCCGGATGGTCTCTTGCGCACCCGCTGCGACATTTAAAACCAAAAAGGCTCGGCGCCCCTGGCTCATGCCATGGGAAGACCAGAGCCATTCAGAAAAAAAACGACTACCCCATACCGCCTTTCAGGAGTTTTTTTCTATGACCATCGCTTCTCAGCACGACTTGAGACGACAGTTCCGCGCCCTGCTGGAATCCCGGGCCTGCTACGACGCCGCCTCGGTGTTCGATCCGATGTCGGCGCGCATCGCCGGCGACCTGCACTTCGAGGTCGGCATCCTCGGCGGTTCGGTCGCCGCCCTGCAGGTGCTCGCCGCCCCCGACTACGCGCTGATCACCCTCAGCGAGTTCGTCGAGCAGGCCACCCGCATCGGTCGCGTGGCCAGCCTGCCGATCATCGCCGACGCCGACCATGGCTACGGCAACGCGATCAACGCCATGCGTACCGTGGCCGAACTGGAGCGCGCCGGCGTCGCCGCGCTGACCCTGGAGGACACCCTGCTGCCGCCCAAGTACGGGCACAAGACCACCGACCTGATCCCGCTGGACGAGGCCGTCGGCAAGATCCGCGCCGCCCTGGAGGCGCGCATCGATCCGCAGCTGAGCATCATCGCCCGCACCAACGCCGAGCAGCTCACCGTCGAGGAGACCATCGAGCGCGCCAAGGCCTACCAGGCCGCCGGCGCGGACGGCATCTGCATGATCGGCATCAAGGACTTCGAGCACCTGGAGTCCATCACCCGGCACCTGCCGGATACCCCGCTGATGCTGATCACCTACGGCAATCCGAAGCTGCGCGACATGGCCCGCCTGGCCGAGAACGGCGTGCGCATCGTGGTGAACGGGCACGCCGCCTACTTCGCCGCGATCAAGGCCACCTACGACTGCCTGCGCGAGCAGCGCGGCGTCGGCCCCTCGGACCTGAACGCCAAGGAGCTCTGCACCAAGTACTCGACCCTCGACGAGTATCGCGTCTGGGCCCGCGAGTTCATGAACGTCCAGGAATAACCTTCCGCCTAGCCGGTCCCGTGACGCCCTTGGTGCGTCACGGGCTGGCCCCCAAGACCTCGGTACTACTGCTCCTTCTCCCCCCTCCCCCTCCCAGGGGATACCGTTTTTGGCAGCATGGCACTTTCAAGCACCAAGTAACAAAATTGAAAGAATAAGCTTATTCCCTTTATTCCATCTTGCTTAAAGCCAATTGCAGCCAGAAGCCCTTCACCACCGCAGAAGCCGGTCAGCTATTGCGTGAAACCCACCATCACCACTCCTTGCTAAAGACTGCAGACGAAAGCCGAAAACCGTGATGAAACTCACACCCCCCTTTAATTTCAGCGGAATGCAGAAACCAAGGCGCAATGCAATAGGCACTCATCAGGAATGCCATCATATTGACATCGCTAGATCACTCGATAAATAATGAACATATTTAAAAATTTATGCGTAAACGCCTTAAAACCCTGAACAGCCATGCTCGCTGCACCCACCTGTGTGGGTGAGAGAAAAGTCATTCGACCCCTCCAGGACTTTTCCTTGATGGAGGAAAGGCTCTTCAGGGTTTTCGCTTGTTTACGCCCCAGAGGATAGGTAGGCGCCGACCCTATATTAAGTCGGTTTACATTGACGTAAGTAACATAAAAGGTAGTACCAATGAGTGACTTGTATTATTTCACCTATTTTTACGAAAACGGTGACAGCTATTCTGGATACGGCTTTTCCAATACCAACGAATATTACAACGGCGAGTACTGGTATAGCTACAATGAAACCGGCAACTATGGCTACTATTACGTAACCAATGTCTACTCCGGCTTCGATGACTCTTTGGCCGGCCTTGTCCGCGTTTACAATTATTATGACAGTGAATCCGGCGAGACCTCTTATGCAGTCGACGCCTACAGCTATTACGGACTGGGGTACGAGAACGGTTATGTCTATGGCTTGACCGGTGGATATGACTACTTCGGCTACGGCTACTACGAGGCCGATGTGGCCAGCACCGCCGGCAGCCAGCTGTTCTACTTCACCTACGTCTACGGCAACGGCGACAGCTACTCGGGCTACGGCTACGACGACACCGGTACCTACTACGCCGGCCAGTACTGGTACAGCTACAACGAGACCGGCAACTACGGCTACTACTACATCGACGCCGTCTACGACGGTTACGGCAGCTCGTACTACGACGAGTACGTCTCGGTCTACAGCTACTACGACAGCGAGTCCGGCCAGTACCTGAGCAGCACCTACGCCGAATCCTGGTCCGGCCTGGGCAGCGAGTACGGCTACGGCTACGACTCCACCTACAGCAGCTACGACTACTTCGGCTACGGCTACTACGAGGCCGATGTGGCCAGCACCGCCGGCAGCCAGCTGTTCTACTTCACCTACGTCTACGGCAACGGCGACAGCTACTCGGGCTACGGCTTCGACGACACCGGCACCTACTACGCCGGCCAGTACTGGTACAGCTACAACGAGACCGGCAACTACGGCTACTACTACATCGACGCCGTCTACGACGGTTACGGCAGCTCGTACTACGACGAGTACGTCTCGGTCTACAGCTACTACGACAGCGAGTCCGGCCAGTACCTGAGCAGCACCTACGCCGAATCCTGGTCCGGCCTGGGCAGCGAGTACGGCTACGGCTACGACTCCACCTACAGCAGCTACGACTACTTCGGCTACGGCTACTACGAGGCCGATGTGGCCAGCACCGCCGGCAGCCAGCTGTTCTACTTCACCTACGTCTACGGCAACGGCGACAGCTACTCGGGCTACGGCTACGACGACACCGGCACCTACTACGCCGGCCAGTACTGGTACAGCTACAACGAGACCGGCAACTACGGCTACTACTACATCGACGCCGTCTACGACGGTTACGGCAGCTCGTACTACGACGAGTACGTCTCGGTCTACAGCTACTACGACAGCGAGTCCGGCCAGTACCTGAGCAGCACCTACGCCGAATCCTGGTCCGGCCTGGGCAGCGAGTACGGCTACGGCTACGACTCCACCTACAGCAGCTACGACTACTTCGGCTACGGCTACTACGAGGCCGATGTGGCCAGCACCGCCGGCAGCCAGCTGTTCTACTTCACCTACGTCTACGGCAACGGCGACAGCTACTCGGGCTACGGCTACGACGACACCGGTACCTACTACGCCGGCCAGTACTGGTACAGCTACAACGAGACCGGCAACTACGGCTACTACTACATCGACGCCGTCTACGACGGTTACGGCAGCTCGTACTACGACGAGTACGTCTCGGTCTACAGCTACTACGACAGCGAGTCCGGCCAGTACCTGAGCAGCACCTACGCCGAATCCTGGTCCGGCCTGGGCAGCGAGTACGGCTACGGCTACGACTCCACCTACAGCAGCTACGACTACTTCGGCTACGGCTACTACGAGGCCGATGTGGCCAGCACCGCCGGCAGCCAGCTGTTCTACTTCACCTACGTCTACGGCAACGGCGACAGCTACTCGGGCTACGGCTACGACGACACCGGCACCTACTACGCCGGCCAGTACTGGTACAGCTACAACGAGACCGGCAACTACGGCTACTACTACATCGACGCCGTCTACGACGGTTACGGCAGCTCGTACTACGACGAGTACGTCTCGGTCTACAGCTACTACGACAGCGAGTCCGGCCAGTACCTGAGCAGCACCTACGCCGAATCCTGGTCCGGCCTGGGCAGCGAGTACGGCTACGGCTACGACTCCACCTACAGCAGCTACGACTACTTCGGCTACGGCTACTACGAGGCCGATGTGGCCAGCACCGCCGGCAGCCAGCTGTTCTACTTCACCTACGTCTACGGCAACGGCGACAGCTACTCGGGCTACGGCTACGACGACACCGGCACCTACTACGCCGGCCAGTACTGGTACAGCTACAACGAGACCGGCAACTACGGCTACTACTACATCGACGCCGTCTACGACGGTTACGGCAGCTCGTACTACGACGAGTACGTCTCGGTCTACAGCTACTACGACAGCGAGTCCGGCCAGTACCTGAGCAGCACCTACGCCGAATCCTGGTCCGGCCTGGGCAGCGAGTACGGCTACGGCTACGACTCCACCTACAGCAGCTACGACTACTTCGGCTACGGCTACTACGAGGCCGATGTGGCCAGCACCGCCGGCAGCCAGCTGTTCTACTTCACCTACGTCTACGGCAACGGCGACAGCTACTCGGGCTACGGCTACGACGACACCGGCACCTACTACGCCGGCCAGTACTGGTACAGCTACAACGAGACCGGCAACTACGGCTACTACTACATCGACGCCGTCTACGACGGTTACGGCAGCTCGTACTACGACGAGTACGTCTCGGTCTACAGCTACTACGACAGCGAGTCCGGCCAGTACCTGAGCAGCACCTACGCCGAATCCTGGTCCGGCCTGGGCAGCGAGTACGGCTACGGCTACGACTCCACCTACAGCAGCTACGACTACTTCGGCTACGGCTACTACGAGGCCGATGTGGCCAGCACCGCCGGCAGCCAGCTGTTCTACTTCACCTACGTCTACGGCAACGGCGACAGCTACTCGGGCTACGGCTACGACGACACCGGCACCTACTACGCCGGCCAGTACTGGTACAGCTACAACGAGACCGGCAACTACGGCTACTACTACATCGACGCCGTCTACGACGGTTACGGCAGCTCGTACTACGACGAGTACGTCTCGGTCTACAGCTACTACGACAGCGAGTCCGGCCAGTACCTGAGCAGCACCTACGCCGAATCCTGGTCCGGCCTGGGCAGCGAGTACGGCTACGGCTACGACTCCACCTACAGCAGCTACGACTACTTCGGCTACGGCTACTACGAGGCCGATGTGGCCAGCACCGCCGGCAGCCAGCTGTTCTACTTCACCTACGTCTACGGCAACGGCGACAGCTACTCGGGCTACGGCTACGACGACACCGGCACCTACTACGCCGGCCAGTACTGGTACAGCTACAACGAGACCGGCAACTACGGCTACTACTACATCGACGCCGTCTACGACGGTTACGGCAGCTCGTACTACGACGAGTACGTCTCGGTCTACAGCTACTACGACAGCGAGTCCGGCCAGTACCTGAGCAGCACCTACGCCGAATCCTGGTCCGGCCTGGGCAGCGAGTACGGCTACGGCTACGACTCCACCTACAGCAGCTACGACTACTTCGGCTACGGCTACTACGAGGCCGATGTGGCCAGCACCGCCGGCAGCCAGCTGTTCTACTTCACCTACGTCTACGGCAACGGCGACAGCTACTCGGGCTACGGCTACGACGACACCGGCACCTACTACGCCGGCCAGTACTGGTACAGCTACAACGAGACCGGCAACTACGGCTACTACTACATCGACGCCGTCTACGACGGTTACGGCAGCTCGTACTACGACGAGTACGTCTCGGTCTACAGCTACTACGACAGCGAGTCCGGCCAGTACCTGAGCAGCACCTACGCCGAATCCTGGTCCGGCCTGGGCAGCGAGTACGGCTACGGCTACGACTCCACCTACAGCAGCTACGACTACTTCGGCTACGGCTACTACGAGGCCGATGTGGCCAGCACCGCCGGCAGCCAGCTGTTCTACTTCACCTACGTCTACGGCAACGGCGACAGCTACTCGGGCTACGGCTACGACGACACCGGCACCTACTACGCCGGCCAGTACTGGTACAGCTACAACGAGACCGGCAACTACGGCTACTACTACATCGACGCCGTCTACGACGGTTACGGCAGCTCGTACTACGACGAGTACGTCTCGGTCTACAGCTACTACGACAGCGAGTCCGGCCAGTACCTGAGCAGCACCTACGCCGAATCCTGGTCCGGCCTGGGCAGCGAGTACGGCTACGGCTACGACTCCACCTACAGCAGCTACGACTACTTCGGCTACGGCTACTACGAGGCCGATGTGGCCAGCACCGCCGGCAGCCAGCTGTTCTACTTCACCTACGTCTACGGCAACGGCGACAGCTACTCGGGCTACGGCTACGACGACACCGGTACCTACTACGCCGGCCAGTACTGGTACAGCTACAACGAGACCGGCAACTACGGCTACTACTACATCGACGCCGTCTACGACGGTTACGGCAGCTCGTACTACGACGAGTACGTCTCGGTCTACAGCTACTACGACAGCGAGTCCGGCCAGTACCTGAGCAGCACCTACGCCGAATCCTGGTCCGGCCTGGGCAGCGAGTACGGCTACGGCTACGACTCCACCTACAGCAGCTACGACTACTTCGGCTACGGCTACTACGAGGCCGATGTGGCCAGCACCGCCGGCAGCCAGCTGTTCTACTTCACCTACGTCTACGGCAACGGCGACAGCTACTCGGGCTACGGCTTCGACGACACCGGCACCTACTACGCCGGCCAGTACTGGTACAGCTACAACGAGACCGGCAACTACGGCTACTACTACATCGACGCCGTCTATGACGGTTATGCCGAATATGGCTATTCCAGCTATGACGAGTATGTCAACGTCTACAACTACTATGACAGCGAGTCCGGCCAGTACCTGAGCAGCGTCTATGGCGAGTCTTGGTCCGGCCTGGGCAGCGAGTACGGCTACGGCTACAACTCTAGCTATACCGACTTCGACGACTTTGGTTATGGATACTATGAGGCGGATGTTTCCAACGCATAAATAGAAAATTACTACATTGCAGCAGGTCACTCATGGACGCAACTCCATGAGTGACCATCGAGGCTGCCTACTGAATAAATGCTCCAGCATGACCGATCGGATCATGCTGGAGTATTTAATCGCTGGTTATTTCAGACATGAAGGATAAATCGATGGAACATCTTTTTGTTGATGCTGTAAGTGAAGTTTCAGTCGGAGCAGGGGTCGTCAGGATTGTATTTGGCGTTCAACGCAAGGCCTCGAAGGATGCCAAGCCAGAGCTGACGCAAACGCTTTCCCTGAACATTCCGATTGAAGGCTTTGCAAACAGCATGCCCTCCCTGCAGGGCCTGATTGACAAATTGCTCAAGGACGGAGTCCTGAAAACCCGGGATGCCAAGCAACTGGGTTCTCCAAACTTCAACTGATTGACCTGAAATTTTCTGGGGGCCCGGGCCCCCTTTTTTTACGCAGGAACTCAAGGGTTGACAGACAATAAATCTTTGCAAGACTGTTTGGCCTTTATTTTTCCTACCAAAGGCTTTGATGAACAGTTGGTTAATGATTTGTCCTCTGCAGTAATAGCAGTGGATAGTGCGCGATCATTCTCTGTCGATGGACTGAGTGCATCCCTCGACAACATGGAGTTCGAAAAACTCTCCGAACTCATCAGCTCAGGCGAAAAGGCTCTTGCCCAACTGGCAAATGGCAACTGGGTAGTTCCACTTGGCTTCGAATATGAAAATGGAGAAATTGCCCACATCGATCTTTTTGACCCACTGGCAAGAGACGGGAGTATAAATGTAACAAAAAACCAATTCATGTCACAATGGACAGGTCTTGGGGTTCTGCTACACGAAGCGCAATCGATAGATAATAATGCCAAACACTCCACGCATACGTTCAGCGATCTCGCAAGGGCGTTTCGGGAATATCAGCACCTACTGAGTCCTGTATTATTTTCCGGCTTTATGGTCAGCCTGCTATCGCTGGCAAGTCCATTCTTCTTCATGCTGATCCTTGACAAGGTGGTCTCATACCGCGCCTGGTCCACTTTGACTGCACTAGTAGTTGGCGCGATATTCCTGATCGCTTTTGAAGGCACTTTTGAGTATATCAGAACAGTTTTCATGAACAGGATGACGAAGTCCGTCGGCAGAGATGCATCTGCCGCGACATTTAGTCATACCACAGCGATTCCCTCCGAGATATATGAAAGTCGCTCCATCGGAGCATGGATACATGATAACAGACAATCCGAAAGATTAGTAAGACTACTTCGCCATATATCCATCGCTTCGGTTGAATATGTATTCGCCTTTATATTTCTTGCAGTATTACTGTGGATAAACTGGATTTTGACATGTGTTGCCATAGCAACGTGCCTGTTCCAGATTGGGTTCGCTTTTTATTGCGGCGAAAAAGTCGATAAAAAAGGCAAAGAAAGCCAGGACAACCTAGAAAGAAAAGAGTCCCTTCTCATCGAGAGCCTGACGCATCTTCATGCCATAAAAATGCTTGGCCTCATGGGAAACAGGACCACAGAGTACTGTGAAAGCATTACGTCTGCAGAAAACGCTCGCCAGGCAAAGGATGACAGTGAAGCATTCGTTCGCTCAGGAACCGCCTTCATCGAACGATCGGGAAACATCCTGATGCTCGCCGTCGGTGCAGCCATGGTTATGCAGTCGAGCCTGACGGTTGGAGCCTTGGTTGCGTGCAATATCCTGATGCGCCGCCTTACTGGCCCTCTAGCCAAACTCCCTATGTTCCTGCGTGATCTGCAGGAACTCAAGAACATACAAAAACGTTGGCAAGATATTTCCCGCAATGTTCCAGTTGCTCCGATGAACAACCAGGAAAAGCTGAGAAAGAAAATCACAGGTGCACTGGAGTTCAAAAAGGTATTTTTCCGCTATGGACGCGACTCCAGATTCCAACTGATGATTGACGCGAAATTTCCGAGAGGCGAGATTATTGCAGTAGTAGGAAAGTCAGGAGCAGGAAAAACAACCCTGACGAATCTCATGCTGGGCCTGAACTCACCACAAGTTGGCTTGATCTGCATGGACGGGAGCGACCTGCGCGAACTGAACCTTGAGCATATACGTCAGCAAATAGGAATCGTAACGCACGAAACAGGCCTATTCAGAGGAAGCGTTCAAGCCAATATCGCATCCTGGGATAAAAAAATCACGCTTGACCGCATCCAGAATGCTGCTCGCATGGCCTGTATTCATGATGCCATTCAAGCGCTTCCGCGAGGATACGATACGATTATCGGCGATGATGGCGCAAACTTGTCATCCGGCCAAAAAAGCCGTTTAGCATTGGCGAGAGCGCTTGTTCGCGACCCTGCGCTCCTGATACTTGATGAGGTAACTGGCGACCTTGATCCTTCAACGGAGCATATGCTCGTTTCCAACATCATCAACACCAGACGTGGAAGGACCACAATCTTTCTTACCCACCGAGAATTTGTTGCAAACCAGGCAGATATTGTTTACTTCCTCGATGACGGCAGAGTGATTGCCTCTGGAAAACATGAACGCCTAACAAGTGACAATGTTGCCTATCGTGCTTTATGGGGGCGGCATTAAATATGGACAAGCAGGCGATCGATAGCCGCATCAGCATGATTGAAAAAAACCCAAGATCATTTCTGCTCTATACCTTTGGCGCTCTTGTTCTCGGCGGAATACTACTTGTCTCAATGATCGAGGTCGATCGGGTCATTTCCGGACGCGGGAAAACAGTCCTGCAAGAACCGAGAATAGTGCTTCGCCCTGCGACAAAATCCCTGATAAAGCAGATTCACGTCAGTGTTGGCGATCGAGTGACAAAAGGTGCTGCGGTACTAACTTTAGATCCAACCGTTTCTGAATCGGAACTCAATAAGTTCCTGGAAAAAGTCGATAGCTATCAGGAGGAGATTAGACGCCTGGATGCTGTCTTGAAGGGTGAAAATTTACCCACGGAAGTGTCTGAAAGCAACAGTCCGCACGCCGATATGCTTGCTGCAGAACTGCGGGAATTCAAGTTCAAGATAGAAAAATATCGTGAGCAAGAAGCCGGTCTGCGTGAAAAAGCCGCAGAACTCTCCTCTCGACTACCGATGCTCAAAGAGCAACTGAAAATCGCCTCCGACATAGAAAAAATGTGGGACGATCTGGTCAATAAAGAGAACTACGGCTCCCGCCTCAACTGGCACAAGGCGACTCAAGACCGGATCAAGGCACAAACACAGCACTCCGAAACCGGCGGAGAATTGATGAAAACACGCTATGAACTGAAGAAGGTTATAGCCGAGCGAGAAGGATACGCAGAAGAATGGCGTGTCAAGAAAATGGATAGCCGTATTCAGGCAGAAAGAAACCTGCGCGAAGCCCGACAAGAAGCAGCCAAGGCGAGCTTTGAAAATTCGTCGGTCGTGCTTGTTGCCCCGGAGGATGCCATAGTTGTGGAGATGTCGGATACGGCTGTAGGCACAATGGTCAGCCCAACTGACGTACTAATGAAGTTGATTCCTGCCAAAACTCCCAGCCTTGTGGATGTGCGCGTTGCAGCCACAGACATTTCCTTTATCTCATCCGGCATGCCGGTCGATATAAAGCTGGACAGCGCCCCTTTTCAGAAGCATGGCTTTCTGCATGGTCGGCTTGATTCGATAACTTATGACTCGTTTGACAAGGACTCAGAGTCCAGCAAAGGTAACAACAAGGATATCGAGAGCAACGTGTCCAGCGTATCGACTGAGACCGAGCAATTCTATCTTGTCCGAATAGAAATTACCGACAATGCACTGAAGAACCTGCCTGAAGCATTTCGCCTGATGCCCGGAATGAGCGTAGAGGCAGATATCAAGGTTGGCCAGCGCCGACTAGTTGAATACTTGTTGTTTCCGGTCATGCGTGTCGTGAACGAGGGAATGCGAGAGCCATGATCGGTCAAAAAGCTATGTTCCGTACCAATCTCCTGTTAATGGCTGCCTGCCTAAGTACAGCACTGACAGCGGCTGCAGAAAATGAGCACGAACATTTTCTAAGGTCAGTATCGGCCAAATGCATGCAATCGGAACCGCCCGGAAAGGAAGTTTCCAAAGGCGTCCTTCGCCTGGGAGGAGGACACTCGATTGGCTATGTAAATCTCCAGCAGGGAAATGGCGATCTAATCAGAATGTACGAACGAGATATCCGCTCGGGTGCCCGTCTATACGAACTCTATACAAAAACGGAAAAGGGAGTTAGAGCATCGGTATCTGCCAAGTTTGATAATAACTGCCTGGCACTGGAAGGTCGTGAGATCGAATATGACACTTTTGGCAAGGCCGAAAGAATCCACTGGTTAGGAAAAGGACTCAACAGGACAGGCTATCGCGAAGACCTAAACCCACCAGTACCCGACTCCGCGAGCCATTTTGGCGTCAAAGTCGCCCTTGTAGACTCCGGTGTAAACTATCTCCTTCCAGAGATTGCTCGAGCGCTAGCAAGAGACGCTCAGGGCAATATCCTGGGCTATGACTTCAGGGAAATGGATGATCGTCCATATGATGTGGACCCAATCAAGAGAGGGCCGTTTGATCCTTTGCGCCATGGCACATCAGTGGCAAGCGTCTTGCTGGAAAATGGCAAGGAAACGATAAGCCTTGTGCCATATAGCTTCCCAGGAGTTGACCCTAGAAGATTCCAGCTACTGATACAGGACTTGCAGAGCAAAGGCATCAAGATCGCCAATATGTCCATAGGCAGCAGCGATCCCCGAGCCAAGGAGCCATGGACGATAATATCCCGAGCGATCGAAACCGCTCCAGAAATCCTATTCGTAATAGCTGCCGGAAATGAAGGCAAAAATATTGATGCAACACCTCATTACCCTGCCTCGTTCAGGCTACCCAATGTTTTGATTGTTGGAGCAGTGAATGAAACAGGCAAAGTTTCCACCAAGAGCAACTACGGGACCAATGTTGATGTTGCAGCCAAAGCCGACCCCGTGCTCGGACGAGACTTCATGTGGAACAGCAAAATGCTGCACGGCACAAGCTTTGCCGCACCCAAGATTTCAGCCCTCGCCGCAAAAATCCTGCAGGCAGAGCCCAAACTGACTGCAACTCAACTGAAGAGCAGGATTTGCTCTCTAGCAAAGCCCCTACCTGAGAAAAATAAAATTGCCTGTGGATATTTCGATTGAGCGAGGATGTGTGGCCAGGTATCTACTAGGACTGCTCGCAGTTGGCTTGACATGGATGCCCGAGCTTGGGATGGCAATGGATGTTTATGACGTTTATCAAAAGTCCTTGGAAAAGGAATCCAAGTATCAAGAAGCCATTCAAACATATTTATCCAAACGCGAAGCGAAAGACCAGGGGTTCGCAGGCCTGCTTCCCCGGGTCGAGCTTAGAGGATCGTATGAAAAAGTTTACCAAAAAAAGAAAGTCGACTCGCAGACCTCGGAAAGTTCTGCCGACTATTATCAGGAGCATTATGAAGTAAAACTGCTACAGCCTCTGTTCGACGCCGAAAAAATGGCGCTCTTCCGCAAGGGAAAACGGGAAGCCCTGCAGGCGGAGATTGAGCTGGAACTTGCACGACAAGAACTACGACTGCGAGTAGTCGAGGCCTTTTTTGAGGCTCTCTATGCTCAGGACAGTCTGAGGGCTTATGAAGCGCAGAAAAAGGCCACTTTCGAATTCATGGATCAGGCGAAGAAAAGCTTCGAAATCGGCACAGTCACTGCCAATGACGTTTATGACGCAGAGTCCAGATATGAACTGGTTTCTGTAAAAGTCATGCAGGCTGAAATCGATCTTGAACTGAAGCGCAAGGCCTTGGAGGTCCTGACTGGAGATCCGGTGGATTTTATTCAACCCCTACGGAGCACCATCAAGCTTCTACCCCCACAACCAGCCACCCTGAAAACCTGGCTGGACCAGGCCGCCACCTCCAACCTCGAGGTGCAAATTCAGAATTTTTCGACGGAGATCGCCTCGGCCGAGCTTGACTACAATAGAGCAGGTCATTATCCACGATTGGAGTTCACTGCCAGCGCCAACTTGGACGACCAGTCCGGCACTATGTCCAGCTTTGAGGAGACAGGCCCGGGACAGCGTACAAACGACTCTTATGTTGGGTTGATGCTGACAGTGCCCATATTCGAAGGTGGCTATGTCCAGTCCAAGGTACGAGAAGCAAAGCATGCACAGGCTGCCTCGCATCAGAAGCTGGATGATGTCAGGAAAGAATCCATCGAAAAGGCACGGGAAGGCTTCATAAACACCGTGGTTGGCGCAAAAAAAATCGAGACTCTCTATTCGGCAGTTACATCCAGTCAAGAGTCCTTGCGGGCCAGCAAGCTTGGCTATGGTGTTGGCGTACGAACCGCCGTGGACGTTCTCAACGCGCAAGAACAGCTATCTTCATCCATCAGAGAGCGCGCCAAGACAATTTATGATTCGATTATTTTTTCTCTGAAACTGAAAGCATCGGTAGGCACCCTCAGCGATGAAGACATAATGCAACTCCGGGCCTATACCGACTACTCAAACGCTCCAGTAAACAACACCAGTTTTTAAAAAATACAAAACAATCGTCCGCCACTGTTCGAAACTAATGGTCAGTGGCAGCATTTTTTTGAAAGATTCACCGCGCATAGACAAACCGAAAGCGATCCATGAGACGGTGCGCCAGGTGCTAAAAAACGGACTCAAGCCGTGAGGTTGGCTGGGTGATCCCGCCGAAGGCCAGCGGGGAATTCGTGGCGGCCATGGAGCAGGTGCTCGATGTCTACGGCAGTTGATCGGCCAGGTACGCTCTCCCATCGAGGCCGCACCCGGGCGGCCGGCTCGGGAGGACTACGAGTATGCGAGGCGGGGCAGCTGCAATGTGTTCATGGCCTGCGAGCCGCTGGCCGGGTGGCGCATGGTCCGGGTGACCGAACGCAGGACCCGCGCGGACTGGGCGTATTTCGTCCGGGCTATCGCCGGCGCCTACCCCGACGCCGAGCGCATCACTCTGGTCATGGACAACCTCAACACCCACAGCGCCGGTTCCCTGTACGAGTCATTCCCTCCTGAAGAGGCACGGGCCCTGCAAGAACGCTTCGAGTTCGTCTACACGCCCAGGCATGGCAGTTGGCTGAACATGGCCGAGATCGAACTCCAGGTGCTGATTGGCCAGTGTCTGAAACGGCGTATCGACTGCATCGAAACCGTGCGTGCCGAAGTGGCTGCCTGGCAGCACCATCGCAACCACCTCGGCACCCGGGTCAACTGGCAGTTCACTACCCCGGATGCCCGGATCAAGCTGCGCCGGCTTTATCCGTCCATTGAGCGTTGAGGTGACATTAGCTTTAGGCGATCTCGCCCAGCAGCTTCTC
Organism: Azotobacter chroococcum; assembly: GCF_002220155.1. NCBI lineage: Bacteria > Pseudomonadati > Pseudomonadota > Gammaproteobacteria > Pseudomonadales > Pseudomonadaceae > Azotobacter > Azotobacter chroococcum. The sequence continues at coordinate 1,663,292 of NZ_CP011835.1, read as the reverse complement.
CCACTCCTTGTTCTCCTTCTTCGACACGCCGCCGAGCAGCTCGATGGCCTGGCGCAGGCGGAAGCGGGTCAGGTCGGCGCCGAGGATCTCCATGGCGTCGAGCACCGACACCGAGCTGGCGTGGCCGGTGATCGCCGGGAAGATCAGCGGCATGGCGTCGCGCAGCTTGTAGCCGAGGTGCTCGCTGGTCTTCTGGATGATCGCGGTGATGTTGTCCTTGTTCCACTGGCGCAGCGCTTCCAGCTTCCAGAGGATCAACTGCAGCAACTGCCGGACCTGGTCGGGCGAAAGCTTCTTGTGCTCGAACAGCCTGGCGTCCAGCGGCACGCCGCCGGCGAAGAAGAAGCCGGCCAGCGGGGCGATCTGGCTGAAGGTTTCCACCCGGCCCTGCACGTGCGGAGCAATCTGCATCAGGTATTCGGGGTTGAACGCCCACTTGTGCACTTCGGCGGCGAAGGCCTCGACCGACAGCTCGCGCAGCCACTGGCCGTTCAGCCAGGAGAGCTTCTCCATGTCGAAGATCGGCCCGCCGAGGGACACGCGCTGGATGTCGAAGTGCTCGATCATCTCGTCCAGGGTGAACTTCTCGCGCTCGTCGGGCATCGACCAGCCCATGCGGCCCAGGTAGTTGAGCATCGCCTCGGGCAGAAAGCCCATGCGCTGGTAGAAGGTGATCGAGGTGGGGTTCTTGCGCTTGGACAGCTTGCTCTTGTCCGGATTGCGTAACAGCGGCATGTACACCAGCTTGGGCTGCTCCCAGCCGAAATACTCGTAGAGCTTGATCAGCTTGGGCGCCGAGGGCAGCCATTCCTCGCCGCGCAGCACGTGGGTGATGCCCATCAGGTGGTCGTCGACCACGTTGGCGAGGAAGTAGGTGGGCAGGCCGTCGGCCTTCATCAGCACCTGCATGTCCATGCGGTCCCAGGGGATCTCGACGTCGCCGCGCAGCAGGTCCGGCACCGTGCAAACGCCTTCGCTCGGCACCTTCATGCGCACCACGTGGGACTCGCCGGCGGCGATGCGCTGCTGCGCCTCTTCAGGCGCCAGGTGCATGCAGTGGCCGTCGTAACGCGGGGTTTCCTTGTTGGCCATCTGCCGCGCGCGCACTTCGTCGAGCCGCTCGGCGCTGCAGAAGCAGGGGAAGGCATGGCCCTTGGAGACCAGCTCGTCCGAGTACTTCTTGTAGATCGCGCCGCGCTCGCTCTGCCGGTACGGGCCATGCGGGCCGCCGACGTCCGGACCCTCGTCCCATTCGATGCCCAGCCAGCGCAGGGCGTCGTAAATCTGCTGCTCCGACTCGCGGGTCGAGCGCAGCTGGTCGGTATCCTCGATACGCAGGATGAACTGGCCGCCGTGCTGACGGGCGAAGCATAGGTTGAACAGGGCGATGTAGGCGGTGCCGACGTGCGGATCGCCGGTCGGCGACGGCGCAATGCGGGTGCGGACGGTGGTCATGCAGACTCCCGGAAAGAGGGACGAACGGAAGGATGAAAGGCGCGAATGTTAGCAGGCGCGCAGCCGGAGGCTCCAGCCGGGCACGCGGCCGAACGCTGGAGCCTTTCTGCATCAGACCTGCAGCAGCTTTTCGCGCAGCGCCTGGATCTCGTCGCGCAGCTGCGCCGCGGCCTCGAACTCCAGGTCGCGGGCCAGGGCATACATCTTCTCCTCCAACTGGCGGATGCGCTTGTTGATCTCGCTCGGCGAACGCAGCTCGGCGGCGTACTGGCCGCTCTCCTCGGCCGCCCTGGCCACCCGCCTGCGACTGCGCGCGCCGGGCACCACGGCGCCTTCGAGGATGTCCTGGATGTCCTTCTTGACGCCCTTGGGCACGATGCCGTGGGTCTCGTTGAAGGCGATCTGCCGGGCCCGGCGCCGCTCGGTCTCGTCGATGGCGCGCTGCATCGAGCCGGTGATGCTGTCGGCATAGAGGATCGCCTTGCCGTTGAGGTTGCGCGCGGCGCGGCCGATGGTCTGGATCAGCGAGCGCTCGCTGCGCAGGAAGCCTTCCTTGTCCGCGTCGAGGATCGCCACCAGCGACACCTCGGGCATGTCCAGGCCCTCGCGCAGCAGGTTGATGCCCACCAGCACGTCGAAGGCGCCGCTGCGCAGGTCGCGGATGATCTCCACGCGCTCGACGGTGTCGATGTCCGAGTGCAGGTAGCGCACCCGCACGTCATGGTCGCCCAGGTAGTCGGTGAGGTCCTCGGCCATGCGCTTGGTCAGGGTGGTGACCAGCACGCGCTCCTCGACGGCGACACGCTTGCGGATCTCGGAGAGCAGGTCGTCGACCTGGGTAGTCGCCGGACGCACCTCCAGCTGGGGGTCGACCAGGCCGGTGGGGCGCACCACCTGCTCGATGATCCGTCCGGCGTGTTCGGCCTCGTAGGGACCGGGGGTCGCCGAGACGAAGATGGTCTGCGGGCTGATGCGCTCCCACTCGTCGAAACGCATCGGCCGGTTGTCCAGCGCCGAGGGCAGGCGGAAGCCGTATTCCACCAGGGTTTCCTTGCGCGAGCGGTCGCCCTTGTACATGGCGCCGACCTGCGGAACCGTGACGTGGGATTCGTCGATCACCATCAGCGCGTTGTCCGGCAGGTAGTCGTAGAGGGTCGGCGGCGCCTCGCCCGGGGCGCGGCCGGAGAGGTAGCGGGAGTAGTTCTCGATGCCGTTGCAGTAGCCCAGCTCGAGGATCATCTCCAGGTCGAAGCGGGTGCGCTGCTCCAGGCGCTGCGCCTCCACCAGCTTGCCGTGCTCGCGCAGGTACTCCAGGCGATCCTTGAGCTCGGCCTTGATCTGCTCCAGCGCCTCCAACAGCGTTTCGCGCGGGGTGACGTAGTGGCTCTTGGGGTAGAAGGTGAAGCGCGGCAGCTTGCGGATCACCTCGCCGGTCAAGGGGTCGAAGGCCGACAGGCTCTCCACCTCGTCGTCGAACAGCTCGATGCGGATCGCCTCCAGTTCGGATTCGGCCGGATAGATGTCGATCACGTCGCCGCGCACGCGGAAGGTGGCGCGGGCGAAGTCCATGTCGTTGCGGGTGTACTGCAGCTCGGCCAGGCGACGCAGCAGGGCGCGCTGGTCGAGTTTGTCGCCGCGGTCGATGTGCAGCACCATCTTCAGGTAGCTGGCCGGATCGCCCAGGCCGTAGATCGACGAGACGGTGGCGACGATGATCGCATCCGGCCGCTCCAGCAGCGCCTTGGTCGCCGACAGGCGCATCTGCTCGATGTGGTCGTTGATCGAGGCGTCCTTCTCGATGTAGGTGTCGGAGGACGGCACGTAGGCTTCCGGCTGGTAGTAGTCATAGTAGGAGACGAAGTACTCCACCGCGTTGTTCGGGAAAAAGCTCTTGAATTCGCCGTAGAGCTGCGCCGCCAGGGTCTTGTTGGGCGCCAGCACCAGAGCCGGGCGTTGCACCCGGGCGATCACGTTGGCGATGCTGAAGGTCTTGCCGGAGCCGGTCACTCCCAGCAGGGTCTGGTGCGACAGGCCGGCCTCCAGCCCCTCGACCATCTGGCGGATCGCCTCGGGCTGATCGCCGGCGGGCTGGAAACGGGTCACCAGCTGGAATTCGGACATGGAAAACCTCTCTCGGCGTTGCGGGCGGACAGTGCCGCCGGAGGATCGGCGCGAGCCCCGGCCGGCGGCCCCGCCTTCGACAAATGGTTGACAGAAAACCCTTGACAGCATATCGCAGGCGACCGCCATGGCCGCTATACTAGCGCCCCGATTCTGCACTCCCCTGCGCGCACCGCCGCCCCTCCCCGGTCGACGGCACTTTCCCCTGCGTGGGGGTTGTAGCCTTGCCCTTCACCCTCTTCTTCTTCGAGCACCTCGACCATGAGCCTGTTCTCTGCCGTAGAAATGGCACCGCGTGACCCGATCCTTGGCCTCACCGAAGCATTCAATGCCGATACCCGTCCGACCAAGGTCAACCTCGGCGTCGGCGTCTACTACAACGAAGAAGGCCGAATTCCCCTGCTGCGCGCCGTCGAGGAGGCCGAAAAGGCCCGCATCGCCGCCCATACGCCGCGCGGCTACCTGCCGATCGAAGGCATCGGCGCCTACGACCAGGCGGTGCAGAAGCTGCTGTTCGGCAACGACTCCGCGCTGCTTGCCGACGGCCGTGTGGTCACCGCCCAGGCCCTGGGCGGCACCGGCGCGCTGAAGGTCGGTGCCGACTTCCTCAAGCGCCTGCTGCCGGATGCGCTGGTCGCCATCAGCGACCCGAGCTGGGAGAACCACCGCGCCCTGTTCGAATCGGCCGGCTTCCGCGTGCAGAGCTATCGCTACTACGACGCCGCCAGCCACGGCCTGAACCGCGCCGGCATGCTGGAAGACATCAAGGCCCTGCCGGCCCGCTCCATCGTGCTGCTGCATGCCTGCTGCCACAACCCGACCGGCGTCGACCTCTCCGGCGACGACTGGAAGCAGGTGCTGGAAGCGATCCGCGAAGGCGGCCACGTGCCCTTCCTCGACATCGCCTACCAGGGCTTCGGCGACGGTATCGAGGAGGACGCCGCAGCGGTGCGCCTGTTCGCCGAATCGGGCCTGCAGTTCTTCGTCTCCAGCTCCTTCTCCAAGTCCTTCTCCCTCTACGGCGAGCGCGTCGGCGCCCTGTCCATCGTCACCGCCTCGAAGGACGAGGCCGCGCGCGTGCTGTCGCAGGTCAAGCGGGTGATCCGCACCAACTACTCGAACCCGCCGACCCACGGTGCCAGCGTAGTTGCCAGCGTGCTCAACAGCCCGGAACTGCGCGCCCTGTGGGAAGCCGAACTGGCCGAGATGCGCGGACGCATCCAGAGCATGCGCCAGGCCATGGTCGAGCAACTGGCCGCCCAGGGCGCCAAGCGCGACTTCGCCTTCGTCGCCCAGCAGCGCGGCATGTTCTCCTACTCCGGCCTCAGCGCCGAGCAGGTGGAGCGGCTGCGCAGCGAGTTCGGCATCTATGCCGTCGCCACCGGCCGCATCTGCGTCGCCGCCCTGAACCAGCGCAACCTCTCCAGCGTCACCCAAGCCATCGCCCAGGTGCTCTGACCCCTGCCCCGGCGGCTCTCCCCCGAGAGTCGCCCGGACAAACCGCTGCCCGGAAAAGCAAAAAGGCCTGATCTTGCGATCAGGCCTTTTTTCGATCTGGCTCCGCGACCTGGACTCGAACCAGGGACCCAGTGATTAACAGTCACTTGCTCTACCGACTGAGCTATCGCGGAATAACGGTGCGTATCCTACTGATAGTGAAAGGAAAGTCAACTCCCCCCTGGAGATCGATGACATCCCCGGCGACGAGTCGTCCCGACCGCCTGCCTTCGCAAAAGGCCGGTCGCAAGACCGGCCTCCACTGCAGCACCGAATCAGTTGACGCTCAAGCGGGCGCGGTTCTTTTCCAGTGTCGCAGTGCCGATTCCCTTGACCTCCAGCAGCTCGTCCACCGAGGCGAACGGCCCATGGGCCTGCCGGTAGTCGATGATGGCCTGGGCCTTGGTAGCGCCAATCCCCACCAGATCGCGCTCGAGCGTTGCCGCATCGGCAGTGTTGAGATCGACCTTGACCGTAGCCGTCGCCTGGACAGCCTGGGCAGGCTGTACGGGCTGGGTCACGGCCGGCTTGGCGATTTCGGTCTTGGGCGCTTCCGCTGCCGAGACGGCGACGGAGGCGCTGGCCAGCAGGGCAAACAGGAGGGAGGAAAACGGGTTCTTGCGCATGGGGGCACTCCTTGTGTCATTAAGCGCGGGGTTCCATGACCACGCATCGCCACGATAACGGGCACCCACGGGAGATCAATTTGCCCTTCTCCAGAACTCGAAACGGGCTCACAGAACCGGCAAACTCATGCCCGGCTTTTGCAGACGGTCCGGCACGGCCGACACGCCATCTATTCCGCCTTCTTGCGAATCCAGTACAGGTAGGTTCCGCCCTCCTCCTGCTGCCCGAGCAACTCATGGCCGAGGAAGATGCAGAACTTGGGGATGTCGCGACGGGTCGAGGGATCGGTGGCGATCACCTTGAGCAGACCGCCGGCCGCCAGGTCGCGGACCTTGTTGTGCAACAGCATCACCGGCTCGGGACAGTTGAGGCCGGTGGCATCGAGAATCGCGTCGACGGCCAGGCTGGCGGGATCGGGCTGGGACATGGCTAACTCCAGAAAACCGGTGGGGCATTGTCGCCGAAGCAGCGGCCCGGGTCACCCCGGCGACTACAGCCGGCGCAGATGGCAGGTCACTTCCTCGCGGTCGTGGTAGAGCTGCCGGCAGGCGATGGACGCCTTCACGCCACGCGCGGCCAGGCCATCGCCGATGCGCTCGAGCAGGCGGCGTACTTCGGCGTAACGCTGCTTCATCGGCAGCTTGAGGTTGACCACCGCCTCGCGACAAAGTCCCTCGCCGAGCCAGGTCTCGATCAGTGCGGCCGTGCGGGCGGGCTTCTCGACGATGTCGCAGACCATCCAGTCGACCGGCCGGCGCGGACGGAAGACGAAGCCATCGGCGCGGACATGTCCGACCAGCCCGGAATCCATCAGGCTCGGCGCCATCGGCCCGTTGTCCACCGCGGTCACCTTCATGTGCCGGTTGACCAGCTGCCAGGTCCAGCCGCCGGGTGCGGCGCCGAGGTCCACGGCGGTCATTCCCGGTGCCAGGCGCAGGTCCCAGGCCTCGCGCGGGATGAACTGATGCCAGGCCTCCTCCAGTTTGAGGGTCGAACGGCTGGGCGCCTCGCGGGGGAACCTCAGGCGCGGAATGCCCATCGGCCAGGCGGCCGAGTTGTCCGCCTCGGCCAGGCCGAGGAAGACCTCGCGGCCGCTCCTGAAGGTCAGCAGCAGGCGCGGCTTGCGCGGATCGTCCAGCAGCCGGCCAGCCTTGAGCAGCGCCTTGCGCAGCGGCACCTCGAACTTGCGGCAGAAGGTCGACAGCTCCTTGCCTTCGTTGGTGTCCAGCACCTCCAGCCAGAGGCTGCCGCAGATCGGGTAGTCGGCCAGGCGCTCGAGCAGGACGCCGATGCGCTCGCTCTCCGGCAGCTCGACGAAACCGCCGCGCGCCCACTGGCGGGGAAAGATCAGCCCGGCGAAGCGCAGCCCGTGCATCAGTCGCTCGGCGCCGCCCGGTTCGCTGCAGACAAACTCGGCATGGGCGCTGTTCGGCCTGGCCCTGGCATAGCCGGCCACGCCCAGGCGCCCGGCGTGTTCGCCGATCTCGGCGCAGACCTCGCCTTCGAAACCGGGACGGCAATGCAACAACAGGCTGTTCATGGTCGGCATTTTTCCTCGAGAAATCCCATCGCCTTCAGGGCCGCGCATGATAGCCAATTCGACGGCAGCGGGCCTGCCCGGCAGTCCATTCGACTGGCGAGTCGCGGCGGGCGGAACTAGCTTGGAACAGTGCCCCATCAAGCAGCCTGCTCTGCCGAACACTCCCGGAGAAACCCCATGCCTTCCCTGGATAGCCTGAACTGCCGCCGCAGCCTGGACGTGGACGGCCAGACCTACCATTACTTCAGCCTGCCGGAGGCGGCGAAGAGCCTGGGCGACATCAGCCGTCTGCCGGTTTCGCTCAAGGTGCTGCTGGAGAACCTGTTGCGCTGGGAGGATGGCGTCAGCGTGCGCGCCGACGACCTCACCGCACTGGCCGGCTGGCTCGAAACGCGCAGTTCCGAGCGGGAGATCGCCTTCCGCCCGGCGCGGGTGCTGATGCAGGACTTCACCGGCGTGCCTGCGGTGGTCGACCTGGCCGCCATGCGCGACGCTGTGGCCCGGGCCGGCGCCGATCCGCAGCGGATCAATCCGCTTTCCCCGGTCGATCTGGTGATCGACCACTCGGTGATGGTCGATCGCTTCGCCGATCCGAGCGCCTTCGCCGACAACGTCGCCCTGGAGATGGAGCGCAATGGCGAGCGCTATGCCTTCCTGCGCTGGGGCCAGCAGGCCTTCGCCAACTTCCGCGTGGTGCCGCCGGGCACTGGCATCTGTCATCAGGTCAACCTGGAATACCTGGCCCAGGTGGTCTGGAGCCGCGAGGAGGACGGCGCGCTCTGGGCCTATCCGGACACCTTGGTCGGCACCGACTCGCACACCACCATGATCAACGGCCTCGGCGTGCTCGGCTGGGGCGTCGGCGGCATCGAGGCGGAGGCGGCGATGCTCGGCCAGCCGGTGTCGATGCTGATTCCCGAGGTGGTCGGCTTCCGTCTCAATGGCCAGTTGAACGAAGGCGTCACCGCTACCGACTTGGTGCTCACCGTCACGCAGATACTGCGCAAGCACGGGGTGGTCGGCAGATTCGTCGAGTTCTACGGTCCCGGCCTGGACAATCTGCCGCTGGCCGACCGGGCCACCATCGCCAACATGGCTCCGGAATACGGCGCCACCTGCGGCTTCTTCCCGGTCGACCGGGTGACCCTCGACTACCTGCGCATGAGCGGCCGCGACGAGCGGCGCATCGCCCTGGTGGAAGCCTACTGCAAGGCCCAGGGCCTGTGGCACGACGTTCGGGCACCGGAACCCTGCTTCAGCACCACCCTGGCGCTCGACCTGGGCGCGGTCCGCCCGTCCCTGGCCGGTCCCAAGCGCCCGCAGGATCGGGTTGCCCTGGAGGACATCGGTGCCCAGCTCGACCTGCTGCTGGACCTCGGCGGACGCAAGGCCGAGCTCGACAAGGCCTTTCCGGTCGGCGACGGCAGCTGCAGCCTGCATCACGGCGACGTGGTGATCGCCGCCATCACCTCCTGCACCAACACCTCCAACCCCAGCGTGATGATGGCCGCCGGGCTGCTGGCGAAGAAGGCGGTCGAGCGTGGCCTCGAGCGCCAGCCCTGGGTGAAGAGCTCGCTGGCGCCGGGCTCCAAGGTGGTCACCGACTACCTGGCGAAGGCCGGCCTCACGCCCTATCTCGACCAGCTCGGCTTCAACCTGGTCGGCTACGGCTGCACCACCTGCATCGGCAACTCCGGCCCGCTGCCGGAAGCCATCGGCCAGACGATCGCCGACAACGACCTGATCGTTTCCTCGGTCCTGTCCGGCAACCGCAACTTCGAGGGCCGGGTGCATCCGCAGGTGAAGGCCAACTGGCTGGCCTCGCCGCCCCTGGTGGTGGCCTTCGCCCTCGCAGGCACCACACGCATCGATTTGACCCGCGAACCGCTCGGCTTCGACGCCCAGGGCCAACCGGTTTATCTGCGGGACCTCTGGCCGAGCAGCAAGGAAATCGCCGCGGCAGTCGGCCAGCTCGACAACGAGATGTTCCGACGGCGCTACGCCGACGTGTTCAGCGGCGATGCCGCCTGGCAGGCCATTCCGCTCGGCGAGGGCGATACCTATCGCTGGGATGCCCAATCCACCTATGTGCGGAATCCACCCTTCTTCGAAGACATCGGCCAGCCTCCGGCGCCTCCCAAGGACATCGAAAGCGCGCGCATTCTGGCGCTGTTCGGCGACTCCATCACCACCGATCATATTTCCCCGGCCGGCAGCATCAAACCCAGCTCACCGGCCGGCCTTTACCTGCAGCAGCTCGGCGTGCAGCCGGCCGACTTCAACTCCTACGGCTCGCGGCGCGGCAATCACGAAGTGATGATGCGCGGCACCTTCGCCAATATCCGCATCAAGAACGAGATGCTGGCTGGCGAGGAAGGCGGCAACACCCTGCATCAACCGGGCGGGGAAAAGCTGTCGATCTACGATGCGGCCATGCGCTATCAGGCCGAAGGCGTGCCGCTGGTGGTGATCGCCGGCCAGGAATACGGCACCGGCTCCAGCCGTGACTGGGCGGCCAAGGGCACCAGCCTGCTCGGCGTGAAAGCGGTGATCGCCGAAAGTTTCGAGCGCATCCACCGCTCCAACCTGATCGGCATGGGCGTACTGGCGCTGCAGTTCTACGCGGGACAGACACGCCAGAGCCTGGGCCTGAACGGCACGGAGAAATTGTCCATTCGCGGCTTGTCGGGGAGCCCACTTAAACCGCGCCAGTCGTTGACAGTGGAGGTCGAGCGCCAGGATGGATCGCGAATCGGCTTTCCGGTGCTATGCCGCATCGACACGGCCAACGAAGTCGAGTACTTCAAGGCCGGCGGCATCCTGCAGCATGTGCTGCGGCAGTTGATTGGCGAGTCGCACGCCTAGCAGCCTGTCGGACTTGAGCGCCGCAGGCAGATAGAGCATCGGCTTTGCCAGAAATCAGGCAGTTTTGACCGACTTCCCCGGATTTAGGTCTGTTTTTTGCCTAATTCCCGATCTGTAGGCGCAATACGGCCATGCGCTTCAGGTTCCACGCCAGGCACACCAGAGCCCATTCACCGCTGACCTTGTCCAGACCGCGCAGCGAGAATTGCCGGAAGCCCAGCACCGCTTTGATGATGCCGAACACCGGTTCCACCGTTTGCTTGCGCAACGCATACAGCGCGCGGCCCGCTTGTGTTTGCAGCTTGTGCGTCATGCGCTGCGCCGGGCTCGCGTCGGCGGCCAGGGCCGGCGGTTCGGTGAAGCGGGCGCAAGGCGACGGGTGATGCTCCTCCCGCTTGACCGCCATCAGCGGCTCGATGCCACTCGCGGTGCAGGCGCTGGCATTGGCGGCACTGTAGTAGCCGCTGTCGGTCAGCAAGTGCTCGGGATTACCCAGGGCTTTGGGCAATTCGGCCAGTTGCGCCAGCATCGGCACGACTTGTTCCTTGTCGTTGCAGGCCTGGGTGACGGCCGACGCCACCACCCGCATGCTGGTCGTATCCACCGCCGCTTGGGCGTTGTAGGCCTGTTCGAAGCCGCCGCCCGACACGGGCATGATGCACGAGTCCGCATCGGTCAGATTGACCTGGTCTTTGGCCGTTGGCCCCGCGACCGGCGGCTTGGGCGGTTTGCCGCCCGGTTTTTTGCCGCGGGCTGCAGCCTTGGCCTCCCGCTGCGCCAGCTTGGCTTGATACTCGGTGTGTTCCCTGGCGAAGCGTACCTTGGCACGGGCTTCGATCTTGGCTTTCGCCTCGGCCATGGCCGCCAGGCGGGCTTCACGGCGGGCGATTTCCTCCGGCAGGCTCATGCCGCCCGGCATCGCCGACTGATCCGCCTGCTCGGCCAGATCGAGCAGCGAGCGCACTTCGGCCTTGAGCTGGCTTTCGAGCTGTTCGATATGTCCATGGGACAGCGCGCTGTGCCGCGAGGCGTTGGCGTGGATCTTGGTGCCGTCCAGGCTGATCGTACCCAAGCTGAGCAGGTGCATTTCCTGCGCCATCTGCAGCACCTGCACAAACAGACCGGCCAGTTCGTCAAGAAAGCGGCGGCGGAAGCTGGCCAGCGTATCGTGATCTGGGTAGGCGCCGGCGGCGATGAAGCGAAAGGCCACCGAGTCGTGGGTGGCGCGCTCGATCTTGCGGCTGGAAAACACGCCGGTGGCGTAGCCATAGATCAGCAGCGCCAACAGCATCGACGGGTGGTAGGCGGCGCTGCCGCGTCCGGCATAGGCCTTGGCCATGACACTGACATCAAGCCCCTCCACCACCTCCACGATGAAGCGTGCCAGATGATTCTCCGGCAGCCAGTCCTCGATGGAAGGCGGTAGCAAGTAGCTGGTGTGACGATCAACTGGGCGGAAACGGCTCATGCTGGGGCTCGCGGAAGGTCGGCAGCCATGATCGCAGAAAACAATGGGAAAGCCCGACAGGCTGCTAGAAACGCCAGACGGGTGCGTCCTTGAGACGGGCGATCGGCTGCTGTGCCGGCTCCAAAGCATCCTGTTCGGGGTTCTGTACCGGCTGTCTAGCGATATCGGTAAAAGCCGGCACGCTCCATTGCGGGTCGGATGCCCATTGCCGACCTCCGGCAGCGCCGGGTAGGTCGACACTGACATATTTGAGGCTCCCGTGCTGCCTCACAGGAGTGTCGGCCACAACCGTGCGCTTCCCCTCTGCGGCCACCGCACTGAACAGCAACCAGCAGCAAGCCAGCCCCGTAACGAGTACTACACCATTCCCCCTCTTCTTCCTGGGAATTGAATGCCAATCCATAGCGCCTCCTAAGCGTCGTTTTGCATGCCGCCTAACTGAACCAAGACAGCAGTGAATCCGTTCGACCGACGACCCCGCGGGTGAGAAGACAGCGCGTCACCACCCTGCAGAGACTATCAGCTACCGAAGTGAGGAAGATGCGCCCTGCACTTACGGTATCGAGAGGTGCTCACCAGCCAACTCATACAAGAGCAGTCGCCCGCCACAACAGTGGATTGCCCAAGTGAAATAGCCAAAGGCCAGTGGCGGACAAGAAATGACACACCCTCGAAGAACCTTTTTTGCAACTAGCAACCAAAACGGTGGTCGTACGCAAGTCTGAAACAAGACGCTGCCGAGCCTTGTGCCACTCTTGCCCCAAAGGAATATATATCCCTATTACACAGTCAAATTCATATCCCTATCTGGACTGGCTCAACGCCCGCCCTATCAACAGGCATGAGTTTGCGTTACGCCCGTATATGCATGGCTCTGTCCGCTCTCGACGACCCAGGAGATGACAGGCACTCAGGGTAGCGCCGCAATTTCAAGTCTGCCCCCTCCACTTGCAAGGGCCGACCGTCCGTTCAGGATAGCCGATGATCGCCATAGCAATACGACATTAAGCACTGGCAGTGCTGCAATTCGATCTTTATCAACTCCGAGGCCAATCGGCACGCAATCAAAATGCCAGCAACTTGCTCACCCACAATCAACAGCTGTACGACTGAAAGCGGCTCGGGTGCAAGAAAAACCCAATCATAGCGATGAAGTTCCCCAAGCGAAACCATAAGCCAATTAAAAATAATGGCCAACCAGTCTCTGGCAATAGCAAACAGCCATAATTACTCATGGTAAATTGCCATAATCACGAGGCAATGATCGCTGAATACGGCAACGCCAAATACCATCAGAAAGATATCAGGCTACACCGAGCAGAAGACTGTAAAAACTTCGCAACGGCATCTGCTGCCATATCAAGATGATGTTCATGGGTGAACCCAGAAGCCCTGAGGGGTTTCAGATCATGATCAGCCGAGGCCAGCCAGTGCAGGCATATCGCCGCAGACAAGGAATACCCCATCACTGTATCCCGCTTGCCCATGGCGTCACGCTCCCCTTGAACGATCAAGGTAGGTGTTCTGATCCCTGCCAGGTGAGCCGTTCTCGGCTTGTCCGTTTTGCCTGCAGGATGAAAGGGATAACCCAGGCAGACAAGCGCATCGACCCCCAATTCGTCTGCCAGCAGACTTGCCATGCGCCCCCCCATGGACTTGCCGCCGATCGCCAGAGGTGTGGAGATCCGCTGGCGCAATAGTGAATAAGTCTCACGCCAGCAATCCAGCAGGCGGTCCTGTGGATCGGGAGGACGTCTGCCCGCCCCTCGCCGCCGTGCGGCCATATAGGGAAACTCGAAGCGCACCACTGCGACCCCGCGGACAGCAAGGCGTTCAGCCATGCCCGTCATGAACTCGCTGTCCATCGGAGTTCCAGCGCCGTGAGCCAGGATCAGACAGGCATCCGCCGCGGCAGGCGACGGACCGCTCCACAGCCATACTCCAATCCCATTGGCGTCCTGCGGGCATTGATCTACGTCAATACAGACAACTTGCCCATTCACCATCCTTCCCCCGTTTTAAAACACCTAATATTTCCCGATGAAGCCTGGACATGACACATAGCCCGCCAAAGAGGCGCAGACGCCCTTCAACGCGCGATACGATATCGCACCACGGACCGCCCACGCCCTTGATTGGAGCGTCGGTATCTAAACTTTCCGAAATAATTTTGAGACAATGGCATATTGACCCGGCGTCTTTTTTGAAGAGACCCCATCGGTCAGGCCTGCCCGCAAACAGGGTCGAGTCTTTTGCTGCTGGGCCTCTTTAACGCAGATCACGACGGCTCGTGCGTTGCCATGGCTCGCCCCATCGAGCATAGCCACCGCCGTTTTTTGCCTTCAAAAACCTCCATTAACCGTGGAAACCTTAAGCATGAGCACAGCATCGAGTCAGACTGCTTATAACTATAAGGTGGTCCGCCAGTTCGCCATCATGACGGTGATCTGGGGGGTCATCGGAATGGGACTTGGGGTCCTCATTGCCGCACAGCTGGTGTGGCCGGAACTGAACCTCAACCTGCCGTGGACCAGTTTCGGTCGCCTGCGACCGCTGCATACCAATGCGGTGATCTTTGCCTTCGGTGGCTGCGCCCTGTTCGCCACCTCGTACTACGTGGTGCAGCGCACCTGTCACACGCGTCTGATCTCCGACAAACTGGCCGCCTTCACCTTCTGGGGCTGGCAGGCCGTGATCGTGCTGGCCGTGATTACCCTTCCGCTGGGCATTACCAGCAGCAAGGAATACGCCGAGCTGGAATGGCCGATCGACATCCTGATCGCCGTGGTCTGGGTCACCTACGCAATCGTTTTCTTCGGCACTGTCATCAAGCGCAAGACCAAGCACATCTATGTAGGCAACTGGTTCTACGGAGCGTTCATCCTAGTAACCGCCATGTTGCACATCGTCAACAACATGGAGCTGCCGGTTTCCTGGTTCAAGTCCTACTCCCTCTATTCCGGCGCTACCGATGCCATGGTCCAGTGGTGGTACGGCCACAATGCCGTTGGCTTCTTCCTGACCACCGGCTTCCTCGGCATGATGTACTACTTCGTGCCCAAGCAGGCCGAACGCCCGGTCTACTCCTACCGTCTCTCCATCGTCCACTTCTGGGCGCTGATCACCCTCTACATCTGGGCCGGCCCGCACCACCTGCACTACACCGCACTACCGGACTGGGCACAGTCGCTCGGCATGGTGATGTCGGTCATCCTGCTGGCTCCGAGCTGGGGCGGCATGATCAACGGCATGATGACCCTGTCGGGGGCCTGGCACAAACTGCGCAACGACCCGATCCTGCGCTTCCTGGTGGTCTCCCTGGCCTTCTACGGCATGTCCACCTTCGAAGGCCCGATGATGGCGATCAAGACCGTCAACGCCCTGTCCCACTACACCGACTGGACCATCGGCCACGTTCATGCCGGCGCCCTCGGCTGGGTTGCCATGGTGTCCATCGGCTCGCTGTACCACCTGATTCCGAAGGTCTTCGGCCGCGAGCAGATGCACAGCGTCAACCTGATCAACGCGCACTTCTGGCTGGCCACCATCGGCACCGTGCTGTACATCGCCTCCATGTGGGTCAACGGCATCACCCAGGGCCTGATGTGGCGCGCCGTGAACCAGGACGGCACCCTGACCTACTCCTTTGTCGAGGCACTGGAAGCCAGCCACCCCGGCTTCATCGTGCGGATGATCGGCGGCGCCTTCTTCGTCGTCGGCATGCTGCTAATGGCCTACAACACCTGGCGTACCGTGCGCGTCGCCAAGTCGACTGAATACGAAGCCGCTGCCCGAATCGTTGAGGTTGCCCACTAATGAAGCACGAAGTACTCGAAAAGAACATTGGCCTGCTGGGCCTGTTCATGGTCGCCGCCGTCAGTATCGGCGGCCTGACCCAGATCGTTCCGCTGTTCTTCCAGGACGTCGTCAACGAGCCGGTGGAGGGCATGAAGCCTTATACCGCCCTGCAACTGGAGGGGCGCGACATCTACATCAAGGAAGGCTGCGTCAGCTGCCACTCGCAGATGGTTCGCCCGTTCCGTGCCGAAACCGAGCGCTATGGTCACTACTCGGTTGCCGGTGAGAGCGTCTGGGACCACCCGTTTCTCTGGGGCTCCAAGCGTACCGGTCCCGACCTGGCCCGCGTAGGCGGTCGCTACTCCGACGACTGGCAGCGTGCGCACCTGTACAACCCGCGCAACGTGGTGCCGGAATCGAAGATGCCCGCCTACCCCTGGCTGGTCGAACACAAGCTGACTGGCGAGAACACTGCCGACAAGATGGAAGCCATGCGCACCCTCGGCGTGCCCTACACCGACGAAGACATCGCCGGTGCCCGGGAGTCGGTCAAGGGCAAGACCGAAATGGACGCCTTGGTGGCCTATCTCCAGGTTCTCGGCACCTCCATCAAAACCAAACGGTAACGCATCATGGATATCGGGACTCTTCGCGGACTGGGCACCGCTCTGGTGCTGATCGCCTTCGTGGGAATGCTGATCTGGGTCTTCAGCAGCAAACGCAAAAAGAGCTTTGACGAAGCCGCCAACCTGCCCTTCGACGATGAGCCCGAGTCCGGGAAGCGTGACGACAAAGCTTCTAGGAGCAAGAACGAATGACTTCATTGACTTCATTCTGGAGTTCGTACATCACCCTGCTGACCCTCGGGACCATCGTCGCCGTTACCTGGCTGCTTTTCGCGACTCGCAAAGGCGAGCGCAAGGGCAGCACCGACCAGACCATGGGACATTCCTTCGACGGGATCGAGGAGTATGACAATCCGCTGCCCAAGTGGTGGTTCTGGCTGTTCCTCGGCACCGTGATCTTCGCGGTCGGCTATCTGATCCTCTACCCGGGACTGGGCAACTGGAAGGGCGTGTTGCCCGGCTACGAAGAAGGCTGGACCGGCGTCAACCAGTACCAGAAGGAAATGACCAAGGCCGACGAGCAATACGGCCCGCTGTTCCAGAAATACGCCGCCATGCCGATCGAGGAAGCAGCCAAGCAAGAGCAGGCTCTGAAGATGGGCGGTCGCATCTTTGCCTCCAACTGCTCCGTATGCCACGGCTCCGACGCCAAGGGTGCCTATGGCTTCCCCAACCTGACGGACAACGACTGGCTGTACGGCGGCGAGCCGGAGACCATCAAGACCAGCATCATGGAAGGCCGCAAGGCAGCCATGCCGGCCTGGAAGGACGTGATTGGCGAGGAAGGGATCAAGAACACTGCCGCCTATGTGCGCAGTCTCGCCGGCCTGAAAGCCCCGGAAGGCGTCGAGGTCGACTTGGCCGCCGGCCAGAAGATCTTCCAGACCAACTGCGTGGTCTGCCATGGCCCCGAGGGCACAGGCGTCCAGGCCATGGGCGCTCCCAACCTGACCGACCGCGTATGGCTCTATGGCTCCAGCTTTGCCCAGGTTCAGCAGACCCTGCGCCATGGACGCAATGGCAACATGCCAGCCCACAAGGAGTTCCTCGGCAACGACAAGGCTCACCTGGTAGCCGCGTACGTGTACAGCCTGTCGAGCAAAGCCACGGAGAAATGATCGCCTGCAGGCGCGACCAGCGGTCGCACCTGCATTCGACTCGCCAGGTCTACAATCTACCAAAAGGTAAACTGACTACGGCCGATTCCATATCGGCCGGGTCACCCTCCAACGCCGTGGTAAGCATTGATGAGCGAGCAAATTCCCGTCCGAGACGTCACCCCCGCGGACAAAGACAGCGACAACGTCGACCTCTATGTCCAACGTGAAAAAATCTACACACGCGCCTTTACCGGCCTGTACCGCAACCTGCGGCGCGTCGGTGGCCTGGTACTCTTCATTCTCTTTTTCGGCACCGCCTGGTTGAACTGGGATGGCCGCCAGGCCGTCTGGTGGGACCTGCCGGAGCGCAAGTTCTACATCTTCGGCGCTACCTTCTGGCCGCAGGACTTCATGCTCCTGTCCTGGCTGCTGATCATCTGCGCCTTCGGCCTCTTCTTCGTCACCGTCTTCGCCGGGCGCGTCTGGTGCGGCTACACCTGTCCGCAGAGCGTCTTCACCTGGGTCTACATGTGGGCGGAAAAGGTCACCGAAGGCGACCGCAACCAGCGCATGAAGCTGGACAAGGCCCCGATGAGCGGCCAGAAAGTCCTTCGCAGGATGGCCAAGCATGGCATCTGGCTGGGCGTCGCCCTGCTCACGGCAATTACCTTCGTCGGCTACTTCACCCCCATCCGCCAGTTGGTGCCCGATCTGTTGAGCCTCGATGTCGGAGGCTGGGCCCTGTTCTGGATCGCTTTCTTCACCCTGGCCACCTATGGCAACGCCGGCTTCCTCCGGGAACAGGTGTGCGTCTACATGTGCCCCTATGCCCGCTTCCAGAGCGTGATGTTCGACAAGGACACGTTGATCGTTTCCTACAATCCGAACCGTGGCGAAAAGCGCGGCCCGCGCAAGAAGGGTATCAATTACAAGGCCCAGGGCCTGGGCGACTGCATCGACTGCACCATGTGCGTCCAGGTGTGCCCCACCGGCATCGATATCCGCGATGGCCTGCAGTTCGAGTGCATCGGCTGTGCCGCCTGCATCGACGCCTGCGACGCCATCATGGAGAAGATGAACTATCCGAAGGGCTTGATCAGCTATACCACCGAACACACGCTGTCCGGCGAAAAGACCCATCTGCTGCGCCCGCGCCTGATCGGCTATGCCGTCGCACTGATCGCCATGACGAGCCTGTTCGGATACGCCGTGTCCAACCGCTCCCTGGTCGAACTGGACGTATTGAAGGACCGGGTGCTCTATCGCGAAAATGACAATGGTCGCATCGAGAACGTCTATATCCTGAAGGTCATGAACAAGGCCCAGCGCGACCTTACCTTCATGATCGAAGCCAAGGGCTTGGACGGCCTGATCTATGAAGGCCAGCGCGAGGTGCGGGCCGCTGCCGGGGAAATCCTGTCGGTCCCGGTGGAACTGTCCATCGATCCGGAGAAACTGCCCTCGAGCACCAACGACATCGTTTTCAGGATACAGTCCGCCGACGACCCGAGCATTCAACAAGACTCTGAAAGCCGCTTCATCGGCCCCAGCGTCCGCTAGCCAAGGTAATGCATGCATCCAACCAACAATGAAAGCAGTCGCTGGTACAAGCAGTTCTGGGCCTGGTTCGTCATCGCGATCCTCCTCAGCTCGGTGGTGCTGGGCACCAGCCTGCTGGTGATTTCCATCCGCGAGGCGGACAGCCTAGTAGTGGACAACTACTACGATGCCGGCAAGGGCATCAACACCTCGCTGGAGCGGGAGCACCTCGCTCGTCGTCTGGGCATGCGGGCCCGGCTCGTGTTTCATGAGGAAGACGGCATCGCCGAGATCCAGCTGACCGGCGACAGCCGCCCCCAGCAACTGGTGCTCAACCTGATCTCGCCGACCCAGGTGGAAAAGGACCGCCGCATCGTGCTGCAACCGCAGACCGATGACCTCTATCGGGGACAGATGCAGGATGCGGTGCAGGGACGCCGATTCGTCGAGATCCTTAGCCAGGAAGGTGGCAAGGACTGGCGCCTGTTCGAGGAGGAAAGCCTCGAGCCCGGCGTCGCCCTCGAGCTGGGCAACTAACCAAAGGGGCGGCGGCAGTCTCTGCCGTCGCCTCGTCCAGACGCCAACCACTCACCCTGCATTTCGGCATCCCCCATGGCCAGCCTCACCCCCTGCTACCACTGTGGCCTGCCGGTCCCCGCCGGCAGCCGCTTTCAGGCCCATGTCCTGGGCGAACCCCGCGCAATGTGCTGCCCAGGCTGCCAAGCCGTGGCCGAAGCGATCGTCGCCGGCGGCCTGGAAAGCTACTACAAACACCGCAGCGAGAATGCCGCCAACCCGGAAGCCCTGCCCCAGGCACTGAGCGAGGAGTTGGCGCTCTATGACCGCGCCGATGTACAGCAGCCCTTCGTCCAGCACGAGGGAGAGTTGAGCACTACCTGCCTGCTGATCGAGGGCGTCAGCTGCGCCGCATGCGGCTGGCTGATCGAGAAACACTTGCGCGGCCTGAACGGCGTTGCCGAGGCCAGCCTCAATCTGTCCAACCACCGCCTGTACATGCGCTGGAATGCCAGCCAGGTGCCACTGAGCCACCTGCTCGAAGCGCTGCGCCGGATCGGCTATGCCGCCCATCCCTACCAGCCGGACCAAGCCGCCGAGCAACTGGCCCGGGAGAATCGCCGCGCGCTGAGACAACTGGGCGTCGCCGGCCTGCTGTGGTTCCAAGTGATGATGGCCACCATGGCTACCTGGCCGGAATTCAACCTCGACCTCTCGGCGGGGATGGACAAGATCCTCCGCTGGGTCAGCCTGATCCTCACCACGCCGATCGTCTTCTACAGCAGCGTCGACTTCTTCAGGGGTGCGTGGCGTGACCTGCGCACACGACACCTGACCATGGACGTCTCGGTCAGCCTGGCGATCGGCGGCGCCTATGCGGCCGGCATCTGGTCGACACTGACCGGCCAGGGCGAACTCTATTTCGATGCCGCCGGCATGTTCGCCCTGTTCCTCCTCGCCGGACGCTTCCTCGAGCGTCGCGCCCGCGAACGCACCGCCGCGGCCACCGCCCAGCTGGTCAACCTGCTGCCTCCCTCCTGCCTGCGTCTCGACGACCAAGGGCACGGCGAACGCATCCTGCTCAAGGAGCTCAGCCCGGGCGACCGCGTGCTGGTGCCGCCGGGCAACCTGCTGCCGGCCGATGGCCGCATCGTCGCGGGGCAGTCCAGCGTCGACGAGTCGCTGCTGACCGGCGAATACCTGCCGCAACCCCGCGCCCCGGGCGATGCAGTGACCGCCGGGACACTGAACGTGGAAGGCCCGCTGACCATCGAGGTCCAGGCCCTGGGCGACGACACCCGCCTCTCGGCTATCGTGCGCCTGCTCGAGCGCGCCCAGGCCGACAAGCCCCGGCTCGCCGAGCTGGCCGACCGGGTGGCGCAGTGGTTCCTGCTCGCCGTGCTGGGCGTGGCCGCACTGGTCGGCCTGATCTGGTGGCAGATCGACCCGGACCGGGCCTTCTGGGTCGTGCTCGCCCTGCTCGTCGCCACCTGCCCCTGCGCCCTGTCGCTGGCCACTCCCACCGCCTTGACCGCAGCCACCGGCAGCCTGCACAAGTTCGGCCTGCTGCTGACCCGCGGGCATGTGCTGGAAGGATTGAACGGCATCGACACGGTGATCTTCGACAAGACCGGTACCCTCACCGAGGGGCGTCTGGCCCTGAGCGCGGTGCACCCTCTGCGCGAACTGGACGGCGATGCCTGCCTGGCACTGGCCGCCGCCCTGGAGAACCGCTCCGAACATCCGATCGCCCGCGCCTTCGGCCGCGCCCCCCAGGCCGCCGAACGGGTCGACGGCATTCCCGGGCAAGGCCTGGAGGGTGTCGTCCAGGACCGGCTCCTGCGTATCGGCCAACCCGCCTTCGTCGCTGCGCTCAACGGCCAGCCGGCGCCGTCGATTCCCGGCGAGCAGGGCCAGTGGCTGCTGCTGGGTGACCGGCAGGGACCTCTGGCCTGGCTGGTGCTCGACGACCGCCTGCGCGAAGACGCCCCCGCCCTGCTCGACGCCTGTCGCGCACGTGGCTGGCGAACCCTGCTGCTCTCGGGCGACAGCTCGCCGATGGTCGCCGAAGTCGCCAGGCAACTGGGTATCGACGATGCCCGTGGCGGCCTGACCCCGGACGCCAAGCTCGGCGTGCTCAGGCAGCTGCACGCCGAGGGGCGCCGCGTCCTGATGCTCGGCGACGGGGTGAACGACGTTCCGGTGCTGGCCGGCGCGGACATCAGCATAGCCATGGGCTCGGCCACCGACCTGGCGAAGACCAGCGCCGATGCCGTCCTGCTGTCCAACCGGCTGGAAACGCTGGTACAGGCCTTCGCCCTCGCCCGCCGCACCCGCCGCATCATCATCGAGAACCTGACCTGGGCCGGCCTGTACAATGGCCTGATTCTGCCCTTCGCCGCACTCGGCTGGGTCACCCCGCTCTGGGCCGCGATTGGAATGTCGCTGAGCTCCCTCCTGGTGGTCCTGAATGCCTTGCGGCTGACCCGCGGCTCCTGAGCCGCCAGCACAACAGGAGCACGACATGGCTGCGCTCTATGTAATGATTCCGGTCGCCATAATAGTGGTCGCCCTGGCCATCTGGCTGCTTTTCTGGGCCATCGACAACGGTCAGTACGACGATCTCGACAGCCCGGCGCACAACATCCTTTTCGACGACGAAGACCCCGCGCACAAGGCCGGACTGGCTGAAGCGGAGCATCCGGACAAGCCGGCCAGACAGGACGAGGAGCCTCCGCGTGCCTGAACTGATTCCGCTGCTCGTTTCGGCCACGATCCTGGGCCTGCTCGGTGGAGGGCATTGCCTGGGCATGTGCGGCGGCCTGATGGGCGCCCTGACGCTGGCGATCCCGCCCGAGCAACGAACCCGTCGCCTATGGCTGCTGCTCGCCTACAACCTCGGACGAGTCCTCAGCTATGCCACTGCCGGCCTGCTGATCGGCCTGGGTGGCTGGGCTGTGGCCAACAGCCCGGCAGCCATCGCACTACGCATCGTCGCAGCCCTGCTGCTGATCGCCATGGGCCTGTACCTGACCGGCTGGTGGAGTGGACTGACCCGTCTCGAAGCCCTTGGCCAAGGTCTCTGGCGGCACCTCCAGCCGGCCGCCTCCCGCCTGCTGCCGGTCGACAGCCTGCCCCGCGCCCTGCTGCTCGGCGCAGTCTGGGGCTGGCTGCCCTGCGGACTGGTCTACAGCACCCTGCTTTGGGCTGCGAGCCAGGGCAGTGCCCTGGACAGCGCCCTGCTGATGCTCGCCTTCGGTCTCGGCACCTTGCCGGTGCTGCTCGCCACCGGATTGGCCGCCGAGCGCCTGACCGCCTGGCTTCGCCAGCGGCACGTGCGCATCGCTGGTGGCCTGCTGGTGATCCTGTTCGGTTTCTGGAGCCTTCCGGGGCCTCATCAGACATGGCTGACCGGTCACCACGGTCATGGCTCAACCGGCCGGCCGACACCAGCGCAGCCCTCCGGCCCGCTAACGGCAACTGTCCAGCCCGTTTGATACAAATCAAGATGCTTTCCGGCAGCGTTCTTTTAGACTTCCCCCCACAGCCTGCCCATACCGGAATACCCCTATGCCTGCTCCGATCAAATGGGATACCAACCTGATTCGTCGCTACGATCAGGCGGGTCCGCGCTACACCTCATACCCCACGGCAGTGCAATTCCAGCCTGGCGTGGGCTCCTTCAAGCTGCTCAACGCCCTGCGCGAAAGCCGCCAGGCCAAACGCCCGCTGTCGATCTACGTACACGTCCCGTTTTGCGCCCACGTTTGCTACTACTGTGCCTGCAACAAAGTCATCACCAAGGATCGCGGCCGCGCCCTGCCCTATCTCGAGCGCCTGGAAAAGGAAATCGACATCATCAGCCGCCACCTGTCCCCGCAACAGCAGGTCGAGCAGTTGCATCTGGGCGGCGGCACACCGACCTTCCTCAGCCACGGCGAACTGCGGCGCTTGATGGAGTTTCTGCGCCAGCGTTTCAGCTTCGCCGAAAAGGGCGACTTCAGCATCGAGATCGATCCTCGCGAAGCGGACTGGTCGACCATGGGATTGCTCCGCGAGCTGGGCTTCAACCGCATCAGCCTCGGCGTGCAGGACCTCGACCCCGAAGTCCAGCGCGCGGTGAACCGCCTGCAAAGCCTGGAGGAAACCAGCTCCATCGTTGAAGCCGCACGGACCCTGGGCTTCCGCTCGATCAACGTCGACCTCATCTACGGTCTGCCCAGGCAGACGCCGGAGAGCTTCGCCCGCACCGTCGAGGAGATCATCGCCCTGCAGCCCGACCGACTGTCCGTGTTCAACTACGCCCACCTGCCGGAGCGCTTCAAGCCGCAGCGGCGAATCAGCGCCACCGACCTGCCTGCGCCCGCCGACAAGCTGGCCATGCTGCACAACAGCATCGAACAGCTGACCGCCGCCGGCTACCAGTACATCGGCATGGACCATTTCGCCCTTCCGGACGATGAGCTATCCATCGCCCAGGAGGACGGCAGGCTGCAACGCAACTTCCAGGGCTACACCACGCACGGCCATTGCGACCTGATCGGCCTGGGGGTCTCGTCCATCAGCCAGATCGGCGACCTCTACAGTCAGAACGAGAGCGACATCGACGCCTACCAGAGCCGCCTCGACAACGACCAGCTGCCGACTGCCCGCGGTCTGCAATGCAACGCCGACGACCGGATTCGCCGTGCGGCGATCCAGAAGCTCATCTGCGACTTCCAGCTGGAATTCGCCAGCCTGGAGCAGCAGTTCGGCATCGTCTTCCGGGAGTACTTCGCCGACGTCTGGCCCCAGTTGCAGAGCATGACCCGCGACGGACTGATCGCCCTGACCCCGCAAGGCATCGAAGTCCTGCCCGCCGGGCGCCTGCTGGTTCGCTCGATCTGCATGCTTTTCGACTATTATCTGGTCGAACACAATCGCCAGCGCTTCTCCCGTATCATCTGAATCGCTCCGCATCGGGAGAGGCCTTGCACTCCCGATGCGGCGTTTCGAAGATGAGGTTTTCTTCGGGTTAAGACTTTTTGTCAGTTGACTGAAGCCTGGGGTATTATCCCTTGGCAGAGCGCCTCATAAGTAAGAGAAAGTTGCCCATGTCGGATAAATCCAAGGTACGCCCCGTGCATCATATCCGCTGTCAGGAGTGCAGTCTGGCGGCCTTGTGCCTACCGATCTCGCTCAACTTCGAGGACATCGACGCCCTCAACGAGATCGTCAAGCGTGGCAAGCCGATCAAGAAGGGCGAATTCCTCTTTCGCCAGGGCGACGCCTTCGGCTCGGTGTTCGCCGTGCGTTCGGGCTCGCTCAAAACCTTCAGCGTCAGCGACAACGGCGAGGAGCAGATCACCGGCTTCCACCTGCCCAGCGAGCTCGTCGGTCTTTCCGGCATGGACAGCGACAGCTGCCCGGTTTCCGCACAGGCCTTGGAAACGACCTCGGTCTGCGAGATTCCCTTCGAGCGCCTGGACGAGCTTGCCCTGCAACTGCCCCAACTGCGGCGCCAGCTGATGCGGGTCATGAGCCGGGAAATCCGCGACGACCAGCAGATGATGCTGCTGCTATCGAAGAAAACCGCGGACGAGCGCATCGCCACCTTCCTGATCAACCTGTCCTCGCGCTTCCGGGCACGCGGTTTCTCCGCCAACCACTTCCGCCTGGCGATGTCGCGCAACGAGATCGGCAACTATCTGGGCTTGGCCGTCGAGACCGTGTCACGGGTGTTCAGCCGCTTCCAACAGAACGAACTGATTGCCGCCGAGGGCAAGGAAGTGACCATCCTCAACCCCATCGAGCTCTGCTCCCTGGCGGGCGGGAACATGGAAGCCTGACCCCTCACCGGCGCTGCCTGGCGGCGCCCTGCTTCGCCCTTGCAATCACGACACGCATGCAGGGGCTGCACCCTCTCCGCAAAGCGCCCTCCCGGCACACATCGCCGTCTTTGCCTTTCCTGCCCTGGCCATCCCACCCAAACGGCACGACAGGGCTGTCAGCCTGACAGCCGAGGCATTTCCCACCTCACCCTCCCCGCTCTCCAGAGCGCCTTCTGCGAGCCGGTCAGCCTGCGCATGTGCGGCATACGAAGGCCATTATTTCGCCTTTATGGCACCCCCTACCAAAGACTAGATGCACGCCAGTACAAAAAAGTCAATACAAGACATTTTTCTTAATTATCATATACTTATGAGGCCTGATCAGCCCATCAGCCCCTCTCTTAAAGCCCCCTCCAAGCAGTAAAAGCGGGCAGGTTTCATTGACCTGCGTCAATTGGTCACTACCGAGCGGCAGTGAATCTTGATTTATTTGACCTGGATCAACGTGCCGACCCCCCGTCGACCCGTTGTCCATCCAGCCTTTTGGAGCTGCCCACATGTCTCAACCATCCAAATCTTCGCCTTGGCGTATTCCTCTGGTTCGGGAGCTCGTTGTCATCCTGGCGATCAAGCTGGGCGTGATAATCGGTATCAAGGCACTCTGGTTCACGGAACCAACGGTGCCTGAAAACGGTACCGAGAAAGTCAGCGAGCGACTGTTCGGCAGTGTGGCAGTGAATGACCAATCCCCGACCGAGGAGAGTCCCTGATGATCTCGGAATCCGTCGTAGACCTATCGCGTCTACAGTTCGCCATGACGGCGCTGTACCACTTCCTGTTCGTACCACTAACTCTAGGGATGACCTTCCTGCTTGCCATCATGGAGTCGGTCTATGTAATGACCGGCAAGCAGGTCTACAAGGACATGGTGAAGTTCTGGGGCAAGTTGTTCGGTATCAACTTTGCTCTCGGCGTCACCACCGGCCTGACCATGGAATTCCAGTTCGGCACCAACTGGGCCTATTACTCCCACTACGTGGGTGACATCTTCGGTGCGCCGCTGGCCATCGAAGGTCTGATGGCCTTCTTCCTGGAGTCCACCTTCATCGGCCTGTTCTTCTTCGGCTGGGATCGCCTGTCCAAGGTGCAGCACTTGGCAGTGACCTGGCTGGTGGCGCTCGGCTCCAACCTGTCCGCCCTGTGGATTCTGGTGGCCAACGGCTGGATGCAGCACCCGGTCGGTGCAGAGTTCAACTTCGAAACCATGCGGATGGAGCTGGTGGACTTTGGCGCTCTGCTCCTCAACCCGGTGGCCCAGGTCAAGTTCGTCCATACCGTCGCTTCCGGCTACGTGACCGGCGCCGTGTTCGTACTGGCCATCTCCAGCTACTACCTGCTGAAAAAGCGTGACCTGGGCTTTGCCCGCCGCTCCTTCGCCATCGCTTCGGCTTTCGGCATGGCATCCATCCTCTCGGTTCTCGTGCTCGGTGACGAATCTGGCTACGAAGTCGGTGAGGTACAGAAGACCAAGCTTGCTGCCATCGAGGCCGAATGGGACACCCACCCGGCGCCAGCCAGCTTTACCCTGTTCGGTTTCCCGAACGAGGAAGAGCAGCGCACCGACTTTGCAGTCCGAATCCCCTTTGCCCTGGGCATCATCGCCACCCGCTCGCTGGATGAACAGGTCATCGGCATCAAGGATCTGATCATCGAAGGCGAAGCCCGCATTCGCAACGGCATGGTCGCCTACGGCCTGCTGGAAGAGATCCGCGCTGGCGACAAGAGCCCGGAAAAGATCGCTGCCTTCAACGAAGTCAAGGATGATCTCGGCTACGGCCTGCTGCTGAAGAAGTACACCACCAACGTGGTCGACGCTTCCGAGGAGCAGATCAAGCAAGCTGCCAAGGACACCATTCCCAGCGTGCCCAGCATGTTCTGGAGCTTCCGCGCCATGGTGGCTTCGGGCATCGTGATGCTCGTCCTGTTTGCCTGTGCCTTCTGGGCCTCGGCTCGCAAGAACGAGGAGTCCAAGCCCTGGCTGCTCAAGTTCGCCCTGTACAGCCTGCCGCTGCCCTGGATCGCCACCCAGACCGGCTGGTTCGTGGCCGAGCATGGCCGTCAGCCGTGGACCATCGGTGGCGTCCTGCCCACCCACCTCTCCGCTTCCAGCCTGACCACTGCCGACCTCTGGGGCTCGCTGCTGGCTCTGATCGCGTTCTATACCCTGCTGCTGGTAGTCGAAATGTATCTGATGATCCGCTTCGCCCGCCTCGGCCCATCCAGCCTGCACACCGGTCGCTATCACTTCGAACAGCTCGAGCATTCGGCTGACAAGCATGCCAGCGCGAGCCAGACGGACCCCCAACAACCAGTCAGCGCCTAAGGAAAACGCCATGTTTGATTACGAAACACTGAAATTGATCTGGTGGGGCTTGATCGGTGTGCTGCTGATCGGCTTTGCCCTCACCGACGGCTTCGACATGGGCGCCATGGCAATCATGCCCTTCGTCGCCAAGACCGACAACGAGCGCCGTGTCGCGATCAACACCATTGCCCCCCACTGGGACGGCAACCAGGTGTGGTTCATCACCGCCGGTGGCGCGCTGTTCGCCGCCTGGCCGCTGGTTTACGCCACGGCCTTCTCCGGCATGTACTGGGCCCTGCTGCTGGTGCTCTTCGGTCTGTTCTGCCGCCCTGTGGGTTTCGACTACCGCAGCAAGCTGGAGAACAAGAAGTGGCGCGACATCTGGGACTGGGCACTGTTCGCTGGCGGCGCCCTGCCGGCCCTGCTGTTCGGGGTAGCGTTCGGCAACCTGTTCCTCGGTCTGCCGTTCCGCTTTGACGAGACGATGCGCTCCCACTTCGAAGGCTCCTTCTTCAGCCTGCTGCACCCCTTCGCGCTGCTGGCCGGCGTCGTGAGCCTGAGCATGCTCAGCGCCCATGGCGGTTCCTGGCTGATGCTGCGTACCGAAGGCGAACTGTACGAGCGCTCCTGCAAGGCTACCCGCCTGTGCGCCATGGTGTTCCTGGGCGGCTTCTTCCTCTGTGGTATCTGGCTGCTGCTGGGCGTCGACGGCATGAACCTGGTCGACAACTTCGATCCCAATGCTGCCCTGAACCCGCTGACCAAGCAGGTCACCCTGGACAACAGCGGCTGGCAGGCCAACTATGTGCGCTACCCCCTCACCCAGTTCGCTCCGCTGCTGGGCCTGATTGGCGGCGCGCTGGCCCTGATGGGCGCGCAGACCAAGCGCAACGGCATGGCCTTCCTGGGCACCAGCCTGGCGATCGTCGGCGCCATCCTCACCGCAGGCTTCGCCCTGTTCCCGTTCGTGATGCCGTCGGCCATCGACCCGC
This sequence comes from Azotobacter chroococcum, assembly GCF_002220155.1. Classification (NCBI taxonomy): domain Bacteria; kingdom Pseudomonadati; phylum Pseudomonadota; class Gammaproteobacteria; order Pseudomonadales; family Pseudomonadaceae; genus Azotobacter; species Azotobacter chroococcum. The sequence continues at coordinate 1,634,973 of NZ_CP011835.1, read as the reverse complement.
TCTCCAGCCTGACCGTGTGGGATGCCGTGTCCAGCCAGAAAACCCTGGGGATCATGCTGATTGCAGCGATCATCTTCGTGCCGATCATCCTGGGCTACACCCTGTGGTGCTACTGGCGCATGTGGGGCAAGCTGAACGACCAGACCATCGAGGCCAACCCTCACGGCCTGTACTGACCGAAACCGGCGCGGACAAGGTCCGCGCCACTCCCCATCGAGATCGCCCGCCCCATGGCGGGCCTAGGAGGCAACATGTGGTACTTCAGTTGGATTCTCGGCATCCTGCTGGCCTGCGGCTTCGGAGTCATCAACGCCCTGTGGCTGGAAACCACCATGCAAATGGATGAGGGCCCGGCGGGTGGCGAGTGAAAAGCAGCTTCTGCAGCGACGCCCGCTCCGCATCCTGTCGCTGCTGCTGGCCACGCCGATCACGCTGGTGTTTCTGATTCATCCATCGTTGATCGTGGATCCTGAGGCCGGCTACAGCCACAGCCTGCTGATGCTGGTGATGCTGGGAATCTCCAGCGGCTTCATTCACGGCGTCGGCTTCGACCCGCGCGGCCTGGTCTGGCGCATCCTGTTCCACCCTGTGGGTGGCTGGGTGCTGATGGGATTGGGTTACGCGATTCTGTACACGGTGCAGTTGGGTTGAACTCCCCCCAGAAGGCCCCGCAAGGGGCTTTCTGCTTTTCACCCCTTACTCCTCCCGGCCCGCTTACCCCCTCCAGAGCGATCGACCACCGCTCGGCAGCCTCACAGGCTGATCGGCTTGCGTCCGGCCAGAGCGTGACTCAGGGTGCCACCGTCCACCAGTTCCAGCTCGCCGCCCAGCGGCACGCCATGGGCGATACGGGAAACCGTGACGCCCCTGGGCGCCAGCATCTGGGCGATATAGTGGGCAGTGGCCTCGCCCTCCACCGTCGGATTGGTGGCGATGATCACCTCTTCGAAGGCTCCCTGCTCGATCCGCATCAACAGCTCGGGAATGCCGATGGCCTCCGGGCCGAGACCATCCAGGGGAGACAGATGCCCCTTGAGCACGAAATAACGGCCGCGATAGCCGGTCTGCTCGATGGCGAACACGTCCATCGGACCCTGCACCACACACAGCAGGGCATCGTCACGACGCGGATCGGCGCATTGCGGACAGAGCTCGTCCTCGCTCAGCGTCCGGCACTGCCGACAGTGACCAACGCGCTCGAGCGCCTGGGTCAGCGTCTGAGCCAGACGCAAACCGCCGCTGCGATCACGCTCGAGCAGATGCAGCGCCATGCGCTGGGCGGTTTTCTGCCCCACACCGGGAAGGATGCGCAGGGCGTCGATGAGTTGGCGGATCAGCGGACTGAAGCTCATGGGCGAAGGAACCGGGGACAGGACAACAGAACGGATCGCCTGCAGGAAAGGCGACCAGCCGGTCCTCTCCCCAGGAGGGAGAGGACCGAATGAGGGAAAACCGGAGGAGTACTCAGAACGGCATCTTGAATCCGGGCGGCAGGCCCATGCCGGCGGTCATCCCGGCCATCTTTTCCTGATTGTTCTGCTCGATCTTGCGCACCGCATCGTTGACGGCGGCCGCGATCAGGTCCTCGAGAACCTCCTTGTCCTCCTGCATCAGGCTCTCGTCCAGCGTGACGCGCCGGACATCATGGCGACCGGTCATCACCACGCTCACCAGGCCGGCACCGGACTGACCGGTCACCTCGGCGTTGGCCAGCTCTTCCTGCATCTTCTGCATCTTTTCCTGCATCAGCTGGGCCTGCTTCATCAGGCCGGCCATGCCACCTTTCATCATGGGAATCACCTCAGGTATTCAGGGGTTCGATGGTGCCGTCGCGGATCACCGCGGCGAACTGTTGAATCATCTGCCGGACCAGCGGATCGTCCTGAATGGACGCCTCGGCCTGGCGCTGGCGCTCGGCCCGCCGCCGCGCCGCCGCCTGGGCCGGAGTCTCCTGCTCCGGCTTGCGCAATTCGATATCCAGCTTGAGCATACGGCCATGGTGCTGGTTCAGAGCCTCGTTCAGGCGCCGCTGCTGGGTGCTGTTGAACAGTGCTGCCTGCGCCGGGTCCAGATGCAGCAGCCAATGGTCACCCTCGACCTTCGCAAGGGTACAGTTGGCGGCAATGTTGGCGGTCATGCCGGCCAGCCCCAAACACTGGAAGAGTTCGAGCCACTCGGCGGCAAGGCCGGTGGCCGGTGCCGCCGCAGGCTCGGCCTCGGGCTGGGACTTCGGCGGCGCCGGCTCCTCGACGGGAAAGGCATCAAGGTAGGCATAGGCCTCGACATCCACCTCATCGGCATCTACCTCATAATAGTCATCGTCCGCCAGGGGGGGCTCCGGCGCAGAGGCCCTTTCCGGCGAGCGATCAGCGAGCGGAGCCGCCGCCACCTCCTGCTCCGGAAAAGACCGGAGCGGCGGGCGCAGGCGCTCCGATGCAGCGCTTTCGGGAAGACTCTCCTTCCCGTCCTCGTCCGCCAGCGGAGCCGTGGCAATACCGCCCACCAGCAGCGCGGCAGACTCCAAAATGGGAGTGCCTGCCGCCTGCGGGAGCTCCTCCCAAGGCAGATCGGATGCCCCGGCCGGCAGGCAGGGTGCCTCCTGCGACGGCGCGGGCGATTCGGCAAGCGGCGGCGACGGAGCCATGGCCTGACTCTCGCCCAGCGCAGCGACGGAGGCGGCAGGCGCCAGCGGGCGGCTACCATGTGCCACGGAAGCGGATGAGGAATCAGCCGTGGCCGTGCGGATTCCCGGATCCTTTAGCGGCGTACCCGGCGCCCCGCCGACACCCGCCGGGCGAAACGCCAGCATGCGCAGCAGCACCATCTCGAAACCGCCGCGCGGATCGGGAGCCAGCGGCAGGTCGCGGCGGCCGATCAGGCCCATCTGGTAATAGAACTGCACGTCCTCGGCCGGCAGCGCCTGCGCGAGCGCCAGCACCCGCTCGCGGTCGCCCTGGCCATTGTCCACCGCCTCCGGCAGCGCCTGGGCGATGGCCACCCGGTGCAGCACGTTGAGCATCTCCGCCAGCACGCCGCTCCAGTCCGGACCCTGCTCGGCCAGCTGGCGCACGGCCTCGAGCATGGCCCGGGCATCACCTTCCAACAGGGCCTGCAACACGCCATAGACCTGGCCGTGATCGAGCGTGCCGAGCATGGCACGCACATCGGCGGCGAACACCCGCCCCTCGCCGAAAGCGATGGCCTGGTCGGTCAGGCTCATGGCATCGCGCATCGAGCCGTCGGCGGCGCGCCCGAGCAGCCAGAGGGCATCCGCTTCGAATGGAATGCCCTCCACGCCGAGCACATGGGTCAGATGTTCGACCACCCGCTCCGGCGGCATGCTCTTCAGGGCGAACTGCAGGCAGCGCGACAGGATGGTCACCGGCAGTTTCTGCGGATCGGTGGTCGCCAGCAGAAACTTGACGTGGGGCGGCGGCTCCTCGAGGGTCTTCAGCAAGGCGTTGAAGGAGTGGCTGGAGAGCATGTGCACTTCGTCGATCAGGTAGACCTTGAAGCGCCCGCGGGTCGGCGCGTACTGCACGTTGTCGAGCAGCTCGCGGGTGTCCTCCACCTTGGTGCGGCTGGCGGCATCGACCTCGATAAGATCGACGAAACGCCCCTCGTCGATTTCCCGACAGACCGAACACTGCCCGCAGGGCGTCGAGCTGATGCCGGTTTCACAGTTCAGACACTTGGCAATGATCCGCGCGATGGTGGTCTTTCCCACCCCGCGGGTGCCGGTGAACAGATAGGCATGGTGCAACCGCTGACTGTCAAGAGCGTTGATCAGCGCCTTGAGCACATGGGCCTGGCCGACCATTTCGCGAAACGAGCGAGGACGCCATTTACGTGCAAGAACCTGATAACTCATCGACACCATCGCAGCAGAAAAAGCGGAGAGCGGCAATGCTAGCGGAGCAGGATGCAAATTGCATCCGCCCTGCAGGCACATGCAGGGAACGCTGCCGGCCGACCATGCGTTGCAAATATGGAGCACACCAAACCATTTCGGAACATCAGTGTTTCAAAAGTGAAACACTCACGCTTAAAAGGATCATCGCATCAGGCGCAGACCTGCAGCGAAGCCAGCGTCGCAGAGCGGACAGCCCGAGACAGGGAAGGTACTGGAAGGATACTTGCTTGGGATTAGCCAGCGCTGCCGCTCTGGAGGTACACGCCATGGGGATTCAATGGATGTTCTGGTCGATCATATTGCTGGTATCCATGGCCGGCGTGATATGGCAAGGCATATACAAGGGCCATTAGAGAAATAATGGCTGGCGCTGGATTTTGGAGCGGACAAATCCCTGAGAGACAAGAATTTGAAAACTGGAGGTGATCCCACCAGCCACACCCCGGCACACAAGGTCACCGCTACGGCTGCTCCCTTCCGGGCCTGACCGGGTTCACGGCTGCTCGTTGCGGGGGGACCGGCAGGACCACCATAACGACACCCGCCAGTTGGCGGGCCGCGCCATTGTACCGGCTTGCCCGCAACTTACAACTGCACGTGTGAAGAAAACCTTTGTCGACAGTCACTTGCCGCCAACGAAAGAGCGGCCCGAAGGACATGATCGCCAGCAAGCTGGCTCCTGCGTCCCACGCGGCTATCGGGGCGGGCCGCCAGGTCCAGCCCCGCACGGCAGGCATCATTGCATCAGCGAGCCGCCCGGCATGAACTCTCCGCCGTTCCCGGCCTGGCCGATGCCGAAGTCGCGCATCCGGCGCAGCTGCTGCAGGCGGTCGAGGTTCTGCCAAGCGGCATCGTAATGAGCCGGCGACTGCTCAATGGCGGTGCGGAAGAATTGCTCGGCCAGCTCGAAGCGACCTTCGATCATGCAGATATAGCCCACATCGTTGCTCGCCTCGGCTCTTTTCTCGACATGCTCGAACGCGGATATCGCTTCCTCATAGCGCCCCATGCGCGACAGCAGCAACCCGTAGTTGCGCCACAGCGGCTTGTAACCGTCGTCATAGCTTATGCCGCGCCGGTAAGCCCGCTCGGCTTCCTCCCAGTGTCCGGCCAGGTAATAGGAATAGCCCTGGCTGTTCTGCACCAGCGCCGAGCGCGGCTCGATCTGCAGGGCCAGGCGATAGTAGCTCTCCGCCAGAGCGAAATCGTTGCGCAGATCGGCGAGCACGCCGAGGCCGTTGTACAGCTTCAACGGCGAACGACCATCCACCTTCAGCTCCTCCGGCGCGGCCTGCGCCGAGGCGCCGAGGCGCTGCTGGTCGAGACGCAAGGCCAGTTGCAGGCTGGCCTGGGCTTTTTCCTGGTTGCGTTTGGAGAGGTGCAGCAAACCCAGCTCGGTCAGGGCATCGACATGGTTCGGGTCCTTTTCCAGCACATCGGCGAAGGCCAGTTCGGCCAGTTCGTCGTTGCCGCGCTCGCGGTGGATGCGCCCGACCCAGACCAGCGCCTCGTACAGCTTGGGGTCCAGATCGACGGCACGCAGATACTGGAACAACGCCCGGTCCAGATCGCCGGCACGATAGGCCGAGCCGGCGACGAGCATGGCCTGCTCGGCTGAAGTGTCGGCCTTGCGCGCCTGGTAGAGCACCGAGCGATTGCCATCGTAAAGGCTGGAGCGGCTGATCCCGTTCTTGTCCAGCTCCATGGTCTGACATCCCGACATCACGGCCGTCATGGCCAACAGCAGACTGACCTTTCGCATATCAAAGTTTCCCGAAGGTTCTGAGAACACCAACAATCGCCGGACCGATGGCCACCAGGAAGAAGCTCGGCCAGAGGCAGAAAATCAACGGGAAGATCAGCTTGGTGCCAATCTTCGCCGCCTGCTCCTCGGCCGCCTGGGTGCGCCGGTCGCGGAACTCGTCGGCATAGATGCGCAGCGTATCGGCCACGCTGGTACCGAAGCGGATGCTTTGCGCCAGCAGGCTGACCAGTCCCTGCACGTCGTCCAGCCCGGTACGGTCGGCCAGATGCTTGAGCGCCTCGGTGCTGGGAATGCCGGCGCGGATCTCGGCGTTCACCAGGGCCAGTTCCTCGGCCAGCTCCGCCTGGCTGACCGCCATCTCGTCGGCGACCCGCTCGATGGCCTGCGGCAGGGCCAGGCCCGACTCGACGCAGACCACCATCAGATCCAGCGCATCGGGAAAGGCCGCACGCAGCGTTTTCATCCGCGCTTCCTTGCGCTTATCGACATAGATGGCCGGAACCAGCCAACCGACGCCGCCCGCCAGCGACAACAGCAGGATGCTTTTTTCCAGGGACAGCTTGGGAATCAGCGGCAACACCAGGAAGGCCAGACTGACCAGCAGCAGGGGCAGCAGCAGGCGCACCGCCCAGTACACCTGCAGGGCCGACAGCGAGCGATAGCCGGCATGCGTCAGCAGCGTGCGGGTCGCCGAAGTCTTGGCCTCCTCGGCGGTATCGAAACGCTGGCCGACCCGCTCCAGCATCAGCTGCAGGGCGCTGGGCGGCCGCTGTCCGGGAGCAAGCCCTGCCTGGCCGCGCTTGAGTTGTACCAGACGCCTTTGCATCGGGTCCCTAAGGCCGTTCACCAGCAGGATCAGCGTGGCCGCGGCGAGTACCGCGCTGAGACCGATGGCGCCGACGAACAACAGGCGCGCCAGCTCCTCGTCGCCCACCACGCCGTTGATCAGGCTGAGCAGGTAATCCATGACGTCTCCTCCCTCAGACCTGGATGCGGATGATCCTGCTGATCCAGAAAGTGCCTAACAACATGGCGACGAAGGCCGCCAAGATCAGCTTTGGCCCAGCAGGATCCTTGACCAGCATGGGCAGGTAATCCGGTGTAGTAACCAAAAGCGCAATACATAACACGAAGGGAATCGATACCAGAACCCAAGCCGACATGCGCCCCTCGGCGGACAGCGTCTTGACCTTGCGCTGGAAGCGGAAGCGCCCGCGGATCAGCCGGCTCAGGCGCTCCAGCACCTCGGTCAGGTTGCCGCCGGTTTCGCGGTGGATGAGGATGGTAGTCACCAGCATCATCACCGTCATGCTCGGCACCCGCTCCAGCAGGCCGAGCATGGCCCGGCGCACGTCGTTGCCATAGTTGATGTCGGCGAAGGTCTGGCCGAACTCCTGGGCCACCGGCCCCTTGTGCTCCTCGGCGACCAGGCGCAGGGTTTCGTTGAACGGATGGCCGGCGCGCAGCGCCCGGCACATTGCATCCAAGGCGTCCGGTAGTCCTTCCTCGAAGGCGGCGAAGCGCTTGGCGCGGTCGCCGGAGATCTTCAGCAACGGCAGGAAAAACGCCAGTAGCCCGATCAGCGCCGCCCACCAGAGCTGGGTGAAAATCCACAGCAACACAGCCGCCCCCACCGCCAGCACAAGCCCGAGCAGCAGCACGCGGTAGGCGCGGTACTCGTGCCCGGCCTGCTCGATCGTCTGCGCCAGGGACTCCATGAAGGGCAACTGCTCCAGTGCCGCCTCCAGCGGCGAGAGGCGCTTCAGGTACTTCTGGCGCAGCACGGTCTGCATGTTCGGCAGGCCGCTGGCCTGCTCCAGCGTGTCGAGCCGGCTGCGGATGCGCTTGCGCACCTTGCCCGCCTCGCCGAACACCGGCACCACCAGCCCCTGGCTGAGCAGGAACACGGCGGCAAAGACCATGCCGAGGAAGGCCAGGATATATTCGGAGGGGATCTCGCTCATGGCTGCGCGCCCTCCATCCAGTCGGGACGGAACAGGCTCAGCGGCAGCTCGATGCCGCGCTTGGCCAGCGCGTCGCGGAACGCCGGTACCATGCCGGTCGGGCGGAAGTCGCCGAGCACCTCGCCGTTCTCGCCGATGCCGCGCCGCTCGAAGGCGAAGATCTCGGTCATGGTGATGATCTCGCCCTCCATGCCGTTGATCTCCTGCACGCTGACCACCTTCCGCTTGCCGTCCTCCTGGCGCTCCAGCTGGACCACCACGTCGATGGCCGAGGCGATCTGCTGGCGCAGGGCCTTGATCGGGAAGGTCGCGCCGGTCATCGACACCATGTTCTCGACCCGCCCCAGGGCATCGCGCGGGGTGTTGGCGTGGATGGTGGTCAGCGAGCCGTCGTGGCCGGTGTTCATCGCCGTCAGCATGTCCAGCGCCTCGGCGCCGCGCACCTCGCCGATGACGATGCGGTCCGGGCGCATCCGCAGGCTGTTGCGCACCAGCTCGCGCTGGTTCACCTCGCCGCGGCCCTCGATGTTCGGCGGACGGGTTTCCAGGCGCACCACATGGGGCTGCTGCAGCTGCAGCTCGGCGGAGTCCTCGATGGTGACGATGCGCTCGTTGTGCGGAATGAAGCTGGACAGCACGTTGAGCATGGTGGTCTTGCCGGTGCCGGTGCCGCCGGACACCAGGACGTTGAGGCGACCGCGGACGATGGCCTTGAGCACCAGCGCGATGGCCGGGGTCAGGGCGCCCATCCGCACCAGGCTGTCGCTGTTGAGCAGGTCCACGCTGAAGCGGCGGATCGACACGCTGGGACCGTCGATGGCCAGCGGCGGGATGATCGCGTTGACCCGCGAACCGTCCTTCAGGCGCGCGTCCACCAGCGGCGAGGACTCGTCGATGCGCCGGCCGAGACTGGAGACGATGCGGTCGATGATGTTCAGCAGATGCTGGTCGTCGCGAAAGCGCACGTCGGTCCGCTGCAGTTTGCCGAAACGCTCGACGTACACCGAGGCATGGCCGTTGACCAGGATGTCCGACACGCTGCGGTCGGCCAGCAGCGGCTCCAGCGGACCGAGGCCGAGCACCTCGTCAGTGATCTGCTTGATGATCAGCTGGCGGCTGGAACTGGTCACCGGCGCCGAATGGTCGTCCAGCAGGTGCTGGCAGATGTCGCGAATCTGCCGCGCCGCCTCGGCCGCGTCGAGGGCGTCCAGCAGCGACAGGTCCATGACCTTGAGCATCTGCTGGTAGATCCGCTCACGCCATTCGGTCTCCACCGGATTGAGCTGGGTCCTGGTCTCGTAGATCGTCTCCGGAGCGTTTTCCTCCCAGGCCAGCTTCTCCTCGCCGGGCGCTGCGGCTTCGGGCTCCGGTGTCCTGGCCGCGGCGGCCGGCTTGCCTGCGGTCTGACGCAGGCGGTTGCGAAAATCGCTAAGCATGGCTCACCCCCTTGAAGAAACGCCCGAAAGCCCGCTTGAGCAGGCCCTTTTCACCATCGTCCCGATGCCCGAGCAGCTCCAGGCTCAGCTCGCGCACCGCCGCGGTGATGGGCGCACGCGGTGCGTGAGTCTCCAGCGGCACGCCGGCATTCTGGCTTTCGTTGACCACGGCGAAATCGTTGGGCAGCTTCAGCGGCGCGCTGCAGCGCAATGCCTCTTCGATATCCCGCGGGGTGATGGGCGCATTCTTGTCGTAGCGGTTGACCACCACCTGCAGGCGATTGCCCTGCACGCCCAGCTCGTCGCGCAGGATGCGAACCAGCCGGCTGCCATCCTTGATATGGCTGAGGCTCTGCTGGAGCAGCACGTAAACATGGTCGGCCTGCTCTAGCACAGTGCCGGAGAGATGGTCGATCTGCCGCGGCAGGTCGACCACCACCCAGTCGTAGGTCTCGCGCGCCAGCCTGAGCAGGGCCTCCAGCTGTTCAACCTGGACATCCTGGGGCAGGAACAGCTCGTCGGCACGCCCGCCGAGCACATGCAGGCTGGGACTGTAATGGGTGCAGAAACCGCGCAGGGCCACGCTGTCCAGCTCCTGGACCTGTTTCAGGACCTCGACATGGCTGTGCTGCACCAGCACGTCGAGGTAGTGGGCGACGCTGCCGAACTGCAGGTCCAGGTCCAGCAGCAGGACGCTGCCACCCCTGGTGCTGAGCTGCTGGGCCAGGTTGCAGGCGAGCATGGTGGCGCCCGAACCGCCCTTGGCGTTGATCACCGCCACCAACCGACCAGCCCCTGTGGAGCCGACCGGACGCGCCTCGTCGATCACGCGCTGCAGGGCCTGCAACAGATCTCCGGGCTCGACCGGCTCCGGCAGGAAATCGCGGGCGCCCGCCTGCATCGCTAGGCGCATCCCCTCGCGCTCCTCCAGCGGACCGCAGACCAGCAGCGGCGGACGCTCGTGGGCCGGACGCTGCAGCAAGGCCGCCAGCTCCTCGCGCCACAGGTGGCTGACCCGCAGCAGCAGCAGATCAGGCATCCGCTCCAGGCCGTAGAGCGGATCGGTATGTCCGTTGGTCACCAGCCGGGTGGTTACCTGCAACTCGGGCATCTCCTGGCAGAGCGCCTGCAGGTGCTGCAGGGACTCGGCGTCGCGGCTGCTGATCAGGAGGCTCAGGGCCTGCTTTCTGGAAGGACTGGTCATGGCAGTTTCCCTGGGGTTCAGCATGGGGTTATTCCCGACTTCGGTGGGTCGTCATATGGCCGATCACCCTCCGCGTGCCGTCCAAGGCTTTCACGAGGGAGGGTCGACTGAAATGTCGGCAGAGTAATGGTCCCGTCGAATCCCGGAATCGGAATGAGGAGCCTGAAAGGAAAATCCTCTATGCGCAGCTGTACGAAACGAATGCTGCGAAACTCTTCTGTAGTAATTACCGAGTTTGGGTCGGCGACATTTGATCCATCACTCTTGAGATAGATCAGATCAAGGCTGGATGCCTGCAAACTTGGAATCAGAGAACTAGCCCCCAAGTCCGTAGCCGCATTGAAAATTGCTCGCCGCAAGACCTTGTCTTGCTCAGACTTTGTAGTAGGACTGCATACGGCAGCCAGACGCGCACCTCTTCGCACCACCTCATCCATGGTATTAATAGTGAAATATAGCCGCCCCATTTCCAGCACACCGAACAACAGCACGAACAGCCATACGCCAATGATGGCAAACTCCACCACATACACACCACGCATGTGCTGACCGCTCATCACAGCACCCTCATTACAGTGGTAGCAACCAACTCGACCCCAAGTGGAATATCTCTACCAAAAAACCCAGGCAGGACATTGCCGACTGCCGGAACAAAGGTATAGCGAATAGTGACTTGGATATGATCAACACCATCATCGGAGAGATCTACATCACCAGCCTCTAAGCCATCAAGCAACGGCTCTGCCTGCACTACAGGAGAACCATAAACTGCAAGATTCTCGACCACCTCTTGAACTTTGGTTCTATCAATTGCCCCAGTGGTGCTATTCCAAGCATGATGCGCAGCATAACGCACGGCATCCCGGCTAGACTGCAGCAATACATTATATTGGGAAAGCATCCGCCCAACTTCCCCCACCGCCAACAGGAGTAACAGCAAGACCGGCACACCTATGGCGAATTCGACCATGGCCAAGCCTCGTTGATGGCGCCTGCCACTTAGATTGCAGACAGGCAAGACCATGCGGTTCATGAACACCTCCTACGAGTCGGAACCTGGCTGGCCCGGGGTTATGTAGGTTTTATAGAGCTGAATAATCTGGGGGCCAGCATCGCTCGATGGATTCGGCCCCGGGTAGCTATCGCCATTACAGGCCTCAACAAACTGCCCAAAAATATAGGATTCGTTGCCACCGCCACCGCCACCGCCACCGCCACCGCCATTTTCAGCTATAGGCTGCAGGACAAAGAAACAACCAAACCCAAGCACTGGAATACCAACCTTCCCAGCATTCGCAACTCCTTCTCCGCTGGCTTCAGGTACATCGCAGTTACCCACCACAATTTTCAGCATACGGCGCTCGGCAACAGCACCAAGGCAGCTATTTGTCGGGGTACATGCCGCCATTGCAGCACGCCAGTCGTTGTAATCATAAATACCAGATCCGCCGTCAACATAGACGTCACCATCATCATCAGACTTGACTGCCTGCCCTGACTTGGCAATCGGCGGATCAAAAGCATCATCATACTTCAGCAATGGCTCATCATAATATGGAACCAAGTCCCGAGTAGCTCCTTCGAAACGAGTATTAAAGCCACTCCGGACAGGTCCGACTTTATTACCAGGCTCTGTATCAACCGACTCGCCTATCGAATAGCACTGGTTGACTCCTCCCTCCAAAGCCTCACTCACAGTCTTGCCACCCGAACCCAAATCGAGCAGTTGAAAATTCCCCGGCCCAACATCACCATCCTTCCAGTTAGTACTCTTCAAAACCTCCAACTGGCCAAACTTGTAACCCCAAAAATCCGTGGAAGTCGAGGTCGGGGGTTTACTCAGATCACCGCATACCAGCAGGGGGGCCAAGTCACAAGGCGCAGTTGGGCTAGGCCCGGCAACAGCAATAGCAGCCACACGCTTGTCAGGCGGGCTGTCTGTAAACATTTCCAGCACTCCCCAAAAAAAGCCTGCCAAACCATAATTTTGAACCGTGACCCTAACATACCGGCCATCGGTCGGCAGGGTCGGAGAGAACGGCCCATAAACACTGCTAGCAAACTCCACCGAAGCAAAGTTCGACTCACTCCCAGCAGCAGGCAAGACTTTAGCCAGCTCTTCATTACCGGGAGCATTAGCATTCATGCGCAAGGTTTTCCAAGCAGCCGCCGCCGAGGTGCTGCCGGCTCCTGTCGAGCCATATGCCAAGCTTAATGTTTTGGCCCCGCTCAACGCTGCCGCATCCACAGCATTCTGCAGACGGGTCTTGTTAACCATCAAATGCCCTCCATCGAGGGCCAGAGCAGCCATGGCCAGCAGGGCGACCATAGCGACGGTGAGAAGGACGAGCACGGCCCCCCGCTGACGCCGAGGCGCGGCCTTGAACGCATGCAGAGAACGCAGCTTCATTGTCAGTTGTCTCCAGTTTCCATATTGATCTGGATCGGCTGGGCTACCTGCTTGGCATTGCCGGTGACGCCGCGGAAGCTGTCCAGCACGGTCTCGGTCAGCGGGCCGTCGATGCCGGTCGGAGAAACTTCGGTGCCCGGGTTGGCGGCCTGGCGCTTGTCGGCGATCTGCTGGTAGTGGGCTTCGTAGACGCTGGTGCCCAGCGGGCCGACCCGGCCTTCCTCGAAGTGCATGCAGCCGCCTGTGGCCAGCAGCAGGAGGGAAAGGGGAAGCATGGCTTTCATGTGGTTTGTCTCCTGTGGTGTTCTGGGCTGGAGCGAAGAGCTCTCCCCCTCGCTCCGGCCTCCTCCCCAAGGGGAGAGGGCGTGCTGCAGCACCCTCCTCCTTGCCCTTTCTCCAAAAGGAAGAGAGCGAAGATGTCAGTCGAGATCGTGGCCGAAGCGGCCCTCGGTCACGCCCAGGCTGACCGGAACCTGGCGGCCCAGGTCGCTGCCCTTGGTCTTGCCGAGCAGGTAGAACTCCTGGTCGCTGGGCTCGACGAAGCGGTCGGTGGGCAGGCTGACCGTGCGGGCATCCACCGGCTTGGCCAGGTGCGGGGTCACCAGGATCACCAGTTCGGTTTCGCCGTTGATGAACTGCTGGCTGCGGAACAGGTGACCAAGCAGCGGAAGGTCGCCAAGGCCGGGGAAGCGGCTGACGAAATCGCGGGTGTTCTCGCTGATCAGGCCGGCGATGGCGATGGTCTGGCCGTTGCCCAGCTCCACCGTGGTCTGCGAGCTGCGCTTGGTCAGCGAGGGAATAGTCTGACTTACATTGTTGCCAAGCACGCTATTGAGACCAGTATCCAGCACCAGCGCATTGGTGTTGGAAAGCTCGCTCACCAGCACATTGAGATTGAGGTTGATACGCCCCGAGTCGAGCACCACCGGCACGAATTTCACCCCGACGCCGAACTCCTTGTACTCGATGGTGATGCCCTCGTCCTCGGTGACCGGCACCGGGAATTCGCCGCCGGAAATGAACTCCGCCTGCTGTCCGCTCAGGGTGGTCAGGGTCGGCTCGGCCAGCACCTTGGCCGAACCGTTGTCCTTGGCCGCCTCCAGGGTCACGTTGAAGAGGAAGTTCTCGGACAGGAACTGGCCGAAGATACCCCGCCCGTCGCCGAACAGGCTGGTCGGGTTGAGCAGGCCGTCCTCGTCGAAGCCCAGGCTGGAACCGCCGTTGTAGGCGCCGGTCTTCCAGCGGCTGGAGGAGCCGAAGTCGAGGGCGTTGAAGCGCATGTCGATGCTCTTCATCAGGCTGCGCTGCACCTCCGCGACCTTGACCTCCAGCATCACCTGCTGGCTGCCGCCGATGGTGAGCAGGTTGATGACCTCCAGATTCTTGGTGGGGCTGGTCTTGGCCGCCTCCCCCTCGCCCTGGACGATGCTTTCCGCCTGGGCGGCATAGGTCTTGGCCAGCTTCACTGCGGTGTCCATGGCCGCCGCGCTGCCGACCTGGCCACGCAGCACCAGGCCGCCCTGGGAGCTGAACACGGAGATCTGCTCGTTGGGCATCAGCTCGTGCAGCTTGGCCTTCAGGCCGCCGAGATCGTGCACCACCTCGAGATCGAGGCTGTCGATCAGTTGATTGCGGCCATCCCAGAGCAGCACGTTGGTGCTGCCCAGGGAGCGGCCGAGCAGGTACAACTGGTTCGGACTGGTGACCAGGATGTCGGCGATCTCCGGATTGCCGATGGAAATCTTTTTCACCGGGGCGCGGGTAGCCAGCACCCGCGACTTGTAGATGGGCACCTGGATGCTGCCGACATTCGCCGCCGGCATGGCGGTGACGGCGGGCGGCTCGGCGGCCGGGGCGGCGGAAACCAGCAGTAAGCCAGCACCCAGGGCTGACAGCAGGCCCGAGCACAGTCTGCGGATGCTATCCATGTACGACTCCTTATCGAATGACTGCCAGGCTCAGCGAACCCTGGCCTGTTCCATCGCGGTGCCGCGAATGATGGTGACGGCGCCCCAGTTGGGCGCACTGCCGGCACTGCGGTGCACCACTGGCCGGGGAACGGGCGGCGGCAGCGGCGCGGCAGTCGCGACGGGCGGGACTTCCGGCTTCTTCTCGTTGTCCAGCGGGTTGCGCAAGGCCAGTTGCAGGCTGCCTTCGGTCTTGGCCTTGACCAGGGTTTCCGCCTCGGCCGGGGTCATCTCCAGGGTCACGGCGCGCACCACCACCGGCTGGGTCTTGTCGGTGCTGGCGGTCTGGTCCACGGCCAGCACGCGCAGGTCCTCGAGGATGGTTTTCGCCTGGGCCTCGTCACGACCGCCGCCACGCTTGGTGGCCAGCACGTCGACGCGGTTGCCCGGCAGGAGGAAGCCGCCGACCCCGACCACGTCGTCCACCCGCACGGTGATGGCGCGCTTGTCCTTCTCGATCAGCGAGGCCAGGGTGCTGCCGCCCAGATGCTCGGCCAGGCGCGCACCGCGCAGGATGTCGCCGCGCAGCATGTCGAAGGTGGCGATCTTGCCGACGACCTTCTCAATGGCGTCGAAGGAGTCTTCCGGCACCGTGCCTTTGGGCAGGCGCACCAGGGTGACGTGCCGGGCCTCGACCATCTGCCCGAAGGGAATTTCCAGGCTGGCCACCACCACGCTCTGCAGGTTGTCGTCCGGCTTGGCATCCAGGCGGCTGCTCAGCCAGCTGTTGGCCAGCCAGGCGGCACCCAGGCCGAGCAGCAGGGACAGTCCGATCAGGGTCAGGGTACGCGAGGTCATTGCGGTGTCTCCCCGTTCAGTGGGCGACTAGGCTGACGAAGTAGTTGCGCCAAGCCCAGGTCAGTATCGGTGGGGTGAGGGGCTGCCGGCCGTCCGCGCCCTGGTAGCGCTGGAAATCCAGCGCCATGTTCAGCAGGTCGCGGGGATGGCAGGGCAGCAGCGGGCGGCTTTCGGCCTTGTGCAGGCGCTCGACGACGAAGTCCACCAGTTCCGGGTCGTAGGGCGTGCCGAGCTTGTCGCACTCCTGGCGCCAGATCTGCCGGTACTCGTCAGGCTGCAGGTAGTCGAAATGCAGCTTGTAGCCGATGCGCCGGAGGAAGGCCTCATCGGCAAGTTCCAGCGGATTGAGGTTGGTAGAGAACACCAGCACCAGATCGAAGGGCACCTCGCAGTGGCGACCGCCACCGAGATTGAGGAAATCCTTCTTCTCTTCCATGGGCACGATCCAGCGGTTGAACAGTTCCACCGGGGCCATGCGCTGGCGGCCGAGGTCGTCGATGATGAAGATGCCATTGCTCGCCTTGAGCTGCAGCGGCGCCTGGTACTGGCGGCTGTGCGGATCGAAGCGGATGTCCAGCATGTCCATGGTCAGCTCGCCGCCGGTGATGACGATCGGCCGGCGGCACTGCACCAGCCGACGGTCGACACCCTCGTCGAGGCGCAGGGTGCGCGGCTCGCCTTGGGCAAGCGGCTGGTGCAACTGGGGATCGAAGATCTCCACCACCGCCTCGTTGATGGCGATGGCATGGGGAATCCAGATCGCCTCGCGGAGCAGGCGGATCAGACGCTGGCTGATGTAGGTCTTGCCGGTGCCGGGCGGCCCGTAGATCATGATCGCCCGCCCGGAATTCATCGCCGGGCCGAGCTGATCGAGCAGCCCGTCGCGCATCACGGTGCCCGTGAAGGCCTCGCGCAGGTTGTCCGCATTGACCCGGCAGCCGTGCACCGACTGCGCCTTGAGCAGCTCGCGATAGCGCTCCACCGGGAAGGGCGCCGGGCCGATATAGCCGCTGCGCAGCAGGGCATCCTTGGCCGAGGCGCGACCACGCTCAGTCAGGCCGTAGCGCAGGCCCTGACCACCGCCCTGCCCCAGCACCTCGACCCGCCCCTCCTTGCGTAGGAAGGCCAGCAACTCCTCCAGCACCGGCCCGGTCAGCGCCAGACGCTGCACCAGACGCGGCATATCCAGCACGCCGGCATCGTGCAGATGCTTGCAGAGCAGATCGGCCAGGAAATTTTCCGCCAGCCCGGTTTCCGCGACAGTACGCGGTTGCGGAGCAAGATTGCGGACAGGATCGCGCTCGTCCTGAGCAGCTTTATTATTCCCACTCGCCAACAACATGATGGCTCACTCCCTGACTACGGGCCGAAGGGTTGCCAGAAAAGACTGATCAAGGTTCCAGTAAAAATCGCTATGGCATAGGGAAAACGATGTCGTGCCGAATCATTTTCCTGCGCGGGAATATAGGTGCGCAAACTTGCCATGGCCCAGTATCGACTCAGAAACCTGCCAAACTGCCCTCTGCAGATCAGATAAAGTATCCCAAACACTCCACCAGCCAACAGAGTACAAGCGCCCGCCTCTAATGCCCCACTTGCCCCCAGAAAACTACCAACAACCGCCATCAACTTGACGTCGCCAGCAGCCATGCCACCCAAGGCATAGAAGGGAATAAATAACAAGAAAGCGGCCAGAAAGCCTGTACCGCCGCTTATTATCCCCGCCCACCCGCCTAGCCAAGCCTGCAAAATTAGCGCAACAAGCAGCCCCAGCAGCAAGTAAAAATTTGGCAGTCGGTGACTTATAAAATCATAAATCACCGACCCGAGCAGGAATGCTGACAACACTATAACAATAGCCATCCAGCACCAACTCGCAGAGCAAATAAAAAGTTATCCCATCCGTGCAATCATGTCGTTAATTGCATCGGTAATAGCAGTACCAAGGTTGGTAAATGCAGCTGCAGCAGCCAAAGTAATCAGGCTTCCTGCAACCGCATACTCAACCATCGTCAAACCTTCCTCGTCCTTGATGAACTTCATTACCGAGGACTTGATTGCTTGCAGATTCATGATTCGCTCACCTCTTTCGAGTTTCGTTCCGGGATCGAGCGGGCTCCGTGCACCGCCTTGATGGCAGATTAGTCACAAGGCCTGAATTGAGGTTAGGAGATTTTTGCGAAGTGCTAGCATTTTTTTGCCATTATTAGGCCAGCAAGCATGGGGCAGGCGCTGGAGCGCCGGGACCGTCCGCAGGAGCCAGTTTGCTGGCGGCGGAGCAGCCGCAACAGAGCATCGCCAGCAAGCTGGCTCCTACACCAGGCCAGCGCAGGGCCGGCTTGAGCTAGTACAAGGAGGGGAGTCACATCGGGAGGACAAGCGGGGTCGCCATGGGTCAACAGGCCGCAGACGCGCGGCATGGCACTTCCGGGATCGGGTATTCCAATCGGAAAGCGAGAGTGTCAGACCTGCAGTGTCAGACCAGGGCAAATCGCATGAACGTGTAGGAGCGAATTCATTCGCGACCCGCGCCATAGGTGCGGAAAATCGTTGAACGTCTACGCCCCGCATGCGGGGCGGTCGCGGATGAATCCGCTCCTACAGGGGCGTATGCATACCGACATTTCGCTTCATGCGATTGCCCTGAGTGTCAGACACGCCCTGGAGCAGAACTCATCCGCAAGCGATGTAATGGGGAAGAACCAAAAAACAGGCAAAAAAAAAGGGCGACAACGTCGCCCGAAAGTGCCTTGCGTGCTCTGGATCCGAAGGACTTTTTCCTACTTCTGGTTCTGGGAGTCCTTCCAGATGAAATAACCGATTCCACCAGCGAAAACGAACATCAATCCCACTACCCCAACTCCAGCCAGTACCACTTCGTCGATAAACATGGTTGGCTCCTTCTTCGCTGGTTGTCTCTTCGATGGATTCAAGGTAACTGGACGAGCGGCCGGAAAAATTGACCGTGGTCAATATTGGCCGACGACTTCGTGAGGGCGTGCCGAAGGACTGACATGGATCAATCGAGGTGCGGCGGGCGGTCGCGGATGGCGCGGGTTTCGGCGCTTGCAGGGGGCCTCGAAAAAATACGCAAAACTCGCAAGGAAATATGGGGATGGGCTTGCAGCAATAAAAAGTTCATCCGCCATGGCAGCGGTGCAGTCCGTGGATAATTTCGGCCGTGATTGGCCGTTGCTTTTAACCTGCGAACTGCAGGGCGAACTGATTGCACAATGAAATGGCTCACCGAAAACATGGTGAATATATAGCGCAATGCCATGCCACCCATTATGGAAAGGCCATGCCCCTGCCCTTGCGACAGGGGCACCTTTTCAGAGCAGCGCCAGCAGGGTGCGGGTCTTGTCGATGGCGGTCCGGGCGCGTTCGAGGGCGCCGACGCCCTGCTCCAGCAACTGGCGGGTGGGGATTTCCAGGCTAAGCGGCAAATCTGCCGGCAGGGTCCGCAGCAGACCGAGCAGGTCGCAGTCGCCGTCGCCGGGAAAGCGCCGCTCGTTGCGCGCCTGGCGCAGGATCTCGTCCATGTCGTCCGGGCGCGGCCCGGCCACGTCGCACAGCTGGGCGTAACGGATGCGCGCCGGATCGAGCCGGGCCAGCTCTTCCAGGCGCGAGGCGGAGCGGTCGAAATGGAAGGCGTCGACCAGCACGCAGCCGTTGGCGCGCCCGGCGTTGTCGACGATGCGCATGGCCTGTCTCAGGTCGCGGGCGTCGGTCCAGGGCATGAACTCCAGGTGCGGGTTGAGGCCGAAGCCGGCGGCGAGATCGCACAGGGCGGCGAAGTTGTCGGTCTGCCGCGTCTCGTCGGGATCGTTGCCGGCCACCAGCAGCTCGCTGGCGCCCAGTTTGGCGCCGGCAGCGAGAATCGGCTCGAAGTCGGCGACCCGGGTCTCCGGCCTCAGGCGCAGGATCTCCACGTCGAGCACCCGGATACCGGTATCGCGCAGGCGGGCCAGGGTCTGCCGGCGCAGCCCGGCATCGGCGACTAGCGGGAAATGCTGCTCCTCGGCGGTGGCCGGCACCAAGCGCAGGCCGACATGGCTGTAGCCGGCGCGGGCGGCCACCTCCACCATCTCGGGCGGGGACAGTTCGAGCACGGTCAGGGCGGCCAGGGAAAGAATGCGTTCGCTCATGGCGGATCTCTTCAGGGTGCGGAAATGACGTGGGGCGAGCAGGCGCGACCGGTTTCGGCGGCCTCGCGGATGGCTTCGATCAGCGCCAGGGTGTTGCCGGCATCGACGGCATCGACCAGCGGCGCCACCTCGCCGCGGGCGACCTTGACGAAGTGCTGCAGCTGCAGGCGCAAGGCCTCGCCCGGCTGGAAACTCTCCAGGCTCTGCAGCAGCGGCTGGTGCCAGCCGGCGCCGGGCTCGGCGTAGTGCCAGCGCCTGAGCTGCGGAATGCTCAGCGCGCCGCGGGTGCCGGCCAGCAGGTAGCAGGGCTGGTCGGCCTGGCGCGGATAGACCGGGTTCTCGCCGGAGTCCAGCTCCCAGCTCCAGGGCGCGGCGACCGCATCGGAGCCGGTCAGGGTGCCGAGGGCGCCGTTGGCGAAACGCAGCAGCACCACCGCGCTATCCTCGTTGGCGAAGCCGCGCACGCCGTTGCTGGTGATCGCCTGCACCTCGCTGACCTCGCCGCACAGGTGGCGCAGCAGGTCGAGGTCGTGGATCAGGTTGGTCAGCAGCATCCCGGCACCCGGCTCGCGGCGCCAGGGGATGTCGAAATAGCTGTCCGGCTTCTGCAGCTGCCAGAGCGCGGTGACCGTGGTCAGCCGACCGAGGCTGCCGCTGCGGACCAGCTCGCGGGCGCGGGCGATCAGGGGATTGTGCCGGCGGTGATGACCGACCAGCACCGGCACGCCGGCATGGGCGGAGGCGGCGACCAGTTCGCGCACCTCGCCCAGCTGCACGCCGACCGGCTTCTCCAGCAGCACCGGCACACCGGCGGCGATGCAGTCCAGCGCGGTGCTCACATGCAGGGTGTTGGGGTTGGCGACGATGGCCGCCTGCGGGCGGGCCTCGGCGAGCATCTGCCGGTGGTCGGCAAAATGCGGCACCGCGCATTCGGCGGCGAAGGCCGCGGCCTGCGGGCCCGGGTCGGCCACGGCGCAGAGCCGGGCCTCGGCCAGGTCCTGGAGATGCTGACAATGCTGGCGTCCCATGACACCGGCGCCGATCAGGGCAATGCGAAGTGGCTCGGTCAAGGCTGAAGTCCTCTTGTTGTTATGGGCGAAGAGCGGCTACCTGGAACGGGAACCAGAGGCCGAAATCCATGATGCAGACAATCTAGAATCAAGTTCCAATTTTTCGCAAGACGCGCTGCACGAAGCCGTGCGCTCAGCGCACAGCCACGGTTGGCGACGGAGAAACAGGCCGGCCCGGCTCGACAGCGAAGCCGGGCCGGGGCAGACGGGACTCAGCAGGGACGGATCAGGAGAACAGCTCGGAGGCCTGGCTGGCTTCGGACAGTTCCGCGCTGGCCTGGAGCAGGCGCGGCGCCAGTTGGTGCATGCGCGCCTCGCCGAGGCGCGCGCTGGGACCGGCGAGGCTGAGCACGCCGATGGCGTGGTGATTGCGCGGGTGACGAACGATCGTCGCCATGGCCGCGGTGCCGACAGAGGAACTCTCCACCACCCAGGCGTAGCCGTGCTCGCGCGCCAGGCGCAGACGTTCGAGCAGCGCGGCCTCGCTGCGCGGCGCGCTGGGGCCCAGCTCGGCCGGATCGACCGGCGTCTGCCGGGCGACCCGGGCCAGGGCCTCCGCATCGCTCATGCTGGCCAGCCAGGCATGCCCCGAGGCGGTGGAGGACAGCGGCGCGTCGCGGCCCATGTCCGGGTCGTAGCGAAGCCCGCCGCGGGCGCCCTGGGACTTGGCGATCCAGGTCAGGCGCTCGCCGTCGATCACCCCCAGACGCACCAGTTCGCCGGTTTCCTCGGCCAGGCGGTCGAGGATCGGCTGGACCACGTCCGCGCCGCTGTTGGCCAGGTAGCGGAAGCCCAGCGCCACCAGCTTGGTGGACAGCTGGTAGCGGCTGGTCTGCGGGTCCTGGCGCACGTAACCCAGGCGGATCAGGTCGGCGAGCATGCGGTGGGTGGCGCTCTTGGGGATGTGCAACTGGTCGGCCAGGCTCTGCAGGGAGATACCGCCGGGATCGGCGGTCAGGCTTTCCAGAAGACTCAACGCGCGTTCGATTTGACTGCCAGCCATGTTCAGCATCCAGGCGGAAAATGCCGGGATTCTAAAAGAGCCGGCTGGCCGACGGAAACCGCGTCTTGAGCAGTTTCACCCTATTCAGATTCGCCTTTGGGGGGCGATCAGGATAACGACATGCGTGGATGGCCGCTCCGTAGGTCGGGTTAGCGTAGCGTAACCCGACAGCCTGCCCGGCATTGCCTGTCGCGTCGGGTTACGCCCTGCGGGCTAACCCGACCTACAGCTGCAGCAGTGATCCGGTATTTCATGAAAATGCTCTTGCTCCACGCACCGATCTCCCGGTGCGGCACCGGTGCTATTGCCACTATGTTCGAACCAGTTAGTTTTTGTTCGATTATCGAGCAGCGCAGATTGATTGCCATCGGACTTGCCACCAGTATCTGCGCCAGACGCGACCTGCCCCGGCAGCAGGGCCTCCCATCACAAATATAAAAAGAAAGGAAAACCACCCATGCGCCACGCCCTGCTCCGCCTACCCGTCCACTCCGCCACAACCGCTGCTGCGGACCCCAGGCGACATCCGACCGCCTGACCTGCGGACCGTCACCCATCGCCCATCGACTCGCCACCCGGGCGTTCGTCCGCGACCCCCCGGCAGAGTGACACGTCATGCAAAAACATCCCGAGAAACTGCTGGTCGGCGAACTCAGCTTCGCCTGGCTGCTGCTGGCCCTGGCCGGCGGCGTGGCCATGCTGGCCTACCGGATCGCCGGCTTCAGCGGCATCAGCTCGCCGGGGGCCTTTCCCCTGGGCATCAGCGCCATCCTGCTGCTGTCGGCCGGCTGCATCCTCGTCGGAGCCCTGCGCAAGCAATCGGCCGACGCCTGCGACTGGCTCGACGCCACTCGGCAGTTCTGCCGGCAGCATTTCCCCCGGCGCATCCTAGTGCAGTTTCATAGGTGTAGTTGTGGAAATTATGGCATCAGGCGATGCTATGCCCCATGAAAGCACCTCTATTCGTTCGCCCTTTGACTACCGAGGAACGGCAGGCCCTGCAGGTTGGCCTGCGTGCCCGGGAAGCCTTCACGCTGCGGCGCTGCCAGATCCTGCTGGCCAGCGCCGACGGCAAGACCGCCACGGAAATCGCCGCCCTGTTCGGCTGCGCCACGCAAACCGTACGCAACACCCTGCGGGCCTTTGCCGCCGAGGGGTTGTCTTGCCTGACGGAGAAGTCGCATCGGCCCAAACGTGTCCGTCCCTTGCTTGCGGGCACGCAGGCCGAGCGCTTGCGCGCCTTGCTGCATCGCAGCCCCCGCGATTTCGGCAAGCCCACCCGCTTGTGGACCTTGAGCCTGGCCGCCGAAGTGGCCTTCGAGCAGGGGCTGACCGAACGGCAACTGAGCTATGAGTCGATCCGCCAGACGCTGATACGCCTGGGCGTGGGCTGGAAGCGGGCCAAGACCTGGATCACCAGTCCGGATCCGCACTATGCGCGCAAAAAAAGCGACGCGACTGGCTGATCGAACTGGCCACAACGCACCCGGACTGGGTGCTGGGTTTTCAGGACGAGGTCTGGTGGAGTCGTTTCGCGCGCCCGTTCCTGAAGGCCTGGAGCGCGGGTCCGGCTTTGCGCCTGCAGCAGTTGTCGGTGGATCCGCAGGATGCCGAACCCAAGGCGCTGAGCTGCTATGGCCTGCTGCGCGCCGACACGGGGCAGATGCTGCTGCGCTTCGTCAAGGGCCGCCCGGTCAGCCAGGTGACCGAGGACTTCCTGGAGTGGGTCTGCGAGCGCCTGGCGAGCGAAGGGAAGAAGGCGCTGCTGATGATCTGGGACAACGCCAGCTGGCATGTCAGCCACCGGGTGCGAGCCTGGATCGGGGCGCACAACCGCCGGGCCAGGGCCGAGGGTGGCGTACGGATCGTAACCTGCCGCCTGCCGAGCAAGAGCCCCTGGCTGAACCGGATCGAGCCCTGCTGGGTGCATGGCAAGCGGGCGATCCATGAGCCCGAACGCCCATTGACGATCGCCGAGGTGATGGAGCGAGTCTGCACCTATTACGGTTGTGAACAGCTCCCGCCACTTGAACAGGATGTTGGTTGAAACTGCACTAGTCTTCACCGCGCTGGCGGTGGCCTATCTGGCCAGCATCCAGTGGGCCAGCTTCTACGTCAGCACCTTCGTCTTCCTGCTGCTGTCGGTCCTCTACCTGCGCGGCGGACGGCCACTGATCGCGCTGCTCACCAGCGCCCTGTCGGTGGGCCTGATCTACCTGCTGTTCAGCCTCGCCTTCAGCGTCTACCTGCCCTGAGGAGATCACCATGAGCGAAACCCTCTCCTACCTGCTGATGGCCTGGAGCGATCCGAACCTGCTGCTGCTGACCGCGCTGGGCACCTTCGCCGGCATCTACATCGGCGCCATCCCCGGCCTGTCGGTGACCATGGCGGTGTCCATCCTGGTGTCCTTCACCTTCTCCTGGGAGCTCAACAGCGCCCTGGCGCTGATCGTCGGCATCTTCATCGGCGGCGTGTACGGCGGCTCGCGCAGCGCCATTCTGCTGAACATTCCCGGCGCACCCTCCTCGGTGGCCACCGCCTTCGACGGCTACCCGCTGGCCAAGGTCGGCGAAGCCGGCCGCGCCATCGGCCTGAGCACGGTGATGTCGGTGATCGGCGGCCTGGCCGGCACCCTGGTGCTGGCCTGCGCCGCGCCGGTGATCGGCGACCTGGCGCTGCAGTTCGCGCCGCGCGACTACTTCCTGATCGCCGCCCTCGGCCTGCTGCTGGTCGGCAGCCTGTCGGAAGGCTCGCTGGCCAAGGGCGTGTTCGCCGCCGCGCTGGGCACGGTGATCGGCATGGTCGGCATGGACCCGGTGACCGCCCAGGGCCGCTTCACGCTCGACCAGGTCGAGCTGATGGGCGGCATCCACTACGTGGTGGTGATGATCGGCCTGTTCGGCGTCGCCGAAGCCTTCTACCAGTTGCACAACCTCGACGTGGCGCCGGTGCGCCAGCAGGTCAGCAAGATCTTGCCGTCGCTGGCGATGGTGCTGAAGTTCCTGCCACTGTCGCTGCGCACTGCGGTGATCGGCGTGCTGGTCGGCGCCCTGCCCGGCGTCGGCGGTGACATCGCCGCGCTGATGGCCTACGACCACGCCAAGCGCACGGTGAAGAACCCCAGCCGGCCGTTCGGCCAGGGCGCCTACGAGGGCCTGGTGGCGCCGGAAACCGCCAACAGCGCGGCGGTCGGCGGCGCCTACGTGCCGATGCTGACCCTCGGCATCCCGGGCGATGCGGTGACCGCGGTGATCATCGGCGCACTGGTGATCCACGGCCTCAACCCCGGCCCGATGCTGATGGTGGAAAGCCCGCACATCTTCTGGTTCACCGTGGGCAACCTGGCGCTGGCCAACCTCTTCCTGCTGGTCTTCGGCCTGATGGGCATCAAGCTGTTCGCCAAGCTGGTCGAGCTGCCCAAGGCCATGCTGATCCCGCTGATCCTGGTGCTCTGCGTGGTCGGCACCTACTCGATCAACAGCAGCATGACCGAGGTGTACTGGATGCTCGGCTTCGGCCTGCTCGGCTACTTCCTCAAGGCCTTCGGCTTCCAGATGGGCCCGGTGATCCTCGGCGTGATCCTCGGCCCGATGATGGACAACGCCTGGCGCCAGGCCATGGCCTCGGTCGGCGACAACCCGCTCGAGCTGCTCGGCGAACTGGTCAGCAACCCGGTGTCGCTGATCCTGACCCTCGGCATCACCCTGATCCTGCTCGGCAAGACTCCCGCGCTGGGCTGGCTGAAAAAGCGCCACACCCTGACCAACTGATCGCAAAACAACAACAAGCGGAGTACCTCATGCTCAAGAAACTGTTCGTCGGACTGACCCTCGCCGCCAGCGCCGCCGGCTTCAGCCTGGCCGCCCATGCCGGCTATCCCGAACGCCCCATCCAGGCGGTGATTCCCTGGGGCGCCGGCGGCGCTACCGACAACGTGATGCGCAGCCTGTCGCCCTACGTGGAGAAGGAGCTGGGCGGCAAGCTGATCCTCAGCAACCGCCCGGGCGGTACCGCGGTGATCGGCACCACCTACGTCCTCGGCCAGCAGCCCAACGGCTACACCCTGCTGCTCGGCGCGGAGAACCCCCAGCTGTATCCGGTGCTCGGCCTGGCCCAGTTCGACTACGGCGCTCTCCATCCGATCAACCTGATCGGCCAGAACGTGGCGGTCATCGCCACCCATGCCGACAGTCCGTACAACAGCATGGCCGACCTGCTGGCCGCGGCCAGGGCCAACCCCGGCACCCTGCGCATGGGCGGCGCCGGCGCCGGCGCCCTGCCGAGCACGGTACACGCGATGATCAACGCGGTCGGCGAACTCAAGGTGCGCGAAGTGACCTTCGGCGGCGACGGCCCCGGCATCACCGCGCTGATGGGCAAGCACATCGACTTCATGCCGCTGAGCCTGGCCGCCGCCAAGGAGCTGATCCGCACCGGCAAGCTCAAGGCCCTGGCGGTGGTGAGCGCCGAGGAAATATCGGAGCTGCCGGGCGTCGAGCCGATCAGCAAGGCGCTGCCGGCGATCGCCGAATACCTGCCGTGGGGGCCGTTCTGGGGCGTCTGGGTGCACAAGGACACCCCCGAGGACATCAAGCAGAAGCTGACCGCCGCCTATGCCAGGGCAGTGGCCAGCCCCGAGTTCCAGACCTTCCTCAAGAACTACGGCGCCAAGTCGCTGAATCTCTCCGGCGACGAGGCCAGCCAGTACCTGCAGCGCTGGCAGTCGGTGACGGCCTGGTCGATGTACAAGGCCAAGGCGGTGGCGACCTCGCCGGACACGCTGGGCATCGCCAGGCCGTAAGCCCCACCCGGCAGGCCCGGCACTCCGCCGGGCCCCTCGCCCGGGAATGAAGCCCCGACACGCAGGATCACGGCGCAGCTCAGCGTTTCTTCTTCGGCTTGCCGGCCGGCTTCTTCTTTTTCCCCTGCGGCAGCGGCAGGGCCTCGGCGAAGGCCTGGCGCATGTCGTTCAGGCGTTTCTCGTGCAGGTCGTGGATGCGCTTGCTGCGCTCGCTGCTGAAATCGATCAGTTTGTCGTCGGAACTCATGGCTGCGGATGCACCTGGCGGAAGGTCAGATTCAGGCGTGGCGCGCAGGGCCTGCGCGTCTTCGCCACCCGATGCTGCCAATGATGCTGTGTCGCGCCGGCCATGACCAGCAGGGAGCCGTGCTCGAGCAGCAGCGAATGGGCGATGCGGCTCTGGCCGATCCGGCGCAGGTCGAAGCGCCGCGTACCGCCCAGGCTGAGCGAGACGATCAGCGGATCGCGCCCCAGCTCGGCCTCGTCGTCGCTGTGCCAGCCCATGGAGTCCCGACCGTCGCGGTAATGGTTGAGCAGCACGCCGTTCAGCGGCTGGCCGACGAGCGCCTCGACCGCCGCGCGGATCTCCGCCAGGAGCGGTGTCCAGGGCAGCGGCCGGTGGGTCAGCCCGGAGTAACGATAGGCGGCATCGCCATACCAGGCGACCTGGCGCGGCACCGGATAAAGGCGCCCGTACAACCGCACCTGCGGCTGCTCCCAGGGCGTCTCCGCCAGCAGGAAAGCCAGCCAGCGGTCGGCGGTGGCGCCGTCCAGCCAATCGGGCAGGTAATGCAGCCCGGCATCGGGCAGGTCGAGGGGAACGGCGTCGAACAGCGGCATGGCACGGAGAGCGGCAAACGGGGAAGGCCCATGCTACACCGACCGGCACAGGCAAGCCGAGCAGCGAGGACTACGCTTTCTCCAGGGGGCTGTTGACGTCGATCTACCCAGGGCATTCCGTTACCATACCGGCCTTTTTACAGCGGAGACAGGCATGGTGCAGCAATATCAACCGGGGCAGCGCTGGATCAGCGACAGCGAGGCGGAACTCGGGCTCGGAACCATTCTCACCGCGGATGGCCGGCTGCTCACAGTGCTCTATCCGGCCACCGGCGAAACCCGCCAGTACGCCCAGCGCAATGCGCCCCTGACCCGCGTGCGCTTCGCCCCGGGTGACGAGATCACCCACTTCGACGGCTGGAAGATGACCGTCCGCGAGGTCGAGGACCACGACGGCCTGCTCATCTACCACGGCCTCGATGAACAGAATCAGGGCCGCAGCCTGCCGGAAACCCAGCTGTCCAACTTCATCCAGTTCCGTCTGGCCAGCGACCGCCTGTTCGCCGGGCAGATCGATCCGCTGTCCTGGTTCGGCCTGCGCTACCACACCCTGGAGCACCGCAACCGCCTGCTGCAATCCCCGCTCTGGGGCCTGTCCGGCGCCCGCACCCAGCCGATCGCCCACCAGTTGCACATCGCCCGCGAAGTCGCCGACCGCATCGCCCCACGCGTGCTGCTGGCCGACGAGGTAGGCCTGGGCAAGACCATCGAGGCCGGCCTGACGATCCATCGCCAGCTGCTCTCCGGCCGCGCCAGCCGGGTGCTGATCCTGGTCCCGGAGAACCTCCAGCACCAGTGGCTGGTGGAGATGCGCCGGCGCTTCAACCTGGAGGTGGCGCTGTACGACGCCGAGCGCTTCGCCGAGAGCGACGCCAGCAACCCCTTCGAGGACACCCAGCTGGCGCTGGCCTCCCTGGAATGGCTGACCGCCGCCGAGCACGCCCAAGACGCCGCCTTCGCCGCCGGCTGGGACCTTCTGGTGGTGGACGAGGCGCACCACCTGGTCTGGCACCCGGAGCAGCCGAGCGCCGAATACGCGCTGGTCGAACAGCTCGCCCAGATGATCCCCGGCGTGCTGCTGCTCACCGCCACCCCCGAGCAGCTCGGCCAGGAGAGCCATTTCGCCCGCCTGCGCTTGCTCGACCCCGACCGCTTCCACGACCTCGAGGCCTTCCGTGCCGAGAGCGCCAACTACCGTCCGGTGGCCGAGGCGGTGCAGGAGCTGCTCGACCAGGGCCGCCTCTCCGAGCGGGCCCACGCGGTCATCCACGGCTTCCTCGGCGCCGAGGGCGAGGCGCTGCTCGCCGCGGTCAGCGACGGCGACATCCAGGCCAGCGCGCGCCTGACCCGCGAGCTGCTCGACCGCCACGGCACCGGCCGCGTGCTGTTCCGCAACACCCGCGCCGCGGTGCAGGGCTTCCCCGAGCGCCAGCTGCATCCCTACCCGCTGCCGAGCCCGGACGAGTATCTGGAGCTGCCGGTCGGCGAACATGCCGACCTGTATCCGGAGGTCAGCTTCCAGGCCCAGCAGGAAGATGGCGGCGAAGAGAACCGCTGGTGGCGCCTCGACCCGCGGGTCGAGTGGCTGATCGACACCCTGAAGATGTTCAAGAAGGTCAAGGTGCTGGTGATCTGCGCCCACGCCGAGACCGCGCTGGACCTGGAGGACGCCCTGCGGGTGCGCTCCGGCATCCCGGCCACGGTGTTCCACGAGGGCATGAGCATCCTCGAGCGCGACCGCGCGGCGGCCTACTTCGCCGACGAGGAGTTCGGCGCCCAGGTGCTGATCTGCTCGGAAATCGGCAGCGAGGGGCGCAACTTCCAGTTCGCCCACCATCTGGTGATGTTCGACCTGCCGGCCCACCCGGACCTGCTCGAACAGCGCATCGGCCGCCTTGATCGCATCGGCCAGAAGCACAGCATCCAGCTGCACGTGCCCTATCTGGAGAACAGCGCCCAGGAGCGGCTGTTCCAGTGGTACCACCAGGCGCTGAATGCCTTCCTCGCCACCTGCCCCACCGGCAACGCCCTGCACCACCAGTTCGGCCCGCGCCTGCTGCCGCTGCTGGAAGGCGGCGACGACGGCGAGTGGCAGGACCTGCTGGATGCGGCTTGCGCCGAACGCGAACGTCTGGAAAGCGAGCTGCATGCCGGCCGCGACCGCCTGCTGGAACTCAACTCCCGCGGCGGCGGCGAGGGCGATGCGCTGGTCGAGGCCATCGAGGAACAGGACGACCAGTACGCCCTGCCGATCTACATGGAAGAGCTGTTCAACGCCTTCGGCATCGACAGCGAGGACCATTCGGAGAACGCGCTGATCCTGCGTCCCAGCGAGAAGATGCTCGATGCCAGCTTCCCGCTGGGCAGCGACGAGGCGGCGACCGTCACCTACGACCGCAACCAGGCGCTGGCCCGCGAGGACATGCAGTTCCTCACCTGGGAACATCCCATGGTGCAGGGCGGCATGGACCTGGTGCTGGCCGGCTCGATGGGCAACACCGCGGTGGCGCTGATCAAGAACAAGGCGCTCAAGCCCGGCACTGTGCTGCTCGAACTGCTCTACGTCAGCGAGGTGGTGGCGCCGCGCGCCCTGCAGCTCGGCCGCTTCCTGCCGCCGCTGGCACTGCGCTGCCTGCTCGACCCCAACGGCAACGACCTGGCGCCGAAGGTCGCCTTCGACACCCTCAACGACCAGCTGGAAAGCGTGCCGCGCGGCAGCGCCAACAAGTTCGTGCAGGCCCAGCGCGACGTGCTGGCCAGGCAGATCAACGCCGCCGAGGCCAAGATCGCGCCGCGCCATGCCGAACGCGTCGCCGAGGCCCGGCAGCGCCTCAAGGCCAGCCTCGACGAGGAACTGGCCCGCCTGAGCGCGCTCCAGGCGGTCAACCCGAGCGTGCGCGACAGCGAACTGGAAGCCTTGCGCCAGCAGCGCGAGGACGGCCTGGCCATGCTCGACAAGGCCGCCCTGCGCCTGGAGGCGATCCGCGTGATGGTGGCCGGCTGAGGCCGCGCCCGCCATTGGCGTGCCCATGGTGGAAAACGCTGCGCGGCTTTCCACCCCATTCAGCTGCGTAGGGCAATGAAATGGACTCCCCCCTCCTACGGCGTCAACGCGCCAGGCTGAAGTTGCTGGAAACAGCAGTCACCCGAGGAGGGAGTCCCCATGAAACTCAAGCGGATAGGCGTCGATTGGGCAAAGCAGGTATTCCAGCTTCATGGCGTCGACAGCCACGAGCAGGCGGTCTGCCGCAAGCAGCTCAAGCGCTCGCAAATGCTGGACTTCTTTCGTCGACGCGAGCCCTGCACGGTGGCGATGGAGGCCTGTGGCAGTGCCCATTACTGGGCGCGAGAACTGCGGACCCTCGGGCACGAAGTGCGTCTGATCGCGCCGCAGTTCGTCAAACCCTACGTCAAGAGCGGCAAGAACGACGCCAATGACGCCGAGGCGATCTGTGAGGTGGCCAGTCGACCGAGCATGCGCTATGTCGAGGTGAAGAGCGCCGGGCAGCAGGCCAGCCAGGCGCTGCACCGGATCAGGAGCCGCCTGATCCGAGCACGGACGGCGCTGGTCAACGAGATTCGCGGGCTGCTGGGCGAGTTTGGCCTGGTCGAAGCCCGGCACGGCGTTGCAGCCACCCGCCGACTGACGCAGACGGCTCTGGATGCGCAGAACGGCTTGCCCGGGCAGATGCGCGAGCTGCTGGCGGAGTTGAGCGGCGAGCTGGACGAGCACGATGCGCGGTTGTCCCGTCTCGACGACATGATCCAGCGCCAGGCTCGCGAGGACGAACGCGTGGGGCGCCTGCTGCACGGTCCGATCACGGCCACCGCCCTGGTGTCGGCCGTGGGCGATGCTCGCCAGTTCAGCAGCGCCCGGCAGTTCGCTGCCTGGCTGGGGCTGGTTCCCCGCCAGCACTCCAGCGGTGGCAAGGAGCGCCTGGGGGCGATCAACACGCGGGGCGATAGCTACTTGCGGACCCTGCTGATTCACGGCGCCCGGGCAGTGCTCAGGCACTGCCAGGACAAGGCCGACCGGCGCAGTCAGTGGCTTCGGCAACGGGTCTGCCGGCGCAACCCGAACATCGCCACGGTTGCCCTGGCGAACAAGAATGCCCGGATCGTCTGGGCGATCCTCAGCCGGGGCGAGGGTTATCGGCCAGGCTGAGCCCCGGGTTGTACAGCCGGGGAGACGTTGAGCGGTAGATCCAGCACGATTGCACAGTGACGCAGCGATGACGAACCGGGCGAACCGGCATGTGTGAAACCTGCTTGCACCCCAGGCCCTCTGGTTACCAAGGCCGCTAGGGCGATCAGGCGCACATGAGCGGATATTCATCATGGCTCGGGGCAAACAGAGCCCCATCGAAAGCCGGATATACGGAAGCAGTCGTACCACGGTCGTCGACACAGCGTTTCACTGGCAAACCGGGGAGAGTCCATATACGGGTGAAACCCGCCGAACATGGCGCGGGACCGCACCGAAGTCGGCGGGTTGTACCCGCCCTACGTCTTCACGAGAAAGCGCTCATCCCTCCAGCTGCCGCAACAGGACCAGGAAGGCCTCCTCGTCAAGCACCTTGACCCCCAGTTCGCCGGCCTTGGCCAGCTTCGAGCCGGCGCCGGGACCGGCGACCACGCAGGCGGTCTTCGCCGAGACCGAGCCGGCCACCTTGGCACCGAGGCTTTCCAGCTTCGCCTTGCCCTGCTCGCGACTCATCGACTCCAGGGTGCCGGTCAGCACCCAGGTCTGTCCGGTCAGCGGCAAGCCCTCGGCGCAGCGGCGCTCGCTCTCCCAGTGCATGCCGAACTCGCGCAGCTGTGCCTCGATGGCACGGGCGCGCCCGGCATTGGCGGGAACGGCGAAGAACTCGCGCAGCGCCTGCCGGGCCTTCTCGCTCAGCCCCTTGGTCACGCTCAGGCTCAGCCAGTCCTGGCTGAGTTCGATCACCGCCTCCAGGCTGCCGGCCGCCTCGGCGAGCTTCTTCGCCCCGGTGGCGGCGATGCCCGGGATGCCCAGCTTGTCGAGCAGTTCGCCCAGGCTGGCGCAGGCGGCGAACTCCGCGTGCAGCCCGCCCTCCTCCTGCAGCTCGATGCCACGCGCCAGCAGCTGCCCGATCACCGTGCGGTTGTGCTCGTCCTCGAAGAAGCTGTGGATCTCGTGGGCGACCTCCAGGCCGACGTCCGGCAGCCAGGTGAGCACCTCCGGCAGAGCCTTCTCGATACGCGAGAGCGACCCGAGGGCGCGGGCCAGCCGCTTGGCGGTCTCCTCACCGACATCGGGAATGCCCAGCGCATAGACGAAGCGCGCCAGGGCCGGCTTGCGGCTGGCGGCGATGGCGGCCAGCAGGTTGTTGCTGGAAACCTCGGCGAAACCGTCCAGCACCACCAACTGCTCGAAAGTCAGGGTGTAGAGGTCGGCCGGCGACTTCACCAGGCCGGTGTCCACCAGCTGCTCGACGATCCGCTCGCCGAGGCCGTCGATGTCCATGGCGCGCCGCGAGACGAAGTGGACGATCGCCTGCTTGAGCTGGGCCTGGCAGGCCAGACGGCCGACGCAGCGGTAGATCGCCCCCTCGCTGAGCGCGGCCTTGCCCTTGCCGCGCCGGACCAACTGGGTGCGCTCCACCGCCGAGCCGCACACCGGGCACCGCTGCGGCACCTCAATGGGACGGGCGTCGGCCGGGCGGCGCTCGAACACCACCTGCACGACCTGCGGAATCACGTCACCGGCGCGGCGGAGGATCACCGAGTCGCTGATACTCACACCGAGACGCGCCACCTCGTCCATGTTGTGCAGGGTGGCGTTGGATACCGTGACGCCGCCCACCTGCACCGGCCTCAGGCGCGCCACCGGAGTGATGGCGCCGGTGCGGCCGACCTGGAACTCGACGCCAAGCAGTTCGGTGATTTCCTCCTGAGCCGGGAACTTGTAGGCGATGGCCCAGTGCGGGGTCCGGGCACGGAAGCCCAGCTCGCGCTGCCAGTCCAAGCGGTTGACCTTGAACACCACGCCGTCGATGTCATAGTCCAGGCTCTGGCGGCGCTCGCCAATGGCACGGTAATACTCCAGGCAACCCTGGATGCTCTCTGCCAGCTTCAGCTCGCGGCTGGTCGGCAAACCCCAGCGCTTCAGGGCCTCGAGAACGCCGGCATGGGTTTCCGGCAATCCACTCCCCTCGACCCGGCCGACCCCATAGCAGCAGAACTCCAGCGGCCGGCTGGCGGTGATCTTCGGATCGAGCTGGCGCAGGCTGCCGGCGGCGGCGTTGCGCGGGTTGGCAAAGGGCTTGGCGCCGCTCTCGACGGCGCGGGCGTTGAGCGCCTCGAAGCCGGCGCGGGGCATGTAGATCTCGCCGCGCACCTCGAGCAGCGCCGGCCAGCCCTTGCCGTGCAGACGGAGCGGGACGTTGCGCACGGTGCGCACGTTGGCGGTGATGTCCTCGCCGGTGCTGCCGTCGCCACGGGTGGCGCCGCGCACCAGCTGGCCGTTCTCGTAGAGCAGGCTGACCGCCAGGCCGTCCAGCTTGGGCTCGCAGCTGTACTCGACCATCTCGATGCCCCGGTCCAGGCTTTTGCGCACGCTGCGGTCGAAGTCGAGCAGATCCGCTTCCGCGAAGGCGTTGCCCAGGCTGAGCATGGGCAGCTCATGGCGCACCTGGCCGAAGGCCGCCAGGGCCTCGCCGCCGACGCGCTGGGTCGGCGACTCGGGAGTGACCAGCTCGGGATGCTCGGCCTCCAGGGCCCTGAGTTCGTTGAACAGGCGGTCGTACTCGGCATCCGGCACGCTCGGCGCATCGAGCACGTAATAGCGGTAGTTGTGTTCGTCGATCTCGCTGCGCAGCCGGGCGATGCGTTCGGCGGCGGTCTGGGCGTCGGTCATGGCGATGGTTTCCGGAAAACGAAAAGAGCAGCCGTGGCTGCTCGAAGGGGTGCGCTGGAGATTGCCGGAGACGGCTTCAAGGCCGCCGGGAGATCGCTGCGCCTGGCAGCCGATCCTCCCAGGGCTGACGAAAGATCCGGGCTCAGCGCTTGTGGGTCAGCTGCCGGCGCTCGAACTCGACGATGCGCTGGCGGTAATGCTCGATGGTCTGGGCGGTCATCACGCTGCGCTGGTCGTCCCGCAGCTCGCCGTTCAGCTCCTGGGCCAGCTTGCGGGCGGCCGCCACCATGAGGTCGAAGGCCTGTTTCGGATGGCGCGGGCCGGGCAGGAGGAGGAAGAAGCTGACCGCCCGGGTGCTGAAGTGGTCGATGTCGTCGAGATCGAAGGTGCCGGGCTTGAGGGCGTTGGCCATGGAGAACAGCACCTCGCCATTGCCGGCCAGGCTTTCGTGGCGATGGAAGATGTCCTTGTCGCCGAAGCGCAGGCCGCTTTCGAGGATGCTCTGCAGCAGCGCCGGCCCCTTGAAACCCGCCTCGTCCCGCGACACCACGATAATGACCAGGTACTCCTCGACCGGCAGCTGCTCCCGTGGCTCGCTGCGCTCGGGCTGCTCGGCCCTGCGCGGCTCGCTCTTCGGCTCCGGCCTGCGTGGCCTGGGCGTGGGCTCGGCCGCCGGACGGACCGGCTCGTCGAGTTCCAGCCCGATGTCGTCCGTCTCCAGTGCCTCGTCGAGGCGATGCCGGTTCAGCCCGCGGGCACTCAGCGAGGGCAGGTTTTCCTCGTCCGGATCGAAGGACGCTCCTTGAGGAAAATCGACCGACCGCGCGGGCCCCAGCAGTTCGCTGCTTTCGCTGACCGCTTGGGGCGCATCGGCAACATTGCGCTCGAGCTTGAACTTGAGCTTGCCCTTGCTGCCACGCATGCGCCGCCATCCATCGAACAGGATGCCGCCGATGACGACGATGCCAATGAGGATCAGCCACTCACGCAGACCGATTTCCATGAAATCCACAACCCCTGAACTGATTTGACAAAAAGGACTTCCTATCCCGTACAAAAAAGGGCGTCCCACCCTTCCACAAACGTGGCGACTGCATGTTCTGCAGTGTTTTCCACGCGTACCGAAAATTGCCCATTAAGCTAGCATGCCCTATCCGTGGATTGTACCGCCGGCCGCCGCATTCCCGTGAGAGGGAAGATCCTGCAATACATTCGCCTCAGAGGCCCGCCAGCGCCACTGCCTCCTCCACGTCCACCGCCACCAGACGCGAACAGCCCGGCTCGTGCATGGTCACGCCCATCAACTGGTCGGCCATCTCCATGGCGATCTTGTTGTGGGTGATATAGATGAACTGCACCTTTTCCGACATTTCCTTGACCAGCCTGGCGTAGCGCCCGACGTTGGCATCGTCCAGCGGCGCGTCCACCTCGTCGAGCATGCAGAACGGCGCCGGGTTGAGCTGGAAGATGGCGAACACCAGCGCCAGCGCGGTCAGCGCCTTCTCGCCGCCGGAGAGCAGATGGATGGTGCTGTTCTTCTTGCCCGGCGGGCGCGCCATGATGGCTACCCCGGTATCGAGTAGATCCTCGCCGGTAAGTTCCAGATAGGCGTGGCCCCCGCCGAAAACTTTCGGGAACAGCGCCTGCAGGCCGGTATTGATCTGTTCGAAGGTGTCCTTGAAGCGGTTGCGGGTTTCCCGATCGATCTTGCGGATGACGTTTTCCAGGGTTTCCAGGGCTTCCACCAGGTCGGCGTTCTGCGCATCCAGATACTGCTTGCGCTCGGACTGCTGGCGGTATTCGTCGATGGCCGCCAGGTTGATCGCGCCGAGGCGCTGGATGCGCGCCGCGACGCGCTCCAGCTCCGCCTCGCAGTCCGCCTCGCGGGCCTCGGCGGGGAGCGTGCCGAGCAGCTCGTGGAGGACTTGGCCATCCTCCTGCAACTGCTCCTGCAGGGCCTTGCGCCGCATGCTGAGGGCCTGCCACTCGAGGCGCTGCTGCTCCAGCTGGCCGCGCAGCAGCTGGGCCTGCTGCTCGGCCTGGCCGCGGCGCTTCTCCACCTCGCGCAGCCCGCGCTCGGCGTCCTCCAGGGCCAGGCCGGCCTGGCGCAGCTCCTCCTCGACGGCCAGCCGGCGCTCGAGCAGCTCCTCAAGCTTCATGCGCAGCTCCTCCAGCGGCGCCGCGCCCTCCTCCAGATCCAGGCCGAGCTGCTCGCGGCGCTCCCAGGCGCGCTCGAACTGCCGCTCGAGACGCTCCAGGGACTGCCGGGTGGAATCGCCGCGGGCCTGCAGCGAGCCGAGCCGCACGGCCAGCTGGTGCGCCTGGTCCTTGTGCGAGCGGGCCTCCTGGCGCAGGCGCTCGAGGCCCTCGCGCAGGGTGTCGCGGCCAGCCAGCAGCTGCTCGCGGCGCTCGTTGTCCGCGGCCATGGCATCCAGCGCATCCTGCAGCTTCAGGCGGCACTCGCCCAGCTGCTCGATCTCCAGGGCGCGCTGCTCGCCCAGCTCGGCGAGTTCCTCGTCGAAGCGACGACGGCGCAGCAGCAGCTGTTCGGCCCGCGCCTGCAGGGCCGACAGCCGGGCCTTCAGCTCGCCCTGCTGGCGGGCCTCCTCCTGCAGACGCCGGCGCAGCCCCTCGCGGCTCTCCTCCTGCTGGCGGCGCGCCTCGTTCATGGCGAGCAGGCGCGCCTCCAGTTCGGCCAGGCGCGCCTCGAGTTCGTCGCGCCCGGCCTGCAGGCGCTCCAGCTCCTGGCCACGGGCGAGCAGCCCGGATTCGGCGTCGCTGGCCCGGCGCACGCGCAGGAAGTGGCAGCCGAGCCAGTAGCCGTCGCGGCTGATCAGACTTTCGCCCTCGCTCAGGGAGGGCCGCCGCCGCAGGGCCTCGGCGAGGTGCTCCACCGTCATCACCCGGCCCAGCCAGGGCGCCAGGTCGGCGCCGCCCTCGACCTTGTCGAGCAGGCTGCCGGCCAGACAGGTGGCGCCCGGCGCCGGGGCGAGCAGGCGCAGCTCGCCCTGGGCGAAGGCGTCCAGGTCAAGACCGGCGAAGTCCTCCACGAGCGGCGCCTGCAGATCGGCGCCGAGCACGGTTTCCACCGCCAGCTCCCAGCCGGGCGCCACCCGCAGCCCCTCGGCCAGCCGCGGACGATCCTCCAGGCGCTGCCCGCGCAGCCATTCGGCGACCCCCTGGCCAGGATCCAGCGCCGCCTGCTGCAGGGCCTCCAGGGAGGCGATCCGTCCGTTCAGGCGCTGCAGCTCGCCCTGGACCTGCTGCTGTTCCCGGGTCACCTGCTGCAGCTCGCCGCGCAGCCGCTCGAGGGTTTCGCCCAGGGCCGCCTCGGCGGCGCCCAGCTCTTCCTGGGTCAGCTCGCCGAGCGCCAGCTGCTCGGCCAGCTCGGCGATGCCGGCCTCCTGCGGGTCGTCCGCCAGCTGGGCGCGCTCGTCACCGAGGCGGCGCTCGCGCTCCAGCAGGCGCTCGAGGCTCTGCTCCAGCTGCTGGATGTGCGCCTGCTGCACCTCGGCGCTGCGCCGCGCTTCCGAGGAGTGCTGGTGGAAGCCGTCCCACTGCTCCTGCCAGGCCTGCATGGAGGACTCCGCCTCTTCCAGGCGGGCGGCACTCTCCTCGGCAGCAGCCGCGGCGACTTCCCGCTCGGGCTCGAGCATGGCCAGCTCCTCGTCGAGTTCGGCCAGCAGGCGGCGGTCCTGGTCGAGGTGGGCGGCGGTTTCCTGACGGTTCTTCTCCGCCTCCTGCAGATCGTTCTGCAACTGGCGCAGACGCTGCTGGCCGTGCTGGATGCTCTGCTCGACCCGGCCGATGTCGGCACCCAGCGAATAGAAGCGGCCCTGCACCTGCTGGAAGCGCTCGGCGAGTCCGTGGTGCTCGTCGCGCAGGCGCTCGATGCCGGCGTCGGCATTGCGCTGCTCGGCGATCAGCGCCTCGAGGGCGACCTCCTGGTCGCCGATGACCTGCTCGCGCTGGCCGACCTGCTCGTTCAGCGCCCGCCAGCGCAGGGCGGCGAGCTGGGCCTTGAGGCGGCGCTCCTCGGCCTTGCATTCCTGGTACTTCTCGGCGGCCTGGGCCTGGCGTTGCAGGCGCTCGAGCTGGCGCTCCAGCTCCTCGCGCAGGTCGGAGAGGCGCGCCAGGTTCTCCTCGGTGCGGCGGATGCGGTTCTCGGTCTCGCGACGGCGCTCCTTGTACTTGGAGATGCCGGCGGCTTCCTCGATGAAGTTGCGCAGATCCTCGGGACGGGCCTCGATCAGCCGGGAAATCATGCCCTGCTCGATGATCGAGTAGCTGCGCGGCCCCAGGCCGGTGCCGAGGAAGATGTCGGTGATGTCGCGGCGGCGGCACTTCACCCCATTGAGGAAGTAGGCGCTCTGCCCGTCGCGGGTCACCCGGCGGCGAATGGAGATTTCCGCATAGCCGGCGTATTCGCCGGTGAGGCTGCCGTCGCTGTTGTCGAAGATCAGCTCGATGGAAGCCTGGGTCACCGGCTTGCGGCTGTTCGAGCCGTTGAAGATGACGTCGGTCATCGACTCGCCGCGAAGGTTCTTCGCCGAGCTCTCGCCCATCACCCAGCGGACGGCATCGATGATGTTGGACTTGCCGCAGCCGTTGGGACCCACCACCGCCGCCATGTTGCTCGGGAAGCTTGCCGTGGTGGGGTCGACGAAGGACTTGAAACCGGCCAGCTTGATGCTCTTAAGGCGCATGGCAGGTCTCGGGCAGGCCGTGGCCGGCAGGGAGCGTGAAGAGGAAGCGGTCGGGAGCCGGCGGGATCATGGCTGGAGTTGGCGTTCGTCGGGTGCGTGCAGGGCGCGAAGTCTAGCACAGGGGCCTGTCGGGGCAGCGCCGACAACGCGCGACCAAGGTCGCAGGAAGCGCCATCCTGGTGCAGACAGAGCGGGCATGCACCCCTTTCGCTCAACCGCCGGTCATACTCATGAAGCGCACCACCTGCACCTGGGCATCGGCCTCGAAGTGATGGCGCTCGGGCTTGAGCTGCAGAGCGTCGACCAGGGCCTGGCGCA
This sequence comes from Azotobacter chroococcum, assembly GCF_002220155.1. Classification (NCBI taxonomy): domain Bacteria; kingdom Pseudomonadati; phylum Pseudomonadota; class Gammaproteobacteria; order Pseudomonadales; family Pseudomonadaceae; genus Azotobacter; species Azotobacter chroococcum. The sequence continues at coordinate 1,595,749 of NZ_CP011835.1, read as the reverse complement.
GCCGTTCGGAGTCGCCGGGATGGGTGCGCATCAGGGTCTTCAGGTCGAGCGCACCCTCGTGGCCGAGACAGAGCACCAGCTTGCCCTCGGCGGTGACCCGCACGCGGTTGCAGGCGCCACAGAAATTGTGGCTGTGCGGCGAGATGAAGCCGACCTGAGTCTGGCTGCCGACCACCTGCCAGTAGCGCGAGGGGCCGCCGCTGACGTGGCTGCTGCGCACCAGGGTGAAGCGTTCCTCGATGCGCCGGCGCACCTCGTCGCTGGAGCAGAGGGTCTCGCTGCGCCTGTGGCTGGAGATGCCGCCGAGCGGCATCTCCTCGATGAAGCTGATGTCCAGGCCGCGCGCCACGGCGAACTCGACCAGCTCGAGCACCTCGTCGTCGTTGCGGCCCTTCTGTATCACACTGTTCAGCTTGAGCCGCGCGAAGCCCGCGGCGCGGGCCGCCTCGATGCCGGCGAGGACCTGGTCGAGCTTGTCGCGGCGGGTGAAGGCGGCGAAGCGCTCGGGGCGCAGCGAGTCGAGGCTGATGTTGAGGCGCCGGACCCCGGCCGCGCGCAGGTCGCCGGCCATGAACGGCAGCTGCGAGCCGTTGGTGGTCATGGCCAGGTCTTCCAGCTCCGGGCGCGCGCCCAGGCGTTCCAGCAGGCCGAGCAGGCCCCTGCGCACCAGCGGCTCGCCGCCGGTGATGCGGATGCGCTTGACGCCGAGGCCGATGAAGGCGTCCGCCACGTCGTAGAGCTCCTCCAGGCTGAGGATCTGCTCGCGCGGGGCGAACACCATGTTCTCGCTCATGCAGTAGGTGCAGCGGAAGTCGCAGCGGTCGGTCACCGACAGGCGCAGGTAGGTGATGCGGCGTCCGAAGGGATCGACCAGTTCGGCATTGGACATGGCGTAGTTCACTCTCACCGGCCTGTATTGCACCGCTCCGCGGGACCAGGCCGGATCGCTCGCATCCTCGAGCCGGTTATGATCGGGGCCGGCGATGTCAGCCTCATTGACCCTTTGCACAATGAAAGCAGGATGTGCGCCAACCGGCCAGTCCGGCGGACAGGCGCAGCGAACGAGGTGGCACATGGACAAGAACAGCTGGCGCGAGCGCCTCTACATCATCGTCTTCTTCAGCGACACGCCGGCCGGCCGGCAGTTCGATATCGCGCTGCTGCTGGCCATCTTCGCCAGCCTGGTGGTGGTGATGCTCGACAGCGTGCAGAGCTACGACCACTACGGCGAACTGTTCTACGCCCTGGAATGGAGCTTCACGATGCTCTTCGCCGCCGAATACCTCCTGCGCATCGCCATCCACCCCAGGCCGTCACGCTACATCTTCAGCTTCTACGGCGCGGTCGACCTGCTGGCCGTGCTGCCGGCCGTCCTCGCCCTGCTGTTTCCCGAGGCGCAGTACCTGCTGATCATCCGGGTCATGCGCATGCTGCGGGTGTTCCGCGTGCTGAAGCTCTTGCCCTATCTGAGCCAGGCGAACTTCCTGCTCGTCGCGCTGCGCGGCAGCCGGCAGAAGATCATCGTCTTCCTGTTCAGCGTGACCACCCTGGTGATCGTCTTCGGCACCCTGATGTATGTGATCGAAGGACCGGAGCATGGCTTCACCAGCATTCCCGCCAGCATCTACTGGGCGGTGGTGACCATGACCACGGTCGGCTACGGCGACATTACGCCGAAGACCCCGCTGGGCCAGGCCATGGCCACCCTGGTGATGATCACCGGCTACTCGGTGATCGCCGTGCCCACCGGGATCTTCACCGCCGAACTGGCCAGCGCGATGCAGCCGGAGCGGCTGCACCAGACTTGCCCGACCTGCGAGAAGGGCGTCCACGAGTCCGATGCCGCCTATTGCAGCCGTTGTGGCAATGCCTTGTTTCCCCACCGTCCGGAATCCGTACCGGAGGCCAGCGAGGAGGAGCTGCACGGCTGACGCCCGGCCGCTCAGCGTGCCGGATGGCGGCTGCGCAGCCCCGGCGGCACGCTCGGCCCCTCGACCGTCTCCCAGGGTCCGTTCGGCCGCCCGGAGCTGTACCAGCCGTCGTTCCAGCGGTAGTACAGGCGCTCCCGGTAGTACAGCGGCCGGCCCTTCACCACATAGACCCCCAGGCTGTTGTCCCAGTAGGCGTCGACATCCGGCGGCGGCGCGTAGCGCGGATGGTTGCCGCCCCGGCTCTGCTGCGGACTGGCAGCCTTGGGGGAGGAAGGCAGGGCCTTGATCGTCTGGCTCGGCTGCCTCGGAACCTGCGCCGGCGGCCGCTGCACGGGAGGACGCTGGGTCGGCGCCGGACGCGGCTCGGGCGGATGTTCGTAATCCTGATGGGCGCAGGCAGCCAGCAGCAGGGTCAGGCCGAGCACGCCGAACGGACGCAGGCGGCGCGGCAGCCCGGCGGACTTGGCCGGGAACGGGGAACGGATCTTCATCAGTCCTCTCCGGGGGCGCGCCCTGAGGGCGCGTCGGCTCGATCGATGGTCAGGGCGTATTCGCCCGATGCCTTGGCGCTCACCGCATCGAGCTGGCCGACCCAGTCGCCCGCGGTGGGATTGCCGGCCCGCGAGACCCGGGCGACCAGCTGCACCTCGGCGAAGTTCGACAACCTGAGCTGCGGCATCATCGCATCGGCGTCGCTCAGGGCGACCTGCGCCGGCAGGTCGGCCACACGCAGGCGCTCGACCGCCAGCGGCATCGGCGGACCGGAAACGGCACGGGCGAAGACGAATACGCTGTCGTCCGGCTGCACCTTGCCGGCCAGCTCCGGCGCCAGGGCGACGCTGACCTTCAGCTCGACCTGACTGGCCGTCGCTGGCGCGCTTTCCGGCATGCCGGCCTGCTCGCGGGCCCGGGCGATGCCGCCGACGATGGCCGCCCGCGACGGATCGCCCTCGGGCAGGATCGCCACCAGGCGCTCCCAGTAGCCGGCGGCATCGGCGAAGCGGCGCTCCTCGAAGGCGGCGATGCCCAGCAGGCCGAGGCTGGTGACTTCGGCCGGGTCAGCGGCCAGCGCCTCATCGGTCAATGCCTGCATCTGCGGATTCCAGCGCTTGCCTTCGGCGAAATACAGCGCCTGGGCCCACTGACCGAGGATCTCCGGCGGCCGCTGGGCCAGCCGGGCGGCCTGCTCGAAAGCCCGCACGGCATCGACCGGACGCTCCTGGGCCATGTAGGTGCGACCGAGGAAATACCAGCCCTCGGCGGAATCCGGCTGGACCTTGACTGCCTCTTCCAGACGGGCAGTCATCTCCTCGAGGGTCTTCGGCTGTTCGTCGAACTGGCGGGCCAGCTCGAGCTTGTCGCTGGCGCCCCAGTGCAGGTACAGGCCATAGCCGAGCAGCGGCACCAGCAGCGCCACCACCATCGGCACGGTCTTTCCCAGCGAGACGCGACGCTGTCCCTCGCCGTCCGCCGTATCGGCCAGCAGCTCGCGGGCCGCCTCGGCGCGGCCGGCCTCCAGTTGCCCGGCATCCAGGGTGCCGGCCGCGCGCTGCGCCTCCAGCTCGGCCAGACGCTCCTCATAGAGCGCCACGTTGAGCGCGGTGCGGTCCTCCTCGGCCTGGACGCGGCGGTCGCGCACCACGGGAAGCAGCAGAAAGGCCAGGGCCAGCAGCAGCAGCAGGCCGGCGGCGATCCAGAAGTCGATCATGGGTCTTTTTTGTCCAGCAGGGTGGCAAGGCGCTCGCGCTCGGCCGGGGAAAGGGTGTTCGACGCGGAAGTGGCGACACTGCGCCGGCGCCGGACGAGAATCAGGGCGAGCACGCCGAAACCGACGACCAGGAGGCCCGCCGGGCCGTACCAGAGCAGCATCGTCCGGGCGTCGAGCGGCGGCTTGTAGCGGACGAAGTCGCCGTAGCGGGCCACCAGATAGTCGACGATCTGCGCGTCGCTCTGCCCTTCGCCGAGCATCCGGTAGATCTCCCGGCGCAGATCCATGGCGATGGGCGCATCGGAGTCGGCGATGTTCTGGTTCTGGCACTTCGGACAGCGCAGCTCCTCGATCAGGCCGCGGTAGCGCTCGCGCTCGGCGTCGCTCCTGAATTCGTAGGTGTCGATGGCGGCATGGGCCGTCGCGCTCAGCGCCAGGCCGAGCAGTGCGGCGCGGATCAAGGCTCTCATTCGTCCAGCAGCTCCTGGTAGCGCGCGGCCAGCTGCTCGCGCCAGACCCGCTCGTCGATCACCCCGACGAACTTGTGGCGGATGATGCCGTGCCTGTCGATGAGGAAGGTTTCCGGCGCGCCGTAGACGCCAAGGTCCAGGCCGAGGCTACCCTGCTCGTCGCGGATGTTCAGCTGGTAGGGGTTGTGGAACTCCTTCAGCCATTTCAGCGCGCTGGCGTTGTCGTCCTTGTAGTTGACGCCGACGATGTTCACGCCGCGCCGGGCCAGTTCGTTGAGCACCGGATGCTCGACCTTGCACGACACGCACCAGGTCGCCCAGACGTTGACCAGCGACGGCTTGCCCTTGAGGTCTTCGACCGTGAGCTTGCGCCCCGGCTCTTCCACGGCCGGCAGGGAGAACGCCGGGAACGGCTTGCCGATCAGCGCCGAGGGCAGCTCGGCGGGATCGAGGAACAGGCCGCGGTAGAGGAAGGCCGCGATGCCCAGGAAGAGCACCAGCGGCAACAGGAATATCGCTCGTTTCACCTTCAGGCTCCTTGTCCGGCCAGGCCCAGGGCCTCGCGCACACGGGTCTTGACCTTGACCCGATAACGCCGGTCGCAGGCCGCCAGCGCTGCGCCGAAGGCCATCATCAGCCCCCCCAGCCAGATCCAGCGGACGAACGGCTTGATATGCAGGCGGACCGCCCAGGCGCCGTTTTCCAGCGGCTCGCCGAGGGCGACGTAGAGATCGCGGGTGAAGCCGGCGTCGATGCCGGCCTCGGTCATCGGCATCCGCTGCACGGTGTAGAGACGCTTCTCCGGGTGCAGCACGGCCACCTCGTCATCGCCGTCGAAGACGCGGACGCTGGCCCGGTCGGCGACGAAGTTGGGACCCTCGTGATGCCGGGTGCCCTCGAAGACGAAGCGGTAGCCGCCCAGCTCCACCGCATCGCCCGGCGCCATGCGCAGATCGCGCTCGGCGCTTTCCTGGCTGCTCAGGACGATGCCCAGGGCGCAGACGGCGATCCCCACGTGGGACAGCTGCATGCCCCAGTAGCTCGGCGAGAGGCTGCGCAGGCCCTTGAGCAGGCCCTTGTGGCGGGTCTTGTCGAACAGGTCGCGCGCCCCGGCGAGGACCACCCAGGCGGCCAGGAAAGCAGTCGCCAGCACCGCCCAGGCGAAATCGCCGAGGGCGAAGGCGGCCAGCAGGGCCAGCGCCACGCTGGCCAGCAGCACCGGCGCGAGCATGCCGGCCAGCCATTTCAGCGGCGTGTCCTTCCAGCGCGCCAGCACGCCCACCGCGAGGCTCAGCATCAGGAGGCCCATCAGCGGCAGGAACAGCGCGTTGAAGTACGGCGGGCCGACCGACAGCTTGGCGCCGGACAGCGCATCCAGCAGCAGCGGATAGAGGGTGCCGAGGAGGATGGTCGAGGTCGCCACCACCAGCAGCAGGTTGTTCACCAAGAACAGGGTCTCCCGCGACCAGAGGGCAAAGCCGATCTGGCTCTTGACCACCGGCGCACGGAGGGCGAACAGGGTCAGCGAGCTGCCAACCACCAGCAGCAGGAAGCCGAGGATGAACACCCCGCGCTCCGGGTCGTTGGCGAAGGCATGCACCGAGGTCAGCACGCCGGAGCGCACCAGGAAGGTGCCGAGCAGGCTCAGCGAGAAGGCGGCGATGGCCAGCAGCACCGTCCAGCTCTTGAACACCCCGCGCTTCTCCGTCACCGCCAGCGAGTGCAGCAGCGCGGTGCCGACCAGCCAGGGCATGAAGGAGGCGTTCTCCACCGGGTCCCAGAACCACCAGCCGCCCCAGCCCAGCTCATAGTAGGCCCACCAGGAGCCGAGCACGATGCCGATGCCGAGGAAGGCCCAGGCAACCAGCGTCCAGGGCCGCGACCAGCGCGCCCAGGCGGCGTCCAGGCGGCCGCCGAGCAGCGCGGCGATGGCGAAGGCGAAGGCCACCGAGAAGCCGACATAGCCCATGTAGAGCATCGGCGGATGGACGATCAGACCGAAGTCCTGGAGCAGCGGGTTGAGATCGCGGCCATTCGCCGGCGACTGCGGCAAGAGGCGCGCGAAGGGGTTGGAGGTGACGATCAGGAACAGCAGGAAGCCGACGCTGATCAGCCCCATCACGCCCAGCACGCGGGCCAGCATCTCCTCCGGCAGCTGCCGGGAGAAGATCGACACGGCGAAGGTCCAGGCAGACAGGATCAGCGCCCAGAGCAGCAGCGAGCCCTCGTGGGCGCCCCACACGGCGCTGAACTTGTAATACCAGGGCAAGGCGCTGTTGGAGTTGCCCGCCACGTAGGCGACCGAGAAGTCGTCGACCAGGAAGGCCTGGGTCAGGCAGAGGAAGGCGAACAGCAGGAAGGCGAACTGGCCCCAGGCGGCCGGCACGGCCAGGTTCATCCACAGACGGTCGCCGCGCCAGGCGCCGATCAACGGCAGAGTGCCCTGCACCAGCGCCAGGCACAGGGCGAGGATCATCCCCAGGTGGCCGAGTTCGGGAATCATTGCGCGCCCCCCGGCTTGCCGCCCTCGTAGTGCTTGAGCATGCCGCTCTTCTCCAGCGCCTGGCTGACTTCCGGCGGCATGTAGTTCTCGTCGTGCTTGGCCAGCACCTCGTCGGCCTGCAGCGCGCCGTCGCCATCGACCCGCCCCAGCGCAACGATGCCCTGCCCCTCGCGGAACAGGTCCGGCAGGATGCCCTGGTAGCGGACGGTCACCGTCTCGGCGCCGTCGGTGACCCGGAAGGACACCGCCAGCGAGCCCGCATCGCGCTGCACCGAGCCCTGCTCCACCAGGCCGCCGGCACGGATCCGCGCGCCCTGCGGCGCCTCGCCCGCGGCGATCTGGCTGGGGGTGTAGAACAGGTTGATGTTCTGCTGCAGGGCGGATAGGGCCAGCGCCACGGCGATGCCCACGCCGGCGAGGATCGCCAGCATGATGAACAGCCGTTTCTTGCGCACAGGGTTCACTTCGACTCCTCCCGGCGCAGGCGACGCGCCTCTTCTTGCAGATAGCGCCGGCGTGCCAGCAGCGGCCCGGCGACATTGATGACCAGCACCGCCAGGCTGATGCCATAGGCCGACCACACATAGAGGCCATGGTTGCCCATGGCGACGAACTCGGCGAACGAGGAAAAACTCATGCTGCCCCCACGAGAGCCTTGATCTCGGATTTGGCCCAGCTGCTGCGCGCCTCGCGCCTGAGCACCTCGAGGCGCATGCGCAGCAGCAGCACGGCGGCGAAGAAGCAGTAGATGCCAAGCACCATGACCAGCATCGGCAGCCACATCTCCATGGGCATCGCCGGCTTCTCGGTCAGGGTGAAGGTGGCCGGCTGGTGCAGCGAGTTCCACCATTCGACCGAGTACTTGATGATCGGGATGTTGACCACCCCGACGATCGCCAGCACGGCGCAGGCCTTGGCGGCGCTGTCGCGGTTGGCGATCGCCTGGCCGAGGGCGATGATGCCGAAATAGAGGAACAGCAGGATCAGCATCGAGGTCAGCCGGGCATCCCAGACCCACCAGGTGCCCCAGGTCGGCTTGCCCCAGATGGCGCCGGTGACCAGGGCAATGAAGGTCATCCAGGCGCCGATGGGTGCCGCGCACTGCAGGGCGATGTCGGCCAGCTTCATGCGCCAGACCAGCCCGACCAGCCCGGCCACCGCCAGCAGCACATAGCAGGACTGGGCGAGGAAGGCCACCGGCACATGGATGTAGATGATGCGGAAGCTGTTGCCCTGCTGGTAGTCCGGCGGCGCGAAGGCCAGTCCCCAGACCAGGCCGACGCCGAGCAGCAGCGCGGCGGCCACGGCGAACCAGGGCAGCCAGCGGCCGCTGATTTCATAGAACCACTTGGGCGAACCCAGCTTGTGAAACCACGTCCAATTCATCGAGACCACTCACATTCTCAGGGGACCGGATACGCCCGGCCCGCTTCGGTCGTTCCGTAACCGCTCGATCCGGCCTTTCGGGCGGATCACTCACTCGCCGACGCTGATGCTCAGAGCGGCGGCGATCGCAAAGGGCAGCAGGGTCACGGCCAGCATGGCCAGGCTGGCCAGCCACAGCAGGTGGCCGGTCGCCGGCAGTCCCTGCAGTGCCGCCTGCAACGCCCCGCTGCCGAGAATCAGCACGGGGATGTACAGCGGCAGGATCAACAGCGGCAGCAGCAGGCCGCCACGCTTGAGGCCCACGATCAGCGCCGCGCCGACGGCTCCGAGCAGGCTCAGAATCGGGGTGCCGAGCAGCAGCGAGAGCAGCAGCACCGGCAGGCAGCGGGCCGGCAACCCCAGCATCAGGGCCAGCAGCGGCGCCAGCAGGACCAGCGCCAGCCCGGAAAACAACCAGTGCGCCAGCACCTTGGCGAGCACCAGCAGCGGCAGCGGCTGCGGCGCCACCACCCATTGCTCCAGGGAGCCGTCCTCGAAGTCGCTGCGGAACAGCCCATCGAGCGAGAGCAGCACGGCGAGCAGCGCCGCCACCCAGATCAGCCCGGGCGAGAGCGTCTGCAAGAGCTGCGACTCGGGCCCCACGGCAAGCGGGAACAGGGCGATGACGATGGAGAAGAACACCAGCGGATTGACCAGTTCGGCCGGCCGGCGGAACAGCAACCGCGACTCGCGGGCCAGCAGGAGGGCGAACACACTGCTCATGCGGCGTGCCGCTCCAGATCCAGCTCGCGGAAAGTCGCCGGCCTGATCTCCAGGCGGTGATGGGTGGTCAGCACGACCATCCCGCCACGCTCGCAGTGCTCCTGCAGATGCCGCTCCAGCTGGGCCACGCCCTGGCGGTCGAGGGCGGTGAAGGGCTCGTCGAGGATCCACAGCGGCGCCGCCTCCAGATGCAGGCGGGCGAGCGCCACGCGGCGCTGCTGGCCGGCCGACAGGGTATGGCAGGGCACATCCTCGAAGCCGTGCAGGCCGACCTCCGCCAGCGCCTGCCAGATCGCCTCGCGTCCGGCAGGACGATGCAGGGCGCAGAGCCAGGCGAGGTTCTCCTCGGCGGTCAGCAGACCCTTGATGCCAGCGGCATGGCCGATCCAGAGCAGGTTGCGCGCCAGCTCGGCACGCTGACCGCGCAGACTGCGCCCCTGCAGGCGCACCTCTCCGGCCGTGGGTTGCATCAGGCCGGCCAGCAGGCGCAGCAGGCTGGTCTTGCCGCTGCCGTTGGGCCCGACCACCTGCAGCATGTCGCCGGGAACCAGCGCCAGGTCGAGCCGCTCGAACAGCATGCGCCAGTCCCGCTCGCAGGCGAGCGCCAAGGCTTCGAGAAAGGGGCTGGTCACAATAGGCTTACCATCGACCTCAACACGGCAATACCGGTCTGAGCGCGGCATGCGTCAATCCGGGCGGGCCCGCATTATACATGCCGAACCCACTGGCCGAAGGGGCTATTTTCGCCGCGCCGGCGCCTCGGCCGGGAGCATCAGGGAAAGCCGCCCGCCGGAGGCGCCCTACGCCGACTTCGCCTGCGCCGTGCGAATCAGATGCTCGACGAAGAACTCCACATGCCCCCGCGGGTTGGCCGGCAACGGCCAGCCATCGACCTTCTCGGCGATCGCCCGGAAGGCCAGCGCGCTCTTCGAGCGGGGAAACGCCTCGCAGACCGCCGCCTGCCGCTGCACCGCCCGGCGCAGGCTGTCGTCCCAGGGCACGGCACCGACGTACTGCAGGGTTGCGGCGAGGAACTGTTCGGTCAGGCGGAGCAGCTTGGCGAACAACTCGCGCCCCTCGCGCGGTCCCGCCACCATGTTGGCGAGGATCCGGAAGCGAGCCACCCCGCAGTCGCGATTGAGCAGCCCGATCAACGCGTAGGCATCGGCGATCGACGCCGGCTCGTCGCAGAGCACCACGAACACTTCCCGCGCCGCCCGCACGAAGCCGACCGTCGAATCGTCGATGCCGGAAGCGGTGTCCACCACCAGCACGTCGAGCTGGTCGGCGAGCCGCCCGAAGTCATGGATCAGCCCGGCCTGCTGCCGGGCGGAGAGACGCACCATGCTGCGCATGCCGGAGGCCGCAGGCACCACACGGATACCGCCCGGCCCCGCCAGCACTATATCCTCCAGCCCACACTCTCCAGCGAGGACGTCGGCCAGGGTGCGCTCGGCGCCAAGACCGAGCAGCACGTCGACATTCCCCATCGCCAGATCGCCATCGAGCAGCATCACCCGCCGCCCGAGCCCGGCCAGCGCCAGCGCCAGATTCACCGCCGCCACACTCTTGCCCACCCCGCCCTTGCCACTGGTCACCGCAATGACCTGCACCGGACCCATGCTTGCCATGTCGCTCACTGCCTGCCTCGCCCGCCCACATCATTGACCGCCCGACCCACCAGGGTCCAGCATAACCACCGCCAGCAAGCCTACGCCAGGCTGGCCGCATCCAGGGCACGAACGCCCTTTTGCATGCACAACAAGGAGAAACCCATGAAGAAATGGCTGATTGCAGCACTGGCCGCCAGCTGCGCACTGCCCCTGCAGGCCGCGCCGCTCAGCGTCACGCTCGACGCGGTGAGCAGCGACGGCATCGGCGCAGCGCTCGGCACCGTCAGCATCGAGCAGAACGAACACGGCCTGGTCTTCACCCCCAACCTCGAGGGACTGCAACCCGGCATTCATGGCTTCCACGTCCACGCCTCGGGCAGCTGCGCCGTCGCGGAAAAGGACGGCCAGAAGATCGCTGCCGGCGCCGCCGGCGGCCACTGGGATCCGCAGAATACCGCAAAGCATGGCCAGCCCTGGGGAGACGGCCACCTGGGCGACCTGCCGGCCCTCTACGTGGGCGCCGACGGCAAGGCCACGCAACCGGTGCTGGCACCGCGCCTGAAGGACCTGGCGGCACTCAAGGGCCACGCCCTGATGGTGCATGCCGGTGGCGACAACCATGCCGACAGCCCCGCGCCGCTGGGCGGTGGCGGAGCTCGGGTGGCCTGCGGCGTCATCAAGTGATCGCCTGAATCGCGCATCCGCACGGACGCCAAGCAACCCTCCCCTGCCGCCAGGCTCGATTCAAGCAGCAGGGGATCCGGTCGGAAACGGAGTTGGAGAACGTGATAAACAAAAAGGGTCACCTATACAGGCGACCCTTTGAACCCAATGGAGGGTAGAACTGGCGTCCCCTAGGGGACTCGAACCCCTGTTACCGCCGTGAAAGGGCGGTGTCCTAGGCCACTAGACGAAGGGGACGAAACCTTCGATGACAAAGCCGGCGATACGCGCCGACCTCGCGTGGAATTGGTGGAGCTAGACGGGATCGAACCGTCGACCTCTTGCATGCCATGCAAGCGCTCTCCCAGCTGAGCTATAGCCCCGGATTTAGCGTCTCCCGACGTAGACAGCACCAAGGCGCTGCCGCTGGAAATGGCGTCCCCTAGGGGACTCGAACCCCTGTTACCGCCGTGAAAGGGCGGTGTCCTAGGCCACTAGACGAAGGGGACGAAACCTTCAAAACCGATCAGTCAAGCTGACTGACGTGGCCACTCTCGACTCGAGAGTGGTGGAGCTAGACGGGATCGAACCGTCGACCTCTTGCATGCCATGCAAGCGCTCTCCCAGCTGAGCTATAGCCCCGTCTCGAGGACGGGGCGCATATTAGGACCGCTCCAAACCCCTGTCAACAGATTTTTCGATTTTTTTTGCCAGTAGAACAACTACTTACCGGACGCGGCGGTTCAGGACGCGCTACCCTGCCGGCTGGCGCGGGCCGCCGGAGGCTCGCGAGCGGCCAGGGACCCGGCCGGTGCGAGCACCCGCTCGAGAACCTCCGCCTCCAGCGCGGCGAGACGTGCCGAACCGCGGTTGCGCGGGCGCGGCAAGTCGACCGGCAGATCCAGGCCGATGCGCCCCTCCTCGATCAGGATCACCCGGTCGGCGACGGCGACCGCTTCGCTGACATCGTGGGTGACCAGCAGCACGGTGAAGCCATGCTGCTGCCAGAGCCGCTCGATCAGCTGCTGCATCTCGATGCGGGTCAGCGCGTCCAGCGCGCCCAGCGGCTCATCGAGCAGCAGCAGGCGCGGGCGGTGGATCAGCGCCCGCGCCAGGGCCACGCGCTGCTTCTGCCCGCCGGACAGCGCCGCCGGCCACTCCCCGGCGCGCTCGGCCAGCCCCACCGCAGCCAGAGCCTCCTCGGCGCGGGGACGCCAGTCGCCGGACAGGCCGAGACCGACGTTGTCGATCACCCGTTTCCAGGGCAGCAGGCGCGCGTCCTGGAACATCAGCCGGGTGTCCTCGCGCACCTGTGCCAGCGGCACCTGGCCGGCCAGCAGCGCGCCGCCAGTGGGCGCATCCAGCCCGGCCAGCAGGCGCAGCAGGGTGCTCTTGCCGCAACCGCTGCGGCCAACCACCGCGACGAACTGCCCGGCCGGGATGTGCAGGTCGATCGCCTGCAGCACCTGGCGCTCGCCGAACGCCTTGTGGAGGCCTTCGAGCGCCAGCGGAATACCGTTCTTCAGCGTGTGCAGGGCGCTCATCGGGCACCTGCCTTGGCCTGATAGGCCGGATGCCAGCGCAGCCACAGGCGCTCCAGGGTGCGCGCCGCCACGTCGGCCAGCTTGCCGAGCACGGCATAGAGCAGGATCGCCAGCACCACCACGTCGGTCTGCAGGAATTCGCGGGCGTTCATCGCCAGATAGCCGATGCCGGAGCTGGCGGAAATGGTTTCCGCGACGATCAGCGTCAGCCACATGAAGCCGAGGGCGAAGCGCACGCCGACCAGGATCGACGGCAGCGCGCCGGGCAGGATCACCTGGCGGAACAGGGCGAACCCGGACAGGCCGTAGCTGCGCGCCATCTCCACCAGGCCGGCGTCGACGTTGCGGATGCCGTGGTAGGTATTCAGATAGATGGGAAACAGGGTGCCGAGGGCGACCAGGAAGATCTTCGCCGCCTCGTCGATGCCGAACCAGAGGATCACCAGCGGGATCAGCGCCAGGTGCGGTACGTTGCGCACCATCTGCACCGAGCTGTCGAGCAGGCGCTCGCCCCACTTCGACAGGCCGGTGACGAAGCCGAGCAGCAGGCCGAGGCCGCCGCCGATGGCGAAGCCGATGCTCGCCCGCCAGCCGCTGATCGCCAGGTGTTGCCAGAGATCGCCGCTGGCGAGCAGGTTCCAGCCGGCCTCCAGCACCGCACTCGGTGCCGGCAGGATGCGGGTGGAGAGCAGCCCGCTGGCCACTGCACCCTGCCAGAGCCCGAGCAGCGCCAGCGGCAGCGCCCAGGGCGACAGGCGTTCGGCCAGCCGGTTGATAGGGGTTGTAGTCATTTTCGACCTCTTGAGTCTTGCGGTCTGTAGGCTGGAAAGTGCACGCAGCGCTTTCACGATGGTTCCCACGCTCCTGCGTGGGAACCCGCGACGTGGACGCTCGGCGTCCAGTGGTCGGGGCAGCGTGCCCACGCAGGAGCGTGGGCACGATCAGCTTCTCAGCTGGCAGCCGCCTTGGGCAGGATGTCGTTGGCCACCACCTCGCCGAACGGGCTGACGTAGCTGCGCCCTTCCGGCCTGGCCGGCCGGGCCAGCTCCAGATGCGGGAAGAGCAGCTCGGCGACCCGGTAGGACTCCTCCAGGTGCGGGTAGCCGGAGAGCACGAAGGTGTCGATGCCGAGGTCGGCGTATTCCTTGATCCGCGCTGCCACGGTCGGGCCGTCGCCGACCAGCGCGGTGCCGGCCCCGCCACGCACCAGGCCGACGCCGGCCCAGAGGTTCGGCGACACCTCCAGATGGTCCTTGCTGCCGCCATGCAGGGCAGCCATGCGCTGCTGGCCGACCGAGTCGAAGCGCGCCAGCGAGGCCTGGGCCTTGGCGATGGTCTCGTCGTCCAGGTGACTGATCAGGCGGTCGGCGGCCGCCCAGGCCTCCTCGCCGGTTTCGCGGACGATCACGTGCAGGCGGATGCCGAAGCGCACCGTGCGCCCGTGGCGGGCGGCGCGGGCGCGCACGTCGGCGATCTTCTCGGCCACCGCGGCCGGCGGCTCGCCCCAGGTCAGATAAAGGTCGACCTGCTCGGCGGCCAGCTCGTGGGCGGCTGCCGAGGAGCCGCCGAAGTACAGCGGCGGATGGGGTTGCTGGAGCGGCGGAAAGAGCAGCCTGGCGCCCTGCACCTTGAGGTGCTTGCCGTCGAGGTCGACGGTCTCGCCGGACAGCACGCCGCGCCAGATGCGGGTGAATTCGGCGGCCGCCTCGTAGCGTTCGGCGTGGGACAGGTGCAGGCCCTCGCCGGCCAATTCCTCCGGGTCGCCGCCGGTCACCAGGTTGAACAGCGCGCGGCCACCGGACAGCCGGTCGAGGGTCGCCGCCTGGCGTGCCGCCACGGTCGGCGAGATGATCCCCGGGCGCAGGGCGACGAGAAACTTCAGGCGCTGGGTGACCGGGATCAGCGAGGCGGCGACCAGCCAGGAGTCCTCGCAGGAACGCCCGGTGGGAATCAGCACGCCGCCGAAGCCGAGGCGGTCGGCGGCCTGGGCGATCTGCTGCAGGTAGGCGTGGTCGACGGCGCGGGCGCCCTCGGCGGTGCCCAGGTAGTGGCCGTCGCCGTGGGTGGGCAGGAACCAGAAAACATTCAAACTCATGGAGTGGTCTCCTTTCGATGGGGGCTTGGGACTGTGGGCGAACGCCGGTGAATTACTGCCGGGCCACCTTGGCCGGCGGCGTCCACACCACGTCCTTGATGCTCAGGCGCCTGGGAATCAACTTCAGCTCGGCGAAGGTGTCGGCGATCTTCTGCTGCGCCGCGACCACCGCCGGAGTGAGCGGCTGCGCGCCGTAGCCCTGGCGCACCACCGCCTGGTGGGTGATTTCCGGGGACAGGCCGATCAGCGGCGCGACCTGCGCGGTGACCTTCTGCGGATCGGCCCTGGAGTCCTCGCCGACGCCGCGCACTTCCTCGATCAGCGCCTCGATCACCTGCGGGTGCTTGCCGACGTAGGCGGCGCTGGCCAGATAGAACTGGTGGTTGTCGACGATCCCCTCGCCGTTGCGCAGGGTGCGCGCCGCCAGCTGCTTCTCGGCGGCGGACTGGAAGGGGTCCCAGATCACCCAGGCGTCCACCCGGCCGCTCTCGAAGGCGGCGCGGCCGTCGGCCGGCGGCAGGTACACCGGGGTGATGTCCCGGATGCCCAGGCCCGCCTCCTCCAGGGCGCGGACCAGCAGGTAGTGGACGTTGGAGCCCTTGTTCAGGGCGACCTTCCTGCCCTTGAGTTCGGCGACGCTCCTGATCGGCGAATCCTGGGGCACCAGGATCGCCTCGCCCAGCGGAGCCGGAGGCTCGAAGGCGACATAGCGCAGGTCGGCGCCGGCGGCCTGGGCGAACACCGGCGGGGTTTCGCCGGTCACGCCGAAATCGACGGAGCCGACGTTCAGGCCCTCCAGCAGCTGCGGGCCGCCGGGAAACTCGGTCCACTGCACCTCGATGCCCTGGGCCGCCAGGCGCTTCTCGAGCGTGCCCTTGGCCTTGAGCAGCACCAGGGTGCCGTATTTCTGATAACCGATCCGCAGGGTCTCGGCCTGTGCCTGGGTGATGGCGCCGAAGGAAACGGCTGCCGCGAACAGGGCAGCCAGACTTCGACGCAAAGTGATGGCGCGCATGGGCGACCGCTCCTTCGCATTGACTGGGTGTGCGACCTGCTCGCCCGTTGACGGGCCAGTAAGGCGGGGTTTCCGCTGCTGACAGCGGCTGAGGAAATCAGAGACTCCGGCGGACTTGTTCCGGCCGGTCGTGGGGCAGGCGAACTTCCAGGGACCCGCTGCGGCGGATCAGCGCGGCGAGCAGATCGTCGAGGGACTCGTCGAGCCGCTCGACCAGCTCGTCGGCGAAGCGCGCCGGCTGCTCGCCCTCGGGATAGGCGATCTGCGCATCCACGGCGAACACCCCGGTCAGCACCTCCTGGGCCTTGAGCGCCGAGAGCACCGGCTTGAGGGCGTAATCCACCGCCAGCAGATGGGCCGGGCTGCCGCCGCTGACCACCGGCAGCACCACCTTGTCGCTCAGCACCCGTTCGGGCAGCAGATCGAGCAGCACCTTCAGCGCGCCGGAGAAGGATGCCTTGTACACCGGGGTCGCGACGATCAGGCCGTCGGCCAGGCCGACCGCGGCCTGCAGGTCGCGCACCGCGGCGCTGTCGAAGCGGGCGTGGAGCAGTTCCTCGGCGGCGAAGTCGCGCACCCGGATCAGCGATACCGCGATCCCCCGGCGCTCCAGGTAGTCGCGGGCGTAGTCCAACAGCAGCTCGCCACGCGAGCGTTGCGAGGGACTGCCGGACAACAGGACAACGTGCATGCTCGTCTCCTTAGCGGTTCGGTTGCGGGGTCAGGCGCAGATAGGGCTTCACCGCACGGAAACCTTTCGGGAAGCGCTGCTTGAGCTCGTCAGGGTCCTGCAGCGAAGGCACGATCACCACTTCCTCGCCGTCCTGCCAGTTGGCCGGGGTGGCGACCTTGTAGTGGTCGGTCAGCTGCAGCGAGTCGATCACCCGCAGGATCTCGTGGAAGTTGCGCCCGGTGCTCGCCGGATAGGTGATGATCAGCCGCACCTTCCTGTTCGGGTCGATGATGAACAGCGAACGCACGGTCAGGGTGTCGCTGGCGTTCGGATGGATCAGGTCGTAGAGCCCGGAGACCTTGCGATCGGCATCGGCGAGGATCGGGAAGTTGACCTGGGCGTCCTGGGTTTCCTCGATGTCGCCGATCCACTTCAGGTGGGAGTCCACCGGGTCCACCGACAGGGCGATGGCCTTGACGTTGCGCCTGGCGAACTCGTCCTTGAGCTTGGCGGTGAAGCCCAGTTCGGTGGTGCACACCGGGGTGAAGTCGGCCGGGTGGGAAAACAGGATTCCCCAGCTGTCGCCCAGCCACTCATGGAAACGAATGCGGCCGGTGCTGGAATCCTGTTCGAAGTCGGGGGCGATGTCGCCGAGACGGATGCTCATGGTCTGCTCCTGCAGTGTGGTCCTGAACAGGAGGCCACTATGAGCAGGACGAAAATAAAACAAAAAGAATAAATATTGATTTATTAATAACTAAAAAAAATAAGAAGAAAGTTCCTGTTGCAGAATATCCAAGTAACTAAATATTCTTTTATGGAATAAGAAAGATTCTTCTATAGTTCTGCACTCTTTACGTCCGACAACCTTGGATCGTCTCCATGAAGCGACTGCTGACCTCTTCCCTGCTGGCGGCCGGCGTGGCCCTGGCCTCCGTCGCCAGCCAGGCGGCCCCCCTGCTCAACGTCTCCTACGACGTGATGCGCGACTTCTACAAGGAATACAACCCGGCCTTCCAGAAGCACTGGCAGGCCGAAGGCAACCCGCCGCTGCAGATCCAGATGTCCCACGGCGGCTCCAGCAAGCAGGCCCGCGCGGTGATCGACGGCCTGCCGGCCGACGTCATCACCATGAACATGGCCACCGACATCAACGCCCTGCACGAACACGGCAAGCTGATTCCGGAGAACTGGGCCGAACGCCTGCCGGACAACAGCGCGCCCTTCACCTCGGCGACCGTGTTCATCGTCCGCAAGGGCAACCCGAAGCAGCTCAAGGACTGGCCCGACCTGCTCAAGGACGGCGTGCAGGTGGTGGTGCCCAATCCCAAGACCTCGGGCAACGGCCGCTACACCTACCTCTCGGCCTGGAGCTACGTGCTGAAGAACGGCGGCGACGAACAGGCCGCCCGCGACTTCGTCGGCAAGCTGTTCCGCCAGGCGCCGGTGCTCGATACCGGCGGCCGCGCCGCCACCACCACCTTCATGCAGAACCAGATCGGCGACGTGCTGGTGACCTTCGAGAACGAGGCGGAAATGATCGCCCGCGAATTCGGCCGCGGCGGCTTCGAGGTGGTCTATCCCAGCGTTTCCGCCGAAGCCGAGCCGCCGGTGACGGTGGTCGACAAGGTGGTCGACAGGAAGGGCACCCGCAAGGAGGCCGAGGCCTACCTGAAATACCTGTGGTCCGACGAGGCCCAGCGCATCGCCGCCAACAACTATCTGCGCCCGCGCAACCCGAAGATCCTCGCCGAATTCGCCGACCGCTTCCCCAGGGTCGAGCTGCTCAACGTGGTGAAGACCTTCGGCGACTGGCCGGCCATCCAGAAGACCCATTTCAACGACGGCGGCGTGTTCGACCAGGTCTACGGCGGCCGCTGAGCCCCGACGCCCTCGCCGTCCCCCGGGTGGAAAACCGTTCGGCGTTTTCCACCCGTCCCTCTCCGCGCAGACGCGCTCCCCGGCCGGAGGAGCGAAATTCCGTCCCGACGCGTTGTCCCCTCCCCCACAACAGACGCCTCTCGCTATGTAGAGAAGCGTACAGAAAACCGGAAACGTCCCTGTAGAATCAAAGACTTAGCTAGTGGCATGGAGCTTGCTGGAAGGCTTGTTCCGTGGTTACCAAGGCTGGTCCGGCATGAAACTTCTCATCGATCGACCCTACGTCGAGGCGTTGGTCAGCGCATTCCCCGAGCTGTCGGCGCTGACCCATCAACTGAAATTCGGCAATCGGGCCGAGGTGGTCTTCGAGCAGCTGACGCTGGCGCAGCTCGACCACCTGCACCGGCTGTACCTCGCCGCCGGGCCGGGCATGGAGCTGCGCGCGGCGCAGATCGCCACCCTGCGCCGGGCGGTCAGCGACGGCGGCGAGCGCTACGGCGAGCGCGACCTGGAGCGGATGGTCCCGGCGGTCGCCGAGTTCCTGATCCGCGGCGCGCTCCGCGGCTGGCTGTTCAAGATCAACATGGCCGGCAAGCCGCTCGCCTACCTGGTGTCGCGCATCGACTTCACCCCGCCGGGCGAGGAGGAAAGCGGGCGCATCCTGATCGAGCTGAAGGCCAACTCCATGGCGCGGGTCACCTCGCAGACCCTGACTATCCTCGAGCGCGACATCGTCGGCCGGACCATCGCGGAAATCCTCATCGCCAAGGGCTTCCTCCGCGAAACCCCGGAGCTGATCGCCGCCTACGACCACTCCACGGCGCGCTTCTTCGAGCACCGCGCCGACTACGGCCGGCAGTTCGCGGCGAGCGGCACCGGGATCTTCGCCGAGGACCCGACCGCCACCCACCGCAACACCGACTGGACCCGCAAGGAGCGGGTGGTGCTCTCCTCCAGCGGCGGCAGCGCGCGGCTGGTCAACGACGAGGAGATCCTCAAGGACCGCGCCCTGGTGCTCGACGCCAGCGGCGACGTGCTCGGCAAGTACCTGCGCAAGGCCGGGCGCAGCGTGAAGTACGACGAGCGCGTGGAAAAGGCCACCGAAGCGGTGCGCAGCGACATCCCCAAGGGGGTGTTCGCCGAGCTGCCGGTGCACGGCTACATCCTGATGTTCCACCTCGACCTGCACCACCACCTGTGGGTGCACGTCGACGACATGCAGCCCTACGTCTACCAGCCGGAACTCAAGGACAAGCTGATCCTGCCGCCGGAGCAGACCGACCTGATCGACATCCTCACCGCCGAGATGGACGTGCTGATGGACGACATCGTCGAGGGCAAGTCCGGCGGCACCACGGTGCTCTGCGCCGGCCCGCCCGGGGTGGGCAAGACGCTCACCGCCGAGGTCTACTCGGAGATCATCAAGCGCCCGCTGTACCGCGTGCACTCCGGCCAGCTCGGCCTGAACGTCGCGGAGATGGAGAAGACCCTCAAGGCCACCCTGACCCGCGCCCAGCGCTGGGGCGCGGTGATGCTGATCGACGAGGCCGACGTATACATCAAGCGGCGCGACGACAACATCACCGCCAACGCGGTGGTCGGCGTGTTCCTGCGCGTGCTGGAGTACTTCAACGGGCTGCTGTTCCTCACCACCAACCGGGTCGACGACATCGACGAGGCGGTGGTGTCGCGCTGCATCGCGCTGATCAAATACCACCCGCCCGGCCTGGAGGATCGCCGGCGGATCTGGCAGGTGATGACCGAGCAGTTCGGCCTGAGCGTCGCCCCGGAACTCTGCGAGCGCTTGGCCGCCCTCTTCCCCGACGCCAGCGGCCGCGACATCAAGGGCCTGGCCAAGCTGGTGGCCAAGTACTGCCACCACAAGTCGGTGGCGCCGACCCTCGCGGTGTTCGAGCGCTGCAGCATCTTCCGCGGCATGGACATGGGCGGGCACGCCTGAACGGCGTCCGTAATTCAGGTCAAGGCCACCCTGCTGCCGGCCAGCAGCAGGGCGGCAATCGGAAAATCCACGGAGCGTTCTGCATGATCAACGTCCTCACCCCCTATCAACTGCTCGGCGGCGCGGAAGGTGTGCGCCGGCTGTGCAACGCCTTCTACGACAACATGGAGCGCCTGCCCGAGGCGAAGACCATCCGCCGCATGCACGGCGCGGACACCGGTCCGGTGCGCGAGAAGCTCTTCGAGTACCTCTCCGGCTGGCTCGGCGGTCCGAAGCTGTACTTGGAGAAATACGGCACCGTGGCCATGGGCCCGGCGCACCAGCCCTTCGCCATCGGCCCGAAGGAGCGCGACCAGTGGATGCTCTGCCTGAACAAGGCACTGGACGACATCGGCGCCAGCGAGACGGCCAAGGGGCTGATCAAGGCGCCGATCTACGCCTTCGCCGATCACCTGCGCAACCGCGCAACCTCGGATTGAGGGCGAAACCTTCACAGTCTCCATCGGTGGGTAAGGCTGCGCCATTACCCACCCTGCGGAAGCCGACACCTGAAGGCTTGCCGTAGCCGTAGGGTGGAAAACTCGCGCAGCGATTTTCCACCGCCTGCCCCGACGACGGTCAGGTCACTGCACGCAGCTCCACAGCTCGACCGCCGGTCGCTCCGCCCGCGGCGGGCCGAGCCATTCGGCCAGGGCGTGGCAGGCGCCATCGAGGCACAATTGGTAGTCCCCCGCCTCGGGCGTGCGCCCCAGGCGCAGGGGCTGCAGCGGCGGCAGCTGGCGGCGGTAGTGCCAGCTGCCGCCGCGCAGCACGGCGCCGTCCGGGATCTCCATGCCGGCGCCGCTGCCCCTGACCCGCGCCTCGCCGAGCAGCAAGCCCTCCGGCGCGACGCGGTAGTCCTCCTCCCAGCGGACCTTCTCGATCGTGTGGCTCCAGGCCAGGGTGAAAGCCGGCACGGGCAGTTGCGCCCACAGCGTGCCGGCCAGCCCCAGGCACAGGCCGATCACGCCGTCGCCACCTCGGCACGGCGGGCACGCCAGAAGTGCTGGGCGAGGAACAGCGCGCCGAGGGCGAAGCCGATCTCGTCGGTCACCGGCATGGCCATGACCATCGACACCCCGGCGGCGAAGGCCAGCAGGCGCTCCCACCAGCTCAGGTCGCGCTGCAGGTGGCCGGTGAACCCCGCGCCCCACAGAGCGATGGCGAAGGCCGCCTTGAACAGCACGTAGAGGATCGCCAGCCAGCTGTCGCTCTGCAGCATCAGCGCCGGATCGTAGACCGCCATGAACGGCACCACGAAACCGGCCACGGCGATGCGCACCGCCCACAGGCCGATCTTCAGTCCGCTCTCGCGGGCGATCGGCGCCGCGGCGAAGGCGGCCAGGGCCACCGGCGGCGTCAGGTCGGCCATGATGCCGAAGTAGAAGACGAACATGTGCGAGACGATCAGCGGCACGCCGAGGTCGAGCAGCGCGGGCGCGGCGATCGAGCTGGTGATGATGTAGTTGGGGATGGTCGGAATGCCCATGCCCAGCACCAGGCAGGTAAGCATGGTCAGCACCAGCGAGAGGAACAGGTTGTCCTGGCCGATGGCGAGGATATAGCCGGCGAAGGTCGAGGCCACCCCGGTCAGCGACACCACGCCGATGATCACCCCGACCAGGGCGCAGGCGATGCCTACCGGCACCGCATGGCGCGCGCCCTCGACCAGCGCGTGCAGACACACGGTGAGGGTGTCGCGGCCGCCCTTGACGAACCAGCAGATCGCCACCAGCACGCCGATGACGCCGAACACCACGCCGATGCCAAGCTGGAAGAAGCCGGCGCAGAGGATGCCGAGGGCGATCCAGAAGGCGATGCGCAGGGCATTGGACGACACCTTGAGGATGATCGCCGAGCCGAGGATGACCATGGCGGTCAGCGCCAGGCCCACGGTGCCGGAGAACATCGGCGTGCGCCCGGAGAACAGCAGGTAGACCAGCACGCCCAGCGGGATCAGCAGGTACCAGTTTTGCTTCACCGCCGCCCAGGCGTCCGGGCACTGCTCCTTGGGCAGGCCCTTGAGCCCGGCGCGCTTGGCCTCCAGATGGACCATCCAGAAGGTCGAGCCGAAATACAGCAGCGCCGGCAGCAGGGCGGCCTTGGCCACCTCGGCGTAGGGCACGTTGATGGTCTCGGCCATGATGAAGGCCACCGCACCCATCACCGGCGGCATGATCTGACTGCCCATGCTGGCGGTGGCCTCCACGGCGCCAGCGAAGGCCGCCTTGTAGCCGAAGCGCTTCATCAGCGGGATGGTGAACTGGCCGGTGGTCACCACGTTGGCGACCCCGGAGCCGGTGATGGTGCCCATCAGCGCCGAGGAGACCACCGACACCTTGGCCGGACCGCCCAGCTTGTGGCCGAACAGGCCCATGGAGAAGTCGGTGAACAGCTTGATCATCCCGGCCTGCTCGAGGAAGGAGCCGAACAGGATGAACAGGAAGATGTAGGTGGCCGAGACGTAGGTCGGCGTGCCGTACAGGCCCTCGGTGCCGAAGGCCAGCTGGTTGACGATCTGGTCGAAACCGTAGCCGCGGTGCGCCAGGTCGCCCGGCAGATATTCGCCGAACAGGCCGTAGGCGAGGAACAGCGCGCAGATCAGCGGCAGGGCAATGCCCATCACCCGCCGCGCCGCCTCGAACACCAGCACGATGAGGACGATGCCGATGGCCATGTCGGCGTCGGTCAGCTCGCCGGAGCGCTGGATCAGGTCGGCCTCGAACACCCACTGGTAGGCGAAGGTGCTCATGCCGGCAAGGCCGAGCAGCCAGGCCAGCGGCTGGAACGGGCGGTCGGTACCGCGTGTCGGGTAGCAGAGGAACACCAGCAGCAGCAGGAAGCCGACGTGGCCGGCGCGCAGGATCTGGGTACTCACCGGATGGAAGGCGGCGGTGATGATCTGGTAAACGGAGAACAGCAGGGCGACGGCGAACAGCGCCTTCGGCCACTCGCTGGGACTGGCGTGCATGCCTTGGCTTTCGCTCATGGGACACCTCGGGACGAAAATCGGGAAGAGGACGAGAGCCACCGGCAGAACCTGCACGCACAGGCCCCACCGGCAGGTGCGGCGGGCCGCGCCGGAGCGCCGCCGCCGCAAACCGGACGGCTTACTTCAGCACGCCGGCTTCCTTGTAGAAGCGCTCGGCACCGGGGTGCAGCGGGATCGGCAGGTTGCTGGTGGCGTTTTCCAGCTTGATGTCCTTGGCCGCGGAGTGGGCGTTGCCCAGGGCCGGCAGGTTGTCGAACATCAGTTTGGTCATCTGGTAGGCGACCTCGTCGGACACCTTGGCGTGGCTGACCAGGATGTTGGTGATGGCCACGGTGGGTACGTCGGCGGTCTGCCCCTCGTAGGTGCCGGCCGGAATCACGCCGGCCTGGTAGGCCGGACTGCCGATCTTCGCCACCACCTCGGCAGGAATGGCGACGAAGGTCACCGGCATGGTGGTCGCCAGGTCGCGGATCGCCGCCATGCCCAGGCCCGAGGACTGCAGGGTGGCGTCGAGCTGGCGGTTCTTGATCAGCTCCACCGATTCGGCATAGGGTAGGAACTCCACCTTGCCCAGGTCCTCGTAGGTCATCCCGGCGGCCTTGAAGATGGCCCGGGCGTTCAGCTCGGTGCCCGACTTCGGCGCGCCGACCGAGATGCGCTTGCCCTTGAGGTCGGCCAGGGACTTGATGCCGGAATCGGCGCTGGCGACCACCTGGATGTAGTTGTGGTAGGTGCCGGCGATGGCCCGCAGGCTCTTCAGCGGCGCCTTGAAGCCGGCATCCTCCACCCCGTTCCAGGCGTCGGCCACCGAATCGCCGAGGGCGAAGGCCAGCTCGCCGCGGCCGGCCTGCAGCAGGTTGAGGTTCTCCACCGAGGCCTTGGTCGCCTGCACCGAGGTCTTGGCGCCCTCGATGTTCTTGCCGTACAGCTGCGACAGGGCGACGCCGACCGGGTAGTAGACCCCGCTGGTGCCCCCGGTGAGGATGTTGATGAAGGTGGGCGCGGCCAGGACCGCGGTGCTGGCAGTGAAGGCCGCGGCAGCAGCGAACAGGCCAAAACGCTTGCTCAGTTTCATTTTTGTTCTCCAGATTTCTTCCATGGATACTGCGTTCGCCGCCCGCAGGCGGCAAAAGGTAGAGCTATACGGCTGACGGAGAAACAACGGGCATGCGGAGGATGGAAACTCGCCCTAACGCTGTTCTTGGATTCGGCCGGCATAACCTCACCAGCATACCGCAACCATAGTGCCACCAGCATGCGATAGCTCTGGAATGCGGGTTTGCGCCGGAAAGCCGGAGGATGGTAAGCGGATTTTGTCGAGGCAGGAGCATACGTCGGCAAAAATCCGCTGATCTGCGGAAGGCCGTCCCGGAAGACGGGACTGGAAGAGCAGCGGGAACGCCCGCCGGGGCCGGCGGGCGGGACGACGGTCAGCGGTCGTGGTGCAGGTAGGCCGCCTGCTTCGGCAGGCGCAGGCTGAAGCAGAAGGCGATCGCCAGCATGCCCGTCACGTACCAGTAGAAGACTTCCTCATGGCCGATCGACTTCAGGCCGAGCGCCACGTATTCGGCGGTGCCGCCGAACATGGCGTTGGCGATGGCATAGGACAGGCCGACGCCCAGCGCACGCACCTCCGGCGGGAACATCTCGGCCTTCACGATGCCGCCGATCGAGGTGTAGAAGCTGATGACGGCCATGCCCAGGATGATCAGCAGACAGGCCAGCACCGGGCTGCCGGCGGTCTTGAGGGTCATCAGGATCGGCAGGGTGCACAGCGTCCCCAGGGAGGCGAAGCAGAGCATCGAGGCGCGCCGGCCAATGCGGTCGGACAGGGCGCCGAACAGCGGCTGCATCAGCATGTAGCAGAACAGTGCGAAGGTCATGATGCCGCTGGCAGTCTTGGCGTCCATACCCGCCGAGTTGACCAGATACTTCTGCATGTAGGTGGTGAAGGTGTAAAACATCAGCGAGCCGCCGGCGGTGTAGCCGAGCACGGTGATGAAGGCGGCCTTGTGGTGCTTGAAGAGGCTGGCCATGCTGCCCGCTTCCTTGTTGGCACGGCTTTCCGCGGTGGTGGTTTCCTCCAGGGAACGGCGCAGCAACAGGGCGATCACCGCGGCGATGGCGCCGATCACGAACGGGATGCGCCAGCCCCAGGCCTTCAGCTCATCGGTGCTGAGCAGCTGCTGCAGGATCACCACCACCAGCACCGCCAGCAACTGGCCGCCGATCAGGGTGACGTACTGGAACGAGGAGTAGAAGCCGCGCTTGCCCTTGAGCGCCACCTCGCTCATGTAAGTCGCGGTGGTGCCGTATTCGCCACCGACCGACAGGCCCTGGAACAGGCGGCAGAGCAGCAGCAGGGCCGGCGCGGCCACGCCGATGCTCTCGTAGGTCGGCAGGAAGGCGATCACCAGCGAGCCGGCGCACATCATCAGCACCGAGATAAGCATCGAGGTCTTGCGACCGTGCTTGTCGGCGATCCGGCCGAACAGCCAGCCGCCGATCGGGCGCATCAAAAAGCCCGCCGCGAACACCCCGGCGGTGTTGAGCAGCTGGACGGTGGGATTGGCTGTGGGGAAAAAGGCCGGGGCGAAGTAGATGGCACAGAAGGCGTAGACGTAGAAGTCGAACCATTCCACCAGGTTGCCGGAAGACGCGCCGACGATGGCGAAGATTCGCTGGCGACGCTCGGCAGCCGTGTACTCGGTATCCCGTGCGGTCATGCGCGGGGTTTCGTCGGGGCGGTCGGCGGCAAGGTTTGCAGGGACGCACAGGTCGGGACTGCTGGGGATTGTCATTGTATTTCTCCGTTTCTTCTGGGAGTTCCTTGCTGCGCGGCAGTCGCCGCGCAGCCGGCAAGGAGCCTCTGGACAGCGGAGCGGACAGTCGTCACGCCGGGTGCCAGGGCAACGGAGGGTGCTTTAGCATGAACCAGGCCAAGACACGGGAAGGCTCTGGATTGCGGCTTTGCGACAGAATGGCCGGCGGCGGTCGGCAGACTGCCGCCGACGCCAGCGGGCAAATCGGCAAGAATCCGCCGACGGCGGCTCAGTCCTGATCGTCGGCCGGCAGGAACTCGCTGCGCGTCAGTCCGTGGCGCTGCATCTTCTCGTTGAGGGTGCGCCGCGGCAGCTGCAGCAGCTCCATGACCTCGGCGATGTTGCCGCGACACTGCTGCAGGGCCTGGCGCAGACACTGCGCCTCGAAGGTCTCCAGCTGCGCGGCCAGCGACTGCGGTGCCGCCGCACCGGCGCCGCCGCCCAGACCGAGGGCGTGACGTTCGGCGGCGTTGGCCAGTTCGCGCACGTTGCCCGGCCAGTCGTGGGCCAGCAGCCGGGCCAGTTCGGCGGAGCCGAGCGGGCGCGGCTCGCGGCCATGGCGCTCGGCCGCGGCGTGGGCGAAGTGCTCGAACAGCAGGGGAATGTCCTCGCGCCGCTCGCGCAGCGGCGGAATGTGCAGCTCGGCGACATTGAGGCGGTACAGCAGGTCCTCGCGAAAGCGCCCGGCGCGCACTTCGACGGCGAGGTCCGGCTTGACCGCGCCGATCACCCGCAGGTCGACGGCGATGCTGCGGTTGGAGCCGAGGCGCTCCAGACTCTTCTCCTGCAGCACGCGCAACAGCTTGGCCTGTTGCGCCAGCGGCAGGCTCTCCACCTCGTCGAGAAACAGAGTGCCGCCGGCGGCATGCTCGATCTTGCCGATGCGCTTGCCCTGGGCGCCGGTGAAGGCGCCGCTCTCGTGGCCGAACAGCTCGCTCTCGAACAGCTGCTCGGGAATCGCCGCGCAGTTGAGCGCGACGAAGGCCTTGTCGGCGCGCGGACCGAAGGCGTGCAGGCAGCGCGCCACGCATTCCTTGCCGCTGCCGGTTTCGCCGCGGATCAGCACGTTGACCGAGGTGTCGGCCAGTTCGAGGATCTGCCGGCGCAGTTGCTGGATCGCCGGCGACACGCCGAGCAGGCGGCTCTCGATGCGCCCCTGCTGCGTCACCTGGCGGCGCAGCGCGCGGTTCTCGCAGACCAGCCGGCGCTTGTCGAGGGCGCGCTGCAGGCTGCCGAGCAGACGCTCGGGGGTGAAGGGTTTCTCGATGAAGTCGTAGGCGCCCTGCTGCATCGCCGTCACCGCCATGGGCACGTCGCCATGCCCGGTGACCATGATCACCGGCAGCTCGGCGTCCAGCGCCTTGAGGCGTTCGAGCAGGGCCAGGCCGTCCATCCCGGGCATCCGCACATCGCTGACCACCACCCCGGGGAAGTCGGCGTCGAGCAGCGCCAGCGCCTCCTCGGCGCGGGCGCAGGTGCGCACCGAAAGGCCGGACAGCTCCAGCCACTGCTGCACCGCCTCGCGGATCGGCGCTTCGTCGTCGATGAAGAGAATTTGCTGCGTCATCTCACTGCTCCTGCGAACCGGCCTGCAGTGTATCCGGCGGCAAGGCTGCCGGCAGCCGGATGACGAACTGCGCCCCGTCGCCGGCGTTGCGCACCTCCAGCTGGCCGCCCGACTCGCGGACGATGCCATAGGACACGGCCAGTCCCAGGCCGAGCCCCTCGCCCACCGGCTTGGTGGTGAAGAACGGCTCGAAGACCCGCGACAGATGCTCGGCGGCGATGCCGCCGCCGCTGTCGGCGACGCTCAGCAGCCAGTCGCCGGCGTCCCGGCACAGTTCGATGCGCAGCTCGCGCAGCGCCTTGCCGGCCATGGCGTCCAGGGCGTTGTGCAAGAGGTTGACCAGCACCTGCTCGAGGCGGATCGCATTGCCCTCGACCCAGGCCTGCGGCGCGCGCCGGCGCAGCACCTGCACGGCGTCCTGGCGGATGCGCGCCTCGAGCAGAAGCAGCGCATGATCGACCACGGTATCCGGCTGCAGGCGCTCGCGCAGGCCGCCCGGGGTGTCGCGGGCGAAGGTCTTGAGATGCCCGGTGAGCGCCGCCATGCGGGTGAGCAGGCCGTCGATGCGCTCCAGACAGGTGCGCATCGCCGCCGGATCGTTCTTCGCCAGCAGCAGGCCGAGGCTGCCGAGCTGCATGCGCATGGCGGTCAGGGGCTGGTTGATCTCGTGGGCCAGGGCCGCCGACATCTGTCCCAGGGCAGCCATCTTCGCCGCCTGCACCAGCTCGTCCTGGGCCTGGCGCAGCGCCGCGGTGCGCTCCTCGACCAGCTGTTCCAGCTCGGCCCGGCGGCGCAGCAGCAGGCGGCGGTTTTTCTGCCGCTGGCCGAGGAACAGGAAGAGGAACGCCAGCGCCAGCCAGATGCCGGCCGCCGCCAGGCCGTAGCCGCGCACCGCGCCGCCCGGCACGCGCGCCTCGCGCAGCAGCTGCAGGGTCCAGCCCTCGTCGGCCAGCGGCTGGCGCAGGCGCAGGTAGTCGCGCCGGCCATCCGGGCCGTCGATGCCCAGCAGCTCGGCGTCGCCGTCGAGCTGACGCAGCGGCCGCACCGCCAGGGGCTGCAGTTGCCGGTCGCCATAGCGACGGGTATCGACCAGACGGGCGCGCAACTCCGGCGACAGCCCCTGCAGGGTGCGGAAACGCCAGGCCGGCCGGCTGGCGAGGATGGCCACCTCGTGCTGGTCGGTCACCAGCAGGATGCCCGTCTGCCGCGCCCAGTCGCGCTGCAGGTCCTCCATCACCAGCTTGAGCGCCAGCACGCCGAGGATGCGGCCATCGGCGTCGCGCACCGCCCGGGAGAGGAAATAGCCGGGCACCCCGGTGGTCACGCCGACGCTGAAGTAGCGGGCACTGCCCTCGCGCAGGGCGCCCTGGAAATACGGGCGGAAGGCATAGTTGCCGCCGACGAAGTTGCCCGGCTCCTGCCAGTTGCTGGCGGCGATGGCCTTGCCCTGCAGGTCGAGCACGAAGATCACCCCGGCTCCCGCCTCCCGATTGAGACGCTGCAGGCGCCGGCTGAGCCGCTCGCGCGCCAGCGGATCGGCGGCGTCGCGCAGCAGCGACTGGATCTCGCTGTCCAGGGCAAGGATCGCCGGCAATGCGCGAAAGCGCTCGACGAGGATGCGCAGCGACTGGGCGTACAGCTCCAGCTGGCCGCGGGCCTCGACGGCGGTCTCGCTCCAGTGGCGCCGCTCGGCGTAGCGCCCGGCCAGCCAGACGCTGGCCAGCAGCCCGGCGAGGATCGCCAGGACGACCAGCAGCATGCGCCGGCGGGCGGAGAGAAACGCCACGGCTTAGGGCCTGTCGACGTTTGGGCGTGAGCCGCGTTGCCGCGTCAAATGCCGCCAGGCAAGGCGCGGGTCGCCGGCAATGGTCATTCCCTTGCCAAGACCCGCAACGCCGCATGGCGGCATTTGCCGCGCAACCCGAAGGGACGGGGCCCGTTTGGCGCAGCACGGCGTCGCTCGTCGTTCATTTGGAATGACCAAACTTCTCTCCTCGCTCCTTGTTCTGCGCCAAACGGGCCTCCGTCGCGGCCTACGCCCAAACGTCGACAGGCCCTACCCGCCGCGCAGCAGGCGCAGCAGCGCCTCGGCGTCGAGCTTGGCGCTGACCTCGCCGCCCTCCAGCAGGCTGTCGGCGAGGTCGCGCTTCTGCCCGTGCAGGGCGAGGATGCGCTCCTCGATGGTGTTCTCCGCCACCAGCCGGTAGATGGTCACCGGGCGCTGTTGGCCCATGCGGTGCGCGCGGTCGCTGGCCTGGTCCTCCACCGCCGGGTTCCACCAGGGGTCGAGGTGGATCACGTAGTCGGCGGCGGTCAGGTTGAGGCCGGTGCCGCCGGCCTTGAGGCTGATCAGGAAGATGTCGCCGTCGCCGCCCTGGAAGGCCTCCACCCGCGCCATGCGCTCCCTGGCCGGGGTCGAGCCGTCGAGGTACTGGTAGCGGATGCCGCGCTCCTCCAGCCACTTGCGGACGATGCTCAGGTGATCGACGAACTGGCTGAACACCAGCGCCTTGTGGCGGCTGTCGAGCAGTTCCTCGACGATCTCGGCGAAGGCCGCCAGCTTGCTGCCGGGCAGGTCGCTGTCGGGCACTACCAGGCTCGGATGGCAGCAGAAGCGCCGCAGCCGGGTGATTTCGGTGAGCACCCGCAGCGGCGACTGGCTGCCCTCCTCGCCGCCCTGGCTGAGGGAATCCAGCGCCTGCTGGCGCATGGCCTCGTAGAGGTGCAGCTCGGCGTCGGAGAGCGGCACCCGGTAGACCACCTCGGTGCGCGCCGGCAGCTCGTCGAGCACCTGGCTCTTCAGGCGGCGCAGGATGAACGGCTGGATCAGCGCCTTGAGCGCCTTGCGCGCGCCCTGGTCGCCGCGCTCGATGGGTCCGGCGAAGCGCTGGGCGAAGTGTTCGCGGCTGCCGAGCAGGCCGGGGTTGATGAAGCGGAACAGGTTCCACAGCTCGCCCAGGTGGTTCTCCAGCGGCGTGCCGGTGGCGACCAGGCGGAAATCCGCCTGCAGCGCCATGGCCGCCTGGGAGCGCTTGCTGGCGGCGTTCTTGATCGCCTGCGCCTCGTCGAGCACCACGGTGGTCCAGTGCCGGGCGGCGAAGGCCTCGGCATCCAGCTGCAGCAGGCCGTAGCTGGCGACCACCAGGTCGCGCGGGCCCAGCCCGTCCAGGCTGCGGCTCTCGCGATAGGCGTGCAGGCGCAGGGTCGGCGCGAAGCGGGTGGTCTCGGCCAGCCAGTTGGGCGTCACCGAGGTCGGCGCCACCACCAGCTGCGGGCCGGCGGCGGAACGGTGCAGCAGCAGGGTGAGCGTCTGCAGGGTCTTGCCCAGGCCCATGTCGTCGGCCAGGCAGGCGCCGACGCCCCACTTGGCCAGCCGCGCCATCCAGTCGAAGCCCTCCAGCTGGTAGTCGCGCAGCTCGGCCTGCAGGGTGCTCGGCACCCGCGGCCGGTAGTCGCGCAGCGATTCCAGGCGGGCCAGGTGTTCCTGCCAGGCGGCATCGGCCTCGAAGCCGCCCACCTCCTCGGCCAGCTCGGCGAGCAAGGGCGCGGTCAGCGGATTGAGGCGCAGGCCGGCATCGCCATTGCGCTCGGCCAGCCGGCCCAGTTCGTCCAGGCGCCGGCGCAGGTTGCTGCCGAGGGCCAGCCAGTCCTGGTCACCGAGGCGGACGAAGCGCCCGGGACTGCTCTGCAACAGCTCGAGCAGCTGGCGCAGATGCAGCACGCGGCCGTCGTCGACCACCACCTCGCCGTCCAGCTCGAACCAGTCGCCGCTCTGGCGCAGGCGCAGCTGCAGCTGGCGCAGACCGGGCCGGGCCTTGATGCGCATGCGCTCGCCCTCCGGCCAGACGCACTCGAGCAGGCCGGCGTCCAGTCCCTGCAGCTCGCTCAGCACCTGCAGCGCGGCCTGCGGCTCGGCCAGCTGCCATTCGTGGCCGTCGCTGTCGGCCTCGGCCAGCGCCGGACAGGCCTGCAGCACCTGCTCGAGCCGCTGGCGCTCGGCCGGCAGGTCGCGGACCGCCTGCAGCGGCCTGCCCTCCTGCTCGCCAAGCACGCTCTCCGCGCCCTGGCCAGGGCGGAACCAGTTGCCGCCGGCCAGCGGCCGCACCAGCAGCTGCAGGCGCAGGCCGTCCTGCAGGGGCAGCAGGTGGGCGTACAGCCTGTCGTCGGCGGCCACCTTGTCGATGTTCACCGCCAGCTCCGGCAGGTCCGAGTGGATCGGCAACAGCGGCGCGATGCTGCCGATGGTTTCCATCAGCTGCGCCTTGGCCGCCTGCGGCACGCCCAGCCCGCCGCCGACGATGTCGGCGATCTGCCGGGCCTCGCGGCCGAGCGGATAGATCACCAGGCGGGTCGGGGTTTCCCGCTCGACGAACAGCCCGTCGCACGCGGCGATCCCCTCGGGGATCAGCGCCAGGTGGATCTGCGTGCCGCGCTGCTGCAACTCCAGGGCCACGCTGCCGGCCAGCAGGTCGATGCGCACCTCCGGCGCGTCGCTCCAGAACAGCGCCGGATGGCCGACCAGGTGCGGCAGGGCGCGCTCGCCGTCGAGCTGGTAGCGGATGCCGTAGTAATCGCTGTGCATCTGGATCTGCTGGATGGCCCGGCGGTCCTGCTCCAGCAGGTAGTCGAAGCTGTCGGTCTCCTCGAGCAGGCGCTTGAGCGACACCACCCTGCCCCGGCTCCACTGGCCCTTGGCGCCGAGCTTCTGCTCGCGCGGCTCGACGCTCGGCACCTGCGCCGTGGCGCTGCCGATCATCCAGGCCAGGCGCTGGCTGCTCTGCGGCTGTGCCGGGACGCTGGCGCGGGAGCCGGGACGCAGCGCGGCCAGCGCGGCGAGGGCATGCTCCCAGAGCTCCTGGCGGCGGTACAGCTCGACCAGCGGCTGCAGCCCCTGACGCCGGTGCCAGTCTGCCTCCGCGGGGGGCGTGCCGAACTGCCGCTCGAGCAGCACGTCCAGTTCGGCCACCAGCCAGGCGTAGCCCTCGCCGGCCAGCTCCGCGCGGAACTGCTGCAGGCGCCGCTGCCAGGCGGAGGACGCCGGGGCGTCCATCCAGTACAGCGCGATCGCCGTCAGCAAACCGTCGAAACCCTGCAGCTGCTGCATCCGGTAGGCCGGATCGGGGCAGCGCCCGCCCTTGCCCTGGAACTGCTCGAAGAGCTTCTCGAAGACGTCGTAGGCGCTGCCCAGGCCCTTCTTCAGTCCCAGCCCGAGCGCCTGGCGCAGCGCCGCATGCTGCTGGCTGTCGCCATCGATCAGCAGGAGCAGGCAGTAGCAGGCGTTGAGCGTGGCCGGCAGCTCGACCCGGCGCTTGCGGCTGCCGCGCTGGATGCGGATGTACTCCTGAATGAACTCCAATGCCTCGGCAGACTCTCCGTGCAGCAGGCTCCGGAGAGCCCTGCCGAACGCCGCCCGTTCGTCCCGGCCCAGGGCTTCGAAGCGCGGCCAGTCACCGCGCCAGAGCGCCTGCAGAAACAGCTGGAAAACCAGCTCGGCGGACTTCGCCTGACCGCCGTCGAGCAGGGCCAGGCCCTGCCGGTAGGCCTCCCCGGCGGCCACCAGCCCGCTGTTGGCGCGGGTCAGGTAGTCCTCCAGCAACACCTCGCGAACGCCCGGGACGAGCCGGGCGAACAGCTGCCGGCCGGTTTCGTCGGCCAACAGCTGGCCGCAGGGATGCGGCAGCTCGCCCCGCTCCTGCTCCATGCCGAGCAGCAGCTGGGTCAGCTCCGGCACCTCGCCCGCCAGCAGGGCCAGCCAGAGGCCGCGCCACAGGCTCAGCGGCAGGCTGCCCGGCGCGGCGGCGACGTGCTCGATCAGCCCGCCGCGCAGCTTCGGCCACCAGTGCGGCTCGCTCTGCAGCAGCAGCAGCACCTGATTGCAGGCCACCGGGTTCAGCCTGAAGAAGCTGCGCTCGTCGCCGCGCTCCAGCCAGTTCAGGCGCTCCAGGGTTTCCAGCATCTCGCCGAGCAGCACGCCGTCCATGGCGCGGCTGTTGGTGGCGCGCACGCCGAGACGTTTGAGCTGCTCGAGCAGCGCGGTCTTGTTCCGCGGGGTGGCCAGGAACAGGACGTAAAGCAGCGCCTTGTAGGCATCGGGCAGACTGGCGAGGGTCGAGCGGGCGGCTGAGCTGGACATGGGCACCCCGAAAGCGACAAAGCAAAGGACTGACAGAATCTTAGCAAGCTAACTCATTCAGCTGGCGAGAGGCCAACAGCGGCATGGTGAAGCACCCGCCATTCCTGCGGACAACCGCACGGTTGCCGCGCAGGCCCGGATACCCGTAGTCTCGGCGAACAGATCTTTCCTCCACCCCATGATCGGAACCAGCAGTCAGGCAAGCCACCATGAGCACGAACAACAAGAGCAACATTCCCTATGCCCAGCGCGAACAGGGTTACCGGGAAAAGGCCCTGAAGATGTACCCCTGGGTCTGCGGCCGTTGCGCCCGGGAGTTTTCCGGCAAGCGCCTCAGCGAGCTGACGGTCCACCACAAGGACCACAACCACGACAACAATCCCGAGGACGGCTCGAACTGGGAACTGCTCTGCCTGTACTGCCACGACAACGAGCATTCGCGCTATACCGACAGCCAGTACCAGACCGCCCCCCGTCCCGGCGCCGACCTGGGGCCGAAGACCACCTTCAAGGCCTTCGCCAACCTCGGCGACCTGCTCAAGGGCAAGCAGGACTGACCCCCGCCGCCGCAACCGCCGCGCCTGCTCGCAGCGCCCGCGGCGGTTGCCGTCCGTCCCGACCTCTCGTCCGCCGCCCGGGCACGCCCGGCGCCCGCCGGCAACCCGGCAAAGCCCTGCTGCTAGACTCCAAGGGGGGTCATCCCCCAGCCCCGGCGCCTCTGCCGCGGGTCTCGATCGACCATTCGCCGGAACCTTTATGCAATGCAGCGGGAGGTGAACATGAACCGGCACTACTACGTCAGCGACGATCTGGACGATCTGGAACGGGTCGAGCAGGAACTCGAAGCCAAGGGCATCGATACCGAGCAGATCCATGTGCTGAGCGAGCAGGATGCCGAACTCGAACGGCATCGCCTGCACAGCGTACCTTCGATGATGAAGACCAACGTGGTCGACGCCGGCACGCGCGGCCTGTACATCGGCCTGGCACTGGCCGCCCTGGTGCTGGTCGTCGCCTACTTCGGCGGCTGGACGCAGACCCGCGTCGGCTGGATACCCTTCATCTTCCTGGCCCTGGTGCTGTTCGGCTTCAGCATCTGGGAGGGCGGCTTCTTCGGCTTCCAGAAGAGCAACCGCGCCTTCCGCCCCCTGCAGGACAAGCTGCGCCAGGGCAAGCATGTGTTCTTCGTGGATGTGGAGCCGGCCCAGGAGCCGCTGCTGGAGCAGGTCGTCAGCCACCACCCGAAACTGGAAATCGCCGGAACCGGCGCCGCCATGCCGCACTGGATCATGAACGGGGAGAAGAAATGGCACCGCTTCAGGAACAGGCTCTGACGGCTCCGGGCAACGGGGAAAGGAAATCCCCTCCCCAGCGGCCCGACGCGCTCCGGCCTACTTGACGAGCAGCACGGGCACCGTCACCTCGTGCACCACACGGGTGGCGACCGAGCCCATGACCAGGTTGGAGAAGTTGCTCATTCCCCGGGTGCCCATGACCACGGTGTCGCAGCCGAACAGGCTGACCGCCTTGGCGATCTCTCCCACCGTCTCGCCCAGTTCCTCGTGGGCGCTGGCCTCGAGGCCATGTGCCCGCAGGAGTTCGAGCCCCTTCGCATTGATCTTGCGTCCATGCTCGCGGGCCGCGTTGACCAGGGTTTCCAGCATGGGACCGGCGACATAGTCGCCGTACATGATTGGATGCCCCTGCACGTTCAGCAGATGGATCTCCAGGTCCGGCACCTGCTTCACGAACTCCACGAGGTAGAGCAAGGCGCGCTTGGCGCTTTCGGAACCGTCGAACGGAACAAGTACTTTCTTCATGGCCTGCACACTCATTGTGCCTGGTGGACGGAAAGGCCCCGAGGGGCCTGGCGCACCTGCGAATCCCGCTCAGTGCCGGGGATGCAGGCGCTCGTTGAGTTCGTCGACGATCGGCGCCCAGTCGGCGTCGTCGAGCAGCTCCTCCTTCAGCAAGGCCGCCTGGGAAGGCGACCAGAAGGGCGCCTCCGACACCTTGATCCCGTTGGGCAGCATGTGGCTGCCGATGAAGGCATCGATGCTGGCCGGATCGGACTTCAGCCCCAGCTGATCGAACAGCGTGGACAGTTTGTGGATGGGCATTTCCATCTTTCCTTCCTCCTCTGTTGCGTTTGTGGGAAGCGCGTATCGCTTCTTCTAACCATAGCGGAAAATCCATCGGCGACCGCTTGATCCAGGGCAGCTTTTGCCCTGCACCGTCGACGCCTGCGGCGCCCATCCATCGAGTGGTGGAGAAAAGACTAGGTGATCCAGCGTCGAGGGAGTAAAGTGGCTTCACTGTGTTGCATGCGTCACCGCGAAACGATCTGCGTAACTGCTGTCCGATCCTTTTTCGACTGCTCTTTGCACTCAGTCAACGCCCGGGCCCAAAGGCCCAGCTTTCAACTTTGTCCAAGGAGACAACTCATGTCCAATCGTCAAACCGGCACCGTCAAATGGTTCAACGATGAAAAAGGCTTCGGCTTCATTACTCCGGAAAGCGGCCCCGACCTGTTCGTTCACTACCGCTCCATCCAGAGCACCGGCTTCAAGAGCCTCCAGGAAGGCCAGCAGGTCTCCTTCGTGGCAGTGAAAGGCCAGAAAGGCATGCAAGCGGACGAAGTACAGGTCGTCTAATCGCCTGCGCTGTCCAGGAAACCGGCCTTCGGGCCGGTTTTTTCATTTTGGGCATCCACCCTGCCAGAGGAGAAACCAGCATGATCACGCGGGTTGCAGGATCGAATCGGAAGGCCAAGCCGGAACCGGCTCAGGAAACCCATGAATCCCTAGACGCCCTGGTTTCCGCCTTTCTCCGGGGCGGCGGCGAGATTCGGCAGATCGCCAATGGCGTCAGCGGCCAGACCGCCATGCCGCCCAGCCGGCATATCAAGATTGGCAAGAAGCAATAGTCGGCACGCCCGCTCAGGACTGCCGATAGCGCACCAGCCGCCGCAGCAGCGGCCGCCCCGCGAGGTGCAGGAACACCGGCGCACCGGCGACCAGGTAGAAGTAGTAGGTGACGGCGCGCCAGATCAGGATCGCCGCTCCGCTGGTCGACTTGCCGACCAGCGGGGCGAGCAACGCCGCCGAGGCCAGCTCCGCCCCGCCGGCCCCGCCCGGCAGCAGGCTGGCCTGTCCGGCGCTGAGCGCCAGCATCTGCACCAGGAAGGTCCAAGCCCAGGACAGCTCGCTGCCCAGGCCGCGCAGGGTCAGGTAGAGCACGCTGTAGCGCAGCACCCAGTGCGCGACGCTGAGCAGGAACACCCCGAGCAGCACCGGGCGCGGCAGGCTCAGGCTCTGGCGCAGGGCATTGCGAAAGCGCATCACCTTGCGGGCATACTGCAGCCGTCGGCGCACACTCACCCCCAGGCGCTGCAGCAGCCGGCCGTTGAGGCGGAACATCTGGCGATGGAAGCGGCCGAGCAGGAACAGCAGGACGAACACCCCGAGCAACAGGCTGGCACTGGCGCCAAGCAGCCAGGCGAGGTGCGGGCTCAGGGCATGGGACAGGGCATAGACCAGGATGCCGAGCAGCGCGCAGGCGAACACCAGCAAGTCGGTGAGCTGCTCCACCGCATAGGTGGCGGTGCCCTGCGCCGCCGACACCCCGCGGCGCATCAGCAGCGCCATCAGGGTCAGGGGACCGCCGGCGCCGCCCGGCGTCGCGCAGATGGCAAACTCGGTGGCCATGATGATGCCCAGAGCGTCCTTCTGATGAAGCCGGTAGCCGGGCAGCAGCAGACGCAGGCGTAGCGCGTTGAGATTCCAGCAGATCACGATGATGCCGAGCATGGCCAGCAGCAGGTTGGCCGGAAAGCTCTGCAGCTGCCGCCACAGCCCGCTGCCGCCGAGCAGCAGGGGGATCAGCAGGGCTGCCAGCAGACCGCCCAGCAGCAGCCACAGTCCACGGCTCATGCGCCAGCACCCGGCAGCTGCGGCGACTGGCGATCCAGCCAGCCGATCTTGGTCAGCGGCTGGCGCCCCTCCTCCAGCAGGCGCACGAGCAGCTCCACCCAGTAGCGGCGGGAGAAGTCGTGGCGCATGTCCACCGGATGCAGCCCCAGGCGCAGCAGCGGTGCCCGCCGATGACAGGCGGCGAGCCCCGCGCAGACCAGCCGGGACAGCCCGCGGCGCCAGCGGCTGCGGGCGCTCCAGGTCAGGCCGGGGGCGTCGATGGCCTGGAAATCCGGCAACCGGTAGAGATGGCGCAGGTCGCTGGTATAGCGCAGCGGGGTTTCCCGCAGGGCCAGGCGGGTGCCCTCGCTCATCAGCCAGGCGGGGGGAACGAAGCCGTGCAGCGGCCAGCCGCAGCGGCGGAACACCTCCATGCCCTGCTCCAGACGCTGCCGCGCCTGCGCCTGGTCGAGCCGGTAGAACTCGCCTTCGCGGGTGTAGACGCGGCGCATCAGCCAGTCCCGCGGCGTGTGCGGCGGCGGTGCGTCGTCGTCGTGGTGGTAGCCGTGCAGGGCCAGCTCGTCGCCGCGCGCCAGCCGTGCATCGAGCTGCCGGCACAGCTCGGCGTGGGCGGTCAGCGGCTGGCGGCGATGAAAATCCGGTACCACCAGCCAGGTGACGGGCACATTGCCCAGGGCATCCACCATCTCGACGAAACGCTGATAGTCGGCCCAGGTTTGCGGGGCGACATCGTGCAATACCAGCAACAGATGGCGTTCAGACATTCACGGCGACCGGCAGCTTGGCCG
Organism: Azotobacter chroococcum; assembly: GCF_002220155.1. NCBI lineage: Bacteria > Pseudomonadati > Pseudomonadota > Gammaproteobacteria > Pseudomonadales > Pseudomonadaceae > Azotobacter > Azotobacter chroococcum. The sequence goes on along the minus strand of NZ_CP011835.1, from coordinate 1,557,272 downwards.
TGCCCAGCACGGCATGGTAATGGGCAAGCAGGCCGGCGACCACGGCATCCCAGGCATGGTGGGCCTCGACGTGCTGACGCGCCTGACGTCCCAGCCGCGCGACATCGCCCTCGAACAGCTCGCGCACGGTCGCGGCCATGGCCCGCGCGTCGTTGGGCCGACACAGGCGGCCGGCACTGAACGGCACGATCTCGGCCAATGCCCCGGCACGCGCGGCGATCACCGGAATGCCGCAGGCCATCGCCTCCAGCACCACCAGGCCGAAGGTTTCCTGGTCGCCGGCGTGCAGCAGCACGTCGCTGCTGGCCATCAGCCGGGCCACCGCGGCGGCCGGCTGGAACTGGTTGATCACCGTGACGTTGTCCGGCACCCGCCGCGGCATGTCGGCGCCAACCAGCAGCAGATGGTAAGGCGGGCCGAGGCGCCGGACGGTCTCCAGCAGGATGTGCAGGTTCTTCTCGCGCGCCCCGCGACCGGCGAAGACCAGCAGCCGGGTCTCCTCGGCAAGACCCAGCTCGCGCTTGAGGCCCGGATCGCGCCGCGCCGGCTGGAAGACCTCCAGATCGACCCCCAGGGGCTGCACGAACACGTCCTGCACGCCCAGGCGCAAGAGTTTCTCCGCCATGATCCGGCTGGGCGCCAGCACCCGGTCGAACTGGCCGTAGAGGTGCGCCACGTAATCGTTCACCCGGCCGCCGCACCAGGCGCCGACACGCTTGGTCGCCAGCCGCGGCAGGTCCGAGTGGTAGAAGCCGATCACCGGGATGTCCAGACGCCGGCCGGCATCCAGCGCCGCCCAGGCGGTCAGGTAGGGATCGCCGACCTCGATCAGATCGGGCTGCAGGCGCTGCAACTGATGGCGCCAGGGCGCGCGGCGCAGGGGAAAGCGATAGCCCTTGCCGAACGGCAGCAGCGGCGAAGGCACCTCGTAGACGCCGGCCTGCTCGCGGTAGCCGGCACCAGGCACCAGCACGCTGTGACGCACCCCGGAGTACAGCCGCAGGCGACGGTGCTTGGCCTCCAGATAGGTGCGTACGCCACCGCTGGCGGGGGCATAGAACATGGTCATATCGGCAATGTGCACAAGCTTCCTCCGTCCGAAGGCCTTCGGAGCGAACCGCCGCGGCTGCGGCGGGACGCCCCGCCCACCCACAAGCGGTCCCGCCATGAAAACCGCAGTGCTGTAGCAAAAAGATAGTCTGTGCCCGTTTCAGCGTCAGGAAATTGCTTTCCGGCCAAGCCGAACGAACGGCCTGCCCGGGCGCTGCCGTGAACCAGGGAACACCGGGGTAGACCGAGCGGAACGCCCTGGAGTTTCCTCGAGCGTGCACGCATCGGCACCGGAAGGCGTTGGGAAAGCTGCCGTATGCAGCAACAGATAGGGAAAAGGCCATCCCTGGCCGATGGATCAGCAGTCGTGGCCGGGCGAGGCGCAGAGCGCCTTCATCGTCGGCAGAAAGGCCCGCTCAGGCCAGCTGGACATTGCCGGGCAGGCGCTTGCGGGCCGCCAGCGGATGGTCCGAGAACGGCTTGAAGCGCTCGAAGCCGGTGACGATCAGCGCCCCGCCGGCATGTTCGAACTCCTCCCTGAGGTGGCTCAGGAACTCCATGAAGGTGTGGTCCACCAGATGGGCCTCGGAGAAATCCAGGGTCACCCTGGTGCTGCGGTCGATCTGGCTGAACAGCTTCTTGAAGCCCAGCAGGTTGGAGAAGATCGCCGCCCCGCGGACCTTGATCCGCTGTTCGCCGGCCTGCCGGGAGCGCGCGTAGCGGGCCTTGAAGAAGTTGCCGAACGGCACCCGGTGCACCAGGTTGAACGCCAGCTCCGTGGCGATGCCGGCCCCGACGCCGATCAGCAGGTCGGTGGACAGCGTCACCAGCACGGTCACGACGAAGATGACCAGCTGCTCGGCGCCGATGCGGTAGACCTTGAAGAACTCATGGGGCGAGGCCAGCCGGTAGCCCACGGCGATCAGCAGCGCCGCCAGGGCCGCATTGGGGATCATCTCGATGACCGGGATGAACAGCAGCATGGCGATGAACAGGCACAGGCCGTGGAAGAAATTGCTCCAGCGGCTGCGGGCGCCGAAGCTGACGTTAGCCGAGCTGCGCGCCACCTCGGAAATCATCGGCAGGCCGCCCAGCAGCCCGGACAGGGCGTTACCCGCGCCTACTGCGACCAGGTCCCGGTTGAAATTCGACGCCCGCTTCCAGGGGTCCAGTCCATCGACGGCCTTGACCGTCAGCAGGGACTCCAGGCTGCCGATGAAGAGGAACATCAGCACGTACTTCCAGAACACCGCGGTGCCGATCAGGGAAAAGTCCACGTTCAGCCCGACGTTGGACCAGAAGCTGCCGATGGTCACCATGTCGAACACCGGCTCGGTGTGCCTGAAATCCATGATCAGGGCCATGGGCACGGCCACCAGCAGGACCAGCATCGGCGCCGGGACCTTCTTCAGACCCGGAATCTTCAGCAAGGGCATGCCGAAGATGATCGCCAGGCTGACGACCCCCACCAGGGCCACGTGGGAGTCGGCGTGCATGATCGAGGAAGGAATCCGCCCGAACAACTCGACCAGTTCGAGCCCCTTGAGGGTGGCCGGATCGATGCCGAGCAGCACGTGGATCTGCTTGGCGAAGATGATCAGGCCGATCGCCGCCAGCATGCCGTGCACCACCGAGTGCGGGAAGAAGTCGCTCAGGGCGCCGAAGCGCAGGAAGCCGAACAGCATCTGCAGCACGGCCGCCACGAAGATCGCCCCGAGCGCCAGGTGCCAGCCCTCGGCGCCACCGCCGAACTCGACCACGGCACCGGCGCAGATGGTGATCAGGCCGGCGGCCGGTCCCTTGATGGTGAGCCGCGAGCCGGCGAACAGGCTGACGAACAGGCCGCCGATCATGGCGGTCAACACGCCCATGGCCGGCGGGAATTCGCTGGCCTTGGCGATGCCGAGACTCAAGGGAAGCGCCAGCAGGAATACCAGGAATCCCGATACCACATCGCTGCGCCAATTTTGCTTGAGGCCTTTCAGGCCGTCTTCTGGAATTGCACACGCTTTCATAAGGCAATGACTCCTTGGATATTTACATGCACTTTCAAATGCTCGTGATGGATATCTCTCGCCAAACTTTTCAACGAATCAGGAAGACTTGTACGCCACCTCATAGACCGACTTGGCATGCGGCCCGAGAAATACCCGCGCGTAGATACGAATGATCGACAAACCGACCAGGATGAAGCTCAAACTGGTCAGGAAGGCCAATCCGACCTGCCCTTCCTTGATATGCGCGAACATCAGATCCTCGCCGATGAACGTCGGGCTGATCGGAAAACCGGTGGCACACAGACAACAGAGCAGAAACACGAAGGCGATCTTCGGATGCTGGCGGGAATGGCCATGAAAGCGGTCGAGATCGATATCGCCTTCGAGATGCTTGAGTCGCCGCAGGCACAGAAATCCGACGATCCCCGCCAGGGCGACGCCGCTCAGGTAGATATAACTTTCGCTGAAGTCGAAGTTGGCATTGAAAGACGTGGCCAGGGCGATCCAGAAGTGCGTCATGATCGCCAGCAGCCAGGTCATGCGGGCGCGCTTGCGCTCGGTAAAGGACTTGAGCACCAATACCGCCGCCATCGACGCGAAGATCACCGGCAGCACTTCCGTGACCGCGACAGGCAATACTTCGCGGTTATAGACCCCATACAAACCCAGCAGATAGACCGGCACGAAAATACCGACGGCCCGCCAGAAGGTCAGAAAGTTCAAACGCCGCCCCAGGCTCTTCATGGGATTCCACAACTTGCGGTACATGAAGGCATCCAGATCGAACTCCCGCACCGAAAGCATGTAGAGGGAATACACGAACTTCTTGGGCAGCACCCATCTGGCATGGTGTTCCCGCGGCACGAAGTTGTAGAACTGCTCGCGGATCAGGTAGGTCACCACCGACGGCGAAACCAGCAGCTGATAGGTGCGCAGGAAGGCGTTCCCGGCGAAGTGCACCAGGGCCAGGGTGTCGAAGCCGGCGGCGATCTCGATGAAGATCAGGCCGATCTGGGCGATGGAGGCATAGGCGATCTGGCTCTTGATCGCCGATTGCGAGCGGGCGATCACCGTCGCGACGACGCTGGTGGTAAAGCCCAGCAGGCCGATGACCAGGCAGACGAACAGCTGGTCACGCCAGAGCGGCGCGGTGCGCAGCAGCAGGAAGACCCCGATGTGCACCGACAGGGAGCCGTAGAAGATCGCGCTCGATGGCGTCGGTCCCTCCATGGCCCGCGGCAACCAGCTGGAGAACGGCAGCTGCGCCGACTTGGCGGCGGCGGCCACCAGGATCATCAGCCCGATGGCGGCGCCAACGAAGGCATGCGGCTGCAGATGTTCGAGCACGAAGGCCTGGTCTTCGAGCATGTGGAAGCTGACGTTCTCGTGGAAGAGGTTATGCATCATCCACATGGCCAGCAGCAGGCCGACATCGCCGATCCGGTAGATGGAGAACACCTTGACCGCGTTCTTCACCGGCAGGTAGCGGTCCCGGTAGAAGGCGATCAGCAGGAACGAGGTGATCCCCAGCACTTCCCAGCCGGTGAACATGGTTTCCATGTTTCCGGAGAAAACCACCATGTTGTAGCCGACATAGAAGAACAGCACCGTGCTGAAGAAGCGCTTGTAGCCCGCCTCGCGGTGCATGTAGTGACGGCTGTAGAGCAGCACCATGAAGGTCAGGAAGGCGCCGACGAACATGTAGGTCGCGGTGATCCGGTCGAACAGGAAGTCGATGTAGAACTCGTAGCTTTCTGTCTGGAACAGGACGAAATCCTTCAGCTCCAGGGTGGGAAAGCCGCGGAACGCCCAATACAGCAAAAACAGGTTGAAGCCGGCCAGATGAGCGCCGACCGTGATGAGGGCGGTGCGGGAAATCCGCGTCTCGTCCCGTTCCGGATGGGTCAGGCTGATCAGGAACCCGAGCAGCGGTAGAAAGATGAAGATCTGCAGTATGGCGGCCATGGCGACTCCCCTAGCTCAGCGCGAGGACAGGCAGGTTGTCCGCCTGGGTTTCGAAAAGCTTCTCGAGATCGGTAGCAGCCTCGATCCGCTCGGTCAGCGGGCGATACGGCGCGAAGCCGCCGTCCTTGAAGCGAAACAGCTCATGGGTCTCGGGATGGACGACCGTGAGGTTCAGCCATTCGTTGGCGAACCATTCGTAGGTGGCTGGCTGCTGCTGGATGGACTTGAGGACCACCTCGGGGAACTGCTCGACGACGATCATCATCCGCACCGGGTGGTGCACCTCGATCATCTGGCTCGGCAGGCCGGGGCGCAGGTCGCCGTCGTTGCCGTTGGCCACCCCGATCAGGCCCATCACGTTGTGCGGCAGCTTGCTGCCCGCCCCCAGCTTCTGGTTGTCCACGTGGGAGAAGAAGTACTCCAGGTTGATGCCGCCGCAGACCGGCGCCGCAGCGCGCAGGATGCCAAGCAGGAACTTGCCGTCCGGGTCGATGCGGTAGTCGTAGGAGTTGAGGAACGAGCGCCGGTCGAGGAACAGCTTGCGGCTCAAGGCCCGGCGTCCGACGATGCACAGCGCGTTGGTCGCGTGGTTCAGCTCGGGACGCGGCTCGAACAGCGATACAGAACGCGCCTTGACCGCCTCGTGGACCCGCTCCGGCGGCTGCTGGCTGTCGGTCAGCGCGAAGCGCCGCGAGCGCTCCTTGGCGTTGAGCGCCAGGGCCTTGTCGAAGACCGCCGTATTGGCCTGGTGCCGGGCGTGGTTGTCGGGGCTGAGCGAAGACTCGTCGTAGAAGGCGATTTCGTCGCGGGTGGTGTCGTGCAGCGCGCCGACGAACTGCGTGCCTTCGGGAATCTCGATCCCCTTGCCGGCCAGTATCCGCCGCACCTCCGGATGGTTGAGCATGAAGCAGATCACCCGCGCGTTCACCGACCCCGGCCGGCCCGAGCAGGCACCACAGTCGTAGGCGGCGTAGTGCGGGTTGTTGGTGTTGCTCGCCCCGTGCCCGACCACGTAGACGATGGGCGCGAAATCGCGGGTCAGACCGATGCTGCCCAGCAGGTTCTCCGCGCGCTGGGCCATCTCCTCGAGGGTGAAGCCGATCTGCAGGCCATCCTCGCGGTCGTCCGCCGAGCGATTCAGGATGCTCAGGCTGGACGTACGATCCATGTGCCGGAAGGACGAGGCGCCGAGGGGGCTCGCAGAGGGCTTGAAGATGCTGTCGAAGAGCTTGACGGCCGACCAGAAGCCGAGGGTCTGCGAAATCACCCAGCCGCCGAAGAGATCGTGCGAGTGCTTGCTGAAATGCGGCTCGGCCTTGCGCCTGTCCTGGCTGCCGGTTTCCTTGATCAGATATTTTGGCTCGATCGGTCCCGGACAGACCTTGGAATAGGATTTCGCGTTCTCCGGCTTGAAATAGAACTCCACCCCGAAGAAGCCCGGCGTCCCGTAGGTTTCGCAGTGCGGATCGAGGCTTTCGAGGTGCCGGCGGAACGAGCAGATGCGGTCGTCGATGCAGAACAGGCCCTGGAAACTCTGCGTCGCCGGCAGCGCCGGGCTTTCCGCGGGCTGGCGCTGGATGGCGCTCAACACGGGATCGTAGAAGCTCCACTCCAGCGCCTCCTGCCAGATCGCCAGAACCTCGTGCAGCTCGGTCTTCGGCACGTCCGCGAGAATGGCCGCCGGCTCGCCGGCCAGCTCCGCCGTCAGCGGACTCCAGGCCTCGTCGAAATGCTCGTCGAGCGCGTCGATCTCAAGGAGCAACTCGAAGACGATCAGCTCGCGCAGGGTGATCCTGCGGCTGTCGATCAGGGTGCCGGGCTGCGCCTCGATCACCGTGACCATGCCCGACCAGCCCGGATGGGCGAACTGCTGGTCGAACAGGTAATGCGCGAACAGCGCCTCGTCGCGCACCAGGATCTTCAGCAGGTCGGCGATGGAGCAGTCCTGTTCGAGCAGCAGCCGGCGCGCCCGCTCGCGGCGGAAGAAACTGGTGAAGCTGTGGCGCTCCAGCTCACGGATGGCGCTCAGGAAACCCTCGCCGCTGGAGGGGAAGGTCCAGATCGAGATGCCCTGGTCGAGATAGCTGCAGAGGATGCGGAACAGCAGCGGATGCACCAGCGAATCCAGGTCGATCCGCTGGCTCTTCTTCCAGTTCGCCCGCACGGAACCGATGCGGGGTAGCGGCGGCGGAGCGAAGCTTTCCCCAATGACCTTGTTCTTCCAGAGTTCGAACTGAGCGCCTTTGCGCGCGGCAATTATTCCATCCAGGATGTCCGGATTTATTTCTCCCTCGAGATAAAGACGGCGGTATTTATCCAACTTCAAAGACACACTGTATCCGAAGATACCCGAGGCATTGCGCGCCGCGTCGTGAAACTTCGAACCCTGAAATGCATGCAAGGTATTGTGGTGAACGAAATCCTTCAAGGGAGCTTGTTTCGGAAGATAATGTTCAAGCTCGTGCAATACGGCCGTCTCATCAAAACTACCGGACTGCACTGGATTTTCTGCTCTAGCGGACATCGATTTATCTCCAGAGGCCATCGGCATACTTCAAATGGCCTGTAGAAAGATGGAACAAAGCCACGCCTTGCCGGTCATTCGAAAACAAAAGCCCCCCGAATGACGTGTCCGGTCAAGACAGGCCATTTCTCTACCTGATCCACTTTGATGCCGTTACCGGCGAATCCCGTTAAGGAGAATCTCTAGGCTGATGACATGCGTCTTGCTGCCTGCCCGGGAAATAACGCTGCGCACGCCAAAGAGCGCGCATGGCACTTCCAACGAGCTTGCCTTCACCTCATTTGTGAAAAAAATGTTTTCTTCCGGGGTCTTCCAATGGGCATTCCAAAGCCCCTGAAAAGTATTTCAAGATATTACAGGAAATTATCGACCATTCAACAGAGGCACATTGCATGCCAATCGATAGCAAGACAACCATGTGAAGACTTTATTTAAAAATAAATTAACCATTCATGAAGTGAAAAAACGTCATTGAACTATTCCATTCAGCCAATCACTTTCGACAACCACCAGAAAGAGCGGGATCAATATCAAAACGCCACCCTCCGGGGACGCACATGCCCAGCACTGTCATGGCTCATGGCCAATCAAAAAGGCAGGCCGGAGAATCTTTGCCAAGGCCCTCCGATGAAGTACGGTAAAAACAAGCTTTCGGAGCGGCGCCTCCTCGGGCGTGGCGCCTGCGCGGACCGACCAGCAAGGGGCGCTTGCCCGGCCCGTCGTGAAGAGCGGCCGATATTCTTTTCAACGGCGGCCTACTATGGTTGACCGATCTTTCCCAGGAGCCTGTTCCCCGATGCATTTGCTCAAGTCCCTCCCCCTGGCGCTGCTGCTGAGCGCTACCGCCCTCCCCGCCGCCGTTGCCGAGACGTCCGAACCGGTCTTCGGCTGGATCGAGAAGGGGCTGATCCAGCCGGAAAACATTCCGGTGAAGATGAAGCTGGATACCGGTGCCCTGACCTCCTCCCTGGATGCCAAGGATCTGCAGCGCTTCGAGCGCGACGGCGACGAGTGGGTGCGCTTCAAGGTCGAGCTGACCGACGGTGACACCGGCAAGCTGGTCGACTCGCCGTTCGAACGCCGGGTGGTGCGCAACGTGAAGCTCCGCGGCGCCGGCGGCGCGGAACGCCGGCCGGTGGTGATGATGCAGATCTGCATCGGCAAGCGGATCTACGACGAGGAGTTCTCGCTGAAGAACCGCAGCAAGATGAACTACCCCGTGCTGATCGGCCGGCGGACCCTGGGGCGTCTCGGCCTGGTGGACGTTTCCCGGACCTTCACCGTCGACCCCAAGTGCGCCCGGAGCAACGCGGCCCGCTGAAGGCCCGGCCGACACCGCCGCGTCCAGTCCTACCCCGGCCAAACGTCCGCTGACTCGCGGCGGTAACGCCACACCCCTATCCTGCCAGGGCAGATCGCGGGCGCGACGTCCTGGCCTCCCCCTGCCGGTGGGCGCCAACCCTTGCCTTCCCGCACCCAAGGAAAACACCGGAATGCCTGTCCAGACGACCTCTCCCCGGCGGCTCATGCCTCGCCATCACCGCCTGTACCTGCTGCTGGCGATCGCCGTGCTGGCCCTGGCGGGCCTGATCGGCGCCAGGCTCCCCGGCTACGAACTGCTCCACCTGCACCTCTTCGATCATTGGTCCGGGAAACCGGCGACCGGCGACAGCCTCTGGCTGCCGAACTACCGGGTACGGATCGATGCCAAGCCCATTGCCGGGATCGAAAATCTGTCGGGAATCACCTACGACCACGACCGCAATCGCCTGCTGACCGTCAGCAACGGAGGGGCAGCGGAAATTCTGGCGCTCGACAGGAACGGCGAGGTGCTCGAGCGCTACCGGCTCGAAGGTTTCGTCGACATCGAAGGCCTGGCCTACCTGGGCAATGGGCGGCTGGTGCTGGCCGAGGAAATCGACCAGCGGCTGAGCTTCATCGACCTGCCGGCCGCGGGGGAAACCATCAAGGCCACACAGGCCCGGACCCTGACCCTGGAGATCGATCCGAGCCGGCAGAACAAGGGGCTCGAGGGCATCGCCTACGCTGCGGACGGCGATCGCCTGTTCGTGGTCAAGGAGCGCGACCCGCTCCGGCTCTACGAGATCCGCGGCGCAGGCGCCGCCCTCGAGGGCAGGTTGCAGCTGCACGTGCGCGACCTGAGCGCCTGGCTCGAGCGCAGCGTGTCGGCCCGCGACCTGTCCGACGTCCACTACGACCCGCAAACCGGCCACCTGGTGCTGCTCAGCGACGAATCGAAATTGCTCGTCGAACTGGATGGCGAGGGCGACTTCGTGAGTTTCCGCTCGCTGCGCGGCCCGATCTCGGATCTCGGGGAAAGCGCGCCGCAGCCCGAAGGCGTGACGATGGATGCCGAAGACAACCTCTACGTGGTGAGCGAGCCGAATCTGTTCTACGTCTTTCAGCGCGACGGCGCTTCCCGGTAACAGCGCCAGCCCCGGACCCGCCACGCTGGGCGCGCACCAGCGCCGGCGGAGCGCCCACTCTCGCATGCCCCCCGCCCGACGACTTGCTACAGTATCGGCCCCCCTTCGCCGAGAGCCCCCGACCATGCGCATTCTGGTCATCGAAGACAACCGCGACATCCTCGCCAACGTGCTCGACTACCTGGAGCTCAAGGGCTACACGGTCGACTGCGCCCAGGACGGGCTGAGCGGGCTGCACCTGGCGGCCAGCGGGCAGTACGACCTGATCGTGCTGGACATCATGCTGCCGGGGATCGACGGCTACCAGGTCTGCGAGCGCCTGCGCCGCGGTGCCGGCAGCGAGACGCCGATCATCATGCTGACCGCCCGCGACTCGCTGGACGACCGCCTGCAGGGCCTCAACAGCGGCGCCGACGACTACCTGCTCAAGCCCTTCGCCCTGTCCGAGCTGGTGGCGCGCATCGAGGCGGTGCTGCGCCGCACCCAGGGCAGCCGCAAGCGCCAGCTGCAGGTCGGCGACCTGATCTACGACCTCGATACCCTGGGCGTCAGCCGGGCCGGCAAGCCGCTGCGGCTGAACCCGATCGGCTACAAGCTGCTGGCCATCCTGATGCAGAAGAGCCCGGCCGTGGTGCGCCGCGAATTCCTGGAAAACGCCCTGTGGGGCGACGACCTGCCGGAGAGCGACAGCCTGCGCAGCCACATCCACCAGCTGCGCCAGGCACTCGACAAACCCTTCGACAAACCCCTCCTGCACACCATCCATGGCGTCGGCTACCGCCTGACGGAGCACCCGGATGCTGCTTAAGCAACCCTTCGCCCGCCGCATCGTCATTGCCTTCACGCTGATGACCCTGGTGGTCAGCGGGTTCTTCTCCCTGAGCATCGTCGCCATCGTCCACTTCGTCGAGAAACACCTGGTTTCCCAGGAGCTCAAGAGCGAGCTGGACATCGTGGTGAACAAGGACATCCGCCAGGGCCTCGCCCCGCGGCTGGATGCCACCACCCGCTTCTTCGCCTCGGACCTGCCGCAATACGCCATTCCCGAGTCGCTGCAGCAGGTCGAGAAAGGCTTCAGCGAGCTGCGCGAGGACGACCGCGCCTACTACGTCTACGCGATCAGGAGCGACGGCCAGACCTACATGCTGGTGGAGGACCAGAGCGAATTCGAGGAGCGCGAGCAGCTGCTCTTCAACGTGATCCTGTTCTGCTTCCTGCTGAGCGTGATGGGCGCCTGGCTGCTCGGCCTGCTGCTGGCGCGCAAGGTGATCGCGCCGGTGACCCGCCTGGCCCGCCAGGTCCGCCACCGCGACCAGCTGCTGCCGCTGGCGCCGCCGCTGGCGCCGGAATACCCCGACGACGAGGTCGGCCACCTGGCGGCGGCCTTCGACAGCACCCTCGGCCAGCTGCGCCAGAGCCTGGAGCGCGAGCGCCTGTTCACCAGCGACGTCAGCCACGAGCTGCGCACCCCGCTGATGGTCATCCAGGGTGCCTGCGAGCTGCTCGACGAAGCCGACCTGCCGCCCCAGGCTCACCGGCAGGTGGCACGGATCGGCCGGGCCGCCCAGGAGATGCACGAGCTGGTACAGACCTTCCTGATCCTCGCCCGTGCCCGGCGGGAGGAAGCCGCCATCGGCGGCAGCGCCAGCCTGGCCAGCGTGGCGGAGGAGCAGAGCCAGCGCTGGGGAGCGCCGATCCGCGCCAAGGGCCTGGACTTCGAGCTGGTCGTGGAGGACACCGACAGCGCCTCCTACAACCTCACCTTCCTGCGCACGGTCCTCTCCAACCTGCTGCGCAACGCCCTGCACTACACCGAGAACGGCACGGTACGGCTGATCCTGGAGAACGGCGGCTTCCGTGTCGAGGACAGCGGCGCGGGCATCCCCGCCGACCAGCGCGAGCGTATCTTCCAGCCCTTCGTGCGCGGCGAGCAGGCTCGCGGCGAGGGCCTCGGCCTCGGACTTTCGCTGGTCAAGCGGATCTGCGCCCATCAGGGCTGGCAGGTCCGGGTGAGCAATCTGGAATCGGGCGGCAGCTGCTTCCGGGTCCGCCTCAAGTAACCGGTGGTGGCGTGCCGTTCCGACGAACGGGACGCCGCCGGCGGCACCCTTGACTTTTTATCAACATGTTTTTGACAACTAGTCGTTACATTTCGCGATACTATCGCCATCATTCCCAGCCCCAACGAAATCCTTGCCATGTCGAGAACACGCATCAGCGGACTGGAACTGCCGCGCCAATTTGGCCAATCCCAGGCCGCCCAATGCCTGGCCAGGCATTGCGACCGTCTTGTCCGGCAGCTTTCCCACTGGCGCGACGGACAGCTGGCTCGGCGAGCCCTGCAGCAGGCCGGCAATCCCAACCTGGTCCTGGACCTGCCGTGCGGTGCCGGCCGCTTCTGGCCCCTGCTGACCGAACAGCCCAACCGGGTGGTGCTCGCCGCCGACAGCTCGGAAGAAATCCTGTCGATGGTCAAGGCCAACCACTCCGACGAGGTGCTGGCCCGGGTGCGGACCTTCCAGACCTCTCCCGTCGCCATCGACCTGCCCGACAACGCGGTCGACAGCATCTTCTGCATGCGCCTGCTGCATCACGTCGCCGACCGCGAAAGCCGCCTGGCCGTGCTCCGCGAGTTCCACCGGGTCAGCCGCGACAGTCTGATCGTCTCCCTGTGGGTGGACGGAAACTTCAAGGCCTGGCGGCGCCGCTATCTGGCGCGGCTGCGCGCGGCGCAGGAAGGCCGCGAGGAGAAGCGCAACCGCTTCGTCATCGAGCGGGCCACCATCGAGGCCGAATTCCGCGAAGTCGGCTTCGACATCGCCGGCCATCACGACGCCCTGCCCGGCTATGCCATGCGTCGCATCTACGTGTTGCACAAGAGGACCTCCGCGTGAACGAATCGATTGCCTTGCAGCCGTTGGACTCCTTCGCCGAAACCTTCCAGTGCTGGTGGAACCGCCAGGGGGAATGGGTCGAGGAGCCCAACGTCCGCCGGGCCGGGGAAAGCGGCGTGCAGCGTCTGAGCGCGACCAGCGTGCCGCTCTACAGCAAGCGCCAGACCGGGCACCTCTATCACTCGCTGCGCTATCCCCTCGGCCGGCCCACCGTATTACGCGAGCAGGATGCCCTCGAGGCCATCGAACGCCTCGGCGTGCGGGTGCCGAAGATCGTCTTCTGCTCGGCGCGCAAGACCGACGGCAAGTGGCAGGCCCTGCTGGTCACCGAGTCGCTGGAAGGCTTCGTCAGCCTGGACGACTGGTATCGCGGTGAGGCGCGCCAGCGCTGGGGCGAAGCGGTCCAGCGGCAGATGCTCGAACAGCTGGCCCTGACCCTCAGCCGCCTGCACCAGGGCCACTGGCAGCACGGTTGCTGCTATCCCAAGCACATCTTCGTCAAGGTCGAGGAAACCGCCGGCCGCCCGCAGGTGGAGATCGCCCTGATCGACCTGGAGAAGAGCCGCCAGCGCCTGCGCGTCGCCAGCGCCTCGCGCCGTGACCTGGACCAGCTGCACCGCCACTGCCCGGCGATGTCGCCGGCCGAGTGGGAGTTCTTCAAGAGCGTCTACGACAAGGCCCTGGCCGCCCCGGCCGCAGGCGCCTGAGCATGCGGGAGAGGGCGCCAGCCCTCTCCTCTCTTCCTCTGAAGGCGGCCCCCCACCTCTGCTCCAGGCGCCCGCTGCACCCCTCCCTGATCCCCGGTACGAATACCTGGCCCCACCTGGCCGTATCCTTCGCTGCCGGCCTCCCTGTCGGCCTGAAAGGCTACGTCGGCACCTGAAACGGATGCGCCCTCCCGTTTCTCCTCCCGCCCTGCCACCCCTTTTGCCGGCAACCGGCACACTCGGCCTCTCGAGCAATGCGCCAAGTGTAAATAAATATTTGAGCGCCGAAACTTATCCAATCGAAAATAGCCCGCAGCAACTGACTGGAAAGAAGTAACACGTCGGTTGCATTCAGTTTCATTTACCCAATGGACTCAACATTTCAACTTCATTACCTTGTAGTCGTACACCACACTTGACCATGCATTGAGCAAACAGCCACTGGAAGATCAACCCTTGCCAGACGCTTGATTGCTCAGGAGGACTACATGAACAACCCGCACTCCAGAACAGTGCGTGCCGCGCGCAAAAGCCGAGACTTATATGCGCGGGGCGAATGCCCCTGCCCATCGGAAGCGCCCGTCCATGGCGTGGCTCGCTAACATATAAGCCCTATCTGACACAGGGCGCCGATCAGCCCGGAGTGGTTCCATCAACCTTGCAGAGGTCGATGCCGAGTTCAAAAGCTCTGCATCTTCGGACGCTTATTGCCTGCGAAAATCATTCGATATGAACGTGAACATGAAAACCATGAAGCTGATCCTTGCCATGACTGTATTCGCGAGCGCCGCTACCGCCATGGCCGAAACCAATAACGCCGAAACCTCCGAAGTCAAACCCTATAGATACTCCATGAATCTGGACATTGCCGAACTGATAAAGGTCGAATATCTCCGCTCCGCGCCCGCCCATTGCGGCGTCATTCCGGCCAGGATGACTTACAAGGACTCGAGCGGTGCTATCGGGGTCATTGAATATTTGTATCCGGATACGACTGGCTGTACGGATTAGGTTTTGCACGAAAAGTACTAGCGTAGACATCGCAGCGCGCAAGCCAGCGAGACCATCGCAGCAAAACCTCTTGCCAGCCTGTCGTAGCGCGTGCCAATCCTGCGGCTCTCCTTCAGCCAGCCGAATATCCGCTCGATGATGCTGCGTGCCGGTACTTCGGGGGTCGAAGCATGGCGGCATTTGCCGCGCAACCCTCAGGGGCGGGGCCCGTTTGGCGCAGCACGGCGTCTCTCGTCGCTCATTTGGAATGACCAGACTTCTCTCCTCGTTCTTTCTTTGTTCTGCGCCAAACGGCGCCTCCGTCGCGGCCTACGCCAAAACGTCAACAGGCCATAACTTGGCCGTTCGTAGAATTTCGTTGCTCATGCGCCACTTTGTGCTTTCGTTGATGTGTGCAGATAAAAATATCGTGGTAGCAAATGCATGTCAGTTGAAGAGCAAGGGGTAGTTTAGCGAGGGCTCCACACAACTATCGAGATGGCACTGAGGAGACAATCATGGAAAACATCAACCAATGCCTGAAGGGACTCCAGGAGCAGCTGGAGCACCTTCAGAACAATGCGGCGCTGAAAGCGCTCCAGGAGCAGATGGAGAACTTTCAGACGAATGGAGCACTGAGGGCGATCCAGCAGCAGATGGAGCATCTGCAGAAAAATTCGATGCTAAAAACGCTCCAGGATCAGCTAGAGCACCTTCAGAACAATCCGGCACTGAAGGGATTTCAGGAGCAGATGGAAAAATTTCAGAACAATCCGGTGCTGAAGGAGTTTCAGGAGCAGATGGAGCAATTTCAGAACGACCCGGAGCTGAAAGCGCTTCAGGAGCAGATGGAGCAACTTCGAAACAATCCGGTGCTGAAGGGATATCAGGAGCAGATGGAGTACTTTCAGAACAATAGGGAGCTGAAAACGATCCAGGAAGAAATGGAGAAACTTCAAAACAATCCAGTAATGAAAGCGTTCCAGGAGGAGATGGAACACTTGCAGAACAATCCGGCGCTGAAAGCGATCCAGGAGGAAATAGAGCAATTCCAGAATACTGCGGCACTGAAAGCGATCCAGGAGGAGATGGAGCACTTTCAGAACAACCCGGCGCTGAAAACGTTCCAGGACCAGATAGAGCACCTTCAGAACAATCCGGCGCTGAAAACGATTCAGGAGGAGATGGAGCACTTTCAGAACCATCCGGCACTGAAAGCGATTCAGGAACAGATGGAGCAAATTCAGCAAAGACCGGCCTGAACCGTAGTACGGAGCGACAGCCCACCGGTTGAACAACCTGTGGCATTTATCCACGGAGTTATCGCTCCGTGGATAAATGCCAGCCCTCGTCCCCTTCCGGGCCTACTTGCACAGCACGCTTTCGTAGTTACGAGGCTAAAAGCGATTTTTTTCAGATAGACGCTGGAGCATCGCCCGAAACTCGGCACAGCCTGAAAAGGGCGCCTCCCGTCAGGTGAAATACATCCCTTGCCGATTCCGGACAGGCTACCCGGCTCAGGCCCTCCCTGGCCCGGAGCCCAGTAGCCGGCGGTCACATCGCACGAAAATGCGCCGCGGAATCATGCCCCGCTCAGATCGACCAGCGGCGTTTCACGCACCTCGGTCGGACGCCCGTCCTGGATCTCGTCGATCCGCTGCAGGGCCTGTTCCACGTCCGCCTTGCCGGCGAGCAGCGTGAAGCTGAGCTGGAAGTGGCGCTGCTCCCTGGGACCTATGGTCGGCACCAGGCCCAGCGGGCGCTGGTAGCGCCGGTTGTAGGAGAAGCTGGTGCCAGGTTCCAGGCCGGTGACGTAGCCCTGGCGCTCGGTATCGGTGTTCTTCCACAGGGAGAACACCGGCAGCTGGCCGATATTGAAGCCGACCGCCACGCCGCGGTCGCCGGCGCGGTTGTGCAGCACGGCCAAGCTGTCGCCCAGCGCGTCGCCGTAGGGAATCAGGTTGTAGACGGTCTCGTCGTAGCCCTCGGTCGGACCGCGGTAGCTCTGCCACTCGTCGAGCTCGCCGCGGGCCCGCTCGTTGAACGGCGACACCTGCTTGACCGGGGCGGCGAAGCGCGCGCCCTGCTCCAGCAGCGGCGTGCCGAAGTTGTTGTGGTAGAGCGCCTGGTATTCCCTGGGATAGTCACCGCGGTTGGTCAGGCTGTCGTCGAGGGTGAAGCTCTGCGCGCCCGGCTCGGTGCTCAGCTCGCTGACGATGGCGAAGTCGATCTTCTTGAACGCCTGCTCCTTCAGCTCGCCGCGCAGACGGATGCCGTACGGCGGCTTCGCGTCGATGCTCAACACCACCCGCGACGCCGGGATGTTCGACAGCCGCCCGTGCAGGCTGAGCAGCTCGCCATTGTCCACGCCGGGATGGCCGACCCACTCGTAGCCGCAGCGGGTGACCAGCTCGTTGAAACCCTCCAGCCAGCCGAGGCCGCCACGGCCGCCGAGTTCGATGAAGGCCGGGTTGACCACCTCGCCGACCGGCGAGTCCCAGCCCAGGCGGACGTCGCCGGCGACCGCGCGCAGCACGTTCATGCCGCGGGTCGGCACCACGGTGATGGTCATCGCGCCGGTGTCGATGTCGACCAGGCAGACGCCTTCCTGGCGGCCGCCGTGCAGGGTGCGCAGGCTGACCGAGAACGGCCGGTCGGTCTCGATGCCCAGCTGCCGGCTGTCGATGCTCCAGTTCTGCGGGGCCTTGTCGCTGTCGAGCAGGACAAACTCATGGACCGGCGCGGGCGTGGCGCTGGCAATGGCGCCCGGGCCGGCGAGGCCGGAATGCTTCTTCATGATGAATCCCTTGCGTTTGATCGGGTTGTCGGCCGGACGGCGAACGGGTGAAGGCGGCGCGCCTCCGGCGCCGTCGCTCACCCCGACCCTCTCCCCGGCGGGGAGAGGGAGACGCGGGCCGCCTGAAGTTACTCTAGACGACCGGCTCCGGCTGGCCGGCCGAGGCCGCCAGCTCGTGGCGGCGCGGCAGGTCCGGACCGCGGCGCTGGCAGGTCAGCGCCGCCGCCGCCTGGGCGAAGGCGAGCATCTGCTCGAGGTGGGACTTATCCAGGCCGTCGAGCGCGGCCGGGCGGTCGAAGCCCTGCTCGGCCAGGTAGGTGATCAAGGCCGCCTGGAAGGTGTCGCCAGCGCCCACGGTATCCACCATGGTGATCGCGTTGGCCGGGCGCGACCAGCTGCCGTGGGCGCGGCTGAACACGGTCACGCCGTTCTCGCCGCGGGTGAGGAACACCAGACGGCACTGGTGCTGCAGGAAACGCTCGGCCATCGCCGCCGGGTCCTCGCCCGGATAGAGCAGTTCCAGGTCCTCCTCGCTGACCTTGACCAGGTGGGCATGCCGGGCGAAGGCGCCGATCCGCTCGCGCCAGACGTCAAGGTCGGGCTCGACGTTGAGGCGCACATTCGGATCGAGGGTGATCAGCAGTTCCTGCGAAGCCTTCTCCACCACCCCGTAGAGGGTGTCCGCGGTCGGCTGCACGACCAGCGAGTAGGAGCCGACATGGATGCCGCGCACCTCGCCGTCCAGCGCCGGCACCTGCTCCGGACGCAGCTGGCGATCCGCCCCGGAATGCCCGTAGAAGCTGTAGTGGGGCACGCCCTGCGCATCCACGGCGACCAGACTCAGGGTCGTGGTGGCCGCATCGAGCGGGACGAGGTAGCGGGTCGACACGCCCTCGTCCTCCAGCACCTGACGCAACTGCAGGCCGAGAAAATCGGTGGAGATCCCGGTCAGCAGGGCGGAGTCCACCCCCAGCCGGCTGAGCCCTACCGCCACGTTGAAGGGGGAGCCGCCGGCAATCGCCTTGAAGCCTACCTGGCGGGGCAATTCACTGTGCGCTGGCTCGACGAACAGGTCGAACAGCGCTTCGCCGCATACTAGAAACATTGCGCACCTCTTGTTCTCGGATTTCGACGGCGCCGGAAAACCCGTTTTCCCGGCGCCTGCCGGCTTATTCGGCCTCGGCGGCCAGACTGGACGCGGAAGATTCGGCCGGCTTCTGGGAAAGCCCGTACAGCGCCACCACCACACAGCAGGCGAACGGCACGATGAAGGACGTCGCCATGCCCGAAGCATCGGCGATCGCGCCCATGACCAGCGGCAGGATCGCGGCGCCGACCAGGGCCATCACCAGGATCGAGCCGCCCCGGTTGGTCTGCCGGCCCAGGCCCTGCACGCCCATGCCGAAGATAGTCGGGTACATGATCGACATGAAGAAGTACATGGCGATCATCGCGATGACCGAAACCTTCTCCACCGCCAGCATGGCGACCACGCTCAGGAAGGCGCAGGCGATGGCGTTGAACACCAGCAGGTTGCGCGCCGGGATGCGGCGCATCAGCCAGGTGCCGGAGAAGCGGCCGATCATGTAGCCGATCATCGCCACCGAGAGCAGGAAGGAACAGAACTGGGGCGTGCTGCCCTGCCAGTGCTCCAGGGCGAAGTTGATGAAATAGGCACCGACGCCGACATAGGCGCCGATGTTGCAGAACTGCGCCAGCAGGGCGAAGGTGAAGTTCTTCTGGCGCCACAGCGAGACGCCCTCTCCGGCCGACGCCTCGGCAGCCTCGTCGCCCTCGACCTCGCTGCCGACCTCGGGGAAGGCGGTGCGGGCGAAGACCACCATCAGCCCCACCACCAGCACGGCGAGCGACACGTAGATCAGCGAGGTCGGCGCGATGGTGCTGCCGGCGAGCTCGAACGGCGGCGCGTAGAGCACCGCACCGCCGATCATCGGCCCGAGGAACACCCCCAGGCCGTTGAAGGACTGGGCGAAGTTCAGGCGCTGCACGGTCTTGTCCGGATTGCCCAGCGCGGCGGCGTAGAGGTTGGCGGACACTTCCAGGCAGGCCAGGCCGCAGGCGAGCACGAACAGCGCGATCAGGAAGGCGCCGAAGGTCGCGGCCATGGACGCCGGCACGAACAGCAGCGCGCCGATCGCGAACAGGGCCAGGCCGAGCAGGATGCCGGCCTTGTAGCCGCAGCGCTCCATGAACAGGCCGACCGGCAGCGCCATGATGAAGTAGGCGCCGAAGTAGGCGGTCTGGATCAGGCCGGACTTGGCCCGGGAGATGTTCAGGGTTTCCTGGAAGTGGTGGTTCAGGACGTCCAGCAGGCCATGGGACAGCCCCCACATGAAGAACAGCGCCGTCACCAGGGCAAAGGCGAAGGTCGTGGAAATGGGAGCGGTCTTTCCGGCCGTGGCTTGCGAGCGCTCCTGCAGACTGACTTCGATGTTCATCTAACCTTTCCTCTTGGAGTTATTGTTCAGGTACGGACAGGCCCGCGCCCTGCGGCGCAGGCCTGCCGGGTGCAACACCCCGTCGGGATCAGCCGCGGTGACGGCCGCGGAAGTAGTCGATCAGGCCCTGGGTCGAGGAGTCCTCGGCCGGCGGTGCCTCGTAGCTGGTCAGGCGGCCGTAGACGTTCTTGCCGAGCTCCTTGCCCAGCTCGACGCCCCACTGGTCGAAGGAGTTGATGCCCCAGACCACCCCCTGGACGAACACCTTGTGCTCGTACAGGGCGATCAGCGCGCCGAGGCGGCTGGGGTTGAGGGTTTCCACCACCAGGGTGTTGCTCGGCCGGTTGCCGGGGATCACCTTGTGCGGCGCCAGGCGCTTCACTTCCGCTTCCGGCAGGCCCTTGGCACGCAGTTCGGCCTCGGCCTCCTCGCGGCTCTTGCCGCACATCAGCGCCTGGCTCTGCGACAGGCAGTTGGCATACAGCCACTGGTGGTGGTCGGCCACCGGGTTGTGGCTGACCACCGGCACGATGAAGTCCGCCGGGATCAGCGGGGTGCCCTGGTGCAGCAGCTGGTGATAGGCGTGCTGGCCGTTGCAGCCGACGCCGCCCCAGATCACCGGGCCAGTGCCGCAGGACACCGAGCTGCCGTCTTGGCGCACGCTCTTGCCATTGGACTCCATGTCCATCTGCTGCAGGTGCTTGACGAAGTTGCGCAGGTAGTGGTCGTAGGGCAGGAAGGCGTGGGTCTGCGCGCCCCAGAAGTTGTGGTACCAGATGCCGAGCATGGCCAGCAGCACCGGCATGTTGTTCTCGAACGGCTCGTTGCGGAAATGGCAGTCCATGGCGTAGGCGCCGGAGAGCAGATCCTTGAAGTTGGCCATGCCGATGGCCAGGGCGATCGGCAGGCCGATCGCCGACCACAGCGAATAGCGCCCGCCGACCCAGTCCCACATCGGGAAGATGTTCTTCTCGCGGATGCCGAACTCGATCGCCGCCTGCTTGTTGCTGCTCACCGCGATGAAGTGGCGATAGAGCTTTTCCTCGGTGCCCCCCTTGGCCAGGTACCAGGTGCGCGCGGCCTGGGCGTTCTTCAGGGTTTCCAGGGTGCCGAAGGTCTTGCTGGAGATGATGAACAGGGTGGTCTCGGCGTTCAGCCGCGCGGTCAGCTCGCGGAACTCGCTGCCGTCGATGTTCGCCAGGTAGTGGCAGCGCACGCCGGACTGCTGGGTGTAGGGCAGAAGCGCCTCGGAGACCAGCTCGGGGCCGAGGTAGGAGCCGCCGATGCCGATGTTCACCACGTCGGTGATGGCCTTGTCGTTGTAGCCGCGCCACAGCTTGTTGTGGATGCGCCCGACGATGTCGGTCATCTGCGCCAGGGCGGCGTGCACGTCGCGCATGATGTTGTGGCCGTCGATGACCAGACTGTCGCCCATCGGGCGGCGCAGCGCGGTGTGCAGGACCGGGCGGCCCTCCGAGGCGTTGATCCGCTCGCCGGCGAACATCGCCCGGGTGGCCTCGGCGAGGCCTGCCTCGCGGGCCAGGTTGACCAGCAGGTCGCGGGTTTCCTGGGTGACGAGGTTCTTCGAGTAGTCGAGGAAGAGGCCGCAGCTGGCGGTGGAGAAATCGTCGAAACGTCCCGGATTGGCCAGGAATGCCTCGCGCATGTGGAAGTCCTGCATGGCCAGGCGATGCTCCTGCAGCGCCTTCCAGGCAGGCAGGCTGGTGACGTCGAACGCTTGCTGGTAGTAGCTCATGGAGTTACGGCCTCCTTAGTCTGTCTTGATCTTGTAATGCGGCTAATTGGGCCATCCCGATTGGCAGTCCGCGTCCGGAGCGGGGCGTTCCTTCGTGTCAGTCTGTCTTGCTCGCGAGCCCCTTCAGGGGCTCCAGTGGATTTCCAGCCCGTCGCCGAGGAAGGCGCGGATCGGCATGCGCAGCGGATCGGCACGCAGGGCCTGGCGCAGGGTCTCCAGCTTGGCCGGGCCCTGGATGGCCAGGCAGCGCAGGCGCGCCCGGGCCAGCAGCGGCCAGGTCAGGCTGATCCGCGGGTGCGGGGCGACCGGCGCGAGCATCGCCATGCACGGCTCGGCGCAGGTGCCGGCCAGCGCCAGGGCGAGGTTCGGGCTGCCGGGGAACAGCGAAGCCGTGTGGCCGTCCTCGCCCATGCCCAGCACCACCGCATCGATCGGCCGCTTGAGCGCCGCCAGCGCCCGGCCGGCCAGGCGTGCGGCCTCTTCCAGGCTGGCCGCCGGCTGGTAGAGGCCGAGGAAGGTCGCCGCGGCGGCCGGGCCTTGCAGCAGATGGCGGCGCACCAGCGCCTCGTTGCTGCCGTCCTGGTCCGGCGCCACCCAGCGCTCGTCGACCAGACCGACCTGCACCCGCTGCCAGTCCAGCTCACGCGCGGACAGCGCCTCGAAGAAGGGGATCGGGCTGCGCCCGCCCGACACCAGCAGGCTGGCCTGGCCGTCGGCCTCGATGGCCTGGCGCAGCACCTCGGCCACGCGGTCGGCCAGTCCCTCGGCCAGGGCCGTGCCGTCGGCCAGGGTCCGGGCCAGCACCCCGGCGGGCAGATCGAGTTCAGAAATCGCCATACCAGCTCCTCCCGTCACGGGTGATCAGTGCAATCGAAGACAGCGGCCCCCAGCTGCCCGCCGCGTAGGGCCTGGGCGCCTCGCCCTGCAGGCGCCAGCCGGCGATCAGCCGGTCGCACCACAGCCAGGCGTGCTCGATCTCGTCCTTGCGCACGAACAGGTTCTGGTTGCCCTTCATCACTTCCAGCAGCAGCCGCTCGTAGGCGTCGGGGATCCGCGCGCTGCGGTAGGTGTCGGAGAAATTCAGCTGCAGCGGACCGCTGCGCAGCTGCATGCCCTTGTCCAGCCCCTGCTCCTTGGTCATCACCTGCAGGGCGATGCTCTCGTTCGGCTGCAGGCGGATGATCAGCTTGTTGCCGATCAGCGGGCGCTGCTCCGCGGCGAAGATGTAGTGCGGCGCCTCCTTGAAGTGGATGACGATCTGCGACAGCTTCTGCGGCATGCGCTTGCCGGTGCGCAGGTAGAACGGCACCCCCGCCCAGCGCCAGTTGCGGATCTCCGCGCGCAGGGCGACGAAGGTCTCGGTGTCGCTGCTGGGGTTGGCGTTGTCCTCTTCCAGGTAGCCGGGTACCGGCTTGCCGAGGATGCTGCCAGCCACGTACTGGCCGCGCACCACCTGCTGGCTCAGCTGGGCGGCGTCGATCGGCGCCAGCGCCTTGAGCACCTTGACCTTCTCGTCGCGGATGCTATCGGCCGACAGGTCGCTCGGCGGGTCCATGGCGATCAGGCAGAGCAGCTGCAGCAGGTGGTTCTGGATCATGTCGCGCAGCTGGCCGGCCTTGTCGAAGTAGCCCCAGCGGCCCTCGATGCCCACCTGCTCGGCCACGGTGATTTCCACGTGGGAGATGTGGTTCTGGTTCCACTGGGTCTCGAACAGGCTGTTGGCGAAGCGCAGGGCGATCAGGTTCTGCACCGTCTCCTTGCCCAGGTAGTGGTCGATCCGGTAGGTGCGGTCTTCCGGGAAGTGCCGCGCCACCGCGTCGTTGACCTTGCGCGAGGACGCCAGGTCATGGCCGATCGGCTTCTCCAGCACCACCCGGGTGCGCTCGGCCAGGCCGACCTCGGCCAGCCCGGCGCAGATCGGCTCGTAGAGCGCCGCCGGGGTGGCGAAGTAGGCGATCAGCCGCTCGGCGTCGCCGACCCGGTCGGCCAGCGCGGCGTAGTCGCCCGCGCTGAGGAAATCCATCGACAGGTAGTCCAGCCGCGCCAGGAAGCGCTGCAGGACGTCCTCCTCCAGCTCCGCGCCCGGCACGTGGCGGCGCAGATGCTCGGCGACGGTGGCCCGGGTCTGCTCGCCGGCGTCGAGGGCCAGGGCCAGCAGCCGCGTGTCGGGACACAGCAGGCCGGCACGGTCCAGCTGGTAGAGGGCGGGAAACAGCTTGCGCAAGGCCAGGTCACCCAGGGCTCCGAAGAGGGCGAAGGTGCAAGGCTCGATAGTATTGGTAGTAGCCATGGCGCTTGTTCTTTTTGTAAAAGAAGGCGCAATAAAACCACCATTGAATCGATTCATCAACAGTAAATGTTGTTATAAAAACAAATTTTATAGTAGAAAGACACCCTATCGGATCGGGCCTGCCGGCTGTCAGCGCCCACTTTCGGAGGACTTCCGGATGCCCCATGCCATCGACAAGGACACCCAGATCTGCATGTCCCTCGCCGGACGCCCCGGCAACACCGGCACGCGCTTCCACAACTACCTCTACGAGGCCCTCGGCCTGAACTACGCCTACAAGGCCTTCATCACCCAGGACCTGCGCGCCGCCATCGGCGGCATCCGCGCCCTCGGCATCCGCGGCTGCGCCATCTCGATGCCGTTCAAGGAAGCCTGCATCCCGCTGCTCGACGCGCTCGATCCGTCGGCGACGACCATCGAGTCGGTGAACACCATCGTCAACGACCAGGGCTGGCTCACCGGCTACAACACCGACTTCCTGGCCATCGCCCAGTTGCTCGACAGCCACCGGATCTCGCCCGAACTGAGCTTCGCCCTGCGCGGCAGCGGCGGAATGGCCAAGGCGGTGGCCTTCGCCCTGCGCCAGGCCGGCTTCCGCCAGGGACACATCATCGCCCGCAACCCGGCCAGCGGGCAGGCGCTGGCCCGCTCCATCGGCTTTGGCTGGGCAGCGGAGCTGGGCGCGCTGCGCCCGCAGCTGCTGATCAACGTGACCCCGATCGGCATGGCCGGCGGCCCCGAGGCGCAGGACCTGGCCTTCCCGGAGGACGCCATCGCGCAGGCGGAAGTGGTCTTCGACGTGGTGGCGCTGCCAGCGGAAACGCCGCTGATCCGCCATGCCCGCGCGCTGGGCAAGACGGTCATCAGCGGGGCGGAAGTGGCCACCCTGCAGGCGCTCGAGCAGTTCGTGCTCTACACCGGCCGGCGCCCGACGCCGGAGCAGGTCGGCCAGGCCGCGGCCTATTCGCGCCAGGGCTGAACGCAGTCGCAGGCCTTTCCTTCCAGGATCTGCGTGGAAAATCGCTACGCGAGTTTCTTGATCGTGCCCACGCTCCTGCGTGGGCACGTTGCAGTGGACGCTTCGGCACCCCAGGGCGCCGGAGCGCCCGGCCCCGGGCTCCCACGCCGGAGCGTGGGAGCCATCAAGTAGGAACGGCCGCAGGCCTTTCCCACTGGCAACCGCCCTCAGCGCCCCTCGAAACGCGGCGGGCGCTTTTCCCCGAGCGCGCGCAACCCTTCCTGGAAATCCGCCGAGGCCGAGCAGCGCCGCACGTCCTCCTCCACCGCCACAGGGTCCAGCGCGCCGCGGGCGACCGCGTTCAGGTGACGCTTCATGCCGGCCACCGCCAGCGGCGCCAGCTCCGCCAGGTTCGCGGCCAGCGCCTCGCTCGCCTCGGCCAGGCGTTCGGGGCTGTCGTACAGGTGGGTGAGCAGGCCGGTCTCCAGCATGCCCTGTGCGTCGAGCTTCTCGCAGGCGAGGATCAGCCGCTTGGCGGCGTTCAGCCCGAGGCGCGACACGTAGCGCTCGAACAGCCCGGCGTAGAGGTGCAGGCCGAAGCGCGCCGCCGGCATGAGCATCTGCGCCGCCGGGCCGCCGAGGCGGAAGTCGCAGGCCAGCAGGATGTCGGTGGCGCCGCCGAAGACTCCGCCCTGCACCTCGGCGATGGTCAGGGGGCGCAGGTTCTCCAGGGCGTCGGCCACCGCCTCGAAGCGCCCGCCGTCGCCGGCCGCGGCCAGGTCGTCGAAGCTGTAGCCGGCGCAGAAATGCCTGCCCGAGGCGCGCAGCAGCACCACCCGCACCTGCGGCGCCGCCTCGATGCGCGCCAGGCACTCCAGCAGCGCCGTCAGGTCCGCCTCCTCCAGGCGGTTGGCCTTGTCCGGCCGCTGCAGGCGCAGGGTCGCCAGGGCGCCGGAAATCTCCAGGGAAGGGATGCTGCCACTCATGAGTCACTCCTGACCGAACCGATCGATCCGCCATTTTCGAGCCGCCCCGCGCCGGTCTCAAGCCGCCGATGGTCGCCCCCCAGCGACCGTCCGGCTTGCCGCGGAGCCGCTCTTGAGCGAACGTCCGCAGCAGGACCACCGCACGTACAGGAGCGCCCATGAATTCCGCCGACCGCCTCAAGGACTACCAGGTCACCCGTCTGCAGGCGATGCGCTCGCTGTTCGAGATCGTCGAGCAGTCCAGCGAGGGCACGGTGATCGTCGACCGCGAGGCGCGCATCGTCTGGATCAACGAGCGCTACGCCCGGCGCTTCGGCCTCGCCGATCCGGCCGAGGCCCTCGGCCAGCCGGTGGAGAACGTCATCCCCGGCAGCCTGCTGCGCGAGGTGGCGCACAGCGGCCAGCCGATCCTGCTGGACATGCTCGACACGTCGAAGGAGCCGCTGGTGGTCATGCGCCTGCCGATCCGCGACGAGCACGGCCAGCTGATCGGCGCCATCGGCTTCGCCCTGTTCGACGAGCTGAAGAACCTCTCGCCGCTGGTCAGCCACTACCTGAGCATGCAGGAGGAGCTGGCCTCGACCCGCTCGCTGCTGCAGGCACGCCAGGCCCGCTACGGCTTCGCGCAGTTCATCGGCACCAGCGCCCCGGCCCTGGAGGTCAAGCACCGCGCCCGCCGCGGCGCGGCCAGCGAGGCGCCGATCCTGCTGCTCGGCGAGACCGGCACCGGCAAGGAGCTCTTGGCCCACGCCATCCACGCCGCCTCGCCGCGCGCCCACAAGCCCTTCGTCAGCCTGAACATGGCGGCCATCCCGGAAAGCCTGCTGGAGGCCGAATTCTTCGGCACCGCGCCGGGCGCCTTCACCGGAGCCAGCCGCAAGGCGCGGCCCGGCAAGTTCCAGATCGCCCAGGGCGGCACCCTGTTCCTCGACGAGATCGGCGACATGCCCCTGCACCTGCAGGGCAAGCTGCTGCGCGTGCTGCAGGAGAAGGAGTTCGAGCCGGTCGGCTCCAACCAGATCCTGTTCAGCGACGTGCGTCTGATCGCCGCCACCTCCTGCGACCTGGAGGCGGCGGTGCGCCAGGGCAGCTTCCGCGCCGACCTCTACTACCGCCTGAACGTGCTGCCGATCCGCCTGCCGCCGCTGCGCGAGCGCCCGGACGACCTGCCGGCGCTGTGCGAGGCCCTACTCGCGCAGCTCGGCGGCGGCTACCGGCTGACCCCCGACGCCCTCGCCCTGCTTGCCCGCCACGGCTGGCCGGGCAACATCCGCGAGCTGCGCAACCTGCTGGAGCGCGCCACCCTGCTCAACGACGGCCCGCTGCTGGACGCGGCCATGCTCGCCGCCGCCCTGGGGCCGCAGCCGCCCCTCGCCATGGCCGCCCCGCCGCCCCCGTCCGCCGCCGGCGAAAGCTACCGGCAGGCCATGCAGCGCTTCGAGCGCGAGCTGCTGGAGAACGCCCTGGCGAGCGCCGGCAATGCCCTGGAGGCCGCGCGGCGTCTGGGCCTGAGCCGCTCCACCCTGTACCGCCGGCTGGCCGCACTGGGTATCTCGTCCCGATAACGGGAAAAATCCCATAAATGGGAATCGCCCAACTTCGCTACCAATCGGCCATTCAGCCCGCCCCGCGCGCCCATCCTTCCCAAATCTGGGAAAACACGCCCGAACACCACGAAAAAATCCTTGCAAATCAATGACCAACGCAGATGGCACGGAATTCGCCATCTAAGAACTGCGCGGCCTGCCGCAGCCGATAACAACAATATCCCTGCCGTGACCATCCTCAGCGCAAGCCATTGACGGCTTGCCGCTCGCCACCGGCAGGCTCAAGGAGATTTTCGATGAGCGTCATCGTCGCCCTCGCGGCCCTGGCCCTGCTCATGCTGGCCGCCTATCGCGGCTACAGCGTGATCCTCTTCGCCCCCCTCGCCGCCCTCGGCGCGGTACTGCTGACCGACCCCGGCGCGGTGGCCCCGGCCTTCAGCGGGGTGTTCATGGAAAAGATGGTCGGCTTCATCAAGCTGTACTTCCCGGTGTTCCTGCTCGGTGCGGTGTTCGGCAAGCTGATCGAGCTGTCCGGCTTCTCGCGCTCCATCGTCAGCGCGGCGATCAGCCTGCTCGGCACCCGCCAGGCCATGCTGGTGATCGTGCTGGTCTGTGCCCTGCTCACCTACGGCGGGGTGTCGCTGTTCGTGGTGGTGTTCGCGGTCTATCCGTTCGCCGCCGAGATGTTCCGCCAGAGCGACATCCCCAAGCGGCTGATCCCGGCGACCATCGCCCTCGGCGCCTTCAGCTTCACCATGGATGCGCTGCCCGGTACGCCGCAGATCCAGAACATCATCCCCAGCGCCTTCTTCGGCACCAACGCCTGGGCCGCCCCCTGGCTGGGGCTGATCGGCGCACTGTTCGTCATCACCGTCGGCCTGCTCTACCTGCAGCGCCAGCGGCGCAGGGCCCACGCCGCCGGCGAAGGCTACGGCAGCAACCTGCGCAACGAACCGGAAACCGCCGAGGACATCGTTCTGCCCAATCCCTGGCTGGCGCTCTCCCCGCTGTTGCTGGTGGGCGCCGCCAACCTGGTGTTCACCCGCTGGATTCCCGGGCTGTACGGCAAGACCCACAGCCTGCAGCTGGCCGGCATGGCCGCGCCGGTGCAGACCGAGGTGGGCAAGATCACCGCCATCTGGGCGGTGGAGGCAGCGCTGCTGCTGGGCATCCTGCTGGTGCTGGTCAGCAGTTTCCGCGTGGTGCGCAGCCGGCTCGCCGAAGGCACCCGGACCGCCGTCGGCGGCTCGCTGCTGGCGGCGATGAACACCGCCTCGGAATACGGCTTCGGCGCGGTAATCGCCGCGCTGCCGGGCTTCCTGGTGCTGGCCGACACGCTGAAGAGCATCCCCAATCCACTGATCAACGAGGCGATCACCGTCACCCTGCTGGCCGGCATCACCGGCTCCGCCTCGGGCGGCATGAGCATCGCCCTGGCGGCCATGTCCGACACCTTCATCGCCGCCGCCAATGCCGCACAGATTCCCCTGGAGGTGCTGCACCGGGTCGCCGCCATGGCCAGCGGCGGGATGGACACCCTGCCGCACAACGGCGCGGTGATCACCCTGCTGGCAGTCACCGGCCTGACCCACCGGGAAGCCTACAAGGACATCTTCGGCATCACACTGATCAAGACCCTGGCCGTGTTCGTGGTGATCGGCGTGTTCTACGCCACCGGCCTGGTCTGACAACAACGGAGACAATCCCATGACGATCCTCAGCGGCAAGACCGCCCTGGTCACCGGCTCCACCAGCGGCATCGGCCTCGGCGTCGCCCACTGCCTGGCCGCCGCCGGCGCCAATCTGGTGCTCAACGGCTTTGGCGACGCGCAGCAGGCACTGGAGGCGGTGCGCCAGCACGGCGGCCAAGTGCGCCACCACCCGGCGGACATGAGCAAGCCGGAGGAAATCGCCGCGCTGATGGCCTTCGCCGAGGGCGAGTTCGGCGGCGTCGACATCCTCGTCAACAACGCCGGCATCCAGCACGTGGCGCCGGTCGAGGAGTTCCCGCCGGAGCGCTGGGACAGCATCCTCGCCATCAACCTGTCCTCGGCCTTCCACACCATCCGCCTGGCGCTGCCGGGCATGCGCCGGCGCAACTGGGGACGGATCGTCAACATCGCCTCGGTGCACGGTCTGGTCGGCTCGGCGCAGAAGTCCGCCTACGTCGCCGCCAAGCATGGCCTGCTCGGCCTGACCAAGGTGGTCGCCCTGGAAACCGCGCAGACCCCCATCACCTGCAACGCGATCTGCCCCGGCTGGGTGCTGACCCCGCTGGTGCAGCAGCAGATCGACGCCCGCGCCCTGGCCAGCGGCGATCCCGTCGGCGCCCGCCACGACCTCCTGGCCGAGAAGCAGCCGTCGCTGGAATTCGTCACCCCCGAGCAGCTCGGCGCGCTGGTGCTGTTCCTCTGCAGCGAGTCGGCCAGCCAGGTGCGCGGCGCGGCCTGGAACATGGACGGCGGCTGGGCGGCGCAGTGACGCGCCTCCCTGCCGACGAGCGATGACGACCGGCACAACCACAAGGGTGCAACGACAATGGCCACGACAACGGCAATAAAAACAACAAGGAAGCACGCGATGTTCGCCAGGATCACCCACCTCTGTGTCCTGCTGGTGCAACGCTACCTGCCCTCGCCCTTCGTGTTCTCCGCCCTGCTCACCCTGCTGGTGCTGGCCGCCGGCATGCTCTTCACCGGGCAGAGCCTGCCGGCCATGGTCGGGCACTGGAACGGCGGCTTCTGGACCCTGCTGGCCTTCGCCATGCAGATGGCGCTGATCTTCGTCACCGGCCACGCCCTGGCCAACGCGCCGGCGGTCAGCCGCCAGCTCGACCGCCTGGCCGGCCTGGCGCACACTCCCGGCCAGGCGGTGGTGCTGGTCACCCTGGTGGCGCTGGCCGGCTGCTGGCTCAACTGGGGCTTCGGCCTGGTGGTCGGCGCGGTGTTCGCCCAGGCACTGGCGCGCCGGGTCGCGGGAGTGGACTATCCGCTGCTGGTGGCGGCCGCCTACTCGGGCTTCCTGGTCTGGCACGGCGGGCTGTCCGGCTCCATCCCGCTGGCCCTGGCCAGCGGCGGCGCCGACCTCGCGCGCGTCTCCGGCGGCGTGCTCAGCGAGGCCATCGGCATCCAGCGCAGCCTGTTCACCCCGCTCAACCTCGCCATCGTCGCCGGCCTGGTGATCGGCCTGCCGCTGCTCAACCGCGCCATGCACCCGCACGACGGCGCCCGGATCGCCGATCCCTCCCTGCTCGCCCAGGTACGTCCCGAGCCGCCGCGCCGCGACACCCCGGCGCAGCGCCTGGACGACAGCCGCCTGCTCGCCCTCGCCCTGGTCGGCATGGCGCTGGTGTATCTCGTCGGCCACTTCGCCAGCCAGGGCTTCGCCCTCGGCCTGAACGTGGTGATCGCCCTGTTCCTATTCGCCGGCCTGCTGCTGCACGGCACCCCGGAACGCTACATGCGCGCCATGGACGAGAGCGTGCGCGGCATCGGCGGCATCGTCCTGCTGTTCCCGTTCTACGCCGGGATCATGGGCATGATGATGGGCGCCAACGGCGAGGGCATGTCCCTCGGCCGGCAGATCAGCGAGGCCTTCGTCGCCTGGTCCAGCGCCGAGACCTTCCCGCTGCTGGCCTTCCTCAGCGCCGGGGTGGTCAACATCTTCGTGCCCTCCGGCGGCGGCCAGTGGGCGGTGCAGGGGCCGATCATGCTGCCGGCCGGCCAGGCCCTCGGCGTCGCCCCGGAAGTCACCGCCATGGCCATCGCCTGGGGCGACGCCTGGACCAACATGATCCAGCCGTTCTGGGCCCTGCCGCTGCTCGGCATCGTCGGCCTGGGCGCCCGCGACATCATGGGCTATTGCTTGATCATGCTGCTCTATTCCGGAGCGGTGATCTGCGCGGCCTTCTATTTCCTGACCTGATCGGCGCCCGGCCCCCGGACGCAAGCAGAGAGGTATTCCATGAACAAGCTCTACCCCAGCGCCCACGCCGCCCTCGACGGGCTGGTCGAGGACGGCATGACCCTCGCCGTCGGCGGCTTCGGCCTGTGCGGCATCCCCGAGGCGCTGATCGCCGCCCTGCGCGAGTCCGGCAAGAAGCACCTCACCGCGATCAGCAACAATGCCGGCGTCGACGGCTTCGGCCTCGGCCTGCTGCTGGAGACCCGGCAGATCCGCAAGATGATTTCCTCCTACGTCGGCGAGAACAAGGAGTTCGAGCGCCAGTACCTGGCCGGCGAACTCGAGCTGGAGTTCACCCCGCAGGGCACCCTGGCCGAGAAGCTGCGCGCCGGCGGCGCCGGCATCCCCGCCTTCTACACGAAGACCGGCTACGGCACCCTGGTCGCCGAGGGCAAGGAAACCCGCCAGTTCGACGGCGAGTGGTACGTGCTGGAGAAGTCGCTGACCGCCGACGTGGCGCTGGTCAAGGCCTGGAAGGCCGACAGGGCCGGCAACCTGCTGTTCAACAAGACCGCGCGCAACTTCAACCCGCTGGCGGCGATGGCCGGCAAGGTCTGCGTGGCCGAGGTCGAGGAGATCGTCGAAACCGGCGAGCTGGACCCCGACCAGATCCACCTGCCGGGCATCTACGTGCAGCGCCTGGTGCTCAACCCCAGCCCGGAAAAACGCATCGAACAACGTACCCTGCGGAGTGCCTGACATGGCCTGGACTCGTGAACAGATGGCGCAGCGCGCCGCCCGGGAGCTGCAGGACGGCTTCTACGTCAACCTCGGCATCGGCCTGCCGACCCTGGTCGCCAACTACATCCCCGAAGGCATGGAGGTCTGGCTGCAGAGCGAGAACGGCCTGCTCGGCATCGGCCCCTTCCCCACCGAGGCCGAGGTCGACCCGGACCTGATCAACGCCGGCAAGCAGACCGTCACCACCCTGCCCGGCAGCAGCTTCTTCGACAGCGCCGCCTCCTTCGCCATGATCCGCGGCGGGCACATCAACCTGTCGATCCTCGGCGCCATGCAGGTTTCCGAGCACGGCGACCTGGCCAACTGGATGATCCCCGGCAAGATGGTCAAGGGCATGGGCGGCGCCATGGACCTGGTCGCCGGGGTCAAGCGCGTGGTGGTGCTGATGGAGCACTGCGCCAAGGGCGGCGCGCACAAGATCCTCGCGCGCTGCGCCCTGCCCTTGACCGGCGTCGGCGTGGTCGACCGGATCATCACCGACCTGGCGGTGCTCGACGTCACCGACGCGGGCCTGAAGCTGGTCGAGCTGGCCGAGGGGGTGAGCTTCGAGCAACTGCAGGAGGCCACCGGCTGCCCGATCCGGCGCTGACGGCCTGCCTGTCCCGTTCCCTTCAGGTGTGGCTGTGTGGTGACCCGACCCATGCCCCATGCCTCTTGCGCGGCTGCCTTCGGGCGCCGCGCTTTTTTATTCCGGGCAGGCGCTCCTGTGCAGCGACACGGCCCAGGGGTTAGCCTTGACCAGGCGATCACAACAACAAGGAAGGATCCATCCCATGCGTACCCTGACCACCCTGCCCGGCAACAGCCAGAAACTCGACGGCGGCGCCATGTTCGGCAACGCCCCGCGCGCCATGTGGGAGCGCTGGATGCCGGCCGACGCGCTGCACCGCATCGACCTCGGCTGCCGCGCCCTGCTGGTGCGCGAGGACGGCCGCAACGTCCTGGTGGAAACCGGCATCGGCGCCTTCTTCAGCCCCGAGCTGAAGGAGCGCTACGGCGTGCAGGAAAGCCGCCACGTGCTGCTCGACAACCTCGCCGCGCAGGGCCTGTCCGACGCCGACATCGACGTGGTGGTGCTCACCCACCTGCACTTCGACCATGCTGGCGGCCTGCTCGCCGCCTGGGAGGAGGGCCAGCCGCCGCGCCTGCTGTTCCCCAACGCGCGCTTCGTCAGCGGCCGCCGCCAGTGGCTGCGCGCCTGCCAGCCGCACGCCCGCGACCGCGCCTCCTACATTCCCGAGCTGCTGGAGCTGCTCGAAGCCAGCGGCCGCCTGGAACTGCTCGACGACGGCCAGACCTCGCAGACCCTCGGCCCGGACTGGCGCTTCCACGTCAGCGACGGCCACACCCCCGGCCAGCTGCTGCCCGAGGTGGCGATGCCCGGCGGCCCGGTGCTGTTCGCCGGCGATCTGGTCCCCGGCGCGCCCTGGGTGCACCTGCCGATCACCATGGGCTACGACCGCTTCCCCGAAGGCCTGATCGAGGAAAAGACCGCCCTGCTCGAAGACCTGCTGGCCCGCGGCGGCCGCCTGGTCTTCACCCATGATCCGAAGATCGCCATGGGCCGCCTGATCCGCGACGCCAAGGGCCGCTTCGGCCTCAGCGAAAGCAGCGGCGAGGTGGTGGAACTGGCGGAGTGAGGCGGGCTCGGCGGTGCCCACGCGGGAGCGTGGGCACCATCATCTGAATAGGGTGAAACTGCTCTAACCGCCCCCCTGCAGACGCTGCAGCTCCCGCCGCACCATGCTGGCGTACTGCGGCGGGCTCAGCGCATACAGCTCCCCCGCTACCCAGCCCAGCCAGCGCCCGCCGAGTCGCTCGCGCTCGGCCAGGAGCCGCTCGGCCAGGAGCCGCTCGGCCTCGGCCACGGCGCGCGCCCGGTGGGAGCGGTGGTAGTCGGCGCGGGAGGTTTTTTCATGGTCGTGGTCGTGGTCGTGCATGGATTCTCCCGAAAGGATCGACAGCGCACGGCAGCCGCTCAGAGCAGCACCTCGTCGTCGCGGATCAGCACGCAGCGCCGGCCCTGCTCGTCCTCGCTGCAGTCGTACACGTAGAACATCACCACCTCGCCCGTTTCCAG
This sequence comes from Azotobacter chroococcum, assembly GCF_002220155.1. Lineage (NCBI taxonomy): Bacteria > Pseudomonadati > Pseudomonadota > Gammaproteobacteria > Pseudomonadales > Pseudomonadaceae > Azotobacter > Azotobacter chroococcum. The sequence goes on along the minus strand of NZ_CP011835.1, from coordinate 1,523,121 downwards.
CGTGGCGGCGACGTAATCGCCGGCTTCAACCATGAAGAAACCGCGCGACGCCGGCGCGGCCTCGCACTCGATCAAGGCGGTGACGAACAGCACCGGATCGTTCTCGTCGAAATAGTCGGCGCGCATCTGCTCGTCCCATTCCTCAGGCGCCTGGAACAGCCCGGTGAAGAGGACTCTGGCGTCGCCCAGGTCCTCCTCCTCGGCGTCCGGGTCGCGCTCGTCCGGCCGGTAGACCGTGCAGTCCTGCGCCGCCTCGCCTTGCAGGATCGCCTGCCGCGCCGCCAGCCGCCGCTGCGGGTCCAGTCCGGCGGCCCGGCACATCTGCATCCATACCGCGTCCGCCTGATCGTTCTGTTTCATGGGTATCTCCGTTGTCGTGACGGGCGCAAGCCCTGGTTCTGCATTGTCCTGCACTTGGCGAAGGCAGAGCAGCCCCGGAATCGGTTCACGCGGTCCCAGGCGCAGCGCAAGGCCGGGCGAACAGCAAGGCCCGCACGACAGGTACACTGGCGCCCCCACAGACAAGCGGGAATCGATCACCGGGAGTGCGAGCGCATGTTCACCCTATTTCAGGGACTTTTGGGGCTGGCCGTGATGGTTCTGCTGGCCTGGATGATCAGTGAACGGCGCACGCGGGTGCGGCCCCGGGTGATCGTCGCCGGGCTGTTGTGCCAGTTCGGACTGGCGGCCGTGTTGCTGAAGTTTCCCGGCACCAGCCGGCTGTTCGAGCCCCTGACCGCGCTGGTGCAGGCTCTGCAACAGGCCAGCGCCGCCGGCAGCGCCTTCGTCTTCGGCTTCATCGGCGGCGGCGCGGCGCCCTATGCCGTCACCAGCCCGTCCAACGGTTTCGTGCTGGCCTTCCAGGCGCTGCCGCTGGTGCTGGTGATCAGCGCCCTGTCGGCGCTGCTGTTCCACTGGCGGATCCTGCCGCTGGTCGTCAGGGCATTCTCCTGGCTGCTGCAGAAGGCCTTTGGCATCAGCGGCCCCGTGGGCTTCGCCAGCGCCGCCAATGTCTTCGTCGGCATGACCGAGGCGCCCCTGCTGATTCGCCCCTATCTGGCAGGCATGTCGCGCAGCGAACTGTTCGCCGTGATGGTCACCGGCATGGCCACCATCGCCGGCACCGTGATGGCGCTTTACGCCACCTTTCTCGAAGGCAGCATTCCCGATCCGGTCCGCCATCTGCTGATCGCCTCGCTGATCAGCGCGCCGGCGGCCCTGTTGATCGCCCATGTGATGATTCCTCCCGGGCAGGACCCGGCAGAACCGCAAGCCGCTCCCCTGCCAGCGCCGGAGCAGCTCCGTTACCACAGCGCCATGGATGCCGTGACCCGGGGCACCCTGGATGGCCTGCAGCTCTGGCTCAACATCATCGCCATGCTGCTGGTGCTGGTCGCGCTGGTGCATCTGGCCAATCTGGGACTGGCCTGGCTGCCGGCGGTCGATGGCGCGCCGCTGACGCTGGAGCGCCTGCTGGGCTGGGCGATGGCCCCCATCGTCTGGCTGACCGGCATTCCCTGGGCCGAGGCCATGACCGCCGGGGCGCTGATGGGCGTCAAGACGGTACTGAACGAGTTCATCGCCTACCTGCAGCTCGCCGGCCTGCCGGAAGGCGCGCTGAGCGAACGCAGCCGCCTGATCATGACCTATTCCCTGTGCGGATTTGCCAACATCGGCATCCTGATCGGCGGCCTCGGCGCGCTGGCGCCGGAACGTCGCGGCGAAATCGTGGCGCTCGGGCTGCGCGCCCTCTATGCCGGAACACTGGCAACCCTGATGACGGGGGCGGTGGCTGGCTTGATTATCTGATGGTTCCCCGCTCCTGCGCGGGAACCCGGCGCTGGGCGCCCCGGACTGCGTATCCACGCGGGTGGTGTGGGCATGATCATGAAGGGGGCTTCCTGCCAATTGCAGATTGTCCATGACTGGCTGCGTGTAACGGATGCCAAAGATCTATCATTTCTGCGTGCATTCCGCGATTCGCAAGTGTTCGCTGTGAAAAGATCGCCGCTGTGCCGCTTTCTTGCCGTTGTCAGCCTGTTTCTCGGACTGCTGTCCGCTTCTCTTGCCCGTGCCGAGCCCCTGCAGTTCGCGGTGGTCGCCAAGCGGGTCGACCATCGCTACTTCATTCTGATTGGTGAGGGCTGCGCCGAGGCGGCCCGGGCCCAGGGCGACACCTGTCTGTTGCTGGGCCCTCCGGGACCGGCGCATTTTCGTCTGCAGAACGCTGTCCTGGAGCAGGCCCTCGCCAGGAACCTGGACGGTATCGCCCTGTCCGTAACCCATTCGAAGTGGCTGGCCGATCACGCGCTGAAACGGCTGGGCCAGACGCCGCTGATCACTTTCGATTCGGACCTGGAACCCGCCGAGCGGCATTTGCGCCGCGGCTTCGTCGGGCTCGACAGCCTGGCTTTCGGCCAGCGGCTGGGCACGCTCGCCCAGCGCTTCAGGCCGCAGGGCGGAAGGTTGTGCATCCTGAGTGCCGGCGGCCCACACGACATCAGCTACCAGGAGCACCTCAAGGGCATCCGCCAGCAGCTCGGCGGTGTCCCAAGCCATGAGGGGGCGGATCGGCTGAGCGGGGGGAATGGCTGGAGCGAGCCGGACCGCTGCCCAGTCTTTGGCGCCGACACTCAACAGAAAGCGCTGTTCCAGCTCACCACCCTGCTGAGCTCCGGCAGCGAGGTCGATACCATCATCAGCCTCAGCCCCTGGCTGGTTTATCGAGCCGACCTCTATCGCCGGCAACTCGGCCCGCTGCTTGCCGAACTCGATAAAAAGGGTGCGCAGCCGGCCATCATCATCATCACCCCCGAGCCTGACGATGCGGCACGACGCGCGCTGCTCGACGAGGGCCTGGTGCAGGCCTATCTGAGCACGGAAAGCCGCGAGATCGGTCGCCAGATTTACCGGACGCTCAGGCGCCTGGCGCAGGGTGAGCCCGTCTCCGAGAAGGTTCTCGTCGGAAGTCGTGCCTATTTGCCCCAATCGTTGCCGGACATCCCGGCCAAGCGTTGAGGTTTGAGATCGCCGGCGAACGCCCGTTCGGCGCTGCTGGCGAGCTGGAGAAAGACCGGGTCGTGTTCCTCGAGAAAGGCGAAATTACCGCTTTCGGCCATGGGCGTTCCTTCGGCTGTGCACTCTGGCAAGGCGCGCAATCGGATGACTGGCGCGCAGTCTACGGGAGCTGGGCCGCAGCCTGCAGTAGCACATAGCCACAAGAACACACCAGCGACACACCCGACCGCCACGCTGCTCCACACGTCGGGAGACAGGACGGGCGTCACAGAAGGGCCATACTTGTCCCATTCCGCTGGAACGCGGGGTCCTTCCCAAAGCACGACTCTCTTCATCTGGCCGGGAGCGGCCGGATCCAAGGGGGCCAGGAGATTTCCGCGATTGAAGATTGCCCAGGTCGTTCCGCTCTACGAATCCGTACCGCCACGGCTGTACGGCGGCACTGAACGGGTGGTCGCGCACCTGACCCAGGCGCTGGTCGAACAGGGTCACGAGGTGACCCTGTTCGCCTCGGCGGATTCCTGCACCAGCGCCCGGCTGGTGGCGATGCGCAAGCAGGCGCTGCGGCTGGACCCCGCACCGCTGAAATCGGACCTGGCGAGCCACCTCGTCCTGCTGCATGAAGTCCGGCGCCATGCCGACGAGTTCGATGTCCTGCACTTCCACACCGACCTTCTGCACTTCCCGTTCTTCGAGGACATGGCCGGGCGGACGCTGACCACCGTGCATGGACGGCTCGACATGAAGGACCTGCCCGAGGCCTACCGGCGCTGGAGCGCCTTCCCGCTCGTCTCGATCTCCGAGGATCAGCGCCGCCCCCTGCCGTTCGCCCACTGGCACGGGACAGTACATCACGGCACCGACGGCGAGCACTTCCGCTACCACGAGGCCTCCGACAACGGCTACCTGGCCTTTCTCGGACGCATCTCGCCGGAAAAACGGCCCGACCGCGCCATCGCCATCGCGATCCGCGCCGGCATGCCGCTCAGGATCGCTGCCAAGGTCGATGCGGCGGACCGCGAGTATTTCGAGCAGCGCATCCGCCCGTTGCTCGACCATCCGCTGATCGAGTTCCTCGGCGAGATCGGGGACGACGACAAGGCGGAATTCCTCGGCAATGCGAGCGTGCTGCTGTTCCCCATCGACTGGCCGGAGCCCTTCGGGCTGGTGATGATCGAGGCGATGGCCTGCGGCACGCCGGTCGTCGCCTGGCGCTGTGGGTCCGTGCCGGAAGTGGTCGAACAGGGCGTGACCGGGCTCATCGTCGACAGCGACGAGCAGGCCGTGGCGGCGATCCACGAAGCGCTGACGCTCGACAGAGGACGCGTGCGCGCCGCCTTCGAACGGCGCTTTTCTTCGAAGATCATGGCGAGCACCTACCTCGAGCTCTACCAGCGGTTGCCCGCCTTCGGCAGCCGCGGCCCGGCGCCCGCCGCTCTCCCGCCAGGAGGCCCGAACCCATGACCCAGGGGATGACCCGGGAACCGGCACTCGCCGAGCTCGATATCGAGGAAGTACTGGAGCGCACCCCGCAGCGCCTGCTCGTGCTCAAGGAGGGCGATACCTTCCTGGTGGCCGACACCTACGGCGACGTGACCGGCGAGGCCGACGGACTGTTCCACAACGATACCCGCATCCTCTCGACGTTCCGCTTGCGCTTCGGTGGCCAGAAGCCGTCGCTGCTGTCGGGCATGGTGAGCCAGGACAATGTGTTCTTCACCGCCCACATGACCAATCATCCGCTGTCGCCGATGGAAAGCGCTGCCACGCCCAAGGGTGTCATTCACCTGGAGCGCAAGCGCTTTCTCTGGGCGGGCCGGATCTTCGAGCGCATCAGCCTCTTCAACTACGGCGATCAGCCACTGCAGGCGCCGCTGACGCTGCAGTTCGCCGCCGATTTCCACGACATGTTCGAGGTGCGCGGCGAGAAGCGCCTGCAGCGCGGCCAGCAGCATCCGTCGCAGGTCAGCGAGCGAGTCGTGCAATTGAGCTACACCGGGCTGGACCAGCTGCTGCGCACCGTCTGCATCGAGTTCTCGGAAGTCCCCGGGCAGCTGGACGAAAAGCATGCCGAATTCCTGGTCGACATCCGGGAGCGCTCGTCGTGGACGCTGCATGTGGAAATCGGCACCGACGTGGCGGCGGAGCCCGGCAGCATCCGCTACCGGACGGCGGCGGCCGCGGCGCGGCGCAGCATGCGCGCCCGCCAGCGCCGGGGCGCGCGGCTGCAGTCCTCCGCGCGCCTGTTCCAGACGTGGCTGGACAAGTCGCGGGCCGACCTGGCGCTGCTGACCACCGACCTGCCGACCGGCCCCTATCCCTATGCCGGCATTCCCTGGTTCTCGACCCCCTTCGGCCGCGACGCCATCGTCACCGCCCTGCAGACCCTGTGGCTCGATCCGTCCCTGGCGTACGGCGTGCTGGCTTTTCTGGCCCGGCACCAGGCCGAGCAGACTTCGACCTTCCGCGACTCCGAGCCGGGCAAGATCATGCACGAGATGCGCAAGGGCGAGATGGCCGCGGTCAACGAGCTGCCCTTCGCCCAGTACTACGGCGGCGTCGACACCACGCCCCTGTTCATCGTGCTGGCCGGGGCCTACGCCGACCGCATGGGCGACGTGCAGACGCTCGATCCCTTCTGGCCGGCCCTGGAGGCCGCCGTCCGCTGGATAGAGCACAGCTCCGCCAACGATTCCGGCTTCCTCAGCTATGCGCGCGGCGAAGCCAGCGGCCTGGCCAACCAGGGCTGGAAAGACAGCCACGACTCGGTGTTCCACCAGAACGGCAGCACGCCGGAAGGGCCGATCGCGCTCATCGAGGTCCAGGGCTATGCCTACCGGGCCTACCTGAGCATGGCCAAACTCGCCGAATGGCGCGGCGCCGCCGACGCGGCCTCGCACTGGCGGCAGCGCGCGCAGGAACTGCGCACAGCGGTCGAGCGGCACTTCTGGCAGGACGACCTGCGCTTCTACGCGCTCGCCCTGGACGGGACCGGTCGGCCGTGCCGCGTGCGCGCCTCGAATGCCGGCCATCTGCTGTACGTGGGCCTGCCCTGTCCGGAGCGCGGGCAGGCGCTGGTGCGCCAGCTGCTGTCGAGCGCGTTCAATTCCGGCTGGGGTATCCGCACCCTGCCGCCCGAGGCCGTGCGCTTCAATCCCATGTCCTATCACAACGGCTCGGTCTGGCCGCACGATGTCGTCCTGTGCGCCGCCGGAATGGCGCGCTACGGAGAGCGCGAGGGCATCGTGCATCTGATGAGCGGCCTGTTCGAGGCCGCCACGCAGTTCGGCATGCGCCTGCCGGAACTGTTCTGCGGCTTCGAGCGCGCCTCCGGCGAGGCGCCGATCGCCTACCCGGTCGCCTGCCTGCCCCAGGCCTGGGCCGCCGGCTCGGTGTTCATGCTGCTGCAGGCCTGCCTCGGCCTGCGCATCGACGCCCGCCGCCTGACCATCCTCGTGGAACAACCGCGCCTGCCGACCGAAATCGACTGCCTGCAGGTCCGCCACCTGCACGTCGGCAAACAGCGCGTCGACCTGAACTTCCAGCGGCTGGGCCAGCGCGTGGTGGCCTTCATCGAACAGCAGCACGGCCCGCAGCCGGTGCGGCTGTCGGTGCAGTTTTGAGGAGCTGCCCTTTCAGGGTCTTGCACTTTCCCATTGGGGGTAATCCGGGAAGTGAGGTCGATAGCGCTTCGGCAGGAGTGAATTTATTCGCGATGCTTCTGGTTTTGCCAATGATCGCAGATAAATCTGCTCCTACAGCCCTGCTGGCAAGCAGCCGATTGGCCTTCAGCCGAAGGCCTTGAAAGGGCTGCCCCTTAAAACCGACATTACCCCGCCCTGACCTCCCAGATCACACCAGCAATGGCTACCACCGACAACAGTGCCCAAAATTCAAGCTCCACGTCCATTGCAGACCTCCAGCAACGCTACTGAGCGATCACCATTAGCTTCTACGCCGAAGATTCAAGCAACGGAACTGAGATTGGTAAATCGATTCAGCAATACTGATAGACAAGGCTGCTCGGGCCGGGGATCCGGGATCTGCCCTATACGGCCGAGCCGACGAATGCCGGTGCGAGTTTTGCGGAAAGTTGATCCAGCAGTGAGCGGGCAGCCTCTGACTCGAACAGGTCTTGCTGATACAGCATGGCTGGTCACTTCGTCCTTGAATGAGTGCTGATGAGGCTCGGTCGATCAGTCGCAAGAGTCGAGCGACGGATGCACGGCAAGCGCCCCGGCCAGCCCAGCGGCGAACAGGCGGACGATGGGCTCCGGAGTCAGCACCGCGACCTCCTGCCCGGCCGGGATGATCGGCTGCAGCGGCGAATAGCCGGCGAACGACCAACGCCACTGGTGGCCCTTCCAGAGCAGCACGCACTCGCCGTCGTGCTCGATCATGCTGCCGTCCGGAAGCTCGGCGAGCTTCGCGGTCCAGGTACGCTGGCTGCCGTCATCATTGAGGCGGACGGCGTGCAGCAGGTTGTCGATGGCCTTGGCCGACAGGTCCTGCTGCTCCGGGAAGGCCCTGGCCCAGGCCGCCTTGAACCGCTTGTAGTCCGGGCGGCGGCATTCGGCGCAGGGGCGGTGGCCGGCGGCGTAGGCGGTCGGCTCGTCGAGGAAGAACAGCTCGGTGTAGCTGTTCGGCGTCATCAGCTCGCGCTTGCGCTCCTTGAAGGACAGCGCGCAGGTGATCCACGGCCGGATCTTCCACTGGCTGACGATCTGCCGCTCGGCATTGTGCAGGCGACCGCGGTTGCCCATGAAGGTGCCGCGCGCGGAGACGGCATGCAGTTGACTGCGGGGATCGACGCGGTTTTGCAGGGGCATTGCGAGGCACTCCGTTGCAGATGCGTTCAGGGCAGTTTCAGTCTTCGCTGAAGTAATCGCTATCGAGATGCTTGACCTCGTAGATCTGCTTCACGCTGCAGCCGAGGTTGTTCTCCACCATCAGCCGGGCCAGTTCGCTGCCGTCGATCAGCACCACCTTGATGTCCAGGCCCAGTGCCGCCTCGCGGGCGCCGGTGGAGAAGTCGGAGGTGGTGATGAACACGCCCTTGCGGGCGCGCTGGCGGGTCAGGGCGCCGATGAACTTGTCGATCTCCGGGCGGTGCACGGTGTTGGTCCAGCGCTTGGCCTGCAGGTAGATCACGTCCAGGCCGAGCTTGTCCTCCTTGATGATGCCGTCGATGCCATCGTCGCCGGTCGCCTGGGTGGCGCGGCCGGCTTCCTTGCGGGAGCCGCCGTAGCCCATGGCGATCATCAGGTCCACCACCAGTTGCTCGAAGAAGGTCGGCGAAGCAGCACGCACCTGCGCCAGCAGCTCGTCGGCCAGCGACTGCATCAGCGCCTGGTGCGCGTCGGCCAGTTGCTCGTCGGGGGTGGTCTCTTCGACCGGCTCGGCCTGCACGGCGGGGGCTGCAGTATCGGCCGGGCGTGCGGTGTGGAAGTCGGCGAACTCCGGGTAGCGCTTGAGCCAGCTCACGGTGATGCGCACCGGGCCGTTGTCCAGTGCCTCGCGGCCACGCTCGGTGATCTGCACCAGCCCCTTGGCTGGAATGCTCAGCAGCCCCGCCTTGTTCAGGTAGGTGCGCGCCCAGCCGACCCGGTTGTTGATCACCGTCTGCTTGCCGGAAGGCAAGCGCTCGTTGCGTTCCTCCTCGCTGAGCTGGAACTCATTGGCGATACGTTCGCGCAGCTCGCTCAGCACCAGCGGGTCGCCATCGGCGACGGCGGCCAGCACCGGCCGCATCACGCTCTGAAAATCCGGAATGGGCATAAATGACTTCCTGTGGTAGCGGCCCCGGCACCTGCGCCGGGTGAGCAAAAGAAACATCCTGGTAGGGTGGAAAACGCCGCAGGCTTTTCCACCGTGGCAGCGACGAAGGGGTTGTGGTGGAAAATCGCTACGCGAGTTTTCCACCCTACGTCACTGACCGGTTCGTCGTTGAGGCCTGCGGCTGTAGGAGCGAATTCATTCGCGACCTGCGCCAACGGCGCGGCAATCCGGCAGCCGGCGACCCGCTTGGCGGGTCGGTCGCGGATCAATCCGCTCCTACGCGGCGCTTGCGTTTGGCCTTGGGCGCAGCGGCGCGCTGGGCCTGGATGCGCTCCAGCAGTACGCTGGCCGCTTCGTCGTCGGGGTTCTGGGGCACCAGTTCGCCGCGGAAGGCCTTGGCGAGGATGCTCTGGGTCAGGCGGTCGATGCGTGTTTTTGCCTCGTTGACCTTGGCTTCCAGCTGGTCGGCGAAGGCGAACAGTTGCTCGACGCGGCGGACGATTTCGGTTTGCTCTTCAAACGTCGGCAAGGCGACTGGCAGCCTCCTTACATCGGCTAAATTGATGCCTTTTTGCGCCACACCACGAACCTTACCGACCAGTAAACGCTGCCCAAGAGGGCTCTGAAGAATACAAGCAAGATAGAAGGGCACAACCGCTGGAAGCGTCGGGATCATCGCAACTTCACGACTAATATTGCAGTCGCGCAACGATTCGGGAGCAACGCCAACATTACCCACGGAGCCACGAATCGCAAGCAATACTTCGCCACCTTTGAGCCGAGTCCTTTTGTACTCCTGCTCGACTTCAGCAGACACGGTCTTCAGGTTTGAGGTATCGATAAATAGATTTTTTACGTCCCCACACCTAACAGTAGGGATACCCTTTTCAACAGCAGCACCAGTCTGAACAATCCCGTACGGAACCCCTCGTCCCGGCTCAACAAGCTGTTCCAAAGCGTATTTTTTCCAGAAAGCAGGAAGTGGCTCTCCCAAGATTTCCTCAGCCGCAGCCAACTCTTCCATGCTGAGCTTATTCGCCTTGGGGCTCACTACAACATCCAAGCATCTGGTGTTTTTCTCACGCCACTCCTCCGTCAACCGCCCGGAAACGGCGGCGGCGAGGACGGACTGGCGGAAGCGTTTGAGCAGCGCGGGGATGCCGTCGATGCGGGCTTTCAGGGTATCGACCTGGGCCAGCAGTTCGTCGAGTTTGGCGGCGATGCGGGTTTGCTCGGCAAGCGGTGGCAAAGGAATACTAAGCTCTTTAAGCTTTGAGCCATTCACATTTGGCTGACCAATCCCAGCACTGAACTCCGTAATCTGGCCCCAGTAAGCGGGCGACTTAAAGAAATGAACAAGGTAATCAGAAATCTCCTTTTGCAGACAACGAACCCTGATAAGGTAGGACGCAAAAACAGATTCTGGAATCTCTCCTTTTATCAAAAAGCTCTTTCCAACTGTTGCTCCAGTTCTGGCGAATACAAGATCGCGATCTTTAAGCAAGTATTTCTCTTTTTGTGCTTCGCCAATCTCGCAATATGGCACCGTTTCCCAAGAAACTTTATTTTCTTGAATATCGGTTATGCGAAGCAGGCGCGGGCCAACCTCCTCCTGCGTTGAGGATGCTGTGTAGCCATAATTAATGTCTGCAGCCAGCTCATCCAGCTTTGCTGTTATCCAGTTGTCTGGCAGTTCACCACTCATTCCCGGGCCTCCGCCACTTCCAACCCCATCACCTCCGCCAGCATCCGTTTCTGCTGCTCGGCCTCGTCCCCCGCGCCCAGCGCCTGCATCAGCGCATCCAGCTCGCGCAGCGCTTCGGTCAGTTCGGCCATGGCCTCTCCGGCCAGCACTTCCGGGGCGGGCAGGTCAGCCGCGTCGATGCTGTCTTCGTCCTTCAGCCAGCTGATGTCCAGCGAATCGCCGCGTTCGCGGATCTGCTCGCGGGTGAACACGCGGAAGCGGCTCAGCTCGCCGATGCCCTCGACGTTCTCGGCGCGCGGGCTGTTGCCGTTGGGGTCTTCGCCATAAGCCTTCTCGAAGGGTTCGAGATGCTTGTCACCGAAGGGGGTGCGCTTGCCGAAGCTGGGCATGTTGCTGCGCAGGTCGAAAATCCACACCCGCCTGGTGCAGCCTTCTTCCTGCCGGGGATCGTCCGCCGCGCCCTTCTGGAAGAACAGCACGTTGGTCTTCACCCCCTGGGCGTAGAAGATGCCGGTGGGCAGGCGCAGGATGGTGTGCAGGTTGCACTTGTCCATCAGGTCGCGGCGCACCTCGGTGCCGACGCCGGCCTCGAACAGCACGTTGTCCGGCAGCACCACGGCGGCGCGGCCGCCCGGCTTGAGGCCGCGGTAGATGTGCTGGAGGAAGGCGAGCTGCTTGTTGCTGGTGCGGTAGGTGAGGTCGTCGCGGGTCGGCCCGCCGCCGCCCTTGGCGGTGCCGAAGGGCGGATTGGAGAGGATCACGTCGACCTTGGGCAGCCCAGCGCCGGTCTGGCCGAGGGCGTTGCCCAGGTGCACCACGCCCTCGGCGTCCCCTTCCATGCCGTGCAGCAGGCAGTTCATCAGCGCCAGCCGGCGCGTGCCGGGCACCAGCTCGATGCCGACGTAGGCCTGGGTGCGCTGGAAGCGGCGGGCCTTGTCGTCGAGGTCGTAGAAGTCGTCGGTGTGCTGCTTGATGTAGGCATCGGCGGCGATCAGGAAGCCCGCGGTGCCGGCGGCCGGGTCCTGGATGGTCTCGCCCGGCTGCGGGCGGATGCAGCGGATGATGCTGTCGATCAGCGGGCGCGGGGTGAAGTACTGGCCGGCGCCGGACTTGGTCTCGTTGGCGTTCTTCTCCAGCAGGCCTTCGTAGAGATCGCCGAGGCCGTCCTCGCGGGCGCTGAACCAGTCGATGCCGTCGAGGCTTTTGATCAGTTGTTCGAGGTGGCGCGGCTCCTTGAGGCGGGTCTGCGCGTCGGCGTAGATGGCGGCGATCAGCGGGTCGCTGTTCTGGCCGAGGTCGAGGAGCATCTGCCGGTAGTGGTTGAGCAGGTTGAGCCCGGACTTGCCGGCCAGATCCGGCCAGCGCGCGCCCGCGGGCAGCTTGTGGCCGAAGTCGTCGTTGTTCTGTACCTGCTCGTATTCCATCTTGATGAACAGCAACAGGACCAGTTCGGTGACGTAGTCGCTGTAGTTGATGCCGTCGTCGCGGAGGACGTCGCAAAGGTTCCAGAGTTTCTGGACTATGTCGGAGTTGGTCATGTCGGGTTACTCGGCGGGCTGATTCAGCAGCGCGCGGCGCAGTTGTGAAAGGGCCGGATTGCTGGCTTTTTGCAGCAGATCAGCCGTGAACAGTTCGGCATAGGCGGCAGGATCGGTGTGCCGTCCGGCGAGCCGGGGGTGCAGGCGTTGCTTCAGTTGCTGGCTGGTTTCATGCGCCCGGACGGGCTCGTCCAGCGCCTCGAGCAGGACACCTTCGAGGCATTGCGGCTGCCACAGGATGATTTCATAACCGGCCTGTTCGGCACGTTTCCTTTCCGCCTCGGTTGGCGGAAGGTCGGCATCCAGCAGCAGGATGCGACGGTCATAGGCGGCGCCCCTGTAGCTGCGGATGGAGTTGCTGATGATATTGCCGGCCGAGCCGCCGTCACCGGCTTCGATCTGGACTTTCAGCCCGCTGCCGCGCGGGCAGAACAGCTGTTTCATGTGAATGATGAAAGCCCTGTCGTCGGCGCCCTCGCCCACCACCAGCAGGGTGGTAAGGACGGCATGCCGGGGCTTGCGCTGGAGCTTTCTCATAGTTCGGGCACACCGCCCAGCGCGCCGGCCATGTACTTGGCGTAGAGGTTGTCGTCGGCACGCAGGCCGACCACTTCATCCAGACGCCAGGCCGTCGAGCACTGATCCTCCTTCTCGCACAGGTAGACCTGATGCTTCTGCAGGCGGTTGAGCACTTCCGGGGTATGACAGGTGAAGATCAACTGGGCCTGATGGGGGTTGCTGTGTTCGAAGCGGAACCAGTCGAGAATCCTGGGCATCAGGTGGGGATGCAGGTCGTTGTCGATCTCGTCGATCACCGCCAGACCACCGTACTCCAGCGCAGTCAACAGGCGCTCGAGCAGCACAAAGGCCGACTGGGTGCCGCTGGATTCCTCGAAGAAACTCAGCTCGAACGTCCGGCCATCGCTGCTCCGGTGCTGGCCGAAAGGCATGTATACCCGGGCGCTCTTGCCATCCTCTGTCGTGATATCCAGCGGGCGGATGTCGACGCCGGAAAGCCCCAGGTCCAACCCGGGCATGGCCTCGACCATGCGCGCCTTGATGGTCGGAGACCTTTCATAGTTCTCGGCCGAACTGAACAGCGCCCCGTGCTGGAAGTGATGACGGCCCGTGCTGGCGACGTTGCTCACCACGCGACGGAAATACTCGATGAAGGGGCGGGCTTCCTTGATGTCGTAGCTGTGCGCGGCAGCCAGCAACGACGCATTGCTGCGCAGCCCCTGGGCCTGGGATTTCGGGAAGGGAAAGCCTTTCTGCTTGAAGGTGAAGCCGTCCCCTGATCGCTCGCGGCGGAACAGGTAGCTGAACTGGGTGCTGGTTCTGGCAAGCAGGACCTCGCTCACCACTCGCCCGGCATTCATCACCAACTGATAGCGGTGTTCGACCCCTTGCAGGAAGAAGTCGACTTCCAGGCAGGTGTCCTCCTCCGCGTGAAGCATGTGCGGGGAATAGGCGATGCCGGTATCCGGGTCGCCCTGCAGGAAGGAGTCGCAGATGAACCATTTGAGGAAGGCCAGCGGCTTGATGAGCTGGGTCTTGCCCGAGCCATTGGCACCCACCACGGCAATCACCTTGTTCAGGCGACAGTCCGCCAGTTCGATATCGAAGCCGGAGGGGGTGGGTTTCTTGCCGAGAGAGAAGTCGACCTGCGTTTCCTCGGCGAAGCTGTAGAAATTGGAGAACCGCAGCAACTTGATCATATTTTTTCAGATTCAACAAAATTTTGTTGATTTTGTTCTTTTGTGCCAGCTTCTTCAAGCGTCTCCATGGTTCAGGCATGTGCCCTGCTCCATCGGTCAGCCCACCTTCGTCCACAGGTTGTCGTTGAGCTCCTCCAGCACCACGGCAAGGTGGCCGCCAAGGCGCTTGTCGAGCTGCTTGCTGCCGCCGTCGTTCTTGAAGGCTTCGCCGATCTGCTTGTCGTCGATCACCACCTCATGCACCAGCTGCTTGGCGAGGCGCTCCAGCCACTTGCGCTGTACCGGCGTCCACGGCTGCAGGGCGTAGATCGTCTGCATGGCGTTGGCCACCCGCTGCTCGAACGGCAGCAGGGCTTCGCCGAGGGCGGCGCGGCGGATGAAGCCGACGATGCTGGCGGCGATTTCCTGGTTGGTCTGGTTGCGCCAGGCGCTCTGCAGGCTGGCTTCGCTGAAGCCGTGCTGGTCGAGCAGCAGGCGTACTTCGCGCAGCTGTTCGCGGGTCAGGTCCTGCGGGCGGTTGACCACCACGCCGAGGGCCACCGACTGGTTGAGCTGGTTGCGGATGAAGTCGTTGAAGCTTTCCAGGTAGTCGGCCGGCTTCTGGTTGGCACCGTAGTTCTGCTCCCTGACCCGCAGCTCGTCGCTGTGGGTAGAAATGACCGGGTAGTTTTCCGAGCCGAGCAGCGCCCTCACCGCATCGAGCTGTTCCAGCAGGCGGGTGTGCTGGCGGACGAACTGCGCGGCCTGCTGCGGACCGAGCTGGTGCAGGTGCTGGTGCAGCTTGTCCGGCGCCACGCCCCAGGCGTCTTCCAGTTCGGCGAGCTTGTGCTTGAGGGTCGGCTTGTCCTCGGCCTTGTGGCTGGCCTTGCGCAGGATGCGCATGACCCGCTGGCTGAGCTGGTCGAGCACATCGTGGGCATGGCTGGTTTGCGGCTGGCTGCCGGGGGCGTCGAGGCTGGCCGGGTTGCTCAGCTCGTTGACCAGTTGCTCGAGGGTGACGCCGGGGTCCTTGACCAGCGGCTTCATGGTGTCCACCGGCTCGAGGCTGGCGTAGAGGTCGACCGGATCGTAGATGCGGAACACGGTCTTGCCGATCTCGTCGCAGCGGCGGGTGGCGCGGCCCTTCATCTGTTCGTAGAGGATGCGCGAGCGCACCCGGCGCATGAACACCAGATGGCAGATGCGCGGCACGTCGATGCCGGTGGTGAGCAGGTCGACGGTGATGGCGATGCTCGGGTAGCGCTCGTTCTTGTACTGGCGGATCAGCTGTTCGACCTTGTCGCTCTGCCCGGTGATGATCTGCACGGCGGCCTGGTTGTACTGCTCGCCGTGGACTTCCTTGAAGGCGTCGTCGAGCAGGTTCTTGACTCGCTCGGCGTGGGCCTGGTTGACGCAGAAGATCATCGCCTTCTCGTCGCCCAGCGGGTCGAGCTCCTGGGCCAGCTGTTCGCAGATCACCTGGTCGAAGCCGGGGGTGATGACCCGGCGGTTGAAGGATTCGATCTCGAAGTCGAGTTCGTCTTCCAGCTCGGCGACGTCCACCTCGCCGGTGGCGGTGTTGATGACGCTGACGCTCTCGCCCCTGGCGAAGTGGATGCCGTTCTGGCTGAGCAGGGTCTGGTAGCGGATCGGCGGTTCGTGGTCGATCAGCCAGTCGTCGGCCACCGCCTCGCGGTAGCTGTAGGTGAACACCGGGGCGCCGAAGATCTCGCTGGTGTGCTTGGCCGGGGTGGCGGTGAGGCCGATGCGGCAGGCGTCGAAGTACTCCAGCACGCGGCGGTACTGGGACAGGTACTGGCTGTGGTCGCGCACGGCCAGCTCGCCCTCGGTCATCTCCTGGTCGAGGGTGTAACCGCGGTGCGCCTCGTCGACGATGATGCAGTCGAAGGCGTCGATGGGCGGCGGCTGGTCGGACTGGAAGATGCGCCGCACCATCGCCTGCACAGTGGCGACCTGGATGCGCGTTTCGGCCTCGGCGGCCATGTCGCCGAGCTGCTTGATGTCGTAGATCTGCGCCAGGGTGTGGTTCTGCTCGAGGGCCGCCTCGTTGAAAGCGTCGAGGGCCTGCTGGCCGAGGGCGCTGCGGTCGACCAGGAACAGGATGCGGCGGAAGCGCTCGGCTTTCAGCAGGCGGTACATCAGGCCGATGATGGTGCGTGTCTTGCCGGTGCCGGTAGCCATGGCCAGCAGGCACTGGCGGCGGTTGGCGGCCAGCGCCTGTTCCACGGCGCGGATGGCGTTTTCCTGGTAGTCGCGCAGCCGGAGGTAGGCGAAGCCTTCCTGCTGGAGCCTGGCCTCGGCCTCCACGCGGCTGCGCTTGAGCAGGTCGAGCAGGCCCTCGGGCGTGTGGAAGTCCTGCAGCGGGCGGCGCAGATTGGCCGGGCTGCGCAGGTCGCGGAACCAGATGCCGGACTGTTCGGCGAGCTGCTTGATGTACGGGCGGCCGTTGCAGGCGAAGGCGAACGGCACGCGGAACTGACCGCCCTGCCCGTCCGCCCAGCCGGCACTCTCGGCGCTCAGCTGCCAGGCCGGCTGCAGCTCGCCCTGGAGCACGAACTGGCGGGAGTAGCGCTCGGCCTGCGGGATGCGGTCGGCGATGTTGATGCGTTTGCGCTTGGCCTCGACGATGGCCACCGGGGTGAGCCCGGCGAACAGCACGTAGTCGGCCGCTTCGCCCGGCTTGCTGGTCGGCCATTCGGCGATGGCCTTGTTCTTGCTCTTTTCCGGGCGGGCACCCTTGCGCCAGGTGAGGTCGAGCGAGTCGGCTTCCCAGCCGGCATCGGTGAGCTGTTGGTCGATGAGGATGCGGGTCAGGTCTTCGTTGAGGTCGAACTGGCTGCTGGCCTGCTGGGTCTTGTGCATGACCTGCTGGGCGACCTGCGGCTGGCTCTCCAGCTGCTTGTGCAGCGCCTGCAGACGCTCCTCGAACTCGGCGCGGGTCCTGGCCAGCGCGGCCTCGTGCTCCAGGGCGAGCTGCTCGTAGGTGCGCGCCTCCTTGTCCATCTGCCCGGCCAGGGTGGAGTACTCGTCCTTCTCGCGGGCCAGCAGCTCGGCCAGTTGCTGGTTGCTCTCCAACTGCTGACGGCTGTCGCCCAGCTCGGCACGCAATTGCTCGATCTGCTCCTGCAGCTCGCGCAGCGGGGCGCTGGGGTCGGTGGGGGTGACGAAGGGGCCGGGCTTGAAGGCGCTGCCGGCCTTGCCGAACGACTGGTGATACCAGATGGCCAGGGCACGGGCGACCTTGAGGCCATCCAGCGCCTCGCGGTGCTGGGTGCGGAATTCGTGGGTGGCCTTGTTGCCCTCGATGCGCAGGGTGTGGAACAGGTTGCGGATGTTGCCGTCGAGCTGGATCTCGCGGCTCAGGCGGTACAGCAGATCAGCCTGACTGAGGGTGGCGTCGAACTCGATGCCGGCGCGCACGGCCAGATCCTGAGCCAGCGCCTCGCCGAGCTGGCGCAGCTTGATCAGCGTGGAGTTGGGGTCGCTGGCGAACACGCGCTCGGCCGTGCTGGCGAGCTGGAAGAAGACTGGGTCGTGCTCCTTGAGGAAAGCGAAGTTACTGCTCTCTGCCATGCTCTATCCCTTGAAATCGTCCCCCGGCTATCCGGAGATGGTTGTGTCGTGGGGAGGATGATGCCAGACAGATGGCACCCGGGAGTACTCGAACAGAGCCGCAGGCTTGCGGCGCTGCAGGGGTCAATCGCTGGTACGCACGGAACCCGGACGATCGGCTCGTTGCTACCGACGCGGAAACCACCGAGCGCCTGGCCGAGTGGGCTGTATTGAGGGGGGGCATTTCGGTTCTGGTGTCAACCCAGCGATAGACCGCCTCAAAAACGAAAAAGGCCCGCATCGCTGCGAGCCTTGATCTGATTGGTGCCGGTGAAAGGAATCGAACCCTCGACCTTCTCATTACGAATGAGCCGCTCTACCGACTGAGCTACACCGGCGTAAGACGGCGCACATTATTCAAATTCGGCCGCTTGAGCTCAAGCCCCGCAGCGGCGAATCCGTAAAATTTTTTCCGCGTTTCAGGCAGTTGCGGCATCCGGCGGCGTCAGAGCCGTTCGATGCGCTCGTCGTGGATGGCGATCAGGCCCTGCTTGTAGAGGCCGCCGATGGCCTTCTTGAAGCTGCCCTTGCTGACGCCGAACAGCCGGGCGATGAGTTCCGGCGGGCTCTTGTCGCCGAGCGGCAGCACGCCGCCCTCCTCGTCCAGGCGGGCGAGGATGCTGTCGGCCAGCTCGTCGCGGGCGGCCTGGCCGACCGGTTGCAAGGTCAGGCTGATCTTGCCGTCGTCGCGCACTTCCTTGATGTAGCCCTGCTCGCGCATGCCGCCGCGCAGGAACTTGAATACCTCGTTCTTGTGGATCAGCCCCCAGTGCTGGCCGTCGATGATCGCCTTGAAGCCCAGCGGGGTGGGCTCGACCACCAGCAGGTCCACCGCCTGGCCGGGCAGGTAGTGGGCCGGGGTCTTGTCCAGGTAGCGGTCGAGCCGCGCGGTGGCGACGATGCGCCGGGTGCGCGGGTCGAGGTAGGCGTGGACCACGCAGTAGTCGCCGACCTGCAGCGGGCGCTTCTCTTCGGAATGGGGCAGCAGCAGGTCCTTGGGCAGGCCCCAGTCGAGGAACAGGCCGACGCGGTTGATCTGCACCACCTTGAGACTGGCGAAGCCGCCGACCTGGATCTTCGGCCGCAGCGTGGTGGCGATGAGCCGGTCGTCGCTGTCCAGGTAGACGAAGACGTTCAGCCAGTCGCCGACCTCGCTCGGCGAATCCTTGGGCACGTAGCGCCGGGGCAGGAGGATCTCGCCGTCCGCACCGCCGTCGAGATAGAGGCCGAAGTCGGTGTGCTTGACCACCTGCAGGGAATTGAACCGCCCAATGAGTGCCATCTTGAATACCTTGCTTGCCGGGGGTGGCATTCTACTCGCGAGGCGCCAGGCCGAGGCGCAACAATTTGCCGCTCGTCTCGTCGGTCAGCAGGTAGAGGTAGCCGTCCGGGCCCTGGCGGACGTCGCGGATGCGGGTGTCGAGGTCTTCCAGCAGGCGTTCCTCGTGGACGATGCGGTCGCCGTCCAGCTCCAGGCGGATCAGGCAGCGGTCGACCAGGGCGCCGATGAACAGGCTGTGCTGCCAGGCCGGGAAGCGCCCGGCATCGTAGAAGGCCATGCCGCTGATCGCCGGCGACTTCTCCCAGACGTAGTGCGGCGGCTCGGTGCCCGCGACGGTCTTGCCGCGGGCTTCGGGGATCGGCAGGAAGGAGTAGTTGATGCCGTGGGTGGCCAGCGGCCAGCCGTAGTTCCTGCCGGGCTCGGGGATGTTGATCTCGTCGCCGCCGCGCGGGCCGTGCTCGTGGGTCCAGAGCCGGCCGGTCCAGGGATTGAGCGCGGCGCCCTGCTGGTTGCGGTGGCCGTAGGACCAGATTTCCGGCCGCGCGCCCTGGCGGCCGACGAAGGGGTTGTCCTCGGGCACGCGGCCGTCCGGATACAGGCGCACCAGCTTGCCCTGCAGCTTGTCGAGATCCTGCGCGGTCGGCCGCTGGTTGTTCTCGCCGAGAGCGATGAACAGGTGGCCATCGCGGTCGAACACCAGCCGCGAGCCGAAGTGGATGCCGGTGGAGAGCTTCGGCTGCTGGCGGAAGATCACCCGGAAATCCTCCAGCCGGCGCAGGTCCGCGGACAGCCGGCCGCGGCCCACGGCGGTGCCGGCCTGACCGTCGTCCCCCGCTTCGGCATAGGAGAGGTAGACCAGCCGGTCCGCGGCGAACTGCGGCGACAGCGCCACGTCGAGCAGCCCGCCCTGTCCGCGGGCAAAGACCTTCGGCAGCCCGCCCAGCGGCCCGGACAATTGGCCGTCGGCGAACAGCCGCAGGCGGCCGGGGCGCTCGGTGATCAGCATCCCCTGCCCGTCCGGCAGGAAGGCCAGCGCCCAGGGATGCTCCAGACCGCCGGCCATCTGGTCGACCTGCAGCGGGCCCTTTTCGCTGGAATATTGGGCCGCCTGGACGGCCGGGGTCAGCAGGACGGTGCAGAGCAGGGCGAGGAGGCAAAGACGAGGCATGGTCGAGTTCCTTTCGTGAAAGAGGGGCGCAGCCACTACAACTGTAGGAGCCCGCTTGCGGGCGATGCCTTTTCGCGGCGACGAATCGCCAGCACGCTGGCGCCTACGGGGCGGGCTCTGCGGCCACGCAGGCGAGTACAATGCCTGCCCGATTCCGAGTGCCTTCGCCATGACCGATCCCATCCGCCTGTCCAAACGCCTGGTCGAGCTGACCCACTGCTCGCGCCGGGAAGCCGAGCTGTATATCGAGGGCGGCTGGGTCAGCGTCGACGGGCGGGTCGTCGATGAGCCGCAGTTCAAGGTCGGCGACGAGGCGGTCGTCCTGCATCCGGATGCCGTGGCCGCGCCGGTCGAACCGGTGACCCTGCTGCTGCACAAGCCGGCCGGCGAGACGCTCGAGCAGGCGCTGCAGCGCCTCGGCCCGGCAACCTGGGCGGAAAGCGATCACGGCGCGCAGCGCCCACTTTCCCGACACTTCCGCAAGATCACCGCGCTGCTGCCGCTGGAACCCGCCGCCAGCGGCCTGCAGGTGTTCAGCCAGCAGCGCGGCGTGCTGCGCAAGCTGGGCGAGGAGGCCGACACGCTGGAGCAGGAGTTCGTCGTCGAGGTCGCCGGCGAGCTGGCCGCCGGCGGCCTGGAGCGGCTCAGCCACGGCCTCGACTACCGGGGCCGGGCGCTGCCGCCGTGCAAGGTCAGCTGGCAGAGCGAACGGCACCTGCGCTTCGCCCTCAAGGCGCCGCAGGCCGGGCAGATCGCGCACATGTGCCGGAGCGTCGGGCTCGAGCTGCTGGCCCTCAGGCGCATCCGCATCGGCCGCCTGGCGATGGCCAGGCTGCCGGCGGGACAGTGGCGCTACCTGGGCGAGCGCGAGCGCTTCTGAGCCATCGCGGCGCGACCGCTCACTGCGGGTCGCGGTCGACGGCGAAGGCCGACCAGGCCTGGCGCACCGGCATGATTTCCAGGCGGTTGATGTTGATGTGCGCCGGCAGGCTGGCGACGTGGAAGATCTGCTCGGCGATGTCCTCGGCGACCAGCGGCGTGGTGCCGCGGTACAGCCGGTCGGAGGCCGCCTGGTCGCCCTTGGTGCGCACCAGGGTGAACTCGGTTTCCGCCAGCCCCGGAGCGATGTCGGTGACCCGCACGCCGGTGCCGAGCAGGTCGCAGCGCAGGTTGTAGGAGAACTGCTGGACGAAGGCCTTGGTCGCGCCGTAGACGTGGCCGCCCGGATAGGGCCAGTGGCCGGCGACCGAGCCGATGTTGACGATGCTGGCGCCCTGGCCGGTGGCGATCAGGGTCGGCAGCAGCGCATGGGTGACGTTCACCAGGCCGGTGATGTTGGTGTCGATCATGGTGTGCCAGTCTTCCAGCGCCACCTTCTGCGCCGCCTCCGGGGCCAGGGCCAGGCCGGCGTTGTTGAGCAGCGCCTTGACCTGGCGGAAGCCCTCGGGCAGCGCCGCGACCACCTGGCGGACGGCCTCGGCATCGCGCACGTCGAGGGCGGCGATGTGCACCGGAACCTGCTCCTTCAGCTCTTCCTGCAGGGCCTGCAGACGCTCCAGGCGCCGGCCCGCCAGCACCAGCGACCAGCCGGCCTGGGCGAAACGGCGGGCGGCGGCGCGGCCGAAGCCGGAGGTCGCCCCCGTGATGAAGACAATGTCGCTCATTCCTGAACCTCTTCGTTCTCGTGGAAAACACCGGCGCAGCCGGCATCGACAAGGCCCCGGACGGGCCGCTCGCACAGTCATATTACCTCTTGGCGATCCGCTACGCTTGCCGGCGGATCTGCACCCGGCTGCCATACTGTCGGCATGGTCAGCGCCACTTTCCGCTTCTACGAGGAGCTCAACGATTTCCTGCCGTCCGAGCGGCGGCGGCAGGCGTTCACCTGCGGCTGTGCGCGGGCGGCGACGGTCAAACACATGATCGAGGCGCTCGGCGTGCCGCACACCGAGGTGGAGCTGGTGCTGGTCAACGGCGAGTCGGTGGACTTCGCCCGGCAGCTGCGCGACGGCGACCGGGTAGCGGTCTACCCCCGCTTCGAGGCGCTGGACATCACCCCCCTGCTCAAGGTGCGACCCCATCCGCTGCGGGAGCTGCGCTTCATCGCCGACGCCCACCTCGGCGGGCTGGCCAACCTGCTGCGCATGTGCGGCTTCGACACCCTCTACGACAACCATTACGAGGACAGCCAGATCGCCACCCTCGCCGCCGAGCAGCGGCGCATCGTGCTGAGCCGCGACCGCGAACTGCTCAAGCGGCGCATCGTCGACCACGGCTGCTACGTGCACGCCCTGAAGCCGGCCCTGCAGCTGCGCGAGCTGTTCGAGCGGCTGGACCTCGCGCGCAGCGCACGGCCGTTCAGCCTGTGCCTGCACTGCAACCTGCCGCTGCACGAGATCGCCGCGGAACAGGCCAGGCCGCGTTTGCCGCCGCGGATCGCTGCCCTCTACTCACGCTTTTTCGCCTGCGATGCCTGCCAGCGTCTTTACTGGGAGGGTTCGCACTGGCGCAGCATGCGCGTGCTGCTGGCCCCCCTGCTGGACGCCCCGCCGGCCTAGGGTCTGTTGGCGTTTTGGCGTAGGCTGCGACGGAGGCCCGTTTGGCGCAGAACAAGGAGCGAGGAGAGAAGTTTGGTCATTCCAAATGAACGACGAGCGACGCCGTGCTGCGCCAAACGGGTCCCGTCCCTTCGGGTTGCGCGGCAACGCGGCTCACGCCAAAGCGTCAACAGACCTTAAGGTACGCTGTTGGTCTGCTGCCGGGTGAAAGAAGCGGATTTTGCCTGTCTGAAGCGGATACCTTTTTTCAAGCGCAGGGAGGCACCATGTTCTTTCGTTCGCGCAACAACCGCCCATCCGTGGGCCTCGCCCTGCAGGGCGGCGGCGCCCACGGCGCCTTCACCTGGGGCGTCCTGGACGCGCTGCTGGAGGACGGCAGACTCGACTTCGCGGGCGTCAGCGGCACCAGCGCCGGAGCGATGAACGCGACCGTGCTGGCCCACGGCCTGCTGCAGGGCGGGCGCGACGGCGCGCGCGAGGCGCTGGCCAGCTTCTGGCAGGCGGTGGCCAGCAGCGCGCCCCTGCTCAACGCCGGCGCCAACATCCGCAGCGGCTATCCGGCGACCAGCCTGAAGATGATGCTCTACTGGACCCAGGTACTTTCGCCGCGCCAGCTCAATCCGATGAACGTCAATCCGCTGCGCGACATCCTCGTCTCGCTGGTCGATTTCGAGCGCCTGCGCGCGGCCTGCCCGGTCGAGCTGTTCATCGCCGCGACCAATGCCAACACCGGCCGCCTGCGGCTGTTCCGCAGCCATGAGCTGAGCGAGGACTGCGTACTGGCCTCGGCCTGCCTGCCGACCTACCACCACACCGTGGAGATCGACGGCGAGCCGTACTGGGACGGCGCCTTCTCGGCGAATCCGGCGGTGTTTCCGCTGGTCTACGAGTGCAGCGCGAGCGACATCCTGCTCGTCCTGCTCACGCCCATGGCCCACGGCCGGACGCCGCAGAGCGTCGAGGAGATCCGCCGCCGCGCGCAGGAGCTGGCGTTCAAGTCCACCTTCCTGCGCGAGATGCACAGCCTCGCCCAGGCCCGCGAACACGCCGCCCGCACGCTGCTACCCCTGGGCCGCCTGGAGCGGCGCCTGAACCAGACCCACCTGCACATGATCGCCGACGACGCGCTGATGGGCCGGCTCGCCGCGGAGTCGAAGATGACCACCAGCCAGCCCTTTCTGGAAATGCTCCGCGACCAGGGCCGCTTACAGGCCATCGCCTGGCTGGAAAGCCATTACCGGGCAGTGGGACGGCGTTCCTCGGTGGACATCGCCGCCGTGTTCCTCTGAGTGGCCGTGGTGCGGGCACGCCTCGTGCGGCACGGCGCTTTCCTTGCGGACGGCCCGCTTGCGCGCGGAGGCGGACAGCTCCAGCTGGTAGCGCTGGAAGATGGCGCCGATCGTGCCGTCGGCGATCAGCTCGTCCAGGCCCCGCTCGAAGGCCTCGAACTTTTCCGGCGAAACCCGCGCCCGGGAGAAGGCGATGGCGTAACCCACCTCCTTGAACAGGCCGACCTCGCGGACGTTGCGCAGCTGGTGCTGCTCGATCAGGCGGCGGGCGATGCTGGGATTCATGACCACCATGCCATTGCCGAAACGCCCCGCATCGAGCTTGCGCATCAGCCGCAGGTTGTCGCTCTCCAGGTAGACATGGGCCGAGGGAACCCCCTGGATATGCTGGCGTACCACATTGGCCGTGCCGGAGGGCCCCAGCGTGTAGAGGTCGCGGCGCTCCCCGGGCTGCGGGCGCCAGCCCTGCGCAGAATTGGAGCGATGGGCATAGAGGTTGAGGCTGGAGTCGATCAGCACCGGACCGAAGCGTAAATCGATCGCCCGCTCGTGGGTGGGAATGACGGCGAAGACGGCATCGGTCTGCCCCTGCTCGAGCATCGCCAGGGAACGGCGCCAGGGCACCAGACCGATCGGGCAATCGAAGTGGATGCGGGCGCAGACCGCCTGCACCGTCTCGACGAAGGGACCGCGGGCAACCGGCGGCTTCGCCCCGCTGTCGGACTCCTTGCTGGAAAAGTCGAAAGACAGGAATTCACCGGTCACGAAGCGCAGCTCCGTGGCTTTGCCCGGCCAGGACAGCAGAAGCGTCCAGACCATCAGGAATATTCGTATCGACATCGACTGACTACCCGAGCACGAGCCGTAGACAGGTAGTCTACTTTTTCTGCGCGCAAAAAAAGAGGCGAGGATAGCCTCGCCTACTCTTTCATTCCCTTTCCCTTTTTTCCTGGCTCATCGTCCTGATGATTCGCCATCCTGCGAAGTCCCTGGCCGTCCTCCGTGGCAGCCTGCGTCAGTCCGTCGACACGGGGAGATGTTAACGCGCAGCCCGGGCTGGACAAGAGGGCGACGTGCTGCCCCCTGCAGCGCGGCCGAGCCAGGAACACGGTTGGAAATTCTTATTTTTCAATAATTTGCGCAATTGATGGCATTTTGCTTTCATGCCTGACAGCCACCCGACCTACAAGACGTGTAGGCAACGGCTTACACAGCGCAGCGCAATCGAAGCGCTTTCCAGCGGGGGAGTATGCGAGGGACGCCAGCGCCGGGCCATCCGGCAAACGAACGTCCCGCCTGTCCTGCATGGCAAAGGCCGTCGGTCGGAAAGCGGCGCGCCGGCCGTCACAGCGCAGCGCATGGCGCTGAACGCCGTCAGCCCGACATCCGGCGCACTCCGGGCTTTGCCTTGGCCTCGATGGCATGCGGTCGCGTCAGACGCTCCACATAGAGACCGGCCGCGAACAGCGCACAACCTGCCAGCGCGAGAAGAAAGATGTTGTCGATCGACATAGGATCGCCCTCCGTGGCGATGTGATGGAACGGCTCTGGCGAACAGCCGCAAGGCTGCAGGCCAGCCCGGGTGGAGCCGGGCTTTCATATAGCGTCCCGCGGCGCAGTCAGGCCATCCGGCCATGGTCGAACAGGTGACCGGGACGGGACCTCAGAAGAGCAGCCCCAGAAAAGCCGCGCCGTACGCCAGAACCATCCCCACCTCGAGACAGCGGGTGAAAACCGCCTCCCAACGGCTGCGTTTATCCGTCTCTTTCTCTTCCCTTGTCTCAAGGCAGGAATCGCCCTCGTTGACATGCTGCATGCGCAAGGTCCTCGTTCTTCTTTCAGCTTCCCAGCCAGCGGCCTGCCGAGCTGCAAAGGCCTCTCCAGCCCTTCTTGCGAAGCACTGGACAAAAGAGGAACGACCATCGGCCTGCCCTACCCCACAGACAAGTAAGGTGAGGCATCGCGCCGCGGTCAAGGCGGTCGCGCAAAAACAGCCGGCAGCGTAGATCCGCCCGCGCGCGCCTACCCGGCTGGATGGGGCCTGCACTACCTTTCCTTACACTGCTCTCCGACAACACGGCCCCGCCGAGGGCGGTATAGCGTTCCCCCACCCAGCCTGAGAGGAAAGACTGATGAGCATCCGCACCCTCCGTGTACAGCCCGGCGGCGGCTTCGAGCGCGTCGTCCTGGAAACCAGCGAGCCGCTCGAGCCGCAGGCCGGCGAGATCGTCGTGCGCGTCCGCGCCAGTTCGCTCAACTATCACGACTACCTGGTGGTCAGCGGCGCCTGGGGTCCGGTCGAGCCGCGCATCCCCCTCTCGGACGGCGCCGGCGAAGTCCTCGCGGTGGGCAGCGGCGTCGACGAGTTCAAGCCGGGCGACCGGGTGGTCAGCACCTTCTTCCCCACCTGGCTGGACGGCGAAGCCGAGGTCGAGGGCTTCGCCACGGTGCCGGGCGACGGCATCGACGGCTTCGCCCGCGAGCAGGTGACCATGCCGGCGAGCGCCTTCACCCATGCGCCGCGCGGCTGGAGCCACGCCGAGGCGGCGACCCTGACCACCGCCGGGCTGACCGCCTGGCGCGCGCTGATGGCCGACGGCAACCTCAAGCCCGGCGAGACCGTGCTGGTGCAGGGCAGCGGCGGGGTTTCGGTGTTCGCCCTGCAGTTCGCCAAGCTGGCCGGGGCGACGGTCATCGCCACCTCCTCCAGCGACGACAAGCTCGCCCGCCTGGAGGCCCTGGGCGCGGACCATCTGATCAACTACCGCCAGGACCCGCAGTGGGGCGACAGGGTGCGCCGCCTGACCGGCGGCCGCGGCGTCGACCATGTCATCGAGGTGGGCGGACCGGCTACGCTGGAACAATCGATGACCGCCGCGCGCATCGGCGGGCACATCGCGGTGATCGGCATCCTGTCCGGACTCTCCGCCCACCTGCCGCTGGCCATCGCGCTGACCCGTCAGCTGCGCCTGCAGGGGCTGATCGTCGGCAGCCGCCGCCAGCAGAAGGACATGATCCGGGCCATCGAGGCGACGGGCATGCGGCCGGTCATCGATTGCCACTTTTCCCTGGCGGAGATGGTCGAAGCCTTTCGGCACGAGGAAAGCGGGCGGCATTTCGGGAAGATCTGCCTGGATATCTGAGAGCCTGAACAGGATGAGCCATTGACCCCGGGAGCCGAGCCTTGAACCTGACCACCCCCTATCTGGGCCTGTCCCTGCGCAATCCGCTGATCGCCTCGGCCTCGCCGCAGAACGCCGAGCTCGATCACCTGCGCCGGCTCGACGATGCCGGGATCGGTGCGGTCGTGCTGCCCTCGGTGTTCCAGGAACAGCTGGAAGCCGGCGCCAACGACTACGCCAGCATCGGCGCCGCCTGCGCCGACGTGCCGGAATTCCTCGCGCCGGTCGACGGCGGTCCCTACGGCCTGATCCCGGAGAGCCATCTGGCGCTGATCATGCGCGCCAAGGCCGAACTGTCGGTGCCGGTCATCGCCAGTCTCAACGGTGCCTCGGCCAGCCACTGGACCCGTTACGCCGCCCTGCTGGAGGAGGCCGGCGCCGATGCCCTGGAACTCAACCTGTATTTCGTGCCGGTCGACCCACTGGAGTCCGGTGCGGCGGTCGAGCAGCGCTACCTCGACGTGCTGGCTGCCGTGCGGCAGGCGGTGAAGATCCCGCTGGCGGTGAAGATGCCGCCCTACTTCAGCTCCATCGGCAACATGGCCAGCCGTCTGGTCGAGGGCGGCGCCGACGGTCTGGTGATCTTCAACCGCTACCTGCAGCCGGACATCGACCTGCAGCGCCTGGAGCTGTTCAGCACCCTGGAACTGAGCGACGCCCGGGAAATGCGCCTGCCGCTCCTGTGGATCGCCCTGCTGGCCGGGCGGATCAGAGGCTCGCTGGCCGCCTCCGGCGGCGTGGAGGACGTCGAGCAGCTGGTGAAGTACATGCTGGCCGGCGCCGACACGGTGATGACCACCGCCGCCATCCTGCGCCACGGCCCCGGCTACGTGCGCACCCTGCTCTCCGGCCTGGAAGCCTGGCTGCTGAGCCATCGCAGCCGGTCGCTGGAGCAGATCCGCGGACAGATGAGCTGGACGCGGCTGCAGAAGCACGACAACTACGTGCGCGCCAACTACATGCACCTGCTGGAGACCTACGGCGGCCCGCAGCCGAAGTGACCCGGCCCGGACGGCGGAGGCGCAAGGCGGCAGCCCAGAGCGCCCCAGGCGCCGGCGCAGATCAATAGGCTGCGAACCAACCGGTCGCTATACTCGCGGCAGGCACGCGCCCGCCCGCCGGTCGGCCAGGCCCACGGGCGCCTCCCATGCGGTCAGGAATGCATCCCATGAAACAGGAAGGCAAGAAACGTCTCGTCCGCGGCCTGCTGGCCGTCGTTCTGCTGGCTGGCGCAGCCGGCCTGGCCTGGCTGGAGCTGCGTCCGACGGGCCTCGGCGAGGGGTTCGCCAGCGGCAACGGACGCATCGAGGCGACCGAAATCGACGTGGCGACCAAACTGTCCGGCCGCATCGCCGAAATCAACGTCGACGAAGGCGAGTTCGTCCAGCCGGGCCAGATCCTCGCCCGCATGGACACCCAAGTGCTGGAGGCCCAGCTGGGCGAGGCCCTGGCCCAGGTGAGCAAGGCCGAGAGCGCCATCCTGACCGCCCGCGCGCGGGTCGCCCAGCGCCAGAGCGAACAGGCCGCCGCCGAGTCCGTGGTGCGCCAGCGGCAGGCCGAACTGGTCGCGGCGGAGAAGCACTTCCAGCGCACCGATGCCCTGGTCAGACGCAACGCCGTGTCGCGCCAGCAGCTCGACGACGACCGCGCCGGCATGCTGAGCGCCCAGGCGGCGCTGGCCACGGCGCGCGCCCAGGTGCTCTCGGCCGAAGCCGCGATCAAGGCGGCCGAATCCGAGGTGATCGAGGCCGAGTCCTCCCTGGAGGCCACCAGGGCGACGGTGAGGCGCCTGCAGGCGGACATCGACGACAGCCAGCTGAAGACCGACCGCCTGGCCCGCGTGCAGTACCGGGTGGCCGAGCCGGGCGAGGTGCTCGCCGCCGGCGGCAAGGTGCTCAACCTGGTCGACCTGACCGACGTCTACATGACCTTCTTTCTGCCCACCCGCGAGGCCGGCCGGGTAGCCCTGGGCAGCGATGCCCACCTGGTGGTGGACGCCGCGCCGGGCTACGTGATCCCGGCCAAGGTGAGCTATGTGGCCAGCGTCGCCCAGTTCACGCCGAAGACCGTGGAAACCGAGAGCGAGCGGGAGAAGCTGATGTTCCGCATCAAGGCGCGCATCGACCCGAAACTCCTGGAAAAACACCTCGAACAGGTGAAGACCGGCCTGCCCGGCCGGGCCTACGTCAAGCTCGACCCCGTGCTCGAATGGCCCGCCCACCTGCAGGTCAACCTGAGCCCATGAACGGTGTCGCGCAGCTTGCCGGGGTCGGCCTGCGCTATGGCCGGACCCGCGCCCTGGACGACCTCGACCTGAGCATCCCGGCCGGCTGCATGGCCGGGCTGATCGGCCCGGACGGGGTCGGCAAGTCCAGCCTGCTGGCGCTGCTCGCCGGCGCCCGGCAGATCCAGACCGGCAGCGTGCAGGTGCTGGGCGGCGACATGGCCGACCCGGCCCACCGCCGCGCGGTCTGCCCGCGCATCGCCTACATGCCCCAGGGCCTGGGCAAGAACCTCTACCCCACCCTGACCGTGTTCGAGAACCTGGAGTTCTTCGGCCGCCTGTTCGGCCAGGCAGCCGCCGAACGCCACGGGCGCATCGCCGACCTGCTGGCCAGCACCGGACTTGCGCCCTTCGCCGAACGGACGGCGGGCAAGCTCTCCGGCGGCATGAAGCAGAAGCTCGGGCTGTGCTGCGCGCTGCTCCACGACCCCGACCTGTTGATCCTCGACGAGCCGACCACCGGCGTCGATCCGCTGTCGCGCAACCAGTTCTGGGAGCTGATCGAGCGCATCCGCCGCAACCGCCCGGGGATGAGCGTGCTGGTCGCCACCGCCTACATGGACGAGGCGCAGCGCTTCGACTGGCTGGCCGCGATGGACGGCGGCCGGGTGCTGGCCTGCGGCGCACCGGCGGAGCTGCTGGCGCGCACCGGGAGCGCCAGCCTGGAGGAAGCCTTCATCGCCCTGCTGCCGGAAGAGCGGCGCCGCGGCCACCGTGCGCTGGTCATTCCGCCGCACACCCGCAGCGACGGCGTGGCCATCGAGGCCCACGGGCTGACCATGCGCTTCGGCGACTTCGTCGCGGTCGATCACGTGAACTTCCGCATCGAGCGCGGGGAAATCTTCGGCTTCCTCGGCTCCAACGGCTGCGGCAAGACCACCACCATGAAGATGCTCACCGGCCTGCTGCCGGCCAGCGAGGGCCAGGCGCTGCTGTTCGGCCAGCCGGTGGACGCCAGGGATCTGCGGGTGCGCCAGCGGGTCGGCTACATGTCGCAGGCCTTCTCGCTCTACGGCGAGCTCTCGGTGCGGCAGAACCTCGACCTGCACGCCCGCCTGTTCCACGTCCCGGCCGCCGAGCGCCAGGCGCGGATCGCCGCGATGGTCGAGCGCTTCGGCCTCGCCGGCGAGCTCGACAGCCTGCCGGGCGATCTGCCGATGGGCATCCGCCAGCGCCTGTCGCTGGCCGTGGCGGTGATCCACCGGCCCGAGCTGCTGATCCTCGACGAACCCACCTCGGGAGTCGACCCGATCGCCCGCGACGGCATCTGGGAGCTCTTGATCCAGTTGTCGCGCGAGGAAGGGGTGACCATCTTCATCTCCACCCACTTCATGAACGAGGCACTGCGCTGCGACCGCATCTCGCTGATGCACGCCGGCAAGGTGCTGGACAGCGACACCCCGCAGGCACTGATGGCGAAACGCAGCCTACCGAGCCTCGAGGAAACCTTCATCGCCTACCTCGAGGACGCCGGCGACAGCGCCGCGCCGGCGCCGCCAGTCAGCCCCGCGGCGGCCCCGGCAGAGAGCGCCGGCGCCGCCGGCAACCCCCCTTTCAGCCTGCGCCGCCTGCTCAGCTACAGCCGCCGCGAGGCCATGGAGCTGCGCCGCGACCCGATCCGCGCCACCCTCGCCCTGCTCGGCACGGCGCTCTTGATGTTCATCATGGGCTACGGGATCAACATGGACGTGGAGCGGCTGACCTTCGCCGTGCTCGACCACGACCAGACCACCACCAGCCAGGGCTACAGCCTGGACGTGTCCGGCTCGCGCTACTTCATCGAGAAGCCGCCGCTGGGCGGCCACGAGGATCTCGAGCGGCGCATGCGCAGCGGCGAGATCAGCCTGGCGATCGAGATTCCGCCGAACTTCGCCCGCGACCTCAAGCGCGGCGCCCGGCCGCAGGTGGCCTTCTGGATCGACGGCGCCATGCCGACCCGCGCCGACACCATCAAGGGCTACGTGCAGGGCATCCACGAGAGCTTCCTGGAGCACCTGGCCCGGGAGTCGTCCCAGGCCGTCGCCAGCCCCCAGGCGCAGGTCGCCGTACGCTACCGCTACAACCCCGACGTGCAGAGCCTGCCGGCCATGGTGCCGGCGATGATCCCGATCCTCCTGATGATGATTCCGGCGATGCTCACCGCCCTCGGCGTGGTGCGCGAGAAGGAGATGGGCTCGATCGTCAACTTCTACGTCACCCCGGTGACCCGCCTGGAGTTCCTGCTCGGCAAGCAGCTGACCTACATCGGGCTCGGCATGGCCAACTTCGCCATGCTGGTGGCGCTCGCCGTGCTGTTCTTCGGCGTGCCGCTCAAGGGCAGCCTGCCGGCCCTGAGCATCGGCGCGCTGCTCTACGTGGCCTGCTCGACCGGCCTGGGCCTCCTGATCTCCTCGGTGCTCAGGAGCCAGATCGCCGCCATCTTCGGCACCGCCATCGCCACCCTGCTGCCGGCCATCCAGTTCTCCGGGCTGCTCCAGCCGGTGTCGGCCATGGAAGGGATGGGGGCACTGGTCGGCCAGCTCTACCCGACCAGCCATTTCCTCACCATCTGCCGCGGCGTGTTCAACAAGGCCCTGGGCCTGATCGAGCTCTGGCCCTACTTCGTCCCGCTGCTGCTGGCCGTTCCGCTGCTGACCCTGGCCAGCGTCGCGGGACTGCGCAAACAGGAGCGCTGAGATGCGCAGGCTCGCCCGCAAGCTCTCCAACATCCTGCAACTCGGCCTCAAGGAGCTGCGCAGCCTGTATCGCGACCCGGCGCTGCTGCTGCTGATCCTCTACTCCTTCACCCTGGGCATCTACGCCAGCGCCACCAGCCTGCCGGAAACCCCCTACCGCGCCACCCTGGCGGTGGTCGACGAGGACCGCTCGCAGGCCTCCCGGCGCATCGTCGACGCCTTCCAGGAGCCCTATTTCCTGCCGCCGCAGTACATCGACACCGCCGCCATGGACAGCGGCATGGACGCCGGGCTCTACACCTTCACCCTGGACATCCCGCCGAACTTCCAGCAGGACCTGCTGGCCGGACGCACGCCGACCATCCAGCTCAACGTCGACGCCACCCAGGTCAGCCAGGCCTTCACCGGCGCCGGGCACATCCAGCGGATCGTCACCGAGGAAGTCGCCGAGTTCGTCCGCCGCTACCGCAGCGTCGAGATCCCGGTGGTGGATGCGCTGGTGCGCATGGAATACAACCCCAATCTGGTGAGCGCCTGGTTCGGCGCGCTGAACGAGGTGGCCAACCAGATCACCATGCTGGCGATCATCCTCACCGGCGCGGCGCTGATCCGCGAGCGCGAGCACGGCACCATCGAGCACCTGCTGGCGATGCCGGTCACCCCGCTGGAGATCATGCTGGCCAAGGTCTGGTCGATGGGCGTGGTGGTGCTGGCCGCCGCGATCCTGTCGCTGCGCCTGGTCGTCGAGAGATGGCTGGAGGTACCGCTGCAGGGCTCGATGACGCTGTTCCTCGCCGGCACCGTGCTGCACCTGTTCGCCGTCACCTCGATGGGCATCTTCTTCGGCACCCTGGCCCGCTCCATGCCACAGCTGGGGCTGCTGATCATCCTCACGCTGATGCCGCTGCAGATCCTCTCCGGCGGCAAGACCCCGCGGGAGAGCATGCCCGAGTTCGTGCAGGACATCATGCTGGTCGCCCCCACCACCCACTTCATCCAGCTGGCCCAGGCGGTCTTCTTCCGCGGCGCGGAACTGGCCATCGTCTGGCCGTCGCTGCTGGCGCTGGCGACGATCGGCGGGATCTTCTTCGTCGGCGCCCTGGCGCGCCTGCGCAAATCGCTGCAATAGCGAACAACAGTTTCCCATGGCTGGGACGACATTCGTGGATAGACTGGAGGCAGGACAGCAACCCACCGGGGGTTCATCGCCCCCCTTTCATACGTCCCTGCCCAAGGTGCACCGTCATGAAAACACGCAACGTCCTCGGCGCCGCCCTGCTGTTGTCCGCCATCCCGCTGATCGGCTGCTCCGGCCCCGCCATCGTCACCCTCAAGGACGGCCGCGAACTCAAGACCACGGACAGCCCGGAATACGAAGAGGAAACCGGCTTCTACCGGTTCGAGCGCTACGGCCGGCGGATGCGGGTCAGCGAGGACGCCATCCTGAGCATCCGCGATGCCGATTGAATCCGCTCAGCCGAAGGTGATGTACATCTTGTAGGCCACGGTCGACAGCATGCACAGCCAGCCGAGGGCGATCAGCGCGACGCCCCAGCCCTCGGCACGGTTGGCGAAGCCGACGCCGAGCAGCAGGAAGCCGGCGGCGATCAGAAGCACCATGGTCTCGAGAGAAGTCATCGGCTCTTCCCGCTCCGCTGAGTGAAGGCGGCGGCGACACGGCCAGGCCATCCTGCGCCCGTCCCGACGCCGTGGGCGTGGCGGCCACGCCTGACTCCCAGCATAGCCAGCGGCCAGGTGGCCGGCCGGACGGCCAGCAACCGGCGAGCGCCCTGCTCCCGGCCAGCCTCCAGGAGATACTACCGTCCCACGTTCGGCTGTCGGCGGCCTGTGCCGCCCGCTATGATCAACGGACCGGCACGCCAGGCCATTCGTACCGCCGCCAGGCTGCAGGGATGCCGCCCAGCGCTGCATGATCCTCGCCCCATGAAGAAGGAATCGAAAGACATGATCGAAATAAGCGTCTCCGTAAGCATCGCCCGTCCGGCCGCCGAGGTCTGGTCGATCCTCGGCGGGTTCGATTTCCTGCCGCGCTGGGTCGGGCCGATCGCCAGCAGCCGGCTCGAGGACGGCGGTCGCGTGCGCCGCCTGGAGACGATCGACGGCGAGGTCATCGTCGAGCGCCTGCTGGAATTCAGCGACAGCGAGCGGCAATACAGCTACGCGCTGCTCGAAAGCCCCTTCCCGGTGTCCGAGTACGTCGGCCAGGTGGCGGTCCGCGACGATGGCGCCGGCGGCGTGCAGGCGGTCTGGTCCAGCCGCTTCCGCAGCCATGGGGTCGACGCGGTGGAGATCGCCGCGGACTTCGAGGGCTTCTATCACGCCGGTCTGGAGCGGCTGAAGGCGCTGGTCGAGGAGCGCTGACTGCTCACGGGCGCTTCATGAACGCCTGCAGGCGCGGAACCATGAAGTCGAGGAACACCCGCACCCGCTGGGGCACATGCCGCCCGCCCGGGTAGAGCGCATGGACCTCTTCGCAGTCGTGGCCGCTCTCGGCGAGCACCTCGACCAGCAGGCCGGCGGCGATGTCGCGGTCGATGTGGAAGTCGGCCAGCCGGGCGATGCCGGCCCCGGCGATGGCCAGGCGGCGCACCGTCTCGCCATTGTTGGCCAGGAGGTTGCCGCGCACCATGCGGTCGACGATGCGCCCGCCCTGGCGCAGCGGCCAGACCGGGCTGGCACGGCGGAAGTTGAAACCCAGGCAGTTGTGCCGGTCGAGATCCTCGATGCTTTCAGGCACGCCGTGCCGCTCAAGATAGGCCGGGGCGGCAACCATCCGCCGCCGGGCGACGCCGATCCTGCGCGCGCGCAGGCTCGAATCCCCCAGCGCGCCGATGCGAAAGGCGATGTCGGTGCGTTCCAGATAGAGATCGACGAGATCGTCGGACAACGACAGGTCCACCAGGATGTCCGGGTGGGCCTCCCAGAAGACCGGCAGCAGCGGCTCGATGCCCCAGGTGCCGAAGCCCACCGAGGCATTCACCCGCACCGTGCCGCGGGCGTGGCGCGCGCCCCTGGCGAGCGCCTGCTCAATGTCGTCGAGTTCGGCGAGCAGCGCCTGGCTGCGCTCGTAGTACAGGCGTCCCTCGTCGGTCAGCGCCAGCCGGCGGGTGGAACGCTCGAACAGACGCACGCCGAGGCGCTGCTCGATGCGCAGGACCAGCTTGCTGATGGTCGAGGGGCTGGCCAGCAGCTGGCGGGCGGCCTCGGAAAAGCTGCCGGTCTCCACCACGCGGACGAATACCTGCATCTCGCCGGCCCGATTGTCCATGGCTTCCTCTCTCGCTCGACCGCTTGACGGGCTGCGAAACGGTATCACAAATCGGCCAAAGGTCCCGGCTGCGCAGGCGGACATCCCACGCTCGCACGATGCGAAACAAGCCTCAACCCTGCATCCATTGTGGCCGGGCCTTTTCGATGCGCGGTACGATGCGGGCGCCCCAGAGACGTTCGTTCCAGTTCCCACTCACCGTTCGACATGACGAGCACGGGCACAACGACACACGAAGGAGCGAAAGGAGCACTCCCCATGATCTCCAAGCGATTCCGGCCTACCGTGCCCCGAGGATGGCTGCGCATCGTCGTGGCAGCCGTCGCAACCATGCTCACCACCGGCATCGCCCCACTCGTTGCCGCTGAAGAGAGCGACTCCGTCGTCGCCTCACGGGTGAGCGCCGAGGGGCTCGGCGAACTGCGCCCCGAGGTGCATCTGACGTCAGCGAGCGGCTGGATGAACGATCCGCAGCGGCCCTTTTTCCTCGATGGTCGCTGGCACCTGTACTACCTCTACAATGAGGATTACCCGAACGGGAACGGTACCGAGTGGTACCACGTCACCTCGACCGACCTGGTGCACTGGTCCGACGAGGGCGTGGCGATCCACAAGTACACGCGCGGCGACGGCGACATCCAGTCCGGCAGTGCTGTCATCGACGTGAACGATACGGCCGGGTTCGGTGCCGGCGCGATCGTTGTCGTCGCGACACAGCAACTGGATGCCGTGCAGACCCAGTCGCTGTTCTACTCCACCGACGGCGGCTACACCTTCGAGCAGTATGAAGGCAACCCCATCATGCGCAATCCGGCGGGCAGCGGGGACTTTCGCGACCCGAAAATCACCTGGGACGCGGAGCATTCGCGCTGGCTGATGCTCATCTCCGAGCCGCACAAGATCGGTTTCTACACCTCCGCGAACCTGAAGGAATGGACCTACCTGTCGGGGTTCGAGCGCAACGACCTGGGCATCATGGAGTGCCCGGAGCTGTTTCGCATGTCGGTCGAAGGCGACCCGTCGCGCACGACCTGGGTGCTGGCGACCGGCGCGAACGGCTTCAACTACGGCATGAATTCCGGGTATGCCTACTGGACCGGCGAGTGGGACGGAACGAACTTCCACCCCGATCAGGCCGAACCCCAGTGGCTCGACAACGGGTCGGACTTCTACGCCGCCGTCACCTGGACCGACCCACGGCAGACCGCCGAAGAGCAACTGCGTACCCGGTACGCCGTCGGCTGGGCAAACAACTGGGACTATGCCCGCCGGCTTCCCGCCGGCGAATGGGGCGGCAGCCACCTTTCGCTCGTGCGCGAGCTGCACCTGAAGAACATCGACGGCCGGCTCGCGCTCAGCTCGCGCCCGATCGACACGCTCGGCACGCTCGAGGGCGAACAGGCCCGCATCGAGCAGTTGCAGATCGGCCATGGCGAGACCCGGGAGGTGCCGCAGCCAACGAGTGCCGCGTACCGGTTGCGCGCCTCGATTGCGCAGGACCCGCTCCAGCCGGCCCGGGAGATGCGATTGAAGCTCAAGACCGACGGCACGCACTTCACGACCATTGGCTACGACTTCACCACTGAAACGGCATTCATCGTCCGCGACCACGATGCGATCGCCGACCAGCTGACCGAGGTGTACCAGCACGGGCGCACGATCCGCGTCCGGCCACGGGATGGCGCCGTCGATCTCGACGTCATCGTCGACCGCACTTCGGTCGAAATGTTCGTGAACGGCGACGAGCACGCGCTGAGCGCGGTCGTGTACGGCGCGAACGACGCGAACGACGCGAACGGCATCACCGCCGAGGCGTTCGACGGGCTCGCCGTCATCCGCTCGATGAGCGTTGCCCCGCTCGCGCCCGCCTCGCCGGTGCGCCGGAACTGAGCGGGCCGGCAGCCGGCCCGCCGTCGCCGGCGGACCTGCCTCTTCAAGCGGTCGTCAGCATGTGGCCGCGCCGTTCCTGGTTGATGTGCCAGGACAGGGCTTCCTCCAGCACATGCGGGGTCTGCCCGCCGCGCTCGCAGGCGCGTGCGAAGTAGTCCTCCAGCGCCGCGCGGTACTCGGGGTGCACGCAGTTGTCGATGATCGCCCGCGCCCGCTCGCGCGGTGCCAGGCCGCGCAGGTCGGCCAGGCCCTGCTCGGTGACCAGGATGTCCACGTCATGCTCGGTGTGGTCGACGTGGCTGACCATCGGCACCACGCTGGAGATGGCCCCGTCCTTGGCGATCGACTTGGTGACGAAGATCGCCAGCTGGGCGTTGCGGGCGAAGTCGCCGGAGCCGCCGATGCCGTTCATCATCCGCGTGCCGCCGACGTGGGTGGAGTTGACGTTGCCGTAGAGGTCGAACTCCAAGGCGGTGTTGATGCCGATGATGCCGAGCCGGCGGGCCACTTCCGGATGATTGGAGATCTCCTGCGGGCGCAGCACCAGGCGCTCCTTGTAGCGCTCGAAGTCGCCGAACACCTGGGTGCCGCGGGCCGCGGAGAGAACGATCGAGCTGCCCGAGGCGAAGTCCAGCTTGCCGGCGTCGAACAGCTCGAAGGTGGAGTCCTGCAGCACCTCCGAGTACATGCTGAGGTTCTCGAAGGGCGCATCGACCAGGCCGGCCATCACCGCGTTGGCGATGGAGCCGACACCGACCTGCAGCGGCCCCAGGTTGCGCGGCAGGCGCCCTGCTTCCACCTCGTTGGCGAAGAAGCCGATCAGGTGGTCGGCGATCGCCTGGGTCTCCCCGTCCGGCGGCAGCACGTTGGACGGCGAGTCGCTGTACTCGCTGATGACGATGGCGGCGATCTTCGCCGGATCGATCGGGATTGCCGTGGCGCCGATACGCTGGTCCGGCCTGACCAGCGGAATCGGCGAGCGCTCCGGACGCTCCGGCGGGATGTAGATGTCGTGCAGCCCTTCCAGGTTGGTGCCGTAGCGCAGGCTGATCTCGACGATCACCTGGTCGGCGAACAGCGCCAGGTTGGCCGAGTTGCCCACCGAGGCGGTCGGCACGATATGGCCGTCCTCGGTGATCGCCACCGCCTCGACCACGGTGACGTCCGGCCGCTTGAGCTGATTGCTGCGCATCTGCTCGACGGTTTCGGAGAGGTGCTGGTCGATGAACATGACCTTGCCCTCGTTGATCGCCTTGCGCAGGGCCGGGTCGGCCTGGAACGGCATGCGCCGGGCCAGCAGGCCGGCCTCGGCCATCAGCTTGTCGAGGCCGTTGCCGATGCTGGCGCCGGTGATCAGGCTGATGCTCAGGGGCTCGTGGCTGGTGCGCTCGACCAGGGCGAAGGGCACGGCCTTGGCGTCGCCGGCGCAGGCGAAACCGCTCATGCCGACAGTCATGCCATCCTTGATCAGGGAAGCGGCTTCGGCTGCGCTCATGACCTTGTCATGCAGGGAAGCCAAGCGGATACGCTCGGAGTACATGCGGGGAAACCTCGAAGATTGTAGTTATTAGTAAGAGGAATGCGGGTGAAGCACTTACCGTCGCTGGGGCTTATACAAAGTTTCGCCCCCCCTCCCCACTAGACCAAAGCATGAAGGGGCCACCGGCCAGTCAGGAACGGGCCTGCCCGCCTTCTCGACCGCCGCCTGCCGCGAAAGACGCCGGCACTGTCATGCCTCTTGCACGGCAAACCGGCGCAACGAAGCGCGGCGACAAAAAAGGCCGGACCGGGAAGGCTCCCGATCCGGCCAAGGCACCGACGTCGAGCGCAGCCTGGAGGGATCCACGGGCTGCGGCCGGGTCGGTATTGCGAGGAAAGTCTTGCTCGGCTCAGCCGGCCTTCAGCATGTGGCCGCGCTCCTCCAGGTTGAGGTGCCAGGACAGCGCCTCGCCCAGCAGGTGCGGGGTCTGCCCGCCGCGCTCGCAGGCGCGCGCGAAGTAATCCTCCAGCGCCGCGCGGTAGTCCGGGTGCACGCAGTTGTCGATGATCGCCCGCGCCCGCTCGCGCGGCGCCAGGCCGCGCAGGTCGGCCAGGCCCTGCTCGGTGACCAGGATGTCGACGTCGTGCTCGGTGTGGTCGACGTGGCCGACCATCGGCACCACGCTGGAGATGGCCCCGTCCTTGGCGACGGACTTGGTGACGAAGATCGCCAGGCGCGCGTTGCGGGTGAAGTCGCCGGAGCCGCCGATGCCGTTCATCATCCGCGTGCCGCCGACGTGGGTGGAGTTGACGTTGCCGTAGAGGTCGAACTCCAGCGCGGTGTTGATGCCGATGATGCCGAGCCGGCGGGCCACTTCAGGATGGTTGGAGATTTCCTGCGGGCGCAGGACCAGGCGGTCGCGGTACTTGCCCAGATCGGCGAAGACGCGCCGGCCGCAGTCTTCCGACAGGGTGATCGAGCAGCCGGAGGCGAACCCGAGCCGGCCGGCGTCGAACAGCGCGAAGGCCGAATCCTGCAGTACCTCGGAATACAACGTCAGATCGCTGAACGACGACTCGATCAGGCCATGCATCACCGCGTTGGCGATGGAGCCGACACCGACCTGCAGCGGCGCCAGATTGCCGGCCAGCCGCCCGCTCGCCACCTCCCGCTCGAAGAAGCCGATCAGGTGGTTGGCGATGGCCTGGGTCTCGTTGTCCGGCGGCAGCATCGGGTAGGCCGTCTCGGGGGTGTCGCAGATGACGATGGCGGCGATTTTCGCCGGATCGATCTCGATGGCCGGCGTACCGATGCGCTCGTCGACCCGGACCAGGGGAATCGGCTGGCGATCCGGGCGATCTTCCGGAATGTGGATATCGTGCAGCCCTTCCAGCAGCGGGTTGCAGCCGAGGTTGAGTTCGACGATCACCTGCCTGGCCATCAGGGCCAGGCTGGCCGAATTGCCCACCGAGGAGGTCGGCACGATATGCCCCTGCTCGGTAATGGCCACCGCCTCGATCACGGCGATATCCGGTGTCGGGATGTGGCCGTCACGTATCTGCTCGACGACCTCCGAAAGATGCTGGTCGATGAACATGACGTC
Organism: Azotobacter chroococcum; assembly: GCF_002220155.1. Taxonomy (NCBI): domain Bacteria; kingdom Pseudomonadati; phylum Pseudomonadota; class Gammaproteobacteria; order Pseudomonadales; family Pseudomonadaceae; genus Azotobacter; species Azotobacter chroococcum. The sequence goes on along the minus strand of NZ_CP011835.1, from coordinate 1,483,052 downwards.
GCCGGCATTGATGGCCCGGCGCAGGAGGGGATCGCCCTGGAAGGGCATGCGCCGGGCGAGCAGTCCGGCCTCGGCCATCAGGCCGTCCAGCCCCCTGCCGAGACTGGCGCCGGTGATCAGGTTGATCCTGAGGGGCGCGCCTCCCGCCCGCTCGACCAGCGCCAGGGGAATGGCCTTGGCGTCGCCCGCCCCGCCGAAGCCGCTCATGCCGACGGTCATGCCGTCCTCGATCAGGGCCGCCGCCTGCGCGGCACTCATGATTCGGTCATGCAGGGAAGCCAGACGAATACGCTCGGAATACATGGGAAACCTCGGAGGATTGTAATTATTCGAAGGGGGGCCTTGGCCGTACCGGGTCCGGCCCGGACGGCCTTGTGGAAACGATCATGCAAGCCGGCGAGGCGCCCTACATGTTCGGGTAATTGGGTCCGCCGCCTCCCTCGGGCGCCACCCAGACGATGTTCTGCGACGGGTCCTTGATGTCGCAGGTCTTGCAGTGCAGGCAGTTCTGCGCGTTGACCTGCAAACGTGGCTCGCCCTGCTCGGCGCCCAGCACCTCGTACACCCCGGCCGGGCAGTAGCGCTGCGCCGGCTCGGCGTAGCGCGGCAGGTTCTCGCTCAGCGGCAGCGCGCCGTCCTTGAGAACCAGATGGCAGGGCTGGTTCTCTTCGTGATTGGTGTTGGAGAGGAACACCGAAGCAGGCTTGTCGAAGCTCAGCACACCGTCCGGCTTCGGATAGACGATGGGCGAGCAGTCCGCCGCGGGGCGCAGCCGGGCATGGTCGGCCTCGCGGTCGTGCAGGGTGATCGGCAGCCGGCCGGCGAAGACATTCTGCTCGACGAAGTTGAAGGCGCCGCCGGCCAACGGCCCGAGCCGGTGCAGCGCCGGGCCGAAGTTGCGCGAGCGGTACAGCTCCTCATGCAGCCAGGAGGCCTCGAAGGCCGCCTTCCAGCGCGGCGCCCAGGCGCTGTCGGGCAGTTCCTCGGCGAGCGCGGCGAATACCGTCTCCGCCGCCAGCAACCCCGACTTCATCGCCGTGTGGCTGCCCTTGATCTTGGATACGTTCAGGGTGCCGGCGTCGCAGCCGAGCAACAGGCCGCCGGGGAAGGCCATCTCCGGCAGGGCATTGAAGCCGCCCTTGGCGATGGCCCGCGCGCCGTAGGACACCCGCTTGCCGCCGTCCAGGTACTGCTTCAGCACCGGGTGGTGCTTGAGCCGCTGGAACTCGTCGAAGGGGCTGAGCCAGGGGTTGGCGTAGTTCAGGTCGACGATCAGGCCGACCACGACCTGGTGGTTCTCCGCGTGGTAGAGGAAGAAGCCGCCGCCGGTGTCTTTGTCCAGCGGCCAGCCGGCGCCGTGGATCACCAGCCCGGGCCGGTGGCGGGCCGGGTCGATGTCCCACAGCTCCTTGATGCCGAGGCCGTAGTGCTGCGGGTCGGCGTTACGGGCCAGGTCGAAGCGCGCGGCGAGCTGCTTGCCCAGATGGCCCCGGCAGCCCTCGGCGAACAGGGTGTAGCGGGCGTGCAGTTCCATGCCCGGCATGAAGCCGTCCTTGGCCGAGCCGTCGGCGGCCACGCCCATGTCGCCGGTGGCCACGCCCCTGACCCGGCCGTTCTCGTCGTAGAGCACTTCCGCGGCGGCGAAGCCCGGGAAGACCTGCACGCCCAGCGCCTCGGCCTGCTCGCCCAGCCAGCGCACCAGGTTGCCGAGGCTGACGATGTGGTTGCCGGCGTTGTGCAGGCTTTTCGGCAGCAGCGCGTCGGGCAGCTTCACGGCCTGCTCGGCGTTCTTCAGCAGGTAGACTTCATCCGCGCTGACCGGCGTGTGCAGCGGGGCGCCAAGTGCCTTCCAGTCGGGAAACAGCTCGTCGAGGGCGCGCGACTCGAACACCGCGCCGGAGAGAATGTGCGCTCCGACTTCGGAGCCCTTCTCCACCACGCAGACTTCCAGCGGCCGGTTCCGTTCGGCGGCCAGCTGCATCAGCCGGCAGGCGGCGGACAGTCCCGCCGGACCGGCGCCGACGATGACCACGTCGAATTCCATGGCTTCGCGCATGGCGCGTTCCTCCACATCAAAGGCCAAAAGGCTTGTTGTTGTCGTGGTAGGGCGGGTGAAACCCGCCGGACATGGCGCGGAGCCGCACCGGAGTCGGCGGGTTGCACCCGCCCTACACCTCCACTCCGGGGTTCAGAGGGCCTTTTCCAGCTCGGGCACCGCCTCGAACAGATCCGCCACCAGGCCGTAGTCGGCGACCTGGAAGATCGGCGCCTCGGGGTCCTTGTTGATCGCCACGATCACCTTGGAATCCTTCATCCCCGCCAGATGCTGGATGGCGCCGGAGATGCCCACCGCGATGTACAGCTCCGGCGCGACGATCTTGCCGGTCTGCCCGACCTGCATGTCGTTGGCGACGAAGCCGGCGTCCACCGCCGCCCGCGAGGCGCCGACCGCCGCGCCCAGCTTGTCGGCGAGCGTCTCCAGCAGGGCGAAGTTCTCGCCGCTGCCCAGCCCGCGGCCGCCCGACACCACGATGCGCGCGCTGCCCAGTTCCGGGCGGTCGGACTTGGCCAGTTCCTCGCCGACGAAGCGCGAGGTGCCGGCATCGTGCGCGGCATCGAGACTCTCGACGGCGGCGCTGCCGCCCTCGGCCGGCACCGGGTCAAAGGCGCTGGCGCGCACCGTGGCGACGACCACCGGGTCCAGCGACTGCACGGTGGCGATGGCATTGCCGGCATAGATCGGCCGGCGGAAGGTGTTCGGCGAGACGACGCCGACGATGTCGGAGAGCTGGGCCACGTCGAGCAGCGCGGCGACCCGCGGCATCAGGTTCTTGCCGGCCGAGCCGGCCGGCGCGAGCAGGTGCGAATAGGCTTTCCCGGGCCCGACGACCAGCCGGGCGAGGTTTTCCGCCAGCTGGTGCTCGTAGACAGCGGCATCGGCGACCAGCACCTTGCTCACCCCGGGGATGGCGGCGGCCTGGGCGGCGACGGCCCCGCAGGAGCGGCCGGCGACCAGCAGATGCACCTCGCCGCCCAGCAGCGCCGCGGCGCCCAGGGTGTTCAGGGTGGCGCCCTTGAGGGTGCGGTTGTCGTGTTCGGCAATGACAAGAATGGCCATCAGATCACCTTCGCTTCGCTCTTCAGTTTTTCCACCAGCTCGCTCACGCTGCCGACCTTGATCCCGCCCTGGCGCTCGGCCGGCGCCTCGACCTTGAGCAGGCGGGTGTGGGCCTTCAGCGCCACGCCGAGTTCGGCGGGGGTCTTGACCTCCAGCGGCTTCTTCTTGGCCTTCATGATGTTGGGCAAGGAGGCGTAGCGCGGCTCGTTGAGGCGCAGGTCGGTGGTGACGATGGCCGGCAGGGCCAGCGACAGGGTCTGCAGGCCGCCGTCGATCTCGCGGGTGACCTCGAGGCGGCCCTCCTGCAGGGCGAGCGCCGAGGCGAAGGTGGCCTGCGGCCAGTCCAGCAGCGCGGCGAGCATCTGCCCGGTCTGGTTGTTGTCGGCGTCGATGGACTGCTTGCCGAGGATCACCAGCTCGGGCTGCTCCGCCGCGACCACCGCGGCGAGCAGCTTGGCGACCACCAGGGATTCGGGTGGCTCGGCGGTGTCGATCTGGATGCCGCGGTCGGCGCCGAGGGCCAGGGCGGTGCGGATCTGCTCCTGGCAGGCGGTGGGGCCGACCGAGACGGCGACGATCTCGGTCGCGATGCCGGCTTCCTTGAGGCGCACGGCCGCTTCCACGGCGATCTCGCAGAAGGGGTTCATGGCCATCTTGACGTTGGCCAGATCGACGTCGCTCTGGTCGGCCTTCACCCGCACCTTGACGTTGTAGTCGATCACCCGTTTGACGGTTACCAGTATTTTCATTGCGCAAGTCCCCGCTGGGGCGGCCTCCGTGGGCCGTCCGCTCTTGTTGTGGTGCTTGTCAGCGGCGTCCCGGCGGGACGCCGTTCCCGTGGCGCGGAATCAGAACTGCTCGTCGGCCAGCGCCATGATGCTGCCGCTGCCGGCGCGGATCGCCGCCAGCAGGGCCTGGGTGCGCGGCAGCAGTTGCTCGCAATAGAAGCGCGCGGTGACCAGCTTGCTCTCGAGGAACGCGCGGTCGCCGTCGCCGGCCTCCAGCAGTGCCTGGGCGCGCAGCGCCGAACGGGCCATCAGCCAGCCGCCGCACAGGTAGCCGGACAGCATCAGGAAGTTCACGCTGACGCTGCCGGCCAGCGCCGCATCGGCCTCGGCGCCTTCCAGCAGCAGGCGGCGCGCCTCGCGGCCGGCGGCCAGAGCCTCGCCGAGCGCCCGGGCCTGGGCGGCGAAGGGACCGGCGCTCTCCAGCCGGGCGACGGTTTCGCCGATCTCGTCGAGCAGGCCGCCGAGCAGCTCGCCCTTGTTCAAGAGGGTCTTGCGCCCCACCAGGTCGAGCGCCTGGATGCCGGTGGTGCCCTCGTAGATGGTCAGGATGCGCGCATCGCGGTAGTGACGGGCGGCGCCGGTCTCCTCGATGAAGCCCATGCCGCCGTGGATCTGCACGCCGAGGGAGGTCACCTCCTGGGCCAGCTCGGTCAGCCAGCCCTTGACGATCGGCGTCAGCAGGTCCACGCGGCCCTGGTGATGCGCGGCAGCGGCCGGGTCCGGCGCATGGGCGGCGCGGTCGACCTCGGTGGCGGCGACCAGCGCCAGGGCGCGCATCGCCTCGATGGAGGCCTTCATCTGCAGCAGCATGCGGCGCACGTCGGGGAACTCGATGATCGGGAAGCGGCTGCCGTCCTTGCGGGTTCCCTGCAGGCGCTCCCTGGCGTACTGGCGGGCCTGCTGGTAGGCGCGCTCGGAGATCGCCAGGCCCTGCAGGCCGACGCTCTGGCGGGCGTGGTTCATCATGGTGAACATGCAGGCCAGGCCCTTGTGCGGCTCGCCGACCAGGTAGCCGACGGCGCCTTCGGTGTCGCCGAAGCTCATCACGCAGGTCGGGCTGCCGTGGATGCCCAGCTTGTGCTCCAGGGAGACGCACTGGGCGTCGTTGCGCGCGCCCGGCCTGCCCTGGGCGTCGAGCAGGAACTTGGGCACGATGAACAGCGAGATGCCCTTGACCCCGGCGGGCGCATCCGGCAGCCGCGCCAGCACCAGATGGACGACGTTGTCAGTCATCTGGTGGTCGCCCCAGGTGATGAAGATCTTCTGCCCGCTGATCAGGTAGTGGTCGCCGTTGGGCACGGCCCTGGCCTTGATCGCCGCCAGGTCCGAGCCGGCGTCCGGCTCGGTGAGGTTCATGGTGCCGGTCCACTCGCCGCTAACCAGCTTGGGCAGGTAGGCGGCCTGCAGCTCGGCCGAGCCGTGGTGGGCGAGGGCCTCGATGGCCCCCTGGGTGAGCATTGGGCAGAGGGCGAAGGCCATGTTCGCCGAGTGCCAGATCTCGTTGACGGCGGTGCCCACCACGTTCGGCAGGTTCTGCCCGCCCCAGGTCTCGGCGGCGGTCAGCGACGGCCAGCCGCTTTCCTGGAACTGCCGGTAGGCGGCGGCGAAGCCGGGGGTTTCCTCGACGCCCCGCTCGCCCAGGCGAGCGCCCTGGGTGTCGCCAACGGCATTCAGCGGCGCCAGCACCTCGGAGCCGAGCCGGCCGGCCTCGGCCAGGATGGCGGAGACCAGCTCGCCGTTGACGTCGTGCAGGCCGGCTTCGGCGCAGAAGCGCTCCAGCTCGACCAGCTCGCCCAGCACGAATTCCGTGTCGCGGTAGGGATGGACATAGTCACTCATTGATTCTTTCCTCTTTATTGTTCGGTGAGCCGGCACCCGGCACTTTCGTAGGGTGGGTCAGGCCACAGGCCGTAACCCACCAACGGCAGCACAGCTGCCGCCATCGACGCAAAGACTCAGAAGTAGCCCCGGCCGGCGGCCAGGCGGGCGCGGAAATCGTCCGTCAATTGATAGAGCCCGCCATGCCGGGCATGGGCCTCGGCCTTGCGGGCGAAGACCGCCAGGCCCTGGGTGTCGAGGTAGCGCAGGGCGCCGCCGCGAAAGCGCGGGAAGCCGATGCCGAGCAGCAGCCCCATGTCGATCTCCTCGGCCGTCTCGACGATGCCGTCCTCCAGGCAGCGCACCGCCTCCAGGCACAAGGGGATCATCAGACGGTCGACGATCTCCTCGTCGGAAACCTCGACCCGCTCCAGCACCCGCCCGGCGATCAGCGCGCGGGCGGCTTCCGCCGGCTGCCGGCTGCGCCGGCCGGAAGCGTCCTTGGCGTACTCGTAGAAGCCCTTGCCGTTCTTCTGGCCGAGCGCGCCACTGGCCAGCAGCACGTCCATGATCGGCTCGCCGTCGTGGCCCATGCGCTCGGGGAACCCCTCCTGCAGCACATGGTCGGCGTGGACCATGGTGTCGATGCCGATCACGTCGGCCAGGTAGGCCGGCCCCATCGGCCAGCCGAAGTCCTCCATGACCCGGTCGATCCGCTCGAAGTCGACGCCGTCCCTGAGCAGGCGGTTGAAGCCGTTGAAATAGGGAAAGAGCACGCGGTTGACCAGAAAGCCCGGGCAATCGCCGACCACGATGGGGGTCTTGCCCATGGCGCTGGCGTAGGCCACGGTGCGGGCGATGGTCGCCTCGCTGCTGCGGCTGCCGCGGATCACCTCCACCAATTGCATCAGTTGCACCGGGTTGAAGAAGTGCATGCCGCAGAAGGACTCCGGCCGCTTGAGGCCCTGCGCCAGCAGGTCGATGGAGATGGTCGAGGTGTTGGAGGTCAGCACCGTGTCCGCCGGCACCTGGTCCTCCACCTCGGCCAGCACGGCAGCCTTGATCCTGGGATTCTCGACCACGGCCTCGACCACCAGATCGACCCCGGCGAAATCCTGGTAGTCCAGCGCCGGCTGGATGTTCTCCAGCACCCGCTGCTTGCCGGCCGCATCCAGCCGGCCCTTGTCGATCTGCCGGTCGAGCAGTTGGCTGGCGGTCTTCAGGCCCAGTTCGAGCGCCTCGCCGCGGATGTCCTTCATGACGATGGGAACGCCCGAGGACGCCGACTGGAAGGCCACCCCGCCGCCCATGATGCCGGCGCCGAGCACCGCGCTGCGGCGGACCGGCGCGGCCTTGCCGCTCCAGGCCCGGGCCTTCTTCCTGACCAGCTGGTCGCCGAGGAACAGGCCGATCAGGGCGCGGGCGACGTCGGATTTGGCCAGAACCGCGAAGGTGCACGCCTCGATCTGCAGCGCCTCGTCCAGCGGCAGTGTGGCATGCCGGACGAGCGCATTGAGGATCGCCGCCGGCGCCGGATAGTGGCGATCGAGCTTGCCGGCGTGCTGGCGCTGCAGCTCGGCCAGCCGCTCGCGCGTCTCCGGGGTGTCGGCGAGGGGCTGTTGCTTGTGGGCGCGGTGGGCGGCGAGCGACGGCTCGCCGCTGGCGGCCAGGCGCAGCAGGTTCAGCGCGGAATCACGCAGCTCCCCGGCAGCGACCACCCGGTCGACCGCGCCCAGCTCCAGCGCCCTGGCCGCGGCCTGGGGCTTGCCGGCGAGCATCCAGTCGAGCGCCGCCTCGGCGCCGATCAGCCGGCTCAGGCGCACGGTGCCGCCCCAGCCCGGGCAGAGGCCCAGGGTCACTTCCGGCAGGCCGATCCGGGCGTCCGCCGCCAGGACCCGGAAATCGGCGGCCAGCGCCAGCTCGCAGCCGCCGCCCAGGGCCAGGCCGTTCACCGCGGCCACGGTCGGGAACGGCAGGGCCTCCAGGGCGCCGAACAGCAGCTGCCCCTGGCGAATCCACTCCACCAGCTCGCCTTCGCTGCGGGCGAAGGCCGCGGTGAATTCGGTGATGTCGGCGCCGACCACGAATGCCGGCTTGGCGCTGGAGATCAGCAGGCCCTCGATCTCGTGGCCGTGGCGCTCGAGCAGCCGGACGACCTCGGCCAGCTCGCCCAGGGTCAGGCTGTCCAGCTTGTTGACGGAGGAATCCTGCAGGTCGAGGGTCAGCTCGACCAGTCCCGCTTCCAGTGCCTTGAGGCGCATCGCCTTGCCGTTGTACATGCCGTGAAACTCCTTGTTGTTCTTGGCTCGGGGCCTCTCGGGCCGCACGCCTCCGCACCGTCGCCCGCGGCGACGGCCGGATCGAAAAAAGGTTTTGCCGCAGGGTGGAAAACCGCGCAGCGTTTTCCACCGCCGGGAGCTGGCTGCCGGTCAGTCGCGCTGCAGCAGCACCGCGATGCCCTGGCCGCCGCCGATGCACAGGCTGACGATGGCGTAGCGGCCCTGGACGCGGGCCAGCTCGTGGATCGCCTTCACCGTGACGATGGCGCCGGTGGCGCCGATCGGATGGCCCATGGAGATGCCGCTGCCATTGGGGTTGAGGCGCTCGCGCGGCAGGTCGAGCTCCTGGGCGACGGCCAGCGCCTGGGCGGCGAAGGCCTCGTTGACCTCGTAGACGTCGATGTCGCCGACGCCCAGGCCGTTGCGCTCGAGCAGCTGGCGGATGGCCGGGGCCGGGCCGATGCCCATGAGGCTGGGGTCGACGCCGACCACCGCATAATCGACCAATCTGGCCATGACCGGCCGGCCTTCGGCCTCGGCCTTGCGGCGCTCCATCAGCACCAGGGCGGCGGCGCCGTCGTTGAGTCCGGAGGCGTTGCCGGCGGTGACCGTGCCGCCCTGCTTGAACACCGGCTTCAGCCCCTTGAGGTCGTCGAGGGTGCAGTCGTGGCGGATGTGCTCGTCGGTGTCGAACAGGGTCGTGCCCTTGCGGCTCTTCAGCTCGATGGGCAGGATCTGCTCCCTGAAGCAACCCTGCTCGACGGCGCGCTGGGCGCGGTTGTGGCTCTCGACGGCCAGCACATCCTGCTGCTCGCGGGTGATGCCGTACTTCTCGGCAACGTTCTCCGCGGTCACGCCCATGTGGTAGTGGTTGATCGGACAGGTCAGGGCGCCGACCATCGGATCGACGGTCACGCCATCGCCCATCCGCTGGCCGAAGCGCGCCGTGGGCAGGTGGTAGGGCGCAAGACTCATCGACTCGGCGCCGCCGGCCACCGCCGTGTCGCACAGACCGAGCTGGATCTGCTGGGCCGCGCCGATCACCGCCTGCAGGCCGCTGCCGCACAGGCGGTTGACGGTCAGCGCCGGGGTCTGCTCGGACAGCCCGCCCTTGAGCGCCGCCACCCGGCTCAGGTACATGTCCAGCGGCTCGCTGTGGATGACGTTGCCGAACACGCACTGGCCGACGCTGGCCGCGTCGATCCCCGCCCGGCGCACCGCCTCGGCGACCATCAGGCCGGCCAGCTCGCTGGGCCGGTGACTCTTCAGGCTGCCGCCGTAACCGCCGATGGCCGTGCGTACTCCGCTGACGATGACCACTTCTTGTACTTGTACACGCATGGATGGTTTTCCTTGGAGAGTGCCGGGAGCGGACAGCCTTCCGAGCAGATCGGACGAGAGTCCGCGAATGGCCGTTAGCTTCCATCCGCGAGCGGGGAGTCGGCAATAACGAAACCAGCCTCAAAATTGACATTAACGGACAGCAACGATCTGGCCGTTCCGGTAGACTCCCGTCGCAGGAATACGCCTCTCCGGGACAGGCCATGAGCATCGAGCGCTACTCCATCTCCATGCATTTCCCGCGGGTGCTGATGAACGCCGCGCGCCGGCGAGGCCTCGACGAGGACGTGCTGCTCGCCGAGGCCGGCATCAGCCGCCGGCTGCTCGACAACCCCCACCTGCGCATCACCCCCGATCAGTTCAGCCGGCTGATGCGCGGGGTCTGGCGCCTGGGCGACGACGAGTTCCTCGGCATGGGCTCGCAGCGCTGCCGCCAGGGCCTCTTCGCGCTGATGGCCAAGCAGGTGGTCCGCTCGCGCAGCCTGCACTCGGTCTATTACAAGCTCGGCCACTTCTACAACCTGGTGAACGACTCGCTGCGCCTGGACCTGAAGGTCGAAGGCGAGGAGGCCATCTTCTCGATGGCGCTGAGCGATCCTTCCCAGGACCCGGACTACCTGCTGCGGGAGTTCCTGCTGCTGCTCTGGCACCGCTTTCCCAGCTGGCTGATCGGCCAGCGGATTCCGCTGAAGTACGTCGCCTTCGATCATGCGGCGCCCGAGCATCTGGCCGAATACCGGCTGATGTTCCCCTGCCCGGCGAAGTTCGAGCAGCCGACCAACTGCCTGGTGTTCGAGGCGCGGATGCTCGAAGCCCCGGTGGTGCAGACCCCCGAGGCCCTGGCCAACCACCTGCGGCGGGCGCCGATCGACTGGTTCACCCGGCCGGCCTACTACCCGGTGTACACCCGGCGGGTGCTGGACCATCTGGAAAGGTCCGGCGACCTGGCCGGCGCGACCATCCAGAGCACTGCCGCCGCCCTGCACCTCACCGAGCGCACCCTGCGCCGCCGCCTGTGCGCCGAGGGCAGCAGTTTCCAGGCCCTCAAGGACGGCATGCGCCGCGACATGGCCATCCACTACCTGACCCAGCCCTCCCTGCCGATTAGCCAGGTCGCCCGCCAGCTGGGCTTTTCCGAACCCTCGGCGTTCACCCGGGCGTTCAAGCAGTGGACGGGCGAGCTGCCGAAGACCTATCGGGATGCGGCGCGGAAAATGTAACTTTTCATGACGATTGACCTTCGCGGGCCTTTCCTCCCCCGCTCCGGCCCGGCGAATCCGGCCACTGGAATTCACCCAATCCACTGATTCCAAAACAAAATTGAACAGAAATATTGCTCCATCGCCATGGAGCGCCCGACCGCCGGGACTACCTGATTCAGGGCTTCAGGGCGGCAATCGGCCGCTTGTGCAGACGGCCTGCGCGGCCACCCGGCGTTTTCGAGTGGGGTCCCATGGCAGCCCTGGCATGCCGGCCGAACGCCGCCCAGGGCACGGCTGGCGCCGGCTCCGCTGGCGTCCGCCAGTTCAGCCCGGAGGGATGCGCAGTCTCTTCCCGGCCCGCTGACGGCAGAGCGGGGCGCGCCTGCTCCGCGACAAACCGGCCATTTCTCTGAAACCGCGTTCTTGAGCGGCTACAGCGGTTTTCTCGGGCTCCCGATAGGAGAATAATGAAGACGCTTCTCCCCCCTCCCTTGCCTGCGTTCCCACCTATTACCTACTCGAGGTTCACCATGACGGAGCACGCTCCAGCGGGCGCGCCGCAGCTTTCCGCTCGCGCTGTCTTATTGATCGAACTGGCCCTGGCGATGGGCGGTTTCGGTATCGGCACCGGCGAATTCGCCATCATGGGCCTGATGCCGAACGTGGCCCAGGACCTGAACGTCAGCGAGCCCCAGGTCGGGCATGTGATCAGCGCCTACGCCCTCGGCGTGGTGGTCGGCGCGCCGCTGCTGGCGATTCTCGGCGCCCGCCTGCCGCGGCGCATCCTGCTGATGCTGCTGATGCTGTTCTTCGCCGCCGGCAACTTCGCCAGCGCCCTGGCGACGGATTATCACGCCCTGATGCTTAATCGTTTCATCGCCGGCCTGCCCCACGGCGCCTACTTCGGCGTCGCCTCGCTGGTGGCCGCCTCCATGGTGGCGCCGGACAAGCGCGCCAACGCGGTCAGCCGGGTGATGCTGGGCCTGACCGTCGCCATCCTGATCGGCAACCCGCTGGCCACCTGGCTCGGCCAGTGGCTGAGCTGGCGCGCCGCCTTCGCCCTGGTCGGCGCCATTGCCCTGCTGACCATGGCCCTGGTGTTCATCCACCTGCCGGCGAGCCGCCAGGAGGAGCCCAGCAACCCGATGCGCGAGATCCGCGCCTTCAACCAGCCCCAGGTGTGGCTGGCGCTGGCCATCAGCTCGATCGGCTTCGCCGGCATGTTCTGCGTGTTCAGCTATCTGGCGCCGACCCTGCTGCAAGTGACCCGGGTGCACGAGGCCTGGATTCCGTTCGGCCTGGCCGCCTTCGGGCTCGGCACCATCGTCGGCAACATGGCGGGCGGCTGGCTGTTCGACCGCCTGAAGTTCAAGTCCGTCGCCCTGGTGCTGCTGTGGAGCACCGCCGTGCTGCTGCTCTTCCCGCTGTCGGTCCATTCGATCTGGAGCGTCCTGCCGGCGGTCTTCGCGGTGGGCACCATGGTCGCGCTGGCGCCGCCGCTGCAGACGCACCTGATGGACGTGGCCGCCGAGGCGCAGACCCTGGCCGCCGCCTCCAACCACGCCGCCTTCAACATCGCCAATGCCCTCGGCCCGTGGCTCGGCGGCCTGGCGATCAGCGCCGGCCTCGGCTGGACCGTCACCGGCTACGTCGGCGCGATCACCGCGGTCCTCGGCCTGCTGATCTTCCTCCAGGCCTGGAAGCTGCAGAGCGGCCCTGCGCAAACGGCGGCACCGGCCGGGCAGGCCGTGGCGGAGGGCTGAGCCCCGCGGCTGAGCGGGAGCCGGCCGGCTCCCGCCCTACTCCAGCGCGTACTCGAAGGTGCTGACCACCCGCAGGCGCTTGCCGATGGTGCGGCCGCTGTCCTCCTCGCCGCCGTCGCTGTCGAGCACGCGGATCACCCCCTGGTTGGCATTCTTCAGCCGGCCGAGGGTCGCCCCGGCATCCGCGGCGAACTTCGCCGCCTGCGCCCGGGCATTGAGGGTGGCCTCCTCCAGCAGCTTCGGTTTGACCTCGTTGAAGCCGCGCAGCTGATAGCGCAGGCCGGGCTGGCCCTGCTGCTCGGACTCGAGCTGGACGCCGGCCTGGATCAACGGATCGACCCGGTTGACCGCCTGCGCCAGCGCATCGACCCGCGGCGACTTCACCAGCACCTGTCCCTGGCCGTTGAAGCGCAGCCCCACCTCCCGCGGCGACCATTCGCGGGCCAGCAGGTCCTGGACCTGCAGCGGACGGATCTCGATCTCCCCGGCCTCGAAGCCCTGCTCGCCGAGGAAGGCCAGAATCCGCTCGCGGTCCTCGCTCAACAGCCGCTGCACGCCGCCGAATTCGTCGCCAGCACGGCGGAAGGACAGCGTCCAGATCGCGAAATCACTCTTCACGTCCAGTTCGGCCAGCCCCTTCACCGTCACCGCGCGGTCGCCCATGCGAAAGCGCTCCACGCCCCGTCCCACCGCCCAGCCGGCGAAGGCCAGGGCCACGCCGATGATCAGGGCGGGAATCCATCCGATACGTACCGTGTTTTCCATCGCCATCCTCCCGGGAATCCCCGAACAGGCTAGCCCATGCCACGCAAGCCGCCAGCGCCGCCCCACGGCCGCGGCGGGCGCTTGTCGGCGGCTTTGCCGCTGGATATGGTGCAGCCACTCCGTTCCCCCGCAGGCAGCCTCCCGCGCATGTCCATCCCCTCCCCCCGGCTCGGCCACTATGCCCTCGGCGGCATTCTCGCGAGCATCCTGCTCAACCTGTTGCTGCGCACCTTCGTCAAGGTCGGCGGCCTGCTCGCCACCCTGCTGATCGCCGGCCTGGTCGCCGCCGGCCTGGCGCTGGTCTTCGCCTGGCGGACGCACCGTGCGCCCTGGCCCGAAGAGCGCCGGGGCATCGTCCTGCGCTACGGACTGGGCCTCGGCGTGCTCTACCTCGGCCTGCTCGGCATGATGGAACAGCAGTACGAACACGGCCCGGTCGGGCTGCTGCTGTTCGGCCTGCACTACGCCTGCTATCCGGCACTGGCCTGGGTGGCGCTGGGCTGGAGGGGGTTCAAGGTTCAGTAGTGATAACGGCACATCACGATCTGCAGAGCATCTCCGTCCACCCTGTAGACCAGCCGATGTTCCTCGCCGATGCGGCGCGACCAGAAACCGCTGAGGTTGTGCTTCAAGGGCTCCGGCTTGCCAAGACCGCCGAACGGATCGCGTTGCGCATCCTGGATCAGCAGGTTGATCCGCTTGAGCCCGGCCTTGTCGTTTTGCTGGAACCACAGGTAGTCGTCCCAGGCCTCGGGCGTGAAGAGAATGTTCAAGGCTCAGTCTTCGTCGACGAGCGACCGCGGCTCCGCCTTGCCGGCGCGCAGGCTGGCGATCGAGCGGATCAGACGCTCCGCATTGGCCGGCGAGCGCAGCAGATAGGCCGTCTCCTCGAGAGCGTTGTAGTCGGCCAGGGAAATCATCACCACCGGCTCGCCCTTCTGCCGGGTGACCAGGATGGGCGTGCGGTCGTTGTTCACCCGATCCATGGTTTCCGCCAGGTGCTGGCGTGCCGTGGTGTAGTTGATGGTCTGCATGGCGCTCTCCTCGATGCCTTGGATATCGAAATGTACAGAAATGCGTACATATCGACAATCCAGCATGGCCCGCAGCCCGCCATGCCCGCCGCAGCGAAAGAACGCCGCCCTCAGCAAACGCCCATCCCCAGCTGCAGCAGGGCCAGCCCGCCCTGCCGCCAGCCCCACCAGGCGAGTGCCAGCAGCAGGCCGAGCAGCGCGGCGCCGAGCAGCCGGGCCAGCCCGCCGCTCATGCCGCCCCGGCTGCCTGCAGGCGCGCCACCGGCCGTTCACGCACCGGCCAGTTGAGCAGTGCGGCCATCAGGCTGAGGGCGATGGAAAGCTGCCAGACCAGCTCGTAGCTGCCCGTGCGGTCGTAGAGCCAGCCGCCCAGCCAGCCGCCGAGAAAGGCGCCGAGCTGGTGGAAGAGGAACACGATGCCGCCGAGCATCGACAGGTTGCGCACGCCGAACAGGGTCGCCACCGTGCCGTTGGTCAGCGGCACCGTGGACAGCCACAAGAGGCCCATGGCCATGCCGAAGGCGTAGGCGCTCCACTGGCTGAGCGGCAGATAGACGAAGGCGACGATCACCACGGCGCGCAGCAGGTAGAGCGCGGTCAGCAGTTGCGGCTTGGGGTGGCGCCCGCCGAGCCAGCCGGCGATATAGGTGCCGAACACGTTGAACAGCCCGACCAGCGCCAGCACCGTGGTGCCGACCCGGACCGGCAGCTGCTGGTCGACCAGATAGGCCGGCAGGTGCACGCCGATGAACACCACCTGGAAGCCGCAGACGAAGAAACCCAGCGCCAGCAGCCAGAAACCGGAGTGCGCCGCCGCCTCGCGCAGCGCCTCGCCCAGGCTCTGCTCGTCGGCCTGCGGCGGCTGCGGACTGTCCCTGAGCAGGCCCACCAGCGGCACGATCAGCGCGACCAGGAGCCCCAGCGCCAGCAGTGCCGACGACCAGCCGAGCCAGCCGATCAGCCCGAGGGTGCCGGGCAGCATGGCGAACTGGCCGAAGGAGCCGGCGGCCGCGGCGATGCCCATCGCCATGCTGCGTTTCTCCGCCGGTACGGCGCGGCCGACCACGCCGAGAATCACCGAGAAGGAGGTGCCGGACAGGCCGATGCCGATCAGCAGGCCCGCGCTCAGCGACAGCGTCCAGAGCGAGTCGGCCAGGGCCATCAGCGCCAGGCCCACGGCATAGAGCACACCGCCGACGACCACCGTCCGCGCCGCGCCGTAGCGGTCGGCCAGCGCTCCGGTGAAAGGCTGCGCCAGCCCCCAGATCAGGTTCTGCAGGGCGATGGCGAAGGCGAACACCTCCCGCCCCCAGCCGAACTCGGTGCTCATCGGCGCCAGAAACAGGCCGAAGCCGTGGCGGATGCCCAGCGACAGCGCCAGAATCAGCGAAGCGCCCAATAGAACCCAGCCACTCGTGCGCCATATCGAAGTCATGAGTCGTCCTTTTACGGGTATATACCCGCTTATCCGCGAAAAATCAGTCGAGCCCTTCCAGTTCATCCAGCAGCGCCATCAAGGTCGCCCGCTTCTCCGGCCCGAGGCGCTGGCCCAGTTGCTCCTGCACCTGCGCCCAGGCCCCCTTCGCCTGGTCGAGACAGGCCCGGCCCGCCGCCGTCAGGGACACCAGCCGGTTGCGCTGATCCTCGCCGCCTTCCAGCGCCAGCAACCCCTTGCCCTCCAGCACCCGCAGATTGCGCCCGAGGGTGCTGCGATCCAGCCCCAGCGCCTCGGCCAGCTCCGTGATGCTCGGCCGCCCCAGTCGCTCGAGGTTGCGCAGCAGCGAATACTGCGCGGCATTGACCCCGACGCCGGCAAGGGCGTCGTCGTACAGCCGGTTCACGCTGCGCGTGGCCCGGCGGAGTTTGGTGCAGAGGCAGAGGGTCGGAAGCATGGGATAAGGGTATATACCCGTAGCAGGCAGAACGTCAACCGTAGTGTTGACAGGCGGCAGGCGGGAAACAATCCGCTGCCCCGGTGGAAAACCGCTGCGCGGGCTTTCCACCCTACCCAAACCAGCCGGCTCCGCAGGGTGGGCAAGGCTCCGCTTGCCCACCCTGGATGGCATCAGGCTTCCACCAGACTCCACTGCTTGGAAAGCCGCTTGTCCGACACCGCCATCTTCGTTCCCAGCTGCTGGGCGAACAGCGACACCCGGTACTCCTCCAGCATCCAGCGATACAGGGTCAGGTTGGGGTCGCGCTTGCCTTCCTGGGCGTGCTTGGCGGCACGCGCCTGGTACTGCTCCCAGAGGCCGGCGAGTTCGCCGCTCCAGACGCGGTCGCGCTGCAGCTGGCCGCCGACCTTGTCGAGGCGCTGTTCGATGGCCTTGAGGTAGCGCGGGTATTCGCGCAGCCACTCGGCCGGGGTGTCGCGGACGAAGCCGGGCTGGATCAGCCGGGCGAGCTGGGCCTTGATGTCGTTGAGGGCGACGGCCTGGGCCAGGTCGATGCGGCCCTTGAAGCGTTTCTGCAGGTCGTGGCGCAGCTTGAGGATTTCCAGCACCAGCTTCGCCAGGCGCCCGGCCTGCTCGGCCCAGGCGCCGCGCTTGCGCTCGGCCAGCGCGGCCAGCGCGGCGCCGTCGCGGGGCAGCTGCGGCTCGCCGTCGAGGATGCAGGCATCGAGGCTGGCCAGCAGGATCTCCTCGACCAGGGCATCCGGCTTGCCCATGTCGCGATACAGCAGGCTGAGTTCGGTGAGGCCGGGCAGCTTGCCGCGCAGTTGCCTGGCCGGCTCGGCGAGCTGCTGCAGGAGCAGGCGCTGCAGGGCGCGACGGTGCTGGAAGTCGGCCTCGACCTGGGTGGAGAAGCGGTTCTCCTTCACCGTGCCGCCCTCCTCCAGCAGCGCCGGGAACACGGTCATGGACAGGCCGGCGATCTTCTGCTGGGTCTTTTCCGCCACCGGGGCGAAAGCCCTGGCCTCGACCGGAGCGGCCGCGGCCTTCTGCTGCGGAATGGCCAGGGCCGCCTGGCTGGCTTCGGCGAAACGGGCGGTCAGCTCGGCCAGGTCGCGGCCCTCGCCGAGGAACCTGCCGCGCGCATCGACCACCTCGAGGTTCATCTTCAGGTGGCTTTCGAGCTGCGCGGCGGCCTCGACCCAGGCCTCCTCGGGCACGCGGGCGCCGGTCATGCGCGTAAGCTCGCGGCCCAGCGCCTCGGGCAATGCGCCTTCGGCGAAGGCCAGCTTGGCCAGCGCCGCCCGGACGAAGTCCGGCACCGGCACGAAGTTCTTGCGGATCGCCTTGGGCAGGTTGCGCACCAGGGCCACGCACTTGGCCTCCAGCAGGCCCGGCACCAGCCAGTCGAGGCGTTCGGCCGGCAGTTGCGGCAACAGCGGCGCCGGCACGCGGACGGTCACGCCGTCGCGCGGATGGCCGGGCTCGAAGTGATAGGTCAAGGGCAGCTGCAGCTCGCCGAGGCGCAGGCTGTCCGGGTACTGCGCGGCGGTGACCTCGCTGGCCTCGCGGGCCAGCACGTCCTCCTCGCGCATGATCAGCAGCTGCGGGTCCCTGGCGCTCTCGCGCTTGTACCAGCTGTCGAAGCTGGCGGTCTGGTAGATGTCCGCCGGCAGGCGCGCCTCGTAGTAGGCGAACAGGGTTTCCTCGTCGGCGAGGATGTCGCGACGGCGCGCCTTGGCCTCCAGCTCGTCGAGCAGCTCGAGCAACTCGCGGTTGGCGGTCAGGCATTTGGCGCGGCTGGCGATCTCGCCACGCACCAGAGCCTCGCGGATGAACAGCTCGCGGGAAACCAGCGGGTCGACGGGGCCGTAGTGCACCGGGCGGCGGCCGACCACGATCAGCCCGTAGAGGGTGACCTGCTCGAAGGCGACGACCTGGCCGCGCTTCTTCTCCCAGTGCGGCTCCAGGTGGTTCTTCTTGACCAGATGACCGGCCAGCGGCTCGATCCACTCCGGGTCGATCTTCGCCACCATGCGGGCGAACAGCTTGGTGGTCTCGACCAGCTCGGCGGCCATTACCCAGACCGGCTTCTTGCGGCCAATCACGCTGGAAGGATGGATCCAGAAGCGCCGCTGGCGCGCGCCGAGGTAGTCGCCCTCCTCGGTCTTCTGGCCGATCTGGCTGAGCAGGCCGGAGAGGATCGCCTTGTGCACGGCGGCATAGTTCCTGGCCTTCTGAGCGGCTTCGCTGACCTCGACCTGCTGGCGGACGATGGCGTTGACCTTGTTGTCCTTGGTCGGGGCAATCTGTCCGGTGGAAAAGCCTTCGGCGTTTTCCACCCTACGGGAGTCGGATTTTGCGTAGGGTGGATGGTCGGAGCCATCCACCGCTTTGCCCAGGCCGAGCTTGAGTTCACGCACGATCAGCGCGAGCTGGCGGTGGGCGTCGCGCCATTCGCGCAGGCGCAGGTAGTTCAGGAAATTCTTCCGGCACCAGGAACGCAGCGCGTTGGCGCCCAGCGCCTGGCGCTGTTCCTCGAAGCCGCGCCAGAGGTTGATCAGCGCGGCGAAGTCGGAGTCCGGGTCCTTCCACTGGGCGTGGGCCTGGTCGGCGGCCTGCTGGCGCTCCACCGGGCGTTCGCGCACGTCCTGTACCGACAGCGCGCTGGCGACGACCAGCACCTCCTCCAGGCTGCCCTGCTGGGTGGCCTCCAGCAGCATGCGGCCGAGGCGCGGGTCCACCGGCAGGCGCGCCAGCTGGCGACCGAGCGGGGTGAGCTGGCCCTCGCGGCTGACCGCCGAGAGCTCCTGCAGCAGGTTGAAGCCGTCGCTGATCGCCTTGCCGTCCGGCGGCTCGATGAAGGGAAAGTCCTCGATGCTGCCCAGGCGCAGGTGGAGCATCTGCAGGATCACTGCGGCGAGGTTGGTGCGCAGGATCTCGGGGTCGGTGAATTCCGGGCGGGCGAGGAAGTCCTCCTCGCTGTAGAGACGCACGCAGATGCCCGGCTCGACCCGCCCGCAGCGACCCTTGCGCTGGTTGGCGCTGGCCTGGGAGACGGCCTCGATCGGCAGGCGCTGGACCTTGGCGCGGTAGCTGTAGCGGCTGATCCGTGCGGTGCCGCTGTCGATCACATAGCGGATGCCCGGCACGGTGAGCGAGGTTTCCGCGACGTTGGTCGCCAGCACGATCTTGCGCCCGGCCGCCGGGCGGAAGATCTTCTGCTGCTCGGCCGGGGTCAGCCGGGCGTAGAGCGGCAGGACTTCGGTGTGTTTCAGGTTGGCCTTGCGCAGCACCTCGGCGGCATCGCGGATCTCGCGCTCGCCGGGGAGGAACACCAGCACGTCGCCGGGGCGCTTGCCGACACTGCGCTCGTGGGCGGCGATCTCGTCGAGGGCAGCGAGGATGCCCTGGTCGACGGTCAGGTCGTCCTCGACCCGGTTGCCCTCCTCGTCCACTTCGGCGGCCAGCGGGCGGTACCAGGTGTCCACCGGGTAGGTGCGCCCGGACACTTCGACGATCGGCGCGTCATTGAAGTGCTTCGAGAAGCGCTCCAGGTCGATGGTCGCCGAGGTGATGATGACCTTGAGGTCGGGCCGACGCGGCAGCAGGGTCTTCAGGTAGCCGAGCAGGAAGTCGATGTTCAGGCTGCGCTCGTGGGCCTCGTCGACGATGATCGTGTCGTAGCGCTCCAGATAGCGGTCGTGCTGGGTCTCGGCGAGCAGGATGCCGTCGGTCATCAGCTTGATCAGGCTGCGCTCGTTGGACTGGTCCTCGAAGCGCACCTGGTAGCCGACCAGCTCGCCCAAGGGCGAACCGATCTCCTCCGCCACTCGGGTGGCCACGCTGCGCGCGGCCAGGCGCCGCGGCTGGGTGTGGCCGATCAGCCCGTGCACGCCGCGGCCGATCTCCAGGCAGATCTTCGGCAACTGGGTGGTCTTGCCCGAGCCGGTCTCGCCGGCGATCACCAGCACCTGGTGCTTCTCCAGCGCCGCCTTGATCTCCTCGCGCTTGGTGGCGATGGGCAGGCTGTCGTCGTAGCGCAGCGCCGGCACGCTGGCCCGCCGCGCCTCGACCTTGGCGCAGGAGGCCTGGAAACGCTCCAGCCACTGCGCCTGCCTGGCCTCATCCGGCTTCTTGCGCAGCTCGTGGACTTGGTGGCGCAGGCGGTGGCGGTCGGCGATCAGGGCGTGATCGAGGTTGTGCAGCAGCTGGTCGAAGGCGGGCGTTGCGTCGGTCATGGACAGCCGTGGGCGATTGCGGGAAAAGGCCGCGATTGTCGCAGATTTCGCCGGCGGGCCGTAGGCGTATGAGGTTCTGGCAGGGACGCCAGGGGTCCGCGCTCAGCGCGCGGCGCTGCGCTTGGCATCCTCCGACGCGTTGCTCCGGGCAAGCCAGACGTTGACGCTCTCGATGGTTTGCCCGGACAGCTTGCCGGCCCAGCGATTCAGGACCAGGAGATTGGTGATGAAGTCGTACTGGGCCTTCAACAGGTCGCGCCGCGCTTTGTACTCGTTCTGCACGTTGGTCAATACGTCGACTGCATTCACGACGCCGAAGCGGAAACCCTTCTCGGCGGCCTCCGTGGATTTTCTTGCCGACTCGAGCGCATTGCGCGTGGCACGTATCCTGTCCACGCTGGACTGGGTGGTGAGGTAGGCACTGGTGGTTTCCTTGAGCAGCTGACGGCGCATCGCCTCGAGCTCCTGCTCGGCCGAAGTCCGGTCACTGTGCAATGCCCTGACCCGCGCGGAGGTGGAGCCGCCGCTGTAGATGGGTACCTGCACGGCAATGCCGGCCGTGTAGTTGTCATAGCGCGATGTCAGGCTGTTGTCGTAGCCGGCATCGCTGCGCAGTGCCGACAGGTTGAGGCTGAGGGAGGGATAATGCCCGCCCTTGCCTTCCCGGATCGCGGCATCGGCCGCCGCGAGAGCGTCTTCCTTGGCCTTGAGCCCCGGGTTGGCGGCAATGGCGCGCTCGATCCAGACCTCCAGGGTTTCCCGGGGCGCCTGGAGCTCGATGTCTTCCCGGATGCGACTGAGCCTTTCCTGCACGGGGCGCCCGATGACTTCGGCAAGCTCCTCGCGGCTGAGGCGTACCTGGTTGCGTGCCTCGACCTCATCGGCAGCCAGCGAATCGACACGCGCCCTGAGGTCGAGGACGTCGGTGACCACTGCCATCTGCCTTTCATACAGCGCATTGATACGGTCCAGATTCTTCTGGGTCGCACGACGCTCGGCCATGACCAGCTCGAGTTCGTCGTCCGAGGCCAGGGCAACGAAGTAGCGCTGCGCAAGATCGATGGCCGCCTCCGCCTGGGCCTCCTCGGCTTCGGAGTCGCCTTGTCGGGCAAGGCTCTTGAATTTCTGATAGCTCTCCCAGGCGGCCTTGTTGTAGAGGTGCTGGCTCAAGGTGAGGGAGTAGCGCTCCGTATCGTAGGAGGAGCGGTCCGCATCGTCGTCACGGGTGGCGCGGCTGAAGACCGTGCTTGCCGAGACTTGCGGCAACAGTTCGCCCAGCGCCTCGCGCTGCCGTTCCCTGCCGGACTGGGCACGTGCATGGGCGGCCAGCACACGCGGATCCTCGAGGCGCGCCTCCCGGTACAACTGCAGCAGATCGGTAGCGTATTCCGAGGCCCGGATGCCCTGCTTGCGTGGCGCAGGCGACAGGGCCGACGCCGAATCGGCCCGTGGGGTTTCGGCCTGTACCGACACGCTCAACAGCGCCAGAAACACACAAGTCGCACGGCGCACGGTCACTCCTCGATCAGCGATCTGGCGAACACATCGGTGGCCGGCTGGATCAGGTACTGCAGCATGGTGCGCTTGCCAGTGTTGATGTAGACCTCGGCCGGCATGCCCGGCTGCAGCTTGAGACCGCCCAGACGCCGCGCGCCCTCTTCGGTCAGGCCGATACGGGTCAGGTAATAGGGCATGCCGGTCTTTTCATCAACGAAACGGTCGGCGGAAACCTGGAGGACCGTGCCCTCGACCACCGGGGTCGTGCTGCTGTTGAAACCGCTGAAGCGAATATCGGCGGACTTGCCGGCCTCGACCCGGTCGATATCGCTGGGCGAAACCTGGGCCTCGATGACCAGGTCGGAAATGGACGGCACGATGTCCAGCAAGGGCGTGCCCGGACTGATCACACCGCCGATGGTATGCACCGTCATGCCCAGGATCATGCCGTCCTCGGGGGCGCGGATCACCACGCGGCCCAGACGATCCTCAAGGGCGGATTTCTTTTCCTGCAAGTCGAAGACCTTGGTCTGCACCTCGGCCAGCTGGCCGACGACTTCGGCGTTGAAGTCCTTGTTGAGCTGCAGAATCTGCAGCTCGGTTTCATTGATCTGCAGATGGATCCTGGTGATTTCCGAGCGATGGTCGGCCACCTCGGCACGTATCTTGTCGAGATTGCGCTCCTGCTCCAGCAGGCGCTGCTTGTCGACGAAGCCTTCGGCAAGCAGCTCCCTCAGTTCGCCGATTTCCTTGGCGAAGGAGTTTTCCAGCCGGCCTTTGGTATGGATCATTCCCTTCAGGCCATTGATCTGCTCGTGCAACTGGCCGATGCGTTTCTCCAGCACCGCGACCTCCCCCAGACGGGAATTGCGGCGGGCCGTGAAGACCTGGGTTTCGCCATTGCGAGCCTCGCGGGCGCGCGGACTGTCCACTTCGAGCATGCTGGAGAAGTCGATGCTTTCCCGATCGTCGCGTTCGGCACGCAGCCGGGCCTCCATGGCCTGCGCCGCGATCAGCTGGCTGCGGGTCACCTCGCTTTCGGCGCGAATCTGGGTTTCGTCGAGAATGATCAGCGGATCGCCGACCTTGACCATATCGCCATCGCGCGCACGCAGTTCCTTGACGATCCCGCCTTCGAGGTGCTGCACGGTCTTGCGGTAGGTCTGTACGGTCACCACCCCCGGGGCCAGGGCCGCACTGTCCAGAGGCGCGACGGCGGCCCAGGTGCCGAAGATGCCGAAGGTGACGAAAACGATCAGAAAGCCCACGGCCCGTACAGCATGGTCGGAGGTCGGCAGATCGGACAGTGCGGGAGCCTCGCGGCCAATACTTGCATCGGTCATGTGCGTCTCCCTGCTCAAGCCTGACCGGCCTGGACGGCATCGGGCACCGACTTGGCGGGCTGCCTGGCCGGATCGGCCTGCTGCTGGGCAGCGAGCTTGGCGAGTACCTTGTCGCGCGGACCGTACAGCGAGACGGCACCCTCATGCATCACCAGCAGAGAGTCCAGCTGGGCCAGAATGCTGGTCCGGTGGGTAATGACGAAAATGGTCGCGCCGCTCGCCTTGACCTGCCGGAGGGCATTGGCCAGGGCGCGCTCGCCCACGTCGTCCAGATTGGAGTTCGGCTCGTCGAGGACCAGCAGGCGTGGCTGACCGTAGAGGGCGCGGGCGAGCCCGATGCGCTGGCGCTGACCGCCGGAGAGATTGACCCCCTCGCTGCCGATCACGGTGTCGTAGCCCTCCGGCAGCTGCAGGATCATCTCGTGCACGCCGGCCGCTCTGGCAGCCTGGATCACCTTGTCCGGCTCGACTTCGCCGAAGCGGGCAATGTTCTCGCTGATGCTGCCCTCGAAGAGCTCGATATCCTGGGGCAGATAGCCGATATGCGGCCCAAGCTCCCGCTTGTCCCAGTTGTTGATGTCGGCGCCGTCCAGGCGCACCACGCCATGCTGGGGAGCCCAGACACCGAGCAGCGCCCTGGCCAGGGTGGACTTGCCCGAGGCGCTCGGGCCGATGATGCCGACGACCGCGCCGGCCGGCACGACAAAGCCGATGTTCTTGAGAATCGGCGTCTTCGAGCCGGGCGCACTGACGATCAGGTTTTCCACCTGGACATGCCCCTCGGGCGCCGGTAGCGACATGCGCGCCTGTTCGGACTTCTGCCAATCGAGGATCTCGTTGAGACGGGCATACTGCGAGCGGGCGCTGACGAAACCCTTCCAGCCGCCGATCATCATGTCGATCGGCGCCAGCGCCCGCCCCAGGAGAAGAGAGCCGGCAATCATGGCCCCCGGATTGATTTCCTGTTGAATGGCCAGATAGGCGCCCGCGCCGAGAATCAGCGACTGGACAAGCATTCGGAAGGTTTTCGAGAGGGAGGTGATGAGGCCGCCCTTGTCGCTGGCGACCGACTGCAAGCGAAGAGCCTCTTTCTGGCGCACGCTCCAACGGGCCATGAGGTTGTGGAGCATACCCATGGACTGGATCACTTCGGCGTTGCGCAGGCTCTTGGTGGTATGAAGGCTGGTGGCGATATTCTGCCGGTTGGCCTCCGCCAGGGCCTTGCCGGTGAGCCGTTCGTTCAACAGCGCCAGGCAAAGCAGCACGATCGCACTGGCAATCGCGATCCAGCCGTACCAGGGATGGAAGAAGAACATGACCCCGATATAGACCGGCAACCAGGGGGCATCGAAAAACGCGAAGAGGCCGCTTCCGGTCAGAAATTGACGCAGGCCGGTCAGATCGCTGAGCGGCTGTGCGGAGGCATCCATTCCGCCACTGTCGAGCGCCCGCTTGAAGCTCGCCCGATAGACATCGGGTCCCAGCAGCGCATCGAGCCTGCCGCTGATACGGACCATGAGGCGCGAGCGTGTCCACTCCAGCCCCCCCATGGCCAGCATGAGAGCGCTCATGATCAGGGTGAGCATCAGCAGCGTGGTTGTGCTCCCGCTGGTCAGGACCCGGCCATAGACCTGGAGCATGTAAAAGGAAGGGACCAGCATCAGCGCATTGACGAAGAAACTGAAGAAGCCGACCGAAAGGAAGCTGCCTCTGCAGAGCTTGAGGGCAGCCTGCAGGCTGTTCTCACGTACATTGCGCATACTGCGTCGCCCGGGGGATGCCAAAACAAAGGCCGCACGTTATCACATACGATTCGAGCATCCCACGATGGCAGAACGCCGTGAGTCGGCCCCCGGCTTCTCCGCCGGAGCGTCCTGGACATCGCCCGAAACGGTGCGGCGGATGGAGAACAGGATGAAGGATTCTCACCTCATCCAGCGCAAGCGGCTCGCCAGCGGACAAACCCTGAGATTCTCAGTCACATTGTTTGCGCTGTCGTACCTGTGGATGGCACGAAAACATCTGCTGGTTACAGGGGAAGTACGTCCGTAATGTGGGGAATCTCCCCGGCAAAGCGCCCCTTCAAGGGTAAAACCTGGATTTGCAAAGAGGTATCGGCCTGAACTCCCACGAAGCTGCCGTTTTTTTGAGCAATCGAGCGCTTAGGCAGGAAATGTCGGGGCTAATTCAGACCCTCCTAAAAAAATTTATTGCTTGTTACAATAAACGCACCAAGGAACATATATACCTGTAGAAACAAACAGATGAATTCATATATGAATTTTGCAAATAAATGCGTTACAGCTCTGATTCTTACCGTTCTTTTTTATGGATTCTCATATTTACTGGGAAGGTCGGTATGGCTTGACGAAGCAGCTCTAATTAAAAACATATTTCACATTGAATCAATTTTAGATTTTTTTGGACCTCTGCCCCATTACAACCAAGCTCAACCTGGAATAGTGTCCGTGCTAATGTGGATATCTTCTTCTTTCTCAAAAGAAGTTGAGTTCATGCGTTTTTCTATTTTGTTTTTCTCAATACTTATAGCCACCCCAATATTAATTATTTTTGATAAATACAGAGCTGGAAATACAATATTCCTTGCATCTATATCTTGCTTTTTCTTTCAAGTTGGCTACTTCCTTACCGAAATAAAGCACTATGCATTTGAGATATCTGCAGTATTTTTTACAATATACCTGATGCACTCATACCGATCCCACAAAAATATATACATATTACCAATAATTGCCATCGCAAGCTTTCTTGGCTTTTCAACAATAATACCTTGCGCAATAACAATGGCAATGATTGCCGTAAGCGCAATCACAGATAAATCGTTTTTTGCGTCACCAAAAAAGAACTCGATCACTGCACTGCTGTCTGGAATCATAATTCTAATTTCATTTACCAACATGAAGGCAATATCTTCACAGCAAATAAATGGATTCCCTGACGTGTACGAAAGCAAAGGCATCATTGCTGATGCTGAGATTTTTAAAATACTGCTACTGCAGGTGTACGGCATTGGACTACTTATCATCTCAGCATGCTGCAATGTTATTGCATTATTCGCAAAAAGAGACAGCTTCCTGTTTTATTTGAATATTTTCTTTTTGACAACAATATCAACCGTATTTGCAGGAAAGATTTTAGGTTTCTACCCTATTACATCAGCTCGTCATATAGTTTGGCTGACACCTATCAGTGCAACAATAAATGCATTAACAGTCATCTATACGCTAAGCCTCATGCGGCATTTAAAACTGACAGGAGTGCTTATTTTTTCATTTATTATTTATGAATTCGCAGGCGTTTCTTATGAAATTTTAAAGCAAAGAAAAGTAGAGGAGACAGACAATAACGGCCTTTATGGTTACATAGCCGGAATGCCCCCTTCGTTATTTGCTGTATACCATGTATCAAAGTATTCAGCAGAGGCATACCTTGACATTGATGAAAGAATCAAAAAACACCGATTTGAATGCATAGAGTATGCCGACTTCAGAAAATGCATGTCAGACAAAGGTATTAAAGATTTCTACCTTATCGTTTCTCATCAGCCATCGTTGACAACTGAAAACCTTGTCCCGGTGCTGAAGAACAGTGCTGATAATGTGCTTACCGCATTTAATGAGAATGGATGCCTTTATAACACTGCTTACTCATCAATGAATACCCAGCTTTTAAAGGTAAACTGCGGACTATCACTGCATTCAGAAAACAAATACTTGTTTACTCCTATTGCCAACGGATCACAATATGCAGTTAATCATCTAAACCTTATAGGAGAGACTGATTACTACCGTGTATCGGATGGAGACCCTTACATTGTATTCAATCTAACCAAGCCTGTACGCCCAGAGAGCATAGACCTAATGACATTTGATCTTTCGTGCCCAGATACACCTGATAATATTCCAATTCAAATATTCTGGAGAGACGAATTTTCAGGCTTCAGCGAAGCCAACAGTTACCACTTCGCAGCAGGCCAAGGTCATGTCTCAGTAAATACCGCAGATATTCGTGGATGGATTCACTCTGATGCAATCACAGAAATTCGAATTGACCTTGGGTACCCTATAGCATGCCAATCCGTATCAATCAAAAATGTTAAGCTTGGAATAAACAAATCATTACGCAGCATCGCCTCGATAGAAGACCTATCAAAAAACAGATAGGCATTTTTTATTGCTGCATTGGTTTTGCTGCGCTTAAAGCGCAGCAAAACCAATTATGAAATCAAGATATTAAATATACTTTAGCCCTAGAGCTAATTTCGTCGACTATAGATCACGCGGCCAGGCCGCATTGATCAGCTCAAAGTACCCAGCTCGGATCTGCCTCGCCTTGTAGACGTACCTCCTGCGGCGGTCGTTTCCCTAGCTGACATCCAATCATCAATAGGCATTCTTGTTAACGAACCCCTTGAACACAGTCAGGAAGATGATTTTCAGGTCCAGCCACAGCGACCAGTTGTCGATGTACCAGAGGTCGAACTCCACCCGCTTCTGCATCTTCTCCAGGGTATCCGTCTCGCCGCGATAGCCGCTGACCTGCGCCCAGCCGGTGATACCCGGCTTGACCTTGTGACGCTGCATGTAGGACTCGACCAGGTCCTTGTAGTACTCGTTGTGCGCCAGCGCATGGGGGCGCGGGCCGACGATGGACATGCGCCCCTGCAGCACGTTGAAGAACTGCGGCAGCTCGTCGAGGCTGGTACGGCGCAGGAAGGCGCCCAGCCGCGTGATACGGGCATCCTGGCGCGTGGCCTGGGTCACCTCACCACTCTCCTCCCGGTGCACCACCATCGAGCGGAACTTGTAGACCTTGAAGCGCTTGCCGTTGATGCCGGTGCGGTACTGCTTGAACAGCATCGGCCCCCGCGAGGTGAGCTTGACGGCCAGGCCGATCAGCACGCAAAGAGGCAGGATCAGCGCCATGATCGGGATGCCGACCAGCAGGTCCTCCAGTCGCTTGATCACCCGCGCCGGGCCGTCCATGGGGCTGCAGCTCAGGTCCAGAGTATAGAGGCCGGCGATATGACTGATCTTGTGGTTGAGCAGACGGATGTCGCCCCATTCGGGAATGAAGCGCACGGCCACCGTGTGGTGGCGCAACGCATAGAGAACCGAACGGACCGCGCCTCCCTCGCTCAACGGCAGGCAGAGCCAGACTTCGTGCACCCCAAGCGACTTCACCTGGGAGGCCAGGGTGTCCAGCCAGTCCTCGTCATGACCCAGCGGCAGGCTGTAGGCCACCTTGTAACCGTACTCCCCTAGCGCCAGGGTATTGCTCAGTTGCCTCGCACAGCCGCCTCCCGCATCCACGAGTAGCACGGTTTTCAGATTCCTGCCGGAGCCCCGCAGGCGCCGCAGTAACAGGAAGACGGAAAGGCGCAACAACACGCACAAGGTCCAGCTGCCCAGCAGCATGCTGACGAACCAGATGCGCGAATAGTCTTCGGACACCTTGAGCAGGAAGGACAGCGAAAACAGGATGCCGACCCCTGCGAGCCAAGCGGCGGACAGCACACCGCACTGGCGGCGGAACGGCTGGCCGCGCTGGGACCCGTAGACGCCTCCCAGCCCCAGGCAGAACAGGATGACGATACCGCTCAGAAAGGTCGCCGTGTTGTAGCGCCCCGGCATGTCGAAATCGCCGAAACGGAAATAGTGGGCCAGAAAACCCGCACCGACGATGATCGACAGATCCAGCAGTGCCACGAACAGGGCGACCGGATAACGCTCGGCAAAGGTGGGCTGGTAATGGGGGATGGAAGGCATATCCTTACTGAAAACTCCAACGGGACGGGACGACGCGCTGCGCATACTAATCCCTTGATAATAAAAGTGTGAGTCGTCCCCCTCCCTACTATTTCCCCAGCTCCATCAGCACGGCCCGCAACTCATCCCGCCAGTCGCTCGGCGCAATGCCATGGGCTTCGCGCAGCTTGCTGCAATCCAGCACCGACCAGGCCGGCCGCCTGGCCGGAGTGGGATACTGCGCCGTGGCGATGGCATGCACTACGGGCAGCCGCGGCAACAATCCCAGCTCGTGCGCCTGCCTGAAGATCTCCTGGGCAAAGTCGTGCCAGGTGCAGGCCGGCGTGCCGCTGTAGTGATAGAGCCCCCAGTGCAACGAACCCTGCTCCCGGTATTGCCGGGCCAGCGACCAGAGTGCCCGGGCGATGCTCGCCGCCGAGGTCGGGCAGCCCCGCTGGTCGGCCACCACCGACAACTCCTCGCGCTCGCGCCCGAGCCGCAGCATAGTCTTCACAAAATTATTGCCGTGGGCGCCGAACACCCAGCTGGTGCGCAGGATCATGGGACGGGAGCAGCCTGCCAGCAGCGCCTGCTCCCCGGCCAGCTTGCTCGCCCCGTAGACCCCGGTCGGCCCGGTGGCGTCCTGCTCCCGGTAAGGCTCGCTGGCATCCCCGGCGAACACGTAGTCGGTGGAGATGTGCAGAAGCGGGATGCCCAGTCGCTCCGCCGCCGCGGCGAGATTGGCCACACCGTCGCGGTTCACCGCAAAGGCGCGCTCCGGCTCGCTCTCGGCCTTGTCCACTGTGGTATAGGCCGCGGCATTGACGATCAGTTGCGGCCGCACCTGCTCCACCATCGCCGCCATCCGGTCGGCATTGGCGATGTCCAGCTCCGCCGAGCCCATGCCTACTGCTTCGAAGCCTTCGGGCGCCAGGCGCATCAGTTCGTGGCCGACCTGGCCGCGGGCGCCGGTAATCAATACACGCATGTGAATCCCCCCTCAGCTCTTGCCCAGCAGCTCGCGCAACGTCGGATTGGCCTGATCCTTCGCCGAGAGCTGCGGCGCTTCCAGCGGCCAGGGAATGTTCACGTCCGGATCGTTCCAGATCAGTCCGCCCTCATCCGCTGGAAAATACAGCTCGGTGCACTTGTACTGGAAGTCCGCCACCTCGCTGAGCACGCAGAAGCCATGGGCGTAGCCCGGCGGAATCCACAGCTGGCGGTGGTTCTCGTCGTTCAGCTCGACGCCGACGAACCGGCCACAGGTCGGCGACTGCGGATTTATATCCACCGCCACGTCATACACAGCGCCGCGGCCGACGCTGACCAGCTTGCCCTGCGGCCGGCTGCGCTGGAAATGCAACCCGCGCAGCACGCCACGCTGCGAGCGCGAATGGTTGTCCTGGACGAACGGTAGGTTGATACCGGCCTCGCGGTAACGCTCGACCTGGAAGGTTTCCAGGAAGAAGCCACGGTGATCGCCGAAAACCTTGGGCTCGATGATCAATACGCCGGGCAGTGCCGTTTCGATGACCTTCATTGCACAGCCTCCTGAGTCAGCAGGCGCTTGAGGTATTGACCATAGCCGGTCTTGCTCAGCGCATCGGCTTGACGGCGCAGTTGCTCGGCGGACAGCCAGCCCTGATTGAAGGCGATCTCTTCCAGGCAGGCAACCTTCAGTCCTTGGCGCGCCTCGATGGTCTGCACGAAATGGCTGGCCTCCATCAGCGAATCGTGGGTGCCGGTATCCAGCCAGGCGAAGCCGCGGCCGAGCAGGCTCACATGCAGATCGCCGCGCTGCAGGTAGGCATTGTTCACATCGGTGATCTCCAGCTCGCCACGGGAGGAAGGTTTCACCTGCCTGGCGATCTCCACCACGTCGTTGTCGTAGAAATACAGGCCGGTCACCGCGTAGCTGGATTTCGGCGCTTTGGGCTTCTCCTCGATGGAAACCGCCTTGCCCGACGCATCGAACTCCACCACACCGAAACGCTCGGGATCGGAGACGTGGTAACCGAATACCGTGGCACCCTGCTCGCGGCTCGCTGCCTCGCGCAGCATGGCGCTGAAACCATAGCCGTAGAAGATGTTGTCGCCGAGGATCAGGCACACGCTGCTGTCGCCGATGAACTCCTCGCCAATCAGGAAAGCCTGGGCCAGGCCGTCCGGGGAAGGCTGCTCGGCATAGCTCAACTGGATACCGAAGTCGGAACCGTCGCCCAGCAGCTTGCGGAAGTTGGGCAGATCGTCCGGCGTGGAAATCACCAGGATCTCGCGAATACCCGCCAGCATCAGCACCGACAGCGGGTAATAGATCATCGGCTTGTCGTAGATCGGCAGCAGCTGCTTGGAGACGCCGCGGGTGATGGGGTGTAGACGAGTGCCGGAGCCGCCGGCGAGGATGATGCCCTTCATTGGATACCTCAAGAATATTATTTATAAAATCTTTTTTATTTCATCGGAACGACTGTCATCACAACAAAGGACAACCCGGCGTGAACTGCCTTTTTCCATCACTGTACTCGTAGACGATGCAAGTCTTGATATCACCATGCTCATCATGGCTCTCCCAAGTACTTACGCCACCACCTGTAACAGACACAATTTCGCCTAACACATAGTGGTGCGAGTCGAGATCAAAATAGCGATATCTATTATCTGCCAGGTCAGGCAAGGAAAATCGCTGAACAAACACTGATCCGTCATCCCGTCGCAAATGTAACTCGGCAACACCTGGATTTTCTCGAACATGTGTTCCGAACATTACCCACAGCCGCTTGATAGCCACACCCGCATCCTGATGATAGCTGCCCATAAAAAGCTTAATTGGGCTATCCGCCCCAAGCTGTTGACTGGGCTTCATCCTATATGTCCCGTCGGCAACCGGAGCTTGCTTCAGCCCACTATACCCGCAACGAGACTTATCAATAACATCATTCGGAACAGTCATTTGCCAACCCGGCATATCTGGATAAATCTGTATAAATGAAGAAGATTTATCCATGGAGCTTTTGCTCAGACACACCTGATCGCGAAAATCGAACTGCCCTTTGATCGCCATTTTTGTGCCGTTTGTTTCGAGAAAATACGACGAATTCCAGCCATATATCCATACCATAGCGGATAGCGCCACCACCCCCAGGAGCCTAGCACCCAAATTTCTAGAAATAGAAATCTGAGACAGCGAAACCATGGTAAGAAATACAACCAAAACATTTATTCCCATAAAATATCTATCTGGGAACGTAATCTGGTAGTTCGACAAAAGGCCTGTCAAACCTGGGCGCATTGCAATAGTTGCCACATCATAAAGAGCCAAAGCGACAGCCAAAAAAAACATTATTTTTCTGGCCGCCTGGCTTTTTGCAATCCAAAATGAAAACCCGACAAGAAAGACCCACAATCCGAAAAGCCCAAACACAATCTTATCGGACAAAGTCTCATACCAAGGGAATGCAAAAGGATAGATAATTGCCCTGCCAATAAAAGCCTCAACAAAGCCTTCACTTACAAACTCCCCAGGAATCCCTCCCTTGCCGCCCATCCGCGGCAAAAGAAACGCCAGGAGAATCGCAAAAGGAATGACAAGGGTCAGATTTCTCTTGAGAGAGGCCTGAAGATCGAAATCCTTAAAAAAATCAAAAATCAAGTATAGAAAAACTATAGCAAACACAACCGGATTGGTAGCCGCACACAGAAATAAAACAGCATCAATCACTATCCTTACATATGTTGCTGTTTGGTCACGCCAGAACAACAACATCACAGAGATCAGCGGAATATAGAAGCCGACCTGCAGAACGCGCCCAATTATTTCATTCTGGGACATGCCAAGCGGTAGAAGGAGCAGCAACAAGTAGAGCCCCCCCCTGAATGCTGCCGGCATAAATCCTCTGGTTATTAAAAATGCACCCGTCGCGACTGCAGAAAAAAAACCAAAAGACACTAATGTAATCAACTCGGGCAACAAGACGATTGGATTTCCTGCAATCCATGAACTGAGCTTAGTAGAAATAAACAAAAGCAGGATGTTTAAAAATACAAAATAATCTTCCCTAGCGTGAACGAGAGCATAGCCCCAGCCGCTCGACAACCCAAGCCCAGTCCACATTCCATCTTCCGCATAAACAATGGGGTTCAAGATTGGATCTGGATTACGCACAAAAAGCAAAACCATCCCAATAAAAAACAAAACAATCGCCGGACAGCAACTGATTATTTTTTTCGAGACCTTTTCTTCTACCGACATTTTTCGACGTCCATCGGCGAATCGTATTTACCGAAACAAGCACGAAAAAGCACCAGCAACACAGATAGATTCCCTTTGAAACTGCTGATTTTTGTTGGAACCTCTCCTTTCGGATAGCGCCGAACAGTCGGCAATTCGATGCAGCGATAGTCAAGCTTAGGGACACGACAGGAAAGATAGGCAAGCAACTCGTAGGTCATGAACACATCACGAAACGGCGCAACTCTTTGATCTAGCAACATTTTCCGACTATAGGCACGAAAGCCCTGGGTCGTATCAGTCCATTTGAAGCCGGAAAATAGGCTTAACATGGGCGCATGAATGAAACGAATGGCAAAGTCTCGAGACTTTGGCGTGTTCTCCGCCACTCCTCCCGCAATGAAACGGGAGGCCTGCACGAAATCCACTCCCTGCTTCAGGGCATCAATAAAACGGGGTATAGCTTCCGGATCGTCCTTGTCATTGCCATCAATAGTGACAATCCCTTCATAGCCTTGGTCGAGCGCAAAAGCGTAGGCACAGCGGAGCTGCGCACTCAACTTACCCGGCCCAGTCTTGACCAGCAGTCCACGGACGGCATTCTGCTGCAGCGACTCCAGTGACAGCGAATCATCTGTGCTGCCGCCATCGATAATGATGATATCGGCAATGTCCCCAATTTTCAGGGTGGCCATTCTGGCTAGCAGGCTCTTGATTCGTTCTCCTTCATTGATGACTGGAATCACGACACACCATTGGTGCAGCCGTCCAAGCCACAGAGGCGTATCGAAGGTGGGTACTTGCCAGCTGTCACGAACGTCAGGAGCAATATCAGAAGTAATCATTGTATATTCTTATCATCAGGCCACTCGGGCCGTAATTAGTACTACGCCGGCGATCACCAATACGATCCCCGCCCCCATCGTCCAGTGGAAGGACTCCCGGAAAATCAGCACTGAAAACAGGGCAACAGTCGCCACGGCTCCGGCGGTCAGAACAGGATGCGCCACATTGAGAGGAAGTCGAGCCAAGGCGGCGGCATAGAGTAGGAAAGCAGCGCCATAAAGCCCGAGCCCCAACCAGAACGGCCAGTTGTTCAACGCGGCCATGGGGTCACTGAGGGATGGAAACTTTCGCGGCGGCATCATGGCTATCTTGACCAGAACGCTCGCAGAAGCATTGGAGGCAATGCCAAGAATCAGGATGAACCATTTCATAGGCGGGCTCCAGTTCCATCACCGCGGTAATACCGAATTGCTACCTTAAGGGCTCGCTCAATCGATACCTCGTGTGGTTCTTTTTTGGTTGCCAGCATCTCGATGGAAACAACATGATCAGGCAAAAGCGGCCTCAGCACCGCGGACATTCGGCTGTGCTCGGCTCCTCCGTCTCCTAAAGGGAGCAGGTCAGGCTCACTGGCATGAATGTGTCCAATAAGCGATGAAGAGTCGCGCAACACGGCCTCTGGATCTTCTCCATTGATGCTGAGCGCGCCCGTGTCCAACTGCATCCTGATGAATGGGTGGGCGACCTCCCTCACCACTCGTGCAGTCTCGGCACTGCTGGTCATGAAGTTGGCGCCATAGCAGGATGGGTTAGGTTCGAGGCAAATAAGCACGTTGTACGATTGGGCGATATTTCCAAGCCGTCGAAAAAAATCGACAGCGATATCCATGCTTTCCTCATCGCTCAACCCGCTGCAATCTCGATTCTTCGGCGACCCGAAGACCAGACGCGTCGCTCCCAAACCGGCTCCGATACGGCACACGGCGGTGAGATGCTGCAGCATTGCCTCTTGGGCTTCGAGTGAACCAAAGACGTTCAAGCCAGTTGTGCCAAACAACAGTGCCTGCATACCGGTAATTTCGATACCACGCTCGGCCCACCAGTTCTTGACACGGAGAATGTCTTCGTCTGCCGCCTTGGCAGGCTCGGAGAAATACTTGCCAGGCGCGATATCAATCGCATCGATGCCAAAGCGTTGAAGCAGCGTCGCTATTGCTTCATCCTCGCTGGTATCCCAGGCAATATTTGAAATGGCCAGCCTCATGCCTTCGCTCCCGAATCGGACTTTATTGTCACTGGCTCAGATTGGGCATAGGCCCTGATGGCCTGGATGGTTTCGCGCTTGCTGTATTGGTAATGCCCCGAGGCACCGAAAATGCCGGCATGACGGGTACGCATATTGTATGTAGCCGGTAGGGTGGCCAAGGTATGATCAAAGGGCTTTCCAAAACCTTGCTCGGAAATCTCCCTCACACTGATCGGCGCTGCCGTCAAGTGTACCAACCTCAAGCCAGCATTGAGTGAAGTTTGAATGTCATACCAGAGATTGACCATCGGATAAAACTGAAAAACACCACGACTATCGATCACATGTACATTGTTTTCATTGAGGAAGTCGAAAATCACATTCTTTCGTAAGCCCGGCCCAACCAGGCCGGGAAGGCGAACGATCAGATAGTTGGTAAAATGGCTTTCGACGAACTTCTCCAGCAGACGGCGATGCAAGCCATAAGCATGCAGTCCCGACTCGTCTACAGGTGCCTCTTCATCAACGTCTACAGGGCTCTTGAATACATCGACCGTACTAACAAGGATGAAGGTTTTGCACTGGATGCTTCTCAGATGTGCAATCAGGCCATCTATTTTTTGCCGATCTGCCTCAGGCTCCTGGTTGGCGATCCACTTTTGAGCGGGAGCACCAGCACAGACAACGGTATCGAACGTTTGGCCGTCAATACCATCGATAGTGGTTGAGCGATAAATCGACTCAAAATTTCCCTGCTTGAGAAGTGTACTTCCCACAAAGCCCGAGAACCCAATTAAAGCATTAGACATGTGTCGCTCCAGATTCACCCTGCCCTTGATTCGCTATAGCCTGAAACGGCTCCGCATCCAGTTTCTCAAGAACATCATAAATATTGTCAATTTTTCCGCCTAGCACTGAATAACATCCGGGCAATTCAGGATGCTTTTCAAATAGAATCGGCCTTCCATCATCGGCCTCATTCTTCATCAGAACGGTTTTTACCTCGAACAAGGAATCAATGTGCCTGGCACCACGCACTGAGGGGATATACCGCCCAGTGTCCCTCAGCATACGGTCTACACGGGTTACGCATTCGTATTGCTTGAGTTTCTGGTAAGGGTCAATGCCTTGCCTATCACTCCAGTGCAGGTGCGGGGTGTAGCGGACGTGGGAGAGTGTATGCAGCCCACGTGCTGGGAATGGCATTATGGAAAAAAATGGACCATCCATCACTGTAATGCCTAGTTCCTGGAGTTCAGGCGGCATCTGCATAAGAGCCATTTCCGTGATTTCATGCTTGAGAGCTGTATGTGTGCCAGGAAAGTCCCTCTCAAACTGGTTTAGCCCGCTATAGGTACAGTTGAATACGTAGAGGCTGGAGATCAACTCCTTGCTACCCTCGCTGTGCTGCATGGCAACAGCTAGTGCTCCATTAGCCCTCTTTGACATACCGATGACGCGTGTGTCAAAACGGACTCGCACACCAGCCTCTTTGAGCTCGTGCTCAGCCCAGCTAGCTAGCTTTGTCGTGTCGAACGAATACTCTTCGACCAGAAAAACGTCTTCGATCAATCGTGGTTCAAATAACGCTCTTAAAGCTGGCTCTGCAGGTTGAATCTTGGCTCCAATCTCCCGACAGAATCGCTCAAACTGCTTGGCAGTGACTTTTGAATTACGACGTGCAATGGCATATAGTTTGGTGAAATCTTGCTTCACCGCATTCGGCCAGTCACGTACAAATCTGGGTAGATTCACTCGACTTCGATAAGCCGTCGTAAAGCTGCGTGGATAATGATAGCCGTTGTGTACACGAGCCTGATTGCTATAGGAGGCTCGCATAAGAAGAGCCGGCTCTCGCTCTACAAGAACGACACGCTTGAAGCCACGCTGCCTGGCGAGATAAATGGCAATTGCGGCGCCGTAAAAACCACCTCCAACAATGACAGCCTCTTGATCCATCTCAGTGGCTGACATCAGGAAACTCGCTCGGCACCGGAGTCAGGCATATAGGTTGGCCTTGATGCTACCGTCTCAATGTTCAATTTTTCATGACGGGTCATGCGGGCACTGGTAAATTCCTGGGCGACATGATAAAGCGGCCCCTCGTTCGACAAACTGGCCATATGCAGAATGTATTCGCCAAGGACAAGAAGAACGAGAGAAATCAAGAAAAACATACCAGATTGCTGTAAAGACAGACTAACCCAGCCGGGCGCTATGTCTGTCTTCAGAAGTCCGATAGCGAGGACATAAACCGAATACACGAGATTGGCAATAGCCCCAAACAAAGAGAGTGAGGTGACGAGACGCATAGGTGCGCGCGTGGTTGAAACCAGCAACCGCATACCTCGGTCTATACTCTCGCCCAACCGCTTGGTGTGCGAGATTTTTGGGATTGCACTGTAGTTGAGATTAATGCGAGCAAATCCCCCGGTCGCAGGAAGATGGCGATAGGTGATCGCAGGTTGCGGATGTTGAAGGATGAAGTTAACAATCCTCTTGCTCAAAATTCGATACTGCGGAGCCTCTGTTGCCAGATGAATACCATTGAACCATTTGTAGGCCCCATGAAAAATGGCATAAGCGCCTGTATAGGCGAGGCTCTGCTTAGGTTTCTGGCTATTGTTGGCAAAAACTACGTCAGCACCGCTGACAGCCTTGTCGAGCATATCAGGCAGAAAGGCTATGTCGTCTACCAGAGGGTCGATCACAGCGACAAAGTCACCCAAAGCATTTTCCAGGCCAACCCATGATGCGGTATCGGCATCCACCTCTTTGGTCAGTGCAAATACCTGCAAATTAGGTTGCCCATCCTCTTCCGTCAGTACTTTTAACGTAGAAATACTGTCGTCATCCGACGCATTGTCGACGATGATGAGTTCATAGTCGCTCACAAGCGAGGAAATGTCGGCGGCAGCGTCTGATAAGATTTTTTCGATATGTTCAGCTTGGTTACGCACAACAAACACAACTGAAAGAAAGACGGGAAAGAATGCCATTCGGAGTCCTCTTGATATAACGACAAGGTAATTTTACGGAATAGCCGAGGCAATCAATCTGCCTCTCCCAGCCTACCCAACCGATAATCACCATTCAGTACCCGCTGCCACCACAGGCGATTGTCCAGATACCACTGCACGGTCTTGCGGATACCGCTCTCGAAGGTTTCCTGGGGCTTCCATCCAAGCTCACGTTCGATCTTGCTCGCATCGATGGCATAACGCAGGTCGTGGCCGGGACGATCCTTGACGAAAGTGATCAGGTCGCGATAGCGCTCGACACCCTCAGGCTTGGTTGGCGCCAACTCTTCCAGCAGGTCGCAGAGAGCTTGTACCACTTCGAGATTGCGCTTCTCGTTATGCCCGCCGATGTTGTAGGTCTCGCCTACCTTTCCCCTGGTGACAACCTCGACCAACGCCCGGGCGTGGTCCTCGACGAACAGCCAGTCGCGGATCTGCGAGCCGTCGCCATACACCGGCAGCGGCTTGCCGGCCAGGGCGTTGAGGATCATGTGAGGAATCAGCTTCTCGGGGAAGTGATAGGGACCATAGTTGTTCGAACAATTGGTGATCAGTACCGGCAGACCGTAGGTGCGATGCCAGGCACGAACCAGATGATCGGAGCTGGCCTTCGACGCCGAGTAGGGCGAGCTGGGCGCATAGGGGGTGGTTTCGGTGAACAAGTCATCCGTACCTTCCAGATCGCCATACACCTCGTCGGTGGATATATGGTGAAAGCGAAAGGCGCTCTTCTCGTCTGCCGGCAAGCCATTCCAGTAGCGCCGGGCCGCCTCGAGCAGGCTATAGGTGCCGACGACATTGGTCTGGATGAACTCGGCCGGTCCGTCGATGGAGCGGTCCACATGGGACTCGGCGGCCAGATGCATCACCGCCGTTGGTTTGAACTCGGCGAACACTGTATCCAACGCAGTTCCATCGCAGATGTCGACCCGATAAAAGCGATAGCGCGGCGAGTCCGAAATCGACGCCAGTGATTCGAGGTTGCCGGCATAGGTCAGCTTGTCGAGGTTGGCAACTTCGTGGGGGGTGTTCTGGATCAGGTGGCGTACCACAGCAGAGCCAATGAAGCCGGCACCGCCGGTGACGAGGATGCGAGAAATCATGGGAATCTCTTGATTACTTGGAGGGATACCAACGGGTTAGCAGCTCTTCGTACTCGTGCAGTACCTGAGGCCAGGTGAATCGCTCCTGGAAGCGGGCTCTACTGGCTGCCTTCATGTGCTCGACAGCGGCGACGTCGCCCAGAAGCCGATCGAACAATCCTGCGCAAGCCGGTTCATCCTTGAAATACGCTGCCCCGGAACCAGCAACCCAGCGGTTGAAATGATTGTCCTGAGCGATGACGGCACAGCCTGCGCCCAAAGCCTCAACCAGCGATGGATTGGTACCGCCGACACGATGACCATGCAGGTAAAAACGACTGAAGAAACGCAAGGCCTGGACAAGTGGAGCCTCGTAGATAGCGCCAGGGAAGATCACCTCGTCGCTGGCAGCGTCCATGACACGAAGATGATAGGGGTTGGCTTTGGGCTTGAAA
The DNA here is from genome assembly GCF_002220155.1 of Azotobacter chroococcum. Lineage (NCBI taxonomy): Bacteria > Pseudomonadati > Pseudomonadota > Gammaproteobacteria > Pseudomonadales > Pseudomonadaceae > Azotobacter > Azotobacter chroococcum. The sequence continues at coordinate 1,443,386 of NZ_CP011835.1, read as the reverse complement.
TCACCAAGCACAACCAGTTTATGGGCACGAGACTTACGGCTAAAGGCATGCACCATCTCGTAAATGGAGTTTTCCGGCTCGGGGCGTGCCACGATTATAGAAAAGCCATCGGGCTTGAGCTTATAAGGGGCAAGCAAGCTGGCGTTTGCCTTCAAGACCTCAACGCCACCATAGGGAATCATGGTTATTTTGCTGTCATTGATGCGGGTAGCCAAATGCTCCTTGATATTTGGATGGTCTGCTACCAGATGATTTCCCACCCAGCATCCGACACGCTCATTCAACCAGAACCAAGCCTTGGCTAAAACTCCCCACTTATCACGATGCCACTCGATGCCATCCATATTAATGATATTGGTTTGACCCTTGACTCGCTGGAGCACATTAAAAATAGCTGTATTGTAGCCAAGTGTTAGAAACAACCCCTCTTGGGAGAGAGCGTGACAGATGGCCTTCCAGTCAAAAAGCACTGTCCCAGATGCGCCATCACGACCGATGGGTATATGAATGCGCCGAATGCCCTCCCAAGTGCTTTCGTAAATCGGCCCCATTCCACTTTCCTGACAGTAAACCGTGACCTGCCAGCCTTGGCCCACAAGGTACAAAGCCAATTTTTCTGCAAAAGACTCGAACCCTCCATGCTGGGCAGGCACACCACGGATACCTAGAATATTTAATTTAAGCACGACAAACCTATTTTCCCCGAAAAATCATTATAAATACGGAGCAAACCAAAAAGAACAGCAACGCCGGAAATAGAAGCAAACAACCGACTATGCCTATCAACCGCCGCCCCCGGCTCATCGAATCGACGGAAATGGCTTCAAGAGCAGTCGCAAAGCGAGACCAGTAAAAGTCAGACGCAAGATTGAGCATGGAGTGATGCATTTCAGCTATTCGCCCCGGAGCCCCACTCAGCTCGTAAACCACATCAGGCAAAGAGGATAGATTCGTCACGACGCCTGCGCCACTTTTTTCCAGGCGTTCGCCCCACTCATCATCTTCGTTCTGAACGACAGGCAAACCCAATGTCAGGCAATCAAAATTACGCGTCCTCGATGCATAGTCATTTTCATATCCCTCCCCTCCCCAGACGAGAGAAATATCGAATCCAGCCCAGTATTCGAAACGCCGCCCGAACTCCACCCAAGGTAAAAATATGATATTGCCCTTGACGGCCTCGTCTACAAAACTCAGCAACTCAGATTGCCGCCTTCCATCAGCCCCGAAAAACACGAGCTTTATATTTTTGTTTTTCAAAATAGCTTTGGAAATTGCCGACAGCACCGATTCAAGATCGAACCAGCCATAAGTTCCTCCCAGCCATCCGATCAAGAAATCCTCTTCGCAGATCCGGCCCTCACTGAGCCTTGCCAGAAGAAGCCGGCCGTTTGCCTTGTCATGCCCCCCATGCCTTTCGCACCCAAAAGGGATCACGGAGATTCGCGAAAAATCATGCGTCAACAAAAAGGGGGCTGTTATACCTCTAAAAAGATCCAGCTGGCGCTTATTGGCGACAATGACCTTGTCGAACACCAGTCCACCCAGCAGGCTTCTTGCAACATTGAAATAAGCCTTGATCAACAACTTGGGAATATCTTTCTTCGAGCTTTTTCCAACGACCTCGTCCAACTCGATCCAGTGCGGAACATAGCTATCAAGGACCAACCTCTTACCCCAAAAACTCACCAACATGGCAAAGAGAAGTATTAATGGCCCGCCCCCATGCAGCACGACAACATTTGCAGAGAAAAATGCCCGTAATAAATCATAACCCCTGGAAACAGAAACAAATTCAGCCCCCGCTGGAATCCCATGCTTATTACCAGTACGTCCGCACAAAATGACTTGATGCCCCAAAGACAGCAATTCGACTGCCAATGATGCGTACCGCATTTCCGGTCCACGCAGGCTCGAGCCGTAATCTCCTTTATACAAAAGAAGAAACTTCATATTTCCTCACAAAATAATAACCAACCATACCAGAGCCTGTACAAAAAACACTCACAACCACCATTGGCTTGACCAAGAAAAGACTTGAAAATCAAGCGCACGCTGAAAATCAACGCAAAAACCTAGTATAGAACCTGCAACTCACACGAATCTTGGAGTGTAACTTTAAGATTTTCGCAAAAGCCAAACCTCGTGGCCCGCCTCGATCAAGTCACCTTCCTTTCCGGACATTAATGTTTTTTGAACAATTCCCAGCATGAGTACCAATTCAATTACTTACTCACCTTGCACTAACCCAGCAGAGCAACAAACATCACTTGATAATCTCTCACCCAGCACCTCAACTCCGAGAAAAAACTTACAATAAAAAAAGTAGACAAGCACATGAATAAAGGCAATAAACAAAACATATATATACATGTAAAAATAAATCAAAGTATGAAAATACAAAAGCGCATAAAGCAATATAAACCTTCTATCTTGCTTGGCCTTCCCATAAGCCCACCCTAAAAGCACAGCCAAAAGAAAGACGCCAACAAATACACCTGCAGACCCAAAGTCCACATAAAAGTTCGACACAACCGTAGACGTTAGCTCCGCATAGAAATCTATTCCAAGCACCTCATTTTTAAATGTCCCAAAATCAACCTGAGCACCAGGCAGCAATGAATAGAAAGCATAAAACGTATAACGCCCTCCTTCGACAGCCTCAACCCCCGCATTAACCAACCGATCAAGAATCATATATCCATAGGTCAAAGTCATATATAGCGGATACAGCAGAAACTTTAAAAAGGACGACTCTCCAGTTAACTGCTCCTCTATCATTTCCAAATAATCGACACCATAAGAAACCTCCCTGTAAAACTTTACCAATACAAATCCTGACAACATCAAGAAGGCAATAACAAAAAACTTAACCCCAAAGACACTCTTTCTGGAAAACAAAAAATACAAAAAGGTAACAACCATGCACAGCATTGAGTCCGATCGATTCCCCGTTAGAGCCAAGAAACCAAAACCCATCAGACCAAAAAATATAAAAACCAGCTTCCGCCAACCAACCAGAAATGAGGTAGAAACCAGAAACAAAGTCGAAACAATCCCCAAAGATATTGCAATAAGGTGAACAGCCCCACTAACCTGCAGCTTAAACCGAAGCTCTTCTACATCCCCTGAAAATAGCGGTATCGCTCCCATTGAATAAAACTCATAAAAAAGACACAAAACCCCCAAAGCAAACCATGCAAATAAAAAAACATAAAGAAAGGTCAATTGCCGAATATAAACATTGACCACCAAGGACTTACGCAGCACGAAGCCAGCCAAACAAGAGCGTAAACCAAGACAAAACAGCAACCCCAAAGAATAAGCAAAAATAGAGAGATGTATTAACGCCTCCGTTTCCTCAGACATACCCCCAACCGTAGAAACAAAATCAATTTTGGTCAAAAGATAAGGAAAAACGAATCCCAAGAAGAAAGCAAACCACGGCCGAGCAAGCACACTATTCATTTACTGTATCTCACAAACTTCCTTCGCAAAATTTCGAGTGCCAACCAATCCATGACACACCTCGCCACCCAAACCCAAGCAACTCCCTCAATACCAAAACCATGCTCCATTACATAAAATATAAGCCCCAGATAGAAAGGAGCTTCTACAACATGCAATATTGCAGTAACCTTTGACCCACCCGCCGCTTGTATAATATTGTAAGGCACACTAGCCAAAGAATTGGCAAGCACGCCCAGCACAATGACCCAGAAAACAACATAGCTTTTTCGAGCATACTCCGCCCCTAGCCAAACATCCAAAATGGCCTCGCCGAAGAAATAGATAACGAGCAGCGCCGGAACAATCAGCGCAGCATTAAGCAAATAAGACAGTCCTTGAAGCCTGGAAACCTCTGAAAAATCAGACTTGCCTAACAATGCACTGATTCTAGGAAAGAGCACCGTCCCGATGGAGGCCGGCACCAGGAGCAGTTTGGTGGCCATTTCGTATGGCGTTGTATAAAAAGAAACAACTCCTACTGAAATGAGCGAACCGATGAAAAACCGGTCGAAATAGACCATTACCGGACTGATTGCGTTGGAGAGGGTCATCCAGCCTCCAAACCTCAGCAACCTGGACATAGTGGCCTTGCAAAAACTTCCGAGCGAATAGGAAACCATCCTGCCTGCATACAAAAAATAATAAAGACAGAGCAGCAATCTGGCCAAGGCGAGAGAGGCGACCGCATAGACGAAGTCACCCCAAACATGAAAGAAAATCAAAGGCCCGACAAACATCCAGACCCCAAGAGGAATTCTCCCTACCGATACAATCTTAAATCGCTCAAACCCTTCCAGGACTCCTCTCAGACCCGTAGCCCATACCGTAAAAACAACAGCCACCCCAGTGACTTCAAGTGATGATTCCGCTATGCCCTGAAGGCTCTTGTCCAACTTGAAAACATCATAACTCAGATACCCGGCAGAAAAATATACAACAACACCGGCAACAACTCCCGCAATAACGACCAGAGTCATACCAGTCGAATACAGCTTATTCAGAGCAACTTCATCCCCAGCAAAATTTGCATGAGCTATACTTTGAGTCAAAGCTCTGCCAATGCCGAAATCGAATAATGAAAAGTAGCCAACAAATACCCACAATATGGTCAGAAAGCCAAAAAGCTCATTGCCGAACTGATCTACCATCAACGGTATCGAATAAACCCCAATCGCAAGCGGTAGAAAATTGCTTGCAAAAACCCACACCATTTTCTTCTTCACTAGTTCCCCTTCAAACGGCTTGGGCTCCGCATCATGCCTCAACGGAAGCGCTGGAACCTCCACCGTCTTTTCTCTTTTTCTTTAAACACGCTACCGCCCCAGGATTTACCGTCGGTTTCCTGAGAACGCGAAAGCCATGATGTAGACACGCCCGGGCACAGCATCGCTGCGCCCGGGCGTGAGGATTGTCAGTATTTGCGTATGCTTTCCAGCGGCAGGCTCAGCCGGTGTTCGCGGTGAAGCAGGCTCATCAGCAGGACGACGCGCTCTTCGCCATCCATCGCCAGGAAGATGGCATCCAGCTCCGCGAAGCTTCCCGTGGTGATACAGACCCTGTCGCCGGGTTGCAGAACCGGTTGCGGTGCCGGCTGGACACGCCGCTGCAGTTCGGCAATCAGTTCGTCGGCGATGGACAACGGCATGCCGCCAAAGCCGACCAGACGACTGACACCGCGCGTCGAGCGCAGCGGGGCCCAGTTGGCATCGGCTGCCAGCCGAATGAACAGATAGCCTGGAAACAGCGACTCGCTCTGGACCTGCAGGGTGCCACGCACCAGACGCTCTCGCCGGCACAGCGGACGAAAGTATTCGTATCCTTGGCGGTCCAGATTTTCTTCGGCCCGTTCGTCCTGGCGAGGTTTGCACTGCACGAGATACCACGCCTTGCCCTTGCGCATGCCGGATGCGTCGTTCGCAGTGCGGATGTTCATTTCCGTGTCACCTTGCTCCTGACTTGGCCACGGCCATCGCAGGAAGCTTTTCCGATTTACTCAACGTCCCTGGTTACGCGCCAATGGACTTCGTTTGCACGTCTGGCAACACTTCCGATACCAAGCGGATCTGCTGACGGGTTTCGGGGCAGTGCCGCCGCCCAAGACCATCGCGAATGAATTCGCTCCTACGTCCGTCCTGCGATTGATTTGTCGATCGCTCTATCCTTTACCATCGCCTTCACGGGGTGATGATGTTCACCCTCTTCTGTCTTTGCTCATATCTCCGCTGCAATTCGGCAGCCAGCACACGCTTGGCGTCGGCCTCGCCATGGACAAGACGTATCTCGTCCGGCCATTCGCGCATGCGGGTGATGAAACTCACCAGCCCCTGCCGATCGGCATGGGCCGAATAGCCGCCCAGGGTGGCAATACCGGCCCGTATCTCGAAGCGCTCGCCCTCCAGATCGACGTAGCCGCCCCGCGGCCCATATTTCTGGATAGCATGTCCGGGCGTACCCATGGCCTGGTAGCCGACGAAGAGCACATTGTGCCGACGATCCCCCAGCATGGCCTTCAGGTAGTTGACGATGCGTCCACTGGTACACATGCCACTGCCGGCGACAACGATGGCCGGGCGTGCCGTGCTTGCCAGATGCCCGACCATGCGCAGGTGGTCGGCATGGCTCTCCACGGTGATCAGTTGCTCGAAGCCCAGCGGCCAGCGCCCGGACTTTACCCGCTTGATGGCTTCCTGGTCACAGAAAGGCTGCAATTCGCGATAGGCCTGGGTGAAACGGCTGGCCAGTGGAGAATCGAGGATGATGGGCAGCTGCGGCCAGTCGGTCTGCCCGGAGGCGTTTCCGGGAAGGGGGTATCCCCCACTGTTTCCCGCCGGACGAGACCGAGTCTTGCGGTGGATGATGTCTTCCAGCTCGTAGAGCAGTTCCTGGGTGCGGCCGACGCTGAAGGCCGGAATCAGCACGCTTCCCCGGTCGGCCAGGGCCTGTTCGATGACCGCCTCGAGGCGCTGCCGGCGACTGCGGCGATCTTCGTGCAGACGGTCGCCGTAGGTGCTCTCGATAACCAGGGTATCGGCCCGGTAAGGCGGCTGGGGCGCCGGCAGCAGCGGCGCATGGGGGGCGCCCAGATCGCCGGAGAACAGGATACGGCGCTTCTGGCCGGTATGGCGGTAATGGAGATCGACCTCCACATAGGCCGAGCCGAGAATGTGCCCGGCTCGCTGCAGGCGAACCTTGCAAAGCAGCGCCGGAGTGTCCGCCAGGGTAAACCAGTGCCTGTAGGGCAAGGCGACCAGGCGTTGCCCGATCAGCCTGAGATAGCGCTCCACCTGCTGCTGGTCGCCGCTCACACCCAGTTTGAAGGCATCCTCCAGGACGATGGGCAGCAGCCTGGCCGAAGGCTCGCTGCAGAGGATCGGCCCCTTGAAGCCGGCCGCCAGCAGATAGGGAATCCGCCCGACATGGTCGATGTGCACATGGGTCGCAATCAATGCCTTGACGGTATCCAGCGGAAAACCGATGGGAAGACTGGCTGCCCCGCCTCGTCCATCGGCGGAGGTCTCCGCTCCCTGGAACAGGCCGCAATCGATCAGCAGGCTGTGCTGCGCATCCATGAGCAGCTGATGGCAGGAGCCGGTGACGCCGTGGGTGGCACCGTGATGGAGAATCTCCGGGTAGGGCATCGCTCGACTCTTCAGCTCTAGGTTCCCGGCCGCCTGCGTCCGGGCGCAACAGGACTGGTCCGACTCAGTTGGCAGATCGTTTCTTCAGCATGGCGCGAACCAGGGCGATGAAGAGGCCCAGCATGCCACCCAGCACCACACCCAGAGCCAGAATCAGAAGCTTCTTGGGCTTGATCGGTTCATCCGGTGTCACGATGCTGCCATCCTGGCGGAATACCGCGCCCCTCTCCGCATCGATCTTCAAGCCGGCGTAGAGGTTGTATTTTTCCTGGAGGTTGCGCAGCTCGCCGATGAAGGGATCGTCCGACTCGCGGGTTTCCAAAGATTGAATTTCCGCCCGCAGCGCCTTGGCACCGCGCATGTACATCAGGCTGCCGTCCATGATGGAGGAAAGCTGCCCTGCCTCCTGACCGGTAACGACCGGCGGATCCTCCAGCTTCAAGGCATCGGCCACGGCCAGGGCCTCCTTGAGCCGAACGATGCGGTCGTCCCGGCGATTGCGGGCCGCTTCGCGCAGGGTATCGATCTGCTGTTGAACGGTCCGCCCCCTCACGAGAATCTCGCTGCGGGCATTTTCCCGCATCTGCTGCAGCGATTCCCGAGCCACCCGCTCGAGATACAGCCTGGCCCAGTCGGCGGCCTGCGCCGGATCCTTGCGCTCGACGAAGAGCTCGTAGCGGTCGGGTTGATCCTTGCCTGGCGTCTTGATGCTCAGGTCTTCGGAGAAACGCTCATAAAGATCGTCCTGGGAGTCGTTGCGCTCATCCTCAGGCAGGGAGGGCAGGTAGACCTCGTAGAAGAAACTGCGGCGGGCCTCGTCGGATTGCAGGTTGCGGGTGAAGACCGCATAAACGCCCTCGGTGGTGAGGGGCTCGAGGCCGATCTCGGCATTGCGCACAAAGTTGAACGGCGCAATATCGCTGAGCGAGGGCGGAAACACAGCCACCCTTGCCTGATAGACAGGCTTGGCCAGAAAAGCGTAGGCAGCCGCACAGGCAGTCACCAAGACAGTTACCAAGACAATGAGCCATTTCTGGCTCCAGAGCGCCCGGAAGAGTTCGATCAGATCGATTTCATCACTCTGCGGAGCGCGGCGTACAAGGGGCTCGTCCATTTGAGCTGATCCACCGGTGGTTCGGAAAAAGAAAGAAGTATAGGGACTCATCCATCCCCACGGGACAAAGAAGTCAGGGGCGCGAATTGTGCCGAGCGGAAAGAGGATTACAAGCCTTGACAGGGCGTAACGGTAGTCGACCGGAAGGCCATGAACTCAAATACCGGAAGTACGTCACAAACCCTGCCATCTCGCTCGAGGTAGCCGGAAAGGAAAGGTTATTTCGGCTATTCCGCCGCCGGCTGCTTGGTCAAGCGAGCCAGCTCTTTCTGGCACTCCACCAGTTGGCGCTGACGAGAAGCCAGCTGCATCCTCAGGCGACCGTAGAACATCATTCCCAGCAGCGGCGAGGCCAGCAGGCCCAGCAGCAGGGCGGCGGAAACGAAGACGGCCATCGGCAGTTGCGGCGTAGTCCAGCCAAAGAGCACCAGCGTCGCGACCTGGCGATTTTCCAGTACGAACACCAGCGTGGCGGCGGCTACCAGCAGCAGGATCAGTCCCAGCAAGATTCGTTTGAAGTGGCGCATTAAGCAATTCTCTCGTGATGACTACACTTTCGTTCGCTCTATCCGGACGGGCCATTGCAAGGGGCAATACAAAGGTCCGCCGTGCGGACGAGCCAGCTCCGAAGGCGCTCAGTGTACCGTCCCGACATTCGAGCAGGACATAGTCATTTCATTCATTGACGCGATCGCGCAGTTCCTTGCCGGGCTTGAAATGCGGCACGAACTTGCCATCGAGGCGAACGGTCTGCCCGGTTTTCGGGTTGCGCCCGACACGCGGCGCCCGGTAGTGCAGCGAGAAGCTGCCGAAACCGCGAATTTCGATACGATCCCCGGTGGCCAGAGCCTGCGACATCTGCTCCAGCATGGTCTTGATGGCCAACTCCACATCCTTTGCAGAAAGCTGGCCCTGCTGGGTGACGATGCGCTCGATCAACTCCGACTTGGTCATGGTTTTCCCTTCGTTTTCAAGCGGCTAGATCAAAATGGATTGCTTGGTTTTTAGCATGCTGAACAGAGTTTGAACAGCCTGAAGCGGCAGCGAGCCGGCAAATTAAGGAAGGAGTCTGGACGGCAGCGCGGTTGCCGTTGGCGTGTAGGAGCGAATTTATTCGCGATGCTCTGGTACTTGCCGATGGCCGCAGATATATCTGCTCTTACAGGAGCCGTGTCAAAGCCACACGGCATCCCATAAGGGGTAATCCACCAGTCTTGAGCTTATTCGGGCACGCAGCGGGTTGGCGACGATGTAGCGGGCCATGGCCTGCAGATCGTCATTCCTGCGCATGGCACGATCATGGTAGCCACGCTGCCAGAGCTGGCCGCGCCAATGGAGTTCCCGGTTGATAGCCTGGGTACTACGAGCCTTGATCCGCTTCAGCAGGTTGGCCAACGAGCCATCGCGCAGCACCAGCAGCCAGTGCAGATGGTCCGGCATGATCCCCCAGGCAAGCGATTCGACCAGGTTATTCTGCTCGCTTAAACGCATTTCGTTGACCAGCAAGCGGCCGGCTCTGAAGTTACGGAAGATCGGCCTCCGTCCATGGGTGGCGGTGGTAATCAGGTAGGTACGCCCAAACTCGGAAAAGCGCCCGCGCCGCAGATTGGTGGCGTGAGGGGCTGTGGTGTTTGGCATTCCGGTGCCTCGTCTGGAATTGGTGAATCTTGTAGGAGCGGATTTATCCGCGATTGGCCGCTACTCTGTGCATTTCCGATCGCGAATAAATTCGCTCCTACAGTCCGGGACGTTTCCCAGCAGGCCTGCGGCCCATAACGAAAAAGGGCGACCGAAGTCGCCCTTTTTTGTTCAACGCGTCACCGAACTCAGCTCTGGTTGCCCATCTGAGCGCGGATCAGGTCGCCAATGGTGGTCGGACCGGGCGCCTCGGTTTCCTGCTTGCGCAGTTCCTTGATGGCGTCCTTCTCGTCGTCCACATCCTTGGCCTTGATCGACAGGCTGATGACACGGCTCTTGCGGTCGATGCTGATGATCTTGGCTTCGACCTCGTCGCCTTCCTTCAGCACGTTGCGGGCGTCTTCGACGCGATCGCGGCTGACTTCGGAGGCCTTCAGCACGGCTTCGATGTCGTTGCCCAGGTCGATGACCGCGCCCTTGGCGTCGACTTCCTTCACGGTGCCGCGCACGATGCTGCCCTTCTCGTTGAGGGAGGCATAGTTGGAGAACGGATCGTCAGCCAGCTGCTTGATGCCCAGGGAGATGCGCTCGCGCTCCGGATCGACGGAGAGGATGACGGTTTCCAGCTCGTCGCCCTTCTTGAAGCGGCGCACGGCTTCCTCGCCCTGCTCGTTCCAGGAGATGTCGGACAGGTGGACCAGACCGTCGATGCCGCCTTCCAGACCGATGAAGATACCGAAATCGGTGATCGACTTGATGGTGCCGGAGATGCGGTCGCCCTTGTTGTAGTGGCTGGAGAAATCTTCCCAGGGATTGGACTTGCACTGCTTGATGCCCAAGGAGATACGGCGACGTTCCTCGTCGATGTCCAGCACCATGACTTCCACTTCGTCGCCGACCTGAACGACCTTCGACGGGTGGATGTTCTTGTTGGTCCAGTCCATCTCGGAAACGTGCACCAGGCCTTCCACACCCTCTTCCAGCTCGGCGAAGCAGCCGTAGTCGGTGAGGTTGGTAACGCGGGCCATGACGCGGGTGCTTTCCGGATAACGGGCCTTGATGGCGACCCACGGGTCCTCGCCCAGTTGCTTCAGACCCAGGGAGACGCGGTTGCGCTCGCGGTCGAACTTGAGCACCTTGACTTCGATCTCGTCGCCGACGTTGACGATCTCGGACGGATGCTTGATGCGCTTCCAGGCCATGTCGGTGATGTGCAACAGGCCGTCCACCCCGCCCAGGTCGACGAACGCGCCGTAGTCGGTGAGGTTCTTGACGATACCCTTGACCTGCTGGCCTTCCTGCAGGGATTCCAGCAGGGCTTCGCGCTCGGCACTGTTCTCGGCTTCCAGCACGCTGCGACGGGAAACGACAACGTTGTTGCGCTTCTGGTCAAGCTTGATGACCTTGAACTCGAGCTCTTTGCCTTCCAGGTGGGTGGTGTCGCGCACCGGACGGACGTCGACCAAGGAACCCGGCAGGAACGCACGGATGCCGTTGATGTCGACGGTGAAGCCGCCCTTGACCTTGCCGTTGATGACGCCTTTGACAACTTCTTCTGCCGCGAAAGCCGCTTCCAGAACAATCCAGCACTCGGCGCGCTTGGCTTTTTCGCGGGACAGCTTGGTTTCACCGAAGCCGTCTTCCACTGCGTCCAGCGCGACGTGGACCTCGTCACCCACCTTGATGGTCAGCTCGCCCTGCTCGTTGTAGAACTGTTCGACCGGGATGACGCCCTCGGACTTCAGGCCGGCATGCACGGTAACCCAGTCACCGTCGATGTCGACCACGATGCCGGTGATGATGGCACCGGGTTGCATGTCGAGGGATTTCAGGCTTTCTTCAAAAAGTTCTGCAAAGCTTTCGCTCATGTTGATTCCTGTCGATTGGGGCGGTTAACCGCCCATCTCCACATTCCAGACAATGTGGGTTCGTTTTTTTAAAGAGGCCGCAGTACAAGGCCTGGTTTTCTGCGGTCCTTCTGTATCATCATCCGGCGAGATCACGCGCGGCGATTTCACCCATGATGCGTTCCACCACCTGCTCGATCGAGAGTTCGGTGGAGTCCAGACAGATCGCGTCTGGCGCAGCCTTGAGCGGGGCAACGCTACGCTTGCTGTCGCGCTCGTCACGCTTGCTGATCTCGCCCAGTAGACTAGACAGATTAGCATCGACACCACTGTCCTTCAACTGCTGGTAGCGGCGACGCGCCCGCTCCTCGGGCCTGGCGGTGAGGAAGACCTTCAGCGGCGCGCCCGGAAAGACCACGGTGCCCATGTCCCGACCGTCGGCCACCAGGCCCGGCGGCTCGAGGAAGGCGTGCTGGCGCTGCAGCAGGGCCTCGCGCACGGCCGGCAGCGAGGCGACCTGGGAAGCCCCGGCGCCGACCTGCTCGTTGCGGATGGCGTCGGTGACGTCTTCGCCCTCGAGAATGATCTGCTGCGGCCGCTGCTCGGTGGAGGTGACGAACTGCACGTCCAGGTGGGCGGCCAGCACCTTGAGCGCCTCCTCGTTGGTCAGGTCCACGCCATGGTTGCGCGCAGCGAAGGCGAGCAGGCGGTAGAGCGCTCCCGAGTCGAGCAGGTTCCAGCCGAGCTTCCTGGCCAGCAGGCCGGCCACAGTCCCCTTGCCGGAGCCGCTGGGACCGTCGATGGTGATCACGACCGGGCGAGCGCTCATGACTCACCCTCCTCGTCCACGCGAATGCCGACGTGCTTGGCCAGGGCGACGAAATTGGGGAAGGAGGTGGCCACATTGGCGCAGTCGTGGATGCGGATCGGCGCGCTGGCGCGCAGCGAGGCGATGCCGAAGGACATGGCGATGCGATGGTCGCCGTGACTGTAGACCTCTCCCCCGCCGATCGGGCCACCCTCGATGGCGATGCCGTCCGGAGTCGGCTCGGCCTTGACGCCGAGCGCCTGCAAGCCGTCGGCCATCACCTGGATGCGGTCGGATTCCTTGACCCGCAGCTCCTCGGCGCCGCGCAGCACGGTGCGCCCTTCGGCGCAGGCCGCGGCGACGAACAGCACGGGGAACTCGTCGATCGCCAGCGGCACCAGTTCCAGGGGGATCTCGATGCCCTTGAGGCGGGCCGAACGCACGCGAATGTCGGCGACCGGCTCGCCGCCCACCTCGCGCGGGTTCTCCAGAACGATGTCGGCGCCCATCAGCTTGAGGATCTCGATCGCCCCGGTGCGGGTCGGGTTGATGCCGACGTGCTCGAGCAGCAGTTCGGAGTCTTCGGCAATGCTCGCCGCCACCAGGAAGAAGGTCGCCGAGGAAATGTCCGCCGGTACCTCGATCTGGGTCGCCTTCAGCTTGTGGCCGGACTCGACGGTGACCTTGCTGCCCTCGACCTTTACCGGATAACCGAAGCCGCGCAGCATGCGCTCGGTATGGTCGCGGGTCGGTGCCGGCTCGCCGACCGAGGTTTCGCCGCCGGCATAGAGGCCGGCGAGCAGCAGGCAGGACTTCACCTGGGCGCTGGCCATGGGCATCTGGTAATGCATGCCGGTGAGCTTGCGGCCGCCCTTGATGGTCATCGGCGGACGGCCTTCCGGCCCGGTCTCGATCTCCGCGCCCATCTCGCGCAGGGGTTTGGCCACACGATTCATCGGCCGCTTGGAGAGCGAGGTATCGCCGGTCAGCACGGTGTCGAACGGCTGGGCGGCGAGCAGGCCCGACAGCAGGCGCATGGAGGTGCCCGAGTTGCCCAGGTACAGCGGTCCGGGCGGCGCCTTCAGACCGTGCAGGCCGACCCCATGGATGGTCACCCGGCCATGGTGCGGTCCCTCGATAACCACGCCCATGTCGCGGAACGCCTGGAGGGTGGCGAGGGCGTCCTCGCCCTCGAGAAAACCTTCCACTTCGGTCGTGCCTTCGGCCAGCGAGCCGAGCATGATCGAGCGGTGGGAGATGGATTTGTCGCCGGGAACACGGATGTGTCCGCGGGCATGACCGCCCGGCAGGGCCAGGTAGATCAGGTCGTTATCGTGCATGGCATCCACATAGGCCCGGCGGGCCAGTATCTTGCTGAAATGCTCACGGGCGACGCGGGCGCGGGTGAACACGCCCAGCAGTTGATGCCCGTCCCCTGCATCGACCGCGGCGCGCAGGGCGTCGAGGTCGCTGCGAAAGACATCGAGGGTGCGCAGCACCGCCTCGCGGTTGGCGAGGAAGATGTCGTGCCACATCACCGGATCGCTGCCGGCGATCCGCGTGAAATCGCGGAAACCGCCGGCGGCATAGCGAAAGATCTCCAGGTTCTCGCTGCGCTTGGCCAGCGAGTCCACCAGGCCGAAGGCCAGCAGGTGCGGCAGATGGCTGGTGGCGGCGAGCACCTCGTCGTGGCGCTCGACGGCCATGTGTTCGACCACCGCACCGAGTTCCCGCCAGAGCCCGCCAACCAGCGCCAGCGCCTCGGGATCGCTTTCCTGCACCGGTGTCAGGATGACCTTGTGGTGACGGAACAGTTCGCTGTCGGCCGCCTCCACGCCGCTGCGCTCGGAGCCGGCGATCGGATGGCCGGGCACGAAGCACAGCGGCCGGCCGGCGAAGGCCCGCCGCGCCGCCCGCAACACATGCCCCTTGGCGCTGCCGACGTCGGTAATGATGACGCTGCCTAGGTCGAGCCCGGCGAGCATGCCGAGCAGCTTCTCCATGGCCAGAATGGGGACGGCCAGTTGGATCACCTGGGCATCGCGACAGGCAGCCGCCAGGTCCTCCTCGCAGCGGTCGACGACGCCCTGCTCGACGGCCAACTGGCGGGCTTGCGGGTCGAGATCCACCCCGACCACCTCGCGGCACAGGCCGCGCTCGCGGACGCCCTTGGCGAAGGAGCCACCGATCAGCCCCAGCCCCACCACGACCAGACGGCCAATCCTGGGCTCTCCCCGTTGCAGCGTGGTGACAGGCGTGAATGCATGCTCAGACACTGGCGAGGACCTTCTTCAGCGCTGCCAGGAAGCAGGCATTCTCTTCCGGTAGCCCGATGGACACCCGCAGAAAGGTCGGCATCCCGTAGCCGGCCACCGGGCGCACGATGACGCCCTCGCGCAGCAGCGCCGCGTTGATCGGCGCAGCGTCGCGGCCGAAGTCGACGGCGACGAAGTTGCCCCTGCTGGGAATCCAGGACAGGCCGAGCTCGCCCAGCCCCGTCTCCAGCTGGGCCATGCCCGCATCGTTGATGCGCCGGCCTTCGGCCAGATACTCGGCATCCTCCAGCGCGGCGCAGGCGGCGGCCAGGGCCAGGCT
Organism: Azotobacter chroococcum; assembly: GCF_002220155.1. Taxonomy (NCBI): domain Bacteria; kingdom Pseudomonadati; phylum Pseudomonadota; class Gammaproteobacteria; order Pseudomonadales; family Pseudomonadaceae; genus Azotobacter; species Azotobacter chroococcum. Next base: position 1,428,236 of record NZ_CP011835.1, on the reverse strand, counting down.
GTTGACGTTGAACGGCTGGCGCACGCGGTTCAGCACGGCCGCCACCTCCGGCGTGGACAGCGCATAGCCGACACGCAGGGCGGCCAGGCCGTAAGCCTTGGAGAAGGTGCGCGAAACCAGCAGGTTCGGGTAACGGGCCAGATATTGGAGCCCGTCGGGCAAGTCGTCGCCCGAGGCGTATTCGATGTAGGCCTCGTCGAGGACCACCAGCACGCGCTCCGGCACCCGGGCAAGGAAGCGCTCCAGGGCGTCCGGACCGAACCAGGTGCCGGTCGGGTTGTTCGGGTTGGCGAGGAACACCACGCGGGTGTCGGCATCGATGGCGGCGAGCATCGCCTCCAGGTCATGGCCGTAGTCCTTCGCCGGCACCACCCGCCCCTCGGCGCCCACCGCCTGGGTGGCGATCGGGTAGACGGCGAAGGCGTGCTCGCTGAACACCGCATTGAGCCCCGGCGCCAGCCAGGCGCGGGCGACCAGGTCGAGAATGTCGTTGGAGCCGTTGCCCAGGGTGATCTGTGCCGGCGTCACGCCGCAGCGCTCGACCAGCCTGGCCTTGAGCTCGAAGCCGCTGCCGTCGGGATAGCGGGTCAGCTCCGCTAGCTCGCCACGGATCGCCTCCAGTACCCTGGGGCTCGGCCCGAGCGGGTTCTCGTTGCTGGCCAGCTTGACGATGCCGGCCGGGTCGAGGTTCAGCTCGCGCGCCAGCTCGTCCACCGGCTTGCCCGGCACATAGGGAGACAGCTTCTGCACGCCCGGCACGGCCAGGGCGAGGAAATCACAGGTCATGAATCAAGCCTCAAGCGTGAAGCTGCAAGCCACCGGGCAGGCCGGGCAGCGCTGCGCTGGCGGCTTGCCTCCGGTCGCGTGCAGCCGCCGCAATCACAGTACTGCCTTGGGATAGGAGCCGAGCACCTTGAGCGCCACGGCCTCCTGGCTGAGCCGCTCCAGCACGCTCTTGACCAGCGGGTCGTGGCGGTGGCCGACGAAGTCGATGAAGAACACGTAGGTCCATTTGCCGCTGCGCGACGGACGGGTCTCGATGCGGGTCAGGTCGATGCCGTTCTCGTGGAAGGGCACCAGGAGTTCGTGCAGGGCCCCGGGCTTGTTGCTCATCGAGACGATGATCGAGGTCTTGTCGTCGCCGGTCGGCGGCACTTCCTGGTTGCCGATGATGAGAAAGCGCGTGGAGTTGTCCGGACGGTCCTCGATCTTCTCGGCGAGCCTGCTCAGGCCGTAGAGCTGGGCCGCCATGTCGCCGGCGATGGCCGCCGAATTCCACTCGCTCTTCACCCGCCGGGCGGCGTCGGCATTGCTGGCCACCGCCACGCGCTCGACGTTCGGGTAGTGCGCATCCAGCCACTTGCGGCACTGGGCCAGCGACTGGGCATGGGAGTAGATGCGGGTGATGCCGTCGGTCCGGGTATTCTCGCCGACCAGCAGATGGTGATGGATGCGCAGCTCCACCTCGCCGCAGATCACCAGATCGTGCTCGAGGAAGCTGTCCAGGGTGTGGTTGACCGCGCCCTCGGTGGAGTTTTCCACCGGCACCACGCCGAAGTTGACCGCCCCGGCGACCACCTCGCGGAACACCTCGTCGATCGCCGCCATCGGCGTGCTGATCACCGCGTGGCCGAAGTGCTTGAGTGCGGCAGCCTGGGTGAAGGTGCCTTCCGGGCCGAGGTAGGCAACCTTGAGCGGATGCTCGAGGGCCAGGCAGGACGACATGATCTCGCGGAACAGCCGGGCGACCTCCTCGTTGCCCAGCGGCCCCTTGTTGATCTCCATGATGTGCCTGAGCACCCAGGCCTCGCGCTCGGGCCGGTAGAACACCGCCGCCTCGCCGGGCTTGAGCGCCGCCATCTTCACCCGCGCCACCTCTTCGGCGCAGCGCGCGCGCTCGCTGATCAGCTCGAGGAGCTTCTCGTCGAGGTTGTCGATGCGCACGCGCAGGGCCTTGAGCTGATCCTGATCGCCCATCAGCCGTGCTCCTTCTCGAATTCGGCCATGTAGGCCACCAAGGCCTCGACCGCGCCCAGGCCGAGCGCGTTGTAGATCGAGGCGCGCATGCCGCCGACCGAGCGGTGCCCCTTGAGGTTGAGCAGGCCGCGCGCCTCGGCGCCGGCAAGGAAGGCCTTGTCCAGCTTCTCGTCGGCCAGGCGGAACGGCACGTTCATCCAGGAGCGGGCGTTGGTGGAAATCGGGTTGGTGTAGAAATCGCTGGCGTCGATGAAGCCGTAGAGCAGCTCCTTCTTGGCATGGTTGCACTGCGCCATGACCTCGACGCCACCCTGCTCCTTCAGCCACTCGAAGACCAGCCCGGACAGATACCAGGAAAAGGTCGCCGGGGTGTTGTACATGGAGCCGTTGTCGGCGGCGACCTTGTAGTCGAGCATGGTCGGACAGGCGCTGCGGGCGCGGCCGAGCAGATCCTCGCGGACGATCACCACCACCAGGCCGCTGGGGCCGATGTTCTTCTGCGCGCCGGCGTAGATCAGCCCGAACTGCGACACGTCGATCGGCCGGGAGAGGATGTCCGAGGACATGTCCACCACCAGTGGCACGTCGCCGAGCTCCGGCACCCAGTCGAACTGCAGGCCGCCGATGGTCTCGTTGCTGGCGTAGTGCAGGTAGGCGGCGTTCTTCGACAGCCGCCACTCGTTCTGCCCGGGGATGGCGAAGTAGTCGTAGGCCTCGGCGCTGGCGGCGACGTTGACGGTGCCGAAGCGGCGGGCCTCCTCCATGGCCTTGCGCGACCAGATGCCGGTGTCGACGTAGTCGGCGACGCCGCCCTCGGGCAGCAGGTTCAGCGGGATCTCGGCGAACTGCTGGCTGGCACCGCCCTGCAGGAACAACACCTTGTAGTTCGAGGGGATCGCCAGCAGATCGCGCAGGTCCTGCTCGGCCTTCTCGGCGATGGCCACGTACTCGTCGCTGCGATGGCTCATCTCCATCACCGACAGGCCCTTGCCGTGCCAGTCGAGGAGTTCCGCCTGGGCGCGGAGCAGGACAGCTTCGGGAAGCGCGGCCGGGCCGGCGCAGAAGTTATAGGCGCGTTTGCTCACGTCGTTCTCTCTCAAGCACTACAGGTTGTTGATCGTTCCCACGCTCTGTACGGAAGCGCCGCCCTCGGAGCTTCCGGTCGCCGGGGCAGGCCGCCCCGGCTCAATCCTCGCCGTCGCCCGCCGCGGCCTCGACCTCCGCCGCCTGCTCGTCGGGCGACGCCTCGCCCTCTTCCGGCCCCTCCTCCTCGGAGGGCTCCTGAACACGCTCCAGGCCCACCAGCTGCTCGCCGTTGGCCAGCTTGATCAGGGTCACGCCCTGGGTGTTGCGCGACAGCGAGGAGACCTCGTCGACCCGGGTGCGCACCAGGGTGCCCTGGTCGGAGATCAGCATGATCTCCTCGCCGTCCTGCACCTGGATGGCGCCGACCAGCCTGCCGTTGCGCTCGTTGGTGACCATGGCGATCACCCCCTGGCCACCGCGTCCACGACGCGGGTAGTCGGCCAGCGGAGTGCGCTTGCCGTAACCACGCTCGGAGGCGGTGAGGATCTGCGCGCCGCGCTCGGGGATCAGCATGGAAATCAGCTGCTGGCCCTCGCCCAGCCTCATGCCGCGCACGCCGCGGGCGTTGCGGCCCATGGTGCGCACGTCGCGCTCGCGGAAACGGATCACCTTGCCGGCGTCGGAGAACAGCATGACCTCCTTGGCGCCGTCGGTGATGGCGGCGGCGATCAGGGTGTCGCCCTCGACCAGATCCAGGGCGATCAGGCCGGCCTTGCGCGGGCGGCTGAACTGCACCAGCGGCACCTTCTTCACCGTGCCGAAGGCGGTGGCCATGAAGATGTAGGCACCGGTCGGCTCGTCGTTCAGCTCGGCGGTCTGGCCCTCGACTTCCTCGCCGGCTTCGGCCTCGACCACTTCCCCCTCGATCACCGGGCTCTCGCCGTCTTCCAGCTCCTCGTCGGCAGCGCTCTGCTGCAGCGCCTCCAGATCGACCTGCAGCATGGCGGTGATCCGCTCGCCCTCGCCCAGCGGCAGCAGGTTGACCAGCGGGCGGCCGCGCGCGGTGCGCGAGGCCTCGGGAATCTCGAAGGTGCGCAGCCAGTAGACCTTGCCCTTGCTGGAGAACAGCAGGAGGGTGGTATGGCTGTTGGCTACCAGGAGGTGCTCGATGTAGTCCTCCTCCTTCACCCCAGAAGCCGCCTTGCCCCGGCCGCCACGGCGCTGCGCCTGGTAGGCGGCCAGCGGCTGGGTCTTCGCATAGCCGCCGTGGGAGATGGTCACCACCCGCTCTTCCTCGGTGATCAGGTCGGCGATGGTCAGGTCGACCTGGGAGGCGACGATCTCGGTGCGCCGCACGTCGCCGAACTCGGCCCTGACCTTCTCCAGCTCCTCGCGGATAACCTCCAGCAGCCGTTCGGGGCTGGTCAGGATGCGGATCAGCTCGCCGATCTGGGCGAGGATCTCCTGGTACTCGGCGAGCAGCTTCTCGTGCTCCAGGCCGGTCAGGCGGTGCAGGCGCAGATCCAGAATGGCCTGGGCCTGCTCCGGCGACAGGTAGTACTTGCCGTCGCGCAGGCCGTACTGCGGATCGAGGTCCGCCGGACGGCAGGCGTCGGCGCCGGCCCGCTCGACCATCGCCTCCACGGCGCTGGACTCCCAGCCGGTGGCGACCAGTCGCTCCTTGGCCTCGGCCGGGGTCGGCGAGCGCTTGATCAGCTCGATCACCGGGTCGATGTTGGACAGCGCGACCGCCTGGCCCTCGAGGATGTGGCCGCGCTCGCGAGCCTTGCGCAGCTCGTAGACGGTGCGCCGGGTCACCACCTCGCGGCGGTGGCGGACGAACACCTCGAGCATGTCCTTGAGGTTCAGGGTGCGCGGCTGGCCGTCGACCAGCGCCACGACGTTGATGCCGAACACGCTCTGCAGCTGGGTCTGGGCGTAGAGGTTGTTGAGCACCACCTCGGGCACCTCGCCGCGGCGCAGCTCGATGACCACGCGCATGCCGTCCTTGTCGGACTCGTCGCGCAGCTCGGTGATGCCCTCGATCTTCTTCTCTTTCACCAGCTCGGCGATCTTCTCGATCAGCCGTGCCTTGTTCAGCTGGTAGGGCAGCTCGGTGATGACGATCTGCTGGCGGCCGCCGGCCTTGTCGATATCCTCGATGTCGGCGCGGGCGCGGATGTAGATACGCCCCCTACCCGTCCGGTAGGCCTCGATGATCCCGGCACGGCCGTTGATGATCCCTGCGGTGGGAAAGTCCGGCCCGGGGATGTACTGCATCAGCTCGTCGACGGTCAGCTCGGGGTTGTCGATCAGCGCCAGACAGCCGTCGATCACCTCGGAAAGGTTGTGCGGCGGGATGTTGGTGGCCATGCCCACGGCGATGCCGCTGGAGCCGTTGACCAGCAGGTTGGGGATCCTGGTCGGCATGACCGCCGGAATCTGCTCGGTGCCGTCGTAGTTGGGCACCCAGTCGACGGTTTCCTTGTCCAGGTCGGCGAGCAGCTCGTGGGCCAGCCTGGCCATGCGCACTTCGGTGTAACGCATGGCGGCGGCGTTGTCGCCGTCCACCGAGCCGAAGTTGCCCTGGCCGTCGACCAGCATGTAGCGCAGGGAGAACGGCTGAGCCATGCGCACGATGGTGTCGTATACCGCGGTGTCGCCATGCGGGTGGTACTTACCGATGACATCGCCGACCACGCGGGCAGATTTCTTGTACGGCTTGTTCCAGTCGTTGCCCAGCTCGCTCATCGCGAACAGCACGCGCCGGTGTACAGGCTTCAGGCCGTCGCGCGCATCCGGCAGGGCCCGCCCGACGATCACGCTCATCGCGTAGTCGAGGTAAGACTGTTTCAGCTCGTCTTCGATATTGACCGGGAGGATTTCTTTGGCCAGTTCGCCCATGGAAGCCGGGTTCCTTTTACGTCAGCAATGTCCTGCGTTTAAGCGCGGAATGGTAACACAGGGGAGGGGGCGCAGGCTGCACGCCATGCGCGGCAGACGGAAGCCGGAACGCCGCAGCGGGCGTCCGCCTGCCGCCGGCACTCAGTGCAGCCGCTTGCGGCTCATGAGCTCGGCCATCTTGGCCGCGTTCGGCCGCTCGACCACGCCCCGCTCGGTGACGATGGCGTCGATCAGATCGGCCGGGGTAACGTCGAACACCGGATTGACCGCCTCCACCGCGGCGGCCACGCGCTTGCCGCCGACCTCCAGCAGCTCGCGCCCGTCGCGCTCCTCGATGGGAATCTCCTCGCCACCCTGCAGCGACATGTCGATGGTCGAGCTGGGCGCCACCACCATGAAGCGCACGCCGTGGTGCATGGCCACCACCGCCAGCTGGTAGGTGCCGATCTTGTTGGCCACATCGCCCTCGGCGGTGATCCGGTCGGCACCGACGATCACCCAGGTGATGCCCCTGGTCTTCATCAGATGGGCCGCCGCGCCGTCCACGTTCAGACTCACCGGCACGCCCTCCTCGGCCAGTTCCCAGGCGGTCAGGCGCGAACCCTGCAGCCAGGGCCGGGTCTCGTCGGCATAGACCCGCTCGACCAGTCCATCCAGATGGGCCGCACGGATCACGCCGAGGGCGGTGCCGAAGCCGCCGGTGGCCAGCGCGCCGGTATTGCAGTGGGTCAAGAGCGCCTGGGGTTTGCCGCTGTGCTTGCGGATCAGTTCGACGCCGAGCTGGGCCATGGTCAGGTTGGCCTCGCGATCGCTTTCATGGATGCCCACCGCCTCGGCCTCCAGCGCCGCCAGCACGTCCTCGCCCTCCTTCAGCCGCGCCAGGCGCTCGCGCATGCGGTCCAGCGCCCAGAACAGGTTGACCGCGGTCGGCCGCGACTCGGCCAGTACCCGGAAATCCTCCTCCAAGGCCGCGCGCCAGTCGCTGCCAGCCGCCAGCCGCTGGCGCGCGCCCAGCACCACGCCGTAGGCGGCGCTGATGCCGATCGCCGGCGCGCCGCGCACCACCATGTCGCGGATCGCCCCGGCCACCCCGACCGCGGAATCGTAGGTGCGCCAGGTTTCCTCCAGCGGCAGCAGGCGCTGGTCGAGCAGATGCAAAGTGCCGTCCCGCCATTCGATGGCCTTGATTTTCTCCGCAGCCAGCAATCGCTCGCGCATGGGACACCTCGCAGTTCAGGAAACGAAAAAGGTGCGGATTATAACGAGCGCCCCAAAACAGCGCTCGGGTATACTGCATCCTATTGAAATAACTGATTGAAGGACCCCCGCCATGCCTGACGCCACAGCCCCGCTCGACCTGCTGCTCCTGCCGACCTGGCTGGTGCCGGTCGAGCCCGCCGGCGTCGTGCTGCACGATCACGCACTGGGCATCCGCGACGGGCGCATCGCCCTGCTCGCGCCCCGCGACATCGCGCTGCGCCATGCCGCCCGGGAAGTCCGCGAGCTGCCCGGCATGCTGCTCGCCCCCAGCCTGGTGAACGCCCACGGCCATGCGGCGATGACCCTGTTCCGCGGCCTGGCCGACGACCTGCCGCTGATGACCTGGCTGGAAAAGCATATCTGGCCGGCCGAGGCCCGCTGGGTGAACGAGGACTTCGTCCGCGACGGCACCGAACTGGCCATCGCCGAACAGCTCAAGGGCGGCATCGGCTGCTTCTCGGACATGTACTTCCACCCGGAAATCGCCAGCGACCCCATCCATCAGAGCGGCATCCGCGCACAGCTGTGCATCCCGGTGCTGGACTTTCCGACCCCCGGCGCCCGCGATGCCGGCGAGGCGCTGCGCAAGGGCGTCGCGCTGTTCGACGACCTCCGCCATCATCCGCGGATCCGCGTCGCCTTCGGTCCTCACGCGCCCTATTCGGTGAGCGACGAAACGCTGGAGAGCGTGCGCATACTCGCCGAGGAGTTGGATGCGGCGATCCACATGCACGTCCACGAGACCTCCCACGAGATCGCCCGGGCCATCGAGCGCGACGGCGTGCGCCCCTTGACCCGCCTGGCCCGTCGCGGCCTGCTCGGCCCGCGTTTCCAGGCGGTGCATGTGACCCAGCTCGACGACGAGGACCTGGCCCTGCTGGTGGAGAGCAACAGCAGCGTGATCCACTGCCCGGAGTCCAACCTCAAGCTGGCCAGCGGCTTCTGCCCGGTGGAGCGCCTCTGGCTGGCCGGCGTGAACGTGGCCATCGGCACCGATGGTGCGGCAAGCAACAACGACCTCGACCTGCTCGGCGAAATCCGCACCGCCGCCCTGCTGGCCAAGGGGGTCGCCGGCTCGGCCACCGCCTTGGACGCTCATCGCGCGTTGCGCATGGCCACCCTGAACGGCGCCCGCGCCCTCGGCCTCGACGCCGAGACCGGCTCCCTGGAGCCCGGCAAGTCTGCCGACCTGGTCGCCTTCGACCTCTCCGGACTGGCCCAGCAGCCGATCTACGATCCGGTGTCGCAACTGATCTACGCCAGCGGCCGGGACTGCGTGCGGCACCTCTGGGTCGGCGGCCGGCAGCTGCTCGAGGATGGCCGCCTGACCCGCCTGGACGAGGAGCGACTGAAGGACAAGGCCCGCGAATGGGGTCGGCGCATCAGCGCCGCGGACAGCGCCCGCTGACCCCGCCCGCGACAAACCGACACTGGGCACGCACTCCATGTCTCCGGCAAAGCTGGCACAGTGTTACCGCCCGACAACCACGGAATAACTGATGAGCAACGTCGACCACGCCGAAATCGCCAAATTCGAAGCCCTGGCTCACCGCTGGTGGGACCGCGAGAGCGAGTTCAAGCCGCTGCACGAGATCAATCCGCTGCGGGTCAACTGGATCGAGGAGCACGTCCGCCTGGCCGGCAAGAAGGTGCTCGACGTCGGTTGCGGCGGCGGCATCCTCAGCGAGGCCATGGCCCTGCGCGGCGCCACGGTGACCGCCATCGACATGGGCGAGGCACCGCTCGCCGTGGCCCGCCTGCACCAGCTGGAGTCCGGCGTCGAGGTGGATTACCGGCAGAGCACCGTCGAGGCGCTGGCGGCGGAGATGCCCGGCCAGTTCGACGTGGTCACCTGCCTGGAGATGCTCGAGCACGTGCCCGATCCGGCCTCGGTGATCCATGCCTGCCACACCCTGGTCAAGCCCGGCGGCCAGGTGTTCTTCTCGACCATCAACCGCAATCCCAAGGCCTACCTGCTGGCGATCGTCGGCGCCGAGTACCTGCTCAAGCTGCTGCCACGCGGCACCCACGACTTCAAGAAATTCATCCGCCCCTCCGAACTGGGCGCCTGGTGCCGCGCCAGCGGCCTGGCGGTCGAGGACATCGTCGGCCTGACCTACAACCCGCTGACCCGCCACTACAAGCTGGGCACGGACGTCGACGTCAACTACATGATCCAGACCCTGCGCGAGGAATGAACCTGCAATGACTCTACGAGCGGTCCTCTTCGACATGGACGGCACCCTGCTCGACACGGCGCCGGACTTCATCGCCATCATCCAGGCCATGCGCGCCGACCGCGGCCTGCCGCCGGCCGACGAGCGCGCCATCCGCCACGTCGTCTCCGGCGGCGCCCGGGCGATGATCATGGCGGCCTTCGCTCTGGACCCGTCCGCCGCCGAATTCGAGCCCCTGCGCCTGGAGTTCCTCGAACGCTATCAGGAGCACTGCGCGGTGTTCACCCGCCCCTATCCGGGCATGGAGGAGCTGCTGGCCGACATCGAGCGGGCCCGGCTGCTGTGGGGCGTGGTGACCAACAAGCCGCTGCGCTTCGCCGAGCCGATCATGCAGCGCCTGGGACTGGCCGAACGCTCGGCCCTGCTGATCTGTCCGGACCACGTGAAGAACAGCAAGCCCGACCCGGAGCCCATGATCCTCGCCTGCAGCCGGCTCGGCCTGGAGCCGGCCAGCGTCCTGTTCGTCGGCGACGACCTGCGCGACATCGAGTCGGGCCGCGCCGCCGGCACCCGCACCGCCGCGGTGCGCTACGGTTACATCCATCCGGACGACAACCCCGGCCACTGGGGCGCCGACGTGGTGGTGGACCATCCGCTCGACCTGCGCACAGTCCTCGATCGCGCGCTCTGTTCATGCTGAGCCGCCAGTCCACAGGCTGCGCCGACCGCACGGCGAGGTAGCCCGCCCGCGGCACCGCGAGGGACCGCCCGGCAGGCTGCGCCTCGCCAGTCCTCCACGAATCTGCCGTTCTCCATAGGAGATTCCCATGTTCCAATACACCGCCCGTCCCGACCTGCTGAAGGACCGCATCATCCTGGTCACCGGCGCCGGACGCGGCATCGGCGCGGCTGCCGCCAGGACCTTCGCCGCCCACGGCGCCACCGTGCTGCTGCTGGGCAAGACCGAAGAGCACCTCAACCGGGTCTACGACGAGATCGAGGCCGCCGGATATCCGCAGCCGGTGGTGATTCCCCTCAACCTGGAAACCGCCCTGCCGCACCAGTACGACGAACTGGCGGCGACCATCGAGCGCGAATTCGGCCACCTCGACGGCCTGCTTCACAACGCCTCGATCCTCGGCCCGCGCACGCCGCTGGAGCAGCTTTCCGGCGACCACTTCATGCGCGTCATGCAGATCAACGTGAACGCCGAGTTCATGCTCACCAGCACCCTGCTGCCGCTGCTCAAGCTTTCCGAGGACGCCTCGGTGCTGTTCACGTCCAGCAGCGTCGGCCGCAAGGGACGCGCCTACTGGGGCGCCTACGCGGTGTCGAAGTTCGCCACCGAGGGCCTGATGCAGGTGCTTGCCGACGAGGTCGAAGGCACCTGCGCGGTGCGCGCCAACAGCGTCAACCCCGGCGGCACCCGCACCGACATGCGCGCCCAGGCCTACCCCGGGGAAAACCCGATGAGCCGGCCGGGGCCGGAAGAGATCATGCCGGTCTACCTGTACCTGATGGGACCGGACAGCAAGGGCGTCAACGGCCAGGCGTTCGACGCCCAGCAGACGTCGAACATGCCCTGATCCGTCGCGCGGCGTCCCTCAGGGACGCTTGCGGCCGAAGCCCGGACGCTGGCCCTCGCCGGCCGGCGGACTGCGGCGCTTGGTCGGCGCCGGTGCCGGCCTGGGCTTGCGCGCCGGCCGCTCGGCCAGCTCGACGGGCGGCCGCTCGCCGGACGGCTTGCCCGGACGCTTGCGAGCGGGCTCGGTGGACGGGCGCTCTCCGGCCGGCCGCCCCGGCCGCTTGCGCGCCGATTCGGCCGGACGCTCGGCGACCGGCGTGCCGCGGCCGCGCGGTGCCTGCTCCTCCTTCGGCCGGCGCGGGGCGCGGCGCTCCTGTGCCTCTGCGCCCTCATGGGCCGGACGCAGCACCCGCTCGCGCGACCCGCTGCGGCCGACCGGCTTGGCCGACTTGCGCTGCAGGCGCTCGATCTTCTCGCGGAACTTCGGCTTCATTTCCGGCAGCGCCACCGGCTCCAGACCCACCTCGCTGCCGAGGACGTCCACCTCGCCCTGGGTCATCTCCCGCCAGCGACCCACGGACAGGTCGGCGGTCATGAACACCGGACCGAAACGCACCCGCTTCAGCCGGCTCACCACCACCCCTTGCGACTCCCACAGGCGGCGCACCTCGCGGTTGCGGCCTTCCATCACCACGCAGTGGAACCAGCGGTTGAGGCCCTCGCCGCCAGGCGCCTCCTTGATGTCGGTGAAGCGCGCCGGACCGTCCTCCAGCATCACCCCGCGCTTGAGGGTTTCGAGCATTTCCTCGGTGACCTCGCCGCGCACGCGCACCGCATACTCGCGGTCCATTTCGTAGGAGGGATGCATCAGCCGGTTGGCTAGCTCGCCGTCGGTGGTGAACAGCAGCAGGCCGGTGGTGTTGATGTCGAGCCGGCCGATGTTGATCCAGCGGCCGTCCTTCAGGCGCGGCAGGCGGTCGAACACGGTCGGCCGGCCTTCCGGGTCGTTGCGGGTGCAGATCTCGCCCTCGGGCTTGTTATAGATCAGCACGCGGCGCAGCGCTTCGGCGGCTTCCTCGCGCCTGAGCAGACGACCGTCGAGGGCGATGGCGTCGTTGCGGCCAACGCGCTGGCCGAGCGTGGCGACCACCCCGTTGACCAGCACCCGGCCCTCGGTGATCCGCGTCTCGACCTCGCGCCGGGAGCCGAGTCCCATGCGCGCCAGCACCTTCTGCAGCTTCTCGCCCTGGGCGGCAGGCAGGGAATTCTCTTTATGTTCGCTCATCTGGGCACCTCCCGGTGTATCGGTTCCGCTTGAATGGGGGCGCGCATCATACGCGCATCGCCGGCGGGGCGCATCCGCCCGCCGGGCTCAGTCGAGCAGGGCCACGGCCTCGGCGGCCAGACGCTCGATGCTCGCCCAGTCGCCGCGCGCCATGGCCTCGCCGTCGAGCATCCAGGAGCCGCCCACGCAGATCACGTTGGGCTGCGCCATGTATTCCCGGAGGTTGCCTGGACGGATGCCGCCTGTGGGGCAGAAACGGATGCCGGGAAAGGGCGCGAAGAAGGCCTTCAAGGCCGCCACGCCGCCGCAGACCTCCGCCGGGAACAGCTTGAAGCGCCGGTAGCCCAGGCTGTGGCCGAGCATCAGGTCGGAGGCGCTGCTGGCCCCGGGCAACAGCGGCAGCGGGCTTTCCAGGCCGGCCTGGAGCAGCTCCGCGGTGCAGCCGGGGCTGACCACGAACTGCGCCCCGGCGGCTTCGGCCTCGGCCAGCATCCGCGCATCGAGCACGGTGCCGACGCCGACGCATAGCTGCGGCCGCTCCCGGCGCAGGGTACGGATGGCCGTCAACCCGTGCTCCGAGCGCAGGGTGATCTCCAGGGTGCGCAGGCCGCCGGCGGCCAGGGCATCGGCCAGCGGCAGGATGTGCGCCGCCTGGCGCACGGTGACCACCGGCAGGATCCGCGCCTGGGCGCAGAGAGTGTCGAGGCGGGCGATCTTCTCGGCCATCGGGACGGACATGCGACGCTCCTCGGCGCTCAGGGGCACCAGTAGACCTCGAGGGGAGAATGCAGGAAGGCGCGGATCGGCATCTGCAGGACATCCTCGCCGGCCAGCGCGGCGCGCAGGGTGGCCAGCTTGGCCCCGCCCTGGATCTGCAGCAGGGTCAGCCGGGCCGCGGCCAGCAGCGGCAGGCTCAGCGTCAGGCGCTGGTGCGGCACGCTCGGCGCCAGCATCGGCAGGCAGCGGCGCGGACAGCCGGGATCGAGCGCCGCGGCCAGGTTCGGGCTGCCGGGGAACAGCGACGCGGTGTGGCCGTCCTCGCCCATGCCCAGCACCAGCACGTCGATCGGCTGGGGCAGCCCGGCCAGCGCCGCGTCGGCCAGCTGCGCCGCCGCCTCCAGGGACTCGGCCGGCCGGTAGAGCCCGACAAACTGCGCCTGCGCCGCCTGGCCACGCAGCAGATGGCGCTCCACCAGACCGGCATTGTTATCCGGATGGCCGAGCGGCACCCAGCGCTCGTCGGCCAGACCGATCGTCACCCGCTGCCAGTCCAGCGCCTGCTCGGCCAGCCGCTCGAAGAAGGCGACCGGGCTGCGTCCGCCGGACACCACCAGGGTCGCCCGCCTCTGCGTGTCGATGGCCGCCCGCAGGGCGTCCGCCACCTGCCGGGCCATGGCCGCCGCCAACCCTTCGGCATCGGCCAGCTCATGGGTGGCTATTCCCGGGGGCAACCCAACTGCATGAATAGACATAGAAAATCCCCGTATCGGCCCTCTCGGTGAGTGCCCGTTGCATTGAATGTACTTTTTACCAGCTTAGAAAAGAAAATCCCCCCTTCAGCGGGAATTTCCCCGGCCTCTGTTGTAATAAAACTACCAAGTCTTGTAAAACGCAGAAAAGCCCTCCAGATTAAGGACAGGGAAACGTCATGAGAAATTTCCTCGAACAGATCCAGGGGCGCCTCGACGATCTGAACAAGGCCGAGCGCAAGGTCGCCGAGGTCATTCTGCAGGACCCGCAACAGGTCATGGGTCTGAGCATCGCCGCCCTGGCCCAGGCGGCCGGCGTCAGCGAACCGACCGTCAACCGCTTCTGCCGCTCCCTCGACGCCAGTGGCTACCCGGCGCTGAAGATCCAGTTGGCGCAGAGCCTGGCCAGCGGCGCCGCCTATGTCAGCCAGGCGGTGGCGGCGGACGACGGTCCCGCCACCTACACGCGCAAGATCTTCGGCAGCACCATCGCTGCCCTCGACAACGCCTGCCAGGGACTCGACCCGCAGAGCGTCGACCGGGCCGTCGACCTGCTGATCCAGGCCCGGCAGATCCACTTCTTCGGCCTCGGCGCCTCCGCCTCGGTGGCCCTGGACGCGCAGTACAAGTTCTTCCGCTTCAATCTGGCCGTAGCGGCGCAGAGCGACGTGCTGATGCAGCGCATGCTCGCCTCGGTGGCCCATACCGGCGACCTCTTCGTGGTCATCTCCTACACCGGGCGCACCCGAGAGCTGGTCGAGGTGGCGCACCTGGCTCGCAGCAACGGCGCCTCGGTGCTCGGCCTGACCGCTGCCGGCTCGCCGCTGGCCAGGGCCTGCAGCCACAGCCTGGACGTTCCACTCCAGGAAAACACCGACATCTACATGCCGATGTCCTCGCGGATCATCCAGCTCACCGTGCTCGACGTGCTGGCCGCCGGCGTGACCCTGCGCCGCGGCACCGACTTCCAGACGCACCTGCGCAAGATCAAGGAAAGCCTGGCGCAGACCCGCTACCCGACCGACGACGAAGTGACCGAGGAGTGACCGCCCAGGACGCAGGGGGTCAAGCAGGCGAGCGCTCCAGCCACGCCTGCAGGGCCAGCCCGGCGCCCAGCAGGCCGGGCTGCTCGGCCGTCGCCAGCCAGACCGGGATGTCCTCCAGGTAGTCGCTCATCACCCCCTTGTCGACGAAGCAGCGGGCGAAGCCGCTGCCCTGCAGGAAGCCGGCGAAATGCGGCAGCATGCCGCCGGCCAGATAGACCCCGCCGCGCGCGCCCAGGGTCAGCGCGTGGTTGCCGGCGACCCGTCCCAGCCAGCAGCAGAACTGCTCCAGCATCGCCGCCGCGCCGGCCTCCCCGGCCAGTGCCGCGGCGCTCACCGCGGCGGCCGAATCGAACTGCGGCGCCCGTCCATCGAGGACGCAGCTGGCGCGGTACAGCCGCAGCAGGCCGCCGCCGCTGAGCACGCTTTCCGCGGAAACGTGGCCGAGTTCGCGCTGCATCACCTGCCACAGCGCCACCTCGCGGGCGCTGCCGAGCGGCAGGTCGACATGCCCGCCCTCGCCCGGCAGCACCCGCCAGCCGCCCGCGCCGTCCGGCAGCAGGGCGCTGACGCCGAGCCCGGTGCCCGGCCCCAGCACCAGCCGGGGGCAGCCGGTCGCGGCCTGACCGGGGCGGATGGTCAGCCGCTCGTGGTCGGCCAGGGCGGTCATGCCCAGGGCCATGGCGGCGAAGTCGTTGATCACCAGCAGCTGGCGCAGGCCCAGCGCATGGGTGAGCGCCAGGCGGCCGAACTGCCAGTGGTTGTTGGTCAGGCGGAACCGGTCGCCCTGCACCGGACCGGCGCAGGCCAGGCAGGCCGTCTCCAGTGCATCCGGCGGCAGCCCCCGTTCGGCGAGATAGGCGCGGATCGCCTCTTCCGGGCCGGGATAGTCGCCCGTGGCCAGCACCCGCAGCGCCTGCGGCCGGCCATCCCGCCAGAGGGCGAAGCGCACATGGGTGCCACCGATGTCGGCGATCAGGGCCAGCCTCATTCGAGGGTCCCGAGACGCCCGGTGAACACGCAGGCGCCCTCCTCGGCCGAACTGAAGGCCGCGCGCATGAAGGCGAACAGCTCGCGGCCGCAGCCCACGCCGGCATCCTCCGGCGGCGCGAGCGTCTCCCGCGCCGCCCATTCCTCCGCCGGCAGCAGCACGTCCAGCGTGCCGCGCTCGCCGTCCAGGCGAATCGGGTCGCCGTCGCGCAGCCGGGCCAGCGGTCCGCCCTCCTGCGCCTCGGGACAGACGTGGATGGCCGCCGGAATCTTGCCGGAGGCCCCGGACATGCGCCCGTCGGTGACCAGCGCGACGCGGTAGCCGCGGTCCTGCAGCACCCCGAGGTAGGGGGTGAGCTTGTGCAGCTCGGGCATGCCGTTGGCCTTCGGGCCCTGGAAGCGCACCACCGCCACCAGATCGCGCTCCAGCTCGCCGGCCTGGAAGGCCGCGGCCAGCTCGGCCTGGTCGGCGAATACCCGCGCGGGCGCCTCGACCACCCGGTGCTCCGGCGCCACCGCGGAGACCTTGATCACCCCGCGGCCGAGATTGCCCTGCAGCACGCGCAGGCCGCCTTCGACGGAGAACGGCCGGGCCGCCGGGCGCAGGACGTCTTCGTCGAGGCTCTGCTGCGGGCCTTCGCGCCAGACCAGCCGGCCCTCCTCGAGGAACGGCTCCTGGCTGTAGCGGGAAAGCCCGCGGCCCAGCACGGTGTTGACGTCCTCGTGCAAGAGCCCGGCGCCGAGCAGCTCGCGGATCAGGAAGGGCGTGCCGCCGGCGGCATGGAAGTGGTTCACGTCGGCCTGGCCGTTGGGATAGACCCTGGCGATCAGCGGCACTACCTCGGACAGCTCGGCCATGTCCTGCCAGGTCAGGCGGATGCCGGCAGCCTGGGCCATGGCCGGCAGGTGCAGGCTGTGGTTGGTCGAGCCGCCGGTGGCGAGCAGCGCCACCACCGCGTTGACCACCGCTTTCTCGTCAAAGACCTCGCAGAGCGGCAGGTAGTCGCCGGCCTGCCGGGTCAGCCGCGTCACCTGGCGGGCCGCCTCGCGGGTCAGCTCGTCGCGCAGCGGCGTATACGGGTTGACGAAGGCGGCGCCCGGCAGGTGCAGGCCGATCACGTCCATCAGCACCTGGTTGGTGTTGGCGGTGCCGTAGAAGGTGCAGGTTCCGGGGCCGTGATAGGACTTCATCTCCGAATCGAGCAGCTCGGCGCGGCTGGCCTTGCCCTCGGCGTAGCGCTGGCGGGTCTCGGCCTTCTCCTTGTTGGAGAGGCCCGAGGTCATCGGCCCGCCGGGCACGAAGAGGAACGGCAGATGGCCGAAGCGCAGCGCGCCGATCACCAGGCCGGGGACGATTTTGTCGCAGATCCCCAGGCACAGCGCCGCATCGAACAGGTTGTGGGACAATGCCACCGCGGTGGCCATGGCGATCACGTCGCGGCTGGCCAGGCTCAGCTCCATCCCCGCCTCGCCCTGGGTGACGCCGTCGCACATCGCCGGCACCCCGCCGGCGAACTGGCCGACCGCGCCGATCTCCTGCAGGGCGGCCTTGATGATCGGCGGAAAATGCTGATAGGGCTGGTGCGCCGAGAGCATGTCGTTGTAGGCCGAGACGATGGCCACGTCGACCTGATCAGCCAGACGCAGACGCTGCTTGTCGTCCTCGCCGCAGGCGGCCACGCCGTGGGCGAAGTTGGCGCAAGGCAGCTTGGTGCGCGACGGCCCCTCGGCGGCGGCACGGCGCATCTGCTCGAGATAGCGCTCGCGGGTGGCGCGGCTGCGCTCGGTCAGCCGCCGGGTGACTTCGAGAACTCGGGGATGCATAGCGGACGCCCTCTGGCTGGTCACCATTCATTTAGGCCCAGGGCCGGAAAATGAACAAGCCACAGGCGGCTGCGCCGCCGCCCCGCTCAGGAGTCGTCCGCCGTCCGCTCCAGACCGGCATCGCCCGCGGCATCCGCCTCCGGCAGGTCGTCGAAGTCGCTCTTGAGGCCCTGCTCCATGGCATCCAGCTCGGCCAGCAGGCTGCGGAAGCTGGTCTGCCCGGCCGGGTCACCGCGCACCGGCAGGCCGGCCGGCGAGGGCTCGTCGTCTACCGCAGTAGCGTCCGGCCCGGGCTCCAGGCTGCGCAGGACCGCCATCGGCGGCAGCTCGTCGAGGCTCTTCAGGTTGAAATGGTCGAGGAAGGCGCGGGTGGTGGCGAACAGTGCCGGCCGGCCGGGCACCTCGCGGTAGCCGACCACCCGTATCCACTCGCGCTCCTGCAGGGTCTTGATGATGCTGCTGCTCACCGCCACGCCGCGCACCTCCTCGATCTCGCCGCGGCTGATCGGCTGGCGGTAGGCGATCAGCGCCAGGGTTTCCAGCAAGGCCCGCGAGTAGCGCTGCGGCCGCTCCTCCCAGAGACGCCCGACCCAGGGCGCAAAGCGCTCGCGAACCTGCAGGCGATAGCCGGAGGCCACCTCCTTCAGCTCGAAGGCGCGGCCCCGGCAGGAGCCCGCGAGGATCGCCAGGGCGTCGCGCAGGCGGGCCGGCTCGGGGCGCTCGGCCTCCTCGAACAGCTCGCCGAGGTGCTCCAGCGACAACGGCCGGCCGGCGGCGAGCAGCCAGGCTTCCAGCAGCACGGCCAGTTCGGCCGGATCGTTCAGGTTCATGCCGTCTCTCCCGAAGGCTCGTCGCCGCGCAGGCGCACATGGATGGGCGCGAAGGGTTCGGTCTGCACCAGCTCGACCAGCGACTCCTTGATCAGCTCGAGCACCGCCATGAAGGTCACCACCACCCCCAGGCGCCCCTCCTCGGCGCGGAACAGCTGCACGAAGGGCACGAAATGGCCATCGCGCAGACGTTCCAGCACCTCGCTCATGCGCTCGCGGGTGGACAGCACCTCGCGGGTGATCTGGTGACTCTCGAACAGGTCGGCGCGACGCAGCACCTCGGCCATGGCCAGCAGCAGCTCGTCCAGGCCGACCGTCGGCAGCAGGCGGCGCACCCGCGCCTGCGGCGCCTCCAGCTGCGCCGGGTGCAGTTCACGACCGACCCGCGGCAGGCCGTCGAGTTCCTCGGCGGCGCTCTTGAAGCGCTCGTACTCCTGCAGGCGGCGGATCAGCTCGGCGCGCGGGTCCTCCTCGTCCTCCTCGGCCTGCGCCGGGCGCGGCAGCAGCATGCGCGACTTGATCTCGGCGAGCATGGCGGCCATCACCAGGTATTCGGCGGCCAGCTCCAGGCGCGCGACCTTCATCAGCTCGACGTAGCCCATGTACTGGCGGGTGATCTCGGCCACCGGAATGTCGAGGATGTCGATGTTCTGCCGACGGATCAGGTAGAGCAGCAGATCGAGCGGCCCCTCGAAGGCCTCGAGGAACACCTCCAGGGCATCCGGCGGGATGTACAGATCCTGCGGCAGCTCGGTCAGCGCCTGTCCGTAGATCAACGCGAAGGGCGGCTCCTCGCTTGCGTCGGCTTCAGGGGCGGCGCTGGCTTCGTCCGGCATGGACTCGCCGGCCGGCACTGGGCGGCGCAAGACTCAGGCTTCGCCGGCGAAGGGCGCCGGGTCGCCGCAGCCGACGCGCAGCACCTCGGGCTCGCTGTCGAGCAGGCTGACCACGGTGGAGGCTTCCAGCGTGCCGGCGCCGCCGTCGATGATCAGGTCGACGTGGTGTTCGAGGCGCCGGCGCATCTCCGCCGGGTCGCTCAGCGGAAGCGTTTCGCCGGGCAGGATCAGGCTGGCGCTCATCAACGGTTCGCCGAGCTCCGCCAGCAGGGCCTGGGCGATCGGATTGGCCGGGATGCGCAGGCCGACGGTGCGCCGCTTGGGATGCAGCATGATCCGCGGCACCTCGCGGCTGGCGCTGAGGATGAAGGTGTAGGGTCCCGGGGTCCAGGTCTTGAGCAGGCGGAAGGCGCCGGTGTCGACCCGGGCGAACAGGCTCAGCTGCGAGAGGTCGCTGCACACCAGGGTGAAGTTGTGCCGGTCGTCCAGCTGGCGCAGGCGGCGGATGCGCTCCAGGCCGGCCTTGTTGCCGAGCAGGCAGCCGAGCGCGTAGGAGGCATCGGTGGGATAGGCGATCACCCCGCCGCCGCGGACGATTTCCACGGCCTGGCGAATCAGGCGCAGCTGGGGGTTTTCCGGATGGATCTGGAAGTACTGACTCACATGGATTCCCTGTTCAGAGGGCGGCGCAGCGATGGACATGGGGGAAACGCGTCCAGAGAAGCGGCAGATCGTCCGGCAGCGGGCGGTACAGCCCCAGCTCGGACCAGGTGTCGGGGGCATGGAAATCACTGCCGGCGCTGGCCAGCAGACCGAATTCGCGAACCAGGATGGCCAGACTGCCGGTCTGCTCGGCCGGCTGCAGACCGTTGCTGACCTCCAGCGCATGGCCGCCGGCGTGGATGAAGTCGCCGACCAGACGGCGCCGCTTGCTGCGGGTGAAGTCGTAGTGCCAGGGATGCGCCAGGCTGATCCAGGCGCCGGCCGCGCGCAGGGTGTCGACCGCCTGCTCGAGGCTCGGCCAATACTGCTTGATGTCGCCCAGCTTGCCCGCGCCCAGCCACTTGTGGAAGGCCTCCGCGCGGTCCCGGGCATGCCCGGCACGCACCAGGAACTCGGCGAAGTGCGGGCGCGCCGGCGCGTTGTCGCTGTCACCCAGCTCGCGCTGCACCGCCCGGGCGCCCTCCAGGGCCCCGTCCATGCCCTTGCCGGCCAGCCGCCGGGCGATCTCCGAAGCCCGCTGCCAGCGGCCCTCCTGCAGCCCGGCGAGGGCCTGGCGCAACGCCGGTGCATCGCTGGCGAAGGCGTAGCCGAGCACGTGCACGGTGGCCCCGCCCCACAGGGCGGACAACTCGATGCCGTTGATCAGCTCGATGTCCAGCCCGGCGCTGGCGGCCTGCGCCTCGGGGAGGCCGTCCAGGGTGTCGTGGTCGGTCAGCGCCAGCAGCCGGACGCCGCGTCCGTGGGCGCGGCGAACCACCTCGGCGGGGCTCAGGGCGCCGTCGGAAGCGGTACTGTGGCAGTGCAGATCGACCTTCATGGGGCTGGCTTTCGCGTCTGTCGAGGTTTGTTATTATGCCGCCACATCCCGCGTCTGGCTGCCACAGTGAAACAATTCATCGATTTCATCCCGCTGATTCTCTTTTTCATCGTCTACAAGCTGGAGCCCCGCGCCGTCGAACTGGCCGGCCACACCTTCACCCTCGGCGGCATCTTCAGCGCCACCGCGGTACTGATCCTCGCCTCGCTGCTGGTCTATGGCGCCCTGTTCCTGGCCCAGCGCCGCCTGGAAAAGGGCCAGTGGATCACCCTGCTCGCCTGCCTGGTGTTCGGCGGCATGACCCTGACCTTCCACAGCGAGACCTTCCTCAAGTGGAAGGCGCCGGTGGTCAACTGGCTGTTCGCCCTGGGCTTCGCCGCCAGCCACTTCATCGGCGACCGCCCGCTGATCCAGCGCATCATGGGTCACGCGGTCAGCCTGCCGGCGCCGCTGTGGACGCGCCTGAACCTCGCCTGGGTGGCGTTCTTCGTGTTCAGCGGCTGCGCCAACCTGTTCGTCGCTTTCACCTTCCACGACTTCTGGGTCGACTTCAAAGTATTCGGCAGCCTGGGCATGACCGTCCTGTTCCTGGTCGGCCAGGGGATCTTCCTCGCCCGCCACATGCATGAACACAACACCGAATCCGCCGCCAAATCCAAGGACTGACATGCTCTACGCCATCATCGCCACCGACGCGGCAAACTCCCTGGACAAGCGCCGGGGCGCTCGTCCCGCCCACCTCGCCCGCCTGCAGCAACTGAAGGAAGAAGGCCGCCTGGTGCTGGCCGGCCCGCACCCGGCGGTGGACAGCCCCGCCCCCGGCCCGGCCGGCTTCAGCGGCAGCCTGGTGGTCGCCGAGTTCGACTCCCTGGAGGCCGCCCGCAGCTGGGCCGAGGCTGACCCCTACTGCGCCGCCGGCGTGTATGCCGACGTCAAGGTCAAGCCCTTCAACAAGGTCCTGCCCTGACCCGGCGCCGCCATGAGCGAACTGCTGCTGATTGACGACGACCGCGAGCTGTGCGAGCTGCTGGCCAGTTGGCTGGGCCAGGAAGGCTTCCAGGTGCGCGCCAGCCATGACGGCCACGACGCCCGCATCGCCCTCGCCGAAAAGACCCCAGATGCCGTGGTGCTGGACGTCATGCTGCCCGACGGCTCCGGCCTCGAGCTGCTCAAGCAGCTGCGCGGCGACTATCCGGACCTGCCGGTGCTGATGCTCTCCGCCCGCGGCGAGCCGCTGGACCGCATCCTCGGCCTGGAGCTCGGCGCCGACGACTACCTGGCCAAGCCCTGCGATCCGCGCGAACTGACCGCCCGCCTGCGCGCCGTGCTGCGCCGCAGCCAGCCGCCGGCGGCTTCCAGCCAGCTGGAGCTGGGCGACCTGTGCTTCAGCACGGCGCGCGGGGTGGTCGACATCGGCGGCCACGAGATCGCCCTCACCGCCTCCGAGAGCCGCCTGCTCGAAGCCCTGCTGCGCCAGCCCGGCGAGCCGGTGGACAAGCAGAGCCTGGCGCAACTGGCCCTCGGCCGCAAACTGACCCTCTACGACCGCAGCCTGGACATGCATGTCAGCAACCTGCGCAAGAAGCTCGGCCCCCACCCGGACGGCAGTCCGCGCATCCTCGCCCTGCGCAGCCGCGGCTACTACTACAGTCTCTGAAGGCGCCTTTACCTAGCCTTTACCCTCGCCTGACCGCACCTGACCCTGCACTCTCTAGACTGAAATCGTCCGGCACACAGCCGATCCCGCACTACTGAGGAGACACACCATGCGCAAGACTCTTTCCATGCTGCTGCTCGCCGCCGCCCTGCCCGCCGCCGCGATCGCCGCCGAACACGGCGAGCGGGGGCCGGCCTGCGACATGGGCTCCGACTATTACCATAAAGGGGCGGACGGCATGGCCGGAATGCCCGGGAAGATGGGCGGCATGCACGGGTTCAACCTGAACCCCGAACAGCGCAAGACCATGCACAAGGCCTACCAGGAAGCCGCCCAGGAGAAGCGCGAGATCACCCAGCGCTACCTGGACAAGCTGTCCGAGGCCGACAAGGAGGCCATGCAGAAAGAACTGCAGGCCAGCCGCGACAAGGCCGACAAGACCTTCCGCGACCAGCTGACGCCGGAGCAGCTGAAGGCCTTCGACGAGCGCAAGGCCGAGCAGGAAAAACGCCGCGCCGAGTGGGAAGAATTCCGCAAGTGGAAGGCCGAGAAGGAAGGCAAGCCGCAGTAAGCCTTTCCCCGCCGAACCGCCGGCCAGGCGGTTCGGCTTTCGCCCTCCGCAGCACCGGGTTTCCCATGCGTTCACTCTTCTGGCGAGTCCTCGCGGCATTCTGGCTGGCCCTGGCGCTGGTCGCCGGCCTGTCCATGCTGCTCGGCCGGGCACTGAACAACGATGCCTGGATCATCGCCCGCCATCCCGGCATGCAGGATCTCGCCAGGCGCTGGACGGAGCGCTACGAGGCTCAGGGGGCGCTGGCCGCACAGCCCCTGCTGGACGAGAACCGCGAGCAGTACCGCGTCTCCGTCCAGGTGCTGGACGAGACCGGCCGCCACCTGTCCAGCCGCGACCTCGCCCGGCACCGTCGGCCGCCGCCACCGCCCGAGTTCGGCGGCCCCCCGCCCCTGCCGCGCTTTCCCTGGCGCCAGCTGAGCCAGGAATACACCAGCCCGGAGAGCGGGCAGACCTACTTCTTCATCTACCGGATTCCCCACGAGGAGCTGAAGGCCTGGCGCCACGACAGCCTGCTCTGGCCGCTCAGCGCCCTGCTCATCGCCCTGGTGGTGCTGACCCTGTTCAGCCTGCTGCTGACCGTCTCGATCACCCGTCCGCTGAACCGCCTGCGCCGCGCCGTACATGACCTCGGGCAGACCAGCTACCAGCAGAACAGCCTGGCGCGCCTGGCCAACCGGCGCGACGAACTGGGCGTGCTGGCCCGCGACTTCAACCGCATGGGCGCGCGCCTGCAGAGCCTGATCGGCAGCCAGCGCCAGCTGCTGCGCGACGTCTCCCACGAACTGCGCTCGCCGCTGGCGCGGCTGCGCATCGCCCTGGCCCTGGCCGAGCGCGCCGACGCCGAAGAGCGCGCCCGCCTGTGGCCGCGCCTGATCCAGGAATGCGACCGCCTGGAGGCGCTGATCGGCGAGATCCTCACCCTGGCGCGCCTCGATGCCGACTCCGGCACGGCGCGCCCGTTCGACCTGGCCGAACTGCTCGCACGCCTGCGCAATGACTATGCCCTCAGCGCCAAGGGACGGGAAATCCGCAGCGAACTGGCGCCCGGACTCGACCTGTCGGGCTGGCCGGACATGCTCGAACGGGCGCTGGACAACCTGCTGCGCAATGCCCTGCGCTTCAGTCCGGCGGACCAGCCGGTGGAAATCCGCGCCGAACGCCAGGGCGAGCATCTGCTGCTCAGCGTGCGCGATCACGGTCCGGGCGTAGCACCGGAGCACCTGGCCCGCCTGGGCGAACCCTTCTACCGCGCGCCCGGCCAGAGCGCGGCCGGCCACGGACTGGGCCTGGCCATCGCCCGGCGCGCCGCGGAACGCCACAACGGCCAGCTGCTCCTCGCCAACCATCCGGACGGTGGTTTCGTCGCCACCCTGGACCTGCCGCTGAGCACGCCCCGCTGAGCCGCCGGCTCAGCCCGGCCAGGCGCTGACGAAATCGGCCGGCGCCAGCCGCTGCGGCACCCGCAACCCGCCCTCCGGCGTCCCCAGATAGAGAAAGCCGACGATCCGCTCGTTGCCGGCCAGCCCCAGGCCGGCCGCCACCCGCGGGTCGTAGGCGGCATCGCCGGTGCGCCACATCGCCCCGAGCCCCTGGGCATGGGCGGCCAGCAACAGGGCATGGGCGGCACAGCCGGCGCTGAGCAGCTGCTCCACGTCCGGCACCCGCGGGTGCTCCTTCAGGCTGGCGATCACCACCACCAGCAGGGGCGCGCGCAGGGGCGCGCTGCGGGCCTTCTGCAGGACTTCCTCGCGGGCCTCCGGCTGGCTGGCGGCGATGGCGCTGGCGAACAGCTCGCCGAGGCGCTCCCGGCCCTCGCCCTCCACGGTCAGAAAGCGCCAGGGACGCAGCTGGGCGTGATCCGGCGCACGCAGGGCAGCGGCAAACAGACGCTCGCGCTGCTCGGCGCTCGGTGCCGGATCATGCAGGCGAGCGACGGAAACGCGGTTGAGCAGGGCATCGAGAGCCTCCATGGGCACCTCCTTGGTTGTGGTGGGAAGAGTCTACGCCGCGCCGTCGGGCTTCGCCCCGTTCAGGCGCCCCCTTCAAGCGACCCGCTCCGGCGCCAGATCCGGCTGCAGAGGCGGCGTCAGCGGCGGCAGGCCATAGGCGGCACGCGCCTTGTCGCAGTGGGGATTGGCCAGGCCGTTGCTCCAGGCCGCCTCGAACTCCCGGCAGGTGCTGGAGCGCTGCTCGTAGAGGGTGCAGCGCACCGCGCCGCCGACCTCGCCGAGCAGGCCGATGCAGCGCACCGGCTTGCTTTCGGTACCACACATCGCCGCCCGGTGCGGGCCGACCGGCAGCACCAGATCATCCGGCACGAGCCCGCCGGCGGAGCGACATTCGCCCCAATAGAAGGACACACGAAAATGCGCGCAGCAGGCGCCGCACGTCAAACAAGGATTCTGATCGGACATGATGGGAAACTGACAAGAAACCGGCACGGGCCGGCACCCAGGCTGCACGAAGGTTCGGCAGACACCCTCGCCAGCCTGCCCCTGACAAGCGGCGCTATTCTATTCGCCGCCCTGCACTTGTGAAGAGGGCCGCGCACCCGGCGAGTCAGCCCGGCGGTTTACAGAGCAACCGGCGCAGGTAGAATGGCCCGCCTTGAACTTTCAGCCCAGGCATCTTTCCATGGCTTTGCCGACCCTGCGCACCATCGGCTTCATTCTCGGCCTTTTTTTGATCACCCTCGCCGCTGGCATGGTTCTGCCGATACTGACCCTGGTGATCTACGAACACAGCCATGAGATCGAGCCCTTCGTCTGGGCGAGCATGATCACCCTCAGCGCCGGGGTTGCCCTGATCCTCCCCGGCCGCCCGGAACAGGTGCAGCTGCGCCCGCGCGACATGTACCTGCTGACCACCGCCAGCTGGCTGGTAGTCTGCCTGTTCGCCGCCCTGCCGCTGAACCTGCTGCAGAACATCAGCTACACCGACGCCTTCTTCGAGGCCATGTCCGGCATCACCACCACCGGCTCGACCGTGCTGTCCGGCCTGGACAGCGCCTCGCCGGGCCTCTTGATGTGGCGCTCCATGCTGCACTGGCTGGGCGGCATCGGCTTCATCGGCATGGCGGTGGCGATCCTGCCGCTGCTGCGCGTCGGCGGCATGCGGCTGTTCCAGACCGAATCCTCGGACTGGTCGGAAAAGGTGATGCCGCGCTCGCACATGGTGGCCAAGTACATCGTCGCCATCTACGTCGGCTTCACCCTGCTCGGCATCCTGGCCTTCCATCTGGCCGGGATGGGCTGGTTCGACGCCATCAACCATTCCATGTCGGCGATTTCCACCGGCGGCTTCTCCACCTCGGATGCCTCGATGGCCAAGTTCGGTCCGGCCACGCACTGGACCGCCATCGTTCTCATGCTGCTCGGCGGCCTGCCGTTCACCCTCTACGTGTCCACCCTGCGCGGCAACCACCAGGCCCTGCTTCGCGACCACCAGGTGCGCGGCTTCATGGGGATGCTGACCCTCACCTGCCTGCTGTTCGGCCTCTGGTACTGGCAGCACTCCGATCACGCCCTCCTCGACGCCCTGCGCATCGTCACGCTGAACGTGGTATCGGTGGTCACCACCACCGGCCTCGTGCTGGGCGACTACAGCCAGTGGGGCGGTTTCGCGGTGATGGTGTTCTTCTACCTGACCTTCGTCGGCGGCTGCTCGGGCTCCACCAGCGGCGGGCTGAAGATCTTCCGCTTCCAGGTCGCCTACGTGCTGCTCAAGGCCAGCATGCGCCAGCTGATCCATCCCCGCGCGGTGCTCAAGCAGCAGTACAACGGCCACAACCTCGACGAGGAGATCGTCCGCTCGATCCTCACCTTCTCGTTCTTCTTCACCGTCACCATTGGCGCGATCGCCCTCGGCCTGAGCCTGCTCGGCCTCGACATGATCACCGCGCTGAGCGGCGCCGCCACCGCGGTGTGCAACGTCGGCGTCGGGCTCGGCCCGATCATCGGCCCGGCCGGCAACTTCTCCAGCCTGCCGGATGCCGCCAAGTGGCTGTTGTCGATCGGCATGCTGCTCGGCCGCCTGGAGATCATCACCGTGCTGGTGCTGCTGACTCCGAGCTTCTGGAAGCACTGAGCGGGCGTTGCGCCCGCCCGCCTTCCGTCACTGCCGCACCAGCCGCCGGTTGTCCGGGACCAGCGCCTCGGTGCTGCGGAAGGGGTTGATGTCCAGCCCGCCGCGGCGCACGTAGCGGGCGTAGACGCTCAGCCGCTCCGGCTCGAGCAGGCGCTGCAGGTCGAGGAAGATGCGCTCGACGCACTGCTCGTGGAAGTCCGCATGCTGGCGGAAGCTCACCAGATAGGCCAGCAGGCTGGCGGGGGCCAGCGCCGGGCCGCGATAGTCCACCACCACGCTGCCCCAGTCCGGCTGGCCGGTCACCGGGCAGTTGGACTTGAGCAGGTGGCTGTGCAGTACCTCCTCCACCCGGCGCCCCCGATCGCAGCGCAGCAGTTCGCCCGACGGCAGCCCATAGCGGGAAATGCCCACGTCCAGCTCGTCGATGCACTGCCCCGGCAGCGCCGCGACGCCCTCCTCCTGCACCTCGGCCAGGCTGCGCAGGCGCACCGCCACCGGCACTCCGGCCACGCCGGAAAGATCCGCGGCGAGGGTCTGGCGCAGCGTCTCGCGGTCGGCGAAGACGGTCTGGTTGAGCGAGTTGAGATAGAGCTTGAAGGATTTCGACTCGACGATGTTCGGCGAGTCGGCGGGGATCACGAACTCGCCGATGGCCACCACCGGCTTGCCGGAAGGCAGCAGCCAGGACAGCTCGTAGCAGTTCCACACGTCCACCCCGCGGTACGGCAGGCTCGCCGCCGTCAGCCCCAGCTCGGCCCACTTGGGCGCGCGCGGAATCGGGAACAGCAGGGACGGCGTGTAGGTGTCGAGGTATTCGCTGGACTTGCCCAGCGGGGAGTGTTCGGCGGCGGGATACATGGCACAAGAACCTGAGAGTGATCGAGCGCGACCAGTGTACCGGCTTCCCGGCGGGCTTTCATGCCGCAGGACGGGCGGGGCCGCAGCCGGTATAAAGGGCTTCCCTGCCTGGCGGACACTGCGATGAAACTGCTGATCGTCGAAGACGAACCCAAGACCGGCCGCGCCCTGCAGCAGGGCCTCGGCGAGGCCGGCTTCGCCGTCGACCTGGCCGTCGACGGCGCGACCGGCGAGCGCCTGGCGCTGGAGGGCGACCACGACCTGGTGATCCTCGACGTGATGCTGCCCGGCCGCGATGGCTGGCAGATTTTGCAGGCGCTGCGCCGGGCGGGCCGGGAGACGCCGGTGCTGTTCCTCACCGCCCGCGATGCGGTGGCGGACCGGGTGCGCGGCCTGGAGCTGGGCGCCGACGACTACCTGGTCAAGCCCTTCGCCTTCGCCGAACTGCTGGCACGGGTGCGCACCCTGCTGCGCCGCGGCCAGGGCGCGATCCCGGAGACCCGCCTGCAGGCCGCCGACCTGGAACTCGACCTGCTGCGCCGGCAGGTCCGCCGCAGCGGGCAGCGCATCGAGCTGACGCCCCAGGAGTTCGCCCTGCTCGAACTGCTGCTGCGCCGCCAGGGCGAGGTGCTGCCCAAGTCGCTGATCGCCGCCGAGGTCTGGGACATGCACTTCGACAGCGGAACCAACATCGTCGAGGTGGCCATCCGCCGCCTGCGCGCGAAGATCGACGACGGCTTCGCCCCGCCGCTGATCCATACGGTGCGCGGCCTGGGCTATGTCCTCGAAGTGCCTGCCGCGCCATGAGGCCGCTGTCCCTCGGCACCCGCCTGAGCCTGCTGTTCGCCGCCTGCAGCGCGGCCGTCTCGCTGCTCGCCGGCATCCTCTTCAACCAGGCCAGCGAGGGGCATTTCGTCGAACTCGACCACCAGCAGCTGGAGGGCGAGCTGGCGGTGCTGCGCGGCCTGCTTGCCGGGGTCGAAACGGAGGCGGACCTGCCGGAACGCCTGCCCGCCGTGCGGGAAGAACTGGCCCTGCATCCGGAGCTGGCCCTGCGCATCGTCGGCAGCGACGGGCTCATCTGGTTCGACAGCCTCCCCGGGCGCCACGACCCGGCGGCCTACCGCAGCCTGGAGGCGCCCCTGGAGCCGCGGGACGCCGGTGGCACACGACTGACCCTGCATCTCAACATCGCCCACCACCGGCATTTTCTCCAGGACATGCAGCGGCTGATCTGGCTCGGCGTCGGGCTATCCGCCCTGGCCACCGCCCTGCTCGGCGCCTGGGTGGCGCGCCGCAGCCTGCGCCCGCTGCAGCGGATGGGCGAGGTGGCGGCGGGCATCTCGGCCAGCTCGCTGACCACCCGCCTGGAGGAGACTCGCCAGCCTGCCGAGCTGGCCGAGCTGGCGCAGGCCTTCAACGCCATGCTGGCCCGCCTGGAGGATGCCTTCGCGAGGCTTTCGGCGTTTTCCGGGGACATCGCCCACGAGCTGCGCACGCCGCTGTCCAACCTGCTGACCCAGACCCAGGTGATCCTCTCCCGCCCGCGCGCCCTGGAGGACTACCGCGAGGCCCTGCATTCCAATCTGGAGGAGTTGCAGCGGCTGGCGCAGATGGTCGCCGACATGCTGCTGCTGGCCAAGGCGGACCACGGCCTGCTGCTGCCGAACCGTGAGCCGCTGCAGCTCGAGGCGGAGATCGACGCCCTGCTCGACTACTTCGCAGCGCTCGCCGAGGACGCCGGAGTGCGCCTGGAGCGTCGTGGCGAAGCCCGGCTGGTGGCCGATCGCGGCATGCTGCGGCGGGCGCTGTCCAACCTGCTGGACAACGCCCTGCGCTTCACCCCGGCCGGTGGCGAGATCCGCCTGGAGCTGACGAGCGCCGCAGGCCGCCTGCGCCTCGAGGTCGGCAACAGCGGTCCGGCGATTCCCGCCGAACAGCTGCCGCGGCTGTTCGACCGCTTCTACCGGGCCGATCCGGCGCGCCGCGAGGGCAGCGGCGAACATGCCGGCCTGGGCCTGGCGCTGACCCGCTCGATCGTCCGCGCCCACGGCGGGGAGATCCACTGCGAGTCCAGCGCGGGCTGGACGCGCTTCATCCTCGAGTTTCCCGCGTAATGCCTGAAGCAGGCCGTGCGGTGGGTTACCAGCTGCGCTCCAACCGACCCTACTGGCGCATGCCGCGCCCGCTCACCAGCAGACGCAGGCAGTAGGCGTACAGCAGTGCGGTGGCCAGCAGCATGAAGCCGATGGCGATGCCGATATGGATGTCGGAGACGCCGAGAATGCCGTAGCGGAAGGCGTTGACCATATGCAGGATCGGATTGCCCAGCGATACGGCCTGCCAGAACGGCGGCAGCAGGTCGATCGAGTAGAACACCCCGCCGAGGTAGGTCAAAGGCGTCAGGACGAAGGTCGGGATGATCGAGATGTCGTCGAAGTTGCGCGCGAACACCGCATTGATGAAGCCGCCGAGGGAGAAGATGGTGGAGGTCAGCAGCACCACCAGCACGATCAGTCCCAGATGATGCACCTGCAGGTCGGCGAAGAACAGCGACAGCAGGGTGACGATCGTCCCCACCGCCAGGCCGCGCAGCACGCCGCCCATGGTGTAGCCGAGGAGAATGATGTGCGGCGAGACCGGCGCCACCATCAGCTCCTCCACCGAGCGGTGGAACTTGCTGCCGAAGAAGCTCGACACCACGTTGCCATAGGAGTTGGTGATCACCGCCATCATGATCAGCCCGGGGACGATGTAGTCCATGTAGGGAAAGCCGCCCATCTCGCCGATGCGCCCGCCGATCAGGTTCCCGAAGATCACGAAGTAGAGCACCATGGTGATCGCCGGCGGCAGCAGGGTCTGCGGCCAGATGCGCAGGAAGCGGTTCACCTCGCGGGCGACGATGGTCTGCAGGGCGACCAGATTGGCACGCAGATCCAGGCTCATGGTGCCACTCCGTCGAGATTCCTTTCCACCAGGGACACGAACAGCTCCTCCAGGCGATTGGTCTTGTTGCGCAGGCTGAGCACCTCGATGCCCTGCTGCTCCAGTTGGGAGAACAGCGTGTTCATGCCGCGGCTCTTCTCCACCTGCACCTCCAGGGTATGGTCGTCCACCAGCCGCGCCGGATAGCCCGACAGCTGGGGCTCGACCAGCTGCGGCTCCTTGAGGTCGATCAGGAAGGTCTCCACGTGCAGCTTCTTCAGCAGCTCGCGCATGCTGGTGTGCTCGACGATCCGTCCGTGATCGATGATGCCGATGTGGCGGCAGAGCTGCTCGGCCTCTTCCAGGTAGTGGGTGGTGAGGATGATGGTGATGCCCTGGCGGTTGAGCTCGGTGAGAAAGCTCCACATCGAGCGGCGCAGCTCGATGTCCACCCCGGCGGTAGGCTCGTCGAGGATCAGCAGGCGCGGCTGGTGGACCAGCGCCCGGGCGATCATCAGGCGCCGCTTCATGCCGCCGGAGAGCATCCGCGACGGCACGTCGCGCTTCTCCCACAGCCCCAGCTGGGTCAGGTACTGCTCGGCGCGGGCTTTGGCGATGCGCGCCGGGATGCCGTAGTAGCCGGCCTGGGTGACGACGATGTCGAGGGTCTTCTCGAACTGGTTGAAGTTGAACTCCTGGGGCACCACGCCGAGGCAGCGCTTGAGGCCGGCCGGGTCGCGGTCGAGGTCGTGGCCGAACACCTGCACGCTGCCGCCGGTCTTGTTCACCAGGGTCGAGAGAATGCCGATGGTGGTGGACTTGCCGGCCCCGCTGGGGCCGAGCAGGGCGAAGAAGTCGCCCTCGGCCACCTCCAGGTCGATGCCCTTCAGGGCCTGGAAGCCGTTGGCGTAGGTCTTGGTCAGCTGCCGGATGGACAGAGCGGAACTCATGGGAATAGGCGCACGGATCTGATCGGGAAAGCGGCATATTGGGGCATGGCGCCCCGATTGCAACCGCCGTCCCGGCAAGGCCCGCGCCGGTCCGCTGCAATGTCGCCCGTCCGCACTCGGCTATCCTCATGGAGTCGCGCTTTCCGGCAGGCCCTGGCGCCGGCCTGCGCCCACTCAGGAAGGATGCCCATGCTGCTCGCCTGGCTTCTGCTTCTAGCCGTCGGCCTGGTCGTGCTGGCCCACCTGCGCACGCCGGCGCTGCCCGTCCTGGCCCTGCTCGCCCTGTACCTGATCGCCATGGGCCTGTCCGGCGACGCGCCCGGCTGGCTGCTGATCCTGCTCTGGCTGCCCTGGCTGGCGCTCGCCGTGCCGACGCTCCTGCCAGGCCTGCGCCGGCGCTACTTCAGCGCCCCAGCGCTCGCCTGGCTGGGCAAGGCCCTGCCGCCGCTCTCCGACACCGAGCGCGAAGCCATCGAGGCCGGCAGCGTGTGGTGGGATGGCGAGCTGTTCGGCGGCCGGCCGGACTGGAACAAACTGCTGAGTTACCCGAAACCCAGCCTCACGGCGGAAGAGCAGGCCTTTCTCGAAGGCCCCGTCGAGGAACTGTGCGCCATGGTCAGCGACTGGGAGATCGGCCAGCGTCTCGACCTGCCCCCCGAGGCCTGGGCGTTCATCAAGGCGCAGGGCTTCTTCGCCCTGATCATCCCCAGGGAGTACGGCGGCAAGGGTTTCTCCGCCCATGCCCATTCGCAGATCGTGATGAAGCTGGCCACCCGCAGCGGCGATCTGGCCTCGACGGTGATGGTGCCCAACTCCCTCGGCCCGGCGGAACTGCTGCTGCGCTATGGCAGCGAGGCGCAACGCCGCCACTATCTGCCGCGCCTGGCCGACGGCAGCGAGATTCCCTGCTTCGCCCTGACCGGCCCATACGCCGGCTCCGATGCCGGCGCCATGCCCGACAGCGGCGTGGTCTGCCGCGGCCTGTGGCAGGGCGAGGAGGTGCTCGGCCTGCGCCTGAACTGGGAGAAGCGCTACATCACCCTCGGCCCGGTGGCGACCCTGCTCGGCCTGGCCTTCAAGACCTACGACCCCGAGCACCTGCTCGGCGACCGGAAAGAGCTGGGCATCAGCCTGGCACTGATCCCCACCGATACGCCGGGCGTCGAGATCGGCCGTCGCCACCTGCCGCTCGGCGCCGCCTTCATGAACGGGCCGAACGCCGGCAAGGACGTGTTCGTGCCGCTGGACTTTCTCATCGGCGGCCAGGCGATGATCGGCAAGGGCTGGTCGATGCTCATGGAGTGCCTGTCGGTGGGCCGCTCGATCTCCCTGCCGGCGGTCGGCGCCAGCGTGGCCAAAAGCTGCAGCTACGTCAGCGGGCGCTATGCACGCGTCCGTGAACAGTTCGGCGTGCCGCTGGCCAGCTTCGAGGGCATCCAGGAGGTCTTGGCGCGCATCGGCGGCAATGCCTGGCTGATGGACAGCGCGCGCCTGCTCACCGCCCAGGCGGTGGATCTCGGCGAGAAGCCCGCGGTGCTCTCGGCCATCCTCAAGTACCAGCTGACCGAGCGCGCCCGCGAATGCATCAGCCACGCCATGGACATCCACGGCGGCAAGGGCATCATCCTCGGCCCGCGCAACTACCTGGCGCGCCTCTGGCAGATCACGCCGATCTTCATCACCGTGGAAGGCGCCAACATCCTCACCCGCAACCTGATGATCTTCGGCCAGGGCGCCGTCCGTGGCCATCCCTATCTGCTGCAGGAAATGACCCTCGCCGGTCGCGCGGGCCAGGCCGGGACGCTGGACGAATTCGATGCCGTGCTGTGCGGGCACCTGGGCCACGTCATCGGCAATGCCGCCAGCACCTTGCTGCTCGGCCTCGGCGGCGGCTGGCTCGACCGGGTTCCGGGCGATGCCGCGAGCCGCCGCCATTTCCGCGCCCTCAATCGCCTGGCGGCGGCCTTCGCCCTGCTCGCCGACTTCAGCCTGCTGCGGCTCGGTGGCGACCTGAAGCGCCGCGAGCGGCTCTCGGCACGCCTGGCCGACGTGCTGAGCCACCTCTATCTCGGCTCGGCCGCGCTCAAGCGCTATCACGACCTCGGCCATCCCCGGGAACAGCAGGCGCTGCTCGCCTGGGCCCTGGAGGAGTCCCTGGCGCGGGCCGAGGAAGCCCTGGCCGGCATTCTCGCCAACTTCCCCAGCCGCCCCCTCGGCGTGCTGCTGCGTGTCCTGGTGTTCCCCCTCGGCCGCCGCCACCGGGGCCCCTCCGACCGGCTGGATGCGGATGTCGCCGACATCCTCGGCCGCCCCGAGGACGACCCGGCCCTGGCGTCCCTGCTCGACGGCTGTTACCGCCCGCAATCCCCCGACCAGCCGCTCGGCGCCCTCCGCCAGGCCTTCCAGCGACTCACCGCCAGCCAGACCAGCGCCAGGAAACTGCGCGCGGCACTCCGCGACGGCCAGTTGCACCCGGCGCCCGGCAGCGACCCGATCGAAGCGGCGCTGGCAGCCGGCGTGCTGGACGACAGCGAGGCCACCGCCCTGCAGGCCGCGGAAGAAGCGCGACGCCGGGTCATCGACGTCGACGACTTCGCCCCGGAAGCGCTGCAGCTGTCCGAAGGCCAGGTCCGCTGAGGGACAGGGAGCCTCCTGTGCCGGCCTGCTATACTCCGCGCCCTTTTCATGACAGGTATTCCATGGCCATTTCCTATCTCGATCATCATCTCGCCCTGCTCGCCCACCTGCGCGGCATCCTCGTCGCCCTCGGCGAGACCGAACAAGTCTCGGACGAAAGCCATGCGCTGTTCATGGAGCGCTTCGACGAGCTGCTGGCTGCCCTGAGGGACAGTCCGGAGGAGCGCCACCTGGGCCAGGAGCTGATCTGCCAGGTGTTCCAGCGCTATCCGCAGATTGCCCACCTGGTGCCACGCGATCTGCTCTGGTTCTTCGGCGGGGACTGCCTGCACTTCATGCCGGACGAGGAAATCGCCCTGTACCAGGAGCTCGACGAGCGTCGCTTCGAAGCCGAAGCCCGCGGCGAGCCCTTCGAGTGGAACCGGGAGAAGCAGTTGCTCGCCCTGCCGGACGACAGCAGCCGGCACTGAATGCGAAAGGCCCGCCGAGCGGCGGGCCGGGAAATTCCTTCGAAAGCGGAAAAACGAAAACGCCACTCGATGAGTGGCGTTTTCGTGAGTTTGGAGCGGGAAACGAGACTCGAACTCGCGACCCCGACCTTGGCAAGGTCGTGCTCTACCAACTGAGCTATTCCCGCATTGTGCTTGTCCCGAGGGACCTTTCCAACGGCCCGCCTCGCGGGCCCGGCACACCGACCTCATCCGAGGTCTTGCGCCGAAGATGACGACCAAGCAATGTCGACGCCTTCGAGAAACTGGAGCGGGAAACGAGACTCGAACTCGCGACCCCGACCTTGGCAAGGTCGTGCTCTACCAACTGAGCTATTCCCGCATTGGCGTCCCCTAGGGGACTCGAACCCCTGTTACCGCCGTGAAAGGGCGGTGTCCTAGGCCACTAGACGAAGGGGACGCGGCCCGGAACTTACAACAGCTTTTCTTCCGGCCTCCAACGCCTGACTTTTGCTTCGGCGCTGGAAGTGGGGCGCATTCTAGGGAGCCTTTCGAAAATCGTCAACACCCGAATAAAGATTTTTCAAATCAACGACTTCCCGACACTGCACGGCTAGCCGAGAAGCCGCAGGCCGACCCAGTGGCGGGCGAACTGATAGGCGCAGCGGCCATTGCGGTTGCCGCGCCCCTGGGCCCAGCGGATCGCCGTCCTCTCCAGGGCCTCGTCCCAGTCCCAGGCCAGTTCGCACTGCCCCGCCAGCACCGCGATCCAGTGGCGCACCACGGACAGATAGTGATCCTGGGTGAAGGGATAGAAGGATAGCCACAGGCCGAACCGGTCGGACAGGGCGATCTTGTCCTCCACGGCCTCGTTCGGATGCACCTCGCCGTCGACCAGCTGCCAGTTGTCGTTGTCGCTCTGCCGCTCCGGCACCAGATGGCGACGATTGGAGGTGGCGTAGAGCAGCACGTTGTCCGGGGCGCGCTCCAGGGAGCCGTCCAGCACGCTTTTCAGCACCCGGTAGCCGTCGTCGCCGGCCTCGAAGGACAGGTCGTCGCAGAACAGCACGAAGCGCTGCGGCAGACCGGCCAGCCGCTCGACCACCCGCGGCAGGTCGGCCAGGTGGTTGCGCTCGATCTCGATCAGGCGCAGGCCGGCCGCGGCATGCTCGGCCAGCAGCGCGCGGACCAGGGAGGACTTGCCGGTGCCGCGGGCGCCCCACAGCAGGGCATGGTTGGCGGGCAGGCCGGCGACGAACTGGCGGGTGTTGCGCGACAGCTGGTCGCGCTGGCTGTCCACCCCGATCAGGTCGGCCAGCTGCATGTCCAGGCTCACCTGCAGCGGCAGCAGCACCCCGTCGCGCCCCACGCGCTGCCAGCGCGCCGCCAGGCTGCAGGTCCAGTCCAGCGGGGGCTGGGCCGCCGGCAGCAGGGGTTCGAGACGCTCCAGCAAAACCTGCGCCTGGTCAAGAAACTCGTTCAATCGGCCGTTCACAATCCTTCCTTAATACGATGGTCAGAATGCATGAAGGGTTCTGCCAGCCCGAGGCAGGCTTGGGTTATCCTACGCGGCTAGCATTTGGACTCCAGCCACTGCATGAACATAGCGCCAACCAACCGCCTCTCCTACAAGCAGGCCTCCCTGGCGGTACTGGCGGCGTTCGTGCTCGGTACCCTGCTCAGTCTGGCGAAGATCAGCCTGGATTATGCCAGCCAGAGCGCGTCCATCGAACGTGAAATCACCAGCCTGCAGCAAATCAGTCTCAACCCGGCGGCGCGCATCGCCTACAACATCGATGCCGAACTGGCCCAGGAGCTGCTGCTCGGCCTGTTGCGCTCGCCGGCGGTGATCAGCGCGGAAATCGTCGGCAGCGACCATCGCCCCCTGGCCGCGGTCAGCCGCCCGGCGATGAACAGCGAATACCGGGTGTTCAGCGACATGCTGTTCAAGCCCCGGCGCTACTTCGAGGCGCCGCTGAGCATCGCCCACGCACCCGACGAAGCCCTAGGCTTCCTGCGCCTGGAGATCGACACCTACGCCTTCGGCAGCACCTTTCTCGAACGCTCCGGACTCACCCTGCTGACCGGCTTCGCCAGCAGCCTGCTGCTCGCCCTGCTCCTGCTAGTGGTGTTCAACCGGATGCTGACCCGGCCGCTGGTCGGCATCATCCAGCAACTGAGCGAACACAACCCCAACGAGAACCGCCCGCTGCCCTGCCCGCCACGCCACGCCACGAGAGCGATGAAATCGGCATCCTGGTCCAGGCCATCAACCAGCTGCTGCGCAAGACCAGCCAGGAGATCGAGCAGCGTCGCGAGGCCGAGAACCGCCTGACCGAATACCTCGGCGAACTGGAGAACATGGTTTCGGCGCGTACCGCCGAACTGGAGGCGGCCAACGCCCGCCTGACGCAGAGCAACCGCGACCTGGAAACCGCCCGGAGCACCGCCCTGGAGATGGCCCAGGCACGCTCGGCCTTTCTCGCCAACATGAGCCATGAGATCCGCACGCCGCTGAACGGCCTGCTCGGCATGCTGTCCCTATCCCTCGACGGCCCGCTCAGCAGCGAACAGCGTCAGCAGCTTTCCGTCGCCCATGCCTCGGGCAAGGTGCTGGTCCGCCTGCTCAACGACGTGCTCGACCTGTCCAAGTTCGAGTCCGGCCAGATGGAGCTAGAACGGATTCCCTTCGATATCGGCGCGCTGATCGAGGACGCCACCGCCCTGCTCTCGCAGAGCGCGGCGCCCGGCGTCGAACTGACCTGCCTGATCGACCCCGGGCTGCCCACTCAGGTGATCGGCGACCCGACGCGGGTCAGGCAGATCGCCAGCAACCTGATCTCCAACGCGCTCAAGTTCACCCGCTTCGGGCGGGTCGACGTCTGCCTGCAGACCAGCGGCGACGGCATACGGCTGGTCATCCGCGACACCGGCATCGGCATCTCCCGCGAAGCCCAGGCGCGCATCTTCCAGCCCTTCGCCCAGGCCACCGCCACCATTACCCGCCAGTACGGCGGAACCGGCCTCGGCCTGGCCCTGACCCGCAAGCTCTGCGAGGCCATGCAGGGCCGTCTCGCCTTCACCTCCAAGGAAGGCCTGGGCAGCACCTTCAGCGTCGAGCTGCCGCTGCCCTGCCACACCCCGGCCATGCCCCGCGGCGCCCTGCACGGCTGCGTCATCGGCATGACGCCCGGCAGCAGCGGACTGGCGGAACTGCTGGAAATGCACCTGCCGGGCTGGGGGCTGGAGTATCGGCGGCTGGATGTCGACAGCGGCCTGGCTGGAATCGAGACCGACCTGCTGATCACCGACTGCCCGCAATGCCTGCTGGGCATGCGCCCGGCCGTCACTGCGCCGTTCCTGGTGGTGGCCGCCTACGGCAGCTTCCTGCCAAAGGAAGAGGCGCATGCCCTGGCGCCCCTCCAGCAACTGGCCCGGCCACTCTCCCGCGCTGCCCTGTACCTGGCGGTGACGCGCGCCCTGCAGGCCATCGAGGAGCCTCCGCCCGGGGAGGTCGAGCCCGTGCAGGCGGCGCCCCGGCAACGCCAGGTCCTGCTGGTCGAGGACAACCCGGTCAACCAGATGGTCGCCAAGGGCATGCTGGCCAAGCTCGGCTACGAGGTCGCCATCGCCCCGCATGGCGCCGAAGCGCTGTCCTATCTGGAACAGGGCCCGGTCGATCTGATCCTGATGGACTGCAACATGCCGGTGATGGACGGCTACGAGACCAGCCGGCGGATTCGCCAGGACGGCCGCTGGTCGGAGCTGCCGATCATCGCCCTGACCGCCAACGTTCTGCCGGAGGAACGTGAACGCTGCCGCACCGCCGGCATGAACGACTACCTGGCCAAGCCCCTGCGCCGCGAGGACCTGGCCAACATGCTGCACACCTGGCTGCCGGGTGGGGCAAGCGCTACATGAGCGGAGCCGACGACAGGCTCGACGACCCTGCGGCAAACGAGGAAACAGCACTGCGCGAGGCCTGCCTGATACTGGCCGTCGGCCAGGTCCTATTCAAGCAAGGCTTCGATTTCGCCGCAGAGCTGACCCGGGTCGGTCGCGGGAGCGAAACGCCTGACCACCCGGCCCTCCCGGCCGATCAGGAACTTGGTGAAGTTCCACTTCACGCTCTGGGTGCCGAGCAGGCCTGGCGCACGCTGCTTCAGCTCCGCGAACAGGGGGTGCGCCTGGGGCCCATTGACCTCGACCTTCTGAAACAGCGGAAAACCGACACCATAGTTAAGCTGGCAGAACTCGGCGATTTCGAGTTCATCGCCTGGCTCCTGATGACCGAACTGATTGCAGGGGAAGCCGAGCACCACCAGGCCCCGTTCCCGATAACGCTGCCAGAGCATCTGCAGGCCTTCGTACTGGGGCGTGAAACCGCAGCGGCTGGCCGTGTTCACCACCAGCCAGGCGCGGCCGGGAAAATCGGCCAGCGTCCGCGGCTGATCATCGAGGGGAATGTCGAACAGAGGATCGTGCATGCCGAAGCCCTCCTGCAAGGCTCGGGCCGGGTCCCGGCACTGCCCGGAACCCGGCAGGAATGAGGCCGGCCGGCTCAGCCCTCGCCGCGCGGCTGCAGGCGCAGCGAGGCGGAGTTGATGCAGTAGCGCAGCCCGGTCGGCGGTGGCCCGTCGGGAAACACATGGCCCAGATGGGCGTCGCAGCGGGCGCAGAGCACCTCGATGCGGTGCATGCCGTGGCTGTAGTCGTCGCGGCTGGACAGCGCGCCGGCGGCCACCGGCTGGAAGTAGCTGGGCCAGCCACAGCCGGCGTCGTACTTGGCGTCGGAATCGAACAGCGGCGCATCGCAGCAGACGCAGTGATAGACCCCCGGCACGCTGGTGGCGTAGTACTCGCCGCTGAAGGCCCGCTCCGTGCCGCCCAGGCGGCAGACGCGGAAACGCTCCTCGGACAGGAGTTCCCGCCAGGCATCAAGGGATTTTTCGAGCTTGTCCATGCGTGTACCTCGTTCGATTGGAAAAAAGCCCGACCGGTACCTTTCCAGCGAATCGGGCCGCGACGTATGATTCGCAACCAGTTTGTCATCCGCGTCATCCATAGCCAAGGCCGCAAGGCCCGAATCGGTCCGGCGGCGAAGGATGGCTGCGTTCGCTGCCCCGGCGTCCGCGCCCGGCCTACCGGCCGCACCAGCGTCCTCCTTCCCTCCCCGGTTCCGGCCCCTGCGCTTCTTCTTCG
This sequence comes from Azotobacter chroococcum, assembly GCF_002220155.1. Classification (NCBI taxonomy): domain Bacteria; kingdom Pseudomonadati; phylum Pseudomonadota; class Gammaproteobacteria; order Pseudomonadales; family Pseudomonadaceae; genus Azotobacter; species Azotobacter chroococcum. Next base: position 1,388,212 of record NZ_CP011835.1, on the reverse strand, counting down.
GGATCACACACATGCAGGTTAGTAAATCGAACAAGCTCGCCAACGTCTGCTACGACATCCGCGGGCCGGTGCTCAAGCACGCCAAGCGCCTGGAGGAGGAAGGCCACCGCATCCTCAAGCTGAACATCGGCAACCCGGCGCCGTTCGGTTTCGAGGCTCCCGAGGAAATCCTCCAGGACGTGATCCGCAACCTGCCCACCGCCCAGGGCTACAGCGACTCCAAGGGGCTGTTCAGCGCGCGCAAGGCGGTGATGCAGTACTACCAGCAGAAGAAGGTCGAAGGCGTCGGCATCGAGGACATCTACCTCGGCAACGGCGTCTCCGAGCTGATCGTCATGGTCCTGCAGGCCCTGCTCAACAACGGCGACGAGGTGCTGATCCCGGCCCCCGACTACCCGCTGTGGACCGCGGCCACCAGCCTGGCCGGCGGCAAGGCGGTGCACTACCTGTGCGACGAGCAGTCGAACTGGTATCCCGACATCGCCGACATCAAGGCCAAGATCACCCGCAACACCAGGGCGCTGCTGCTGATCAACCCGAACAACCCCACCGGCGCGGTCTATCCGAAGGAGGTGCTGGAGGAGATCGTCGAGGTCGCCCGGCAGCACAACCTGGTGCTCTTCTCCGACGAGATCTACGACAAGATCCTCTACGACGACGCCCAGCACATCTCCACCGCCTCGCTGGCGCCGGACGTGCTCTGCCTGACCTTCAACGGCCTGTCCAAGGCCTACCGGGTGGCCGGCTTCCGCTCCGGCTGGGTGGCCATTTCCGGTCCCAAGCACAAGGCGCAGAGCTACATCGAGGGACTCGACATCCTCGCCAACATGCGCCTGTGCGCCAACGTGCCGGCCCAGCACGCGATCCAGACCGCCCTCGGCGGCTACCAGAGCATCAACGACCTGATCCTGCCCAGCGGGCGCCTGCTGGAGCAGCGCAACCGCACCTGGGAGCTGCTCAACGACATCCCCGGCGTCAGCTGCGTCAAGCCGATGGGCGCGCTCTACGCCTTCCCGAAGATCGACCCCAAGGTCTGCCCGATCCACAACGACGAGAAGTTCGTCCTCGACCTGCTGCTGCAGGAAAAGCTCTTGATCGTCCAGGGCACCGCCTTCAACTGGCCGTGGCCGGACCACTTCCGGGTGGTCACCCTGCCGCGGGTCGACGACCTCGAGCAGGCCATCGGCCGCATCGGCAACTTCCTCAGGACCTACCGTCAATAAGAAGTGATGATGGACCTGCAGATCGACGACTTCCACAAGGACGCCGCCGCCGGCCTGCTGCGGCTGCATCAGGCCTTCCCGCGCAAGATCGCGCTGTACGTGGAAGACCTGATCGGTCGCGAGGAGCCGGACGAGTTCGGCCTGCCGAGCACACGCCACCAGAGCTGCCTGAGCGCCCTGCTCTGGCTGGCCGAGGAAGGCTATCTGCGCTTCGACTCGACCATCCGCCACGAGGCCCTGGACCAGGCCGTGCTCAGCGAAAAGGGCTTCCTGCGCCTGTCCCGCGCGGTCTCCGGCGCGGCGCCGGCGGACCCTGCGCTGCCGGCCAGCGTGCGGCGGGTGCGGGCCACCCTAGCCTGGCAGCTGCGCGAGGCGCTGGTGGAGGGCGACAGCGAACGCCTGGTGCACCTCGGTCGCCTGATCTTCGAGGCCACGCCGCTCCACCCGGGGGACACAGTTTGAAATAGTCGCCTGGTTGAAGCCCCTGTGGACGCGACCTTATATAGCCCGGCATGAAACCCATGCCTCTGTGAGGAGAACCTGATTCCATGATGCGCATCCTGCTGTTCCTGGCCACCAACCTGGCGGTGCTGATCATCGCCAGCATCACCCTGAAACTGCTCGGGGTCGACCGCTTCACCGGCCAGAACTACGGTAATCTGCTGATCTACTGCGCCGTGTTCGGCTTCGCCGGCTCGCTGGTATCGCTGTTCATCTCCAAATGGATGGCGAAGATGAGCACCGGCACCGAGATCATCAGCCAGCCGCGCACCCGCCATGAGCAGTGGCTGCTGCAGACCGTCGAGCAACTGTCTCGCGAAGCCGGCATCAAGATGCCGGAAGTCGGCATCTTCCCCGCCTACGAGGCCAACGCCTTCGCCACCGGCTGGAACCGCAACGACGCGCTGGTCGCCGTCAGCCAGGGCCTGCTGGAGCGCTTCTCGCCGGACGAGGTGCGTGCCGTGCTGGCCCACGAGATCGGTCACGTGGCCAACGGCGACATGGTCACCCTGGCGCTGATCCAGGGCGTGGTGAACACCTTCGTGATGTTCTTCGCGCGGATCTTCGGCAACTTCGTCGACAAGGTGGTGTTGAAGAACGAGGAAGGCCCGGGCATCGGCTACTTCGTCGCGACCATCGCCGCCGAACTAGTGCTCGGCATCCTCGCCAGCATCATCGTCATGTGGTTCTCCCGTCGCCGCGAATTCCGCGCCGACGAGGCCGGCGCCCAGCTGGCCGGCACCCCCGCGATGATCGGCGCCCTGCAGCGCCTGCAGGCCGAGCAGGATGTCCCCGTGCACATGCCGGACAGCCTGACCGCCTTCGGCATCAACGGCGGCCTCAAGCACGGCCTGGCGGGCCTGCTGATGAGCCACCCGCCGCTGGAGGAGCGCATCGAGGCGCTGTACCGGCGCGGCTGACGGCAGCCGCGGAGGCGGCGGCCTGTTAAGATGGCGACAGGAAAAGGGGCGACCGCGGGTCGCCCCTTTCGTTTGTGCCGGAAACGGGAGACCCCATGCGCCGATTGATTCTCGCCTACTGCACCCTGCTCGCCCTCGGCGGCTGCCAGAGCGCCTACTACTCGATGATGGAAAAGGCTGGCGTCCACAAGCGCGACATCCTCGCCGAGCGTGTCGAGGCCGCACGCGACAGCCAGCAGGCAGCCAAGGAGCAGTTCAAGGACGCCCTCGAGCGCTACCGCAGCGTGGTGCAGATCCAGGGCGGCGACCTAGAAGCGCGCTACGTCGCCCTCGAGCGTGAATACCGGGCCAGCGAGGCCAGCGCCAAGGCGGTGCGCCAGCGCATTGCCGCCGTCGAGGACGTGGCCGGAGCGCTGTTCGAGGAGTGGGAAGGCGAACTCGACCAGTACAGCAACGCCACCCTGCGCCGGGCCAGCGCCAAGGAACTGGAACGCACCCGCAAGCAGTACAAGACCCTGCTGACCCGCATGCAGGCCGCCGAGAAGCGCATCGAGCCGGTGCTCAGCGTGCTGCGCGACCAGGTGCTGTTCCTCAAGCACAACCTCAACGCCCGCGCCATCGGCGCGCTGCAGGGCGAGTACCGCAGCCTGCAGGGCAACGTCGACCAGCTGCTGCGCGACATGCAGCGCTCCATCGACGAGGCCGACAACTTCGTGCACCGCCTGCAGGCGCCGCTCGACTGAGCTAGCGACGCTCCAGGCGGTAGACGCGCTCCTCCAGCCGGTCGAGACCACGCTGGAGGAATTTCCAGTTCTCCCTGAGCACGTCGGGCGCCTCCAGCAAGTGCAGTTGCCAGTCCGCCGCCAGCAGGCGCTGCACCTCATGGTCGGGGACGGCGAAGGGCGGGCCGTCCATCCGTGCCTGGTCGTAGTCCAGGGTGACCAGCAGTCCCCGGCAACCCGGCGGCAGGATCGCCGACAGGTGGGCGACATAGCGCTCGCGCATCTCCGGCGGCAGGGCGATCAGCGCCGCGCGGTCGTAGAGCCCCCGGCAATCGGCGACATCGGTGGCCGTCAGGGCGAAGAAATCGCCGCAGCGGATCTCCACCGGGCCGGCCCGATAGACCGTGAAAGCGCCCTGCCGGGCGATCTGCGGCGACAGCTGGTGCTCGGCGAAGAAGTCGCGCACCGCCTTCTCCGCCAGTTCGACGCCGAGCACCGCAAAGCCCTCTCCGGCCAGCCAGGCCAGATCGAGGGTCTTGCCGCACAGCGGCACCAGCACCCGGCTCCCGGGCGCCAGCCCCAGCGTCGGCCAGTGGCGGCTCAGGTAGGGGTTGACCTCCGTCTGCTGGAAGCCGATCTCGTTGCGCGTCCAGCGCGCCTGCCAGAAGTCCTCGTGCACCTGTTTCTCCTGCAAAGTCGATGTTGCGCCGAAGACTCTACACGCGAAACAGCCGGCCAGGCTGCAGAAACAAAAAAGCCCTGCCTCATTGGCAGGGCTTTTTCCGGTCGACGAGGACTCAGTCCTCGCGATAGCGGCGCAGCTTCAGCTGCTTGCCGGCGACGCGAGTGTCGCGCAGCTTGCCGAGCAGGCGCTCGAGGCCATCTTCCGGCAGCTCGATCAGGCTGAAGCTGTCACGGACCTGGATGCGGCCGATGGAGTCGCGGGCCAGACCGCCTTCGTTGAGGATCGCACCCAGCAGGTTCTTCGCGGCGATCCCGTCGCGTGCGCCCAGCGCAGCACGGCAGCGGACCCGGCCTTCCGGCAGGGGCATCGGCGCGCGCCGTTCGCGGTGCACGCTGCTGCGCTCGCCACGCTCGGGGGCACGCTCGCTGCGCTCACGGCGCTCGCGCGGCACCGCCACGCCCGGCACCAGCGGCTGCTCGCGCTCGACCTCGGCCAGGGTCAGCCCCTGGCCGTTGGTGGCCTTGCGCAGCAGGGCCGACGCCAGGGCGCGCGGGCTGCAGTCAAGCTCGGCGGTCAGGCGGTCGAGCAGCTCGCCGTGGCTGGCTTCGGCCTCGGCCAGCAGCGGCTGCAGACTGGCGGTCAGCTTGCGGATGCGCGCGTCCAGCACCTGCTGGGCGTTGGGCAGGTGCACCTCGGCGACCTTCTGCCCGGTGACCCGCTCGATCACCTGCAGCATGCGCCGCTCGCGCGGCGTCACCAGCAGCAGGGCACGGCCGTCGCGACCGGCCCGGCCGGTACGGCCGATGCGGTGCACGTAGGACTCCGGGTCGTAGGGCATGTCGACGTTGAACACGTGGGTGATGCGCGGCACGTCGATGCCGCGGGCGGCCACGTCGGTGGCGACGACGATGTCCAGACGGCCGTCCTTGAGCGATTCGATGACCCGCTCGCGCTGGTTCTGGGCGATGTCGCCGTTCAGCGCGGCGGCCTTGTAGCCCTTGGCCTCGAGGGCGCTGGCCAGGTCCAGAGTGGCCTGCTTGGTGCGCACGAAGGCAATCAGCGCGTCGAACTCCTCGACCTCCAGCAGGCGCAGCACGGCGGCGGTCTTCTGGTCGGCGTGGACCATCAGGTGGGCCTGGTCGATGCGCGCCACGGTCTGGGTCTTGGCGGCGATCTTGACGTGCTGCGGCTCGCGCAGGTGCTTCTCGGCAATCTCGCGGATCGAGTGCGGCAGGGTCGCGGAGAACAGCACGGTCTGGCGGCTTTCCGGCAGGGCGGCGAAGATCACCTCGAGATCGTCCATGAAGCCGAGCTTGAGCATCTCGTCGGCCTCGTCGAGCACCAGGTGCTTCACGGTGGAGAGCAGCTGCTCGTCGCGACGCAGGTGGTCGCACAGGCGGCCGGGGGTGGCTACCACGATCTGCGCGCCCTGGCGCAGCGCCTTCAGCTGCGGCCCCATCGGCGCGCCGCCGTAGACCGCCACCACGCCGACACCGGGCAGCTGGCTGGCATAGGTCTCGAAGGCGGTGGCCACCTGCAGGGCCAGCTCGCGGGTCGGCGCGAGGATCAGCAGCTGCGGCTCGCGGCGCGCCGGGTCGATGCGCGACAGCATCGGCAGGGCGAAGGCGGCGGTCTTGCCGGTGCCGGTCTGGGCCTGGCCGATCATGTCGTGGCCGGCAAGGATCACCGGGATCGCCTGGGCCTGGATGGGGGATGGCTCTTCGTAGCCCACCGCGGTGATGGCGGCGAGTACAGCGGGATGAATGCCGAGTGCGGCGAAGCCGCCGGTCTCCTGGGTCATGGGATCTGCCTCATGTGCATCCGCAAACCCAAGGCCCAAGGCTGCGCGCATGCCATGCAAAGACCCGAAGGTCACCCTGGCAGCCCGGTCGGCAGGAATTTGCGAGAACGCGTGATGGATGGGATGAATCGTCAAGGATAGTCCGCAGGACTGGCCTGCAGCCGAAGGCGGAGCTTCGGGGAGGGTGCTACCTGAACGCGGCCGCTTGGGCCGGTGCCTACTATACAGCAAAAAGCCGACCGGTGTGCGCTCTTTGCCGGACAGGTCACACCACCATTGGTCGGAGGGGGGTGGCCTCAGCCGAGCCTGCCGCCCGCCTCCTCCTGCCGCGCACCGGCCCGCAGCAGCTCCGCCAGGCGCTGTCCCGCCCGCCCCAGCGGCTTGTCCAGCCGCTGCACCAGCACCGGCGTGAAGCGGTAGCGCGAGCCGCCCCGGTAGCGCACCTCCACCAGCTCGCCGCGCGCCAGCTCGTCGGCCACCAGGTACAGCGGCATCCAGCCGAAGCCCAGGCCCATGTGCAGCGCCTGCTGCTTGGCGGAAAAGCCCGAGAGGTAGTACACCCGGTCGCCGCCGAACATGTGGCGGTCGTCGCCGCGGTCGCTGGAATCCTGCACCGTCAGCTCCACATGCTCGTGCAGCATGGCCAGATCCACCTCGCCGGCGGCGGCCAGCGGATGCCCGGGCGCCGTGCAGAGCACGCATTCGATCTCCGGCAGCGGCTCGGCATGCAGCAGGCGGTCGGGTTCGTAGTCCTTGACGATCATCAGGTCGGCGCGCTCCTTCTCGAAGCGGTACTGCACGCCGAACATGAACTCGATCTTCACCTGCACGCGGGTCGGCACGTGCTCGTCGGCGAGGGTCTTGAGCGCCAGAAACACCGCATCGAGCGGCAGGATGCCGTCGGCCACCAGCAGCAGGCGCGGCTCCCAGCCGTCGATGAACTGGCGGGCCAGCGCCTCGAAGCGGTCGGCCTGCCCGAGCAGGCGGCGGCCCTCGGCGAGCAGCGCCTCGCCGGCCGGGGTCAGGCGCACCCGGTAGCCCTCGCGGTCGAGCAACGCCAGGCCGAGCTGCTCCTCCAGCTTGCGCACCTGGTAGCTGACCGCCGACTGCACCTTGTGCAGGTGCTGGGCGGCGCGGCCGAAGCCGCCGTGGCGCACCACCGCGTCGAGCGCGACCAGGGATTCGAGATCGATGGACACAGGGCAACCCTCCCAGCCAACACCATCTATATTTCAGATCAACAAAGACGGATATTTCCGCTTTTTTAGATATAGATCAATACCTAAAGTCGCAATCGTGCGCTGCCCACTCCCTTTCGGCGGTAGTCCAACATCCAAGGAGATGCGACATGAACGACAAGAATCCCATCGGCCTGCGCGGCATCGAGTTCACCGAATTCACCGGCGAGGCGCTCGAACAGCTCGACGCCCTGTTCTGGGCCTTCGGCTTCTCGAAGAAGCACCGCCACCCGACGCTCGACATCACCTGCTACAACCAGAACGGCATCAACTTCCTGCTGAACGGCGAGCGCAACGGTTTCTCCGGCCACTTCGCCAAGCTGCACGGCCCGTCGATCAGTTCCATGGGCTGGCGCGTCGACGACGCCGAGTTCGCCCGGCAGGAAGCCGTGCGTCGCGGCGCACGCGCAGCCGATCCGAAGGATTGCGACCTGCCCTACCCGGCCATCTACGGCATCGGCGACAGCCTGATCTATTTCATCGATCGTTTCGGCACCAAGGGCTCGATCTACGACACCGACTTCGTCCCGCTCGACCAGCCGAAAATCCAGCCGGACAAGGGCTTCCTGGAGATCGACCACCTGACCAACAACGTGCCGCAGGGCCAGATGGAAAAGTGGGGCGCCTTCTACAAGGAAATCTTCGGTTTCACCGAAGTGCGCTACTTCGACATCAAGGGCGTGAAGACCGGCTTGACCAGCTACGCGCTGCGCTCGCCGGATGGCAGCTTCTGCATCCCGATCAACCAGCCGAAGGACGACAAGGACCAGATCTCCGAGTACCTGACCGAGTACAACGGTCCGGGCGTGCAGCACCTGGCCTTCAGCACCAACGACATCCTCGCCTCGCTGGACGCCATGAAGGGCGGCCCGATCGAGATGCTCGACATCGACGCGAACTACTACGACGACGTGTTCCAGCGCCTGCCCAACGTGCGCGAGGACAAGGCACGCATCCGCGGCCACCAGGTGCTGGTCGACGGCGACGAGGACGGCTACCTGCTGCAGATCTTCACCAAGAACATCATCGGCCCGATCTTCATCGAGATCATCCAGCGCGAGAACAACCTGAGCTTCGGCGAAGGCAACTTCGGCGCCCTGTTCCGCTCGATTGAGAAGGACCAGGAACGCCGCGGCGTAATCTGAACCGTTGACCAAGAGACATTCCATGAGCCTGTTGCAAGGTATCCATCACGCAGCCTATCGCTGCCGCGACGCAAAGCAGACCATCGAGTTCTACCGTGAAGCGCTCGGCATGGATCTGATGCTGGCGATTTCCGAGGACCGGGTGCCCTCGACCAAGGAGCCCGATCCCTACATGCACATCTTCCTCGACGCAGGCGCCGGCAACGTGCTGGCCTTCTTCGAGATCCCCAACTCGCCGCCGATGGGCCGCGACGAGAACACCCCGGCCTGGGTCCAGCACATCGCCTTCCGGGTGGCCGACATGGACACCCTGCTGGCGACCAGGGAGCGGCTGAAGTCGCTGGGCATCGAGGTGCTCGGGCCGACCAACCATGAAATGTTCCAGTCGATCTACTTCGTCGACCCGAACGGCCACCGCATCGAGCTGGCGGCCGATATACCGTGGAACCCGGCGTGCTGGAGAAACTGCACGGACTGGCCGGCCCGATGGTCGAGGAATGGAGCCGCACCCGCAGCACCGTCCGCCATGCCGCCTTCCTGCACGAGAAGGAATTCTCCGCCGGACACTGACTGGCAGGCCCGCGCCGCAACCACTTGACTTGTCGAATGCCGGTGGCTTCCCAGCGCCGGCCTTTGCCAGGGCCAGGCTCCGCGAGCGGCGCGCCCTTGCGTCCCCCGACACCGAGCGCGGCGCTCGCCGGCCGGGCCCACAGGAAAAACAGGAAGACCACATGAACAACGCTCCGCTGCTCGATGCCACCCACGACCCGGCGCTGCAAAGCTGGGTCGCCTCGGCCAATGACGCCGCGACCGACTTCCCGATCCAGAACCTGCCCTACGGCCGCTTCCGCCGCGCCGGCAGCGACGAGCCCTGGCGGATCGGCGTAGCCATCGGCGACCAGATTCTCGACCTCGCCCGCGCGGCGGCTGCCGGCGGCTGGAGCGGCGAGGTACAGGCCGCGCTCGCGCCGCTAGCCGCGGGCGACCTCAACGCCTTCATGGCGCAAGGCCCCGCGCTGCGCCGCCGTGTGCGCGCCGCGCTGTCGGCGGCGCTGAGCGCCGGCAGCCCGCGCCAGGCCGACCTCGCCGGCGCCCTGCTGCCCCAGGCCGCTGCCGAATACGACCTGCCCTGCCGGATCGGCGACTACACCGACTTCTACACCGGCATCCATCACGCGACCACGGTCGGCAGCCTGTTCCGCCCGGACAACCCGCTGCTGCCCAACTACAAGTGGATACCGATCGGCTACCACGGCCGCAGCTCGTCGATCGGCGTCTCCGGCCAGAGCTTTCGCCGCCCGTGCGGCCAGGTGAAGGCGCCCGACGCCGAGCGTCCCGAGTTCGTGCCCTGCCGCCGCCTCGACTACGAGCTGGAGCTGGGCCTGCTGGTCGGCAGCGCCAACGCCCTCGGCGAGCCGGTGCCGATGGATGCGGCCGAGGACCACCTGTTCGGCGCCGTGCTGCTCAACGACTGGTCGGCGCGCGACATCCAGGCCTGGGAATATCAGCCGCTCGGCCCATTCCTGGCCAAGAACTTCGCCAGCACCATTTCCCCCTGGGTGGTGACCCTGGACGCCCTGGCGCCCTTCCGCGCGCCCTTCCTGCGCCCCGCCGGCGATCCGCAGCCGCTGCCCTACCTCGACAGCGCCTTCAACCGCGACTCCGGCGCCCTCGACCTGCGCTTCGAGGTGCTGCTGCAGACCGCGGCCATGCGCGAACGCGGCGAGGCGCCGCACAAGCTCATGGAGAGCAACTTCCGCGACGCCTACTGGACCATGGCGCAGATGCTCGCCCACCACACCGCGGGCGGTTGCAACCTGCAGCCGGGCGACCTGCTCGGCAGCGGCACGCAATCGGGACCGGCGCCCGGCGAGGGCGGTTCGCTGCTGGAGCTGACCCTCGGCGGCAAGCAGCCGATCACCTTGCCGGGCGGCGAGACCCGCGCCTTCCTGGCGGACGGCGACACGGTGATCCTGCGCGGCCACTGCGAGCGCGAGGGCGCCCGGCGCATCGGCTTCGGCGACTGCGCCGGCAGCGTGCTGCCGGCCCGCGAGGTGCGCGCATGATCCGCCTCTACAGCGCCGCCCGCTCCTCGGCCTCGTTCCGCGTGCGCATCGCGCTCAACCTCAAGGGCCTGGACTACGAGTACGTGGCGGTCGACCTGCGCGGCGGCGAGCAGCTAGGCGAGGCCTTCCGCGCCGTCAACCCGGCCGCCCTGGTGCCGGTGCTGGAGATCGACGGCCAGCGCCTGGTGCAGTCGCTGGCCATCCTCGAGTACCTGGAGGAAACCCGCCCCGAGCCGCCCCTGCTGCCCCGCGAGCCGGCGGCGCGGGCACGGGTGCGGGCCGCCGCCCTGGCCGTCGCCTGCGACATCCACCCGCTCAACAACCTGCGCGTGCTCGGCTACCTCGGCCGCGAACTGGCAGCCGACGAGGCGGCCCGCAACGCCTGGTACCGTCACTGGGTGGTCGACGGCCTGGCCCAGCTCGAGGCGCAGGTGCGCGCCGGCGGCGCCCACGGCCGCTTCATCGAGGGCGACCGGCCGGGCCTGGCCGACCTCTGCCTGGTGCCGCAGATCTTCAACGCCCGGCGCTTCGACGCCCGGCTCGACCATGTACCGCTGCTGATGGGCATCTTCGACGAATGCATGGCCCTGCCCGCCTTCGCCGCTGCCCAGTGGGAGCGGCAGCCGGACTTCGCCTGATGAACACCACCGCCTGACAACAAGAGCGAGGAAAGTCGCCATGCACACACCCGCACCCTCGGACCTGAACTACCAGACAGGCTTCGGCAACACCTTCAGCAGCGAGGCCCTGCCGGGCGCCCTGCCGATCGGGCAGAACTCGCCGCAGCGCCTTCCCTACGACCTGTACGCCGAGCAGCTCTCCGGCACCGCCTTCACCGTGCCGCGCAGCGAAGTACGGCGCACCTGGCTGTACCGCATCCGCCCCTCGGCCAGCCATCCGGAATTCCGACGCCTGGGTGCGCAGATCAACGGCATCGAGCAGGGGCCGGTCACTCCCAACCGGCTGCGCTGGTCGCCTTTCGAGGTGCCGGCGGAACACACCGACTTTCTCGACGGCCTGATCTGCCTGGCGGCCACCGCCCCGGCGGAGCAGGCCAGCGGGGTGAGCGTCTACGTCTACCGCGCCAACGCCTCGATGGAATCGGTGTTCTTCGACAGCGACGGCGAACTCCTGATCGTCCCCGAGTCCGGGCGCCTGGGCATCGACACCGAGCTGGGGCGGCTGGAGATCGGCCCGCTGCAGATCGCCGTGGTGCCGCGCGGGATGCGCTTTCGCGTCGAGCTGCTCGACGCCACGGCGCGCGGCTACCTCTGCGAGAACCACGGCTGCCCGCTGCGCCTGCCCGAACTGGGACCGATCGGCAGCAACGGCCTGGCCAACCCCCGCGACTTCCTCGCCCCGCTCGCCCGCTACGAGGATCGCGGCGGGCCGGTGCGGCTGGTGCAGAAGTTCCTCGGCGAGCTGTGGGCCTGCGAGCTGGACCACTCGCCGCTGGACGTGGTCGCCTGGCACGGCAACCACGTGCCCTACAGCTACGACCTGCGCCGCTTCAACACCCTCGGCACGGTCAGCTTCGACCATCCGGACCCGTCGATCTTCACCGTGCTGACCTCGCCCGGCGGCGTGCCCGGCCAGGCCAACGTCGACTTCGTGATCTTCCCGCCGCGCTGGATGGTCGCCGAGCACACCTTCCGCCCGCCGTGGTTCCACCGCAACCTGATGAACGAATTCATGGGCCTGATCCAAGGCGTCTACGACGCCAAGGCCGGGGGCTTTTTGCCCGGCGGCGCCTCGCTGCACAACCGCATGAGCGCCCACGGCCCCGACGCGGCGACCACCCGCCAGGCGATCGCCGCCGACCTCAAGCCGCAGAAGATCGAGAACACCCTGGCCTTCATGTTCGAAACCGGCCAGGTCCTGCGCCCGAGCCGCCTCGCCCTCGACTGCCGGGAGCGGCAGACCGACTACGACGGCTGCTGGTCGGGCCTGGCCAGGACCTTCGATCCACAGCGCAAATAGGCCTCGACGCGGGCGGCGAGCGCCACGGCGCCCGGCTGTCCGCTCTCGGAACGACCTGCACCCCGAGACTGAAGCGATGAACAAGACCGGCCCTCAACCCGCAGCCACCGTGCAGCCCGCCGGGTGGATAGCGGCACAGCCTTATCCACCCATGCCCCGCACGGCGATCCGCTGCGGCGACGCCGAGGTGGTGATCGCCGGCGGCATGGAGAACATGAGCCTGGCGCCCTACGTGTTGCCCAAGGCGCGCACCGGCCTGCGCATGGGCCACGCGCAGCTGGTCGACAGCATGATCGAGGACGGCCTGTGGGATGCCTTCCACGACTACCACATGGGCATCACCGCGGAGAACCTGGTGGACAAGTACGCCATCAGCCGCGCGGAACAGGACGCCTTCGCCGCCGCCTCCCAGCAGAAGGCCTGCGCCGCCCTCGAAGCGGGCCGCTTCAAGGACGAGATCACCCCCGTCTCGATTCCCCAGCGCAAGGGCGAGCCGCTGAGCTTCGCCAGCGACGAGCAGCCGCGCGCCGGCACCAGCGCCGAGTCGCTGGGCACGCTCAAGCCGGCGTTCAGGAAGGACGGCAGCGTCACCGCCGGCAACGCCTCGACCCTCAACGACGGCGCCGCCGCGGTGCTGCTGATGAGCACCGGGAAGGCCAAGGCCCTCGGCCTGCCGGTGCTGGCGCGCATCGCCGCCTGGGCCAACGCCAGCGTCGACCCGGCGATCATGGGCATCGGCCCGGTCTCGGCCAGCCGCCGCTGCCTGGAGAAGGCCGGCTGGACGCTGGAGCAGCTCGACCTGATCGAGGCCAACGAGGCCTTCGCCGCCCAGGCGCTGGCGGTGGGTCGGGAACTGGGCTGGGATGCCGGCAAGGTCAACGTCAACGGCGGCGCCATCGCCCTCGGCCACCCGATCGGCGCCTCCGGCTGCCGCATCCTGGTCAGCCTGCTGCACGAGATGCTCCGCCGCGATGCGAAAAAGGGCCTGGCCACCCTGTGCATCGGCGGCGGCCAGGGCGTGGCGCTGGCCATCGAGCGCTGAGGGCCGATCGCCTCTGCGTGAAAGCGTAGGGGCATCGCTCACCAGGAGAGCTACCTATGTCCGATGCCCAGCAAGAGCGCCACAGCCTGCTGGAGGATGCCCAGGCCATCCTCTTCGGCACGGTGATGATCGCCTTCGCCCTCAACCTGTTCGCCCACAGCCAGCTGCTGGCCGGCGGCGCCGCCGGCCTGGCGCTCATCGGCCACTACCTGAGCGGCCTGTCGGTGGGCACCTGCTTCTTCGTCATCAACCTGCCGTTCTACTACCTCGGCTATCGCCAGCTGGGGCTGGCCTTCATCCTCCGCACGATCGCGGCCATCGCCTGCCTGTCGCTGCTCAGCGACCTGACGCCCCGGCTGGCCGGCTTCAACCGGCTGGACCCGCTGTTCGCCTCTTTCCTCGGCGACTGCCTGATCGGCGTCGGCTTCATCATCTTCCGGCATGGCTCCAGCCTGGGCGGCATCAACATCCTGGTCCTCTACCTGCAGAAGAAACACGGCATCAGCGCCGGCAAGGTGCAGCTGGCCATCGACTCCGGCATTCTGCTGGCAGCCTGTTTTCTGATCCCCTGGAGCGCGGTGCTCTACTCGCTGCTGGACGCCTTCCTGGTCAATTTCCTGATGATCTTCAATTTCAAGTCCTCGCGGTACAACGGCTTCAGCTGAAGGCGGCGTCGCACGCACAACGGATATTTGGACCTATCATGCCGGCTGGAATGCCAGAGCCTGCAGTAGTGCGCCATGAATACCTCCCGCATCCGTTGCATAGCCGTCCTGCTCTGCGGACTGCTACTTGCCCCTCTCGGCCATACCGAACCCCAGCAGTTCGCCATGGTCGCCAAGCGGGTGGACCACCGCTTCTTCATCCTCGCCGGCGAAGGCTGCGCCGAGGCCGCGCGGGCCGAGGGCGACACCTGCCTGCTGCTCGGCTCCTCGGGGCCGGCCCATTTCCGCCTGCAGAACCGGGAGCTGGAGCAGGCGCTCGAGCGGAACCTGGACGGCATCGCCCTGTCGGTCATCCATTCGCAGTGGCTGGCCGAGCACGCCCTGCAGCGACTGGGCAAGACCCCGCTGATCACCTTCGACTCGGACCTGGGCCCCGGCGACCGGCATCTGCGCCAAGGGTATGTCGGGCTCGACAACCTGGCCTTCGGCCGGCAGCTCGGCCAGCTCGCCCAGCATTTCCGGCCGCACGGCGGCAGGCTGTGCGTCCTGAGCGCCACTTCGCTGGACACCAACCTCCAGGAGCGCCTCCGGGGCCTTCGCCAGCAGCTGCGTGGCAGCGAGGGCGGCGACGCGGAAGATGCCGGGCACCTGGAAGGGGAGAATGGCTGGCAGGAACTGAAGCGCTGCCCGCTGTACAACGCCGACAACCAGCAGAGCGTGTTGCTCCAGCTCACCAGCCTGCTGAACACCAGCCCGGTCGACATCATCGTCAGCCTCGGCAGCTGGCCCATCCACCAGCCCGACGAGTTCCGCCGCCAGCTCGCCCCACTGCTCGCCGGGCTGGACGCCAGGGGCGCGCGCCCGTCCATCGTCATCGCCACCCCCGAGCCCGACGCGGCGCAGCTCGCCCTGCTCGAGGACGGTCTGGTACAGGCCTACCTGAGCATGGAAAGCCGCGACATCGGTCGCCAGAGCTACTGGATGATGAAGCGTCTGGCGCAGGGCATTGCCGTCCCCGAGAAGGTCCTCGTCGACAGCCATGTCTATCTGCCCCAGGCGCTGCCGCACAGCATCACGGAACAAGAACAATAGGAAGCGTCCAGAGCACAACGCCATGCGCAACGTCGAGCATGCCGGATCGAACCAATCCGGCGGCGGCCGGTCCCTCCCAGGGTTGGCCGGGAAACATCCGCTTTCTTCCCACCGCCTTTCCGTCGCAGCCCTGCTCTGCGGACTGGCGCTCGCCCCTCTCGCCGCCGCCGAGCCCCTGCGGTTCGCCCTGCTCGCCAAGCGAGTCGACCATCCCTTTTTCATCGTGGCCCTCGAAGGCTGCGCCGAGGCCGCCCGGGTCCAGGGCGATACCTGCCTGTTGCTCGGCCCCGCGGGGTCGCGCCATTTCCGTCGGCAGAACGAAGCCCTCGAGCAGGCACTCGAGCGGAGCTTCGATGGCATCGCCCTGTCGGTCACCCATTCGCAGTGGCTGGCCGGGCACGCCCTGCAGCGGCTGGGCCAGACACCGCTGATCACCTTCGACTCGGACCTGGGCCCCGGCGAACGGCACCTGCGTCGCGGCTATGTCGGGCTCGACAACCTGGCCTTCGGTCGACAGCTCGGCCGGCTGTGCATCCTCAGCGCCAGTCCGCAGGACACCAACCTCCGGGAACGCCTGCAGGGCATCCGCCAGCAACTCCGCGGCCTGGAACCCGCCGAAGCCGAACGACTGGACGGAGAGAATGGCTGGAGCGAATTGAAACGCTGCCCGCTGTACGGCAGCGGCGATCAGCAGAGCGCGCTGTTCCAGCTCACCACCCTGCTGAACTCCGGCCAGGCCGACACCCTCGTCGGCCTCGGCAGCTGGCCGGTACACCGGGCCGGCGAGTTCCACCGGCAGCTCGGCCCGCTGCTCGCCGGGCTGGACGCCAGGGGCGCGCGCCCGGTCATCATCCTCCCCACCATCGAGCTCGACGGCGCGCAGCGCGCCCTGCTCGACGAGGGCCTGGTCCAGGCCTATCTGAGCATGGAAACCCGCGAGATCGGCCGGCAGAGCTACTGGATGATAAAACGCCTGGCGCAGGGCCTCGATGCTCCGGAAAGGGTTCTCGTCAAGACCCATGTCCATCTGCCCGAAGCGCCGCCGCACAGCGCCGCGCCGCCCTGAGGCAAGGCGTCATCGGCCCGGCCCCGGAGCGGCGACGAACACCTGCCTCCAGTACCGGAGACCCGTTCTCCCGAACAGGCGAAGCCAGTACGGGCGCAGATCGCCCCCAGCGGCCCCGGCGGCAACCGGACGGCGTTTGCCAGGCAGCGGAGAAGCGTCTGGCCAGCCTCCGTCCATCAGGAGACAGAGGGGGACGAAGGGCATGGAGGCGGCCGCTGCCTGGCTCAACGCTGCGACTCCAGGCCGCCCGCCCATGGCCGGCCTCCCGTAAAGGATGATGTCCCTGGCGGGACGAAGAAGGTATCGGGACACATATGCGCAGCGCATGGCAAACCTCCCGGCTTTGTCCAGCCAATTCCTGCCCGCGCCGGAAAGGCTCCCGGGTGCCCTCCAGGCGCCCGGGATACACCGCCCCGGCCCTGGGGGCTTTCACTGAGCGTTGATCATGCTCTCCGGCAATACCAGGGCGATCTGCGGAAACAGCAGGACGAGGAGCATCCCCAGGGTCATCAGCACGACGAAGGGCAGCGAGCCGCGGATGATCTCGCCCATCGAGGCATTGGGCACGACACCCTTGATGGTGAACAGATTCATCCCCAGCGGCGGGGTGATCATCCGAGCGCTGCATGAAGGCATTCAGCGTGGCGTAGGCAGACAGGCCGAGGTGCTCGTAGTCGAGCGTCTCGGCGAAGGCGATGCTGGTCCGTCTGGCCAGCGGATGCTTGTCGTTGACCAGCACGGCCAGGTGGTCCTGGCGGTAGGGAATGAACTCCAGATCGCCGCTGGCCATGGATTTGCGGCAGATGCCGAGATCGGCATTGCCCTCGGCCACGCCGCGCACCACGTCCGGGCTGAAACGCTCCTCGATGTCCACCTGGATATGTTCGTTGGCGAGCAGGAACTCGGAGATCTCCTCGGGCAGGAACTCCATGATCGAGGACACGTTGGCGAGGATGCGCACATGCCCGCGCGCCCCTTCCGCGTACTCGCTCAGCTCGCCCTGCAGGCGTTCCATGTCGCGCATCAGCTGCCGGGCATGACGCAGCAGGGCCTGCCCGGCCGGGGTCGGCACCACGCCGCGCTTGCTGCGCACCAGCAGCGGGGTCTTGAAGGTCGCCTCGATGTCGGCGATGCGCTTGCTCAGCGCCGAGGGCGCGATGAACTCGCGCTCGCTGGCGCGGGCGATCGCGCCCTCCTCGCAGACCGCCACGAACAGCCGCAATGAAACCGGATCGACACTCCACATGGACTTGCGTCCTCCGTACGACAGTCATCGGGCCGTCACTGTGCCATACGGGTGCCCTCCCAGGCCCGTGCCCGGGAAAGGGACGGGCTCAGCTCGCCGGCCGCAGGACCTCGAGCAGCGGCCGCAGCGAATAGCCCAGCTGCGGCGCCAGGGCCTCGGCGCGCGCCAGCAGGCCGTCGCGGTCGAGGGACTGGTCGAGGTCGGCGGGCACCAGCAGGATCACGTTGCCCTCCTTCACCGGGCACTCCCAGTAGTGGCGGTGGTAGAGCCCGCGCAGCAATGCGGCGCCGAGGGGCTTGCCGTCGTCGCTGGCCCACTGGTTGATGACCAGCCAGCCGCCCGGGTTGAGGCGCTTCTGGCAGTCGCCCAGGAAGTTCCACGCCAGATGGGCCACGTTCGGCCCGGTGTCCGTGTACAGGTCGACGAAGATCAGGTCAGCGCTTTCCGCGCTGGACAGCAGCTCCAGGGCGTCGCCGATGCGGATGGTCAGCCGCGGGTCGTCGGCCAGCCCCAGGTACTCCATGGCCAGGCGCGGCACCTCCGGGCGCAGCTCGATGACCTCGACGTCCTCCAGCGGCAGGAAGGCGAGGCAGGCCTGGGTCAGGTTGCCGCCGCCCAGGCCGAGAAACAGCGCGCTCTCCGGCGCGGCGTGGCAGAGCGCGCCGATCAGCATGGCGCGGGTGTAGTCGTATTCCAGCCAGCTCGGATCGGCGGTGAACACGCAGCTCTGCTCCACCGCCTCGCCGAATTCGAGAAAGCGGTAGTCGCCGACCTCCAGCACGCGGATCAGGCCGAATTCGTCACGCACCTCGGCGAGCAGGCGCTCCTCTTTTTCCATTGTCATCCCCCTGCGATGAGCCGGCTATGTTACCAGCCGGCGCGGGCGGCGATCGGTTAACATGCACGGTCATGCCAAAACCAGCCGATCCGAGCAGCCGATGAAGCAGAACTGGAGTCCCGCCAGCTGGAGGGCCAAGCCCATCCAGCAGCAACCCGAATACCCCGATGCCGCCCACCTCGCCCAGGTCGAGGAAACCCTGGCCGGCTATCCGCCGCTGGTCTTCGCCGGCGAGGCGCGCGAGCTGCGCCGGCTGTTCGGCGAGGTCAGCCAGGGACGCGCCTTCCTGCTGCAGGGCGGCGATTGCGCGGAGAGCTTCGCCGAGTTCTCGGCGACCAAGATCCGCGACACCTTCAAGGTGCTGCTGCAGATGGCGATCGCCATGACCTTCGCCGCCGGCTGCCCGGTGGTGAAGGTCGGACGCATGGCCGGCCAGTTCGCCAAGCCGCGCTCGGCGGGCAGCGAGACGGTGGACGGCGTCACCCTGCCTGCCTACCGCGGCGACATCGTCAACGGCATCGACTTCGACGCGAAAAGCCGGGTGCCGGACCCGCAGCGCCTGCTGCAGGCCTATCACCAGTCCACCGCCACCCTCAACCTGCTGCGCGCCTTCGCCCAGGGCGGCTTCGCCGACCTGCACCAGGTCCACCAGTGGAACCTCGACTTCATCGCCGACGCGGCGCTGTCGGAGAAGTACAGCCAGCTGGCCGACCGCATTGACGAGACCCTCGCCTTCATCCGCGCCTGCGGCCTGGAGAACGCGCCGCAGCTGCACGAGACCAGCTTCTTCACCGCCCACGAAGCGCTGCTGTTGAACTACGAGCAGGCCCTGACCCGCCAGGACAGCCTGACCGGCGAGTGGTACGACTGCTCGGCGCACATGCTGTGGATCGGCGACCGCACCCGCCAGCCGGATGGCGCCCATGTGGAGTTCCTGCGCGGGGTCGGCAACCCGATCGGGGTCAAGGTCGGGCCGACCACCGACCCCGAGGGGCTGCTCCGGCTGATCGACCTCCTCAACCCGGACAACGATCCGGGCCGCCTCAACCTGATCGCGCGGATGGGCGCGGACAGGGTGGAAGAGCATCTGCCGGCGCTGATCCGCGCGGTGCAGCGCGAAGGCCGCCAGGTACTCTGGAGTTCCGACCCGATGCACGGCAACACCATCAAGGCCGGCAGCTACAAGACCCGCGCGTTCGAGAGCATCCTGCGCGAGGTGCGGCAGTTCTTCGCCGTGCACCAGGCCGAGGGCAGCCATGCCGGCGGCATCCATATCGAGATGACCGGGCAGAACGTCACCGAATGCATCGGCGGCAGCCGCGCGGTCACCGCCGACAGCCTTTCCGATCGCTACCACACCCAGTGCGACCCGCGGATGAACGCCGACCAGTCGCTGGAGCTGGCCTTCCTCATCGCCGAGACCCTGAAGCAGGTGCGCCGCTGAGGTGCAGCGGGGGCATCCCTGATGCCCCTGCGGGCGGCCTGCCCGGCGGCAGGCCGCGAACGGCGGGGACCGCTCATCGGCGGCAATGAACTTGCATGGGCTCTCCGGCCATCGAAAGTGGCCTAGCCTTCAGAAACTGGAGCAGTCCGAACAACAACAATGCCGAACCATCGGCCCTGATATCTGAGGGGGGTTGGAAAAATCTCGTTCCCGAGGTGATCGACATGAAACTCTCGTATCTGGTGTTGCCCTTCTGCTGCGCGGCCTCCCTCGCCCAGGCCGCCGAACCGCCCGTCCAGCAGTACCACTATGGCCTGCCCCTGGACATCGCCAAGGTCATTTCCATCGACGCTCCGTACGATCCCTACGTCTGCGAGATCATCGACGCCAGGATGACCTACCTGGACTCGGCCGGCGAAACCAGGGTCGTCACCTATCGCAAGCTGTCCGCCGGCTGCCTCCTGAAGACCTGATGCGCAGCCCCTGCCCCCACAGGGACGCGGGGTGCAGGAATCACGGAAACGCCGTCGTACCGGCTGCACTATTTGAGCAACAGAAGCAGCGCGCAGCACGACATGAGGCCGCAGAACAGCAGACCCAATGCCCGCTCCGGCAGCGCATGGGCCATCCGCACGCCCCAGCCGACACCGAACAGGCCGCCGATCGCCAGGGAAATGCCCAGCAGCCAGTCGACCCGCCCGTGCAGGGCATAGGTGACCAGGCTGACCAGCGTGCTGGGCGCCGCCAGCGCCAGCGAGAGGCCCTGGGCGACGACCTGGCTGGTACCGAACAGGGTGATCAGCAGCGGCGTCGCCACCAGCGCTCCGCCCACGCCGAACAGCCCGCCCAGGGTGCCCGAACCTATGCCCAGCGGCACCAGCCAGGGCCAGGAGCGGCGCAGCTCGCCGCCAGGCGCACTGCGCAGGAACAGACGCAGGCCGCTCCACAGCGCCAGCGCCAGGAGAAAGCCGCCGAAGGCCAGGCGCATGTGCTCGGCGTCCAGCAGGTTCGCCGCCTGGGCGCCGAGCCAGGCGGCGCAGAAGCCGGTGCCGGCCATCACCAGCGCATGGCGCGGATCGATACGGTTGTGCTGGTGGTAGCGGCGCAGCGCCAGCAGCACGTTGGGCACCACCATGACCAGGGCCGACCCCTGGGCCAGATGCTGGTCGAGACCGAACAGCAGGCCGAGCACCGGAATGGCGATCAGCCCGCCGCCGATGCCGAACAGCCCCCCCAGGCAACCCAGCACGAGCCCCAGGCCGATATCGAGGAAAAACTGCAGCAGACTCATCGCACCTCCGGGAAAAGGCACATGCTAGACAGACATGGCTAGCCGGGAAACGCAAAGCAGCGCAAAATGGCTTTGCATGATTCGCACAGCAGGCACCCATGAATCCCGATGCCCTCAGCGGCCAGCTGGAACTGTTTCTCGAGGTGCTGGAGTGCGGCAGCTTCTCCGCCGCGGCCCGGCGCCGGCAGCTGACGCCCTCGGCGGTGGCGCGGCGCATCGACGGTCTGGAGCAGGCGCTCGGCAGCCTGCTGTTCCAGCGCAGCACCCATGAGGTGCGCGCCACCCCCGCCGGCCTGGCCTTCGCCGAACGCGCCCGGCGCATCCTCGACGAGCTGCGCTTGGCGCGGGCCGAGGTGGTCTCCCTGGACAGCGCCCCGGAGGGGCTGATCCGCGTCGACGCCCCGGCGCCCTTCGGCCGTCGCCGGCTGGCCCCGGTCATCGCCGAATTCCTCGTCGCCTATCCGCGGCTGGACGTGCAGTTGCGCCTGATCGACAGCTTCGTCGATCTGCAGGGCGAGCATCTGGGTCAGGTCGACCTGGTCCTGCGCATCGGTCCGCTGACCGACAGCCGCCTGGTCGCCACGCCGCTGGCGCCGATGCGGCGCATCGCCTGCGCCAGTCCTGACTACCTGCAGCGCCGCGGCACCCCCGGCGATCCGCGCGAGCTGCCGGAGCACGACGGCCTCGACTGGGACGCCCTGGCTCCGCCGCATGCCTGGCGCTTCACCATCGACGGCCAGGTCCGCACCATCCGCCCCGGCCGCCGGCGGATGACCGCCAACAACGCGGAAACCCTGTTGTTCGGCGCCCTCGCCGGACTCGGCATCGCCCACCTGCCGACCTGGCTGATCAGCGAACACCTGCTGCGCGGCGAACTGCTGCCGCTGTTCTGCGAGAACGGCCTGCCGCCGCCCGAGTCCAGCGGCGTCTATGCCCTGCGCCAGCACCCGGCCGGCGCCTCGCGCATGCGCCTGCTGCTGGAATTTCTGAAGAACCGCTTCGGTCCGGTGCCGCCCTGGGACCTGGCCCTGCTCAACAGCCTGAGCCGCTCCTGATTCGCCAGCCGCTGGGCCGGTTGCATTTTGCCCACGAAAGGCTTGCGCGCTAAATTAGTTGACCATTACCGGGAGATCGCCATGTCCGCCGACGAAACCTGCCAGGAGCTGCTGCTCGACAACCAGCTGTGCTTCGCCCTCTACTCCACCTCGCTGCTGATGACCAAGGTCTACAAGCCGCTGCTGCAGGAGCTTGGCCTGACCTACCCGCAATACCTGGCCATGCTGGTGCTCTGGGAGCGTGACGGCATCACCGTCGGCGAGATCAGCGCGCGCCTGCTCAGCGATCCCGGCTCGCTCACCCCCCTGCTCAAGCGCCTGGAGGCCGAAGGGCTGCTGAACCGCACCCGCAGCAGCAAGGACGAGCGCGTGGTGGAACTCCATCTCAGCGAACGCGGCCGGGCCCTGCACGACAGGGCCAGGAAGATTCCCGCCTGCATCGTCGCCGCCAGCGAGCAAACACCCGCCTCGCTCGCCGCTCTCAAGGAAGAACTGGTCAGCCTGCGCAACAGTCTGCAAAAGGCCCTCTGACCGGCTTATTCCAGATCGTCCTGATCGTTATCTCGAAATTTTCCAAAAATTAACTTGCGCACAAGATAAATACGCTCTAACTTTCATCTCATGCACTTAGTTAGTGCGCAAAATTTTATCGAGCAAATAGACTGGAGATACCGCCATGCAACGCATCCAAGCCCTCTACACCGCCACCGCAACCGCTACCGGCGGCCGTGACGGCCGTGCCGTCTCCTCGGACGGCGTCCTCGACGTGAAGCTGACCACCCCGCGGGAACTGGGCGGCCAGGGTGGCGAGGCCACCAACCCGGAGCAGCTCTTCGCGGCCGGCTACTCGGCCTGCTTCATCGGCGCGTTGAAGTTCGTCGCCAGCCAGAGCCAGCGGCAGATTCCCGCCGACGCCTCGATCACCGGCAAGGTCGGCATCGGCCAGATCCCCGGCGGCTTCGGCCTGGAAGTGGAACTCGACATCCACCTGCCGGGCCTGGAGCGCGCCGTGGCCGAGGAGCTGGTCGCCGCCGCCCACCAGGTCTGCCCCTACTCCAACGCCACCCGCGGCAACATCGAGGTGCGCCTGAACGTCGCCGTCTGAGCCTGCGGCAGGCGGATGCCGGAAACGAAAAAGCCCGGCGCAGGGCCGGGCTTTTGGGGTGCAGCGGGGAGATCAGGCCTTGACGCGGGACTTGTACTCGCCGGTGCGGGTGTCGATCTCGATGAAGTCGCCGATTTCGCAGAAGGCGGAAACCTGCAGCTCGGCACCGTTGTTCAGACGGGCGGTCTTCATCACCTTGCCCGAGGTGTCGCCGCGCACGGCCGGCTCGGTGTAGGAGATCTGGCGCACGATGGTGGTCGGCAGTTCGACGGAGATCACCTTCTCGCCGTAGAACACGGCTTCGCAGACGTCGGTCATGCCGTCTTCGATGAAGGCCATGACGCCTTCCAGGTCGGCCTTCTCGATCTCGTACTGGTTGAACTCGCCGTCCATGAACACGTACAGCGGGTCGGCGAAGTAGGAGTAGGTCACTTCCTTGCGATCCAGGATGATCGGCTCGAGCTTGTCATCCGCGCGGTACACGGTTTCGGTGCCGGCGCCGGTGAGCAGGTTCTTCAGCTTCATCTTGACCACGGCGGCGTTGCGGCCGGACTTGTTGAACTCGGCCTTCTGGATGACCCAGGGCGAGCCGTTGATGTTGGCGACCTGGCCAGCACGGAATTCTTGAGCGGTTTTCATGCGGTGTATCCGTTTGGATGAATAACGAAAAGCAGGCCGCGTATCATAGCCAATCTGTATAAAATTGCACCAGTGCCGCGGCCAGATCAGGCCTCGCGGCCTGCCGCGCGCACCAGCGCTCGGCATGGCCGCACAGTTCCGGCCACTCGTCCTGCAGCGCCGTCCAGGCCGCGCCCATCTCCTCGCCGGCGTTCCAGGCTCGCCACAGCGCCTGCAGGGCGTCCGCGCCACTCGGCGACAAGCCCTCGAGGTACAGGGCGAGGAAGGCCTCCAGCTTGTCCCAGTGCGCCCCCTCCGCCTGCGGGTAGATCTGCCAGAGCAGCGGCCGCCCGGCCCACTGGGCGCGCAGGAAGGAGTCCTCGCCGCGCACCGCGTTGAAGTCGCAGCACCAGAGCAGGCGGTCGTAATCGTCCTGGCGGACGAAGGGCAGCACCTGGATGCGCAGCGCGCCGCGCCGCTGCCCGTCGCCGGCGGCCAGCGCCGGCACCTCCAGCCAGCGCTGCAGATCGCCGAGGATGCGCCCCTCCGGCACCAGCAGCAGCGTGGGGCTGGTGTGCTGTGCCAGAGCGTCCAGCCAGCCCGGCAAGGCCGCATTCTCATAGGCAAACAGCGAGACCAGCCGCTCGCCGGGGCGTGCCTGCACGCCGAGCGACTGGAGAAACGCCGCGCGCACCGCGGCATCGGCCTGGAAGGCCCGGCGCCGCTCGATCAGGTCATGCTCGCGGAGCAGCCCGCCGGTATTTTCGGCAAAGCCGGGAAAGAAGAAGAACTTCTGCAGGCCTTCCGGTTGCAGGGACGGCAGGCCGTGGCAGCCGCAGACCCAGTCCTCGGCGCTGAGGTATTCCAGGTTCAGCCACAGCACCCGGCGCCCGCAGTTCGCCATGGCCACGACGTGCGCCTCGGGCAGCTGGCAGGCGAAGGCCTCGATGACCACGTCGGCGGGTTCGACCGGCTGCCAGTCCGCCGGCCAGCGGCATATCTCCACCCCCGCCTGCCACTGCCGGGAGGCACTGGCGTCCACCTCGGGACAGAGGCGCACCAGCGCCGCCGGATCGTCGATCCACAGCCTGACCCGCAGGCCGTGCTCGGCCGCCAGCTGGCGGGCCAGACGCCAGGTCACGCCGGCGTCGCCGTAGTTGTCGACGACGCTGCAGAAGATCTCCCAGGAGGCCTGCATGTCCGCTCCTCTCTCCGGAACACAAGGGGGAACGGATTATGCCAGTGGGCCGAGGGGGATGGGTCAAGCGGAGGGCCGCACCGGGGCGGCCGGCGCGAAGGGGGAACAGCAGTGGGCGAGCGGGAAGTGGCGTAACCAGGCCGTCAGGCGGCCTCGCTCCTGCCGAAGAAGCGTTTCATCGAGCGCGACAGCCAGCCGCCGGAGCTGCGGTCACTGGCCAGGCTCTGCATCTGTGCGCGGACCGCACCGACATAGCTGGCGTCCTCTTCCTTGATGTGGCTGAACAGCCAGCGCGACAGCAGTTCCTGCAACTCCTCGGCGACGTCCTCGCCGGCCGCGTAGCGCCCGCGGTAGTCGGACACCCGCTTGATGAAGAGGTCATGGATGCGCTTGTGGGCACGGCTGAACTGGTAGCCGGCGTCCTCCATCAGCGACTCCTCGAAGGCGAAATGCGACACCGTGTAGTCGACCAGCGCCTCGATCACCACCCCGACCGCCGCCCGGTCCTGACCCTGGGTTTCGTGCAGCTGGTTGATCATCTCGACGATTTGCCGGTGCTGCGCGTCGATCACCTCGATGCCGGTGTTCAGATCGTTGCGCCAGGTCAGATAAGCCACTTCGGTACTCCCCATCTCGAGCGGCATGGATGCCGATGGCGCGCAGGGTAGAGGGAGGCAATCATGATGGCGTTGAGCCAGATCAATCCCCGACAAACCGCCGCGGCGGGCATCACGGGCGTCCGTACAGCTCCGAAGCCCCCCTGAAGAACACCAGCGCCAGCGCCAGATGGGCACCCAGCAGGGGCAGCACGGCCTGCGCCGCGAGCACCAGGGAGGCCAGCATGAGTCCGCCGGCGATCGCCAGCCAGCCCATGCCGCGCAAGGCCTTGAAGGCCCCCGGTGCGGCGAGCAGACGCACGCCGAGCCAGACCAGCAGACCGCCATAGCCGATCAGCGCGGCGGCATACAGCCAGGCCTGCCAGGCCGCGAGCGGAGCGGGCTCGAAGAGCAGTGCGGCGGCCTCCAGCAGCAACCCCAGTGCGACACTCAGCCACACCGGCCAGCCCAGGCCGCGGGCGGCGAAACGCGCCTCGGCGAAGCTCTTCAGGCGCAGCAGCAGGTAATTGCCGAGCAGCACCAGGATCAGGCCGAGCCAGTTGGCATACGCAGCCACCCCGCGCACCCGGGTGAGGCCGCTGAAGGACAGCAGCACGATCACCAGGGTGCCGAGCACCGTGGCCAGGGCGAGCCAGCCGAGCACCCGCAGCTGGGCGGACGACCAGCCGGGCATCGGCGGCGCCCCGGCGCATCCAGCAGGGCTCCCCGGGGCGGCGCATAGGGGTTATCGTCGCGCAGGCCGGCCGGATCATCGCGCACGGGCCGACTCCTCCGCCGCCAGGGCGGATGCCCGGCCCAGGCGGTATCCACAATCCCCGCCCCCCACCGACAACCCGGCCTTGCAAGGAGCCTCGATAGTGACCGCAGCCCCGAGGGCAGCCCTTCGCCCGCTGGCCGATTCGTCCCCCTCGGCGATCGTCGCCGGTTTCGTCGCCATGCTCACCGCCTATACCAGTTCCCTGGTGCTGATGTTCCAGGCCGGCCAGGCCGCCGGCCTGAGCGGCGCGCAGATCGCCTCGTGGATCTGGGCGCTGTCGATCGGCATGGCGGTCTGCACCATCGGCCTGTCGCTGCGCTATCGTGCGCCCATCGTGGTCGCCTGGTCGACACCCGGCGCGGCCCTGCTGGTCGGCAGCCTGCCCGGCGTCGGCTACGCCGAGGCGATCGGCGCCTACCTGCTGTGCGCCGCGCTGCTCACCGCGGTCGGCCTGAGCGGCGGCTGCGAACGCCTGATGCGCCGCCTGCCCGCCCCGCTCGCCGCCGCCCTGCTCGCCGGCATCCTGTTCGACATCGGCAGCGAGATCTTCCTCGCCGCCGAGCGGCGCCCCTGCTGGTCGGTGCGATGTTCTTCGGCTACCTGCTGGCCAAGCGCCTGAACCCGCGCTATGCGGTCCTCGCCGCGCTGCTGATCGGCAGCCTGCTCGCCGCCCTGCTCGGCCTGCTGGATTTTCGCGGCGTCGCGATCGAGCCGGCGCTGCCGCTGTGGACCACGCCGGGCTTCTCCCTGCAGGCCATGGTGAGCATCGGCATTCCGCTGTTCGTGGTGGCCATGGCCTCGCAGAACATCCCCGGCCTCGTGGTGCTGCGCGCCGACGGCTACCAGGTGCCGGCCTCGCCGCTGATCGCCACGACCGGCCTCGCCTCGCTGCTGCTGGCGCCCTTCGGCGCCCACGGCCTCAATCTGGCCGCCATCAGCGCGGCGATCTGCACCGGCCGCGCCGCCCACGAGGACCCGCAGCGGCGCTACACCGCGGCGCTCTGGTGCGGACTGTTCTACGCCGTCGCCGGCACCTTCGCCGCCACCCTCGCCGCGCTGTTCGCCGCCCTGCCGGGCGAGCTGGTGCTGTCGATCGCCGCCCTGGCGCTGTTCGGCTCGATCGGCGGCGGCCTGAGCAGCGCCATGGCCGGGCCCCGCGAACGCGAGGCGGCGCTGGTCACCTTCATGATCAGCGCCTCGGGGATGACCCTGCTGTCGATCGGCGCGGCCTTCTGGGGCCTGCTCGGCGGCGTGCTGACACTGGCGATCCTCGAATGGCGCAGGCCGGCCTGAACGCCGTCAGCGCAGCTCGGCGACCAGCGACGCCAGCGCCTGGGCCGGGTCGGCGGCCTGGCTGATCGGCCGGCCGATCACCAGGTAGTCGGAGCCGGCCTCCAGCGCCTGGCGCGGGGTGAGGATGCGCCGCTGGTCGTCCTGGGCGCTGCCGGCCGGGCGGATGCCCGGGGTCACCAGTTTCAGCCGCGGCTGGGCGGCCTTCAGCGCCGGCGCCTCCTGGGCCGAGCAGACCAGCCCGTCCAGCCCGGCCTGCTCGGCCAGCGCGGCCAGGCGCAGGACCTGCTGCTGCGGCTCGACATCCAGGCCGATCCCGGCCAGGTCCTCGCGCTCCATGCTGGTCAGCACGGTCACGCCGATCAGCAGCGGCCGGCGGCCAGCGATGCCGTCCAAGGTCTCGCGGCAGGCGCGCATCATGCGCAGGCCGCCGGAGCAGTGCACGTTGACCATCCACACGCCCAGCTCAGCAGCGGCCCTCACCGCCATCGCCGTGGTGTTCGGGATGTCGTGGAATTTCAGGTCGAGGAACACCTCGAAACCCTGCGCCTGGAGGGTCTCGACGATCTCCGGGCCGCAGCGGGTGAACAGCTCCTTGCCGACCTTCACCCGGCACTGCGCGGGGTCCAGCCGGGCGGCGAGGTCCAGGGCGGCCTCGCGGCTGGGGAAGTCGAGGGCGACGATGATCGGGGTCGGGCAGGACATGGTGCGGGCTCCAGGCAAATCGCTATGGCGGGCATTGTAGCGGACGCCCTAGGCCAAATGCTCCAGGGCGAAGGCCAGCATGAAGCCGGCCAGGGTGATCAGCCCGGTCAGCGCGTGGGTGGCCTTGAAGGCCTCGGGAATCAGGGTGTCCACCAGCATGCAGAGCACCGCGCCGGCGGAGAAGCCCAGGGCGAAGGCCAGCCAGCCCGGCGAGAGGCCCGCCAGCAGGGCCGGGGCGAGCATCGCGGCGAGGCCCGACAGGGCGACGATGGCGCCCCACAGGGCGAACACCTGGCGCCCGCTGCGCCCCTCGGCGCGCAGGCTGGCCGCGCTGGCCAGCCCTTCCGGCAGGTTGGCGAGCAGCACGGCGACCAGCAGCACCAGGCTCGGCCGGCCGTCGCCGAGCAGCCCGAGCCCCAGCGCCAGAGATTCGGGAATGCCGTCGAGAAAGGCCCCGGCAGCGATCAGCAGGCCGACCAGCGAACCCTCGCCGGCGTTCCTGGCGCGATGCTGCGCCTCCAGGCGGTCGAGTCCCTCGTTGGCCAGGACGAAGGCCACGCCGCCGGCCAGCAGACCGGCCAGGGTCGGCCAGAGTCCGCCGAGCCGTTCGGCCTGGGGCAATTGCTCGAAGCACAGGGCGGCGATCAGCACGCCGCTGCCGAAGGCCATCACCGCGGCGACGAACCTGTCCGACAGCCGTGCCCCGAAGCCCAGCCAGGCGCCGAGCAACAATGTGCTCGCCGCCAGCCAGCCCCAGAGTCCCGCCTGCAGTATCAGCGATTCCGGCATGCCTTCCCCTCCCTTGGCGGGGCAAGGCTACCCATTTCCCCCAGCGGGCCGCCAGCGCCCTCGTCAGGCGCTCAGGCGCTGGCGCAGGCGACCCAGCAGCCCCAGCAGGCTGCCGACCTTCTCCCGCTCGCGGGCCTCCTTCGGCGCCTCGGCCAGGCGCGCCGGCGCGGCCGAAGGCTGCGCCCGCCACTGGGCCACCTGCTCGGCGGCGGCCTGCAGGCCCTTGTCGAACAGCCCGCGGCGGACCGGCTTGGGCAGGTAGCGGAAGATCTGCGCCTCGTTGATCAGCCTGAGCAGCGCCTGGGTGTCGCAGAACGGCGTGACCACCAGGCTGAGCAGCCGCGGATGGGCCTGGGCCAGGCTCTTGAGCAGCGGTGCGGTGTCCTCGCCGGCCAGCCTGAGATCGCTGACCAGCAGGTCGACCGGCTCGGCGTTCAACTGCGCCAGCGCCTCGTCGAGGCTGTATGCGCGCAGCAGGCGGTGGCCGCCGGCCGCGCAGAACGCCTCGACGCAGGCCAGGGTATCGGCCGCCTCGTCGAGCAGCAGCACGTTGAGCGCGGCGGCCGGGCAAGGCGGCGCCGGCCGGCTGGCGAGCTGGCCCTGGCGCGCGGCGATCTCCGCGGCCTGGCGCAGGGTCGCGGCCATTTCCTGCGGGTCCCAGGGCTTGGTCAGGTAGCGGAAGATGCCGCCGCCGTTCAGCGCCTCGATCGCCGCGTCCAGGTCCGAATAGCCGGTGAGCAGGATGCGCAGGGTCTGCGGGGCGATCTCCCGTGCCCGGGTGAGCAGTTCCGCGCCGTTCATCTTCGGCATGCGCTGGTCGCAGACGACGATGTGCACCGGCTCGTCCTGCAGGCGCTGCAGGGCGCGCTGCGGGTCGCTCTCGGTGAGCACCTCGTAGTGCCGGCGGAACTGCATGGCGAGGCTGCGCAGGATGCGCTCCTCGTCGTCGATGAAGAGAATGCGGATGGGCGGCGTCATGTCAGGCGCTCCGTTGCAGGCTGGCGGCTTGGGTGAGGGGCAGGCGGATCAGGAAGCGCGTGCCCCGTCCGACTTCGGAGGCGACCTGGATGCTGCCGCCATGGTCCTGGATGATCTTGAAGCTGATCGACAGGCCGAGACCGGTGCCCTGGCCGACCGGCTTGGTGGTGTAGAAGGGATCGAAGATGCGCTTGAGGACCTCCGGCGGCATGCCGCAGCCGTCGTCCTGCACCGACAGGCACAGCGCATCCGGCTCGGCCCAGGTCTTGACCAGGATGCGGCCGAAGCGCTCCATCGCCTGGGCGGCGTTGTTGAACAGGTTGAGCAGCACCTGGTTGATCTGCGAGGGCGCGCAGGCGATGCGCGGCAGCTCGCCGAGCCGGGTCAGCACCTCGACCTTGTCCTTGATGCCGTTGCGGGCGATGACCAGGGTGCTGCGCACGCAGTCGTTGAGATCGACCTCCTCGCTCATGGCGCGGTCCAGGCGGGCGAAGTCCTTCAGGCCGACCACCAGCTCGCCGATCTGCCCGAGGCCGTAGCGGGTGTCGGCGAAGAGCTGCTCGAGGTCGCCGGCGAGCAGCTCCGGAGCGGCCAGATCGCGGGCCCGGCTGGCGTTCTCCAAGGCGCGGGCCAGGGCCTCCTCGTCGCTGTCGGCGGCGCTCAGGCAGTCGCCCAGCGCGGCCTGCGCCTCGGCCAGTTCGAACAGCGGCGCGATCAGCTCGCGCAGCAGCTCCACATTGTTCTTCACATAGCCCAGCGGGGTGTTCAGCTCGTGGGCGACGCCGGCGACCATCTGGCCGAGCGAGGCCATCTTCTCCGCCTGCACCAGCTGGGTCTGCGACTCGCGCAGCTCGGTCAGCGCCCGGCGCAGCACGCGGTTGCGCTGGGCTACGCGGACCTCCATGGCCTTCAGCAGGTCGAGCACCGTGCCCAGGCCCTGGTAGCGGCCCGCCCCGTCGACCAGCACGAAGTCCTCGGTGATCGGATACTGCAGCTGGCCGGTGATCTGCCGGGCGGCCTCCTCCAGGCTGGTCTCCAGGCTGACGATCAGGGGCTCCGGGTTCATCACGTCGACGACCGGGCGGCGTCCCCAGAGATCGCGGCCGAAACGCTGCATGAAGATGTCCTGCAGCCTGTAACGGCTGACCAGCCCGAGCGGCCGGCCAGCGTCGTCGACCACCGGCAGGGAAAGAAAGGCCTTGTGCTCGGCCGTGAGCAGGCGGTCTGCCACATCGCTTATGCTCATGGTGGCGGGCAGCGCCACGACGGGCCTGAGCAGAGGGGCAAGGGCACTGGAGGACATCGGAACTCTCCGTATTGACGGGCGGCGCCATTCAAGCAGTATCAAGTTGCCATCATGTGACAGCTGTCACGCCCGTTCCGCCCGGCACGTCCCGCCGCCGTCACGCCACCTGATACCCCCTGCAGCCCGCGGGGGCCCTGCGAGGGAAAACGATATGCCCTGGTACGTCTGGCTGATACTGATACTGGTGTTTGGCTCGGTGATCGGCAGCCTGCTGGCGCTGCGCGACGCGGCGAAGAAGCTGCCCCTGACCAAGGAGCAGCTCGAGCGCATCCGCCAGCGCAACGCCGAGCTGGATGCCAGGGAGCAGCGGGAAAAGGAAAGGTAGGCAGCGGATCGTGCCCGCCGGGCGGCGGGCACGGCAATCAGCGCTCCGCGCCCAGCTTGCCCTCTTCATCGGAGAACACAATCTCCACCCGGCGGTTGCGCGCGCGGCCCTGGTTGGAGGCGTTCTCGGCGACCGGGTAGGCCTCGCCATAGCCGGCGACCTGGATGCGTTTGCCGTCGACGCCCAGATCCACCAGCATGTCGTGGACCGACTGGGCGCGACCGCGGGACAGTTCGAGGTTGAGCCGGTCGTCGCCCTGGGTGTCGGTATAGCCCTCGATGCGCACCACGCGGCGCTGGTTGAGGCGCAGGAACCTGGCCACCTGCAGCACGGTGCGCGTCGCCGCCGAGCGCAGCTCCACCTGCCCGGTATCGAACAGCACATCGCCCAGGGTCATAACCAGACCGCGCTCGGTTTCGGTGGTGGCCTGGCCGAGCAGTTGTTCCTCGAGCCATTGCCCCTGTTGTTCGGCATTCAGCAGGCGGGCCTCGCTCAGGGCCAGCTGCAGGCGATCGCGCTCCTTTTCCAGCTGGGCGACGCGCTCGGCGGCCTGGCGCTGCGCGCCATGCTCGCGGGCGATCTGGCCGTAGCGCCGGCTCAGATAGGCGTAGTGGAGGACATCCTCCTCGCTGCCCAGGTAGCTGGAGAAGCGCTCGGCCCGCTCCAGCGACTCCTCGGCCCGCGCCAGGTCCTTCTCGGCGCTGAGCCGCACCGCCGGATCGGTGCGGATAGCCAGCAGCTCGGCGTGCGCCTCGTCCAGGGTTCGCCGCGTCTCCGGCGAGGTGGTGGCGCAACCGCCCAGCAGCGCCAGGGCCAGTAGGCCGAACGGGAAAGCATGCGGCCCCTTCATCAGAGTTCCCCCAGCTGCTGGCGCAGCACGCCGATCTGCTGCTCGACTTCGCTCACCTGCTTGTTGCTCTTGCGGGTCAGCAGCTGCGCCTCGGCCAGACGCGCATCCAGCTCGGCCTGTTCGGCCAGCATGCGCGCCTGCTTGTGATGACCGGCGGCCAGCGCGGCCCCGGCCTGCTCGAACTTGCCCTGCGCCAGGGCCAGCTCGGTCTGCTCCGCGTCGGCGCCGACGGCGCGGGCCTGCACCAGCGCCTGCTCGCTCAGGCGCAGCTGCTCGTGCGGCGCGGGATCACTGGCGCAGCCGGCCACGACGAGGAAAAGCAGGGCAACGGAAAAACTTGCGCTATTCACGAATGGATTCCTACTTGGCAGCGGGTGAAGACGGCAAGCCCTGCGCCTTCCAGCGCGCGGCATTGCGTTGCAACAGGCTTTCCACCAGCCCGGCGGCGTTCAGCTCGGCCAGCCGGGCCGCCAGCCGGGCGCGCAGCGCCGGCTCGTTGCAGGCGGAGTCGCGTCCCACGGCCAGATACAGCCCTTCGCTGACCAGCGGCGGCAGCAGCGGCTGGATCTCCGCCTGCATACCCAGCGCCTCGGCGGCGGCCCGAACGGCATACGGCTCCCCGAGCAAATAGGCGACCTCGCCCCGCTGCAGCTTCTTCAGGGCTTCGGCCAGGCTCGGCAGCTCCTCGAGCGGCAGGGAGGTGCCGGACAGCGGCTCGAACTCGCGGGCCAAGCGGCCATCGGCCAGGGCCGCGCCCTGGTGAGTGTACAGGTCGCTCCAGCCTTCATAGGGGAAGACCCGGTCCCTGTGCACCCAGACCAGCGTGGACTGCACGAAGAGCGCCGGCTCGATGAAGTCCAGCGACTCCAGGCGGGCGGCGCTGGGGAAGCTGCCGAGCAGCAGGTCGATGCGGCCGCTCGCCACGTTCGCCTCGGCACGCTCCCGGGAACGGGAGCGGATCAGGTCGATCCTGAGCTCCAGCGCCTTGGCCAGCAGCTCGAGCAGGTCGGCGCTGGCGCCGATCAGTTGCCCGGGATTCTGCGGATCGCGCCAGAGATAGGGCGGCTGGTCGGGGTCGCCGGTGGCGACCAGCCGCTCGCAGGTGCCGGCCGTGACCGCCATGGGCGACAGCAGGCCGGCCAGCGCCAGCAGCGCGGCAAGGAAACGGTTCTGCATGGAATTTCCGCAGGGGCGTGGTTGGAGAGTTGCCGGCCCCAGTTGCAAGAAGCCCGCTCGGTGAGCGGGCTTCGGATCCGGCCGGCGAGCGATCAGAGCTGCTTTTCCAGCTCCGGCACGACTTCGAACAGATCCGCCACCAGCCCGTAGTCGGCCACCTGGAAGATCGGCGCCTCGGCGTCCTTGTTGATCGCCACGATCACCTTCGAGTCCTTCATCCCCGCCAGGTGCTGGATCGCACCGGAAATCCCCACCGCGATGTACAGGTCCGGCGCGACGATCTTGCCGGTCTGCCCGACCTGCATGTCGTTCGGCGCGAATCCCGCATCCACCGCGGCGCGCGAGGCGCCCACCGCCGCGCCCAGCTTGTCCGCCAGGGCATAGAGCAGCTGGAAGTTCTCGCCGCTCTGCAGGCCGCGCCCGCCGGAGACCACCACCCGCGCCGAGGTCAGCTCCGGACGGTCGGACTTGGCCAGCTCCTCGCCGACGAAGCTCGATTTACCCGCCTCGCCCGCACCGGCCAGCGCCTCGATCGAGGCCGAGCCGCCCTCGCCCGCCGCCGCGTCGAAGGCGGTGGCACGCACGCTGATCACCTTGATCGGCGCGCTGGACTGCACGGTGGCGATGGCGTTGCCGGCGTAGATCGGCCGCTTGAAGGTGTCGGCGCTTTCCACCGCGACGATCTCGGAGATCTGGTCGACATCCAAGAGCGCCGCCACGCGCGGCAGGTAGTTCTTGCCGTTGGTCGAGGCCGGCGCCAGCACATGGCTGTAGTTCTTCGCCAGACCGGCGATCAGCGGCGCGACGTTCTCCGCCAGCAGGTGGCCGTAGGCCGCGTCGTCGGCGACCAGCACCTTGGCCACCCCGGCGATCTTCGCGGCGCTCTCGGCCACCGCGGCGCAGCCGCTGCCGGCCACCAGCACATGGATATCCCCGCCGATGGCCCGGGCCGCGGTGACGGTGTTCAGGGTTGCGGCCGCCAGTACCGCGTTGTCGTGTTCAGCGATTACCAGGATTGCCATCTCAGATCACCTTCGCCTCGTTCTTCAGCTTCTCCACCAGCTCGGCCACCGAGCCCACCTTGATGCCCGCCTGGCGCTCGGCCGGGGCCTCGACCTTGAGGGTCTTCAGGGTGGAAGCGACCGATACGCCCAGCTCCGCCGGCTTGACCGTCTCCAGCGGCTTCTTCTTGGCCTTCATGATGTTCGGCAGCGAGGCGTAGCGCGGCTCGTTGAGGCGCAGGTCGGTGGTGACGATGGCCGGCAGCTTCAGCTCGATCGTCTGCAGGCCGCCGTCGATCTCGCGGGTGACCTTGAGCTTGTCGCCTGCGACCTCGACCTTCGAGGCGAAGGTGCCCTGGGCGTAGCCGGTCAGCGCGGCGAGCATCTGCCCGGTCTGGTTGTTGTCGCTGTCGATGGCCTGCTTGCCGGTGATCACCAGCTGCGGCTGCTCCTTGTCGACCACCGCCTTGAGCAGCTTGGCCACCGCCAGGGAACCCAGCTCCTCGTCGGTCTCGATCAGGATGGCGCGGTCGGCGCCGAGGGCCAGGGCGGTGCGCAGCTGCTCCTGAGCCTGGGCCGGGCCGACGGACACGGCGACGATCTCCGTGGCGATGCCGCGCTCCTTCAGGCGCACCGCTTCTTCCACGGCGATCTCGCAGAAGGGGTTCATCGACATCTTGACGTTGGCCAGATCGACGCCGGAGCCATCGGCCTTGACGCGGACCTTGACGTTGTAGTCGACCACTCGTTTGACAGCTACAAGAACCTTCATGGATTCCTCGTTCTCTCCGGTAGATGGAATGTCGCCAAGGCAAGCAATGGCCTGTGGTTGACGGCCGGAGCCGACGTCAGCCCCCTGCGGCGAGCATGAAACGGGCCGTATCTTGACCGCAGGGCACCGCCCGGTCAACCGAGAGCGGCCTGGCTTTCCGGGGCTCCGGCAGCCGCCTTCGGGGCAGTTCGCCGCCGTCTTTGCATTGGTCCGCCCCGAGGGCTCGGATATATAATGGCCGACCCTCACCAGGGAACACGCGAAGAGAGCCCCGAGCAGGAGATATTTGTGGAACGCGAATACATGGAATTCGACGTCGTCATCGTCGGCGCCGGTCCGGCCGGTCTGTCCGCCGCCTGTCGGCTGAAGCAGCAGGCCGCCGAGGCTGGTCAGGAGATCAGCGTGTGCGTGGTCGAGAAGGGTTCCGAAGTCGGCGCCCACATCCTCTCCGGTGCCGTCTTCGAGCCGCGCGCCCTGAACGAACTCTTCCCGAACTGGAAGGAACTGGGCGCCCCGCTGAACACCCCGGTCAAACGCGACGACATCTACCTGTTCAGGAGCGCCGAGAAGGCCACCAGGCTGCCGAACGCCCTAGTGCCCAAGACCATGCACAACGAGGGCAACTACATCATCTCCCTGGGCAACCTGTGCCGCTGGCTGGCGCAGCAGGCCGAAGCCATGGGCGTCGAGATCTACCCGGGCTTCGCCGCCCAGGAGGCGCTGATCGACGACGCGGGCGTGGTGCGCGGCATCGTCACCGGCGACCTGGGCGTCGACCGCGAAGGCAAGCCGAAGGACGGCTACTACACCCCCGGCATGGAGTTGCGCGGCAAGTACACCCTGTTCGCCGAGGGCTGCCGCGGCCACATCGGCAAGCAGCTGATCGCCCGCTTCCAGCTGGACGAAGAGGCCGACGCCCAGCACTACGGCATCGGCATCAAGGAAATCTGGGACGTCGAACCGACCCGCCACGAGCAGGGCCTGGTGGTGCACACCGCCGGCTGGCCGCTGGACGACGAGAACCCGGGCGGCTCCTTCCTCTATCATCTGGAGAACGGCCAGGTGGTGGTCGGCCTGATCGTCGACCTGTCCTACAGCAACCCCTTCCTGTCGCCCTTCGACGAGTTCCAGCGCTACAAGCACCACCCGGTGATCGCCCAGTACCTGCAAGGCGGCAAGCGGGTGTCCTACGGCGCCCGCGCCATCTGCAAGGGCGGTCTGAACTCGCTGCCGAAGATGGTCTTCCCCGGCGGCGCGCTGATCGGCTGCGACCTGGGCACTCTGAACTTCGCCAAGATCAAGGGCAGCCACACCGCGATGAAGTCCGGCATGCTGGCCGCCGACGCCGTCCTCGCCGCCCTTGCCGGCGGCAGCCAGGGCGGCGACGAGCTGAACGGCTACGTCGCGTCGTTCAAGTCCAGCTGGCTGTACGAGGAGCTGTTCCGCAGCCGCAACTTCGGCGCCGCCATCCACAAGTTCGGCGCGCTGGCCGGCGGGGCCTTCAACTTCATCGACCAGAACCTGTTCGGCGGCAAGATCCCGCTCACCCTGCACGACGACAAGCCGGACCACAGCTGCCTGAAGCTGGCCTCCGAGGCGAAGCGGATCGAGTATCCCAAGCCGGACGGCAAGCTCAGCTTCGACAAGCTCAGCTCGGTGTTCCTCTCCAACACCAACCACGAGGAAGACCAGCCCTGCCACCTGCGGCTGACCGACCCGAGCATCCCGATCACCCGCAACCTGCCGCTGTACGACGAGCCGGCGCAGCGCTACTGCCCGGCCGGCGTCTACGAGGTGGTGAAGCAGGACGACGGCAGCCCGCGCTTCCAGATCAACGCGCAGAACTGCGTGCACTGCAAGACCTGCGACATCAAGGACCCGGCCCAGAACATCACCTGGGTGGCCCCGGAAGGCGCCGGCGGGCCGAACTATCCCAACATGTAAGCGAAACCATCGAGGCTCCTGCGGGAGCCTCGAACGTTTCTCCCCTACCAGAGCTTCCAGGTGTAGTCGACGTTGACCCGCGTCTCGTTGTCGTCGCGCATCGAGGCGTTGGGCGCGAAGCTGTTCTGGTAGCGCGAGTTGCGCACACGCAGCGCCACGCCCTTAATCGGCCCCGACTGCACCACGTAGGACAGCTCCAGGTAGCGCTCGGTCTCTTCCCGGTCCCGGCCGCCGAGGCGCTCCGGCAGCTCGGCGTTGGTGCCCTTCATGAAGCGCGCCACCCCGATCAGCCCGGGCAGCCCCGCCGCGGCGAAGTCGTATTCGTAGCGCACGTGCCAGAAGTGCTCGTCGGCATTGAGGAATTCCGAGCTGATCGCGTATTCGGAAATCAGGTGCGGCTCCGAGCCGGCGATGTAGGGCATCGCCGAGTCGCCGCTGGACAGCGCGCCGCCCACCGTCAGCCGGTGCCCGCCCAGCTTGTAGCCGAAGGCCACCCCGACGTACTGGTTGTCGACCGAGCCGGCCTTGCCGTCGCCCTCCTCGTCGCTGAGGAACCAGCGGAAGTCGGTCTTGAACTCCCCCGGCCCGAGCTTGAACTGGTGGATCGCGCCCAGGTAGTTCTGCTGGTAGATCTCGTCGAGACGGGCGTGGTAGTAGCTCACGCTCAGTTCCTTGGTCAGCGCGTAGTCACCGCCGAGGAAGATGAACTCGTCGGACTCGGCGGTGCCGTCGAAGCGGCCGTTGGGCGCGGCGATGGTGATCTTCTGGTAGTCGGTGGAGTCGCGCTGGTTCATCCGGTTCAGGTAGCCGCCCTGGAAGCTCAGGCCCTGGATGTCCTGGGAGCGCAGGTGGCCGCCGCGGAAGGTCTGCCAGAGCAGCCGGGCCGGGCTGCTGATCAGGATCGGCAGACGCGGCATCACGGTGCCGACGTGCAGTTCGGTCTTCGAGTAGCGCATCTTGCCGGTGATGCCCAGCTCGGAATACTCCTCTGCGGCCTCGCCGCTGCCGCGCTGGACCGGCAGCAGGCCGGTGCCGACCCGGTCGCGCGAGGAGTCGAGCTGGACGCCGAGCATGCCCTGCAGGTCGAGGCCGAAGCCGACCGGGCCCTCGGTGAAGCCGGACTTGATGTTGAGGATGAAGCCCTGCGCCCACTCGCGGCGCGCGGAGATGTTGCTTTCGCCCTTGTAGTCGCGGTCGAAGTAGAAGTTGCGCAGGGTCAGGCTGCCCTGGCTGTCCTCGATGAAGCCGCCTGCCTGTGCCGTTCCCTGGGCGAGCAGCAGCAGGGCTGCGCCGGCCGCGCCCCGTCTTGTGTCGAGCATGTCGGATACCTTTTTTGTTCTTGTTGTCCGCCGCCGCCCCGCAGCGGGACGGTGGCGAGATAAAACGCAATGGAATGAGGCGCGCCCTCCCGCCGGGTCGCGCTGTTCGGATCAGGCCCCCGCGCCCTGCTCGCGACGCCGGCCAAGCAGGTAGAACACCGCCACGCCGGCCAGCACCAGGCCCGGTGCCGAGGCCAGCATCACCCCGGCGCTGCCGAAGCCCAGCGCCAGCATCTTGCCGGCCACCAGCGGGCCGCTCATGGCCCCCAGGCGGCCGACCGCCACGGCGCTGCCGACGCCGGTGGCGCGCACCTCGGTGCGGTAGAACAGCGGCGCCAGGGCATAGAGCACGCCCTGCCCGCCGGTGGCGAACATGCCGGCGGCGAAGCCGGCCATCAGCATGCTGGCGAATGCCTCGGACAGCCCGAGCGCCGCCAGTGCGGCGAGCAGGCCGAGATAGATCAGCCCGGCCATCGCCAGCGGCCGCAGACGCTCCATCAGCACGCCGAGCATCAGGGTGCCGACCGCCGCGCCGATCTGCAGGGAGAACATCACCCAGCTGGCCTCTCTGCCGGTGAAGCCCTGGCCCACCAGCAGGCTCGGCAGCCAGCTGATCAGCATGTAGACGACCATCAGGGTGAAGAAGTAGGCGCCCCACAGCAGCAAGGTCGGCAGCGCACTGCCGTTGCGGAACAGGCCCTCGACGACCGGGACAGGAGCGGCCCGGGTTGCCGACTGCTGGCGGGCGCGGAAGGCCGCCGACTCGGGCAGCCAGAAGGCCAGCAGCGGCAGCACCAGCAGCGGCAGCACGCCGCCGACGTAGTACACCAGCGTCCAGTCGGCGGAAAAGCCGGCGATGCCGATGGCGGCCGCCAGCGCCGCCCCCAGCGGCACGCCGCAGTACATCAGGCTCACCGCGGTGCCGCGCAGGCGCTCGCCGGCCGCCTCCGAGCACAGCGCGATCAGGTTGGGCAGCGCCGCGCCGAGACCGACTCCGGTCAGCAGGCGCGCCGCCAGCAGGCTGTAGAGCTCCCAGGCATGGGCGGTGGCGATGGAGAACAGGCCGAACAGCGCCACCGAACCGATCAGCACCCACTTGCGGCCGATGCGGTCGGCCAGCCAGCCGCCGACCAGGGCGCCGGGCAGCAGGCCGAGGATGCCGGCGCTGAACACCCAACCCATGTGCAGCCTGTCCAGACCGAAGGCGGCGGCCATGCCGGGCGCCGCGATGCCCGGCGCCTGGAAGTCGATGCCCTCCAGCACCGCGACGGAAAAGCACAGGGCGATGGTCAGCCAGGTTCGCCGGGCGTCCTGTTCCGCGTCCGCGGACGCCAGATGTTGCGAGGTGTAGGTCGTCATTATTGTTGTACCTATGGTTTGTGGGGGACGTACGCAACCGGCCGGCGGCCCGGAGGCCGCCGGCGCAATCTCGGCTTTTCGGGGTCAGCGCTTGAGCAGATCCAGCGCCACGTCGACGATCATGTCCTCCTGGCCGCCGACCATCCGCCGCTTGCCCAGCTCGACGAGGATGTCCACGGTGCTCAGGCCGTATTTCTGCGCCGCCACCTCGGCATGGCGCAGGAAGCTCGAGTAGACGCCGGCATAACCGAGGGCCAGGGTCTCGCGGTCGACCCGCACCGGGCGGTCCTGCAGCGGGCGGACGATCTCGTCGGCGGCGTCCATCAGGGTGTAGAGGTCGGTGCCGTGGTTCCAGCCGAGGCGCTCGGCCGCGGCGATGAACACTTCCAAGGGCGCGTTCCCCGCACCGGCGCCCATGCCGGCCAGCGAGGCGTCGATGCGGTCGCAGCCCTCCTCCACCGCGACGATGGAGTTGGCCACCCCGAGGCTCAGGTTGTGGTGGGCGTGGATGCCGGTCTGGGTCGAAGGGTCGAGCAGGTCCTTGACCGCGCGAAAGCGCTCGCGGATGTCCTGCATGCCCATGGCGCCGCCGGAGTCGACCACGTAGATGCAGGTGGCGCCGTAGCTTTCCATCTTCCTGGCCTCGACGGCGAGGTTCTGCGGGCTGGTCATGTGGCTCATCATCAGGAAGCCCACGGTGTCCATGCCGAGCTTTCGCGCGTGCTCGATGTGCTGCCTGGAGACATCTGCCTCGGTGCAGTGGGTGGCCACCCGGACGATGCGCGCGCCCGCTTTATAGGCGTTGTCGAGGTCATGGACGGTGCCGATGCCGGGCAGCAGCAGGGTGGCGATTTTCGCGTGCGTCACCACCTCGGCCACCGCCTCGATCCATTCCAGGTCGGTGTGGGCGCCGAAGCCGTAGTTGAAGCTCGAACCCTGCAGGCCGTCGCCGTGGGCGACCTCGATGGAGTCGACCTTCGCCTGGTCCAGCGCGCGGGCGATGGCCTGCACGCTGGCGATCGAATACTGGTGGCGGATCGCGTGGCTGCCGTCGCGCAGGGTCACGTCGGAGATGTACAGCTTCTTGCCGGGGTTGAAGGTCATGGCGGCGCTCCTTACGCGTTCAGCATCGGCTGGGACAACATGGATTGCGCCATGCGCTCGGCGGTAGCCAGCGCAGCGGAGGTCATGATGTCGAGGTTGCCGGCGTAGGCCGGCAGGTAGTGGGCGGCGCCCTCCACCTCGAGGAACACCGAGGTCTTCAGCCCGGAGAGATGCCCGAGGCCGGGAATGTTCAGCGGCGCGGCGTCGGGAATCACGTCGAACTGCACCCGCTGCTTCAGGCGATAGCCCGGCACGTAGGACTGCACCGCCTGGGCCATTTCCGCGATGGACGCCTCCACCTGCGCCTGGTCGGCGAGATCCGACAGCACGTAGACGGTGTCGCGCATGATCAAGGGCGGCTCGGCCGGGTTGAGGACGATGATCGCCTTGCCCTTCTGCGCCCCGCCGATCACCTCGATGGCCTTCGAGGTGGTCTCGGTGAACTCGTCGATGTTGGCGCGGGTACCCGGGCCGGCCGACTTGCTGGCGATCGAGGCGACGATCTCGGCGTAGTGGACCCTGGCCACGCGGGACACCGCGGCGACCATCGGGATGGTCGCCTGGCCGCCGCAGGTGACCATGTTGACGTTGGTCTCGTGGAGGTTCTGCTCCAGATTCACCACCGGCACGCAGTAGGGACCGATGGCTGCCGGGGTCAGGTCGATCATGCGCAGGCCGGGTTTCAAACCACGGAGGAACACGTCGTTCTTCACGTGGGCGCCGGCCGAGGTGGCATCGAAGACGAAATCGATGTCGGCGAACACCGGTAGGCGGGTCAGGCCTTCGACGCCCTCAAAGGTGGTGGCCACGCCGAGGCGTGCGGCGCGGGCCAGGCCATCGGAGGCGGGGTCGATGCCGACCAGGGCGCCCATTTCCAGGTGCCGGCCATGACGGAGGATCTTGATCATCAGGTCGGTGCCGATGTTGCCGGAGCCGACGATGGCGACTTTGAGTTTCTTCATGATTGTTTTCTCTGCTGCAGTCGGGACGGGGACGGACTCATTCGGCGCCGAAGCTGACGGCGACCTGGCCAAGGCCGTCGATCACCGCCTCGAAACGGTCGCCGGCGGCGACACCCACCATCGGCCCGAGGGCGCCGGTGAGGATCAGGTCGCCGGCCTTGAGCGGTTCGCCCAGGCGGGCCATGGTGCGCGCCAGCCACACCGCGGCGTTCAGCGGATGGCCGAGGCATTCGGCGCCGCTGCCGCTGGAGACTTCCTCGCCGTTGCGGGTCATGCGCATCGCCGCCTGGCGCAGGTCGACGTCGGCCAGCCGGCGCGCCGGCCCGCCGAGCACGAAGCAGCCGCTGGAGGCGTTGTCGGCCACGGTGTCGACGAAGCGGATGTTCCAGTCCTGCACGCGGCTACCGACGATTTCCAGCGCCGGCAGCACCCAGCCGGTGGCCTCGACCAGTTCGGCGAAGGTGGTGTCGGCGCGCGGCAGGTCCTTTTCCAGGATCAGGGCGATCTCCGCCTCGATCTTCGGCTGCAGCACGCGGCCGAACGGCACCACCTCGTTGTCGCCGTAGCCCATGTCGGCGAACAGGGTGCCGAAGTCCGGCTGGTCGACGCCGAGCTGGGCCTGCACCTTGGGATTGGTCAGACCGATCTTGCGGCCGACCACGCGGCGGCCGGCGGCCACGGCCTGGGCGACGTTGAGGCGCTGGATGGCGTAGGCGGCCGCGCCGTTGTCCTCGCCGATCAGTCCGCGCAGCGGCTCGACGGCCACCCCGCTCGCCTCGGCCCCGCGCAGGGCAGCGGCCAGTTGTTCCAGGGTCTGTTGGGTCACGCTCATGGAGTACCTCGCAGGGTGCGGGCTGATCGAGCCGAAGCCGGCGACGCCGTTTCGTAGGCTGGCGGGTATACGCTTGGGCTCATTGTTGTTTCCCGCAGGGGGGCTTTCCGCCATCGGGGGCGAGTATAGGAACGCCGCCAAAACCCCTACAATGAAAAACCAGCCATGCGTGCACTAAGTGCACTCGATTGTTTTTAAAAGGGTTTTCAAGCAGACATGAGCAGCGAGCGCGATACCGAATACAAGACCGTGCGCGGCCTGACCCGCGGCCTGCAGATCCTCAACGCCCTCAACCGGGTGGACGGCGGCGCCAGTCCGGCGAAGCTGGCCGAGCTGACCGGGCTGCACCGCACCACGGTGCGGCGCCTGCTGGAGACCCTGCAGGACGAGGGCTACGTGCGGCGCAGCGAATCGGACGACAGCTTCCGCTTGGGCTTGAAGGTGCGCGAACTGAGCGAGGGCTTTCGCGACGAGCAGTGGATTTCCGCGCTGGCCGCGCCGCTCCTGGCCGAGCTGCTGCAGGAGGTGGTCTGGCCGACCGACCTGTGCACCCTGGACGTGGACGCCATGGTGGTGCGCGAGACCACCCACCGCTTCAGCCGGCTGTCGTTCCATCGCTCGATGGTCGGCCGCCGCCTGCCGATGCTGCTCACCGCCACCGGCCTCGCCTATCTGGCCTTCTGTCCGGACGCCGAACGCGAACGCATCGTCGAGCTCCTGGCCAGCCGCGACGACGAGCAGGGGCGCCTGGCGCGCGACCGGCCCGGCCTGGACAACCTGCTGCGGCGCACGCGCCATCGCGGCTACGGCGAGAACTACGGCAGCTGGAACAGCGAGGAAAGGATCGCCGCCATCGCTGTGCCGATCTGTGGGGAACAGCGGGTCTACGGCTGCATCAATCTGGTCTACGTGGCCAAGGCGATGACCATCGAGCAGGCGGCGAAGC
This sequence comes from Azotobacter chroococcum, assembly GCF_002220155.1. Lineage (NCBI taxonomy): Bacteria > Pseudomonadati > Pseudomonadota > Gammaproteobacteria > Pseudomonadales > Pseudomonadaceae > Azotobacter > Azotobacter chroococcum. Next base: position 1,344,239 of record NZ_CP011835.1, on the reverse strand, counting down.
GTTACCTGCCGGCCTTGCAGCGCTTCGCGGCCACCGTCGAACAGGGCATCCGCGAACGCGAGCAGGCCGGACCGGCGCTGGCCGGCAACTGAGCCGGCCGGCACGGACAGTCCGTAGGAGCCAGCTTGCTGGCTCCTACGGAGGGTCGAGCCACCCGCTCAGTGGGTCAGGAAGTCCAGCACCATGCGGTTGAACTTGTCGGCGTGTTCCCACTGTGCCCAGTGGCCGCAGCGGTTGAACACGTGCAGTTCGGCGTTGGGCAGGCCGGCGAGCAGGCGCAGGCCGGTGTCCATAGGCACGAAGCGGTCGTTGCTGCCCCAGACGATCAGGGTCTGCGCGGTGATCTCGGCAAGGCGCGGAGCGAAGTCGGGGAACTGCCTGGGGTTGGCCGCCAGGCTCGCGACGAAGTTCTCCAAGTGGTCGCGGCGGCTCAGCATGTTGTCGAGGCGGGTCTGGAACAGCTCCTCGGTCAGCTCGCTGGTGTCGTAGACGAAGACGCTCATCATCTTCTTCAGGTTGTCGATGGTCGGCTCGCGATACAGCCCCTGCAGCAGCTTGATGCCCTCGGTCGGCATCGGCGCGAAGGGGCTGGCGCCGCCGGTGCCACCGCCCATCAGCACCAGCTTGCCGACCCGCTCGGGGTTGGCCAGGGCGAAGGCCACTGCGCTGTGCCCACCCATGGAGTTGCCGATAAGGTGCGCGCGGTCGATGCCGATGGCGTCGAGCAGGCCCTTCAGCGCGCGGGCGTTGAGGTCCGAGCGCGAGCCGCTGCAGACGATGGGATCGCTCTTGCTCCAGCCCGGGCAGTCCATGAGGATCACCCGGTAACCAGCGGCGACCAAGGGTTCGACGTTGCGGTTGAAGTTGGCCCAGCCGCTGGCGCCGGGGCCGGAGCCGTGCAGCATCACCACGGTCTCGGCGCCCGCGCCACAGTCGTTGTAGTGCAGTTGCAGGTCGAGATCGCCTTCCCTAATGCGGACGAACTGGCTGGTGGAGGCTTCGGTCAGGGCCTGGGTAGTTGCCGTCATGTCGCGTTTACCTCGGTTCGGTTCAGGGGGCGAGACGGCGGAAAGCGCCGTTCAGGTACAGGAGCGGCTCGCCGCCCTGCTGGCCGCGGGTGGCCAGCACTTCGCAGAGGAAGGCGTGGTGGGTGCTCTCGTCGAAGACCTTGACCACCCGGCAGTCGAAGTTGGCCAGCGCGCCCTCCAGGGCCGGCATGCCGGTGATCAGCTCGTGCCACTGGCCATGCTCGAAGCGCGCCTCGCCATGCACGCCCTCGACCATGCCGGCGAACACCTTGGCCTCGTGCTCCTGATCGCCGGACAGCACGTTGATACACAGCGCGCCGCTGTTGAGGATCGCCTCGCAGGCGGCGACCTTCTTGTTGACGAAAACCACCAGGCGCGGCGGGTCGGCGGTCACCGAGCAGACCGCAGTGGCGGTGAGGCCGAGGCGGACGTCGCCGTCGCGGGTGGTGATGAGGGTGACGGCGGCGGCCAGGTTGCGCATGCCGTAGCGGTGGTCGTCGGCGCTGACCAGCGGCAGTCCGGCCAGTTCGGTGTTCGGGGTCCAGTCGAGCAGTTGGTTGATCTCTTTGTTCATGACATTCGCTCTCGCACAGCGGGCTGATGGGGAAAGGCCCGGCGGACGCGCCGGGCCTCGCCGGCGGTTCGACTCAGGCCTTGACGCCGAAGGGATTGGCGGCCGGCATGGGATTGCCGAGCAGCTGGGCGCCAAGCAGGTCGCCGATGTTGTCCTGGTTCTGGGTGATGTGGTTGGCGCCGACCAGGATGTCGCGCAGCTGGCGCTGCATCGGGTTGTTCAGCCAGACGCCGCGGGTCGAGGTCTTCTTGAAGATCATGTGCGCCGCCTCGAAGCACTCGCCGCCGGTGAACTGGTTGGTGGCGAAGTGGCGCACGCGCACGTCCAGCGGCACCAGCCTGCCCTGCGAAGCGTAACCCCAGGCTTCCTCGGTGTTGTGCAGCACGCGGGCACTGCAGGCCAGGATCTTGGCCGACGCCTCGCCCAGCCTGCCCCTGATGAAGGGGTCGTTGACCGCGGCGCCGACGGCCTGGTTGAGGTTCTGCCGCGGCACTATGTGCTCGATGTAGAGATCGACCATGCCGCGCGCCATGCCGATGATCACCGAGGACACGGCGGCGTAGAACACGTAGAAGAACGGCATCTTGTACAGGTCGTTCACCTGGCCGTGGGAGTCCTGGTCGTAGGCGCCGATCACGTGGCTGCGGTAGGCCGGCACGAAGACCTCCCTGACGATCAGCTTCTTGCTGCCGGTGCCGGCCAGGCCGACCACATGCCAGTCGTCGACGATCTCGAAGTCACTAGACTGGACCCAGAAGGAGCGGAACACCGTTTCGCCGTTCTCGGCGACACGGCCGCCAAGGAAGGCGCCGCCGGCGGCATGGTCGCAACCGCTGGAGGTCAGCCATTCGCCGTTGAGCAGGTAGCCGCCGTCGACCGCGCTGACGGTGCCGAACGGCGCATAGGAAGAAGACACCAGGCGGCTGTTGTCCTCGCCCCACAGCTCGTCGCCGCAGCGCGGGTCGAGCAGGCCGACCTCGAAGGGGTGCACGCCCAGCACCATCACGTTCCAGGCGCTGGACGGACAGCCGCGGGCCAGCTCCATCAGCACCTTGTTCAGCACGTTGGGGTTCATTTCGTAGCCGCCCCAGCGCCTGGGCTGCAGGATCTTGAAGAAGCCGGCCTCCTGGAAGGCCTGGATGGTCTCGCGCGACACCATGCGCGCCTTCTCGGTGGCGTCGGCCTTCTCGCGCAGCCAGGGGATCATGGCCTCGGCGCGCGCGACGATTTCGGCTTCGCCGGGAATGGAGGTATCGATATGGCTCATTGTTCTCTCCGCGGGTGACGCATTGTTGTTGTGGAGGGCTGCTGCCCGGAAAAGGGCTCAGCGTTGCTCGGCGCTCACCACGCCATAGCCGGCGATCCATTCGTTGATCGGCCGGTAGTAGTCCTGCCGGGCACGGTAGGCGCCGGTGGCCGCCAGCGCGGCGAAGGCGGCGACCCAGGTACGGATCTCGTGGGTCGAACGGCCGGCGGCCCTGGAAATCTCCTCGACCCTGAAGTCGTCGACCTCGTCGAGGCGGCCCTGCACCAGCAGGTCGATGAAGGCCAGGTCCCAGTCGGTGTTCAGCGGCGTCAGCGGGCAGTCCGCAGTGCCGTAGATCTGGCCGGCGGCGATGGTGCGCGCCTGGCGGGCGGCGCGCGCCTCCGGGGTCGGATTGCGCCCGGCGATCAGGAAGTTGGCGATTTCTTCGGGAGCGCCCGACAGCAGCGGCACCGGCGGTTCGTGGGACAGGCCGCCGGTGCCGAGGATCAGCACGCGCTTGTTCAGCGTGGCGGCGAAGCGGCCGACCGCCTCGCCCAGCTTGCGGATGCGCCGATAGGGCGCGAAGGGCGGTGCCACCGAGTTGATGATGATCGGGATCACCGGGTAGCGGGTCAGGCTGCCGGTCAGCTCCTCGAGGGTCTGGGTGCAGCCGTGATCGACCTGCAGGCGATGCGACAGAGCGATGTCGACGTCGCTGTCGAGGATGAAGCGCGCCATGTCGAGCGCCAGCTCCCGGGGAATCGACAGCGGACCGGGCAGGGTCTGGTAGTCGGCGACCGACTCGGCGGCGGTGGCGATCACGAACGGCGGCATCAGGTCGTAGAACAGGCCGTTGTAATGGTCGGGTGCGAAGATCACGATCAGCTCGGGGTCGAAGGCCTCGACCTCGGCGCGCGCCTTGGCGAGAGCCGCATCGACTTCGGCGACGACGTCGGCCCCCGGATCGTTCAGGCCGCGCAAGGGCGTATGCGACAGGCATTTCAGTTTGATGGTCATCAAGCCTCCTGGAGCCTTGGGGCGAACAGCCTCCTGCCGGCCGCATGGCCGGAATCCGCAGCGAATCGCCGGTATCGCCCCGTTCGGGCGCCGTCATTCAGCGGGTTGCCAGGTGGGGTTCGCCTCTTGGCTGTTTTTTGTTCGTTTCGGGCCTGGCCATTCTAGGAGCGGGCAAGCGACAGCCCCAAAGGCTATCTGCCCTGCCGTGCACTATGTGCACCTAATTGTTTTAAAAGGATTTTTTATATTTCTGGCGGCTCGGAGAAGCACTCCGAGGCCTTCGAACGAGCGCTGAAGGCGATGGGATGAAGAACACCGAGGGGCGATCGGAAGACACCGGAGCGGGCGGGCCGCCGGAAGCAGGGCCGCAGCGCAGCCCCGGCGCGACTCAGTCCTGCGGACCGAGGGGGAAGAAGGTGCCGTGGCTCCACACGCCCAGCCAGTCGCGGCCGTCGATCCGCCGCGGCTCGGCCAGCTCGACCAGTTGGTAGAATACGTTGCGGTGGACCAGCGCCTCCAGGTTGGCGCGCACATGCAGGTAGGGCGCCGGCTCCTGGGTATCAGGGTCGAGCGCGACCCGCAGCGGATGCTCGGCGCCGGCCTCGACCTCGTCGCCGACCTGGGTGACGAAGCGCAGCACCTGGGCCTCGCCGCGGCCCTCGACCTGCAGGGAAACCGCCACGAAGGGCGCATCGTCGACCCGGATGCCGACCTTCTCCACCGGGGTCACCAGGAAGTACTGGTCGCCGTCGCGCCGCAGGATGCCGGAAAACAGCCGCACCAGAGCCTTGCGCCCGATCGGGGTGCCCATGTAGAACCAGCTGCCGTCGCGGGCGATGCGCATGTCGATGTCGCCGCAGAACGGCGGGTTCCACAGGTGTACGGGAGGCGGCCCCTTGCGACCGCCTTCGGGAATCTGCGCCAACAGGTCGTCGGCCTTGCCTGGATCGCTCATGACCCCTCCTCGGACGGGCGGACAGTGACTCGAAGTCGAATATGATGCCTGACACCACGATTGCAAGACCGCAAGGAGCAAGCCCATGCATGCCATCCACGACGAATTTCCGCAGCTGGCCGGGCTGCGCTACCTCAACCACGCGGCCGTCGCCCCCTGGCCGAAGCGCGCCGGCAAGGCAGTGAGCGCCTTCGCCGAGCAGAACGTGCACATCGGCGCGCGCGACTATCCCCAGTGGCTGGGCATCGAACGGCGCCTGCGCGAGCGCCTGATGCGCCTGCTCAACGCGCCGAGCACGGCGGACATCGCGCTGGTCAAGAACACTTCGGAGGCGCTGTCCTTCGTCGCTTTCGGCCTGGACTGGCAGGCCGGCGAGCAGATCGTCATCAGCGACGAGGAATTCCCCTCCAACCGCATCGTCTGGGAAGCGCTCAAGCCGCTGGGCGTCGAGGTGGTGGCGGTCAGCCTCAAAGGTGCCGATCCGGAAGCCGACCTCTTGGCCGCCTGCAGTCCCCGCACGCGCCTGCTGTCGATCAGCGCCGTGCAGTACGCCAGCGGCCTGCGCCTGGATCTGGAGCGCCTCGGCCAGGGCTGCCGGCAGCTCGGCGTGCTGCTCTGCGTCGACGCCATCCAGCAGCTCGGCGCCCTGCCCTTCGACGTGCGCGCCTGCGACTGCGCCTTCGCCATGGCCGACGGGCACAAGTGGATGCTCGGCCCGGAGGGGCTCGGGGTGTTCTACTGCCGCAGCGACCTGCGCGAGCAGCTCAAGCTGCACGAGTACGGCTGGCACATGCTGGAGAACGCCGGCGACTACGACCGCCTGGAGTGGGCGCCGGCACGCACCGCCCGGCGCTTCGAGTGCGGCAGTCCGAACATGCTCGGCGCCGTGGCGCTGGAGAGCAGCCTGTCGCTGCTCGAGCAGGTGGGCATGCTCAACGTCGCCCAGGGGCTGCACGAGCGGATGGCCTGGCTCGAGGAGGGCCTCCGGCAGATTCCCGGCCTGCGCCTGCACAGCCCGAGCGATCCCGCACGGCGCGCCGGCATCCTGACCTTCTCGCTGGATGCCTGGGACAACCAGCAGCTGTTCGAGCGCCTCAAGCACGAGCAGATCGTCTGCGCCCAGCGCGGCGGCGGAATCCGCCTGTCGCCGCACTTCTATACACCGACCCTGGTGCTCGACGAAACCCTGGCGGTCCTACGCCAGCTGGCAGCTGGCTAGGTACTCAGCAGCGGCGCAGGTATTCCAAAAGCGTTTAAAAAATGAACAGCCCGTACTGGACTGACGCCGATCCGGGGCGATACTTCCCCTACTGACATGGCATTTCCCCCGATGCCAGGCCAGCCGAAGGCATCCGTGGAACGCCTGCCTTCGCTTACTCCTAAATGCTTTTGACCCGGTTTCCTCCCCCAGACTCCGGGTTTTTTTTGCGCAGCAGAAAACTCAGCGCCCGACCCGGGCCAGCGGGAACAGCCGGCGGAAGTTGCCGGTGGTCTGCTCGGCCAGGGTCTCGAAGGGAACGCCGCGCAGCTCGGCGAGAAACTCCGCCACCTCGCGCACGTATTGCGGCAGGTTGGGCTTGCCGCGATGGGGGACGGGAGCCAGCCAGGGGGCGTCGGTTTCCACCAGCAGACGGTCCGCCGGCACCCGCCGGGCCACCTCGCGCAGGGCCTCGGCATTGCGGAAGGTGACGATGCCGGACAGCGAGATGTAGAAGCCGAGATCCAGCGCCGCCCGGGCCATTTCCCAGTCCTCGGTGAAGCAGTGCAGCACGCCGGCCTGCGGCAGCGCCGCCTCGCGCAGCAGATCCAGGGTATCGGCCCGCGCCGCGCGGGTGTGCACGACGAGCGGCTTGCCGGTGAGGCGCGCCGCCTCCAGATGCAGGCGGAAGGCCTGCTGCTGCAGGGCGGCGGCTTCCGGCTGGTAGTGATAGTCCAGCCCGGTCTCGCCGATGGCAACCACCCGCGGATGGGCGAGCTCGCCGAGCAGCCAGTCGAGGGCGGGCACGGCATCGGGCTCGACGTCCAGCGGGTGCACCCCGACCGAGCAGTCCACGTCGGCATGATGCTCGGCCAGCGCCTGCACCGCGGCCGCGTTGTCTGCACTCACGCCGATGCACAGGAAATGCCCGACGCCCCGGGCGCGGGCGGCGTCCAGCGCGGCCTCCAGAGAACCGCCGTGGGCGGCAAGATCGAGACGATCGAGATGGCAGTGGGAATCGACCAGCATGAGGGTTACATCGTGTGGGTGGGGCGGTCCGACTTCAGGGCACCGGCCAGATAGGTTTCGATCTTGTTGCGGGCCGCGTTGTCGCCGTCGGCGAACTGCACGCCGACACCGGCAGCGCGGTTGCCCTGGGCGCCGGGCGGGGTGATCCAGACGACCTTGCCGGCCACCGGGAGCTTTTCCGGCTCGTCCATCAGGCTGAGCAGCAGGAAGATCTCGTCGCCGAGCTTGTAGCTCTTGTTGGTGGGGATGAACAGGCCGCCGTTCTTCAGGAAGGGCATGTAGGAGGCGTAGAGGACTGACTTGTCCTTGATCGACAGGGACAGGATGCCATTACGCGACCCCAGACCAGATGGCATGCTCATGCAGATTTCCCGGCGGCTGACTCAGGCGCCGATTCTAGCCCGGCCCGGGCAGGCTTGCCCACTGCACGAGCAGCGCCTCGAGAAGCAGGGCACGGTTGAGATTGGCCTTGGCGAGCACCTTCTGGCGCTGCGCCAGCAGCCAGCCCTGCATGGCCAGCACCCGGGGCTGCGTGCTCTTCTCCGCCAGGTAGCGGACGACCCTGGCCATGTCGTCCAGGCCCAACCCCCGTTCGTCGCCAGTCAGCTGATAGCGCAGGATCAAGAGGCTCCAGTCGCAGAACCAGTCGAACAGCAGCAGCAGCGGCACACCGTTCCAGGCCTCGGCCAGCTGGCTGGCGCCGGCCTGCTGCTTGAGCAGCTGCTTGACCCCTTCGACCACCCGCGCGCGCTGCTCGCGCACGCCCTCGCCGTGCAGGCGCAGGGCGGAAAGCGGCGAGCCGCCGGCCAGGACGAGCAGTTCGCCCAGTTCCTCGTCGGTCTGCTCCGGCAAGGCCCCACGCAGCCAGGCCAGGCTGTCGGCGGCACCCGGCAGCGGACAGGCCTGCTGCACGCAGCGGCTCCTGATGGTCGGCAGCAGCCGGCTTGGCTGGTGGCTGACCAGCAGCAGCACGCTCTCCCCGGACGGCTCCTCGAGGCTTTTCAGCAGGGCATTGGCGGCATTCGGGTTCATCGCCTCGGCCGGCTCCAGCAGGACGACCTTGCGTCCGCCGAGCTGCGCCGTCTGCCCGACGAACTCCACCAGCTCGCGCACCTGGTCGACGCGGATCGCCTTGTCCGCCTCTTCCGGCTCCAGCAGGAAATGGTCCGGATGGCTGCCGGCCTGCAGCAGGCGACAGGACTTGCAGTGGCCGCAGGCCTCCAGGCCGCCCGGGCTCTGGCACAGCAGGCGGGCGCTCAGGCGCTCGGCCAGCGCCCGCTTGCCGATGCCGGCCGGCCCCTGCAGCAGATAGGCATGGGCGTGCCGGCTGCGCCCGGCCAGCCGCTGCCACAGCTCCTGCTGCCAGGGATAGGCCTCAGACACCGCGCGGCGCCAGCAGCTGCGGGAGCAGGTCATCCAGGCTGCGCTGGACCTCCGCCAGGGGCCGCCCGGCGTCCACCACCCGGTAGCGCGCCGGATCGCCTGCCGCCCGGCGCAGGTAGGCCTGGCGCACCGCCACGAAGAAGGCACGGCCCTCCAGCTCGAAACGGTCCAGGCGTCCGCGGGCGGCGGCGCGGGCCAGCCCCACCTCGACCGGCAGGTCGAAGACCAGGGTCAGATCGGGACGCAGGTCGCCCTGCACGAAGTTTTCCAGGGTCGCGATGCGCGCCTCGGGCACCCCGCGGCCGCCGCCCTGGTAGGCGTAGGAGGCATCGGTGAAGCGGTCGCAGAGCACCACGGCGCCGCGCGCCAGCGCCGGACGGATCACTTCGGCCAGATGCTGGGCGCGGGCGGCGAAGACCAGCAGCAACTCGGTGTCCACCGCCATCGGCTCGCTGCTGGGCGCCAGCAGCAGTTCGCGGATGCGCTCGGCCAGCGGCGTTCCGCCCGGCTCGCGGGTCAGCACCACCTCGCGGCCGGCCGCGCGCAGGCCCGCGGCGAGGTAGTCGCGATTGGTGGTCTTGCCGGCCCCTTCCGGGCCTTCGAGGGTGATGAACAGGCCGCTCACGGGTTCTCCTCAGTGTCCTGTTGCACGGAGCGCTCCAGCGCCTCGGGCGATGGGCTGGAGCGATAGTCGGCGCGCCGCTTGAGCTGGTATTCGCGAACCGCCTGGTTGTGGGCCTCGAGGGTTTCGGAAAAGACGTGGCTGCCGTCGCCGCGGGCGACGAAATACAGCTCGCGGCCATCCGCCGGATGCAGTGCCGCATGGATCGCCTCGCGCCCCGGCAGGGCGATCGGGGTCGGCGGCAACCCGGGCCGGAGGTAGGTGTTGTAGGGCGTCGCCGCGAGCAGATCGGCACGCCCGAGCTTGCCGTTGTAGCGCTCGCCCAGGCCATAGATGACCGTCGGATCGGTCTGCAGCAGCATGCCCTGCTCCAGCCGACGCACGAACACCCCGGCGATCTGATGGCGCTCGTGGGGCACGCCGGTTTCCTTCTCGATGATCGAGGCCATGATCAGCGCCTCGTAGGGGGTTGCATAGGGCAGGTTCGGCGAGCGTTCGGCCCACTCCTCGGCGAGCACCTGCTGCAGGCGCGCATGGGCCTGCTTGAGCAGCTCGAAATCGCTCATGCCGCGCACATAACGGTAGGTATCGGGAAAGAAGCGTCCTTCGGGATGAGCGTCCGACAGGCCGAGCCGGGTCATCAGCTCGGCGTCGGAAACCCCCGCCAGGGACTGATCCAGCTTGTCTGCCCGGGCCAGGGCGGCCCGCACCTGGCGGAAACTCCAGCCCTCGACCAGCGTGAGGTTGTACTGCACCACCTCGCCGCGCTGCCAGAGGTCGAGCAGCTCGACGGCGGTCATGCCCGGCGCCAGGCGATACTCACCGCTGCGCAGGCCCTGCTCGGACAGATTGAAGCGCCAGTACAGGCGCAGCCAGAAGCTCCCGCGCAGCAGACCGTCGCCCTGCAGACGGTTGAGCAGGCCACCGGGCGTAGCGCCGCTCGGAACCTCCAGCAGACGCTCCTCGGTGAGTATCAGGGGCTGTTCGAGCGCGGCCTTCTGCTGCCAGACGGCGAACGCCAGCGCCAGTCCGCCCACCAGCAGGCCGCTTTCCAGCAGCAGCAGCCATTTTCGCATCACGTATCAGGAATCCAGTAGCTTGCGGATCGGGGCCTGCAGTTTACGGGTGAGCGTGCCGACCGGCCAGCCGTGCCCTTCGAACCCGCGCACAGGCCAGATGCCATAGAGGCTGTTGCAGAGAAAAACCTCGTCCGCCGCCAGCAACTCGGCAAGGGCGATGTCACGCACCTGCACAGGGATGCCCATACGCTCCGCCAGGTCGAGGATTTCCGCACGCATCACCCCGGCGACGCCACAGCGACACAGGTCGGCAGTCAGCAGGCGGCCATCCCTGACCAGGAACAGATTGCTGAAAACCCCCTCGATCACCCGGCCGGACAGGTCGCGCATCAGCCCCTCGGCATGCTCGGCATCCTGCCACTCGGCGCGGGCGAGCACCTGCTCCAGGCGATTGAGATGCTTGAGCCCGGCCAGCAGTGGCTGCTCGGCCAGGCGGGTGCGGCAAGGATGGAGACGCACGCCCTGCTCGGCATGGGCCGGCGGATACTGCGGTGGTGGGCTGCCCAGGAGGATGCGCCGCGGCTGCAGCGGCTGGGAGACGGCATAACCGCGCTGGCCGTCGCCGCGGGTCAGCAGCAGCTTGGCCACGCCCTCCCCCAGCTCGGCCGAGAAGGCCAGCAGCTCGCTGCGGATCAGCGCCAGGTCGCCGGGGATGGCCAGCCGGACGCAGCCTTCGGCCAGACGCGCCAGATGCCGCTCCAGCAGTAGCGGTCGGCCACGGCGCACGGCAATGGTCTCGAACAGACCGTCGCCATAGGCCAGCCCACGGTCGACCACGGGCAGCGACTCGCCGGGCTGGCCATCGACCCAGCAGGGCATCAGCCAGCGAATCGGCGGAACACCAACGAGCCGTTGGTGCCGCCGAAACCGAAGGAATTGGACAGCACCACGTCGATCGGCAGACTCCTGGCCTCGTGGGCCACGAAATCCAGGTCGCAGCCCACGTCAGGCTCGTCCAGGTTGATGGTCGGCGGGGCGACCTGATCGCGGATCGCCAACACACTGAAGATCGCCTCGACCGCACCGGCAGCGCCCAGCAGATGGCCGGTCATGGATTTGGTCGAGCTGACCGACAGGCGGTAGGCGCTGTCGCCGAACACCGACTTGAGCGCGGCCACCTCGGCCAGATCGCCAGTCGGCGTCGAGGTGCCATGGGCATTGATGTACTGCACCTGATCGACGTTCAGGCCGGCGTCGCGCAGGGCGTTCTGCATGCAGCGAGCCGCGCCGGCGCCATTTTCCGGCGGCGACGTCATGTGGAAGGCATCGCCGCTCATGCCGAAGCCGACCAGCTCGGCATAGATGGTCGCGCCCCGCGCCTTGGCGTGCTCCAGCTCTTCCAGCACCAGCGCGCCGGCGCCGTCGGAGAGCACGAAGCCGTCGCGTCCCTTGTCCCAGGGACGGCTGGCACGCGCCGGATCGTCGTTGCGGGTGGACAGTGCCCGGGCCGCACCGAAGCCGCCGATGCCCAGACCGCAGGCCGCCATCTCGGCGCCGCCGGCGACCATCGCATCGGCCTCGCCGTAGGCGATGTTACGCGCGGCCATGCCGATGCAGTGGGTGCCGGTGGTGCAGGCCGTTGCCAGGGCATAGTTCGGTCCCTGGATGCCCAGATGAATCGACAGGAAGCCGGAAATCATGTTGATGATCGAACCCGGCACGAAGAATGGCGAGATCCGCCGCGGCCCCTGTTCGATGAGGGACTTGCAGTTGTTCTCGATATTGGTGAGACCACCGATGCCGGAACCCATGGCCACGCCGATGCGTTCGCGATTGGCATCCGTGATTTCCAGGCCGGAATCGCGCACGGCCTGGAAGCTGGCCGCTAGACCATACTGGATGAACAGGTCGAGCTTGCGGGCCTCCTTGAGCGACAGGTATTGCTCGACGTCGAATCCTTTCACCGCACCGCCGAAACGGGTGGAATAGGCGGAAAGATCCATGTGCTCGAGCGGAGCGATGCCACTGCGACCAGCCAGGACCCCCTGCCAGCTGCTCGGCACATCGGCACCCAGCGGCGACAACATCCCCAGTCCAGTGACCACGACGCGTCTACGTGACAAAGCAATTTCCTCTTTCTTCATGACTGCACAAGGCAGGGCAGGCAATCTGCCTGCAGGGGAGCTGCGCCCCCATGCGGACACACACCCCGCAGTCAGCCTGCCGAACCGGCAGGGCCGACAAATATCCGGTAAAACTTTTGCTGTTTCCGTCAAAGAAAAACCGCACGCCTTTTGGGCAGTGCGGCTCTTCCAAGTCGGGAGCGACGATTACTTATTGTGCGTGGGCATTGATGTAATCGATGGCTTCCTGAACAGTGGTGATTTTCTCGGCCTGTTCGTCCGGAATTTCGGTCTCGAATTCCTCTTCGAGAGCCATCACCAGCTCAACGGTGTCAAGAGAGTCGGCGCCCAGGTCTTCGACAAAGGAAGCGCTATTGGTTACTTCCTCTTCTTTGACGCCAAGTTGCTCAGCAACGATCTTCTTGACGCGTTCTTCGATGGTGCTCATACCTTATTTTCACTCCTATGGACAAACCAGGCAGATGGAATGCGAGTAAGTTTATAGAAAGGGATTTCAGCATTTCAAGCTGAAGCCCTGCCCTTCCGGACGCCCCCGACGATCTGCCTTTTTCAGTTTGGCAGCTCGATGAGATTTCGGATTGCTCTTTGACTGCTGTCCCGAGGCGCTCGTCACATCAACTCATGTACATTCCACCGTTGACCGGAATGGTAGCTCCGGTGACATAGGATGCACCATCGGAGGCGAGGAAGGCGACAACCTGGGCAATTTCCTCGGCCTGACCGAGACGCCCCAGCGGAATCTGTGCCAGCAGCGCATTGCGCTGCGCCTCGGGCAGTTCGCGGGTCATGTCTGTGTCGATGAAGCCGGGGGCAACCGCATTGACGGTGATCCCCCGCGAGCCGACCTCACGGGCCAGGGCACGACTGAACCCTTCCAGCCCAGCCTTGGCCGCGGCATAGTTGACCTGGCCGGCGTTGCCCATGGCTCCCACCACCGAACCGATATTGATGATCCGTCCCCAGCGGGCCTTGGTCATGCCGCGGAGGACCGCCTTGGACAGGCGATAGAGGCTGTTGAGGTTGGTATTGATGACGTCATGCCACTCCTCGTCCTTCATCCGCAGCATCAGGTTGTCGCGGGTGATGCCGGCGTTGTTGACCAGGATCGCCGGCTGGCCGAGGTGCTGCTGGATATGCTCCAGGGTCGTGGCGACGGACTCGTCGCTGGATACGTCCAGCACCAGACCGGCACCCTGGATGCCGTTGCTTTTCAGGGTTTCAGCGATGCTTTCGGCACCGTTCGAGGAAGTGGCCGTGCCGATCACCACGGCGCCCTGCCGGCCCAGCTCCAACGCGATCGCCTGGCCGATGCCACGGCTGGCGCCGGTCACCAGTGCCACTTTGCCTTGCAGACTCATTGTCATCTCCTTGTTCAGGCCAGCGCAGCGCGAGCCGCGGCGAAGGCCTCGGGGGTATCCAGGTTGTGGGTATTGATGCCCTTGACGCAGCGCTTGTTCAATCCGGAAAGCACCTTGCCCGGACCACATTCGACCAGATCGGTGACACCCCGACCGGCCAGGCAGACCATCGACTCGACCCAGCGCACCGGGCTGTAGAGCTGCGCCAGCAGATCACGCTTGAGACTATCCAGATCGCTCACCACGGCAGCGCTGACATTCTGCACCAGAGGAATACCCGGCGCCTGCCAGGCGATCGCCTCCACTGCCTCGGCGAAGCGCTCTGCCGCCGGACGCATCAAGGCACAGTGCGACGGCACGCTGACCGGCAAGGCCATCGCACGCTTGGCACCACGCGCCTTGCAAGCCTCGATGGCCCGCCCGACCGCGGCGGCGGAACCGGCGATCACCACCTGTCCCGGCGCATTGAAGTTCACGGCACTGACCACCTCGCCCTGCTCGGCCTCGGCGCAGGCTGCCAGCACATCGACATCGTCCAGACCGAGAATCGCCGCCATGCCCCCCTGGCCGGCGGGTACGGCCTGCTGCATCAATTGCCCCCGACACTCGACCAGCTTCACCGCCTCGGCAAAAGGCAAACTGCCAGCCGCCACCAGCGCGGAATACTCGCCAAGGCTGTGACCGGCAACGAAAGCGGGGGTCGCCCCGCCCTCGGCCAGCCAAAGCCGCCACAGGGCAATCGAAGCGGTCAGGATCGCCGGCTGGGTCTTGTCGGTCTGATTGAGCAGCTCTTCCGGCCCCTGCTGGACCAGCGCCCAGAGATCGTAGCCGAGGGATTCGGACGCCTCGGCAAAGGTGGCGCCAATCAGCGGGTGCCGGGCACCCTGCTCGGCCAGCATGCCGAGCGACTGCGAACCCTGGCCGGGAAAGACGAATGCGGGGGAAACAGACATAGGAACAGATCCCTGATGATCTTTCTTCGGGGAGCATCCGGCCATGCCGGATGCATGTTAATCAGTTGGATGACAGGCCATGGGCTGCAGTCACATCAGCGCCCCGCCATCAAGGTTTGCAGCCGGTCATGCAGATGTTGTGGCAGGTTTTCGCGAATTTCCGCCTGGGCACGGAGTATCGCACTGCGAAATCCTTCGGCGCCTGCCGCACCATGGCTTTTCACCACAATCCCCTGCAACCCCAGAAAACTGGCTCCGTTATACCGCGCCGGCGCCAGGCGAGCCTGCAGCCGGCGCAGGAAGGGCAAGGCCAGAACTCCGACCAGCCGCGAAGCGAGACTGCGCCTGAATTGCGCCTTGACCTCTCCGGCGATCATCGCGGCGAGGCCTTCGCTGGCCTTCAGCAGGATATTGCCGACGAAACCGTCGCAGACCACCACGTCAGCCTCTCCACGGTAGAGACCATCGCCCTCGATGAATCCGACATAATTGATTTCCCTGGCCTGCTGCAGCAGGACGGCAGCCTGCTTGACCTGCTGATTGCCCTTGACCTCTTCGGTACCGACATTCAACAGCGCTACCCGCGGGCGCTCCACACCGAGCGCTTCCGCAGCGATCGAGCCCATCGCGGCAAACTGATACAGATGCTCGGCAGTGCAATCGATGTTGGCCCCCAGATCGAGCAGATGGCAAACCCCCTGCTCGGTGGGAAGGGCCGCGAACATCGCCGGCCGGTCAATACCCGGCAGCGTCTTCAAGACATGCCGGGACAGCGCCATCAAGGCCCCCGTATTGCCGGCACTGACGCAGGCCTGGACCCTGCCTTCGCGCAGCAGATCCAGGGCCACACGCATGGAGGAATCGGCCTTGCTGCGCAAGGCATGGGCCGGACGCTCGTCCATGGCAATCACGTCCCCGGCATGCACGACGCTCAGGCGCGCACGATCGACCCGGGGGTGGCGAGCAATCAAGTCTTCGAGAAGGGGAGCCTGGCCGACGAGGACCAGATGCAGCGAGGAGGTCTCACCCAGGCAGGCAAGACAGGCCGGAACAATACAGCGGGGACCGGAGTCCCCACTCATTGCATCGACAGCGATGAGCGAAGCGGACAAGAGTTACTCGTCGGAGCCCTTGTCGATCACTTTGCGGCCACGGTAGAAACCGTCCGGGGAGACGTGGTGGCGCAGGTGTACCTCACCGGTGCTCTTCTCGACGGACAGGGCATTCGCCTCAAGCGCATCATGGGAACGACGCATATCGCGAGCGGAACGGGATTTTTTGTTCTGCTGAACAGCCATAACTGATTAACTCCTAAACGTTTGGGTCGCGCTTTAACTGCGCCAGTACGCTGAACGGGTTGGACCGCGATACCTCGTCCTCGCTCGGCTCGGGCTCTTCAAGTCCGGCCGGCGGCTGGCAAACATCAGGGTCATGGAGCGGAACGATGGGCAAGGCAAGCAGCAGCTCGTCCTCGACCAGCGCCAGCAGATCCAAGGGATCCTCCCCAACCTCCAGCACGTCATAGTCCTTGGGCAACGACTGAGTGTTCGCCCCCTCCTTGACCACCGCATAGCGACATTCGCTGTGGATCGGCAGGGCGACCAGCTCCAGACAACGCTGGCAAACCATCTTGACCTCGACATCGAGCTCGCTGTGGATGATCACAGCCTTGCGCTCGTCACGGCCAAAATGGAGTTTTGCATGCACCACTCCCGAATCTTCGGCAAGTGGATCGCAAAGACGCGGCAGACTGGCCAGCGGCAGCTCACCCTCGAGGGTTGCGCTGCGATCAGCCAGCTTGCGCGGATCAACGTGAGGTGGAATCGGCCCATTCAACATAGGGGCGGCATTCTAGGGATGGGCCGAAGCGCTGTCAAAGGGAATTCCGCCCTGTCCGCCAACCGGCAGCGCCGCTAGAATCGCGCCACCCTCCAGGAGAACGCCATGCTGCCGCTCGTGCTCGCTTCAAGCTCCCTCTATCGTCGTGAACTGCTGAGCCGCCTGCGACTGCCCTTCACCTGGGCCGCACCATCCATCGACGAAACGCCCCACCCCGGAGAGGGCGCCGACAGCCTGGTCAGACGCCTGGCTGCCGAAAAGACCGGCGCCCTCGCCAAAGAGCACCCGCACCACCTGATCATCGGCTCGGACCAGGTCGCCGTGCTGAACGGGCAAATCCTCGGCAAGCCTCACGACCTTCCGCGCGCGCACCTCCAACTGCAAAGCGCCAGCGGCAATAGCGTGACCTTTCTGACCGGACTGGCCCTGCTCAACACATCCAGCGGAGCATTGCAGATCGACTGCATTCCCTTCACGGTACACTTCCGCCTCCTGGACATCGCCCGAATCGAACGCTACCTGGAAGCCGAGCAACCCTTCGACTGCGCCGGCAGCTTCAAGTCCGAAGGGCTTGGCGTGAGCCTGTTCCGCTCCACCGAAGGCGAAGACGCCACCAGCCTGATCGGCCTGCCACTGATTCGCCTGGTCGACATGCTGCTGGCCGAAGGCGTGCAGATTCCCTGAGCCCCCTCGAAAAAGGTCCGGCGCCAGGCCGGACCATGGCACCTCAGCGCAACACCGGAGCCTGCAAGCCCATCCACATGCCCAGACGCTCCGCCACGCCGCTTCCCAACTTCTTGGCGAAACGATCGAAGGGGGTTTCCCGCACCGTGAAGTCGACCAGATTTTCCGCACCCACCACTTCGCGAGCCACGTGACTGGCGCTGCCCAGCGCATCGACCAACCCCAACTGCAAGGCCTGCTCGCCGGACCAGACCAGGCCGGAGAACAACTCGGGATGATCCTTGTCTCTCAGCCGCTCGCCGCGCCCCTGCTTGACGCTGTCGATGAACTGCCGATGAGTGACCTCAAGCACCTCCCGCCAGAAACGCACCTCGCCCTCCTTCTGCGGCTGGAACGGATCGAGGAAAGCCTTGTGCTCGCCAGCCGTATAGACCCTGCGCTCGACACCAAGCCGCTCCATTGCCTCGACGAAACCAAAGCTCGCCGCCGTCACCCCGATCGAGCCGACCAGACTGGCCTTGTCCGCATAGATGGCATCGGCGGCACTGGCGATATAGTAGGCACCTGAAGCCCCAAGATCGGTAATGACCGCATAGAGCTTGGTGTCGGGATGCGCGGCGCGCAGCCGGCGAATCTCATCGTAGATATAGCCGGACTGCACAGGACTGCCGCCCGGACTGTTGATGCGCAGCACCACACCCTTGGTGTGCTTGTCCTTGAAGGCCGCCCGCAAACTGCCGACGATGTTGTCGGCACTGGCCGACTCGTCGTCGGCGATCATGCCGCGCACTTCGACCAGCGCCGTATGATCACCGGTACGCGCCGCCTCCTTGAGGCTCAGCGCCGGAGAAAACATTGCCAGGAGCACCAGCAGATAGGTAAACCCCAGCAACTTGAAGAAGATGCCCCAGCGACGCGCCCGTCGCCGCTCCTCCACGGTGGCCAGCAAGGTCTTTTCCAGCAGCTTCCAGCTCTTCTCGTCGCCGCCCTCCGGCGGCGCCTTCCATTCATCTGCCATGCTTACCCCTCAACAACGACATTCCGCGTCGACCGAACACCCAGCCACGTACACAATTCGCCAAATTCGTCGATAACCAATTGCGGCCCGTGCAAACGCAGCGTTTCAGGGGACTGCGCCCCATAGCTCACCGCCACCGCATCCATCCCGGCATGTAGCGCCATCTGCAGATCGAACAAGGAATCCCCCACCATCAGCGCCTGCTCGGGCGATACCCGACAGTGCGCGAGGATCTCGTGCAGCATGCGCGGATCCGGCTTGCTGGCGGTTTCGTCTGCGCAGCGGCTGACATCGAAATACTCCTGCCAACCATGCCCCGCCAGAACCCGGTCGAGCCCCTGACGTGTCTTGCCGGTAGCCACCGCCAGGAGGTAACCCGCCCCCCGGAATGCTTCCAGCGCCTCGGCCACTCCAGCGTACAGCGGCGACGGCTCGCTCTCCAGAGCCAGGTAATGCTCGCTGTAGAGATGACGGAACCGCTCCTGCAGCCCGGCATCGTGCTGATCCGGATAGAGCGTACGGATTGCCTCGGGCAAGCCCAGCCCGATGATGCCTTTTATTGTCGCATCGCCGAGCGGCTCGAGATCACAAGCCGCCGCCGCGACGCGCATGGACTCGACGATGCGTCCGATGGAATCAACCAGCGTGCCATCCCAATCGAAGATCAACAGCCGATAATCAGTCACTCAAACGCTCCAGAGTCTGCGCCCACATCTCATCCACCGGCGCCTCCAGGCGCAGTCCGCCCCCTTCCGGCAATGGCACCACCAGCGAGTACGCATGCAGAAACAGACGCTTGCCACCGAGCGCCCTAATCTCGCGGGTGAACTCCTCGTCCCCATATTTGGCATCACCCGCGATCGGGTGCCCGGCATG
This sequence comes from Azotobacter chroococcum, assembly GCF_002220155.1. Classification (NCBI taxonomy): domain Bacteria; kingdom Pseudomonadati; phylum Pseudomonadota; class Gammaproteobacteria; order Pseudomonadales; family Pseudomonadaceae; genus Azotobacter; species Azotobacter chroococcum. Next base: position 1,325,296 of record NZ_CP011835.1, on the reverse strand, counting down.
CCGGGCATGTACCCGGATCTGATGGGTTCGCCCGGTAACCGGCTTGGCCTCCACCAGCGTGGCGAAGTCGCCGAAACGCCGCAGCACGCGAAAGAGGGTCAGCGCCTCCCGCCCCTCCTCGTCCACCTCCACCATCCGCTCGCCGGAGCGCAGGGTATTCTTCTGCAGCGGGGCACTGACCTGCTTCCGGGCGGCGGGCCAGAATCCGCGTACCAGCGCCAGATAACGCTTGTCCACTCCGTCGCCACGCAACGCCTCGTGCAGATGGCGCAACATGCTGCGCTTCTTGGCAATCATCAACAGACCCGAGGTGTCCCGGTCGAGCCGGTGGACCAGCTCCAGATCCTTGGCTTCCGGGCGCAACTGGCGCAACGCCTCGATCACACCGTGACTGAGGCCGCTACCGCCATGCACGGCGATCCCGGCCGGCTTGTTCAGCAGTATCAATGCCTTGTCTTCATGAACGATGGCTGCCTCGAGCCGCTCGAGCAGCCCCTGCGCCAACGGGGCCGGTTCGTCACGCTCGGCCAGACGCAGCGGCGGTACGCGCACCAGATCGCCAGCCTGCAGCTTGTACTCGGGCTTGATCCGCCCCTTGTTCACTCGCACTTCGCCCTTGCGCAGGATGCGATAGATCAAGGTTTTGGGAACCCCTTTGAGCCGGGTACGGAGAAAATTGTCGATTCGCTGACCGGCCGCTTCCGGCCCGATCTCAAGCAGCTGGACGCCAGAATTCGCATGGGAAGGATTTATCATTGCGATATCATATCAATTTTTAGAGAATTGAAGCACTTATTAATAGCTGCTATAGTCACAGGTGCCGCCTTTTACGGCCAAGCCAGCAGATGGGCGCAAAATCAAACAGTTACCCATCCGCATGCTACCCATCGAGGACGTAAGGCCGTCCGACGGGACTTCACCCGAACATCGCGAAGCCTCGGAAACAAATGCCTTAGCTACATGATGGCGACCTCCATCCACAGGAGGTCGCAATAATCGCCAACTCGCTGCAGATTCTGCGGACGGCACCCGATTTTCAAAGGATACGTGCAGGGTGGAGATGCACAACCATCGGATTGCGTAGCTGCAAGCTTTCATCCAGACGCACATGGCGTCCGCTGCCGATGCTTGATTCCTCCTCCTGATTGATTGCTTTCTGCCACAACAGTAAGCAGGAGACGTAGTCGCGACTCTGGCCACCAGCCAAATGTTGCTTGACACGGGAACGGACGACAACCTTTCCTGAACGCCCCTGTCACCGACCGCGAGAGTCGTGTGTGCCGAACGCCGTTTCCGGCAGCCCGGAAACCGAACGGTACTACATGAAAAGAATGCTGATTAACGCAACTCAGCCCGAGGAGTTGCGTGTTGCCCTGGTCGATGGCCAACGTCTCTACGACCTGGACATCGAATCGGGTGCCCGCGAGCAGAAGAAAGCCAACATTTACAAAGGCCGCATCACACGGGTTGAGCCGAGCCTTGAGGCGGCTTTTGTCGACTTTGGCGCCGAGCGCCATGGATTTCTTCCCCTCAAGGAAATTTCCCGCGAGTACTTCAAGAGGGCTCCCGAAGGCCGCATCAACATCAAGGAAGTGCTCTCCGAAGGCCAGGAAATCATCGTTCAGGTCGAGAAGGAGGAGCGCGGCAACAAGGGTGCTGCCCTGACCACCTTCATCAGCCTCGCCGGTCGCTACCTGGTGCTGATGCCGAACAATCCGCGAGCCGGCGGCATCTCCCGGCGCATCGAGGGCGAAGAGCGCAACGAATTGCGCGAAGCCCTGAACGGCCTCGACGTCCCCACCGACATGGGACTGATCGTGCGCACCGCCGGCCTCGGTCGCTCCAGCGAAGAGCTGCAGTGGGACCTCGACTACCTGGTCCAGTTGTGGACCGCGATCAAGGAAGCTTCGCTGGACCGCTCGCCCCCCTTCCTGATCTACCAGGAATCCAATGTCATCATCCGGGCGATCCGCGACTATCTGCGCCAGGACATCGGTGAAGTGCTGATCGACAGCGTGGAAGCCCAGGAAGAGGCCCTGAGCTTCATCCGCCAGGTGATGCCGCAGTACCAGAGCAAGATCAAGCTCTACGAAGACAGCGTGCCGCTGTTCAACCGCTTCCAGATCGAGAGTCAGATCGAAACCGCCTTCCAGCGCGAAGTGAAGCTGCCGTCCGGCGGCTCCATCGTCATCGACCCGACCGAGGCCCTGGTGTCCATCGACATCAACTCGGCGCGCGCCACCAAGGGCGGCGACATCGAGGAAACCGCACTGCAGACCAACCTGGAGGCGGCCGAGGAGATTGCCCGCCAGCTGCGTCTGCGCGACATCGGCGGTCTGATCGTCATCGACTTCATCGACATGACGCCGGCGAAGAACCAGCGTGCCGTCGAAGACAAGATGCGCGAAGCTCTGGAAGCCGACCGCGCGCGCGTGCAGATCGGCCGCATCTCGCGCTTCGGCCTGCTGGAAATGTCCCGCCAGCGCCTGCGCCCGTCCCTTGGCGAGACCAGCGGCATCGTCTGCCCGCGCTGCAACGGCCAGGGCATCATCCGCGACGTCGAGTCGCTGTCCCTGGCGATCCTGCGCCTGATCGAGGAAGAGGCCCTGAAGGACCGCACCGCCGAGGTGCGCGCCCAGGTGCCGATTCCGGTCGCCGCCTTCCTGCTCAACGAGAAGCGCAACTCCATCACCAAGATCGAGCTGCGTACCCGCGTGCGCATCGTCATCCTGCCGAGCGATCACCTGGAAACGCCGCACTTCGAAGTGCAGCGCCTGCGTGATGACAGTCCGGAAGTGCAGAGTGCCCAGTCGAGCTACGAAATGACCCCGGCGGAAGTGGAGGAAGTCCAACTGGTCAGCTCCACCCGCACCCTGGTACGTCAGGAAGCCGCGGTCAAGACCGCGCCGCCGCGCAACGCCCTGGTACCGGTCCCGGCCGAACCGCCGGCAGCAACGGCACCGGCAGCAGCCCCGCACCCCGCTCTCGAGCTCAACCTGTTCAAGGGCCTGGTGAAATCGCTGGTCAGCCTGTTCGCAGGCAAGGAAACCGCCAAGCCCGTTGCCGCCGAGCGGCTGGTCGAGGAACGCCTGACGCGCAGCAGCGAGGAGCGCCGCAGCAGCCGCCAGCAGAACCGTCGCCGCGAGGGCCGCCACGGTCGCGACGAGGAGCGCAAGCCGCGCGAAGAGCGTCAGGTTCGCGAACTCCGCGAAGAACGCGCGCCGCGCCCGCCCCGTGAGGAGCGTCCTGCGCGCGAAGAGCGCCAGCCCGTCGAACTCGTGGAGGCACGCGAGCCACGGGAACAGCGGGAACCCCGCCGCGAGCGCCCGCCTCGCGAAGAACGTGCTCCGCGCGAAGAGCGCCAGCCCGCCGAAACCGTGGAAGCCCGGGAGCCGCGAGAGCAGCGCGAACCGCGGGAAAGCCGCCGCGAACGCCCGCCGCGCGAAGAGCGCCGCCGCGAACTGCGCGAGCCGCTCGATGCCCAGGAAAGTCCGCGCGAAGAGCGCCAGCCCGCCGAAGCCGTGGAAGCCCATGAGCCGCGAGAGCAGCGCGAACCGCGGGAAAGTCGCCGCGAGCGCCTGCCGCGCGAGGAGCAGCCCCTGGTGCGGGAAGAGCGTCGGCCGCAGGAAGAGCGCCCGGCGAGCGAGCTGAAGGTGCCCGAGGAAGAAGCCCTGCCCCACGAGGAAACTCAGGAGGAAGAGCTTGAGGCCAGCGGCGAGGAGCGCCCCCGCCGGCGCTCCCGCGGCCAGCGGCGCCGCAGCAATCGTCGCGAACGCCAGCGCGACAGCCAGGGCAACGAGATCGAGGGCGGCGAAGAAGGCGAAGCCGCAACTGCCGCGGCAGTTGCCACGGCTGCTGCCGTGATCGCCGCGCAGCCTCAGGCGGACGAGACCGCAATGGAAGAGTCCGCCAGCAGTGCCCCGCTCGCCGAGCAGGCCGCTGCCGAGGAAATCCAGGCCCCCGTCGAGGCCATCACGGCCACCCCGGTCATCGAGCCCGGCATCGCAGAGACAGCGGATCTCGCCACCCGGCTCGAGCAGCCGCAACCTGCCAGCGTCGAGGAGCCGGCCGCCAGCGTGAGCGAGGCAGCGCAAGTGTCCCCGCCGCCAGCCGAAGAGCCCGCACCGGTCGCTGCGGCGTCAGCCGAAGCGCCACGCAGCACCGCCCGCGCCGCCAACGATCCGCGCGAGGTCCGGCGCCGCAAGCGCGAGGCTGCCGAAGCACAGGCCAGGCAGGCCGCCGAGGCTGCGAAGGCTGCGGAAGCCGTCGCCGTCGCTGCCGAGGAGACGCCAGTAGCCGAGGAGCAACCCGAGGTTGAACCCGTTGCCATCAGCGCCGAGCAGGAAGCGGAGCAGGAAAAGGTCGAACTCCCGCTCGAGCAGCCTCAGGCTGTAGGCGAGACACCCTTTGTGAGTGCAGAGTCGGTCGAGGCGCCGAGCGAGCCGATTCATCCCGAGCCTGAAGCGCCCAGCGCAGCCCCGGAGCCGGTCGAGGCCCCGTTCGAGCTGATCCAGCCGGAGATCCAGACCTTCGCCGCGGCGGAGGAGCCGATCGAGCCATTGCCCGAGCAGCCGACCCCGGCGGCGGACGAATTGTCCGAGATCCGGAAAGAGCAGCAGACGCTCGATCTCCAGCCGGTCGCAGAGCAACCGGAAGACATCTCCAGCGAAGAGAAGAGCGCATCCACGGAGGAAAGCGCAGGGGCTGCCGAGCCGCAACGCCAAGAAGCCGAGAGCAAGGATGAAACCGCCGAGGCGAAACTGGCCGACAAGCAGGACCAGACGGCCGGCTGAAGCTGGAAACCCGGGGCCGGCCTCCTTGCCGGCCCCGCATGCAAAAGGGGATGCAACTGCATCCCCTTTTGCATTTCTGCCAGTGTTGTCCCGAGCCCGCGCTCAGATCACGCTGGGCTCGACTTCCAGAGAGACGCCAAAACGCCTTTCGATGTCTTCACGAATACGCCGGGCCAGTGCCAGCACCTGCTTGCCCGTGGCCCGCCCATGGTTGACCAGCACCAGCGCCTGCAAGCGATGTACGCCGGCATCGCCGTCGCGATACCCTTTCCAGCCGGCCCGCTCGAGCAGCCAGCCGGCTGCCAGCTTCACCGTGCCATTGCCCTGCGGATAGGCAATCAGATCCGGATATTCGACGCGCAGGCGCTCGGCCTGTTCGGCGGAGACCAGCGGATTCTTGAAGAAGCTGCCGGCATTGCCCAGCACGGCGGGGTCGGGCAGCCTTTCCCGGCGGATGGAGCAGATCGCCCGGCTGACGTCCAGAGGCGTCGGCGATACCACGCCCTGCTCTGCCAGCCACTGGCGCACCGGACCGTAGTCCAGATGCAACTGCGGCGTGCGCTGCAACGCGAAACGCACACGCAGGATCAGCCAGCGCCCGGCCTGACGCTTGAACAGGCTATCGCGGTAGCCGAAGGCACACTCCTCGCGACTGAACTCGCACCGCTCACCGCTCTGCCGGTCGAGGGCGACCAGACTGGCAAACACATCCTTGATCTCCACGCCGTAGGCTCCGATGTTCTGCATCGGCGCGGCGCCCACGGTACCGGGGATCAGACTGAGGTTCTCCAAGCCTGCCAGCCCCAGCGCCAACGTATGCTGCACGAAGGGATGCCAGGGCTCGCCCGCCTCTGCCTCGATCAGCACCTGCTCGCCGTCATCGGCCAGCACTCGCACGCCACGGCTGGCCATGCGCAGCACCAGCGCCTCGACATCGCGGGTCAGCAGCAGGTTGCTGCCGCCGCCCAGCACCAGCAGCGGCAGGCCGCGCGCGGCGGCCAATGCCAGCGCCTCACGCACCTCGGCTTCATCATGGGCCTCGGCGAACAGGCGCGCCCGCGCCTCGAGAGCGAAGGTGTTGAATGGCTTGAGGGAAAGGTTTTCCTGTACCTGCAGGCTCACAGGCGCCTCCGGATCTCGGCGAGCAGTTCGTCACTGGCGCGCTCGAGCAGATCGAGCACCCGCTCGAAGCCCTCTTCGCCACCGTAATAGGGATCCGGTACCTCATCCTCCTCCAGCGCGTAGCGGCGCAGGTAAAGGTCCAGCTCGGCCTGGGAATTTCCCGGGCGCATGGCCTGCAAATCCTGCAGGTTAGCGCAGTCCATGGCGAGGATCAGGTCGAAGCGGGAGAAGTCCTCCCGACAGACCTGGCGGGCGCGCAGGGCATCCAGATCGTAGCCACGCAGGCGGGCCGCCTGGCGGGTACGGATATCCGGCGCCTTGCCCACATGCCAGTCACCGGTACCGGCCGAGTCGATGCGAATACGCTCTTCCAGCCCGGCTGCACGCACCCGGTCGCGGAACACCCCCTCGGCAGTGGGCGAGCGGCAGATATTGCCGAGACAGACGAACAGGATGCGCATCAGGCCCCCAGCAGGCGCCGCACGCGCTCCAGGTCTTCCGGGGTGTCCACGCCGGCCGGCGGCGCCTCCAGGGCGTCGGCCACATGGATGCGCACGCCATGCCAGAGCGCACGCAGCTGCTCCAGGCTTTCGACGTTTTCCAGCCAGCATGGGCCCCAGGCGACGAAATCGCGGAGAAAACCCGCACGATAGGCATAGATGCCGATGTGCCGGCGGTAGGGCACGCCGGCCGGCAGCTGTTCGCGGCTGACGGCGAAGGCGTCCCGTGCCCAGGGCAGCGGCGCGCGGCTGAAGGTCAGGGCCAGGCCGTGGACGTCGCTGGCGACCTTCACCACGTTGGGATTGAACAGGGCCTCGGTGCTGTCGATCGGCTCGGCCAGGGTGGCGATGGCTGCCTCTGGATGGGCCGCCAGGTTTTCCGCCACCTGATCGATGATTGCCGGTGGAATCAGCGGCTCATCGCCCTGCACGTTGACCACGATGGCATCGTCGGCCAGCCCGAGCCGGTCGGCCACCTCGGCCAGCCGGTCGGTCCCGGAGTTGTGCTCGACGCGGGTCAGCAGCACCTCGGCGCCGAAGGCCTGGCAGGCTGCCTCGATGCGCGCATCGTCGGTGGCCACCACCACCCGCTCTGCCCCGCTGCACCGGGCCTGCTCCCAGACCTGCCGGATCATCGGCTTGCCGGCGATGTCCTGCAGTGGCTTGCCCGGCAGACGGCTGGAGGCGTAGCGGGCAGGAATCACCACGGTGAAGGCGCTGCTCATTTATCCAGGCGCTCGTCGACGTTGAGGGTACGAGCCTCGCTTTCCAGCATCACCGGGATGCCGTCGCGCACCGGGAAGGCCAAGGCATCGGCCTTGCAGATCAGCTCGGACTTGTCGTCGGCCAGCTTCAGCGGCCCCTTGCAGATCGGGCAGGCGAGAATGTCGAGTAGTTTCGGGTCCATGGTGAAATCCTGGGAGGGCAATGGAAAGCTGATGGCGCGCGCCCGGCAGGAGCCGAACGCTCAGCGCGATGCCAGCAGACGGTCGAGGGCCGCGTCGAACCAGTCGACGAAGGCCGGCGAAGGCACGGCATCGACGGCCAGATACCAGCAGTCGGCCGGGGCGAAAGCCCGGCATTTCACCGCATCCTTTTCCGTCATCACCACCGGCAGCACCGGAGAGAAACGGAGCTGTTCGGCGCGGTAGCGGGCGTGGTCGGCGAAGGCGTGCGGAATCGGACGCCAGTGTAGCGCCTCGAGCGTGGCGAAGAAACGCCGGGGATTGCCGATGCCGGCCAGGGCATGCACGACCGTTCCGGGCAGGAAGTGGCCCAGCGGCCGGCGCTCGCCCGTGCCCAGATGCACCAGGGCGCTGGGCTGGAGACGGAAGGCGTAGCCGCCCGGCGGATCCTCGCCGGCACCGTTGTGGAGCAGCGCATCCACGCTGGCCAGCCGCTCGGCTGGCTCGCGCAGGGGCCCTGCCGGCAGGCAGCGGCCATTGCCGAGGCCGCGGGCGGCATCGATCAGGACCAGCTCCAGATCGCGGGCCAGCCGGTAGTGCTGCAGGCCGTCGTCGCAGAGGATGAGGTCGAGAGGCTGCGCCTCGAGCAGCGCCCGCACGGCCCGCGGGCGATCCGGATCGATCGCCAGCGGCACCCCCGTGCGCTGGACGATCAGCAATGGCTCATCACCGGCCTGCTCGGCCGACTGATCAGCGGTGACCCGCCAGGGCAGGTGCGGCGGTTTGGCGCCATAACCGCGACTGACCACCCCGACCCGCAGGCCGCGGCGTCGGCAGGCCTCGATCAGCCAGAGAATCAGCGGAGTCTTGCCGGTGCCGCCGACGGTGATGTTGCCGACCACCACGACCGGCACCGGCGCCCGGTAGATGTCGCCCTCGCCGCGCAGAAAGCGCTCGCGGCGACGCCGCACCACGCAACGGAACAACGCCTCCAGCGGGCGCAGCAGGACCAGGGCGGGATGGCCACGGTACCAGGCCTCGAGCAGACGGTCGGCGCCGGCCATCAGGGCGCTGCCTGGGCCTCGACCGTGGTGATGCGCAGGCGGGCGAAGCCGAGCTTGCCGGCGGCATCCATGGCGGTGATGACTGCCTGATGGGGAGTCTTGCCGTCGGCACTGATGACCAGCGGCAGGCTGTTGTCGCCGCCCGACTCCTTCTGCAGGGCCCGCATCAGGCTGTCCAGGTCGCTGCTGATCAGCGCCTGGCCGTTCAGCGAGTAGCTGCCGCCGGCATCGATCAGCACCTCCAGCTGCTTCGGCTCGACCGTCTCGGGCGGCGTGCCGTTGACTGCCTCGGGCAGGTCGACCTTGAGCTGGGTCTCGCGGGTGAAGGTCGTGGTGACCACGAAGAACAGCAGCAGGATGAACACGACATCGATCAGCGAGGCCAGATTGATCTCGACATTCTCCCGCGGTTTGCGCCGGAACTTCACGCCTTGCCCCCGTTGAGATCGACTTCGCGATCCCCCTGCAGCACCTCCACCAGCTTGATCGCCTCCTGCTCCATGCCGACCACCAGCTCGTCGATGCGCCGCTGCAGGTAGCGATGGAAAAACAGCGCGGGAATCGCCACGAACAGACCGGCAGCGGTGGTGATCAGCGCCGTGGAGATACCGCCGGCGAGCTGCGAGGCATTGGCCATGCCGGAGCCCATGAAACTGCTGAAGATCTCGATCATGCCCAGTACAGTACCGAGCAGGCCCAGCAGCGGCGCGATGCCGGCGATGGTGCCAAGAGCGTTGAGGTAGCGCTCCAGCTCATGAATGACCCGGGCAGCTGCCTCCTCGATGCATTCCTTCATGACCTCCCGGCCATGCTTGGAATTGGCCAGGCCCGCCGCGAGAATCTGTCCCAGCGGCGACTCCGCACGCAGCTCCTTGAGCTTGTCGCTGTTCAGCTGCTTGTCCTGGATCCAGCGCCAGACCTGCCCGAGCAGGTGCGGCGGGGTCACCCGGCTCGGCCGCAAGGTCCAAAGACGCTCGGCAATGATGGCGAGGGCAACGACGGAACAGAGCACGATCGGCAGCATCATCCAGCCGCCCGCTTTGACAAGCTCCCACACGGTGGCAAATCCCCTTGAAAAAAGTGCCGCAACTCTAGCACAGGCGTACCCGCTCGCCGACGGCCGCCGTTCTCATTTTTCCCGCCAGAAGCGGGGCTCTTCGCGCAGCCCCTGCGCCCTGCCCCAGTCCCCCAGGCGGAACTGCAGGGCGCCCTGACGGGCGGTATCGTAGATCGCCGCCGGCAGGTTTCGATAGCGTGCGATGGCCTCCGGATGCGGGTGGCCGAAGGCGTTGTTCCAGCTGCGGGAGATCAGCACGGCGCGCGGCGCCAGGGCCTCGAGCAGCGCTCGCGAGGACGAGCTGCGACTGCCATGGTGCGGCGCCAGCAGCCAGTCGGCGCGCCACTCCGGATGGCTGTCGAGCAGCGCCCGCTCGGCCGCGGCATCGATATCGCCGGTCAGCAGCAGACGCTCGCCGCCGGCCTCCACCAGCAGCACGCAGGACGCCTGATTGCCGTCCTGCGCAGCGCCCCAGCGCCAGGTGGAGAAACGCACGCCATCCCATTGCCATTCCCGGCCGGCGCAAGGCTGGGCGGCGAGCGCCGCCGGCAGCGCCCGTGCCTCGCCGGCGATGACCTCGCCCAGCGGCAGGCCGCGCTGCACGGCCAGGGCACCCCCGGCGTGGTCGCCGTCGGCATGGCTGAGCAGCAGACCGTCCAGGCGGGTCACGCCAAGACTGCGCAGCGAAGGCAGGACTACCCGCTCGCCCAGGTCGAAACCGCCGAAGCGCGGCCCCGCGTCATAGAGCAGGGCATGCCCGCGGGTGCGCAGGAGCACGGCGAGCCCCTGACCGACATCCAGCACCCAGACATCGGCCCGGCCGGGCGGAATCCGCACCCCGGGTGGAAATGCCAGGGGCAGCAGCAGCGCCAGCCCCAGGGCGCGCAGCGGCACCCCGGCCGGCAACAGGATCAGCACGCTCCCGAGCGTCGCCAGCAGCCAGGCCCAGAACGGCACATCATGGGGCAGCCAGGCCGGCACGGCGCCGGCGATCTCGCCGAGCAGCCAGAACAGCGCCGCCAGCAAGGCGCCGGCCATCCAGAGCAGGCCCTCGCCCAGCACCGGCAGGGGCAGCAACAGGGTTCCGAGCAAGGCCAGCGGGACCACCGCGAAACCGACCCAGGGCACCGCAATCAGATTGGCCAGCGGGCCGCTGAGACTGATCGGCAATCCCAGGACCAGCAGCAGCGGCAACAGCCCCAGCGCGCTGGTCCACTGGGCCCGCCACAGGGTCTGTCGCCACGACCAGACGCCCAGCCGACCGCCAAAGGCCAGGGCGAGAATCGCCACCGCGCCGAACGACAGCCAGAACCCCGGCTGCAGGCTGGCCAGCGGCTCGAGCAGCAGCACCCCGACCAGCGCCAGCAGCAGGGGCAGCCAGAACCCCAGGTGGCGAAAGCGCAGGCGCCAGAGCAGTACCACGGCGACCATGACGCAGGCCCGCTGCACCGGCACCCCGAAACCGGCCAGCCAGCCGTAGCCCAAGGCCGCGACCAGGGCCAGCGCGCACGCCCAGGGCAGCCAGGGCAGGCGCCGCGGCCACAGGCCGTGACGCGCCAGCAGGGCGACCAGTCCGTAGACCAGGCCGGCGAGCAGGGCGACATGCTGACCGGAAATCACCATCAGATGCACGGTGCCGGTGTCCTGCAGAAGGTGCCAGTCCGCCGCGCTCAGCCCCGAGGCATCGCCCATCACCAGTGCGGCGATAGCGCCTTCACGGCCATGGGCATCGACCTGCTGCAGGCGCTGGCGCAGGCCGTCGCGCCAGCCGTCGGCCGTGCCTGGTGATCCAAGACGCTCCCCGGCCTTCACCGTACCAGTGGCACCGATGCGCCGGGCCAGCAGCCAGGCCTCGGCATCGAACCCCTGCGGATTGACCAGGCCGCGCGGGCGCTTGAGGGCAACCGCCAGGCGCCAGCGCTCGCCGGCGCGGACCTCCGGCCCGGCATGCCAGGCCAGGCGCAGGCGCCGGGGCAGTTCGGCACGCCGGGACAGCGCACCCTCCAGCTGGAAGCGCAACGTGCCGTCGACCCGCTCCGGCAGGCCGACCACCTGCCCTTCCAGCCACAGGGTGCGGCTGTCGAGTTCGGCGGGCAGACGCCCCTCCAGCGCCCAGTGCGCCGACAGGCAGGCCCAGCCCAGGCCGAGCAGAAACAGCGCCGGCCGATAGCGACGCAACGCCAGGCAGCCGCACCCGCCCAGCAGCAACAGCGACCACAGCCACCAGGGCGGCAGGGCCGGGAGAAAACGCAGGACGAGCAGGCCTGCCGCGAGCGCCAACATCCCTGTGCGCAACATTCGAAACGACTCCGCAGTTCGTGCATTTCATCGGGATGATCGGCGGAATTGGCTGTCACAATACCAGCAGCAGGCCGTCATCAATCTGTGCATAATACTGGCGCTTCGAACTGCCGAGTGTCGCCATGCCCCGTCGCATCTTTAAGCGCTACATGCCGCATCCGGATAGCATCAGGGAACACAAGTCCCTGCGCTTTTTGGGCACCTTGATCCATGACGCCAACCTCTGGCACCTGAACCGCCACTCGGTATCACGAGCCATGCTCGTCGGTCTGTTCAGCGCCTTCATCCCGATCCCGATGCAGATGCTCCTCGCCGCCGGCCTGGCCATCCCGCTGCGGGCCAACCTGCCGATCTCCATCGGCCTGGTCTGGCTGACCAACCCCATCACCATGCCGCCGGTGTTCTACTGCACCTACAAGGTCGGCAGCTGGGTCCTCGACACCCCGCCGCAGGCCCTGCCCAGCGAACTGAGCATGGCCTGGATCAGCGAACGGATAGCCACCCTGTGGGAGCCGATTCTGGTCGGCTCGCTCATCACCGGGATCGTGTTTGGCATCACCGGCTACTTCGCGACCATGCTGTTCTGGCGCGGGTGGGTCCGCCACAACTGGCGGAAACGCCAGGAAAGACGGCACAATCCGCAACGCTGAAACGGCCGCGCGGCGCCGGCCCTTCACTCGTAGCGCAGGGCCTCGGCAGGCTGGATGCAGGCGGCACGCCAAGACGGATAGAGGGTGGCGAGAAAGCTCAGGATGAAGGCCGCCGTACAGACCAGCAGCACATCCAGCATCTGCAGATCGGACGGCAGATAGCTGACGAAATAGATGTCCGAACTGAGAATCTGCCGGCCGCTGACCGACTCCAGCCAGGCGATCAGTTCGCTGACGTTCAAGGCCGCGACCACCCCCAGCACGCCCCCGGCCAGGGTGCCCAGCGCGCCGATCACCGTGCCCTGAACCATGAAGATCGCCATGATCTGTCCCGGCGTGGCGCCCAGGGTGCGCAGGATGGCGATATCCGCGCCCTTGTCGGCGACCACCATGATCAGTGTGGCGACGATGTTGAACGCCGCCACCGCGACGATCAGCAGCAGCAGCAGGCCGATCATGGTCTTTTCCATCTGCATGGCGCTGAACAGGCTGCCCTGGGTCTGCGTCCAGTCGACGGCGCGATAGGCTGCGCCGAGTTCGCCGACGATCCCCGCCGCCACCTGCGGCGCCTGATACAGATCCTTCAGCGCCAGGCGCACGCTCTGCACCTGGCCGGGCTGCCAGCGCATCAGCTGCGCCGCATCGGCGACATGGATCAGCCCCAGCGAGCCGTCCAGCTCGGCGCCGACCTTGAACAGCCCGACCACGGTGAGACGCTGCATGCGCGGGGTGATGCCACCCGTGGTATCGCTCAGCTCGGGAACGATCAGGGTTAGCTTGTCGCCGACCTGCAGACCGAAGCGCCGCGCGGTGATCTCGCCGATGACCACGCCGAACTCGCCGGGCACCAGATCCGCCAGACGACCCTGCTCCATGTGTCCGGCGACGATGGAGACCTTCGGCTCCTCGTGCGGATCGATGCCCTGAACCTGGATCGGCTGCATCGCTCCCTTGTAGGACAGCATGCCCTCCAGCTCGGTGAGCGGCGCCGCAGACTGCACCTGCGGATGGTCCAGTGCCGTCCTGGCCAGGCTGCGCCAGTCGTCCAGCGGCTGCACACCGGCAATCGCGGCATGCGGCACCATACCGAGGACCCGCGCGCTCATCTCCTTCTGGAAGCCGTTCATCACCGACAGCACCACGATCATCGCCAGAACGCCGAGGGCGAGGCCGATCATCGAGGTCAGCGAAATGAAGGAGATGTAGTGGTTGCGCCGCTTGGCCCGGGTATAGCGGGCACCGATGAAAACCGCCAGGGGACGAAACATGCTCACTCCGCGACCAGTCGACCGTCTTCGAGACGCAGAACCCGGTCCATCTGCCGGGCCAGCTGGGGATCATGGGTCACCACCAGGAAGGCCGTGCGCAGGGAGGTGCTGAGCTCCAGCATCAGCTCCTGAATGCTCTGGGCGGTGTGCTGGTCGAGGTTGCCGGTCGGCTCGTCGAGCAGCACCAGGCCCGGCTGGTTGGCCAAGGCGCGGGCGATCGCCACGCGCTGGCGCTCGCCGCCGGAAAGCTCCGCCGGCTTGTGCTTGAGGCGGCGCCCCAGGCCAACCCGCTCGAGCAGCGCGGCGGCCCGCTGGCGCGCCTCGGGAATCGCCACGCGGGCGATCAGCAGGGGCATGCAAACGTTCTCCAGGGCGGTGAATTCCGGCAGCAGATGATGGAACTGGTAGACGAAGCCCAGCGCGCGGTTGCGCAGCAGGCCCCGTGCCTTCTCGTTGAGCGCCGAAAGCTCCTCGCCGGCCAGCCAAACACTGCCCTCGCTGGGCGTGTCCAGGCCACCGAGCAGATTGAGCAGGGTGCTCTTGCCGGAGCCCGAGCTACCGACGATGGCCACCCGCTCGCCCGGGTGCAACTCCAGCTCCAGGCCGGAAAGCACCACCACCGACTGCGGGCCCTCCTCGTAGCGCTTGCCCAAATTGCGGCAACTGAGAACGGCTCGATCTTTCATGGCAGGGTCACTCATAACGCAAGGCCTCCGCAGGCTGGGTGCGCGCGGCGCGCCAGGCCGGATACAGGGTGGCGAGGAAACTCAGCAGCAGGGCCGCGCCGCAGACCAGCACCACATCCTCGCCCATCAGCTGCGAAGGCAGGTAATCGATGAAATAGACGTCCGCGCTGAGGAACTTGTGGCCCAGCAGCTTTTCGAGGGCGGCGATCCAGCTGCCGATATTGAGTGCGGCGAGAATCCCCAGGACGCCGCCGATCAGGGTACCGATCACACCGATCACCGTGCCCTGGACCATGAAGGTGGCCATGATCTGCCCCGGCGTGGCACCGAGCGTGCGCAGGATAGCAATGTCGCCCTTCTTGTCGGTGACCACCATGACCAGTGTGGAAATGATGTTGAACGCCGCCACCGCGACGATCAGCAGCAGCAGCAGGCCGATCATGGTCTTTTCCATGCGGATCGCCTGATACAGGTTGCCGTGGCTGCGCGTCCAGTCGCGGGCGTAGAAGTCCTCGCCGTCCAGATTCGCGGCAATCGCCCAAGCGGTGCGTGGGGCCTGGAACAGGTCGGCGAGCTTGAGCCGCAGCCCCTGGACCTGGCCGGGCCTCCAGCGCTGCAGCCGGCCGAGGTCGTCGAGATGGGCCATGGCCACGTAGCCATCCAGCTCGCCGGCGCCGACATGGAAGATCCCCTGCACGGTGAAGCGCTTCATCCGCGGGAACATGCCGGCCGGGGTGACCGTCACCTCGGGGGCGACGAAGGTGAGCCGGTCGCCGAGGCCGACGCCCAGCTTGGCGGCCGCCTTGTCGCCGATGAGGATGCCGAACTCGCCCGGCCGCAGCGCCGCCAGGCTACCCTGGCGAAAAAAGTCGCCGATGATCGACACCCGCGGCTCAAGCGCCGGATCAATGGCGTTGATCAGCACCTTCTGCACCTGCCCGTTGTGGGTCAGGAGCCCCTGCATCTGGCTGAAGGGCGCCACCGCGACGACCTGGGGATGGGCCTGCGCCCGCGCCGCCAGGCTGCGCCAGTCATCGATCGGCACCGGACTTTCGATGGTCGCGTGGGGAACCATGCCGAGCACCCGGGTGCGCATCTCGTGATCGAAGCCATTCATCACCGAGAGCACCAGGATCATCACCAGCACGCCGAGCGCCAGTCCGGTCATCGAGGTCAGCGAAATGAAGGAGACGAAATGGTTGCGACGCTTGGCACCCGTGTAACGCATGCCGATGAAGACGGACAGCGGTCTGAACATAGCGGAGAGTCATTATCGCCGGCGAAAGAGAAGCGCCCCCTGGCGGGGCTGAGGGCCGACCCTAGCTGTTACACTCAGGACCGGCAGTTGGCCATGGGAGACGCCATGTCGACAGGAAATCGCCGCGCATACTACCGTATCGTAGTGACGGATGGCACCGGAAATTGCCCGACCGCCCCCAGGAGCCAGAGCCGGCAGGCGCCCTTTCCGCCCCCCGGCAGAGCATCGCGCAGCGAGCTGCGGGCGTGCTCCCGACAAGCTTTCGCCCCCTCAACCACGCAGAGCGGAATCGCTCCGGAAGGAACAATCGTGACCCTCATCTACGGCCATCGCGGCGCCAAGGGCGAAGCCCCGGAAAATACCCTGGTCAGCTTCCAGCGCTGCCTCGAACATGGCGTGCGACGCTGCGAACTCGATCTGCACCTGTCTCGCGACGGCGAGCTGATGGTCATCCATGATCCGACCCTGAAGCGCACCACCGGGCGCCGCGGCAAGGTCAGCGAACAGGATGCCGCCGAACTGGCGAGCATCGACGCCCGCCTGGGCGGCCCGGGCTGGATACAGCCCTGCCCCATTCCGCGCCTCGCCGAACTCTTCGAGAAGTGCAACTTCGAGCACTGGCAACTGGAAGTGAAAAGCGCCTCGCGGGTCCGCGCGGCACGCACCGTGACGGCCATCCAGGATCTGGTGGAGCGCTACGAACTGCTCGATCGGGTCACCGTGACCTCGAGCTCGCGGGAAGTCCTGCGCGCCCTGCGGCGACTGACGCCTCGTCTGTCGCGCGGCCTGGTCGCCGAATACGCCTGGCTCGATCCGGTGAAGGTCGCCAGCAACCACGGCTGCGAGCTGCTCGCCCTGAACTGGACGCTGTGCACCCCGGAACGCTTGAAAAAGGCCCGGCAGACGGGGTTGCAGGTATCGGTATGGACGGTGAACGAACCGGCGCTGATGCGCCGGCTCGCCGATTTCGAGGTGGACAGCCTGATCACAGACTTTCCCGGTTTGGCCATTGCCACCCTTGGGAAAGGCTGAAGTCGCCTCCTCCGACCGGCTCAGGCCACCGGTCGGAGCCTCTCAAAAAAGCCGGTTGAGGCCGTCGTACGCCGCCACCCGATAGGCTTCGGCCATGGTCGGGTAGTTGAAGGTGGTGTTGATGAAGTACTTGAGGGTATTCGCCTCGCCCTTCTGGTTCATGATCGCCTGGCCGATGTGGACGATCTCCGAGGCCTGATAGCCGAAGCAGTGCACGCCGAGGATTTCCAGGGTCTCGCGGTGGAAGAGAATCTTCAGCATGCCGGCCTTCTCGACGGCGATCTGCGCCCGGGCCATGCCCTTGAAGAAAGCCTTGCCGACCTCGTAGGGCACCTTCGCCTGGGTCAGCTCGCGCTCGGTCTTGCCGACCGAACTGATCTCCGGGATGGTGTAGATACCGGTCGGCACGTCGTCGACGAAGCGCCAGCTGTCGTTCTCGGTGATGCTGCCCGCGGCCGAGCGGCCCTGGTCATAGGCGGCACTGGCCAGACTCGGCCAGCCGATCACGTCGCCAGCCGCATAGATGTTGCCGACGTCGGTGCGGTAATGCTCGTCGACCTGGATCTGCCCGCGGCTGTTGGCCTTGAGGCCGATGTTCTCCAGACCCAGCTTGTCGGTGTTGCCGGTACGGCCGTTGCTCCACAGGAAGGCATCGGCCTTGATCTTCTTGCCGGACTTGAGATGCAGAATCACCCCGTTGTCCAGACCTTCGACGCGCTCGTACTCCTCGTTGTGGCGGATCAGCACGTTGTTGTTGCGCAGGTGGTAGCTGAGCGAGTCGGAGATTTCGTCATCCAGGAAGCTGAGCAGCTGGTCGCGGTTGTCGATGAGGTCGACCAGCACGCCGAGGCCGCTGAAGATGGAGGCGTACTCGCAGCCGATGACCCCCGCCCCGTAGATGATCAGCCGGCGCGGCGTGTGCCCGAGGCTGAGGATGGTGTCGCTGTCGTAGATGCGCGGATGGCTGAAATCGACATCGGCCGGACGGTAGGGGCGCGAGCCGGTGGCGATGACGAACTGCTTGGCCACCAGCTTCTCGACCATGCCGTTGAGATGGACGACCTCGATGGTGTGCTCGTCGCAGAAGCTCGCGGTCCCGAAGAAGGTATCGATGCGGTTGCGTGCATAGTAGCCGGTCCGCGAGGAAACCTGCTTGGCGATAACCTGCTCGGCGCTCTTCAGGACATCGGCGAAGGAGAACCAGCGCGGCTCGCCGATCTGGCGGAACAGCGGGTTGTTGTTGTACTGCATGATCTGCCGCACCGAGTGGCGCAGCGCCTTGGAGGGAATGGTTCCGAGGTGGGTGCAGTTGCCGCCGACCTGGGGACGGTCATCCACCACCGCCACCTTGCGCCCGGCCTTCACGGCATTCATCGCCGCCCCTTCGCCAGCGGGGCCGGTGCCGATTACCACCACATCGTAGTTATATACAGCCATACTTACTCCTGAAAACGCGGCGGGGCGCCCCCCGGCGCGGTTGACGAATTCGCTCAGAACCTGACTGAATACTTCAACACCAGTCCTGCCGCTATAGACCTTTTGGGTATCTCCGCCCCATCACGGAGCGGCTAATCCCTGTTGGCGTCGTAACCCAGACTGGGCCTGGCCGCCTTGTCACCCCCGGCATTCGCTTCCTCGCACTTGTCCTGATCGCCGCCGCAGATGGGGCACTCATCCTTTTCGATCCCCAGGTTGGCGATGCCACCACAGGAGCCGGCGATGGGCTTGCGCCCCATGATCACGCCGATGGACATGCCCAGCACCACCAGCAACATGACGAGAAAAACCAGTACCCAGGTCATTGCTTGTCTCCCGCACCGAACAGCCGATCGAAGGCCGCAGTGCTCTTGGTGATGAATCCCTGATCCTCGCGAATCACCAGAAAGGCGGCGATCCCCTGCCGCTCCGCGAAGACCAGGCCACGCTCGTCGCCGAGCACCATCAGTATGGTGGACAAACCATCCGCCCTGAGCGCCGAAGGATCCACGACCGTCACCGCCGCCAGCCGATGCACGACCGGAGCACCGCTCTGGGGATCCACCGTATGGGAATAGCGTTTGCCGTCCTGCTCGAAGAAATTGCGATAGTCGCCCGAGGTCGAGACCCCATAGCCGTCGAGGGCGATGATCCTCTGCGCGACCCGCTCGTTGTCGTGGGGTGCCTCGATGGCGACCCGCCAGGGCGTACCGTCGGGCTTGCGTCCCTTGGCCTTGAGCTCGCCGGTGATTTCCACCAGGTAGCTGTCCACACCCAGCGCCTCGAGACGGGCGACGACCCGATCGACTGCGTGGCCGGCGGCGATGCTGTTGAAATCCACCTGCACCGGAGCGTCCTTGCACAGCTGCTCGCCATCGATGCGCAGATGCTGGTGCCCCACGCGCTGGCGTGCTGCGGCGATCGCTCCGGCGTCCGGCACCTGCTCGCCGTGACTGTGCGAACCGAAGCCCCAGAGATCGAGCAGGGGACCGACGGTCAGATCCAGCGCCCCGCCGCTCTCCACGGAAAGCCGCTCGCCAGCGGCCACCAGCTCGCGCACGGTGGCGGGCACCGGCGCACAGCTACCTGCCGGCAGGGCATTGAAGCGCTCGATATCGGAGTCGGCACGGTAGGTGGAAAGCTGCCGATCGAGCTCCGCCAGGATCGCCTCGCTCTCGCGTTGCAGATCCTCCTTGGCAGGAGTGCCCCGGCGCTGCACGTATTTCACCGAATAGGTGCTGCCCATGGTCGGGCCGGCAAAACTTTCCACCTGATCAGAAAACATGCAGCCCGCTATCGCGGCCGCCAAGGCGACCACGATAGCGGGCTTCAGCATTGCAGCGACCACACTAGCCGCCGAAGTCGTCAAGCAGGATGTTTTCCCGCTCGACGCCCAGCTCAAGCAGCATCTTGATCACCGCTGCGTTCATCATCGGCGGGCCGCACATGTAGAACTCGCAATCCTCGGGAGCCGGATGGTCCTTCAGGTAGTTCTCGTACAGCACGTTGTGGATGAAGCCGGTCAGTCCGGTCCAGTTGTCCTCGGGCTGCGGATCGGACAGCGCCAGGTGCCACTGGAAGTTCGGGTTCTCCGCCTGCAGCTGATCATACTCCTCGACGTAGAAGGCCTCGCGCATGGAGCGCGCGCCGTACCAGAAGCTCATCTTGCGCGTGGACTTCAGACGCTTGAGCTGGTCGAAGATGTGCGAGCGCATCGGCGCCATGCCGGCACCACCGCCGATGAACACCATCTCGTTGTCGGTATCCTTTGCGAAGAACTCGCCAAAGGGACCGTACACCGTGACCTTGTCGCCCGGCTTGAGGTTGAACACGAAGGAGGACATCTTGCCCGGCGGGATATCGTCGCGGTTCGGCGGCGGCGAGGCGATGCGGATGTTGAACTTGACGAGGCCCTTCTCTTCCGGGTAGTTCGCCATGGAGTAGGCGCGGATCGTCGTCTCGTCCACCTTGGACACGAAGCGCCACATGTTGAACTTGTCCCAGTCGCCGCGGTACTCCTCCTGGATGTCGAAGTCCTTGTAGTTGACCACGTGCGGCGGGCACTCCAGCTGGACGTAGCCGCCCGCGCGGAAGTCCACGCTCTCACCTTCCGGCAGGCGCAGGGTCAGCTCCTTGATGAAGGTGGCGACGTTGGGGTTGGACTCCACCGTGCATTCCCACTTCTTCACGCCGAAGACCTCTTCCGGCACCTCGATCTTCATGTCCTGCTTGACCGGAGTCTGGCAGGACAGGCGCCAGCCTTCCTTGGCCTGGCGGCGGGTGAAGTGCGACTCCTCGGTGGGCAGCATCTCGCCGCCGCCGGACTCGACGACGCACTTGCACTGCGCGCAGGTGCCGCCGCCACCGCAGGCGGAGGACAGGAAGATGTTGTTGGACGCCAGGGTCTGCAGCAGCTTGCCGCCGGCCGGCACGGTAATGGTGCGCTCGCCGTTGATCTCGATGCTCACGTCGCCGCTGGATACCAGCCTGGCGCGGGCGGCGAGAATCATCACCACCAGCGCCAGCACGATGGCGGTGAACATGCCGATGGCGAGGAATATTTCGTAACTCATCTGCTCATCCCGTCCTTACAGCTGTACGCCGGAGAAAGACATGAAGCCCAGGGACATCAGGCCAATGGTGATGAAGGTGATCCCCAGCCCCTGCAGCCCTTCGGGCACGTCGCTGTATTTCAGCTTCTCGCGGATACCGGCGAGCAAGGCGATGGCCAGCGCCCAGGAGAAACCCGAGCCGACGCCGTAGACCACGCTTTCCGGGAAGTTGTAGTCGCGCTCGACCATGAACAGCGAGCCGGCCATGATGGCGCAGTTCACCGTGATCAGCGGCAGGTACACGCCCAGCGCGTTGTAGAGCGAGGGTACGTACTTGTCCAGCAGCATCTCGAGGATCTGCACGATGGCAGCGATCACCCCGATGTAGCTCAGAAAGCCGAGGAAGCTGAGATCGATATCGGGCAGGCCGGCCCAGGCCAGCGCCCCTTCCTTGAGCAGATAGGTATAGAGCAGGTTGTTGGCCGGCACGGTGATGGCTTGGACCACCACGACCGCGATGCCGAGACCGATGGCGGTCTCCACCTTCTTGGAGATGGCGATGAAGGTGCACATGCCGAGGAAGAAGGCCAGTGCCATGTTCTCCACGAACACGGCCTTCACGAACAGGCTGATGTAGTGCTCCATTAGTAAGCCTCCTTGTTCGAGACCTGCGGGGCCAGGCGGTAGGCCGGCTTCTCGACCTGGTCTTTCTTCCAGCTGCGCAGGCCCCAGATGATCAGGCCGATGAGGAAGAACGCCGAGGGCGGCAGCAGCAGCAGACCGTTGGGCAGATACCAGCCGCCGTCGTTGACCACCGGAATGATGGTGAAGCCGAACAGCTTGCCGGCGCCGAACAACTCGCGAAAAACGCCCAGCACGATCAGCATGACGCTGTAGCCCAGACCGTTGCCGATGCCGTCGTAGAACGACAGGACCGGCGGGTTCTGCATGGCAAAGGCTTCGGCACGACCCATCACGATGCAGTTGGTGATGATCAGACCGACGAACACCGAGAGCTGCTTGGACAGCCCGTAGGCGAAGGCCTTGAGCAACTGGTCGACCACGATCACCAGCGAGGCGATGATCACCATCTGCACGATCATGCGGATCGAACTGGGAATCTGGCTGCGGATCATCGAGATGAACATGCTCGAACAGGCCGTCACCAGGGTCAGCCCGATGGACATCACCAGCGCGGTCTTCAGGTTCGAGGTGACTGCCAGCGCCGAACAGATACCGAGGATCTGCAGGCCGATAGGGTTGTTGTTGAAGACCGGATTTAACAGGACTTCCTTGATGGTCGGTTGCGCCATGCTCAGGCCCCCCCATTGCGCAGGTTAGCGATAAACGGACCGAAGCCCTTCTGGCCGAGCCAGAAGCGCAGCAGGTTCTCGACGCCGTTGCTGGTCAGGGTCGCGCCAGCCAGGCCATCGACCTGATGGATTGCTTTCGGACTTTGCGAATCGACGTTGCCCTTGACGATATCCACAGCCAGCTTGCCGTCCTCGTCGAACAGGGCCTTGCCCGGCCACAGGGCCTTCCATTTCGGGTTGTCCACTTCGCCGCCCAGACCGGGAGTCTCGGCGTGCTGGTAGAAGCCCATGCCGACCACGGTGTTCAGGTCGCCCTTGAGCGCCATGAAGCCGTACAGGGTCGACCACAGACCGTAGCCGCGCACCGGCAGGATCAGGGTGTCGAGCTGGCCATCCTTTTCCACCAGATAGACGGTGGCGAAGCGCTCGCGACGCTTGATCGAGGCGATGTCCTGCTCGCCCGGCAGGGCGTCGGACAGTTTGGGGTCCTTGGCCGCCTTGAGCGGATCGAAGGTATTTACGTCCTGCGCATCACTGAAGGTGCCGGACTCCAGGTCCACCACCTTGGCGACGATGCGCTCCTTGTACAGCGCCTTGACCTGCTTGCCGGACAGGTCCGCATCGCCCAGCCCGGCAATCGCCAGGATGCTGCGCTGCTTGTCCAGTTCCTTGTTCTCGACCTGGGTCGACTTCAGCGCCACGGCGGCGCCGGCGACGAACACCGAACACACCAGGCAGACCACGATGGCCACCGCCAGCGTGCGGACGGTGGACTCTTTCTGATTAGACATTGCGTGCCAGCCTCCGCTTGATGTTGGCCTGAACGACGAAGTGGTCGATCAGCGGTGCGCACAGGTTGCCGAACAGGATCGCCAGCATCATGCCCTCGGGGAAGGCCGGGTTGACCACCCGGATCAGTACGACCATCAGCCCGATGAGGATGCCGAACGCCCACTTGCCGGTATTGGTCATGGACGCCGAAACCGGGTCGGTGGCCATGAACAGCATGCCGAAGGCGAAGCCGCCGACGACCAGATGCCAGTACCAGGGCATGGCGAACATGGGGTTGGTGTCGGAGCCGATCAGGTTGAACAGGGTGCTCAGGACCACCATGCCCACCATTACGCCGGCGACGATGCGCCAGGCGGCGATCTTGGTCATCAGCAGTACGGCCCCGCCGATGAAAATGGCCAGGGTGCTGGTCTCGCCGATGGAACCATGCACGGTGCCGAGGAAGGCGTCCATCCAGCTGGCGCCTGCAGCAACCACGCTCTCGATGCCGCCGGCAGCCGCCAGGCTCAGGGCGGTAGCGCCGGCATAACCGTCGACGGCGGTCCACACGCCGTCGCCGGACAGCTGTGCCGGGTAGGCGAAAAACAGGAAGGCACGGCCGACCAGTGCCGGGTTGAGGAAGTTCTTGCCGGTACCACCGAACACTTCCTTGCCGATCACCACGCCGAAGCTGATGCCCAGCGCCACCTGCCAGAGGGGAATGCTCGGCGGCAGGATGAGGGAGAACAGCACCGAGGTGACGAAGAAGCCCTCGTTGACCTCATGCTTGCGTACCGAGGCGAACAGCACTTCCCAGAAGCCGCCGACGATGAAGGTCACCGCGTAGATCGGCAGGAAGTAGGCTGCCCCCTGAACGAAGCAGTCCCACAGGCTGTTCGGGTCGAACCCGGCCAGGGCGCCGGTCAGGGCGAAGCGCCAGCTGTCCTGGGCCGCCAGCAGCTCGGGGCTCTTGGCGAAGATCAGGTTGGCCTGGTAGCCGGTGTTCCACATGCCGAAGAACATTGCCGGAAAGGTGCAGAGCCAGACCAGAATCATCATCCGCTTGAGGTCGATGCCGTCGCGCACATGGGCGGTGGTCTTGGTCACGCTGGCCGGACGGTAGAGGAAGGTGTCGACGGCCTCGTAGAGGGCGTACCACTTCTCGAGCTTGCCGCCCTTCTCGAAATTGTGCTCGATCTTGTCGAGAAACGCTCGGACTCCCATCAATCAACCCTCCTTCTCGATACGGGTGAGGTTGTCCCGGAGAATCGGGCCGTACTCGTACTTGCCGGCACAGACATAGCTGCACAGGGCCAGATCCTCTTCGTCCAGCTCCAGCACGCCGAGCTTCTGCGCCATCTCGGTATCACCGACGATCAGGCTGCGCAGCAGCTGCGTCGGCAGGATGTCCAGCGGCATCACCTCTTCGTAGTTGCCGACCGGCACCATGGCGCGCGGGCTGCCGTTGGTGGTGGTGGAGAGGGCGAAGCGCTTGTCTTCCGCCAGCTTGGAGACGAAGACGTTGAGCAGCGAATGCTTTTCCGTGCCGGCACGCAGGTAGTGCAGCATTTCCCGCTCGTCGCCTTCCTTCAGGCAGGACACCTGCAGGTGGTAGCGACCGAGGTAGGCGAAGGCGCCATGAGCGCTGCGGCCGCCGAACAGCGAGCCGGATACCACGCGGTTGTAGCCAGGCTGCAGCTCGCCGGCGGTCAGCTCGTCGAGACTGGCGCCCAGGCGGGTACGCAGCAGGCGCGGACGCTCGACCACCGGGCCGCCCAGGGCGACGACGCGCTCGACCGACAGCCGGCCGCTGGTGAACAGCTTGCCGACAGCGATCACGTCCTGGTAGTTGATGGTCCAGACGCTCTTGCTGGCGCTGACCGGATCGAGGAAATGGATGTGGGTGCCGGCCAGACCGGCCGGATGCGGACCGGCGAAGGACTCGGCCTGCACCTTGGCCAGCTGCTCGCCGGGCAGGGCGACACGCTCGGCCTTGCACAGGTAGAGCTTGGCCAGATTGCCGAGCACCTTGAGGCCGTTCTCGAAGTCCGCTGCCTGCTCGGCGATGATCACCACAGGATCCGCCGCCAGCGGATGGGTATCGACCGCGTTGACAAAGATCGAGCTGGGCGTCGCATCGACGGCCGGCACGCGACTGAACGGACGGGTACGCAGCGCGGTCCAAAGGCCGGAGCGCAGCAGGTTCTCGCGCACCTGCTCGCTGCTCAGGCTTTCCAGCTGCTCCGGCGCGTACTGGACGAAGGTTTCCTCTTCGTCGCCGTCCAGGTCGATGACCACCGACTGCAGGACGCGCTGCGCGCCACGATGGATGGCACTGACGACACCTGCCCCCGGCGCGGTGTACTGGACACCCGGGGTCTTCTTGTCGCTGAACAGGACCTGACCGAGCTTGACCCGATCGCCAACCTGCACATTCATGGTTGGCTTCATGCCGTGGTAGTCGAAACCTACCACGGCCACGCTGCGAACCGGTCTCGCAGCTTCTATGCGCTGCGTCGGCTCACCCGTTATGGGCAAGTCGAGCCCTCTTTTGATTCTGATCATAGGTTCTAGGCCTAACCCACTGATTTCAAAAAACATTGCAAGACTCAAAAAAGCACAGAGAAGGGACAGTAAACGGCAAGCCGCGACTGTTCCTGCACTTTGCAATCTCAGAATCCAGGAAAAAAATCCGCCCGATTATAAAGATGCCCATGCGGTAATGGCCACCCAAGGGCTTGTTTTTTATGGTTTCTTGAAAGGAAATTTTTCTGCTTCAGCCCTCGAGGCGGCGGCAGGACGGCATGGCAAGCAGATAAGCAAAGCGGGAGCCATGGGCTCCCGCTTTTGCAGCTGACGCAGCGATCAGCGCGGGAAGGCCAGCGGATTGACTCCGGCCATGTCCTCCAGAACGCGCACCACCTGGCAGCTGTAGCCGAACTCGTTGTCGTACCAGACATAGAGCACGACACGGTTGTCGGTGCAGATGGTGGCCTCGGCATCCACCACGCCTGCATGGCGGGAACCGACGAAGTCGGTGGATACCACCTCGGACGAGTTGACGAAGTCGATCTGCTTGTGCAGGTCGGAGAACATCGCCACCTGGCGCAGATACTCGTTGATCTCGTCGCGGCTGGTGGACTTCTCCAGATTCAGATTGAGGATCGCCATGGAGACGTTCGGCGTCGGCACGCGGATCGCGTTGCCGGTCAGCTTGTCCTTCAACTCCGGCAGGGCCTTGGCCGCCGCGGTGGCCGCACCGGTCTCGGTGATCACCATGTTCAGCGGGGCGCTGCGACCGCGACGACTGCCCTTGTGGAAGTTATCGATCAGGTTCTGGTCGTTGGTGTAGGAGTGCACGGTTTCCACGTGACCGTTGACGATGCCGAACCGGTCGTTCACTGCCTTCAGCACCGGCACGATGGCGTTGGTGGTGCAGGAGGCCGCGGAGACGATCTTGTCCTCGTCGGTGATGTCGCGGTGGTTGATGCCGTGCACGATGTTCTTCAGCGCCCCCTTGCCCGGAGCGGTCAGCACCACGCGGGCGGCACCCGGGCACTTCAGGTGCTGGCCGAGGCCCTCGGCATCGCGCCACTTGCCGGTGTTGTCCACCACGATGGCATCCTTGATGCCGTACTGGGTGTAGTCGACGCTGGTCGGATCGTTGGAGTAGATCACCTGGATCAGATTGCCGTTGGCGAGGATGGTGTTGTTTTCCTCGTCCACGGTGATGGTGCCATCGAACGGGCCATGCACCGAGTCGCGACGCAGCAGGCTGGCACGCTTGGCCAGATCGTTGTCGGCCCCCTTGCGCACGACGATGGCACGCAGGCGCAGGCCGTCGCCGCCGCCGGTCTTCTGGATCAGGATGCGCGCCAGCAGGCGACCGATGCGGCCGAAGCCGTACAGCACCACGTCGGTGCCCTTGTGCTGCACGGTGTTCTGCTTGCCGGCAACTTCGGCCAGTTCGTCGCGGACGAACTGCTCGACGGAACGACCGGCGCCGGCCTCCTTGTACTTGCCGACCATCTTGCCCAGGTCGACCGAGGCGGCACCGAGCTTCAGCTCGCTCATGGCCTTGAGGATCGGGAAGGTATCGTGCACCGAGAGCTCGGCTTCATCGCTCTGGCGATGGCGGGCGAAACGATGGGCCTTGAGGATCGCGATGACGGAGCGGTTGATCAGGCTGCGGCCGAAGATCGAGGTCACCACATTATTATTGCGGTAGAGCTGGCCAATCAGCGGGATCATCGCTTCAGCGAGCGCTTCACGGTCAATCCATTCACCAAGACACTGGTCGGGCTTCTGATTCACGGGCGACACCTTCTTACATGTAGGGGCTGATAAAAATGACTACATTATGACCACGCCAGTACAGGCCGGCAATCTGCAGTGGACGAAACACTGACAGCAAAGCATGCGGATAGTTACAATCGACCGGATATCAATTACCCACCGGAGCCAGGCCTCCCCGTGTCTGTACTGCGTCTTCCGAGCCTGCCGGCCGCCGCCGGCAAACAACACTGGGGCAACCTGCCAGGCACGGCGCTCTCCCTGGCGATCGCCGAGGCCGCCAGCGCCGCCAAGCGCTTCACCCTGCTCCTCACCGCCGACAGCCTGAGCGCCGAACGCCTGGAACAGGAGCTGCGCTTCTTCGCCCCGACACTTCCGGTGCTGCAGTTTCCGGACTGGGAAACCCTGCCCTACGACCTCTTCTCGCCCCACCAGGACATCGTCTCGCAGCGCATCGCCAGTCTCTACCGCCTGCCCGAACTGAGCCATGGCGTGCTGGTGGTGCCGATCACCACCGCCCTGTACCGCCTGGCGCCGAAGCCCTTCCTGCTGGGCAGCAGCCTGGTGCTGGACGTCGGCCAGCGGCTCGACGTGGAGCAGATGCGCCAGCGCCTGGAGGCAGCCGGCTACCGCTGCGTGGAAACCGTCTACGAACACGGCGAATTCGCCGTGCGCGGCGCGCTGATCGATCTCTTTCCGATGGGCAGCGAGCGGCCCTACCGCATCGACCTGCTCGACGACGAGATCGAGACCCTGCGCACCTTCGACCCGGAAACCCAGCGCTCGATCGACAAGGTCGACTCGATCCGCCTGTTGCCGGCCCGCGAATTCCCGCTGCGGAAGGAAGCGGTCGCCACCTTCCGCGCCCGCTTCCGCGAGCGCTTCGACGTCGACTTCCGCCGCTGCCCGATCTATCAGGACCTCGCCAGCGGCATCACCCCGGCCGGCATCGAGTACTACCTGCCGCTGTTCTTCGAGGAAACCGCCACCCTCCTCGACTACCTGCCGCCCGCCACCCAGGTATTCTCCCTGCCCGGCATCGAACAGGCCGCCGAGAGCTTCTGGAGCGACGTGCGCAACCGCTACGAGGAGCGCCGCCTCGACCCCGAGCGTCCGCTGCTGCCGCCCGCCGAGCTGTTCCTGCCGGTGGAGGACTGCTTCGCCCGCCTGAAGGACTGGCCGCGGGTGGTCGTCTCGACCGAAGAGCTCGAGCCCGGCGTCGGCCGCGAGCGCCTGCCCGCGCGCCATCTGCCGCCGCTGGCCCTCGACGCCAAGGCCAGCCAGCCGCTGGCGGCCCTGGCCGATTTCCTCGGCGAGTTCCCCGGCCGCGTGCTGTTTGCCGCCGAATCGGCCGGACGCCGCGAGGTCCTGCTGGAGCTGCTCGCGCGCCTGAACCTGCGCCCGCAGAGCGTCGACGGCTGGCCAGGCTTTCTCGCTGCCACGGAGCGCCTGGCCATTGCCATCGCCCCGCTGGACGAGGGCCTGCTGCTCGAGGCGCCGGCCCTGGCGCTGGTTCCCGAAAGCCAGCTGTTCGGCCAGCGGGTGATGCAGCGCCGCCGGCGGGAAAAGGCCCGCGACGGCGGCGACAACGTCATCAAGCACCTCACCGAGCTGCGCGAGGGCGCGCCGGTGGTGCACATCGACCATGGCGTCGGTCGCTACCGCGGTCTGTTCACCCTGGAGGTCGAAGGCCAGGCCGCCGAGTTCCTCATGCTGGAATACGCCGAGGAAGCCAAGCTCTACGTGCCGGTGGCCAACCTGCACCTGATCGCCCGCTACACCGGCAGCGACGACGCCCTGGCGCCGCTGCACCGGCTGGGCTCGGAGCAATGGCAGAAGGCCAAGCGCAAGGCCGCCGAGCAGGTTCGCGACGTCGCCGCCGAACTGCTCGACATCTATGCCCGGCGCGCCGCCCGCACAGGCTTCGCCTTCAGGGATCCGGCCGCCGACTACGCGACCTTCAGCGCCAGCTTTCCCTTCGAGGAAACCCCGGACCAGCAGGCCGCCATCGACGCGGTGCACGCCGACATGCTGGCGCCCAGGCCGATGGACCGCCTGGTCTGCGGCGACGTCGGCTTCGGCAAGACCGAGGTGGCCATGCGTGCCGCCTTCATCGCCGTGCACAGCAGCCGCCAGGTGGCCGTACTGGTGCCCACCACCCTGCTCGCCCAGCAGCACTACAACAGCTTCCGCGACCGCTTCGCCGACTGGCCGGTGAGGGTCGAGGTGATGAGTCGCTTCAAGTCGGCCAAGGACGTCGAGGGCGCCATCGCCGCCCTGGCCGAGGGCAAGATCGACATCGTCATCGGCACCCACAAGCTCCTTCAGGACGACGTCAAGTTCAAGAACCTGGGCCTGGTGATCATTGACGAGGAACACCGCTTCGGCGTGCGCCAGAAGGAACAGTTCAAGGCCCTGCGCAGCGAGGTGGACATCCTCACCCTGACCGCCACGCCGATCCCGCGCACCCTGAACATGGCCGTCGCCGGCATGCGCGACCTGTCGATCATCGCCACCCCGCCGGCGCGCCGGCTGTCGGTGCGCACCTTCGTCATGGAGCAGCAGAACACCCTGATCCGCGAGGCGCTGCTGCGCGAATTGTTGCGCGGCGGCCAGGTCTACTACCTGCACAACGAGGTTAAGACCATCGACAAATGCGCCCGCGAGCTGGCCGAGCTGGTGCCGGAAGCACGCATCGCCATCGGCCACGGACAGATGCGCGAGCGCGAGCTGGAACAGGTGATGAGCGACTTCTACCACAAGCGCTTCAACGTGCTGGTGGCCTCGACCATCATCGAGACCGGCATCGACGTGCCCAGCGCCAACACCATCGTCATCGAGCGCGCCGACAAGTTCGGCCTGGCCCAGCTGCACCAGTTGCGCGGACGGGTCGGACGCAGCCACCACCAGGCCTACGCCTACCTGCTCACCCCGCCGCGCAAGCAGATGACCGAGGACGCGCAGAAGCGCCTGGAAGCCATCGCCGGCGCCCAGGACCTCGGCGCCGGCTTCGTCCTGGCTACCCACGACCTGGAGATCCGCGGCGCCGGCGAGCTGCTCGGCGAGGGCCAGAGCGGGCAGATCCAGGCGGTCGGCTTCAGCCTCTACATGGAAATGCTGGAGCGCGCGGTCAAGGCCATCCGCAAGGGCGAGCAGCCGAACCTCGAGCAGCCGCTGGGCGGCGGCCCGGACATCAACCTGCGGGTGCCGGCGCTGATTCCCGAGGACTACCTGCCGGACGTGCACGCCCGCCTGATCCTCTACAAGCGCATCGCCTCGGCGGCCGACGAGGACGAGCTCAAGGAGCTGCAGGTGGAGATGATCGACCGCTTCGGCCTGCTGCCCGAGCCGGCCAAGCACCTGGTGCGCCTGACCCGGCTGAAGCTGCAGGCGGACAAGCTCGGCATCGCCAAGATCGACGCCGGGCCCCAGGGCGGGCGCATCGAGTTCGCTGCCCATACCTGCGTCGACCCGCTGGTGCTGATCAAGCTGATCCAGAGCCAGCCGAACCGCTACAAGTTCGAAGGCGCCACCCTGCTCAAGTTCCAGATCCCCATGGAGCGCCCGGAAGAACGCTTCAACACCCTCGAGGCGCTGCTCGAGCGCCTGACTCCGCCATCCGCTTAAGGACAGACCCATGCGTGCGCTACGCCTGCTTCCCCTGCTGTTCGCCCTGCTCGCCCCGGCCGCGCTCGCCGAGGGGCTGTACCAGATCGAACTGATCCTGTTCCGCCAACCCGGCGATCCGCTGCCGGCCGGCCAGCCGCCGGCGGAAAACTGGGCCGCCGGCGCGCAGTCCCTCAACGACACGAACCGCCGGACCCCGGCGCTGGAGGAGCAGGCGGCCAAGCTGGCCAAGGCCGAGGGCTACAAGGTGCTGCTGCACCGGGCCTGGCAGCAGCAACTGGGCGGCGCACCGAGCCGGATGGCGCTGAGCAGCGGCAAGGGAAGCCACGGCCACTACCCCATCCAGGGCACGCTGAGCCTGACTCAGGGCCGCTACCTGGACGTCGCGGCGGAGTTCTGGATCAACCGTTTCGACAACACCGGCTTCCTCGCCGGCAGCGAGCGCCTGAAACAGAAGAGCCGCCTGTCCGCTGGCCAGCTCACCTTCCTCGACCACGGCAACCTGGGTCTGCTGATCCTGGTCACGCCGCTCTGACCCATGCCATAAACGAAAAGGACCGCGCGCAGCGGTCCTTTTCGTTTCCAGGCTCTGCGGGTCAGGCTGCCAGCACCCGCCCGAGCACCGCCTTGGCCTTGCCCATGCCCTCGCCGAGGGCGCGCTCGATGTCGGCCATGGTGATCAGCGCGCTGCTCTTGCCCGCCGCCGGATTCACCACCAGCGCCAGACAGGCGTAGGGCAGCCCCAGCTCGCGGGCCAGCACCGCCTCGGGCATGCCGGTCATGCCGACGATGTCGCAACCGTCCCGCTCCAGACGGACGATTTCCGCGGCGGTCTCCAGGCGCGGCCCCTGGGTGCATGCGTAGACCCCGTGCCCGCTGAAGGCACAGCCCTCGGCCAGCAGCGCCGCGATCAGCCGCTGGCGCAGGCCCTCGTCGTAGGGATGGCTGAAGTCCACGTGGGTGACCGCCTCCAGCTCGCCCTCGAAGTAGGTGTGGGCGCGGCCGTAGGTGTAGTCGACCAGCTGGTGCGGCACGCAGAAGTGCCCGGTGCCCATGGCCGCATGGATGCCGCCGACCGCATTGACCGCCAGGATCGCCTCGGCCCCGGCCTGGCGCAGCGCCCAGAGATTGGCCCGGTAGTTGACCTGGTGCGGCGGGATGCGATGCGGATGGCCGTGGCGCGCCAGGAACAGCACTTCGCGGCCGGCGTACTCGCCGCGCAGGATGTCCGCCGAGGGGGCGCCGTAGGGCGTTTCCAGCGACAGGGCCTGCTGGATGCTCAATCCCTCCAGCTGGGTCAGACCGGTGCCGCCGATGATCGCATGGACCGTCATTTCATCTCCTCAATCGATCAGCCGGGCCTCGCGCAGACGCTCGAGCGCGCGCAGCCAGCGTGGGTTCTGCTTGTAGTCGATCCCCGGGAAGGCCCGCCGACGCATGCGTGCCAGGCGGGGTGCCGGCTGCACGCCAAGGCGCTGCAGGGCGGACAGGGCCAGCTCGGCCGCCGCCCGGTCGTTGCACACCAGCCCCATGTCGCAGCCTGCGGCGAGTGCCGCCCCGACCCGCGCCGCCGCGTCGCCGGCCACATGGGCACCGGCCATCGACAGGTCGTCGCTGAACACCACCCCGTCGAAGCCCAGCTCGCCGCGCAGGATGTCCTGCAGCCAGCGGCGGGAGAAGCCGGCCGGTTGCACATCCACCTGCGGAAAGATGACGTGTGCCGGCATCACGGCATCCAGCTGCCCGCGGAGCTGCTGGAAGGGCAGCAGGTCCCGGGTGCGGATCGCCTCGAGACTGCGCTCGTCGGTGGGGATGGCCACATGGGAGTCGGCCTCCGCCCAGCCATGTCCCGGAAAATGCTTGCCGGTGGCGGCCATACCGGCGGCATGCATGCCGCGGATGAAGGCCCCGGCCAGGCGGATGACCGCCTGCGGATCGCCGGCGAAACCGCGCGAGCCGATCACCGCGCTGCGCCCGTGGTTGAGGTCCAGCACCGGAGCGAAACTGAAGTCCAGCCCCGCCGCCAGCACCTCGGTCGCCATCAGCCAGCCGCACGCCTCGGCCAGCCGCTCGGC
Source organism: Azotobacter chroococcum (assembly GCF_002220155.1). Taxonomy (NCBI): domain Bacteria; kingdom Pseudomonadati; phylum Pseudomonadota; class Gammaproteobacteria; order Pseudomonadales; family Pseudomonadaceae; genus Azotobacter; species Azotobacter chroococcum. Next base: position 1,292,553 of record NZ_CP011835.1, on the reverse strand, counting down.
CTCGTCGTGGCCGGCCAGCGCGCCCATCGCCGGCAGGCGGACGAAGCCCTGGCGCAGGCGCTGCACGCGGCCGCCCTCCTGATCCACGGCGAGCAGCAGGTCGGGACGCACGGCGCGAATCGCCGCACAGAGCTCGCGGACCTGGGCGGGGTGCTCGATATTGCGGGCGAACAGGATCAGGCCGCCCACTTCCGGCTGGCGCAGCAGGCGGCGATCCTCGGCGGTCAGCCAGGTGCCGGCGATGTCCAGCATCAAAGAGCCTTGCATGGAAAATCCTTAAGTGAGATCGGCCGCCGCCCACACGGGGCACGGCGCTTCTTCGATCCGCACGCGGCAGTGCGGGGGCACGCGCGGGTAGAGCTCCAGCAGGTCGGCGTTGCGCAAGCGCACGCAGCCGTGGGAGCGCGGCACCCCCATGGGCTCGCTGTCCGGCATGCCATGGAGATAGATGTAGCGGCGGAAGGTGTCGACCGCCCCCAGCCGGTTGTGCCCGACCTCGCAGCCGCTCAGCCAGAGGATCCGGGTGAGGATCCAGTCGCGGCCGGGAAAGGCCTCGTGCAGCTCGGGCGTCCAGACCTCGCCGGTCCAGCGCCGCCCGCGCAGCACCGCGCCCGCCGGCAACCCCTCGCCGATCCTCGCCCGTACCTGATGCAGCCCGCGCGGCGTGCAGCCGGAACCGGACTGCTCGCCGGGACCGTTCAGGGCAGTGGAAACCGCCAGGCGCAGGACCAGTTGGCCGCCGGCAAAGCCGTACAGCGCCTGATCGGCCAGGGAGATATGGAGAAGATCGAGAGTTTGCATGGGCGGCTAGCTTAGCCGATCGGAACGGTGCCGCCCACCGCCCCGTTAGGGCCAGCCCTTTCAAGGTCTCTTACCTTTCGAGGCCTCGATTACACGGGCCGTAGAGACATGAGCGCGGGCTGCGGCGCTATCGACCCACTCCCGGGTCTTCTTCACCTTGGGGCCACGCTTGCTGGTGGCCACCTGGCCGGGCTTGATGTGCCGTGCCAACTCCAGCAGGCGCTGCGCCAGTGTGCTGGCCGAACCGTCGGCCCACGTGGGCCAGTGCTCCACCGGCAGTGCGACGAGCATCCCCTCGTAACGGCTTCTGACCTGGACTGCCAGGTGGTAGGGGGACGCCTCCCAGCCCTCGGGAAACTGTTCGCGATGGGCCTGTTCGACACTGCGCTTGAGCACGGCCAGGAGGTTGCAGGCCAGCACCGCCACGGCAAACCCCAGCAACGCTGCCCGGGGATGGCCCAGGCTGCGGATCTCGCTCTGCAAGACCGACTCCAGGCGCTGGAACATCCCCTCGATACGCCAGCGCCGACGGTACAGGTCGGCAATCTGCCGGGCGTCGATCGTCGCGGGCAGGTTGCTCCACAGCCAAAGGACGGACTCGCCCGACTCCGTCGGCCGATCCAGGCGCAACTCGATGCGCCGCCAGGGCCCCTGGCCCTCGTCCAGCCGGATGTCCTGCTCAAGCACCTGCCCGGTTTCCACCCTGCCTCGGTCGTGCCAGGGTCCCTCGTGAACGATGCGCGGATGCCTGGCATCCTGGCGCACGATGAAATCGGCCCGGCCCTGCTGGAGCGACTGGAGAATCGTGCGGGTGCAGAAATGCCGGTCGGCCATCCACAGCTGTCCCGGCCGGGCACTGCCCAGTAGCGGCAGGACGCCGGTGCGTTCGCTTTCATAGGCGTCCTCGCAGACCGCCAGATCGGTCACCAGGTCTAGGTCGGGGTCGTAGACCACCAGCGAATGCCCCGGCAGAGCGGCGGCGCGCTGGTTGCGCAGCGGCGCCAGGCGTTTCTCCGAGGCCGGCAGATGATTGCCGTCGATGATGCGCACCTGCCAGCCGGGCAGGCAGGGCGCTGTGCCCAGGGCCGAGACGACCGGCTCCAGGCGCTGGGCGCTGCCCTGGACCAGGGCCCGCAGCAAGGGCGGCTCGGTACGCCTGACCTTGTCGTACAGCGCCGCCAGCGATACGGGCAGGTGGTCCATCTGGCGCGCGGCGGCATGCAGCGAAGGGCGCAATCCCAGGGAAACCAGCGACATCAGCTCGACCACCGTGGAAAACAGCAGCTCGCGTGGATACTGGCGTTGCCGGTGAGTCTCGAACACTTCGTCGATCCAGGCGGCCGGCATCGCCCGTTCCAGCGCCAGACGTGCCATGACGCTGGCCGGTGCCTGCCTCTCGAAGCGCGCCAGAACTGCATCCCACATCGTCTTACCCTCCCGCTTGATCCTCGGGAGAGTTTACGCAAACATCTTGAAAGGGCTGGCGTTAACAGGCCCTAGTCGTCCGCATCGCTCGGAGCGGGGCGGGCCACACTCCTGGCAGGCAGCGCCGCCTTGCCACGCGGCCTGGGCTGGGCACTGGCCAGCTGCGGATCATGCAGGACGCTCTGCGCGCGCATGCCGGCGGCGAGAAAGGGCACCAGCAGACGCAATGCCTGCTCGCTGGAGGTCTGCACCCCGAAGCGCTCCTCGGCGAAGGCCCGCAGCGTATCCATCCCGGACAGGCTGAAGGTCGCCGCGCCGAGCATGAAGTGGGTGCGCCAGAACAGCTCCAGCGGCGGAATCCGCGGCACCGCCACCTGCAGCAGCAGCAGGTAGCGCCGGAAGAGCTTGCCGTAGGTGTCCTCGAGGTAGCGCCGCAGGTGTCCCTGCCCCTGGCTCAGGGCTAGGCCGAGCAGACGCATGAAGATGGCCAGGTCGCTGCCGCTGCGCGGGCGCGCCGACTGCACCTGCGTGATGGTGATCTCCAGCAGCTCCTCGAGGCTCAGGCAGGGCTCCGGAGCGGCCTGACGGCGGTCCAGCTCGCGCTCCAGACAGGCACAGAAAGGGCCGAGGACCCGGGAAAAGACCGCCTCGATGAGCGCATTCTTCGAGCCAAAGTGATAGTTCACCGCCGCCAGATTGACATCGGCCTTGCTGGTGATCAGCCGCAGCGAGGTTTCCGCGAACCCCCGTTCCGCAAACAGCTGCTCCGCAGCATCCAGGATGCGCTCGACAGTTTCCGAGTGGGGCATGCTTCCTCCGGCGGTTGACAACCCTGTCATTTTTAGCCGCCATTGTATTTCAATTCGAACGCCGGACTGAGCAGGGATTGCCGACGTTGCCGTATCGAGAGGTTGCCAGTGAAACGGCACTGTATATAATCCCAGGACCTGGATAAAAAGACAGAGCAGCCTCCATGTCCAAACTGACGCCTCGCCAAGTCGAAATCCTCGCCTTCATCAAGCGTTGTCTGGAGGAGAACGGCTATCCACCGACCCGGGCGGAGATCGCCCGCGAGCTCGGCTTCAAGTCGCCCAATGCGGCGGAAGAGCATCTCAAGGCGATGGCGCGCAAGGGGGCGATCGAAATGACTCCGGGCGCCTCCCGCGGCATCCGCATCCCTGGCGGCGAAGCCGACAGCGAACCGGGCAGCCTGCCCGTCGTCGGCCGGGTCGCGGCCGGCGCACCGATCCTCGCCCAACAGCACATCGAGGAAACCTGCCGGATCAATCCCGACTTCTTCCATCCCCGCGCCGATTACCTGCTGAGGGTGCGCGGCATGAGCATGAAGGATGTCGGCATCTACGATGGCGACCTGCTGGCCGTGCATACCTGTCGCGAGGCGCGCAACGGCCAGATCGTGGTAGCGCGCCTCAACGACGAGGTCACGGTCAAGCGCTTCAAGCGCGAAGGAGACAAGGTCTGGCTGATCGCCGAAAACCCTGAATTCGCCCCGCTCGAGATCGATCTGAACGAGCAGGACCTGATCATCGAAGGATTGAGTGTCGGCGTGATACGCCGCTAGGAGGAACCATGCAGCTCCCGCTCCCGCAGCCGCTGAAACCCTCGCAGCTGATGCTGTTCGAGGCGGCCCCGGCCCGGCCACCGTTCCGCTGCACGAAGGACATGCCCGGATCGCCCCCGGCCCGGGAAGCGGAGCCCTTCAGCGAAGTCAGCCTGCGTGGTGGTGCCGACCAGTGCCTGTTCCTGCTCGCGCCCATGCTGCGCGAGCTGAGTCAGGGGAATGACGGGCGCTGGCTGACCCTGGTGGCGCCCCCCGCCAATCTGAGCCACGGCTGGCTGCGCGAGGCCGGCCTGAACCGCGAGCGGATTCTCCTGCTGCAACCCGCGCGGGAACAGGAGGCCAGCGAGCTGGTCTGCGAAGCCTTGCGCCTGGGACGCAGCCACACGGTGGTCAGCTGGCTGAGCCCGGTGAACCGGTCGACCCGGCAGCGCCTGCTCCAGGCTGCCCGGACCGGCCAGGCACAGAGCCTGAACATCCGCCTGGGCTGAAGCAACAAGCCCGGGACCCGGCCAGATGGTCGCCCATTTCCCCGGATGAAGCCGGATTCAGTGCAGAACCCGCGGCAGCTCATCGCTCTCGAAGTCGCCCTCGGCCAGGCGTCCGGCCATCTGCACCCCCACATTCAGCATGGCCTTGGCCACCTCGATGTGATGGCCCTGCAGAAAGCTCTTCGCGCTTTCGGAAAAGTCGAGGATGACCAGCTCCTCTTCGTCATCGGCGCGACGCAAGGCGATGCGCCCGTCGGGCAGTTCGACAATTTCGAGAAAGGACGTAGGCATGGGGTTCTGCTCTTGGGGAAGGCCGGACATTGTAATGTAACAGTCGGCCCCGGGCACCCCTGGATGGGCCGCCTCGCCCCTCCCCTGCCGGGTCAGCACTCGGTCAGGGACTCGCGAAAGCGCAGCGCCAGTTCCTTGAGCGACTGCCGCCACTGCTCCAGCTGCGCGGCGCTCAAGGCCGGCGCCTCTTCCTCCTCGTCCAGGCTGACCGCCTCGATCAGCGGCAGCCGAGGATCGACCTTGACCTTCTTCGCTGCCTGCGGCGGCTGGAACAGCCGGGCGTATTCGGCCAGCAGCTGCGCCAGCCAGGTTTCCGGCTGGCCGGCCAGCTCCACCAGCTCCGCCAATTCCGGACTGGGCGCCGCGCTCAACAGCTCGGCATTCAGGAAGCGCCCGACCTGCGGCGCTCCGGCCTCGGGCAGGCGATAGAAACCGGCGATCTCATGGCACAGCCCCAGCAGGGCGCCATGCAGGTGGAAGAGCGCCGCCTCGCGCTCCGCCATGGCCTGCGCCTGGGCATTCAGCGCCCGGCCTTCCTCCGCCTGGCGCAGGGAGGTCAGCGCCAGGCCGGCGAAATAGAGCTTCTGGTTGGTACGGGTATACAGCTCGTGGGCCATGACGGCGCCCTCCGGTTCGAGACAGCCACTATACCGGGCCGGGGTGCAAGTATGGACCCGCCGCACGGACGGCACCCTTCGTCTCCGACGGCGGGTGCCCTGCAGGCGGGAAAACGCGGCGAACGGCGTGGATCAGCGCTTGTCCTCGACCACCCAGCGGCCGTCCTGGTAGAAGGCGCGCCAGCCGCTGGGCTTGCCCTCGACCTCGCTCTGCACGTACTGCTCCTTGCTCTTGCGGCTGTAGCGGATCACCGCCGGGCGGCCTTCCGGGTCCTTGGCCGGAGCATCCAGCAGGAAGTGGTACTTCGGGTCGATCTCGTCCCGGTGCGGGAGCAGCTCCAGGACCAGCGGCGCGCGGGTCTCGCGGTTCTTCGGGAACTGGCTGGCGGCGAGGAACAGGCCGGAGGCGCCGTCGCGCAGCACATAGACGTCGTCGACCTTCTCGCAGCGCAGCTCCGGCATCTTCACCGCATCCATCTTCGGCGGCGCCGGCTCGCCGCTCTTCAGCAGCTTGCGGGTGTTCTTGCAGGCGGCGTTGGTACAGCCGAAGAACTTGCCGAAGCGGCCGGTCTTGAGCTGCATCTGGCTGCCACACTTGTCGCACTCCAGGCTCGGGCCCTCGTAGCCCTTGATCCGGTACTGGCCTTCCTCGATCTCGTACCCGGAGCAGTCCGGATTGTTGCCGCAGATGTGCAGCTTGTGCTGCTCGTCGAGCAGATAGGCGTCCATCGCCGTGCCGCACTTCGGACAGCGGCGCTTGTTGCGCAGCAGCAGCGACTCGGACTCGCCCTCGTCGTCCGCGGCGATCTCGTCGCCCGGGATCAGGTTGATGGTCGACTTGCAGCGCTCCTTGGGCGGCAGGCTGTAGCCCGAGCAACCGAGGAACACGCCGGTCGAGGCAGTGCGGATCATCATCGGCCGGCCGCATTCACGGCAGGGAATGTCGGTCAGGGTCGGCTGGTTGGCGCGCATGCCCGCCTCGCTGGACTCGGCGATGTCCAGCTTCTTCCTGAAGTCGCCGTAGAACTCGTCGAGCAGGTGCTTCCAGTCGCGCTCGCCCTGAGCCACGTCGTCCAGATGCTCCTCCATGCTGGCGGTGAAGCCGTAGTCCATCAGGTTGGCGAAACTCTCGGCGAGGCGCTCGGTGACGATGTCGCCCATCTTCTCGGAATGGAAGCGGCGGTTCTGCAGGGTCACGTAGCCGCGCTCCTGGATGGTGGAGATGATCGCCGCGTAGGTGGAGGGCCGGCCGATCCCGCGCTTTTCCATCTCCTTGACCAGGCTGGCCTCGCTGTAGCGCGCCGGCGGCTTGGTGAAGTGCTGGCTGGGGTCGAGCTTGAGCAGGTCGAGGCCCTCGCCCTCGGCCATGTCCGGCAGTACGTCGTCTTCACCGGGCTTGGCCAGCTGCGGCAGCACGCGGGTGTAGCCGTCGAACTTGAGGATGCGGCCCTTGGCGCGCAGCTCGAAGGCGCCGGCCTGGACGCTGACGCTGGTCGACAGATATTCGGCCGGCGGCATCTGGCAGGCGACGAACTGGCGCCAGATCAGCTCGTAGAGCCGCTCGGCGTCGCGCTCCATGCCGGACAGCTGGGTCGGCTGCAGGTTGACGTCGGAGGGGCGGATCGCCTCGTGGGCCTCCTGGGCGCCCTCCTTGCTGGTGTAGAGATTGGGCTGTGCGGGCAGGTACTGCGCGCCGAACTCGCCTTCGATGAAACCGCGCGCCATCTCCAGGGCATCGGCCGAGAGGTTGGTCGAGTCGGTCCGCATGTAGGTGATGTAGCCGGCCTCGTACAGGCGCTGGGCCATCATCATGGTCTTCTTCACCGAGAAGCCCAGACGGTTGCTCGCCGCCTGCTGCAGGGTCGAGGTGATGAAGGGCGCCGAGGGCTTGCTGCGGGTCGGCTTGTCCTCGCGCTTGGCCACCCGGTAGCTGGAGGCCTTGAGCTTCTCCAGCGCGGCCAGCGCCTGGGCCTCGTTGAGCGGGCGGAAGCCCTCGCCGTTCTCCCTGGCCATCTCGAAGCGCACCTGGGCGCCCTTGGCGGTGCCCAGGTCGGCATGGATCTCCCAGAACTCCTCGGGGATGAAGGCGCGGATCTCCCGCTCGCGCTCGGCGATCAGCTTCACCGCCACCGATTGCACGCGGCCGGCGGACAGCCCGCGGGCGATCTTCTGCCAGAGCAGCGGCGAAACCATGTAGCCGACCACCCGGTCGAGGAAGCGCCGCGCCTGCTGCGCATTGACCCGGTTGATGTCCAGCTCGCCCGGCTGGGCGAAGGCCTCCTGGATCGCCTTCTTGGTGATCTCGTTGAACACCACGCGCTTGTAGCGGCTGTCGTCGCCGCCGATGGACTCGCGCAGGTGCCAGGCGATGGCCTCCCCCTCGCGGTCCAGGTCGGTGGCCAGATAGATGGTGTCGGCTTCCTGGGCCAGGCGGCGCAGTTCGTCGACCACCTTCTCCTTGCCCGGCAGGATCTCGTAGTGGGCCTTCCAGCCGTGTTCGGGATCGACCCCCATGCGCGCGAACAGCTGTCGCTTGGCCTTCTCCTTGGGCGACAGCGCCGGCGCCTCGGCCGTGCTCTTGCCACGCTTGGCCGGCTCCCTGGCGGTACTGGCCGAGCCGCTGGTGGGCAGGTCACGGATATGGCCGATGCTCGACTTCACCACGTACTGGCTGCCCAGGTACTTGTTGATGGTCTTGGCCTTGGCCGGGGATTCCACGATGACCAGCGATTTACCCATGGATCGGAGTATTCCTAATTCGAGAGATGAAAGCGGGGAGCGTCTATCGGCCCGCCGAGCCGGTGCTTGAGCAAGTCCGGCCGAGGGAGATTCCGAGACAAGGCGCTGTGACGGGTCATAGCCAGGCTATGGCGAGGAGCGGCAACGCAGTATCAGGGCCTCGGATGCCGAAAGTGATTCAACCAACCGACCGCAAGGCTCTAGCTCGGCGCTATATATAGTGGCCGCCGATGTGCGGTCAAGGGCGGCACGGCCGTACTTGTGGCCTACATGGCCGGAAAAGTCGCGCTTTCCGCTCGAATCAAAGCAAAGCGCGGCATCTGGCGACCGTCAACTTCGACGTTGTCGGCGAACATCGCCAGCGGCCGGACCCACAGCCCGAAATCGCCGTACAGGGCCTGGTAGAGCACCAGCTCCTCCTCGGTCTCGGAGTGCCGGACCACGCCGAGCACACGGTATTCGGCGCCCTTGTAATGCCGGTAGAGACCAGGTTGCACGGTCATGGCGTTCTCCAGGTAGGGTGGATGCACCGAAGAGACGCGGGACAGCGGGAGCGGGGCACAAGGCCCCGTCCCCGCAAGTGCCACGCAGGGCGTCAGACCCGCTCGAAGACGGTGGCGATGCCCTGGCCGAGACCGATGCACATGGTCGCCAGCCCCAGGGTGCCGCCCTTCTGGCGCATGATGTTCAGCAGAGTGCCGGAAATCCGCACCCCGGAGCAGCCGAAGGGATGGCCCAGGGCGATCGCACCGCCGTGCAGGTTGACCTTGTCGTCCAGCGCATCGAGCAGCTTGAGGTCCTTGAGCACCGGAATGGCCTGGGCGGCGAAGGCTTCGTTGAGCTCGACGAAGTCGATGTCGGCCATGGAGAGCCCGGCCCGCGCCAGCGCCTTCTGGGTGGCCGGCACCGGACCGTAGCCCATGATCGACGGATCGACCCCGACCACTGCCATGGCGCGCACCACGGCCAGCGGCTGGAGGCCCAGGTCGCGGGCGCGCTGGCCGGACATGACGATCATGCAGGAGGCGCCGTCGGTGATCTGCGAGGAGCTGCCCGCGGTGACGGTGCCGCTCTTCGGGTTGAACACCGGCTTGAGCTTGGCCAGCCCCTCCAGGGTGGTGTCCGGGCGAATCGTCTCGTCCTGCTCGAAGACCCGCAGCAGGCCGTGCTCGTCGTGGCCCTCGGTCGGCACGATCTCCTCGGCGAAGTGGCCCTCGAGCGTGGCGCGATGCGCCCGCTGGTGCGAGCGCAGGGCGAAGGTGTCCTGCTGCTCGCGGCTCACGCCGTGCATCATGGCCAGCATCTCGGCGGTCAGGCCCATCATCCCGGCAGCCTTGGCCACCTGCAAGGACAGCCGCGGATTCGGATCGACCCCGTGGGTCATCGGCAGGTGCCCCATGTGCTCGACGCCACCGACCACGAACACCTCGCCGTTGCCGGTCTGGATCGCCTGCACCGCGCTGTGCAGCGCGCTCATCGAAGAGCCGCACAGGCGGTTGACGGTCTGCGCGCCGCTGCTGTGCGGAATCGGGGTCAGCAGCGCGGCCATGCGCGCGATGTTCCAGCCCTGCTCCAGGGTCTGGTTGACGCAGCCCCAGATCACATCCTCGACTTCCGCCGGGTCGATCTGCGGGTTGCGCTCGAGCAGTTGGGTGATGAGATGCGCCGAAAGGTTCTCGGCGCGGGTGTGGCGGTGCATGCCGCCCTTGGAACGACCCATCGGGGTACGGGCGAAGTCGACGATGACCGCGTCTTTCGGATTCAGACTCATGACTCGGCTCCCCCTCAGGCAAAGAACGTCTGGCCCTGACGGGCCATGTCGCGCAGTTTTTCGGTCGGTTGGTAGAGCGGCCCCAGGTCGGCGTGGCGGTCAGCCAGCTCGACGAAACGGGCGACGCCCAGGGCGTCGAGGTAGCGCAGCGCACCGCCGCGGAAGGGCGGGAAGCCGATGCCGTAGATCAGGCCCATGTCCGCCTCGGCGGCCGACTCGACGACGCCCTCCTCCAGGCAGCGCACCGTCTCCAGGCACAGCGGCAGCATCAGGCGGTTGATGATCTCCTCGTCGTCCAGCTCGCGCGTCTCGCGCACCAGCGGGCGGAGCAGCTCGGCCACCTGCGGGTCCTCCAGCTTCTTCGGCTTGGGACTGCCGTCGCGCTCGTAGGCGTAGAAGCCGGCGCCGCTCTTCTGGCCCAGGCGCCCGGCGCGCAGCAGCACGTCGATGGCGGTGTCGCCCTCCTCCTTCATCCGCTCGGGATAGCCCTCGGCGAGCACGTTGCGCGCATGCACCGCCGTGTCGATGCCGACCACGTCGAGCAGGTAGGCCGGCCCCATCGGCCAGCCGAACGCCTCCATCACCCGGTCGATGCGCTGGAAGTCGATGCCGGCGGCCAACAGCCGGGTGAACCCGGAGAGGTAGGGAAAGAGCACGCGGTTGACCAGGAAGCCCGGGCAGTCGTTGACCACGATCGGGGTCTTGCCCATCTTGCGCGCGTAGGCGACGGTGGTGGCGATGGTCTGCTCGCTGGTGCGCTCGCCGCGGATCACCTCGACCAGCGGCATCAGCGGCACCGGGTTGAAGAAGTGCATGCCGCAGAAGCGCTCCGGATGCTCGAGCGAGCCGGCCAGCCGGCTGATGGAGATGGTCGAGGTGTTGGAGGCGATCACCGAATCCTCCCTCACCTGGGCCTCCACCTCGGCAAGCACCGCCTGCTTGACCTCGAGCTTCTCGACCACCGCCTCGATGACCAGGTCGACCTGGCCGAAATCGCCGTAGGACAGGGTCGGGCGGATGCCATTGAGCACCTCGGCCATCTGCCGCACCGTCATCCGTCCCTTCTCCACCCGCTTGCCGAGCTGCTTGTCGGCCTCGGCCAGGCCCAGGCGGATGGACTCCTCGCGGATGTCCTTCATCAGGATCGGCGTGCCCTTGAGCGCCGACTGGTAGGCGATGCCGCCACCCATGATGCCCGCACCGAGCACCGCCGCCAGCTTCACCTCGCGGGCGTTCTTGTCGTATTTCCTGGCCCTGCGCTTGAGCTCCTGCTCGTTGAGGAACAACCCGACCAGGCTCTGCGCCACCGAGGTGGCGGCCAGCTTGACGAAGCCGCCGACCTCGATCTCCAGGGCGGCCTCGCGGCCGGAGTTGGCGGCCTTCTGGATGGTCTTCACCGCGGCCAGGGGCGCCGGGTAGTGCGGGCCGGCCTGGGCGGCCACGTAGGCCTTGGCGCTCTCGAAGGCCATCATCTGCTCGATGTTGCCGAGCTTGAGCGGCTCCAGCTTCGGCTGGCGGCGGCTCTGGAAATCCAGCTCGCCGGCGGCGGCCCGGCGCACCAGGTCGAGGGCCGCCTCGCGCAGCCGCTCGTCGGCGACCACGGCATCCACCGCGCCGACCTTCAGTGCCTCGGCGGCGCCGTTCTCCTTGCCGGCGGCGATCCACTCGATGGCGTTGTCGCTGCCGATCAGCCGCGGCAGGCGAACGGTGCCGCCGAAGCCCGGGTTGATTCCCAGCTTGACCTCCGGCAGGCCCACCCTGGCCGACTCGGCCATCACCCGGAAGTCGCAGGCCAGACACATCTCGAAGCCGCCGCCGAGGGCCATGCCGTTGATCGCGACCACGGTCGGCACCGGCAGGTCCTCGAAGTCCGAGAAGATCCGGTTGATCTCCAGGCACCAGCCGCGCAGCTCCTCCTCGGGCGCGCGGAACAGCTCGAGGAATTCGGTGACGTCGGCGCCGACGATGAACATGCTCTTGGCGCTGGTGACCAGCACGCCCTTGAGCGAGGCCTCCGCCCGCAGCGCGTCCACCGCCTGGCGGAACTCGTTCAGGGTGAGGCGGTTGAACTTGTTGACGGAGTCGCCCTCGAGGTCGAACTGCATCTCGACGATGCCATCCCCCAGGGCCTGGACCCGGATGGCTTTCCCTTTATAGATCATCGACTGATTCTCCCAATAGAAGCTGCACTGGCCACGTCGGCCGGCCGCGCATCACGCGAACCGCCGCAGCCGGATCGCTTGCGGACAGCGTTGCCCGGCGCTGGTTTCAGGATAGTTGCGCGGCCCGGGAGCCGGCCATCGGACATTCTTACGACAACGAACCGTCGACGGCGGGCCATGGCTGCATTCAGCACCCGAGCGCCCCTTTGGGCAAGAGGTGGCACGCGGGAAAGATTGCCTCTGGATAGTTTCCGCCGGGCATTGCAGAATTTTTATGCAGATTAACTAATCGGAACCGCACATCCCCATGCCCCGCAAGTCCAGCCCCACCCCGGCCGCCGATCCGCAGGCCGCCGCCCAGCCCGCTGACGGCCCGCTGGACGCCTCCCTCGACGAGCTGATCGGCTATGCCCTGCGCCGCGCCCAGCTCAAGGTCTTCCAGCATCTGGTCAGCCGCCTCGGCGCCTTCGACCTGCGTCCGGCGCAGTTCACCGCCCTGGCGATCATCCAGCAGAACGCCGGCCTGATGCAGGCCGACCTGGCCCGCGCGCTGGCCATCGAGCCACCGCAGGCGGTGGTCCTGTTGAACAAGCTGGAAAGCCGCGGACTGGCGGTGCGGGTGCGCTGCAAGCCGGACAAGCGCTCCTACGGCATCTTTCTCAGCAAGGCCGGCGAAACGCTGCTCAAACAGCTGCGCGAGGTGGCCGCGCAGAGCGACCTGGACGCCACCGCGGCGCTCAGCGCCGAGGAGCGCCAGCAACTGATCGGGCTGCTGCACAAGATCTACCGCTGAATCCGCCCGGCGCAGCCTGGAAGCGCCGCGCCGTCTTGCTCCCTCCTCACCCTTCATCGTCCTGATTCGGCAACGACGTACTGCCGGCAACCGCCGTCTGGCGGAAGGCCTTCGGCGACTGTCCGGCGAGGCGGCGAAAGAACCGCGAGAAGTACGCCGGATCGTTGAAGCCGAGCGCATCGGAAAGCTCGTTGACGGTCATGGCGGTGTAGATCAGGTTGCGCTTGGCCTCCAAGAGCAGGCGCTGGTGGATCACCTGCAGGGCGCTCTGCCCGACCAGCTGGCGGCACAGGCTGTTGAGGTGGACGCCGGAGAGCCCGACGCGGTGCGCGAACTCGTCCACCGGCAGGTGCTCGCGGTAGTGCTGCTCGACCAGCCGCATGAAGCGCGCCAGGTACTGGCGACTGCGCTCGCTGGCGCCGAGCGGGGCGGCGCGGCGACGCTCGCGGCGGCCGAGCCAGACCATCAGCAGGTTGACCAGCGACTGCAGCTGCAGCTCGCGCCCCGGCTCGTGCCCCCGGTACTCGCGAAAGAGCGTCTCGAACAGCAGATCGAGCCAGGCGCGGTCCGTGCCAGCCGGATGGCAGGCGAAGCCACCCTGAACTCCGAGGCTGTGCCCCAGCAGCTCCTCCAGATGCGCCACCAGAGGAGCGGCCAGGGTCAGCACGTAGCCCTGGATGTCCTCGGAGAAGCGGAAGCCGTGCACGCAGAGCGGCGGCACCACCTGGATCGCCGCCTCGGCCAGGCGCAGGCGCTGGTTCTCCACCTCAGCCAGCGCCTCGCCCTCCTGGACGTAGAGCAGCTGGAACAGGTCGGCATGGCGGTGCGGCTTGATCTCCCAGTGATGCAGGCTGCTGCGTTGCGCAATCGACTCGCAGTGCAGCAGGTCCGGCGTCGGCCAGGCCAGCGCTTCCCCGTACAGCTTGAACACCGGGATATCGGGCGCGATCGACTTCATGGGGCGCGAACTCCTCTCGCTCGATAACCGAACGGATAATCCAAAAGTACCGGTAATACTGCCTAAATCACCTTATTTTCGCGAATCCATTGAACAAAAATGCAGAGGCCTTCAGCGAAGCCGGCCCTGCACAGGCTGGCCGGCCCCAACCAGAGAGACAATAAGAATGAAGACTCAAGTGGCAATCATCGGCGCCGGTCCGTCCGGCCTGCTCCTCGGCCAGCTGCTGCACAAGGCCGGCATCGACAACGTGATCCTCGAACGTCACACCCCCGACTACGTACTCGGCCGCATCCGTGCCGGCGTGCTCGAGCAGGGCGTGGTCGACCTGCTGCGCGAGGCCGGCGTGGCCGAGCGCATAGACCGCGAAGGCCTGGTCCACGAAGGCATCGAGCTGGTCTGCTCGGGCCGGCGCATCCGCCTGGACCTCAAGGGGCTGTCCGGCGGCAAGACGGTGATGGTCTACGGCCAGACCGAAGTCACCCGCGACCTGATGGACGCACGCCAGGCCAGCGGCGCGCCGATCGTCTACGAGGCGGAGAACGTGCAGTTGTACGGCCTCAAGGACGGAACGCCCTACGTCACCTATGAGAAGGACGGCCAGACCCAGCGCATCGACTGCGACTACATCGCCGGCTGCGACGGCTTCCACGGCGTGTCGCGCAAGACCATCCCGGCCGAGGTGCTGTCGCATTACGAGCGCGTCTATCCGTTCGGCTGGCTCGGCCTGCTGTCCGACACGCCGCCGGTCCACGAGGAGCTGATCTATGCGCACACCGACCTGGGCTTCGTGCTCTGCAGCCAGCGCTCGACGACGCGCAGCCGCTACTACCTGCAGGTGCCGCTGAGCGAGAAGGTCGAGGACTGGTCCGACGAGCGCTTCTGGAACGAACTCAAGCGCCGCCTGCCGGGCGACGTGGCGAACAGGCTGGTCACCGGGCCGTCGCTGGAGAAGAGCATCGCGCCGCTGCGCAGCTACGTGGTCGAGCCCATGCAGTACGGCCGGCTGTTCCTGGTCGGCGATGCGGCGCACATCGTCCCGCCGACCGGCGCCAAGGGCCTGAACCTGGCCGGCAGCGACGTCTGCTACCTGTTCCGCATCCTGGACAAGGTCTACCGGGAAGGCCGCACCGACCTGCTGGAGAAGTATTCCGAGCTGGCCCTGCGCCGGGTCTGGAAGGGCGAGCGCTTCAGCTGGTTCATGACCAACCTGCTGCACGACTTCGCCGGCAGCGACGCCTTCGACAGGCGCATGCAGCTGGCCGACCGCGAGTACTTTCTCAACTCCGAAGCGGGCCGCGTGACCATCGCAGAGAACTACGTCGGCCTGCCCTACGAAGAGGTCGCCTGAGTCCGGCACATCGAAGAAGCCGCCCCGCTCGACAGGGAAAGCCCCCTGCCGGGCGGGGCGATTCGCCGTTCAGCCGGCCAGGGCATCGGAGACCATGGTCATTGTTCGATGTAGGTGGAGGTGACCAGCACCGGGTAATGGGAAAACCCCAGCAGAGCCGCCAGGTCGTCGCCGGTCACCGGGATCAGCCGCAGTCCCTCCGCCAGCCGGCGCAATTCCGCAAGGCCCGCAGGCGAAGCGACGTTCACCACCAGACCGAGCGCGTTCAGACGCCGCAACCGGTCCCGCCGCAGCCTCAGCCAGCTCTTGGACAGGCTGTCATCGCCGACCAGGAACACCGGCCGCAGGCCTGGAGCATCGATCGCACGGCTCTCGACCGGACCGGGCGACAGGCTCCAGGAAACCACCGGAAGCATCTCGGCCTCCCACGGCGCCAGGGAGGCGGCCTGTTTCGGACGCTCGGATTGACGCTCGCCCGGCCCCGGCCCCACCGATGTGCATGCCGGGAGCAGGCCGGCCAGGACGCAACAGAGCATCCGTCTGCGCCACGTATTCATCAGGATCATCGCCGTCATGAATCGTTCGCCATCAGGAGGAAGGAGCCGTCAGCCACGCGGGCTAGTGTTCCCCAATCAGAACCATCCGTCGATCGTCCCTGTCGCCCATTCCCTTGGCCCGACAGACTAACCGTAGAGCATTCGATGGATCGCGGCGAAATTGTCAACGACAAGGCCTATCCGGTTACCCCTGCAATCGGCGGGGAATGGCGCGAAGACCCTCAGCACACCGCCAACTGCTGCGTGCGCTTCCCAGCCTGCCGCTTGCAAGCCATTGTCGACGAGGGATTTTTCGTAGGGCGGGTTAGCCGCGCAGCGGCGTAACCCGTCAAGGATACCGACAGGTATCCCATTGCCGGCCTGGCGGCCGGTCGGTAGGTTGCGGCCTGCAGCCCAACCCACCCCGCGGGAGCCGGTTCAGAGAGTCCGCTCCAGCTCCGGCAGCACCTCGAACAGATCCGCCACCAGCCCGTAGTCAGCCACCTGGAAGATCGGCGCCTCGGCGTCCTTGTTGATCGCCACGATCACCTTCGAGTCCTTCATCCCCGCCAGGTGCTGGATCGCACCGGAAATCCCCACCGCGATGTACAGGTCCGGCGCGACGATCTTGCCGGTCTGCCCGACCTGCATGTCGTTCGGCGCGAATCCCGCATCCACCGCGGCGCGCGAGGCGCCCACCGCCGCGCCCAGCTTGTCCGCCAGGGCATAGAGCAGCTGGAAGTTCTCGCCGCTCTGCAGGCCGCGCCCGCCGGAGACCACCACCCGCGCCGAGGTCAGCTCCGGACGGTCGGACTTGGCCAGCTCCTCGCCGACGAAGCTCGATTTACCCGCCTCGCCCGCACCGGCCAGCGCCTCGATCGAGGCCGAGCCGCCCTCGCCCGCCGCCGCGTCGAAGGCGGTGGCACGCACGCTGATCACCTTGATCGGCGCGCTGGACTGCACGGTGGCGATGGCGTTGCCGGCGTAGATCGGCCGCTTGAAGGTGTCGGCGCTTTCCACCGCGACGATCTCGGAGATCTGGTCGACATCCAAGAGCGCCGCCACGCGCGGCAGGTAGTTCTTGCCGTTGGTCGAGGCCGGCGCCAGCACATGGCTGTAGTTCTTCGCCAGGCCGGCGATCAGCGGCGCGACGTTCTCCGCCAGCAGGTGGCCGTAGGCCGCGTCGTCGGCGACCAGCACCTTGGCCACCCCGGCGATCTTCGCGGCGCTCTCGGCCACCGCGGCGCAGCCGCTGCCGGCCACCAGCACATGGATATCCCCGCCGATGGCCTGGGCCGCGGTGACGGTGTTCAGGGTTGCGGCCGCCAGTACCGCGTTGTCGTGTTCAGCGATTACCAGGATTGCCATCTCAGATCACCTTCGCCTCGTTCTTCAGCTTCTCCACCAGCTCGGCCACCGAGCCCACCTTGATGCCGGCCTGGCGCTCGGCCGGGGCCTCGACCTTGAGGGTCTTCAGGGTGGAAGCGACGGATACGCCCAGATCCGCCGGCTTGACCGTCTCCAGCGGCTTCTTCTTGGCCTTCATGATGTTCGGCAGCGAGGCGTAGCGCGGCTCGTTGAGGCGCAGGTCGGTGGTGACGATGGCCGGCAGCTTCAGCTCGATCGTCTGCAGGCCGCCGTCGATCTCGCGGGTGACCTTGAGCCTGTCGCCGGAGAACTCGACCTTCGAGGCGAAGGTGCCCTGAGCGTAGCCGGTCAGCGCGGCGAGCATCTGCCCGGTCTGGTTGTTGTCGCTGTCGATGGCCTGCTTGCCGGTGATCACCAGCTGCGGCTGCTCCTTGTCGACCACCGCCTTGAGCAGCTTGGCCACCGCCAGGGAGCCCAGCTCCTCGTCGGTCTCGATCAGGATGGCGCGGTCGGCGCCGAGGGCCAGGGCGGTGCGCAGCTGCTCCTGAGCCTGGGCCGGGCCGACGGACACGGCGACGATCTCCGTGGCGATGCCGCGCTCCTTCAGGCGCACCGCTTCTTCCACGGCGATCTCGCAGAAGGGGTTCATCGACATCTTGACGTTGGCCAGGTCGACGCCGGAGCCATCGGCCTTGACGCGGACCTTGACGTTGTAGTCCACCACGCGCTTGAGGGCGGTCAGGATCTTCATCGGGATTTTCCTTGTTCGGTCATTCGGGGAGGAACGGCAGCGGCTGGCGGCTGGCCTCGATCAGCGCCAGGCGCTGGTCCGCCTCCGGCAGCAGGTAGGCGAAGAAGAAGGCCGCCGACTCCAGCTTGCCGGCATGGAACGGGTCAGCCGCACGCCCCTGGGACAGGCGCGCACTGCGCGCCCAGGCGAAGGCCAGGGCGACCAGGCCGAGCAGGCGCAGGAAATCGCCCGCCGCCCGGTAGGGCCGCTCCGGGTCCTGAGCCGCGGCGGCGGCCAGCCCTTCGGCGGCGGTCGCCAGGCGGTCGCAGTAGTGCTCCAGAGCAGTGGCGAAGGCGCTGCACTCCGGCAGGGCCGAGGCGGCCTCCGCTTCCGCGCGGAAGGTCTCCAGCAGGCCGCGCAGCGCGGTACCGCCGTCGCCGAGCACCTTGCGCAGCAGCAGGTCGTTGGCCTGAATCTCGTTGCTGCCCTCGTAGATCATCGCGATGCGGCTGTCGCGCAGGGTCTGCTCGATGGGGTAGTCCTGCACGTAGCCGTAGCCGCCGAACACCTGCAGCGCCGAACTGGCCAGGCGAAAGCCCTGCTCGGTGAAGAAGGCCTTGACCAGCGGGGTGAGCAGCTGCGCCCGGCTTTCCGCCCGGGCGCGCAGCGCCGGATCGGCGCCCTGCTCGGCCTCATCGAGCAGGTGCGCCGTCCAGTAGCCGAGGGCGCGCATGCCCTCGGTGAGGGTGCGCAGTTCGAGCAGGGTGCGGCGCATCGCCGGGTGGTAGTGGATCGGGTCGGCCGGCGCCTCGGCGCGGCCTTCGGGACGGCGCACGGCACGCATCTGGCGGCGCTCGGCGGCATAGGCCGCGGCGCTCTGCCAGGCCGCCTCGGCATGCCCCAAACCCTGCAGGCCGACGTGCAGGCGCGCCGAGTTCATCATCACGAACATCGCCGCCAGGCCCCGGTGCGGCTCGCCGAGCAGCCAGCCTTCGGCCTGCTCGAAGCTCAGGGTGCAGGTGGCGCTGCCGCAGATGCCCAGCTTGTGCTCGATGCCGTCGCAGCGCACCGCGTTGTGGCGGCCGTCGGGCAGCAGCTTGGGCACCAGGAACAGCGAGATGCCGCGGCTGCCGGGCGGCGCGTCGGGCAGGCGGGCGAGCACCAGGTGAAGGATGTTTTCGGTCAGGTCGTGCTCACCGCCGGAGGCGAAGATCTTGCCGCCCGTGATCCGGTAGCTGCCGTCCGCAGCCGGCTCGGCGCGGGTGCGCAGCAGGCCGACGTCGCTGCCGGCCTGCGGCTCGGTCAGGCACATGGTCGGCAGGATCTCGCCACTGACGATGGCCGCCAGGTAGCGCTCGCGCAGCTCGGGCGTGCCGTGGGCGCGCAGGCATTCGTAGGCGCCGTGGGCGATGCCGGGGTACATCGCCCAGGCATGGTTGGTCGAGTAGATCATCTCCAGCAGCGCGGCGTTGAGCAGTTGCGGCAGGCCCTGGCCGCCGTCCTCCTCGGCGCAGGCCAGCGCCGCCCAGCCGCCGTCGACGAAGGCCTGGTAGGCGGCCGGGAAGCCGTCCGGGGTGGTCACCCGGCCGTTGTCGAAGCGGCAGCCCTGGCGGTCGCCGGATGCGTTCAAGGGTGCCAGCACGCCGCCGGCGAAGCGTCCCGCCTCCTCGACCACCTGCGCGGCCAGCTCAACGTCCAGGGCGGCGAAGGCCGGCATCCGTTGCCAGTCGGCCGGCGCCGCCAACCATTCCTCGATGACGAAGCGCATGTCGCGCAGCGGAGCCTGGTAGTGCCACATGGGAAATCCTCCAGTGAATTCTCAGCCCCGGTAGTCGGGGTTCTCGATCAGCACGGCCATGCCCTGGCCGCCGCCGATGCAGGCCGCGGCCACGCCGTAGCGCAGGTTGGCGGCGCGCAGCTGGCGCGCCAGGGTCAGGCTCAGGCGCAGGCCGGTGGCGGCCAGCGGATGGCCGAGGGCGATGGCCCCGCCGTGGACGTTCAGCCGCGCCGCATCGATCTCCAGCTCGCGCTGCACGGCGAGGATCTGCGCGCCCTGCGCCTCGTTGATCTCGAAGCGGCCGATGTCCGCCAGGGTCAGAGCGCTGCGCTCGAGCAACAGGCGGATGGCCGGCACCGGACCGATGCCCATGAACTCCGGGGCCACCCCGCAGGCGCTGGCCGCACGCAGCCAGGCCAGCGGGCGGGCGCCGGGGAAGTCGCGGCAGGCGCCGACCAGCGCGGCGGCGGCACCGTCCACCACCGCGCAGCTGTTGCCGGCGGTCTGCACGCCGCCGGCATGCACCGCCCGCAGACGCTGCAGGGCCTCGAACGAGGAGGCGCGCACATGGCTGTCGCGCTCGACCGTGTCGATGCCGCGCGGCAGTTCCAGGCTGCGCTCGCAGCCGCCCACCAGGGCGAAGCGCGCGCGCTCGAGCGCCAGGATCTCGCCGGCGAACCAGCCGGACTCCTGCGCGGCCAGGGCCCGCACGAAGCTCTGCGCAGCGAAGCGGTCGACCGTCTCCCGGTCGAGTCCGTAAATGTGCGCGAGGCTTTCCGCGGTCTGCAGCATGTCGACGCCGGCTGCCGGATCGAACAGCGCTTCCCAGAGAAAGTCCTTGAATTCCACCGGGGCGCCGAAGCGGAAACCGCCGCGATGCGTGTAGGCGGCGATCGGGTTGCGCGACATCGACTCGCTGGCTGCGCAGAGCACCAGCCCCGCGCGGCCATGTTCGATCTGCTCGCCGGCCTGGCGGAGGATCTCGAAGCCGGTGCCGCAGATGCGCTGCACCGCCAGCGCCGGCACCGCCTGCGCCACGCCGCTGTAGAGGCCGATGTGGCGCGGCAGGAAATAGGCGTCGAAGCTGGCCTGGGCCATCGAGCCGGCGATCACCGAATCCACCGCCGCCGCGTCGATGCCGCTGCGCGCGAACAGCCCGCGGGCCACCGCGATGCCCAGGTCGATGGGCGAGACCTGCGCCAGCGCACCACCGAGGTCGACCCAGGGGGTGCGCAGGGCATCCACCAGGCAGACTTCGTCGAAGGCCGAGTACAGCCCGGCCGCGCGACTCATGCCAGCACCCGCCCGGCATCCTCGCCGGCGTACAGGGCGTCGATCTGCGCCGCGCGGAACTGCAGCACCGCGCGCTGGTTGATCGAGCCTTTGTCGGTCACCTCGCCGCGGTCGATGCACGGCGGCTCGGCGAGCAGGCAGGCCCAGGCCAGCCGGCTGGCGTTGCCGGTCGCCGTGCGGTTCAGCTCGTCCAGCAGATTCCGCAGCCAGCCACGCACCGCCGGCGTCGCCAGCACTTCGGCGACCGATGCCGATTCGGGCAGGCCGGCCAGAGCCCGGCACTCGGGCAGCCGCGGGAAGATCAGCAGGCCCAGTTCAGGGCGGTTCGGCCCGGTCACCACCACGTCCTGGATATAGGGCGCGCCGGCCAGGATGATCCGGGCGCGCAGCGGGCCGACGCTGACGAAGACCCCGGAGGACAGCTTGAAGTCCTCGGCGATGCGCCCGTCGAACAGCAGGCCCAGCTCGGGACGTTCCGGGTCGACCAGCTTGAGGGCGTCGCCGGAGCGGTAGTAGCCCTCCGCGTCGAAGGCCTCGGCGCTGAGCTCCGGCTCGCGCCAGTAGCCGGCCATCACGTGCGGGCCGCGAAAGCGCGCCTCCAGCTTGCCGTCCACCGGTACCAGCTTGAGCTCGCAGCCCGGCGCCGGCACGCCGACGTAGCCGGGCAGGTCCACCGGCCCGGTGCTGAAGGTGCAGGACGGCGCCGTCTCGGTCATGCCGAGCCCGGCCACCGTGCGGATGCGCTCGCCGCAATGCGCCTCGGCCACCCGGTCCAGCCGCTCGCGCACCGAATGCGACAGGCCGGCGCCGGCGAAGAAGAACAGCCGGACCCGGGCGAAGAAGCGCTCGCGCAGCCCGGCGTCCTGTTCCAGGGCGCCGGCCAGCTCCTCCCAGCCCTTGGGCACGGTCAGGTAGGCGGTCGGCGAGATCTCGCGCAGGTTGCGCAGGGTCTCGGCGAAGCCCTGCGGGGTCGGCTTGCCGTCGTCGATGTAGAGGGTGCCGCCGTTGTAGAGGGCGATGCCGACGTTGTGGCTGCCGCCGAAGGTGTGGTTCCACGGCAGCCAGTCGACCAGCACCGGCGGCTCCTCGGCGAACACCGGGAAGGTCTGCAGCAGCATCTGCTGGTTGGCGCAGAGCATGCGCTGGGTGGTCGGCACCGCCTTGGGCAGCTTGGTCGAGCCCGAGGTGAAGAGGAACTTGGCGATACTGTCCGGCCCGACCCGCGCGAAGGCGGCCTCCGCCCCGGCGCTATCGGTCGGCCGCTCCAGCGCGGCGAAGGTGCGGCTGGGCCGTCCGGGCAGCGCCCCCTCGCTGAACAGCAGCGGCACCTGTGCCGGGATCACGGTGTCGATGGCGCGGGCGTAGGTCGCGCTGTCCGCGGCAAAGACCAGGCCGGGCTGCAGGCGTTCGACGATGTGGCGCAGCTTGGCGAGATCCTGGGACAGGGTGGAATAGGCCGGCGACACCGGGCAGTAGGGAATGCCCACGTAGAGGCAGGCGGTGGCCAGCTTCAGATGATCCAGGCCGTTGCCGGAGAGGATCAGCAGCGGCCGCTCGGCGCTCAAGCCGTACTCCAGCAGATGCTGGCCGATGGTCCGCGCGCTGTCCAGCATCTGCGCGTAGCTGAGGCGCTGCCATTGGCCGTCGTCACCGCGGCGGGCGACCAGGGTCTGCTCCGGGGTCAGCCGCGCCCAGTGCCGCAGGCGGTCGAGCAGCCGCGTCGGCAGCGGCGCCAGGGGCTCCAGGGGACGCAGGTAGAGGCAGCCGTTCGCCTCCTCGAAGGCGACGCCCGGCTGGCCGATCGCCACCGGACGCAGGCGCGGCTGCGCCGCGGGGAAAGGGGACTCGCAAGCCTTGCTGTTCATTGCATTCCTCCCG
Organism: Azotobacter chroococcum; assembly: GCF_002220155.1. Taxonomy (NCBI): domain Bacteria; kingdom Pseudomonadati; phylum Pseudomonadota; class Gammaproteobacteria; order Pseudomonadales; family Pseudomonadaceae; genus Azotobacter; species Azotobacter chroococcum. The sequence continues at coordinate 1,269,993 of NZ_CP011835.1, read as the reverse complement.
CAGGACGCCCCCGCACGCGCGGGGCGCGGAGGCGCCTGCCTATGCGGACCGGCCATCGGCCGGCCCTGTGTTGTTCTTGTTGTTGCGGAAGATCGCTCGCCCCGGCGCACGCCGGCCGGGGATGATGCTCAGATCGGGTAGTGGCGCGGCCCGTTCTGCAGGGTGACCCAGCGCAGCTGGGTGAACTGCTCGATCGAGGCGCGCGCGCCGAAGCTGCCGTAGCCGCTCGACTTCACGCCACCGAAGGGCATCTGCGGCTCGTCCTGCACGGTCGGCCCGTTGATGTGGCAGATCCCCGAGTCGATGCGCTGCGCCAGCGCCAGGGCGCGGGAAACGTCGCGACTGAAGATCGCCGCGGACAGGCCGAACTCGGAATCGTTGGCCAGGCGCAGCAGCGCCTCGTCGCCTGCGGCGCGCAGCACCACCGCCACGGGGCCGAAGGACTCCTCGCGGTACAGGCGCATGTCCTCGGTAACGCCGTCGAGCAGGGTGGCCTGCATCAGGCTGCCGTCGCTGTGGCCGCCGCACAGCAGTGTCGCGCCCTTGGCCAGGGCGTCGTTGACCAGGGCCTGGATGCGCCGCGCGGCGCCGGCGTCGATCAGCGAGCCGAGCACCGACGCCGGGTCGTCCGGATCGCCGACCCGCAGCGAGGCGGCCTTGTTCGCCAGCTTCTCGACGAAAGCATCGGCCACCCGCTCGTCGACGATCAGCCGCTCGGTGGACATGCAGATCTGCCCCTGGTTGAAGAAGGCGCCGAAGGCCGCCGCCTCGACCGCGGCGTCCAGGTCGGCGTCGTCCAGCACCAGGAACGGCGCCTTGCCGCCCAGCTCGAGCACCGCCGGCTTGAGGTGGCGCGCCGCCAGTTCGCCGACGATCCGCCCGACGTGGGTCGAGCCGGTGAAGTTGACCCGGCGCACCGCCGGGTTGGCGATCAGCCGCTCGACGATGGCCGGGGCATCCTCCGGCGCGTTGCCGAGCACGTTGACCACCCCGTCACCGAGTCCGGCGTCCTGCAACACCTGACCGAGCAGGCGATGCACGGCGGGACTCTGTTCGGAGGACTTGAGCACCACGGTGTTGCCGCAGGCCAGCGGCATCGCCACGGCACGCGCGGCGAGGATGATCGGCGCGTTCCACGGCGCGATGCCGAGCACCACGCCGCAGGGCTGGCGCAGCGCCATGGCGAAGCTGCCGGGGATGTCGGAAGGGATGACCTCGCCGGTGATCTGCGTGGTCATCGCCGCGGCTTCGCGCAGGACGCCGGCGGCCAGCTTCACGTTGAAGCCGTACCAGTTGGCCATCGCGCCAGTTTCCGCGGCGAGGCCGACGAACTCGGCGGCGCGGCTTTCCAGCAGGTCCGCGGCCTTCGCCAGGCGCGCCCGGCGCTCGTTCGGCGCCAGCGCGGCCCAGCCCGGAAAGGCCCGCTGCGCCGCGGCGACCGCGGCATCGGCGTCTTCCGCGGTAGCCGCGGCGGCGGTCGAGACGATCTCGCCATTCAGCGGGTTGCGCCGCACGAAGGTGCGTCCGTCGCCGGCCGGCCTGGCCAGCCCGTCGATCAGCAAGGGCACGTCAAGCATGGAGGAATCCTTGTCTTGTCATTGTTCTTCACAGGACCCGAACGGGCGGGCGGGCGGCAGGCGCCCTTCCCGTCCTGTCGCGGTCAGCGCTTGTAGGCCTGCAGGCCCGGCTTGATGCTCTTCTCGTCGAGGAACTGCTTCATGCCTTCCTCGCGGCCGCCCTCCTCGTCGAGCAGGCGCGACTGGTCGAGCTTGGCGTACAGGTAGTCCTCGTTCTGCTCCCAGGTCAGCTCGCGGCAACGCTTGAAGCCGTTCTTCGCCGCGCGCAGCACCACCGGGTTCTTGTCCAGCAGGTCCTGGCAGAGGGTGACCACCGTCTCGCGCAGCTGGGCCAGCGGCACGCTCTGGTTGACCAGGCCCATTTCCGCCGCCTTGCGGCCGTCGAAGGTCTTGCCGGTCATGATGTAGTAGAGCGACTGGCGGTGGCCGACGGTGTCGGCCATGGCCTTGCTGACCAGGTTGCCGGGCGGGATGCCCCAGTTGATCTCCGAGAGACCAAAGGTCGCTTCGTCGGCGCAGACCGCCAGGTCGCAGGCCACCAGCGGGCTGAAGCCGCCGCCGAAGCACCAGCCGTTGACCATGGCGATGGTCGGCTTGCTGTACATGCGCAGCAGCTTCCACTGCCACTCGGAAGCCTCGCGGCGGATCTTCTCCTGGAGGATCTCGGGACCGGCGTCGACTTCGCGGAAGTACTCCTTGAGGTCCATGCCGGCGGTCCAGGCCGAACCGGCGCCGGTCAGCACCAGCACCCTGGCCTCGGCGTCCTGCTCCACGGTTTCCAGCACGTCGCGCATCTCGCGGTTGAGCGTCGGGCTCATGGCGTTGCGCTTTTCCGGACGATTCAGGGTGACCCAGGCGATGCCGCCCTCGATCTCCACGGTCACGGTTTTCCAGCGGCCTTCGTACTTGTTCATGTCGGATCACCTTCGAGTTGTTGTTGGTGTGTGGTCTAAACTAGCGCCTGAAAATTAGTTATGTCAATTAATTATTTTCGCGCTTTCGGCCCCGGACCTACCAGAGCTTCCAGGTGTAATCGACGTTGACCCGCGTCTCGTTGTCGTCGCGCATCGTCGCGTTGGCCGCGAAGCTGTTCTGGTAGCGCGCGTTGCGCACGCGCAGCGCCACGTTCTTCAAAGGCCCGGACTGGACCACGTAGGACAGCTCCAGATCCCGCTCGCTCTCGCTCTGCCCGCTGCCGCCGAGGCGCTCCGGCAGCTCGACGTTGGTGCCCCGCATGAAGCGCAGCATGCCGGTCAGCCCGGGGATGCCGAGCGCGGCGAAGTCGTAGTCGTAGCGGACGTTCCAGTAGTGCTCGTCGGCGTTGAGGAATTCCGAGCTGAGCGCATACTCGGAGATCAGGTGCGGCTCCGAACCGGCGATGTAGGGCATCGCCGAGTCGCCGCTGGACAGCGCGCCGCCCACCGTCAGGCGGTGCCCGCCCAGCTTGTAGCCGAAGGCCACCCCGACGTATTGGTTGTCCACCGAACCGGCCTTGCCGTCGCCCTCCTCGTCGCTGAGAAACCAGCGCAAATCGGTCTTGAACTCGCCCGGACCGAGCCTGAACTGGTGGATCGCGCCCAGGTAGTTCTGCTGGTAGATCTCGTCGAGCCGGGCGTGGTAGTAGCTCAGGGTCAGCGCCTTGGTCAGCGCGTAGTCGCCGCCGAGGAAGATGAACTCGTCGGACTCGGCGGTGCCGTCGAAGCGGCCGTTGGGCGCGGCGATGGTGATCTTCTGGTAGTCGGTGGAGTCGCGCTGGTTCATGCGGCTCAGGTAGCCGCCCTGCAGGCTCAGGCCCTGGATGTCCTGGGAGCGCAGGTGGCCGCCCTTGAAGGTCTGCCAGAGCAGCCGGGCCGGGCTGCTGATCAGGATCGGCAGGCGCGGCATCACGGTGCCGACGTGCAGTTCGGTCTTCGAGTAGCGGACCTTGCCGGTGATGCCCAGCTCGGAATACTCCTCTGCGGCTTCGCCGCTGCCGCGCTGGACCGGCAGCAGGCCGGTGCCGACCCGGTCGCGCGAGGAGTCGAGCTGGACGCCGAGCATGCCCTGCAGGTCGAGGCCGAAGCCGACCGGGCCCTCGGTGAAGCCGGACTTGATGTTGAGGATGAAACCCTGCGCCCACTCGCGGCGCGCGGAGATGTTGGACTCGCCCTTGTAGTCGCGGTCGAAGTAGAAGTTGCGCAGGGTCAGGCTGCCCTGGCTGTCCTCGATGAAGCCGCCTGCCTGTGCCGTTCCCTGGGCAAGCAGCAGCAGGGCTGCGCCGGCCGCGCCCCGTCGTGTGTCGAGCATGTCGGTTACCTTTATTGTTTTTGTTATCTATTGCCGCTGCACGACCGGGCCTTGCCGCTTCGGCCGGAGCGGCGGCATTGAAAAGCAGTGGGATTGGCGGGCCTGAGCGGCCCGCCGTCCCGCTCAGGCGGTCACGCCCTCGGCGCGGCGCTGGCCGAGCAGGTAGAACACCGCCGCCGCAGCCACCACGACGCCGGGCGCGGAAGCCAGCAGCAGGCCGGTCGCGCCGGTGCCCATCGCCAGCATCTGCCCGGCCACCAGCGGCCCGCTCATCGAGCCCAGGCGGCCGACCGCCACGGCGGCGCCGACGCCGGTGGCCCGTACCGCGGTGGGATAGAACAGCGGCGCCAGCGCGTAGAGCACCAACTGCCCGCCGATGGCGAAGAAGCCGGCGGCGAAACCGGCCAGCAGCATGCTGACGAACGCCGTGGACAGGCCCAGTCCGGCGAGGGCAGCGAGGATGCCGGCGTAGGTCAGCGCCACCAGCGCCAGCGGACGCCAGCGATCCAGCAGCAGCCCGAGCAGCAGCGAGCCGGTGGCCCCGCCGAGGTTGAAGAGAATCTGCACCATGCCGGCCTGGGGACGCGTGAAGCCCTGGCCGACCAGCAGCGACGGCAGCCAGTTGAGCAGCATGTAGACGACCATCAGGGTGAAGAAGTAGCTGATCCACAGCAGCAGGGTCGGCATGGCCGCGCCCTCCTGGAACAGCCCCTGCCAGAGGGAGGCGCGTGGCCCGCCCCGGGCGTTCTGCTGCGCGCGGAAGGCCGCCGACTCGGGCAGGCACAGGACCAGCAGCGGCGCGACCAGGAGCGGCGCCACCCCGCCGACGTAGAACACCGCCTTCCAGCCACTGGCGAAGCCGGCCATGCCGACCAGCGCCGCCAGCGCCCCGCCCAGCGGCACGCCGCAGTACATCAGGCTGACCGCAGTGCCGCGGGAGCGCGCATCCGCCGCCTCCGAGGACAGGGCGATCAGGTTGGGCAGCGCGGCGCCCAGGCCGACGCCGGTCAGAAAGCGCGCTGCCAGCAGGCTGTTCAGGTCCCAGACCAGCGCGGTGGCGATGGAGAACAGGCCGAACAGCACCACCGCACCGATCAGTACCCGCTTGCGACCGATCCGGTCGGCCAGCCAGCCGCCGCCCAGGGCGCCGGGCAGCAGGCCGAGGATGCTGGCGCTGAACACCGCGCCCATCATCGTCGAACTCAGGCCGAACTGGGCGGCCATGCCCGGCGCGGCGATGCCGGCGGATTGCAGGTCCATGCCTTCGAGGAGCGCAACGACAAAACACAGGCCGATGGTCGTGTAAGTACGACGAGACTCTTTCCCTACCCTATTCATCGAAAACCACCTTTTGCAGGATTCGGACAGGCGGCCGCGCGCCCCGGCCCATGCCGGCGCCAGGCGCATCGTGGGGTTACTGCATCGACCGCCGCTATCGCGAGGCGTATCCGCCGGGTTATGGCCTGGCTGTCGGGAAAGAGGGAGACGTTGTCCGGGGTCGGGCAATGCCGGCGAGGCAGGGGGAGAAGGGTGCGGCGCACGAGAGGCGCCAGGCGAGCGGAGCCAGCTTCATCATGTTCGTTTCCTTTCTTATCGATTGTTATCCGGAAGCCTCATTAGTTAATCAACTTAATAATGAAGCGCTGGCATTTCAGCAAAGGTTTTTTTCACCGTCAACGACCATGAAATTATAGGAAGCAGAAGGCTAATAGTTAAAAAACATAACAATAAAAACAGCAGCACCGCCCGCCGCCCCGCGCAGCCTTGCCGTGGCTCAAGGAATCGCGCATCAGGCCCTGCCGGAGGCTTTTCTGTTCACGCGGGCAGGTCATACTTGTTGCAGGTTCACCGCACAGGACACGACCATGCCTTACCAACACATCATGACCGCCGTCGATCTCACCGACGAATGCCATCCGGTCATCCGCCAGGCCATTGCCCTGGCCAACTGCTTCCAGGCCCAGCTGTCGCTGGTGCACATCGTCGAGCCGATGGCCATGGCCTTCGGCGGAGACGTGCCGATGGACCTGTCGACGCTGCAGCAGCAGCAGACCGACCAGGCCCGCGAGCGGGTCGAAGCCTTCGCCAGCCAGTATCCCGAGCTGCTGCCCGAGCGGCGGCATATCCTCTTCGGTCAGCCGCGCCAGGAGATCCACCAGCTGGCACTGGAGAAGGGCTGCGATCTGATCGTGGTCGGCAGCCATGGCCGCCACGGCCTCGCCCTGCTGCTCGGCTCGACCGCCAACGACCTGTTGCACGGTGCGCCCTGCGACGTGCTGGCGGTGCGTCTGAAGAAGCCCGAATGACCCCGGCGTCCCTCCTCCCTGCGGGTGAAGGGACAGGCTCAGTCCTCGCCGTCGCTCATCACCAGCGGACGGATCTTCGCGAGCTGGGTTTCCAGCGAATAGCTCATGCTGGACGCCATGGAGAAAAAGGTCAGGAAGGCCTTGAGGTTCGAGTCGCCGCCACAGGTGCCATGGATGCGCTGCCAGAAGGCCTGGTTGACCAGCTGCAATTGCTGGAACAGACGCACCAGGCCCTTCAGCTCCCAGTCGGCATGGCGCCTTTCCCGGGCGTTGAAGTACTGCCGTGCCAGATAGAGGGATACTGCGCGCAGGGCGAACTCCTGCTGGCTGGCGAACGGCAGATGCTGCTGCGCCATCGGCCGCAGGCGGGCCAGGCGGGGACAGGCGCTGGTGGCCATGATCACCCCGAGCAGCGAGCGCACGCCCTCCTCCAGACTGACCTGCTTGCGGTATTCCCGCTCCGGCGTGCGCACCCAGACCTGCGCCTTCTGGAATGCCGGCAGCCCCTGGAAGTCCTCGATCACCCCCTGCAGGTCCAGCGCCGCCGGACAGTGGCTGTACTGTTCCGGACTCAGCGGGCAGTTGCTGCACTGCTGGTAGCCCAGGCGCGTCCAGCCGGGCGCGGCCTCGGCGTGCGTGCGGTCGTAGCCTCGCTCCAGCTCGATGCGATAGCTGAAGGCGTGCCAGTCATCCAGGGTGATGCGGTAGTCGATTGCCATAGGTGTCTTCCGGCCGGTCGCTGAGAAAAAGCCGTGGCGCCCGGCTACCTCGCCGTGCGCCCGCTGCGGCGAGCCGGTCAGCTCTCTTCCAGCTCCGCCCAGCGCTCGAGCAGACGGTCGAGCTCCTGTTGCAGGCCTTCCAGGCGGGCCAGGGCCGCGCTGCTCTGTTCTGCCGGCTGCTGATAGAAGGCCGGATCGGCGATGCGCTCCTGCAGCTCGGCCAGTTCCGTCTCCACGGCGTCGATCTGGCCGGGAATCGCCTCCAGCTCGCGCTGCAGTTTATAGCTCAGCTTTTTCCTGGGAACGGTCGACGGGCTGGCAGTTTCCGCCGCGGCGGCAGCCGGCGCCTCCCTTTTCGGCGCCTCGTCCCGGCCCGGGCGTTCGCCGACGCCCAAGAGGCGCGGCGAGCCGCCCTGGCGCAGCCAGTCCTGGTAACCGCCAACGTATTCGCGGACCCGGCCTTCGCCCTCGAACACCAGGGTGCTGGTCACCACGTTATCGAGGAAGGCCCGGTCGTGGCTGACCATCAACACGGTGCCGGGGAAGTCCAGCAGGATCTCTTCCAGCAGTTCCAGGGTTTCCACGTCCAGGTCGTTGGTCGGCTCGTCGAGCACTAGCAGGTTGGCCGGCTTGCTGAACAGCTTGGCCAGCAGCAGGCGCGCGCGCTCACCGCCGGACAGTGCCTTGACCGGGGTGCGGGCGCGCTGCGGACTGAACAGGAAATCGCCGAGATAGCTCAGTACATGGCGGTTCTGACCGTTGATGGTGATGAACTCGCGGCCTTCGGCGATGTTGTCGATCACCGTCCTTTCCGGTTCCAGCTGGTGGCGCAGCTGGTCGAAATAGGCCACCTCCAGCTTGGTGCCGACGTCGATGCGGCCGCTGGTGGGCTGCAGTTCGCCGAGCAGCAGCTTGAGCAGGGTGGTCTTGCCGGTACCGTTGGCGCCGAGCAGACCGATGCGGTCGCCACGCTGCAGGACCATGGAGAAGTCGCGAATCAACGACTCGCCACCGGGGTGGGCGAAGCCAACGTGCTCGGCGACGATCACCTGCTTGCCGGACTTCTCCGCCGTCTCCACCTGGAAACTGGCCTTGCCCTGGCGCTCGCGGCGCTCGGAGCGCTCGGCGCGCATCGCCTTGAGCGCGCGCACGCGGCCCTCGTTGCGGGTGCGGCGGGCCTTGATGCCCTGGCGAATCCACACCTCCTCCTGGGCCAGACGCTTGTCGAACAGCGCGTTGGCGGTCTCCTCCGCCGCCAGCTGCTGCTCCTTGTGCACCAGGAAGCTGGCGTAGTCGCCGTTCCAGTCGATCAGGTGGCCGCGGTCCAGCTCGAGGATGCGGGTGGCCAGGTTCTGCAGGAAGGCACGGTCGTGGGTGATGAACAGCACGGCACCGTTGAAGCCGCTCAGGGCCTCTTCCAGCCAGGCGATGGCGCCGATGTCGAGGTGGTTGGTCGGCTCGTCGAGCAGCAGCAGGTCGGGTTCGGAAACCAGCGCCTGGGCCAGCAGCACACGCCGGCGCCAGCCGCCGGACAGCTCGGCGAGGGTCTTGTCGGCCGGCAGCTGCAGGCGGCTCAGGGTGCTGTCGACCAGCTGCTGCAGGCGCCAGCCATCCTTCGCCTCCAGTTCCTGCTGGACGTGCATGAGCTTGTCCAGATCGGCGTCGCTGTGAATGTTCTGGCTCAGGTGGTGATACTGGGCGAGCAGCTCGCCGACCCCGGTCAGGCCCTCGGCGACCACATCGAACACGGTGCGCTCGTCGGCGCGCGGCAGCTCCTGCGGCAGTTCGCCGATCTTCAGCCCCGGCGCGCGCCAGATCTCGCCGTCGTCGGCGTTCTGCTCGCCCTTGACCAGGCGCAGCATGCTGGACTTGCCGGTGCCGTTGCGGCCGATGATGCAGACGCGCTCGCCGCGGGCAATCTGCCAGGACACCTTGTCGAGCAACGGCATGGCGCCATAGGCGAGGGAAACATCGGTGAACTTGAGCAGCGTCATGGGCAAAATCTCGAAGAAAATCGGCGCACATTCTATCAGGCCCGGGCGCCGGCCATGCGCGCACGCCTCCTCGTCGGGCTTTTCAGTACGCTGTCAATACAGGTGGAGCTACAGCTAAACTAGACAGGAGTTCCATTACCTCGAAGTTCCGTCGCCACTCCTTCCCCCGAGAAGAGTCATGCGCAGTCGATTCCTCAGCCTGTTTTTCTGCCTGTCCCTGATCCCCCTGGCCATTCCGCCCGCCGAGGCGGCTTCGCTCGGCGAGCAGCGCATCCTCTACGACCAGGCCAAGCGGGCGCTGGCCAAGGGCGATGCCGGCCCCTACCTGCGCAACCGCCAGGCCCTGCGCGACTATCCGCTGGAGCCCCACCTGGCCTACGACGAGCTGACCGCCCGCCTGAAGAGCGCCAGCAACAGGGAAATCGAGGAGTTCCTCGCCGAACATGGCGACCTGCCGCAGATCGGCTGGATGAAGCTGCGCTGGCTGCGCTGGCTGGCCGAGCGCGGCGACTGGCGGACCTTCGTCGACTACTACGATCCGGCGCTGAACTTCACCGAACTCGACTGCCTGTACGGCCAGTATCAGCTCACCCACGGACGCAAGGCCGAAGGCCATGTCAGCGCCGAGAAGCTCTGGCTGGTCGGCAAGTCGCAGCCCGAGGCCTGCGACACACTGTTCGGACTCTGGGCCGCCGACGGCCAGCTGAGCGAGCAGAAGCGCTGGCAGCGCCTGCGCCTGGCCGCCGACGCACGCAACTATGGCCTGGCCACCCATCTGGCGAAGAGCACCCCCAGCCTCGAGCGCGAAGGCCTGCTGATGGTGGAGGTGGCGCAGAAGCCACAGATGCTGCTGAGCCAGAGTTCGCGCTTCGCCCCGGCCAGCGAGCGCATGGCCGACGTGGTCGGGCTCGGCCTGCGCCGCCTGGCCCGCCAGGAGCCGGACAAGGCCCTGGCCCTGCTCGACGACTACGCCCGGCGCATGCGGTTCTCCAGCGAGGAGAAGGTGGCAATCGCCCGGGAGATCGGCCTGACCCTGGCCAAGCGCTTCGACAGCCGGGCCCTCGCGGTGATGGCCGAATACGATCCGGAACTGCGCGACAAGACCGTGGCCGAATGGCGTACCCGCCTGCTGCTGCGCCTCGGCCGCTGGGACGAAGCCCACCGCCTGACCAGCCGAATGCCGCAGGAGCTCGCCAGCAGCAACCGCTGGCGCTACTGGCAGGCGCGCAGCCTGCAACTGGCCCAGCCGCAGAGCCAGCAGGCGACCGGGCTCTACCAGCCGGTCGCCCGCGAACGGGATTTCTACGGATTTCTCGCCGCCGACCGCATCCAGGCTCCCTACCAGCTGAACCACAAGCCGATGGCACTCGATCCCCGAGTGATGCAGAAGGTGCGCAACACCGCCGGCATCCGCCGGGCCCTGGAATTCCACGCCCGCGGACAGGTCGTCGACGCGCGCCGCGAGTGGTATCACGTCAGCCGCCTGTTCAGTCGCGAGGAAATGGTCGCCCAGGCCAGGCTGGCCTATGACATGGGCTGGTATTTCCCGGCCATCCGCACCATCAGCCAGGCCCAGTACTGGGATGATCTGGACATCCGCTTCCCGATGGCCCACCAGGGCAGCCTGACCCGCGCCGCCAGGAATCGCGGCCTGCACTCGAGCTGGGTGTTCGCCATCACCCGCCAGGAAAGCGCCTTCATGAACGATGCCCGCTCCGGCGCCGGCGCCGGCGGCCTGATGCAGCTGATGCCGGCCACCGCCCAGGAAACCGCGCGCAAGTTCGGCATCCCGCTGAGCTCGCCGCGCCAGGTCTACGATCCTGACACCAACATCCAGCTCGGCGCCGCCTACCTCAGCCAGGTGCATGCCCAGTTCGGCGGCAACCGGGTGCTCGCCTCCGCCGCCTACAACGCCGGTCCCGGGCGCGTACGCCAGTGGCTGCGCGGCGCCGACCACCTGGCCTTCGACGTCTGGGTGGAAAGCATCCCCTTCGACGAAACCCGCCAGTACGTGCAGAACGTGCTGTCCTACTCGGTGATCTACGGGCACAAGCTCAATGCTCCGCAACCCCTGGTGGAGTGGCACGAGCGCTATTTCGACGATCAGTAAACGTCAAGCCACGGGCTGCGTTGCATCGGCCGCGGCAAGTGCCGGCCCGGAATTGCTGCTCAGCAGCGGCGAGTCGGGTGGCAGATGCATCCGCAGGGCCGCTGCGCGGGTGGTGAAGCGCAAGGTCTGGCTGTTTGCCGGCTCGCCGTCCAGGTTCAGGTCCAGTCCCCCTGGCGCCTCGACCTCGATCCACGGTAGGCGCGCCCCGATGGAGATGGTCTCCGCACCGAGAATGCGCAGGGAAATCAGCGTCCCCAAGGTGCTGAGCGGGCTTTCCGCATTCTCCGGCGCCGGCACGATGCAGAGGTCGAGCAGACCGTCGTCCACCAGCGCTCCGGGACAGAGCAGATTGCCGCCCCCGGCCTGACGTCCGTTGCCGATGCCCAGCGCGAGAAACTCGCCTTCCCAGCAGAAATCCGGTCCGCGAAAACGTCCGAAGGAAGCATGCAGCTCATTGAAACGGGTCAGTCCGGTAAGAAGATAGGCTGCCCCGCCGAGCGCCTTCTTCAACTCCTCGGGAGTATTGGCAGTGACCTTCGAGCCGAAGCCGCCGGTGGCCATGTTGAGAAACAGCTGGCCATCCACCTCGCCAAGATCCACCGGGCTGGGTGCGACATCCAGCAGGGCCAAGGCCTCTGCCGGCGGCAAGGGCACGCCTGCCGCACGCGCGAAGTCGTTGGCCGTGCCCAGCGGCAGGATCGCCAGACTGGCGTCGCCGCCAGCCAGGACCATGGCTTCCGCCACTTCGCGCAAGGTGCCGTCGCCACCACCGGCGATGAGCGTCGGATAACCCGCCGCCAGCCCCTCCTCGACCAAGCGGCGGGCATCGCCGGCCTCCCAGGTCAGGCGCACGGCAATGTCCCAGCCAGCCTTGCGCTGGGCAAGGATAGCGGCACGCAGTTCCTCGTTCGCGGCCTGTCGACCATGCAGCACCAGCCATGCCTTGTGCTCGCCCATCGTTCACCTCGGAAAACTTTCCAGCCAAGTATGGACGACAGGAGGATGGCCAACGCCCTCCAGCACTCCCCTCAGCCCAGCACTTCGCTCAGCGGGATGAAGCGCACCGGGTCGCCTTCGGCCAGGGTGGTGTCCTCGAGTATCTCGACCAGGCCGTTGGCCCAGGCAGCGCTGAGCAGTACGCCAGGGCTCTGGTTCGGATAGAGCACCGCGCGCCCATCCTCCAAGCGCGCACGTAGATACTCGCGGCGTTTGCCGGGCTTGCTCCAGACGAAGCCGGCCGGCACCGGGAAAGTCAGCGGCATCACGGCCTGCACCCCGAGACGGCGCAACAGATAAGGCCGGGCCAGCAGGGCGAAGGTGACCAGCGAGGATGCCGGATTGCCCGGCAGGCCGACCACGGGAATGCCACAGTAACGGCCGACGGTCAGTGGCTTGCCCGGCTTGATCGCCAGTTTCCACAGGGCCAGCTCGCCTTCCTCGCGCAGAACCTGACCGAGGCAGTCCGCCTCACCGACCGATACCCCACCGGTCGAAAGGATCAGATCGACGGCTCCCAGCTCGCCAAGTCGGACGCGGGTCAGCTGCGGATCATCGGGCAGGATGCCGGCATCCAGTACGCTGCAACCCAGCCGCTTCAGCCAGCTGAGCAGCAGGGTGCGGTTGCTGTTGTAGATCTGCCCCGGCCCCAGTGGCTGTCCAGGCCCGACCAGCTCATCCCCAGTGGAAAGCACTGCCACCCGAAGGCGTCGCCGCACCAACAGCCCGGCAGCCCCCAGGGAAGCGGCCAGGCCCAGTTGCGCAGGCCCCAGGCGGGTGCCAGCGGCCAGCACGGTCTCACCGCGACGAGTTTCCTGGCCCTGCTCGCGGATGTTCTGTCGCGGGCGCAAAGCCTGAGTGAAGCGTACTCGCCCGTCCTCGAGCAACTCGACATTTTCCTGCAGCTCAACGCAATCCGCCCCCTCCGGCACCGGCGCTCCGGTAAAGATGCGCGCGCAGGTACCCAACTGCAGGGGCTCCGGGGCCTGCCCGGCGAAGACCGTCTGACTGACTGTCAGCGGCTCGCCCGTCCAGCCGGCCAGACGCAGGGCATAACCGTCCATGGCGCTGTTCGGCCAGGGCGGCAGATCCAGGGGAGCGATCAGGGGCTCGGCCAGCACGCGCCCTTCGGCATCATCCAGTGCCACCTGTTCGGAATCACCGACCGGTTCTTTCTCGGCCAGTTGCAACAGGCATTCGAGAGCCGCCTCGACGGACATCAATGCGTTTTTTTTCATTGCCTTACCCGCGAGTCTCGCAGGACGCCACCGGCTTCAGATGGGGCACGAAACTGCAGGGGCGATGACGGGCATCCAGTTGCTCGGCGAGGATGCCATCCCAGGCAGTGGCGCAAGCCCCGGTCGACCCCGGCAGGCAACAGACCAGGGTGCCATTGGCCAGACCGGCCAGCGCGCGGGACTGTACAGTGGAAGTGCCGATCTCTTTCATGGAAATATGCCGGAACAGCTCACCGAAACCATCGACCTGCTTGTCCAAAAGACAGGCTACGGCTTCGGGCGTGCTGTCGCGGCCAGTAAAGCCGGTTCCACCGGTGATCAATACGACCTGTACGTCCTTGTCGGCGATCCAGGCGGCGACCACGGCACGAATATGGTACAAGTCATCCTTGAGCAGCAGGCGCGCCGCCAGCTTGTGCCCGGCCGCGCTCAGGCGTTCGACAAGCAGTTGGCCGGAGGTGTCGGTACCCAGAGTGCGGGTGTCGCTGACGGTCAAGACCGCGATGTTCAACGGCACGAAGGCCGCTTCAACCTTGTGACTCATGCTGCCTTCCAGGGTTGTGGAGAAGTCGGGCCGGAGTTATACCACAAGCCATCACTGGAGCCATCCGATGAGCCTCCCCGGTACGCCCTTGCCCCCCTGTTCTGTACTGCTGCTGGCTGGCGGTCGCGGGCAACGCATGGGAGGGCGCGACAAGGGGCTGCTGGAATGGGGAGGCAAGCCGTTGATCGCCCACCTGCATGCCTTGACCCGACCACTCACCGATGACCTGATCATCTCCTGCAACCGCAATACCGAACGTTATGCAGCCTATGCCGACCGTGTGGTGCATGACGACAGTCCGGACTTCCCTGGCCCCCTGGCCGGCATTCGCGCCGGACTGGCAGTTGCCCACCACGCATGGCTGCTGGTACTGCCCTGCGATGCTCCCCTGCTCGACGCTGCACTGCTGAACAGTATGCGTCAAAACGCCAGCCCCCATCCCGGACAGCCTCTGCTGTTACGCCAAGGGCAACAATGGGAGCCCCTGTTCTGCCTGGTACCCAAGAGCCTGAAACCAGCCCTTGAACGGGCCTGGCAGGGCGGCGAGCGCAGTCCGCGCCGAGTCTTTCTGAGCCACTCAGCCACAGTCCTGCAATGCCCACCGGGAGATCCGCGGCTAGCCAACCTGAACACACCGCAATTGCTGGCCGAAGCGGAGAACAACGTAGATCACCACAAATGATCTGACACAGCCCGGCATCCGACTCAAAAGAATTTAGACATGCAAACCTGTACAGGGTCAGGCCAGAGACGAAAAAGCCCGCACTAGGCGGGCTTCTTGTAGACACCCCGGCCGAAGGCTGGGGTTCTCGGGTATGGTCGGAGCGACTGGATTCGAACCAGCGACCTTCTCGTCCCGAACGAGACGCGCTACCAAGCTGCGCTACGCTCCGAAGATGGCGCGCATTCTACAGAAAAACTTTTTATGCACAAGGGGTTAGATAAAAATTTTTATGCATTTTGAATTGCTGCCTGAATAAATTTCGGGCACTGAAAAGGTGGCGACCAGCATCTGACAATACTGATCGGCAGCAATATCTATCTCTACTGCGCACCGGGCCGCGGGGAAAGGCAGACCCATTGGACTTTCTCGGATGCCAGTACCAGGGGTAATCGCGATGAGCCCTCCGGGCCAAACAACAGCTGAGTTCGGTACTGCGCAGTGGCGCAGGCCCGGATGCGCCTGCCTGCCGATGCCCAGCTGGCTACTGTTGCTCTGCTGTACGCTGCCCGGCGTATCACGCCCAGGTTGCTGGCCGAGTACGGGCTGTTCTCGATCGCTCACTGGTCGCGCACCATGTCGACAAACCACTCCAGATCCAGATCGCCGATCGAACTCAGGAAATAGCAGCACTCACGCGTTTCTGGCCGCCCAGATGGCGAATCGACTCCACTCGCCCCTGAGCCGTCAGCCCTTCCAGGCTCCAGTCAGTCCCCAGGATCGCGGCTTAGGCTGTAACAACGCACCTCAAGGCGCCATGGTCCTTGTCGATCGTTTCCAGGGCCAGCAGAGCGCCCTCTCGCAGACTTGCTCGTCCAACCAGAGCGCGACCTCCTCGTACAGCGTCGAATGGTTGTCCTTCAGGGTCAACACGTAGTCGTGCCTTGGCCGCGACGATCTGTGCGGCCAAGGCCTTCCCTTCTGGCAGCCGATGGCGTCGATGCTGACTACCGCGCCACGCGGGTCCACCTGCTTCATCAACTCCAGCAGGGCTGGTGATTTCGTTGGCCTTGTCGGGCACTCCCTGCTGGACCAGCATCCGTCGGGCCTGCGTCGCGAAGGCGCTCATCAGATGCACGGCGCTGCCGTTCGGGCACAAGCCGCGCAGGGCCTTGCCGTCGAGGGCGATAGGCGACGTGGGCGATTGCTGCTCGAAACGCTTCTCCACGGCCTCCAGGCATGACGTCGCGGACATCATCACCGCTATAGCCGTTCGGACTGGCCACCCAACTGAGGGCCTCGCGGTCGCAGCAGTCCAGAGCAAAGGTCACGCACAGCCTGGCGCCATCCTTACAGCGAAATTCGAAGCCATCCGAGCACCAGCGGGTATTGCTCATTGCCATGGCCACCCGACCTTCGTGACGTCGCGCCACGCCGGACTGCTTGTGCCGGCGCTCCAGCAGCAGGACGTGATCGCGCATGACCGATAGACGCGTTTCGCGTTGACCACAGGTTGCGCCCGCTGCTCGCTCTGTCGACGCACGAATCCCCATACCCGGCGACAGCCATAGCTGGGTAGTTCGCTGATGGCTTTCTGGATCCTGGCGACCAGGGCGGCATCGTTGAGCGCTCTGCCACGACGGGGCTTCGCTGCGTCAGACGATTGTTTGATGCGAGCGGTCAACTGCGAGCGCGCTACACCGAGACTTTCACTGACCGCCGACAGGCGGCCGTCCTGATAAAACTTGCGCCAGAGGAATACCGCTGCGCCGGGCTACGAGCGAGACGCTTTGTCCCGGCTCCATGCACTCGCACACCATGGCCAGTTTCTCCTCGACGCTCCAGCGGCGGCGCCGCTCCTGGCCGGGAATTTCGATGGATTTGTCTTTGCTGGTAGTCATAAACACAGTCGTTTGCCTATCCCTTATAGTAAAGGGGAATCGGTATCCTGTATTTTAGGGGGCTCGTCCAGTTACGTCCTCAAGCGCCTGCCGGCAGCGAAAAGCGTCGAAGACGACGAAGGGCTGCTGCCGTGGAACTGCACTCCGACGGCGCCACTATGAAAAACGTCAGGCGATGCCCGAAGGCGGGCCAAATAGAAAACCCCCGAGCCATGGCTGGCTCGGGGGTTTGCAATAGGCGCTTGACGATGACCTACTCTCGCATGGAGAAACCCCACACTACCATCGGCGATGCGTCGTTTCACTGCTGAGTTCGGGATGGGATCAGGTGGTTCCAACGCTCTATGGTCGTCAAGCAATTCGGTTGGGATGTCGCGTTGCGGCGCCATCCCGAATCGGGCATGTGATGTCTGTGTCTCGGTGGCTTTGCGGTTCAGCCGGATTTTCGGTTTAGTCGGCTTCGACCTCACCCGCTGTGCCGATCCTTCCGGTCGGCCAGATTGTTTGGGTGTTATATGGTCAAGCCTCACGGGCAATTAGTATGGGTTAGCTCAACGCCTCACAACGCTTACACACCCCACCTATCAACGTCGTAGTCTTCGACGGCCCTTCAGGGAGCTCGAGGCTCCAGTGAGATCTCATCTTGAGGCAAGTTTCCCGCTTAGATGCTTTCAGCGGTTATCTTTTCCGAACATAGCTACCCGGCAGTGCCACTGGCGTGACAACCGGAACACCAGAGGTTCGTCCAACCCGGTCCTCTCGTACTAAGGTCAGCCCCTCTCAAATCTCAAACGTCCACGGCAGATAGGGACCGAACTGTCTCACGACGTTCTAAACCCAGCTCGCGTACCACTTTAAATGGCGAACAGCCATACCCTTGGGACCGGCTTCAGCCCCAGGATGTGATGAGCCGACATCGAGGTGCCAAACACCGCCGTCGATATGAACTCTTGGGCGGTATCAGCCTGTTATCCCCGGAGTACCTTTTATCCGTTGAGCGATGGCCCTTCCATACAGAACCACCGGATCACTAAGACCTACTTTCGTACCTGCTCGACGTGTCTGTCTCGCAGTCAAGCGCGCTTTTGCCTTTATACTCTGCGACCGATTTCCGACCGGTCTGAGCGCACCTTCGTACTCCTCCGTTACTCTTTGGGAGGAGACCGCCCCAGTCAAACTGCCCACCATACACTGTCCTCGATCCGGATGACGGACCAGAGTTAGAACCTCAAGCATGCCAGGGTGGTATTTCAAGGATGGCTCCATGGGAACTGGCGTCCCCACTTCAAAGCCTCCCACCTATCCTACACAAGCAGGCTCAAAGTCCAGTGCAAAGCTACAGTAAAGGTTCACGGGGTCTTTCCGTCTAGCCGCGGATACACTGCATCTTCACAGCGATTTCAATTTCACTGAGTCTCGGGTGGAGACAGCGCCGCCATCGTTACGCCATTCGTGCAGGTCGGAACTTACCCGACAAGGAATTTCGCTACCTTAGGACCGTTATAGTTACGGCCGCCGTTTACCGGGGCTTCGATCAAGAGCTTCGCTTGCGCTAACCCCATCAATTAACCTTCCGGCACCGGGCAGGCGTCACACCCTATACGTCCACTTTCGTGTTTGCAGAGTGCTGTGTTTTTAATAAACAGTCGCAGCGGCCTGGTATCTTCGACCGGCATGGGCTTATGGAGTAAATCCTTCACCCTCACCGGCGCACCTTCTCCCGAAGTTACGGTGCCATTTTGCCTAGTTCCTTCACCCGAGTTCTCTCAAGCGCCTTGGTATTCTCTACCCAACCACCTGTGTCGGTTTGGGGTACGGTTCCTGATTACCTGAAGCTTAGAGGCTTTTCCTGGAAGCAGGGCATCAACCACTTCGCCTTCGTAAAAGAAGGCTCGTCATCAGCTCTCGGCCTTGAACACCCGGATTTGCCTAAGTGTTCGGCCTACCACCTTAAACTTGGACAACCAACGCCAAGCTGGCCTAGCCTTCTCCGTCCCCCCATCGCAGTAACCAGAAGTACGGGAATATTAACCCGTTTCCCATCGACTACGCTCTTCAGCCTCGCCTTAGGGACCGACTCACCCTGCGTCGATTAACGTTGCGCAGGAACCCTTGGTCTTTCGGCGTGGGTGTTTTTCACACCCATTGTCGTTACTCATGTCAGCATTCGCACTTCTGATACCTCCAGCAAGCCTCTCGACTCACCTTCACAGGCTTACAGAACGCTCCTCTACCGCTCATCCGAAGATGAACCCGTAGCTTCGGTGCCTGGTTTGAGCCCCGTTACATCTTCCGCGCAGGCCGACTCGACTAGTGAGCTATTACGCTTTCTTTAAAGGGTGGCTGCTTCTAAGCCAACCTCCTAGCTGTCTAAGCCTTCCCACATCGTTTCCCACTTAACCAGGACTTTGGGACCTTAGCTGACGGTCTGGGTTGTTTCCCTTTTCACGACGGACGTTAGCACCCGCCGTGTGTCTCCCGTGCTGACACTTGCCGGTATTCGGAGTTTGCATCGGTTTGGTAAGTCGGGATGACCCCCTAGCCGAAACAGTGCTCTACCCCCAGCAGTGATACACGAGGCGCTACCTAAATAGCTTTCGAGGAGAACCAGCTATCTCCGAGCTTGATTAGCCTTTCACTCCGATCCACAAGTCATCCGCTACCTTTTCAACGGGAGTCGGTTCGGTCCTCCAGTCAGTGTTACCTAACCTTCAACCTGCTCATGGATAGATCGCCCGGTTTCGGGTCTATACCCAGCGACTAAACGCCCTATTAAGACTCGCTTTCGCTACGCCTCCCCTATTCGGTTAAGCTTGCCACTGAATATAAGTCGCTGACCCATTATACAAAAGGTACGCAGTCACCCAACAAAGTGGGCTCCCACTGCTTGTACGCATACGGTTTCAGGTTCTATTTCACTCCCCTCTCCGGGGTTCTTTTCGCCTTTCCCTCACGGTACTGGTTCACTATCGGTCAGTCAGGAGTATTTAGCCTTGGAGGATGGTCCCCCCATGTTCAGACAACGTTTCACGTGCGCCGTCCTACTCGATTTCACTTGCCAGATCCTTTCGTATACGGGGCTATCACCCACTACGGCGGCACTTTCCAGAGCCTTCTACTAGAATCAGGCAAGCTTAAGGGCTAGTCCCCGTTCGCTCGCCACTACTAAGGGAATCTCGGTTGATTTCTTTTCCTCAGGGTACTTAGATGTTTCAGTTCCCCTGGTTCGCCTCTTGCACCTATGGATTCAGTACAAGATACCCAGCTTGTGCTGGGTGGGTTTCCCCATTCAGAGATCTCCGGATCACAGTCTGTTTGCCGACTCCCCGAAGCTTATCGCAGGCTACCACGTCTTTCATCGCCTCTGACTGCCAAGGCATCCACCGTATGCGCTTCTTCACTTGACCATATAACCCCAAGCAATCTGCGGCCTCGCGGCCTTGCCTGGATGGGGTGAAGACGACATTCGCCGAAAATTCGCGCTTGAACTCGCAAATTTACCTTGACCTCATCGATTGCAGTGAAACAATCGATCAGTCTACTTCTATCACATACCCGAATTTTTAAAGAACGAATCTGGCGCAAAGACCAGAAATCAGCATTCACTGGGGCCGTTGCCTTCAGGAAATGCTCGTTTCTGAGCTTTCAGCGATTGATGAGTGGTTGGTGGAGCCAAGGAGGATCGAACTCCTGACCTCCTGCGTGCAAAGCAGGCGCTCTCCCAGCTGAGCTATGGCCCCTCTACCCTCTCTCGAGGTCATGACCGGCCACGCCCCTTGACAATTGGTGGGTCTGGGCAGATTCGAACTGCCGACCTCACCCTTATCAGGGGTGCGCTCTAACCAACTGAGCTACAGACCCAATCGTCTCACTCTCGGGTCTAGACCCAATCGCTTTTCGCTAGTGAATCAAGCAATTCGTGTGGGAGCTTATGAAAAGCCGGGATCTTCGATTAAGGAGGTGATCCAGCCGCAGGTTCCCCTACGGCTACCTTGTTACGACTTCACCCCAGTCATGAATCACTCCGTGGTAACCGTCCTCCCGAAGGTTAGACTAGCTACTTCTGGAGCAACCCACTCCCATGGTGTGACGGGCGGTGTGTACAAGGCCCGGGAACGTATTCACCGCGACATTCTGATTCGCGATTACTAGCGATTCCGACTTCACGCAGTCGAGTTGCAGACTGCGATCCGGACTACGATCGGTTTTCTGGGATTAGCTCCGCCTCGCGACTTGGCAACCCTCTGTACCGACCATTGTAGCACGTGTGTAGCCCTGGCCGTAAGGGCCATGATGACTTGACGTCATCCCCACCTTCCTCCGGTTTGTCACCGGCAGTCTCCTTAGAGTGCCCACCCGAGGTGCTGGTAACTAAGGACAAGGGTTGCGCTCGTTACGGGACTTAACCCAACATCTCACGACACGAGCTGACGACAGCCATGCAGCACCTGTGTCTGAGTTCCCGAAGGCACCAATCCATCTCTGGAAAGTTCTCAGCATGTCAAGGCCAGGTAAGGTTCTTCGCGTTGCTTCGAATTAAACCACATGCTCCACCGCTTGTGCGGGCCCCCGTCAATTCATTTGAGTTTTAACCTTGCGGCCGTACTCCCCAGGCGGTCGACTTAATGCGTTAGCTGCGCCACTAAGCTCTCAAGGAGCCCAACGGCTAGTCGACATCGTTTACGGCGTGGACTACCAGGGTATCTAATCCTGTTTGCTCCCCACGCTTTCGCACCTCAGTGTCAGTATCAGTCCAGGTGGTCGCCTTCGCCACCGGTGTTCCTTCCTATATCTACGCATTTCACCGCTACACAGGAAATTCCACCACCCTCTACCGTACTCTAGTCAGGCAGTTTTGGATGCAGTTCCCAGGTTGAGCCCGGGGCTTTCACATCCAACTTACCAAACCACCTACGCGCGCTTTACGCCCAGTAATTCCGATTAACGCTTGCACCCTTCGTATTACCGCGGCTGCTGGCACGAAGTTAGCCGGTGCTTATTCTGTCGGTAACGTCAAAACTGCAAGGTATTCGCTTACAGCCCTTCCTCCCAACTTAAAGTGCTTTACAATCCGAAGACCTTCTTCACACACGCGGCATGGCTGGATCAGGCTTTCGCCCATTGTCCAATATTCCCCACTGCTGCCTCCCGTAGGAGTCTGGACCGTGTCTCAGTTCCAGTGTGACTGATCATCCTCTCAGACCAGTTACGGATCGTCGCCTTGGTGAGCCTTTACCCCACCAACTAGCTAATCCGACCTAGGCTCATCCGATAGCGTGAGGTCCGAAGAGCCCCCACTTTCTCCCGTAGGACGTATGCGGTATTAGCGTTCCTTTCGAAACGTTGTCCCCCACTATCGGGCAGATTCCTAGGCATTACTCACCCGTCCGCCGCTGAATCGGGATGCAAGCACCCCTCATCCGCTCGACTTGCATGTGTTAGGCCTGCCGCCAGCGTTCAATCTGAGCCATGATCAAACTCTTCAGTTCAAATCCACAGGATCCAAGGATCCATATTTCGGCTCAGCAATCGCAAATAAACTCATGAATTCACGAGTGTTACCTGTGTTGCTGACAATCTTTCGATCACCAGTCTTATCCACAAGCACCCACACGAATTGCTTGATTCAACTTGTTAAAGAGCGTTTCGTTTGAGCCTTTCGTCTCAACCGAGGCCGCGCATTCTACAGCAGCCTTCGAACCTGTCAAGCAGAAAAAACAAAAACCTTAAGCCATTTTTACTCAACATTATGACCATGCCTTTTCAAAATAGCAGAAGGACGCCACACCACCTCATGCCCAACTGAAACAGGCGACGAAAGGAAAGAAAGGAAAGCGGGACAAGCCCTCCAAAAAAGCGAGAAATCTCACCCCGCAACCCTTAACTCAAACCAACGTGTTACGCCCTTTGTTGGCCGCAATACGCATGCGCAGCGCATTGAGTTTAATGAAGCCCGCGGCATCAGATTGGTTGTAGGCGCCAGCATCATCCTCGAAGGTGGCGATGTTGGCATCGAACAGCGAGTCGTCGGACTTGCGGCCGACCACGATGACGTTGCCCTTATATAGCTTCAGGCGCACCACGCCGTTCACATTGGCCTGGGAGGCGTCGATCATCTGCTGCAGCATCAGACGCTCCGGGCTCCACCAGTAGCCGTTGTAGATCAGGCTGGCGTATTTCGGCATCAGCTCGTCTTTCAGGTGGGCCACTTCGCGATCGAGGGTGATCGACTCGATGGCGCGATGGGCCTTGAGCATGATGGTGCCGCCAGGGGTCTCGTAGCAGCCCCGCGACTTCATGCCGACGTAGCGGTTCTCGACGATGTCCAGACGGCCGATGCCGTTCTCGCCACCGACCTTGTTCAACTGGGTCAGCACCTGAGCCGGGGTCATCTCGACGCCGTCGATGGCAACGATGTCACCGTTGCGGTAGGTCAGCTCGATGTAGGTCGGCACGTCCGGAGCCATCTCCGGGGACTTGGTCCAGCGCCACATATCTTCTTCGTGCTCGGTCCAGGTATCTTCCAGCACGCCACCTTCATAGGAGATGTGCAGCAGGTTGGCATCCATGGAATACGGCGACTTCTTCTTGCCGTGACGCTCGATCGGGATCTCGTGCTTGGCTGCGTAGTCCATCAGCTTCTCGCGGGACAGCAGGTCCCACTCGCGCCAAGGCGCGATCACCTTGACGCCCGGCTTCAGCGCATAGGCGCCCAGTTCGAAACGCACCTGGTCGTTGCCCTTGCCGGTGGCACCGTGGGAGATGGCGTCGGCGCCGGTTTCGTTGGCGATCTCGATCAAGCGCTTGGCAATCAGCGGACGGGCGATGGAGGTACCCAATAGGTACTCGCCTTCGTACACAGTGTTGGCGCGGAACATCGGGAACACGAAGTCGCGCACGAATTCTTCGCGCAGGTCGTCGATGAAGATTTCCTTGACGCCCAGGGCCTGGGCCTTGGCACGCGCAGGCTCCACTTCCTCGCCCTGCCCCAGGTCAGCGGTGAAGGTCACCACTTCGCAGTTGTAGGTATCCTGCAGCCACTTGAGGATCACCGAGGTGTCCAGGCCACCGGAATAGGCCAGAACTACCTTTTTCACGTCCGCCATGCCATCAGCTCCACGGGTTTTACGAAAAGGCGCCGATTGTAGCGACGACACCCAACCTTTTACAGAGGCGCCACCCTCCTTCTGACCACAAGCAGCAAGGTGCTGCCTGGAACCTTTTCCGGTAGGATGCACGGCAGCCTCAATTTTCTGGAAGCTTCAATGTCCGACCGCCTGACTCTGCTACGCCCCGACGACTGGCACATTCATCTTCGCGACGGCGCCGCCCTGGCCCGAACAGTGCCCGATGCAGCACGTGCTTTTGGCCGCGTCATTGTTATGCCCAATCTGGTTCCCCCCGTGCGCAATGCTGTTGAAGCGATCGACTACCGGCAGCGCATCTTGGCCGCGTGCCCCGCGACCAGCCGTTTCGAGCCTTTGATGACTCTCTATCTTACGGATCGAACCAGCCCAGAGGACATCCGGGCTGCCAAAGCTCATGGCGTTGTGCATGCAGCCAAGCTATATCCTGCAGGAGCCACGACTAACTCTGACGCCGGAGTCACCAGCATCGACAACATCTTCCCGGTGCTGGAAACGATGGCTGAAGTAGACCTACCGGTGCTAGTACACGGCGAGGTGACTCACAGCGAAATCGATGTATTCGATCGCGAAAAGCGCTTTATAGATGACAACCTAACCCGCATAGTCGAGCGCTTTCCTACTCTCAAGGTAGTGTTTGAGCACATTACCACCCATGATGCCGTACAGTTTGTAGAGGCCAGCGGCAGTAATGTTGGCGCCACCATTACCGCTCACCACCTTTTGTACAACCGCAACCATATGCTGGTCGGCGGCATCCGCCCGCACTTCTATTGCTTGCCGGTCCTCAAGCGCCACACTCACCAGGAAGCCCTACTGGCCGCCGCCACCAGCGGCAACCCAAAGTTCTTTCTCGGCACCGACTCGGCGCCGCATGCCCGCCACGCCAAGGAGGCCGCCTGCGGCTGCGCTGGTTGCTACACAGCCTACGCGGCCATCGAGCTGTATGCCGAAGCCTTCGAACAGCGCAATGCCCTAGACCGGCTAGAAGCCTTTGCCAGCCATCATGGCGCCGATTTCTACGGCCTACCGCGAAATACTGAGTACATTACGTTGATCCGCGAAGAATGGACGGTGCCGGCCAGCCTGACGCTCGGCGAGCACAGCTTGGTCCCATTGCGTGCAGGAGAGAAATTGCGCTGGCGTCTGCTGGAGGAAAACACGTGACCGAAGAACGCTTCGACGACATCCTCGAAACACCTAGCGCCACCAACACGTCACGCCACCCCTTGGCACACCGCTTTCGAGGCTACCTGCCAGTCGTTGTGGATGTTGAGACCGGCGGATTCAATAGCGCGACCGATGCCCTGCTGGAAATTGCAGCCACCACCATCGGCATGGATGAACATGGCTTTCTGTTCCCTGAACATAGCCACTTCTTTCGAGTCGAGCCTTTTGAAGGCGCCAATATCGAAGCGGCAGCCTTGGAGTTCACCGGCATTAAACTTGATCATCCTCTACGCATGGCAGTCAGCGAGGAACACGCTCTGCACGAGATCTTTCGCGGCGTACGCAAGGCAGTGAAAGCCAATGGCTGCAAGCGCGCCATTCTAGTCGGCCATAACAGCAGCTTCGACCTAGCCTTCCTCAATGCCGCCGTGACCCGTTGCGACATTAAGCGCAACCCCTTTCATCCCTTCTCCAGCTTCGACACGGCCACCCTGGCCGGCCTTGCCTACGGCCAGACCGTACTCGCCAAGGCATGCCAGAGCGCCGGTATAGAATTTGACGGGCGCGAAGCTCATTCAGCACGCTACGACACGGAAAAAACTGCAGAATTATTTTGCGGGATCGTCAACCGCTGGAAAGAGATGGGCGGCTGGGTAGATTTCGCCTGAGCGAGCGGATTGCCCCCTCGATCACAAGCTCCCTCTCTTCTCGCCAGCCAAGCTGACGAACACTCCCAAGGCTCACTCGAGCGAGGCGCGGGCACTCCGAGGACAGCCTCGCTCCCGAGCCAACTCAGTGGGCAACGGAAGTCCCCTCCTCCTGCTCAAGCCCCGCCACTTGAGACTGCCCCAGGAAGAAGCACCGAGATTCTTACCGCCAGAAGCCACATCAAAGTCTTCAGACCTGAAGATTTCAGATCTGACCAGCGGCCAGCTGAAGCTTTGACAATCATTCTCACTAAGATTAGGATCTCTTCATCACGTCATTACCTGCCGAACAGAGGCGCCTATGTACGTATGTCTTTGCCAAGGTATCACCGATGGTCAAATCCGCAATGCAGTCCAAGGCGGCTGCTGTACCTATCGTGATGTACGTATTGCCCTTGGCGTTGGCACGCAGTGCGGCAAATGCGCATGTGTAGCCAAGCAGATCGCACGAGAGACTCTCGGCGAAGAGGCGCAAAACACCCAGGATGCAACCTTCTGCCCAGCAGTGCTGGCGGCCTCTTGACGCTTGATGGAAACCGGCCTCCACAGAATCCGGTTTCCTCCGCTCCACCCTCTCCAGCCTCGCTGAACTCCTCGCGCAAACAGTCGCACTAGAGACTTATTCTCTATTAGACTCAATCACTTAGCTTTTGACATATCCAGCCCGAAAGACCAAACTGCCTTATCAACATCCCGATTCAAAAGGAATGGATATGAAAGGCGACAAGATAGTCATCCAGCACCTCAACAAAATCCTCGGCAATGAGCTGATCGCAATCAATCAGTATTTCCTGCATGCTCGCATGTACGAGGACTGGGGCTTGGAGAAACTCGGCAAACATGAGTATCACGAGTCCATTGACGAGATGAAACATGCCGACAAGCTGATCAAGCGCATTCTGTTTCTCGAAGGCCTGCCTAACCTGCAGGAACTTGGCAAGCTCCTCATCGGTGAACACACCAAGGAAATGCTTGAGTGCGATCTGAAGCTCGAGCAAGCAGGGCTGCCAGATCTGAAGGCCGCCATTGCCTACTGTGAAAGCGTTGGGGACTATGCCAGCCGTGAACTGCTGGAAGATATTCTCGAGTCCGAAGAAGAACACATCGACTGGCTGGAAACCCAACTGGACCTGATCAACAAGATCGGCCTGGAGAACTATCTGCAGTCGCAAATGGATGAATGAACGGAAAGAGCCTCGTCCGAGTGACTGCAAGCAAGGCACTCTATAGGAGCTACAGCACGCCCCGAACCACTCGGGGCGTTTGCTTTTTAGATGCGCACTGTCAAAGGGCAGGACAATAGCGAAGCCGCACAGCCATGGAACAATCCAGGCAGATGACTACCCGGAATAAAAGCAAGGAAACAGACCGCCTCGCCTGACTTGAACCCAAATGCATGCACTAACGAAAATGCCCATATATTATATATGGGCATTTCCCTGACCACTCTTTCAGGCTGTCCGATTTTCACAGGCTATATTCGGGCCAGAACCTTTGCGATTGCCCTTGCATATCAATCAAGAGTCGGCTTTACCGGCTGCTCCCTTGACGACCTGCTGCAACTCACCCTTTTCAAACAGCTCGAGAATAATGTCGCTACCGCCAATCAACTCACCATTGACCCACAGTTGCGGAAAGGTCGGCCAGTTGGCGTACTTCGGGAGGCTGGCGCGAATGTCCGGGTTCTGCAGAATGTCGACATAGGCAAAACGCTCGCCACAGGCCATCAGGGCTTGCGCGGCACGAGCGGAGAAGCCGCACTGCGGGGCGTTCGGCGAGCCTTTCATATATAGCAGCACAGTATTGCTGGCGATCTGCTCTTTGATGGTTTCGATGATATCCATGGGAGTTACCTCGGCTGGGCTTTCCGACGAAGTCGGCACGATGGCCGCATTGTAACGGAAAACCAAGCTCCGCGCTCAGCCTTCACCAGCCCCTTCAGAAGCAAGCCTTTCCTGCCGGATACAGGCATGGACTTTGCTTTCACTGCTGGGAGGGGCAGTTTGCGCGATTTTGCCTTTTCCCTATAAGATCGCCGCTTTCCCATTTTCGCCACCCTTTGCGTGGCTGCTGCAGGTACGGTTATTTCGGGTGGAGATCCTCGCCCGACCGACAACTCGTACCGATATAAGAAAGGAACCGATGATGAGCGCAAGGCACTTTCTCTCACTGATGGACTGCACGCCCCAGGAGCTGGCCAACCTGATTCGTCGCGGCATCGAGCTGAAGGATCTGCGCAACCGCGGTGCCCTGTTCGAACCGCTGAAGAATCGCGTGCTGGGCATGATTTTCGAGAAGGCCTCGACCCGTACCCGACTGTCCTTCGAAGCGGGGATGATCCAGCTCGGTGGCCAGGCCATCTTCCTCTCGCCGCGGGACAGCCAGCTAAATCGCGGCGAACCCATCAGCGATACGGCCATCGTCATGTCGCGCATGCTCGACGCCGTGATGATTCGCACCTTCGCCCACAACACCCTGATGACTTTCGCCGAGAACTCCCAGATCCCCATCATCAATGGTCTGTCCGATGACCTGCATCCCTGTCAGGTGCTGGCCGACATGCAGACCTTTTTCGAGCACAGGGGTTCGGTCCAAGGCAAGACCGTGGCCTGGGTCGGCGATGGCAACAATATGTGCAACACCTATATCGAAGCTGCCCGGCAATTCGATTTCCAGCTCAGGATCGCCTGCCCGCAGGGTTTCGAACCCAAGCCAGAATTTGTCGCCATCGCACCCGACCACGTAGAAATCGTCCGCGATCCGCGTGAAGCGGTTGCCGGTGCCCATCTGGTCAGCACCGACGTGTGGACCTCCATGGGCCAGGAAACGGAAGCCGAAGACCGGCTGGCGCTCTTCAAGCCCTACCAGGTGACCGGCGAACTGCTTGACCTCGCAGCCGGCGACGTCCTGTTCATGCATTGCCTGCCGGCTCATCGCGGCGAGGAGATCAGCCTCGACCTGCTCGACGACCCACGCTCGGTGGTCTGGGACCAGGCGGAAAACCGCCTGCATGCGCAGAAGGCGCTGCTGGAATTTCTCATCGAACCGGCCTACCACCACGCATGACCCATTCCTTACTGCTCAACCTGCGCAATCTCGTCTGTGGCTACCAGGGTCACAGGGTCGTCCAGCAGATCAGCCTACACCTGAATGCCGGCGATATCGGTTGCCTGCTCGGTCCCTCCGGCTGCGGCAAGACCACCACCCTTCGCGCCATCGCCGGTTTCGAGCCGGTGCAGGAAGGCGAGATCCAGTTGGCCGGCGAGGTGATCTCCTGCGCCGGCTTCACCCTGGCACCCGAGAAGCGCCGCATCGGCATGGTGTTCCAGGACTATGCGCTGTTCCCGCACCTCACGGTGGCGGAGAACGTCGCCTTCGGCATCCGCAAGCACCCGCAGCGCGAACGCATCACCGCCGAACTGCTGGAACTGGTCAAGCTCTCCCATCTGGCACAGCGCTATCCCCACGAGCTTTCCGGCGGCCAGCAGCAGCGGGTGGCGCTCGCCCGTGCCCTGGCACCGGAACCGCAACTGCTGCTGCTCGACGAGCCCTTCTCCAACCTGGATGTGGAGCTGCGCCGCAAGCTCAGCCACGAGGTGCGCGACATCCTCAAGGCTCGCGGTACCAGCGCGGTACTGGTGACTCATGACCAGGAAGAGGCCTTCGCGGTCAGCGATCACGTCGGGGTCTTCAGGAATGGCCACCTGGAACAGTGGGACACCCCCTACAACCTCTACCACGAACCGCTCACCCCCTTCGTCGCCAGCTTCGTCGGCCAGGGCTACTTCATCCGCGGCCAGCTGCTGACCCCGGAGACGGTGCAGACCGAGCTCGGCGTGATCCAGGGCAACCGTGCCTACACCTGCCCCACCGGCAGTTCCGTGGAGGTCCTGCTGCGTCCGGATGACATCGTCTACACACCCGCCAGCGAATTGAAGGCCACCATCACCGGCAAGACCTTCCTCGGCGCCTCCACCTTCTACCGCCTGCAACTGCCCACCGGCAGTCCGCTGGAGGCCATCTTCCCCAGCCACATCGACCATCTGCCAGGGGAACAAGTCGGCATCAGCGTGGCGGCCGAACATCTGGTGATCTTCCCCACTGCGGACAACAGTTCCCTCGAACCCGAGCCGGCCAGTTCCGGCGTGCGCCGCTATAGCGAGGCGAGCTGATCGCAACCGCCGGCCAGCGGCTGCGCGACTCAGCGCCCGATGGCTGCGAAACTCGCCCGGGTGTGCTCAGCCAGCACCTGCGCCGCCAGCTCCACCTCCAGTCCGCGCCGGCCGGCGCTGACGAAGATGCTCGGGAAGGTGCGGGCCGACTCGTCGATGAAAGTACGCAGGCGCTTCTTCTGTCCCAGCGGACTGATGCCGCCCACCAGATAGCCGGTACTGCGCTGGGCGACGCCAAGGTCGGCCATATCGACCTTCTTGACTCCGGCGGCGCTGGCCAGGGCCTTCAGGTCCAGACTGCCGGCGACCGGCACCACCGCCACCAGCAGCTCGCCCTTCTCGGTCGAGGCCAGCAGCGTCTTGTAGACTTGCTCCGGCGGCAACCCCAGCTTCTCGGCCGCCTCCAAACCATAGGAGGCGGACTTGGGATCATGGGTGTAACTGTGCACACGGAACTCGGCGCGGGCTTTTTTCAGCAGATCGATGGCGGGAGTCATGTTCGAAAGTGGAAAATGGGACCATAGAACCGTTACCTTAGCCGAAATGGACAACAACTCCCCAGCCTCTCCCGCAACTTCCGATGCCCCGCTCTACGACCTGGTCGTGGTCGGCGGCGGCATCAACGGCGTCGGCATTGCTGCCGATGCCGCCGGACGCGGCCTGCGCGTACTGCTGTGCGAACAGCACGACCTGGCCGCACACACCTCCTCGGCCAGCAGCAAGCTGATCCATGGCGGCCTGCGCTATCTCGAACAGGGCGAGTTCCGCCTGGTACGCGAGGCGCTGGCCGAACGCGAGATATTGCTCGCCAAGGCACCGCATATCGTCCGACCGCTGCGCTTCGTCCTGCCCCTGCGCCCACAGCTGCGACCGGCCTGGCTGATCCGTGCCGGCCTGTTCCTCTACGACCGCCTGAGCGCTCGCGGGCAGCTGCCCGCCTCGCATGCCGTGCGCTTCACGGCGGACAGTCCGCTCAAGCCGGAAATCCGCCGCGGCTTCGAGTACGCCGACTGCCAGGTGGACGATGCCCGCCTGGTGCTGCTCAACGCCATGGCCGCACGGGAAAGGGGCGCGACCATTTGCCCCCGCACCCGCTGCCTGTCCGCACAACGCCAGCAGGGCCTCTGGCAGATCGAGCTGCAGCGGGCCGATGGCCAGCGCTCCAGCGTTCGCGCCCGGGCGCTGGTGAATGCCACCGGCCCCTGGGTGACCCGCTTCATCGAGGATGCCCTGCACCAGCGCCCGCCCCATCACATCCGCCTGGTCCAGGGCAGCCACCTGATCGCGCCACGCCTTTATGAGGGCGACGAGGCCTACATCCTGCAGAACGAGGATCGACGCATCGTCTTCGTCATTCCCTATTTGCAGCGCTACAGCCTGATCGGCACCACCGACCGGGAGTTCGCCGGCGACCCGGCCCAGGTGGCCATCGGCGAGACGGAGATCGACTACCTGCTGCGGGCGGTCAACGCCCACTTCAAGCGGCCGCTGCAGCGCAGCGATATCCGCCACAGCTTCTCCGGCGTGCGTCCGCTGCTCGACGATGAATCGCATGACCCGGCCGCCATTACCCGCGACTACAGCCTCAGCCTCTCCGCCGAGCAGGGTCAGGCCGCGCTGCTGTCGGTGTTCGGCGGCAAGCTGACCACCTACCGCCGGCTCGCCGAAGCGGCACTCGAGCAGTTGGCGCCCTTCCTGCCACCGATGAAGCCGAGCTGGACCGCCGGCACGGCACTGCCCGGCGGCGAAGAGCTGGACGATCCGGATGTGCTGGCCGGCGACCTGCTGCAGGAGTTCACCTGGTTGCCCGACGGACTCGCCCAGCGCTGGGCCCATACCTACGGCAGCCGCTCCTATCGCCTGCTCGAAGGCGCCAGCCAGCCTGCCCATCTCGGCGAACACCTGGGCGGCGGGCTGTACGGCCGGGAAGTGGACTACCTGTGCCGCGAGGAATGGGCCGAGCAGGCCGAGGACATCCTCTGGCGGCGCACCAAGCTCGGCCTGCTGCTGCCGCCGGCCGCACAGCGACGGCTCGCCGAGTATCTGAGCGAACGGCCGGCCATCAGACAGCGCACGACTACAGCCGGGCCAGGGCTCTCTCCCGACGCTGGCTGCGCAGATACGGAAGCACTGCCGCCAGCAGCGGCTCCTTGAAGGCCTCCTGGAAACGGTGGGCCAGGCCAGGGATCAGCCGCAGTTCGCTGCCCTGCACATGCGCGGCGACATGCACGCCGTGCATCGCCGGCAGCAGGGGATCGGCAGTCCCGTGCACCACCAGGGTCGGCAGGCGGAGACGCCTGAGCAGTTCGACGCGACTGGGCTCGGCGAGCAGGGCCAGGATCTGCCGCTTGACGCCTTCCGGATTGAAGGCACGGTCGTATGCCGCCGCCGCCTGCCGCCGGAGCTGCTCGCGGTCGGCATCGACCTGCGGACTGCCGAGTGCGGCGAGCAGCTCGACCTGACGCTCGATCGCCATCTCGCGACTGTCTGCCCCGCGCCGCGCCAGCAGCTTCAGCAGCGCCTCGCTGGGCCCCGGCAGACCCAGGGCACCGGAGCTGGTCATCACCAGGGTCAGGCTCTGCACCCGCTCCGGAGCCAGATCGGCCATGTGCTGGGCGATCATCCCGCCCATGCTGACACCGAGCACATGAAAGCGCGGCACCTGCAGCCTTTCCATCAGCGCCAGCGTATCCCGGGCCATGTCACGCAGGGCATAGGGGGCAGGCACCGACAGCCCGAGCCGATGGCGCAGCACCCCGTAGGTCAGGCTGGCCTGCGGCACCTCCTCGTCCCAGCTGGAAAGGCCGACGTCACGGTTGTCGAAGCGGATCACCCGGAAGCCCTGCCGGCACAGTCCGAGCAACACCTCGTCGGGCCAGTCGATCAGCTGGCCGCCTAGCCCCATGATCAGCAGCAGCGCCGGATCGGAATCCCGCCCGATGCTCTGGTAGGTCAGCCGCACTGCGCCCGTGTCGGCCTGCGCGGTCGGCGCCTGGAGATCGCAGCGGGAGGCCGCCAGGCTTGGCAGGCCGCACAGCAGGGCGGCTAGAAGGACGAAAGTACGCATCGCAAACACCCGAAAAACAGAACTCCATTGAAACAGGATTGTGCGGATGTTCGTTCGAGCGCGTTACCACATAACAGTGACAGTTTGATGAAGGCTGCCGAACGGTAGACACCGGATCGATCTTTCCGCCGGCTCAGGCGCTACCCTCATCCGCCTGCGCCCGGGACGCGCGCAGCGCCTGCGCCGCTGCCACCATGTTGGCCAGCGCCGCCTCGGTTTCCGCCCAGCCGCGGGTCTTCAGGCCGCAGTCCGGGTTCACCCACAGGCGCTCCGGCGGGATGCGCTCGGCGGCCTGGTGCAGCAGCGCGAGCATTTCCTCCCGGTCCGGCACCCGCGGCGAGTGGATGTCGTAGATGCCGGGGCCGATCTCGCCGGGATAGGCGAATGCCTCGAAGGCTTCGAGCAGCTCCATCTGCGAGCGCGAGGCCTCGATGGAGAGGACGTCGGCATCCAGTGCCGCGATGGCCTCGATCAGGTCGTTGAACTCGCTGTAGCACATATGGGTATGGATCTGGGTCTCGTCACGCACCCCCGCGCTGCACAGGCGGAAGGCCCGCACCGCCCAGTCCAGGTAGTGCCCGCGCTCGGCCTGGCGCAGCGGCAGCCCCTCGCGGAAAGCCGCCTCGTCGACCTGCACGATGCGGATACCGGCGGCCTCCAGGTCCTGCACCTCGTCGCGGATCGCCAGGGCCAGTTGCAGCGCCTGCTGCTCGCGCGGCAGGTCCTCACGCGGGAAGGACCACATCAGCATGGTCACCGGGCCCGTAAGCATGCCCTTCATCGGCTTGCCGGTAAGGCCCTGGGCATAGCGAATCCACTCCACCGTCATCGGCCGCGGCCGCTGGATGTCGCCGACGATCAGCGCCGGCTTGACGCAGCGCGAGCCGTAACTCTGCACCCAGCCGAAGCGGGTGAAGGCATAGCCGTCCAGCTGTTCGGCGAAGTACTCGACCATGTCGTTGCGCTCGGCCTCGCCGTGCACCAGCACATCCAGCCCGAGGCGCTCCTGCACCTCGACCGCCCGACGGATCTGCGCCTGCATCGCCGCGCGATAGCCGGCCTCGTCCAGCTCTCCGCGCCGGAAGGCCTGGCGCGCCTGGCGGATGTCTGCGGTCTGCGGAAAGGAGCCGATGGTGGTGGTCGGGAATGCCGGCAGCTCGAGCTGCGCATGCTGCTGGCCGATGCGCTCGCTGAATGCCGTCGGTCGTTGCCAGTCGCTCGCAGCGAGGCCCTGCAGGCGGGCCTGCACGGCTGGCTTGTGGATGCGCGGGGACTGCCGGCGCGTCTCTTGGGCGCTCCGACTCTCGGCCAGCGCCACGCGCACTTCGGGCGCCCCGGGCTCCTCGACGGCGCGGGCCAGGAGCGCCACCTCCCGGCATTTCTGCACGGCGAAGGCCAGCCACCCTTTCAACTCCGCATCGAGCCCGTCTTCCTGGGCCAGATCCAGCGGGCTGTGCAGCAGCGAGCAGGACGGCGCTACCCACAGCCGCTCGGCGAAGCGCTCGGCGGCCATCCGCAGCGGCTGCAGGGCCTGCTCCAGATCGCAGCGCCAGACGTTGCGGCCGTTGACCACGCCGAGGGACAGCACCTTGTACGGCGGCAGGCGGTCGAGCACGCCGGCCAGCTGCTGCGGAGCGCGGACCAGGTCGATGTGCAGGCCGTCGACCGGCAGGTTCGCCGCCAGGCCGAGGTTGTCATCCAGCGCGCCGAAATAGGTCGCCAGCAGTTTCTTCAGCGGCGCCTGCTGCAGCAGGTGATAGGCCTGCTCGAAGGCACTTTTCCAAGCCTGGGGCAGATCCAGCACCAGGATCGGCTCGTCGATCTGCACCCACTCCACGCCCAGCGCGGCGAGCCGGCCGAGGATCTCGCCATAGACCGGCAGCAGCCGTTCGAGCAGTTCCAGCCGGTCGAACGCGTCGCCTCTTGCCTTGCCCAGCCAGAGGTAGGTCAGCGGGCCGAGCAGCACCGGCTTGACCCTGTACCCCAGCTGCCGGGCCTCGGCTACCTCCTCGAACAGCTGCTCCCAGCTCAGGCGGAACTGCTGGTCGGCGCTGAACTCGGGGACTAGATAGTGATAGTTGGTATCGAACCACTTGGTCATCCCCAGCGCCCGGGTGCCGGTGCCGCGCGCCATGGCGAACAGGGTGTCCAGGGTGACCTTCCCGTCGGCCGGGCGAAAGCGCCGGGGAATCGCGCCGACCAGCAGCGAATGGGCGAGGACCTGGTCGTACCAGGCGAAGTCGCCGACCGGCAGCAGTTCGATGCCGGCATCCCGCTGCGTCCGCCAGTGGGCGGCGCGCAGCGAACGGCCGAGCGCACGCAGGCCGGCTTCGTCCAGCCGGCCCTGCCAGTAGGCTTCGAGGGCCTGTTTCAATTCACGATTGCGACCGATGCGGGGGAATCCGAGGGTGTGGGCCAGGGCCATGCGCTGTTCTCCATGTCAGTGAAGGCGGCATTGTCGACAAGGCCCATGACATGAGACAAACTCAACTTATTCTTGATTGTCTTTATAAATTTTCATGAGAGGCCGCCATGCTCGAACTGCGCCACCTGCGTACCCTGCACGCCCTGCGCGAGGCCGACAGCCTGGTGGAGGCCGCCGAGCGCCTGCACCTGACCCAGTCGGCGCTGTCCCACCAGTTCAAGGAACTGGAAGATCGCCTCGGCCTGCAACTCTTCATCCGCAAGACCAAGCCGCTGCGCTTCACCAGCGCCGGGCTGCGCCTGCTGCAGCTGGCCGACGCCCTGCTGCCCCAGCTGCGCAGCGCCGAACGCGACCTGGCGCGCCTGGCCGGCGGCACCGCCGGCCGCCTGCACATGGCCATCGAGTGCCACAGCTGCTTCCAGTGGCTGATGCCGACCATCGACCAGTTCCGCGACGCCTGGCCGGAGGTCGAGCTGGATCTCGCCTCCGGTTTCCCCTTCGCGCCCCTGCCGGCGCTGGCCCGCGGCGATCTCGACCTGGTGGTGACCTCCGACCCGCTGGAGATGCCCGGCATCGCCTACGTGCCGCTGTTCACCTACGAGGCGCTGCTCGCCGTGGCCAACCAGCACCCGCTGGCCGCCAGACCCTACGTCCGCCCCGCCGACCTGGCCGGGGAGGTGCTGATCCACTACCCGGTGGAGCGCGATCGCCTGGACATCTTCACCCGCTTTCTCGATCCGGCCGACGTTGAACCGGCCGGCGTGCGCACCGCCGAGCTGACGGTGATGATGCTGCAGCTGGTGGCCTCCGGGCGCGGGGTCTGCTGCCTGCCGAACTGGGCGCTGCACGAGTACAGCTCGCGCGGCTACGTCACCGCGAGGCGGCTCGGCGAGAAAGGCCTATACGCCACCCTGCACGCGGCGATCCGCGCCGACATGCTGGACGCGCCCTTCATGCGCGACTTCCTGCTGACTGCCAAGGACACCTCCTTCGCCACTCTGGAAGGCGTCAGCGCGGCGCAGAAAAGCCGCTGAGCCGCCCCACTCGCCCGGCAAGCGAAACAGTGCGCAAAAGAGCGCTGAAAGAGGCTCCCCGGGGGCTGCAGGCAACGGCTAAGCTAATGTCCGACAGGACAGGCAGACAGGCGTAAACCGCCAGGTACAGGTTGATATGGGTGCAATTTGGCAGACCGATAAACAGCAATCCGAGCTCCCCGAGCACGATCTGCCGGCCACCGCTCCTCCTCCGCCCCGCCGGCTGCGCTGGCGCCTGCTGTTATGGCTGCTCGTGCTGGCCGCTGCCACCGTGCTCGGCATGCTGCTCTACTCCGAAATGCAGACCTCGCGCCTGCAATCCCGGGAGATCAGCCGCTACGCCGCCACCCTCGGCTATTCGGTGGGTGACGGCCCGAGCCCGGCGATCCATTTTCCCGAATACGGCCCCTACGACCGCCGCCTCGGCTACACGGCGCTGCCCGAATGGCTGCCGCGGCTCGAACAGCGGGGCTTCGAGATCACTCGCCAGGCGCGCTTCTCCCAGCCGTTGCTGGACTACAGCCGCCACGGCCTGTTTCCGCCCTATGCGGAAAAGCCCCAGGCCGGGCTGACCATCAGCGACTGCCGCGGCCTGCCGCTCTACAGCTACCGCCTGCCGAAGGAGTTCTATCCCGACTACGCCGGCATCCCGCCGCTGGTGGTAAGCAGCCTGCTGTTCATCGAAAACCGCTATCTGCTCGACCCGGCGCAGCCGCTGGCCAACCCCGCGGTGGACTGGCCGCGCTTCGCCAAGGCCGCGCTCTCCCAGGTCCGCGAGCTGTTCGGCTTTGCCGGCCAGACGGCCGGCGGCAGCACCCTGGCCACGCAGATCGAGAAATACCGCCACTCGCCGGACGGCCTGACCGACTCGGCCATGGAAAAGCTGCGGCAGATGTTCTCCGCCAGCGTGCGCGCCTACCAGGACGGCCCGCAGACCATGGAGGCGCGGCAGGACGTGGTGCGCGACTACCTGAACAGTGTGCCGCTCGCCGCCGCGCCGGGCTACGGCGAGGTGCACGGCCTGGCCGACGGCCTGCGGGTCTGGTACGGCGCCGACTTCGCCCGGGTCAACCAGCTGCTCGCCTCGGCGGACGCCAGCCCCGCCGAACGCGGCCTGGCGCTGCGCCAGGTGCTTTCGCTGCTGATCGCCCAGCGCCGGCCCTCCCACTACCTGATCGCCGGCCGCGACGAGCTGGCCGCCCTCACCGACAGCCACATCCGCCTGCTGCGCAGCGGCGGGCTGCTCGATGCCGGCCTAGCCGAGGCCGCCCTGGCCCAGCGCGTCACGTTCCGCGACTGGATGCAGGAGCCGGCGGTCCAGCCCATCGAAACCACCAAGGGCATCAGCGTCGCCCGCAGCCGTCTGGCTACCCTGCTGCAGCGTTCGCTGTACGACCTCGACCGCTTCGACCTGTCCGCCAGCACGCCCCTGCAGGGCGAGCTGCAGGACGCCGTCACCCAGTATCTGGGCCAGCTGGCCGACCCGGCCTTCGCCGAACGCGTCGGCCTGTTCGGCGAACGCCTGCTGTCGCCGGAGAAGACCGCCGAGGTGCGCTACAGCTTCACGCTGTTCGAACGCAGCGGCGACAGCTTCCTGGTGCGGGTGCAGACCGACAGCACCGCGCAGCCCTTCGACATCAACGAGGGCAGCAAGCTGGAGCTGGGCTCGACCGCCAAGCTGCGGGTGCTGGCCACCTACCTGGAGATCGTCGCCGAGCTGCACGCGCGCTTCGCCGGACAGGACCGGGCTGCGCTGCAGGCAGCGGAGACGCAGACGGAGCCGCTGGACTTCCTGACCCGCTGGGCGCTCGAATGGCTGATGATGAATCCGGACGGCAGTCTGCCGGCCATGCTTGACGCCGCCCTCGAGCGTCGCTACTCGGCGAGCCCGGGCGAGAGCTTCTTCACCGGCGGTGGCCTGCACACCTTCGCCAACTTCCGCAAGGAGGACAACGGCCGCCGGCCGACCATGCGCGAGTCGCTGCGCGAGTCGATCAACCTGCCCTTCGTGCGCCTGTTGCGCGACATCGTCCGCTACACCATCTACCAGTCGCCGAACAACAGCGTCGCCCTGCTCAAGGACGACCAGGACCCGCGCCGCCTAGAGTACCTGACCCGCTTCGCCGACCGCGAGGGCACGGTGTACCTGCGCCGCTTCTGGAACAAGTACCGCGGCAAGAGCAGCGACGAGCGCCTCGCCACCTTCCTCGAGGGCCTGCGCGTCACCCCGGTGCGGCTCGCCGCGGTGCACCGCTACCTGCTGCCGCAGAGCGACCGCGCCAGCTTCGACACCTTCCTGCGCGCCCAGCTGCCGAACGACCGCACCCTTACCGAGAAGCGCCTCGACAGCCTCTACCGGACCTACGGTCCCGGCGCCTTCAACCTGCCCGACCAGGGCTACATCGCCCGCGTCCATCCCCTTGACCTGTGGCTGCTGGGGTACCTGATCCAGCACCCGGCAGCCGGCTACGAGGAGGTGGTGGAGGCCAGCCGCGACGAGCGCCAGGAGGTCTACGGCTGGCTGTTCAAGAGCCGGCACCGCAGCGCCCGGGACAGCCGCATCCGCACCATGGTGGAAGTGGAGGCCTTCCTCGACATCCATCAGCGCTGGCAGCGGCTGGGCTATCCCTTCCCCCATCTGGTGCCCTCGCTGGCCACCGCCCTGGGCAGCTCGGGCGATCGCCCGGCGGCGCTCGCCGAGCTGATCGGCATCATCCTCAACGATGGCGTGCGCCTGCCGGTGGTGCGCATCGACAGCCTGGAGTTCGCCGTCGACACACCCTACGAAACCCGTCTCGGCCTCGCGCCGGACCGCGCCCACCGGGTGCTCGCCCCGGAGGTCGCCGCGGCCCTGCGCGGCGCCCTCGCCCAGGTGGTGGAGAACGGCACCGCCCGGCGCCTGCATGGCAGCTTCCGCCAGGCTGACGGCACGGTGCTGACCGTGGGCGGCAAGACCGGCACCGGCGACAACCGCATCCAGCGCTTTACCCGCGGCGGCTACGTGGTCAGCTCGCAGGCACTAAACCGCACCGCCACCTTCGTCTTCTACCTCGGGCCGAACCACTTCGGCACCCTCACCGCCTACGTTCCCGGCCGCGCCGCGGAGAAGTTCCAGTTCACCTCGGCGCTACCGGTGCAGGTCCTCAAGGGCATGGCGCCGATTCTCCAGCCCTACCTGCAGGGGCCGAACAGCCTCTGCCAGGCAGCGCCGGCGACCGCGCGCAACTAGAACCACTCGCCGCGCCCCTGCCCTGGCAGGGAGCGCAGGCGATCAGCGGAACGGCGCGCTCACTCCTCTTCGGTCAGCGACAGCAGCGAGGCATTGCCGCCCACCGCAGCAGTGTTGATCGCGGTGGAGCGCTCATGGACGAAGCGCAGCAGATAGTTCGGCCCGCCGGCCTTCGGCCCGGTGCCGGACAGGCCGCAGCCGCCGAAGGGCTGCACACCGACCACCGCGCCGATCTGGTTGCGGTTGATGTAGAGATTGCCGACCCGCGCCAGGGCCTCGATGCGCCGGGCGGTCGCCTCGTTGCGGCTGTGCACGCCGAGGGTCAGGCCGTAGCCGCTGGCATTGATCGCCGCGACCACCTGCTCGAGCTCCTCCGCGGCATAGCGCACCACATGCAGGATGGGACCGAAATGCTCCTTCCTGAGCTCGCCGATGCCGCCGATCTCGAATGCTACCGGGGCCAGGAAATGGCCGCTCAGGCCGGCCGGCAGGCTCGCCTCGGCGAGCAGTCGCCCCTCGCCCTTGAGCGTATCGACATGCTCTAGTAGCGCCTGGCGGGCCTGTGCATCGATCAATGGCCCGACATCGCTGTCGCGGCGCTGCGGCAGACCGACCCGCAGCTCGGCCATCGCGCCGCGGAGCAGGCCGATCGCCGCCCCGGCGATCTCGTTCTGCAGATACAGCACGCGCAGCGCCGAGCAGCGCTGCCCGGCACTGGTGAAGGCCGAATGCAGGGCATCCTTGACCACCTGCTCGGGCAACGCGGTGGAGTCGACGATCATCACGTTCTGCCCGCCGGTCTCGGCGATCAACGTGACCAGCGGCCCGTCGCGCCAGGCCAGACGGCGGTTGATCAGCCGCGCGGTGTCGGTGGAGCCGGTGAAGCAGACCCCGGCCAGGTGCGGATCGGCACAGCAGGCGGCGCCAAGCGCGGGGCCGTCGCCGGGCAGGAAGGCGATCGCCTCCTTCGGCAGGCCGGCGGCGAACAGCAGATCCAGGGCGCGGGCGGCGATCAGGCTGGTCTGCTCGGCCGGCTTGGCCAGCACGCAGTTGCCGGCGACCAGCGCGGCGGCGATCTGCCCCAGGTAGATCGCCAGGGGAAAGTTCCACGGACTGATGCAGACGAACAGCCCGCGCCCTTCATAAAACAGCTCGTTGCGCTCGCCGGTCGGCCCCCGCAGCTCCGTGCGCCCCAGGCTCAGGCGCGCCTGGCGGGCGTAGTAGCGGCAGAAATCCACCGCCTCGCGCACCTCGTCAAGACTATCCTGGATGGTCTTGCCGGCCTCCAGGATGCACAGCGCCACCAGTTCGGCGCGATGCTCCTCGAGCAGGTCGGCGAGCCGTTCGAGAATCGCGGCGCGCTGCTCCACCGGTGTGGCGTTCCAGCGCGGCCAGGCCGCGGCAAGCCGCTCCATGGCCTGGCCGACCAGCTCCACTCCGGCGAACCAGACGGTACCGACCACCCGGTCGAGGTCCTGGGGAGAGCACACCTCGTGCACCTCGCCGGCGAGGACCTGCCCGTCGACCAGCGGCGTCGCCTGCCAGCGGTGCTCCAGCTGCACCCGCAGGGCCCGCTCGAACGGCTCCCACTGGCTGCGCACGTTCAGGTTGATGCCCCGCGAGTTCTTCCGCTCCGCGCCGTGGATATCCGCCGGCAGCGGGATGCGCGGGTTGGCCAGGCTGCTGCAGCGGCGCAGCTGCTCCAGCGGATGCTCGATCAAGGTCTCCACCGGAATCCGCGGATCGACCAGCCGGTGCACGAACGAGGAGTTGGCGCCGTTCTCCAGCAGGCGGCGGACCAGATAGGGCAGCAGCTCGCGGTACTCCCCCACCGGCGCGTAGATGCGCACCCGGGCGCCATGCTGCGCGAGAATGCAGTCGTACAGCGCATCGCCCATGCCGTGCAGGCGTTGGAACTCGAAGTCGCGCGGCGGGCGGGCTTCGCCGGCCATGGCCAGGATGCAGGCGACGGTATGCGCGTTGTGGGTGGCGAACTGCGGATAGAGCACCCCGCGGGTATGCTTGCCGAGCAGGTAGCGGGCGCAGGCCAGGTACGAGGTGTCGGTGCCCTCCTTGCGGGTGAACACCGGATAGCCGTCCAGCCCCTGCACCTGGCACTGCTTGATCTCGCTGTCCCAGTAGGCGCCCTTGACCAGACGCACCGGGATGCGCGTGTCCAGCTCGCGGCCGAGCAGGGTCAGCCAGACCAGAACCGGCAGCGCCCGCTTGGAGTAGGCCTGCACCACCAGGCCGAACTCGCCCCAGCCGCGGATCGCCGGGTCGCAGAGCAGTTTCTCGAACAGCTCCAGGGACAGCTCCAGGCGGTCGGCCTCCTCGGCGTCGATGGTAATGCCGACGTTCACCGAGCGGGCCAGCTCGGCCAGTTCGCGCACGCTGGCGAACAGCTCGGC
This sequence comes from Azotobacter chroococcum, assembly GCF_002220155.1. NCBI lineage: Bacteria > Pseudomonadati > Pseudomonadota > Gammaproteobacteria > Pseudomonadales > Pseudomonadaceae > Azotobacter > Azotobacter chroococcum. Next base: position 1,228,301 of record NZ_CP011835.1, on the reverse strand, counting down.
GAGCACCCGCTGGCGCTGCGCCGCCTCGTAGCGCGGATGCAGCGCCGAGAGCTTGATCGAGATCGACGGCCGCGGCCCGCTGCCGACCTGCGGCTCGCGGCCGAGGGCCTCGATGGCCAGGCGGTAGTCGGTCAGGAAGCGGTCGGCGGCTCCCTCGGTCAGGGCGGCTTCGCCGAGCATGTCGAAGGAGTGGCTGTAGCCGCGCTCGCGGGCCCGGCGCGCGTTGCGCAGCGCCTCGGCGATGTTGCGGCCGAGCACGAACTGGCTGCCCATCAGCTTCATCGCCTGGCTCAGCGCGGCGCGGATCACCGGCTCGCCGGAGCGCTGCAGGAGCCGGCCGATCACCTTCTTCGGCCGACCGTCGGGGCTTTCCGGACTGACCAGCCGGCCGGTCATCAGCAGCCCCCAGGCGGCGAAGTTGACCAGCAGGTTGTCGCTGTGGCCGAGGTGCTGCGCCCACTGGGCCGCGCTCAGCTTGTCGCGGATCAGCGCCTCGGCGGTGGCCGGGTCGGGCACCCGCAGCAGCGCTTCGGCCAGGCACATGAGCATCAGCCCCTCCTGGGTATCCAGGCTGTACTCGCGCAGCAGGGCATCCAGGGTGTCCTCCGCGTTGCCGCGCCGGCGCACCGCTTCGATCAATGCCCGGGCACTCTCGCGGATCGCCGCGATGCCGGCCTCGCCGGGATCGGCCAGCGGCAGCAGCTCGTTCAGCCACGCTGCCTCGTCGACGCAATAGTTGGCGCTGATGACCGGGAAGAACTCCCCGGCGCTGGTGTCGAGCACATCGTCCTGCAGGACCCGACTGGCTTTGAACATCACCCACCTCCTTTCGCCAAACCCGATTAGACGATAGCAAGTGGCAGGCAGGCCAGTCGCCCCCGACTCAGAAGGTCATCCGCATTCCCAGGGTCAGGTTGCGTCCCGGCTGCACGACATCATCCTTGATGAAGGAGCTGTGGTCGCGGATCTTCTGGTCCAGCAGGTTGTCGCCCTTGAGGTAGATCTGGTAGTCGGCATGCCGGAGCGCGCCGTGGTAGGTAAGGCTGGTGCCGAGCATGCTGTAGCCGGAGGTTTCGGTCTCGAAATCGGCCAGCCGCTGCTGATGGTTCACCCGGTAGAACTCCAGCTGGCCGTCGAGGCTGGGCGTGAAGCCGTGATCCAGACGCACGCCGAGACGCCCGGCGGGAATCCGCGGCAGGTCGCCGCCGCCATCCAGCAGCTTGCCGCGCACCCGGTCGCCGAACAGGGTCACGGCCGTGGCGTCGCTGGCCTGGAAGCGCACCTCGCCCTCGGCGCCGGTGAACAGCGCGTCCTCCTGGCGGTACTCGATCTCCCGGTAGCTGGAGCCGATGTCGCGGCCGGTGTCGGCGGCGTAGATGTAGTCGTCCACCTGGTTGCGGTACAGGGTCAGACTGAAGGTGGTGCGCCCGGCGAACTTGCGCAGGGTCAGCTCGGCATTGTGCGAGGTTTCCTCGTCCAGCCCGGGATCGCCCAGCTCGACGGTGCGGGTCGCTGCGTGCGGGCCATCGGCATACAGCTCCTCGGCGCTCGGCAGACGCTGCGAGCGGCTCAGCGAAAAGCCGAGCGAGTACTCGGGGGCGAAGGTCCACACCGCGCCGGCGGAGAACGAGGTGCCGCGATGGCTCTTGTCCGGCCGGCCCTCGGCCTCGATGTCCTGCCACTCGTGGCGCAGGCCCAGCTCGTAGCGCCAGGCGCCGGCGGTGTATTCCTCGAGCAGGAACAGCGCGTGGTTGCGGGTGATGGTCGGCGGCACGTAGGCCTCCTCGCCGGTGGCCTCGAAGTCGCGGCGCAGGGTCTGCCCGCCGAGCACGCCGCGCCAGCCGAACAGCGGCTGGTGGGTCAGCTCCAGACGGGCATCGCTGGCGTCGTTGTCGAAGCGGGTGTCGACCTTGCCGCCCTCGATTTCCTCGTGGCGGTAGTCGCTGTGGGCGACGCGCAGGCGCGCCAGCTCGAAGCCGGGCAGCGGGTCGGCGAGCTCGCCACGCAGGTCCCAGCGGTACTGGCGCAGATCCACGTAGGGCACGCCCTCTCCCTCATGCTCGTCGTGTTCCTCGCCTTCGTGCTCTTCACCTGCGTGCTCCTCGTCCTCGTCCTCGTGCTCGTGCTCGTCGCCGCAATGCCAGGCCGCCCCGTCGAGGTGACAGTCGGCATGCTGGTGACCGAGCAGCCCGTAGCGGTTGTCCTGCTCGCTGTAGGCCACGCCGAGATAACCGCGCTCGCTGACGAAGCTGGCGCCCAGGCTGAAGGTGTCGGTGTCGTTGTAGGAGCCTTCCTGCTTGCTCGGCGAGCCGTGGATCTCGTAGTCGTCGGCCTGGCGCTTGACCCCCTCCACGCGCACCGCGAAATTGCCGCTGCCGGCAGTGATGCCGAAGACACCCGAGCCCTCGTTGGCCACGCTGTTGGCGCGCAGCTCCAGCTCGCCCTCGTAGCCGTTCTCCGGGACATAGGTGGGCACCCTCTTGTCGATCGTGTTGACCACCCCGCCGATCGCGCCGCCGCCGTAGAGCAGGGTCGCCGGCCCCTTGAGCACCTCGATGCGCTCGGCCAGCAGCGGCTCGCTGGTCACCGCGTGGTCCGGGCTGACGCTCGAGGCGTCGAGCGTGTCCACGCCGTCGTTCAGCATCTTCACCCGCGCGCCCTGCTGGCCACGGATCAGCGGCCGCCCGACGCCCGCGCCGAAGCTCGCCGAACGCACGCCGGGTAGGCCTTCCAGGGTTTCGCCGAGGGTCGCCTCGCGGCGCCGGATCAGCTCGTCGCCCTCCAGCACCTCGGCCGGAGTGGTCATTTCGTGAGGCTTCTTGGCCAGGGCGCTGGCGCTGACCACGGTGGACTGCAGTTCCACCGGCTCGCTCGCCCAGACGGCCGGGACCAGGCTCAGTCCGAGGGTCCAGGCGAGGGGATGGCGCTTCATGCTTGTCTCCAGAGTGCAGATAGCGGAAGGCCGGGCAGGAGCCGGGCCGCGTCGGGGCGGCGAATCTATCATGTTATATCATAACAATTAAGCCCCTTTCGGAGGCTCCCTGCGGATTGAAAAAACCGCCCCTGCGCCCCATCTAGTCGGCAAAGCTGCCAGACCAGGTGAGTCATGAACGACCAGGAAATCGCGCCCGAGATCGTCGAGGAAGAAACCGCGACCAACAGTCTCGCCCTGCCCGAACAGACCCTGCCCGACCAGGTGTACGTCATTCCGATCCACAACCGCCCGTTCTTCCCGGCCCAGGTGCTGCCGGTGGTGGTCAATCCCGACCCCTGGGCGGAAACCCTCAAGCGCGTGGCCAAGACGCCGCACCGCAGCTTGGCGCTGTTCTACATGGACCCGCCGCCGGAGGACGCCGAGGATTTCGATCCGGACAAGCTGCCCGCGCACGGCACCCTGGTGCGCATCCACCACGCCAGCCAGGAGGGCGGCAAGCTGCAGTTCGTCGCCCAGGGCCTGGCGCGGGTGCGCATCCGAGGCTGGCTGAGCCGCAAGCCACCGTATCTGGTCGAGGTGGACTATCCGAAGAGCGCCCAGGACCCGCGCGACGAGGTCAAGGCCTACGGCATGGCGCTGATAAACGCGATCAAGGAGCTCTTGCCGCTCAACCCGCTGTACAGCGAGGAGCTGAAGAACTACCTGAACCGCTTCAGCCCCAACGATCCCTCGCCGCTGACCGACTTCGCCGCCGCGCTGACCACCGCGCCGGGCGATGAGCTGCAGGAGGTGCTGGACACCGTGCCGGTGCTCAAGCGCATGGAGAAGGTCCTGCCGCTGCTGCGCAAGGAGGTGGAGGTCGCGCGCCTGCAGAACGAGCTGTCCGCCGAGGTCAACCGCAAGATCGGCGAGCGCCAGCGCGAGTTCTTCCTCAAGGAACAGCTGAAGATCATCCAGCGCGAGCTGGGCATCACCAAGGACGACAAGAGCGCCGACGCCGACGAGTTCCGCGCCCGCCTGGAAGGCAAGACAGTGCCGCCGGCGGCGCAGAAGCGCATCGACGAGGAGCTCAACAAGCTGTCGATCCTCGAGACCGGCTCGCCGGAATACGCGGTCACCCGCAACTATCTGGACTGGGCGACCAGCATCCCGTGGGGTATCTACGGTAAGGACCGGCTCGATCTGGGCCATGCCCGCAAGGTGCTCGACCAGCATCATGCCGGGATGGACGACATCAAGGCACGGATCATCGAGTTCCTTGCCGTCGGCGCCTTCAAGGGCGAGATCGCCGGCTCCATCGTCCTGCTGATCGGCCCGCCCGGCGTCGGCAAGACCAGCATCGGCAAGTCGATCGCCGAATCCCTCGGCCGGCCGTTCTACCGCTTTTCCGTCGGCGGCATGCGCGACGAGGCGGAGATCAAGGGCCACCGGCGCACCTACATCGGCGCCCTGCCGGGAAAACTGGTGCAGGCGCTGAAGGACGTCGAGGTGATGAACCCGGTGATCATGCTCGACGAGATCGACAAGCTGGGCGCCAGCCATCACGGCGACCCGGCTTCGGCGCTGCTCGAGACGCTCGATCCCGAGCAGAACGTGGCCTTCCTCGACCACTACCTGGACCTGCGCCTGGACCTGTCCAAGGTGCTGTTCGTCTGCACGGCGAACACCCTGGACTCGATTCCCGGCGCGTTGCTCGACCGCATGGAGGTGATCCGCCTGTCCGGCTACATCGCCGAGGAGAAGTTCGCCATCGCCAAGCGCCACCTGTGGCCGCGCCAGCTGGAGAGGGCCGGGGTGCCGAAGAAGCGCCTGTCGATCAGCGACAGTGCGCTGAAGACGGTGATCGACGGCTATGCCCGCGAAGCCGGCGTGCGCCAGCTGGAGAAGCAGCTGGGCAAGATCGTGCGCAAGGCGGTGGTCCGGCTGCTGGAGACCCCCGAAGCCACGCTGAAGGTCGGGCCCAGGGACCTCGAGGACTACCTGGGCATGCCGCCGTTTCGCAAGGAGCGCCATCTGCAGGGCGTCGGCATCATCACCGGCCTGGCCTGGACCAGCATGGGCGGCGCCACCCTGCCGATCGAGGCGACACGCATCCATACCCTCAACCGCGGCTTCAAGCTGACCGGCAAGCTCGGCGAGGTGATGAAGGAGTCGGCAGAGATCGCCTACAGCTACATCAGCTCGCACCTCAAGCAGTACAAGGGCGATCCGACCTTCTTCGACCAGGCCTTCGTCCACCTGCACGTGCCGGAAGGCGCCACGCCCAAGGACGGCCCGAGCGCCGGCATCAGCATGGCCAGCGCCCTGCTGTCGCTGGCGCGCAACCAGGCGCCGAAGCAGGATGTGGCGATGACCGGCGAACTGACCCTCACCGGCCAGGTGCTGGCCATCGGCGGGGTTCGCGAGAAGGTGATCGCCGCCCGCCGGCAAAAGCTCTTCGAACTGATCCTGCCGGAAGCTAACCGCGGCGATTTCGAGGAACTGCCGGACTATCTCAAGGAAGGCCTGACCGTGCACTTCGCCAAGCGTTTCGCCGACGTGGCCAGGGTGCTGTTCCCCGACAAGCTCTGATTATCCAGGCGGGCGACCAACCTCGCCCGCCGCTCCCGCACCAGGCAGCCCGGCAGGCAGCCGAGGTTCCGGCTATGCTCCCCCCATCACCCTCGCCAGGAGGCCCCTGCATGCGCCTTTCCCCGCCATACCTGCTGCCCCTCGGCCTCCTCTGGCTGGCGGGCTGCGCGCACAACGGCGGCAGCCCCACCGTCACCCTCGAGGAGGACGACGACTGCCCGCTGCAGCTGGAAAGCCGCCAGCACCTGGTGCTGACGCTGCCCAGCAACCCCTCCACCGGCTACCGCTGGCAGGTGCGCGAATCCGCCTCGCGGGTGCTGCGCAGCCTGGGCCCGGAAGTCTACAGCGAAGCGGAAGAGTCCGGCGTGGTCGGCAGCGCCGGGCAGTCGACCTGGCGCTTCCAGGCCGTGCAGAGCGGCCAGGACAGCCTGCTGCTGGTCTACCAACGGCCCTGGGAGGTCGGCAAGGAGCCGGAGAAGGTCTTCGACTGCGCCATCAGCGTCGAATGACCGTCTAGCGCGAGCCGCTCGGCGCCGCTGTATGGGCGGGGCAGTCTTGGCTAAAATGCCGCGCCCTGCCCTCCGCCGCGGAAGCCACGTGAAACACTCCCCCGACCGCCTCTTCGCCCAGCCCCTCGCAGAAGTGCCGGACTTCACCTTCAACGAGGACGTGGCCCGGGTGTTCCCGGACATGATCAAGCGCTCGGTGCCGGGCTACCCGACCATCGTCGAAAACATCGGCGTGCTCGCCGCGCAGTTCGCCCAGCCCGGTACCCGCCTCTACGACCTCGGCTGTTCCCTCGGCGCCGTCAGCCAGGCGCTGCGCCGCCATGTGCGGGCCGAGGGTTGCCGGGTGATCGCGGTGGACAACTCGCCGGCCATGCTCGAACGCTGCCGCGAATACCTGCATGCCCAGGACGCCATGTTCCAGGAGCTGCTGCGGGTGGAAACCATCGAGGCGGACATTCTCGCCCTGGAGCTCGAGCCGGCGTCCCTGGTGGCGATGAACTTCACCCTGCAATTCATTCCGCCCGAACGGCGCCTGGAACTGCTCGGTCGCATCCGTCAGGTCCTGCTGCCGGGCGGGGCACTGATCCTCTCGGAGAAGCTGCGCTTCGCAGATGCCGAGGAGCAGGCCCTGCTCGGCGACCTGCACGTCGCCTTCAAGCGCGCCAACGGCTACAGCGAACTGGAGATCGCCCAGAAGCGCAGCGCCATCGAGAACGTGATGAAGCCGGACAGCCTCGATGAACACCGCCAGCGCCTGCAGGCCGCCGGCTTCCGCAAGGTGCTGCCCTGGTTCCAGTGTCTCAACTTCGTCTCGCTGATTGCCCTGCCATGATCGACCTGTCCCCGCTCGTCCGCCGCCTCGCCGGCACCCCCCTGGCCGCCTGGGCCGACAGCCTCCCGGCGCAGCTGGATGACCGGCTGACCCGCAGCCATGGCGACCTGCAGCGCTGGCAGGCGGCCCTGCAGGCCCTGCCCATGCTGACCGCCGAGCACATCGAGCTGGGCGAACAGCTACAGCTTGCCGGCGCCTGCGACGACACCAACCGCGCCGCCCTGCGTCAGGCCCTGCTCGGCCTGTCGCCCTGGCGCAAGGGGCCCTTCGATCTGTTCGGCGTGCATGTCGATACCGAGTGGCGCTCGGACTGGAAGTGGCAGCGGGTCGCCCCGCATCTGGAACTGCGTGGCCGGCGCATCCTCGATGTCGGCTGCGGCAACGGCTACTACATGTGGCGCATGCTCGGCGCGGGTGCCGACTGCGTGGTCGGCATCGATCCCAACTGGCTGTTCTTCTGCCAGTTCCTCGCGCTCCGGCGCTACCTGCCGGAGCTGCCCGCCTGGCACCTGCCCCTCGCCCTCGAGGACCTGCCGGAGAAGCTGGAGGGCTTCGACACGGTATTCTCCATGGGCGTGCTCTATCACCGCCGCTCGCCCATCGATCACCTGCTGGCGCTCAAGGACTGCCTGCGCCGGGGCGGCGAGCTGCTGCTGGAAACCCTGGTGGTGGATGGCGACGCCAGCACTGTGCTGGTGCCGGAGGACCGCTATGCGCAGATGCGCAACGTCTGGTTCCTGCCCTCGGTAGCGGCCCTGGAGCTGTGGCTGCGCCGTGCCGGCTTCGTCGAGGTGCGCTGCGTGGATGTAGCCGTCACGTCCGTCGAGGAGCAGCGCGCCACCGAATGGATGACCTTCCAGTCTCTGCCAGACTTTCTCGATCCAACCGACCACGGCAGGACGGTCGAGGGTCTGCCTGCGCCGACCCGCGCAACGCTGCTGGCCCGCAAGCCCTGAGCCCGTCCCGCCCCTTGCCCGAAGAAGGTGACTGGATGGCCCGCGGGTTGATGATCCTCGGCGCGGCCCTGCTGCTGCTCGGCATCGCCCTGCACTACGCGCCCTGGCTGTTCGGCTGGTTCGGCCGCCTGCCGGGCGACATTCGCATCGAAACGGCGCGCGGCAGGCTCTTCATCCCCTTCACCTCGATGCTGCTGGTCAGCCTGGTGGCGAGCCTGCTGCTCAACCTGTTCCGCCGTTAACGGCGCGCTGCAGCACCCATCATCAACCCTTTCATCTCCCGTACCGCCTCCTTGAAGCCGACGAACAGGGCATGCGCGACGATAGCGTGGCCGATGTTCAGTTCATGCATCCCCGGAATCGCCGCCACCGGCTCGACATTTTGGTAGTGCAGACCGTGACCGGCATTGACGATCAGCCCGTGACTCAGTCCGTACTCCACGCCGTCGCGGATGCGCGCCAGCTCGCGGGCCGCTTCCGCCGGCGTATGGGCATCGGCGTAGCGCCCGGTGTGCAGCTCGATGGCCGGTGCGCCAATGCGCGCGGCGGCCTCGATCTGCTGCGGCTCGGCGTCGATGAACAGCGATACCTCACAACCCAGCCGCGCCAGACGCTCCACTGCGGCGCGGATGCGCGCCTCCTGGCCGGCGACGTCCAGCCCCCCCTCGGTGGTCAGCTCCTGCCGGGTTTCCGGGACGAAGCAGGCGTGCGCCGGGCGGATCTGCTCGGCAAAGGCGAGCATTTCCTCGGTAACCCCCATCTCGAAGTTCATCCGCGTCTGCAGCACCTCCTTGAGCACCTGCACATCACGCTCCTGGATGTGCCGGCGGTCCTCGCGCAAATGCACGGTGATGCCGTCGGCACCGGCCTCCTCGGCATCCAGCGCAGCCTTGACCGGATCCGGGTAGCGGGTGCCGCGGACCTGGCGCAGGGTTGCCACATGGTCGATGTTCACGCCGAGCAGAATGCGGTTGGCTTCAGTCACGGGGGGGCTCCTTGGGATTCATGAAGAGTTCGCGGCTGACCAGCGGCCGGCCGCCGAGATGGGGCGCCAGGGCCTGACGCATCAGGCGCTTGGCCGCCGCCAGGGCACCGGCGACCTGCCAGTCGGCTTCGGCCATGGCGAGCAGCTCGCGTCCGCGGAACAGGCCCGGCTGCAGCTGCTCCACCGACTCCAGGCCCGCGTCGGGCAGCAGCCGGTAGCGGCTGTCGGCAAGCACCGGCCGACCGTGCAGATCGCGATCCAGAGAAAAACCATAGCCCAGCTCCGCCAGCAGGCGCCATTCGAAGGCACGCAACAGCGGCTCCAGCGGGCGTCCGCAGGCCAGGGCATCGAGGCTCAGGGCGTAATGCTCGAACAGCTGCGGATGGGGATCCTCGGCCGGCAGCAGGCGGATCAGCAGTTCGTTCAGGTAGAGTGCGGCGAACAGGCTCGCGCCGGTCAGCCAGTAGGAAACGCCGCGGCTTTCCAGGCTGGCGACGGTCTTCAGCTCGCCGCGCCCGCGCAGCTCCAGCTCGAGCGGCACGAAGGGACGCGCCAGACTGCCGGTCTTGCCGCGCGCCGCCCGTAGCACGGCACGCAGCCTGCCTTGGGGGGTGAGGAAATCCACCAGCGCGCTGCTTTCCTTGTAGGGACGACTATGCAGGATGAAGGCAGCTTGGCTGGTCATGGCATGTACGTGGCCAGCGGCCAGTCGTGGGGGAATCCTGTCCGCGCCTGCGCGTCTCAGCTCTCCCGGTAGCCGAGCGAATGCAGGGCCCGCTCGTCGTCGGACCAGCCACCCTTCACCTTGACCCACAGGTTGAGCATGACCTTGGAGTCGAACAGCACCTCCATGTCCTGGCGCGCCTCCTGGCCGATGCGTTTGATCCGCTCGCCCTTCTCGCCGATGATGATCTTCTTCTGCCCCTCGCGCTCGACCAGAATCAATGCATGGATGTGCAGAATCCGTCCTTCCTGCGTGAAATCCTCGATTTCCACCGTGACCTGGTAGGGCAGTTCGGCGCCCAGCTGGCGCATGATCTTCTCCCGCACCAGTTCGGCGGCGAGGAAGCGACTGGAGCGGTCGGTGATCTGGTCTTCCGGGAAGAAATGCTCGCTCTCCGGCAGGCGCTCGGCGACCAGCCGCTCCAGGGTATCCAGGTTCTGTCCATGCAATGCGGAGATGGGCACGACCTCGGCGTTGGGCAACTGCTGCGCCAGCCATTCCAGATGCGGCAGCAGCTCGGTCTTGTCCTCGAGGCGGTCGGCCTTGTTCACCGCGATCAGCAGCGGCCCCTGCACGTACTGGAGACGCTCGAGCACCAGCTGGTCCTCTTCGGTCCAGCGCGTGCGGTCGACCACGAAGACCACCACATCGACATCCTTCAGCGCTGCCGAGGCAGTCTTGTTCATGTAGCGGTTGAGCGCCTTGTCGTTCTGCTTGTGCAGGCCGGGGGTATCGACGTAGATCGCCTGCACGTTGTCCTCGGTCTTGATCCCCAGCATGTTGTGCCGGGTGGTCTGCGGCTTGCGCGAGGTGATCGCCAGCTTCTGACCGAGAATGTGGTTGAGCAGCGTGGACTTGCCCACGTTGGGCCGGCCAACGATGGCCACATATCCGCAGCGCAGCGGGCTTGCTTCAGTCATTGCCATTCTCCACCCCGAGGGCCACCAGTGCCGCAGCCGCTGCCACCTGCTCGGCAATCCGGCGACTGGCACCCTGGCCGTAGGTCTTGTCGTTCAGAAGGGCAACCTGGCACTCGACGAAGAACGTCCGGCAGTGGGGTTCGCCCTGGATATCCACCACTTCGTAGCGGGGCAGCTCACAGGCCCGGGACTGCAGGAACTCCTGCAGACGGGTCTTGGGGTCCTTGTTGGTGTCGACCAGGGTCAGACTTTCCAGCTCGCCGGCCAGCCAGTCCAGGACGCGCTCGCGCACAGTTTCCATGCCGGCATCGAGATAAATGGCGCCGATCAGCGCCTCGAGAGCATCGGCAAGGATGGACTCGCGACGGAAGCCGCCGCTCTTCAGCTCGCCGGAGCCGAGACGCAGGTGGTCGCCCAACTCGAAGCCACGGGCCAGCAGGGCCAGCGTCTCGCCCTTGACCAGCCGTGCCCGCAGGCGCGACAGCTGGCCTTCCCGGGCCTGGGGAAAGCGCTCGAACAGCGCCTCACCGGCGACGAAGTTGAGAATGGCATCGCCGAGAAACTCCAGCCGCTCGTTGTTGCGACTGGCAAAACTGCGATGGGTCAACGCCAGGAGCATCAGGTCCTGGTTCTTGAAGGTATGACCGAGCTTGCGCTCTAGGCGATTCTGGGATGAGCTCACGGCATGGGCACACGGAATTCTTTGTCAAAATTCACCACCAGATCGAGATTCTCGATCAGCGGCTCGCGCTTCTCGTATTTTAGATGAGCACGGAACTCGTTGTTTTCCAAGGTCACTTTCAGCACCTCTTGCAGACTCAGGTCCCTGAGGTTGTTGACCTGCATGCCCTTGCTGACATGGGCATAGAAGTCTCCGATGCTACGGATATCCGCTGCTCGCTCCGTTTCGATGGAGGTGATGATCTTCTCCATGGACATATAGTCGAAATAATGCGGCATCACCTTGAATGCCGTACTGGCGAAAAATGCCACTACAGCCAACACCACCAGCCAACTCAGTATCGAAAGGCCTTTCTGAGAATGCGGGAATTTCATGCTCGATCTCTTTCATCCAGCCATTGACGGCGGACAAAGCCTATAGGGGGGTGCCCCAACGTGTTGGCGAATACCGCACATTTGTCGATAGGCTCAGTGGATCAGGCCAACACGGGAGAAGTTCGGCAGATTCTGCAGCTTGGGTTCCGGCCAGCTCATCCAGACGGCGAAGGCCTTGCCAACGATGTTCTCGTCCGGAACCATGCCCTGCATCTCGTCAGTAAGCTGGGGGTCATTCCAGTAGCGACTGTCGTTGGAGTTGTCGCGGTTGTCGCCCATCATGAAATAGTGGCCTTCCGGCACGACCCATTCGCGCGAGGGCTCGGCATGGCGTCTCGTTTCCTTGCGGATCAGATGCTCGACATCGCCGAGCTGCTCCTTGTACAGCACTGCACTGCCCAGAACCCCCGACGCCTTGCCCAGCAACTGTTCGGCAACCGGTGCTCCATTGACGAACAGGCGCTTGTCGCTGCCATAGCGGATATGGTCACCGGGCAGGCCGACCACCCGCTTGATGTAGTTGATGCTCGGATCACTCGGGTAGCGAAATACCATGACATCGCCACGCTGCGGCTCACCTACCTCGATGACCTTGGTGTCCAGCACGGGCAGGCGGATGCCATAGGCGAACTTGTTCACCAGAATGAAATCCCCCACCTCCAGGGTGGGTTTCATCGAACCCGAGGGAATCTGGAAGGGCTCCACGAGAAAGGAGCGCAGTACCAGCACTATCGCCAGGACCGGGAAGAACGACTTGCCATACTCGACCAGCAGCGGCTCCTTGTTCAGGCGATCCAGCACGCTCTGGTCGGGTTGGCCGACACTGCCCTCGTAGGAGGCAACCGCCGCCCGCCGGCGCGGCGCCAGCACGATCAGATCCAGCAGGGCCAATGCACCGCTGACCAGCACCGCCAGCACCAGCAACAGGGGGAAATTGATTGACATAGGGCTAACTATCTACCTTGAGCACAGCGAGGAAAGCTTCCTGAGGAATCTCCACACTGCCAACCTGCTTCATCCGTTTCTTGCCGGCCTTCTGCTTTTCCAGCAACTTGCGCTTGCGGGTCACATCACCGCCATAACACTTTGCCAGCACATTCTTTCTCAGCGCCTTCACCGTGGTACGCGCCACGACCTGCCCGCCGATGGCGGCCTGGATGGCCACATCGAACATCTGCCGGGGAATCAGCTCCTTCATCTTCTCAGTGAGTGCCCGCCCCTTCTGGTGGGACTTGTCGCGATGCACGATGAGCGCCAGGGCATCCACCTTGTCGCCATTGATCAGAACATCCAGCTTGACCAGATTGGCAGGCTGGAAGCGATCGAAACTGTAATCCAGCGAGGCATAGCCGCGGCTTACCGACTTCAGCCGGTCGAAGAAGTCCAGTACCACCTCGTTCATCGGCAGGTCATAACTGATCTGCACCTGGCTGCTGAGGAACTGCATGTCGCGCTGGACACCACGCTTCTCGATGCACAGGTTGATGACATTGCCCAGATGCTCCTGCGGCACCAGGATGTTGGCGCGCACGATCGGCTCGCGCATTTCGGCAATGGAGGCCAGGTCCGGCAGCTTCGACGGGTTGTCGACATACACCGTATCGCCGTTCTTCAGCAGGACCTCAAAGACCACCGTCGGTGCCGTGGTGATCAGATCCAGGTCGTATTCGCGCTCCAGGCGCTCTTGGATGATCTCCATGTGCAGCATGCCGAGGAAGCCGATGCGGAAGCCGAAACCGAGTGCATCCGAGCTTTCCGGCTCGTATTGCAGCGCGGCGTCGTTCAGCGTCAGTTTCTGCAGCGCCTCGCGGAAATCCTCGAAATCATCCGAGCTGACCGGAAACAAGCCGGCATATACCTGCGGCTTGATCCGCTGGAAGCCCGGCAGCATGTCGACGTCAGGAGTGCTGGCAAGCGTCAGGGTATCGCCTACCGGCGCGCCGTGGATGTCCTTGATACCGGCGATGATGAAGCCCACCTCGCCCGCTTTAAGATCGGGCATCTCGGTGTGCTTCGGAGTGAAGACGCCGACGCTGTCCACCTGATGGACCTTGCCGGTGGACTTCACCAGAATCTTGTCGCCCTTCCTCACCCGGCCGTGCTTGACCCGCACCAGCGAAACCACCCCCAGGTAGTTGTCGAACCAGGAGTCGATGATCAACGCTTGCAACGGCGCCTCGATCTCGCCCTCGGGAGCCGGGATGACCTGGACCAAGCGCTCCAGCACATCGAGGACGCCCATCCCGCTCTTGGCGCTGCACGGAACGGCATCACTGGCATCGATGCCGATGATGTGCTCGATCTCGTCCTTGACCCGCTCCGGCTCCGCCTGGGGCAGATCCATCTTGTTCAGCACGGGCATCACTTCCAGGCCCTGCTCGATGGCGGTATAGCAGTTGGCGACCGATTGTGCCTCCACGCCCTGACCGGCATCCACCACCAGCAAGGCGCCCTCACAGGCAGCCAAGGAGCGGCTGACTTCGTAGGTGAAATCGACATGGCCGGGAGTATCGATGAAGTTCAGCTGGTAGGTCTTGCCGTCCTGCGCCTTGTAGTGCAGGGTCACGCTGTGCGCCTTGATGGTGATCCCACGCTCGCGCTCGAGGTCCATGGAGTCCAGAACCTGAGCCTCCATTTCACGCTCGGAAAGGCCACCGCAGATTTGAATGAATCGGTCCGCCAGTGTCGACTTGCCGTGATCGATATGGGCGATGATGGAAAAATTGCGGATATGACTGAGGTCACTCACAGTTCAGCACTCGAAAAGGCTCGGGCGGACTAGCCGTCGAAAATAGCCGGGGAGTTTAACTGATCAATATTACCAACGTCACGCATTACCCTCTCTTGACAACCATGAAAAAGGGCGGTGAAACCGCCCTTTTTCATGTCCGCGAGGCTTTATTCGGCAAGCTTGAAAGTAATGAAACTGGCCCGTCCCTGACGTAGCACCCGCATGGACACCGAGCGGCTTTCCGGCAGCGCACCGGCCACCTCGGCAAAGGTCTTCGCCGAGTCGATCGCCTGATTGTTCAGGTGAGTGATCACATCGCCAGGCCGCAGGCCGATCAGGGCAGCCGGACCGTTCAGCACCTCGCGAATGACCACCCCCCCCTTGAGATCAAGGGATTTCTTCTGCTCGGGAGTCAGCTCGGTGACAGTCACCCCCAGACGATTGCTGCTCTGCTCCACACCAGCAATGCTCGGCTGAACCCCGCTTCCCTCCTCGGGTAAAGCACCCACCGTGATGGCGATGCTTTTCCGCCCCCCATCACGAACAACCTCCAGATTGGCTTTGGTGCCAGGCTTCAGCCCGCCGACCAGGTGCGGCAGATCGGCCGACATCACGATCGGATGACTATCCAGGCTGAGAATGACATCGCCGACCTGCAAGCCCCCCTTGTCCGCCGGACCGCCGTCCAGCACCTGGGCAACCAGCGCTCCCGCTGGCTTGTCCAGGCCGAAGGACTCGGCCAGATCCTTGTTGACTTCCTGAATGACCACGCCCAGCCAGCCGCGGGCAACCTTGCCAGTCGCTTTCAGCTGGTCGGCCACGCCCATGGCAACCTCGATGGGGATGGCGAAGGATAATCCCATGAACCCACCCGACCGAGTAAAGATCTGCGAATTGATACCAATCACCCGCCCTTCCAGGTCAAAGAGCGGTCCGCCAGAGTTGCCGGGATTGATTGCCACATCGGTTTGAATGAACGGCACGTAACTCTCGTTCGGCAAGCTCCGCCCTGTGGCGCTGATGATGCCGGCCGTCACCGAATGGTCGAACCCGAAGGGCGAACCGATGGCCAGAACCCACTCGCCCACTTTCAACTCATCGGTGCGACCCAGCTTGACGCTGGGGAGATTTGTGCCTTTGACCTTCAACAAGGCCACATCGGTAAGCGGATCGGCACCGACCAGCTCAGCCTCAAGCTCGCTGCGGTCAGACAGTCGAACGATGATTTCATCGGCATCGGCAACCACATGGTTATTGGTCAATACATAACCATCCGCGGAGATGATAAAACCCGACCCCAAGGAATGGGCTTCACGCTGCTGGCCATTATTCGGCGTGCGCGGGACCTGCGGAAGATTGCGCTCCAGGAACTCCCGGAAGAGCGGTGGAAGACCTTCGAGATCAGGCATGCCCTGTACCAGGGCACGCTCAGGAAGCTTCTGCCGGGTACTGATATTGACTACCGCCGGAGAGGTCGCCTCCACCAGCTCGGTGAACTCCGGCAATTGCGCCTGCGCGCACAACGACTGTCCAAGCAACAAGGCACCTGCCAGGACGGAGGCGAAGGACTTAAAACCAAATTTCGACATACTGCTCCTCCACTCAAAAAGCCGTACGCCTGGCATACGCATCCGGAACGCCAGGCAAGGCACGCAACACCACTGGCTGCAATGCCGGATCCCTCATTTGGCGTCGACTTGCACTGCGCACCACAGCCCAAACAGAGGCAAACCCCAGGAAGGCGGCAAAAATCACCAGAGGCTCCCCGAAGCCAAACCATTGGGTGACAATGGCGGAGATAAACAGACTCAGCAAGGGTAACAGGTAGACTGCAAGGGTGCTGCGCAGCAGGAAATCTTCCCGGATGCCGACCACTACGGAGTCGCCAACCTTCAGCGGCATGACCGACAAGGCGCGAATGCGCTTGCGCTGCCTTCCTGCCCCCAGCCCCTCGAGCAGCCCCTGACCACAGCCAACGCTTGCGGTACAGCCGGAGCAGGCAGTTTTGCCTAGGACCTCAATCCATACAGCCCCATGCTCGATCGCCACCACCCGGCCCTGCTCCTCGATCATCGATCAGCCTGTGCCTCACCTGCACGCATCGATAGCGCTATGCGCTCGGCCGTTCCCAAGGGGATCTCGCCAATCACAGTAACCATCATATCGCCATCTGCCGTCGACATACGCTTGGATACCGCAACGGTCGGCCCCAATTGACTGCGCGCATCCTCGACAAGAGCACCATGCAAGGGTTCGATGAACACCGAAAAGCGCGCCAAGCCATCACCGTACATCAAATAGGTAATGGTTTCACCTGAGATGGGGCTGGGCTGAGCATGCATACCGCGCAGAGTGAAACCCGGAGGCAGCCATTCGGAGCGCCAGGCTCCCGGCTCCGGCTCTGCGGCCTGCAGGATTTCGACCGGGCGGCAGGATGGTCCCGGCTCCAGCTCATCCTTGGCAAGCGTTGCAGACGTATCCAGCCGAGTGAACTGGAAACGCTCGAGCAACTGGCCTTTCTCATTCAGAAGGAGGAACTTGAGTGGAAGGGCGGTTTCGCGGTCGAGATGCAGTTCGAAACCATAGCGATACTGATCGCGCGGCAAAATAGTCAGCACCACTGCAGCACGGCCAGCGACCCTGGATTCGCCAGCCATCCGAACCTCATACCATTCGGCCAGTTTCTGCGGATCCAGCGGTCGCGGTGGCCAAGGTTCACCTTCGAACAATTGATCGGCTAAAGCGTTACTGCCACATTGCAGACGCCCGCCAACGCGCACCACTTCCACGGGTGCGCCATCCAATTTCAAGAGACGCTCTCTCGACTCCCCATCTTGGCCGGCCTGATGCCAGATGGCATGCGTGGAAAAACTGCCATTACGCTCGTAGACAAAAGTGCCTTGAAAACTTTGCTGTTTCTCCGCCTTCAGCAGGCGATTCAGCCAGTTTTGCGCGTCGGCAGCATGTACGGGCATCACCAGGCTGCCGCCGAGCAAAAGCAGAGAAAAAAAACGCATGCTCCTCCTCAGCGATTTTCCAGACTGGCCGCTCGGGCATAAGGTAAGGCACTCTCTGCCCCACTCACAGCCGACTGCTGCACATGTTGGCGAAGGTAGATCGGAAGTCTTTTTTCATGCCACTCCGACTCCTTCCCGGCTTCCTTGGCCACAGACTCCTGTGACTGCTCGGCACC
This sequence comes from Azotobacter chroococcum, assembly GCF_002220155.1. NCBI lineage: Bacteria > Pseudomonadati > Pseudomonadota > Gammaproteobacteria > Pseudomonadales > Pseudomonadaceae > Azotobacter > Azotobacter chroococcum. Next base: position 1,210,889 of record NZ_CP011835.1, on the reverse strand, counting down.
CTCGGTGTATCCAGCCAAAACCGGCATTCCCTGCACCTGCGGTACCGAAAGAGACGACTGAGGCACCCGCTGGGCCACTTCGGCACCCGCCATCTCGCCTTGATTGTACAGGCGAACGCCCGCCAGCACTGCGACGGTCACCGAAGCCGCCACCGCCACGCGCCCAACGATTCCCCAGGAGAAGAATCTGGCTTTGGGAGCAGCTTCGGCAGACAAGGCAGCCGAAACCGATGCAGCAATATCCAGACGCGGCTCCAACAGCTCCTTGTGCATGGCAGCGCGCGCCAACTGATAGCGCGACCAAGCAGCCCGAAACTCGGCATCATCCTTACCGGCAGCGAGCACACGATGCAACTCCATCTCGTCCGCCTCGTCATCCATCACCGCGGATAGCGATTCATACAGGGCTTCACGACTCATGACGATACCTCTCTCGGCTGACGGCCGCAGTCTCAGGTTTCCTGCAGTAATGGCTGCAGCGCTTTATCAATCGCCTCACGCGCTCGAAAGATGCGTGAACGCACAGTTCCAACCGGACATTGCATGACGCTGGCAATATCTTCATAACTCAGGCCATCGAACTCGCGCAGCGTCAGCGCCGTACGCAAATCTTCCGGTAATTGCTGGATGGTTCGATGCACGGTGGCCTCGATTTCATCTCGCAGCAGAGAGCGCTCCGGCGACTCGATATCCTTGAGGGCATGGTCGCCCTCATAAAACTCGGCGTCGCCTGCACTCACATCACTATCTGGAGGGCGGCGCCCACGGGCCACCAGATGATTTTTCGCAGTATTGATAGCAATCCGGTACAGCCACGTATAAAAGGCGCTGTCACCGCGAAAGTTGCCAAGCGCACGATAGGCTTTTATAAAAGCCTCCTGGGCAACATCCTGAGCCTCATGGGTATCATGCACAAAACGCACGATCAAACCGAGAATCTTGTGCTGGTATTTCAGCACCAGTAAATCGAAGGCCCGCCTATCACCACGCTGCACCCGCTCGACCAATTGCTGATCTTGCTCCTGGTTTAACATGAATACACCTCGTTAAACCCTAGGGGGCATAGTATCAGGCTGCGGATCACCTTGCCTCTATTGACACGGGTATTAAGCAAAAGTTCCCCCCTCAAACGAGGCCTCCCGTAGAAAGCGAACAACTCCGAACGGATCAAGCAACCTGAACTACCCGCCATGGGAATAGTCACTCACTGGGCGAGCCTTGCTCTTCTCTGAGCTTTCACTGTCGCCAACCGGTGTGCCATCCTGTTGCAGCCGGTTTTCGACTCATGAAAGGGTGCAAAGTTCCCCTCACAGCCCTGCAGCCAAGTCGGCGATTGTGCCAAGCCCGACTTTCTTCTACCAGTCCTTGTTTTCCCGGATTTTTTCGACATGAGCCAACACTTTCAGCATGATGTCCTGATCATTGGCAGCGGTGCGGCCGGCCTGACCCTGGCGCTCAATCTGCCACCTCACCTGCGCATCGCGATTCTGAGCAAGGGAGAATTGTCCAACGGCTCGACCTTCTGGGCTCAAGGCGGCGTTGCTGCCGTGCTGGATGATACCGATACCGTCGAATCCCATGTCGAAGACACCTTGATTGCCGGTGCCGGCCTCTGCAGAAAAGAAGCCGTGCGCTTTACAGTGGAGCATAGCCGGGAAGCCATCCAGTGGCTGATCGAACAAGGCGTCCCCTTCACCCGCGAAGATCCCACGATGCGCGATGACGGTGGTTTTGCATTTCACCTGACCCGCGAAGGCGGCCACAGCCACCGGCGCATTATCCATGCCGCAGATGCCACCGGCGCCGCCATCTTCAAAACCCTGCTGGCCCAGGTACAGAAGCGGCCGAACATCGAACTGCTCGAACAACACGTTGCCATCGATCTGATTACCGAAAGCAAACTCGGCCTGCCGGGCAAGCGCTGCCTGGGAGCCTACGTGCTCAATCGCCAGAGCGGCGAAGTCGATACCTACAGCGCATGCTTTACCACCCTCGCCTGCGGCGGAGCCGCCAAGGTCTACCTTTATACCAGCAATCCCGACAGTGCCTGTGGCGATGGCATTGCCATGGCCTGGCGAGCCGGCTGCCGGGTGGGCAACCTGGAATTCAACCAGTTCCACCCCACCTGCCTGTACCATCCGCAGGCCAAGAACTTCCTGATCACCGAAGCCCTGCGCGGCGAAGGCGGACTGCTCAAGCTGCCCAATGGCGAACGCTTCATGCCACGCTTCGACTCCCGCGCCGAACTGGCCCCGCGGGATGTCGTGGCCCGCGCCATCGACCATGAAATGAAACGCCTCGGGATCGACTGTGTGTATCTGGACATCAGCCACAAACCGGCGGATTTCATCCAGTCCCACTTCCCGACCGTCTATGAGCGCTGCCTGGATTTCGGTATCGACATTACCCGCGAACCAATCCCGGTGGTACCCGCCGCCCATTACACTTGTGGCGGTGTCGTCGTCGACAATCATGGGCGGACCGACATCCCCGGCCTCTATGCCATCGGCGAAACCAGCTTCACCGGCCTGCATGGCGCCAACCGCATGGCCAGCAACTCCCTGCTCGAGTGCTTCGTCTATGCCCGCTCCGCAGCACTCGACATGCAAGAACAAATGACGGACACCAGTCTGCCGAGCAATCTGCCAAGCTGGGATGCCAGCCAGGTCACCGACTCCGATGAGGACGTGATCATCGCGCACAACTGGGACGAACTGCGACGCTTCATGTGGGACTATGTCGGCATCGTGCGCACCAGCAAACGCCTGCAGCGCGCCCAGCATCGGGTCAGGCTGCTGCTCGGCGAAATCGACGAGTTCTACAGCAACTACAAGGTCAGCCGCGACCTGATCGAGCTGCGCAACCTGGCCCTGGTTGCCGACCTAATGATTCGCTCGGCCATGCGGCGCCATGAAAGCCGCGGGCTGCACTACACCCTCGACTATCCGGACATGCAGCCCGAAGCCTGCGACACTATTCTGGTGCCGACCACCTACGCCGGCTGAACTTCAGCCGTACCCGCAATCGACGATGGATATCCCGCGCCAGTGCATCGCGCGGGATGCACACACCCCTCACCCGCCGCTCCCCGGGCAGACGAAAACGAAAAACGACCACCATTGGCAGGGCTAGACTGTCTGGCCGCAACTGCACTGGCTGCCAGCCCTTGCGCACACTCCACAGCTGCCAGCCTTCGGCAGTGCGGCGCACGCCACGGAAGGCCGTGGAATGGGACAGCAGGATCTGCCTGGGCAGGCACCAGGCCGCATGCGCCAGACACAACGAGCCGCTGAGCAGGCCCTCCCAGGAAGGTATATCAACCAGCGCCAGGGAGCCCAGGGCAAGTGCCTGGGCAATCAGATAGGCCGCCAGCAACTGCCGCGAAGGCTGCCAGTGGCACTCGAAGACATCACTTGGGTTGGACACGATCCAGGATCATGTTCACCATGCGGCGCAAATCGGGATCGCCCGGCTCTTCCCGGCGCATGAACCAGCCGAACATGTCCTGATCCTCGCAGGTCAGCAGCTTGCGGAAACGGGCCTGATCCTCGGCATCCAGCGCGGAATAGGCCTCCCTCACGAAAGGCACCAGCAGCACGTCCAGCTCCAGCATGCCGCGCCGGCTGTGCCAGTAAAGTCGGTTGAGTTCGATATCGTCGGCCATGGGATGGGTTCCTTGAAGTCGGGTAGGGATGGGCCATTACTGGCCTATCCCCCCCTAAGAACCGTGCGTGCGGCTTTCACCGCACACGGCTCAAGCCTACATGAAGCCAAAGCTTGGCCGACAACGCACGGAGTGTTGCGGGCGACTATACCACTATAAGCCGCTGTGGAGCAGTGCTACCGCTTGTCTCTGGCTGTGGACCAGTGCATGGCAGTTCGGGTGAAGCAGCACGCGATTGCTCAGGGTATCCGGCCCGCCGTCCACCCGTCTGACGACGTGGTGGTCGTGCCAACCGGTCTCCTTGCTGATCGCATGCCTACACAGGGCGCACTTGCCCTGCTGCCGCCGGAAAAGCCCGAAAATCTGTCCCCGATAACGCAGCTTGTGCTACATCCGTTGGACTCTCAGTTTCTCCCACTTCAGCTCCTGCGCCGCGTCGTAGGGCTGGTAGTCTCCCGGAAGACGCTTGTGGCGCACGATTGTGGTGTCGGCCAGCGCATATAGCCGACGGTACTTCACCTCTGTCTTGCTGTTTCTGTATGGGAACGCGAACAGCCAGTTCCGTCCGTTTATGGAGTGGAAGTATTTCTTCCGAATCCATGCCGCGGACTTCTTCGGATGCCTGCGTTTCGCCCACCTCCAGAGTCGCCAGTGGATCAGGTGATCCAGCGTACTGAAGGTTGCTTTTGCTACGACCGGGGCATGGTAGTGCGCCCATCCCCGTAGCACCGGGTTCAGTTGGCCGATCAACGCTTCCTGCGTCAGGGTGCCGCTGCCTTTGACGATCTCCCGCATCTTCCGATAGAACGCCGAGATGTTCTTCTTCGAGGGTTTGATCAGCAACTTGTCCTTTCTGTAGGGCGATTTCGGCACGTATTTCCTGAAGTTCCACCCCAGAAAATCGAAGCCCTGGTGGATATGCGTGATCTGCGTTTTCTCCCGGGATAGCTCGACCCCTCGTACCGACAGGAATTGCTCGACCCAGGGCCTGACCTCATTTTCCAGCAGCTCCTTGGAGGCTGCCGTAATCACGAAATCATCCGCATAACGCACCACCTGGACTTTCGTCCTCCCGGCTTTCTTGACGCCCAGCTTCTTCGCCAGATGGCGCTTCAACTGGGTTTCCAGGCCATTCAGGGTGGCGTTCGCCAGACAGGGAGAGATGATGCCTCCCTGTGGCGTCCCGGCTTCCGTGGCCATGATTTGTCGCCGGTCGATCACCCCGGCCCTCAACCACTTGCGCAGCACCGTCCGGTCCATGGGGACGTTCCGGCATAGCCAGTCGTGGTTGATGTTGTCAAAGAAACCTTTGATATCCCCTTCCAGAACCCATACCGGCGCCACTTCGGGTGCCAGCAGGTGGAAGAGTTCAGTCATCGCATCGGCGGTCGAGCGGTCTGGGCGGAACCCATAACTTTTCGGATCGCTGGTGCTTTCTATGACAGGCTCCAAGGCAAGCAGGTAGAGCGCCTGCATGGCCCGATCCAACATCGTCGGGATACCCAGCGGGCGTTTTCCTGCTTGCCGGGTTTCGGTATCCACACCCGCCGAAGCGGTTGCGGCCGATACCCTCTCTTTTCTGACAGACGCATCACGGCCTGGAACTTCGAGCGGGGCGTTGCCCATTTCTCTCCATCCACGCCCGGAGTCTTGCGACCCCGATTCTCCGTGACTCGCCGCACGGCCAGACAGCGGCCGTGAAACGAGTGGGTCAGCATCCGTTGCAATCGTTTAACTCTGCGCCAGTTGCCTTCCCCTGTTGCCTGCGCAATCTTCAACTGCGTCTTCCGAACGGAGGTCTGGATCTTGGCCCAGTCGAGACTGTGCCAACCCGTCACCCCGTCGAAGGACGCAGACTTGGCCGGTGTTGCTGGCTGCGTTTTCATACAGTCCTCCTCAAGGTCGCGAACTCTCGAGGCGGACTGCCCCCAAGGGGTGGAGTCCGCCCCTCGGGTCGTTTTCATGCTGGAATCAGCGGTTTCCGTTGCGCCTGTAGACCAGGTGCACGTCAGCCAGGGTTATCCCCTGCCGATACTTTTTCAACCGGTATACGACCCATTACAGGTCGCCCTTCGCTTCTTGCACCGTCCTATTCCCCACACCCCTCAGCGCCCCTTGTGGGGCGCCTGCCCGTGCCATTGCTGGCCGTTGGCGGGTGGTCGGGATTGCCACGTTCCCCGGAACGCATCGATTCCCCGTTTAGGCTCCGTCTTTCCCCCGGCAGTCGTAGTGATACCGCATCACGACCTTCTACCGTGACAACCAACTGCTTTGCCGTTTTGGCTGGGGCCAATAATTGCCGTAGGCCCGTCAATGCTTACGAGGGTTCAGTCGACGATTCACATGCGTTAGCCATGCGGGTTGGGTCACTAGCCCCCCTGTGCCCGTGCAATTCGGACACATCGCACGCTCCGTTACCGGATTGCGCTTCTCTGACGAGAGGGGACATTGTCGATCGGGCTTCACACCCCGGGGTTGGCCCCCGACGCATGCCGATTTAGTGAACTGGCGGGTACACGCCAGGCTCGGTACTCCCTGAACCAGCAGAGCTGAGCAATGCGATCCGGAGCTGTCGCTCCGTGCTTGGATAAAAACACCTCCGGCGTCTCACGACGGGGGCGAGGGCCAAAACAGCCGAGTCGCTCCGAAGGTGAATTCTGCCCCGGAGGGCGTAATTCACCCTCGGGGGCTCTCGAAATATTTTGAAACAATCCGAGCGACTCGGATCGTTCTTTTTCAGACGCCTAGATCAAGTTTTGATCGTTTCCGACCAAATCTTGAGACGCATTTTTCCCGTCAGACGGGGGACATGCCTCCCCGCAGGCGGGTCTTTTAGTCTGGGCAAGCCAGGTGTTTTTTTAGGCTTATTCGGGCTTCAACTTCTTGAATATCAAGAAGCTAGGTGCCACAGGGAGCTACCCCAACCAAGCACGACACGAACATACGTGTCGCACAGAAGGCTGCATTATAGCGGCGTCGCAACGCGACGACACCGCTGACAAGGCATGGACCGGTCTCTATGATGACAGCCATTCTTTATCAACTGCAGTGACGATCATGGCTGATTCCGCTTTCTTCTGTCCGCTGGCTCACGAAGGTGTGCTTGCCGTTCGCGGCCCGGATGCCGATAAATTTCTTCAGGGACAGGTGACCTGCAACCTCAATTACCTGAAGGATGGCAGCTCCAGTCTCGGCGCCCGCTGCACACCGAAGGGGCGCATGGTGTCGAGCTTTCGCCTCCTCCCCGACCGGGACGGCTTTCTCCTGGCCATGGCCAGCGAACTGATCGAGCCACAGCAGACCGAGCTGAAGAAGTTCGCGGCCTTCTCCAAGTCCCAACTGAGCGATGAAAGCGGTGCCTGGAGCCGCTTCGGTCTCATGGGCGGCGATGCCGCCCTCGTCCGCCTGGGCCTGGATCTCCCCCGGGAGGCCGGCCGGGTCGTCCGCAACGGGGAACTCATCGCCATCCGCCTGGAGGGCGAGCGCGCCGAGCTCTGGGCGCCGGCAGAGCAGACTGAGACACTGCGCGCCCGACTGGCCAGCCACTTGCCCGAAGCCCCGCTGGAGCACTGGCTGCTGGCGCAGATCCGCGCCGGGGTCGGCCAGGTCTTCGGTGCGACCCGCGAGCTGTTCATTCCGCAGATGATCAACCTGCAGGCGGTTGGCGGAGTGAGCTTTAAGAAGGGCTGCTACAGTGGCCAGGAAATCGTTGCGCGCATGCAGTACCTGGGCAAGCTCAAGCGCCGTCTCTATCGGTTGGCGCTGGAGGGCGACGAAGCACCGGCGCCCGCCACCGAGCTGTTCTCCCCGGTGCACCGCACCAGTGTCGGCGAAGTGGTTCTGGCCGTCCCGGCGGAAAAGGGTGTCGAACTGCTCGCCGTGCTGCAGGAAGATGCCGTCGAGGATGGCCGCATCACCTTGGGCGCCCCCGAGGGTCCCGCCCTGCACCTGCTTGACCTTCCCTACGAGCTGAACCACGAGTTGGAAACCCAACGCTAGGGCGGCTCCGCGCTCAGGGCTCCTCCGGCAGGCGCCAGTCGATCGGCGACAGGCCATGCTGCTCGAGAAACTGGTTGGCATGGCTGAAATGGCCATTGCCGATGAAGCCGCGATGGGCCGACAACGGCGAGGGATGCGCCGAGCAGAGGATCAAGTGCTTGCCCGGATCGATCAGACGCCGCTTGCTCTGCGCATGGGCACCCCAGAGCATGAACACCACATGCTCCCGCCGCTGACTGATCACCTCGATCACCCGATCGGTGAAGCGCTGCCAGCCCATGCTGGCATGCGACCCGGCATTGCCCCGCTCCACCGTCAGCGAGGTGTTGAGCAACAGCACGCCCTGCTCGGCCCAGCGCTGCAGATGACCATGCTTCGGCATGTCGATGTTCAGATCGCGCTTGAGCTCCTTGAAGATGTTCTGCAGCGACGGCGGCACCGGCACGCCCGGCTGCACCGAGAAGCACAGGCCATGGGCCTGGCCAGGGCCATGGTAGGGGTCCTGGCCGATGATCACCACCTTGACCCGGTCCAGGGGCGTCGAGTCGAGCGCATTGAAGATCAGTGCTCCCGGTGGATAGATCTCCTTGCCGGCAGCCTTTTCCCGCCGCAGGAAATCGCCCAGCTCCTGCATATAGGGCTTTTCGAACTCGTCATGGAGCGCTTCCTTCCAGGAAGCCTCCAGCTTGATACGCTCCTCGGCGCTGCCCATTCCTTTCCCTCTCGCAAATGACTGCGGCACGCTAGAGAAGCCCTGCCGCCAAGTCAAGGGCATGGGCTTGCCATGAAAACTCTCCCCAATGCCGCTATAACAACATAAGAGCCCCATCCATCTCAGCCACTGGAAAACCTGTTCAGCCGGCCAAGAGCGCCGATGCCCAACCTCTCGGTAGCGGTGCTACAACAACGATAGGCGCGGGTAGTGCCGGTGGATTTCGAACTCACCGAGGAACAACGCTTGCTGTCGACAGTGCCCAGACCTTCGCCAGCCGCGAACGGGCACCGCATGCCGCCGGTTGCGTCGCCACCACCGCCGACCTGACCATCCACAACAGGGCCTGCTGGATACTCGCCCGCTTTGCCGACGACGCACTGAAGACGACCTGGCTGCCGCGCATGATTGCGGGCGAGCTGCCTGCCTCCTACTGCCTGACCGAACCGGATGCCGGCTCCGACGCCGCCCACCTGTGCACCCGGACCCGTCGCGATGGCGACGTCTATGTACTGCAGGGTAGCAAATGCTTCATCTCCGGCGCCGGCAGCACCGATGTGCTGATCGTCATGGCCCGCACCGGAGAAGATGGTGCCAAGGGCATCTCCTGCTTTCTGGTACCAGCCGATGCCGCAGGCATCCGCTACGGACGCAACGAACTGAAGATGGGCTGGCGCGCCCAGCCGACCCGCACCGTCACCTTCGAGGAGATATGCACTCCCGCGACCAATCGCGTCGGCCCGGAGGGCCAGGGGTTCGTCTATGCGATGCGGGCCCTGGATGGAATCGCCAGTTGCTCCCTCGGTGCGGCACGGGCAGCCCTGGAGCAGTCGCAGGGCTACGTCGGGGGAGCGCCGGCAGTTCGGCAAGCCGCTGGCCGAGTTCCAGGCCCTGCAGTTCAAGCTCGCCGACATGCTCACCCAGCTCACCGCCAGCCGGCAGATGGTGCTGCTGGCCGCCGACTGACTGGACCGCAGCCATCCGCAGGCTAGCCTTTACTGTGCGATGGCCAAGCGTTTCGCCACCGACCAGTGCTTCGAGACCTGCAACGAGGCCCTGCAACTTCACGGCGGCTACGGCTATCTGAACGACTATCCGCTGGAGCGCTGAGCACACCATAGTCGCGCACACCAGATCCTCGAAGGTACCAACCAAATCATGCGAGTGATCATCGCCCGCCACCTTCTGGAGAAAGGCGGCACGCTGGAGCGGCTGCTGTAGTCCGCCCGCGGTCATCGGCCTGCCAACCAAGGAAACCGCCATGAGTCATGCCGTAGAAACCTATCATCCCGGCCTGCTCGATCTGACCCACAAACTGACAGTGGAAAAGCACGGGCATACTGCGCTGATCACCATCAACCATCCACCAGCCAATACCTGGGACCGCGACTCGCTGATCGGCCTGCGCCTGCTGCTCGAACACCTCAACCGCGACGACGACATCTATGCCCTGGTGGTGACCGGTCAGGGCGAAAAATTCTTCAGTGCCGGCGCCGACCTCAAGCTGTTTGCCGACGGCGACAAGGCCCGCTCCCGCGAGATGGCCCGACGCTTCGGCGAGGCCTTCGAGGCATTGCGCGACTTCCGCGGCGTCTCCATCGCCGCGATCAACGGCTATGCCATGGGCGGCGGCCTGGAGTGCGCACTGGCCTGTGACATCCGCATCGCCGAACGTCAGGCCCTGCTGGCCCTGCCGGAGGCCGCGGTGGGCCTGCTGCCCTGCGCTGGCGGTACCCAGCTGCTGCCCTGGCTGGTCGGCGAAGGCTGGGCCAAACGCATGATTCTCTGCGGTGAGCGGGTGGATGCCGAAACGGCCCGGCGCATCGGACTCGTCGAGGAGGTCGTCGAGCCCGGAGAGTCCCGCGGGCAGGCCCTGCTGCTGGCGGCCAAGGTGGCGCAGCAAAGCCCGGTCGCGGTTCGCACGATCAAGCCACTGATCCAGGGCGCACGTGAGCGCGGGCCCAACGGCTGGCTGGCAGAGGAGCGCGAACGCTTCGTCGACCTCTTCGAGGCCGAAGATACCCACGAGGGCGTCAACGCCTTTCTCGAGAAGCGCGCGCCACAGTGGCGCAACCGGTAGGGCAGCTCCCGAAGGCTCCGCACGCAGCGCCGGGATGCCGACTGTCCCACGCGGCATGTCGCTTCCGATATATCCAGGAACCCCTGGGAATCAGTCGCTCCAGTCGTCCCGGTCACGGCGATCATGCCACTCACGGGAACGATCATGATCCGAGGAACGATGTCGGTCCCAATCGGAGTGCCGGTCACGCTCCGGATGCTGCTTCCGCTTGCTCTCCACTATGCGCGAATAACCGCCGCGGCGCTCGTCCTTGTGGGCGGGCGCCTTGCGGCCCTCATAGCGACGCTCATGCCGGTCTTCCCAGCGCCCGTTGTAATGCGGAACCGCCTTGCGCTCTGCACGCCAGTCCCCGTGATAATGACGATCCCCATGCCTGCGATCATCGTGGTGGCGATACCAATAAGTATTGTCATAAGACCGATGGCGGTATTCGCCATCATCATGGTGGGAGTAATAGCGATGACCATCATGGTCGTCGTCATAGTCGTAGACGGCGCATCCGTGCAGAAACAGGCCCAGCAGGGCAACCAGTAGAGATCGGCGCAGCATGATGGATGCTCTCCTAACACGACGAAGGCCAGCATGTGCTGACCTCCGCTAGATGACATCCTTTTGTCATCGAATGGATACGCTCGTTCAACAGTTCCCCTTCTTGGCCTGTCCCGGCGGGCAAAAATGTCCGCCATGCCCTCCGTGACCACCGCCGCCCAGATCGAGATGAACGCCGTCTCCGAGTTCGGCGCGAACACCCGGTGCACTAATACTGCAACCACTCAACAGCAAAACCGCACCCAAAAGACACACAGAAAAGCCACGCATCGAATACTCCTCGCATTTCCTCAATGCATTAAAAATAATAAAAAACAATAATTTACAGCCAAACAGAGAGCAAAATCGCAAACTTTCTGTGGTTATTCTAAGCATGGGCGCTTTCTCTTCGCCATTACCCTTCGGCGGACTTGCGCACTGGTTCGGTGAGCCACATTCTTATCGCACCATATTAGTGCAATTTTTGCCATGATCCTGAATGCAGATTCCCAGCGCTGCCCCCTGTGCGGCAACGACAACGCCTGCGGCTTGACGACCTCTCCGCCGAGCCAGGGCACGTGCTGGTGCTTTTCCAGACCGGCCAATCCCGACGCGCTGAAGCGCCTGCCAGCGGACCTCCGCAACCAGGCCTGCCTGTGCCCCCGCTGCCTGCAGCAACTGCATGACGAGACGACACCCAATGCGCCTTGACCGCTTTCTAGGCAATCAGCCTCACCTCAACCGCCGGGACGCCCGTCTGCTTCTGGCCGGCGGACGGGTGCGCGTCGACGGCCAGGTGATTAGCGACGGATGCTTCGAGATCCGCGAATTCAGCCGGATCGAACTGGACGACAGTGTTCTGCAAGCCGGCAGGGCAGCGCGCTATTTCATGCTGCACAAGCCTGCAGGGGTAGTCAGCGCCACCTGCCATGAACAGCACCGTACCGTGCTCGACCTGCTGGACGAGCCGGACAGGCAGGAATTGCATCTGGCCGGACGTCTCGACCTCGGCACCACCGGCCTGCTGCTGATCACCAACGATGGACAATGGTCACGCCGCATCACCCATCCGCAGCACAAGCTGGCCAAGGTGTATTACGTGGAAACCGCCGACCCCATCGGCGAGGAGTACATCGAAACCTTCGCCCGCGGCCTCTATTTCGCCTTCGAGGATCTTGTCACCCAGCCGGCCCACCTGGAGATTCTCGACAGCCGCAGCGCCCGGCTGACCCTGTTCGAGGGACGTTACCATCAGGTCAAGCGGATGTTCGGGCACTTTCGCAACCGCGTGCTGCGCCTACACCGGGAAAGCATGGGCCCCTTGCGGCTGGAACCAGGGCTGATGCCCGGCCAGTACCGCCCACTGACGCCAGAGGAGATCCGGCTGATCTGAAGGGAAAGGCTGACCGCGGAAAAACGATGGATGGGAAAAGACAGGCAAGCGGAGTCCAGCCCAAGCCGGGGGCCACCTGAAAAGCAAACGCCCCGAACAAGTCGGGGCGTCTGGGAAGCCTTTCACCCTGCCAGGCAGAGCTTCAGGCCGGGAGCTGAACGGCTCGCCTGTCGGGTAAGGGGCGACCATTGCTGGCCACCCCTCCCCTAAGAACTGTACGTGCGAGTTTCCCCGCATACAGCTCAAGCCTTTGTAAGCCCTTTCTCAATCGAAAGAGCCGGTGCCGCACTGTGTAGCTGTCGATGACAGTTGGGATGCAACAGCACCAGATTGTCCAGCTCGTCGCCTCCGCCCATGTGCCGCTCGATGATGTGGTGGATGTTCCACCCCGTCTCGAACGTGATCAACTGCTTGCACATCGGGCAGCGCTTGTTCTGGCCAAGCCACAGCCTCAGCGTTCTCCGTTTCCCCTCGTCCGATCTCCGCCAGGCGTATTCCAGCCTTTCCTCGAAGTACATCTCGTCTTTCGGGTCGTACGGATTGGCCTCCGCTCTGATTTTCTTGTGCCGCTGTATGGTCGTGTCGTCGGCGTACAGCAATGTGGCCAGTTTGCCGCTGGGATACTGCCCGGAGAATACCCAACTGCGCGTACCGATGCGCTTGAAGTATTTCTCCTTGATCCAGCGTTTGCAGCGATTTCCATGTCGCCGCCTGCACCACCGCCACAACAACTTCCATATCCGGTAATCCACGTAATTGAAGGTCTGCTTGGCGACTATCGGCCGATGATAGTTGGCCCAGCCCCGGATGACCGGATTGAGCTTGTCTATCAACAGGCTGGCCGGAGCCGTCTTGTTCCCTTCGATCAGTGCCTTGACCTTGGCCAGGAATGCCTTGACGTTCCGGTGGGCTGGCTTGATCAGCAGCTTGTCACCGTACTTGCGGACATTCTGGCCGAGGAAATCGAACCCCTCCGACACATGCGTGAACAGCGTCTTTTCCGCCGCGAGGCTCAACCCGCGCTCCGCCATGAAGGCTTCGACGACAGGTTTGACCTCGTTTTCCAGCAGCTCTTTCGAGATGCCGGTGATGACGAAATCGTCCGCATACCGCACATAGTTGACCTTGGTCTTGTAGCTGGCTTTGGTGTTGCGTTGCCCGAATCGCGATTCGAGCGCCTTTTCCAGACCATCAAGCGCCAGATTGGCCAGCACCGGCGAGATAATGCCTCCTTGCGGAGTTCCCGCCCCGGTGGGGTTCAATTGGCCAGATTCCAGGTATCCCGCCTTCAGCCATTTCCGTAAGACCGCCTTGTCCATCGGGACGTTGGCGATCAGCCAGTCGTGACTGATGTTGTCGAAACAGCCTTTGATGTCCCCTTCCATGACCCACTGCGCGGAGTGCTTGCGACCGAGGTTGACGAACAATTGCTCGATTGCATCCGCCGTGGAACGGTGGGGACGAAAGCCATAGGAATTCCGGTCCGCCGTGGTCTCGGACACCGGTTCGAGCGCCAGCAGGTATAACGCCTGCATGGCCCGATCCAGCATCGTCGGTATTCCCAGCGGTCGGCGCTGGCCGTTGGCTTTGGGGATGTACACCCGCCGCAACGGCCTGGGCTGGTAGCCCGTGCGCTGTAACCGAAAAATAGCCTTCCATTTGCTTTCAGGCGTGCTCCAGGTTTCCCCGTCGACGCCCGGAGTCCTGCGACCCCGGTTTTCAGTGACCCGTTTGACCGCCAATGCCTTGGCGGCGAACGAGCGGACCAGCATGCGCTGCAAGGTTTTCACCTGCCGCCATTGCCGGTTCTTGGCTGCCTTCGCGATCCGTACCTGTAGCCCTCTCACCCGCCGATGACTGGTTGCCCAGTCGATCGTGTGCCAACTGCTGGCCGGGAGGGAGGACGCAGGCACTTCCTTTTCAGACGCACTCATCTTGCTTTCCTCCAAAGAAGATTTCCCCGGAGGAGCAGCGGACGCACGTCGCCCTTGCGGGGAGTGAGTTCACTACCCCGCAAGGGATTTCTGTTCAGACGCCGCCGGTCGGACCGAACGACGCCAGCTTTTTATGGCTTTACAAGCCTTTTCGCGATCAAAGACCAGTCGGAAGTGGGCACCCTTTCGGGTCGGGGCAACGGCCCCTATCCAGCCCCGTTACAGGGTGGCATTCGCTTTTTCCGACCTCCTTTACCCGCACTTTCAACAGCCTTCCTTGCGGTCGACCTGCCCCTGCTCTACCAGCCAGTGGCGAAAATACGGGCTTACCGAGTTCCATAACCATCACAAGAGTGGGTTAGGCCCTGCCTGTTCACCGGTGACTCGATGTCAGCGTGTCCCCAGATGTAAAAAGGACAACCAGTCACGCACCTTTTGGTCGAAGCCTGTCAGCAACTTTGGCTCCATGCGGTTGACGGTGTTTATCAGCAGTTCACTTACGTTGGCCGTACCACCCAGCCTAGCGCCTCGCCCGCGTGTTGCTCGCAGGGTCTGCATGGCGCCTCGCGGCGACCACACACCACAGACATTGTGGGACTACATTGTCAGGACGCTTCGCACCCCGCCGTTACCGGCGACGCACTGCCCCTAGGCTACTTTCTGGCTGAACAGAAGGTCTCGTGTCCCGGCCACCTCGCGGTTTTCGGGTGAGACAATGACAGCTATGGCTTGCGCCCTACGGATAGGAGCAGCCAGCTTTTGGACACGATCTCCCATACCTCCCCTGTACTCAAAACGCGAAATACAGACTCAGTACGAATACCGTTTTTATGGTCCCCACAGTGGAAGACCGGATATTTAGGCAACGAATTGTCGAATCCTTAGCGCCTTGACGGCACCCTGAATCCGGGCTTTTGTCGCCCGGATCTCGGGTTTTTAGAGCTGTTTTGCGGGAAAAGCGGCCACCAACCATGTGGTGACCGCCTAAGATGTAGCCCGCTAGGTACTCCTACCTATAGCGACTCTCGTCGCACTACATCATGCCGCCCATGCCGCCCATGCCGCCCATATCCGGCATGGCCGGAGCCGGCTTGTCTTCGACGATGTCGGCGACCATGGCTTCGGTGGTGATCATCAGACTGCCGATGGAGGAAGCGGCCTGCAGCGCGGAACGGGTGACCTTGGCCGGGTCGAGGATGCCCATCTCGATCATGTCGCCATAGGTATCGGTCGCGGCGTTGAAGCCGAAGTTGCCGGAACCTTGCTTGACCTTGTCGACCACCACGCTCGGCTCACCGCCGGCGTTGGCGACGATCTGGCGCAGCGGCGCTTCGACGGCACGACGCAGCAGAGCGATACCGACGTTCTGGTCTTCGTTGTCGCCCTTCAGGCCTTCGATGGCCTGCAGTGCACGCACCAGAGCCACGCCGCCGCCGGGGACCACGCCCTCTTCCACCGCCGCACGGGTCGCGTGCAGGGCGTCTTCGACGCGGGCCTTCTTCTCCTTCATCTCGACTTCGGTGGCGGCGCCGACCTTGATCACGGCAACACCACCGGCCAGCTTGGCCAGACGCTCCTGCAGCTTCTCGCGATCGTAGTCGGAGGAGGTTTCCTCGATCTGCTTGCGGATCTGCGCAACGCGGGCTTCGATGTCGGCCTGGGCACCGGCACCGTCGATGATGGTGGTGTTTTCCTTGTTCAGCACGACGCGCTTGGCGTTGCCCAGGTGCTCCAGGGTGGCGCCTTCCAGGCTCAGACCGACTTCCTCGGAAATTACGGTGGCGCCGGTCAGGATGGCGATGTCCTGCAGCATGGCCTTGCGGCGATCGCCGAAGCCCGGAGCCTTCACGGCGGCGACCTTGACGATGCCGCGCATGTTGTTGACCACCAGGGTGGCCAGGGCTTCGCCCTCGACATCTTCGGCGACGATCAGCAGCGGACGGCCGGATTTGGCCACGGCTTCCAGCACCGGCAGCAGTTCGCGGATGTTGGAGATCTTCTTGTCGACCAGCAGCAGCAGCGGGTTGTCCAGCTCGGCGACCATGGTGTCGGGCTTGTTGATGAAGTACGGCGACAGGTAGCCGCGATCGAACTGCATGCCTTCGACGACGGACAGCTCGTTCTCCAGACCCGAACCTTCCTCGACGGTGATCACGCCTTCCTTGCCGACCTTGTTCATGGCCTCGGCAATGATGTTGCCGATGGACTCATCGGAGTTGGCGGAAATGGTGCCCACCTGGGCGATTGCCTTGGCGTCGGCGCACGGCTTGGCCAGCGACTTCAGCTCGGCGACGATGGCATGGGTGGCCTTGTCGATGCCACGCTTCAGGTCCATCGGGTTCATGCCGGCGGCAACGGCCTTCAGACCTTCGTTGACGATCGCCTGGGCCAGCACGGTGGCGGTGGTAGTGCCGTCGCCCGCTTCGTCGTTGGCCTTGGAAGCCACGTCTTTCACCAGTTGGGCGCCCATGTTCTCGAACTTGTCCTTGAGTTCGATTTCCTTGGCCACGGACACGCCGTCCTTGGTGATGGTCGGTGCGCCGAAGCTCTTGTCCAGGACCACGTTGCGGCCTTTCGGGCCGAGGGTGGCCTTGACGGCATCAGCCAGGACATTCACGCCTACCAGCATTTTCTTGCGGGCGGAATCACCGAACTTGACTTCTTTTGCAGCCATTTTGATCGTTCCTCAATCTTGGATTTTCTACGGAGACTCGCGGGAATCAGGCTTCGACGACGGCGAGGATTTCGTTCTCGCCCATCACCAGCAGATCTTCGCCATCGACCTTAATGGTGTTGTTGCCGGAATAGGGGCCAAACACCACCTTGTCACCGACCTTCACGGCCAGCGGACGGACTTCGCCGTTGTCCAGCACGCGACCGGTGCCGACAGCGACGACTTCGCCACGGTTCGGCTTCTCGGCAGCGGAACCCGGCAGCACGATGCCACCAGCGGTCTTGGTTTCTTCTTCGCTACGGCGAATCACGACGCGGTCATGCAGAGGACGAAGCTTCATTGTCGATCTCTCCTAGTTTTTCTATCGTTTCAGCAACCGATGCCTTCATCGGCCCATTAGTAAAAGCCGGCACTGCCGGTTGCGGCCCGCAACGCGGGACCGCGGAAGATAGCCTGTCGTCCGACAGGAACCTTGCGGTGTCCGCTAAATGTGGGCGCTCAAGGGCATTTCAAGGGTGGCGGAGAAAAATTTTCCGTCCGCCGATCGGCCAAGGGCGAGTAAAGGCTCAGCGCGACCGAAGGACCGACAGTGCGGCCCAAAATCCGGAGGCCAAGTGAAAGCCTGTGGATCAGAAGGAAGGGAAACGGCTAGTCGTCCCGGCGCTCGTACTCGCCCTCGATGACGTTGGGCCGGGAGGCATCCGGGCGGGACGGCCCGGAGCGGGCGGCTAGATCGTCGAAGAAGGCCCGCTGGCGCAAGGCCTGCTCCTCGGTGCGGCGGCGCAGCCGCTCCAGCAAGAGGTGCCGGGTGAAGGGCAGCAGGCAAGGTATGGCAAGCAGATCGCTGACGAAGCCTGGCAGCAGCAGCAGGCCGCCACCGATGGCGACCAGCAGCCCGTCGAGCATTTCCAGCTCCGGCAACTCGCCGCGGGCCAGCCGCTCGCGGGCCCGCCAGGCGGTCGCCACGCCGGCGAGTCGCAGGACCAGTCCCCCCACCAGCACGCCGAGGACGATCAGCAGCAGCGTCGGCAGGACACCGATCGCGGAGCCGACCTTGATCATCACGGCCAGTTCGAGCAGGGGGAACAGCAGAAACAGCAGTAGAAAAGCACGCATCAATGATTTCCCGGACGGAAGATGTCTTCCGGTTGACTGACTACTACTAAATGGGCCCATTGCGCCGCCAATTCAAGCCTGTTCCTGCCCGGCGGCCGGCCAGACCGCGGCGTGGGCCAGCTGTACCAAGGCCTGGCGCACCATGGCGGGATTGTTACAGGGTATTGGGAAGGGCAGCCAGTACAGCACCTGAGCGATGCGCAGATGAAAGCCTTCACTGTCGATGCCGACCATTTCCGCCGGCTCGTCGGCCGGCAGCCCGGCCAGCTCGACATAATGGGCAATGGCCTCGGCATGGTCGCGATTCATGTGTTCGATCATACCGGCTTCGACCTCACCGGCGAAGGGGTTGGCCAGTTCCACGCCCTCCAGCCAGTGGATCGAGCCGAAGCCGCCGATGAAGCGCCAGCGCACCGGCTCCAGCACCCAGAAATCGAAGTCGTGGGCGCGGTGATAGTTACGCGCGGCCGGGAAATAGCGGTAGTAGCGCGCAGCGGCCGTCTCGATCAGGATCTCGTCCCGCAGTTGTCGGGCTTCGGCTACGAGGGTCAGGCGTCCGGCGGCCTGCACGTCGAGCGCGCCGCGCTCACCGACCAGCAGCGAACACTTGCCGTCGGCCTGAAGGTTGCGGGTGTGCTGGGCGATCCGGCTGATCAGGAGCAGCGGGCGGCCCGCCGCATCCAGGCAGTAGGGCACCGCCGATCCGAAAGGAAAGCCAGGGAGGCTCTGGGACAGGGTTGCTAGCGCTCCGCGGTACTCTTTGAGTAATAATTGTCGGGCATCTTTTAGGTCCTTCACCTTCACGCTCACCTTATGACTCCTCGTCGAAGATCCGTTGCAACGGACGAGTGCCCAGCATAACGAGTAACGGCACCGGCAAGGCAACAGTGAATCCATCCCAAAGAGGGATAGCAGATGCAACTGAACGATAAGGTCATCATCATCACCGGGGGTTGTCAGGGGCTGGGGCGGGCCATGGCCGAATATCTGGCAGCCAGGGGCGCAAGGCTCGCGCTTGTCGATCTCAACGCGGAAAAGCTCGACGCCGCCGTCACTGCCTGCCGGGCGGCCGGCGGCGAGGCCCGCGCCTACCTGTGCAATGTCGCCCGGGAAGAAGAAGTCATGCGGATGGTCGACCAGGTGGCGAAGGACTTCGGAGCGATCAACGGTCTGGTGAACAACGCTGGCATCCTTCGCGACGGACTCACCGTCAAGCTCAAGGATGGCGAACTGACCACCCTGAGTCTGGCCCAATGGCAGGCGGTGATCGACGTCAACCTGACCGGCGTATTCCTCTGCACACGGGAGGTGGCGGCGAAGATGGTCGAATTGGGCAGCCAGGGCGCGATCGTCAACATCTCCTCCATTTCCCGGGCCGGCAACATTGGCCAGGCCAACTATTCGGCGGCCAAGGCCGGGGTGGCGGCCGATACCGTGGTCTGGGCCAAGGAGCTGGCGCGCTACGGCATTCGCGTGGCGGCCATCGCCCCCGGCTTCATCGAGACCGAGATGACCGCCAGCATGCGCCCCGAGGCGCTGGAAAAGATGACCGCCGGCATCCCGCTCAAGCGCATGGGCACGCCCGCGGAAATCGCCCATGCCGCCGCCTTCATCTTCGAAAACGACTACTTCACCGGTCGCGTCATCGAACTGGATGGCGGTCTGCGTCTATAAGGACGGCAGGCTCCGGGCAAAAGCCTGGAGCCGTTTCTCCCATGCATCCCGCAAACCACCTCAACCAAGCCCACGAGCCCGCAGCGGAGAATGCCGCCAGCCGTCGGCAGGCCCTGTACCAGACCCTAGCCCGGGTGCCGGCCGGGCAGGTGATCAGCTACGGACGCCTCGCCGAACTGGCCGGACTCGGCCGGGCTGCCCGCTGGGTCGGTCGTATCCTGGCACAGTTGCCGGAAGACACCCGCCTGCCCTGGCACCGCGTGGTCGCCGCCGACGGCCGGCTCAGCCTGGCGCCGGGCAGCCCCGCCGGCGACGAGCAACGCGCCCGCCTGCGCGCCGAGGGACTGACCGTGCACGGCAATCGCGTGGATATTCGCCGACATAGCTGGAATCCGGATGACGCTGCGGTTAGAGTGCGCCCTTTGCCCGCCACCACGAAGTCCCATGTCCCATAAATCCTGGCGCGATGCCCTTGCCGCCTATGCCAGCCCTGCTACCTTGGCCCTGCTGCTGCTTGGCTTTGCTGCCGGTCTGCCGTACATGCTGGTGTTTTCCACCCTGTCGGTGTGGCTACGCGAAGCCGGGGTCGCCCGCGAGACCATCGGATATGCCAGCCTGATCGGCCTGGCCTACGCCTTCAAGTGGATGTGGGCCCCCCTGCTCGACCAGTGGCGCCTTCCGCTGCTCGGCCGCCTCGGCCGGCGGCGATCCTGGCTGTTGCTGTCGCAGGTACTGGTCGCCCTGGGGCTGGCCGGGATGGCGCTGTGCGATCCGCAGAACTCCCTGCCCTGGCTGATTGCCCTAGCCGTGCTGGTCGCCTTCGCCTCGGCCACCCAGGACATCGCGGTGGATGCCTATCGTCTGGAGATTGCCGAAGGCACCCGCCAGGCCGCCCTGGCGGCCAGCTACATGGCCGGCTACCGGGTATCCGCCCTGCTGGCCACCGCCGGGGCCCTGTACTTTGCCGACTGGTTCGGCTCCACCAGCGGGCTCTACAAGGCTTCCGCCTGGGGTTCCACCTACCTGATGTTCGCGCTGCTGATGCTGCCCGGCCTGACCACCACCCTGCTGATGCGCGAACCTGCGGTCCCCCAGCAGACCCAGCAGGAGGCGGCGCGCTTCAGCTTCAACCACCAGATGCTCTCGATCCTGGTATTGATCGTGCTGATGGTCTCGGTGCCGGCGACCTTCACCCAGCTCTACAGCAGCGACATCCTGCTGGTGCTGCAGGGCCGCATGGGCGTGGTCGAGCTGATCGGCGAAGATCGCGCCTTCCTGCGCTTTCTGCTCTACCTCATCCTCACCACCCTGTGCCTGTCGGCCATGGGTCGGCGCAGCCTGGCGCCGGTGCTGACGCCGATCAGCGACTTCATCCAGCGCTACCGCTGGCAGGCTCTGCTGCTGCTCGGCCTGATCGCCACCTACCGCCTGTCGGATACGGTGCTCGGCGTGATGGCCAACGTGTTCTACATCGACCAGGGCTTCAGCAAGGAGCAGATCGCCAGCGTCAGCAAGCTGTTCGGCCTGATCATGACCCTGCTCGGCGCCGGCTTCGGCGGCCTGCTGATCGTCCGCTTCGGCATCCTGCCGATCCTCTTCATCGGCGGTGTGGCCTCCGCCGCCACCAACCTGCTGTTCCTGATGCTGACCAGCATGGGTGCCAACCTGGAAATGCTGGTAGTGACCATATCCTGCGACAACTTCAGCTCCGGCCTGGCGACCTCGGCCTTCGTCGCCTACCTGTCGAGCCTGACCAGCCTGAAGTTCTCCGCCACCCAGTACGCCCTGCTCAGCTCGATCATGCTGCTGCTGCCGCGGCTGATCGGCGGCTATTCCGGCGTGCTGGTGGAAAAGCACGGTTACGGCCAGTTCTTCCTGTTCACCGCCCTGCTCGGCGTGCCGACCCTGCTGCTGATTCTCTGGCAGTCGAGGCAGCAGCCTCTCGCCCCAGAGCCCTCGGAAGACGGCGATGCGGTGACCGAACGCACCTGACCCGTGGCGCGCCCCACAATGCAATCGCCCCGGCCTGACCGGGGCGATTGCATACCGGACACAGCGGCCCGAGGCGCGGAGCGGGTCAGTCGCGGAAGTTGTTGAACTGCAGCGGCATGCCCAGCTCCTGGGTGCGCAGCAGAGCGATGGCCTCCTGCAGGTCGTCGCGCTTCTTGCCGGTGACGCGCACCTGTTCGCCCTGGATTGCCGCCTGCACCTTGAGCTTGGCGTCCTTGATCAGCGCGACGATCTTCTTCGCCAGCTCCTTGTCGATGCCTTCGCGCAGGACCACCTCCTGCTTGACCACCTTGCCAGAGGCGTAGGGGTCCTTGTATTCCAGGCACTGGATATCGATCTTGCGCTTGATCAGGGCCAGCTTGAGGATCTCGATCATCTGCTCGAGCAGGAAGTCGGCCTCGGCGGTCAGGGTGACCGTCTTCTCCTTGAACTCGAAGCTGCCTTTGCCGCGCAGGTCGTAGCGCCGGTCCAGCTCCTTGATCGCATTGTCGATGGCATTGGTGACTTCGTGCTTGTCCAGTTCGGACACCACGTCGAACGAGGGCATGGGATTCCTCCATTTGGGGGCGCGGGCGGCATCGCAGCGGGCGCCTGGCTTGACGGTTGAAATGACCAGTCATTATAACGGCTCGACTAGGGTGCACTGCACAACGACCGCCGCCCTTGCCCGCCCCAGAGCCCACCAGCGAGTCCAGCCATGTCCCTGCCCCCGCTCGATGCATCCCAGTTTCCTGCCAGCGAGACGACCTGGCACGTGCTCGGCGCCGGCAGCCTGGGCAGCCTCTGGGCCGTGCGCCTGTCCCGCGCCGGCCTGCCGGTGCGGCTGATCCTGCGCAATCCAGAGCGGCTGGCCGCCTACCGGGCCGCCGGCGGCCTGCGGCTGGTGGAAGACGGGACGGAACGGCTGTATCCGATTCCGGCCGAAAGCCTCGGCGCCGCTACGCCCATCCGCCGCCTGCTGCTGGCCTGCAAGGCCTATGACGCGGCAGCGGCGGCCGAGTGCCTGGCGCCCCGGCTGGGACCGGGCGCCGAACTGGTCCTGCTGCAAAACGGCCTCGGTAGCCAGGAGGCGGTTGCCGCCCGGCTGCCCGGGCGCCGCTGCCTGCCCGCCTCGACCACCGAGGGCGCCTTCCGCGACGGCGACTTCCGGGTGGTGTTCGCCGGCCAGGGGCATACCTGGCTCGGCGATACAGGTCGGCCGCCGGCCTGGCTGGACGCACTGGCCGCAGCCGGCATTCCCCACACCTGGAGCGAGGCGATCCACGGCCGGCTGTGGCGCAAGCTCGCCCTCAACTGCGCGATCAACCCGCTCAGCGTCCTGCACGACTGCCGTAACGGCGGCCTGCAGGCGCATGCCGGGGAAGTCGCCGCGCTCTGTGCCGAGCTGGCCGAGCTGCTGCGCCATTGCGACCAGCCGGCCGCCGCCGAGGACCTGCAGGAAGAGGTCGAGCGGGTGATCCAGGCCACAGCGGCGAACTATTCGTCGATGCATCAGGACGTGGCCCGCGGCCGGCGCAGCGAGATCACCTACCTGCTCGGCCATGCCTGCCGCGAGGCCGAACGCCGGGAACTGCACCTGCCACGCCTGCGGGCGCTGCAGGAGCGACTGCAGCGGCATCTGGCCGAGCGCGGATTGCCGGTCGACTGAGGCCCGCGCTACCCTGCCCACTCCTTCCCCCGCCGCGTGATGCCCATGGGTCTGCGCCAGCGCCTCGAAAATCTGCCGGTCGGCCGCAAGCTCCTGGCGGCTCTGGTGGTCCTGCTCGCCGCCGTGCTGCTGCTGGCCAACCTGGCCTTCATCAGCGCCGCCTACTGGATCTCCCAGCAGAGCATGACGCCCCAGGCACTCGGCAGCCTCGGCCAACTGATCGCCAGCCCGCCGCTTGCCCACCAGGCCCTCGCCTCGCCGGAGGCGGCCCGGGAGGTGCTGCAACGCCTGGAGTCCTATGCACCGCTGCGCAGCGCCGCCCTGTATGGCCACGACGGACGGCTGCTCGCCCAGCTGCAGCGGGGCGACAGGCTGCAGCTGCCGGAGCATGTCGACAAAGTGCGGGCCTGGCGGCTGCTCGAATTCCGCGTCACCCAGCTGATCGAGCTGCCGCAACCGGGACAGCCCCCCGGCCATCTGCTGCTGGTCGCCTCCAGCGAGTTGCCGGGAGCCTTCTATACCGGCACTCTCAGCGCCAGCCTGCTGATCCTCGCCTTCAGCGTGCTGCTGTGGATGCTGGTGGCCCGGCAGATTCGCCGACTGGTCACCCGACCGATCCGCAAGCTGGAGGAACTATCGCGTCGGGTCACCCTCGAGGAGAACTATGCGCTGCGCGCCAAGCGCGGCAACCAGGACGAGATCGGCAGCCTGGCCGACGCCTTCAACACCATGCTGTCGCGCATCGAGGCTCGCGAGCATCAGCTCAAGCGTGCCCGCGACGAGGCGCAGAGCGCCTTCGACCAGGCTCAGAGCCTGACCGAGGAAACCCGCCGCTTCAACCGCAAGCTGGAGCTGGAAGTCCAGGTGCGCAGCAAGATCGAGAAAAAGCTCACCGGCTTCCAGAACTACCTCAACAGCATCATCGACTCCATGCCCTCGGCGCTGATCGCCCTCGACGAACAGCTCTACGTCACCCAGTGGAACCAGGAGGCCAGCAGCCTGTCGGGAACGCCCCTGCACGAGGCCCTGAACCAGCCGATCTTCCTCGCCTTCCCGCCGCTGCAGCCGTTCCTCAACCAGCTCCGCCACACTGTCGAGCGGCACCACGTGGAGAAGATCGAGCGCGTCACCTGGATGCGCAACGACGAGCCCCGCCACTACGCACTGACTTTCTACCCGCTGATGGGCGGCGGCGGGCGCGGCGTGGTGATCCGCATCGACGACATCACCCAGCGCCTGTCCATGGAGGAGCTGATGGTGCAGTCGGAGAAGATGCTGTCGGTCGGCGGCCTCGCCGCCGGCATGGCCCATGAGATCAACAATCCGCTGGGGGCCATCCTGCACAATGTGCAGAACATCCGCCGGCGCCTGTCAGCGGAGCTGCCGAAAAACCTCGAACAGGCCGAGGAATGCGGCCTTTCGCTGGCTGCAGTGAACGACTACCTGGAGCGGCGCGAGGTGCCGCAGTTGCTCGACGGCATCCAGCAGGCCGGAACCCGCGCGGCGAAGATCGTCAGCCACATGCTCAGCTTCAGCCGGCGCAGCGACCGGCAACTGACCCCCACCCTGCTCCCGCCGCTGATCGACCAGGTCCTGGAAATCGCCGGCAACGACTTCGCTCCGGCGGAGAGCTTCGACTTCAAGAACATCCGCATCCAGCGCGATTTCGACCCGAACCTCGGTCCGGCGCTGGTCATCGCCAACGAACTGGAACAGGTGCTGCTCAACCTGCTGAAGAACGCCGCCCAGTCGATCCATCAGCGCCAGAGCGGCCCACCCGGGCGCATCGTCCTGCGCACCCGACTCAATTCGCCCTGGGCGGAGATCATCATCGAGGACAACGGCGTCGGTATCCCCGAAACCGTGCGCAAGCGCATATTCGAGCCGTTCTTCACCACCAAGGAAGTCGGCCAGGGCACCGGTCTCGGCCTGTCGGTGTCCTATTTCATCATCACCAACAACCACAAGGGACGGATGGAGGTGCAGTCGCGGCCCGGCCAGGGCAGCAGCTTCACCCTGCGCCTGCAACTGGCCGAAACGCCGGAAGGTGCCGAGCTCTGAGCCCGCCAGACAGAGACAGACATGGGCAACCGACTCTCGAAGATCTACACGCGCACCGGCGATGCCGGTGAAACCGGCCTGGCCGATGGCCGCCGGGTACCCAAGGATCATCCCCGGATAGAGGCCATGGGCGAGGTCGACAGCCTGAACAGCCAGCTCGGCCTGCTGCTCGCCGAGCTGGACGAGCAGCAGGGGCGTTGGCCGGGCCTTGGTGAGCTGAGCGAAATCCTGGCGCCCTGCCAGCACCGCCTGTTCGATCTCGGCGGCGAACTGGCGATGCCCGCCTACCAGGCGCTCGAGGCGCGCGAGATCGCTCGCCTGGAGGCCGCCATCGACCGCTGGAACGCCGAGCTGGGGCCCCTGCAGGACTTCATCCTGCCCGGGGGCTCGCGGTTGATCGCTCAGGCCCATGTCTGCCGCAGCCAGGCCCGCAACGCCGAGCGGCGCTGCCAGCAGCTGAATACCGTCGAGGCGCTGCGCCCGGAACTCCTCGCCTATCTCAACCGGCTCTCCGACCTGCTGTTCGTCGCCGCGCGGCTGCTCGCACGCCGCCAGGACCGGGCGGAGATCCTCTGGCGGGCAGCCAATCCGCCCGCCTGATCATTCCGGCCAGAGCCCACGGATGCCGGCGATGCCCTGGGCACCGGCCTGCCAGGCACGCATCAGATGCTGGCTGTCGAGTCCACCGAGCAGAAAGGCCGGGCGGTCGAAGTCCTGCAGCAGTTCGGCTGCCTGCTCCCAGCCCAGGGGCCGGGCTTCGGGATGGCTGCGGGTGGCCTCGACCGGCGACAGGGTGACGAAGTCCACGCCCATCCGCGCGGCCAAGGCCAGCTCCTCGGCATCGTGGCAGGAGGCCGCCAGCCAGCGCTCGGCCGGGAAGGGGCGGCCGTTGGCGGCGTATTCGCGCAGCTGGCGGGCGGTCAGGTGCCAGCCGGCGGCCGGGAAATCGCCGAGCCACTCCAGCGGCCCCTTGAGCATCAGCTGTGCCCGTCCGGCGCAAAGCCCCTGCACATCGACCGCCAGATCGCGGTATTCGGGATCGTACATGTTCGGCGCGCGCAGCTGGACCAGGCGGACCCCTCCTTCGAGGGCGGTTCGCAGGCCCTGCAGCAGCACCTGCGAAGGAAGATTGTCCGGCGTGATCAGGTAGCGCTCGGGCAGCCGGGCAGCGGCGACGATCGGATAGTTGGCGGCAGGAAACTCATATTCCGGCAGCTGCCGCGGGGCGACCCAGGCCAGCGCCTGGCCTTCGGCACCGTGGGGCTCGCCGGCGAAAGCGCCGACCTCCCAGACATCCAGCAGCACGCGCTGGTCGGGGTAGTCGTGGCGTATCTGGATCAGCGGCCTGGCAGCGGCCACGCGGATGCCCAGCTCCTCCTCCAGCTCGCGGGCCAGGGCGGTCTCGACCGCCTCCCCCGCCTCGACCTTGCCGCCGGGGAACTCCCAGAGGCCGCCCTGATGCTTGTCCTCGGGGCGCCTGGCGAGCAGGATCCGGCCGTTGGCACCGCGGATCACTGCCGCCGCGACATGCACACGCTTCATTCGATCGTCTCCGTTTCCTGCAGGGCCGCCTGGTACCAGCGCTGGAAGGCTGGCCACTGGTAGAGGGTTTCCACGTAGGCCGCCGCCGGCTCCGGCAGGGCCACCGCATAGCCGCGCAGCCGCGCCGCCACCGGCGCATAGAAGGCGTCGGCGATGCCGGCATGGCCGAACAGGAAGGCTCCGTCCGCACCGAAGCGCTGCCGGCAATCGGCCCAGAGCGCGCAGATGCGGCCGATATCCTCCTGCACGGTAGCCGGCAGCGGCAGTGCCAGCGGTTTCGGGCGGCGCCTGAGGTCCATCGGCAGGTGGCTGCGCAGCGCGGCAAAGCCGCTGTGCATCTCGGCACACACCGAGCGCGCCACTGCCCGCGCGTATTCGCCGCGTGGCCAGAGATGGCACTCGCCGTAGGTTTCGGCCAGGTACTCGGCGATTGCCAGGGAGTCCCAGATTGGTCCCTCCTCGGTCAGCAGCACCGGCACCTTGCCGGTCGGCGAGTGGCTCAGCAGGCGGGCACGACTCGCCTGCTGATACAGGGGAATCCGCACCTCCGCATAGGGCTCCTCGGTCAGCTCCAGCACCAGGGCGGCGCGCATCGACCAGGAGGAGTAGTTCTTGTTACCGATGATCAGGCTCAGGGACATGGCAGTCTCCTTGGCTGCGGGCCGCTCGCGGTGCGAATGCCGCCGGAAGCCCGCAGCCGGTGGCGCGAGGCGGCGCTTACGTCCGGTACTCGGCGTTGATTTTCACGTACTCGTGGGACAGGTCGGTGGTCCAGATGGTTTCGCTGCAGTCGCCCCGGCCCAGCTCGATGCGGATGCCGATCTCCGCCTCGGCCATCACCGCGGCGCCCTGCTCCTCGGTGTAGGTCGGTGCACGGCCGCCCTGCCTGGCGATGCAGACCTCGCCGAGGAAGACGTCGATCCGGCTCACGTCGAGCTGCGGCACGCCGGCGCGGCCGACGGCGGCGAGGATGCGCCCCCAGTTCGGGTCGGAGGCGAACAGCGCAGTCTTGATCAGCGGCGAGTGAGCCACGGCGTAGCCGACGTCCAGACACTCCTGATGGGTGGCGCCGCCGTTGACCTGCACGGTGACGAACTTGGTCGCGCCTTCGCCGTCGCGGACGATGGCCTGGGCCACCTCCATGCTCACCTCGAACACCGCCTGCTTCAGCTTGGCGAACAGCTCGCCCTTCGCTTCGCGGATTTCCGGCAGTGCCGCCTGGCCGGTGGCGACCAGCATGCAGCAGTCGTTGGTAGAGGTATCGCCGTCGATGGTGATGCGGTTGAAGGACTTGTTCGCCGCATCGCGCAACAGGTCCTGCAGAACCGGCTGGGCGACCCTGGCGTCGGTGGCGATGTAGCCGAGCATGGTGGCCATGTTCGGACGGATCATCCCGGCGC
Source organism: Azotobacter chroococcum (assembly GCF_002220155.1). NCBI lineage: Bacteria > Pseudomonadati > Pseudomonadota > Gammaproteobacteria > Pseudomonadales > Pseudomonadaceae > Azotobacter > Azotobacter chroococcum. The sequence continues at coordinate 1,182,454 of NZ_CP011835.1, read as the reverse complement.
CCTTGGAGATGCCGGTGACGGTGACGGTCACCCCGTCATGCACGAACTGCCGGCTGGCGCCCTTGGGCAGGGTGTCGGTGGTCATGATGCCTTCGGCGGCGACCGCCCAGTTGTCGACCTTGAGATCGGCCAGAGCGGCCGGTAGCGCGGCCTCGATCTTCTCCACCGGCAGCGGCTCGCCAATCACCCCGGTGGAAAACGGCAGCACCGCCCCTCCATCGACCCCGGCCAGCTCGGCCAGGCGGGCACAGGTATGTGCGGCAGCCTGCAGGCCCGGTTCGCCGGTGCCGGCGTTGGCGTTGCCGGTATTGGTCAGCAGGTAGCGCACGGTGCCCTGCACGCGCTGTTTGGCGAGGATCACCGGCGCCGCGCAGAAGGCATTGAGGGTGAACACCCCGGCAACCGTGGAGCCTTCGGCACAGCGCATCACCACCACATCCTTGCGCCCGGGGCGCTTGATGCCGGCGGAGGCGATGCCGAGTTCGAAACCGGGGACCGGGTGCAGGATGGGCAGAGGGCCAAGACCGACAGCCATGAAGGGCTCCTTCGTATAGATTCTGTTGAGTGAGCGTACCGGGGGTACGGGGAACGGGCGGAAAAACGCCGCGCCCGGTCCGACCGGGCGCGGCGCTGCGGATGCGGCTTCGCGCATTCCGAACCTGCTGCGCCGAAACGCAGCCTGACAACTCTAGTTGAGCTGCCCGTGGCAGTGCTTGTACTTCTTGCCGGACCCGCAGGGACAGGGCTCGTTGCGCCCGATCTTCGGCTCGGGGCGCACCGGCACGGCTCCCGCCTGGGGCCCCTCGACGACCTCGAGGTCGCCGTCCTCCGTCTGCGGGGCCAGGGCCGAAGCAGTGGCATGCTGGAACTGCATGCGCCGGGCCAGGGCCTCGGCCTCGCGGCGCAGACGCTCCTCTTCCTCGGCCGGATCCTCGCGGCGGACCTGCACATGGGAGAGCACGCGGATGGCATCGCGCTTGATCGATTCAAGCAGGGACTGGAACAGCTCGAAGGACTCGCGCTTGTATTCCTGCTTGGGATTCTTCTGCGCGTAGCCGCGCAGGTGGATGCCGTGGCGCAGGTGATCCATGGTCGACAGATGATCCTTCCACAGGTCGTCCAGCACGCGCAGCAGGATCTGCTTCTCGAAGGTGCGCAAGGCTTCGGCGCCAGCGATCTCCTCCTTCTCCCGGTAGGCCGCCAGCAGCGCCTCGAGGATGCGCTCGCGCAACGCCTCCTCATGGAGCCTGTCGTCCTCGTCGAGCCATTGCTGCAACGGCAGCTGCACGCCGAAATCACCCTGCAGGGCGGCTTCCAGACCGGCGATGTCCCACTGCTCGGGCAGCGACTGCGGCGGAATGTGCTGGTCGATGGCGGCGCCCAGCACCTCCTCGCGGAATTCGGCGATGGTTTCGCCGATGTCCTCGGCCACCAGCAGGTTGTTGCGCATATGGTAGATCACCTTGCGCTGCTCGTTGGCCACGTCGTCGAATTCGAGCAGCTGCTTGCGCATGTCGAAGTTGCGGCCCTCGACCTTGCGCTGGGCCTTCTCGATGGCATTGGTCACCATGCGGTGCTCGATGGCCTCACCGGACTGCATGCCGAGCGCCTTCATGAAGTTCTTCACCCGGTCGGAGGCGAAGATGCGCATCAGATTGTCTTCCAGGGACAGGTAGAAGCGGCTGGAGCCCGGGTCGCCCTGACGGCCGGACCGGCCGCGCAGCTGGTTGTCGATGCGCCGGGACTCATGGCGCTCGGAGGCGATCACATGCAGTCCGCCGGACTCGATCACCTGCTGGTGGCGCTTCTGCCAGTCGGCCTTGATCTGCGCGACCTGCTCTTCGCCCGGCTCGCCCAGCGACGCGACCTCGACCTCCCAGTTGCCGCCGAGGAGGATGTCCGTACCCCGGCCGGCCATGTTGGTGGCGATGGTCACCGCACCGGGACGACCGGCCTGGGCGATGATCTCGGCTTCCTTCTCGTGATACTTGGCGTTGAGCACCTGGTGCGCGATACCTTCCTTCTTCAGCAGCAGGGAAACGTATTCGGAACTCTCGATCGAGGCGGTCCCAACCAGAACCGGGCGCCCCTGGGCCTGGCACTCCTTGATGTCGGCGATAATCGCCGCGTACTTCTCTTCCTGGGTCAGGTAGACCAGGTCGTTGAAGTCCTTGCGCGCGATCGGCCGGTGGGTCGGGATCACCACCACGTCGAGACCATAGATCTGGCGGAACTCGAAGGCCTCGGTGTCGGCGGTGCCGGTCATGCCGGCGAGCTTGTGGTAGAGGCGGAAGTAGTTCTGGAAGGTGGTCGAGGCCAGAGTCTGGCTTTCCGCCTGGATCGGCAACCCCTCCTTGGCCTCAATGGCCTGGTGCAGCCCCTCGGAGAGGCGGCGGCCGGGCATGGTCCGGCCGGTGTGCTCGTCGATCAGCAGCACCTGGTTGCCCTGCACGATGTACTCGACGTTGCGATGGAACAGGACGTGCGCGCGCAGGCCTGCATAGACATGGGTCAGCAGCGGCAGGTTGTGAGCGGAGTAGAGGTTGTCGCCCTCGGGCAGCAGGCCGACGCGGGTCAGCAGCTCCTCGATGAACTGGTGGCCCTGCTCGTTCAGCTCGATCTGCCGGGTCTTCTCGTCGACGCTGTAGTGCCCCTCCTGGGTGACCACACCCTCCTCTTCCTCGATGTGGCGCTTCAGCTGCGGAATCAGGGCGTTGATCTGCAGGTACAGCTGGGAGCTGTCCTCGGCCTGGCCGGAAATGATCAACGGCGTGCGCGCCTCGTCGATCAGGATGGAGTCGACCTCGTCGATCACCGCATAGTTGAGTTCGCGCTGGAACTTGTCCTCCAGGCTGAAGGCCATGTTGTCGCGCAGGTAGTCGAAGCCGAACTCGTTGTTGGTGCCGTAGGTGATGTCGGCAGCGTAGGCGGCGCGCTTCTCCTCCGGCGGCTGGAAGGGCGTGACCACGCCGACGGAAAGACCGAGAAACTCGTACAGCGGGCGCATCCAGTTGGCGTCGCGGCGGGCCAGGTAGTCGTTCACCGTCACCACGTGCACGCCCTTGCCGGCCAGAGCATTGAGATAGACGGCCAGGGTCGCCACCAGGGTCTTGCCTTCGCCGGTGCGCATCTCGGCGATCTTGCCTTCGTGCAGAACCATGGCACCGATCAGCTGCACATCGAAGTGGCGCATACCCATCACCCGCTTGCCCGCTTCGCGGGCGACGGCGAAGGCCTCCGGCAACAGCTGGTCGAGGGTTTCGCCCTTGCCGAGACGCTCCCTGAACTCCTCGGTCCTGGTGCGCAGCTGCTCGTCCGTCAGCGCCACCATCTGCTCTTCGAGGGCATTGATCGCCCGCACGGCTCGACGCATGCGTTTGACTTCACGATCGTTCTTGCTTCCAAAGAGCACTCTCAACAAAGGCGCAAACATATCGACAGGTTCTTCCTCACATATGAATGGAGAGCGGGCACGGGGCCGACCCGGCAGCCGAAGACGGCCGCAATGGGAAAAGGGCCATTCTACTCGTAAACCCGCCCGGCAAGAAAAGCGGCATCATGCAGCATAGGATCGGCCACGCGCCAAAAATGCCAAGGGCCGCATGCTGGGCGCAAGCGTGACCATCAACTCCCGGAGCCGGACCGGAGGAGGTATGGGGTCTGCTACCATGGGCATCCGCAGCCTCAGGCCAACCACCATGACCTTTCGCCCCTTGCCGGCCCAGGCCCCTGCCGCGCTGTTGCGCGAGGCCAAGCCACTCAAGTCACTATTCAGTCAGGCACAACAGCTGGCCCAGTTGCAGCGGCTGCTCGACAGCCAGCTGCAACCTGCCGCACGCGGGCATTGCCATGTGGCCTCGTGGCGCGAAGGCTGCCTGCTGCTGATCGTCACCGACAGCCAGTGGGCCACCCGGCTGCGCTACCAGCAACGCCGCCTGCAGCGTCAGCTGCTGACCCTGGAAGCGTTCCGGGGGCTGACCAGGATTCTCTTCAAGGTGCAGCCGCCCATGCAGACGGGGCCCTCATCCAGCCGCACGATCAAGCTGTCCCCGGCCGCTGCTGAAAGCATCCAGACTGCCGCCGAAGGCATCGACGACCCCAGGCTTCGCGCCGCCCTGGAGCGGCTGGCCCGGCATGCCCAGCCCGAGTAGCCAAAAAGAAAAAGGCCACCGGCAGGTGGCCTTGATAAGGAAAAGGAAAAAGGGAAAAACGCCAGGTTCAGACAGCCGCCACAGGACGCATGTAGGAGATGGGAGCAGTCGAAGAGTCTTCGAAGGTGACAACCTCCCAGGCATCCTTCTGTTCGAGCAGGGTGCGCAGCAGACGGTTGTTCAGGGCATGCCCCGACTTGTAGCCACGAAATTCGCCGATCAGGCTGTTGCCCAACAGGTAGAGATCGCCAATAGCGTCGAGGATCTTGTGCTTGACGAACTCGTCCTCGTAGCGCAGGCCATCTTCGTTCAGCACACGATTCTCGTCGACCACGATGGCGTTATCCACGCTGCCACCGAGCGCCAGATTGTGCGAACGCAGGTATTCGATGTCGCGCATGAAACCGAAGGTTCGTGCACGACTGACTTCTTTGACGAACGAGGTGCTGGAGAAGTCGACGCTCGCCGTCTGGGTGCGACCGCGGAACACCGGGTGATCGAAATCGATTTCGAAGCTCACCTTGAAACCGTCGAACGGCAGGAAGACGGCACGTTTGTCGTCTTCCTCCACCGCTACCTCACGCTTGATGCGAATGAACCTCTTGCAGGCTTCCTGCTCCTGCAAACCTGCCGACTGGATCAGAAAGACGAAGGGACCGGCACTGCCATCCATGATCGGCACTTCGGACGCTGAGAGTTCGACGTAGGCATTATCGATCCCCAGACCAGCCATGGCCGACAGCAGATGCTCCACTGTATCTACCTTGACTTCACCCTTGACCAGCGTAGTGGACATGGTGGTTTCACCGACGTTTTCGGCCCTTGCGGGGATGTCCACCACCGGATCGAGATCGATACGCCGGAACACGATCCCTGTGTCGACGGGGGCGGGCTTCAGGGTCAGGTAAACCTTTTCCCCCGAGTGCAAACCCACTCCCGTGGCACGGATAATGTTCTTCAGGGTGCGTTGTTTGATCATGGCTTGGCCGCTAGCAGTTGCGAATCTTTTTCAATAAACAGCAGAAATAATAGCAGAACCGATCTTTGCTGGACACCAATCAAAGCAATACCCCTGATAAATATAGTCAATCAGCCTGGCGACGCAGGAAGGCCGGAATGTCCAGATAGTCCAGATCGTCCTGCGGGTTGAGCTTGGCAGCCGTGGCACTGGCGGCATGGCTCTGGCGCTGTACGGTGGGACGCTCGTAGTCCTTGTAATTCACCGTCTGATCTCCACGCGGCACGGCGGGGGCACTGGTAGCGCTGGCCGGCTGCAGGGTGTTGTCGACCACCTTCATCGGCTTTTCGGTACGCGCCCCCAGACCAGTGGCGACCACGGTCACATGCAGTTCGTCGCGCATATCCGGATCGATCACGGTACCCACCTTCACCATGGCCTGATCGGATGCGAACTGCTCGATGATGTTGCCCACATCGGAGTACTCGCCCAAGGACAAATCGGGGCCGGCGGTGATGTTCACCAGAATGCCGCGAGCGCCCTGCAGGTGGACGTCTTCCAGCAGCGGGTTGCGGATCGCCGCCTCGGTGGCTTCGCGGGCACGGTTCGGGCCGCTGGCACAACCGGTCCCCATCATGGCCATGCCCATCTCGCTCATCACGGTCTTCACGTCGGCAAAGTCGACGTTGATCATCCCGGGGCGCTTGATGATGTCGGAGATGCCGCGGACTGCGCCGGCCAGCACGTCATCGGCCTTGGCGAAGGCGGACAGCAGACTGGCATCCTTGCCGAGGATGGTCAGCAGCTTCTCATTGGGAATGGTGATCAGCGAATCGACGTGCTCGGCCAGCAGGCGGATGCCCTCCTCGGCAACCTGCATGCGCTTGCGCCCTTCGAACGGGAACGGACGGGTCACCACGGCCACGGTCAGGATGCCCAGCCCCTTCGCCACTTCGGCGATGACCGGTGCCGCGCCGGTACCGGTACCACCGCCCATGCCGGTGGTGATGAACACCATGTCGGTGCCCTGCAGCACCTCGGCGATACGCTCGCGGTCTTCCATGGCAGCTTCGCGGCCGACCTCGGGATTGGCGCCGGCGCCCAAGCCCTTGGTCACTCCCGAACCCAGCTGCAATACAGTTCGTGCGGTAATGTTCTTCAGTGCCTGGGCATCGGTATTGGCGCAGATGAACTCAACGCCCTCGATGTTGGTGGCTGCCATGTGATTCACGGCGTTGCCGCCACCACCACCGACACCGATAACCTTGATCACTGCACTTTGCGGAACGTTGTCTACGAGCTCGAACATATTCCCTCTCCTTTCCTTTTCTTTTTTACTGCCTACTGCCGTTGTCAGAAGTTGCCCTGGAACCAGCGCTTGAGTCGCTCCAGGACAGATGGCTTGGTGTCTTCGCTGTAACTGCCGGAACCGGACAGAGGCACGCCATCGGCCTGTTTCTGCAGTCCGTAGAGCAGCAGCCCCACCCCGGTGGAATAGATCGGATTGCTGATCACATCGTCCATTCCCCTGACGCTGTGCGGCACGCCCAGACGTACCGGCATGTGGAAAATCTCCTCGGCCAGCTCGACGGCCCCCTCCATCTTCGCCGAGCCCCCGGTGAGAACGACGCCGGCAGGGATCAGATCCTCGTAGCCACTACGCCGCAGCTCGGCATGAATCAGGCTGAAAAGCTCGTCGTAACGGGGTTCGACCACCTCGGCCAGAGCCTGGCGGGAGAGTTCCCGCGAGGGACGCTCGCCAACGCTGGGAACATTGATGGTTTCACCGGCACCAGCCAGCTTGGCCAGGGCGCAGGCGTAGCGGATCTTGATTTCCTCGGCATACTGGGTCGGGGTGCGCAACGCCATAGCAATGTCGTTGGTGACCTGATCGCCAGCGATCGGAATCACCGCGGTATGGCGGATCGCCCCCTCGGTAAAGATGGCGATATCGGTGGTACCGCCACCGATGTCCACCAGGCATACGCCCAACTCCTTCTCATCCTCGGTGAGCACCGCATGGGCCGAAGCCAGCTGCTCGAGGATGATGTCGTCCACCTCCAGATCGCAGCGGCGCACGCACTTCTCGACGTTCTGCGCCGCGTTCACCGCGCAGGTCACCACGTGCACCTTGGCCTCCAGGCGCACGCCGGACATGCCCAAGGGCTCGCGCACGCCCTCCTGGTTGTCGATCACGTAGTCCTGCGGCAGGGTATGCAGCACCCGCTGGTCCGAGGGAATGGCCACCGCCTGGGCCGCATCCAGGACGCGCTCCAGGTCGGCCTGACTGACCTCGCGATCACGGATGGCGACAATCCCGTGTGAGTTCAGACTGCGGATATGGTTCCCCGCCAGGCCGACGAAGGCCGAGTGAATCTGGCAGCCAGCCATCAGCTGGGCCTCCTCCACCGCCCGCTGGATGGACTGTACGGTGGATTCGATATTCACCACCACACCCTTCTTCAAGCCCCGCGAAGGATGGGAACCGATTCCGACGATTTCCAGCCGGCCATCGGCCGCCACCTCGCCTACCAAGGCCACCACCTTGGAGGTACCGATGTCGAGACCAACGATCATCTTGCCACTCTGCGCGCTTGCCATATTGTCTATCTGCTCCTCAACTCAGTGCACGGCGGCGGGTTCGGCCCCCACCGTGGGCGCGACCGGCTCTCGCCACGCCACGGCAAGGCCGTTGGCATAGCGCAGATCGATACGTGCGATATTCGCGTTCTGCTCTTTCAGGGCCCGCTCGTAGATGGCGCTGAAGCGGCGCATCTTGGCGAGCAGATGATCACGCCCGAGCAACAGCTCGATGCCCTGGGTGGTGGTGACGTACCAGCTGCCACGCTCGCGCAGCTCCAGACGGGCGATGGAGAACCCCAGCGGCCTGAGCATCTGGTTGAGCACATGGTATTGCTGCATCACCTTTTCCTGCGCATGCTGGGGACCGGCCAGCTGCGGCAGGTGCTCGTAGTGAGACACCTCGCTCGGAGCGAAGGCCTCGCCCTGGTTGCTCAGCAACGCCTCGTCGCCCCAACGCGCTATCGGCAGCTGCTCCTCCAAATGGACCACCAGCCGATCCGGCCATACACGCCGCACTTCGGCCTTGGCGATCCAGGACATGCTCTCGAGCTCGCTGCGGATGCCGGCCAGATCGACACTGAAGAAGCTGGCCTGGCGGAAGGGCGCGATGCGATCGAGGACCGCCTGGCTGCTGACATAACTCAGATGCCCCTCGAGCTTGACGTCGGCGATCGGCTGGTCCGCATAGGGCATCAGACGCAGCCCCAGGAAATAGCTACCGGCCCCGAGGGCTGCCAGCAACAGCAAACCACCCAGCTTTTTCAACAGGCTCATGCCCAGCTTCGACAGACGTGCCGACACGGGCGGCTTGGCCACCATGCGGCTAGCCCCCCGACGCGCCGGCATGCGCCCCGAGCCCGGCTGCCGATGACGAAGCATGGTGCCGTACATGGCTTACCCCCTTGCCGCGCCGCTGTCGGCCAAGACCGCCAGCACCAGCTGCTGGAAATCCAGTCCGGCAGCGCGTGCCGCCATTGGCACCAGACTGTGGTCGGTCATGCCCGGCACCGTATTGACCTCGAGCAGCCAGAAGCGGCCTTCGGCGTCCTGCATCACATCGACCCGGGCCCAGCCCTGTACGCCCACAGCCTCGCAGGCGCGAGCGCACAGTCCCTTCAGCTCCTCTTCCTTGCCGGAATCAAGTCCGCAGGGAATCCGGTACTGGGTATCCGAAGCCATGTACTTGGCGTCGTAGTCGTAGAAGCTGTGCGGCGTGCCCAAACCGATCGGGGGCAGCACCTGGCCGCGCAGCAGGGCCACGGTGAATTCCGGCCCCTGGATCCACTGCTCGACCAACACCTGGGGATCGTAGGCGCGGGCGGCCTGCCAGGCGGCGATCAGCTCATCGATGCCGTTCACCTTGGCCATGCCGATGCTGGAACCCTCGTGGGCCGGCTTGACGATCAGCGGGAAGCCGAGAGCCTGCGCGGCCGCCCGGCAGTCGGCCTCGCTGGCCAGTACCGCATGGCGCGGCGTCGGCAGCCCCAGACTCTGCCAGACCTGCTTGGTGCGCAGCTTGTCCATCGCCAGGGCCGAGGCGAGGACGCCACTGCCGGTGTAGGGAATGCCGGCGCACTCGAGCAGGCCCTGCATGCTGCCATCCTCGCCACCGCGGCCATGCAGGACGATGAAGGCGCGGTCGATCCGCTCGCGGCTCAGCCGCTCGAGCAGATCATCGCCGACGTCGATGCCGAAGGCATCCACCCCGGCGCTCTGCAGCGCTTCCAGCACGGCCTGGCCGGACTTCAGGGAAACAGCGCGCTCGGCGCTCTTGCCACCGAACAGCACGGCGACACGACCGAAGGCTTGCGGGGCCAATGTGGATTGCAGGGCGTGAGTCATGGCATGTCCCTCTGGGCGACCGCTTCGGGCGAGCCGCCGAACAACGGATTCTGGAGCAGTTGCGGCGCCAGGCCGCCGATGTCGCCGGCTCCCTGGCAGAGCAGGATGTCACCGGGGCGCAGCAGTGGCTTGAGCAGCGGCGCGATATCCGCACCACGCTCGACGTAGATCGGGTCCAGCTGGCCACGCTGGCGGATGCTGCGGCACAGGTTGCGGCTGTCGGCACCGGGTATCGGCTCCTCGCCAGCCGGGTAGACCTCCATCAGCAGCAGCACGTTGGCATCGGACAGGACCTGAACGAAATCCTCGTAGAGGTCGCGCGTCCGGGTGAAGCGATGCGGCTGATAGACCATCACCAGGCGACGCTCCGGCCAGCCGCCGCGGACCGCCTTGATCACCGCGGCGACCTCGCGCGGATGATGACCATAGTCATCGACCAGCATCACGTCGCCGCCGTCGACCTGCAGTTCGCCATACACCTGAAAGCGCCGGCCGACGCCCTGGAAGCCCGACAGCCCCTGGACGATGGCGGTATCCTCGATACCCTCGTCGCAGGCGATGGCGATGGTGGCCAGGGCATTCAGCACGTTGTGCACCCCAGGCATGTTGACCGACACCTCGAGCGGCGCGCGCCCCTGGCGCAGCACGGTGAAGTAGGTACGCATCCCCTCCTGGCGGATGTCGATGGCGCGCACGTCGGCATCCTCGCTGAGGCCGTAGGTGATCGTCGGGCGCGCGACCTGCGGCAGAGTCTCGCGCACCACCGGGTCGTCCACGCAGAGCACCGCCAGACCGTAGAACGGCAGGTTGTGCAGGAAATCCACGAAGGTCTTCTTCAGCCGGCTGAAGTCACCCTCATAGGTATCCATGTGGTCGGCGTCGATATTGGTGACTACCGCCACCAGGGGCTGCAGGTGCAGGAAACTGGCATCACTCTCGTCGGCCTCGGCAATCAGGTAGCGGCTGCTGCCGAGCTGAGCATTGGTGCCGGCGGCATTCAGCCGGCCACCGATGACGAAGGTCGGGTCCAGCCCGCCGGCAGCGAACACCGAGGCGATCAGGCTGGTGGTGGTGGTCTTGCCATGGGTACCGGCCACGGCGATGCCATGCCGGTAGCGCATCAGCTCGGCGAGCATTTCCGCCCGAGGCACCACCGGAATGCGCCGCTCCAGGGCAGTCGCCACTTCCGGGTTGGAGCTGTTCACCGCACTGGAAACCACCAGCACGTCGGCGCTGGCGGCATTCTCGGCGCGATGACCGATGTAAATCTGCGCGCCGAAGCTTTCCAAGCGCGCGGTGACTGGCGAAGCCTTGAGGTCGGAGCCGGAGACTTCGTAACCGAGGTTCAGCAATACCTCGGCAATGCCGCACATGCCGACCCCGCCGATACCGACGAAGTGAATGCGCCCGATGCGGCGCATGCGGCGGATTTCGGCCTGAATCGCGTCCTTGGACTTAACCACGCGCCACCTCCAGACAGATATCCACGACCGTGCGGGTTGCATCGGGTTTGGCCAGGCGGCGGGCACTGGTAGCCATGCTTTCGAGTCGTTCGGGGTGCATCGATACCTCGGTCAGACGCGCGGCCAGATCGGCAGCCGCCGTAAAGGCTTGCGGCAGCAGGAAGGCCGCGCCTTCCCGCGCCAGATAATCGGCATTGCGGGTCTGGTGGTCGTCGATGGCATGGGGCAGCGGCACCAGCAGCGCCGGCAGTCCGGCGGCCGCCAGCTCGCTCACGGTCAAGGCGCCGGCACGACAGACCACCAGGTCGGCCCAAGCATAGACGCGGGCCATGTCCTCGACGAAGGGCACGACTTCGGCCTCGAGTCCGGCCTCGCGGTAACGCTCGGCGGTGATCTCGTGGTGCTGCCGGCCAGCCTGATGGAAGATCTCCGGCCGCTGCCCGGCAGGGATCAGTGCCAATGCCGCGGGCAGCAATTTGTTCAGGGGCTCGGCGCCCAGGCTGCCGCCCAGGACCAGCAGACGCAGTCTGCGCCCCTCCAGAGGCTGGCGCGGCGACTCCAGAAACAGCTCGGGGCGCACCGGATTGCCAGTGGTACGCCGCTTGTCGGTGACGCCGAAGGTATCCGGGAAGGCTTCGCAGACCCGGCTGGCGAGTGGCGCCAGTGCCCGGTTGGAAGTGCCGGCCACGGCATTCTGCTCGTGGATGATCAGAGGCACGCCAGCCAGCTTCGCCGCCACACCGCCAGGGCCGGTGACGAAGCCCCCCATGCCCAGCACGCACACCGGGCGCAGCTCACGCATGACCCGACGTGCCTGGAACAGAGACTTCAGCAGCTGGAAGGGGGCCTTGAGCAGAGTTGCCAGCCCCTTGCCACGCAGCCCGCCAATCTGGATCCGATGCAGCGGCAGCCCGGCCGAAGGCACCAGCTCGTTCTCGATTCCCCGCGGTGTGCCCAGCCAGTGCACGGCATAGCCACGGGCCTGGAATTCGCGGGCACAGGCCAGCGCCGGGAACACATGCCCCCCGGTACCGCCGGCCATGATCAATACGTTAGCGCCCATCGGCTTGCTCCTCGTGGTCCTCGGCGAAATCCTCCTCGCTGAACCGCGCATTCTCGTTGCCCAGCTGGGTGCGACGCTCCCAGTCCAGACGCAACAGCAGGCCCAGGCTGACGCAGCAGATCACCAGCGAACTGCCGCCATAGCTGAGGAAGGGCAAGGTCAGGCCCTTGGTCGGCAGAAGACCGACGTTCACCCCGATATTGATGAGGAACTGGCCGATCCACAGGAAAGCCAGTCCATAGGCCACATAGGCCGAGAAGTAGTGCCGGGCCTTCTCCGCCCACAGTCCGAGATAGAGAGCACGCACGCAGACGAAGGTGAACAGGCCGAGGGTGGCCAGCGCACCGAACATACCCAGCTCCTCGGCCAGCACGGAGAAGACGAAGTCGGTATGCGCTTCCGGCAGGTAGAACTGTTTCTGCACACTGTTGCCGAGCCCGACGCCCAGCCATTCCCCGCGCCCGAAGGCGATCAGCGCCTGGGTCAGCTGGTAGCCGGCGCCGAATTGGTCGGCCCAGGGATCGGTGAAGGTGATCAGTCGTTGCAGGCGGTATTCCTGGGTCTGCACCAGCACGAACACCGCCGCGATGGCGGCGGCGGCCAGCAGGATGAAGCGGAACAGGCCGACCCCACCGAGGAACAGCATGGCCGCAGCAGAGCCCAGCATCACCACGGTGGCGCCGAAGTCCGGCTCCAGCAGCAACAGTCCAGCCAACGGAATCAGCACGATGATCGGCTTGATGAAGCCGATCCAGCGCCGGCGCACCTCATCCTCGCGGCGTACCAGATAGCCGGCGAGGTAGATCACCACGAACAGCTTGGCGATCTCCGAGGGCTGGACGTTGAAGGCGCCGAAACCGATCCAGCGCATCGAGCCGTTCACCTCGCGACCGATGCCCGGAACAAGCACGAGGATCAGCACACCGAAGGCGGCCAACAGCAGCTTGCCGCCCATGCTCTGCCAGGCTTCCAGCGGTACCAGCATCACCACGCCGCCGGCGATGATGCCAATCAGCAGATACACCAGGTGACGGACCATGTAGTAGAAGGTGTTGCCGGCCTGCACCGCCGCCACTTCGGAAGATGCCGAGGTGATCATCACCAGCCCCAGACCGAGCAGCGCCAGACAGCCCGCCAGCATCGGGAAATCGACATCGAAGCCGCGCCGGTTGAACAGCGGCGACGGATAGGGACGCAGCAAGGCAAGCATCAGGAGAGCGCCTCCACCGCCCGGGCGAACAGCTGTCCGCGCTCTTCGAAGTTTCGGAACATGTCCAGGCTGGCACAGGCTGGCGACAGCAGCACGGCGTCACCGGCCTCGGCCAGGGCAGCCGCGCGCTCGACCGCCTCCTCCAGCGTCCTCACCCGGACCAGCGGCACGACACCCTCCAGCACTGCGGCAATACGCTCGGCGTCGCGGCCGAGCAGAATCACCGCGCGGCAGTGTTCGGCGACTGGCTGGCGCAGGCTGGAGAAATCCGCGCCCTTGCCGTCGCCACCGGCGATCAGCACCAGCTTGCCGACGATGTCCGCGCCCAACCCCTCGATTGCGGCCAGCGCGGCACCGACATTGGTGGCCTTGGAGTCGTCGTAATAGCCGACCCCCCGCAATTCCCGCAGCCACTGGCAGCGGTGCGGCAACCCGGCAAAGCCCTTCAGGGAGTCCAGCATCGGCGCGAACGGCAAGCCGGCCGCATGGCCCAGCGCCAGTGCCGCCAAGGCATTGGCCTGGTTGTGGGCACCGCGGATCTTCAGCTCGCGGACCGGCAGCAGCGCCTCGAACTGGAAGGCCAGGTGCTTCTCGCCGCTTTCCTCGAGCAGGCCGAAGCCCTTGAAGTCCGGCTTGCCGAGGCCGAAGGTCCAGCACGGCAGTTGGTCGGCGACCAGCGGGCGGGACAGCGCGTCGTCGCGGTTCACCACCACCTGGTGGGCACCACGAAAGATGCGATGCTTGGCCAGGTGATAGGCCTGCAGATCGGCATAGCGATCCATGTGGTCTTCGCTGACGTTGAGGCAGGTGGCCACCTCGGCATTCAACCGCTCGGTCGTCTCCAGCTGGAAGCTGGAGAGTTCCAGCACGTACAGCTCGACGCTGTCGTCCAGCAGGTCGAGGGCCGGCGTGCCCAGATTGCCGCCCACCGCCACGCGCCGGCCGGCCGCACGGGCCATCTCGCCGACCAGGGTGGTCACAGTACTCTTCGCGTTGGAGCCGGTGATGGCGACGATCGGCGCCCGGGCATGCCGGGCGAACAGCTCAATGTCGCCGGACAACTTCACCCCATGCGCCGCCGCAGTCTGCAGCGCCGGCGTGGCCAGTGCCAGCCCCGGACTGACGTAGAGCTCGCTGGCTCGGCAGAGAAAGTCCACGTCCAGCGGGCCGCAGTGCACCTCGACCTGCGGGTAGTCGCGCCGCAGCGCAGCCAGCTCCGGGGGATTGGCGCGGGTGTCGACCACGGCAAAGTGTGCACCCTGGCGGGCCAGGAAGCGCACCAGGGACATGCCGCTCTTGCCGAGACCGACGACGATGCGAAACTGGTCGGAAGCGATCAGGCTCATGTCCCGGTCCTCAGCGCAGCTTCAGGGTCGCCAAGCCGATCAGCACCAGTACCACGGTGATGATCCAGAAACGCACGATCACCCGCGGCTCCGGCCAGCCTTTCAGCTCAAAGTGGTGGTGGATCGGCGCCATGCGGAACACGCGCTTGCCGGTGAGTTTGAAGGAGGCGACCTGGATCATCACCGACAGGGTTTCCATGACGAACACCCCGCCCATGATGAACAGCACCACTTCCTGGCGGACGATCACTGCGATGGTGCCGAGCGCCGCTCCCAAGGCCAGCGCGCCGACGTCGCCCATGAAGACCTGCGCCGGATAGGTGTTGAACCAGAGAAAGCCGAGGCCGGCGCCAATCAGCGCACCACAGAACACGATCAGCTCACCGGCCCCTGCCACGCTGGGAATCAGCAGGTATTCGGCAAAATTCACATTGCCGGACAGGTAGCAGAAGATTCCCAGGGCGCCACCGACCATCACCGTGGGCATGATCGCCAAGCCATCGAGGCCGTCGGTCAGGTTCACCGCATTGCTCGAGCCGACGATGACAAAATAGGTCAGCACGATGAACGCAGCCCCAAGGGGAATCTCGATGGTCTTGATCAGCGGCAGGATCAGGGTGGTTTCGACCGGGGTTTGTGCAGTCATATAAAGGAAGAGCGCAGCGCCAAGGCCGAAAACCGACTGCCAGAAGTACTTCCAGCGGCTCGGCAGGCCGCGGGAGTTTTTCTCAATCACCTTGCGGTAATCGTCGACCCAGCCGATGGCGCCGAACAGCAGGGTCACAGCCAGCACGACCCAGACGTAGCGGTTGGACAAATCCGCCCAGAGCAGGGTGCTGATAGCGATAGCGGACAGGATCAGCGCGCCGCCCATGGTCGGCGTACCCTTCTTCGACAGGTGCGATTGTGGACCGTCGTCGCGCACCGCCTGACCGATCTGGCGAATCTGCAGGGTCCGGATCATCCAGGGGCCAAGGCACAGAGCCAGGATCAGGGCGGTCAGCACCCCGAGAATCCCGCGCAGTGTCAGGTACTGGACGACCGCGAAACCGGTATGGAACTGTTGCAGATACTCTGCCAGCAGCAGCAGCATTTAGTGAATCTCCTCGCTGGAACCGCAGAGAGCCGAGACGATCTTGTCCATCGCCGCACTTCGCGAACCCTTGATCAGAATGGTGGTATTGGGGTGCTGCTCGCCGCGCAGGGCCTCGAGCAGGCTGGCCTGGCTGGCGAAATGCCGGCCGTTGTCTCCGAACGCCGCGACCGCATGGGCCATCAGCGGCCCGACGGCATACAGGGCATCGACCTTGCCGGCGGCATAGGCGCCCACCTGACGGTGGCCCTCCTCCGCCCAGGCGCCCAGTTCGCCCATGTCACCCAAGGCCAGGACGGTGCGTCCGGAAAAGCCGGCGAGTATATCGATAGCCGCGCACATTGACGCGGGGTTTGCATTGTAGCTGTCGTCGATCACCCGCATGCCGTTCGGCGCAAGCTGCGCCACGGCGCGCCCCTTGACCGGTTGCAGGCTCTCGAGCCCGGCCTGGATTCCGACCAGCGGCATACCCAGGGCATGAGCCGCAGCAGCGGCCGCCAAGGCATTGGCCACATTGTGCCGGCCGAGCAGATTGAGCTGGATACGCGCCTCACCGGCGGGCCCCTGCAAGGTGAAAGCCGGGCAGCCACGAGCGTCGGGCTGGATATCCCTGGCCCGAAAATCGGCATCGCCATCGTCCAGAGCAAAACTCAGCACGCGCCGCTCGCCAGCACGCCGCTGCCAGGTAGCGAACGCCCGATCGTCGCGGTTGAGCACGGCGATACCGCCGGCCGGCAGTCCTTCGAGGATCTCACCCTTGGCTTCGACGATCCTTACCGGTCCGCCGAACTCACCGACGTGGGCCGTGCCAGCATTGGTGATGATCGCCACCTGCGGACGGGTCAGGCCGACGGTGTAGGCGATCTCACCGACCCGCGAAGCGCCCAGCTCGATCACCGCACCGACATGCTCGGGCGCCAGCTCCAGCAATGTCAACGGCACACCCAGGTCGTTGTTCAGGTTGCCGCGGGTAGCCAGCACCGGGCCACGGGTGCGCAGGATGCTGGCGAGCATTTCCTTGACCGTGGTCTTGCCGCTGGAGCCGGTCACCGCGGCCAGCGGGCCGCTGTAGGCCTGGCGGTTGAAGCCTCCCAACTGGCCGAGGGCAAGCCGGGTATCGGCCACCTGCAACTGCGGCAGTCCCGCTTCTGGCATCGTGCGCTGAACCAGAGCGGCCACTGCCCCCCTGGCAGCAACCTCGGCAAGAAAGGCATGACCATCGAAACGCGGCCCGACCAGCGCGACGAACAATTGCCCCGGGCAAATCGCTCGGCTGTCGGTACCGACCGAATCGAAAGCCACATCGCCCCCTGCCAGGCCCCCCTGCAACAGACCGGCGACTTCGCTCAGATGCAGAGCCTTAAGCATGGGCCGCCTCCCAGGCGCTCAGAGCCTTGGCGGCCTCTTCGATGTCGGAAAAAGGCTGGCGCACGCCATTGATCTCCTGGTAGTCCTCGTGTCCCTTGCCGGCCAGCAACAGCACGTCGCTCGCCTCGGCATTGGCGATCAGGTGGGCGATGGCCTGGCCGCGCCCATGCAGGTAGGCGACCTTTTCCGGTGCGTCAATGCCGCTGCGGATATCGGCAAAAATCTGTTCGGGAGATTCGCTGCGCGGATTGTCGTCGGTAACCAGCACCGCGTCGGCCAGGCGCACGGCAACCGTCGCCATCAGCGAACGCTTGCCGCGGTCGCGATCGCCACCGCAGCCGAACAGGCACAGCAGCCGCCCGCGGACATGCGGGCGCAGCGCCTCCAGCACCTTCTCAAGGGCATCCGGGGTATGGGCATAGTCCACCACCACCAGCGGCCTGGCGCCGCCACCCAGGCGCTGCATGCGCCCGACCGGCGCCTGCAGCTGCGGTATGACGCGCAGAATCTCGTCCAGCGCGTAATCCAGTCCCAGCAGCGCACCGACCATGGCCAGCAGGTTGCTCAGGTTGAAGCGGCCCAGCAGCGGGCTGTGCAGCAACCCTTCTCCCTGAGGAGTCACCACCTCGGCTCGCACGCCCCGCTCGTCGAAATGCACTCGACGGCAGTGCAGCTGGGCGGAGCGATCCTCCAGGCTGTAGCCGATCAGACGGGAGGACTGCGTCTCTTGCGCCAGCCGGCGACCAAAGGCGTCATCTAAGTTGAGCACCCGGCAACGCAGGCCGGGCCAGGCGAACAACTGGGCCTTGGCCGCGCCATAGGCGTCCATGGTGCCGTGGTAGTCCAGATGGTCACGCGACAGGTTGGTGAAGACCGCCACATCGAAATCCAGCGCCGCCACCCGCCCCTGTTCGAGACCGTGGGAGGACACCTCCATGGAAACAGCACGGGCACCGGCCTGCTTCAGCCTGGCCAGGGTCGCTTGCACGCCAAGCGGATCGGGGGTGGTATACCGGCCACTTTGCAGATCACCGTGAAAACCATTTCCCAGAGTACCGATGATGCCACAACGCTCGCCGAGCAGGTCCAGAGCCTGGGCCAGCAACTGGCTGACACTGGTCTTGCCGTTGGTGCCGGTCACACCGATCAGGCACAGGGCTCGGCTTGGCTCGCCATAGAAGCGTCCGGCGATCGCTGACAACTGCCCCGCCAGCCCCCTGATCGGCACCAGCGGCACGCCACTGCCGGCGGGCACCGCTGCACCCTCGGCCTCATAGGCCACGGCAGCCGCGCCCCGGGCGAGCGCATCGCCGATATGGCTGCGGCCATCCTGCCGCCCGCCGGGAACCGCGAGGAACAGATCACCCGGACGCACCTGGCGGCTGTCCAGGGTCAGCTCACGGATCAGCACCGCGCTCTCGGCCTGGGGCAGCAGTTGATTGAGGGGCATGGGCATCAGATACGCTCTCCTGGGCCAAGTGCTTCCTTGTCGGCCGTCTTCGTCTCGACCGGTGGCGGCAGGTTGTCCGGCGCTACGTTCATCAAACGCAGCGCGCCGGCCATGACCCTGCCGAACACCGGCGCCGAAACAAGGCCACCAAAATAGGTGCCGTTGCTCGGCTCGTCGATCACCACGGCCATGGCGATGCGCGGGTTGCTGGTCGGAGCGAAGCCGGCGAATAGCGAGCGATACGACTTTTCCTTGTAGCCCTTGGCGCCCACGCTGGTCTTGCGCGCGGTACCACTCTTGCCTGCGACGTGATAACCCGGCACCTTGGCGCGGAACGCACCGCCCGGCGCCTCGACGACCTGTTGCAGCATGCCCTGAATGCTCTTGGCGACACTCGGGGAAATGACCTGGACGCCCTCCGGCTGATGCTCCTGCCGAGCCAGTGCCAACGGTACCGAGCGTCCATCGTTGGCCAAGGTGGCATAGGCATGGGCCAACTGCACGGCAGTCACCGAAAGACCGTAGCCGTAGGACAGGGTGGCGGTCTCCGCCTTACGCCATTCGCGGTGGTTGGGCAGGTTGCCCACCCGCTCGCCGGGAAAGCCCAGGCCGGTATCCTGGCCAAAGCCGACGCGCTGCATAAGCGAGTAGATGGATGCACCACCGATATCGAAGGCCACCTTGCTCATGCCGACATTGCTTGACTTGATCAGGATGCCGGTCAGGTCCAGCACACCGCCCTCGGCGCGTGAAACATCGCGAATGGTATAACGTCCGATCTGCAACCTGCCCGGAGCCACCTCCACCCTATCTTCCGGCTTCCAGCGTCCGGTCTCCAGCGCGGCGCTCATGGACAGCGGCTTCATCGTCGAACCGGGCTCGAACACATCGACCAGGGCACGATTGCGCATGGCCGCGGGGTTGAGGTTGCGTTTGTTGTTCGGGTTGTAGGTCGGCTGGTTGACCATCGCCAGCACTTCGCCAGTTTTCACATCGAGCATCACCAGAGTACCGGCCTTGGCGCCGACCTCGGTGATGGCGTTGCGCAACTCGCGATGTGCCAGGTACTGCAGACGCAAATCAATGGACAGTTCCAGTGTCTTGCCGGCCTTGGCATTCTGCACCACCTGCACATCCCGGATCAGACGGCCACGACGGTCCTTGAGCACCTGCCGCTTGCCAGGCACGCCGGCCAGCCACTCGTCGAAGGCCAACTCCATGCCCTCGCGACCGCGATCGTCGATATCGGTAAAACCAAGCACATGGGCAGTGACCTCGCCCGCCGGGTAGAATCGCCGGAACTCTTCCAGTGCATAGACGCCCGGGATCTTCAGATCCAGTACGGCCTGCCCCTGCTCGGGGGTCAGCCCCCGAGCCAGATAAGTAAACTCGCGCCCAGCCAGTTGCTCCAGACGCTCGATCAGCGCTTTCGCATCCTGGCCCAGAGCCTTGGCCAGAGCGGCCCACTGATCGCGCGCACCGATCAACTCCTTCGGATTACCCCACAGGGTGGTGACTGGAGTACTGACTGCCAGCGGCTCGCCGTTGCGATCGGTGATCAGCCCGCGATGCGCAGGAATGGGGATGTGCCGCATGCTGCGCGCATCGCCCTGCCCCTTGAGGAAATCATGGTCGAAGACGTGCAGGTCGACGATGCGCCAGGCGATGGCAGCCACCATCAGCGCCAGAAGAATCAGCACCAGACGGAAACGCCAAGGATAGAGTGCGCCCTCAAGCTTCATCATGGGGACACCAGCCGCACTTCTGCCGGGTCGGGAATACGCATCTTCAAGGTTTCGCTGGCCAGGGCCTCGACCCGGCCGTGCGCGGTCCAGGTGCTCTGCTCGAGAATCAGCCGCCCCCACTCGGCTTGCAGCTTGTCACGCTCGCTCAACTCGCCATACAGGGCATTGAGCAGTTGACGGTTCCAGTAGGCGCTGTAGGACACCGCGATGGCAGAGAACAGGGCGGCAATGAAGAGCACCAGCATCAGCACACTGCCGGCTGGCATGGCCTTGTCCGATATGCGCGTCATCGAAGCTTCTCCGCCACACGCATGACCGCACTGCGGGCACGCGGATTGGCCTTGATTTCGGACTCGGAAGCGTATTGGGGCTTGCCGATCAGCTTGAAGCGCGGCTCGAAGGCAGCCGGACGAATCGGCAGATCGCGCGGCAGCTTGTCAGCCTCGCCCTTGGCTTGACGACGCATGAACTGCTTGACGATGCGGTCCTCCAGCGAATGGAAGCTGATCACCACCAGACGGCCGCCGACCTCGAGCGCCTCCAGCGCTGCCTCGAGCCCCTGCTCAAGATCGCCAAGCTCATTGTTGATGTGGATACGCAAGCCCTGGAAAGCGCGAGTCGCCGGATTCTTGCCCTTCTCCCAGGCAGGGTTGGCGACTGCCAGCACTTGCGCCAGGTCGGCAGTGCGCTCGAACGGCCTTTCCTGGCGACGTTGCACCACGGCCTGCGCCATGCGTCTGGCGAAGCGCTCTTCACCATAATCCTTGAACACGCGGGCAATTTCCTCGACAGAGGCCTTGGCCAGCCATTCGGCTGCGCTCACGCCACGTCCCGGGTCCATGCGCATGTCCAGCGGACCATCGTTGAGAAAGCTGAAACCACGCTCAGGATCATCCAGCTGCGGCGATGACACCCCCAGATCGAACAGCACACCACCGACCTTGCCGATCAGCCCGCGCACTTCCAGTTCGTCCGCCAGTTCGGCGAAACTGCGCTGCACAACGACAAATCGCCCATCCTCGGCAGCCAGTGCCTGCCCGGTGGCGATCGCCTGAGGATCCTTGTCGAACCCCAGCAAGACGCCATCCGGCCCGAGACGCCCGAGGATCAGCCGGCTATGCCCGCCCCGCCCGAAGGTACCATCCAAGTAGCAGCCGTCTGCGCGGACGGACAGGGCATCGACCGCCTCTTCGAGCAGCACGGTGATATGGCTGAAGCCGCTATTCATAGTCACAGGATCAAGTCGCGCAATTCTCCCGGCAGATCACCGGGTTGTTGTTTGATAGCCGCCAGATCTGCATCTGCAATCGCGATCCAGGCTGCCTCGTTCCACAGCTGAAACTTGTTCAGTTGGCCGACCAGCATTGCGTGCTTGTCCAGATTCGCATGCTCCCGCAGACGTGGCGGGATCAAAAAACGTCCACTGCCATCCAGCTCAAGATCCACGGCATTACCAATCAGGAGACGCTGCAAACGGCGACTTTCCTCACGTAACGAGGGAAGCTCGCGCAATTTGGCCTCGATGAGTTCCCACTCTGGCAGGGGATATATGCATAGACAGGGATCCATCGCATCGATGGTGACAATGAGCTGACCTGCAGAGCGCGCAACAAGCTCGTCACGATACCGGGCAGGCATCGAGATCCGCCCCTTGGCGTCGAGACTGACGGCATTTGCTCCGCGAAACACGGTCGCGCTTCCCCTGACTGCAAGCTTCCCTGCCCACTAAAACCCACTTTATGCCACTTCGTACCACCCTACGCACACTATAGGAATGCCCTACCCCACCGTCAAGGCAGGGCAAAATGAAAAAATCCTTATGGGACGGCGATTTAGCTGAATATGAGAGAGGGAAATCGCAACTAATGAGGAACAAGTTCAAGAAAATCAACAAGCTGAAGCCAGCACTTAAAGCTGACCATGAGATGAAGGGGCTTTTTGCCACTCTTGGGAAGGCTTTGCAAAGGGTGGAGAAGAAAAAAGAGGGGGAGAGTCGATCTATAAGCCGGGTTCTGTCGAGGACAGTCATTCCTCTACGACGACCATCGCTGGCCGCCTCTAGCAACCTACCCGGATCCAGCGCGGGCCACGCCAACGGATCCCTATTTGGTCTTGCTCCGAGTGGGGTTTACCTAGCCACGGACTGTTGCCAGCCGTGCGGTGCGCTCTTACCGCACCTTTTCACCCTTACCGGCGCTTGCGCGCTTAGGCGGTTGTTTTCTGTGGCACTTTCCGTAGGCTCACGCCTCCCAGGCGTTACCTGGCACTCTGCCCTATGGAGCCCGGACTTTCCTCCCTTCCATATTGGGGAACAATATGGAACAGCGACTGTCCGATCGACTCTCCGTCGACAAGAGTAATGATCACGGAGACCATCCGCAAGCACTCCCAGACGCAGTGGCCAGGCCAATCTCACCCCTGGCGCTCCAAAGCCGCCTGATAGAGCAGATTCTTGCGTACTCCGGTGATTTCGGCCGCCAGTGCTGCGGCCCGCTTCAAGGGCATCTCCTTGAGCAGAAGCTCGAGGATACGGAGCGCCGCCGCCGGTACCGAGTTTTCGGCAGGCGCCTGCCAGCCTGCAACCAGCAACACGCACTCACCGCGCTGCTGATTGCCATCGGCAGCAACCCAGGCGCGCAACTCGCCGAGCGGCAGTCCCTGGAAAGTCTCGAACGCCTTGGTCAGCTCCCGCGCCATAACCGCCAAACGATCAGCCCCCATGATCCGCTCGAGGTCCGCCAGACAGTCCAGCAATCGATGCGGCGCCTCGTAGAAGATCAGCGTGCGAGGCTCTTCCTTCAAGTGCTCCAGACGTGCCAGCCGCCCAGCCGTCTTGGCCGGCAGAAAGCCTTCGAAGACGAAACGATCAGAAGGCAGACCCGCAGCGGACAAGGCGGCAATCAGAGCACAGGGCCCAGGCACCGGCACCACTCTTATGCCGGCAGCACGCGCCTGGCGCACCAGATGAAAGCCCGGATCGGAAATCAGTGGGGTACCGGCATCGGAAATCAGTGCTACATCCTCACCGCCCTGCAGGCGTGCCAGAAAGCGTCCACCTTGATCACGCTCATTGTGCTCATGACAAGCCACCAAGGGTGTCGTTATGCCAAAATGCTGCAACAGACGCGCCGAATGGCGCGTATCTTCGGCCGCGATCACGGCCACCTCATGCAACACCCTCAGCGCTCGCGCAGTGATGTCGTCAAGATTGCCAATCGGGGTAGCAACGACATAAAGCATGCCCGGCATTGGACTCAGAGCAGCGGACGTACTCACGGCAATTCACCCAGAACAGTCGAAACGCGCATTGTAGCCGGTTTCCCGAGCACGACATCGCACCCGGGACAAGGCTTGGGTACAATTCTCCAATTGTCTTGAGCATCAGGAACGCCTCAATGATCGCCTGCCTGCGCCCTCTTCCCGCCCTTTTCCTTGCCGGCCTTCTGGCGGCCTGTGCCAGCTCGCCGTCATCCAGGCTGGGCGAGCTGCCTACCCCCACACAAACCAGCGTCCAGCAACTGCTACAACAGGCCAGCGAAAGCAGGCCAGAAAAGGCCGCACTCCTACGCCTGACAGCCGCCGACCAGGCCTACCGGCAGAAGGATCTAGCCCAGGCCGTGCGTATTCTCGAACAGACGCCTCTGGATAGCCTCAAACCCGCCCAGCAGATCTTTGCCAGCACCCTCAGCGCAGAGATTGCCTTGGCCCGCAACAATGCCAAGGCGGCGCTCAAGGCCTTGAACCACCCCAGCATGCAGCACCTGGGCGAACTGCCCGTCCAACAGCAGACCCGCACCCAACTGACTCGCGCCCGCGCCTTGGAGGCGGACGGCCAGCACCTGAACGCCGCCCGCGAGCGGGTATTCATTGCTCCCCTGCTGAGCGAATCGACGGCCAGCGAGAATCATGAAAGCATCTGGCGCCTGATCCAGGCTCTGCCGCAGGACGCTCTGAACGTGCCCGGAGAGGAGAACACCGAACTGGGCGGCTGGCTGGCCCTGGCACGCGCGACGAAAAGCGCTGGTACCCTGGAGCTGCAACAGGCAGCCATCGATAAATGGCGTACGGCAAACCCGCAACATCCGGCAGCCCTGCAATTGCCGGCACCGTTGCGCAAGCTGCGGGAACTGGCCAGCCAGCCCCTAAACAAGATCGCCCTGCTGCTTCCGGAGGAAGGCCAGCTCGCCTCGGTGTCCCGCGCCCTGCGCAACGGCTTCATGGCAGCCCACTACCAGGCACAGCAAAGCGGTCAGCGGCCGCCCAGCATCGAAGTCTACGACAGCAGCCGACTGACCTCCCTCGACGACTTCTATCGCCAGGCCCAGGCCGCCGGCGTGCAACTGGTCGTCGGCCCCTTGGAAAAGCCCTTGGTCAAGCAGCTCGGCGATCGCGAGCAACTGCCGATCACCACCCTTGCACTGAACTATGGCAATGCCGGCCAGGAAAGCCCGCCGCAACTCTTCCAGTTCGGCCTGGCGGCTGAAGACGAGGCTCGCGAAGCCGCCCGCCGCGCCTGGGCCGACGGCATGCGCCGGGGCGTCGTCATGGTGCCCTCCGGCGAATGGGGTGACCGCGTACTTCAAGCCTTCCAGCAGAACTGGCAAGCCGCCGGCGGCGGTTTGATCGCCGTCGTGCGCATCGACCAGCCCGCTCGCCTGGCCCAGCAGATCGCCGAGCTGTTCCAACTGCGCCAGAGCGAGGCACGTGGCAAGCGCCTGCAGAGCGTGCTTGGCGGCGAGGTGGCGGCCCAACCCTCACGACGCAGGGACATTGACTTCATTTTTCTCGCAGCCACTCCGCAGCAGGCCCAACAGATCAAGCCGACCCTTGCCTTCCAGTACGCTGGCGATGTACCAGTGTATGCCACCTCGCATCTCTACAGCCCGAAGGAGGAGCAGAACTATTACCTCGACCTCGAAGGCATCCAGTTCTGCGAGACCCCCTGGCTGCTCAATGCCAACCCGAGCGACAATCTCCCGCAAGTGATTGGCAGCCAATGGCCACAAGCCAGCAGCAGCTTGGGACGCCTCTACGCCATGGGAGTCGACGCCTACCGACTCGCTCCTCGTCTGGCACAACTCAAGGCCATGCCCGAAACCCGCATCGATGGCTTTTCCGGCAGCCTCAGTCTGAGCCCCGATCAACGCATCCAGCGCCAGCTGCCCTGGGCCGCGTTCCGCGACGGCCAGGTACAGCGCCTGCCGGCCAGCTACTGACATGGACAGGCAACGCAGCGGACGCGATGCCGAGGCCCTCGCTCACCGACATCTCACAGCGCAGGGGATGCGCCTCTTGGCGCAGAACTGGCGCTGCCGATGTGGCGAGCTCGATCTGGTCATGCTCGACGGCGATACAGTAGTATTTGTCGAAGTACGCTATCGGCAGCATCTTGCCTGGGGAGGCGCACTGGAGAGCGTCGATGCGCGCAAGCGCATGAAGCTCGTCCGTACAGCTCACTACTTCCTGCAGAAAGAGCCACGCTGGGCCAGGCACCCCTGCCGCTTCGACGTCATTGCCATCAACGCTGACAAGGGCGTATCCAGCCAGCTGAATTGGATTCGAAACGCCTTTGATGCCTGACCCTGCAACCGCATCGGTCTCGCGCCAGCAAGAGCCCCTGGCACCCAGTAGCCCCACCTCCCCCTGAGCCAGGGACACCTCCTGGCCACAGCGGACACCCGACTTTGAAGGTTATCGCCGATGGACATGCTCTCCCGCATCAGCCAACTCTTCCAGGCCAGCATCGAAACCAAGCAGCAGGCCATGGAAGTTGTCCTCCCCCACATCGCCCAGGCCAGCGAACTCATGGTCCAGGCGCTGCTCAACGAGGGCAAGATCCTTTCCTGCGGAAATGGCGGCTCGGCCGGCGATGCGCAGCATTTTTCCTCGGAGCTGCTCAATCGCTTCGAGCGCGAGCGCCCCAGCCTACCGGCCATGGCACTGACCACCGACAGTTCCACGCTTACCTCGATTGCCAACGACTATAGCTACAACGAAGTCTTTTCCAAGCAGATCCGCGCCCTTGGCCAGCCCGGTGACGTTCTGCTGGCCATCTCCACCAGCGGCAACTCTGCCAACGTGATCCAAGCTATCCAGGCGGCTCATGACAGGGAAATGCTGGTAGTTGCCCTGACCGGCCGTGACGGCGGCGGCATGGCCGCACTGCTGCTCCCCGAGGACGTCGAGATCCGGGTGCCCGCCAAGGTCACAGCACGCATCCAGGAAGTGCATCTACTGATAATCCACTGCCTGTGCGACCTGATCGACAACCAACTGTTTGGAAGCGAAGAATGAAGCGCTCACTACTGCTGATGGCTGCCGCTCTGGCAGCAGGCCTTGCCTTGGGCGGCTGCAGCAATCGCAGCATCGGCCATTCGATCGACGATCAATTCATCGAACCCAAAGTCGCCGAGAAAATCCGCCAAGCCCATGCCGACCTGGGCAGCAACAGCTCGCATATCGTGGTCACTACTTACAACGGCGTCACCCTGCTCGCCGGCCAGACGCCCCGCGCCGAACTCAAACAACTAGCCGAGCAAGCTGCCCGCTCGGTCCCCGGCGTGACCAGAGTACACAATGAATTGCAGATACTCCTGCCCACCTCACTAGTGGTCCGCAGCAACGACTCACTACTGACTACCAAGATCAAAACCCAGATGCTTGCCGACAGCACAGTGCCTGGCTCGAAAATCAAGGTGGTCACCGAGAACGGTATCGTTTACCTGCTGGGCCTGATCACCCGCCAGGAAGCGGGTCGGGCCGCCAATTTGGTCCAGAGCGTTTCCGGCGTACAGAAAATTGTCAAGCTGTTTCAGTACACCGATTGAAGATATGAACGGAATAAAAAGGCGATCCCTGGATCGCCTTTTTATGAACCACTATTTGACCACCTTCAGGCTGGGCCGCCCGGCCGGCCGCGGCGGCTCGCCACCCGAAGGGCCATCGTCATCCGGACCGGCACTGCCCTCCGCAGCCGGCGGCTCGATCTCGAAGACCATGCCCTGACCATTCTCCCGCGCATAGATGGCCATGACAGCGTCGGAAGGTATGTACAGACTATGGGCAACACCACCGAAGCGGCCTTCGAAACTCACCCCCTGATTATCCATGTGCAGATTCCGCACAGCGCTGGGGGAAACATTGAGAACGATCTGCCCATCGTTCACATAACCTGCCGGAACCTGCACGTTCGGCATCTCGGCATTGACCAGCAGATGGGGCGTACAGTCATTGTCGACAATCCACTCGTAGAGCGCGCGGAGCAGATAGGGACGACTGGAGTTCATAGCAACCTCCTTCATATTGGCCGCATATCGCGTTCGACAGCGGACAGGCTGGCCTGAAAGGCCTGGCGAGCGAACTGGCGCTCCATGTATTCGAGCAGCGGCTTCGCACTGCGTGGCATTTCTATACCCAGCAACGGCAACCGCCAGAGCAGCGGCAAGAGGCAGCAGTCCACCAAACTTGGCTCCTCACTGAGGAAATAAGGCTTTTCGGCGAACAAGGGCGACACATCAAGCAAGCTCTTCAGCAGCTCCCTACGCAACTGGTTGCAAACACTTTCCCCACTGCACCGATCGAGGATCCGATCAGCCAGCACACACCAGTCGCTCTGGATGCGGTGCATCAGCAGACGGCTGTTGGCGCGAGCCACAGGATACACCGGCAGCAGCGGCGGATGCGGATAACGCTCCTCAAGGTATTCCATGATCACCCCCGGCTCGTACAGAAGCAGATCACGATCGATTAGGGTGGGTAGCGAACCATAGGGATTGATCTCGGCAAGCTTGCCCGAGCCCTGCTCCGGATTGATGTCGAAGACCTGCACAGCAATCCCCTTTTCGGCAAGTACCATCCTCACACGATGGGAATAGTGGTCAGCCGGATCGGAGTAGCAGATCAAACGATTGGCCATACCCATAGCGAACTCCTCGCTCGCAGGTCATATTTCCAGAATAAAAAAACACACGCGCCCTTAGGGGCGCGTGTGTTTATAACTACAAGTGCAATGGATCAGTGCACGTCTTTCCAGTATTCGCGCTTGAGCAGATAGGCGAACACGAAGAAGACCGCCAGGAACAGGAGCACGTAGCTACCGATACGCTGGCTTTCCAGCTTGACCGGATTGGCCGAGTAAGCCAGGAAGGTCACCAGATTCTTGACTTTCTCGTCAAACTGATCCGCGGCCAGAGTGCCGGTCTTCGGCAGGACGGTCAGCTGCTCACAAGCCTCATGAGTGATCTCCGCCCCAGTGAGCGGGTCGTACTGCTTCTTGCCATCCTCAACCACCTGTACCTGCTTGCAACCGAAGACCTGACGCCCCTGCAGGCCAGCCAGCACGTTGGGCATGCCCACATTCGGGAATATGGTGTTGTTCACTCCCAACGGGCGCGACGGATCCTCATAGAAGCTGCGCAGATAGCTGTACAGCCAGTCGTTGCCACGCACCCGGGCGACCAGCGTCAGATCCGGCGGCGCCGCACCGAACCAGACCTTGGCGTCCTCGGGACGCATGCCGATCTTCATGTGATCGCCAATCTTGGCGCCAGTGAAGACGACATTTTCCAGCATCACCTCTTCCGGAATGCCAAGATCCTTGGCTACCCGCTCGTAGCGCTGGAACTGGGCACTATGGCAGCCCATGCAGTAGTTGGTGAAGGTCCGCAAACCATCCTGCATGGCCGCCTTGTCGGTCAGATCGATGTCGACTTTGTCCAGTTCGGGCTCAACTCCCGCGGCAAATGAAAAAGCCGGCAGAATCGCGAAAATCATTGCAGCAAATTGCTTTTTCATCAGCCAGTCACCCTTTCCGGAACCGGTTTGGTCTTTTCCATCCTGGTGTAGAACGGCATCAGGATGAAGAACGCGAAGTACAGCGCCGTGCACACCTGCGACAACAGCGTGCGAGCGGGAGTCGGCGAGAGCACACCGAGCACACCAAGGGTCAGGAAGGCGATGCAGAATACAAGCAGCCACAGCTTGCTCAGCCAGCCCTTGTAACGCATCGACTTGACCGGGCTACGATCCAGCCAGGGCAGAACGAACAGCACGGCGATGGCTGCCCCCATGGCGATGACACCAAGCAGCTTGTCCGGCACAGCCCGCAGGATTGCGTAGAACGGCGTGAAGTACCACACCGGCGCAATGTGCGCGGGCGTCTTGAAGGCATTGGCCTGTTCGAAGTTCGGCTTCTCGAGGAAATAACCTCCCATTTCCGGGAAGAAGAACACCACGGCACAGAAGACGAAGAGGAACACCACCACGCCAACGATATCTTTTACGGTGTAATAGGGATGGAAGGGGATGCCGTCCAGCGGCTTGCCGTTGGCGTCCTTGTTCTTCTTGATCTCGATGCCGTCCGGGTTGTTCGAGCCAACTTCGTGCAGCGCCAGGATGTGCAGCACGACCAGGCCAAGCAGGACGATCGGCAGCGCAATGACATGCAGGGCGAAGAAGCGGTTCAGGGTGATGCCGGAGATCAGGTAGTCACCACGGATCCACTGGGTCAGGTCCTCGCCGACTACCGGGATAGCGCCGAACAGGGAGATGATCACCTGGGCACCCCAGTAGGACATCTGTCCCCAGGGCAGCAGATAGCCCATGAAGGCCTCAGCCATCAGGCACAGATAGATCAGCATGCCGAAGATCCACACCAGTTCGCGCGGCTTCTGGTAGGAACCATAAAGCAGGCCGCGGAACATGTGCAGATAGACCACGACGAAGAATGCCGAAGCGCCGGTGGAGTGCAGATAGCGAATGATCCAGCCGTATTCGACATCACGCATGATGTATTCGACGGAGGCGAAGGCCTCCTCGGCGGACGGGGTGAAGCTCATGGTCAGCCAGATGCCGGTGAGGATCTGGTTGACCAGCACCAGTAGCGCCAGAGAGCCGAAAAAGTAGAAGAAGTTGAAGTTCTTCGGTGCGTAGTATTTGGACAGATGGTCTTCCCACATCGAGGTGGCGGGGAAGCGGGCATCGATCCACTCCATGAACTTGCTCATCAGGCCTTCTCCTGGTCCACGCCGACAATGATCACATCATCCGATTCATAGGTATGCGGAGGTACCGGCAGGTTCAAGGGAGCAGGTTGTGCCTTGTAGACGCGACCGGCCAAATCGTACTTGGAACCATGGCAGGGACAGAAGTAGCCCCCCATCCAGTCGGCTCCCAGATCCGCAGGAGCGAGTTCTGGCCGGAAGGAAGGGGCACAACCCAGATGGGTACAGAGGCCGACCAGAACCAGGATTTCCGGCTTGATCGAGCGCAGCTTCCGGTCAACATAGGCTGGCTGAACCGAGGCGGCCGAGTCGGGGTCCGCCACTGCAGATTCGACCTTCTTCAAGTTGGCGAGCGTCTCCTCGGTACGGCGGACGATAAACACCGGCTGGCCACGCCATTCAGCCACTATTTGTTGCCCCGGCCCGATTTTGCTGACATTCACCTTTACCGGTGCACCTGCGGCCTTGGCCTTGGCACTTGGGAACCAGGATCCCACGAACGGGACCGCAGCCCCCACCGCTCCTGCCGCACCCACCACTGAGGTGGCTGCAACCAGAAAGCGACGCCGGCCGACATTCACGCCGTCATTGCTCATTCAGTTGTCTCCCATCAACTTTGCGGCCCGTTATCCGGACCTGTAATAAAAAAACGAGGCGCGCGAAAAAATCGGCAAAATGTTAAAGAAAACCCTTAAGCCTGACAAGGTAATAGCCGGATACAATAATACCGAAGCCCCCGGAAAGGACGGCATTAAATTTGCGACAAGCTGTCGCAGAGATAATCTCCAAGCATAAAAAAACGCCCGGCATTCTTGCGAATGCCGGGCGTTCCTTGAACACGCCGAGATTAGCGCTTCGAGTATTGCGGACGCTTGCGTGCCTTGCGCAGACCAACCTTCTTACGCTCGACTTCGCGAGCATCGCGAGTCACGTAGCCAGCACGGCGCAGCGAACTACGGAAAGTCTCGTCGTACTCGATCAAGGCACGGGTAATGCCATGACGAATAGCACCAGCCTGACCACTGACGCCACCACCGATAACGGTGACATAGACGTCGAACTTCTCCACGGTTTCGGTCAGCTCGAGCGGCTGACGCACAACCATGCGAGCAGTTTCACGACCGAAGAACTGCTCGAGGGAGCGATTGTTGATGGAAATCTTGCCAGTACCCGGTCGCAGGAAGACGCGAGCGGTAGCAGTCTTACGACGGCCGGTGCCGTAGTTTTGAGTCGCCGACATGATGAGCTATCCCCTTAAATCTTCAGTTCTTGAGGCTGCTGAGCGGTGTGCGGGTGAACGGCACCCTTGTACACCTTCAGCTTGCGGTACATGTCACGACCCAGCGGGTTCTTCGGCAGCATGCCCTTGACCGCGGTCTCGATCACACGCTCGGGAGCCCTGGCGATCAGCTTTTCGAAACTGATGGACTTGATACCGCCCGGGAAGCCGGAGTGGGAGTAGTACATCTTGTCGCTGCTCTTGGCACCGGTAACCCGCACCTGCTCGGCATTGATCACAACGATGTAATCACCGGTATCGACATGCGGAGTATATTCGGGCTTGTGCTTGCCACGCAGACGGCTGGCGATTTCAGTAGCCAGACGACCCAGAGTCTGGCCGGCAGCGTCGACGACGTACCAGTCGCGCTTAACGGTTTCCGGTTTCGCAGTAAAAGTTTTCATTCGTTATAGCCTCAGGGGCCACCCTGAAAATAAGGCGGCAAATCTTACTGAATAGTGCTTGCCTTGACAAGGTCGAGGCGGCCGGAAACAGACGCTATCGGGGGCTCGGGTCAGCGCGTCCGCAACGGCAGGGTCGGTAGGCTAGGCATCCCCTACCTGATTTCCAGCGAGCTAGGCATCCTCACCAGAAAATCCTTAAAATCATACCGACTGCAGGAAAAATAGCAACCGTCTATCTGCCAAGGCAGAGAACAGAAGCCACGCCTAACAAGAAGCACCCTCCCCGAGGGCACCGAAAGCCACCCCAGCCAACCAGGCCCCACCTCAGGCAGGCGGTGAATATCCTGCCCTTCGCGAGGCGAGCCGATCGGCCAGCCGGGTCGGCTCGGGCAAGCGATAGCGCGTGACGCAGGCCATGACCAGCCCTGGCGCACTGGCCAGACTGACCCGATGCCCTGGCGAAACGATCAGCGGCCGCACCCCGTCCTTGCTCCGCAGCACCGTCCCCAGCACATCGCCCCGATACATCAAAGGGACCTGGTCGCCGCGCTTGGATCCCAGCTCGGCATGGGTACCGACGAGAATCTTTTTGGCCACGCCAATGGTCGGCAGGCCGCTGGCCACACCCAGATGGGCCGCAATGCCCAACCTGCGCGGATGGGCGATCCCCTGTCCATCGCAGAAGACCAGATCCGGAACCCGAGGCAGCTCCGCCAGGGCACACAAGACGGCCGGAAGCTCGCGAAAGGACAGCAGACCCGGGATGTAGGGCATGGAGGTCGGAATGCGCACCAGTCGCTCGGCAAGCAGCTCCAGGGTATCAGCATCGAGCAATACCGCCGCCGCCCGGGTGATGCTCCCGCCTTCTTCGAAGCCGACATCCACACCGGCAATCAGGCGCAGGGCTGGAAAATCGTCCTGCAGCACGACCCGCTCGGCCAGCTCCTGCTGCAGAAGGCGGGCTCCGGCAGGCGTACCGTCCCAATCACCGAAAGGCGAGTCGGGCACAACCAAGGGTGCAGACATGTCTTCAATGCCCTCCAGCACGGCTTGGCCGGCAAGCAGAAATCTCCAGACGACACTTTACAACGGCAAGGGCCGCCCCAGTGGCGGCCCTATCGATCACGGCTTGTGCGGCCGCGCGAGGAACTCGTGGGACTGCATCTCCAGCAGGCGGCTAAGGGTGCGCTGGAATTCGAACTCCAGACGACCGCCAGCATAGAGATCCTTGAGCTCGACCTCGGCAGAAATGATCAACTTGACATTGCGGTCGTAGAACTCGTCGACCAAGTTGATGAAACGCCGCGCCATATCGTCCTTGGAAACATTCATCTGTTCAACATTCGACAGCAATACTGCCTCGAAGATCTTGCCCAGCTCGATGTAGTCGTTCTGGCTGCGCGGACCGTCGCACAACTCGCGGAACTCGAACCAGGCCACGTCGTTGGCGGTTTTACGTGCGCGAATCTCGCGGCTCTCGATCAGCAGGACATCGTTGTCCTTCACCGCACAGTGCTCGGTGAGCAGGCTGTTGAAACTGCGCTCCAGGCTCCTCTCCGCTTCGGCATCCAGCGGCCAGTGGTACAACTCGGCCTGCTCCAGGGCGCGCAGGCGGTAATCGATGCCACTGTCGACGTTGACGATCTCCGTGTGCTCCTTGAGCAAGGCGATCGCCGGCAGGAAACGGGCACGCTGCAGGCCGTCCTTGTAGAGGCCGTCCGGCACGATGTTGGAGGTGGCCACCAGGCTCACGCCGTTCTTGAACAGCTCCTCCAGGAGGGTGGCGAGAATCATCGCATCAGTGATATCGGACACGAAGAATTCGTCGAAGCAAATGACCCGAGCCTCACTGGCAAAGCGCTGGGCAATGATGGTCAGCGGGTTCTTCTCACCCTTGAGGGTCTTCATTTCCTCGTGCACCCGCTTCATGAAGCGATGGAAATGGGTGCGCATCTTCTGCTCGAAGGGCAGAGCATCGTAGAAGGTGTCGACTAGATAGGTCTTGCCGCGCCCCACGCCCCCCCAGAAGTAGATGCCCTTGACCGGGCCCTTTTGCAAACTCTGCGGCTTCTTGCCGAGCAGCCTGTCGAACAATCCAAGCTTGCTGCCCGCAGCCGGCCCCTGCGGACCGGCGCTGATCAACTCGTCGTAGAGGCGCTGCAGGTGACGCACAGCGTTTTCCTGAGCGGCATCGTGGAAGAAATCCGGGCGTTTCAGGTCGGCTTGATAGCGCTCAAGGGGAGTCATGGCAGAATCGGCATCGAGTCGTGGGGAGGCCGCCTTGGCGGCGCCCTCGGCTGTTGGGAATGTCGTCAAGTCGTTCAAAACGGGCCACCCTCATCAAGAGTTCAAAGGTTCGCGACCATCCGAGCCGAAGGCTGAAAATCCGGCACAGGGTCGCACGGCAATCAGTCGGCAAGCCCTGCAATCGCTTCCCGCAGGCGCAGCATGGCTGCCTCCAAGGCATCCGGATCGGCATACACCGGACTGTCGGCCATGCATTCGCCGTCCAGCCAGAGACTGAACTGGGCGCCCTCATCGGCACGCAATTCGAGCGCATCCGGCCCCAGAGCAATCAACCGCTGGCTGATCCGCCCCACCGCCTTGGGATCGTCAAACGGCCGCGACAACAGCAACTCCTCGCCATCGGCAGCCAGGAAACGGAAACGAAACCTTCCATCGGATTCGCGGAAACTGACGAAACGCGCGGCTTTTGCCGCTTTCTTCTTGCCGCTGGCAGCCTGACTACGCACGTCGCTACGGAACGAGCGCAATCCAACCGCTTCGCGCAGCTCGCCGAGGAAGGGGGTAGCGATCCTGCGCGCTTTGGCCGCACCAGCCTGGAGAATGTCCTCCAAGTCAAGTGGTCTCGCAATCAGCGTTTGGTAGCGCTCGCGAGCTTCACCCAATTCGTTTTCCAGCAACTGGAGCAGGCGCTGCTTGGCCTCCCCCCAGGCCAGACCGGCAAGCAGATCGGCACGGAATCCGGCGAGTTGCTCGGGCGCGGCGAACGCCTGGTAGAGCGTGAACAGATGCGAGCTGTCCGGATCCTTCGGCTCACCCGGCTCTCGCGAATCGGTGATGATGCGAGCGATGGCATCCTTCAACTGACGGGCCGAGCCGAACAGAGGAATGGTATTGTCATAGCTCTTCGACATCTTACGGCCGTCGAGCCCCGGCAGGGTGGCAACCTCCGCCTCGACCACCGCCTCCGGAAGGGTGAAGAACTCACTACCCCGGCCAAACAGATGATTGAAGCGCTGCCCGATATCACGCGCCATCTCCACGTGCTGGATCTGGTCGCGACCGACCGGCACCTTGTTCGCGTTGAACATCAGGATATCTGCCGCCATCAGCACCGGATAGCTGAACAGCCCCATGGTCACCCCGGCATCGGGATCCTCGCCGACCTCAAGATTCTTGTCCACCGAGGCCTTGTAGGCATGCGCACGGTTGAGCAGACCCTTGGCCGTCACGCAGGTGAGCAGCCAGGTCAGCTCGGTTATCTCGGGAATGTCCGACTGGCGGTAGAAGGTCGTCTTCTCCGCGTCCAGCCCGCAGGCTAACCAGGTGGCGGCGATTTCCAGACGCGAGCGCTGAATGCGCTCCGGGTCGTCGCACTTGATCAACGCATGGTAGTCGGCGAGGAAATAGAACGAGTCGGCATGGGGGTCGCGACTGGCAACGATCGCCGGGCGGATGGCGCCAGCGTAGTTGCCGAGATGCGGAGTGCCGGTGGTGGTGATACCGGTGAGGATTCGAGTGGTCATGGTGTGCGCTTGTCTATGCTCAAAGGCGTGAACTGACCAAGTCCTTCAACTCGCCCAGCTTGCCATGGAAGAAATGCCCGCATTCTGCCACTTTCAGCAACTCGTGGGGACGCTGCAGGGCTGCCGACCAGTCGTAGACCAGTTGCGGACTGACCACCTCGTCCTGCTCCGGCTGGATGACCGTCAGACTGCTGCCCTGTGGCGGCACCATTGTCTCGCTCTCCAAGCGCATCACCGCCGGCGCGACCAGGAATATCCGCTCCGGCACCTGCCCCTGTGCAGCCAGGCGCTCCGCGAGATTGAGCGCGACGTAGCCGCCGAAGGAAAAGCCGAACAGACTCAAGGGCAGCTGCGGCCACTGCTCGCGTACCCACTGAACGACGGCTTCGGCATCATCCACCTCGCCGCTGCCCATGTCGTGACTGCCTGCGCTGGCGCCGACGCCACGGTAGTTGAAGCGCAGCGTGCTGTAACCGGCATCCCGGGCGGTGCGCTGCAGGGTGGAGACGACCTTGTTCAGCATGGTTCCACCCTTCACCGGATTGGGATGACAGAGCAGAGCCAGGCCACGGGCCTGCGGCAATTCGAGGTAGAGCGCTTCGAGCGGACCGCAGGGCCCATCGATGAACAGGGAACTTTCACGATTCGACAAACTGTATCTCCGTGAGCCCGCCTGGGGCCGGCTCGTCTTGGATGGTTGGATCGCCACGCCCCCCGCGGAAAGACCGCCCAGCACAAAGATGTGCTGCAGCGGCATTCGTGCCGGACCATGACTAGGCTTGCGCAATGACGGCACGAATCGCTGCATGCGTCTAGACCGGCTATACAGGGCAGACTGGAGCCGCTAACGTAAAACAAAGAAGCCTATAGAGGAAGGATCGTGGAACAGACGCTCATGGCCTGGTTGCTACCGGCCCTCACCCTGCTTGTCGGCATCACCATCGGCTTCGTTGCCGCTCGTCTATTGCCCAATGCGGCACCCGGCCGGACACAACGCCAGCTGGACGAGTTGCAGGAGCGCTTCGACACCTATCAAAATGAGGTGATCACCCACTTCAACACCACCGCCAGCCTGGTGAAGAAGCTCACCCAGAGCTATGCGGAAATTCAGGAACACCTGTCCGAGGGTGCCAGCCGTCTCGCGCTCGACGAGTTGACCCGCCAGCGCCTGCTCGCCACGCTGCAGAACCAAGAGAGCCTCGGCGATCATGAGCGCCTGTCCGGCGCAACGGCACCCGAAGCGCCCAAGGATTATGCCCCCAAGATCGCCAACGCCCCCGGCATGCTGGACGAGCAATTCGGCCTGAAAGGCAAGCACTGAAGCCTGGCCGACGAGCGGCGCTGACGAACCTGGCTGTGCATGCCCGGGGAGTGCTTGTGTCTGCGCCCGAATGCACGCCAGCCTGCCAGAGGGAGCGGACTACCCCCTGAACACCAAGACAGCCTTCTTCTAGAAGATGATGCATCTGAGCCCCCAAAACCCTCGCAGCCGGGGGCTGCGAGGGCCTTGTCGAGACGGCAGGTCGTCTTAGAGGGCGCCGCGGCTGCGCAGCAGTTCGAGCACCTGCTTCACCCCCTCCTCCACCGAGTGATGCTGGGTATCGATCACCAGATCGGCATCCAGCGGTATGTCGTAGGGGAAGGACTCGCCGGGAATGTTGTCGCTGCCGGAAGCATACAGCCCTTGCGGATCGCGCTCGCGGCAGGCCAACGGCGAGGCCTGTACATAGACGGTGATCAGCCGCTCGGCGCCGATCAGCGCCTGGGCCTGGGCGCGCCCCTCGGCATCCGGGGCGACAAAGGCGGCCAAGGTCAAGAGGCCAGCCTCGTTGAACTGCCGGGCCACCTGAGCGGCGCGCCGCCAGTTCTCGGCACGCCCGACGCGATCCAGCGGCAGGCCCTTGTTCAGGTCGTGGCGCAGGTTCTGCCCGTCCAGCACATAGACCGCTCGGCCCATGTCGAACAGCTTGCGCTCCAAGGCATAGGCCAGGGTGCTCTTGCCGGCACCGGACAGGCCGGTGAACAGCACCGTGGCCGGCTGCTGGCCGAAGCGGGCGGCGCGCTCCCCGGCGCTGACATGGGCAAGCCGGCCGTGGTGATTCCCGGCGTTCTGCCCGGACAGCGGCTCGGCGACGATCATGCCGGCGCCAACGGTGCCGTTGGTCAGGCGGTCGATGACGATGAAGGCGCCGCTGGTGCGGTTGTACTCATAGCCGTCGAGGGCGATGGGCGCGTCCAGACTGATCCGCACGCGGGCGATCTCGTTGAGCTTCAGCTCGCTGGCCGGCGCGTGCTCGAGGGTGTTGACGTCGATACGGTGCTCGATACCGACGATGTTGCCCGGCACATAGCTGGTGGCGCGCTTGATATCGTACTTCTTGCCCGGCAGCATCGGCTCCTCGGCCATCCACACCAGCATGGCCTCGAAGCCGTCGGTGACCTGCGGGCGGTTATCGGCATGCACCAGCATGTCGCCGCGCGACACGTCGATCTCGTCCTCCAGGGTCAGGGTGATCGCCTGGCCGGGAATCGCCTGCTCCAACTCGCCGTCGTAGGTGACGATGGAGCGCACCTTGCTGGTCTTGCCCGAGGGCAGCACGGCGACTTCGTCGCCCTTGTGCACGATGCCGCTGGCCAGGGTACCGGCGAAGCCGCGGAAGTTCAGGTTCGGCCGGTTGACGTACTGCACCGGAAAGCGCATGTCGGCCAGGTTGCGGTCGGCGGCGATCTCGACGGTCTCGAGGATTTCCATTAGCGACGGGCCCTGATACCAAGGCGCGCGCTCGCTCCGGTTGACCACATTGTCGCCCTTGAGGGC
Source organism: Azotobacter chroococcum (assembly GCF_002220155.1). Lineage (NCBI taxonomy): Bacteria > Pseudomonadati > Pseudomonadota > Gammaproteobacteria > Pseudomonadales > Pseudomonadaceae > Azotobacter > Azotobacter chroococcum. Next base: position 1,143,910 of record NZ_CP011835.1, on the reverse strand, counting down.
GGACATCGGCACGAAGTGCAGCGAGCTTGGCTTGAGGCCGAGACGCTCGGCAAACTGCAGGTAGTCGGCCTGGATGCGCTCGAAGACGCCCTGATCGAAATCCATCAGGTCCATCTTGTTGATGGCGACCACGATGTGCCGGATGCCCAGCAGCGAGGCGATGAAGCTGTGCCGGCGGGTCTGGGTCTGCACGCCGTAGCGGGCGTCGATCAGGATGATCGCCAGGTCGCAGGTGGACGCCCCGGTGGCCATGTTGCGGGTGTACTGCTCGTGTCCGGGCGTGTCGGCGATGATGAACTTGCGCTTGGCGGTCGAGAAATAACGGTAGGCCACGTCGATGGTGATGCCCTGCTCGCGCTCGGCCTGCAAGCCGTCGACCAGCAGCGCCAGGTCGACCTCGTCACCGGTGGTGCCGACCTTCTTGGAGTCGCGGGTGATGGCTTCCAGGTGATCCTCGTAGATCATCTTGGAGTCGTGCAGCAGGCGGCCGATCAGGGTGCTCTTGCCGTCGTCGACATTGCCGCAGGTGAGGAAGCGCAGCAGTTCCTTGCGTTCGTGCTGGGCCAGGTAGGCGAGGATGTCCTCGCTGATCAGTTCGGATTGATGCGACATGAGGCGAAGACCTTAGAAGTAGCCCTGACGTTTCTTTTCTTCCATCGAACCGGCACCATCATGGTCGATGACCCGGCCCTGGCGTTCGGAGGTGCGGGTCAGGAGCATCTCCTGGATGATGTCCGGCAGGGTGGCGGCGGTGGACTCCACGGCGCCGGTCAGCGGGTAGCAGCCGAGGGTGCGGAAGCGCACCATCTTCTTCTGGATGCGCGCCTTCTCCTCGTCGGAGAGATGCTCGAGGATACGCTCGTCGTCGATCATGATCAGGGTGCCGTTCTTCTCGATGACCTCGCGCTCGGCGGCGAAGTACAGCGGCACGATGGGAATCTGTTCCAGGTAGATATACTGCCAGATGTCCAGCTCGGTCCAGTTGGACAGCGGGAACACGCGGATCGACTCGCCCTTCTTCACCTTGCCGTTGTAGACGTTCCACAGCTCGGGGCGCTGGTTCTTCGGGTCCCAGCGGTGCTTGCTGTCGCGGAAGGAGTAGACGCGCTCCTTGGCGCGGGACTTCTCCTCGTCGCGCCGGGCACCACCAAAGGCAGCGTCGAAGCCGTACTTGTCGAGGGCCTGCTTGAGACCTTCGGTCTTCATGATATCGGTGTGCTTGGCACTGCCGTGGGTAAAGGGGTTGATACCCTGCGCCACCCCTTCGGGATTGACATGGGTAATCAGCTCCAGGCCCATCTCCGCGACCATCTTGTCGCGAAACTTGTACATTTCCTGGAACTTCCACTGGGTATCGACATGCATCACCGGGAATGGCAGCTTGCCCGGAAAAAAGGCCTTGCGCGCCAGATGCAGCATGACGGCAGAATCCTTGCCGATGGAATACAGCATCACCGGGTTGTCGAACTCGGCGGCCACCTCACGGATGATGTGGATGCTTTCCGCCTCCAGCTGTTTCAGATGCGTCAGTTTGTCGACCATGGCTACTCACGGATTGCGGATGGGTTACGGCCTGCGGGCCGTGGGACGTTGGCGCACTCTAGCACAGTCCATTCTTCTAATAGGTTCACCGCTTAGATCAAAACGATCTAGAGATATAGCTACCGCTCAGACCGGGTTGGGACAATCGACGAACAGGTGTTCGATGCCGAAGGTCCGTGCCAGGTATTCGCCGAGGGCCTGCACGCCGTAGCGCTCGGTGGCATGGTGCCCTGCCGCCAGGAAGCTGATGCCGCTCTCCCGCGCACTGTGCACGGTGGCTTCGGAAACCTCGCCAGTCAGGTAGGCGTCCACGCCGGCGGCGATCGCCTGCTCGATATACCCCTGCGCCGCCCCGGTGCACCAGGCAATGCGCCGGATCGGCCGGTCGGCCTCGATCAGCAGGGGCTGGCGATCCAGCGTCTGCCGCACTCGGCGGGCGAACTCCTGTGGCGCGAGTGGCTCGGGCAGATTGCCGACCAGACCGACCGAGCGAGGATTGCCCGGCTCCAGCGGCCCCTCCACGCGCAGCCCGAGGCGCTCGCCCAGTTGCACGTTGTTGCCCACCTCGGGGTGCACGTCCAGTGGCAGATGATAGGCCAGCAGGCTGATGTCGTTGCTCAGCAGGGTCTGCAGCCGGCGGCGCTTGCTGCCGACGACGCAGGGGTTCTCGTTGCGCCAGAAATAGCCATGATGCACCAGCACCAGATCCGCCTCTGCCTCGACTGCGGCATCCAGCAGCGCCTGGCTGGCCGTCACGCCGCTGACGATTCTGGCGACCCAGGCCCGGCCCTCGACTTGCAAGCCGTTCGGGCAATAATCGGTCATGCCGGACGCCGCCAGATAGCGATCGGTTTCCTTCACCAGCTCGGACAGGGCAATGGCCATCGATGTCTCCATGAAAGGTTTGCGAGCCGCTAGCCAGTCGGCGGCTCACTCGTATAATGGCGCACCTTACGGTCCCCCCTTAGCCCTCGCAACCCCAAGGACTCCCGCTCCATGCTAAAGGCCCTGCGTTTTCTCGGCTGGCCCCTGGCGGTCGGAGTGCTGCTGGCCCTGCTGATCATCCAGCGTTATCCGGAGTGGGTCGGCCTGCCGCAACGCAACGGCAACGGACAGCAGCCCCCCCTGCCCATCCTTTCCCCACAAAGCCCCGCATCCTATGCCAACGCCGTCAGCAGCGCCGCGCCGGCGGTAGCCAACCTGTATACCACCAAGGTCGTCAAGAAACCGAGCCAGCCGCTGTTCGATGACCCACTGCTGCAGCAGTACTTCGGCAACTCTCTGCCCAGCCAGCGGCGCTTGGAGTCCAGTCTGGGTTCCGCGGTAATCATGAGCCAGGAGGGCTATCTGCTGACCAACAACCACGTCACCGCCGGTGCCGACCAGATCGTCGTCGCCCTGAGGGACGGCCGGGAAGTCCTTGCCCGGGTGATCGGCAACGACCCGGAAACTGACCTGGCCGTGCTCAAGATCGATCTGGACGAATTGCCGGTCATGCATCTGGGGCGCTCCGACAGTATCCGCATCGGCGATATCGCCCTGGCCATCGGCAACCCCTTCGGCGTCGGCCAGACCGTGACCATGGGCATCATCAGTGCCACCGGGCGCAACCAGCTGGGGCTTAACACTTACGAGGACTTCATCCAGACCGATGCGGCGATCAATCCGGGCAACTCGGGAGGCGCGTTGATCGATGCTAATGGCAACCTGATTGGCATCAATACCGCCATCTTTTCCAAATCAGGCGGTTCCCAGGGCATCGGCTTCGCAATTCCGGCGAAGCTGGCTCTGGAGGTGATGGAGGAAATCATCAAGCATGGCCAGGTGATTCGTGGCTGGCTCGGTCTCGAAGTGCAGCCACTGACCAAGGAATTGGCCGAATCCTTCGGCCTCGAGGGCCGGCCGGGCATCGTCATTGCCGGCATCTACCGGGACGGCCCTGCCCAGCGGGCCGGTCTGCAACCGGGCGATCTGATCGTCAGCATCGACGGCCAGCCAGCCGCCGACGGGCGCCATGCAATGAATCAGGTCGCCCAGACTCGACCGGGAGAGACCATCGAGATCGAGATCCTGCGCAACGGCCAAGCCCTGACCCTGACCGCCGAGATTGGCCTGCGCCCACCGCCCACCGCCGTACAGCCGTAAAGCACCCTGCCCGGAAACGGACAAGAGAAGTGCCACCTACGACTCAGCAGAGGCCTGCCAGCGCATCGATCAACGCCTGATTCTGCTCGGGGGCACCGATGGTGATGCGCAGGAACTGGCGAATCCGCTCCTGCTTGAAGTGACGGACGATAACCCCCTGCTCGCGCAGCCCTGCCGCCAACCCCTCGGCATCGCGCCCGGGATGTCGGGCGAAGACGAAGTTGGCTGCCGACGGCAGCACCTCGAAGCCCAAGCGCTGCAGCTCACCAACCAGCTGTTCGCGGCTGGCGATCACTTGGCGGCAGGTCTGCTCGAAGTAGGCGCGATCCTCGAAGGCCGCAGCCGCCCCAACGATGGCCATGCGGTCCAGCGGGTAGGAGTTGAAGCTGTTCTTGATCCGCTCCAATGCCTCGATCAGCTCGGGGTGGCCGACCGCCAGACCGACCCGTAGCCCGGCCAGGGAACGCGACTTGGACAGGGTCTGGGTGACCAGCAGGTTGGCATGGCGGTCGACAAGCGCGATCGCCGTCTCGCCGCCGAAATCCACGTAGGCCTCATCCACCACCACCACCGAGTCCGGGTTGGCCTCGAGCAGCCGCTCGATGGCCTCGAGCGACAGCAGACATCCGGTCGGCGCATTGGGATTGGGGAAGATGATCCCGCCGTTGGGCCGCGCATAGTCCTCGACGCGGATGCGAAACTGCTCGTCCAGCGCCACGGTTTCGAAGGGGATCCCGTACAAACCGCAGTACACCGGATAGAAGCTGTAGGTCACGTCGGGGAACAGCAGCGGCCGGCCATGCTGAAACAGTCCATGGAAGATGTGCGCCAGCACTTCGTCGGAGCCATTGCCGACAAATACCTGACTGCCCTGCACACCATAGTAGTCGGCAATTGCCTGCTTCAGGCGCTCGCCATTGGGGTCCGGGTACAGGCGCAGGCTGTCGTTCAGCTCGGCCTGCATGGCGGCAATCGCCCGAGGCGACGGCCCGTAGGGATTTTCGTTGGTATTGAGCTTGACCAGCTTGCTCAGCTTCGGCTGCTCGCCCGGTACGTAGGGCACCAGGTTCTTGACGAAGGGGCTCCAGAATTTGCTCACGCCCTTCTCTCCTCGAATGCGGTTCGGTCTGCTTTGCGTAGGAGCCAGCTCTCTGGCGATCTTCTCGGACATGAATCGCCAGCAAGCCGGCTCCTACGAGTTCGGGGGCGGCCTCAGCCCTTGATCCGGTACTCGGCGCTGCGCGCATGGGCGGTCAGCGATTCGCCACGGGCCAGCACCGAGGCGGTCCTGCCCAGCGCAGAAGCCCCGTCCGCCGAGCAGAAGATGATCGATGAGCGCTTCTGGAAGTCATACACGCCCAGCGGCGAAGAAAAGCGTGCGGTACCGGAAGTCGGCAGCACGTGGTTGGGGCCGGCGCAGTAGTCGCCCAGCGCCTCGGCGGTGTAGCGGCCCATGAAGATGGCGCCGGCATGGCGGATCTTCGGCAGCCACTGCTGCGGCTCGGCTACCGACAGCTCGAGGTGCTCGGGAGCGATGCGGTTGGCCACGGCGATGGCCTGCTCCATGTCGGCGACCTGGATCAGCGCGCCGCGCCCCTCCAGCGAGGTACGGATGATCTCGGCGCGCTCCATGGTCGGCAGCAGGCGGGCGATGCTCTCAGCCACCCGCCCGAGGAAAGTGGCGTCCGGGCTGACCAGGATCGACTGGGCGTCCTCGTCATGCTCGGCCTGGGAGAACAGGTCCATGGCGATCCAGTCCGGCTCGGTCTGACCGTCGCAGACCACGAGGATTTCCGAAGGGCCTGCGATCATGTCGATGCCGACCTGGCCAAATACATGACGCTTGGCCGTGGCCACGTAGATATTGCCCGGGCCGACGATCTTGTCCACCTGCGGCACGCTCTCGGTACCGTAGGCCAGCGCGGCCACGGCCTGGGCACCACCGATGGTGAACACCCGATCAACGCCGGCCACGCAGGCAGCGGCCAGCACCAGTTCGTTGAGCTCGCCACGCGGGGTCGGCACTACCATAACCACTTCGGCAACACCGGCCACCTTGGCTGGAATGGCGTTCATCAGCACCGAGGATGGATACGCCGCCTTGCCGCCCGGCACATACAGCCCGGCGCGATCCAGAGGCGTGACCTGCTGGCCGAGTACGGTGCCGTCAACCTCGGTATAGGTCCAAGAGTCCTGCTTCTGCCTTTCATGATAGAGCCGCACACGCTCGGCAGCCTTTTCCAGGGCCTCGCGCTGCTCCGGAGAGATACGCGTCAGAGCCAGCTCCAGGCGCTCGCGCGGCAGGATCAGCTCAGCCATGGAGCCGGCCTCGACGCCATCGAAGCGCCGGGTAAACTCGACCACGGCAGCATCGCCACGCTCGCGCACGGCCTGGATGATGTCCAGCACACGCTGGTTGACGGCCTCATCGGAAACGCTTTCCCAGCTCAGCAGATGATCCAGATGGCGCGGGAAATCCGGATCGGCGGCATCGAGTCGGCGAAGGGCGATGGGTGCGGTCATAACGGGCCTCTTGAATGGCTGGAACTCGGGCGCCGCTAGCCTAGCAAGCCTTCCGCGCGGGCACCCGAGAAATTTCGCTATGACACGGATAGGCGTTGGCGGGTCGGGATCAGGCCGGGTGTCGACTCTCGACGGCTTCGCGCAGGGTATCGATCAGAGCCTGGATGCGCGCATGCTGCATCTTCATCGAGGCCTTGTTGACGATCAACCGCGAGCTGATGGTGGCGATCAGCTCCTGGGGTTCCAGACCGTTGGCACGCAGGGTGTTGCCGGTGTCGACCACGTCGATGATCTTGTCGGCCAAGCCCACCAGCGGCGCCAGCTCCATGGAACCATAGAGCTTGATGATGTCTACCTGGCGCCCCTGCTCGGCATAGTAGCGCTTGGCCACGCTGACGAACTTGGTGGCCACCCGCAGACGCCCGCTGGGCGCCCCGGCACCGACCTTGCCCGCGGTCATCAGCTTGCAATTGGCAATCTTCAGGTCGAGCGGCTCGTACAGCCCCTGACCGCCATACTCCATCAGCACATCCTTGCCGGCCACCCCCAGGTCGGCAGCACCGTTCTCGACATAGGTCGGTACATCGGTGGCGCGGACGATCAGCAAGCGTACATCATCCTGGCTGGTCGGAATGATGAGCTTGCGGCTCTTGTCCGGATTCTCGATCGGCACGATACCGGCTTCGGCGAGCAACGGCAGGGTGTCGTCGAGAATCCGGCCTTTGGACAGGGCAATGGTAAGCATGAAACAGATGTCCTTAGATATTGACCCCATCGCGGGCCGAGATCGGCGCCATGCCAGGCGCCGGTCCTAACCGGGGATGCGGCGGATCTTGGCGCCGAGCAGCTGCAGCTTTTCCTCGATGCACTCGTAGCCACGATCGATATGGTAGATGCGATCGATCAGGGTATCCCCCTCGGCTACCAGCCCGGCGATCACCAGGCTGGCGGAGGCTCGCAGGTCGGTGGCCATGACCGGAGCGCCCTTCAGACACGGCACGCCGGTGACGATAGCGGTATTGCCCTCCACCAGAATGCGCGCGCCCATGCGATTCATCTCGTAGACATGCATGAAGCGGTTTTCGAACACGGTTTCGATGACCGTTCCCGTGCCCTCGGCAATGGCATTCAGGGAAATGAACTGGGCCTGCATGTCGGTGGGGAACGCCGGGTACGGCGCAGTGCGTACGTTCACCGCCTTGGGTCGGTTGCCCTTCATGTCCAGCGAGATCCAGTTGTTGCCGGTATCGATCTGCGCACCCGCCTCTTCCAGCTTGAGCAGTACCGCCTCGAGGATAGTGGGATCGGTATCCTTGAGCTTGACCCGCCCCCGGGTAGCGGCCGCAGCCACCAGATAGGTACCGGTCTCGATGCGATCGGGCATCACGCTGTAACGACCGCCGCCCAGACGCTTGACGCCCTCAATGACGATGGTGTCAGTACCGGCCCCCTTGATCTGCGCACCCATGCCGTTCAGGAAGTTGGCCAGATCGACTACCTCCGGCTCGCGGGCCGCATTCTCCAGCACGGTACGCCCATTGGCCAGCGCGGCGGCCATCATGATGTTTTCGGTGCCGGTCACGCTGACGATATCGAAAAAGAAGTGTCCGCCACGCAGACCGCCGGCCGGAGCCTTGGCCTTGATATAGCCACCTTCCATTTCGATCTGTGCACCCAGCGCCTCGAGACCACGGATGTGCAGGTCGACCGGCCGCGAACCGATGGCGCAACCTCCCGGCAGAGCCACCTCGGCCTCGCCGAAACGGGCAAGCATCGGACCGAGCACCAGAATCGAGGCGCGCATGGTCTTGACCAGCTCGTAGGGGGCTACCAGCGTCTTGATGCTGTTGGCATCCACTTCCACGCTGAGCTTCTCGTCAATCACCGGCTGCACACCCATGCGCCCGAACAGTTCGATCATCGTCGTGATGTCGTGTAGGTGCGGTAGATTGCAGACGGTGACCGGCGTATCGGCCAGCAGGGTCGCAGCCAGAATCGGCAGCGCCGCGTTCTTTGCTCCGGAAATACGGATCTCGCCATCGAGGCGCTGGCCGCCGGTAATGATCAGTTTGTCCATGTTCTCTCGCGCAGGCAGGCTCAGGAACGCTCGGCCCAAGCGGCGCGACTGAAGAATTTCATGGTAATGGCATGAATGCGGCCATCGACGATCCAGTCGTTCAGCTGGGCATAGACCAGTTGCTGGCGCTTTACCGGACTCATGCCGGCCAGTTCATCGCTGATCAGGTTGAGCTGAAAATCGCAACCCTGCCCCTGCACCTCGACCTGGGTGCCGGCCAGCCTACTCTCCAGAAAGCTTTTGACTTCGGTGGGCTGCATGCATACCTCGGAAGCTGTCATGAATTACTCCTGCGGTGGATGTCGGCGCAAAGCAAACGGAATCGAGAGATCACGGCTTCCTGGACGCCCGGAAAGCCGCCCATCTTACAAAAAAGCCCGCCTACTGCGAACCCTGCAAATAGCGGCCCCGACGGAGAGCCCTGTGCGAGCCATCAAGCATCCAGCGGCAGCAACTCGAGCAGGCCGCAGACCTGGGCAATCTCGCGCATGTCCTGAGGCAGTGCACGTATCCGCAGGCGCTTGCCAGCGGCCTTGGCGTCACGCAGATAGGCCAGCAGCAGGGAGGGCCCGACACTGCTGGACTTTTCCACGCCCGCACAGTCGAGCACCAGGTCCTTGGCCTCGGCTGCACCGATCAGTACCCGCCCCTGCTGACGCAGGGCCGGGCCAGTGCTGTAGTCGAGCACGCCGACAAGGGCGAGCACGCCAGGTTCGTCCTGGCGAATCGAGGCCTCGCTCATTGCCCCGCAGCCTTCTTGCCTTCTTCACTATCCTTGGCCTTGGCTACCACATCAGCCCAGCCATCGATGGTCTTGTCCAGATTCTGGCCATTGCGCTGCATGCTCTCGGCGAACTGATCACGGAACAGTTTGCCGATGTTGATGCCATTGATGATGACATTGCGCAGCATCCACTGGCCCTGCTTATTCACCATGGTGTAGGAGACCGGATAGACGGTACCCTGAGTATCGCGAACCTCCATGCCGACACTGGCTCGGTCACCTTCGACCGGCACGGAGGAAGGCAGAACACGAATATCCTGATTGTTGTACTCCAGGAGAGCGTTGCCATAGAACTGCATCAGGCTGCGCTTGAAATTCTCCTGAAAGCGGGTCATCTGTTCCGGAGTCGCCTTGCGCGAATACTTGACGGTCATGATGCTACGGGAAATTCCGTCGGCATCCACCACAGGCCCGAGAATCCGGTCCAGCGCATCGTAAAAAGCCTGCGGGTTGCTTTTGTAGGCGGCCTTGTTCTTTTTCAGATCGCCAAGCAGGTTATCGGTGGTCTGCTGCACCACCTGATGAGGGGTGGTCGATGCAGCTGCAAACAGCGGCATGAGAGCCAGCAGCACCAGAAAACCACGACGCAAAACAGTAAGCATAGGGATATCCTCTGTGACCTATTCTTCTTTGTCCTTGTTGACGGAGTTCATCAGGAACTTGCCGATCAGATCCTCGAGCACCAATGCCGACTGAGTATCTTGGATGGAGTCACCATCCTTCAGCAACTCCTCCTCGCCCCCGACACTGATACCGACATACTTCTCGCCCAGCAGGCCCGCAGTCAGGATGGAAGCCGTGGAGTCGCTCGGCAGATTGTCGACGCGCCTCTCCAACTCCATAGTCACGCGACCGGTATAGCTGTTGCGATCCAGGTCGATGGCCGTGACCTTGCCGATAGCGACGCCCGCCATGGTCACTTTCGCCCGGACCGTCAGGCCGGCGATGTTATCGAAATACGCATAGAGCTTGTAGGTATCGCCATTGGTGCTGACCGTCAGGCCGCTGACACGCAGTGCCAGCAACAGGAGGGCCAGCATACCTGCCAGGATGAACAGGCCGACACCGGTTTCCAGGGTGCGGGTTTGCATCAGTTATCTCCAAACATCAAGGCTGTCAGAATGAAGTCCAGTCCCAGCACGGCCAGCGAGGCATAGACCACTGTTCTTGTAGTAGCGCGGCCGATTCCTTCCGAAGTCGGCTCGCAGTCGTAACCCTGGAACACGGCGATCCAGGTCACCACGAAGGCAAAGACAACGCCCTTGATCGCACCATTGATCACGTCGTCGTAAAGATCCACGCTGCTCTGCATGCTGGCCCAGAACGAACCCTCGTAGACCCCCAGCCAGTCCACCGCGACCATGGCACTGCCCCAGATGCCGACCACGTTGAAGATCGCGGCCAGCAGCGGCATGGAAATGAAGCCGGCCCACAGGCGCGGCGCAATGATGTACTTGAGTGGATCGACGCCGATCGTTTCCAGACTGGAAAGCTGCTCGGTGGACTTCATGTTGCCGATTTCCGCAGTGAGCGCCGAACCGGCACGCCCAGCGAACAACAGGCCGGTGACGACCGGCCCCAGTTCGCGCAACAGGGTCAGGGCGACCAACTGGCCGACCGCCTGCTCCGAGCCATAGCTGACCAGGATGTTATAGCCTTGCAGCGCCAGCACCATGCCAATGAAGAGGCCAGAAACGACGATGATCGGCAACGACAGCACACCAATCGAGTGAATCTGCCTCATCAGCAACTGGAAACTGCTGCCAGCACCACCCCGACCGAGCATGGTATGCAGCAGGAACAGAGCGGAACGCCCCATTGCCTCGACCACGTCGATGGCGGAGCGACCCAGCAGAGCGATCTGTTCGAGGAGGGATCTCCTGTGCATCAGCGCCTCCCCAGAAGGTCGTTGTGATAATCGGGCGCCGGAAAATGAAAAGGCACCGGGCCATCCGGCAAACCCTTCATGAACTGGGTGACGCGCGGATTCTTGGAGTTCATCAAGTCCTGGGGAGTCCCCTCTCCCAGCACCTGACCATCGCCCACCACATAGAGATAATCGGCGATGCTGGCCGTTTCGGCCAAATCGTGGGAAACCACTATACTAGTAATGCCCAAGGCATCATTGAGTAGGCGAATCAGCCGCACCAGTACGCCCATGGCGATCGGGTCCTGACCGACGAAGGGTTCGTCATACATGAGAATCTGCGGATCGAGAGCAATTGCCCGAGCCAGCGCCACACGACGCTTCATGCCGCCGGAAAGCTCGTCGGGCATCAGGTCGATGGCACCACGCAAGCCGACCGCCTGCAGCTTCATCAGCACGATGTCGCGGATCATTTCATTCGGCAGCTTGGTATGGACACGCAGTGGAAAGGCAACGTTCTCGAACACATCCAGATCAGTGAACAGCGCACCGCTCTGGAACAGCACCCCCATCTCCTTGCGCACATCGAACAGCTCGCTGCGCGACAGATGCGGAAGGTTATGCCCATTGACCCAGACTTCGCCGCTTTCCGGCTTGAGCTGGGCGGCTATCAGACGCAACAGAGTGGTCTTGCCACACCCCGAGGGCCCCATGATGCCAGTGACTTTGCCGCGCGGTATGCGGATGTCTACATTATTGAAGATGCTGCGCGAGCCTCGCTTGAAGGAGACCCCCTTCAGCATGACTGCGTAGTCGTTTGAGTCGCTCATCTAGACTCCTTGTGAATACCCCCTCGGCTAAACGCCGCTGCCCCCAGGACAGGAGGGCGCCGTACCGCTTGACCGAACTGGCGGGCACTATAACACTGCCAGCACCGGCGTCCCAAGCATACAGGCGCCATAGACCGCTTTGGTCGCAATCGCGCCGCGAAAGCATGAGCGAATATGACTTTACCGCTATAATCGGCGCCTTTTTCAAGCGACGAGCCGCCACCATGCCTCACTCGAGCAACCCGATCCAGTCAGCCCAACGGACCATACGCCTGGAAATCGAGGCCATCGAGGCACTTCTTGCGCGCATCGACGATGACTTTGCTACAGCCTGCAAGCTGATCCTGGACTGCAAGGGACGGGTAGTGGTCGTCGGCATGGGCAAGTCCGGGCACATCGGGCGCAAGATCGCCGCCACCTTGGCAAGCACCGGTACGCCGGCCTTCTTCGTTCATCCTGGCGAGGCCAGCCACGGCGACATGGGCATGATCACCCGCGACGACTTGGTACTGGCCCTGTCCAACTCCGGCTCCACGGCAGAAATCATCACCCTACTGCCCCTGATCCAGCGCCTCGGCATCACCCTGATCAGCATGACCGGCAAGCCTGACTCACCCCTGGCGGAAGCGGCCGCGGTCAATCTCGACGCCGGCGTCAGCCAGGAAGCCTGCCCGCTCAACCTGGCGCCCACCTCCTCCACCACCACCGCCCTCGTGCTCGGCGACGCACTGGCCATCGCCCTGCTCGAGGCACGCGGATTCACCGCCGAGGACTTCGCCTTCTCCCACCCCGGAGGAGCACTCGGTCGTCGCCTGCTGCTGAAGGTGGAACACATCATGCACGCCGGCGACAGCCTGCCCTGCGTGCAGCGCGGCACCACGCTGCGCGACGCGCTGCTGGAAATGACCCGCAAGGGCCTCGGCATGACCGTGGTACTCGAGACCGATGGGCGCCTGGCCGGCATCTTCACCGACGGCGATCTGCGCCGTACCCTGGATCGCAATATCGACGTGCGCCAGGCAACTATCGACGAGGTGATGACACCCCACGGCAAGACTGCCCGCGCCGAGATGCTCGCCGCCCAAGCCCTGAAGATCATGGAGGACCACAAGATCAACGCTCTGGTGGTGGTCGATGGTGCCGACCGGCCGATCGGCGCCCTGAACATGCACGACCTGCTGCGGGCGGGAGTTCTATAGAATGAACGACGAACTGCTGCAGCGGGCCAGGGGCATCCGCCTGGCGATCTTCGATGTCGACGGTGTTCTTACCGACGGGCGCCTGTATTTTCTGGCCGATGGCAGTGAATTCAAGACTTTCAACACCCTTGACGGTCACGGTATCAAGATGCTGATCAATTCCGGCGTACGTACCGCCATCATCAGCGGCCGCACCACACCGGTCGTCGAGCGCCGCGCCCGGAATCTGGGCATCCAGCACCTCTATCAGGGGCGCGAGGACAAACTGGTCGTACTGGACGAACTGCTGGCCGAACTGGGACTCGACTACGAGCAGGTCGCCTACCTCGGCGACGACCTGCCCGACCTGCCGGTTATCCGTCGCGTCGGCCTGGGCATGGCTGTGGCCAGCGCCGACAGCTTCGTTCGCCGGCATGCCCATGGCGTCACCCTGGCACGCGGCGGCGAAGGCGCGGCCCGCGAATTCTGCGAACTGATCCTGCAGGCCCAGGGCAACCTCGAAAACGCTCAGGCCGCTTATCTATAGAGGCGATCATGCTGCGCAAACTCCGCTTCCCCCTGACCCTGGCCGCCCTGGCCGCCGTGCTGGTGGCAGTGGGCTATTGGAATATCCGCCCGGCGAGCTTCATGGACAAACCCGGCATCTCCCCAGACGACAGCGCCATCGACTTCTACGTCACCAATGCCCATACACTGCAATATCAGGCGGAAGGCGCGCTGCACTACGAGATGACCGCCGACAAGGTGGAACACCTGAAGAGCAGCGAGATCACCCTGCTCACCCAGCCCGACCTGCTGATTTTTCGCGGCACCCCCACTCCCTGGCATGTACGCAGCGAGCGCGGCGAGGTCAGCCCCCAGGGCGAGCAGGTTGAATTGATCGATGCGGTACGGGTCGAGCGCACCGATACCCAAGGCCGTCCTACCGTCCTCACCACCAGCCGCCTGAGCGTGTTCCCGGAACGGGAATATGCCGAAACCCAGCAACCCGTTAAAATCGAGGCAGCCAACGGAGTCACCACGGCTGTCGGGATGAAAGCGTATTTGGATGACAGCAGGATGCACCTGCTGTCCAGTGTAAGAGGCCAGCATGAGGTTCGCTAACCGTTTCTCCCACCGGGCCCTCCCTCTCCTGTTCAGTCTGTGCTCCGCACTGGGCGCAGCGAGTGCCTGGGCTCTCCCTTCCGACCGCGACCAGCCGATCCGCGTCCAGGCCGACAGCGCCGAACTCGACGACAAGCAAGGGGTTGCGGTCTACCATGGCGACGTGGTCATCACCCAGGGCACGCTGAAGATCACCGGCAACAAGGTCACCATCACCCAGGATGACAATGGTGACATCAAGGTCTTCACTTCGGTCGGCAATCCCGCCTATTACGAGCAGAAGCCGGCGCCTGACAAGAGCATCGTCCAAGCCTACGGCCAGACCATCCAGTACTTCGCCGAAAACGAACGCATCGTGCTGATCGATAAAGCCCGGGTAATTCAGGACGGCAACACCTTCGAGGGCGAGAAGATCGTCTACGACACCCAGCGACAGATCGTCAATGCCGGCCGCGCCACGGGAACCAAGATATCCAGCCCGAAACCGCGGATCGACATGGTCATCCAGCCGAAAAAGAAACAGCAGCCAGGGCAGACACAGTAATGGCCACCCTCAAAGCCCAGCATCTGGCCAAGAGCTACAAGGGCCGCCAGGTCGTCCGCGACGTCAGCCTCTCCATCGAAAGCGGCCAGATCGTCGGCCTGCTCGGCCCCAACGGAGCCGGCAAAACCACCTGCTTCTACATGATCGTCGGCCTGGTGCGTGCCGACCAGGGCCGCATCCTGATCGATCAGGACGATGTCACCCATCTGCCCATGCACGGCCGCGCCCGGGTCGGCATCGGCTACCTGCCCCAGGAGGCCTCGATCTTCCGCAAACTCACGGTAGCCGACAACATCATGGCGATCCTCGAAACCCGCAAGGATCTCGACGGAGAAGGCCGCCGCCAGGCTCTGGAAGCCCTGCTGCAGGAGTTCCACATCAGCCATATCCGCGACAGCCTCGGCATGAGCCTCTCGGGCGGCGAACGGCGCCGGGTCGAAATCGCCCGCGCCCTGGCCACCACACCGAAGTTCATCCTGCTCGACGAGCCCTTTGCCGGTGTCGACCCGATCTCGGTCAACGACATCAAGCAGATCATCCATCACCTGAAAAACAAGGGCATCGGCGTCCTGATCACCGACCACAACGTGCGCGAGACGCTGGATATCTGCGAAACCGCCTACATTGTCAACGATGGGCAACTGATAGCCGAAGGCAATGCCGAGGCCGTCCTCACCAACAAACTGGTGCAGGAGGTCTATCTCGGCCATGAATTCCGACTATGAGACACCCCATTCGATGGGATAGACCAATCAAATTCCGTTATAATCAGGCATGTAATTTGCTTTAGGAAGGCGCATCGTCGCCTCGTAGTGATTGACGCGAATGCTTCGGCAAATATGGTGCTTCCTACAATATGAAACCATCGCTAGTCCTTAAGATGGGCCAGCAGCTGACAATGACCCCGCAGCTGCAACAAGCCATCCGTCTGCTTCAACTGTCGACCCTGGATCTTCAGCAGGAAATCCAGGAGGCCCTCGACTCCAACCCCATGCTGGAACGTCAGGAAGACGCTGAGGACTACGACAGCCCGGATACGCTGGCCGAACATGGCGACCAGTCGGCGACCAATGCCTCGTCTGACTCCTATCAGGAGAGCTACGACCGTGCGTCCGCCAACGAAGAAGGTGGCAGTCTGGAGGATGGTGACTGGCATGAGCGCATTCCCAGCGAGCTGCCGGTGGATACTGCCTGGGAGGACATCTACCAGACCAGCGCCAGCAGCCTGCCGAGCAGCGACGACGACGAGTGGGACTTCACCACCCGCACCTCCACGGGCGAGAGCCTGCAGAGCCATCTGCTCTGGCAGCTCAACCTGGCGCCGATGTCTGATACCGACCGCCTGATCGCCGTCACCCTGATCGACAGCATCAGCAGCGACGGCTATCTGGAAGCCTCTCTGGAGGAAATCCTCGCCTCCCTGGACCCGGAGCTGGGTATCGAACTCGACGAACTGGAAATGGTGCTGCGCCGCATCCAGCAGTTCGAGCCGGCAGGGGTCGCCGCCCGCGACCTCAGCGAATCGCTGCTGCTGCAGCTGCGCCAGCTACCGACCGATACGCCCTGGCTGGAAGAGGCGCAACGGCTGGCCAAGGATTACCTCGACCTGCTCGGCAACCGCGACTTCACCCAGCTGATGAGGCGCATGAAGCTCAAGGAGGAAGAGCTGCGTCCGGTGATCGAATTGATCCAGAGCCTCAACCCACGCCCTGGCTCACAGATCGAGGCCAGCGAACCCGAGTACGTGGTGCCCGACGTCATCGTGCGCAAGCACAACGATCGCTGGCTGGTGGAGCTCAACCAGGAGGCCGTACCGCGCCTGCGCATCAACCCCCACTACGCCGGCTTCATCAGACGTGCCGATGCCAGCGCCGACAACACCTTCATGCGCAACCAGCTGCAGGAGGCGCGCTGGTTCATCAAGAGCCTGCAGAGCCGCAACGAGACGCTGATGAAGGTATCCACGCAGATCGTCGAGCACCAGCGCGGCTTCCTCGACTATGGTGAGGAAGCCATGAAACCTCTGGTACTGCATGACATCGCCGAGGCTGTCGGCATGCACGAGTCGACCATTTCGCGGGTCACCACCCAGAAGTACATGCACACCCCACGCGGCATCTACGAGCTGAAATATTTCTTCTCCAGCCACGTCAGCACCGCCGAGGGTGGCGAGTGCTCCTCCACGGCGATCCGCGCCATCATCAAGAAGCTGGTTGCGGCGGAAAATCCGAAAAAGCCATTGAGCGACAGCAAGATCGCTGGTTTACTGGAAGAACAGGGCATACAGGTGGCTCGCCGCACAGTCGCCAAATACCGGGAATCGCTCAGTATTGCGCCTTCCAGCGAACGCAAGCGACTCATGTAACAGGATCGAGCCGGCCGTTGAAAGGGCAGCAGCCTTATCAGCGGCAGTCGAAGCAGCGTATACCGGTGACAGGCCCGTCAGCCTGCGTCAAAACAGAAACAAGGAGAAAGCGGTATGCAAGTCAACATCAGTGGACATCAGCTGGATGTGACCGACGCCCTACGCGACTATGTTGAGGAGAAAATCAACCGACTCGAGCGCCATTTCGATCGCATCACCAATGTGCAGGTGATCATGTCCGTCGAAAAGCTCAAGCAGAAGATCGAAGCGACCCTGCATGTCTCCGGTGCCGAAGTGGTCGCCAACGCCGAACATGAGGACATGTATGCGGCCATCGACCTCCTCGTCGACAAGCTCGACCGTCAACTGATCAAGTACAAGGAAAAGCAGATCGAACGCCAGCAGGGCGCTACGGCCCGCTGACTCCTCCGTCCCATGATCAGACTCGAAGACATCCTGACTCCCGGCCGTTCCCTGGTGAACGTGCCGGGGGGAAGCAAGAAGCGCGCTCTCGAATACATCGCCAATCTGGTCGCCCGCGAGATGCCCGACCTGGATCAGCAGACCATTTTCGAGAGCCTGATTGCCCGTGAAAAACTGGGTTCGACCGGTTTTGGCAATGGCATTGCCATTCCCCATTGCCGTCTGCCCGGCTGTCCTGCCCCGATCAGTGTCCTGCTTCGTCTGGAGGCTCCGATCGATTTCGATGCCATCGATGGCGCACCGGTCGACCTGCTGTTCGTCCTACTGGTGCCGGAGGCCGCCACCGACGAACATCTGCAACTGCTTCGTCAGATCGCCAGCATGCTCGATCGCGGCGAGATACGCGAACGTCTGCGCCAGGTCGAGAACAGCGAAGCCCTTTACCAGGTCGTGGCGGACGCGCAGAAGGGCCAGTAGGGTTCCGCGTCCGGGAGTGCGGAGGTTCGTCGACTGTGAACGAGCAATTGGCAGCCCAGCTTTCGGCAACCACTCCTGACGACGGAAAACCCCCATCATGCGCGTGATCATCGTCAGCGGCCGCTCCGGCTCCGGCAAAAGCACCGCCCTCGACGTACTGGAAGACAACGGTTTCTTCTGCATCGACAACCTGCCGGCCGTCCTGCTTCCAGAGCTGGCCGAACGGGCGCTGCTGCATACCGAACTTATCCAACCCCAAGTCGCGGTATCCATCGATGCACGCAACCTGCCCAGCCAGCTGAAACGCTTCCCCGAGTTGCTGGCCGAGGTGCGCACCCGCTACATCCTCTGCGACCTGCTCTATCTGGACGCCGACGACGAAACCCTGCTCAAGCGTTTCTCGGAAACCCGTCGACGCCATCCGCTGACCAACGAGAACCGCTCGCTGGCCGAAGCGATTCGCGACGAGAGCCGGCTGCTCGCGCCGATCAAGGATCTGGCCGACCTCAAGATCGACACCAGCCACCTCAACCTCCATCAGCTACGCGACACGCTCAAGCTGCGCCTGCTGGACAAGCCGGAACCGGGCACGGCTTTTCTGATCGAATCCTTCGGCTTCAAGCGGGGAATGCCGGTGGATGCGGATCTGGTGTTCGATGTGCGCTGCCTGCCCAACCCCTACTGGAAACCGGACCTGCGCAACTTTTCCGGCCTGGATCGACCGGTCGCAGACTATCTCGCCGCCCAGCCGGACGTCGAGGAGATGTATCAGGACATCCAGGCCTATCTGCATAAATGGCTGCCCCGCTTCGCTGCCAGCAACCGTGCCTATGTCACCATCGCGATCGGCTGTACCGGTGGCCATCACCGCTCGGTCTACCTGGCCGAGCGGCTGGGCCGAACATTGAAACAGTCACTCAAGAACGTTCAGGTTCGCCACCGCGACCTCTGCTGAAGGATGGATAACGCGATGCCCGCCTGCGAAATCACCATCATCAACAAGCTTGGGCTGCATGCCCGGGCAGCGGCCAAGTTCGTCGGGGTCGCCGGGCGCTACGCCTGTGCGGTGCGCATCGGCCGAGCGCCGGAGAGCCTGGTCGACGGCAAGAGCATCATGGCGGTCATGATGCTGGCCGCCGGCAAGGGAACGCCCATTCACCTGCATACCGAAGGCGAACAGGACTGCGAGGCGCTGGAGGCACTGGTCGAGCTGATCAACAATCGCTTCGACGAAGACGAATAAATACGCGACGCCTCTGCCACCGGGCCGTCCGGCGGCAGACGCCTCAGCCGGCATCACTTCGCTCAGCTTCCTGCCAGGGTCATTCGCTCGATAAGCACCGAACCGGTGCAAATGTTGCTGCGGTGTTCCAGATCGTTACCCACTGCAACGATCTGCCGGAACATGTCGCGCAGATTGCCGGCGATGGTCACCTCCTGCACCGGGTACTGGATCTCGCCATTCTCCACCCAGAAGCCGCCGGCACCACGGGAATAATCGCCGGTCACCAGATTGAGCCCCTGCCCCATCAGTTCGGTCAGCAGCAGTCCGCGCCCCATCCGGCGGATCAGTGCGGCCTGATCCTCCTCGCCATGGCTGACGAACAGGTTGTGCACCCCGCCGGCATTGGCCGTGCTCGGCATGCCCAGCTTGCGTCCCGAATAGGTGCCCAGGGCATAGCTGGCCAGACGGCCCTGCTCGACGAAATGCTTGGCGCGGGTCGGCAGCCCGTCGGCATCGAAGGCCGCACTGCCTAGAGCCCTGGGAATGTGCGGACGCTCGTCCAGGTTCAGCCATTCGGGGAATAACTGCTCCCCCAGGGCGCCCTCGAGGAAGGAGGCGTGCCGATAGAGATTGCCGCCGGTGATGGCGCCGATGAAATGGCCGAACAGCCCGGTGGCCAGTTCGGCGGAGAACAGCACCGGCACCTCGCAGGTCGGCACCGGCCGCGCGCCGAGACGCCGTGCCGCCCGCTCCGCCGCCCGCCGGCCGATCGCCTGCGGATCGGCCAGCGCCTCGCCGCGCCGGTTGACGTCATACCAGTAGTCGCGCTGCATCTGGCCTTCGCCTTCGGCGATCATCACGCAGCTGAGGCTGTGCCGGGTGCTGGCATAGCCGCCGATGAAGCCGTGGCTGTTGCCGTAGACCCGGCAGCCCTGATGGGAGTTGAGCGAGGTGCCGTCGGCATTGCGAATCCGCGGATCGGCGGCGAAGGCCGCCGCCTCGCACTCCAGTGCCCGCTCGATGGCCTGCTCGGGGCTGATCGCCCAAGGGTGGAAGAGATCCAGCTCCGGGAGTTCGCCGGGCATCAGCGCAGCGTCCGGCAGGCCGGCGCAGTCGTCCTCGGAGGCATGCCGGGCGATCGCCAGCGCGGCCGCCACGGTTTCCCGGATCGCCGCCTCGCCGGTCGCCGAGGTGCTCGCCGAACCCTTGCGCTGGCCGAGATAGAGGGTGATGCCGAACCCTTGGTCGCGATTGAACTCGACGGTTTCCACCTCGCCCTGGCGCACCGTGGTGGACAGGCCCTGCTCGATGGATACGGACACCTCGCAGGCCGTGGCACCCTGACGCGCGCTCTCGGCGAGTATCCGCTCGACCTTGGCCTGCAACTCCGGCAGCGCCTGCGGACCGACCATTTCTGCTGAATTCATAACTACTCCTGTCAGGTCCGGGCCAGTCGCTCCGGAGCTGCTGTTATCATGGCGGCGTATATCTCTGGACCACCACCATGTCTGAATTTCACCAAGACTTCTCCGAGGAGAAGAGCAAATCCCAGGTCAAGCGCGAACTGCATGCCCTGCAGGAGCTCGGCGAGCGCCTGACCACCCTCAGGCCCGAGCAACTCGATCGCCTGCCGCTGACCGACGCCCTGCACCGTGCCCTGCTGGATGCCTCGAAACACACCGCGCACATTGCCCGCAAGCGGCACCTCCAGTACATCGGCAAGCTGATGCGTGACCAGGACGTCGACGCCATTCTCGCCCTCTTCGAGCAGCTGGATGCCTCCAGCCGCCAGTACAACGAACGCTTCCACGCCCTCGAACGCTGGCGCGACCGGCTGCTCGCAGGCGGCGACGACGCGCTCGAAGCCTTCGTCGGCGACTACCCGGACACCGACCGCCAGCACCTGCGCGGCCTGATCCGCCAGGCCCGCCACGAAACGGAGCAGAACAAGCCGCCGGCCGCCAGCCGCAAGATCTTCAAGTACATCCGTGATCTCGACGAAAGCAAACGCGGGCTGCGCTGACGGCACAGGGCGGCCCGGCCATCCTGCCCCGCCTCAGGCACCGGTACCGCCCACGGTGATCGCATCGATCTTCAGGGTCGGCTGGCCGACGCCAACCGGCACCGACTGGCCATCCTTGCCGCAGGTGCCGACGCCGCTGTCCAGCGCCAGGTCGTTGCCGACCATGGAAACCCGCGTCATCACCTCCGGACCGTTGCCGATCAGGGTCGCGCCCTTGACCGGCGTGGTGATCCGGCCATCCTCGATCAGATAGGCCTCGCTGGTGGAGAAGACGAACTTGCCGCTGGTGATGTCCACCTGACCGCCGCCCAGGCTGGCACAGTAGATCCCCCTCTTCACCGAGGCGATGATCTCCTCGGGCTCGCTCTGCCCGGCCAGCATGTAGGTGTTGGTCATCCGCGGCATCGGCAGGTGCGAGTATGACTCGCGGCGGCCGTTGCCGGTCGGCGCCACGCCCATCAGGCGGGCGTTCAGCTTGTCCTGCATGTAGCCGCGCAGGATGCCGTTCTCGATCAGCGTGGTGCACTGGGTCGGCGTACCCTCGTCGTCCACGCTGAGCGAACCGCGCCGGCCGGCCAGGGTACCGTCGTCGACGATGGTGCACAGACTGGAAGCCACCCGCTCACCGACCCTCCCGCTGTAGGCCGAGCTGCCCTTGCGGTTGAAGTCGCCCTCCAGACCGTGACCGACCGCCTCGTGCAGGAGCACGCCGGACCAGCCCGGGCCGAGCACCACCGGCAGCGTGCCAGCCGGTGCCGGAATCGTCTCGAGGTTGACCAGCGCCTGACGCACCGCCTCGCGGGCATACTCCATGGCGCGATCCTCGTCGAGGAAGAAGCGGTAGTCGGTGCGTCCGCCGCCGCCCTGCCCGCCGCGCTCGCGGCGGCCGTTCTGCTCGACGATGACACTGACGTTGAAGCGCACCAGCGGCCGCACGTCGGCCCCCAGGCTGCCATCGCTGGCGGCGATCAGGATGTGCTCCCAGACTCCGGCCAGGCTCACCGTGACCTGCTTGATGCGCGGATCCAATGCCCGGGTGGCGACATCGATGCGCTTGAGCAGCTCGACCTTCTCCGCCCGGTCGATCACCTCCAGCGGATTGCCCGGCGCATAGAGACGCGTCACCGGGGCCGCGGCGAAGGCCTGCACGCGACCCTGCTGCCCGGCACGGGCGATCGAGCGGGCCGCCTGGGCCGCCTGGCGCAGCGCCTCGCCGGTGATCGCATTGCTGTAGGCGAAGCCGGTCTTCTCGCCGGACTGGGCGCGCACGCCGACACCCTGGTCGAGATGGAAGCTGCCCTCCTTGACGATGCCGTCCTCCAGCACCCAGGACTCGGACACCTGGCTCTGGAAGTACAGGTCGGCCGCGTCGATGCCGGGACCGGCCAGCTCGCCGAGCAGGGCCGGCAAGGCATCGAGATCCAGGCCGCCGGGGCTCAGCAGCTGCTGACTGACGGGTAACAACAACTCGCTCATATTCACTCCATTTCGACCGGCCGCGGCACGGCCGACACTGAAAATCGCCGATGGCGGTGCATCGGCATACGCTGACGGATCGCCGCCTGCTCCTCGGCATCACGGCTGGCCAGCAGCACCCCCTCGCCCTGCGCCTGTTCGGCCAGCAGCCGTCCCCAGGGGTCGACGATGGCCGAATGGCCATAGGTTTCCCGGGGGCCGGGATGCCGACCGCCCTGGCCGGCCGCCAGCACATAGCACTGGGTCTCCAGCGCCCGTGCGCGCACCAGCACGTGCCAGTGGGCGGCGCCGGTCACCGCGGTGAAGGCCGAGGGGGCGCTGATCAGCTCGGCTCCGGCGTCGCGCAGGGCGCCGTAGAGCTCGGGAAAGCGCAGGTCGTAGCAGACCGTCAGGCCGAGGCGGCCGACCGGGGTGTTCGCCACCACCAGCCGCTCGCCGTGGGCGTAGTCGTCCGACTCGCGGTAGCGCCCGCGCTGGTCCGCCACGTCCACATCGAACAGGTGCAGCTTGTCGTAGCGAGCCACTATTTCGCCATGATCGTCGAACAACAGCGAACAGGCGTGGGCCTTGGCCTGTGGCCGGCCGGCCGGCGGCAACGGCAGGGTGCCGGCGACGATCCACAGGCCGAAGTCGCGGGCCGCCTGGCGCAAGCAGGGCAGCACCGGACCGCGGCCCTCGGCTTCGGCGCGGCCCAGGGCGGCGCCGTCGCGCCGGCCCATGGCGGCGAAGTTCTCCGGCAGGACGGCAAGGCGCGCTCCGCCGGCGACGGCCTGTTCGAGCAGGCGGCGCGCAGTCGCCAGGTTGGCCGGCACATCGTCCTGGCTGACCATCTGCAGTACCGCCACGCTCATTGGCCTTCTCCGCTGTTTCCCGGTTTCGCCCGCCCACGCTCTCGCACTTCGCCGCCCACTGCAACCCTCTTTCCCGTCAGCGCGGCTTCTCGAAGGGCTTCTCGAAGGTAATTCTAGGCTCTCGCCAGGGACCTTGGACGCGGTACTGCACGCTGGCGAAACGCGCCACGTGATTGCCGAGCAGCTTGTCGACGACGAACAGCGCCCCGCCGACCGCCGGCGCGCCGACCAGCAGGGCGGCGAGCGGCAGGTTGTTGCTGATCGGCAGGGTGACCAGCAGCTTGGCATCGATGCTGTCGCCGGGCAGGTTGAGGATGCCATCCAGCTCGAGGTTGCTCGACGGTCCGCTCAGGGTCAGCGGGATTTCCGTCCTGAAGATCCCGTTGCGCCCCTCGACCAGACCCGTGACCTTGTCGTAGCTCAGTCCCTTGCCGAATAGGTCTGAAAAATCCAGGCGCAGCCGGCGGCCGATGGCGTTGAAATTGAGTACGCCGAACATCCGCAAGGCCGAAGCAGCTCCTTCCACCTCGCGGAACTGCCCCCGGCTCAGGCTGATGTCGAAGCTGCCGGTGTAGCGCTGCAGGGCCAGGGCCGCCGGCGATCCCGGCCAGTTGCCATCGATGTCCACGCGGAACTCTTCGCTGCTCGCGCTCGGCGCAAACCCCCAGGCCAGCAGCACATCGGCGAGATCGCCGCCCTGCAGATGCCCGCGGAACCAGCTGCGGGTGGCGCCGGGCGGCCCCTGCCAGCCGGCGCTGCCAAGCACCCGCAGGCCCTTGAGGTCCAGATTCAGGTCGCTGAACTGCACCCCATCGGAACGCGGCCGCGCCTTCAGCGACCAGGACCCGAGCAGCTCGGCGCCCTGCTGCAGGCGGGCAATGCGCACATCCAGCGCCGGAATCTTCCGCGGGTCGACCGCCCGCAGAGGATCCGCCGCGGCTGCCGCGGTCGTCGGCGCACCGGCCGTGCCCGGCGTGCTGGCCGGCAGCTGCAGATGGGACAGATCGACGACGATCGGCGCCTGGGCCGCCGTCGGGACAGCGACGCGTCCCCGGATCTGCGGACCGTCGAGCAGCAGGCTCCAGCCGGCCCGACTGGGGGTCATCCGGACGCTGAGCGGACTCAGGGTAGTGCCGAAGCCCTGGAAGCGGCCGATATCCAGCTCGGCGCCGCTCAGCAGGCGATCCTGCCCCCCCTGGGAGACCATGGCGCCCAAGGCTGCCTGCCAGGCATCCCAGTCCAGGTGAGCGACGCGGCCGCGCACCCACAACCCCTGCGTCGCAGGCAGCCGGGCCTGACCGGAGCCGAGCAGCAGCTCGCCGCGGGCCTTCTGAAAACGCTCCGGCGGCGCAGCCAGAGCCAGGCTGGCCAGGTCGGCATAGTCCAGCCGATAGCGGCGCTCGGCGCCGTCCAGGGTCATGTGCCAGCGCGTGTCACGGGATTCCTGGGCCACCTTGCCGAACGGCTCCGGCAGGTCGATGCGCAGGCCGCGCAAGCTGGAGTCGGCCTGCAGCCAGCTGTTCGCGCCATCCAGCAGCAGCTCGAGGCGATAGGGCAGTTCGCCGGAGAGCGGCAGGCGCTGGGACACCTGCAGCCAGCCGAGCAGGGAGGCCGCCGCCACCTGCCCGTCGGCCAGGATACGGGTCCGCGCCTTGCCGTTGCGCCCCTCGGCGAGCGCCCGACCGCGCACCGGCCGGCCGAACACCTGGGCGCGGATCTCCGGCGCGCTGAGCCCCTTCGCCGTGTCGTAGGTGAAGGCGCCCTGCAGGCGGGTCAGCTGCAGGTTCGGCTGGGCCATCTGCAGCCGCGCGCCCTCGGTGCGCAGCTCGGCCACCACGCGCGCCGGCCGCTCCGCCTCCCGGCGCAGCGGGATGTCCAGCGTGAGCTGGCCCTGCAACGGCCCCTCGCCGGTCCAGCCGGCGAAAATCTCCCGGGTTTCCAGCGGCGCCTCCTGGAGAATGCGCAGGCCGTCGCCGACGCTGCCCTCCAGCTCGCCCTTGAGCAGCAGCCGCGGCACGCCGTCCCTGGCCGAGGGAATCTCGGCCGTGGCCGACGTCAGCCGGGTGTCGAGCACCCGCCCTTCATCCAGGACCACACGCACGCCGCTGTCCTCGACGAACACCTGGCCCTGTGCCTCGCGCAGCTCAGGCCAGCCCGGCTGATAGGCCAGCTCGGCGTCGCGCACCTTGAAGAACAGGCCGAGGCTGCGCGCCGCATCCTCGGCCCCCTTGTTCAGCGAACCCTGATAGAGGAAATAGCCCTCCTCCACGCGACCGGCATGGATCGAGGTCTTCAGCCATTCGGCCAGCTGCGGCGACAATCCGGGCGCCAGCGTCGGCAGATATTTCTCGGCGTAACGGGCATCGCCGTCGCGCAGGCCGACACGCAGGTCCATGTAGTCCTCTTCGGCGGGATCGCTACGCAGACGGATCAGGAAATCGCCGGCGGCGCGACCCTCCTCCCCGTCCGTCTGCACATAGGGGCTGCGCAGGGTCACGCCCTGCTCGTCGATCTGCCAGAACAGTCGCCCGGCGACATGCCGGTAACGCCAGGGGCGGGGGAACAGGCGCGCGAGATGCAGCGAGACATCGTTGCCGTTGAGCCGCAGCTCGCCACCAGCCAGATCGCCGCTGACGCTGCCACCGACGTTGCCCGCCGCCGGCGCGCCATGCCAGGCGTCGAAGGCCACCCCCTGGAGATTGGCCGCATAGGCGAGTCGCTGGCCGCCCTCGGCCTGCGGCCGGTAATCCAGCCGCAGATTGCGCAGAGTGCCGCGCGGCCGCAAGGCCGCCAGGGCGGTCTCGGCTGCCTGCGGCAGCGGCGCCAGCGACTGCACCAGCGGCATCAGCGGGGTCAGGTCGAGCTGATTGGCGGTCAGCGTCCAGGCGTCTGGCGCATCGGCCGCCACCCGGTGTTCGAGGGCGACCTGCACACCGTCCCAGCGGGACGTGCCAAAATCGACCGCCAGGGAGTCGAGCAGCGCACGGAAATCCTCGCCATCGCGCAGGAAATGCCCGCTCAACGCCAGATCGCGCACTTCGGCTGGCACCTGCCCGGCGCGGTGGACGCGCAACTCGGGCGCCTGCAGGCGGGTCGCCGCGCGCTGCAGGCGGCCCTCGGCCCAGGACAGCCAGAACTCCCCACCGGCACGCAGCCGCTCGATCCGCCAGTCGCCGGTCAGACTGCGCGGCACCCAGCCCGCCCAGTCGCTCTGCGGCAGACTGACGTACAGCTCGGCAGGACTCTGCCGCCAGCCCTCGTCGGCCAGTTGGCCGTGCAGGCTCCACTGCAGCGGCTGACCGTCGGGCAGGCTCAGGCGACCATCGAGGCGCTGCTGCCAGCCGTCGCTGCGCAGCGTGAGGTCGACGTTCTGGAAGGAGAAAGGCTCCTGTCCGTGCGGCGCGAAGGTGATCTGGCTGTCCAGCAGCGACAGATGGTCGATCCGCTCGAGCGCGCGCAGGGACTCGTCCGGATTGAACGGCCGCTGCCGGCCGCGCTGCGGCGCCCCCTCCAGGGCCCAGCGCCCCTCGGCATCCTGCGCCAGGGTGAAACTCACCCCCTCGACCTCCAGCGCGGCGACGCGCAACTCGCGGGCCAGCAGGGTGCGCAGCAGATCGAGGCGCACCTGGACCCGCTCCAGATGCAGCGCATCCTCGCCCTCGCCGATCGTCACGTCGCGCGCCAGCAACCGTGGTGCCAGGGCGCTCCAGCGTCCCTCCAGAGCGCGGATGGCGACCGGCATGCCCAGCACGTCGCGGACCCGCGCCTGCACCTCGAGACGGGTATCGGCGACCAGCGGCGCCAGCTGGCGGCCCAGGCTGACGCCCAGCGCCAGCAGCATCAGGCCGAGAAAGCCGAGCCCCAGCAGGATGCGCAGGACAACCGCGGGCAGACGGGAGGATCGCGGCATGGTCAGGGCTTACAGCAGGACAACATCGTACTGCTCCTGGGAGTAGGTGCCCTCGACCTGGAACTTGATGGGCCGGCCGATGAAGGCCTCGAGATCGGCGACGTTGCCCGACTCCTCGTCGAGCAGCCGGTCGACCACCTTCTGGTTGGCCAGCACCAGGTAGCCCTCGGCCTGGTAGGCGCGGGCCTCCCGGAGGATCTCGCGGAAGATCTCGTAGCAGATGGTTTCCGCCGTCTTCAGCTTGCCGCGTCCCTGGCAACAGTTGCAGGGCTCGCAGAGCACCTGCTCGAGGCTTTCCCGGGTACGCTTGCGGGTCATCTGCACCAGCCCGAGCACGGTGATGCCGATGATGTTGGTCTTGGCGTGGTCGCGCTCCAGCTGCTTCTCCAGGGTACGCAGCACCTGGCGCTGATGCTCCTCGTCCTCCATGTCGATGAAGTCGATGATGATGATCCCGCCCAGGTTGCGCAGGCGCAGCTGCCGGGCGATCGCGGTGGCCGCCTCGAGGTTGGTCTTGAAGATGGTCTCTTCCAGGGTGCGATGGCCGACGAAGGCGCCGGTATTGACGTCGATGGTGGTCATCGCCTCGGCCGGATCGATGATCAGGTAGCCACCGGACTTGAGCATCACCTTGCGCTCCAGGGCCCGCTGGACCTCGTCCTCGACCCCGTACAGGTCGAAGATCGGCCGCTCGCCGGGATAGTGCTCGAGACGGTCGGCGATCTCCGGCATCAGTTCGGCGACGAAATGCGAAACCTTTTGGAAGGTTTCCCGCGAGTCGATGCGGATCTTCTCGATACGCGGGCTGACCAGATCGCGCAGGGTGCGCAGGGCCAGGCTGAGATCCTCGTAGATCACCGTCGGCGCGCTGGCGGTCTGCATCTGCCCGGCGATCTGGTCCCACAGGCGCCGCAGGTAGCGGATGTCCGCGAGGATCTCGTCGGCCCCGGCGCCTTCGGCAGCGGTGCGCAGGATGAAGCCGCCCTCGTGCTCGATCCCTTCGCTGGCCACGCAGTCGGCGACCACCTTCTTCAGGCGCTCGCGCTCGGCCTCATCCTCGATCTTCAGGGAGATGCCGACATGGCGGGTGCGCGGCATGTAGACCAGGTAGCGCGAGGGAATCGACAGATGGGTGGTCAGCCGGGCCCCCTTGCTGCCGATCGGATCCTTGGTGACCTGCACCACCAGGCCCTGCCCCTCGTGCACCAGGGCCGCGATGTTCTCCACCGCACTGCCCTCGCGGCTGGAAATCTCCGCGGCATGGATGAACGCGGCGCGCTCCAGGCCGATATCGACGAAGGCCGCCTGCATGCCCGGCAGCACCCGCACCACCCGGCCCTTGTAGATGTTGCCGACGATGCCGCGGCGCTGGGTGCGCTCGACGTGCACCTCCTGCAGCACACCATTCTCCACCACCGCCACGCGCGACTCCATCGGCGTGATATTGATCAGAATCTCTTCGCTCATTGCATAGTCCCGAAGCTGGGCGCAGCTTGTCTGCTCAGGCGCCTTGTCATTGTTGTTGCCAGCACGGAATGCCGAACTCGGCCAGCAGTTGCGCGGTTTCACAGAGTGGCAGGCCGACCACCGCCGAATAGCTGCCCTCGAGGCCGCTGACAAACACCGCGGCAAAGCCCTGGATGGCATAGCCGCCGGCCTTGTCCAGCGGCTCGCCGGTGGCCCAGTAGGCCTCGGCCTCGGCGCTGGTGAGCGGACGGAAGGCCACCCGGCTGCGTACCACCCGCACCGCGCTGCGCCCGACCGCGGCCAGGACCACCGCGGTCAGCACCTCGTGCTCGCGCCCGCCGAGCGCCTGCAGCATGGCCAGCGCCTCGGCACGCTCGCCCGGCTTGCCGAGGATGCGCCCGTCCAGTACCACCGTGGTGTCCGCGCCGAGCACCACCGCCTGCCGGTCGGAGAGGCTGGCCAGACCGGCCGCCGCCTTGCCGCGCGCCAGGCGCTCCACATAGGCGGCCGGCGTCTCGTCCGGCGCGGGCGTTTCGTCGATGGCCACGCTGAGCGGAACGAAGGGCACGCCGATCTGCGTCAGCAGCTCGCGCCGGCGGGGCGAACCGGAAGCCAGGTAAAGCGTGGCAGCCATGCGATTTCCCTCTGTCCGAAGCCCCGCCCGCCGTCTCGCCGGGGACGGGGGGTTAATTGACATTGAAGCGCAGTCGTAGGCTACGCAGGGCGGTGAACACCCAGGGCCAGAGCAAGGCACTGACCAGGGCCGGCAGCAGGAAGGCGAGGGTCGGCGGGCGGTTGCCGGCCAGCGCATTGAGCCAGAGCTGCACCAGCTGGGCCAGACCGAAGACTACCAGCAGGACCAGGCTCTGTTGCCACAACGGAAACATGCGGACACGCTGCTGCAGCGTCAGCATCAGGAAGGCAATCAGCGTCAGGGTCAGCGCATGCTGCCCGAGCAGAACGCCGTAGAGCACATCCATCGCCAGCCCCAGCAGCCAGGTCACCGTCATGCTGACCCGCTGCGGCACGGCCAGAATCCAGTAGGTGATGAACATCGCCAGCCACAGCGGCCGGCCAACCTCCATGAAGCCCGGCATGGGCGCCACGCTGAGCAGCAGGCCCATCAGGTAGCTGGCCCAGATCAGCCAACCGTTGTGCTCGCCCATCAGCGCGCCCCGCCTGTGCCCGCCGGGGCCGGCCGCGACGGCGGGGCCGGTGCGGGAGCGGCCGCTGCAGGCGCCGGCGCGGCTGGCGCGGCGGGCACAGGCGCCTGGCTTCCGGCCTGCTCGGCGAGCTGGCGGTCATGCGCCTCCTGGGCCTGGGCCGCCTCGCTGGCGCGCTGCTCCGGCGAACGCGGATCGCTGAACACCATCAGCATGTAGCGGGTGCGGTTGAGGGCCGCCGTGGGCACGGCGCGGACGATGGCGAACGGCTGCCCGGAGTCGTGGATCACCTCGCTCACCACGGCCACCGGATAGCCGGCGGGAAAGCGCTGGCCCATGCCGGAGCTGACCAGCAGGTCGCCCTCCTTGATGTCGGCGGTATCGGCGACATGGCGCAGCTCCAGGCGCTCCGGATTGCCGGTACCGACGGCGATGGCGCGCAGGCCGTTGCGGTTGACCTGCACCGGGATGCTGTGGGTGGTGTCGGTGAGCAGGAGGACCCGCGCCGTGTAGGGCATGACCTCCACCACCTGGCCCATCAGGCCGCGGGCGTCGAGCACCGGCTGACCGAGAAACACGCCGTCGCGCTCTCCCTTGTCGATCAGGATGCGATGGGTGAAGGGATTGGGATCGACGCCGATCAGCTCGCCGACCAGCACCTTCTCGTCGACCAGCGCCGCGGAATTGAGCAGTTCGCGCAGGCGCACGTTCTGCTCGGTCAGCGCCGCCAGTTTCTGCAGGCGGCGCTGCATCAGCAGGGCCTCGGCCTTGAGCTTCTCGTTCTCCGCGAGCAGTTCGCTGCGGCTGCTGAACTGCTGGTTGATGCCATCCCAGATACGCACCGGCAGATCGGCCAGCCCGTAGAAGGGGGTCAGCACCAGCCCCAGCTGGCTGCGCACCGGCTTGAGGGTATCGAAACGGGCATCCACCACCATCAGCGTGGCGGCAAGCACCGCCAGCACCAACAGGCGCATCACGAGCGAAGGCCCTTTGCTGAAGAGCAGTTTGATAGCGGGTTCCTCGCGACTACTACAAGCCTCGACCGTCAGCCACGCGCCGAAAACGGCGCCAGGCGTCGCTTTCGGCGTACAACCCGAAGCCTGCCCCTGTGGCTCACTCGGTGGAGAGCAGATCCATGCGGTGGCTGTCGATCATCTCCAGTGCCCGGCCACAGCCGCGCGCCACGCAGGTCAGCGGATCCTCGGCGACGATCACCGGCAGCCCGGTTTCCTGGGCCAGCAGCTTGTCCAGGTCGCGCAGCAGGGCGCCACCACCGGTCAGCACCAGACCGCGCTCGGCGATGTCCGCGGCCAACTCCGGCGGGGACTGCTCCAGCGCGCTCTTCACCGACTGGACGATGGTCGCCAGCGACTCCTGGATCGCATCCAGCACCTCGTTGGAGTTGAGGGTGAAGCTGCGCGGCACGCCCTCGGCCAGGTTGCGCCCGCGCACATCGATCTCGCGCACTTCGCTGCCCGGCCAGGCGATACCGATTTCCTGCTTGATGCGCTCGGCGGTGGCCTCGCCGATCAGGCTGCCGTAGTTGCGCCGCACGTAGGTGACGATGGCTTCGTCGAAGCGGTCGCCGCCGACCCGCACCGACTCGGCGTAGACCACGCCGTTCAGGGAGATCAGGGCAATCTCGGTGGTGCCGCCGCCGATATCCACCACCATCGAGCCATGCGCCTCGTCCACCGGCAGGCCGGCGCCGATGGCCGCCGCCATCGGTTCCTCGATCAGAAACACCTCGCGGGCGCCGGCGCCCAGGGCCGATTCGCGGATGGCGCGACGCTCGACCTGGGTCGACTTGCAGGGCACGCAGATCAGCACACGCGGACTGGGCTGCAGGAAGCTGCTTTCGTGCACCTTGTTGATGAAGTACTGCAGCATCTTCTCGCAGACGCTGAA
The DNA here is from genome assembly GCF_002220155.1 of Azotobacter chroococcum. NCBI lineage: Bacteria > Pseudomonadati > Pseudomonadota > Gammaproteobacteria > Pseudomonadales > Pseudomonadaceae > Azotobacter > Azotobacter chroococcum. Next base: position 1,112,007 of record NZ_CP011835.1, on the reverse strand, counting down.
GTCGGCGATCACACCGTCCTTCATCGGGCGGATCGCGGTGATGTTACCCGGGGTTCGTCCCAACATGCGCTTGGCTTCGGTCCCAACCGCCACGACGCTCTTCTGATTGCCGTGCGTGCGGATGGCGACCACGGACGGCTCGTTCAGAACGATGCCGCGCTCGCGCACATAGATGAGGGTGTTGGCAGTCCCCAGATCGATCGACAGATCGCTGGAAAACATGCCACGGAGTTTCTTGAACATTGACAGGAACCCTGAGGCGAAGCATGGGTAAAAAAGAGCGCAGACTCTAACAATGGCAGGGATTTTGGGCAAGGCGCCCACTGTGCTAAATTCCCCGTTTTCAGCAGCCCGCAAGGCCGTCAAACGCGGCTTTCGACCAGCGGCCGGCTGCCCGTTTTTCCTGGAGAATCCCGATGGCGCTTGAACGCTCCGACGTGGAAAAGATCGCCCACCTGGCCCGCCTGGGGCTGGATGACGCCGAGATCCCACGCACCACCCAGACCTTGAACGACATCCTCGGTCTGATCGACCGGATGCAGGCGGTCGACACCCACGGCATCGAGCCCCTGGCCCACCCCCTGGAGGCCACCCAGCGCCTGCGCCCGGACGAGGTCACCGAGTGCGACCACCGCGACGCCTACCAGGCCATCGCCCCGGCCGTGGAGAACGGCCTGTATCTGGTTCCCAAGGTGATCGAGTGATGCATCGACTGACTCTGGCGCAAATCGCCCGCGGCCTGGCCGCCAAGGACTTCTCCTCCGTCGAGCTGACCGAGGCCCTGCTGACCCGCATCGGCGCGCTCGACCCGCAGCTCAACAGCTTTATCACCGTCACCGCCGAGCAGGCCCGCGCCCAGGCCCAGGCCGCCGACGCGCGCCGCGCCGCCGGCGAGAGCGGCGCCCTGCTCGGCGCGCCGATCGCCCACAAGGACCTATTCTGCACCAAGGGCGTGCGCACCAGCTGCGCCTCGAAGATCCTCGACAATTTCATCTCGCCCTACGACGCCACCGTGGTGGAAAAGCTCGCCGCCGCCGGCTGCGTGAGCCTCGGCAAGCTGAACATGGACGAGTTCGCCATGGGCTCGGCCAACGAATCCAGCCACTACGGCCCGGTGAAGAACCCCTGGAACACCGAATGCGTGCCCGGCGGCTCCAGCGGCGGCTCGGCCGCGGCGGTGGCGGCGCGGCTGATCCCGGCGGCCACCGGCAGCGACACCGGCGGCTCGATCCGCCAGCCGGCGGCGCTGACCAACCTCACCGGCCTCAAGCCCACCTACGGCCGCGTCTCGCGCTGGGGCATGATCGCCTACGCCTCCAGCCTCGACCAGGGCGGCCCGCTGGCGCGCAGCGCCGAGGACTGCGCCCTGCTGCTCGGCGCCATGGCCGGCTTCGACCCGAAGGACTCCACCTGCGTCGATCAGCCGCTGGACGACTACCTGGCCGCGCTGAACCGGCCGCTGGCCGGCCTGCGCATCGGCCTGCCGCGCGAATACTTCGGCGCCGGCCTCGACCCGCGCCTGTCCGATGCGGTGATGGCCTGCGTCGAGGAGCTGAAGAAGCTCGGCGCCACGATCAAGGAAATCGGCCTGCCCAACATGCAGCATGCGATTCCCGCCTACTACGTGATCGCGCCTGCCGAGGCCTCCTCCAACCTGTCGCGCTTCGACGGCGTGCGCTTCGGCTACCGTTGCGAGACCCCGCAGAACCTCGAGGACCTGTACAAGCGCTCGCGCGGCGAGGGCTTCGGCGCGGAAGTGAAGCGCCGCATCATGGTCGGCACCTACGCCCTCTCCGCCGGCTACTACGACGCCTACTACCTCAAGGCGCAGAAGATCCGCCGGCTGATCCGCAGCGACTTCATCGCCGCCTTCCAGGAGGTGGACCTGATCCTCGGCCCGACCACGCCGAACCCGGCCTGGAAGCTCGGCGAGAAGAGCAGCGACCCGGTCGCCGCCTATCTCGAGGACATCTACACCATCACCGCCAACCTCGCCGGCATTCCCGGCCTGTCCATGCCGGCCGGCTTCGTCGACGGCCTGCCGGTGGGCGTGCAACTGCTCGCGCCCTACTTCCAGGAAGGCCGCCTGCTCAACGTCGCCCACCAGTACCAGCAGGCGACCGACTGGCATCAACGGGCACCGGAAGGCTTCTGAGGAATACGCACATGCAATGGGAAACCGTGATCGGGCTGGAAATCCACGCGCAGCTCGCCACCCGCTCGAAGATCTTCTCCGGCAGCGCCACCACCTTCGGCGCCGAGCCCAACACCCAGGCCAGCCTGATCGACCTCGGCATGCCCGGCACCCTGCCAGTGCTCAACCAGGAAGCCGTGCGCATGGCGGTGAAGTTCGGCCTGGCGATCGATGCCGAACTGGGCCGCAGCAACGTCTTCGCCCGCAAGAACTACTTCTACCCCGACCTGCCCAAGGGCTACCAGACCAGCCAGATGGACAAGCCCATCGTCGGCAAGGGCCATCTGGACATCACCCTGGAAGACGGCACGGTCAAGCGCATCGGCATCACCCGCGCGCACCTGGAAGAGGACGCCGGCAAGAGCCTGCACGAGGACTTCCACGGCATGACCGGCATCGACCTCAACCGCGCCGGCACGCCGCTCCTGGAGATCGTCTCCGAGCCAGACATCCGCTCGGCCAAGGAGGCGGTGGCCTACGTCAAGGCGATCCACGCGCTGGTCCGCTACCTGGGCATCTGCGACGGCAACATGGCCGAAGGCTCGCTGCGCTGCGACTGCAACGTCTCGGTGCGGCCCAAGGGCCAGGAAGCCTTCGGCACCCGCGCCGAGATCAAGAACGTCAACTCCTTCCGCTTCATCGAACGCGCGATCAACCATGAGGTGCAGCGGCAGATCGAGCTGATCGAGGACGGCGGCAAGGTCGTCCAGGAGACCCGCCTGTACGACCCGAACAAGGACGAGACCCGCTCCATGCGCAGCAAGGAGGAGGCCAACGACTACCGCTACTTCCCCTGCCCCGACCTGCTGCCGGTGGTGATCGAGCCGGACTTCCTCGACGAGGTGCGCGCCGGCCTGCCGGAGCTGCCCGGCGAGAAGCGCGCGCGCTTCGAGAGCCAGTTCGGCCTGTCCGCCTACGACGCCAGCGTGCTGTCCGCCAGCCGCGAGCTGGCCGACTACTTCGAGCAAGTGCAGACCGTCTGCGGCGACGCCAAGCTGGCGGCCAACTGGGTGATGGGCGAGCTGTCCAGCCTGCTCAACAAGGACAACCTCGAGATCGAGCAGTCTCCGGTCTCCGCCGCGCAGCTCGGCGGGCTGATCCTGCGCATCAAGGACAACACTATCTCCGGCAAGATCGCCAAGATGGTCTTCGAGGCCCTGGCCGCCGGCGAAGGCGCCTCCGCCGACGCGATCATCGAGACCAAGGGCCTCAAGCAGGTCACCGACAGCGGCGCCATCGAGGCCGTGCTCGACGAAGTGCTGACCGCCAACGCCGCGCAGGTCGAACAGTACCGCGCCAGCGACGAGGCCAAGCGCGCCAAGATGTTCGGCTTCTTCGTCGGCCAGGCGATGAAGGCCTCCAAGGGCAAGGCCAACCCCGGCCAGGTGAACGAACTGCTGAAGAAGAAGCTCGAAGGCTGAGCCAGCGACAACGCCGGGTCCGCCCGGCGTTGCACTTTCCGGAGCCTCGATCATGCTGCGAACACTATCCCTCGCCCTCCTCCTCGCCCTGCTCGCCGGCTATCCCTCGCCGCAGCTCGAGGCGGGCACTTACGCCACCAAGGGCATGGCCTCCTACTATGCCGCCCGGCACCACGGCAAACGCACCGCCAGCGGCGAGCGCGTAGACCGCAATGCCCTCACCGCCGCTCACCGCAGCCTGCCGCTCGGTAGCCGGGTGCGGGTGACCAGCCTGCAGACGCGCCGCAGCGTGGTGGTGCGCATCAACGACCGCGGCCCCCACTCCCGCGGCCGGATCATCGACCTGTCCTACAAGGCCGCCCGCCAGCTGGAAATGCTGAATGCCGGCGTGGCCATGGTGCGTCTGGAACTCCTCGATAACTGAAGGATCGGTGCCGGAAAGCGGCGCCATAAGGAGCATTGATGACCCTGATGACATTCGTCTACCTGATCGCCGGCCTGGCCCTGCTGGTCGCCGGCGCCGAGGCTCTGGTCCGCGGCGCTGCGCGCCTGGCCGCCCGTTTCGGCATCCCGCCGCTGGTCATCGGCCTGACCGTGGTCGCCTTCGGCACCAGCGCCCCGGAAATGGCGGTCAGCGTGCAGTCGGCCAGCAATGGACAGGGCGACATCGCGGTGGGCAACGTCCTCGGCAGCAACATCTTCAACGTGCTGATGATCCTCGGCCTGTCCGCGCTGGTCATTCCCCTGACGGTATCGCGCCAGCTGATCCGCCTCGACGTACCGCTCATGATCGGCGCCAGCCTGCTGGCCTGGCTGCTGGCCATCGACCAGCACTATGGCCGCCTCGACGGTCTTCTGCTGTTCGCCGGCATCATCGCCTATACCGCCTTCCAGGTGCGTAGCGGTCTGAACGCCAAGGCCAACGGCGAAAGCAACGAGTTCGAGGTGGAGTACGGCGGAAGGCCCGAGGGACGCCTGGCCCTGCTCGGCCACCTGGGGTTCGTCGTCCTCGGCCTGGCCCTGCTGGTCTGGGGCTCCAGCCTGCTGGTCGACGCCGCGGTGACCCTGGCCCGCGCCCTCGGCCTGTCGGAGCTGGTGATCGGCCTGACCATCGTCGCCGCCGGCACCTCGCTGCCGGAGCTGGCCACCTCGGTGATGGCCGCCCTCAAGGGCGAGCGCGACATCGCCGTGGGCAACATCGTCGGCAGCAACCTCTTCAACCTGCTCGCCGTCCTCGGCCTGGCCGCGCTGGTCACCCCCGCTCCGATCAGTGTCTCGCCCAATGCCCTGGCCTTCGACTACCCGGTGATGGTCGCGGTGGCGGTGGCCTGCCTGCCGATCTTCTTCACCGGCTACCGCATCAACCGCTGGGAGGGCCTGCTGTTCTTCGGCTACTACCTGGCCTACGCCGCCTACCAGGTGCTGTTCGCCACCGGCGCCTCGGCCGTCGCCCTGCTGCACACCGCGTTGGTCTGGTACGCCCTGCCGCTGACCGCCCTGACCCTGCTGGTCATCGCCGCCCGCGAGTGGCAACGGCGAAGCTGAGGGCGCGCCTCAGATCCAGCCGAGCCACTGCAGGACGAAGATGCCGATATTGGTGGTCACCGCCGCCAGCAGCGTGGTGATCACCACGATTCCGCCCGCCAGCTGGTGATTGCCGCCCACCGCCTTGGCCATGACGAAGCTGGCCGCAGCGGTCGGGCTGGCGAAATAGAGAAACAGCACGCCCAGATCGGCCCCGCGGAAACCGCACAGCCAGGCGCCCAGGGTCGCCGGCAGCGGCAGCCAGACCATCTTCAGCAGACTGGCGCTGAGCGCCAGCCTGCCGCTTTCGCGCAGGGCGGCGAGGGAGATGGTGGCGCCGATGCAGATCAGCGCCAGTGGCAGGGTCATCTGCGCGAAGTAGTCGCCGGAGGTGAGCAGCCAGGCCGGCAGGCCGACATGCCAGTAGGCGAACGGCAGCGCCACCAGCACGCCGATGATCAGCGGGTTGCCGAGAATGCTCTTGGCGATGCTCCAGGGGTCGGTCCGCACATGCGGGCTGTAGAACGCCAGCACCACCGAGGCGAGCGTGTTGTAGACCAGGATCACCGCGCCGGCCAGCACCCCGCCGAGGGACAGCCCGTAGTCGCCGTACATGCTGGTGGCCAGGGCCAGGCCGACGATGCCGTTGTTGCCGCGGAACGCTCCCTGGACATAGACGCCGCGATCGGCGCGCGGACAGCGCCACAGCGACCAGGCCCAGGCGAGCAGGAAACCGGCGACGGAAGCCAGGGCGAAATAGCCGAGCAGCGCCGGCTGCAGCGCCGTTTCCAGATCCGCATGGAGGATCGCGAGGAACAGCATGGTCGGCATGGTGCCCTTGAACACCAGCGCCGAAGCCGTATTGATGAAGGCGACGTCGATCCAGCCAAGGCGCCGCAGCAGGACGCCGAGAAACAGCATGGCGAACACCGGCGCGGTAATGGCCAGGGTTTGCGAGAACAGCGCGAGCATGGGGAAGGTCCGGAAAACGATAGGCGCCTATCATAAGCGCATCTCTCCCGCCGGAAGACAAGCGGTACGGCCTGCCCGGACACGGCCGGCATCCCGTACTCCGGGACGCCGTCGTGACGGCCTGCGGCGGACAGGCCGGAGCGTGTCGCCTCAGCGGCGGACCGGGCGCTTCTGCAGCTTGCGCTGCAGGGTGCGCCGGTGCATGCCCAGGGCGCGGGCGGTGGCGGAGATGTTGCCGTCGTTCTCGGTGAGCACGCGCTGGATGTGCTCCCACTGCAGGCGGTCCACCGACATCGGGTTGTCCGGCACCAGGCTGTTCAGATCGACGTGCTCGGAGAGCAGCGCGGTGAGCACGTCGTCGGCATCGGCCGGCTTGCACAGGTAGTTGCAGGCGCCGCGCTTGATCGCCTCCACCGCGGTGGCGATGCTCGAATAGCCGGTGAGGATCAGCACGCGCATCTCGCTGTCCAGCTCGAGCAGCTTGGGCAGCAGCACCAGCCCCGAGTCGCCCTCCATCTTGAGGTCGAGCACGGCATAGTCGGGCACGTCCTGGGTCGCCAGCTCCAACCCCTCCTCCGCCGAACTGGCGCAGCTCACCCGGAAGCCACGGCGGGTCATGGCCCGCATCATGACCCGGGTGAAGGTCGTGTCGTCGTCCACCAGCAGCAGGTGCGGCTGCTGCTCTTCTCCCTCGATCGGATGCTCACTCATAGTAGTCTCCTGGGCCCAGGCGCGGCAGACGCAACTCGGTCAGCGTGCCGCCCTCCTCGTGGTTGTAGAGTTTCACCGAGCCGCCGGCGCGGGTCACGCTGGCCTGGCTCAGGAACAGGCCGAGGCCGAAGCCCTTGCCCTTGGTGGTAAAGAAAGGCTTGCCCAGTTGCTCGGCGATCGCCAGCGGCACGCCTTCGCCATGGTTGCGGATGCTGATGCACAGCTCCTCGACATCCCAGTCGAGGCAGATGTCCAGGTCCTCCGGGCAGGCGTCGGCGGCGTTGTTGAGCAGGTTGAGCAGCGACTGGGTCAGGTCCGGCGCCGGCGCCAGCCGCGGCATCGAGCCCGTGCCGAGGATCTCGTAGCGGTAGTTCGCCTCCGGGCGCATCAGGTGCCAGCGATTGAGCGTGGCCTCCAGCCAGGCCGCCGCGCTCTGCTCCTTCACCGACTGCATGCGGTCGGCCTCAGCGGCACGCACCAGCTGCTGCAGGGTGTCCTTGCACAGCCTCACCTGCTCCTGCAGCACCGCCAGATCCTCCTGCAGCAGCGGATCGTCGTGCTCCTGGCGCAGTTCGGTGATCAGCACGCTCATGGTCGCCAGCGGCGTGCCCAGCTCGTGGGCCGCGCCGGCCGCCTGGGTGGCCACCGCCAGCAGTTGCTGATCGCGCATGCTCTCCTCGCGGCGCGTGGCCTGGAATTCCTCCTGGCGGCGCAGTTCGCCGGCCATGCGCCCGACAAAGAAGGTGATCAGCGCCGCCGCCAGGGCGAAGCTCAGCCACATGCCGTAGACCAGCAGGGTGACGCGATGCTCTGGCGGCAGGGTGGTCGGGTTGTACCAGAACACCAGCAGGGTGTAGGCCACCAGCGCCAGGCCGGCGAGCATCACCGTGTGCAGCCTGGGCAGGGTCGCCGCGGCGATGGTCAGCGGCACCAGGTAATAGGAGACGAAGGGGTTGGTCGGACCGCCGGTGAAATACAGCAGCAGGCTGTGGATGACCAGATCGCAGGCCAGGTGGCCGGCGTACTCCAGGTCGGTCACCGGCCACGACATGTTCAGGCGCAGGGCGGCGCCGAGGCAGAGCATCGCCGACAGGCTGAGGGTGAAGGCGAGCGCCAGCCAGGGCAGCAGCAGCAGATCGGTGAGATAGGCGAGTCCGACCGAACCGGCCTGGGCGGCCAGCACGAGGACACGGATCAGGATGAGCCGGCGGAGATTGTGGCGGCTGGCCGACAGCATTTGAACGGGTGCGAGCATGGTATTCCTCGGATGCGCCCGCCAGTATACCCAAAAGCCTGCCAGCGACCGGCCCGAATGCGTCAACCGGACGCAGGCAGGGCTGCAAAAACTGGACTACCCCGCTAGAGTCTGGCTCCAATCATCCAACGGACATGCCCACACCTCACACAAGGACCGCCCATGCCTCGCCTTTTCCGCCTCGCCACGCCCCTCGTCCTCGCCGCCCTGGCCAGCCTGCCGGCCCTGGCCGAGGAAGCGCCCCGCTACAACCAGATCAGCCTGCAGGCCGAGGCCAGCCGGGAGATCGCCCACGACCTGATGCTGGTGACCCTCTACAGCGAAGCCCAGCACAAGGACCCGGCCCAGTTGGCCGGCGACATCACCCGCAGCCTGAATGCCGCGGTGGAGCGGGCGCGCCAGGTGGCGGGGGTGAAGGTCAGCCTCGGCAACCGCAACAGCCATCCGGTCTACGACGACCAGGGACGCCGGATCGTCGCCTGGCGCGAGCGCGCCGAGCTGCGCCTGGAAAGCGCCGATTTCGCCGCCCTCTCCCAGCTGAGCGCCGAACTGCTCGGCGAGCTGAAGATCGGCGACATGCGCTTCGCCATCGCCGACGCGACCCGCAAGAAGAACGAGGACACCCTGCTGCAGGACGCCGTGAAAGCCTTCGGCGAGCGCGCCCAGCTCGCTACCCGGGCGCTCGGCGGCAGCGGCTACAAGCTGGTCAGCCTGAGCCTGAACAGCGCCGGGATAGTCCCGCCGCCCTTCCCGCGCGTCGCGATGATGAAGAGCATGGATCGCGAGGCGGGTGCGCCGGCCCAGGAGATCGAAGCCGGCAGCAGCCAGGTGAGCATCCGCGCCGATGGCGTGATCGAAGTGCAGATGCCCTGAGGTGCCGTCCAGCGTGACGTCCCGAGCCCGCCGAGCGGATCGCCCCATGCCCCGACGCCCGAAAGCCCTCCTCCTCGCCGGCCTGCTCGCCGGCGCCGTCCAGGCCGCGCCGAGCAGCCTGGTGGTGTGCACCGAAGGCAGCCCGGAAGGCTTCGACATCGTCCAGTACACCGCCGCCGTCAGCGCCGATGCCTCGGCGGAGACGGTGTTCGACCGCCTGCTGCGCTTCGCCCCCGGCGGCACCGAGCTGCTCCCCGCCCTCGCCGAGCGCTGGGAGGTGTCCGCCGACGGCCTCGAATACACCTTCCAGCTGCGCCGCGGCGTGCGCTTCCAGCGCACGCCCTGGTTCACCCCGAGCCGGGAATTCAACGCCGACGACGTGATCTGGAGCTTCCAGCGCCAGATCGACCCCGGGCACCCCTGGCACAGGCTGTCGCCGCGCGGCTTCCCCTATGCCGAGTCGATGGCCGTCGGCGAACTGGTCCGGCGCATCGAGCGGCTCGACGACCATCGCGTGCGCTTCGTCCTGCACCACCCGGAGGCGCCCTTCCTGGCCAACCTGGCGATGGGCTTCGCCTCCATCTATCCGGCCGAATACGCCGACCGGCTGCTCGCGGCCGGCACCCCGGAGCGCCTCAACAGCCAGCCGGTGGGCAGCGGCCCCTTCGTCTTCGAGCGCTACGAGAAGGACGCCCAGGTGCGCTTTCGGCGCAATCCGGACTACTGGGACGGCGCGCCGGCCATCGAACGGCTGATCTTCGCCATCACCCCCGAGCCCAACGTGCGGGTGCAGAAGCTCAAGGCCGGCGACTGCCAGATCGCCCTCTACCCGCGCCCGGTGGACCTGCCCGGACTGCGCAGGGACCCACGCATCGAAGTGCTGGAGGACGAGCCGCTCTTGACCGCCTACATCGGCATCAACACCCGCCACCCGCCGCTCGACGACGTGCGGGTGCGCCAGGCCCTCAACCTTGCCTTCGACAAGACCGCCTACCTGCGCACCCAGTACGGCGAGGACGGCGCCAGCCCGGCGGTGGCGCCTTACCCGCCGAGCCTGTGGGGCTCGGACCCGAGCCTCGAAGGCTGGCCCCACGATCCGGCGCGGGCGCGGGCGCTGCTGGCCGAAGCCGGCCATGCCAGCGGCCTGAAGCTGGCCATCTGGACCCGCCCCGGCGGCGGGCCGACCAATCCCAACCCGGGCATCGGCGCCCAGCTGCTGCAGGCCGACCTGGCCGCCATCGGCATCCAGGCGGAAATCCGCGTGCTGGAATGGGGCGAGCTGATCAAGCGGGCGAAGAACGGCGAGCACGACCTGGTGTTCATGGGCTGGGCCGGCGACAACGGCGACCCGGACAACTTCCTCACCCCCAACCTGTCCTGCGCCGCCGCCACCTCGGGAGAGAACCAGGCCGGCTGGTGCGACGAGCGCTTCGACGCCCTGCTGCGCGAGGCCCGCCGCGCCACCGACCAGACGCAGCGCGCCGCGCTCTACCGCCAGGCCCTGGCGATCTTCCACGAACAGGCGCCGTGGATTCCCCTGGCCCATCCCCGCGAGTTCGCCGCCGTGCGCCGCGACGTCGAGGGCTTCGTGATCAGCCCGCTGAGCACCAACAACTTCGCCGGAGTGCGCCGCACTTCGGCCAGCGATCCGGAGTGAGCCCCACGCATGTTGTCCTTTCTCGCTCGCCGCCTCGGGCTGCTGATCCCCACCTTCCTCGGCGTGACCCTGCTGACCTTCGCGCTGATCCGCCTGATCCCGGGCGACCCGGTGGAGGTGATGATGGGCGAGCGGCGCCTCGACCCGCAGATGCATGCCGAAGCCATGCAGCGCCTCGGCCTCGACCGGCCGCTGCACGAGCAGTACCTGAGCTACCTCGGCCAGCTGGCGCAGGGTGATCTCGGCCAGTCGCTGCGCACCCGCGAGAGCGTCTGGAGCGAGTTCGCCAGCCTGTTCCCGGCCACCGTCGAGCTGGCCTTCGCCGCCCTGCTGCTGGCCGGCGTGCTCGGCCTGCTCGCCGGCACCCTCGCGGCGCTGAAGCGCGGCTCGCTCCTCGATCACGGCACCATGGGCCTGGCGCTGACCGGCTACTCGATGCCGATCTTCTGGTGGGCGCTGATCCTGATCATGTTCTTCTCCGTGGAACTCGGCTGGACCCCGGTGTCCGGGCGCCTCGACCTGCTCTACGACGTGGAGCCGGTGACCGGCCTCATGCTGATCGACACCCTGCTCAGCGAAGAACAGGGCGCCTTCCTCGACGCCCTGCGCCACCTGATCCTGCCGGCCATCGTGCTCGGCACCATCCCGCTGGCAGTGATCGCCCGCATGACCCGCTCGGCGATGCTCGAGGTGCTGCGCGAGGACTACATCCGCGCCGCCCGCGCCCGCGGCCTGTCGCCGGCGCGGCTGGTGTTCGTGCACGCCCTGCGCAACGCCCTGGTCCCGGTGCTCACGGTATTCGGCCTGCAGGTCGGCTCGCTGCTCTCCGGCGCGGTGCTCACCGAGACCCTGTTCTCCTGGCCGGGTATCGGCAAGTGGCTGATCGAGGCGATCGGCGCCCGCGACTACCCGGTGGTGCAGAACGGCATCCTGCTGATCGCCGCGCTGGTCATCCTGGTCAACTTCGTCGTGGACATCCTCTATGGCCTGGCCAATCCTCGCATCCGTCACCGGCAATGAGGACATACCGATGAACACCCCCCTCCCCTTCACTGCCGAACCGGCCTGGCCCTCGCCCTTGCGCGAGTTCTGCCAGGCCTTCGCGCGCAACCGCGGCGCCCTCGCCGCCCTGCTGTTCCTCGCCCTACTCGTCGCCTGCGCGCTGCTGGCCTCCTGGCTCGCGCCCTTCGATCCCGCCGCCCAGCACCGCGACTTCCTGCTCACCCCGCCGGCCTGGCTGGAAGGCGGTCAAGCCCGGTTCCTGCTCGGCACCGACGAACTGGGCCGCGACCTGCTCTCCCGGCTGATCTTCGGCGCGCGCCTGTCGCTCCTGATCGGCCTGGCCTCGGTGGCGCTGTCGCTCGCGCCCGGCGTGCTGCTCGGCCTCTGCGCCGGTTTCTTCCCCCGCCTTCTGGGTCCGTCGATCATGCGCCTGATGGACATCATGCTGGCACTGCCCGCCCTGCTGCTGGCGGTGGCGGTGGTCGCCGTGCTCGGCCCGGGGCTGCTCAACACCGTGCTGGCGATCGCCATCGTCTCGCTGCCCGCCTACGTGCGCCTGACCCGCGCCGCGGTGCTCGGCGAGATCCACCGCGACTACGTCACCGCCGCGCGGCTGGCCGGCGCCGGGCGGCTGCGCCTGATGTTCGTCGCGGTGCTGCCGAACTGCCTGGCGCCCCTGATCGTCCAGGCCACCCTGGGCTTTTCCGCAGCCATCCTGGATGCCGCCGCGCTGGGTTTTCTCGGCCTCGGCGTGCAGCCGCCGACCCCCGAATGGGGCACCATGCTGGCCTCGGCGCGCGACTACATCGAGCGCGCCTGGTGGGTGGTGACCCTGCCGGGCCTCGCCATCCTCACGAGCGTGCTGGCGATCAACCTGCTGGGCGACGGCCTGCGCGACGCACTGGACCCGAAGCTGAAGAACCCGGACTGAGGAACGCGCCATGAGCCTGCTGGAAATCGACAACCTCAGCGTGCGCTACGGGCCTGCCGACGCCCCGCCGGTGGTCGACGGCCTCGACCTGCGCCTGGAGGCCGGCGAGGTGCTGGCCATCGTCGGCGAGTCCGGCTCCGGCAAGTCGCAGGCCATGCTAGCCCTGCTCGGCCTGATCGACCCGCCCGGCCAGGTCGCCGCCGGGCGCCTGCAGTTCGCCGGCCACGACCTGCTCGCCCTCGGCGAGCGCCAGCGGCGCAGGCTGCTCGGCAGGGAGCTGGCGATGGTCTTCCAGGACCCGCTGGCCGCCCTCGACCCCAGCTACCGGGTCGGCTTCCAGCTCGAGGAAGTGCTGCGCCAGCACCTCGGCCTGCGCGGTCGCGAAGCCCGCCGGCGCGCCCTGGAGCTGCTCGAGCAGGTGGAGATCCCGGCCGCCGCCAGCCGCCTGGACGCCTACCCGCACCAGCTCTCCGGCGGCATGGCCCAGCGCGTGGCCATCGCCCTGGCGATCGCCGCCGAACCGCTTCTCCTGATCGCCGACGAGCCGACCACCGCCCTCGACGTGACCATCCAAGCGCAGATCCTCGAGCTGCTGCTGAACCTGCAGCGCGAGCGCGGCATGGCCCTGCTGCTGATCAGCCACGACCTCGCCGTGGTCGCCGAATGCGCCAGCCGGGTCTGCGTGATGTACGCCGGCCAGGTGGTGGAAGTCGGCACCCTGCCCGGCCTGTTCGACGGCCCGGCCCACCCCTACACCGAGGCGCTGCTCGCCGCGCTGCCCGAGGCCGGCACCGCGCGCCGCCCGCTGCACGGCCTGCCGGGCAGCGTCCCCGGCCGCCACGACCGTCCCGTGGGCTGCCTGCTGGCGCCGCGCTGCGCCTACGTGCAGGACGACTGCCGCGCCCGCCGTCCGCCGCTGGAGGCCAAGCGGCAGAGCCAGGCGCGCTGCTATCACCCGCGCAACCAGGAGAGCCCATGAGCCCGGTGCTGATCGCCCGCGACCTGACCCGCCACTACCGCGTCTCCCGCGGCCTGTTCCGCTCAGCGGCCAGCGTCCAGGCGCTGAACGGCCTGTCCTTCGAGCTTGAGGCCGGCGAGACCCTGGCGGTGGTCGGCGAATCCGGCTGCGGCAAGTCGACCCTGGCCCGCGCCCTGACCCTGATCGAGGCGCCGACCGCCGGCTCGCTGCAGATCGCCGGGCAGGACACCGCCGGCGCCGATCACCGGCAGTTGCGCCGTGACGTGCAGATGGTCTTCCAGAACCCCTACGCCTCGCTCAACCCGCGGCGGCGGATCGGCGACCAGCTAGCCGAGCCGCTGGCCATCAACACCGCCCTCTCCGCCGCCGAACGCCGCGCCCGGGTGCTGGCGATGCTCGAACGGGTCGGTCTGCGCGCCGAGCACTATGCGCGCTATCCGCACATGTTCTCCGGCGGCCAGCGCCAGCGCATCGCCATCGCCCGGGCGATGATCCTGCACCCCAAGGTGCTGGTCGCCGACGAGCCGACCTCGGCGCTCGACGTGTCGGTGCAGGCCCAGGTGCTCAACCTGTTCCTCGAACTGCAGGAAGCGTTCGGCACCGCCTATCTGTTCATCTCCCACAACCTGGCGGTGGTCCGCCACATCGCCGACCGCCTGCTGGTGATGTACCTCGGCCGGCCCATGGAACTCGGCCCCGCCGAGCGGATCTACCGCAAACCGCTGCATCCCTACACCCAGGCGCTGCTGGCCGCCACGCCGAGCCTGCATCCCGAGCCGGGCCGCCAGCGCATCCGCCTCGCCGGCGAGCCGCCCAACCCGCTGGAGCCGCCGACCGGTTGCGTGTTCCATCCGCGCTGTCCGTATGCGACGGAGCGCTGCCGGGGGGAAGTGCCGGTGCTCAGGGAGGTGGATGGGCGGGAGGTGGCTTGTCATTATGCGGAGCGGTTCGTGTAGGGCGGGTTAGCGCAGCGTAACCCGCCGGTGTGCAGGGGGTGCCGGCCCCTTCTCCGCGGTCATGACGTCGCGCTTTCCTCGGCCCGAGCGACAGGTTTCGCCTTGTACGGCGAGTTCCTTTCTTCTTGCTTGCCCAAGAAGAAAGGAACCAAAGAAGAAGGGCACCCGACATCCGGCCCTTCACTGCGCTGCGCTCCGTTACGGGTTCCCTCGCTCCGGCACTGCTCCGGGGGCACGCCACGAAGGGACGTCCCTGTCCCTTCGTGTCTTGCTCGGCGTCCTGCCTCGCATCCCCCTCCGCAGCGCCTGCACTCGGCCTCCTGTACGGGACCGGGGAGTTGGCAGACAGTCGAGAGAAAAGCTGGAGGGCTCCGCCTCGGCTTTGACGCCCAAGCCATCAGGCAGCGCCGAACGCCCCTTTCAGGAGGCCGAGCGAAGTCGTTGCGCAAAGGGTCGAGCGGCATGGATGCCGCGAGAGCTGCGAGGGCCATGGATGGCCCTTCGTAGCGAGCCCCTGGAGCGACGACGGAGGGAGGGAACCCCGCCGCAGGCGGGGCCGGATGACAGGGGCAAGCGTTTTTGCTTACTTTTTTCGCGACTGAAAAAAGTGAGTCGCCGTGCAAGGCGAAACCTGTCGGTCCAGCCGAGGAAAGTGTCGCGCGCAAGCACGGAGGTTGGGCCGAAGAAAACCAGCGAAACGCTCAGCGCCCGAAGAACCGATAGAACTCCCGCATCTCCCCCTGCACCGCCTCCACCTTCACCCGCTCGAAGCGCACCGTCCGGTGCGCCGGACACTGCGCCAGCAACCCCAGGTCCAGCGGATGCACCCAGCCGAGGATGGGATAGCCGCCCATGCTCTGCCGGTCGGCCAGCAGCACGATCGGCTGGCCGTCCGGCGGCACCTGGATGGCCCCGGTGGTCACCCCCAGCGACCACTGCCGCGCCGGCGCCCGCAACGGCTCGCCCAGAAGGCGCGCGCCCATGCGGTCGGACTGGGGGCTCAACCGCCAGGGCTGGGCGAAGAAGCGCCGGCGCTCGGCCACGGAAAAGTCCCCGGCATCGCCGCCGAGCATCACCCGCAGGCAGGGTTCGGCCCGGTAGTCCGCCACGAAGCGCGAGGGCACGCTGGCTGCGCCGGGCAGGCTGGTCGGCGCGCAGGGCAGCAGGTCCCCGGCGCGCAGGGGCTGGCCGTCGCCGTGCAGGCCGCCGAGGCCTTCGCGGGTCTGGGTCGCCACGCTGCCGAGCAGCGTCCCGGCGCGAAAGCCCCCCGCCACCGCCAGGTAGCTGCGCTGGCCGCTGCGGGCGAAGCCCAGGCACAGGCACTGGCCGGCGCGCAGGGGAAAGCGCGACCAGTTCGGCCGCGGCGCCCCGTCCAGCGTTATATCCAACTCGGCACCGCAGAGCGCCACCCAGGTGTCGAGCCGGCTTTCCAGCTCGACGCCGCCGAGGGCGATCTCGACGAGCGGCGTGCCCCAGGGATTGTCCAGCAGACGGTTGGCCCAGGCCGCCGCCTGGACATCCAGCGGGCCGGCGGGGGACACACCGAGGTGCTGCCAGCCGAAACGGCCGGCATCCTGCAGCAGGCTGAGCGGGCCGGGGCGGAGCACCGCAAGGCCCGTCACGGCACGCCGCCTTCGGCGCGGAAGGCCGCCTCGTCGATGGCGCAGAAGCGCACCCGGTCGCCCACCGCCAGCGGACAGGGCGGCTCGGCGCGGGCGTCGAACAGGCGCCGCGGGCAGCGCCCGAGCAGGTGCCAGCCGCCCGGCGAAGCCTGCGGGTAGATCGCCGTCTGCCGCTCGGCGATGGCCAGGCTGCCGGCCGGCACCCGGGTGCGCGGACTGGCCCGGCGCGGCAGGGCCAGGCGCGCGTCCAGCTCGCCGAGATAGGCAAAACCCGGCGCGAAGCCGATGGCGCCGACCCGGTACTCGGTACCACTGTGCAGGGCGATCACCTCGGCCTCGCTCAGGGCGCAGGCACGGGCGACCTCGGCCAGGTCCTCGCCGGCGTACCAGACAGGAAGCTCATGCAGGCGCCCGAGCCGCGGGGACTCTGGCTCGGCATGCCAGTCCTCGAGCAACGGCAGCAGGCGTTTGCCGAGCTGCAGGTGATCGGTGCGCAGCAGGTCGTAGTGCAGCAACAGGGTAGTCCAGCCCGGCACCAGGTCGATGAGCAAGGGCCCCAGCTCGAGATGGATCCGGTCGGCCAGGGCGGCGATGCGCAGCGGCAGCCCGGCGTCCGGGCGCTCGGCCAGGACCAGCAGCAGGGCCTCGGCGCCGGCCGGTTCGAGACGCATCAGAGCGCGTCGAGGGCCGCGCGCAGGCGGCGCAGCACGGCCAGCGACTCGGCGTTGTCGCCGTGCACGCAGAGGCTGTCGGCGCGCAGGCGCAGCGGTTTGCCGTCGAGGTCCGGGAAGGGCGCGCCGCGGGCGATGGCCAGCGCCTGGGCGAGGATGCGCTCGGGGTCCTGGTGCACCGCCCCGCTCAGCCGGCGCGGCGCCAGGCGGCCGTCGGAGAGGTAGGCGCGGTCGGCAAAGGCCTCGAACAGCAGCGGCACCCCGGCGGCCCCGGCCAGACGCACCTCGCGGGTGTTGTCGGCCAGCGCCAGGACCATCAGCGGCAGCCCCGGGCGGAAGGCCGCGCAGGCCTCCAGCACGGCAGCGAGCAGCGCGTCGTCACGCACCAGGTCGTTGTACAGCGCGCCGTGCGGCTTGACGTAGTCGATGGCGGTGCCGGCAGCGCGGCAGAAGGCGTCCAGCGCGCCGAGCTGGTAGAGCACCTGGGCGCGCACCTCGTCGGGCGAGCAGTCCAGATGGCGACGACCGAACCCGACCAGGTCCGGGTAGGCCGGATGGGCGCCGATGCTCGCCCCGTGGCGCACCGCCAGGGCCACGCTGCGCTGCATGGTCAGGGGGTCGGCGGCGTGGAAGCCGCAGGCCAGGTTGGCCTGGTCGATCAGCGGCATGGCGAGCGCGTCGTTGCCCATTTTCCAGGCGCCGAAGCTCTCGCCCATATCGCAGTTGAGGAGGATGATGGTCTTCATGGAACTAGCTTGCGGCCTCCACCGGGCGGCCGCAAGCCCGCCTCAGAAGAGATCGCGGCGCAGGCGCTGCGCGTCGCGCAGGCGCTCGACCTCGGCGCTGCCGAGCAGCTCGATGAGCACCGCCTCGACGCCGGACGCCATGCCGCGGCTGCCGCACAGGTAGATGACCGCGCCCTCGGCCAGCCAGCCACGCAGGACATCGGCGGACTCGCGCAGGCGGTCCTGCACGTAGACCTTGCGCCCCTCGTTGGTGGAGAAGGCCAGGTCGAGACGGGCCAGCCGGCCCTCCGCCTGCCAGGCCAGCAGCTCCTCGCGGCAGAGAAAGTCGTGGGCCTCGCTGCGCTCGCCGAAGATCAGCCAGTTGCGGTTCTGCCCGCGGCGGATGCGCTCGCGCAGCAGGCCGCGCAAACCGGCGAGGCCGGCGCCGTTGCCGATCAGCAGCAGCGGCCGGTCGTCCGCCGGCAGGCGGAAGCCACTGTTGGCGCGCAGGCGCAGCGGCACGCGGGCGCCCGGCGCCAGCTCGCACAGCCAGCCGGAACACAATCCCGGCGTGCCGTCGGGGCGCCGCTGCCGGCGCACCAGCAGCTCCAGCACGCCATCTCCCTTCAGCGAGGCGACCGAGTAGCAGCGCGGCAGCGCGCCGGCCTGCGGCGGGCGGATCTCCACCAGGTCGCCGGCTTCCCAGCGCTGTCCGTCCGGGATCTGCAGGACCAGGCGCCAGACCGGCTCGGCCGGGCTGCCGGGGTTGAGGCATTCGCGGGCCAGCAGCGTCCAGTCGGTGAAGCCCTCCTCCTCCAGCGCGACCGGCGGCTCGCTGCCGGACAGCCGGCCGAGCTGCTCGCGCCAGCTTTGCAGGGCCGCGGCATCGCCGCTGTCCACCTCCACCGGGGCGAACAGCCTGCGGGCGCCCTGATCCTGCAGCCATTCGTCGAGCTGCCGGGCGAAGGCGCAGAAGCGCTGGTACTGGCGGTCGCCGAGCCCGAGCAGGGCGTACTGCAGATGGTCCAGTTCGCAGTCGCCGCCGAGCACCCGGCGCACGAAGCCGCGGGCGCTGTCCGGCGCCTCGCCGTCGCCGAAGGTGCTGACCACGAACAGCGCGCGTTCGGTGCCGCGCAGGTCGCTCGCCTCGAGCTGCGCCAGCGAGCGCACCTGCACCGCGGCGCCGCCCGCCTGCAGCTGGCCGGCGGCCTGCCAGGCCAGGCGCTCGGCGAAGCCGTTCTGGCTGGCGAAACCGACCAGCCACGGCTGGCCGCCGGTCGAGTCCGCCAGCGCCTGCTGCGCCTCGCGGGCGGCGCGGCGGCTGCGCCGACGCTCGAGGTAGAGCTGCCAGCCGGTGATGAAGAACAGCGGCATGCCCAGGCTGGCGAGCAGCATCAGCACGCGGCCGGGCTGGCCGAAGTATTCGCCGGTATGCAGCGGATAGAGGCTGGCGAGCAGGCGCTGGGGCAGGCTCTTGTCGGCATAGCGCTCGTGCTTGAGCGGTGCGCCGCTGGCGACATCGAGGCTCAGGCGGTTGATCGCCCGGGGATGGTCGGCGTCGGGCGCGACATACATGACCTGCAGCGGCTGGCCGGGCCGCTCGGGCAGCGTCAGGTTGACCTGCCGGTAGGCATCCCCCACCTCGCGGCGGAAGGCCTGGAACAGCGGATCGAGGCCGATCGCCGGCGCCGCGGGACGGACCTGCTCGCCGCCCGGCGGCGGGCCGCGGCGCCCGCCGGGACCGCCGTGCTGCGGGGCGGTTTCGCCGGCGAGGGCGAAGAGGCCCTGGCGGTACCAGTCGTAGGACCAGCTCAGGCCGGTCAGCGCGGCCAGCAGGTAGAGCAGCAGCACCCAGGTGCCGGCCACCGCATGCAGGCTCCAGAGGAACGCCCGTCCCCGGCGCGACCAGTCGAGGCTCAGCCAGGCGCGCCAGTCGCCGGCCCGCCGCGGCCAGCGCAGGTAGAGGCCGGACAGGCAGAGGAACACCAGGATCAGGGTCGAGGCGCCGGTGATCGCCTTGCCGGTGTCGCCGATGGCCAGCCAGCGGTGCACCTGCATCATGAAGCGGAAGAAGCCCAGCCCCCGCGCCGCGCCAAGCAGGTCGCCGCTGTAGGGATCGGCGTAGAGGGTCTCGCCGCGCGGACCGCCGCCGCTGACGATCACCTGGGCGGCCTCCTCCGGTGCGCTCGACAGGGTCAGCCCCAGCACCTGGCGCTGCCCCACCTGGCCGCGCAGGCGCTCGAACAGTTCGTCCGGACTCAGCGCCCGGGCGCCCGGCGGCGCCTCGACGGTCATCACCCCGGGATTGAGAAAGCGCAGCAGCTCGCCCTGGTAGGACAGGGTCGCGCCGGTCACGCCCATCACCGCCAGCACCAGCCCGGCACTGATGCCGAACAGCCAGTGCAGCTGGAAAAGGATCTTCTTCAGCACCTGATGTCACCTGATCGGTGCCGCTCTCGGCGGCACACTTGGAATCGAAACGCGGTCGCCCGCCACGCCGCACCGTCATCGCGACAGTACGCAGAGATTCTATTCGAGAATATTTTGCAACAAACCGGCTTTACCCAACTTTTACCCGTCGGCCGGCAGACACGCGAAGGCCGCCCGCAGACGGCCTTCGACGGCTTCACAACCGGATCAGAAGTGGAAGTTGGTGGCCAGCAGCACGGTACGTCCCGGCGCCACATGGGCCATGTGGGTCGGATAGATCTGGTCGAAGTAGCGCTTGTCGGTCAGGTTCTGCACGTTCAGCTGCAGGTCGAGGTTCTTGCTCACCTTCAGGTTGGCCATGGCGTCGTAGCGCCAGTAGCTGGACACCCGGGCCGTGTTGGCGGCATCGCCGTAGCGCGAGTCCACGTAGTTGGCGCCACCACCGACGCTCAGGAAGGGGAACAGCTGGTAGGTGCTCCAGAAGCTGAAGCTGTTCTCCGGGGTGCTGGGGTTCTCGTTGCCGTCGTTGGCGCCGTCGACGCGCACGACGGCCGAACTCGGGTCGATGTCCACCACGCCGCCGTTGACGATCTCGCTGTCGAGGTAGGTGTAGTTGGCGAAGACCTGCCATTCGGGGGTGATCCGGCCGTTGACGCCGATCTCGAAGCCCTTGATTTCCACCTCGCCCATGTTCTGCGTCCGGCCGTCCTCGTCGGTGACCCGCGCGTTGGACTTCTTGGTCTTGAAGATCGCCGAGTCCAGCGCCAGGCGGCCGTCGAAGAACTCCCACTTGGTGCCCAGCTCGATGTTGCGGTTGCGCTCCGGCTCGAGATCCTGGGTGGCAGTCGTCATGCTGTCGGCGCCTTCGCCGGAGGTCTCGCCGACCGGGTTGCGCGAGGTCGACCAGGCCACGTAGATGCTGCCGTTGGGCAGCGGGTTGAACACCACGCCCAGCTGATGGCTCCAGAAGTTGTTGTTGTTCTCGTACTTGAAATTGCCCGCGGTGGTGCTGTAGCCCGAGGACGTGGTTTCGAAGTCGTCGTAGCGCAGGCCGAGGTTCAGCGACCACTTGTCGTTGAACTTGAGGGTGTCGAACAGGTAGGCGGACTTGGTCTGGGTATCGGTGTCGGTGTAGGCCAGGCCGTCCTTGTAGGAGCCGGTCCAGTCGTCCTTGTAGCCGGGGTTGCCCAGGGAGGTGCAGTTGCCCGAGGACTGCGAGGCGGCGTTGCAGCTGGATGTGGTGGAGATGGCGGCGCCGCTTGCGGTGTAGAAGGCATAGGGGCGGTTGTGCACGTCCTGGTCGGTGATCTCGATGCCGCCCACCATGGTGTGCTCGATGGAGCCGGTGTTGAACTTGGCCTGGAAGTCGGTCTGGTTGACCCAGCCCTCCGAGGTGGAGTTGCGGCTCTTCGGCGAGCGCCAGACCAGGCCACGGCTGACGTTGCCCCGGGTGTCGTCCGGGTTGGTGGCGATGTAGTCGAGGGTGGTGCGCACCTGGCGGAAGGTGTTGGAGATCGTCACGTTCTCGTTGAGGTCGTGCTCGATCCGGAAGGTGCCGGAGTCGGTGCTGCTTTCCCGGTAGTCGCGGCCGCTCAGGCCGTAGAAGGCGTCCTTGTCGCCCACCGGACGGCGTTTCACGCCGATACCGGACGGGCTCAGCGGAATGCCGTAGTCCGGCATGTCGTCGGCTTCCAGGTGATAGTAGGAGAAGGTCGCGCGGGTCGGGGTGTCGAAGCCGAAGGTGATGCTCGGCGCCACGCCCCAGCGGCTGACGTCCACCCCCTCGCGGCCGGCGACGTTGGCGTCGTGCTTCATCAGGTTCAGACGGAAGCCGACCTGGTCGGTCAGCATCCGGTTGAAGTCCAGGGTCGAGCGACGGGTCTGGTCCGAACCGAAGGTCTGGCTGAGGTCGAGGAAATCGTTGCGCTTGGCGGTCTTGGTGATCATGTTGATGCTGCCGCCGGTGGAGCCGGCGCCGGTATAGGCCGAGCCGGGGCCCTTGCTCACCTCGATCTGCTCGATGTTGAAGATCTCGCGGGTCTGCGAGGCGACGTCGCGCAGGCCGTCGATGAAGGTGTCGCTCTCGGCGTTGAAGCCGCGGATGATCGGCCGGTCGCCCGCCGGATTGCCGCCCTCGCCGGCGCCGAAGGTGATGCCGGAGGTGGTGCGCAGGGCGTCGACCAGGGTCAGCGAGCCGGTGTCCTCGATGACCTGCTGGGAAATGATGGTGACCGACTTGGGCGTCTCGCGCAGCGGCGCGGTGAACTTCTTCGACGCCGACTCGACCTTGTAGTCGTCCTCGCGCTGGCCGATGACGCTATCCGCCTCCAGCGACAGAACCTCCTTCTTCTCCGCGTCCTTGCGAGCGGTTTCCTTCTGTGCCGCCTCCTCGGCACGCAACCCACCGACCGCGGTCACTGCGGTGACGACTCCCAAGGCGGAAGCCAGCACGCACGGCTTGGTGGCAGGACGCTCGTTGATACGCGACATGATTGTTTCCCCCTGACAAACGAATGGCGCGCACTCTAATCAAGAACGATTCTCGTAATCAACAGATACAAATTTACATACACGAATTATTATTTTTTTGCTTTGGCGCTCCATTTACTCGACAAATAAAAGGAAATAACATTTGAGATATATTCTCGATTAACAGGAGCCAGCCATCATGCTGCTACACATTCCCGGGGTGTTTTCCCGCGACGAGGTCCGGCGCATTCGCCAGGCACTGGAGCAGGCGCAGTGGCTCGACGGCAAGGTGACCGCCGGTTATCAGTCGGCGCGCACCAAGCACAACCTGCAACTGGCCGAGGACGACCCGCTGGCCCAGGAGATCGCCACCGCCATGCTCGAGCGCCTCTGGCAGAACCCGCAGTTCATGTCCGCCGCGCTGCCGCACAAGGTCTATCCGCCGCTGTTCAACTGCTACACCGACGGCGGCACCTTCGGCTTCCACATCGACAACGCCGTGCGCCAGGTGCGCGGCTCCGCCGAGCGGGTGCGCACCGACCTCTCCTCCACGCTGTTCTTCAGCGACCCGGACGAGTACGACGGCGGCGAGCTGGTGATCCAGGACACCTACGGCATGCAGCGGGTCAAGCTGCCGGCCGGCGACCTGGTGCTCTACCCGGCCACCAGCATCCACCAGGTCACGCCGGTCACCCGCGGGGCGCGCTACGCCTCGTTCTTCTGGACCCAGAGCCTGGTCCGCGAGGACCCCCAGCGCAGCCTGCTGTACGAGATGGACCAGGCGATCCAGAGCCTGTCGCGCGACGTGCCGGACCATCCGGCGCTGGTCCAGCTGACCGGCAACTACCACAACCTGCTGCGCCGCTGGGGCGAGGTGTGAGCGGACGACCATGAGCTTCATCCTGCACCGCAGCGAAACGCCCGACCTCGCGCAACTGGGCCGCAGCCTGGCCGAAGATCCGCGCCAGGCGGCACGCTGGACGCTCGCCGCGGCGAGCGCCGGCGAAGCGGAGGCCCAGGCCCTGCTCGGCCAGCTTCTGCTCGATGGCCTCGGCATCCAGCGCGATGCGGCGCTGGCCCGCGACTGGTTCGAGATCGCCGCCCAGCGCGGCCATGCCATGGCCAGCAACATGCTGGGCCGCTGCTGCGAACTGGGCTGGGGCGGCCCCGTCGACGAAGCGGCCGCCGCCCGGCACTACCGCACGGCGGCCGAGCGCAGCCTCGACTGGGGCATGTACAACTACGCCAACCTGCTCGCCACCGGCCGCGGGGTGGCGCGCAACGAGGAACAGGCCTTCACCTGGTACCAGCGTGCCGCCGCGCTGGGGCACGCCAAGTCGATGAACCTGGTCGGCCGCTACTACGAGGAAGGCCGGGTGGTCCGCGCCGACCCGCAGGCCGCCTTCGACTGCTACCGGCGCTCCGCCGAAGCCGGCGACTTCCGCGGCCAGTTCAGCTATGCCTCGGTGCTGATGGGCCTCGGCCGCTGGGACGAGGCTCGCCACTGGCTGCGCGAAGCCCTCGCCCTCGGCCATCCGAAATTCCTGCGCAAGGCCTGCGCCGAACTGCGGCGGGCCGCCATCGCGGAAGTCGCCGACATCGCCGAGGCCTACGCGCGGCGCTGCGCCGAGCAGGAAGCCGGCGCTCTCGCCGGCTGAAAGGCGCTCAGCGGTCCACCAGTCCCGGCCCTATATCGGCCAGGGTCCGGCAGCCGGTCAGGGCCATGGCCACCTCCAGCTCGGCGCGCAGCAGCTGCACCACATGGCAGACCCCCGGCGCGCCCGCCGCGGCCAGGCCGAAGACGTAGGGCCGCCCCACCAGCACCGCACTGGCGCCCAGGGCCAGGGCCTTGAACACGTCGGTGCCGCGGCGGATGCCGCCATCCAGCAGCAGCGGAACCCGTCCCTCGACGGCCCGGGCGATTTCCGCCAAGACCTCGATGGTCGCCGGCTGGGTGTCCAGGGTGCGCCCGCCGTGGTTGGAGACGACGATCCCGTCGATGCCCTCGGCCAGAGCGCGGCAAGCGTCCTCAGGGTGCATCACGCCCTTGACCAGCAGCGGCAGGCGGGTCAGCGAGCGCAGCCAGGCGAGATCCCGCCAGGTCGGCGCGGCGGCCAGCAGCGGGCCGCCGAACAGCGGGCTGTCGCCGATCCGGCTGGCGGCCGGCGGCAGCGTGCGCATGCCGCGCAGGTTGACCGCCTCCACGCCCGCGGGCAGCACGAAGCCGGCGCGCTGCTCGCGGTTGCGCAGGCCGTTGACCGGCGCATCCACGGTCACCACCAGCGCCTGGTAGCCGGCCGCCTCGGCGCGCCGCACCAGCTCGCGGGTGAACTCGCGGTCGGGCTGCACGTAGAGCTGGAACCACAAGGGGGTCTGCGCCTGGCGGGCGATCTCCTCCAGCGCCAGGCTGGCCTGGGTGCTGACCACCATCCCGGCGCGCACCGCCGAGGCCGCCAGCACCGTGGCCAGCTCGCCGTCCGGGTGGACCAGCTTCTGGTAGGCCACCGGCGCCAGCAGGATCGGCTGCTCGAAGCGCTGGCCGAACAGCTCCAGGCGGGTGTGCCCACCGCTCAGGTCCGGCAGCGCCCGGCTGCGCAGGCGCAGGCGCTGGAACGCCGCGCAGTTGTCGCGCAGGGTCAGCTCGTCCGCCGCGCCGCCGGCCATGTAGGCCCAGGCCTGCTCGCTCATCCGCTCGCGGGCGAAGGGCTCGTAGTCGGCGACCGCGGCGATGCTCGCGGGGATCTGCTGCAGCGTGGGCAGGGGGCTGTGCATGGCGTCTGCTCCTCGGCTATCGGGATTCGCAATGAAAAACGCCGCGACAGGCGCGGCGTTGTTTCGCTGGCAGGCGGATCTTATATGTAGAAGGCCTTCAGCGGCGGGAAGCCGTTGAACTCCACGGCGCTGTAGCTGGTGGTGTAGGCGCCGGTGGACAGCCAGTACAGGCGGTCGCCGCTGGCCAGGTTGAGCGGCAGGCCGTACTTGTAGTTCTCGTACATGATGTCGGCGCTGTCGCAGGTCGGACCGGCGATCACCACCTCCTCCATCTCGCCCTTCTTCTCGGTCCAAATCGGGTACTTGATGGCCTCGTCCATGGTCTCGATCAGCCCGGAGAACTTGCCCACGTCGGTGTACACCCAGCGCTCCACGGCGGTGCGCGACTTGCGCGAGACCAGCACCACTTCGCTGACCAGGATGCCGGCGTTGGCGATCAGCGAGCGGCCCGGCTCGAGGATAATCTCCGGCAGCTCGTCGCCGAAGTCTTCCTTGAGGAAGCGGATGATCTCCTCGGCATAGGTCTCCAGGCTGTTGGTCTTGGTGATGTAGTTGGCCGGGAAGCCGCCGCCCATGTTGATCATCTTCAGCTCGATGCCGTCCTCTTCCCTGAGGCGCTCGAAGATCACCTTGACCTTGGCGATCACCGCGTCCCAGACGTCGATGTCGCGCTGCTGCGAGCCGACGTGGAAGGACACGCCATAGGGCACCAGGCCCAGTTCGCGGGCGAGGATCAGCAGGTCCAGGGCCATGTCCGGCTGGCAGCCGAACTTGCGCGACAGCGGCCAGTCGGCGGTGGTGGAACCCTCGGAGAGGATGCGCACGTAGATCCGCGAGCCCGGCGCGGCCTTGGCGATGTTGCGCAGGTCGGCCTCGGAGTCGGTGGCGAACAGGCGCACGCCCTTCTCGTAGAAATAGCGGATGTCGCGGGACTTCTTGATGGTGTTGCCGTAGCTGATGCGCTCGGCGCCGACACCCTCGTTCAGCACCTTGTCCAGTTCGTAGATCGAGGCGATGTCGAAGTTCGAGCCCTTGTCGCGCAGCAGGCGGATGATCTCCACCGCCGGATTGGCCTTCACCGCGTAGTAGATGCGGGCGAAGGGGAAGCAGTCGCCCAGCTCGTCATAGGCGTTGGCGATGGTCTCGGTGTCGATGACGACGAAGGGGGTTTCCTGCTTGTCGGCAAAGGCCTTCATGCGCTGGAAGGTGGCGGGCGGGTAGTAGTCTTCGATCTTGATCGACATGCACGGACTCCAATGGCAAAACGCGGAAAGGATGGAAAAAGGGGTTACGCGAACGCCTGATCAGTTTCCCCACTTTGGTTCGCCTACTTCCCAAGGCATGTCGCCGAAAGCAAAAAAGGTCAACCGGGGACACGGGTTGACCTTGCTGTCTCGTCGTCAGTACTTGAGCCGGATGGATCGTTTCCAGCATGGACGTTCGGGCGCGAACTTTAGGACCATGGGGGGTCAAGATCAACCCTAAATTGCCGCTTTGCGCCCCCTCGATGGTCCAATCCGCGAACGTCCAGTATCGGCAACGAAAGCATTCAGAATCTCGAACAGCCCGGCGAGCGGAGAAACGCACGGCAGCGAGCGCCCTCTCGCGCTCGCCCCCGTTCTGACAGACCGAGATGACAGCGCGATGTTCCTGCCCGGCAAGCCGCCGGCCTGGCGTCGGCGCGGGCTGGCCGGCGTCCGGTTTCAGGTATAATTGCGCGCTTTTCCGGGCCCTTCCCGCCCGCCACCGCATCCTCCCAGGCACGAATTCATGACCACCCAGGCCGCCGAAGTCGCGAAGCGCCGTACCTTCGCCATCATCTCCCACCCCGACGCGGGCAAGACCACCATCACCGAGAAGCTGCTGCTGATGGGCCAGGCGATCGCCGTGGCCGGCACGGTGAAGTCGCGCAAGTCCGACCGCCACGCCACCTCCGACTGGATGGAGATGGAGAAGCAGCGCGGCATCTCCATCACCACCTCGGTGATGCAGTTCCCCTACCGCGAGCACATGATCAACCTGCTCGACACCCCCGGCCACGAGGACTTCTCGGAAGACACCTACCGCACCCTGACCGCGGTGGACAGCGCGCTGATGGTTCTCGACGGCGGCAAGGGCGTCGAGCCGCGGACCATCGCCCTGATGGACGTCTGCCGGCTGCGCGACACGCCGATCGTCAGCTTCATCAACAAGCTCGACCGCGACATCCGCGACCCGATCGAGCTGCTCGACGAGATCGAGGCGGTGCTGAAGATCAAGGCCGCGCCGATCACCTGGCCGATCGGTTCGTACCGCGACTTCAAGGGCGTCTATCACCTCACCGAAGACAAGATTTTTGTCTACACCCCGGGGCACGGCCACGAGCGCATCGAGACCAAGGTCATCGAGAAACTGGACTCCGACGAGGCGCGCGTCCACTTGGGCGACCTCTACGACGGCTTCGTCGAGCAGCTGGAGCTGGTCCAGGGCGCGTGCCACGCGTTCGACCGCGTGGCCTTCCTCAAGGGCGAGATGACTCCGGTGTTCTTCGGCACCGCGCTGGGCAACTTCGGCGTCGACCAGGTGCTCGACTGCATCGTCGACTGGGCGCCGCAGCCGCTGTCGCGCGCCGCCCACGAGCGGGTGGTGGAGCCGACCGAGGAGAAGTTCAGCGGCTTCGTGTTCAAGATCCAGGCGAACATGGACCCGAAACACCGCGACCGCATCGCCTTCATGCGCATCTGCTCGGGCAAGTACGAGAAGGGCATGAAAATGCGCCACGTGCGGATCAAGAAGGACCTGAAGATCGCCGACGCGCTGACCTTCTTCTCCAGCGAGCGCGAGCAGCTGGAAGAGGCGTATGCCGGCGACATCATCGGCCTGCACAACCACGGCACCATTCAGATCGGCGACACCTTCAGCGAGGGTGAGGTGCTCGGCTTCACCGGCATCCCGCACTTCGCCCCGGAGCTGTTCCGCCGCGTGCGCCTGAAGGACCCGCTGAAGTCCAAGCAGCTGCGCCAGGGCCTGCAGGAGCTGGCCGAGGAAGGCGCCACCCAGGTGTTCTTCCCCGAGCGCAGCAACGACATCATCCTCGGCGCGGTCGGCGTGCTGCAGTTCGACGTGGTGGCCAGCCGGCTGAAGGAGGAATACAAGGTCGAGTGCGCCTACGAGGCGATCAACGTCTGGTCGGCGCGCTGGATCGAGTGCGATGACAAGAAGAAGCTCGAGGACTTCAAGATCAAGGCCTTCGAGAACATCGCCATCGACGGCGGCGGCCACCTCACCTACCTGGCGCCGACCCGGGTCAACCTCAGCGTGATGGAAGAGCGCTGGCCGGAGGTGAAATTCCGAGCCACCCGCGAGCATCACTGAGCCCTCGCATTACCCGGTAAAACCGTAGGGCGGGTGAAACCCGCCAATTCCGGCTCGGCCCCGCGCCAAGTCCGGCGGGTTGCACCCGCCCTACGGGCCGATCGCCAGCAAGCTGGCGATCGGCCTCACCCCTGCTCCACTGCCGGCACCGGCATCGCCTCCACCGCCTCCCCGCGCTTGAGCACGGCATACAGCACCCCGGTCACCAGGCTGCCGGCGACGATCGCCAGCAGGTAGGCGAGCGCATGGTTGATCGCGTTGGGAATCAGCAGCACGAACAGTCCGCCGTGGGGCGCCATCAGCTTGCAGCCGAAGAACATCGACAGCGCGCCGGTCAGGGCGCCGCCGGCGATGCTGGCCGGGATCACCCGCAGCGGGTCCTTGGCGGCGAAGGGAATCGCCCCCTCGGAGATGAAGCACAGTCCCAGCACACCAGCCGCCTTGCCGGCCTCGCGCTCGGCCTTGGCGAACTTGTAGCGGGCCAGCACGGTGGCGATGGCCATGCCGAGCGGCGGCACCATGCCCGCAGCCATGGTCGCCGCCATCGGCGCGTAGGTCTGCGAGGCCAGCAGTCCCACCGAAAAGGCATAGGCCGCCTTGTTGACCGGCCCGCCGAGGTCGACGCACATCATCCCGCCGAGCAGCAGGCCGAGCAGCACGGCGTTGGTGCTGCCCATGCCGTTGAGGAAATCGGTCAGCCCGGCGAGCATGCCGGCCACCGGCGTGCCGACCACGTAGATCATCACCAGACCGGTGAACAGGCTGGCCAGCAGCGGGATGAGCAGGATCGGCTTGAGCGACTCGAGGCTCTGCGGCAGGCGCAGCCAGCGGCTGAGCGCGCTGGCGCAATAGCCGGCGAGGAAGCCGGCGATGATGCCGCCGATGAAGCCCGCCCCCAGGCTGCCGGCCAAGAGGCCGC
This sequence comes from Azotobacter chroococcum, assembly GCF_002220155.1. Classification (NCBI taxonomy): domain Bacteria; kingdom Pseudomonadati; phylum Pseudomonadota; class Gammaproteobacteria; order Pseudomonadales; family Pseudomonadaceae; genus Azotobacter; species Azotobacter chroococcum. The sequence goes on along the minus strand of NZ_CP011835.1, from coordinate 1,082,570 downwards.
CGATCATCCCTGGCGCCAGGCCGGGGCGGTCGGCAATGGAATAGGCAATGTAGCCGGCCAGCACCGGCACCATCAGCTTGAACGCGGTGTCGCCGCCGATCTGCATCAGCGCCGCGGCCAGGCTGCCCTCCTCCTTGAACGCCTCGATGCCGAAGACGAACGACAGGGCAATCAACAGGCCGCCGGCCACCACCATCGGCAGCATGTAGGACACCCCGGTCAGCAGGTGCTTGTAGGGGCCGCTTTTGGTCGCTGCCTTGCCCGGCGCGGCGGCCGCGGCTGCGCTTGCGCCAGCCTGCGGCACCGCCTCCTCCAGGGCGCGGCGCAGGGTCTGCTGCGGCTGCTTGAGGGCCACGCCGGTGCCGCAGCGGTAGATCTTCTTGCCGGCGAAGCGGCTGGTGTCGACCTCGATGTCGGCGGCCAGCAGCACTACGTCGGCGGCGGCGATGGCCGCCTCGTCGAGCAGGTTGCGCGCGCCCACCGAGCCGCGGGTTTCCACCTGCAGCGCGTAGCCGAGCTGTTTGGCGGCCTGCTGCAGGGCCTCGGCGGCCATGAAGGTGTGGGCTACCCCGGTCGGGCAGGCAGTCACCGCCACCAGCCGCGGCTGGGCCGAGGCCGCCGCAGCCGGCGCGGCCGCCCCGGCCTGGAGCACCTCGGCATGTTCGGCGGCCTCGCTGAGGAAGCGTTGCGGCTCCTGCAGCGCCTCGGCCGGGGTGGACTGCACCAGGCGCTTGCCGACGAAGCGCTCGAGCGCCAGCTCGCCGGTCTTGACCACGACGACCAGGTCGGCAGCGGCGATGTCGCCTTCGGAAAGCGGCGAGCCGATCGCCTTGGGATCATGCACCTCGACGCGGGTGGTCCAGCCCAGACGCAGGGCGGCCGCCTCCAGCAGGCGTGCGCAGAGCACGCTGGTGACCATGCCGTTCGGACAGGCAGTGACGATCAGCAGATTCATGAAAAAGAGACCTCTTTTCTTGTTGTGTCGTATCAAGCCAGCGAGGTGACCGTGACGCCCGCTTCCAGGCGCGCCAGCTGTTCCCGGTCGTGAATGCCGAAGCCCAGCTGGGTGACCGCCTGGGCAGCGATGGCGGTGGCCTGGCGCAGGGTGCGCTCGGCCGGCCAGCCTTCGAGCAGGCCGTGCAGGGTTGCGGCGAGCAGCGAATCGCCGGCGCCCACTGTGCTGACCACCTCGACCCGCGGCGGCCGCGCCTCCAGCGCGATGTCCGGGCCGAACCAGCTGACCCCGGCGGCGCCGCGCGACAGCAGCACGTGCTCGACGCCCTGGGCGCGCAGGTGCAGCGCCGCGGTCAGCAGCTCGGTCGAGGCAACGCCGAGGGCCTCGGCCAGTTCCTCCTCGTTCGGTTTGACCAGCCAGGGCGCCACCGCCAGGCCGGCACGCAGGGCCGCGCCGCTGCTGTCCAGCACCAGCGGCACGCCGCAGGCCTTGAGCCGGCGCAGCAGCAGGGCGAACCACTCCGGCTCGACGCCCTGCGGCAGACTGCCGGCGACCACCACGGCATCGTGCCCGGCGATGATCTGCTCGAGGCGCTCGAGCAGCGCCTCGCGATGCTCGGCCTCGACCAGCGGCCCCGGCCCGTTGATATCGGTGATCCGTCCACTGTGCTCGCTCAGCTTGATGTTGCTGCGGGTTTCCCCGGGCACCCGGACGAAGGCGTCGAGGAAGCCGCGGCGGTGGAACAGCGCTTCGAAGGGCGCCGCATTGGCGCTGCCGAGAAAGCCGCCGACGGTCACCCGGTGGCCCAGGTCGGCGAGCACCTGGGCGACGTTCAGGCCCTTGCCGGCGGCATGGCTGACCAGCGCCTGGCTGCGGTTGACCGCCCCCGGCTGCAGGCTGTCGAGGCGCAGGGTCAGATCCAGCGCCGGATTCAGGGTCAGGGTCAGGACGCGCGCCATCAATGCGTCTCCCCGACCAGGTCGCGCACCGCGCCGGCGCTTTCCAGAGCCAGCGCCTGTTGCGCCAGCGCCCGGCTGTGGGCGAAGTCCAGCTCGCGCACCCGCGCCTTGACCAGGGCGATGGCGCGCGCCGAGACGCTCAGCTCGTCCACCCCGAGGCCGACCAGCAGGGGCACGGCGAGCATGTCGCTGGCCAGCTCGCCGCACACGCCGACCCACTTGCCTTCGGCATGGGCCGCCTCGACGGTCAGGCCGATCAGCCGCAGCACCGAGGGATGCAGGCCGTCGGCCTGGGCCGACAGGGTCGGATGGCCGCGGTCGATGGCCATGGTGTACTGGGTCAGGTCGTTGGTGCCGATACTGAAGAAATCCACCTCGCGGGCCAGCACCGGGGCCAGCAGCGCCGCCGAGGGCACCTCGACCATGATGCCGAGCTGCAGGTCGGCGATCGGGATCTCCTCGCGCAGGCTCAGGGTCAGGTCGCGGGCGATGCGCCACTCCTCGACGCCGCCGACCATCGGGAACATGATCCGCAGCGGCCGGCCGTCGGCCGAGGCCAGCAGCGCACGCAGCTGGGTTTCCAGGATGTCCGGGCGCTGCAGGCTGAGGCGGATGCCGCGCACGCCGAGGAAGGGGTTCTCCTCCGCCGGCATCGGCCAGTAGGGCAACGGCTTGTCGCCGCCGACGTCCAGGGTGCGCACCACCAGCGGCCGGCCGGCCAGCCCGTCGAGCACGCGGCGGTATTCGGCTTCCTGGGCGTGCTGATCCGGCGCCTGGGCATGGTCCATGAACACCAGCTCGGTGCGCAGCAGGCCGACGCCCTCGGCGCCCAGCTCGACCGCCTCGGCGCTCTCGGCGCTGGCGCCGATGTTCGCCGCCACTTCCACCCCGTGGCCGTCGCGGGTCACCGCCGGCAGCATGCGCTCGGCATGGGCGCGCTCGCGGCGCAGCCGGTTGGCCTCACGCTCGCGCCGGGCCTGTTCCAGGGTCTGCGCATCCGGCGCGACGCGCAGCACGCCGTGGTCGCCGTCGAGCAGCAGCGGGGTACCCTGGGCCAGCGCCAGCACCCCCTCGCCAGCGCCGACGATGGCGGGAATCCCCAGGGCGCGGGCGATGATCGCGCTGTGTGCGGTGGCGCCGCCGCGGGCGGTGAGGATGCCGGCCACCCGCTGGCGATTGAGGCTGGCCACGTCGGAGGGCGCCACCTCGTCCATCACCAGGATGTAGGGCTCGTCCGGCTCGCGCGGCGCCTCGACGCCACACAGGTGCGCCAGCACCCGCCGGCCGATGTCGCGCAGGTCGGCGGCGCGCTCGGCGAGCAGCGCATCGTGCAGGGCCTCCTGCTGCTGCGCCGCCGCCTCGGTTTCCACGCTCCAGGCGGCCTCGGCGCTGAAGCCGTCGGCCAGGCGCGCATTGACGTCCTCGCGCAGCGCCGGGTCGCGCAGCATCGCCTGGTGGGTGATGAAGATGTCGCGGATGTTGGCTTCCGTGCTGTTGTCGATCAGCCGCTGGATGTCCGCGGTGACCTGCGCCAAGGCGCTGTCCAGGCGCTGCAGCTCGACCAGCATGCCCTGGCCGCGTTGCGGATAGTCGAGCTCCAGCGGCGTGCGCACCAGCGCCGGGCCGATGGCGATGCCCGGCGCCGCGGCGACCGCCTGCAGGCGCGCTCCCGCCGCCGGCGCCTGCGGCCGGATGAAGGTGGAGCTACTCGGCGCCGCCTCGGGCGATGGCGTCTCGCCGTGCACCGCCAGGGGCTCGATACTCTCGCCGAGGCCGGCCAGCACGGCCGCCTCGATGGCCGTCAGGGCATCGGCGGCAATCGTCGGCTCGGCGCTGAACTCCAGCTCCTGGCCGCGCCGCGCGCCGAGGGCCAGCAGCTTGCTCAGGCTCTTGGCCGACACCCCGCGGCCGGTTTCGCCGGCCAGGCGGATGCGGATCTCGCCGTCGAAGGCCTGGGCGACCTCGACCAGCGCCTTGGCCGGTCGCGCGTGCAGGCCGTGGGCATTGGCCAGGACCACACGCAGGCTCGGCCAGTCGTCCGGCAGCTCGGCGCCCAGGGCCTCCAGCACGGCGCGGCTGCAGGTGGCCTGGCTGAAGGTCGCGCCGCGCCCCTCGATCAGCAGGTCGCAGAGCCGCTCGAGCAGTTGGCTGTGCGCCTCGCCCAGGCTGGCCAGGCAGAACAGCCCGGCCAGCGGCTGGCCGTGCAGGCTGAGCGGCTGCCCCGGGGTGACGAAGGCCAGTCCGGGCTGCTCCACCGCCTGCTCGCTGTGCAGCCACCAGAGCCCCTCGCCCAGCGGCAGCGGCTGGCCCTGCAGCAGGCTGCCGGCGAAGCCGGAGGCCACGCAGCCGGCCCGCCTCAGGAGGCGCGCGCCGTGCCAGACCAGTTCGTCGAACTCCTCGGCGGCCACGCCCAGGCCGATCAGCTGGCTGTCCAGGGCCAACTCGCGCGGCGCGCCCTGCAGCAGCGCGACGAGCTGCTCGGCCTCTCGGGCCTCGCGCAGCGCCTGGCTGAGATCGCCCTCGCCGAGCGCCCGGGTCAGCAGCTGCAGCAGGTGCAGGTGCTCGTCAGAGCGGGCGGCGATGGCGATCGCCAGGTAGACCTGCTGGCCGTTGCCCCAGTCCACGCCCTCGGGAAACTGGATCAGGCGCACGCCGGTGCGCCGCACCTGGTCGCGGGTTTCCGGCGTGCCGTGGGGAATCGCGATGCCCTGGCCGAGGAAGGTCGAGCCCTGGGCCTCGCGGGCCTGCATGCCGACGAGGTAGCCGGGCTCGACCAGCCCGTCGTCGATCAGGCCCTCGGCGAGCAGCGCCAGCGCCGCCTGCTTGTCCGGCGCGCTGCGGCCCATGCGAATCTGCGCGGCATTCAACTCGAGCATGGAAATCTCCTAATTGTTCTGTTCTGGCAAGAGCCACCGTCGAGCGCGGGCGAGTCCGGTCATCCTTGTAAGAATAGTCCACCGGATCGCCTGCTGAATCGTTTCATCATGGACTGGCACGTTACCCCATAATGGGCGATCCTTGAAGCCCTGCCGTCATCCATTCAGGACCCGACCTTGAAACTCAGCGACATCGCCCGCCTGGCCCAGGTTTCCGTCACCACCGCCAGTTATGTGATCAACGGCCAGGCCGCCCAGCGGCGCATCAGTCCGGCCACCGTGGAGCGCGTGCTGGCGGTGGTCGAACAGCATGGCTATCTCCCCGACCAGCAGGCCGCCGGCCTGCGCCGCGGGCAGAGCCGCTGCCTGGGTTTCATCCTTCCCGATCTGGAGAACCCCAGCTACGCACGCCTGGCCAAGCTGCTCGAAGAGGGCGCCCGCGCCGCCGGCTACCAATTGCTGATCGCCAGCTCCGACGACGATCCGGCCAGCGAGCGCCAGCTGCTCGAGCTGTTCCGCTCGCGGCGCTGCGACGCGCTGATCGTCGCCAGCTGCCTGCCGCAGGACGACCCGCTGTACCGCAACCTGGTCGAGGGCGGGCTGCCGGTGATCGCCGTCGACCGCGCCCTCGACTCCGCGCACATCCGCTCGGTGGTCAGCGATGATCAGCTGGCAGGCGCCCAGCTCACCGCCAGCCTGCTCGACCCGCCGCCGCGGCACATCGCGCTGATCGACGCCTACAGCGCCCTGCCGATCAGCCAGGCGCGCGAGCGCGGCTTCCACCAGGCACTGGAGGGATTCGACGGGATCATCAGCGTGCACCACGCCGAGCAATTCAGCCGGGCCTGCGGTTGCGAGCAGATGCGCGCCCTGCTGGACAGCGCGGAGCGGCCGGACGCCGTGGTGACCACCTCCTACGTGCTGCTGGAGGGCGTCTTCGAGGCCCTGCGCGACTACCCCGCGGAAACCTTCGCCGAACTGCGCCTGGCCACCTTCGGCGATGCCCAGCTGCTGGACTTCGTGCCGCTCAGGGTCAACACCATCGCCCAGCAGTACGACCGCATCGCCGAGCGGGTGCTCGACCGGACCCTGCGCGCCATCGAGGGCGACTACCAGCCCGGCATCGAGGCCATCCCGCGCACCCTGAAGGTCCGCCGGGGGCAGCCGTAGGCCTGCCCCCGGCGGCAGCGGCTCAGGCGGGTTGCAGCTCCTGGCTGTACACCGCCAGGCCGTCGATATCGCGCAGCGACACCCGCAGCAGGCCGCTCTGCGCCTCGATCTCCACCTCGCCGAAGAACTGGTAGCCGGCCAGCGGCGAGCTGTTGGCCACCGGCGGCGCCTTCTGGAACACCACCTGGGGCCCGAAGGTGCCGTCCAGTGGGTTGGGGCCGAAGCTGCCGGCGTTGAGCGGACCGGCGACGAACTCCCAGAACGGCTCGAAATCCTGGAAGACCGCCCGCTCCGGGCTGTAGTGGTGGGCCGCGCAGTAGTGTACGTCGGCGGTCAACCAGAGGGTGTTGCGGATCTCCTGCTGGCGGATGAAGGCCAGCAGCTCGGCGATCTCCAGTTCGCGGCCGAGGGCCGGGCCGTCGTTGCCGTTGGCGATCGCCTCCCAGCGCCGCTGGCCCTGGGCGTCCTGGCCGTCGGGGATGAGCAGGCCGATCGGCATATCCGCGGCGATCACCTTCCACAGCGCCTTCGAGGCGCGCAGCTCGCGCTTCAGCCAGTTCAGCTGGGGATGGCCGAGGAAGGCGGTGCCCGGCCCCTGGCGCGGCTGCAGGTTGTCGCTGTTGGCGTCGCGGTAGCTGCGCATGTCCAGCACGAACACGTCCAGCTGCGGACCGTAGCCAAGCTTGCGGTAGATGCGCCCGGCGCCGTCGGGGCGCAACAGGCGCATCGGCGAGTACTCGAGGAAAGCCTGGCGGCCGCGGGCGGCGAGCAGGCCGATGTCGCGGACCTGGTAGCGGTCGTCCAGCTCCTTGCCCGGCGACCAGTTGTTGGTCACCTCGTGGTCGTCCCACTGCCAGATCTGTGGCACCTCGGCGTTGAAGCGGCGCAGGTTGTCGTCGAGCAGGTTGTAGCGGTAGTTGCCGCGGAACTCGTCGAGGCTCTCGGCCACCTTGCTCTTGGCCTCGGTGACCAGGTTCTTCCACAGCTGGCCGTCGGCGGTCTGGATCTGCGCGCTGATCGGCCCGTCGGCGTACACGCAATCGCCGCTGTGCAGGAAGAAGTCCGGCTGGCGCCGGCGCATGGCCTCGTAGATGCGCATGCCGCCGATCTCCAGGTTGATGCCGAAGCCCTGTCCGGCGACATCGCCGCCCCACACGGAACGGATGTCCCGCGCCTGCGCCGGGGCGCTGCGCAGGTGGCCGAACCAGGGCTCGCTGAGGGTGCCGTCGCGGGCATCCTCGAAGCGCACCCGGTAGAAGATCGACTGGTCCGCCGGCAGCCCGCTCAGGTCGAGGCGCGCGGTGAAGTCCTGGCTGGCGTCGCTCACCTCCCCGACCAGCCGCCGCGGCGCGCCGAACACGCTGCGGGTGTCCCACTCGACGATCATCCGCGCCGCCCGATCGCAGCGGCTCCAGATCACCGCGCGATCGCCCTGCAGGTCGCCGGACTGCACGCCGTCGGTGAGTTGCGGCCGCGCGCCAGGTGCGGCGATCAGCGCCGGGGCAACGCCCATCCCCGGCAGCAGCAGACCGGCCCCCATGCCCTGCAGCAGGCGGCGGCGGTTGGTATCGATATCGCTCATGCGCGTCTTCCCATACGGACGTTGAGGAAGTACGGGTTTAAGCCATCCCGTTGACCGGAGCATGACGGTGCAGCGTGGGCATTCGGCCACTATCGACAGCGGGATCAACCCATCTGCCACACAAGCGTAAAATCCCTGACACATCCCTCCCCCAGCATCGGTTCATCGCTTGCGCACTCGGGGGAAGCCATCTTGAAAATCAGCGTCTTCGGCATCGGTTACGTGGGTCTGGTGCAGGCCGCGGTCATGGCGGAAGTCGGCCACGACGTGCTCTGCATGGACATCGACGCGGTCAAGATCGCCCAGTTGCAGCGCGGCCAGGTGCGCCTCTACGAGCCGGGCCTTGCCGAACTGGTGCGGGAGAACCTGGAGGCCGGGCGGCTGCGCTTCACCACCGACGAGCGGGCGGCCGTCGAGCATGGCCGGGTGCTGTTCATCGCCGTCGGCACCGACTCGCAGACGGACGGCTCGGCCAACCTCGCCGGCGTGCTGGCGGTCAGCGACGCCATCGCCCGCTACCGCCGCGAGCCGCTGGTGATCGTCGAGAAGTCCACCGTGCCGGTCGGCACTGGCGACCGCCTGCGGGCGCGCATCGCCCAGGCCGCGAAGGATGCCGGGCGGCGACTGGAGTTCGAGATCGTCTCCAACCCGGAATTCCTCAAGGAAGGCTCGGCCCTGGCCGACTGCCGGCGGCCGGACCGGATCATCGTCGGCAGCGCCTCGGCAGCGGCCCGCGAGACCATGCGCGAGCTCTACGAGCCGTTCAACCGCAACCACGACCGCATGCTGTTCATGGACCTGCGCAGCGCCGAGCTGGCCAAGTACGCGGCCAACGGCATGCTGGCCACCAAGATCAGCTTCATCAACCAGATGGCCGAGCTGGCCGAACACCTGGGCGCCGACATCGAGGCGGTGCGCCAGGGCATCGGCGCCGACCCGCGCATCGGCTACCACTTCATCTACCCCGGCTGCGGCTACGGCGGCTCGTGCTTTCCCAAGGACCTGCGGGCGCTGATCCACAGCGCCGGCGAGGCCGGCTGCGCCAGTGACCTGCTGCAGGCGGTCGAGGCGGTCAACGCGCGACAGAAGGGCAAGCTGTTCGAGCTGCTGCGCCGCTACTTCGGCGACGACCTGCGCGGACGGACCTTCGCCCTCTGGGGGCTGGCCTTCAAGCCGAACACCGACGACATGCGCGAGGCGCCCAGCCGCGACCTGCTGGAAGCGCTGTGGGCCGCCGGAGCGCGGGTGCGCGCCTATGACCCGGAGGCCATGCACGAGGCCCAGCGCCTCTACGGCGACGACGACAGGCTGCAGCTGATGGGCACCCCGGAGGCCGCGCTGGGCGGTGCCGACGCCTTGCTGATCTGCACCGAATGGCAGCAGTTCAAGGCCCCGGACTTTGCGCTGATCGCCCGCAAGCTGGCCGCCCCGCTGATCTTCGACGGGCGCAACCTGTTCGACCCCGAGCGCCTGGCCCGCCAGGGCATCCGCTACTTCGCCATCGGCCGCGGCGAGTGCCTGCCGGCGCTGGGCAGCCCGCAGGTGGAAAGTCTGCAGCGCTCGGCCTGAGCCACGGATGCGCCGACGGGATATCCTTGGGAGAGGCCCGCTTTTCCCGAGGAGTCCGCCGCCGGTGCGCCTGATCGACACCCACAATCATCTCGACTTCCCCGACTTCGACGCCGACCGCGCCGCCGTGCTGGCCCGCTGCCGGGCGCTCGGCGTCGACCGCCAGGTGCTGGCCGGGGTGTACCGCGCGAACTGGCAGCGGGTGTGGGATCTGGCCTGCGCCGAGCCCGGCCTGTACGCCGCCTTCGGCCTGCACCCGGTCTATCTGGAGCAGCACCGCGCGGCCGATCTGGACGACCTCGGCGCCTGGCTGCAGCGCCTGCGCGGCGCCGACCGGCTCTGCGCGGTCGGCGAGTTCGGTCTCGACTACTACCTGGCGGAGCTGGACCGCGAGCGCCAGCAGACACTGTTCGAGGCCCAGCTGCGGCTGGCGGCGGAGCTGGGGCTGCCGGTGCTGCTGCACGTGCGCCGCGCCCATGCCGCGACCATCGCCACCCTCAAGCGCCTGCGCCTGCGCCTGCCCCGCGCCGGCATCGTCCATGCCTTTGCCGGCAGTCGCGAGGAAGCGCGGGAGTACCTGAAACTGGGTTTTCGCCTCGGCCTCGGCGGCGCGCCGACCTGGCCCCAGGCCAACCGCCTGCGCCAGGTCGTCGCCGGGCTGCCGCTGGAGGCCGTGGTGCTGGAGACCGACGCCCCGGACATGGCGCCGGCGATGCATCCGGGCGGACGCAACAGTCCCGAGTACCTGCCGGAAATCTGCGCGGCCATCGCCGCGCTCATGGGCATCGAGCCGGAAGCCCTGGCCGAAGCCAGCACGCGCAACGCCTGCGAACTGTTCGGCTGGGCCGACTGAGGCCGATCTCAAACCTGTAGGACGGGTGCAACCCGCCACGTTTCGACATTATCGCTGCCTCGGACAACGGCGGGTTTCACCCGCCCTACGAAAGTTCAACGCCGCATGGCCGAACGCAGCAGATCATGGATCTGACGGTCAGAGGAACAGGATCGCCAGCGCCAGCACCACATACCAGAGCATCCCGGCACGCACCAAGAGCTGCCACAGCTCGTCCAGGGTCATCAGCCCCGCCTCGCCGACCAGCACCTCCGCCTCCTGCCCCTCGTTGGCCGCGCGCCCGGCCTCGATCACCAGCTTCGCCGCCGGCACCTCGCGATCCGACAGGTAGCTCAGCAGCACGCGGAATACCGCAGCGAAATTGCCGACCAGGGCGAAGCTCAGGGCCAGGGCACGCGCCGGCAGCCAGTCGAACAGGTGGCGCAGGCGCACCGAGCGCTCGCGCAGAACCGGCAGGGTCGTGTGCTCGCCGGTCAGCGCCAGCAGGCGGTAGGCCAGCGCCGCCACGGGGCCGAGCAGGGCGTACCAGAAGATCACCGCGAAGAAGCTCTGGTAGGCCTGCCACAGCAGGTAGCCCTGCACCCGGCGCAACAGCGACAGGCTTTCCTCGGCTTCCACCGCCAGGTCGCGCTCGGCCACCAGGCAGGCGGCCTCGCTGTCGCCGCGCCGCCAGGCCTCGCGGAACGGCCGCAGCTCGGTCAGCACATCGCCGCGCCCCAGACTGTAGATCAGCACGAAGAGATGCAGCGGCAACGCCAGCCAGCCGTAGAGCGGCAGCGACAGCAGCGCCAGCAGCACGCCCACCACCAGCACCGGCAGCAGCACCAGACGGAACAGCGCCCGCCGCGGATCGCCGGCCAGGTCCGGGTCCAGCTCGACCCGATCCAGCAGGCGCAGCCAGAAGATGTCCTGCTGGAGACGCAGGCGCCAGCGGGAAAACCGTTCCACCAGCAGCGCCAGCAGAAGCACCAGAAAGGTCATTGCATATCTCCAGAGTCGGACAGCGCCGTGCGATAGCGCGCCCAGTCGAAGGCCGGCCCCGGATCGGTCTTGCGCTGGGGGGCGATATCGGCATGGCCGCAGATGCGCCGGACGTCGAGCGCCGGATAGGCCTGCTGCAGCAGCCGGGTGAGAGACGTCAGGCTGGCGTACTGGGCGTCGCTGTAGGGCAGCGCGTCGGTGCCCTCCAGTTCGATGCCCAGGGAAAAGTCGTTGCAGTTCTCGCGTCCCTCGAAGCACGACTGCCCGGCGTGCCAGGCACGATCCAGGCAGGAGACGAACTGGGTGATCGCACCGTCGCGCTCGATGAAGAAATGCGCCGACACCTGCAGCGCGGCGATGGAGGCGAAATAGGGATGTTCGTCCGCCGGCAGGCAGTTGCGGAACAACTGCTGCACCTTGCCGGTGCCGAAGCAGCCCGGCGGCAGGCTGATGTTGTGGATCACCAACAGGGAAATCTCACCTTGCGGACGGGCATTGAAATTCGGCGACGGGCAATGGCGAATGCCTTGGCACCAGCCGGTGGAGGGGTCGAACCGCATGCGTCTCTCCTGAAAACAGCCGACACTCTAGAGCAGCCGGGCCGCCGGGCCAAGTGACGCCCGCCACACCATGGCCGGCGGGCAAGATCCCGACTGCACGGGAAGCGGCATGCGTCCTATAATCCGGCGCACCCCACCTGCCGGAGTCCCCCATGCCTGACCTCATCCTTGCCGACCTGAGCGCCGAAATCGCGGCGAACGTCCGCCGCGCCCTGGCCGAGGACATCGGCAGCGGCGATCTCACCGCGCAGCTGATTCCCGAAGAGCGCCTGGCCCGCGCCCGCGTCATCACCCGCGAGGCGGCGGTGATCGCCGGCCGCGCCTGGGTCGACGAGGTGTTCCGCCAGATAGACCCGCGCGTCGCCGTGCACTGGGAGGTCGCCGACGGCGAGCGGGTCGACGCCGACAAGCTGCTGTTCAGCCTGGAAGGCCCGGCCCGTGCCCTGCTCAGCGGCGAACGCAGCGCCCTGAACTTCCTCCAGACCCTCTCCGCCGTGGCCACCCGCTGCCGCCACTACGCCGACCTGGTCGAGGGCACGCCGGTGCGCCTGCTGGACACCCGCAAGACCCTCCCCGGCCTGCGCCTGGCGCAGAAATACGCGGTCACCTGCGGCGGCTGCCACAACCATCGCATCGGCCTGTTCGACGCCTTCCTGATCAAGGAAAACCACATCGCCGCCTGCGGCGGCATCGCCGAGGCGGTCGCCGCCGCCCGGCGCATCGCCCCCGGCAAGCCGGTGGAAGTCGAAGTCGAGGACCTGGAGGAGCTCGACCAGGCCCTGAGCGCCGGCGCCGACATCGTCATGCTCGACGAACTCAGCCTCGAGGACATGTACACCGCCGTGCGCCTCACCGCCGGCCGCGCCAAGCTGGAAGCCTCCGGCGGCATCAACGGCGACAACCTGCGCCGGATCGCCGAGACGGGGGTGGACTACATCTCCCTCGGCACCCTGACCAAGGACATCAAGGCGGTGGACCTGTCGATGCGCTTGCAGTTGTGAAGGAGAACGCCTCCCCCACCGCGTAGGAGCCAGCTTGCTGGCGATCAACAGCTTGCCAGCGCTCCGTAGGGCGGGTGAAACCCGCCGAAAATGCCCAAGGCCCACCCCGAAACGGCGGGCTTCACCCGCCCTCCCCCTCCACAACCAACCCATCGTTCCCAACACCGACCCACTCAGCAGGATAGGCTCCTTGCCTCGCCCAACGATGAAAGCTGGACCAAGGCCAGTCTACGACCCGCTCGACCAAGCCGTGCTTCAGCGGATTGCCGTGCAGGTAGTCGAGATGCCGGCGAAAGTCGTGCTCGTCACGAATCAGGTGCTCCCAGAAACGGTGCTGCCAGAGCGTGCCGCATTGCTTCGCGGTACGCCGCCCGGTCAAATAGTCGGAACGGCCATGGGCAGACCCGCAGGTGCGGGTGACATGCCGCTTGATCAACCGCCAGCGTGCGGAGAAATCGGCATCGCCCTCGGGCAGGGTCCAGATGGCGTGCAGATGATCCGGCAGCAGCACCCAGCCATCGATACGAAACGGCAGCGTTTCCCGCACGAGAACGATGGCCTCGTGCAAGGCCAGGCGAACATCCGTATGGATCAGGATCGGCTGCCGCCGCTCGGTGACCACCGTGAAGAAGTAGGTGCCACCGGGAACACGGGCGCGGCGATAACGCGACATGACAACATCCTTGTTGTGCGGACAATACGGGCAGCGGATTAACGGCGGGTGAAACGCGGCATCGTCCAATGTCGGCCCGCCAGGATATCCGCAACGAGAAAACCAAAACGCAAACGCCCCGCACAAAGGCAGAGCGTTCGTAGGGCGGGAGAAACCCGCCGTTATGCCGATGGCATTGCCGGAGCAGCGCGGGTTTCACCCGCCCTACAAGGCTGCCTTGCTACGAATGCTCCGGCACGAAATCCGACATCCGCTGCGTTTGCGGGTCGAAGCAGATCGAACCGCTCCGGTAGGAAGACTCGATATCCACCCGGAAGCAACCGCCCTCCGCCTCCCAAACGGCGCCATGGAGGATCTTCTCCAGGGCCTGTCGGTCGGTCGTCAGCTCGCGGTACAGGTCTATGCGCTGCTGGAGTGGTTTCTCGCCGTTGAGCAAAGCCTTGGTGTGCTGGACCAGAAACTTCTCACTGTTCTCCGGAACCTCGACGTAGAAATACTTTGGCGCCCAACCCGACAGTCGATCCAGTTCATCCTCCGCGACATTGAGCTGACGGAAATCCTCGCGGTTGAACGCATAGAAGGTATCGAACACCTGCACCAAGGCCAGTGGCCGAGCCTTGAGCACTTGCCAGACACCTGCACCCAGTGCGAGCACCTGCATGAGGGCGATCAACGACAGATCGCGGACCAGTTCCGACCGGGGCTTGCGCAGGTTGAACACGATCAGGGTCAGGCAGGGGCCGAGCACCAGATCGACCGCAACGACGATTTTCAGCCCCTCCCAGCCGCCGGCGGCCTGGAACAGCCCGCCGGGAAAGAGCCAGAACAGGGCGATGGACGTCAGCATGGCAAGGATCGCCAGACTGGCCAGAAGATGTAGCGCGCCGGCACTCCAGCGGTTCAGCGGCATACTCATCAGCATTCCGACAACTCCAGAGAATTTGAAAGACCAGAACCCCAAAAAGCAGAAAACCCCTTCATCAAAGGGGTTTTCCGTTCGTTTCAGAAGTGACCGCTCAGGTTACTTGGAACATCCCGCGCCGCCGCACTCTGCTTAACGGCACTCGCTCGGTGCAAACTCGGCCGGCAGGGTACCGACTGCCAGAGCCGGCAGGCCACGGGCGGCCGACACTGCGTTGAGTTCAGAGGCGCAACCCCAGTCAACAGAGCCGGTGTTGCCGCTGCCGAAGTTGGCGGCCAGTTGGACCGGAGTGCCAGTACCGGTTTGCACATAGGGGGTGTAGACCAGAGTGGAACCAGCCGGGATATTGCCGACGTTGGCCTGGTTGAAGGTCACGGTCACTTCACCGGTAGCAGGAGCAATCTGCACGGAAGTCACATACTTACTAGAGGCACCAGTGTTGTTAGCTTGGGCGTTCCAGGTATTAGCAGTAGCAGTCAGCTCGACAGCAGTATTGCTTTCACCAATCATCTGCTTGGCACTGGAGGCCAGACCTACGCCTTCGGTCACACGGGCACGGATGGTGTAGTCCTGATAGGCCGGCAGGGCGACGGCGGCCAGAATGCCGATGATCGCTACGACGATCATCAGTTCAATCAGGGTAAAACCTTTCTGCAGTTGAGCTTTCATCAAACATCTCCTTGAAGTGGTCAGGCTTTATTTCGTGCCTGCCAAAACAAGTGCAGGCGATATGCCAGCCTCTCATGGAAAGAGCCTGAGAAAGTTTGCCTTCAGAGCACTTGGCAACCCTTAAAGAACAGCTGTAAGCCTCGTCATTACTGGGCTAACCCCGCATCGGCCGCATGTACGGACAACGCCATAGCAACTTCGCAAGATCAGGAGTTCATCACAGAATCCGATAGAGCCGTGCGACAAAGCGCCCGAGCCTTTTAGCCCATCCACTTTTCCAAATGACAGCTCTGCGCCAAAACACCAACCGCAAACCCGCCAGTTCCTGACACTTTTTGTCACCCACTTTTCCTGCCTTTGGCAGAGGCTGGTAACTGGGTTATAAGGCGGACCATTGTGCAAATAGCAGATTGCCTGCATCGATTGAAAACTTTTCCTTTCTTCTCCGCCCTCAAAAGCTCCTCAACCCCACCTCATCTCCTGAGGAGAAATGAGAAGGCTGGTGAAAGGCACTACCAGCGCCCTGCCCCTTACATTACGTAGAGAGTTGCCCATCCGATGACCAACGATATTTCCCTCCCCGGCCTGGCACGGCAGATGGTGCTGGCCGGGCTGATCGACGAGAAGACCGCCCAGCAGGCCCAACAGCAGGCACAGCGCAACCAGACTCCCTTGGTCACCTGGCTGGTGCAGAACAAGCTGGTCAAGAGCCGGGCGCTGGCAGAGCTGGCTGCCGAGCAGTTCGGCATCGCCCTGTTCGACCTCAAGACGCTGGACCGGGAGAGCCAGCCCCGGGATCTGCTCAGCGAGAAGCTGATCCGCCAGCACCGCGCCCTGCCGCTGTGGCGGCGCGGCAACCGGCTGTTCGTGGCGATTTCCGACCCGACCAACCACGAGGCGATCCGCGAAATCCGCTTCGGCACCGGCTTGAACACCGAGGCCATCCTCGTCGAGGACGACCGGCTGGGCGAGGCCATCGAGAAATACTTCGAGGGCGCCGGCACCGGCCTGGACGACCTCGCCGATGCCGATCTGGAAGGGCTCGACGTCGAGGCAAGCGGCCAGCAGGACGACGAAGTCAACCCGGCCGGCGATGCCGAGGATGCGCCGGTGGTGCGTTTCATCAACAAGATGCTGCTGGATGCGATCCGCCGCGGCTCCTCGGACCTGCACTTCGAGCCCTACGAGAAGAGCTACCGGGTGCGCTTCCGCACCGATGGCATCCTGCATGAGGCGGCCCGGCCGCCGATCCAGCTGGCGCCGAAGATCGCCGCGCGCCTGAAGGTGATGGCCGGACTGGACATCTCCGAGCGGCGCAAGCCACAGGACGGCCGGATCAAGATGAAACTGTCGAAGACCAAGGCCATCGACTTCCGGGTCAACACCCTGCCGACCCTGTGGGGCGAGAAGACGGTGATGCGGATTCTCGACCCGTCCAGCGCGCAGATGGGCATCGACGCCCTGGGCTACGAGGCGGAACAGAAGGCGCTCTACCTGGCAGCGCTGAGCCAGCCGCAGGGGATGATCCTGGTGACCGGCCCGACCGGCTCGGGCAAGACGGTGTCCCTGTATACCGGCCTGAACATCCTCAACACCCCGGAGGTGAACATCTCCACCGCGGAGGACCCGGTGGAGATCAACCTGGAGGGCATCAACCAGGTCAACGTCAATCCGCGCCAGGGCATGGACTTCTCCCAGGCGCTGCGCGCCTTCCTGCGCCAGGACCCGGACATCATCATGGTCGGCGAGATCCGCGACCTGGAAACCGCCGAGATCGCCATCAAGGCCGCACAGACCGGGCACATGGTGATGTCCACCCTGCACACCAACAGCGCCGCGGAAACTCTGACCCGCCTGCGCAACATGGGCGTGCCCTCGTTCAACATCGCCACCTCGGTGAACCTGATCATCGCCCAGCGCCTGGCGCGCAAGCTGTGCGCCTGCAAGAAGGCGGTGGACATTCCCCGCGAGGCGCTGCTCGAGGAGGGCTTTCCGGAGGCGCGCATCGGCACCTTCAAGGTCTACACCCCGGTCGGTTGCGAGAACTGCAACGGCGGCTACAAGGGCCGGGTCGGCATTTATGAAGTGGTTAAAATCACCCCGGCCCTGCAGCGCATTATCATGGAAGACGGCAACTCCATCGAAATTGCCCGGCAGATGCGCGCCGACGGCTTCAACGACCTGCGCACATCCGCCCTGCTGAAAGCCATGCAGGGTGTCACCAGCCTGGAAGAAGTCAACCGCGTCACCAAGGACTAGGGAGTACATGGAATACCCTATTTGTAGGGCGGGAGAACCCCGCCAAGCACGGCAAAGGCCCCACGCCGAAAATCGGCGGGTTGCACCCGCCCTACGCGAAGCGGTTCGCAAGTCCAGATAATTCGATGGCAGGCCCAGCATGGCGGTACATGGAATGCCCGATTTGTAGGGCGGGAGAACCCCGCCAAACACGGCAAAGGCCCCACGCCGAAAAACGGCGGGTTTCACCCGCCCTACGCGAAGCGGTTCGCAAGTCCAGATAATTCGATGGCAGGCCCAGCATGGCGGTACATGGAATGCCCGATTTGCAGGGCGGGTGAAACCCGCCAAGCACGACAAAGGCCCCACGCCAAAATCGGCGGGTTGCACCCGCCCTACGCGAAGCAGCTCGCAAATCCAGATAATTCGATGGCAGACCCCAACATGGCGGAAAAAGCGTTAAAGACCAGTTTGTTCACCTGGGAGGGCACCGACCGGCGCGGCGCCAAGGTCAAGGGCGAGCTGAGCGGGCAGAATCCGGCGCTGGTCAAGGCGCAGCTGCGCAAGCAGGGCATCAACCCGACCAGGGTGCGCAAGAAGGCCGCCTCGCTGTTCGGCGCCGGCAAGAAGATCAAGCCGCTGGACATCGCCCTGTTCACCCGGCAGATGGCCACCATGATGAAAGCCGGCGTGCCGCTGCTGCAGGCCTTCGACATCATCTCCGAGGGTTTCGACAACCCGAACATGCGCACGCTGGTGGATGAAGTGAAGCAGGGAGTGGCGGCCGGCAACAGCTTCGCCAGCGCCCTGCGCAAGAAGCCGCAGTACTTCGACGACCTCTACTGCAACCTAGTGGACTCCGGCGAGCAGTCCGGCGCCCTGGAAAACCTGCTGGACCGGGTCGCCACCTACAAGGAGAAGACCGAGGCGCTGAAGGCCAAGATCAAGAAGGCGATGAACTACCCCATCGCGGTGATCGTGGTGGCGATCATCGTCTCGGCGATCCTGCTGATCAAGGTGGTGCCGCAGTTCGAATCGGTGTTCGCCAATTTCGGCGCCGAGCTGCCGGCCTTCACCCGCATGGTCATCCGCATGTCCGAGGTCATGCAGGCATACTGGTTCTACGGGTTGTTGGGGCTATTCGCCATAGCCTTCACCCTCAAGCAGGCGCACCAGCGCTCGGAGAAGTTCCGCAACTGGACGGACCGCACCCTGCTCAAGCTGCCGATCGTCGGCGAGATCCTCTACAAGTCGGCGGTGGCCCGTTTCGCCCGCACCCTGGCCACCACCTTCGCCGCCGGCGTGCCGCTGGTCGAGGCGCTGGACTCGGTGTCCGGCGCCACCGGCAACGTGGTGTTCCGCACCGCCACCGAGAAGGTCAAGGCCGATGTCACCACCGGCATGCAGCTGAACTTCTCCATGCGCACCACCGGCACCTTTCCGACCATGGCGATCCAGATGACCGCCATCGGCGAGGAGTCCGGCGCGCTCGACGAGATGCTCGACAAGGTGGCGAGCTTCTACGAGGCCGAAGTGGACAACATGGTGGACGGCCTGACCAGCCTGATGGAGCCGATGATCATGGCGGTGCTCGGTGTGCTGGTCGGCGGTCTGATCATCGCCATGTACCTACCGATCTTCCAGCTGGGCGCGGTGGTTTGAGCATGTCCATTCACGATCTTCTCGCCGGTCCCGGGCCGGCCTTCGCTTTCTGGGCGGGGCTGCTGGGCTTGGTGGTCGGCAGCTTTCTCAACGTGGTGATCCATCGCCTGCCGAAGATGATGCTGCGCGACTGGCAGGCGCAGGCGCGGGAAGTGCTGGAACTGCCCGGCGAGGCACCGGGTGAGCCCTTCAACCTGCTGCTGCCCCACTCGCATTGCCCGCACTGCGGATACCAGATCCGCCCCTGGGAGAACATCCCGCTGCTCGGCTGGCTGGCCCTGCGCGGCCGCTGCTCGGCCTGCAAGGCGCCGATCGGCGCACGCTATCCGCTGGTGGAGCTGGCTTGCGGACTACTCTCGGCTCATGTCGCCTGGCATTACGGCTTTGGTTGGCAGGCCGGCGCCATGCTGCTGCTCGGCTGGGGCCTCTTGGCCATGAGCCTGATCGACTACGATCATCAGCTGCTGCCGGACTCGCTGGTGCTGCCGCTGCTCTGGCTAGGGCTGATCCTCAACAACTTCGGGCTGTTCGTTTCCCTGGAGGATGCCCTGTGGGGCGCGGTAGCCGGCTATCTCAGCCTGTGGTCGGTGTACTGGCTGTTCAAGCTGCTCACCGGCAAGGAAGGCATGGGCTACGGCGACTTCAAGCTGCTGGCGATGCTCGGCGCCTGGGGCGGCTGGCAGATCCTGCCGCTGACCATCCTGCTCTCCTCGCTGGTCGGCGCCGTGCTGGGAATCGTCATCCTGCGCCTGCGCAAGGCCGAAAGCGGCACGCCAATCCCCTTCGGCCCCTTCCTCGCCCTCGCCGGCTGGATCGCCCTGCTCTGGGGCGAGCGGATCACCGGCAGCTACCTGCAGTTCGCCGGTTTGTAGGGCGGGCACAGCCCGCCGTTGCGGATCGGCCCCGTGCCATCGGCGGCGGGTTGCCCCCGCCCTGCGCAAGGAGCCCCATTGTCCGCAAGCCATTGCATATCCGCCGGCAAAGCGGTATCTACACGGCACTTCGGCGTTGAGGGCAGTCATGAAACCCTGGATTCTCGGTCTGACCGGCGGCATCGGCAGCGGCAAGAGCGCCGCTGCCCAGCATTTCAGAGCGCTCGGCGTGCACCTGGTGGACGCCGACGACGCGGCGCGCTGGGTGGTCGAGCCCGGCCGCCCGGCATTGGCGGAGATCGCCGCGCATTTCGGCGTGGAAGTCCTCCAGCCCGACGGACGCCTGGACCGCGCCGCGCTGCGCGCCCGGGTGTTCGAGAACGCCGAGGAGCGTCGCTGGCTGGAGCGGCTGCTGCATCCGCTGATCCGCCAGGAAATCCGCAGCTATCTCGAGCGCGCCAGCTCGCCCTATGCCATTCTGGTTTCCCCCCTGCTGGTGGAAACCGATCAGCACAAGATGACCCAGCGCATCCTGGTCATCGATGTGCCCGAACCCCTGCAGCTCGAACGGGCCATGCAGCGCGACCAGGCCGACCGCAAGCAGGTCGAAGCGATCATCAAGGCCCAGGCCAGTCGCGAGGAGCGCCTGCGCCATGCCGACGACGTGCTGGTGAACGACCGTGACCTGTCCTGGCTGCAGGGCGAGGTCGAGCGCCTGCACCGGTTCTACCTGACCCTGCGTGGAGGCCAGCCATGAAACAACCGTTGACGGTCACCTGCCCTACCTGCCGGGCACCAGTCGAGTGGGGCCCGCAAAGCCCGCACCGGCCGTTCTGCAGCGAACGCTGCAAGCTGATCGACCTGGGCGCCTGGGCAGCCGAGGAACATGCAATTCCCGGCGAAAATCTCGAGGATGAGCTGTTTTCCGGAGAACTGCCGCCACGCGGGCATTGAAGTGCACGGAAGGAAAAAGATCAGCTCGGCTCGTCGTCCTTCCAGGGCGCCGCCAGGTAGCGGCTGCGGTTGAAGGTTTCCAGCCATTCCGGGCAGTACACCACCAGCCCGCTGACCACCGCGCCGTTGATGAACGCCTCGGGGAACATCACCAGCCACAGGTAGCCGAGGTAATCGAGCAGCCACGGCGGCATTTCGTAGCGACCATCCATCCACAGCACACCGAACCCCGCCAGCAGGCAGGCCAGGGCGCTCAGCGCAGCCGGAAAGAAGCCCGAGCAGAAGATGTAGACGAACAGGTTGCGCGGCTGAGCGCGCTCGACCAAGAGAGCACAGCCTTCGGTGATCGACACGGGAATGGCCACCAACAGCAGGCCATTGA
Source organism: Azotobacter chroococcum (assembly GCF_002220155.1). Classification (NCBI taxonomy): domain Bacteria; kingdom Pseudomonadati; phylum Pseudomonadota; class Gammaproteobacteria; order Pseudomonadales; family Pseudomonadaceae; genus Azotobacter; species Azotobacter chroococcum. The sequence goes on along the minus strand of NZ_CP011835.1, from coordinate 1,061,692 downwards.
CGCCCAGCGCCGCCAGGTCCTGACGCCCCAGAAGCAGCAGCCCGATCTGCGCGGCCAGTCCGGCGAGCATGGCCAGCGGCCAGTCGAGCAACAGGGTCACCGCGGTCATGCCGATGAAGTGGAAGGACAGCCCGGAAACGAAATCGCGCCGCACCAGCCAGAGCAGAAATAGCGCCAGGACAGTGCCGAACAGCAGATGCTGGCGCCGGCTGTCGCTGAACAGCTCGAGCCAGGGCGCCCGCCAGGCGGCATAGAGCAGAAGTCCCAGATAGAAGCCGCTGCCGATCAGCTGGGTATCGGGCGCCAGCAGATCGGCGGCGATCATGGCGTCACCTGCTCGAGGGCCGCAGCCAAGGCACCGGCATCACCGAACTCGCGCCGGGCGCGCAGCTGCCCCTGCTCCAGATCGAGCCACAACACCTTGGCCGGATCGCCCGGATAACGGGAAGCGACCCGGGCATCGCGGTCGAGCAGCACGCGATAGGGATAGTCGCGCATCGCCGGAACGGCGAACAGACGGGCGATCAGCGAGGGCATGCGACTGATGTCGGCAACGAACACGGCCCGGCGCGCCTCCAGGTAGCCCTGCGGTCGCGTCTTGAGCGCGCTCTCGACCAGCCGGGCGCCGTCCATGCTGCGTGCGACCAACAGGATGCGGGTTTCCTCGCTCAGGCTGCAGGCCTGGTCATGCTGGTCCAGCAGGGTCCAGGGCGCGAGCCGCTCGCCCACCTCGAGCGCCTGCACCCAGAACGGCGCCAAGGCAAGCGCGATGCCAGCGAAGAATCTCACTCGCTGCTCCTCCGCGTGGAATAGACCTGAATATCGCTGCGGCCCTCCCAGCCGGCCTGGGCTTCCCAGAAGGCCAGGGCCTGCGGAGCGTCCCGCAGGACGAAGACATGGGACTTGTCGACTCCCAGCTGCGCGAGCCTGGCCAACGCCTCGTTCAGCAGCGCCCGGGCGAAGCCGCGGCCGCGACAGGGTTCGTCGACCGCCAGATGTTGCAGATAACCGCGCCGTCCATCATGGCCGACCAACAACGATGCGACGATCCGGCCATCGAGTTCGACCAGCAGGCTCAGCCCGGGATTGCGCGCCAGATAGGTGCAGAAGGGCTCGAAATCATCTTCGGCGCGCAGCTGCAGACCCGGTGTGCGCAGCCACAACGCCAGCAAGGCCGGATGATCGGCAGGAGTGATGGGGCGAACGGACATGGGAACTCCGGGGAGCGGGCGGCAAATTCTACACCGCATGCTGCCCAGCCAGCGGAAAGCCAGCTTGCGGCAGGTAGCAGTCCGGCCAGACGAACGGGCCCATCCGGATGCGCCTCCTAGAGGCTGGTCTTGAGGCCTCCCTTGAGCTCGGCATCATTTTTAGAGTGCGAACTTTCGCCACATTGAAAATTTTAGCCAAAAGACATCTTGCCAGCCGAGAGGCACAAGGAGTTATGATTCACATCAACAAAGCATGGGCTTTCCGGGTAGCCGGATTGCTCAGCGAACGATTTTTGCAGAATGCGAGTCCTGCATGGCAAGCCGCCTGAAACCCGAGGATCAGCAACGAGTCGACGAGTACCTGAGCGCCCCGCAGCATCAGGTGGAACGCCAGCCGTTCCGCCCTTGGCGCCTCGCACTGATCGTGCTGACCGTGGTCGTCTGCCTGGGCCTGCTGAGCCGTATTCTGGGTCGCCTGGTGCTATGAGCTGCCTTGCGCTCGCCCCGACGTCCCTGCTCTGCCTTTCCAACCTTTTCATTTCAACCTTGTGAGGCTCTAGCTATGACTCATCGCATCGTAATTGTAGGCGGCGGCGCCGGCGGCCTGGAACTTGCCACTCGCCTCGGCAAGACCATGGGCAGGAACTTCCAGGCGAAGATCACCCTGGTCGATGCTAACATGACCCACCTGTGGAAACCGCTGCTCCACGAAGTCGCCGCCGGCTCGCTGAACTCGACCGGCGACGAACTGAACTACGTGGCCCAGGCCAAGTGGAACAACTTCGAATTCCAGTTTGGCCGCATGTGCGGGCTGGATCGGGCCAACAAGCGCATCCGCCTGGCCGCCCAGCCGGCTCTGGAGGACCGCGCCCCGCTGCCCGAACGCGAACTGAGCTACGACACCCTGATCCTCTCCGTCGGCAGCACCACCAACGACTTCGGCACCCCGGGCGCCGCCGAGAACTGCATCTTCCTGGAAAGTCGCGAACAAGCCGAACGCTTCCGCCGCCTGCTGCTCAGCCATTACCTGCGCGCCCATGCCAGCGACGATGACGGCCATCAGGTGAATGTCGCCATCGTCGGCGCCGGCGCCACCGGGGTCGAACTGGCCGCCGAGCTGCGCCACGCTTCCGAAGAACTGGTCGCCTACGGACTGGAGCGCATTCCGCCGGAAAACCTCAGCATCACGCTGATCGAATCCAGCCCGCGCGTACTGGCCGCCCTGCCCGAACGCATCAGCCGCTCGGCACATGCCACCCTGGAAAGCCTCGGCGTTCGCGTCCACACCAGCACCGCCGTCAGCGAAGTCACCGCCAAAGGCCTGAACACCAAGGATGGTCAGTTCATCTCCGCCGATCTCATGGTCTGGGCGGCAGGCGTTCGCGCCCCCGCCTTCCTCAAGGAGTTGGACGGCCTGGAAACCAACCGCATCAACCAGCTGGTGGTGCGCCCAACCCTGCAGACCAGCCTCGACGACGACATCTTCGCCTTCGGCGACTGCGCCGCCTGCCCGCAGCCGGGCACCGACCGCACCGTGCCGCCGCGCGCCCAGGCCGCTCACCAGCAGGCCACCCTGCTGGCCAAGTCGCTCTATCGCAAGCTTCAGGAAGACAAGCCCCTGCTGGAGTACCGCTACAGCGATCACGGCTCGCTGATTTCGCTGTCGAGCTTCTCGGCGATCGGCAACCTGATGGGCAACCTGACCGGCACTGTAACCCTGGAGGGCTGGCTGGCCCGCAAGTTCTACATCTCGCTCTACCGGATGCACCAGATGGCGCTGTACGGCACCTTCCGCACCCTGATGATGATGGTGGGCGACCGCTTCCGCAGCAGTACCGAACCCCGCCTCAAGCTCCACTGATCCCCCCGCCCCGGCGCAGCGCCAGCCGCTCGCCCGGGGCACCCTCACCGCCTCATTGCGGCCGCTCGCACGGCAGAGCGCTGCTACGCCTTGTTGCGCAAACGCGCCAAGCCCAACGTCCGGACGCACCGAAACACGCCACAGGGAAACCCCGGACGACTGGCGAAAAGATTGAGCGCGCAGAATTACTGCAATGAACTATGAAAAGAATGATTTTGACATGCACGGGCGTGCAAGGAGAGAAATGGTGGGTCGTGTAGGATTCGAACCTACGACCAATTGGTTAAAAGCCAACTGCTCTACCGACTGAGCTAACGACCCAAACACATGAAGAGATGGTCGGGGTAGAGAGATTCGAACTCCCGACATCCTGCTCCCAAAGCAGGCGCGCTACCGGACTGCGCTATACCCCGTCTGAAAGCTGGCTCCGCGACCTGGACTCGAACCAGGGACCCAATGATTAACAGTCATTTGCTCTACCGACTGAGCTATCGCGGAACTTTCATCACTTCTACCTACAACAGATCAAGGAATACCGTCTCCGTTGCAGTGGCGCGCATTTTACGGCTCCCGGCGCCCCTGTCAACCCTTGAAAATGCTTTTTGTAGCAATCACTTATTTTCTTCGCCCTCTCCCCCATGGAGAGAGGGTCGAGGAGCGGCATCAGCCGAAGACGATCTCGTCGCCTTCCACCCGAGCAGAGATCTTCGTGCCGGGGGCGAACTGGCCGGCGAGGATCAGCTGCGCCAGTGGGTTCTCGATCCAGCGCTGGATCGCCCGCTTCAGCGGTCGCGCCCCGTAGACCGGGTCGTAGCCGACGGCAATCAGCTTGTCCAGGGCCTCGGCAGAGAGCTCGAGGCTCAGCTCGCGTTCGGCCAGGCGTCGACGCAGGCGCTTGAGCTGGATTTCGGCGATGCCGGCAATCTGCTCGCGGGCCAGCGGGTCGAATACCACCACCTCGTCGATACGGTTGATGAACTCCGGCCGGAAGTGATGGCTCACCGCATCCATCACCGCCGCCCGCTGGGCCTCGCGATCGCCGACCAGTTCCTGGATCTGCATCGAGCCGAGGTTGGAGGTCATCACCACCACGGTGTTCTTGAAGTCCACAGTGCGCCCGTGGCTGTCAGTCAGACGACCATCTTCCAGCACCTGCAGGAGGATGTTGAACACGTCGGGGTGGGCCTTCTCCACCTCGTCCATCAGCACCACCGAGTAGGGCTTGCGGCGCACCGCCTCGGTCAGATAACCGCCCTCCTCGTAGCCGACATAGCCGGGAGGGGCGCCGATCAGCCGGGCCACCGAGTGCTTCTCCATGAACTCGGACATGTCGATGCGCACCAGCGCCTCCTCGGTATCGAAGAGGAACTCGGCCAGCGCCTTGCACAGCTCGGTCTTGCCCACCCCGGTCGGGCCGAGGAACAGGAAGGAGCCGCTCGGCCGGTTCGGGTCGGCGAGGCCGGCGCGGGAGCGACGCACCGCGTTGGCCACGGCGACCACCGCCTCGTGCTGACCGATCACCCGCTGGTGCAGCAGTTCCTCCATCTTCAGCAGCTTCTCGCGCTCCCCCTCGAGCATCTTGGCCACCGGGATGCCGGTCCACTTGGACACCACCTCGGCGATCTCCTCGTCGGTGACACGGTTGCGCAGCAGCTGGTTCTCCCGTGGCTCGCCGCTGTCGGCGGCGGCCAGCTTGCGCTCCAGCTCGGGAATCGAGCCGTATTGCAGCTCGGCCATGCGGTTCAGGTCGCCCTTGCGCCGTGCCGCCTCCAGGTCCAGCTTGGCCTGCTCCAGCTGCTGCTGGAGCTGCGCCGAGCCCTGCACCTCGGCCTTCTCCGACTTCCAGATCTCCTCGAGGTCGGCGTACTCGCGCTCCAGCTTGGCGATGTCTTCCTCGAGCTTGACCAGACGCTTTTTGGTCGCCTCGTCGGTTTCCTTCTTCAGCGCCTCGCGCTCGATCTTCAGCTGGATCAGACGGCGATCCAGACGGTCCAGCGCCTCAGGCTTGGAGTCGATCTCCATGCGGATGCGGCTGGCAGCCTCGTCGATCAGGTCGATGGCCTTGTCCGGCAGCTGGCGGTCGGTGATGTAGCGGTGCGACAGCTTGGCCGCGGCGATGATCGCGCCGTCGGTGATGGTCACCCCGTGGTGCACCTCGTAGCGCTCCTTGAGGCCACGGAGGATGGCGATGGTGTCCTCCTCGCTCGGCTCGTCCACCAGCACCTTCTGGAAGCGCCGCTCCAGGGCGGCGTCCTTCTCGACGTACTGGCGATACTCGTCGAGGGTGGTGGCACCGACGCAGTGCAGCTCGCCGCGCGCCAGGGCGGGCTTCAGCATGTTGCCGGCATCCATGGCACCCTCGGCCTTGCCGGCACCGACCATGGTATGCAATTCATCGATGAACAGGATGACCCGCCCCTCCTGCTTGCCCAGCTCGTTGAGCACCGCCTTCAGGCGCTCCTCGAACTCGCCGCGGAACTTGGCGCCGGCAATCAGCGAGCCCATGTCGAGGGCCAGCAGGCGCTTGTCCTTGAGGCCGTCCGGCACCTCGCCATTGACGATGCGCTGGGCCAGCCCCTCGACGATGGCAGTCTTGCCGACGCCCGGCTCGCCGATCAGCACCGGATTGTTCTTGGTGCGCCGCTGCAGTACCTGGATGGTGCGACGGATCTCGTCGTCGCGCCCGATCACCGGGTCGAGCCTGCCCTCCTCGGCCCGTGCGGTCATGTCGACGCAGTACTTGTCCAAGGCCTGACGGGACTCCTCGGCGTTCGGGTCGTTCACCGTCTGGCCGCCGCGCAGGTTGTTGACGGCGTTTTCGATGGCCTTCTTCGATACGCCCTGCCCCAAAAGGACCTTGCCCAGACGGGTATCGCCATCCAGCGCGGCGAGCAGCACCAGCTCGCTGGAGATGAACTGATCACCCTTCTGCTGGGCCAGGCGATCGGCCTGATTGAGCAGGCGCGCCAAGTCCTGGGACAGGTTCATGTCGCCGGTGGGGTTCTGCAGCTTGGGCAGCTGCTCGAGCTCCTTGGCCAGCGCCTGGCGCAGGCCATTGATGTCGAAGCCGACCTGCATCAGCAGCGGCTTGATCGAGCCCCCCTGCTGATCGAGCAGCGCCTGCATCAGGTGCAGCGGCTCGATGGCGGCATGGTCGAGACCGACCGCCACGGACTGGGCATCGGACAGGGCAAGTTGCAGTTTGCTGGTCAATCGGTCGATTCGCATGGAGTCATCCTTCCTATGAGGAGCGGGCTGGCGCGCTGGAGGCCTGCCGAGTTGAAGCATAGATAAGGATGATCGGCGGGGATTCAAGGCCGCAGGATTGATCCACGTCAGCAGCCGGACCGATGAGCGCAGACCGTGGGCTTAATGCGCCCCGTGGCGAGAAAAGGCGATCAGGGGATCGCCAGCCAGACCAGACTGGCGAAGCGCCCGGTGTGCGGGGCGCGGCGGTAGGAGTAGAAGCGCGGGTCGCTGTAGGTGCAGAAGCCACCGCCATAGACAGCCACGACACCCCGAGCAGCCAGACGGATGCGCGCCAGCTGATAGAGGTCGGCCATGAAGCGACCCGGATTGCGGCTCGCCACGAAGGCCTCTGCCGCCCGCGGATGGCGTTCGAGAAAGGCCTCGCGCACCTCGGGGCCGACCTCGAAGGCCGCCGGGCCGATGGCCGGGCCGAGCCAGACCAGCAGCTCCTCCGGCGCCACGGCCAAGGCATCCAGGGTCGCCTCCAGCACCCCGCCGGCCAGCCCGCGCCAGCCGGCATGGGCCGCCGCCACCCGCGTGCCGGCGCGGTCGCAGAACAGCACCGGCAGGCAGTCGGCGGTAAGGATGGCGCAGGCGATACCGGAGCGGCCCGTCCAGCTGGCATCGGCCTCGGATATCAGCGCCGGATCGGCCGGCACCACCGTCACGCCATGCACCTGACGCAGCCAGGCCGGCTCGCAGCCGAGACCGGCCTGCAGGCGCCGGCGATTCTCGGCCACCGCCCCCGGCTCGTCCCCGACATGGTCGCCGAGATTGAGACCGTCGAAGGGCGCAGCACTGATGCCACCCTCGCGAGTCGTCACGCAGGCGCGCACTCGTGCTGGTGCAGGCCAGTCCGGCACCAGCCAGACATCCATCAGACGAACGCCTCGCTGTCCTGGCGCAGCAGCGTCAGCAACCAGACGAAATCGTCCGGCAGCGGCGCCTCCCATTTGAGACGTTCGCCGCTGGCGGGGTGGTCCAGCTCGAGGAAACGCGCGTGCAGCGCCTGGCGCGGAAACTCCCGGAGCGCCTGCACCAGGGTCGGACTGGCCGCTGGCGGGATGCGAAAGCGCCCGCCATAGACCGGGTCACCCACCAGCGGGTAGCCGATGTGCGCCATGTGCACGCGGATCTGGTGGGTGCGCCCGGTTTCCAGCTTGATGCGGCTATGGGTATGCGCGCGGAAACGCTCGAGCACGCGATAGTGGCTGACCGCCGGCTTGCCGCCCTCGACCACCGCCATGCGCTGGCGCTGCTGGCCATGACGACCGATGGGCGCGTCGACGCTGCCACCGGCGGTGATCACGCCGACCACGATGGCCTCGTAGATGCGGCTGACACTGCGCATCTGCAACTGCTCGACCAACCGAGTCTGCGCCTGCAGGGTCTTGGCCACCACCATCAGCCCAGTGGTGTCCTTGTCCAGGCGATGGACGATGCCGGCGCGCGGCACATTGACCAGCCCCGGCACATGGTGCAGCAACGCGTTGAGCAGGGTGCCATCGGCATGCCCCGCGGCCGGATGCACAACCAGTCCGGCAGGCTTGTTCAGCACCAGTATCTGCTCGTCCTCATGGACGATGTCCAGCTCGATGGCTTGGGCGATCCACTCGCCCTGCGCCTGCTGCTCGGCATCCAGTTCGAGCAGGGCGCCGCCATGCACGATGTCGCGGGGGCGCAATACGGCGCCGTCCACGGTCAGGCGCCCGTCCTTGATCCAGGCGGCCAGACGCGAGCGCGAATGTTCGGCGAAAAGCTGTGCGGCGACCTGGTCGAGGCGCTGACCGCCCAGTTCGAAGGGGACTTCGGCGCGAAGTCGGATGGCCTGATCGTTGTGTATTGACATGCTCGGCAACGGCGGGGCACGGCCTTTGGTTTCGGCCATGCGCTTGTGGTTAAATACGACCCCTCTGCCCCGGCTCACGCGGGGCGCCCATCATAACAGGACGGCCCGCCCCCCGACAGCCGCCGTCACAGGGACGCACAGCATCCATGCACCTGAAACACCTGCTGCTGATCGCCACGCTCGTTCTCATCGCCGCCTGCGGATCGAAGAAGGAGAAGGAGGATGTCGTCGACGAGAACCTGAGCGAAACCGAGCTGTACCAGCAGGCCCAGACCGATCTCAACAACGAGAACTACAGCGCCGCGACCAGCAAGCTGAAGGCCCTGGAGTCGCGCTATCCGTTCGGTCGCTACGCGGAACAGGCGCAGCTCGAACTGATCTACGCCTATTACAAGAGTCAGGAGACAGAAGCCTCGCGCTCGGCTGCCGAACGCTTCATCCGCCTGCATCCGCAGCACCCGAACGTCGACTACGCCTACTACCTCAAGGGGCTGGCCTCCTTCGACCAGGATCGCGGCCTGCTGTCACGCTTCCTGCCGCTGGACATGACCAAGCGCGACCCCGGCGCGGCCCGCGACTCCTTCAACGAGTTCGCCCAGCTCACCAGCCGCTTCCCGAACAGCCGCTATGCGCCGGACGCCAAGGCGCGCATGGTCTACCTGCGCAACCTGCTGGCCGCCTACGAGATCCACGTCGCCCACTACTATCTGAAGCGCGAGGCCTACGTAGCCGCCGCCAATCGCGGCCGCTACGTGGTGGAGAACCTTCAGGAAACGCCCGCGGTAGGCGATGGCCTGGCGGTGATGGTCGAGTCCTACCAGCGCCTGACCCTGGACGAACTGGCCGCCACCAGCCTGGAAACCCTGAAGCTGAACTACCCGGATCACCCGAGCCTGCAGAACGGCCAGTTCGTGCCGCTGGAGGAGGAGGACGACAACCGCTCCTGGCTGGGCAAGTACACCCTCGGCCTGATCGAGAGCAAGCCTCCGCTGCCTCCGGGCGAAACCCGCGCCAACCAGGATGTTCGCCGCATGTACGAAGAGGCTCGCCAGGAAATCCGCCTCGACCTCAAACAGGGCGAGGAAACTCCGGAAAACGTCGAGGCCGCCGATCGCAAGCCCAAGCGCGCCTGGTGGAACCCCCTCCGCCTGCTCGACTGAAGTCAAGGCAGATAGCGAACCAAAAAGGGAGGCCGAGGCCTAATGCCAGTCAGTTAAGCTGACTGGCATTTTTATTTCTGGATTGATACTTGGATGGCTTTGGTCTGACCGCGCGAGGGTAGCAACGATCTTTCCGCCGATGCGGCAGTACGTAGTGCATGGCTGACGCATGTAGCTCTGCCAAGTATTTGGGGATATTGCCCGGATGCCGCAGGGAAAGGCCATTCAGTAACCCCAAGATCGCCCAGGTACAGGCGGTGAAGCTCATCTCGCAGGGGTAGATCCCCGGGCAGTGGCGACTCATCTCCAGCATCTGGTAGCGCAGCAGGTTGTAGCCCAGCAGTACTCCCATAGCTCCTGCTCGATCATCTCCGGCGTCTTGCTACGCAGCGTGTAGCGGCTGTCCAGCATGCTCTGCTTCATCTCCCGGTAGCCCAGCTCGATTTCCCAGCGCTGACTGTACAAATCGACGATCTCATCTGAAGGGAAGCGCAGGGGATCGGTCATCGAGGTCAGGATCTGGCGCACCTTGCCCTTGACCGTCTTGCTCAGGAGGCGCGCCTGCAGGGTTTCCGGCAGGCCCGGCCATTGCTTTCGCGCTTGCGGCGAGGTCGGCAGACTGACGATGGCATCCTGGCGCCCCAGTCGGTGAATGACTTCATGGCGGGCCCCCTTGCGCAGCGGAATCAGCCAGTGACGCTGGGTGCCGGCCTGCTGCCAATGGTGCAACAAGCCCAGTGAGTAGAAGCCACGGTCGAACAGGGTCAGCGAGTGATCGGGCGTAGTGACAACCAGTTGCTCGGCCAGTTTCATCTCATTGCTGTGGTAACCGGCGAAGCTGCTGCTGACCAATAGGTGACTGGTCAGCTCCATCTGGCACACCATGCGTACCTGTGGAAAACCGGTATCGCCATGCTGGTTGGTGGAGCTGCCGTAGTGCTCACGGTTCTCCTGCGTATCGGGCGTGCGCCAGACCACCCCATCGACACTGAGCAGGCGTAGCCCCATCCAGGTCGGATGGTTGGCCGAGGCATGCCAGCGCTGCTGCGTCAGCGCGAAGACTTCACGTACAGCCTGGCTACCCAAGCGCTGACGCCCTTGAACCACAGCGCTGGGGGCCACCAAGGGGCGCTGCCCGGGCAGCATGATGTCCATCTGGTTGACGACATCCCAGGCCGACATTCGGCGAAACAGCGCCATGCCGATCACGCACCAGATCATGGACTCCAGAGGCAAGCGGCGCTTGCGCAGGGTAGCTACACCAGCGGTCTCGAAGGCAGATTTGACCAGGTCGGGGTCAAGCAACTCGCCCAGCCCATCGAGTGCATGGGACCGAGGCAATGGCGGTTCGATGGGTGACCTCGCGTCAAGCAACTCGCCCAGCCCATCGAGTGCATGGGACGTAGCAGCAATATCGTGAGTGATGGCCAGTGCACGCGAGAGACGCATAAAAAATCCGATGCCTAAAACAGGCATCGGATTTTGCTTTCAGCCCACCAAAGGTCAAGGCGACGGCCTTAACTGACTGGCATTAGGCCGAGGCCTCCCTTTTTGTGTGTCACCAGTCATGCCTTACACCTTTGCACACTCCCTCAGACGAGCTTGGAGCCAGACCCGCTCCTGCTCGGCGATTCGTGCGCGCACACGCCGCTGATACAGAGCCAGCCGCTTCTTGCGCTCAACAGCCGAGAGCCCGTCCCAGCCACAGAACAGACCGGCATCGTCCACCGGCTCCTCCAGATCCGCTTCCGGTTTCGGCGAGGAGCGCAGCCAGCTTCCCAGATACAGTCCGCTCGCGAACAGACCGCAGCATGCAAGCATAAGAGAAAGAATCGGATTGATGGTCATTAGTTGCCCTTCCTGGCGTCGCAGCTCATACAAGGTTAGGTAGGTGCCGTTGTGACAGCACGACGCCCGCAAAGTGCAATCCGCGCGCCCTCGCTCAACCAGCATGCTTACACGCCCCACCCCGCCTCGAAGGAGGGACTGCCACACCGCGACCGAGGGCGAATGCACGAGAAAGATCGCGGTTAGAGCACCGGCATGACGAATGCATCCTCGTCCGCCTTGCCTCACCCTACGCCGTGACGCTTGCCCCGTGCTTTGCCTTCCGTTTTTTCTAGTTGTCGTGGCAGCCTGCGGTTTCCGGATATAGATAGCGAATGGTGTTGAGCTCGCCCATGGAGTCCTCGTAGGTCATCTGCGCCGGAATGACCCCGCAAAAATCCGGCTCGGGGGGGAAATACTCCATGGCCACCACTTCGGCAATATCCAGGCGCATGCCATAGCTATAGTCCCGGACCTGGGGCATCTGCGAATAAACAACCATCTCCTCCAGCTCTGTCGGACCTGCGGCAGGTCGGCTATCAGTCTCTGCCAAGGCCAAGGACGCCGGCAAAAGTAGCGCTACGGTGAAAATCAGCGTTATGGGTTTCATACTGAACACTGTCATGGAATATCCCTCCCACAGGAGAAGAATAGGAAGCGTGCGACACAGAGCACTGACTCGCTCGCACCCCTCAGGCAGTCATAAAAAGCAGTGCTGGCCAAAGTGACCGGCCCGGCTGTCCTCCCAACCAGCGAAACCGCGGTGGTCCGGATAACGTCTCCCTGTTAGAGCCCTTGCCATCCTCGACAGCCCGGCGCTCGGGTTTAGGCGAAAGCACACGACCGCCTGATACATCCCATACTCATGCTCATGCGACATCCGGCCTTGGCATTCGAGATGCCCTGCCATATTTTCAGCCCCGAGAAAACCTGTATTTACCGCAACCCATTACAAGAAAAGATCCTGCAGGCACCAGGGTCAAGGCGGCACTTATTGGATAGGGATATTTCCAGGCAACCATTTAGAAGCAAACATCTCTTAAAAAGAGTGGCCCCCATAAAATGAAATAAAAATATAAGCCCAACACACCCAGAGCATCAAAACTGCAACAAGCCATGCCAGCAGAGATTCCAGCCACCACTCAGTCAGGCAAGGAAATTACCCATGAACCCGACCAGGCCCAGACATGGAAAAGCCTCTGGCTGTCCCCCTGCCTGTCGGCAAGACCTGCCCACAGGTGCGACGAACTGCCGCCGAAGCAGTGCCGGCCCATCGACGGCGTTCCCTCCATTGCCAGCCGAGGAAGAGGCGACCACCCACCCTACAAGAGCGGTAATTTCCTGCAAAAATTATCATTTTTAGAGAAAATATCTGCAATTTCCCCACAATATAACCACTCGCAAAAACCTTCCGCTCTGGGGCTTGGCTTTTTCCGCGGACTTGGCGTACAGTATCTAAACTGTGTTTGCGTGGGTCGCTGTTGAATCTTGACTTGGTGGCAGTAGGTCCTACAGGTCCGCTACATCCCGCTCGACTTCTCTTACTCTCTGCAACCAGTTCCAGCTCTCTGTTGTCACAGGGACTGCCATCAACTCCAGTTTCAAGGAAATAAGACATGTCGAATCGTCAAACCGGCACCGTCAAGTGGTTCAACGACGAGAAGGGCTTTGGCTTCATCACCCCCGAGAGCGGTCCGGATCTGTTCGTCCACTTTCGCGCAATCGAAGGCACCGGCTTCAAGAGCCTGAAAGAAGGCCAGAAGGTCACCTTCGAAGCGGTACAAGGCCAGAAAGGCATGCAGGCTGACAAAGTTCAGATCCTGGGCTGATTCTAGGCTTGCGGAAAGCCCCTGATGTCGCCATCAGGGGCTTTTTTGTGCCCGATATTCCGTAGAATGACGGCCTTTGCCTTACCGCGAGCCCGCCATGCCCAAACCCGCCCTGATCCCCCAAGGGGATTTCCCTGCCGCAGGACTGCCCCGCCGCCTGGCAGCGATGTTCTACGACTTTCTGCTCTGCGCTGCCCTGCTGATCGTCGTCACCTTTCTCTACAAATTGATCCAGATGGCCATCGTCGGCAGCGAGCGGCTCAGGCAACTGTCCGACGCCGGCGCACTGGATGGCGACCCGCTGCTCTCCACCCTGCTGCTCTTCTGCCTGTTCGGCTTCTTCGCGAAATTCTGGACGCATAACGGCCAGACCCTCGGCATGCAGGTCTGGGGATTGCGCATCCAGAACAGCGACGGCACCGCCATCGATCTCTGGCAGGCCCTGCTGCGCTTTCTGATCGCCATCGTCTCCTGGCTGTGCCTTGGCCTGGGCCACCTCTGGATGCTCTGGGACAAGCAAGGGCGCACCTGGCAGGACCTGTACTCCAACAGCCGGGTGATCCGGCTGCCGAAGAACATCCACAAGAAGTAGCATTCCCCGCCACCGGCAGGCGGGCGGCGTTCCCGCCCTACCCTGCCCGGCGCAACAGGTGCAGCCCCAGCAGCGCACAAAGCCCTGCCGGCAGAGCCACCGCCAGCAGGGGCGAGAAGCCGAACACCTGACTCGAAGGACCGAGCAGGTCCTGGAAGATGCGGAAGACGAAGCCGACCAGCACCCCCGTGAAGAGCCGCTGGCCGAGGGTGACCGAGCGCAGCGGGCCGAAGATGAAGGAAATCGCCATCAGCACCAGTGCCGCGGTCACCATGGGCTGCAGCACCTTGCTCCAGAAGGCCAGCCAGTAGCGCGTATTGTTCAGCCCCTGCTCGGCCAGATAATGGATGTAGCGCCACAACCCGGTCATCGACAGGGCTTCCGGATCCATCACCACGGTCCCCAGCAACTGGGGAGTCAACTGGACATCCCAGCGCTCGCCGGGCGCATTGACGATCTCGGTGCGGCGCTCGAGGAAACGGGTGGTCGTCACCTCCTCCAGCTGCCAGTATCCGTCCCGGTAGTGCGCCCTCCTGGCGAAGCTGGAGGACAACATATGGCGCTGATCATCGAAACGGTAGCGGGTCACCCCGTACAGCACGCCCCCAGGCTGCACCGCGTTGATGTGCACGAACTCCTCGCCCTGGCGATGCCAGAGGCCGTGCTTGGCCGTCTGCGCCTCGCCGCCACCCTGGGCCAGGGAGCGATGGGCCTCGGCCTTGTTTTCCGCCCAGGGCGCCAGGTACTCGCCGAGCAGCCCGCCGAGCAGCATCAGCACCAGCATGGGCTTCATCACTGCCCAGACGATGCGCCCGAGCGATACCCCGGCGGCCCGCATGACCGTCAACTCGCAGCTGCTGGCCAGAGTGCCGAGACCGATCAGGCAGCCGATCAGCGCCGCCATCGGCAGCATTTCATAGGTGCGCTGCGGCACGGTCAGAAAGACATACCAGGCCGCCGCGGCCAGATCGTAATTGCCCCGGACATCGCCCAGCTCGTCGACGAAGGCGAACAGCAGGGTTAGACCGACGATCACCCCGAGCACCGCCAGGATGGCGAGCAACACACTGATGCCGATGTATCTGTCCAGCTTACCCATGCTTCAGACTCCGCGCGGCACGACGGCTCGCCAGGTGCAGGCGCAGGGGCTCCCAGAACAGCAGCCCCAGGCCGATCAGCAGGAAGAGCCCGTGGACCCACCAGAGGCCGATCAGCATCGGAATCCTGCCCTTGTCCAGCTCGCCGCGCACGGCGATCAGCGTGGCCAGATAGGCCATGTAGAGAAGGATCGCCGGCAACAGCTTGAGAAAGCGTCCCTGGCGGGGATTGACCTTGGCCAGCGGCACCGCCAGCACGGCGACCACGAACACCAGGAGGGGCAGTGAAAGGCGCCACTGCAGTTCGGCCTGATGGCGCGGCTGCTCGCTGCCGACCAGCTCGCGGGTGGGAGTCGCCTCGCGCTCGTTGATCTCGCCGCTCACCGCCGGCTTGCCCAGCAAAACGCCATAGGTGTCGTAGCGGATCACCCGGTAGTCGGCCTGCCCGGGATTGCCGTCATAGCGATAGCCGTTCTGCAGGATCAGGTAGCGACTGCCGTCCGCCTGCACCTCCTGGCGGCCGCCCTCCGCCACCAGCACGGCGATGCCGCGCTCCTTTCCGCCATCGCGGGACATCCGCTTCTCGCTGATGAACACGCTGGAAAGCTCGGTGCGGTCGTCAGTCAGATCCTCGACATAGGTCACCCGCGAGCCGTCCTTCATGGCCTGGAAACGCCCCGGCACCAAGGTATCGAACTCGGTCAGGGCCTTCTGCTCGTTGAGCAGTTGCTCGACCATCCGAACTCCCTGGGGCGCCAGCCCCAGGCTCATCCAGGCGACCAGCGCGGCGACCGGGATGGCCGGAATTAGGGTGTAGACGACCAGGCGCCGCGGACTCATCCCGGTCGCCGCCAGCACGGTCATCTCGCTGTCGAGGTACAGCCGGCCATAGGCGAGCAGGATGCCGAGGAACAGCCCCAGTGGCAGGATCAGCTCGAGGAAACTGGGCATCCGGTAGAGCATGATCTGCAGCAGCACGCCCGGATCGAGCTGGCCCTGGGCGGCCTGCGCCAGATATTTGATGAAGCGGCCGCTCATGATGATCGCCAGCAGCACGGCACTGACCGCGCTCAGCGTCATCAGCAGCTCACGGGAAAGATAGCGAGGGATGATCAAACCAGACACTCCAGGGTTGTCAGGCTCAGGCCGCTGTGCTCAAACTAGCCGCCTTGTTGCCGACCCACCGCCCCACAGGCCGTCGAAAAGGCCGCGAGCGAGGCCGGACAGGGCAAGATCAGGCAAGGCTGTGCAGTGTCCCTGACGTGAAAGGACTCCGAACCCGATCCCACACCGATAGCCGAACGCAGCATTCTCAGCAGCCTGCAACGCGCCACAAAAAAGACCGGCATTATCCTGCAAACCAGACCCTTTGTCTTGGGGACATCACGCCATGCAACTCGTTGTCAAAAGTGCCAGCCCGCAAACCCTGAAAACCGCCACGCTGGTGGTTGCCGTCGGCGAAGGCCGCAAACTGGGCGCCACCGCCAAGGCCGTCGACCAGGCCACCGACGGCGCCCTGTCGGCGGCCCTCAAGCGCGGCGACCTCGCCGGCAAGGTCGGACAGACCCTGCTGCTGCACCATCTGCCGAATCTCAAGGCCGAGCGCGTGCTGCTGGTCGGTACCGGCAAGGAGAGCGAGCTGGGCGACCGCCAGTTCCGCAAGATCGTCGCGGCAGCCCATAGCGTGCTGAAAGGTCTGGGCGGCAGCGACGCCGCCCTGACCCTGGGCGAACTCCACGTCAAGGGGCGCGACGCCTACGGCAAGGCCCGCCTGCTGGCCGAGACGCTGCTCGACGCCACCTACGTGTTCGACCACTTCAAGAGCGAGAAAGCCACCGCGCCGACCCTGAAGAAGCTGGTCCTGGTCTGCGACAAGGCCAGTCAGGCTGACGTGGAGCGCGCCGCCGGCCATGCCCGGGCGATCGCCAGCGGCATGGCCCTGACCCGCGACCTCGGCAACCTGCCGCCGAACCTCTGCTACCCGAGCCACCTGGCCGACGAGGCCAAGGCGCTGGCCAAGGCGCACGACGCGCTGAAGGTCGAGGTCCTCGACGAGAAGAAGCTCAAGGAACTCGGCATGGGCGCCTTCCTCGCCGTCGCCCAGGGCAGCGACCAGCCGCCGCGGCTGGTCGTGCTCAACTACCAGGGCGGCAAGAAGGACGAGCAGCCCTTTGTGCTGGTCGGCAAGGGCATCACCTTCGACACCGGCGGCATCAGCCTCAAGCCCGGCCCGAGCATGGACGAGATGAAGTACGACATGTGCGGCGCCGCCAGCGTGCTCGGCACCTTCCGCGCCCTGCTCGAACTGGCCCTGCCGATCAACGTCGTGGGTCTCCTGGCCTGCGCCGAGAACATGCCCAGCGGCGGCGCCACCCGCCCCGGCGACATCGTCACCAGCATGAGCGGGCAGACCGTGGAGATCCTCAACACCGACGCCGAAGGCCGCCTGGTGCTGTGCGACACCCTCACCTACGCCGAACGCTTCAAGCCGCAGGCGGTGATCGACGTCGCCACCCTCACCGGCGCCTGCATCACCGCCCTGGGCACCCAGGCTTCGGGCCTGATGGGCAACCACGACGCCCTGATCCGCCAGATCCTCAAGGCCGGCGAACATGCCGCCGACCGTGCCTGGCAGCTGCCGCTGTTCGAGGAATACCAGGAACAGCTCGACAGCCCGTTCGCCGACATGGCCAACATCGGCGGCCCCAAGGCCGGCAGCATCACCGCCGGCTGCTTCCTCTCGCGCTTCGCCAAGAACTACCACTGGGCACACCTGGACATCGCCGGCACCGCCTGGATCAGCGGCGGCAAGGAAAAGGGCGCCACCGGCCGCCCGGTCCCGCTGCTGACCCAGTTCCTGCTGGACCGCAGCGCCCCGTGAGCGGACGCGGGGGCGAGCTCCGCCCCCGCACAGCCGAGGACTCCATGCCCCAGGTCGACTTCTACATCCTGCCCTCCGCCGACCCGGCGGCACGCCTGGACTTCGCCTGCAAGCTGACGGAAAAGGCCTGGCGCCTGGGGCACCGTATCTATCTGTACTGCCAGGACGCGGCCCAGCGCGATGCGCTGGACGCCCGGCTGTGGAGCTACAAAAGCGAGGCCTTCCTGCCCCACGACCTGATCGAGGAGGATGCCGACACGCCGATCGCCCTCGGCCTGGACGACGCTCCCGGCAATCACCACGACCTGCTGATCAATCTGGCGCTGGCCGCCCCCCCCTTCTGCGAGCGCTTCGCGCGGATCGCCGAGCTGGTGGTGAGCGAGCCGGCCATCCGTCAGGCCACGCGCGCCAGCTACCGCTTCTACCGCGAGCGCGGCTATCCTTTGCAGGATCACCGCCTGCCACGCATCTGACGCGCCATGGACAGCCTGAAACCCAAGCCGGAAACCGCCCACCTGCTGGACGACCTGCAGTCGATCCGCGACCTGCTGGAGGAAGACCTGCTGCCGCCCCTGCTCACCGAAACCCTCTCCGCCGACGACATCCCGCTGCTCTCGGAGATCGTCCCCCTGGATGAGGAGGAGGACGGGCCGTACCCGGCCGCCCTGCCGCTGCGCCTGAAGCAGAGCCTGCACACCGAAGCCCAGCTGATCCTTCAGGAGGTCGTCGACGACTTCGTGCCGCAGATCGAGGCCGAACTGAAGCGCCGCCTCGAAGCCCGCCTAGAGCGGCTGCTCGCCCTGCACAAGCCCTAACCGCTCACCTGCGGCTCCGCTGCCCGACCCTCGAGACATTCCGCCTAGACTTGCAGGGATGCAGCCCACGGGTACGGGTTTGCCTTTATACTCCCCGGCTTCCCAGATCAGCCGTCTTATAAGGGTTTCCTCCGCATGGACAAGACCTACCAGCCGCACGCCATTGAATCCCGTTGGTACGCCGAATGGGAGTCGAAGAACTACTTCGCCCCGCAGGGCAGCGGCGAGCCCTACACCATCATGATCCCGCCGCCGAACGTCACCGGCAGCCTGCACATGGGCCACGGCTTCAACAACGCGATCATGGACGCGCTGATCCGCTTCCGCCGCATGCAGGGCCGCAATACCCTGTGGCAGCCGGGCACCGACCATGCCGGCATCGCCACCCAGATGGTGGTGGAGCGCCAGCTGGCCGCCCAGGGCGTCAGCCGCCACGACCTCGGCCGCGAGAAGTTCCTCGACAAGGTCTGGGAGTGGAAGGAGGAGTCCGGCGGCACCATCACCCGGCAGATCCGCCGCCTGGGCAGTTCGGTGGACTGGTCGCGGGAGCGATTCACCATGGACGAGGGCCTCTCCGAAGCGGTCAAGGAAGCCTTCGTGCGCCTCCACGAGGACGGCCTGATCTACCGCGGCAAGCGCCTGGTCAACTGGGACACCAAGCTGCACACCGCGATCTCCGACCTCGAAGTGGAAAACCACGACGAGAAGGGCCACCTCTGGCACCTGCGCTACCCGCTGGCCGACGACGCCCGCACCGCCGAGGGCAAGGCCTACCTGGTGGTCGCCACCACCCGTCCGGAAACCATGCTGGGCGATGCCGCCGTCGCCGTGCATCCGGAGGACGAGCGCTACAAGGACCTGATCGGCCGCCACGTGCTGCTGCCGCTGGTCAACCGCCTGATCCCGATCGTCGCCGATGAGTACGTCGACCGCGAGTTCGGCACCGGCTGCGTGAAGATCACCCCGGCCCACGACTTCAACGACTACGAGGTCGGCAAGCGCCACCACCTGCCGCTGATCAACATCTTCGACAAGAACGCCAGCGTTCTGGCCCAGGCCCAGGTGTTCGACATCGACGGCACGCCGAACACGCGCATCGACCCCAGCCTGCCGGACAGCTATGCCAGCATGGACCGCTTCGACGCGCGCAAGGCCATCGTCGCCGACTTCGACGGCATGGGCCTGCTCGAGAAGATCGACGACCACGCGCTGAAGGTGCCGCGCGGCGACCGCTCGGGCACCATCATCGAGCCCTGGCTGACCGACCAGTGGTACGTCTCCACCAAGCCGCTGGCCGAGAAGGCCATCGCCGCCGTCGAGGACGGTTCCATCCAGTTCGTGCCCAGGCAGTACGAGAACATGTATTTCTCCTGGATGCGCGACAT
This sequence comes from Azotobacter chroococcum, assembly GCF_002220155.1. Taxonomy (NCBI): domain Bacteria; kingdom Pseudomonadati; phylum Pseudomonadota; class Gammaproteobacteria; order Pseudomonadales; family Pseudomonadaceae; genus Azotobacter; species Azotobacter chroococcum. The sequence continues at coordinate 1,041,936 of NZ_CP011835.1, read as the reverse complement.
CCAGGACTGGTGCATCAGCCGTCAGCTCTGGTGGGGCCACCGCATCCCGGCGTGGTACGACGAGGCCGGCAACGCCTACGTCGGCCGCGACGAGGCGGAAGTGCGCAACAAGTACGCGATCCGCAACGACGAGCCGCTGCGTCAGGACGAGGACGTGCTGGACACCTGGTTCAGCTCCGGCCTGTGGACCTTCTCCACCCTCGGCTGGCCGCAGCAGACCGAGTTCCTCAAGACCTTCCACCCCACCGACGTGCTGGTCACCGGCTTCGACATCATCTTCTTCTGGGTCGCCCGGATGATCATGATGTCCCTGCACCTGACCGGGCAGATCCCCTTCAAGACCGTCTACGTCCACGGCCTGGTGCGTGACGCCCAGGGCCAGAAGATGTCCAAGTCCAAGGGCAACGTACTCGACCCGCTGGACATCGTCGACGGCATCGACCTCGACACCCTGCTGACCAAGCGCACCAGCGGCATGATGCAGCCCAAGCTGGCCGAGAAGATCGCCAAGCAGACCCGCGCCGAATTCCCCGAGGGCATCGCCAGCTACGGCACCGACGCGCTGCGCTTCACCTTCTGCTCGCTGGCCTCCACCGGCCGCGACATCAAGTTCGACATGGGCCGCGTCGAGGGTTACCGCAACTTCTGCAACAAGCTGTGGAACGCCGCCAACTTCGTCTTCGAGAACACCGAGGGCAAGGACTGCGGCGCCGCCGGCGAGCCGGTCGAGCTGTCCCCGGTGGACCGCTGGATCGTTTCCCAGCTGCAGCGCACCGAACTCGAGGTGACCCGCCAGCTCGACGCCTTCCGCTTCGACCTCGCCGCCCAGGCGCTCTACGAGTTCGTCTGGGACCAGTACTGCGCCTGGTACCTGGAGCTGGTCAAGCCGGTGCTCTGGGACGAGAACGCCAGCATCGAGCGCCAGCGTGGCACCCGCCGCACCCTGGTGCGGGTGCTGGAAACCGCGCTGCGACTGGCGCACCCCTTCATGCCCTTCATCACCGAGGAAATCTGGCAGCGCCTGGCGCCGCTGGCCGGCAAGTCCGGCCCGACCCTGATGCTGCAACCCTGGCCGGTGGCCGACGAGGCGCGCATCGACGAAGCCGCCGAAGAATACATCGAATGGGTCAAGGCGCTGATGCTCGGCGTGCGGCAGATCCGCGGCGAGATGAACATCTCCATGGCCAGGCGCATCGACGTGGTGCTCAACAACGCCTCGGACAGCGACCGCCGCAGCCTAACCGCGAGCGAGCCGCTGCTGGCCAAGCTGGCCAAGCTGGAATCCATCCGCATTCTGGAAGCCGGTGAGGAAGCGCCGCTGGCGGCCACCGCGCTGGTCGGCGAGATGCAGGTACTGGTGCCGATGGCCGGGCTGATAGACAAGGACGCCGAACTGGCCCGCCTGGACAAGGAAATCCAGCGTCTGGAGGGCGAGGTCAAGCGCGTCGGCGGCAAGCTGGGCAACGCCAGCTTCGTCGACAAGGCCCCCGCCGAGGTGATCGCCAAGGAGCGCGCCAAGCTGACCGAAGCCGAACAGGCCATGGCCAGGCTGGGCGAGCAGCGCGCGCGCATCGCCAACCTCTGAAGTCCCCGGCCGGCACACGCAAGGTGTGCCGGCCCTCCCTCCAGCGGAACGCCGAGCCTGGCCCCTCCCGCTGGCAGGTCTGCCCTTCCGACCCCGCCACTCCCGCCCTCCGTCCATCCGGCCTCGCCGCCAACGTTCCCGGCTGGGCTCCTTCCTGCATGCCCGTTTCCCGAGCCCCGGCTCGGGCATCGAAAAGCGTGCATGGTTCACATCTTCAAGCAGCACGGCCCAATGATGGCAATACGCTATCAATCCGTGTGACGCATGCCTCTTGCCCCATGGCATCATTCCTCCGGTCGCTCCCGAAAACCGCACCGACCTGCCCGACGCTTGAATCGCCCAGGAGGCCCCTCCGACCGATCAGCGACGGCTGCCCGGAGTCGCACAGAAAAAGAATGAAGCAGCAGTCCTCCCCCTCCTCCCAAGCGTCCGCCGAGCGGATGGAACTGCTTGCTGCCCTCGAGCAGGCCATGGCGATCGCCGAGTTCACCCCTGACGGCCGCGCCCTGCGCGCCAACGGCAAGTACCGGCAGCTCTTCGGCTACACCGCGGAAGCCATTGTCAAACGCCGGCACCAGCAACTCTGCGCACCCGATCCGGCCAACCGCCACGACTTCGATGGTCTCTGGGCAGGGCTGGGGCGCGGCCAGTCGGCAAACGGCCGCTACCCCTACACCCGCGCCGATGGCCGGCGCCTCTGGCTGGAAGCGACCTATCTCCCCATTCTCGGCGCCGACGGGCAGCTGAAGCGCATCGTGCAGATCGCCACCGACGTCAGCGCCCAGGCCGAACGCGAGGAAGCCGAGCGACAACGCTGCCGCCTGCTGACCCTGGAGCGCGAGGAAAGCCACAACCGGATTCGCCAGATGGCCTTCTACGACGCCCTCACCGGCCTGCCCAACCGCAGCCTGCTGCTGGTCCAGGCCGGCCAGGCGATCGCCCGGGCCAGGCGCAGCCGCACGGCGCTGAACGTCCTGTTCTTCGACCTGGACCGCTTCAAGCAGGTCAACGACACCCTCGGCCATCCGGCCGGCGATGCCCTGCTGCGCATCGTCGCCCAGCGCCTGCGCGGCGAGCTGCGCGCCACCGACATCGTCGGCCGGCTGTCCGGTGACGAGTTCGTCGTGGTCCTCACCGACTGCGACCCCCGGCAGACGACCGAGACCGTCAAGCGCATCCAGAAGCAGCTGTCGGCGCCCTGCCAGATCGCCGGGGCGACCCTCACGCCCTCGGCCAGCATCGGCATCAGCCAGTTCCCGGACAACGGCGAGGACATGGAAACCCTGCTGCACTACGCCGATCTCGCCATGTACCAGGCCAAGGGCAACGGACGCGGCCAGTTCAGCTTCTTCAGCGAGGAGCTGAACCGCCAGGCCCAGGAACGCCGGACCCTCGAGGTCGCCCTGCGCGAGGCGCTGCAGCAGCAGCTGCTGCAGCTCCACTACCAGCCGCAGGTCGACCTCAAGAGCGGCCGCCTGTGCGGCGTCGAGGCCCTGGCCCGCTGGGCCCACCCGCAGCTCGGCAGCATCCCGCCGAGCCGCTTCATTCCGCTGGCGGCGGAATGCGGGCTGGCCGGCGAGCTGGACCGCTGGGCGCTGGACGAGGCCTGCCGGCAACTCGCCGCCTGGCGCAGCGCCGGGCTCGAGGTGGCGACCGTCTCGGTGAACCTGTCGCCGAACAGCTTCCACAACATCGAACTGCCCCGGCAGATCACCGACACCCTGCAGCGCCATGCCCTGCAGCCGGCCGACCTCAACCTGGAGATCACCCAGGACGTGCTGCGCAGCGGCAACCCGAACAGCCTGAAAACCCTGCATGCCGTGCAGGCCATGGACATCGGCCTGACCGTCGACGACTTCGGCACCGGCTACTCCTGCCTCGGCTACCTGCGCCACCTGCCGGTCCGCGCCCTGAAGCTGGACCGCAGCTTCGTCCGCGACCTGGAACACGACGAGATCATCCGCGCCCTGACCGAAGCGGCCATGCGCATCGGCGACAGCCTGCGGATCGCGGTGTTCGCCGAGGGGGTGGAGAACGAGGAGCAGCGGCGCCTGCTCACCCACCGGGGCTATCAGGTGGCACAGGGTTTCCTGCTCTCGCGACCGCTGTCCGCCGAACAGCTGGCCGCCTGGCTGAAAGAGCGCCAGCCCGCCGAATAGCGGCGCCGGGCGGCGCGCCGGCCCGACTTGTGGGACAATCCGCCGCCCAGCCCACCGCCAGCCTCCCGCAATGCCGAGCAAGCCCCGCCCCCCGTCGCCCCCCGCGCAGCCGCCGGAACGCCCGAGCCCGCTGCACCCGCGCAACCGCCACCAGGGCCGCTACGACTTTCCCGCGCTGATCCGCCGCCACCCGGCGCTCGCCGCCTTCGTCATCCTCAACCCCTATGGCAAGAAGAGCATCGACTTCGCCAATCCGGACGCGGTGAAGACCCTCAACCGCGCGCTGCTCGCCGAGCACTACGGCATCTGCCACTGGGACATCCCGCCCGGCTACCTGTGCCCGCCGATTCCCGGCCGCGCCGATTACCTGCACGGCCTGGCCGATCTGCTGGCTGCCGACCACAGCGGCGTAATCCCGCGCGGCGCGGCCCTGCAGGTGCTGGACATCGGCGTCGGCGCCAACTGCATCTACCCGCTGATCGGCCAGCGCGAGTACGGCTGGCGCTTCCTCGGCGCCGACATCGACCCGACCGCCCTGGCCTCGGCGGAAACGATCGTCCGCGCCAATGCCCTGGAGGGAACCATCCGGCTGCGCCGCCAGGCCGATCCCGCGCACATCTTCCAGGGCCTGCTGCAGGCCGACGAGCGCTTCGACCTGACGCTCTGCAACCCGCCCTTCCACGCCACGGCAGAGGACGCCACGCGCGGCAGCCGGCGCAAGTGGCGCAACCTCGGCAAGCTCGACCCCAAGCGCACGCTGCCGCTGCTGAACTTCGGCGGCCAGGGCGCCGAGCTCTACTGTCCCGGCGGCGAGGCCGCCTTCGTCGGGCGGATGATCGCGGAAAGCGTGCAGTACGCCGCGCAGGTGTACTGGTTCAGCAGCCTGATCTCCAGGGCCTCCAACCTGCCCGCCGCCCAGGCCGCGCTGAAAAGGGCCGGCGCCTGCGAGGTGCGCGTCGTGCCCATGGCCCAGGGGCAGAAGCAGAGCCGCTTCATCGCCTGGACCTTCCTCGACCTTGACGCCCGGCACCGCTGGCGGGAAGCGCGCTGGAAGGCGCCGCGCTAAAAAACGGTTACCTTTGCGCGCTTAGCGCCGCCGCGCCGATGGCGTAGCATGACGCGCTTCTTCCCCTCCCTCGGTCGCCCATGGACCACGCGTGTCGCCAGCCGCCCGGCCACCTCGCCGGGCGGCACACTTTCCCGCCGGACCTGTCTCGGCTCTTCGCCCCGTCGCGGCCCGCACGCGCGCGTTTTTCATGCCGGAAGACCGCAGCCCCATCTTCTTTCCGTATCACAACCAAAAAGGTAACCGCTCATGGAATGGCTGGCTGACCCCACGGCCTGGCTGGGTCTGCTGACCCTGATCGTGCTGGAGATCGTGCTCGGCATCGACAACCTGGTATTCATCGCCATCCTCGCTGACAAGCTGCCGCCCGAGCAGCGCGACCGCGCGCGGATCATCGGCCTGTCGCTGGCCCTGGTCATGCGCCTGGGCCTTTTGGCCAGCATCTCCTGGCTGGTGACCCTGACCGAGCCGCTGCTCTCGATCCTCGGCAAGAGCTTTTCCGGGCGCGACCTGATCATGCTGTTCGGCGGCGTGTTCCTGCTGTTCAAGGCCACCATGGAGTTGCACGAGCGCCTCGAAGGCCACAGCCACGCCCAGTCCGGCAGCCGCGCCTACGCCCGCTTCTGGCCGGTGGTGGCGCAGATCGTCGTGCTCGACGCGGTGTTCTCCCTGGACGCGGTGATCACCGCCGTCGGCATGGTCGAGCAGCTCGAGATCATGATGCTCGCCGTGGTGATCTCCATCGGCCTGATGATCGTCGCCAGCAAGCCGCTGACCGCCTTCGTCAACGCCCACCCGACGGTGATCATGCTGTGCCTGGGCTTTTTGATGATGATCGGCTTCAGCCTCACCGCGGAGGGCTTTGGCTTCCACATTCCCAAGGGCTACCTGTACGCGGCGATCGGCTTCTCGATTCTCATCGAAGTGTTCAACCAGCTGGCCCGCTGGCGCCGCAAGAAACACTTGCAGGGCCGCCACACGCGGCGCGAGCGTACCGCCCACGCGGTGCTGCGCCTGCTCGGCGGGCACCAGATGGAGGCCGAGGAGGTCGGCGAGGAGATCGCCGACATGCTCAAGGGCAACGAGGCCGGCAGCGCCCTGTTCGGCCGCCGCGAACGGGTGATGATCAGCGGCGTGCTGCATCTGGCCGAGCGGCCCATCGCCAGCGCCATGACCGACCGCATGCAGGTGGACCACATCGCCCTCGACGCCGACGAGGCGCAGATCCGCCAGCAACTGCTCGATTCGCCCCATTCGCGTCTGGTGGTGGCGCGCACCTCGGCCATCGACGAGCCCCTCGGCTACGTGCACAAGAAGGAACTGCTGCGCGCGCTGCTGCAGGGCGAGCATCCGGACATCGAGCAACTGGTGCGCCAGCCGCTCAACCTGCCGGACGGCTGTTCGGTGCTCAACGCCCTCGAACAGATGCGCCAGGCCTCCACCCACGTGGCCTTCGTGGTCAACGAATTCGGTCATTTCGAGGGCCTGCTGACCCTCACCGACATCCTCGAGGCGATCGCCGGCGAACTGCCGGATGCCAGCGAGATGGAAGGGCCGGATGTGATCGAGCGCGAGGGGGTCTACGAGGTCAGCGGCGCCATCGGCCTGGCGCTGCTCGGCCAGCGCCTGGGCTTCCAGGCTCAGGCCACCGACGACTACCAGACGCTGGCGGGGCTGGCCATGAGCCTGCTCGACCGCCTGCCGGCGACCGGTGACGAGCTGGCCTATCGCGGCTGGCGCCTGCAGGTCAGCGAAGTGAAGGAGCGGCGGATCACCCGCATGCTGCTGCAGCCGCCGCGCCCGGCCTGACCGATCAGCGCTGGCCGCCGCGCCGGTGGTGCCTGGGCCAGCTGTCGGCGGCATGCGCCCAGAGCCGGCGGTCCTTCAGCTCGGCGGTGCGGATATAGCGCGGCGCGCCGCCGACCTCCTCCAGCTCGGTCATGCCCGCCAGCTCGTCGACCACGCGATAGCGCTTGCCGACCCGCTTGTCCTCGAGGGGATAGAGTTGGGCGATCTGTTGGACGAGTTCGGTCAGGGTGGACATACCACAGGGCTCCGCATGGCGATGGCAGCTATTTACAGAAGATTGGTTACGGTTCCGCGACAGGGCGACCAGTGCCCGCTGCTGGTGCGGAAAGCCGGCCGGCCCTGCGGATTCGCGGAGCCGGGCCGGCCTCAAGCATATTTCACGCCATTTCTGCAGAAGCTGACTCAGGACAGGGCGAAGCGCCTTTCCAGGCTGCTGTAGCCCAGGCCCACGCCCTTGCTCACCCTGAGTTGCACCGGAATGCGCTCCTTCAGCGCCTCGACGTGGCTGATCACCCCGATGGTCTTGCCGCTGGCGTTGAGGCTGTCCAGCGCATCCAGGGCGACCTCCAGGGTCTCGCCGTCGAGGGTGCCGAAGCCTTCGTCGAGAAACAGCGAGTCGATGCTGGTCTTGTGGCTGACCAGATCGGACAGCGCCAAAGCCAGCGCCAGGCTGACCAGGAAGCTCTCGCCGCCGGACAGGGTGCGGGTGTCGCGGGCCGCATCGCCCTGCCAGGTGTCCACGATCTCCAGCTCCAGCTCGCCGCCGGAGCGCCGCGCCAGCTGGTAGCGGCCGTGCAGGCGCACCAGCTGGCGGTTGGCCAGCCAGATCAGGTGATCGAGGGTCAGGCCCTGGGCGAACTTGCGGTACTTGGCGCCGTCGGCCGCGCCGATCAGTCCGTTGAGGTGCTGCCAGAGGTCGTACTCGCCCTGACGCGCAGCGATCTCGGCGAACAGCGCCTGCTGGCTTTGCCGGCGCTGCTCGTCGGCGGACAGCGTGGCGCGGATTTCACCCTGGCGCTGGGCCAGGCCCCTGAGCTGCTCGGCCAGGGCCTGCAGCTGCTGCTCCAGCTCCTCGCCGCTGGCCGTGGTCCCGGGTTCGGCCAGTAGCTGGGCGAGCTGCTGCTCGGTGGCGGCGAGCAGCGCCAGGGCCTCGGTCCGCGCCTGCTCCAGACGCGCCCTGAGGTCCTGCAGAGCGGTGCGCTGCGAATCGTCGAGCAGCGCGGCCTGGAACGCCGCCTCGTCGGCGAAGGGGCTTTGCGCCAGCTGCGCCTGCCAGTCGCCGGTGCAGGCCTCGAGTTGCCGGCGCTGCTGCTGCAGCTGCTCCTCCAGCGAAAGCAGACGCCCGTCCAGTTCGTTGACCCGGCGCCGGGCGGCGTCCGCCTCGGCTTCCGCGTTGCCGAGGGCGACGTGGGCATCGGCGCTCTCCGCCAGGGCGGCCCGCCCGGGCTCGCCCAGGGCGCTCCAGCGTTGCTGCCAGAGCGCGGCCTGCTGCTCCGCGGCCTCGACGGCGGCGTTGTGCGCCAGCTGCTCGCGCTCCAGTTGCTGCAGGCGGCTCTGCCCCTGCTGCCAGGCCTGCCAGTCGGCCTGACGCTGTTCGAGCCAGGCCGCGCCATCAGTCGGCAGCGGATGGCCGAAGGGGGCGAGATCTTCGGCCAGGGCCTGCTCGCACTGCTGCAACTGCGCTTGGCGCTGCTGCAACTGATCGTCCAGCTCCTGCAGCTGGCCCTGGCCGCTGCGCAGGCGTTCTTCGAGCAGTTGCAGCTGCTGGCTGCCCTGCTCGCAGCCGCGCTCCGCCTGCAGGCGGAGGTTGCCGGCCTGCTCCACGGCCTGCTTGCTCCGCTCGAGTCGCCGCAGACGCAGTTCGAGGGCCTCCAGCTGCTCGCCCAGCTCGCTCCGGCGCATGGCCAGCGCCGCCTCGTCGGCCACCTCCGCGCCCAGCTCCCGGCACAGCTGCCGCCAGTGCTCGCGCTGCTGCAGCAGCTCGGCCTCGTCCTGTTCGCGGCGCTGCTGCAGGGCCTTGAGTTCGGCCTCGAGGACGGCCAGTGCATCCCTCGCCGCCTCCCCCTGCCCGCGCACCGCTTCCAGCTCCGCCTCGCCGGCCTGCAAGGCGCGCTCGCTGGCGGAAACGTCCAGCGCCTGATAGGTCTCGACGGCCGGATGCTCGTGGGAGCCGCACAGCGGGCAGGCTTCGCCAGGTTGCAGCTGACTGCGATAGGCCTCCAGCTTGAGGATGCGCTGCTCCTGCTCCAGCAGTTTCCTCCTGGCCGCGACCAGGGCCTGCAGGTCCTTGTAGCGCAGGCGCAGGAGTTCCCGCTGGGTCTGCTGCTCGCTCTGGCGCAGCTGTTTATCAGCCAGCTCGGCGGCGCTCCCGGCCAGGCGCGCCGCGCTGCGGCTGCGCTGCTCGGCGTTCTGCTCCAGTTGCTGCAGCAGGTTCTGCCGGGCATGCAGCTGCTGCCAGTGTTCGCGCAGCGCGCCTTCGGACTGCCCCTGCAGCAGCGCGGCCAGGGCGTCTTGGGCCTGCTGCTCGGCCGAGCGGGCAGCGGCCAGCTCGGCCTGCTGGCTCTGCAGGCGCGTCTGCACCTGCCGTTGCTGCTCGGCCTGCCCGGCGAGCGCGGCCCGCTCGCCCTGCTGCCTGCGCTGGAGCGCAGCGATTTCGCCTTGCCACTGCTGGCGACGCTCGAACTGCCCGCGCCAGGCGCCGAGGCGCTCGCCCAGCTCGGCATGCCGCGGCTGTTCGGCCAGCTGCTGCACCAGTTGCCTATGTTGCAGCTGCAACTGCCGGGCATGCCCCTGCGCCGCTTCGGCGACCTGCCGGGCGAGCTGGCTGGCCTGCCACAGGCGCAGGCCGACCGCGTCGGCCGCCTGCTGCCGGTCGATGCGGGTCTGCGCCAGGCTCCGCTCGCCCTGCTCCTGCTGCAGCCGGGCCTGCAGCCAGGCCCGATGGGCCGGCAGCAGGCGGGCAGCCGGCTCGCTCGCCGCCAGCCGCGCCAGTTGCGGCGTGGCCTCGGCCAATGCCCGTTCGGCCTGCTGGCGCGACTGCGCCGCGCCCTGGCAGCGCTGCTCCGCCCTGCTCAGATCCTCGCGCCACTGGCGCTGGGCCTGCAGCTCGCCTTGCTGCGCCAGCAGCGGCGCCTCCTCGGCGGCCAGGCCGGCGGCCTGCTCCTCCAGGGCCTGGCGCTGCTCGTCACTCAAGAGCTCGACCCCGGAAGCCCTGGCCTGCAACTGCTCGAGGGCGCTCTTCGCCCCGCGGCAGCGCTCGAACACCCGCCGGGAGATCTGCCCGTAGATCTCGGTGCCGGTGAGCTGCTCGAGCAGCTCGGCGCGGCTTTTCGCGTCGGCCTCGAGGAAGGCGGCGAAACCGCCCTGGGCGAGCAGCATGGAGCGGGTGAAGCGCGCGAAGTCCAGGCCGGTGAGCGCCTCGATCCGCGCGAGCTTGTCGCCAACCTTGTCGGCAAGGATGGTCCCGTCCGCCGCGGCCAGCTCGACCCGGGGCATCTGCAGCGCGCCGTCGGCCTTGTCGCGGGCGCGGCGCTGGCTCCAGAAGGCCCGGTAGCCCTGCCCCTTGACCTCGAACTCCACCTCGGCCAGGCACTCGGCGGTATGCCGGGTCATCAGCTCGTTGGACTCCTTGGACAGGCGGTCCATGCGCGGCGTGCGGTGGTAGAGGGCCAGGCAGATGGCGTCGAGCAGGGTGGTCTTGCCGGCGCCGGTCGGCCCGGTGATGGCGAACAGGCCGTTGTCGCAAAACGGCGCCTCGCGGAAATCGATCTTCCACTCGCCCTTGAGGGAGTTGAGGTTCTTCAGGCGCAGGCTGAGAATTTTCATGAGGGAGCTAGGGGCTGTTGACGTTTTGGCGTGAACCGCGTTGCCGCAGAGGGGCGGCCATTCTGGCATTGTCGGGCGCCCCAACGAACTCATGTCCGAAAACGAAGCGCTGCTTCATTTCGTCACTTGGGTTGGACATCACCCTCGGAACCCGACGCCTACAACCGGGAGCTGCAGGTCGTAGGCGATCGAGGCAAGGCGTGTTGCGGCGACGGTCACGACGCCGGCGACAAACGCGCCCGCGGTCGGCACTTTCAATGCCCGGAGCACCAAGTAGAGCAGGATGCCTGCTATCGCTGCAGTTGCGTAGATGTCCTGACGCAGTATCAGCGGCACCTTGGCGCTGAGCACGTCGCGAACGACGCCACCACCCGCGCCGGTCAATGTCCCCATGAGAATGGTGACCAGGGGATGGCAGCTCGCCCGCTCGGCGACCTGGGCCCCCGAGATCGCGAACAAGGCCAGGCCGAACGCATCGGCAACAACCAGGGCATCCCGAGGGACAGGAAGATACTGAACCCAAACCACGGTGAACGCCGTTGCCGCCAGGATGGTGAGAAGGGGACCGGAGTCCTTGATCCAGAAGACCGGGTAGTGGCCGAGCAGGACGTCGCGGATCGTGCCACCCCCCACGGCGGTAATCGAGGCGAGGACGAGCACGCCGAACAGGTCGAGCCGGGCGAGCAGGCCGGCAAGGGCGCCGCTGGCGGCAAAGACGGCAACGCCTAGCAGATCGAGGACGTACAAGAGCATCGGTGGTGCCCTGTGTGATGCCTGATGTCGAAAAGTCCGAGGGCGTGCCACTGGCGGCACGTCCCTCGAAGCGTAGTGTTAGCCATATCCTGACCTGCCATTCAGCCCTGCTCGGCCCGCAGGCTTTCCAGCACACCGCGATACAGCGCCTGCAAGCGCTCCACATCGCTCTGCTCCAGCGCCTCCTGCTGCAGGCGACGGGCGAACACCTCCTCGGCGGTAAGCTCGTCCAGCGTCTCGCGTGCCTCGGCCAGCTGGCCGGCACTGGCGCTGCCGCGTTCTCGACGGACACGCAGCACCTCGACCGGCAGCCCTTCGCACAGGACGCTGACGCGCTTCTGCAGGTCGCTCAGGTAGTCGTCCGCGCTCACCTGCACCTCCAGCCACACCGGCCGCTCGGCGCTGCCCTGCGCGGCCGCTTCGGCGATGGCGCCGGCCAGCTCGGCGAGGGAGCCGCGCAGCGTGACCAGCGGCTGGAAACAGGGCACCGGCAGCGGCGTCACCGCCTCGAGGCCGTCCTCGTGCAGGTCGACCAGCAGCACCTCCTTCTGCTGGCGCGCCTCGTCGAAGGACAGCGGGATCGGCGAGCCGCTGTAGCGGATATGCTCCAGCCCGCCGACCTTCTGCGGGCGGTGGATGTGGCCGAGGGCGATGTAGGCCGCCGGCGGGAAGGCGTCGGAGGGGAAGGCCTCGAGGCTGCCGACGTAGATCTCCCGCACCGACTCGCTGGCGCTGGCGCCGACGGTGGTCAGGTGCCCGCTGGCGACGATCGGCAGCCTGCCGCCCAGCTCCGCACGGCGCGCCTCGGCGAGGGCGAACAGCGCCCGGTAATGTTCGTGGATCGCCGCCTGCAGCGCCTGCTGCTTGTCCTCGGCGCTCTGCCCGGCCTCGCTCTTCAGCACGTCGCGCGGGCGGACGAAGGGGATGGCGCAGAGCAGCGCCCCCGGCGTGCCGTCGCGCCGCGGCAGCAGCAGGAGCTGCTCGGCCGGGTCCGCCGCCACCCCCGGGATCACCCAGGTGTCCAGGCAGGCCAGCAGGTCGCGCGACTCGCCGAGCGTGGCCACCGAATCGTGGTTGCCGCCGAGCACCACCAGCCGCGCGCCGGTCTCGCGCAGCGCGACGATGAAGCGGTTGTACTGCTCGCGGGCGTAGCTGGGCGGCGCGCCGCTGTCGAACACGTCGCCGGCGACGATCAGCGCGTCGACCGCGTGCTCGTGCACCTGTTCGATCAGCCAGGCGCAGAAGGCCTGGTGCTCGGCCTGGCGGGTCTTGCCCATGAAATGCTGGCCGAGATGCCAGTCGGAAGTGTGCAGCAGGCGCATGGCGGTCCGTCGTCCGGGGAATGGGAAAGCCGCGAACCATGGCACTTCCCCGCCCCTGGTGGCAATCCTCCGGCGCCTTGGCTCGGAACCTGTTCAGGCGATGCTCTCGACGATCCCGCCCTCCACCCGCAGCGCCGCGCCGGTGGTGGCGCTGGCCTGCGGCGAGGCGGCGTAGACGCAGAGGTGGGCGACCTCCGCGGGCTCGGCGAAGCGCCGCAGCAGGCTCGACGGACGATGGCGCTGGATGAACAGCCGCTCCATTTCCTCGGGGGTGACGCCCTCCTGGCGGGCCATCTCGCCGATGAAGGCGATCACTCCCTCGGTGCGCGTCGGCCCCGGCAGGATGCTGTTGACGGTCACCCCGCTGCCGGCCAGCACCTTGGCCAGGCCGCGCGAGACGCCCTGCAGCGCCGCCTTGCTGACCCCGTAGTGGACCATCTCGCTGGGGATGTTCAGCGCCGACTCGCTGGAGATGAACTGGATGCGCCCCCAGCCGCGGGCCTGCATGCCCCTGGCGTAATGGCGCGACAGGCGGATGCCGCTCATCACGTTGACCTGGAAGATCTCCTCCCACTCCTCGTCGCCGATCTCGAAGAAGTCACGGGCACTGTAGATGCCGAGGTTGTTGACCAGGATGTCGGCTTCCGGCTCGGCGGCGATCAGCGCCTGGCAGCCGGCGGCCGTGCCCAGGTCGCAGGCCACGCCGCGGGCCGAGGCGCCGCCCTTCGTATCGCGCAGCTGCGCCAGCGCCGCGTCGACCCGGGACTGCTCGCGGCCGTTGACGATGACGGTGGCGCCGGCCTCGGCCAGCCCGCGGGCGATGGCCAGGCCGATGCCGCCAGTGGAGCCGGTGACGAGGGCAGTCTTGCCGGACAGGTCGATGATCATGGGCAATCTCCTTGTGTTGTGATTAGTCGAAACGGAAGGCGGACAGGGTGGTTTCCAGCACCCGGTCGGAGAACACCCGCCGGCCGCTTCCGTCGGCCGCCGCGCCGGCGACCACCATGAGCGGCAGCAGGTGCTCCTCGGCACGCGGCGGATGGCAGAGCCGCGCCGCCGGCGCCGCGTCCCAGCGCGCCAGCAGGGCCGCGCGCTGTGCGGGTTCGGCCGCCACCGTGGCGGTCAGCCACTGGTCGAACTGGTCGGAAACCGGGCCAAAATGCGGGTCGCCGTAGCCGCGCATGTTGTGGAAGCTCATGCCGCTGCCGACGATCAGCACGCCCTCCTCGCGCAGTGGCGCCAGCGCACGGCCGGCGTCGAGGTGCGCCTGCGGGTCGAGGTCCCCGCGCAGCGACAGCTGCACCACCGGGATCTCGGCGGCGGGGAACATCAGCTTCAGCGGAATGAACATGCCGTGGTCGAAGCCGCGCTCCGCATCCTGCCGGCTGGGCAAACCCGCCGCACCGAGCAGTCCGGCGACCCGCGCGGCCAGCGCCGGATCGCCGGGCGCGGGATAGCGCAGCTCGTAGGTGTGCGGCGGAAAGCCGTAGTAGTCGTAGATCAGCCCCGGCTGGCGGGCGGCTGTGACGGCGAACGCCGGCTCCAGCCAGTGCGCCGAAACCATCAGGATCGCCCGCGGCGGTTGCGGCAGGCTGCCCGCCACGCTCTTGAGGAAGGCGGCCATGGCATTCCAGGCATCCGGCGGATTCCAGTCCATGAAGAAGCAGGGACCGGCGCCGTGGGGCACGAACAGGGTCGGCAGGGTCGTTTCGCGGACGGACATGGCAGGCTCCTGAGCGGTAAGTGGCAAGGAGTATGGACCTGCGCCTGCGAAGGGATAATCTGCCAGTCCGCAGCAGCAGTTCTCACTGAGAGTAGGAGACCACCATGCTCGACCGCATCACCGGCATGCGCGTCTTCGTCCGTGCCGCCAGCGCCGGCAGCCTGTCCGCCGCCGCCCGCCAGCTGGAGATGTCGCCGGCCATGGCGACCAAGCATGTGGACGCCCTGGAGCGGCGCCTCGGCCTCAAGCTGTTCCAGCGCAGCACCCGGCGCCTCGGCCTCACCGACGCCGGCAGCCAGTACCTGGAGGCCTGCCAGCGCCTCCTCGCCGAACTCGACGAGGCCGAGGCGACGCTGGTCTCGCAACGGGTCGAGGCCAGCGGCCTGCTGCGCATGAACGTGCCGCTGAGCTTCGGCAGCCGCTTCATCGCCCCGCTGCTGCCGGCCTTCGCCCGCCGCCATCCGGCGGTGCAGGTCGAACTGGGCCTGACCGACAGCCAGGTCGATCTCATCGAGGAGCGCTGGGACCTGGCGGTGCGCATCGGCCGGCTCGCCGACAGCCTGCTGCAGGCGCGCCGCCTCGGCGACTGCCCGATGCTGGTCTGCGCCGCGCCGGACTACCTCGAGCGGCGCGGCGTGCCGCGGCGGGTCGCCGAGCTGGGCCAGCACAACTGCCTGGGCTACACCCTGTCGTCCTGGGGCGGGCGCCGGGAATGGGCCTTCGGCCGCGACGGCAGCGTGCGCGTGGCGGTTTCCGGCGACCTGGCGGCGAACAACGGCGACGCCCTGCTGGCCGCCGCGCTCGGCGGCCAGGGGCTGATCTACCAGCCGCTGTTCATCGTCGCCGACGCCCTCGAGCGCGGCGCGCTGGTGCCCCTGGAATTCGACCACCCGCCGCATCCCCTGGGCGGCATCCACGCCCTCTACCCGCCCGAGCGCCGCCCGCCGGCCAAGGTCCGGGCGATGCTCGACTACCTGGTCGAGTCCTTCGCCGCCCGCCCGGCGTGGCTGCGCTGACCGGCGGGACGGAACGCGCGTCCTGATGCCTTGCGCATCGCTCCACTACAAGGGTTAGATGCCCCTTTGCACAACAACAACCCGATGCGAAGAGGCCCTTGCCCATGAATCGAACCAGCCATATCGACCTGTTGATCTGCGACTGCGACGGCGTACTGATCGACAGCGAGATCATCACCGGCCGCGTGATCCGCGAGGCGCTCGCCGCGCTGGTGCCGGAACACGAGCTGGACGCGCAGCTCCACGGCTCCTTCGGCCTGCAGAGCCGCGAGATCATCGCTCGTGCCGCCATGCATTTCGGCCTCGACCTGCCGGAGGACTTCCATCCCAACGTGCGCCGCCGCGCCGAGGAAATCATCCGCGCCGAAGTGCAGGCGATCGCCGGCGTGCGCGAGGCGCTCCACGCCATCGACCTGCCGCTGGCGATTGCCTCCAACAGCCAGCACGAGGCGGTGCGCCATGCGCTCGAGCGCACCGGGCTGACCGGCCGGGTCGATGTGGGCGTGTTCAGCGCCGACCTGGTCAAGCACCCCAAGCCGGCACCGGACGTCTACCTGCTGGCAGCCAACACGGCCGGCGTGGACCCGCAGCGTTGCCTGGTCGTCGAAGACAGCGCTACCGGAGCGACCGCCGCCCTGACTGCCGGCATGCAGGTGATCGGCTTCCTCGGCGCCAGCCACATCCCCCCCGAGCAGGGCGAGGTTCTACGCGGACTGGGCGTCGAGCACCTGCTGCACGACATGCGCGAGTTGCCGGCGCTGGTGGATAGATTGCGCTACCTCAGAACTGCCGAAACCTCCGCCTGAACATTCGCCCATTACCCCGGGCACCAGTTCCCTCTCCCCCGCGGAGAGGGAAAAACAGCCGCTCTCCCTCCATCCGCCGAGCCCCTTGCGACCGCCTGCTACAGTTAAGGAACATCCCGCAATGGAGAGCGACCGATGCTCACGATCAGTACCACTCTTATTCTTGCGCTGTTGGGCTGCGCCCTGATTGGCCGGAGGCTGTATCTGAATCGAGGGATGCGAGCGAGGGCGTCACATCAATTCGACGGTACGCGGAACGATCCATGGGACCGGCAAGAGATCGTTGCGCAGGAACAGGCCTGGCAGCACCTGCAACAGCTGGCGGACCGCAAGAGAAGACGATAGGAGGCAGGCAAAAAGCGAAAAGCCCGCAGGACGCGGGCTTTTCAGGCTGCGTGAAGCACGACCCGCGCGAATGCGCAGAGCTACGAGACATACCGCCGAACCACCCTCCGCCAGTCCCTCCAGAGATCCCACGGCGCTTTTGCCGGGGCCCCGCCCCACACCTGCGCCACTCCTCGGGTAAACTTCCGCGTCCCTCTTTCCACTGCCCGAGACCGCCGTGCCGATACGCCACTGCATCGTCCACCTGATCGACAAGAAACCCGACGGCAGCCCCGCCGTGCTGCATGCCCGCGATTCGGCACTGGCCGAGTCGCAGGCCCTGGAGAACCTGCTCGCCGACCTCAACGACAGCTACAACGCCAAGCAGGGCAAGGCCTGGGGGCTGTTCCAGGAAGAGTCCGGCGCCTATCCCTTCAGCGGCTGGCTGAGCGGCTACCTGGACGGTGCCCGGGACTTCGTCGCCTTCAGCCGCCAGGCCGTCGAGCACCTGAAGGCGCTGATGGAGGAGTCCAACCTGTCCACCGGCGGCCATGTGCTGTTCGCCCACTACCAGCAGGGCATGACCGACTACCTGGCCATCGCCCTGCTCCACCACAGCGAGGGGGTGACCGTCACCGACAGCCTCGACGTCGCGCCGGCCAAGCACCTGGACCTCGCCCAGCTGCACCTGGCGGCGCGGATCAATATCTCCGAGTGGCAGAACAACCAGCAGTCGAAGCAGTACATCTCCTTCATCAAGGGCAAGAACGGCAAGAAGGTTTCGGACTACTTCCGCGACTTCATCGGCTGCCGGGAGGGCGTCGACGCGCCCGGCGAGACGCGCACCCTACTCAAGGCCTTCAGCGACTTCGTCGAGAGCGAGGAGCTGGCCGAGGAAGAGGCCCGCGAGAAGACCAGCGCACTGGTCGACTACGCCAGCACCCAGGCCCGCCTCGGCGCGCCGATCGCCCTGGAGGAGCTGTCCGGGCTGATCGACGAGGAGCGCCCGCGGGCCTTCTTCGAGCACATCCGCAACAAGGACTACGGCCTGTCGCCGGAGATTCCGCCGGACAAGCGCACCCTCAGCCAGTTCCGCCGCTTCACCGGGCGCGCCGAGGGCCTGTCGATCAGCTTCGAGGCGCACCTGCTCGGCTCGCGGGTCGAGTACGACGAGGCGCACGACACCCTGACCATCCGCCAGTTGCCGAGCCAGTTGAAGGATCAGCTCAAGCGCCGCAAGGATCAGTAACCCGCTGCCCGCGCGGGTTCAGCGGCCGGTGACGCGGAAGCCCAGGCGCGGCAGGTGCACGTGCAGCACCCCGGCGCGCGGGTCCTCGCGGCGCACGATCAGCTCCTCGAGCCCGGCATGCAGCAGCTCGCCCTCCACCGGGTCGACGCCGTAGTCGGTGGCGGCGACGGCCACCTGCTGGCCGACGCGCCAGCCGTTGCTCTCGAGGCCGGGCTCGGCTGGCAGCGGCGCAGGAGTCGCCGTGCGGGCGATCTCGATGGCCTCGGCAGCGGACAGCTCGCTGTACGAGCCATGACCGAAGCCCAGCACCCGGTCGAGCCAGGCGGCCACCGCCGGCCAGGCGTCGACCAGCCCGGCGGTGAGCGGCATGGCGCGCAGCAGCCAGAGCGAATGGGCCACGGCGAAGTCGGCCAGCGAGGGTTCGCCGAACAGGTAGTCGCCGTCCGCATGCGACAGTTGCTGCTCCAAGCGCGCCATCAAGGTCGGCCACTGCTGGCGGGCCTGCTCCAGCGGCAGGCGATCGAAGGTGCCGCCTTTGAACAGCGCGGCGCGATCCGCGACGAAGGCCTTGAGCTCGCCCGGCAGCGACTGGGCGAAGCGCTGGGCGACCGCCTCGGCCTGGAAGGCCAGGCTCGCCGCGTGCAGGAACAGTTGGCCGTCGGCCCAGGCGGCGAGGCTGGCGACGTTGAACTCCTGCCCTTCCGGAAGCAGCGGCGGCAAGGCCTTCTCCGCCTCCAGACGACGGGCGATCAGCGCGCTGTCGCAGTAGATGTCGGCGCCGATCTGCAGCACCGGAGTGCGCCGGTAGCCGCCGGTCAGGGCCAGCAGATCGGGCTTGGGCATCACCCGTGGAATGATCACCGAACGCCAGGACAGCTGCTTGAAGCCGAGGATCAGGCGCACCTTCTCGGCGAACGGCGAACTCGGGTAATGGTGCAGGACGGGCTCGTGCATCGCGGCTTTCTCCAGGGGGGATCGGGTAGCTACAGGCAGTCGCCGGCGCCGGCGGCCACCAGGGCTTCCTTGGCCGGCTTGGCCAGGCGCTTGATCGCCCGCTCGCGGCGCAGGGCGGTACCCTTGTCGGCGCAGGCCTCGACATAGGCCAGCTCGCGGGCCGGGCTGGTATGGAAGAAGCGCGCGCCGCGGCCACGCTGGTGCATGGCGAAGCGCCGCTGCGGATCGTCGCTGATGCCGCAGTAGAGCGCGCCGTTGGCGGCACGTACCAGGTAGACGAACCAGGGTCGGGACAGTTCCGCGCTCATGCCCAGACCCTCGCACGCAGCCGTTCGCAGTAGGCCAGCAGCGGCGGGAACTCGCGCGCCAGACGGTTCAGCGGGGTATCCAGGAGACACAGCAGCAGGTTGGCGAGAATGCCGTAGGCCGCCGCGTCGGCGCTGCATGGCCGCTCGCCGCCGAAGAACGGCGCCGTGCCGAGCAGGTCGGCCAGCGCCTGCAGATCCTCGCGGGCGAAGCTCAGCAGTTCGTCGGGACTGTGCCGCCCCAAGCCCTGGGCCCACAGCGCCTGGCGCATCCGCCGCTGCACCAGGGGCGGCAGCAGCAGGCGCAGCGGCGCCGGCAGGCCGCCGAAGAAGCTGCTGCGGACCTGTCGCCAGCCTTCGCCATCGAGCCAGCGGAAATACAGCAGCAGCAGGGCCAGGTGCTCGTCGCACAGCCGCGTGATGACCAGCGCCCGGCCCCGATCGGCGGCGTCCAGATGGGCGTCGAGGCTCAGCGGAAAGCGCTCGGCGAGACGCCGCTGGATGATCGCCGAGTCGGCGATGGCCTCGCCGTCCAGCTCGATGTAGGGCAGCTTGCCCTTCGGCGCCCGGCGCGGATTGCCGACGCTGCGCACCTGGTAGTCGAGGCCGGCCAGACGCAGGAAGGTCTCCAGCTTGAGGCAGTAGGGACTGGGGTTGGGCACGCCGAAGGCGGCGGGAAACTGGTAGAGGACGATCATCGCGGCCGGCCGGTGAAAGGGTCTGGGGCGAGGGTAGGCGATTATCCGGCCGATCTCCAATCGCCGGCGGCAAAGCGCGGAGCCGCGCGGCAAACTTGTGTACCCTTGGCGCCAGAGCACAGCCCGGAGCCCACCATGACCCTACCCCTGATCCTCGAACCGCCGGTCGCCGCCGATGCCTGCGTCATCTGGCTGCACGGCCTCGGCGCCGACCGCCACGACTTCGAGCCGGTCGCCCGCCTCCTGCAGCGCCGCCTGAGCAGCGTGCGCTTCGTCCTGCCGCAGGCGCCGAGCCGGCCGGTGACCATCAACGGCGGCTGGAGTATGCCCAGCTGGTACGACATCCTCGCCATGAGCCCGAGCTCCCGGGCCATCGACGAGGACCAACTGGAGGAGTCGTCGCGCCACGTCATCGAGCTGATCGAGGCGCAGCGCGTCGCCGGCATCGACCCGGCGCGGATCGTCCTCGCCGGCTTCTCGCAGGGCGGCGCGGTGGTCCTGCACACCGCCTTCCTGCGCTGGAAAGGCCCGCTGGCCGGTGTGCTGGCGCTCTCCACCTATGCGCCGACCTTCACCCGGCTCGAACTCGACGCGGAGCAGGCCCGCTTGCCGGTGCTGCACCTGCACGGCCGCCACGACGAGGTGGTGCCGCCGGCCCTCGGCCGCGCCGCCCACGACGCCCTCGCCGCCCGCGGCGTGCCGGTGGAGTGGCAGGAGTATCCGATGGGCCACGAGGTGATCGCCGACGAGATCCACGACATCGGCCTCTGGCTCGCCGAGCGCCTGGCCCGCTGAGCCCCTGTTCCGCACGGACGCCCCATGAAGCGCACACTGTCGATCGCCCTGCCGCTGCTCGTCCTGCTCGGACTGGGCGGCTTCTTCCTCGTGCCGGTCGTGGCCGACTGGCGCCTGAACGCCGTGGCCAAGGCGCCGCCCTACCCGGTCGGCGCGGCGGCGCGCCAGTTGCACGAGCGCCTGTTCGTCGCCGACCTGCACAACGACGCGCTGCTGTGGAACCGCGACCTGCTCGAACGCGCGCACTACGGCCACAGCGACCTGCCGCGCCTGCTCGAGGGCAATGTCGCGCTCACGGTGTTCTCCACCGTGACCAAGAGCCCGCACGGGCTGAACCAGGAGCGCAACGCCGCCGACAGCGACGACATCACCCTGCTGGCCATCGCCCAGCGCTGGCCGCCGGCGACCTGGAACAGCCTGCTCGAACGCGCCCTGTACCAGGCCGAACGCCTGCGCGAAGCGGCCGCCGCCAGCGACGGGCGCCTGGTGCCGATCCGCAGCCGGGCCGAACTGCAGGCCTTTCTCGAGCAGCGCGCAAACCACCGCGGCCGGGTCGCCGCCGTGCTCGCCGCCGAGGGCCTGCATCCGCTGGAAGGCCGCCTGGAGAACCTCGATCATCTCTATGACGCGGGCTTTCGCATCGCCGGGATCACCCACTATTTCGATAACGAGGTGGGCGGCTCGGCCCACGGCCTGGAAAAGGGCGGCCTCAGCCCCTTCGGTCGTCAGGTGATCGCGCGCCTGGAGGACAAGCGCATGCTGATCGACCTGGCCCACGCCTCGCCCGCGGTGATCGACGAGGTGCTGGCCATGGCCCGGCGTCCCGTGCTGGTCTCCCACAGCGGCGTGCAGGGCACCTGCCCGGGCACCCGCAACCTGTCCGACGAGCAGTTGCGGCGCATCGCCGCCAACGGCGGGCTGGTCGGCATCGGCTTCTGGGACATCGCCGTCTGCGACGCCTCGGTGGCGGCCATCGTCAGGGCGATCCGCCATGCCGCCGACCTGATCGGCGTCGAACACGTGGCGCTAGGCTCGGACTTCAACGGCACGGTGCGCACCGCCTTCGACGCCAGCGGCCTGCCGCTACTGACCGAAGGCCTGCTCGCCGCCGGCTTCGACGAGGCCGAGATCGCCGCGATCATGGGCGGCAACGTACGCCGCCTGCTGCTGGCCAGCCTGCCATAGGGTCTGTTGACGTTTTGGCGTAGGCCGCGACGGAGGCCCGTCCCTGCGGGTTGCGCGGCAAATGCCGCCATGCGGCGTTGCGGGTCTTGGCAAGGGAATGACCATTGCCGGCGACCCGCGCCTTGCCTGGCGGCATTTGACGCAGCAACGCGACTCACGCCAAAACGTCAACAGACCCTAACCGACGACCGCTGCACCTCGCGGTCGGCAACCCTTCGCCGGACCGGCGTCTTGCTTTACACTGGTGATAATACATTCCTCCTTTATCGACGAGATAATCGTGCTCAAGGCACTCAAGAAACTTCTAGGCATGGGCGAACAGACGCAACCGTCTGTCGTCGCCGACACGCCAGCTTCAGCCCCCGCCACCCGCTCCGCCGCACCCACCACCCCACCCAAGCCGCCCCGGCAGAAAGCCAAGCCTCCCCGCACCGAAACCAGGCCCGCCGGCAAAAAGACCTCTTCCGACAAGCCCGCCGGCGAGCGCAAGGCGGCCGCCAAGCCCAGGGTCGAGCGGCCGCGCCGCGAGCCGCCGCCGAGCAAGCCGGCGGCGGAATGGCGGCTGGAGGACTTCGTCGTCGAGCCCGTGCCGGGCAAGACCCGCTTCCACGACTTCGCCCTCGACCCGCGGCTGATGCACGCCATCCACGACGTCGGCTTCCCCTACTGCACGCCGATCCAGGCCCAGGTGCTCGGCTACACCCTCAAGGGCCAGGACGCCATCGGCCGCGCCCAGACCGGCACCGGCAAGACCGCCGCCTTCCTCGTCTCGATCATCAGCCAGCTGCTGCAGACCCCGCCGCCCAAGGAGCGCTACATGGGCGAGCCGCGCGCGCTGATCATCGCGCCGACCCGCGAGCTGGTGGTGCAGATCGCCAAGGACGCCCTGGCGCTGACCCGCTACACCGGCCTCAACGTGATGAGCTTCGTCGGCGGCATGGACTTCGACAAGCAGCTCAAGCAGCTGGAGGAGAAGTTCTGCGACATCCTGGTGGCCACCCCCGGCCGCCTGCTGGACTTCAACCAGCGCGGCGAGGTGCATCTGGACATGGTCGAGGTGATGGTGCTGGACGAAGCCGACCGCATGCTCGACATGGGCTTCATCCCGCAGGTGCGGCAGATCATCCGCCAGACCCCCTACAAGGGCGAGCGGCAGACCCTGCTGTTCTCGGCGACCTTCACCGAGGACGTGATGAATCTGGCCAAGCAGTGGACGGTCGATCCGGCCATCGTCGAGATCGAGCCGGAGCAGGTCGCCAGCGACACCGTCGAGCAGCACGTCTACGCAGTGGCCGGCAGCGACAAGTACCGGCTGCTGTACAACCTGGTGAGCCAGAACAACTGGGAACGGGTGATGGTGTTCGCCAACCGCAAGGACGAGGTGCGGCGCATCGAGGAACGCCTGACCAAGGACGGCATCAGCGCCGCGCAGATGTCCGGCGACGTGCCGCAGCACAAGCGCATCAAGGTCCTCGAGGGCTTTCGCGAGGGCAAGATCCGCGTGCTGGTGGCCACCGACGTGGCCGGCCGCGGCATCCACGTCGAGGCTGTCAGCCACGTGATCAACTACACCCTGCCGGAAGATCCGGACGACTACGTGCACCGCATCGGCCGCACCGGCCGGGCCGGCTCGAGCGGCACCTCGATCAGCTTCGCCGGCGAGGACGACGCCTTCGCCCTGCCGCCGATCGAGGCGCTGATCGGCCGCAAGATCCAGTGCGAGATGCCGCCGGCCGAACTGCTCCAGCCGGTGCCGCGCCACTCCTGAAGCCTGGCCGAACCCGCCAGCGGAGGCCGGGCCACGCCGCCGCCCGACGGGTCATCCCCTCCCGCAGGCACCAGCAAAAAGCCCCGGCCATTCGGCGCGGGGCTTTTTGCTTGCGGCGTATCGCGACGGTTACGCCAGCTTCTTGTAGCGCACCCGGTGCGGCTGGGCCGCGGCGTCGCCGAGGCGCTTCTTGCGGTCGGCCTCGTACTCGGTGTAGTTGCCCTCGAAGAACACCACGCTGGAGTCGTCCTCGTAGGAGAGGATGTGGGTGGCGATGCGGTCGAGGAACCAGCGGTCGTGGGAGATCACGATGGCCGAGCCGGGGAAGTCCAGCAGCGCCTCTTCCAGGGCGCGCAGGGTTTCCACGTCGAGGTCGTTGGAGGGTTCGTCGAGCAGCAGCACGTTGCCGCCCTGCTTCAGGGTCAGCGCCAGGTGCAGGCGACCGCGCTCACCGCCGGAGAGATCCTTGACGAACTTCTGCTGGTCGGCGCCCTTGAAGTTGAAGCGGCCCACGTAGCTGCGCGAGGGTACCTCGTAGTTGCCGATGCGGATCGAGTCGAATCCGTCGGAGACCTGCTCCCAGACGGTCTTGCTGCCGTCCAGGCTGTCGCGGCTCTGGTCGACGCTGGCGACCTGCACGCTGTCGCCGAGGTCGATGGTGCCGGCGTCCGGGGTTTCCCGGCCGAGGATCATGCGGAACAGGGTCGACTTGCCCGCGCCGTTGCCGCCGATCACCCCGACGATGGCGCCCTTGGGCACGGCGAAGGACAGGTCGTCGATCAGCACGCGGTCGCCGTAACCCTTGCGCACGTGGCTGAACTCGATGACCTTGTCGCCCAGGCGCGGTCCGGCCGGGATGTAGATCTCGTTGGTCTCGCTGCGCTTCTGGAATTCCTGCGACTGCATCTCCTCGAAACGCTGCAGGCGCGCCTTGGACTTGGCCTGGCGGGCCTTGGCGCCCTGGCGCACCCATTCCAGCTCGGCCTTCATGGCCTTGGCGTGGGCAGCCTCGGCCTTGGCTTCCTGGGTCAGGCGGGCGGCCTTGGATTCCAGCCACTGCGAGTAGTTGCCCTCGAAGGGGATGCCGTGGCCGCGGTCCAGTTCGAGAATCCAGCCGGCGACGTTGTCGAGGAAGTAGCGGTCGTGGGTGATCGCCACCACGGTGCCCGGGAAGTCGTGGAGGAAGTGCTCCAGCCAGGCCACCGAGTCGGCGTCCAGGTGGTTGGTCGGCTCGTCCAGCAGCAGCATGTCGGGGGCCGACAGCAGCAGGCGGCACAGCGCCACGCGGCGCTTCTCGCCGCCGGAGAGGTGCTCGATCTTCGCCTCCCACGGTGGCAGGCGCAGGGCGTCGGCGGCGACCTCCAGCTGACGCTCGAGGTTGTGGCCGTCGGACGCCTGGAGGATCGCCTCCAGCTTGGCCTGCTCGGCGGCCAGCGCGTCGAAGTCGGCGTCCGGTTCGGCGTAGGCGGCGTAGACCTCGTCGAGGCGGGCCTGGGCCTGCTTGATCTCGCCCACCGCCTCCTCGACGATGTCGCGCACGGTCTTCTCCGGATCGAGCTGCGGCTCCTGCGGCAGGTAGCCGACCTTGATGCCGGGCATCGGCCGGGCCTCGCCGTCGAACTCGGTGTCGACCCCGGCCATGATCCGCAGCAGGGTCGACTTGCCCGCGCCGTTGAGGCCGAGCACGCCGATCTTGGCGCCGGGGAAGAACGACAGGGAGATGTCCTTGAGGATTTCACGCTTCGGGGGCACGACCTTGCTGACCCGATGCATGGTGTAGACGTATTGAGCCATGGATGACCTTGGTTTCGACCAGGAAATGGAAACGGGAAGGCGGGGCGCGGCCGAACGGCACTCCGCGACAGCTCCGGCGACACCGGCTGCCCGGCCCCCGCGCGTGGCGGCAAAGCTACCCGAAATGCGCCGGGCAAGCCAGACGAGGGGCGCCCCGGGCGGCGAGCGGCTTTACTGGAAGAGGGATGACGCGACCCGCCGGATGAGCCCGGCTCTTCCACAGTTGATCGCGTTTCATGTGCCGGCCTGCTGCGGATAGGGTAGAATTCGCGCCCTCTTTGAATCTACCGCCCAGCCGAACCCAGGGGATTGCCATGTTCAGCCGTGATTTGACCCTCGCCCGCTACGACGCCGAACTGTTCGCCGCCATGGAGCAAGAAGCCCAGCGTCAGGAAGATCACATCGAGCTGATCGCCTCCGAGAACTACACCAGCCCCGCCGTGATGGAGGCCCAGGGTTCGGTGCTCACCAACAAGTACGCCGAAGGCTACCCGGGCAAGCGCTACTACGGCGGCTGCGAATACGTCGACATCGTCGAGCAGCTGGCCATCGACCGCGCCAAGCAGCTGTTCGGCGCCGACTACGCCAACGTCCAGCCGCATGCCGGATCGCAGGCCAACGCCGCAGTCTACCTGGCCCTGCTGAATGCCGGCGACACCCTCCTCGGCATGAGCCTGGCCCACGGCGGCCACCTGACCCACGGCGCCAGCGTGTCCTCCTCCGGCAAGCTGTACCATGCCGTGCAGTACGGCATCGACGGCAACGGCCTGATCGACTACGACGAAGTCGAGCGCCTGGCCGTCGAGCACAAGCCGAAGATGATCGTCGCCGGCTTCTCCGCCTACTCCCAGGTGCTGGACTTCCCGCGCTTCCGCGCCATCGCCGACAAGGTCGGTGCCTACCTGTTCGTCGACATGGCCCACGTCGCCGGCCTGGTCGCCGCCGGCGTGTACCCCAACCCGGTGCCCTTCGCCGACGTGGTCACCACCACCACCCACAAGACCCTGCGCGGCCCGCGCGGCGGCCTGATCCTCGCCCGCAAGAACGAGGAGATCGAGAAGAAGCTCAACTCCGCGGTCTTCCCGGGCGCCCAGGGCGGCCCGCTGGAGCACGTGATCGCCGCCAAGGCGGTGTGCTTCAAGGAAGCCCTGCAGCCGGAGTTCAAGGAATACCAGCAGCAGGTGGTGAAGAACGCCCAGGCCATGGCCCAGGTGTTCATCGAGCGCGGCTTCGACGTGGTGTCCGGCGGCACCCAGAACCACCTGTTCCTGCTGTCGCTGATCAAGCAGGACATCACCGGCAAGGACGCCGACGCCGCCCTCGGTCGCGCCTTCATCACCGTGAACAAGAACAGCGTGCCGAACGACCCGCGCTCGCCCTTCGTCACCTCCGGCCTGCGCATCGGCACCCCGGCGGTGACCACCCGCGGCTTCAAGGAAGCCGAGTGCCGCGAGCTGGCCGGCTGGATCTGCGACATCCTCGCCGACCTCAACAACGCCGCGGTGATCGACGCCGTGCGCGAGAAGGTCAAGGCCGTCTGCACCCGCCTGCCGGTGTACGGCAAGTAAGCCCCGCCCGTCAGGAAAAGCCCGGCCCCGCGCCGGGCTTTTTCGTTGCGGGCCACACATCCCCCGCTGCGCAAGCCGTTGCACCGCCGAATCCCCCCGTGGCCCCCGGCAACAGCCGCCGGCCCCGGCGGCCGCGGCCGGCGGCGAGCGGCAACTTCCCGCCCGCCCCTACGCAGGAAGCTGCGCAGCGCTTGCCGACGGCCGTCACACAACGCCCGCCACCTCAAACCATGTCATTGATTTAAAAAAAGTAATTCACGCGGCACGCATCTTGTCCGGTTCCGGCCTCCGGACCGCATCGGTCCACCATCCAGCCAGGAGAGCCTCCATGCCAACACCCGCGTACCTGTCCCTCGAAGGCACCAAGCAGGGCCTGATCACTGCCGGCACCTTCACCGAGGATTCGGTCGGCAACATCTTCCAGGAAGGCCACGAGGACCAGATCCTGGTCCAGGCCTTCAACCACCAGGTGATCATTCCCCGCGACCCGCAATCCGGCCAGCCCACCGGCCAGCGGGTGCACAAGCCGCTGATGATCACCAAGGTGTTCGACAAGTCCTCGCCGCTGATCTTCAACGCCCTGACCTCCGGCGAGCGCCTGGCCAAGTGCCGCCTGGAGTGGTTCCGCACCTCGGCCACCGGCACCCAGGAGCACTACTTCACCATCGAGCTGGAGGACGCGGTGATCGTCGACGTGCAATCGCGCATGCCGAACTGCCAGGACCCGAACATGGCGCACTTCACCCACCTGGAGGACGTCTACTTCACGTACCGCAAGATCGTCTGGACCCACGAGGTGTCCGGCACCTCCGGCTCCGACGACTGGCGCGCGCTGATCTCCGCCTGACCGCCACTCCCGCCTCGGCCGGCACACCCGGCCGAGGATTCCCCCCCACGCTGCCTTGCCGGCACCGGGAACTGCCTGAAACACGGTGCTGGCTCGGTACCGACCTGGCGGCCAGCGATGCCTTCGGCGCCACGCGGGAGAACCCGGCGCGCGGGCCGCTCCGCCCGCCCCGGGCCGCCGGCAGGCGCGGGCGCCGGCTGCTAAGGTGAAAGGGTCCGTTCACGACCACAGGAGGAGCGCCTCATGCACGTCGATACCCATCCCCTGAGCAAGGACTTTCCGGAAATGAGCGAGGCGTTGCAGCGACTGCGGCAGACGGACGCCGGCTTTTCCCGCCTGGTCGAGTCCTACGAGGTGCTGGACAAGCGCATCTGCCGCGTCGAGGGCGGCACGGAGAACATGGACGATCTGCAGCTGAACGCGCTGAAGCAGGAGCGGGTGGTGATGAAGGACGACATCGCCCGCCAGCTCCGCAAGGCCCTCGGCAACAACCGCGGAGGCTGATTCGCAGCGCGCCGGGACACAGGCCGCCGCCCGGCCGCTATCATGGGGGCTTTCCCCGGAGCGGAGTTCCCATGGCCAAGGCCAAGCGCATGTACGGCTGCACCGAGTGCGGCGCCACCTTCCCCAAATGGGCCGGCCAGTGCGGCGAGTGCGGCGCCTGGAACACCCTGGTGGAAACCCTGCTGGAGGGCGCGGCGACGCCGAACGGTCGCGGCGGCTGGGCCGGCCAGCAGGCCAACGTCAGGACCCTGGCGGAAGTCAGCGTCGAGGAGCTGCCGCGCTTCTCCACCGCCTCCAAGGAACTCGACCGGGTGCTCGGCGGCGGCCTGGTGGACGGCTCGGTGGTGCTGATCGGCGGCGACCCCGGGATCGGCAAGTCGACCATCCTCCTGCAGACCCTGTGCAACGTCGCCGAGCGCTTCCCGGCGCTCTACGTCACCGGCGAGGAGTCCCAGCAGCAGGTCGCGATGCGCGCCCGCCGCCTCGACCTGCCGCAGGACAAGCTCAAGGTGATGACCGAGACCTGCATCGAGGCGATCATCGCCACCGCCCGCCTGGAAAAGCCCAAGGTGATGGTGATCGACTCGATCCAGACGATCTTCACCGAGCAGCTGCAGTCGGCCCCCGGCGGCGTCGCCCAGGTGCGCGAGAGCGCGGCGCTGCTGGTGCGCTTCGCCAAGCAGAGCGGCACGGCGGTGTTCCTGGTCGGCCACGTGACCAAGGAGGGCGCACTGGCCGGCCCGCGGGTGCTCGAGCACATGGTCGACACCGTGCTGTATTTCGAGGGCGAATCCGACGGTCGCCTGCGCCTGTTGCGGGCGGTGAAGAACCGCTTCGGCGCGATCAACGAGCTGGGCGTGTTCGGCATGACCGACAAGGGCCTGAAGGAGGTGTCCAACCCCTCGGCGATCTTCCTCACCCGCGCCCAGGAGGAAGTGCCCGGCAGCGTGGTGATGGCCACCTGGGAAGGCACCCGGCCGATGCTGGTGGAAGTGCAGGCGCTGGTCGACACCAGCCATATGGGCAACCCGCGCCGCGTCACCCTGGGCCTGGACCAGAACCGCCTGGCCATGCTGCTGGCCGTGCTGCACCGCCACGGCGGCATCCCCACCTACGACCAGGACGTGTTCCTCAACGTGGTCGGCGGGGTCAAGGTGCTGGAGACCGCCTCCGACCTGGCGCTGCTCGCCGCGGTGATCTCCAGCCTGCGCAACCGGCCCCTGCCCCACGATCTCCTGGTGTTCGGCGAGATCGGCCTGTCCGGCGAGATCCGCCCGGTGCCGAGCGGCCAGGAGCGCCTCAAGGAAGCCGCCAAGCATGGTTTCAAGCGCGCCATCGTGCCCCGCGGCAACACGCCCAAGGAGGCGCCGGAGGGGCTGGCGGTGATTCCGGTGACGCGCCTGGAGCAGGCACTGGATGCGCTGTTCGAGTGAGACCGGGCGGTCGGCTTTGCCGACGGAGGGCGCTACAATCAGGCCTTTTCTCTAGGGTCTGTTGACGTTTTGGCGTGAGCCGCGTTGCCGCGCCAAATGCCGCCAGGCAAGGCGCGGGTCGCCGGCAATGGTCATTCCCTTGCCAAGACCCGCAACGCCGCATGGCGGCATTTGCCGCGCAACCCGCAGGGACGGGGCCCGTTTGGCGCAGCACGGCGTCGCTCGTCGTTCATTTGGAATGACCAAACTTCTTTCCTCGTTCCTTGTTCTGCGCCAAACGGGCCTCCGTCGCGGCCTACGCCAAAACGTCAACAGACCCTAGGGCCTGTTGACGTTTTGGCGCGGCAACGCGGCTCACGCCAAAACGTCAACAGGCCCTAAGGAGCAGTTCTTTCAAGGTCTTTGCGTGAACTCCCCCGATAATCGATCGGGAGGAAAGGCACCGAAGCGTCCCCTGCAACGTGCCCACGCAGGAGCGTGGGCACGATCATCCCCGTCGTTTGATGGCTCCCACGCTTTTGCGTGGGAGCCCAGGGCCGGGCGCTCCGGCGCCGCAGGGGCCCCAGTGCCCCTGTAGTGCGCCCACGCGGAAGCGCGGGCACGATCAAAGCCCCGAAAAGCAAAAGACCTTGAAAGGATTGGCCCTAAGGAGTGCCGTCATGCCCTGCCGCCTCATCCCCCGCATCCTGCCGCCGCCGGTCATCTACCTGCTCTTCGTCGGCCTCGCCTGGGGACTGCATGCCCTGCTGCCGGTGCCGCTGCCGGACAACGACTGGACGCACTGGGCCGGCTGGGGCCTGATCGACGCCGGCCTGGTGCTGATGCTCTTGACGGTGCTGCAGATGGCCTGGCAGCGCACCACCGTCAATCCCTACGGCACCCCGGCGAAGCTGCTCGAAGAGGGGCCGTTCCGCCTGTCGCGCAACCCCATCTACCTGGCCGACACCCTGGTCTACGCCGGCATCGCCCTGCTGCTGGCCAGCCTCTGGCCCTGGCTGCTGCTGCCGGCGCTGATCCTCTGCATGAACCGCACGGTGATCCGCCACGAGGAGGCGCTGTTGACCGAGCTGTTCGGCGACGCCTATCGGGCCTACCAGAGCCGGGTGCGGCGCTGGATTTGAGCGGTTCCGCTCAGAGCCGGGAAGCGCTCAGGGCGTACCTGATCAGCGCCGCCGAGCCGTCGATGTTCAGCTTGCGGCGGATGCTCAGGCGATGGGTTTCCACGGTGCGCACGCTGATGTCGAGTTCACGGGCCATGGCCTTGCTGTCCAGCCCCTGGGCAAGCATCTGCAGGATCTGGCACTCCCGTGGCGTCAGGTTGTGGGGCTCCGCGGTCCGCTCGGCGAGCTTGCGGGCGATTTCCGAACTGTAGAAGCTGCCGCCGGCGGCGATGGCCTCGATGGCGGCGACGATTTCCCGCGACGAGGCGTCCTTCAGGACATAGCCGCAGGCCCCGGCGCGGATCGCGGTGCGCACGTATTCGATGTTGTCGTACATGCTGAGGATCAGCACCTTGAGGTCGGGGTGCTGGCGGCCCAGGCTGCGGGTCAGCTCCAGGCCGTTGGTGTCCTTCAGGCCGATGTCGAGCAGCAGCAGGTCCGCCGGCACCCGGCCGAGCAGTTCGAGCGCCTCGGCGGCGCTTTCCGCCTCGCCGACCACCTCGATCCGCGGCATGACGGCCAGCAAGGCCCGAATGCCCTCGCGTACCAGTGCATGGTCGTCGACCAGGACGATCCGGGTCGGGTTGCTGGAGTTCATGCTGCAGCTCTTCTTATAGGGTGAACGAGGTGCCGGCCGCTGAGGCGGCCGGCACGGGCAATATTACACAGATCCCGGTGTGGCCAGAGCTGGACGATAGGCTGAAGCGGCCGCCGAGATGCTCGATCCGTTCGCGCATGTTGCGCAGGCCGATGCCCTCCTGCGGCTGTTCGATGGTCCGCGGATCGAAGCCGATGCCGTCGTCCTCCACCCGCAGCTGCACGCCCTTCACGCAGGGCTCGAGTTCGACGAGCACCGTGCCGGCCCCGGCGTGACGTTCGATGTTGGTCAGCGCCTCCTGGACGATGCGGAACAGCGCCACCGCCACCCCGTCGGGCAGCCGGGCGTCGGGCAGGCCGTTGCGGTAGACGACCGCCAGGCCGCAGCGCTGCTCGAACTCGGTCGCCAGCTGGCCGATGGCGGCCGGCAGCCCCAGGGTGTCGAGCAGCGAGGGGCGCAGGTCGTGGGAGATGCGGCGGATCTCGCCGATGGCGCCGCCCAGCCGCTCGATGGCCGTGCCGAGCGTGACGAGGCCGCTGGACTGCCCCGCCTCCAGCTGGTGGCCGGCCAGCTCGAACTGGAACTTGATCGACACCAGCAGCTGGCTGATACCGTCGTGCAGTTCCCGCGAGACCCGCGAGCGCTCCTCCTCCTGCAGATGGACGATGCGCCGGTTGAGCGACTGCAGCTTGCTGTCGGCCAGCCGGTGCTCGCGGACGCTCAGGGCCAGGCCGCCGGCGAAGACCAGCAGCACCGCCACCAGCGCGATGGTGGCGATGGCGGCCATGGTGGAGCGTATCCCGCCGGCCACCTCCTCGCGGACCTGGCGGGTCGCCTGCTCCACATCCTCGAGGTAGATCCCAGTGCCGAGCATCCAGCCCCAGGGTTCGAGCATCACCACATGGGCCAGCTTGTCGGTCACCCGGCCGGTCGAGGGCTTCTGCCAGGCATAGCGCTGGAAGCCGTCGCCATGGGTGGCGCTCTCGATCAGCGCCTGGACGGCGGGCAGGCCATGGGGATCGGTCAGGTTCCACAGGTCGCGGCCGACCAGCTCGGCCTGGCGGGGATGCATCAGGTTGCGGCCCCGGGTGTCGTAGACGAAGAAGTAGCCGTCCTGGCCGAAGTCGATCCTGGCCAGGGCCTCCAAGGCCTGCCGGCGAGCCTGGGCATCGTCCTGCCCGCCGGCCTGCAGCGGGGCGATGACGCTCAGCGCCATGGCCACGTAGTTCTTCAGCTCGGCCCGCTTGCTGGAAAGGATGGCGTTCTCGATCAGCCGGACCTGCTCCTCCCCCAGCCGCTGGTTCTGGACGATGACCAGGGCGCAGATCAGCGCCACGGCCAGCAGCAGCGGCAGGATGCTGAGGGCGACGATCTTGTGTTTGAGCTGCATGGGAGCTTCTCGTCGGGAACGGAGAACGGTGGCCGGCTCGCGGACACCCGGGCGGAGGGGGCCGAGACCGCCGGGCCGGGCGATTCTGTCCTAGGATTTTCGGCAGGAGCGTTTCTGCCGGACGCTGCCGCCCGTCTGCCTGCCGCCTCCCGCCAGGCGCCGCGCCAGAGGGCTGCCGGAGGCGTCCGGGGACGGGGCGTGACACGCCGCCCTTGCCACCTCTGCGTAGTTCTACGCAGTGGCCCTGAGTAGCACTGCGAATATCGGCGCATGCGAGATGTGGCGATAGTAGCAAGGCTCCATCTCCGGAGCGCGACAATTCCAACAATGACGCCACAGGCCGCCCGGCCGCTGGCAGGAGAACGCAATGAACCGACTGGTCACTCATCTCGCCTGGCTCGCCCTGGCGCTGCTGGGCGCCACCGCCCTGGGCATCGTGGCCCTGCGCCGCGGCGAAGCCATCAACGCCCTGTGGATCGTGGTCGCCGCGACGGCCATCTACCTGGTCGCCTACCGCTACTACAGCCTGTTCATCGCCACCCGGGTGATGCAGCTCGATCCGCGCCGCGCCACCCCGGCGGTGCTCAACAACGACGGCCTGGACTTCGTGCCGACCAACCAGCACGTGCTCTTCGGCCATCACTTCGCCGCCATCGCCGGCGCGGGCCCGCTGGTCGGCCCGGTACTCGCCGCGCAGATGGGCTACCTGCCCGGCACCCTGTGGCTGATCGCCGGGGTGGTGCTGGCCGGTGCGGTGCAGGACTTCCTGGTCCTGTGCATCTCCACCCGCCGCAACGCCCGCTCGCTGGGCGACATGGTGCGCGAGGAAATGGGCCGGATTCCCGGCACCATCGCGCTGTTCGGCTGCTTCCTGATCATGGTCATCATCCTCGCGGTGCTGGCGCTGATCGTGGTCAAGGCCCTGGCCCACAGCCCGTGGGGCATGTTCACGGTGATCGCGACCATCCCGATCGCCATGTTCATGGGCCTGTACATGCGCTACATCCGCCCGGGACGCATCGGCGAGATCTCGCTGGTCGGCATCGTCCTGCTGCTGGGCTCGATCTGGCTGGGCGGCGCGATTTCCACCGACCCCTACTGGAGCGAGGTGTTCACCTTCAGCGGCGTGCAGATCACCTGGATGCTGATCGGCTACGGCTTCGTCGCAGCGGTGCTGCCGGTATGGCTGATCCTCGCCCCGCGCGACTACCTGTCGACCTTTCTGAAGATCGGCACCATCGCCGCCCTGGCGGTCGGCATCGTGATTCTCAACCCCGACCTGAAGATGCCGGCCGTGACCCAGTTCGTCGACGGCAGCGGCCCGGTGTGGAAGGGCGCGCTGTTCCCCTTCCTGTTCATCACCATCGCCTGCGGCGCGGTATCGGGCTTCCACGCGCTGATCGCCTCCGGCACCACGCCCAAGCTGCTGGCCAGCGAGAGCCACGCCCGCTACATCGGCTACGGCGGCATGCTGATGGAGTCGATGGTGGCAATCATGGCCATGGTCGCTGCCGCGGTGATCGAGCCTGGCGTGTACTTCGCCATGAACAGCCCGCCGGCCATCGTCGGTGCCGATGCCGCCAGCGTGGCGGCGGCGGTCAGCAACTGGGGCTTCGCCATCACCCCCGAAGCGCTTGAGGGCGTGGCCCGCGACATCGGCGAAACCACCATCCTGGCCCGTGCCGGCGGTGCGCCGACCCTGGCCGTGGGCATCGCGCAGATCCTCCATCAGGTGCTGCCGAGCGCCGGCTCCATGGCGTTCTGGTATCACTTCGCCATTCTGTTCGAGGCGCTGTTCATCCTCACCGCGGTGGACGCCGGCACCCGTGCCGGGCGCTTCATGCTCCAGGACCTGCTCGGCAACTTCGTGCCGGCCCTGCGCCGCACCGACTCCTGGAGCGCCAACATGCTGGCCACCGCCGGCTGCGTGGCGCTCTGGGGCTACCTGCTGTACCAGGGCGTGGTCGACCCGCTGGGCGGCATCAACACCCTGTGGCCGCTGTTCGGCATCTCCAACCAGATGCTCGCCGGCATCGCCCTGATGCTCTGCAGCGTGGTGCTGATCAAGATGAAGCGCCAGCGCTACGTCTGGGTCACCCTGCTGCCGGCCGCCTGGCTGCTGATCTGCACCACGGTGGCGAGCCTGATCAAGCTGTTCGATCCGAACCCGGCGGTCGGCTTCCTCGCCCTGGCCAACAAGTACGCCGTGGCGCTGGACGCCGGCCAGGTCCTGGCCCCGGCCAAGGACCTCGGCCAGATGCAGAACGTGATCATGAATGCCTATACCAACGCCGGTCTCAGCGTGCTGTTCCTGGTGGTGGTGTTCAGCATCCTGTTCTACGCGCTGAAGGTCGGCCGTGCCGCCTGGATCGTCGAAGAGCGCACCGACAAGGAAACGCCCTTCCAGGCGATTCCCGGCGCCTGACCCAGCCCCGGGCTCCTTCGGGAGCCCGGTCCCGAGCTAGAGAGAGGAGAGGTTCCGTGTTCAACGATCTCAGCCGCATGGGCAAGTATCTCGGCCAGGCCGCCCGCATGCTGGTCGGCATGCCCGACTACGACACCTACGTCGAGCACATGCGCAGCAAGCATCCGGACCAGCCGGTGATGAGCTACGAGGATTTCTTCCGCGAGCGCCAGGACGCCCGCTATGGCGGCGGCAAGGGCAGGCCGGTACGCTGCTGTTGACCTGGGGTAGGGCGGGTGAAACCCGCCGACTCCGGTGTGGTTCCGCACCATGTCCGGCGGGTTGCCCCCCTACGCCCTTGTCAGATCGTTGCACCTGGCATTGAATCCCCGCGCCACGCTCCGCCGTGGCGCGTTTCGTTTCGAGGAACGCTTCATGTCCCAACCCCCCATCCCGGTCACCGTGCTCAGCGGCTTTCTCGGCGCCGGCAAGACCACCCTGCTGCAGTACCTGCTCGAGGCCGAGCACGGCCTGAAGATCGCGGTGATCGAGAACGAGTTCAGCGAGACGCCGATCGACGGCCAACTGCTCGGCGCCGCGCCGGTCGAGCTGATGACCCTGGCCAACGGCTGCGTATGCTGCTCCATCCATGTCGAGCTGGAAAAGGCCCTGTTCCTCCTGCTCGAGCGCCTGGACGCCGGCGAGCTGGCCTTCGACCGCCTGGTCATCGAGTGCACCGGGCTGGCCGACCCGGCGCCGGTGGCGCAGACCTTCTTCGCCGACGACGAGCTGTGCGACCGCTACGTGCTCGACGGCATCATCACCCTGGTGGATGCCGCCAATGCCGAGCGCCACCTGCAGGAAGCCATCGCCCAAGCCCAGGTCGGCTTCGCCGACCGCATCCTGCTAAGCAAGACCGACCTGGTGGCGAGCGAAGCGGTCGAGGCGCTGAGCCAGCGCCTGCAGCGCATCAACCGCCGCGCGCCGATCCGCATCGTCGAGCACGGGCGCATCGACCTGGGCGAGCTGCTCGACGTGCGCGGCTTCAACCTCAACGCCGACTTCGGCCAGGCCCTGACCCTGCGCCCGCTCGTCCCGGCCACCAGCAAGGACCGTATCGCCACCCTCGTGCTGCGCAGCGAGCAGGCGCTGGACCTGGAGCGCCTCGGTCTGTTCATGGAGGGCCTGCTGGCGCGCTATGGCGATTCGCTGCTGCGCTACAAGGGCGTGCTGAGCCTGGCCGGCGAGTCGCGGCGCATGGTGTTCCAGGGCGTGCTGCGCCTCTACGGCTTCGACTGGGCGGAGGAATGGGGCGCGGACGAGGTGCGCGAGAGCGTGCTGGTGTTCATCGGCGACAACCTGCCCGAGGAGGAGATCCGCACGGGGTTTGCCGAGGTACTGGGCTGAGCCGCGCCCGGCGCCGCCGGCCCGGGCTTCCGCAGGCCTCCCCGAGGCCCGGACTAGACTGCAAGCGTCACCTCAACCAGGAGCGCTTCCATGGGCATGCTCAGCGAGTTCAAGGCCTTCGCCGCCAAGGGCAACGTGGTGGACATGGCGGTGGGGATCATCATCGGCGCCGCCTTCGGCAAGATCGTCTCGTCCTTCGTCGGGGACCTGATCATGCCGCCGCTCGGCCTGCTGATCGGCGGGGTGGACTTCTCCGACCTGGCCATCACTCTCAAGCAGGCCGAGGGCGCTGCGCCGGCGGTGGTGCTGGCCTACGGCAAGTTCATCCAGACGGTGATCGACTTTCTGATCGTCGCCTTCGCCATCTTCATCGGCATCAAGGCGGTCAACCAGCTCAAGCGCAAGGAGGCCGAGGCGCCGAGCCTGCCACCGGCGCCGACCCGCGACCAGCAGCTGCTCGAGGAGATCCGCGACCTGCTCAAGGCGCAGCAGCGCTCCTGATCAGCCGAGGGCCTTCTCGATCGCCTGCAGCAGCGCCGGATCGTCCGGCGCGGTGCGCGGCGAAAAGCGCGCCAGCACGCGGCCATCGCGCCCCACGAGGAACTTCTCGAAATTCCAGCCGATGTCGCCGGGAAACGCCGCGCCCTCCCCCGCCAGCAGCTGGTACAGGGGATGGCGGCCGGGGCCGTTGACCTCGAGCTTGGCCGCCAGGGGGAAGGTCACACCGTAGTTGAGGGCGCAGAACTCGCGGATCTGTGCCTCGCTGCCCGGCTCCTGCCTGGCGAACTGGTTGCACGGCAGGCCGAGCACGCTGAAGCCGCGCTCGCGGTACTGCTGGTGGAGCTTCTCCAGGCCGGCGTACTGGGGCGTCAGGCCACACTTGGAGGCGACGTTGACCAGCAGCAGCACCCGGTCGCGGAACTGCGCCAGCGGCAGGTCCTGCCCGTCCAGTCCGCGCAAGGACAGATCATGGAACGCACTCATCTCTCGACTCCCCTGCTTGACAGAGAAAAGGCGCCAAACGGCGCCCTTTCGGTGTGTCTTCGGTCGACCGGCAGCCGGCCTCAGTGGTGGTGACCACCCTCGCCATGGATGTGGCCGTGGGCGATCTCTTCCGGATTGGCATCGCGCACGTTGACCACCTTGACCTGGAAGGTCAGCCGCTGGCCGGCCAGCGGGTGGTTGCCGTCGACGGTCACGTCATCGCCGTCCAGATCGCGGATGGTGACGATCTGCATGCTGCCGTCCGGGCCGGAGGCGTGGAACTGCATGCCCACCGCCAGCTCGTCGACGCCTTCGAACATGCCGCGGTTGAGGACGGCGACCAGTTCGGGGCTGTACTCGCCGTAGGCCTCTTCCGGCTCGATGGCGACCTTCAGCTCGTCTCCGGCCTGCTTGCCTTCCAGCGCCTTCTCCAGGCCGACGATGATGCTCCCGGCCCCATGCAGGTAGACCAGCGGTGCACCGCCGGCGGAACTGTCGATCACCTCACCGGCATCGTTGGTCAGGGTATAGTCGATAGAGACAGCCTTGTTGGCGGCAATCAGCATGGGCGAACAACCTTTTGCAAAAGAAGAATGAAGCAACGAGTGTAACCGCCGCCTCGCGGGAAAGCGAACCGGGCGGGGACGAGCGGGCCGGGCCGCCGCGCCTGACGGGCTTCCGCCAGGACGCCGACGGCCACTGGGTGGCGCTGCTGTCCTGCGGGCATACCCAGCATCTGCGCCACCAGCCGCCTTGGCAGAACCGCCCCTGGGTGCCAGGGCCTGTTGACGTTTTGGCGTAGGCCGCGCCGGCGGCCCGTTTGGCGCAGAACAAGGAGCGAGGAGAGAAGTTTGGTCACTCCAAATGAACGACGAGCAACGCCGTGCTGCGCCAAACGGGCCCCGTCCCTGCGGGTTGCGCGGCAAATGCCGCCATGCGGCGTTGCGGGACTTGGCAAGGGAATGACCATTGCCGGCGACCCGCGCCTTGACTGGCGGCATTTGACGCGGCAACGCGGCTCACGCCAAAACGTCAACAGGCCCTATACCCGGAACATCACCGGCGCCTGCTCGGTCAACCCTTTCCCTGCGGCTGGTGCCTGAAGGAACGACTCCGGGAGGACTGATGGCCACACGCAACATACTCGTGCTCAACTGCGGCAGCTCGTCGCTCAAGTTCGCCCTGATCAGCCAGGCGCACTCCACGCCCCTGCTCGCCGGCCAGGCCGAACTCCTGGGCAGCCCGCAGGCCGTGCTGCACTGGTGGCGGGCCGCCAATCTGCGCCAGCGGCGCGAGCTGCCCGGCGCCGACCACCGCGCCGCGCTCGAGGCGCTGCTGCCGCTGGTCGAGGAAGCCTGCAGTGGCCGGCTGCACGGCATCGGCCACCGGGTGGTGCACGGCGGCGAGCAGTTCACCCAGTCCTGCCTGATCGACGCGCGGGCGCTCGCGGCGATCCGCGCCACGGTGCCGCTGGCGCCGCTGCACAATCCGCAGAACCTGCTCGGCATCGAGACCGCCCTTGCGCTGTTCCCCGACCTGCCGCAGGTCGCGGTGTTCGACACCGCCTTCCACCAGAGCATGCCGGAGCACGCCTACCGCTATGCCATCCCGGAGCGCTTCTACCGCGAGCACGGCGTACGCCGCTACGGCTTCCACGGCACCAGCCACCGCTATGTCGGCCAGCGCGCCGCGGAGCTCACCGGGCTGGAGGTCGGCGACAGCTGCTGGCTGACCGCCCACCTGGGCAACGGCTGCTCGACCTGCGCCATCGTCGACGGCCAGAGCCGCGACACCAGCATGGGCCTGACCCCGCTGGAAGGCCTGGCGATGGGCACCCGCAGCGGCGACGTCGACCCCAACCTGCACAGCCACCTGGCCCGCGTGCTGGGCTGGAGCCTCAAGGAGATCGACCACCTGCTGAACAGCGAGAGCGGCCTGCTCGGCCTGTCCGGGCTGTCCAACGACATGCGCAGCCTGGAGCAGGCGCGCGCCCGGGGCCACCGCCAGGCGACCCTGGCCATCGAGGTGTTCTGCTACCGCCTGGCCAAGTCGCTGGCCGCGCTGTCCTGCGCCCTGCCGCGCCTGGACGGGGTGATCTTCACCGGCGGCATCGGCGAGAACTCGCCGCTGGTGCGCGCCAGGAGCGTCACCCACCTGGGGCTGCTCGGCCTGGCCATCGACAACACCGCCAACGCCCGCTGCGTCGGCGGGGTCAGCGGGGCGATCAACGCCCCCGGCCACCCGCGCCTGCTGGTGATCCCCACCAACGAGGAGAAGCAGATCGCCCTAGACACCCTGGCGCTGCTCGACTCCCCCGCCCCTGACAAGGACAGCGCATGCAGACCTTCCTGATCGTCCCCAGCGGCTACGGCGTCGGCCTCACCTCGGCCAGCCTCGGCCTGGTCCGCGCCCTGGAACGGCGCGGCCTGAAAGTCGGCTTCTTCAAGCCGGTCGCCCAGCCGCAGCCCGGCGATAGCGGTCCGGAGCGCTCCACCGCGCTGATCGCCCGCACCCATCACCTGAACCCGCCAGAGCCGCTGCCGCTGGCCCAGGTGGAGCGGCGCCTCGGCGACGGCCAGTTGGACGAGCTGCTGGAGGACATCATCGGTCGCCTGCAGCAGATGGAGAACGGCCACGACGTGCTGATCGTCGAGGGCCTGGTGCCGAGCCCGCAGGTCGGCTACGCCATACGCCTCAACGGGCATCTGGCGCGCAGCCTGAACGCCGACGTCGTCCTGGTCTCCACGCCGGCCGAGGAAAGCCTCGAAGAGCTGCGCGACCGCCTGGAGATCCAGGCCCGCCTGCTCGGCGCCGGCCAGGACACGCCGGTCGCCGGGGCGATCCTCAACAAGGTGCGCCCAGGGCCTTTGGCCGAGCGCCTGTGCCAGCCCGAACCGCTCGGCAAGACCCTGCGCCTGCTCGGCTGCGTGCCCTGGCACGACACGCTGAACACCCCGCGCACCAGCGACATCGCCGACCTGCTCGGCGCGCGCCTGCTCAACCCCGGCGACTACCGCCAGCGACGGGTGCAGCACAGCCTGCTGTGCGCCGCCGCCGCGCCGAGCCTGCTGCCGCGCTTCAGGCCGGGCACCCTGCTGCTGGTGCCCGGCGACCGCCACGACGTGATCCTCGCCGCCGGCCTGGCCAGCCGCAACGGCATGGCGCTGGCCGGCCTGCTGCTGTGCGGCGAACTGCCCGCCGATGAGCGGGTGCTCGAGCTGTGCCGCCCGGCCATGGCCGACGGCCTGCCGGTGCTCGCCGTGGAGCGCACCCCCGAGGAAACCCTGCACGAACTGGAGCGGCTGAACCGGGAGATCCCCCTCGACGACCAGGAGCGCGCCGAACGGATCAGCGACTACGTGGCCAGTCACCTCGACCACGCCTGGTTCGCCCGGCGCTGCGGCACGCCCCGCGAGCCGCGCCTGTCGCCACCGGCGTTCCGCTACCAGCTGGTCAGGCGGGCCAAGGCGGCAAACCGGCGCATCGTCCTGCCGGAAGGCAGCGAGCCGCGCACCGTGCAGGCCGCGGCGATCTGCCAGCAGCGCGGCATCGCCCGCTGCGTGCTGCTGGCCCGGCCCGAGGAGGTGCAGGCGGTGGCCCGGGCGCAGGGCATCGAGCTGCCCGCCGGCCTGGAAATCGTCGACCCCGAGCGAATCCGCGAGCGCTATGTCGAGCCGATGGTCGAGCGGCGCCGGCACAAGGGCCTGAGCGCCCCGGCGGCGCGCGCCCTGCTGGAGGACAACGTGGTGCTCGGCACCATGATGCTGGCCCTGGACGAGGTCGACGGCCTGGTTTCCGGCGCCGTGCACACCACCGCCAACACCATCCGCCCGGCGCTGCAGCTGATCAAGACCGCGCCCAGCTGCCGCCTGGTGTCCTCGGTGTTCTTCATGCTGCTGCCCGACCAGGTGCTGGTCTACGGCGACTGCGCGGTGAATCCCGACCCGAGCGCCGCGGAACTGGCCGACATCGCCCTGCAGAGCGCGGCTTCGGCGGAGGCCTTCGGCATCCCGCCGCGGGTGGCGATGATCAGCTATTCCACCGGCGCCTCCGGCGAGGGCGTCGACGTGGAGAAGGTCCGCGAGGCCACCCGCCTGGCCCGCCAGGCGCGTCCGGACCTGCCGATCGATGGCCCGCTGCAGTACGACGCCGCGGCGATCGCCGCGGTCGCCCGGCAGAAGGCCCCGGACAGTCCGGTGGCCGGCCGCGCCACGGTGTTCGTGTTCCCCGACCTGAACACCGGCAACACCACCTACAAGGCGGTGCAGCGCAGCGCCAACTGCGTCAGCGTCGGCCCCATGCTGCAGGGCCTGCGCAAGCCGGTGAACGACCTCTCCCGCGGCGCGCTGGTCGACGACATCGTCTTCACCATCGCCCTCACCGCGATCCAGGCCGAAACCGCCGCCGGCTGAAAACGAAGAAGCCCGACATCGGCCGGGCTTCCCCACTGCGCATGGCCTTTCGGCTTACGGCTGCTGGGCAGCCCCCGGCAGCGGCCGCAGGTTGATCTCCACGCGGCGGTTCTGCGAACGGCCGGACTCGGTGGCGTTGCTGGCCACCGGGCTGTCCGGGCCGAGGCCGCGGGTGCTTACCCGCGCGCCGTTGACGCCCTGGGCAACCAGGTAGTTGGCGACGCTCTGCGCACGGCGCTGCGACAGGCTCAGGTTGTTCTGGTAGGAACCGGTGCTGTCGGTGTGACCGACGATCTCGATGCTGTTCTGGTCGTACTGCTTGAAGGAGGTCGCCAGATCGTTCAGCGGGGTGTAGAAGTTGCTGGCGATTTCCGCCGAACCGGTGGCGAAGGTGATGTTGCCGGGCATGATCAGCTTGATGTCGTCGCCCTGGCGCTGGACTTCGACGCCGGTGCCGGCCATCTGCTGGCGCAGCTGGGCTTCCTGCTTGTCCGCGTAGTAGCCGTAGCCGGCACCGGCGGCACCGCCCACCGCAGCGCCGATCAGCGCGCCCTTGCCACGGTTGTCATGGTCGATCAGCGCACCGGCGGCGGCACCGGCCAGCGCACCGAGACCGCCGTACTTGGCGGTGCGGCCGATGCCACCCTGCTGCCCGGTCTGGGTCTGGTCCTGAGTCTGGTAGGGATTGTTGTTGGTAGCACAACCGGCCAGCAGCGCCATGGCAGTCGCGGCGATCAACAGGCGAGACGGAGTAAACATTGCAGTACAGCTCCTCAGAGATTCATCGGCCCCTTGAAAAGGGAGGGCGATTGGAACATGAACACGGCGGGAAATTCCTTACACAATCCGCAGGGTTCCAAAAAGGAAGTCTACCCGCTATCCACGGGGCGTGCCGTGCCTCGTCAAGGCCGAACGGACACGCCGCCCGACGCCTTCAGGCCCGGACAAAGGGATTCTCCCGCATCTCGTCGCCCAGGCAGGTATCGGGGCCGTGACCAGTGACCACCGTGGCCTCCTCGTCCAGACTGTAGAGGCGCTCCTTGATCGAGCGCTTGAGCGCGGCCGCATCCCCGCCCCACAGGTCGGTGCGGCCGACGCTGCGGTGGAACAGGGTGTCGCCGGCGATCAGCAGCTTGGCCTCGGCGAACCAGAAGCTCATCGAGCCGGGCGTATGCCCCGGCGTGTGCAGCGCGACGCCGCAGCCGCAGGCCAGCTCCTCGTCATCGCTCAGCCACTGATCGGGCGCCGGCACCGGAGTGTAGGGCACGCCGAACATGCGGCACTGCATCTCCAGGTTGTCCCAGAGGAACTGGTCGCCCTGGTGCAGGTGCAGGGTCGCGCCGGTCAGCTCCTTGAGCTGTCCGGCGGCGAGGAAGTGGTCGAGATGGGCATGGGTGTGGACGATGCTCACCACCCTCAGCCCGTGGCGCTGCAGACGCGCCAGGATCAGCTCCGGATTGCCGCCCGGATCGACGACGATGGCCTTCTTGCTGACGGGATCGCCGATGATGGTGCAGTTGCACTGCAGGGGGCCGACGGGGAAGGTTTCGCGGATCATCGCGGTGGGCGCGGTCATGGGGGAAAGGCTCCGGAAGCTTCGGTGCGCCATCTTGGCACACTGCGCTGGAAGGTTGAGCATTTTGCGTGCGCAGGGCTGCCGCGCCGCGAATGACGACTCCCCTGCCCCCCGGTTCACGAGGGGCAGGCGCGTGCTCAGCCATCCACCCCCGCCGTCGACGCCAGGATGGCGGCGACCCGCGCAGGCCGGCAGTTCAGGTAGAGAGACGAGGCCAGCCACTTCTGGTCGGGATAGTAGGAGAACATGAACTGCCCGCCCTTGAGGCTGTCGACTACCATGCGCGCCACTTCCGGGCGCACCGCCGGACAGCCGTGGCTGCGTCCGAGGCGTCCCTCCCGGGCGATCCAGGTCGGGCTCACGTAGTGGGCGGCATGGATGACGATGGCCCGCTCGCGCGCCCGGTCGTTGATGCCCGGCTCAAGCCCGTCCATGCGCAGCGAGTAGCCGTGCTGACCCTCGTAGCTTTCCTGGGTGCGGAACAGGCCGATGCTCGACTGATGGCTGCCTTCGATATTGGAGAAGCGCGTGGCGTAGTCCTCCCC
This sequence comes from Azotobacter chroococcum, assembly GCF_002220155.1. Classification (NCBI taxonomy): domain Bacteria; kingdom Pseudomonadati; phylum Pseudomonadota; class Gammaproteobacteria; order Pseudomonadales; family Pseudomonadaceae; genus Azotobacter; species Azotobacter chroococcum. The sequence goes on along the minus strand of NZ_CP011835.1, from coordinate 997,972 downwards.
GGATTGCTGCCCGTGGGCGACATAGTCTTCCAGCAACAGGCTGCGACGCTGCAGGTCGAAGATCCACAGGCGGCGCCTGGACGACGGCAGGGAGAAGTCGATCACCGCCAGCCGCTGGGCCGGCGCCGAGCCGTTGTTGATGGCGCACTGCATGGCCGCCAGCGCGCTGTCCAGCACCTTGCGGTTCAGTTTCGGGGCAGCCCTGGACAGACTGTCGAGCAGGGAATGGGGGGCCGGTGCCGCGTGGACGGAAACAGCAAAGCCCGCCAGCGCCAAAATGAGCAGCCGGAAAAGACTGGACATGAAAAACGCGCCTCTTTCTGGTTGAGTGGCGAACGATCCGGGCTCCCCTTTGCCTTGCCGGCCAATAGGGTTGATGATGGACGCCAGATGATTGCAGTCTAGCCGGCAACCTGCGATCCGAATGTTCCGCAGGCGTGGGAGCCAGCCATTGTATAAAAAGTGCACAGTTCTGTTAACCGGTCTGTTCCTGGCAACCAGGCTCGCCCTGGCAGCCCCGGGTGACCCCCTGCCCGGCGACGAGGCGATCCGCCAGCAGCTGGCGCAGCCGTCGCTGAGTTGCGTCTCCCCCGCCGTCGTCCCCGATGCCTTCGCCCTGGAGGCGCTGACGGCCTTCTATCGCCAACTCGACTACCAGCGCGTCTGGGCCGCCGATGCCCGCCTGGAAAAGCTGCTCGAGCAGCTCGCCCAACTGGTCGACGACGGCCTGGACCCGGCCAACTACCAGCTCGCCACCCTGCGCCGGCTCGCCAGCGACCCGGCCAGCTATCCGCAGCGCAGCGCCTGCACCGAGGTCCTCGCCACCCATGCTTATTTGCAAGCCTTGCGCCATCTTACCTACGGCCAGCTCGACCAGACCCAGGCGGAACCGCTCTGGCGCTCTTCGAACAGCCGCGCACCAGCACCGCCTGCGCTGTTTCCGACCTTCGCCGTGACCCACCTGGACGACCTGCCCGCCGCCTTCGCCGCGGCCCGTCCGGACTTCGAGCCCTATCTCGCGCTGCGTCGCGCCCATGCGGCGCTGCGCCAGAATCCGCCGCGCAACTGGCGGCGCGTGCCGGCAGGCGACCTGCTGCGCCCGGGCATGGCGGACGAGCGCGTGCCCCTGCTCGAGCGGCGCCTGGCCGACGAAGGCTATCTGACCGAAACGGCGCGCTCCGGCCCCGACCAGCAACGTTACACGCCGCGCCTGGTCGAGGCTGTGAAGCGCTTCCAGGCCCGGCACTTCCTCGAGGACGACGGCGTCGTCGGCCCGTCCACCCTGGCGGAGCTGAACGTCACCCCCGCCGCGCGCCTGGAGCAGGTCCGCGTCAACCTCGAACGCTTCCGCTGGCTGGCCCGGGAAATGGAGCCGACCCTGCTGCTGGTGGATGTTGCCGGCGCCCAGCTGACCCTCTTCCGCGACCGCCAGGCACGCTGGCAGACGCGCACCCAGGTGGGGCGTCCGGCCCGCCCCACGCCGCTGCTCAAGTCGCAGGTCACCCACCTGACCCTGAACCCGACCTGGACCATACCGCCGACCATCCTGCGCGAGGACAAGCTGCCGCAGATCCAGCGCAACATCGGTTTTCTGGCCAGCCAGAACCTCAAGGTGATCGACTACCAGGGCAACGAGGTCAACCCGCACAGCGTCGACTGGCACAATCCCAGCGGCATCATGCTGCGCCAGGACCCCGGCCCGCACAATCCGCTCGGGCAGATCGCCATCCGCTTTCCGAACCCCTTCTCGGTATACCTGCACGACACACCGAGCCAGCACCTGTTCACCCGGGAGACGCGCACCCTGAGTTCCGGCTGCGTGCGCGTGGAGCGGGCGATGCAGCTCACCGACCTGCTGCTGGAGGGCGCCAGCCCGGCCGAGCGCCAGCGTTTCGAGGAGCTCCTCGCCAGCGGCAAGACCCGCAACCTGAACCTGCCGAGGCCGGTGCCGATTCTGCTGGCCTACTGGACCGCCCAGGTCGACGACAGCGGCCAGTTGACCTTCCGCCCGGACATCTACGCCCACGACGAGAAGGTCCTCGCGGCGCTGCAGGCCTCGCGCTGAGCGGCGGACGCCCGGACTAGAAGCGCACGCCAAGGCTGAGCAGCAGGTAGTCGCGATCCACCAGGGTGCTGTACTCGCCGCCGAAGAAGTCGGTGTAGGACAGCCCGGCGCTGTAGGTGTCCAGGTAGTCGACATCCAGGCCGAGGCCGAGCGCCTTGCGGCCCTCCACGAAGTTGCCTTCGGGGCCGGGGGAATAGCCGTCCACGTCGTGGGACCAGGCGATCCCCGGCTTGAGGTCCAGCCCCGGCAGGACGTCGCGGTACTCCCAGGTCGCGCGCAGCCGGTAGCCCCAGGAGTCGCGGGTGGTGAAGCCGTCGTTCTCGCAATAGCGGCCGAGGTTCTTCTGCGAACCACCGGCCAGAGTCGCGGCATTCTGTGCCTGGCAGGCCCCCTCCGGCAGCGGACCGGCGCCAAACACCGGATCGCGGCCGTAACGCAGCCGGCTCGCCCCTTCCAGACCGCCGACGTGGGTCCAGCCGACCTCACCCTCCAGGGTCAGGCGGCTGGCGCCCATCAGCCCATCGAACTCCTGGCTGAAGCCGGTCTGCAGCTGGATGATTTCCTTGCGCCGGTAGCCGCGGACATCCTGCCCCGGACTCGCCTGCAGCAGCGCCGCGCTCGGCTCCAGCGGGGTCAGGGTGGCGCCGAGCAGATCGTTGATGTTGAGCTGCACCGGGGCGTTCGGCCGGTAGCTCAATTCGCCGCGCCAGCGGGTCCCGGCCGCCAGCGTGGTGGAAAAGCTCAGGCCGAACAGGCGGATGTCCTCGGGGTATTCGACGAAATAGCGCGCGTTGCCGGCCGCCGCCAGCGGCCGCAACGCCTGCGGCAGGTTGGCGGCGAACGCCGCCGGGCCGGCGGCGCCGGTGCTGAAGATCGCCGCGCGGCTGTGATAGTTCATGAAGTAGGCGCCGAACTCGGTATCCAGCGGCTCGGCGAAATAGCGCAGGGCGATCCCCCACTGGCCGCCGTCGCGGGCATCGCGGTCGCCGCCGCGGCGCACCAGCACGCCCTCGTCGGGCGAGGTCCAGGCGACGCCCTGGGCCTCGAGCGCGGCGATGTCGGCGGCGCTCAGGGCGCCGGCCCGGCTGAGCACCGCCAGGTTGCGGTCGCAGCCGTCGGCCAGCATGTCCGCCTGGGAAAAGAAGGTGCCGCAGTTGTCGCTCAGGGTCTGGTCCCAGGCCACCTGGTAGAAGGCCTCCAGGCTGAAGGCATCGTTCAGGCTCTGGGCGAGGTGCAGCAGGGCGACCGGCAGCCGTCCCTCGCGGACCTCGGTGACGGGGCGGCGGAAGGTCTGCGCATCGAGGGGATTGATCGCATCGATGCCGCCCTGCAGAAAGAGGCCCTCGCCCCAGTTCACCACCTGCCGGCCGAGGCGCAGCGAACCCGGCAGCTCGCCGACGAGGTAGTTGCGGTAGACGAAGGCGTCGAGCAGCCGGGCGCCGGAGGAGCGCACGCCCTCCTTGCGGTTGCTGTCGTCGATGTCCTTGAACGGGCGCTGCTCGTCCTTCAGCTCGAAGTCGTACCAGTAGTCGCCGCGCAGGAACAGGCCGCTGTCGCCGCGCTTCAGCTCCAGGCCGTGCACACCGCGCAGGCGTTTGGCGAAAGTTTCGCCGCGCTTGAAGTTGCGCCGGCCGTCGTCGCTGATCGGCGACAGGCCGCGCCCGCCGTCGGCGCCGATCAGGTCCTTGTCCGCCTTGTCCGTCGACCAGCCGGCCTCCAGCGTCAGGCTGGAGTCGAGCTGTGCCTCGAGCGGACCGATATTGAAGCTCACGGCGCCGGCCGGCGCGGCCAGCGAGGCGGCACAGGCGACGGCCAGGGGCCGGAGGACGGGAAGGGATGGCATCGAGGCGACTCCAGGGAGCGGCAGGCAAAGCGCCTATTGTCCCTGTCTCCCCCGGGCCGCCGCCAGCCCGAAGCGTCCTTCGCGCCGAACGGAACATCTCTGCTAGGCTCGCCCCTGCCCTACCTCCAGCCAAGGAACCCCCGATGAACAAGTGCCGTGCCGTCTTCCTCGACCATGCCTCCCTCGATCTCGGCGACCTCGATCTCGCCCCGCTGCGCCTGGCCTTCGACGAGCTGGTGCTGCACGAGGCCAGCAGCGCCGGCGAGGCGGCCGGGCGGCTCGCCGGCGCCCGGGTGGCGATCGTCAACAAGGTAGTACTGAGTGCGGAGACCCTGGCCGCCTGCCCCGACCTGGAGCTGGTGCTGGTCTCCGCCACCGGCACCAACAACGTCGACCTCGCCGCCGCCCGGGCGCGGGGCATTGCGGTGTGCAACTGCCAGGGCTATGGCACACCCTCGGTGGCCCAGCACACCCTGATGCTGCTGCTCGCCCTGGCCACCCGCCTGCCCGACTACCAGGCGGCGATCCGCGCCGGGCGCTGGCAGCAGGCGACGCAGTTCTGCCTGCTCGACTTCCCCATCGTCGAGCTGGAGGGCAAGTCCCTCGGCCTGCTCGGCCACGGCGAGCTGGGCAGCGCCGTCGCCCGGCTGGCGGAAGCCTTCGGCATGCGCGTGCTGCTCGGCCAGCTGCCGGGCCGCCCGGAACGCGCCGACCGCCTGCCGCTGGCCGAGCTGCTGCCGCAGGTCGATGCCCTGACCCTGCACTGCCCACTGACCGAGCAGACCCGCAACCTGATCGGCACCGAACAGTTGCAGGCGATGAAGCCCGGCGCCTTCCTGATCAACACCGGCCGCGGCGGGCTGGTCGACGAACAGGCGCTGGCCGATGCCCTGCGCCGCGGCCAGCTGGGCGGCGCGGCCTGCGACGTGCTCAGCGAGGAGCCGCCGCGCCACGGCAATCCGCTGCTGGCGCCGGACATCCCGCGGCTGATCCTCACCCCCCACAGCGCCTGGGGCAGCCGCGAGGCGCGCCAGCGCATCGTCGGCCAGCTGACGGAAAACGCCCTGGCCCATTTCGCCGGCACGCCGAAGCGCCGGGTCGACTGAGAGGCTGTGAAAAAACTCCCGCCTACTGCGACCGACTCCAAACGCCCGCTGCTGCGTTGCGCTACGTGAAAAGCAAGGTCATTTAGCTCGCTAAACTCCCCCGCTTTTCATGTAGCGCGCCTTGCCGCGAACGCTTGGAGACGGTCTCGCGACGGCGCTCGATTTTTTCACAACCTCTGAGCCGGAAAGGGCTCTGCTAAGCTGCCGGTTTTTTCCGAGGAGGTTTCATGGACCCGCGTAGCGAAGTGCTGTTGCGCCAGGCCGAACTGTTCGGCGGCGACCTGCTGCTGGCCGGCCTGCCCGCCGACGACCTGCTCGGCCAGCTGCCCGCCGCCCACGGCTGGAGCTGGCAGGCCGGGGAGCACGCCGCGCTGGCTGCGCGCTTCGCCGGACGCTGTCAGTTCGGCGTCGTTCCCGGCGAGCGGCCCTTCGCCGCCGCCGTGCTGTTTCTGCCCAAGTCCGTCGAGCTGGCCCGCTATCTGCTCGACGCCCTCGCTGCCCGCCTGCCCGGCGGCGAGCTGTACCTGGTGGGAGAAAAGCGCGGCGGCATCGAGAGCGCCGCCCGCCAGCTGCAGGCTTTCGGCCAGCCGCGCAAGCTGGACAGCGCGCGGCACTGCCAGCTCTGGCAGGTGACGGTGGAACAGGCCCCACCAGCGCCCGTGCTGGAGGAGCGCGCCCAGCGCTACCGGCTGGAGCTGACCGACGGTCCGCTCGAGGTGGTCAGCCTGCCGGGGGCGTTCAGCCACGGCCGCCTCGATCGCGGCAGCGCCCTGCTCCTCGAGCATCTCGACGGGCTGCCGCCGGGCGATCTGCTCGACTTCGGCTGCGGTGCCGGAGTGCTCGGCGCGGTGCTCAAGCGGCGCCATCCGCAGAGCCGGGTGAACCTGCTGGACGTCGACGCCTTCGCCCTGGCCAGCAGCCGCCTGACCCTGGCCGCCAATGGCCTGGAAGCGGAGCTGATCGGCGGCGACGGCATCGGGGCGGCGCCCGACGGGCTGGCGGCGATCATCAGCAACCCGCCGTTCCATCAGGGCGTGCACACCGACTACCAGGCCACCGAGGAGCTGCTGCGCGAGGCCGCCCGGCACCTGCGCCCCGGCGGCGAGCTGCGCCTGGTCGCCAACAGCTTCCTCAAGTATCCGCCGCTGATCGAGCGCCACCTCGGCCCCTGCCAGGTGCTCGCCGAGGCCCACGGCTTTCGCATCTACCGCGCCGTCCGGGCGCGCTGAGCTTGCCCGTCATCGGCAGCTTGGGCACAATGCGCGCCGTCCTGGGGGAGTAGTCTCCCGCGAGCGCCCGCTCGCCCGGCACCCGTCAACATGCTTGGCCCACCGGCCATGGCGGGTGCGACCCCGGCCCGCCACGCAGGCCGCAGGGTTTGACAAGACCCATGACACGTACACCTTACGCCGGGGCGGGAGGTGCGCGTGTCATGGAAATGTGTCGACCCGCCCCGCAGGAAATCCGATGGAATCCCTCTTCGTCCCTACCCTGATCGTTGCCCTGGCCGAAATCGGCGACAAGACGCAACTGCTCGCCCTGCTCCTCGCCGCCCGCTTCCGCCAGCCCTGGCCGATCATCTGGGGCATCGTCGTCGCCACCCTGGCCAACCACTTCGCCGCCGGCGCGGTCGGCAGCTGGGTCGCCGGCTTCTTCTCGCCGGCCACGCTGAGCGCCATCCTTGCCGCTGCCTTCGCCGCCGTGGCGGTCTGGACGCTGGTTCCGGACAAGCTGGACGACGACGAAGAATCCGCCCTCAAGCGCTACGGCCCCTTCGTCACCACCCTGATCGCCTTCTTCCTCGCCGAGATGGGCGACAAGACGCAGATTGCCACGGTGATGCTGGCCGCGCAGTATCCGCACTTCGTCCTGGTGGTGATGGGCACCACGCTGGGCATGCTGATCGCCAACGTGCCGGTGGTGCTGGCCGGCAACTTCGCCGCCGACCGCCTGCCGCTGACCCTGATCCGCCGCATCGCCGCTGCCGGCTTCGCCGCCCTGGCGGTCTACACCGGCTACCAGGCGCTGCAGCTGGCCGGCTGGGTCTAGGGCCGTTTCACGGTACTCGGGCTCAAGGAATGCCCGGACTTCCCCCTCTCCCAGGCATGGGAGAGGGCGCTGAAGGCCGTCGCTCCCAAAGATCGCTGCAGTCTTGAGCCGGTGTTTCACGAACAGACCCTAACCCTTTCGTCCAAGGGGACCGCGCTTGCCCGGTGCGGCCCCCTTGGGCACAATGCCCGCCGTCCTAGGGGAGTTATCTCCCGCCCGCCCGGGCCTGTCGCCAGGTTCGGCCATGACGCGTGCAATCCAGGCCCGTCGTATACATGCCCAAGGTATGACACGCGTCCCTCACACCCGGGGCGGGAAGGCGTGCGTGTCCTGGAAGACTGTCGACCCGCCCCCAGGAAATCCGATGGAATCACTCTTCATCCCCACCCAGATCTCCATCCTCGCCGAGATCGGCGACAAGACCCAGCTGCTGGCCATGCTGCTGACCCTGCGCTTTCGCAAGCCCTGGCCGATCGTCTGGGGCATGCTTGTCGGCATCCTCGGCAACCACATCCTCGCCGCCGAAGTCGGCCACCTGGCCGCCGGCTATCTCTCGGAAGTCGCACTGAACGGCATGCTCGCCCTGGCCTTCGCCGCGATCGCCGTGTGGACCCTGCTGCCGGACCAGCGCGGCGACGACGACGACTCCAAGCTCAAGCGCTACGGTCCGTTCCTGACCAGCACGGTCGCCTTCTTCTTCGCCGAGATGGCCGACAAGACCCAGGTCGCCACCCTGGTGCTGGCCGCGCAGTACGAATACCCCTTCTTCGTGGCGGTCGGCACGACGCTGGGCATCGTGATCTCCAACGCGCCGGTGGTGCTGCTGGCCGGCAACTTCGTCGCCCAGAACCTGCCGCTGAAGCTGATCCGCCGGATCGCCGCCCTGGCCTTCATCTGCCTGGCGGTGTATTCGGGCTACGAAACAGCGAAGCTGGCCGGCTGGCTGTAATGCCGGCAGCGCTGCCCCCGAGCGGGGCAGCGCGTCGGCTCAGTTGCCGCCCCGGGCCTGCCGGTACAGCGGCATGACCTTGGGAATCGCCGCCTCCAGCGCCGCGGTGCGGTTGCCGGGCGCGGGGTGGGTGCTCATGAACTGCGGGGTGCCGTTGTTGCCCGCCTGGCTCATCTTCTGCCACAGGGTGATCGCCGCATTCGGGTCGTAGCCGGCGCGCGCGGCCAGCTCCAGGCCGATCAGATCGGCCTCGTTCTCGTTGCTGCGGCTGTTGGGCAGGGTCATGCCGTACTGCACCGCCACGTCCGCCATGGCCATGCCGCTCTCGCCCACGCCGAGCAGTGCGCCGGCGCCCTGCTTGGCCATCTGCACGCCGTAGGCCTTGGACATCGCCTCACGGCCGTGCTCGCGCAGGGCATGGGCGATCTCGTGGCCCATGACCGCGGCGATCTCGTCGTCGGTCAGGCGCAGCTTCTCGATCAGCCCGCTGTAGAAGATGATCTTGCCGCCCGGCCCGCAGCTGGCGTTCAGCTCGTCGCTGTCGATCAGCGCGACCTCCCACTGCCACTGCGCGGCGTCGGCGCGGAACAGCGGCGCCTTGGCGATCAGCCGCTGGGCGATGGCGTTCAGGCGCCGGGCATTCTCGCTACTGGTGTCCAGGACGCCCTTGGTGGAGGCCTCGCCCAGGGTCTGCTGGTAGGACTGGGCATACATCTGGTTGACCTGCTCGGTGGAGAGCATGCTGAACATGTACTGCTTGCGCTCGACCCCCACGGCACCGCCGCTGGTGGTCTGGACGGGCTGGCAGCCGGCCAGCAGCAGGGCGGTGGCCACAGCGGTGAGATAGGAAGACTTGCCCATGTGGGTACTCCTGACGAACACGGCCCGTATGCTAGGTCGCCGGCACAGGGGCGGCAACCGGGGCGGAGGATTGAATAATGGCTATGAGCCAGCTCCGCAAACGGAGCCGGCAAGAGAACTCCGCCAGACTGGAAAGTTCCCGCCGCGCCGCGGCTCAGGCGGGTGTCAGACACTCCGGGGCGTCCAGCTGCGGGTCGTTGACCAGCGCCGCCAGGGCCCGCTCGCGCAGCGCCGGGGCAGGCCGCAGCAGCAGCGCCTGCAGGGAGGCCGGGGGACTGGCAGCATCCAGCCAGAGCGCCTGTTCTGCTTCGTCGAGGATCAGCGGCCGGCGCTGGGCGGCCACCGCGAGGGTGATCATGGCGACGCTCAGGTAGACCTGTCCGCCGACCGGATAGGCCTCCCAGACCGCTGCGAAATGCAGCAGCGGCGCCGCGCCGGTCAACCAGTAGGGGCGCTTGCGCGCAGCGCCGCGCCACTCGTAGAAACCGTTGGCCGGCAGCAGGCAGCGGCGCGACCGGAAGGCCTCGCGGAACATCGGCTGCTCGACCAGGGTTTCCGCCCGGGCATGGGCCGGGGCGCGCGACAGGTCGGTCAGCCAGGCCGGGGTCAGCCCCCAGCGCGCCAGCGCCGCCTCCCGCGCGTCGGCCACGCCGCGCAGCATCAGCACCTGGGCGGCCGGGGCGATGCTCCAGTGCGGCGCCAGGTCCGCGGGAAATCCGCGCAGGCCCGCCAGGGCCGGCGGCCAGCGAAACAGGGCGTAACGTCCAGTCATGGCGGCAAGCTCTCGGGACAGGATTGGCAAAGGCATCGGCCATTGTAGCGGCGCTGCCCCGCCCACGCCTCAGTCATCCTCCCGACGGACCGCCAAAGTCCAGTCGACGCCATCGGTATGCAGCTCGAACAGCAGCGGACGGCAGCACACCGGGCAGTCCTCGATATACTGCTGGTCGCCGGCGGAGAGATCGAGCAGCGCCTCGACCGTCTCGCCGCAACAGGGACATTGATAGCTCTGCATTTCCAGCATCGTGGACTCTCCCGAGTTGCCGCTATAATGCTCGACCGATTTTTCCCCGCGACAGGAGGCGCAGGCCCGCGCCTCCGCCTCTTTTTTATCTACCCAGTCCTGATCAAGAGCACATGATGGGCGAATTCGATGCCATCCGACCCTATGCCGACGCCGAAGTCCCTGCTGTCCTGCAACGGCTGATCGCCGACGCCGACTTTCTCGACATTCTTACCCGCTTTCGCTTTCCGCGCCTGGCCGGGCCGCTCGGCTGGCTGCTCAAGCCGCTCATCGCCTTGCGCCTGCGTGCCGAGTTCACCCGCATCGACAGCATCGCGGCCCTGCAGACGAAGATCGAGACCTATGTCGACCACACCATCGAGCGCGCCACGGATGGCGTGACCTACAGCGGTGTCGAGCAGCTCCGGCCCGGCAAGGCCCGGCTCTTTCTCGCCAACCACCGCGACATCGTCATGGACCCGGCCTTCGTCAACTATGCGATCTACCACGCCGGACTGCCCACGCCGCGCATCGCGATTGGCGACAACCTGCTGCAGAAGCCCTTCGTCAGCGACCTGATGCGCCTGAACAAGAGCTTCATCGTGCATCGCTCGCTGAGCGGACGGCGGGAAAAACTCGCCGCCTACCAGCTGCTCTCCGCCTACATCAACCATTCGATCCGGGTGGAGGACGAGTCGATCTGGATCGCCCAGGCCGAGGGCCGCGCCAAGGACGGCGACGACCGTACCGACTCGGCGATCCTCAAGATGTTCCACATGAGCCGCAAGGACGAAGCCTTCGCCGAGGTGGTGAAGTCCCTCAACCTGACGCCGGTGTCGATCAGCTACGAATACGACCCCTGCGATCAGGCCAAGGCCCGCGAGCTGTACATCCGCGCCAGCACCGGCAGCTACACCAAGGCGCCGGGCGAGGACGACCAGAGCATCGCCCTCGGCATCACCGGTTACAAGGGCCGGGTGCACATCCACTTCGGCACGCCGCCGGAAACCCTTCCGGAGGATGCCAAGCAGCTCGCCGCGGAGATCGACCGGCAGATCCTCGGCAACTACCGGCTGTTTCCCGTCCACTACCTGGCCTATGCCATGCATGCCGGACGCGATCCCGGACTGCAGGTTCCGGAGGCGGCGCAGCTGTTTCCGGCCGACGAAGTCGCCCGCGCCGAAGCGGAGTGGCAAAAGCGCCTGGCCGCCTGTCCTGAGGAGCAGCGGCCCTACCTGGTCCTGCAATACGCCAACCCGGTGCGCAACCAGTACCGGGTCAAGGCCGGCCTGCCGCTGTAGGAGCGACGGCGGCGCACCCCGTCAGAGCCGGGTGCTGCTCCAGGAGAGGAACAGCGCCAGCAGCAGGGTGCCGGCGCCGAAGCGGTAGAAGAAGCGGTTGACCCGTCCGGTCGCCGCCTCCAGTGCCCAGGCTCCCTCCTCGTCCAACTCCCCTTCGCCGGCCAGACGCGCCAGGGCACGCTGCTCGCGCAGACGGGTGGCGAGCAGCAGCCAGCTCCCGGCGAGGGCAAAGAACAGGGCCACGGTATTCAGCAGCAGTGACGGGGGAAGCGGCAGGGAAACCCCAAGAGCCGGCAATAACATCGAAACCTCCGCATCGGCAAGGTGCACGGAGGAGCCGCGCGCACCACAACTGGGAAAGACGGAGCCGCTCGGCGGCGGGTGGAAAACGTCACTGCCCGCAGCCGCAACCGGGAAACCCCTGTCGCAGAGTGGCCTGGCGACGTCCGCACGCCCCGCGGGGGCGGCTGGCCGATGGCTTGCATGAAGCCTCGGCGCGGACAGAGAAGACTCGGATATATTCTACGCAAGCCGAGCGCCTTATAAGCGCTGCTTTCGACCAAATACCCAATAAGTCCTTGAAGTTCTGATTCCGTCGGGAAACGGTCATCCGACCGTTCTACAGTCCGAAGTCCTGGCCATGGGGCAAGGCATCCGATCAGCCACGGAGGAACCGACATGCAGCACGCCGAATCTCTCGAACGCCCGTCCGAGTTGCAGGACGAGTTGGAGGAGCGCATCGGACTGGACTTCTGCGTCCACGACCAGGACTGGCTGGACTACTGCCGGCTGGGCGGCCACGAGCACTACGAACTGCCCGCCGCCAGTCGGCCGAAGAGACGCTACGCCAAGGCCGCCTGACAAGCCGCACAGCCGGGTACCAGCACCGCCACGAGCGCCAGCCCCTGGAAGCGAGCCCGGCTCCGGCAAGCGGACCGGGCTGCACGAATCCCCGCCTCAGCGCCCCAGCAGCAACTGGCCGATGGCCGGATCCTTGAAGGCACGGGTCAGGGCATCGCTGAGCACATCGCCGACCAGCTTGGTGTTGGTCTGCTGGTTCGGCGCCATGCCGAAGCGCTGGTTCAGCGCGGCGCCATAGCGGCCGCTGTAACGACGCCCGCTGTTCTGCACATCGACCCGCAAGGTCGCGCCGATATCCGCCTCGGTGACATACATCCCCTTCTTCGGCGACTGGTACTTCAGCTCGGCCAGGGTCAGGGTCAGCTGCGGCGCATTGTAGGCATTGGGCGAAGGGGTGAAACCGAGCAGGCGCACCGCCGTCTCGGCCTGGGTCTGCAGCCGGGGCAGCACATCCTGGCCGCGCACGACGATCATGCTGGTTTCCGGATACATTCCGCCGCGGGTGCCCAGGTTCGGCGAGGCGCGTCCGTCGACCACCCGCACGACGACGGGCTGGCCGCTGCCGACCGCAACGAGTGACGCGTTGAGCTTGGGCTCGGGGGTGATTTGTTGCGGGCTGAGGGCGCAGCCGGCCAGTCCCAAGCTGGCGACGGCGACCAGGCCCAGCAACAGACGATGCAGCATGCTCGATTCTCCAGAAGTGGCGAGGGAAGCGCAGTATAACGGCCTCGGCAGCCGCCCGCAGCCGGCGTCACGGCCCCGGAGCGCAGCCCTTCGCACCGCGCGGGGAGCCCCGGAATAAAACTAAAGCCAAAGGGTCAACTTTGTTGATTTGGCGCTATACTCGACCCCCGATTATAAGGTTGCTCCTGATCGGGCATCGTCATGCACAGCCGTGCAGCGCCATTTGGCACGACTTCCCGCAGAGAGTCGCCACCCGCCGCCACTGTCGGCATCGGTTTTATTTTCCGCCCATCGCGCAGAACACTGTCGCTTGCAAGGACGCAGCCTGTCTCGCTACGCCCGGGTATCGGCGTGCCCGAGACAACGATTGAACAAGGGCCACGACTTCAAAAGAGCGTGGCAATGCGGTTTTTTCACTACTTCAAAAGAGTGTGGCGAGCAATGAACGACGATGCGTCCCGAGCGAACATTGATGCTCCTTCGCCCATCGACAATCCAGTGACCGAGAGATCGGGGTCTACCCGCTAGGGCCGGCCGAATGGATGCCGCGACGAGAGTCGCTAATTGCCGGGACGGAAAACCCGCCCGCTTTCCCGGCAGCCACGCAGGTGTCCCATGTGAGCACAGCCGAGTGTTCGGCAGGTGCCCGTCAAGGAACAACGGATAACAGGCCGACCGGGCGGCCGGAGCATCCTCGAGTGGTGCAACGGCGCAGCCAGCTGCCTGAGGAACAGGCGCAAGGTCGTACTGCCAATTTGGTGTTGCAGATTTGGAGGCGTTAATGGCGCATAAAAACTACGAAGTCGATGTGGTGCTGGTCGGTGCCGGCATCATGAGCGCGACACTGGGCGTGCTGCTGAAGGAACTCGATCCCGGCATCAAGCTGGAAATCATCGAAATGCAGGACTCCGATGCCCTGGAAAGTTCCAACCCCTGGAACAATGCCGGTACCGGACATGCCGGCCTGTGCGAGCTGAACTACACCCCGCAGGCGGCAGACGGCTCGGTCAAGGCGCAGAAGGCCGTCGAGATCAACGCCAAGTTCGAGGTTTCCAAGCAGTTCTGGGCCTACCTGCTGGAGCAGGGCAGCTTCGGCTCGGCGCAGTCCTTCATCAATCCCGTTCCGCACCTGAGCTTCGTGCGCGGCGAGAAGGACATCGGCTTCCTCAAGACGCGCTTCGAGGTGCTGAAGAAGCATCACTGCTTCGCCGACATGGAATACACCGAGGACAAGGCGACCCTCGAGGAGTGGATGCCGCTGATGATGGCCGGCCGCGACCCGAACGAGCGCCTGGCCGCGACCCGCGCCCTCGGCGGCACCGACGTCAACTTCGGCGCCCTGACCGGCCAGCTGCTGCAGCACCTGACCGGCAAGGCCGACGTCACCGTCAGCTACGACCACAAGGTCACCGGCCTCGAGCGCGCCGACAGCGGCTGGAAGGTCACCGTCAAGGACAGCAAGTCCGGCGAGAGCCGCGACATCAAGGCCGGCTTTGTGTTTCTCGGTGCCGGCGGCGGCGCCCTGCCCCTCCTGCAGATGTCCGACATTCCGGAAGGCCACGGCTACGGCGGCTTCCCGGTCAGCGGCCAGTGGCTGCGCTGCGACAATCCCGAGGTGGTCAAGCAGCATCAGGCCAAGGTCTACAGCCTGGCCGCGGTCGGCGCGCCGCCGATGTCGGTGCCGCACCTCGACACCCGCGTGGTCGACGGCAAGAAGTCCCTGCTGTTCGGGCCCTACGCCGGCTTCACCACCAAGTTCCTCAAGCGTGGCTCCTTCCTCGACCTGCCCAAGTCGATCCGCCTGGGCAACATCGGCCCGATGCTGGCGGTGGCCCGCGACAACATGGACCTGACCCGCTACCTGATCAAGGAAGTGAAACAGTCCATGGGCGATCGCCTGGAAACCCTGCGCGGCTTCTACCCCGAGCTCAACCCCCAGGACTGGCGCCTGGAAGTCGCCGGCCAGCGCGTGCAGATCATCAAGAAGGATGCCGAGCGCGGCGGCAAGCTGGAGTTCGGCACCGAGATCGTCGCGGCCGCGGACGGCTCCATCGCCGCTCTGCTGGGCGCCTCGCCGGGTGCCTCGGTTTCCGTGTCGGCCATGCTCGACCTGCTGCAGCGCTGCTTCGCCGAGCGCATGCAGTCCGAAGCCTGGAACGGCCGTCTCAAGGAGATCTTCAAGGCCTCCGGCAAGGAACTGGAGAACGACGCCGAACTGTACCGCAGCGTGCAGGCCGCCTCGAACCAGCGCCTGGGCCTGTTCACTCCCGCTCCGGCCAAGACCGCACCCGCGGCAGCCAGCGTCGACAGCTGAGTAAACCGCCGGCCATGAAAAAACCGCCTGAACAGGCGGTTTTTTCGTTTCCAGGAATCGCCCGCTTCAGCGCTGGGCGGCAGCCCGCACGATGTCGATGTAGGGCTCGGCAAGACGCTGGTCCTGAACCAGCGCGATGAAGTCGCGGCCCTGGACGTCCTGCGCCGCGAGGTCGTAGCCGGCCTCGACGAAGAAGCCCACGAAGCGCTCGAAATCGTCCACCCGCAGCCCCCGGTAGGCCTTGACCAGCTTGTGCAGGGCGGGCGGCGTGGCGTCGGCCGGCTCGACATCGAGGAACAGGCGGATCTTCTCCTCGCTGATTTCCTCGCCAATCACCTGCTTCTTGTCTTTCTTGCGCATGTTTCGCTCCATTGACCGATTTCGAAGGGGTGGCAGTTTAGCCGCGCTCGACGCGCGGCGCCTCACAGCCCCTTGACCGCATAGATGCCGGCCGCGTTGCGCCAGTAGCCCTTGTAGTCCATGCCGTAGCCGAAGACATAGCGGTCCGCGCAGCTCAGTCCGACGTAATCGGCCTTGAGACCGGGCGAGGCCTTGCGCTGGTGCTGCTTGTCCACCAGCACCGCGGTATGCACGGTGCTGGCCCCCTCGTGGCGGCAGAAGTCGATGATCGCCGCCAGCGTGTGCCCCTCGTCGAGAATGTCGTCGATGATCAGCACGTCGCGGTCGATCAAGGAGATCTCCGGCTTGGCCTTCCAGAACAGGTCGCCGCCGCGGGTCTCGTTGCGGTAGCGGGTGGCATGCAGATAGGACAGCTCCAGGGGGAAGCCCAGCAGCGGCAACAGCTTGCCGGCGAAGACCAGCCCGCCGTTCATCACGCAGAACACCACCGGATTGCGCTCGACCAGCTCGGCGTTGATCGCCTCGGCGACGCGCCCGATCGCCGCCTCGACTTCGGCATGGTTGAACAGGCAGTCGGCCTCCGCCATGACTTGGCGGATATGGGCGAGATCGACGGACATGGCATTTTCCTCGGGTGGGTGGAGCACTGAAGGCCTGCCGCAGCAGGCCGGCCCCGGCAATCGGAGCGGGAACGTTACCCAGCGTCCCCGGCGCGGGCAAGCCCCGCGGCCGGACCGCACAACACTGCCCATTCATTCTCCGCCGGGCCGGTGTTTTAATTCGGGCACCATCCCCGAACGCCGGAGCCCTTCATGCCCATCCACGAAATCCGCCACCCGCTGATCCGCCACAAGCTCGGCCTGATGCGCCGCGCCGATATCAGCACCAAGAGCTTCCGCGAACTGGCCCAGGAGGTTGGCGCCCTGCTCACCTACGAGGCCACCCAGGACCTACCCCTGGAGAGCTGCCAGATCGAGGGCTGGTGCGGTCCGGTGGAGGTGGACAAGATCGCCGGCAAGAAGATCACCGTGGTGCCCATCCTGCGCGCCGGGATCGGCATGCTGGACGGCGTGCTGCGGCTGATCCCGAGCGCCAAGGTCAGCGTGGTCGGCCTGTCGCGGGACGAGGAAACCCTGGTCGCGCACACCTACGTCGAGAAGCTGGTGGGCGAGATCGACCAGCGCCTGGCGCTGATCATCGACCCCATGCTCGCCACCGGCGGCTCCATGATCGCCACCATCGACATGCTGAAGAAGGCCGGCTGCAAGGAGATCCGCGCCCTGGTGCTGGTCGCCGCGCCGGAGGGCATCCGCCTGCTCGAGCAGACCCACCCCGACGTGACCATCTACACTGCGGCCATCGACCAGCGCCTCAACGAGAACGGCTACATCATCCCCGGCCTCGGCGATGCCGGCGACAAGGTCTTCGGCACCAAGCAGAAGCCGAGTTGAGGCTCTGAGCCTGTTCACGATCTAGCGAGCTAAGGTCAAGCAAGGCGAAATCGGGTGAGGAAGCGGAGTTTACGAGCGGTAAATGAGCATTCCGAACCCGATTTCAACGCAGCATGGCCGACGCGCAGCAGATCATGGACAGGCTCTCAGGCCGGCGTGCGGCACATCTGCGCCAGCGCGGCCGCCCACGCCGGATGGTCGTTGAGGCAGGGCACCAGGAGCAGTTCCTCGCCGCCGGCCGCCCGGAACTGCTCGCGACCGCGCTGGCCGATTTCCTCCAGGGTCTCGATGCAGTCGGTGACGAACGCCGGACACATCACCAGCAGCTTCTTCACCCCGCGCGCGGCCAGCGCGTCGAGCTGCTCCTCGGTGTAGGGGCCGATCCACTTGGCGCGGCCCAGGCGCGACTGGAAGGCTACCGACCACTGCCCCTCGCTCAGCCCCATCTGCCGAACGAAGCCCTCGGCGCTGCGCAGGCACTGCGCCCGGTAGCAGCGCGCCAGCACCTCCGGCGGCGCCTGGCGGCAGCAGTCGGCGCCGCTCAGGCAATGCCTGCCGCTCGGATCGGCCTTGCGCAGATGCCGCTCCGGAAGGCCGTGAAAACTCAGCAGCAGATGGTCGAAGCCCTGCTGCAGGTGGGGCCTGGCGCTCTGCACCAGGGCCTCGAGGTACTCCGCCCGGCCGAAGAAGGGCGCCAGCACCTCCAGCTCCAGTTCCAGACCGCTCGCGCGCAGCACCCGCCGGGTCTCCTCCACCACGGTGGTCACGGTGCTGTCGGCGAACTGCGGATAGAGCGGCGCCAGGGTCACCCGGCGCACGCCATCCTCCGCCAGCCGGTTCAGCGCCGCCTCGATGGACAGGCTGCCGTAGCGCATCGCCAGCTCCACGGGTCCCTCGTGCCAGTGGGCCTGCACCGCCTCCTGCAGGCGGCGGCTGAGGGCGACCAGCGGCGAGCCCTCCGGCCACCAGATCGAGGCATAGGCATGCGCCGACTGCTCCGGCCGCTTGCGCAGGATCAGCGAGACCAGCAGGCGGCGCAGCGGCCAGGGCAGGTCGATCACGTAGGGGTCCATGAGGAACTGGTCGAGGTAGCGGCGCACGTCGGCCACCTCGGGGGAATCGGGCGAACCCAGATTGACCAGCAGCAGCGCGTGATCGGTCATGCGGCATCCTTGAGTCGGTGGTCGCCCAGCAGATCGGCCAGGGCGGCGTTGAGATCGGTGAAACGAAACGCGAAGCCCGCGTCGGACAGGCGGGCCGGCACGGCGCGCTGGCTGCCGAGCAGCAGTCCGGCGAGTTCGCCGAGGCCCAGGCGCAGGGCGAAGGCCGGCGCCGACAGCCGCGCCGGCCGGTGCAGTACCTGGCCCAGGGCGCGGGCGAACTCGCCGTTGCGCACCGGCTGCGGCGCGCAGGCATTATAGGGACCCTGCGCATCCTCCCGGTGCAGGAGAAAGTCGATCAGCGCGACCTGGTCGGCGATGTGCACCCAGGGCATCCACTGCCGGCCGTTGCCGAGCGGCCCGCCCAGCCCCAGGCGGAACACCGGCCGCAGGCGCTGCAGAAAGCCGCCGTCGGGCGCCAGCACCAGCCCGCTGCGCAGCAGCACGACGCGGATGCCCAGCTCCTCGGCGCGCCGCGCCGAATCCTCCCAGGCGCCGCACAGCTGGCTGGCGAAATCCGTGCCGACCGGCCCCATGTTCTCGCGCAGCTCGCGCTCGCCGCCATCGCCGTACCAGCCCACCGCCGAGCCGGAAATCAGCACCCGCGGCCGCTGCAGACGCGTCTGCAGCCAGCCGACCAGCTGCTCGGTCAAGGTGATCCGGCTGGACCAGAGCACGGCCTTGCGCCGGCGCGTCCAGGGCCGTTCGGCGATGGGCGCGCCGGCCAGGTTGATCACCGCATCCAGCGTCTCGCCGTCCAGTTCCTCGAGCCGCCCGATTCCGCGCACGGCAGATCCGCAGAGGCCGGGAACCTGCTCCGGCGAGCGGCTCCACACCGTCAGCCGGTGCCCCTGGGCACTCCAGTGCCGACACAGGGAACGCCCCATCAGTCCGGTACCGCCAGTCAGCAAAATGTGCATTGTCCTCTCCTCGCATTGCCCAAAGGCACGCATGGCCCTACTTTGAATTTATGACGCTTTTACGCTTTCGCACTTGTGGATTTAGGAGTACAGATGAAGGAGCACCAACCGTTGTGATCTGCGCCGGGTGCACGGAGCGGGGAGTCCGTCGGCGGCGCGCCTGCTGAAGGGGTACGAGGTAAACCATGACTTTTCCTATTGCCATCATTGGCACGGGTATCGCGGGGCTCTCCGCGGCGGGGGCACTGCACGCGGCGGGACTCGAGGTTCAGCTGTTCGACAAGGGCCGCGGCAGCGGCGGCCGCATGGCCAGCAAGCGCACCGAGGTCGGCACCCTCGACCTGGGCGCCCAGTATTTCACCTGCCGCGACCGCCGCTTCGCCGAGGCGGTCCAGCAATGGCGCAGCCACGGCTGGGTCGCCGAATGGCAGCCCAGTCTTTACGACTCCGCCAACGGCATGCTGCGCCCGTCCCAGGACGAGCAGATCCGCTGGATCGGCACGCCGCGCATGAGCGCCCTGACCCGCGGCCTGCTCGGCGACATGCCGGCACGCTTTTCCTGCCGCATCACCGAGGTCTTCCACGGCCAGCAGCACTGGATGCTGCAGGATGCCGACGGCAAGGCCTACGGCCCGTTCAGCCAGGTGGTGGTGGCCACGCCCTCGCCCCAGGCGGCGCAGCTGCTGGCGGCGGCCCCCAAGCTGGCCAGCAGCGTGGCCAGCGTGGCGATGGAGCCGAACTGGGCGGTCGCCCTGTCCTTCGAGCAGACGCTGGACACCCCAGTGGACGGCTGCTTCATCCAGGACAGCCCGCTCGAATGGGCGTCGCGCAACCGCGGCAAGCCCGGCCGCGCCAGCCAGCCGGACACCTGGGTGCTGCAGGCCGGCAGCCGCTGGACCCGGCAGCACCTCGATCTGCCCAGGGAGCAGGTGATCGAACAGCTGTACGGCGCCTTCGCCGAAATGATCGGCTGCACCGTGCCCGAACCGGTGTTCGCCCTCGCCCACCGCTGGCTCTACGGCCGGCCGGTCGGCAGCCACGGCTGGGGTGCCCTGGCCGATTCCAGCCTGGGCCTCTACGCCTGCGGCGACTGGTGCCTGTCCGGGCGCGTCGAAGGCGCCTGGCTCAGCGGCCAGGAGGCCGCCCGCAAGCTGCTGCAACACCGCGCGAACTGAACGCCGCCCCCCTCCCGAAGCACACCTGCCCGACGGCCACCGCAAGGCGGCCGTCACCGATGCCTGCCCAGCCGCCCGACTGCCGCGCAGCCATGCCGCCCCCATGTCTCGCTCCTCCCCGGCACCAGCGGCCAAAAGCTATACAAACAGTTGATCATGTATAGGAATACTCCTAAGCTGGCGCATACTTATACAAATAAAAGACCATGTACAGCTATTTGCGAGGTCGCCCATGCCCACCGCCAGACCGAAGATCGCCATCAGCGCCTGCCTGCTCGGCGAGCGGGTGCGCTTCAACGCCGGCCACAAGGAGTCGCCGTTGTGCAGCCGCGTGCTCGCCAGCCACTTCGACTTCGTGCCGCTCTGCCCGGAAATGGCCATCGGCCTCGGCGCGCCGCGCCAGCCGATCCGCCTGGTCGGCGATCCGTCCCGTCCGCGGGCGGTCGGCACGCGCGATGCCGGGCTCGACGTCAGCGCGCCGCTCAGTGCCTACGGCGAGCGCATGGCCGGCGAGCTGGACGACATCGACGGCTTCATCTTCATGCAGAAATCGCCGTCCTGCGGCCTGGAGCGGGTCAAGGTCTACCAAGCCAATGGCCACCCGGCCGAGGGCGGCGGCCGCGGCCTGTTCGCCGCCGCCTTCTGCGCACGCCGTCCGGAACTGCCGGTGGAGGAGGACGGCCGCCTGCACGACCCGGTGCTGCGCGAGAACTTCGTCACCCGGGTGTTCGTGCATGCCGACTGGCGACGCCTGCTGGGCGAGGGCCTGAGCCGCCAGGCGCTCCTCGACTTCCATGCCCGCCACAAATACCTGCTGATGGCCAGCCATCCGCAACAGTACCGGGCGCTCGGCCGGCTGCTCGGCGAGGTCGGCCGGCATGCGCCGGAGGAACTCGGCCCGCGCTACTTCGCCCAGCTGATGGCGGCGCTGCGCCAGTGCGCCAGCCGCGGCAGTCACGGCAACGTGCTGCAGCACCTTTGCGGCTACCTTCGGCCGGCCCTGGAGCCGGACGAACGCGCGGAGCTCCAGCAGCTGATCGAGCAATACCGTCTCGGCATGCTGCCGCTGGTGGTGCCCCTGACCCTGCTCAAGCACCATTTCCGCCGCCATCCCCACCCCTACGTGGCCCGGCAAGTCTACCTGCAGCCGCACCCTGAAGAACTCGGCCTGCGCAACGCGATTTGAACGATGTCCGAAAAACAACTGCCCGCCTCGCCGCTCGACGAGCCCGAAGCATCCCCCGAGCCCGGCTGGCTGCCGATCCGCGAGGTCGCCCGGCAGACCGGGGTCAACCCGGTCACCCTGCGCGCCTGGGAGCGCCGCTACGGCCTGATCCTGCCGCGCCGCACACCCAAGGGGCACCGCCTGTACAACGATGCCCATGTGGCGCGCATCCATGCGGTGCTCGCCTGGCTGAACCGCGGCGTGGCGGTCGGCCAGGTCCGCGAGTTGCTCGACCGCGAGCCGCCGAGCGACGCCGAAGCGGCCCCCGACAGCCCCTGGCAGGTATTGCAGACGGAACTGCTCGCCGCCACCGAGGCGCTGGCCAGCCGCCGTCTCGATGGCCTCTTCGACCAGGCCGGCGCGCTCTACCCGGCACCCCTGCTCTGCGCGCGCCTGCTCCAGCCGCTGCTCGCCGAGCTGGAGCGGCGCGAACGGGCCGGGGCCGGGCTGGAGCGCGCGTTCTTCCTGTCCTGGCTGCGCACCCGGCTCGCTGCCCGCGTGCACCAGCACAATCGCCAGGGCAACGGCGCGCCGCTGCTGCTGGCCGGACTCGGCGGGCCGCCGCTCGAGCCCGGCCTGTGGCTCTGCGCCTGGCTCGCCACGGCGACCGGCAGCCCGCTGGAAGTGCTCGACGGCCCCGTATCCCTTACCGAACTGGAACTGGCGCTGCCACGCCTCGCGCCGCGCGCCCTGCTGCTCCATGCCGCCCAGCCGCTGACCGCGGCGCAGCTGCGCCAGCTGGGCCGCCTGGCCCACGGCAGCACACTGCCACTGCTGCTGGCCGGCCCGGCAGCGGCCGTCCAGCGGGAAGCGCTCGCCTCACTGCCCGGCCTGCTGCTGGCCGAAGATCCGCCTGCCGCGCTGCAGGCCCTGCAGAACCTGCCCGCGCGCGCCCCCGAAAAGCCGCCATGCGCCAGCTGATCTGGCTGCGCAGCGATCTGCGCGTCCACGACAACCGCGCCCTGGGCGCCGCGATGGCCGCCGGACCGACCCTCGCCCTCTACCTGCCCAGCCCCGGCCAGTGGCGCGCCCACGACGACGCCGCGTGCAAGGTCGATTTCTGGCTGCGCAACCTGGCCGAGCTGTCGCACAGCCTGGTGCGCCTGGGCGTGCCGCTGCTGATCCGTCAGGTCGAGCGCTGGGACGAGGCGCCCGCCGCCCTCGCCCGCCTGTGCCGCGAACAGGACATCGTCCAGGTGCACGTCAACGACGAATACGGGGTTCACGAAAGCCGCCGCGACGCAGCGGTGGAGGCCGAGCTGAAGGCGCAGGGCATCGGCCTGCAGCGGCACCTGGATCAGCTGCTGTTCACCCCGGGCAGCCTGCTGACCCGCGCCGGCGGCTGCTTCCAGGTGTTCGGCCAGTTCCGCCGGGCCTGCCACCAGCGCCTGGCCGGCAACCTCCCTGCAGTCGCCGGTCTGCCCGCCGCGCAGCCTCCGCTGGGCATCGCCGGCGATGCCGTCCCCGCTGCGGTCAAGGGCTTCGCCACGCCGCCGGAATCGCTGCGCCGGCTCTGGCCGGCTGGCGAGACAGCCGCGCAGCGGCGCCTGCACGAATTCGCCGAGAACCGCCTCGCCGCCTACGCCGAAGCCCGCGACTTTCCCGCCGAGCCCGGCACCAGCCGGCTGTCGCCCTACCTCGCCGCCGGCGTGCTGTCGCCGCGCCAGTGCCTGCACGCAGCATTGCAGGCCGGTGGCGGCGACTTCGACCGCCCGGGCGTCTCCGCCTGGCTCGACGAGCTGCTCTGGCGCGAGTTCTACAAGCATGTGCTGGTCGGCTATCCGCGGGTGTCGATGGGCCGCGCCTTCCTCGCGGAAACCGAGGCCCTGCCCTGGCGCGATGCCCCGGCGGAACTGGCGGCCTGGCAGCAGGGGCGCACCGGCTTTCCGCTGGTCGATGCGGCGATGCGCCAGCTGCTCGCCAGCGGCTGGATGCACAACCGCCTGCGCATGGTGGTCGCCATGTTCCTGAGCAAGAACCTGCTGATCGACTGGCGGCACGGCGAGCGCTGGTTCATGCGCCACCTGATCGACGGCGACCTCGCCGCCAACAACGGCGGCTGGCAGTGGAGCGCCTCCACCGGCACCGATGCGGTGCCCTACTTCCGCCTGTTCAACCCGCTCGCCCAGTCGCGCAAATTCGATCCGGAGGGGCGCTTCATCCGCCAGTGGCTGCCGGAGCTGGAGGACCTGGACAAACGCGACATCCACATGCCGCCGGGACTGCTGCGTCCCGCCGGCTATCCGCCGCCGATCGTCGAGCTGCCCTCCAGCCGCGAACGCGTCCTGGCCGCCTTCAAGGCCCTGCCCCGCCGCGGCTGAGCAGTCAGCCGGGCAGCGCCTCGACCGCCGTGGCCGCGCCCCACAGCCGCGGCAGCACCCGCGCCAGTTCGGCCGGATCGCCGCTCGACCAGAAACGCGCCGTGGCCGGCCCGGCGGCCAGCAGATCGCGGGCCTCAAGCAGGCGCTCGAGCTGGCGGGCCACCGCGGCGCCGGTGTCGATCAGGCTGACCGACTCCGGCACCAGCTCCCTGAGCAGCGGCCTGACGAAGGGGTAATGGGTGCAGCCGAGGATCAGGGTGTCGCAGCCCTCGGCCAGCAGCGGCGCAACCAGGCCCTGCAGCAGTTCACGGGTCTGCGGCCCGTCCAGCTCGCCGGCCTCGATCCGCTCCACCAGGCCGGGGCAGGGCTGGGTGATCACCCGCACATCGCCGGCGAAGCGGTCGAGCAGCGCGGCGAAGCGGGCACTCTTCAAGGTGCCGGTGGTCGCCAGCACGCCGACCTGGCCGCTGCGGGTGGCCGCCGCCGCCGGCTTCACCGCCGGCTCCATGCCGACCACCGGCAGCTCGGGATACAGCTCGCGCAGTTCGGCCACCGCCGCCGCGGTGGCGGTGTTGCAGGCCAGCACCAGTGCCTTGGCGCCCTGCTCGAGGAGGAAGGCGGCGATCTGCCGACAGCGCTCGCGGATGTACTCGGGACTCTTCTCGCCATAGGGCACGTGGCCGCTGTCGGCGACGTAGCACAGCGATTCCCGGGGCAGCCGGGCGCGGATCTCGCCCAGCACCGACAGGCCGCCGACCCCGGAATCGAAGACGCCGACCGGCGCCTCACTGGCCATGCCGCACTCCACAGACCGGGCACTGCGGATCGCGCCGCACGCGCAGCTCGCGGAAGCGGCTGGTCAGCGCATCGACCAGCAGCAGGCGGCCGACCAGCGGCTCGCCGAAGCCGGCCAGCAGCTTGAGCGCCTCCAGTGCCTGCAGGCTGCCGACCAGGCCGACCAGCGGACCGACCACTCCGGCCTCGCTGCAGGTCAGCTCGGCCTCGCTGCCGTGGCCGTAGAGGCAGTGGTAGCAGGGACTGTCCTCGCCTCGCGGGTCGAACACCGAGAGCTGGCCCTCGAGGCGGATCGCCGCGCCGCTGACCAAGGGCTTGCCGGCGGCCACGCAGGCGGCGTTGACCGCCTCGCGGGTGGCGAAGTTGTCGCTGCAGTCGAGCACCAGGTCCACCGCTGCCACCGCTGCGGCCAGCGAGTCGGCGTCCAGGGCGCCGCGCAGCGGGTGCAGGACGACCTCGGGATTGAGCGCCGCCAGCCGGGCCAGCGCCGAATCCACCTTGGACTGGCCGACGCTCGGCGTGTCGTGCAGGACCTGCCGCTGCAGGTTGGTCAGGTCCACGCTGTCGAAGTCCGCCAGATGCAGCTCGCCGACCCCCGCCGCCGCCAGGTAGAGCGCCACCGGCGAGCCCAGCCCGCCGAGGCCGACGATCAGCGCGCGGCTCTGCTTCAGGCGCAGCTGGCCGTCCACGTCGATCTGCGGCAGGAGGATCTGGCGGCTGTAGCGCAGCAGTTCTTGATCACTGAGCATGGATTTGTCCTGACGAAAGATGGATTCGATGAATGGGCGAACCTGGGAGCCCGGCGGCTCCGTCGCACACCTCCGGCCTCACGCCGCCAGCCGTCCCAGGCTGATGCGCTCGTGGCCGCCGAGGTCGCGGCGGCTGTGCACCTCGACGAAGCCGCCGGCCGCCAGCAGCGCGCGCACCGCGCCGGCCTGCTCGAAGCCATGCTCGAGCAGCAGCCAACCGCCGGCGGCGAGATGGTCGGGCGCCGCGGCGACGATCCGGCGGATGTCGTCCAGCCCGTCGGCGCCGGCCACCAGCGCGCTGGCCGGCTCGAAGCGCAGGTCGCCCAGCACCAGATGCGGATCGTCGGCGGCGATGTACGGCGGATTGCTGGCGATCAGCTCGAAACGCCGGCCGTCCAGCGCGGAAAACCAGTCGCTCTGCAGGAACGCGGCGTTGCCCAGCCCCAGCCGCCGGCGGTTGCGCTCGGCCAGTTCGACCGCGTCGACAACCCGGTCGACGCCGGTCAGCCGCCAGGCCGGGCGCTCCGCGGCCAGCGCCAGGGCGATGGCGCCCGTGCCGGTGCCGAGGTCGAGCACCGCGGCATCGCTCGCCGGCAGCAGCGCCAGCGCGGTCTCCACCAGCAGCTCGGTGTCCGGGCGGGGAATCAGGGTCGCCGGCGCCACCTCCAGATCGAGGCTCCAGAAGCCCTGCCGGCCGAGGATGTAGGCCACCGGCTCGCCGGCCCGGCGGCGCGCCAGGTCGGCGGCGAAACGTGCAGCCACCTCCGCCGGCACTTCGCGCTCGGGCCAGGTGCGCAGGTAGCTGGCCGGCTTGCCCAGCGCCGCGGCGAGCAGCCACTCGGCATCCAGCCGCGGGCTCGGCGAGTCGGGCAGCTCGGCGCTGTTCAGCAGGTTCTCGATGGTCGGCATGCGTCGATTCCGTAGGCGTCGTAGGGCGGGTGAAACCCGCCGATTTCGGTGCGTCCCCGCGCCATGTTCGGCGGGTTTCACCCGCCCTACGCATCAATCGCCCAGCGCGGCCAGCTGGTCGGCCTGGTATTCGCTGAGCAGGGGCTCGATCACTGCGTCCACGCCGCCGGCCATGACCTCGTCGAGAGCGTAAAGGGTCAGGTTGATGCGGTGGTCGGTGACCCGCCCCTGCGGGAAGTTGTAGGTGCGGATGCGTTCGGAACGGTCGCCCGAACCGACCAGCAGCTTGCGCGTCTCGGAGATTTCCTTGTGCGCGGCGGCGTCCTGGCGGTCCTGCAGCTTGGCCGCCAGCCAGGCCATGGCCTTGGCGCGGTTCTTGTGCTGCGAGCGCTCCTCCTGGCACTCGACGACGATGCCGGTGGGCAGGTGGGTGATGCGGATCGCCGAGTCGGTCTTGTTGACGTGCTGGCCGCCGGCGCCCGAGGAGCGGTAGGTATCGACGCGCAGCTCGGCCGGGTTGATCTCGATCGCCGCCTGCTCGTCCGGCTCCGGCAGCACCGCGACGGTGCAGGCCGAGGTGTGGATGCGGCCCTGCGACTCGGTTTCCGGCACGCGCTGCACGCGATGGGCGCCGGACTCGAACTTCAGCTTGCCGTAGACGTGGTCGCCCTCGACGCGGGTGATGATCTCCTTGTAGCCGCCGTGCTCGCCGGGGTTCTCGGAGAGGATCTCGATCCGCCAGCCCTGCTTCTCGGCATAGCGCGAGTACATGCGGAACAGGTCGCCGGCGAAGATCGCCGCCTCGTCGCCGCCGGTGCCGGCGCGGACTTCCAGGAACACGTTGCGCCCGTCGTTGGGGTCCTTGGGCAGCAGCATGCGCTGCAGGCGGTCCTCCAGGCCGACCAGCCGCTCGCGGGCCTCGGCCACCTCCTCGGCGGCCATCTCGCGCAGGTCCGGATCGCTGTCCTTGAGCAGCGCCTGGGCGCCCGCCAGGTCGTCTTGCACCTTGCGGAATTCGCGGTAGGCGGCGACCACCGGCTCGACCTCGGCGTACTCCTTGGAGTAGGCGCGGAACCGGGTCTGTTCGGCGATCACCTCGGCATCGCCGAGCAGCGCGGTGAGTTCCTCGTAACGGTCGTGCAGCAGGTCCAGTTTGTTCAGCAGGGAAGCTTTCATCGTTTCGACTCACCCTCGTCGAGGGCAAAGAGTTCCTGGGCCACGGCCAGCGCATCGAGGCGGCCGTCGGCGGAGAGTTTCTTCAGCTGCACGCTGGGCGCATGCAGCAGCTTGTTGGTCAGCCCGCGCGCCAGGGCGGCAGCCACCTCCAGCGGATCGGAACCATTGGCCAGCAGGCGCTGGGCCTTGGCCAGCTCCTCGTCGCGCAGACGCTCGGCCTGCTGGCGGTAGGCCTTGAGCACGTCCACCGCGGCCAGCTCGCGCAGGCGCAGCATGAAGTCGTCGGCGCCGGCGGCGACCAGCTCCTCCGCCGCCTGCGCCGCGCCCTGGCGGCTCCTCAGGTTTTCCTCGATGACCTCGTGGAGGTCGTCGACGCTGTACAGGTAGATGTCGTCCAGCTCGCCCACTTCCGGCTCGATGTCGCGCGGCACGGCGATGTCGACCATGAACATCGGTTTGTGCTTGCGCTGCTTCAGGGCGCGCTCGACTGCGCCCTTGCCGAGGATCGGCAGCTGGCTGGCGGTGGAGCTGATGACGATGTCGCTGTTGGCCAACTCCTGGCCGATGTCGGCGAGCATGATCGCCTGGCCGCCGACCTGTTCGGCCAGGAACCGACCGCGCTCCAGGGTGCGGTTAGCGACGACGATGCGCTTGACGCCCTGTTCGTGCAGGTGGCGGGCGACCAGGGTGATGGTTTCGCCGGCGCCGATCAGCAGCGCCTGGCTGCGCTGCAGGTCGCTGAAGATCTGCTTGGCCAGGCTGACCGCGGCGAAGGCCACCGACACCGGATTCTCGCCGATGGCGGTGTCGGTGCGCACCGCCTTGGCGGTGCTGAAGGTGGCCTGGAACAGCCGGCCGAGCAACGGGCCGACGGTGCCGGCCTCGCGCGCCACGGCATAGGCGGTCTTCATCTGGCCAAGGATCTGCGGCTCGCCGAGCACCAGGGAGTCGAGCCCGGAGGCGACGCGCATCATGTGGCGCACCGCGGATTCGTCCTGATGCACGTAGGCGCAGGCGCGCAGCTCGTCCAGGCTCAGCCGGTGGTAGTCGGCCAGCCATTGCAGCACCGTATCGACCCCCGGGCTATCCTGCTCCAGATAGAGTTCGCTGCGGTTGCAGGTAGAGAGGATCGCCGCCTCGCGGCTGTCGGTATGCCGGCAGAGCTGCTGCAGTGCCTCGGCGAGCTGCGCGGGAGTGAACGCCACGCGCTCGCGGACATCCACCGAGGCGGTCTTGTGGTTGATACCGAGGGCGATGAATGCCATTCAGGTGCGCAGATCCGAACAGGGAAAGCACGCGATTGTCCTACTTCGTCAGATGGAGAACAACCTCCGCCCGCCTGCCCTGCGCCCCGCCGGCCCCCGTAGCCATGGGCTTGACCGGCGGCTTGTGTCATGATGCCTCCCACTTTTCCGGTGCAACCATCGCTTTCCCCTCCCTATGAATAAAATCTTCGCCTCGCTGGCCGTCATGATGTTTCTCGGCGGCTGTCAAAGCCTCTCCCAGCCGGGTAGCAGACCGCCGGCGAAAGAGGCGCTCGCACCGTCGCCCGCCCCGGCCAGCCCACCGCCGCCGCAGCCGGTCGGCTCGTTCCGCGAAGACACCCTCTACAGCCTGCTGGTCGGCGAACTGGCCGGGCAGCGCAACCGCTTCGACATCGCCCTGGAAAACTACGCCGCACAGGCCCAGACCACCCAGGACCCCGGCATCGCCGAACGGGCCTTCCGCATCGCCGAATACCTCGGCGCCGACCAGAGCGCCCTGGACAGCGTGCTGATCTGGGCGGACAACGCCCCGGCCAACCTCGACGCGCAGCGCGCCGCCGCCATCCAGCTGGCGCGCAACGGCCGCTACGACGAATCCATGCGCTACATGGAGAAGGTCCTGCAGGCCCAGGGCGATACCCATTTCGACTTCCTCGCCCTGGCCGCCGCGGAGAGCGACCCGGAAACCCGCGCCGGGCTGCTGCAGAGCTTCGACCGGCTGCTCGCCAAGTCGCCGGAGAACGGCCAGCTGCTGTTCGGCAAGGCGCTGCTGCTGCAGCAGGATAATCGCCCGGAAGAGGCCCTCGAGCTGCTCGAGGAGCACCCGGCGAGCGAGCAGGAAATCGCCCCGCTGCTGCTGCGCGTGCGCCTGCTGCAGGGCCTGGAGCGCAGCGACGAGGCCACCGCCCTGCTGAAGAAGGGCATGCGCCAGCACCCCGACGACAAGCGCCTGCGCCTGACCTACGCCCGCCTGCTGGTCGAGCAGGACCGCCTCGACGATGCCAAGGACGAGTTCGCCACCCTGGTCGAGCAGTTCCCCGAGGACGACGACCTGCGCCTGTCCATGGCGCTGGTCTGTCTGGAGGCCCAGGCCTGGGACGAGGCGGCGGTCTACCTGGAGGAGCTGATCGAGCGCGGCAGCTACGCGGATGCCGCGCACTACCAGTTGGGTCGCGTCTACGAGGAGCGCGAGGACCCGGAAAGCGCGCTGATCGAATACGCCC
The DNA here is from genome assembly GCF_002220155.1 of Azotobacter chroococcum. Classification (NCBI taxonomy): domain Bacteria; kingdom Pseudomonadati; phylum Pseudomonadota; class Gammaproteobacteria; order Pseudomonadales; family Pseudomonadaceae; genus Azotobacter; species Azotobacter chroococcum. The sequence goes on along the minus strand of NZ_CP011835.1, from coordinate 968,207 downwards.
TGGTCAGCCCCGGCAACCACTACCTGCCGGCGCAGCTGCGCCAGACCGAGATTCTCTTCGAGCGCGGGCGCCCCGAGGAAGCCTCGGTGCGCCTGGCGCGCTCCCGCGACAACCAGCCGGACTACGCCCTACAGCTCTACCTGATCGAGGCCGAGGCGCTGACCAACCGCGATCGCCTCGAGGAGGCCTGGCAGGTCATCGACCGTGCTCTGAAGCAGTTCCCGGGCGACCTCAACCTGCTCTACACCCGCGCCATGCTGGCCGAGAAGCGTGGCGACCTGGCCCAGCTGGAGAGCGACCTGCGCTTCATCATCGCGCGCGAGCCGGATAACGCCATGGCCCTCAACGCCCTCGGCTACACCCTGGCCGACCGCACCACCCGCTACGCCGAGGCCAAGGCGCTGATCGAGCAGGCCCACCGGCTGAACCCGGACGACCCGGCGATTCTCGACAGCCTCGGCTGGGTGCATTACCGCCTGGGCCAACTGGCCGAGGCCGAGCGCCTGCTGCGCCAGGCCGCCGAACGCATCTCCGACCACGAAATCGCCGCCCACCTGGGCGAAGTGCTCTGGGCCCGCGGCAAGCAGCGCGAGGCCCGCAAGGTCTGGGCCAGGGCCCTCGAGGAGCAGCCCGACAGCGCCATCCTGCGCAGCACGCTGCTGCGCCTGACCGGATCCGAGACCTTCTGAGCCATGCCCACCCCCTTTCTTCGCCACGGCCTGCTCTTCGCCCTGCTCGCCCTGCTCGCCGGCTGCGCGGGCCTGACCTCCCGGGAAGCCCTCGAGGGCCAGGGCGACCCCGAACGCTGGCGAGCGCACAAGCGCGAGATCGGCGCCCTCGACGCCTGGCAAATCAGCGGCAAGGTCGGCATCCAGGCGCCCCGCGAATCCGGCAGCGGCACCCTGTTCTGGCTGCAGCGCCAGGACTACTACGACATCCGCCTGTCCGGTCCGCTCGGCCGCGGTGCGGCGCGGCTGACCGGGCGCCCCGGCGGCATCGAACTGGAGGTCGCCGGCCAGGGACGCTACCAGGCCGAATCGCCGGAAGCCCTGCTCGAGCAGCAGCTCGGCTGGCGCCTGCCGGTTTCCCACCTGCTCTGGTGGGTGCGCGGCCTGCCGGCTCCCGGCAGCCGCAGCCAGCTCACCCTCGACGGCGACAGCCATCTGGCCCGCCTGCGCCAGGACGGCTGGCAGGTCGAATACCAGCGCTACGCCGAGCAGAACGGCTTCTGGCTGCCCGAGCGCCTGAAGCTGTACGGCCAGGACCTGGTCATCACCCTGGTGATCAAGGACTGGCAACCGCGCCGACTGGGACTCTGAACGCCATGCAGCACGCACCACTGATCCTGCCGGCACCGGCCAAGCTCAACCTGATGCTGCACATCCTCGGCCGCCGCGCCGACGGCTACCACGAGCTGCAGACCCTGTTCCAGTTCCTCGACCATGGCGACGAACTCGGCTTTGCCGTGCGCGAGGACGGCATGATCCGTCTGCACACGGAGATTCCCGGCGTGCCCCACGACAGCAACCTGATCGTCCGCGCCGCACGCCAGCTGCAGCGGCAGAGCGGCTGCCGGCGGGGCGCCGACATCTGGCTGGACAAGCGCCTGCCGATGGGCGGCGGCATCGGCGGCGGCAGTTCGGACGCGGCGACCACCCTGCTCGCCCTCGACCACCTCTGGCAGCTGGACTGGGGCGAGGACCGCCTGGCCGAACTGGGTCTGGCCCTGGGCGCCGACGTGCCGGTCTTCGTGCGCGGCCGCGCAGCCTTCGCCGAGGGCGTCGGCGAACGCCTGCAACCGGTCGAACTGGAAGAGCCCTGGTTCCTCGTCGTGGCACCGCAAGTCACTGTCAGCACAGCAGAAATTTTTTCCGACCCGGAGTTGACACGCAACACACCGGCCATTACAGTTCGCAGCCTCCTTGCTGGGGATGGTCATAACGACTGCCAGCCAGTCGTCGAAAAGCGCTATCCGGAAGTCCGTAACGCTTTGAACTGGCTGAACAAATTCGTCCCGGCCAGAATGACCGGGACTGGAGCTTGCGTGTTTGGGAGCTTCCCAAACCGGGATGATGCTGATAAAGTCGCCCGCCAACTTCCAGTGACCATGCCGGGTTTCGTCGCCCAAGGTCGCAACATTTCCATGTTGCATCGCAGGCTAGAAGCGCTGGTGCAGGGAGTGAATGCCTAGCATTCGATGATTGTGCGCTACAGGGGCGTCGCCAAGCGGTAAGGCAGCAGGTTTTGATCCTGCCATGCGTTGGTTCGAATCCAGCCGCCCCTGCCATCTCCCTCCCGGAGTTCGCATGCATCGCCGGGCATTCAAGGATGTAACGCCACAGGGGCGTCGCCAAGCGGTAAGGCAGCAGGTTTTGATCCTGCCATGCGTTGGTTCGAATCCAGCCGCCCCTGCCATATCTCAGGAAGCTGTTCAAAAATGCCGCAATCACGCCGCCTTTTTGAGCAGCTTTTTAATTTCATCGGGTCCACCCTCAGCCGGCAGGTACTGCGCGTGTCCAAGATGATGGTCTTCACGGGGAATGCCAACCCCGATCTGGCGCGTCGCGTCGTACGTCAGCTGCATATCCCCCTCGGCGATGCCTCCGTAGGCAAGTTCTCCGATGGCGAAATCAGCGTTGAAATCAACGAGAACGTCCGCGGCAAGGACGTCTTCCTGATTCAACCGACTTGCGCGCCGACCAACGACAACCTCATGGAACTGGTGGTGATGGCCGACGCCTTCCGCCGCTCCTCGGCCTCGCGGATCACCGCGGTCGTCCCCTACTTCGGCTATGCCCGCCAGGACCGCCGCCCGCGCTCCGCCCGCGTGGCGATCAGCGCCAAGGTGGTGGCCGACATGCTCGACGTGGTCGGCGTCAACCGCGTGCTCACCGTCGACCTGCACGCCGATCAGATCCAGGGCTTCTTCGACATCCCGGTGGACAACATCTACGGCTCGCCGGTGCTGGTCGACGACATCCAGGCGCAGCGCTTCGAGAACCTGATGATCGTCTCCCCGGACATCGGTGGCGTGGTGCGCGCCCGTGCCGTCGCCAAGTCCCTGGGCGTGGATCTGGCAATCATCGACAAGCGCCGGCCGAAGGCCAACCAGTCGGAAGTCATGCACATCATCGGCGACGTGGAGGGCCGTACCTGCATCCTGGTCGACGACATGGTCGACACCGCCGGTACCCTGTGCCACGCGGCCAAGGCCCTCAAGGAACACGGCGCCGCCAAGGTATATGCCTACTGCACCCACCCGGTGCTGTCCGGTCGCGCCATCGAGAACCTCGAGGGCTCGGTGATGGACGAGCTGGTGGTGACCAACACCATTCCGCTGTCCGCCGCTGCCCAGGCCTGCCCGCGCATCCGCCAGCTGGACATCGCCCCGGTGGTAGCCGAAGCAGTGCGCCGCATCAGCAACGAGGAATCCATCAGCGCCATGTTCCGCTAGGAGCGGGCGCCGATATCACCGCCCCGCCAAATGCGGGGCCCTCAGCCATCGCCCGGATGCTGGTCGCAAGCATCGCGGGCGATGCTGTCATTCTGGAGAAACGCAATGACCAATTTTGCCCTGAATGCCGAAGTGCGTTCCGACCTGGGGAAAGGTGCGAGCCGCCGCCTGCGTCGTAACGCCAGCCTGGTTCCCGCCGTGATCTACGGTGGCGACAAGGCTCCGCTGTCCATCAGCGTGCTGGCCAAGGAAATCGCCAAGCTGATCGAAGACGAGGCCGCCTTCAGCCACGTGATCGCCCTGAACGTCGCCGGCACCACCGAGACCGTGCTGATCAAGGCCCTGCAGCGCCATCCGTCCAAGGCCGTCGTGATGCACGCCGACTTCCTGCGCGTGGTTGCCGACCACAAGCTGACCGCCCACGTGCCGCTGCACTTCGTCAACGCCGAGAACTCGGTCGGCGTGAAGCAGCAGGGTGGCGAAGTCTCCCACACCATCTCCGAAGTGGAAGTGTCCTGCCTGCCGAAGGACCTGCCGGAGTTCATCGAAGTCGACCTGGCCAACGTCGAAGTCGGTCAGATCGTCCACCTGTCCAACCTGAGCGTTCCGGCCGGCGTCGAGCTGGTGGCCCTGGCCCACGGCAACGACCTGGCGGTGGCCAACATCCACGCTTCCCGCGTGAAGGAAGAAGGCGCCGAGTAATTCCTCGGAGTCCAGGAGGGCCCCTGCGATGACTGCCGTGCAACTGATCGTCGGCCTGGGAAATCCCGGCCATGAATACGAGCAGACCCGGCACAACGCAGGGGCCCTCTTCGTCGAGCGCGTGGCGTCCGCCAAGGGCGTCGGCCTCAGCGCCGACAAGAAGTATTTCGGCCTGGTCGGCAAGTTCAGCCACCAGGGCCGCGACGTTCGTCTGCTCATCCCCACCACCTACATGAACCGCAGCGGCCAGTCCGTGGCGGCGCTGGCGAACTTCTTCCGCATCCCGCCAGCGGCCATCCTGGTGGCCCACGACGAACTCGACATGCCCCCCGGCACCGCCCGACTCAAGCAGGGTGGCGGCCATGGCGGGCACAACGGGCTCAGGGACATCATCGCCCAGCTCGGCAACCAGAATTCCTTCCATCGCCTGCGGCTCGGCATCGGCCACCCCGGCGACAAGACTCTCGTCTCCGGCTTCGTGCTCAGCCGGGCTCCGCGCAGCGAACAGGAAAAGCTCGAGGCCAGCATCGACTTCGCCCTCGACGTGCTGCCGGACATGCTCGACGGCCACTGGACCCGCGCCATGCAGCAGCTGCACAGCAGGAAAGCCTGAGCCACCCTTTTCCACCGACTTCAGCTCTGCGAGGGACACACCATGGGATTCAACTGCGGCATCGTCGGCCTGCCCAACGTCGGCAAGTCCACCCTGTTCAACGCCCTCACCAAGTCCGGCATCGCCGCCGAGAACTTCCCGTTCTGCACCATCGAGCCGAACAGCGGCATCGTGCCGATGCCCGACTCGCGCCTCGACGCCCTGGCCGAGATCGTCAAGCCCGAGCGCGTGCTGCCGACCACCATGGAGTTCGTCGACATCGCCGGCCTGGTGGCGGGCGCCTCCAAGGGTGAGGGCCTGGGCAACAAGTTCCTCGCCAACATCCGCGAGACCGATGCGATCGCCCACGTGGTGCGCTGCTTCGAGGACGACAACGTGCTCCACGTGTCCAACAGCGTCGATCCCAGGCGCGACATCGAGATCATCGACCTCGAACTGATCTTCGCCGACCTCGACAGCTGCGAGAAGCAACTGCAGAAGGTCGCGCGCAACGCCAAGGGCGGTGACAAGGAAGCCCTCGCGCAGAAGGCCCTGCTGGAAAAGCTGATTCCCCACTTCAGCGCCGGCAAGCCGGCCCGCTCACTGATGAAGAGCTTGGGCGACGAGGAAAAGCGCCTGATCAAGGGCTTCCATCTGCTCACCAGCAAGCCGGTGATGTACATCGCCAACGTCGCCGAGGACGGCTTCGAGAACAACCCGCATCTCGACGTGGTGAAAGCCATCGCCGAGGAAGAAGGCGCCATCGTGGTGCCGGTGTGCAACAAGATCGAAGCGGAAATCGCCGAACTCGACGACGACGAGGAAAAGCAGATGTTCCTCGAGTCCATGGGCATGGAGGAACCGGGCCTGAACCGCGTGATCCGCGCCGGCTACCAGCTTCTCAACCTGCAGACCTACTTCACCGCCGGCGTGAAGGAAGTGCGCGCCTGGACCGTCAAGATCGGCGCCACCGCGCCGCAGGCCGCCGCGGTGATCCACACCGACTTCGAGAAAGGCTTCATCCGCGCCGAAGTCATCGCCTACGACGACTTCATCCAGTACAAGGGCGAAGCCGGCGCCAAGGAAGCCGGCAAGTGGCGCCTGGAAGGCAAGGACTACATCGTGAAAGATGGCGACGTGATGCACTTCCGGTTCAACGTCTGATCGTCCGACCCGGCCCCTCGAGGACCAACGAAGTACCTCGTCACCCCCTGTGAAAACCTTGTCTTCGCAGAGGGTGGCTGACCCAGCCATAGCTTCACGCGCGGTAAGCAACCCCCACCTGTATGCACAACCGTATCGAGCAGCCCTTCACCCCTCCGCCCTCGATGCCCAATAGAATTTCAAGCCGATCAACATCTTAGCCGCCAGATGCGGCGACATCTCATATTGGAAAAAGTTCCACACGAAAATAAGATGCCTTCCTTTTGCCAGCATATCAAAAGGAGCAAAAAGTGGAGCCTATGTATGTGAAAGCCCCTCCCCCCGCCGACGAGATCGATCTTCGGGAGCTGTTGGCAAGCCTGTGGTCCGAGCGCTTCCTGATAGTCGCAGTCGCGCTGCTGATCAGTGCGACGGCAGCCGCCTACGCCTTTCTGGCCAGGCCCTACTATGAGGTCAGGAGCGTGCTGCATCCTCCGGTGCTCAAGGCACTCGATGAGCTCAACTCGACCGGCGTGTACTCCCTGGATGCTGAAACCGCCCTAAAACGTGTCGGGGCTGCGCTGGCGTCCTACACGAATCGCCTCGCCTTCTTCAAAGCCCACGAAGAGCAGTTCGCCTTTCTCCTCAAGACAAATCAAACCTTTGGGCAGTTCTTCGATGTCTTCAACCTGGAAGCATTCAAGATGCTGCAACCCGACCCGAAGAAAAACGAAGGGCTGTCGCCCCATGTAGGAATTTCCTTCACCTACCCCGAAGGAGTGGACGGCGTGCGCCTGACCAACGACTTCGTGGACTTCGCCATTGCCTCGGAGCGCAAGAAGATCGAGGACGACTTTGCCACGGTCGTACAGAACAAACTGGCCCTGGTGGAGCGCCGGATCGAAGCCGAACGCGCCAGATACCTGTCGGCCAAGGATGCCCAGGTTGCCAAATTGCTGGAGGCGGACGCCCTTGAGCGTGCCCAGTTGCAGGATGAACTGGAGGCCCTGCGCAACGAGCTGCGTACCCGTCGCGACAATCGCATAGCCCAGCTGAACGAGGCGATCCGCATTGCGACCGCTCTGAATATCCGCAAGCCGACCACTCCGAATGCCATGGGAGAGAACGGCAAGTCTGCTCAGGGCAATATGATCCGTACGGAAGTCAACAACCGGGAGATTCCCCTGTATTTCATGGGTGTGGATGCACTGGAGGCAGAGCGTGATGTGCTGGAAAAGCGCCGCTCCGACGACTTCACCTCGCCACGCATCGCTGAAATCCAGAAGAGGTTGCGCCTGCTGGAAACGAACCGGCAGGTCGAACTGCTCAAGCAGCGCAAGGACAAGGACGAGGATCTGTTTCTGAATGATCTGGACCAGTTGATTGGCGAGGCGGCCCGCCTTCGCAACCTGAAGGTCGACTTTTCCAATCTATCCCTGGTGAAAATCGATCAACTGGCGATCGAGCCGCTCAAGCCTGTCAAGCCCAAGAGAGTCCTGATCCTCGCTCTGGGCGCGCTTCTGGGAGGCATGCTCGGAGTATTCATCGCACTTCTGCGCAGCATGATGCGCAAGAGCGCACCAGCCGGCAAAAAGCTTTCTCCCCTGCCCCACTTGCCCCTTCAGGACAATCAGCAGATCGCCGCCTGACTCTACCTCCCGCAAAGGGCCGCATAGGCCAACTCCTTCGATGTATCCGAGACAGCCATGGATGGCTTGTCCGCTCCCGAGGTCGATACCCTCGATGGGAGGCGGCAACGATGTCCGCGGTGTTCGTCAGCAATCTTGCATGCGCCGGACAGCACGGCGAACACTGCCTGCACAGTGGCGGACTCACGAAGCGGGATGTCTGTCGGACTGACAGCCACATACCGGCAGCCCGCCTGCAGGCAGCCCTCTTACCTCCCTCCCAGCTGCCCGAGCAACTGCCAGCCCAGCGACACCAGCGCCAGTCCGGCGACCGCTGCCAGGGCCAGGCGATTGCGTCCGGCGTTCCGATCCTGCGCCTCCTCCAGAAACTGCAAACGAGCCTCCACATTGCCCAGCGCCTCGGCCCTGGCCTTCAGCTCGCTCTCCAGCCGTTCCAGCGCCTCGTCCTTGCGCTTCGACTCGTCCGCCAGTTGCGCCAGTGCCTCGCCCCGGAGCCTCAGCTCGCCCTCCAGTTGCAGCAGCGCCTTGCGCTGCGCCTCCAGGAGCCGGGCCTGCTCCTGCTGCCAGGCCCCCTGGCGCAGCTCGAGGTTGCCGAGCGCCTTGCGCAGCGGCAGGACGTTCTGTTCCAGGGTGGCGACGACTTCCTGGCGAAACTTCGCCAGCCGCTCCGACAGCGCCTCGCGCAGTTGCCGGGCCGCCGCCTCCTGGGCCTCGATCCGCGCCTGGCCCGCCTGCGCCTGCTGCTGCAGCTTCCGCTCCAGCTCTACCGCACCGGCGGCGGCCCTGTCCGCAGCGGCCTCCAGCTCCGTCCGCACCTGGTCGATATGATCGCGGAACTCGTCGAACAGCTTCTTCTCCAGCCCGGCCTGGCGCTGGGTGAAGTCGCGGCCCAGGTCGTCGAGCCGGGTGCGCCAGTCGCTGACCGCGGTGACCAGATCCTCGGCCACGCAGACGACCATCTGCTGGTTGAGCGCCTCCATCTGCGACTCGGCCTGCTCCAGGCGCTTCACGCTGCCGACCAGCCGGTCGGTCTGCTCCGCCGTGACGTCCCGGGCCTCCAGCAGGCCCCGGTTGGCCAGGTCGATCTCCTGCTGCTGCTGCTCGAGCGCCCGCTGCTGACCGAGAATCCTGCGGTTCTGCTCCTCGAGGAGGTCGGCCTGCTGCCTGAGCATGTTCTGCTGCTGCAGGAGAACCTGCTGCTGGTCGCTCAGGACCTTGGAGATCGCCGCATTGACGATCAGCAGTTGCGAGGACTTCTGCGACAGGCTGCCGATCGACTTCTGCAGATCGATCTGCGCGTCCTGCAGCTTGTCGTCGCGGTCCTTCCACCAGTTGCCGATCAGGCTGCCGCCCTTCTTCTCCTGGCGCGCCCGCTCCAGTTCCTCGGCGCTCCGGCCGACCTCGTCCTGGGCGGACAGCATGCCGCCGACCAGTCCCTTGATGTCGGCCGAGCGGATGATCTGCTCGGAAACCTCCACGGAGGAGAAGGCCTGCACGATCTGCAGCTCCTGTCCGCTCCGCTTGTCCGCGTCGTGTTCCACAAAAATCGTCCCGGGGAAAGCTCAATGGTTACCGGTATTGTCCAGAAAACCGCTGGCGCCTTTGCCCGGTCGGTTGGCAAATTCGTCACATCGCGCGGCAGCCGGCCGGCCAGAATGTCGCACGGGGCTGTCCTCTCAGCCGGACATCACCCAACGCCAGCCAATGTCCGCTCCCGCCAACGCCGCAAGCAGGTCCCCCACCTGCAGCCGCTCCAGCTCGGCGCGCAGCCGCTGCGGCCAGTCGTCCGGCCGGCCGCAGCGCCAGGCCGTGGCGGCGCGCTGCAGTCGCGCCGGCCGGCTGCCCGCGTCGAGGGCCTCCAGCGCCGCCCGACGGGCCGAAGCCAGTCGCTCGGCATCCAGACCGGCGAGGCGGAGCTGCTGCACGACGAGAAACTCCCGGATCGCCTGCTGCAGACGCGCGGCCGGAACGTGCGGCGATTGCACACCCAATTGCAGCTCGGCGCCCTCCTCGGCGTCGACGAAACGGCAGAACAGCGCATAGCCCAGCCCCTGCTCGACGCGCAGGGCCTGATGGAAGGCGCCCGGCCAGAGGATCGCCAGCAGGCGCCAGGCCGCCTCCCGGCGCGGCTCGCCGGGCGGCGCCAGCAGACGCAGGAGGACCGCCTGTTCGCTCCCCGCGATCCCCAGATGCAGTTCGCGTTCGCCGCCGGCCGCCAGCCGCGGCGGAGCCGGTGCCGCGGGACGACACATTCCCTGCAGCAGCGGCAGCACGGCGGGCGGCACCTCGCCCATGCGCCAGCCGCACAGGCCGGCGGCCATCAGGCACTCGGCAACCCGTGCAGACAGGCCGGCCTCGTCCAGCGCCTCCAGCCGGCGGGCGAGCGCATCCTCGTCGACCGGCTGGCGCGTCCGCGCTGCCGGATGGGCCAACAGGCGGCGCAGGAGGATCTGCCGCGCCTGCGCGTCGCGGCGCCGCTGCCAGGCCTCGCGCCAGCATGCCGCGTCGCCCTCGCGCAACGCCGCCAGCAGGCGCTCCAGCGCCAGCGGCAAAGCAGCTGGCGGTCCGCTCAGGCACAGGCTCAGGCGTCCGGCACCGCTCGACAGCTGGCAATCGAGACCGAACGGCTGCGCTTCGCCAAGCAGCGCGGCCCAGCGCTCGGCCAGCGCCAGCTCCGCCAGTTCCGCCGCCAGTTGCGCCTCCACGCCCGACTCTGCCGCCTGCCAGACGAGCAGCAATGCGGCATGGCCCGGACGCAGCAGCTCCGCGCCGGTGCTGCGCCACACCGCCGGCCAGTCTCCCGCAGCGGCCTGAAGCGGTGGCGCCTGGAAAGGATTGGCCGGCGCGAGCTGCCACGCCTCCTGCACCGGCGGCAGCTCGGCCAGCGGCATCACCAGCCGGCGCACCGGAAAGCGCGGAGTGAACTCGCCCTGCGGCAGGGCGGCGCGGCAGCACTGCAGGACCAGCGGCGGCTGCGCCAGCGGGTTCAGCCATTCGCCCAGCTCGGCACCGGCCGTCGGTGCCGGCCACAGCGCCGGCACGGCGCCGCCCTGGCGCTGCCAGCGCTCCAGCCAGAGCGCGGCGCGCTCCAGCGGCGCCCGCTCGTACTCGTCCCAGGCCTGGCTGATGCGCCCGTTTTCGGCCAGGAGCGGATCGCCGATCCGCTCCGGCGCCGCCTGCAGCCAGGCCAGCCAATCCCGGCAGAGGGCGGCGATCTCTTCCTCGCGGCCACTGCCCTCCTCCAGCAGCTCCAGATGCAGGGCCAGCAGCGCCCGCCCGGCATCCACCGGATGCAGCTCCAGACGGGCCTGCTGCGCCAGACCACGGGCACGCAGCACGCCAAACAGACTGCCGGCGTCGCTGCGCTGCAGCGCCTGGCGCAACCGCTCGAGGGCCGGTTCGTCGCGCATGGGGATATGCGCCAGCAACCACCACAGGCTCATGCGCCGCCGCTTCGGCTGCTCCAGCTCCAGGCGCAGAGGACTCTGTCCTGTCGGCCAGGGCGACGGCCAGGCGGGCGCCGGCACAGGGACGCCGCCCGGCAGCGCGCCGGCAATGGCGCAGGCCTGCGTCTCCAACTCGCCCAGGGACTGCGGCCCGCAAAGCAGCAGGCGCAGGTTTTCGCCCCGGTAATGCCGGGCATGCCAGGCGCGCAGCTCGGCGAGAAAACCGGGGGCCTGCGGATCGAGGCTGTCGCGCGCGCCGGCATGAAAATGCGCCAGCGGATGGGCCGGATCGAGCAGACCGGCCAGCGCACCGAACAGCTGGCTGTCGCCGTCCTGGCAACGCGCCAGGTACTCGGCATGCAGCACCTCGCGCTCGGCGAGCAGCCGCTCGGGCAGCAGCAGCGGCCGCGCCAGCAGGGCGCAGAACCGTTCGAGGGCCGGGACCAGCTCGCCCGCCGGCATCTCCAGGTAGTACTGGGTATGAAGGCCAAGGGTGCGGGCGTTGTAGCGCCCGCCGCGGCCGTGCACGTACCCGGCGAAGGCGCCGACCTCGGCGAAGCCTGCGCTGCCGAGGAACAGGCAATGTTCGAGAAAGTGCGCCAGTCCCGGCCAGGACTCGGGTTCGTGCAGGCTGCCGGCGTCCACCCCGGCGGCCAGGGCCACGCGGCTGGCCTGCGGGTCGTGCAGCAGGGTCGCCTGCACGCCGTTGTCCAGGCGCAGGCTGCGTTGGCGCAGCGCCGGCAGTTCCCCCATGGCCTGGCCCCTCAATCCAGCAGATCCACATAGAAGCGCCATTCGCGCTCCAGCGCATCGGCCAGATGGGCGGCCTGGCGAAAGCCGTGGCGCTCGTCGGGATACAGGCGGTACTCCACCGGCACGCCCCGCGCGCGCAGGGCGGCGACCATCGCCTCGGTCTGCTCCGGCACCACCACCGCGTCCAGCCCGCCCTGGAAGAAGATCACCGGCGCCGCGATGCGCCCGGCGTGCAGCAGCGGCGTGCGCTGCCGGTAGCGTTCGGCGTCGCGCGCGGGATCGCCGATCAGCCAGTCCAGGTAGTCGCCCTCGAACTTGTGGGTGACCCGGCGCAGGCTCAACGGATCGCTGACCCCGTACAGGCTGGCGCCGCCGCGAAACAGCTGATGGAAGGCCAGTGCGCACAGCGCGGTGTAGCCGCCGGCGCTGGCGCCGCGGACGAAGGCCCGCGCCGGGTCGATCAGCCCCGCCTCGCCCAGATGGCGGGCCAGCGCACAGGCGTCCTCCACCTCGATCCGCCCCCACTCGCCCGCCAGGCGCAGCCGGAAGGCCCGCCCGAAGCCGCTGGAGCCGCGGTAGTTGAGATCGGCCACGGCGAAGCCGCGCTGGGTCCAGAACTGGATGCGCGGATCGAACACCGGGTAGCAGGCCGAGGTCGGCCCGCCATGGAGGAACACCACCAGCGGCGGCCGCTCATCCGCGGGCACGCTGCAGGCGGCATTGCGCGGCGGATAGAAGAAAGCCTGGGCGGACTCGCCCTCGTCCGTGGCGAAGCGGATCGACGCAGGGCGCGACAGCTCCTCCGCGGAGAGCGGCCGCTCCCCGCCGGCCAGCACGTGCACGCGACCGGAATCGCGGGCGATGGCCAGCACGGCCGGCAGGCGGTCGGGCGCCGCCGCGATGCAGTAGAAGTGCTGCGCGTCGCTGGCCAACTGACGGAAGCGCGAGAACTCGGCAGCCAGGCGCCGCTCGCGGCCATCGGCGGTGCGCTCGACCAGCAGGCCCCAGCCTTCTTCAAGGCGCGCCAGCAGCCAGCCGCCATCTTCCAGTGGCAGGTGGCTGACAGTGCCCAGTTGCCAGGGCGCCGGGGCGTGGTCGGCCTCCGCCATGAGCCGAGGCTCGCTCCAGCCAGCGGTGCCGGTGCTGGACAAGGCGGCGCCGTTGCCCACCGGGTGGCCGGCCCCAGGAGCCGGATGCCATTGCCCGCCCCGCTCCGCCCACGGCTGCCACCAGCCGGCGCGGTCACTCAGGCAGGTCAGCCGGCCGTCGTCGGTGAACATCGGTTGCTGCAGCGAATCGTCGCCCGCCGCGCCGGCCAGCACCTCGCGGGCGCCAAGCGAACCATCGGCAAGTACCGCCGCCAGGCATAGGCGGGTGGCGGTCCACGGCAGTTCGGGACGGTCCCACTCGATCCAGGCCAGGCGCCGGCCGTCGTCGCTCAGCCGCGGCGCGGCATAGAAGTCGGCGCCCTCGGCCAGCACCCGCCGCGTGCCGTCGGCCAAGCCCAGACCGACCAGGCGATGGATCACGCGGTCCTGTTCGCGGCTTTCCTCCACCGCCAGCACCGCGTTCCAGGCCGGGGTGAACTGCAGGTCGCCGTAGCGGCAGTGGGAACGCGCGCTCAGCGCTTCGGGGACGCTGCCGGCGGCGCCGCCCAGGCGGTAGAGCTGCTGGTCCGCCTCGTCGACCAGAACCACGCCGTCCCCGACGACGCAGAAGGCGCCGCCGCCGTATTCGTAGACCCGGCTGCGCACCGAGCGGCCGGGCGGGGTCAGCCGCCGCGCGGCGCCCTCGCGCCACAGCCACAGGCTGCAGCCCGCCTCCTGCGGGTCGAACTGCAGCCAGAGCAGCCCGCCAAGACCGGTGCGCAGCTCGGCGAAGTCGCGGCTGGCCGCGGCGGCGTCGCCGGCCGACCAGCGACTGGGCCAGTCGCCGCAGGGCAGCGGCTCGGCAGCCTCAGCCTGTCGATGGCTCCCACGCTCCTGCGTGGGAGCCATACCCGCGCGACTCGAACGCTCCCCGGACGCCAGAGCGTCCACGGCAGCGTTCCCATGCGGGAGCGTGGGAACGATCGGCCTCTTGGCACTCCCCATCGGCCTCGCCCCTCAGCCCTTGCAGATGATCTGCGAGGCGCGGACGTTGCGCTGAACCAGCTCGTCCAGCCCCTTCGGCGCCTCCTCCGCCTCGCGGCGGGCGTCAAGGATCAGGCCGTGATGAGCCGACTTGCCGCACACCGGGTCGGTCGCCTCGGCGTCGCCGGTGAGCAGGAAAGCCTGGCAGCGGCAGCCGCCGAAGTCGCGGTCCTTCTCGTCGCAGGAGCGGCACGGCTCGGGCAGCCAGTCGTCGCCGCGAAAGCGGTTGAAGCCGAAGGAGTCGAACCAGATGTGCCGCAGGCTGTGCTCGCGCACGTTGGGGAACTGCACCGGCAGCAGCTTCGCGCTGTGGCACGGCAGCGCGGTGCCGTCCGGGGCGATGTCGAGGAACAGGCTGCCCCAGCCGCCCATGCAGGCCTTGGGGCGCTCCTCGTAGTAGTCCGGGGTGACGAAGATCAGCTTGCACGGATGCTTCTGCGCGGCGAGCTTCTCCCGCCACTGATTGGTGATGCGCTCGGCGCGCTCCAGCTGCGCCCGGGTCGGCAGCAGCCCGGCACGATTGAGCTCGGCCCAGCCGTAGAACTGGCAGGTCGCCAGCTCGACGAAGTCGGCCTCCAGTTCGAGGCACAGCTCGATGATCCGCTCGATATCGTCGATGTTGTGCCGGTGGGTGACGAAGTTGAGCACCATCGGGTAGCCGTGGGCCTTGACCGCGCGGGCCATCGCCAGCTTCTGGGCGAAGGCCTTGCTTGATCCGGCCAGCAGGTTGTTCAGCTCCTCGTCGGCGGCCTGGAAGCTGACCTGGATATGGTCGAGGCCGGCCTCGGCGAACTCGGCGATGCGCGCCTCGCTGAGGCCGATGCCGGAGGTGATCAGGTTGGTGTAGTAGCCCATGCCGCGGGCGGCGCGAATCAGCTCGGTCAGGTCCTGGCGCACCAAGGGCTCGCCGCCGGAGAAGCCGAGCTGGGCGGCGCCCAGCTCGCGGGCCTGGCGGAACACCTCGATCCACTGCGCGGTGGAGAGCTCCTCGCCGTGGCGGGCGAAGTCCAGCGGGTTGGAGCAGTACGGGCACTGCAGCGGGCAGCGGTAGGTCAGCTCGGCGAGCAGCCACAGCGGCGGGCCGGGCACGTAGCCGGGCTTAGCGAAGCTCGATCCAGAATCGCTCACGCGCCACCTCCAGAAATTCCAGGATGTCCGTCTCGATGCCCTCGGCCTCCGGGAAGCGCTCGCGCAGGCCGGCGACGATCGCGGCGACGCTGCGCACCCCGTCGACCTCGGCGAGGATCGCCCCGGCGCTGCCGTTGAGCTTGATCATCCCCTCGGGATAGAGCAGCACGTGGCAGTCCTGCGCCGGCTCCCACTGGAAGCGAAAGCCGCGGCGCAGCACCGGTACCTTTTGCAGAAGGTCCTCGCTCATGGGCATGTCCCCTGCGTAGGGTGGGAAACGCGCGCAGCGCTTTCCCACCACTGGCTGCGACGGTGGAAAAGACCTGCGGTCGTTTTCCACCCTACATTCGGGATCACAGGGCGATCCCCCGATGCCAGACCCGTTCGCCGGTCACCGTGTGGTAGGGCGGACGGTTCAGTTCGTAGGCCATGCTCATGGCGTCGAGCATGCTCCAGAGGATGTCCAGCTTGAATTGCAGGATCTCCAGCATGCGCGCCTGGGCCTCGCGGGTGGTGTAGTGCGCGAGGGTGATGCGCAGGCCGTGCTCGACATCGCGGCGCGCCTCGCTCAGGCGCTTGCGGAAGTAGTCGTAGCCGCCGGCCTCGATCCAAGGGTAGTGCGCCGGCCAGGTGTCGAGGCGTGACTGGTGGATGGTCGGGGCGAACAGCTCGGTCAGCGAGCTGCTTGCCGCCTCCTGCCAGCTGGCGCGGCGGGCGAAGTTGACGTAGGCGTCCACCGCGAAGCGCACTCCGGGCAGCACCAGCTCCTGGGAGAGCAACTGCTCGCGCCTGAGCCCGACCGCCTCGCCGAGGCGCAGCCAGGCCTCGATGCCGCCCTCCTCGCCGGGCGCGCCGTCGTGGTCGATGATCCGCTGGATCCACTCGCGGCGGGTTTCGCGGTCCGGGCAGTTGGCCAGGATCGCGGCATCCTTCAGGGGGATGTTCACCTGATAGTAGAAGCGGTTGGCCACCCAGCCCCGGATCTGCTCGCGGGTCGAGCGGCCCTCGTACATGGCGACGTGGAACGGGTGGTGGATGTGGTAGTAGGCGCCCTTGGCGCGCAGCGCCTGCTCGAATTCGGCAGGGCTCATGGCTGGCTCGGTCATCGTGGCTCCTCGGCGGCCGCGACCGGCGCGGCACGTTGTTGTTCTGGTGGTGCCTGGCACCTTGCGTAGGGTGGGTTAGGCCAGAGGCCGTAACCCACCAACCGGCTGCAAGGCCGGCAATCGCGACGCCTGACGGCATCGTTGGTGGGTTACGCCGCTACGCGGCTAACCCACCCTACGATCCGCCTTACAGCTCGATGCTCATGCCGTCCCAGGCGACCTCGACGCCGCGCGCGGTCAGTTCGGCGCGCTCGGGCGAGTCCTCGTCGAGGATCGGGTTGGTGTTGTTGATATGGATGAGCACCTTGCGCCCGCGCAGGCCGTCGAGCACTTCGAGCATGCCGCCTGCGCCGCTCTGCGGCAGGTGGCCCATCTCGCTGCCCAGCTTGCTGCCGCAGCCGGCATGGATCATCTCGTCGTCGCGCCACAGGGTGCCGTCGACCAGCAGGCAGTCGGCGCGGCGCATCCACCAGTTGAGCAGCGGCGCATCCACCTGGCCGAGGCCGGGGGCGTAGAACAGCACGCCGCCGGTGCGGCTGTCCTCGACCAGCAGGCCGAGGTTGTCGCCCGGGTGCGGGTCGTTACGGTGCGGCGAGTACGGCGGCGCCGCACTGCGCAGGGGAATCGGCGTGAAGCGCAGGGCCGGGCAGGCATCGATCACGAACGGCCGGTCCAGCTCGATGGGCTTCCAGCGCAGGCCGCCGTTCCAGTGGCCGAGCATGCGAAACAGCGGGAAGCCGCTGGTCAGGTCCTGGTGGACCATCTCGCTGCACCACACCTCGTGGGGGCAGCCCTCGCGCAGGCTGAGCAGGCCGGTGGTGTGGTCGATCTGGCTGTCGAGGAGGATCAGCGCGCGGATCGCCGTGTCGCGCACTGCGCGGGCCGGCTGCAGGGCCGGGAAGGCCTCGATCTGCGCGCGGATGTCCGGCGAGGCGTTGCAGAGAATCCAGTTCTCCCCGTCGTCGGACAGGGCGATGGAGGATTGGCTGCGCGCCGTGGCCCTCAGGGTGCCCTCGCGCAGGCCGCGGCAGTTGCGGCAGTTGCAGTTCCACTGGGGAAAACCGCCGCCGGCGGCCGAGCCGAGAATTCGGATATGCATGGCAGTTCCGTCTGGGGAAGGCCCCGGCACGCCGGGGCCACTCGTTCAACGGTTGGCGAAATACAGGGTCACTTCGAAACCGATGCGCAGGTCAGTGAAGGCGGGTTTGGTCCACATGACAGACTCCTTGCAAGTGCGTGGTGGTGGGTCAGGTTCATCCCGTTCCGACTATTTCGACGGGACATGCAGCGATCCGTTCGGAATGCCGGCAAGGAACGCCTGGCGTCCGACAGGCGAACGAGCGGCCTTGGCAGCCACGGCTCTTCTTTCCATTAAAGAAGAAAAGGCCCCGGGCGGCCGGAGCCGCCCTCAGCCGCGCCTTTTCCCCGGCATCTCGATGCCATGCTGGTTCACCCGGCGGTACAGGGTGGCGCGGGAGATGCCGAGGGATTCGGCCGCCGGCCCCGGCTTCCAGCGGTGGCGGACCAGCGCGTCGAGCAGCGCCTGGCGCTCCGGGTCGGAGGCCAGGGCGGCGGCGTCCTCGCCGGTGGCCAGGCGCCCGCCGCGCAGTTCGGCCGGCAGGTCGCCCGGCTGGATCACTCCGCCGGCGCACACCGCGCAGGCGTAGCGCAGGGCGTGGCGGAGCTGGCGCACGTTGCCCGGCCAGCGGTAGCCGAGCAGGCACTCCAGCGCCGCGGCGCTCAGGCCAACGGGCTCGCCGCAGGACTCCGCCTCCTCCTCCAGCACGCGGTTGATCAGCGCCAGACGGTCGCTGCGTTCGCGCAGCGGCGGCAGCTCGAAGCGCGCGCCGCCGATTCGAAAATACAGGTCCTCGCGGAAGCTGCCGTCGGCGACCATCGCCGCCAGGTCGCGGTGGGTGGCGCAGATCACCTGGATGTCCACCGCCTGGCGCCGCGCCGCGCCCAAAGGCGCCACCTCGCCCTCGGCGAGCACGCGCAGCAGGCGGGTCTGCAGGGTCAGCGGCATGTCGCCGATCTCGTCGAGGAACAGGGTGCCGCCGTCGGCCTGCTGCAACAGGCCGCGCATGCCCTTGCTGGAGGCGCCGGTGAAAGCGCCGGCAGCGTAGCCGAACAGCTCGCTCTCGATCAGGCTCTCCGGGATCGCCGCGCAGTTCAGGGCGACGAAGGGCTTGCCGCGGCGGGCGCTGGCCTCGTGCACCTGGCGGGCGAAGACTTCCTTGCCGGCGCCGGTCTCGCCCTGGATCAGCACCGGCAGGTTGCGGTCCTTGACCCGTACCGCCAGGCGCAGGTGCTCGGCGATGCGCGGATCGAGCTCGGCGCCGCGCGCCGCGACCCGCGGCACCGGCCGGCTCTGGCGCGGCGGTGCGCTCAGGCGGACGTACAGGGCCGGCGCGTCGCCGCGCCCGAGCAGCGGCTGGGCAACCCCGTCCCCGGCGGCACGCAGGGCGTCCGGATCGAACACCTCGGCGATGTGGCCCGGCACCTCGCCGAAGCGCTGGCGCAGGTAGCGGCGCGCCGCCGGGTTGAGCGCCAGCAGGCGGCCGTCGGCGTCCCAGGCGAACAGGTAGTCGGGCTGGCTGTCGACGTAGCCCGGCGCGGCGTGGGCGCGCAGTATCCAGTGCCCGCCGGCGCTGTGCATGAAGAAGGCGTTCTCGATCTGCCGGGCGCTCTGCGCCACCAGCTGGCGGACCAGGGTCTGGCTGCGGCGGTCGTCGGGCGACTGCACCGCCGAGACGTCGAGCACCCCGAGCAGTTCGCCCTGCGGGTCGAAGACCGGCGCCGCCGAGCAGGTCAGGCCGATGAAGGCGGCGCGGAAGTGGTCGCGCTTGTGCACCGTCAGCGGCATCTTGCTGGCCAGCACGGTGGCCACCCCGCAGGTGCCCTCCTCGCCCTCCGACCACCAGGTGCCGAGGTCGAGACCGGCCTTGCGGCAGTCGCTGCGGATCGCCGAATCGACCCGGTAGTCGAGGGTCCGCCCCTGGGCATCGGCGAGCAGCACGCAGTAGTCGGCGCCGCGCACCTGGCCGTGCAGGCGGCCGACCTCCTCGCTGGCGATGCGCAGGAACAGCTCGGCGCGTTCGCGGCACTCCTTGAGCAGGGTCTGGTCGAGGATGCGCGGCCCCTGCAGGGAGCCGGGGTCGAGCCGGTGCTGCTCCGAGCGGCGCCAGGAATCGAGGATGGGTGCGGGAACCGGCGCCTGGGGCAGGCCGGAGGCGTTCTTCAACACGCGGCTGACACAGTCCACGTGGGCTTTCGAGTGTGCGGAAAGCATGCTGTCTCCGTTTCTCGTCGTCTTGTTGTTGTTTCCCCATTAAGCACCCTTCCCCCCGCAGCGACAAGCGCCGGAGCGGAGAAGCCCGACGCTGAGACGGAGCGTCTCGGCATCTCAGCGCAACGGCCGTCGCGCTGACACCCGGCGTCTCGCCCGAGCCTCCGCCAAGCCCGCCAGCCTACCGAGAAAACCGCTCTAGCACGGGGCTTTTCGGCAACATCCAGCACTCTGGCACCGCCCTTGCTCTCTCCCCTGGCAGAAGCGGCCGGCAGCCCCGGCCCATAACAACAAGCACAGGTGCCCCATGTCCGAGTCATCCCTTCCCGAATTCTCCCTGTCCGGCAAAGTCGCCCTGGTCACCGGGGCCGGCCGCGGCCTCGGCCAGGGCATCGCCCTGAGCCTGGCCCGCGCCGGCGCCGACGTGGCGGTGGCCGACCTCGATCCGGCCGGCGCCGAGGAAACCGCCGCCCAGGTCCGGGCCCTCGGCCGGCGCAGCCTGGCGCTGGCGGTCGACGTCGCCCGCCAGGACAGCGTGCAGGCCATGGTCGCCAAGATCGTCGAAGGCTTCGGCCGCCTCGACGTGGCGGTCAACAACGCCGGGGTGATCGGCATCCACAAGGTCGGCGAGCTGACCGTCGAGGAATGGGACCGGGTGCTGAACGTCAACGCCCGCGGCGTGTTCCTCTGCTGCCAGGCCGAGCTGGAGCCGATGCGCGCGCAGCGCTGGGGGCGGATCGTCAACGTCGCCTCGATCGCCGGCAAGGTCGGCTTTCCCGACCTGTCCCACTACTGCGCCTCGAAGTTCGCGGTGGTCGGCTTCAGCAACGCCCTGGCCAAGGAGGTCGCCCGCGAGGGCATCACCGTCAACGCGCTCTGCCCCGGCATCGTCGGCACCGGCATGTGGCGCGGCGAGCAGGGCCTGGCCAGCCGCTGGCGGCAGGCCGGCGAGAGCGAGGCGCAGTCCTGGGAACGCCACCAGGCCAGCCTGCTGCCGCAGGGCGAGGCGCAGACCGCCGAGGACATGGGCCAGCTCGCCGTCTACCTGGCCTGTGCCCCGCACGTCACCGGCCAGGCCATCGCCGTCGACGGCGGCTTCTCGCTCTGACTCCGGGGAACGCCGCCATGAACCAACCTCCGCTGACCGTGGGGATCATTCCCAACCCGGCCTCCGGCCGCGACCTGCGCCGCCTGACCGCCAACGCCGGGCTGTTCTCCAGCACCGACAAGGCCTCGGTGGTGCAGCGCCTGCTCGGTGCCTTCGGCGCCACCGGCATCCAGCGCGTGCTGCTGCCGACCGACATGACCGGCATCGCCGCCGCGGTGCTCAAGGCCAGCCGCGGCCGCCACGCCCTGGACAACCGCTGGCCGGAGCTGGAAATCCTCGATATCCGCCTGCGCCAGACCGTCGAGGACACCCGCCTGGCGGCGCGCCTGATGGCCGAGCGCGGCGTCGCGCTGATCGCCGTGCTCGGCGGCGACGGCACCCACAAGGCGGTGGCCGCCGAGGTCGGCGACATTCCCCTCTTGACCCTCTCCACCGGCACCAACAACGCCTTTCCCGAGCTGCGCGAGGCGACCGGCGCCGGGCTCGCCGGCGGGCTCTTCGCCAGCGGGCGGATTCCGCCGGAGATCGGCCTGCGCCGCAACAAGCGCCTGCTGGTCCGCGAGGCGCGCCGCGGCCTCTGCGAATGGGCGCTGGTGGACGTGGCGGTATCGCCGCTGCGCTTCGTCGGCGGCCGGGCGATCAGCCGCGCCGAGGACCTCGCCGAAGTCTTCGTGACCTTCGCCGAACCCCACGCCATCGGCCTGTCGGCGCTCTGCGGGCTGTGGTGCCCGGTGTCCCGGCAGGCCCCCGAAGGCGCCTGGATGCGCCTGCACCCAGAGGCCCGCGACGCCCTGCTGGCGCCGCTCGCCCCCGGCCTGCTGCAGGGCTGCGGGGTGGTCGCCGCCGGCACCCTGGAGCCGGGCGTGGCCCATGCGCCCAGCCTGAACGGCGGCACCCTGGCGCTGGACGGCGAGCGCGAGATCGCCTTCGCCGCCGGCGACCGGCCGACCGTCACCCTCGATTCCCACGGCCCGCTGAGCATCGACGTGGAGGCCGCCCTCGCCTACGCGGCGCGCCACCGCCTGCTGTCCATCGGCCGCGAACACCCGCAACACCCCGTGAACCTTTCGTGTTGAAACAACCCAGGAGAACAACAATGACCACCCACCTGTCAGCCGAGCAGCTGCTGCATGCCTACCGGGTGATGCGCACCATCCGCGTCTTCGAGGAGCGCCTGCACATCGAATTCGCCACCGGCGAGATTCCCGGCTTCGTCCACCTCTATGCCGGCGAGGAAGCCTCCGCCGCCGGAGTCATGGCCCACCTGCGCGACGACGACTGCATCGCCTCCAACCACCGCGGCCACGGCCACTGCATCGCCAAGGGCGTGGACGTGCACGGGATGATGGCCGAGATCTACGGCAAGAAGACCGGCGTCTGCCAGGGCAAGGGCGGCTCCATGCACATCGCCGACCTGTCCAAGGGCATGCTCGGCGCCAACGGCATCGTCGGCGCCGGTGCGCCGCTGGTCGCCGGCGCGGCGCTGGCCGCCAAGCTCAAGGGCAGCGACGCGGTGGCCGTGGCCTTCTTCGGCGACGGCGCCTCCAACGAGGGCGCGGTGTTCGAGGCGATGAACCTCGCCGCGATCATGAACCTGCCGTGCATCTTCGTCGCCGAGAACAACGGCTACGCCGAGGCCACCGCCTCCAACTGGTCGGTGTC
This sequence comes from Azotobacter chroococcum, assembly GCF_002220155.1. NCBI lineage: Bacteria > Pseudomonadati > Pseudomonadota > Gammaproteobacteria > Pseudomonadales > Pseudomonadaceae > Azotobacter > Azotobacter chroococcum. The sequence goes on along the minus strand of NZ_CP011835.1, from coordinate 946,043 downwards.
CTGCGACCACATCGCCGACCGCGCCGCCGGCTTCGGCATGCCCGGGGTGACGGTGGACGGCTTCGACTTCTTCGCCGTCCACGAGGCCGCCGGTGCCGCCGTGGCCCGCGCCCGCGCCGGCGAAGGCCCGTCGCTGATCGAGGTGAAGCTGACCCGCTACTACGGCCACTTCGAGGGCGACGCCCAGACCTACCGCGACATGGACGAACTCAAGGAGATGCGCGAGGTGCGCGACTGCCTGAAGCAGTTCCGCGACCACACCGTCGCCGCCGGCCTGCTCGACATCTCGCAACTCGACGACATCGACGGCGAGGTGGAACGGCAGATCGAGGACAGCGTGATCAAGGCCAAGAGCGATCCCAAGCCGCCGGCGGCCGATCTGCTCGCCGACGTCTACGTGTCCTACCCCTGAGCCCCCATTCCTAGGAGAACCATCATGGCAAGAAAAATCAGCTACCAGCAGGCCATCAACGAAGCCATGGCCCAGGAAATGCGCCGCGACGAGACCGTCTTCCTGATCGGCCAGGACATCGCCGGCGGCGCCGGCGCACCGGGCGAGCAGGACGCCTGGGGCGGCGTGCTCGGCGTCACTAAGGGGCTCTACCACCAGTTCCCCGGCCGGGTGCTCGACGCCCCGCTGTCGGAGATCGGCTACGTCGGCGCGGCGGTCGGCGCCGCCACCCGCGGCATGCGTCCGGTGTGCGAACTGATGTTCGTCGACTTCGCCGGCTGCTGCCTGGACCAGATCCTCAACCAGGCGGCGAAATTCCGCTACATGTTCGGCGGCAAGGCGGTCACCCCCTTCGTGCTGCGCGCCATGTACGGCGCCGGCCTGCGCGCCGCCGCCCAGCACTCGCAGATGCTCACCTCGCTGTGGACCCACATCCCCGGCCTCAAGGTGGTCTGCCCCTCCTCGCCCTACGACGCCAAGGGCCTGTTGATCCAGGCGATCCGCGACAACGACCCGGTGATCTTCCTCGAGCACAAGATGCTCTACGGCATGCAGGGCGAGGTGCCGGAAGAGCTCTACACCGTGCCCTTCGGCGAGGCCAACTTCCTGCGCGAGGGCGACGACGTGACCCTGGTCACCTACGGCCGGATGGTCCACCTGGCGATGGACGCCGCCGCCAGCCTGGCGCGCCAGGGCATCGGCTGCGAGGTGCTCGACCTGCGCACCACCAGCCCGCTGGACGAGGACAGCATCCTCGAAAGCGTCGAGAAGACCGGCCGCCTGGTGGTGATCGACGAGGCCAACCCGCGCTGCTCGGTGGCCACCGACATCTCAGCGCTGGTCGCGCAGAAGGCCTTCGCCGCCCTCAAGGCGCCGATCGAGATGGTCACCGCGCCGCACACCCCGGTGCCCTTCACCGACTCCCTGGAAGACCTGTACATCCCCAACGCGGCGAAGATCGAAGCCGCGGTCCTGAAGATCGTCGACAAGAGGAAGGTTGCATGAGCCAGATCCATACCCTGACCATGCCGAAGTGGGGTCTCTCGATGACCGAGGGCAAGGTCAACGCCTGGCTCAAGGAAGAAGGCGCCAGCATCGCCAAGGGTGATGACGTGCTCGACGTGGAAACCGACAAGATCTCCAGCAGCGTCGAGGCGCCCTTCTCCGGCGTGCTGCGGCGCATCGTCGCCCAGGAGGACGAAACCCTGCCGGTCGGCGCCCTGCTCGCCGTGGTGGTGGAAGGCGAGGCCTCCGACGAGGAGATCGACGCCGTGGTGCAACGCTTCCAGGCCGAGTTCGTGCCCGGCGGCGAAGACGAGCAAGACTGCGGCCCGGCGCCGCAGAAGGTCGAACTGGACGGCCGCACCATCCGCTTCTTCGACCGCGGCGAGGGCGGCGCCCCGCTGCTGCTGATCCACGGCTTCGGCGGCGACCTGAACAACTGGCTGTTCAACCACGAGGCACTGGCCGCCGGCCGCCGGGTGATCGCCCTCGACCTGCCGGGCCACGGCGAGTCGGGCAAGACGCTCAAGAGCGGCGACCTCGACGAGCTGAGCCGGGCCGCGCTGGCCCTGCTCGACCACCTGGACATCCAGCGCGCGCACCTCGCCGGCCACTCGATGGGCGGCGCGGTGTCGCTGAACCTGGCGCGCCTGGCACCCGAGCGGGTGCTCTCGCTGACCCTGATCTGCAGCGCCGGCCTCGGCGCGGAGATCAACGGCGACTACCTCAACGGCTTCGTCGAGGCGAGCAACCGCAACGCCCTCAAGCCGCAACTGGTGCAGCTGTTCTCTGACCCCGCGCTGGTCACCCGGCAGATGCTGGAAGACATGCTCAAGTACAAGCGCCTGGAGGGCGTCGAGGCGGCGCTGCGCCAGCTGGTCGAGCGGCTGTCCGCCGGTGGCCGCCAGCAGATCGACCTGCGCGGCGTGCTGGAACAGGGCCGCCATCCGGCGCTGGTGATCTGGGGCAGCGACGACGCGATCATTCCCGCCGCCCATGCCCAGGGCCTGCCGGCGCAGGTGGAGATCCTGCCCGGCCAGGCGCACATGGTGCAGATGGAAGCGGCCGACGAGGTCAACAAGCTGATCCAGGCCTTCCTCGCCAAACACTGAAACCGGCGGCGGCCGGTCCCCGAGATCGGTCGCCCGCTCATCGCAAGCCCTGAAGGAGAAAAGAACAATGACAACATCCCTTGGTGCAACCATGCGCGCCGCCGTCTGGCATGGCCGTCAGGACATCCGCGTCGAAGACGTGCCGCTGCCCGCCGACCCGCCGCCCGGCTGGGTGCAGATCCGCGTCGACTGGTGCGGCATCTGCGGCTCGGACCTGCACGAATACGTCGCCGGCCCGGTGTTCATCCCGGTCGAGAAGCCCCACCCGCTCACCGGCATCCAGGGCCAGTGCATCCTCGGCCACGAATTCAGCGGCGAGATCGTCAAGCTCGGTGCCGGCGTGAGCGGCTTCGCCCCCGGCGAGCGGATCGCCGCCGACGCCTGCCAGCACTGCGGCACCTGCTACTACTGCCGCAGCGGCCTGTACAACCTCTGCGAGCAGCTGGCCTTCACCGGGCTGATGAACAACGGCGCCTTCGCCGAGCTGGTGAACGTGCCGGCCGAACTGCTCTACAAGCTGCCGGCCGGCTTCCCCGTCGAGGCCGGCGCGCTGATCGAGCCGCTGGCGGTGGGCATGCACGCGGTGAAGAAGGCCGGCAGCCTGCTCGGCCAGAACGTGGTGGTGGTCGGCGCCGGGACCATCGGCCTGTGCACCATCATGTGCGCCAGGGCGGCCGGCGCGGCCCAGGTGATCGCCCTGGAAATGTCCTCGGCACGCAAGGCCAAGGCGCTGGAAGTGGGCGCGAGCCTGGTGCTCGATCCCAAGGAATGCGACGCGCTGGCGGAAATCCGCGCCCGCACCAACGGCCTCGGCGCCGACGTCAGCTTCGAGTGCATCGGCAACAAGCACACCGCCAAGCTGGCCATCGACGTCATCCGCAACGCCGGCAAGAGCGTGCTGGTCGGCATCTTCGAGGAACCCAGTTCGTTCAACTTCTTCGAACTGGTCTCCACCGAGAAACAGGTCATCGGCGCCCTGGCCTACAACGGCGAATTCGCCGACGTGATCGCCTTCATCGCCGACGGCCGCCTGGACGTCAAACCGCTGATCACCGGCCGCATCGGCCTGGAGGAAATCGTCGGCCGCGGCTTCGAGGAACTGGTCAACAACAAGGAACACAACGTCAAGATCATTGTTTCGCCGCATTGACGAGGGGGACGGCGCGGAGCGGCGGGGGCCGCTTCGCCTACTGGGCTAGGGGCGGGATGGCGTTGAAGAGTTGGCCAGGAGATCGTGCGGACTGATGAGGCTCCATACTCCCAACTGAGTAACCGTGACAGGTAGAAAGCAGCGAGGCTACTGTGCATTACGCATTTACACCGTGCTCGGGCATACTGGCGCAGCAAACAACGAGGGGCGCCCTATGCCGATGGATTACAAGCAATATCAGGACGAAGTTACTGCCGATATCGCCGAGGTTCTGAGTAATGCTCAGTGTCAACCAATCCTATTCGTCGGTTCAGGCTTCACAAAACGTTATGCGGATGGCCCCAACTGGGAGGAGTTGCTCACGTTACTTGCTAAAAACTGTCCGCTGATTGACAAGGATTTCGCTTACTACAAGCAGATGCACCAAGGTGATCTCAAGAGAATAGGATCCGTATTTTCCGACTTATACCGTGAGTGGGCGTGGGGTACTGGTAAGTCGAACTTTCCAGACGCCTACTTCACAGCTGAGGCACCGAGTGACATCTTCATAAAACATGCGATCGCTGAACTACTGAAGGACTTTGGACCTGACTCGACGGGCTCATATGGCTCAGTTGAACGTGATACAGAGATCAATGCGCTGAAGAATATCAGCGCGCACGCCATCATTACGACCAACTACGACGAGCTTATTGAGCCGCTATTTCCCGACTATGAGCGCATTATCGGGCAACAGATTATGCGGAAGGGATACCTGTCGATTGGGGAAATTTTCAAGATTCATGGCTGCCGTACAATCCCGGAATCGATTGTCATCAACGAATCGGACTATACGCGCTTCGAGGAGGATCACAAGTATCTTAGCGCCAAGCTTCTGACATACTTCATAGAGCACCCACTGATTTTTATCGGTTACCGTGCCGAGGATCCAAATATTAAAGCGATACTCTATGATGTAGATAGGATGGTTCGTGCCAAGTATCAACTAGTTCCCAATATCTATATCTTGGAGTGGGATCCAAAAATCGACGATAAATCGTATCCAGCCCGTGACAAGGTGATTTCGGTAGCCACCGATGTCAACATTCGGATCAAGAGTATCAGCGCCTCATCGTTCGAATGGGTATTTAAAGCATTTGGTCAAGCAGGCGACCTTGAGAAGATCAACACTAAGCTTCTTCGTTCGCTTATGGCCAGATCAGTCGACTTAATCCGCTCCGACATACCCAAGAAGCATGTAGAAATCGACTTTAAACAACTTGAGCACGCCGTCGAGTCAGGGGAAACCTTTGCGACGCTGTTCGGTGTGACATCGCTATCTGATCCGTCGAAGGTAAACCTTAACTATAAGTACGTACTTACTGGAGTGGCTCAGAAGCTTGGTTTTTCGACTTGGCACAAAGCACGTGACTTAATAACAATTCTTCGTGAGCAGTCGGGCTTCGACATGACAGCCACAGACAATAAATACCACATTAAGGTAAAGATGGGTCACAAATCGACCAACTGGACCCATAAGTACACCGACGCAGCCGTTGATTTGCTTCGCAAAGTCATGAATGGTGAGGACTACCAAGTTGATAAAGACACTATCAATGTCGAAGATGTGTTGAAAAAATAGGGCATGTTCGCCACCTCAAGTTGGGAGGAATGAATATAAAGCTTCTTCCTGAGTCGACTGGGTGGTTGTGCGCAGTGGCGGGTACTCCGCATATCCTACCGAACGACCGTGACAGGCAGAAACCGTATTGCACTTAGTTTCTGCATTCACCCTTTATAGAGATGGTCTCGAAGTTACGCAGGGCAAAGCATACTCAAATAGCTCCAATGCTGCAGATGACGATGAGTAGTGTTTTCTTATTGCCCCCCATAGATCATAAGTATTGGCTGTAAAACGCTGACTGACTCAGCAGTTCTCACTTCATTCCCCAACCTAGTACGGCCGACACCCCAACCGGTCGTACCGCCCCCTCCCCCACGGTGCATTGATCGCGTCCATCACCCCCCTTGTCATCTTTGATTCAGCGCCTACGCTTGGGGCCCTCAAAGTCTTTATGAAGGTCGCCTAGGACACGGAACATACCTGCACCTGCATAGACTGGAATCTGCAGGTACTTAAACATGTCTTCCCACTTAGATAGTGCAAGCAGAGTCTGATCGATGTACTCGTCTGGCTTCAGATATTTGTAATCTTTACAAAGCTCCTGAATGATTTTCCTGGTCGGTTTCCCATGTCCTGAAAATGCCGTAGTGTGCTCACCCCGTGCTTCCGAGAAAGTCAGATCGTATGCTGGAGCAAGCGTCCATCTACCTTCTTCGCCTGGGTTTTCGGACTCGTTGTAGAGAAACGCAAAATTCTTGGTGTGATCATCATAATTGTGCGACAGCGCGTTGAAGATCATCAGTCTGGCCATTTTCTCGACCTCTTTGGCGCTTCTCGTCAACACGTTGGTCAACTTAAGCATTCCGCTGTAATCCATGGTCGGGGCTCTGAAATCTGCGTACATAAGGGCTGAAGCAGTCATCATGTGCAGCCTTCTGTCACCTTGACGATCAAATCTCTTAGTAGTGAAAAAACTTTCGACGTTGCCGTTCGCCATCGAAACATTCAACAGCATGGAGTGGGCCATGATGACTCCTGCCTCCCTGGCCATTAGGGCGTATGCCTGCTCAATTTTCCCTGTTTCTGGAGCCTCTTCTATAGCCCTGAATTTGACTATCCAGTGATCATATCCATCGGGAATATGGCCGAATGCAGACGTTGCACGAACTCCATCTGGCGAGAGAGCAACGATGGCTTTGGGGCGCGCACCACCTGGTGATCCGCCCGCCAAGCGGAGGCTCTTGAGCACTCTCGTGGTCTCGCCCTCTTGAATTTCAACAGATGCCTCGAAGAGTTGAGCCAAGTTAATTGGCCCCGTGAGCTCTTCCTTTTCGGCTTTTGGATGGTATTCAAAAGCTCCCATTGCCCGATCTCCCATGTACGCCAGGCGATCCAGCTGGGTGAGCGTGAGTGAAGTGCCCTGACCAAAATAGCTGTTGAAAAAACGATCCATCAACAATAGCCCCCAGCCATCTGGGAGCGAGTCTGCAAACGGGCCGTGCAAACCGAGAAACAGATTGTCCTGAGCCAACTGAGGTTTGTCGTCAAACTTCATCGTGAAGGGGGACAGGTTGTACCCGTTCATGAGCCATGCTTTGTCGTAAGTGAAATAGATCCCTTTCGCTTCCGCTTTATATAGTTCACCAACCTTGATACCGTTTGTAGTGACAACTAGGGACTCGATGTGCTTTAGCTTCCGAGAGGCCCGCTCGCTACTCATTTAGTGCCTCGCTTGCGCTTGGAGTTTTTCAGCTCTTCATAAGAATTTGGCTGAGACGGTTTGAAGAGCCTCGATATCGGAGTCAGCTCATCGAGTGAGGTGGCTAGAAGGATCATCGCCTCAAGGGTGATTGAGCCGGTGAGCTCAAACCGCTTAATCGAGGATTCGGATACTCCGGACTGCTCTGCGAGTGTTTTCCGGGAAAGATTCTTCGATAGACGTAAAGTCTGGGCATTCTTACCCACCTCGCGGGCTATCTCTGCCGGCGAATACAGGAAATGCATGAGGGACATAGCTGACCTCCTACAGGATTTATGCTCTATACGGGCTAAATCTGACCCGTTATACCTGAAAAACGCGAAAAATTGATCATATTTGACCCGTATCAATTATTCTAGGTGGCATGGAAAAATGATAGCACAGAGGATCATATTTGATCCTTTAAGTCGAAAAATAGCACTTAATGGTTCAAAAATGACCTTTTTCATGATTTTACGTACCAGCTCGTCAAAGCCTACTCGTCGAAAGCCCTGTGATTGCTGGATTTCGTGGTCATCAATCTGCGACGCGCCATTTCATTGGCACAAGATGGCCAGCACGCTTCATGGCCATGACGGGCAGAAAAGGGTCGTTCCGAGCCAGTCGATGAAGGGGTTTGGGGAGCAACGGAACAGAAAGTGCACTTAAGCCCGGTGCCGGCCCGCAATCCCTTATGGCATCTGGTGAGTTCGGAAAAACCACCGTTTTGCAGAACCCGACCAGGGGCGCCGTCTTTGCCAGAGAAAGGCGGCGGTAGTCGTGCAGAAAACCCGTTCGTCAAATCAAAGTTCTGAAAACTTCCCGTGTTCACGGCGGCGCCGAACTCTAATCCCGCCTTACGTTGGTTTTTGGTTCCGTTGCTCTCCAAACCCCCACACTGTCGCGGGGCTGTGGTAGGCACCCGGAACGGAGGGGGTCAAGGCTGGCCGCAGGCCACCACGCAGCGGCCTCGGCCTTGACCCCCAGGAGTGACCCCCAGCCTCGGCCAGGGGTGCAGGGAGAGCTTTTCCCCTGCGCACCCTTGCCACGCGCGGCGAGATGCCCCCGGAGGGCCGCCGGAGGCGACTTTGCAGGGCTGGAGGCCGCGAAACATGCACGCCGAATCAGCCCCCCACCGTGACGGATGACCTGCACATGACAGACCAGCTACACGCCTACGACCCAGCCGACAGCTTGACCACCACCGAGGCCATCGCGGCTTTTCTGGCCGATGCCGAACAGACCGGGGATGCCGCCTATATCGCCCAGGTGCAGGCCATAGCCGAGCGAGCACGTCAGCGTCTCAAGGAGAGCCACCATGACGAAGATCGTTGAATTCCCGAAGGAACGCCGGCCTGAGCCCGAAGCTCAGGCGACCGAATGGGCTGCATGCTTGGCTACGCGAGGCTGTTGGGGTTCACACCTGCCAGTTGCGGAGGAGCGTCCCCAGCCACGATCCGGTGAACTGTGGACTGAGAAACACCGTAGTGGGCTGCCAGCTGTTCTTGGGTGTATCGCCCAGCGTGATAGAGGTGATAGATCTCGCGCTTCACTTGGTCGGGGATTTGCCGCGAGTACTCCATTGGAACCATCGCCAGCATCTGGTTCAAGTAATCGTTGTGCTGGATGAGTACTTGCTCGGTCTCACGGATTTTTTGGATGAGGCCGACGTACTCCAATTGCTGCTCTGGGGTAGCTATTCGGGTGGCCAGAATGGATAGCTGCCGATACATGTTCGCTCGGTGCAGCTCCAATTCGTGCATGAATTGGCGAATGCGCGCGATTTCATGCCGCTGCACTTCTGGTGCTTGGGCGTAGTAGGCGGATGGTTGGGGAAGGATGCTAGACATAGGCGGCCTGAATAATTCGGATATTCATGATAATAATGAATATCCAAAGGTCATTCAAGCATCAGCACGAGCGCTTATGAGTGTTTCAGCATATTCAGAAAACGGTGGTTTTTCCGAACTCACCAGACGCCACAAGGGTTTGCGGGCCGGCACCGGGCTTAAGTGCACTTTCTGTTCCGTTGCTCCTCAAACCCCATGAACACCCGCAGGCACAGCGTCAGATGTCAGTGATGGGGATAGAGCACAGTCATCGGCAGCGCCGGCGGCGGGTATTGCAGCAGCAGTTCGACCAGACTGCGGGCGATCAGCACCGAATCGCTCGCCCCACCGAGCCGCACCACGCGGTTCCCCCCTTCGCGCACCCAGTCGGCGAAGCCGATCTCCAGGGCAATTTCCAGGTAGCACGCATAGAAATCCGGCAGGACCGGGATCACTACCAAACGACTGGGCAACGGCGGTCCCCAGTTTTCAGCGCCGCCCCATCGCACCCACAAAAACCGGCCCCACAGCCCCTCCCCTCACTCATGCTGCACCCCCGCCCGCTTGAGCAGTTGCCGGCAGCGCTCGGACAGGTGCAGCACGCGCAGGTGCTTGCCGGCCTTGGCGTAGCGCTCGCGCAGGGTCTTCAGCGCGGCGATGGCCGAGTAGTCGACGAAGCTCAGGTGGCGGCAGTCCAGGGTCACCTGGGGCGGATCGCCGGCGGGGTCGAACTGGTTGAGGAAGGGCGTCGTGGAAGCGAAGAACAGCGTGCCGTGCAGGCGGTAGAGCTTGCTGCCGTCGGCTTCCCGATGGGTGTCGGCGTACAGCTCGCGGGCCTGCTGCCAGGCGAAGTTGAGCGCGGCGATGACGATCCCGCAGAGCACGGCAGTGGCCAGGTCGGTGAACACGGTGACGATGGTCACCGCGACGATCACCAGCGCGTCGTTCAGCGGCACCTTGTCGAGCACCCGCAGCGAGGCCCAGGCGAAGGTCTGCTGCGCCACCACGAACATCACCCCGACCAGCGCGGCGAGCGGGATGCGCTCGATCAGCGGCGAGAGGAACAGCACGAACAGCAGGATCATCACCCCGGCGACCACCCCGGAGAGCCGGCCGCGGCCGCCGGAGCCGAGGTTGATCATGGTCTGGCCGATCATCGCGCAGCCGCCCATGCCGCCGAACAGGCCGGACACCAGGTTGGCCGCGCCCAGCGCCGTGCACTCGCGGTCCGGGTAGCCGCGGCTCTCGGTGATCTCGTCGGTGAGGTTCAGGGTCAGCAGGGTTTCCAGCAGGCCGACCAGCGCCATCAGCACCGCGTAGGGCGCGACGATGCCCAGGGTTTCCAGGTTCCAGGGCACGTCCGGCACGGCCGGGACGGGCAGGCCGCCGGCGATGTGCGCCATGTCGCCGAGGGTGTGGGTCGGCAGGCCGAGCAGGTAGACGGCCAGACCGACGCCGAGGATCGCCGCCAGCGCCGGCGGCACGGCGCGGGTCAGGCGCGGCAGCAGGTAGACGATGGCCATGGTCAGCGCCACCAGTCCGAGCATCAGGTAGAGCGGCGTGCCGCTCAGCCAGGCCTCGCCGTCCTTGAAGTGCTCCAGCTGGGCCAGGGCGATGATGATCGCCAGGCCGTTGACGAAGCCGAGCATCACCGGATGCGGCACCATGCGGATCAGCTTGCCCAGGCGCAACAGGCCGAAGGCGACCATGATCAGCCCGCCGAGCAGCACGGTGGCGAGCAGGTACTGCACGCCGTGCTGCACCACCAGCGCGACGATCACCACCGCCATCGAGCCGGCGGCGCCGGACACCATGCCCGGACGGCCGCCGAACAGGGCGGTCAGGGTGCAGATGATGAAGGCGCCATACAGCCCCATCAGCGGGTTGAGGTGGGCGACCAGGGCGAAGGCGATGCACTCGGGCACCAGGGCGAAAGACGTGGTGAGCCCGGCCAGGACATCGGCGCGCAGGGATTTCGATTTCATGACTTACCTGAACGGTTGGCCGGGGAAGCCGGCCGCAGAGGGATGGCTGGAAAAAAGGCTTCGGATGTTACGGATTCGAGGGGGACAGGGCCAGCCATCGGATGGCGGCCAGCCCTGCGGCCGGAGGCGTTTCGGGCGTCCATTGCCAGTCTTTTCAAGTGAGGTCGATAGCATTTCGGTAGGAGCGAATTCATTCGCGACGCTTCCGTTCTTGCCGATGAGCATGCGTTACGATTGCGAACCGTGATGCGATAAGTCACACTGCAAACCCATGATCATCAGCTTTCAGCACAAGGGGCTTCGCCTCTTTTACGAAACGGGTTCGACCAAGGGGATTCGCGCCGATCATGCCAAGCGTCTGGCCCGCATGCTGGCCTTCATGGATCGAGCCACAGCGCCGGGAGACCTCGACCTTCCGGGCTGGAGACTCCACCCCCTGAAGGGGATCGCGCGGAGTTCTGGTCGCTGACCGTCAGCGGCAATTGGCGGGTGATTTTCCGCTTTGCCGGCAACGATATCGAACTGGTCGACTACCTCGATTACCACTGAACAGGAGGGCAACATGGTCATGTTCAACCCACCGCATCCGGGGGAAACGCTCCTCGAAGACGTGCTCCCCGAGCTGGATATCAGCATTGCCGAGCTTGCCCGTCGGCTGGGCTTCGCGCGAGAAACCCTGTCTCGCATCCTGCACGGACACGCCCCTGTCAGCCCGGATCTGGCCGTTCGCCTGGAAATGGCCGGTATCGGTACGGCACGTACCTGGCTTGGCGTACAGGCCGATTACGACCTGTGGCAAGCCCGGCACCGCGAGCAGCCTCGCATAGAGCGATTCGCCTCGATTGCCTGATACGACACAGGCCCCAGGCACCAAGCCTGGGTCTCATCCACGCGCCCGAGCTCCCGCTCGCCTTGGGATGAAACCCCGCTTTCACCCTCACCCGAACACCCCCATCAACCAATCGATGAACACCCGCAAACGCGGCGCCGGGTGTCGGGCATTCGCGACGCTTCCAGTCTTGCCGATGACTGCTACAGGGGAATATCGGACCCGCCGGCGGCCGGCCAGTCGATCCGGTAACGGGTGCTGCGCCCGCCGCCAGGCAGGCGGACGAGGCAGCCCTTGTCGAGCAGGTCGCCAAGGTGGCGGGTGGTGAGCCGATTACGGATGCTATTCGGCTCATTCGGTGAGCCGATTAAGGGGAGCTATTCGGCTCAAAGGCCAGCCGCGAGTCGATGGTTGCCGCCCGGCCCTCAGCCGAACAGCGCCACCAGCCAGTCGATGAACACCCGCAGGCGCGGCGTCAGATGCCGGTGATGGGGATAGAGCACAGTCATCGGCAGGGCCGGCGGCGGGTGTTGCGGCAATAGCTCGACCAGGCTGCCGGCGGCCAGCTGGCGTTCGACGTGGTAGCGCGGCACCTGGACGATGCCGAGTCCCGCCTCGCAGGCCGCCACGTAGGCTTCGCCGTGGTTGACCGCCAGGCTGGCCGGCAGGCTGCGCGTCTCGATGCGGCCGTCGACGGCGAACTCCAGCGGCGCCAGCCGGCCGGTGGTGGCCGAGAGGTAGTCGATGCAGCGGTGCCCCTCCAGCTCGTCGAGGCTGGACGGCAGGCCGTGGCGGGCCAGGTAGCCGGCGCTGGCGCAGGTGATCTGGGGCAGCGCCGGCAGGCTGCGGGCGATCAGCGTCGAGTCGCTCAGCCCGCCGATCCGCACCACGCAGTCCACCCCTTCGCGCACCAGGTCGATCATCCGGTCGCCGATGCCGATTTCCAGGACGATTTCCGGGTAGCGGGCGTAGAAGTCCGGCAGCGCCGGGATCACCAGCAGGCGGCCGAGCGAGGCCGGCAGGTCGATCTTCAGCCGGCCGCGCGGGTGCCCGGCGCTCTGCGACAGCACGCTCTCCACTTCCTCGATCTCGCCGAGCACCGACAGGCAGTGCTGGTAGTAGGAGCGCCCGTCGAGGGTGGCGCTGACCTGCCGGGTGGTGCGCTGCAAGAGGCGCACTCCGAGATGGCTCTCCAGTTGCCGGATCAGCGCGCTGGCCGAGGCGCGGGACATGCCCTGCTGCTCGGCGGCCTTGCTGAAGCTGCCGAGTTCGACGATGCGGGCGAAGAGCTGCATGGCCTGGAAGCGGTCCATGGCGCGGGCCTTTGTTCACTAAGGCCGAACAGTGTTGCCGGCTTTCGCAGGTTTATCCAGCCGGGCAATGACAATAAGGTGGAGGCCTCGTCCGCACAGCCGCCAGGAGCCGAGCCCGCATGAAGCCCATCAGCATCCACAAGGATTTGTCGATTTCCGCCGTCACCGCCGGCTTTCTCGCCGTGCTGATCTCCTACTCTGGCCCGCTGGTGATCTTCTTCCAGGCCGCGCAGAGCGCCGGGATTTCCGCCGGAATGATGTCCTCCTGGGTCTGGGCCATCTCCATCGGCGCGGCGCTGTCCGGCATCCTGCTCAGCCTCTGGCTCAGGGTGCCGGTGGTGACCGCCTGGTCCGCGCCCGGCACCGCCATGCTGGTCACGCTGTTCCCGGCGCTCAGCCTCAACGAGGCGGTGGGCGCCTACCTCACGGCCGGCGCGATCCTCTTTTTGATCGGCATCTCCGGCTGGTTCGACCGGCTGGTGCAGGCCATCCCCAAAGGCATCGCCTACGCCATGATGGCCGGCATCCTGTTCCAGTTCGGCATCGGCGCCTTCCAGTCGGTGGCCTCGATGCCGGCGCTGGCCTTCGGCATGCTCCTCGCCTACCTGATCTTCAAGCGCCTGTTCCCGCGCTACTGCCTGGTGCTGCTGCTGGTCGTCGGCGTGGCCCTGGCCGTCGGCCTGGAAGGCAGCAACCTCGCCGGCATCGGCGCGAGCCTGGCCGCACCGCAGTTCATCGCGCCGGCCTGGAGCTGGAGTTCGACCCTGAGCCTGGCGATCCCGCTGGTGCTGGTCAGCCTGACCGGACAGTTCCTGCCCGGCATGGCCATCCTGCGCAATGCCGGCTACGACACCCCGGCCAGGCCGGTGCTCGCCACCACCGGGCTGGCCTCGCTGGCCGTGGCCTGCTTCGGCGGCATCAGCATCGTCATCGCCGCCATCACCGCCGCCCTGTGCACCGGCCGGGACGCCCACGAGGACTCGGACAAGCGCTACGTCGCCGGCATCGCCAACGGCGTCTTCTACCTGCTCGGCGGCACCTTCGCCGGCACCATCATCCTGCTGTTCAGCGCCATGCCGAAGACCTTCGTCGCCGTGCTCGCCGGCCTGGCGCTGATCGGCGCCATCACCAGCAACGTGATGGGCGCGGTGAACGAGGAAGACCACCGCGAGGCGTCCATGCTGACCTTCCTGGCCACGGCGTCGGGGATGAGCTTCTTCGGCCTGGGTTCGGCCTTCTGGGGCGTGGTGATCGGCGCCCTCGCCTACCTGATCCTGCACAAGACGGGCTGGATGCCGAAGAGCCTGCTGGCCGGGCTGCTGGCGGCCGGGAAGGAGTGAGTAGTACACGTCAACCTCGTCAGGAATGAACAACCGGGCCTTGATCAACAAATGTCAGCCTGGTACTTCGTGCGAGGCTGACGATTCGAACGCCCGGCAACATCCGGATTTTCCTGATTTTTTTATCGAATGAGGGTTGACACCCGAATCTGCGGCGAGAATAATGCGCGCCACTTGGCTACATAGCTCAGTCGGTTAGAGCGCAGCATTCATAATGCTGATGTCCCAGGTTCAAGTCCCGGTGTAGCCACCATATCGCTGTATCAAGAAAGCCCGCCTCGTGCGGGCTTTCTTGTTTCCGGGCACCCTGTCCATCCCCTCTGTTTCTCCATTCGCCCTCCGACGTCTTGGTCCACCGCGACAAGTCCCGGAACGCCGGTTCATCCCCTCTTCCGCCGTGCGGCGGGAAAACATCCGGGCAAGATGCGGTAAGATTCATCCGGAACCTGCAGACAACATGCCTTATCCCCCGCAGATGATTCCCCGACTCTCACGCAAGCACGGATCGCCTTTGCATTCGTACTCGACACGGCCGGCTCCAGCGACAGCGGAGCACGGCGCAGCAGGGCAAGTTGATGAACAAGCTAAACAGACTGGAAGGCTTCAGCGCCCGCGAGGATGAACCGGAAGACTTCGACCTGGAGGTTGAGCAACCCCGTTTCACCGAGCGCCGCCGGAGCAGAAACGGCAGCCAGGTGCTGCAGATCGCCCTCGGTGTCTGGCTCGGCGGCCTGGCGCTGATGCTCACCTGGTACGGCCTGTCGCTGGTGCTGCCGGCCGCGGCGGACCTGCAGATACAACTGCGCTGAAGCCCGGCAGGCCGGCTTTTCGCCGGCGCAGCATGGCTCAGAAGGCGGCAGCCCGGCGCGCCGTCACCACCCGGTGCCGGCCAAAGCTACGCAGGTCGCGGAGGAAGGTGTCCCGCCAGGCGTTCAGGTCCGCCGCGCGCAGGGCCTGCATCATGTCCTCGTAGCGCTCCTTGCGCTCCTCCAGCGGCATGCGTAGGGCGCGGTCCAGAGCCTCGGCCATGCCGAGGCAGTCGTAGGGATTGACGATCAGTGCCGCGCTCAGCTCACGGGCCGCACCGGCGAAGCGCGACAGCACCAGCACGCCCGGGTCGGCCGGGTTCTGCGCGGCGACATACTCCTTGGCCACCAGGTTCATGCCGTCGCGCAGCGGGGTGACCAGACCGACATTGGCGGTGCGGAACAGCCCAATCAGGGTACGCCGGTCGAGGCTCTTGTTGAGATAGTGCAGCGGCGTCCAGTCGAGGTCCGACAGACGCCCGTTGACATGTCCAGCCACGGTCTCCAGCTGCTTGCGGATGGCCTGATAGGTCTTCACGTCCGAGCGTGAGGTCGGAGCGATCTGGATGAACTCCACGTTGTGCCGATGCTCGGGAAAGTGCTCGAGAAAACGCTCGTAGGCCTGGAAGCGCTCGACCAGCCCCTTGGAGTAGTCCAGCCGGTCGACGCTGATGAGCGTCTTGCGCCGCCTGCCTTCCGTGGTCAACCCGATAATGGGACGGCGGCCCCGGTAGGACTCGGCCTGACGGCGGATCTCGTCGGGCATCACGCCGATGGGATAGACACCGGCGCAAAAGCTCTGCCCGTAGGCGCTCAGGCTGCCGTCCGCCTCTACCCTCCCACCGGCTTCGCGGCTGATGTAGTCCTGGAAGGCCAGCCGGTCTGTCTCGGTCTGGAAGCCGATCAGGTCGTAGTAGCAGAAGCTTCGGAACAGATCCTCGTGCGGGGGGATGGCGGTGAGGACTTCCGGCGCCGGAAAGGGGATGTGCAGGAAGAAGCCGATGCGGTTGCCGATGCCCAGCTGACGACAGGCGGCGGCGAAGGGAATCAGGTGGTAATCGTGGACCCAGAGGATATCATCGGGGCGCAGCAAGGGCTTGAGCTTTTCCGCCAGCATGGCGTTGACCCGCCGGTAGCCCTCGTACTCCTTGCGGCAGTAGCGCGCCAGATCGATGCGGTAGTGGAAGACCGGCCAGAGCGTGGCATTGGAAAAGCCGCGGTAGTACTGGTCGTAGTCCGGCTTGCTGAGGTCCAGGGTGACGTAGGTGATATTGCCGATGGTCTCGCAGGCCGTTTCCGGTCGCTTGCTGACCTCCCCGTTCCAGCCGAACCAGATGCCGCCACTCTGCCGCAAGGCATCGTGCAGGCCCACGGCCAGCCCCCCCGCAGTGGCCTTGCCCTGGCGGATGGGAGCGACCCGATTGGAAACCACGACTAGACGGCTCATGGATAAACCTCCGTTTTGAGAGGCCGGACCAGCTCGTCCAGCCATTTTTCCACCGCCATGACGGAGTCCAGCCGCCGTTGCGCGATCGTCTCGCCCGGACCTACCTTGAACGAATGCCCGCCCAGGGCGTTGACCGTCTGGAAACCGGCCTCGTCGGTGAGGTCGTCGCCGATGAATACCGGCACCCGCCCACTGAACGGCGGCTCGTGCATGAATTCGCGGATCACTTCCCCCTTGCTGGCGCCACGGGGCTTGAGCTCGAACACGCACTTGCCCGGCTGCAGGGTCAGCAGCCTGGCATGCCTCCGGCTGAAGTCCTCGGCCAGGGTGCGAGCGGCCTCCTCCAGCTCGGGCGCCAGGCGAAAATGCAGCGCGAAGGCCAGGCCCTTGTTCTCCAGGCGCAGTCCGGGGTGCCGGGCACAGGCCTGCACCAGTTCGTCCTCGATCTGGCGCAGGGCCTCCAGATCCAGATCCAGCCGCCGCAGCCGACCGTCGGCAGCGCGGCGTTCGGCGCCATGGACCCCGGCGGCCGGCAGGCGCAGCGGCTCGAACAGGCGGTCGAGATCCGCCAGCCGGCGTCCGGAGATCACCGCGATCGGCACGCCGACGGCCTGCAGCCGGTCGAGGGCAGCGAGGGTGGCGGGAGGAATGAATACCAGCTCGGGACGGGGCTGTATTTCGGCAAGCGTTCCGTCCACATCGAAGAAGAAGGCGCAGTTCTGAAGGTCCTGCGCACTGGGGGAGCATTGACCGTTCATATTGATTGGGACCGCCAATCAGCGGTTCAGTTTCGCCAAACATGCATCACTGGCGCAGAGCGGCTGTCCATGCCGGCCGGCGGCCCGCCTGAATCATCGGCGGCGGCACGGGTCACACTCAGCAAGAGCGCAGCCCCGGCAGGAGGTTCCCATGAAAGATCGCAAACCCCAGGCGCAGGAAATCGATGACCTCGAGGATCGCATGGGTTCGCTGGAGCCGCTGGACTTCAGCAGCCGGAGGGACGAGCGCCAAGGGCGTATCGGCGACGTGCGACCGGCCGAGGAAGTGCATGAGGAGTTCCCGCCACAGCGGGTTCGTGAAGCCGGCATGACGGGTGGAGAAATGCCTGGCGGCGAGCCGACCATGGATGATGCGGACCCGGAGATCCTCATCCCTGAGGATGGCGCCCGCTCGCCGAACGAACGTGGTCACGGTCTGCCGGCCGACAAGGATCTGAGCATCGTCTCCGCCGACCGGATCGGCGCGGGTGGCGGTCTGGACGAGGCCGAGGCGGCACGTATCCTTCCCCTCGACGGACAGCCCTGGGATGGCCGTACAGACACGGAGGCTTCGTCGGACGAAGACGAGGAAGAGAACGAGGAGGTTCTTTCCGACGAAGAACTCAAAGGCCCCGAGCCGCTGCACTCGTCGCGCGACCGGGAGCCCTGAGCGCTCAATCGAGCAGGGTGCAGACCATCACCAGGGCGTCCTCGCGCCCGCTGGCGGCCGGGTAGTAGTCTCGGCGCCGGCCAACCTCGTTGAAACCGTAGCGCTCGTAGAGCCGGTAGGCGCCGCCGTTGCTGGCCCGTACCTCAAGGAAGCACTCGGCGGCCTGACGCTCTCGCGCCCGCCTCATCAGGTGCTCCAGCAGCCGCAGGCCGAGTCCGCGACCCTGGTTCTGCGGTTTGACGGTGATGTTCAGCAGGTGCGCCTCGTCGAGGATCACCTGGATCACGCCATGACCGACCTGCTGGCCGCCCTCGAACATCAGCCAGCATTCGTAGGACTTCAGGGCATCCTGGAAAATGCCGCGCGTCCAGGGGTGGCTGAAGGCGGCGTATTCAACCTTCAGCACGGTTTCCAGATCCGCCTCGGTCATCGGGCGGAAGCTAATCGCATCACTCATTCGCAGATATCCAGCGCACACGTACCTGGCGCATCGCGCGCCACAGCTCGGCCTTGCGGGCCGGCTCTTCCATCAGGGTTTCCAGACCGGGCAACGCCCAGACTGGCGGCAGGCCCTCGACCTGCAGTTCGCGATTGAAGGCATCGGCCTCGAGCGCGGCGGCAAAACGCAGGGCCGGCAGGCCGACCAGCCACAGGCAGGCGCAGTCGCCCTCCTCCTCCAGCCGCGCGGCGACGAAGGTCTGCACGTACTCCCGCGCCGCCTGCGGCCCCTGGTCCAGATTGCCGCCCCTGAGCAGCGGCCAGCGCACCGGCTCGCCGAGCGGGCGCGGACTGTCCGCCAGACCGGCGGCGCGCAGCAGATCGCGGAGCAGCAGATAGCCCGGGTCGCGACTCTGGAAGGGCTCGCCGGTGGGCAGCTCGACCAGCAGGGCGCAGCGTCCGGCACGCAGCAGCTGCAGGGCGAAGCGCGGCGGCGGCAGCGGCGCGGCCTTGGGCGCGACGGGCTCGACGGGCTCGACTGCCCCCTCGCTGGCGGCGGCTGGCGCCTCGACGCGGGCCGCAGGGCGCGGTATCTCGATCTTCGCCCGCTCGACCGGCCGCGGGCGCGGCGGAGCCTCGGGCACGATCTTGAGTTCTACGCCAGGGCGCACCGGAGCTGGCGGCGGCACCTGCGGCTCGAGCGGCTCGAGCGGTTCGAGCAGCTCCGGCCGCGACGGCGCAGCGAACGGCAGCGCCACCCGCGGCAGCCAGCTGACCACCTGCATGGCGCCGAGATAGGCGCGGCGGCGGGCTTCGTCGATCAAACGTCGGCCGCCTGCGGATGGGCCTTGGGCACGCCGGCACGCATCAGGTTCAGCGCGTTGATGTAGGCCTTGGCCGAGGCCACCAGGATGTCGATGTCGGCGCCGTTGCCGTTGACGATGCGCCCGCCCTTCTCCAGACGCACGGTGACCTCGCCCTGGGAGTCGGTGCCCTCGGTGATGGCGTTGACCGAATAGAGCTGCAGGCTGGCCTGGGAAGCGGCGACCGACTCGATGGCCTTGAAGATCGCGTCCACCGGGCCGGCACCCTCGGCCGTCGCCTCCTGGTCGCTGCCGGCGACGGTGAGCCGCAGGTGCGCCCGCGGCACCGTACCGCTCTTCGAGACGACCTCCAGGGCGTGCAGCCGGTAGTGTTCCGGGGCCTCCTCGTCCTGGGTTTCGGAGACCAGCGCCTGCAGGTCCTCGTCGAAGATCTCGTGCTTCTTGTCGGCCAGTGCCTTGAAGCGGGCGAAGGCCGCATTCAGCGCAGCGTCGTCGGCGAGCTGGATGCCCAGCTCCTCCAGACGGGTACGGAAGGCGTTGCGCCCGGAGTGCTTGCCCAGCACCATCTTGTTGGTGTGCCAGCCGACCGACTGCGCCGACATGATCTCGTAGGTCTCGCGGTGCTTGAGCACGCCGTCCTGGTGGATGCCCGACTCGTGGGCGAAGGCGTTGGCGCCGACGATGGCCTTGTTCGGCTGTACCGGAAAGCCGGTGATTCCCGAAACCAGCCGCGAGGCGGCGAGGATGTGCGGAGTGTCGATGTTGGTGTAGACGCCAAGCAGGTCGTGGCGGGTCTTGATCGCCATGACGATCTCCTCCAGCGCGGCATTGCCGGCACGCTCGCCGAGGCCATTGATGGTGCATTCCACCTGGCGCGCCCCGGCCACCACCGCGGCCAGCGAATTGGCCACGGCCAGGCCCAGGTCGTTGTGGCAGTGCACCGAGAACACCGCCTGGTCGGCGTTGGGGATGCGCGCGAGCAGTTGGCCGATCATCTCGCCGTACTGGTGCGGGATGGCGTAGCCGACGGTGTCCGGAATGTTGATGGTGCGCGCGCCGGCGGCGATGGCTGCCTCGATGATCCGGCAGAGGAAGTCGATTTCCGAACGGCCGGCGTCCTCGCAGGAGAACTCCACGTCGGCACACAGGCTGCGCGCCTTCCTCACCGCCCGCACGGCCTGCTCGACCACCTGGTCGGGCTGCATGCGCAGCTTGTATTGCATGTGGATCGGACTGGTGGCGATGAAGGTGTGGATACGCCCCGAATTGGCGTTCTTCAGCGCCTCGGCAGCGCGCTCGATGTCGGCATCCACGGCGCGCGCCAGGCTGCACACGGTGCTGTCCTTGATGCTCTCGGCGATCGCCTTGACTGCCTCGAAGTCGCCCGGGCTGGCAATCGCGAAGCCGGCCTCGATCACGTCTACCCTGAGCCGCTCCAGCACCTTGGCGATGCGCAGCTTCTCGTCCTTGGTCATGGAGGCGCCGGGGCTCTGTTCGCCGTCGCGCAGGGTGGTGTCGAAGATGATGACGCGGTCTTTGCTGCTCATTGCGGGCTCCTCACGGCCCCGCCGGGCGAGCGGCGGGGTTCGGGCTTGTTTAACGCTTGCCGGCGGGCAAGCCAATAGCGGAATTGTGGCCGGAAACCTGGCAGGCGGAAAGCCACCGGAACCGAATCGAAGAGGCCTTCGCGTCGAAGGCCTGCCCTCGGAAACGGCGAAAAGCCGCAGCGGCGGGCCCTTCGCTCAAGGCGATGCGCCCCACAGCCGGCGTTATTTCCTCTCCCTCTCCAGAGCGATCTTCGGCGC
Source organism: Azotobacter chroococcum (assembly GCF_002220155.1). Taxonomy (NCBI): domain Bacteria; kingdom Pseudomonadati; phylum Pseudomonadota; class Gammaproteobacteria; order Pseudomonadales; family Pseudomonadaceae; genus Azotobacter; species Azotobacter chroococcum. The sequence continues at coordinate 924,943 of NZ_CP011835.1, read as the reverse complement.
CCACTGCAGCCATTCGCTGTTCGCCTCATCGAACAGCGGGAAGGTCTGTCCCGGGGTCGCCAGCCTGCCCATCTGCTCGCCCTCCGGGGTGGCGAAGGCGATGCCGCCCTCGAGCAGGGTTTCCAGCGACTCGGTACGCAGTTGCGCCCCCTTGAGCAGGCCGAAATCGAAGCCGAAGCCGCTGGTATTCCAGAAACGGCTGCCGCTGCGCACCAGCGGCGCGTAGCGCGGCTCGATGAGGATGCCGATCAGCACCCGGTCGGCGTTCGGACCCAGTTCGAATCCGGTGACCTTGCCGACCGTCACCTCCCGATAGGTGACCGGCACGCCCGCCTTGAGCGAACCGCGTCGCGGCGTGCTGAGCACCAGCCGGAGTCCGGCCTCCTTGATGGAGGCGGCCGGCGTTTGGGACGCAGCGACGAAATGGGTCTGCCGGGGGGAGTTGCCCGGATCCGGACGCACCTCGATGTAGGGGCCGCTGACCAGGGTGTCCAGGTTGGCCGTGCGCATCAGCCCCAACTCGGGCCTGACCACCCAGAACAGGCTGCCGGCGCGGGCGATGCGTTCGCCGGCCTGGGTGATCCGGGCCTTGAGAAGCACCGACTGCAGGTCCTCGCTCAACTCGACCCGCTCCACCTTGCCGACGTCCAGCCCCTTGTAGCGGATCGGCGTACCAGCCTTCAGCCCATCGCCGCTGTCCACGCGGATCTGCAACTCCATCCCCGCCTGCAGGGCGCTCTCGCGGTCGGCATGCAGCGCATAGCGCGGAATCCGCCGGGTACTGGCGGGCGCCTCGGGATCCGGCGTTTCGAAGGCGACGCCGCCGGCCAGCAGGCTCTGCAGAGACTCGCTCTTCACCTCGACCCCGGACAGGCCGCCAGTCAGGGTGATGCCGCTGGCATTCCAGAAACGCGTCGAGCCATTCACCAGGCTGGAGTATTCCGGCTCGATGTGCACGCCCAGCAGCACGCGGCGACGGTTGCGGGACAACTGGTAACTCTGCACCGAGCCGACCTTGATCTGTCGGTAGAGTATCGGGCTGCCGATATCCAGCGAGCCCAGGGTATCGCTGGTCAGCACCAGATGCAGACCGGGGGCGCCAAGATCCAGCGGCGGAGCCTTGGGCCGGGCGACGAATTCGCGCTTGAGCGCAGCGCCCTTCTCGCCCGGACGCATGCCGATGTAGTTGCCCTTCACCAGCGCCTCGAGGCCGGTGACACCGCCCAGGGAAATCGAGGGCTTGACCACCCAGAAGTCGCTTCCCTCGACCAGGAAGTCCTCGGCCAGCGGGTCCATGGTCAGCTCGGCCGTGGCGCTGGACAGGCCGGACTCGATCTTCAGCGTCTTCAGGATGCCAACCTGGATGCCCTTGTACACCACTGGCGTGCGTCCGGCCTGCAGCCCCTCGAAATCGCTCAATTCGAGCATGACCTTGATGCCGGTCTGGGCAGCATCGAAGCTGTCATAGAGACGAAACGGCAGGCGCGGATCGGTGGGCGGGCTGTCCTGGCGATTCTCCGGCGTGGCAAAGGCAATGCCGCCAGCCACGATGCTGGCCAGGGACTCGGTACGGAACTTGACGCCGCCGAGCCCGGCATCGACCGTGATACCACTGGCGTTCCAGAAACGCGTGTGCTTGCGCACCAGATGGGCATAGGCCGGCTCGATGAAAATCTTGATCTCCACAGTGCTCAGATCCTCGGCCAGCCGGTAGCTCTTCACCCGGCCGACCTGGATCTGCTTGTAGAACACCGGACTGTCGCGATTCAGCGAGCCCAGCCGCTCGGCCTTCAGGGTGACATGCAAGCCTGGCGTGGTATCCGGCAGCGGTGGCTCTTCGGACAAGGCGGTGAACTTCTTGCTCGGCTCGCCATCTCCCGGACTGACTGCGATGTAGTTACCCGACACCAGGGTTTCCAGACCGGTGATGCCGGCCAAGGTGACCCGCGGCCTGACCAGCCAGAAGCGCGTATTGCTGCGCAGATAGGACTCGACCTTCTTGTTCATTTCCAGCGTGGCGATCACTCCCTTGTTCGAGCCTTCGTCATCCAGGGTAAGTTCCACGACCTTGCCGACCGGCATTCCCTTGTAGATCACCTCGGTCTTGTTGACCTGAATGCCCTCGCCGCTGGTGAAGCGTACCTGGACCTCGATGCCGGCCTGGCTATAGGCATTCCAGGCCAGCCAGGCGCCGATCAACAGGGCGATCAGCGGCAGCACCCAGATCGCCGACCAGGTGGAGGCCGGGCGGGTTCTGGCCTCTGGCAGATCACTCATGGTCATCGTCGGACTCCGTGTTGTCCCAAATCAGGCGAGGATCGAAGGTAAGGGCCGCCAGCATGGTCAGAATCACCACTGTGGCGAAGGCCACAGCTCCCAGGTTCGGCTCGACCCTGGCCAGGGTGCCGAAATTGACCACGGCGACCAGGATGGCGATGACGAAGATATCCAGCATCGACCAGCGGCCGATCCACTCGATGAAGCGGAACATGAAGATGCGCTGGCGTGCGGAGAGCGGCTGGTGACGCTGCACGGAAATCAGCAGCAGGGCAATGCCGACCAGCTTGAAGGTCGGCACCAGAATGCTCGCCACGAATACTACCAGCGCGACGGGCAGGGACCCCATATGCACCAGGGCAATCACACCGGACATGATGGTGTCCGGCTCTCCCTTGCCCAGGGACCTGACGGTCATGATGGGCAGCAGATTGGCCGGGATATACAGGATGGCGGCGGTAATCAGCAGTGCCCAGGTGCGGGCCAGGCTATTCGGATGACGCGCATGCACGCGCGCACCACAGCGAATGCATTGCTGTCCATGCAGACCGCTTTCGTGGCGATTGAGCTGATGGCACTCCGGGCAAACCAGGATACCTGCATCAATGGCTCGCATGGGTCCTCCCCCGAGACAGGGCTTCCCAAACCTGGTGCGGAGACATGGTGATCTCGAGCCAGACCTGTACCAGCAGCAGGCAGACGAAACAGATCAAGCCGGCCCCAACGGCCAGGTCGGCAAGGGAGACCAGCTTGACGATCGAAACCAGAATGCCCATGAAGTAAACCTCCAGCATTCCCCACTCGCGTAGATGGTGATAGATGCGATACAGCAGCAAGCCATAACCGCGCCCCACACCCCAGCGGATGCTCAACAAGACCGCTAACTGGCAGAGCAGCTTGAGCAGTGGAATCCCCATACTGCAGAGAAAGACGACCACCCCAATGCCCTGCAGGCCACTTTCATAAAGAGCGACAACAGCGCTCCAGACTGTGTCTTGGCTCGTCTGCCCCAAAAGGCGTAGCTGCAAAATCGGCAAGAAGTTGGCCGGCACATAGAGCAGCAAGGCGGCGATGACCAATGCCAGACTGCGTCCCAGCATATGAGGCTGATGGCTGAACAACTCGAAACCGCAGCGGGGGCATTCGGCGCGCTCACCCGGCGCGAGCTCGGGCTTGAGCATCAGCAGGTCGCACTCATGGCAGGCGACCAGTTTGTCCAAGGGAAACTCCCTCAAGTCGTGAGACCGACTCGAATCATGCATGGCAACTGCCCAGGTGAAACGGCCGCCCATTCTAAACGAGCCTAGATAGCTCGTAGAGTGCCACTAGGCCATCAAGCAAAAACCCCCGAGCCATGGCTGGCTCGGGGGTTTGCAATAGGCGCTTGACGATGACCTACTCTCGCATGGGGAAACCCCACACTACCATCGGCGATGCGTCGTTTCACTGCTGAGTTCGGGATGGGATCAGGTGGTTCCAACGCTCTATGGTCGTCAAGCAATTCGGTTGGGATGTCGCGTTGCGGCGCCATCCCGAATCGGGCATGTGATGTCTGTGTCTCGGTGGCTTTGCGGTTCAGCCGGATTTTCGGTTTAGTCGGCTTCGACCTCACCCGCTGTGCCGATCCTTCCGGTCGGCCAGATTGTTTGGGTGTTATATGGTCAAGCCTCACGGGCAATTAGTATGGGTTAGCTCAACGCCTCACAACGCTTACACACCCCACCTATCAACGTCGTAGTCTTCGACGGCCCTTCAGGGAGCTCGAGGCTCCAGTGAGATCTCATCTTGAGGCAAGTTTCCCGCTTAGATGCTTTCAGCGGTTATCTTTTCCGAACATAGCTACCCGGCAGTGCCACTGGCGTGACAACCGGAACACCAGAGGTTCGTCCAACCCGGTCCTCTCGTACTAAGGTCAGCCCCTCTCAAATCTCAAACGTCCACGGCAGATAGGGACCGAACTGTCTCACGACGTTCTAAACCCAGCTCGCGTACCACTTTAAATGGCGAACAGCCATACCCTTGGGACCGGCTTCAGCCCCAGGATGTGATGAGCCGACATCGAGGTGCCAAACACCGCCGTCGATATGAACTCTTGGGCGGTATCAGCCTGTTATCCCCGGAGTACCTTTTATCCGTTGAGCGATGGCCCTTCCATACAGAACCACCGGATCACTAAGACCTACTTTCGTACCTGCTCGACGTGTCTGTCTCGCAGTCAAGCGCGCTTTTGCCTTTATACTCTGCGACCGATTTCCGACCGGTCTGAGCGCACCTTCGTACTCCTCCGTTACTCTTTGGGAGGAGACCGCCCCAGTCAAACTGCCCACCATACACTGTCCTCGATCCGGATGACGGACCAGAGTTAGAACCTCAAGCATGCCAGGGTGGTATTTCAAGGATGGCTCCATGGGAACTGGCGTCCCCACTTCAAAGCCTCCCACCTATCCTACACAAGCAGGCTCAAAGTCCAGTGCAAAGCTACAGTAAAGGTTCACGGGGTCTTTCCGTCTAGCCGCGGATACACTGCATCTTCACAGCGATTTCAATTTCACTGAGTCTCGGGTGGAGACAGCGCCGCCATCGTTACGCCATTCGTGCAGGTCGGAACTTACCCGACAAGGAATTTCGCTACCTTAGGACCGTTATAGTTACGGCCGCCGTTTACCGGGGCTTCGATCAAGAGCTTCGCTTGCGCTAACCCCATCAATTAACCTTCCGGCACCGGGCAGGCGTCACACCCTATACGTCCACTTTCGTGTTTGCAGAGTGCTGTGTTTTTAATAAACAGTCGCAGCGGCCTGGTATCTTCGACCGGCATGGGCTTATGGAGTAAATCCTTCACCCTCACCGGCGCACCTTCTCCCGAAGTTACGGTGCCATTTTGCCTAGTTCCTTCACCCGAGTTCTCTCAAGCGCCTTGGTATTCTCTACCCAACCACCTGTGTCGGTTTGGGGTACGGTTCCTGATTACCTGAAGCTTAGAGGCTTTTCCTGGAAGCAGGGCATCAACCACTTCGCCTTCGTAAAAGAAGGCTCGTCATCAGCTCTCGGCCTTGAACACCCGGATTTGCCTAAGTGTTCGGCCTACCACCTTAAACTTGGACAACCAACGCCAAGCTGGCCTAGCCTTCTCCGTCCCCCCATCGCAGTAACCAGAAGTACGGGAATATTAACCCGTTTCCCATCGACTACGCTCTTCAGCCTCGCCTTAGGGACCGACTCACCCTGCGTCGATTAACGTTGCGCAGGAACCCTTGGTCTTTCGGCGTGGGTGTTTTTCACACCCATTGTCGTTACTCATGTCAGCATTCGCACTTCTGATACCTCCAGCAAGCCTCTCGACTCACCTTCACAGGCTTACAGAACGCTCCTCTACCGCTCATCCGAAGATGAACCCGTAGCTTCGGTGCCTGGTTTGAGCCCCGTTACATCTTCCGCGCAGGCCGACTCGACTAGTGAGCTATTACGCTTTCTTTAAAGGGTGGCTGCTTCTAAGCCAACCTCCTAGCTGTCTAAGCCTTCCCACATCGTTTCCCACTTAACCAGGACTTTGGGACCTTAGCTGACGGTCTGGGTTGTTTCCCTTTTCACGACGGACGTTAGCACCCGCCGTGTGTCTCCCGTGCTGACACTTGCCGGTATTCGGAGTTTGCATCGGTTTGGTAAGTCGGGATGACCCCCTAGCCGAAACAGTGCTCTACCCCCAGCAGTGATACACGAGGCGCTACCTAAATAGCTTTCGAGGAGAACCAGCTATCTCCGAGCTTGATTAGCCTTTCACTCCGATCCACAAGTCATCCGCTACCTTTTCAACGGGAGTCGGTTCGGTCCTCCAGTCAGTGTTACCTAACCTTCAACCTGCTCATGGATAGATCGCCCGGTTTCGGGTCTATACCCAGCGACTAAACGCCCTATTAAGACTCGCTTTCGCTACGCCTCCCCTATTCGGTTAAGCTTGCCACTGAATATAAGTCGCTGACCCATTATACAAAAGGTACGCAGTCACCCAACAAAGTGGGCTCCCACTGCTTGTACGCATACGGTTTCAGGTTCTATTTCACTCCCCTCTCCGGGGTTCTTTTCGCCTTTCCCTCACGGTACTGGTTCACTATCGGTCAGTCAGGAGTATTTAGCCTTGGAGGATGGTCCCCCCATGTTCAGACAACGTTTCACGTGCGCCGTCCTACTCGATTTCACTTGCCAGATCCTTTCGTATACGGGGCTATCACCCACTACGGCGGCACTTTCCAGAGCCTTCTACTAGAATCAGGCAAGCTTAAGGGCTAGTCCCCGTTCGCTCGCCACTACTAAGGGAATCTCGGTTGATTTCTTTTCCTCAGGGTACTTAGATGTTTCAGTTCCCCTGGTTCGCCTCTTGCACCTATGGATTCAGTACAAGATACCCAGCTTGTGCTGGGTGGGTTTCCCCATTCAGAGATCTCCGGATCACAGTCTGTTTGCCGACTCCCCGAAGCTTATCGCAGGCTACCACGTCTTTCATCGCCTCTGACTGCCAAGGCATCCACCGTATGCGCTTCTTCACTTGACCATATAACCCCAAGCAATCTGCGGCCTCGCGGCCTTGCCTGGATGGGGTGAAGACGACATTCGCCGAAAATTCGCGCTTGAACTCGCAAATTTACCTTGACCTCATCGATTGCAGTGAAACAATCGATCAGTCTACTTCTATCACATACCCGAATTTTTAAAGAACGAATCTGGCGCAAAGACCAGAAATCAGCATTCACTGGGGCCGTTGCCTTCAGGAAATGCTCGTTTCTGAGCTTTCAGCGATTGATGAGTGGTTGGTGGAGCCAAGGAGGATCGAACTCCTGACCTCCTGCGTGCAAAGCAGGCGCTCTCCCAGCTGAGCTATGGCCCCTCTACCCTCTCTCGAGGTCATGACCGGCCACGCCCCTTGACAATTGGTGGGTCTGGGCAGATTCGAACTGCCGACCTCACCCTTATCAGGGGTGCGCTCTAACCAACTGAGCTACAGACCCAATCGTCTCACTCTCGGGTCTAGACCCAATCGCTTTTCGCTAGTGAATCAAGCAATTCGTGTGGGAGCTTATGAAAAGCCGGGATCTTCGATTAAGGAGGTGATCCAGCCGCAGGTTCCCCTACGGCTACCTTGTTACGACTTCACCCCAGTCATGAATCACT
>NZ_CP011835.1:620000-915000 GCF_002220155.1 Azotobacter chroococcum | reverse complement strand
CTCAAGGCCCACTCGAAAGCAAGGATGGCTGGTGCCAAACCAAAGGCCACCATGTCGGAAAGCGAGTCGTACTCGGCGCCGAATGCACTTTGCGTATTGGTCAGGCGAGCCACACGCCCATCCAGGCTATCCAGCACCATCGCGACGAAAACCGTGGCCGCGGCTACATATAGGTTTCCATTGATTGCACTGACGATGGAATAGAAGCCAGCAAAGAGGTTGGCCGTGGTAAACAGATTGGGTAGCAAATAGATACCACGATGACGGACCTTGCGCCCCTCCGCGTCCCGCTCCTCCTCAATGTGCTCGTCGATGGGCAACAGACTTTCAGCTGCGGACCCTTTGTTGGACTCCTCCGGACGTTCGCTCATGAAAGCACCCTGCAGGTTCAGAAAGATTTTTGGCCGACGCCTACAATGCACGTTCGCAGGCAGTCCGCTCCATGGGGCTTTATACCAGAAGCCCGATTTGCAACAAAAAACGCGACCGAGGCCGCGTCTTTTTTATTTCATATGCCGAGCTTAGTTCTTGGTTTTGTCGACGATCTTGTTGGCAGCGATCCACGGCATCATGGCTCGCAGCTTTTCGCCGACAACCTCGATGCCATGAGCGGCATTGTTGCGGCGATAGGCAGTCATCGACGGATAATTGGCAGCACCTTCGGTGATGAACATCTTTGCGTATTCGCCGTTCTGGATACGCTTCAGGGCATTGCGCATGGCAGCCCTGGATTCGGCGTTGATGACCTCCGGGCCAGTCACGTATTCACCGTACTCGGCATTGTTGGAAATCGAGTAGTTCATGTTGGCGATGCCACCTTCGAACATCAGGTCGACGATCAGCTTCAGCTCATGCAGACACTCGAAATAGGCCATTTCCGGCGCGTAACCGGCTTCAACCAAGGTCTCGAAACCGGCCTTGACCAGCTCGACGCAGCCACCACACAGTACGGCCTGCTCACCGAACAAGTCGGTTTCGGTTTCATCTTTGAAGGTGGTTTCGATGATGCCGGTACGACCACCGCCGACGCCGCTGGCATAAGACAGGGCAACGTTCTTGGCATTGCCGGAAGCATCCTGGTAAATGGCGATCAGATCGGGAATACCACCGCCACGGACGAACTCGGAGCGCACGGTATGACCCGGCGCTTTCGGCGCGATCATGATCACGTCCAGATCAGCACGCGGCACTACCTGATTGTAATGGATGGAGAAGCCGTGGGCGAAGGCCAGGGTCGCACCCTTCTTCAGATTCGGCTCGATCTCGTCCTTGTACAAACGCCCCTGGAATTCGTCAGGAGTCAGGATCATCACCACATCGGCAGCGGCAACGGCATCCTTGACACTCTTCACGGTCAGCCCATGGGCTTCAGCTTTGGCTACCGAAGCGGAACCAGCACGCAGGCCGACGCAAACATCAACACCGGAATCCTTCAGGTTGCAGGCGTGCGCATGCCCCTGGGAGCCATAACCGATGATGGCGACCTTCTTGCCCTGAATGATGGAGAGGTCGCAATCTTTGTCGTAATACACTTTCATGAGTTACCCCTGATATCAGGCCCGCAAGGCCTTTCGTTAAATAGTGAGTACTTTGTCGCCACGGGCTATGCCGGTGACGCCGCTGCGCACGGTTTCCAAGATCGACGAAGTACCGATGGCGTGCAGGAAGCTATCCAGCTTGTCACTGGTTCCAGTGAGCTGGATGGTATAGACGCTGCTGGTGACATCGACGATCTGCCCACGGAAGATGTCGGTAGTACGCTTGATCTCGGCACGCTGGGCTCCGGTGGCCTTGACTTTGACCAGCAGCAACTCGCGCTCGATGTGCGCACTTTCCGACAGGTCTACCAGTTTGACCACCTCAATCAGCTTGTTGAGGTTCTTGGTGATCTGCTCGATCACCTCATCCTGACCAATGGTGGTCAGAGTCAGGCGGGACAGCGTCGGATCCTCAGTGGGCGCTACGGTGAGGGTCTCGATGTTGTAGTTGCGCTGCGAAAACAGGCCGACTACCCGAGACAGGGCGCCCGGCTCGTTTTCCATCAGCAGGGAAATGATGTGTCGCATGCTCAGGTCCGCTCCGTCTTGCTCAGCCACATATCGCGCATCGCGCCGTCTCTAATTTGCATCGGATAGACGTGCTCGCTGGTATCGACCGCGATATCGAGGAACACCAGGCGGTCTTTCAGGGCGAAGGCCTCCTCCATCATCGGCTTGAGGTCCTTCAGCTCGGTAATGCGCATGCCAACATGGCCATAGGCCTCGGCCAGCTTGACGAAATCGGGCAGCGACTCCATGTACGAATGCGAATAGCGGCTGTTGTACTGCATATCCTGCCACTGGCGAACCATACCCAGCGCGCCGTTGTTGAGGTTGATGATCTTCACGGGCAGGTCGTACTGCAGGCAGGTCGACATTTCCTGGATGTTCATCTGGATGCTGCCCTCCCCGGTGACACAAGCCACATCGGCTTCGGGAAAATTCAGCTTGACGCCCATGGCCGCGGGGAAACCGAAGCCCATGGTGCCCAGGCCACCGGAGTTGATCCAGCGATTGGGCTTGGCGTATTTGTAGTACTGGGCAGCGAACATCTGGTGCTGTCCTACGTCGGAGGCGACGTAGGCATCGCCCTTGGTCACCTCGTAGAGGGTCTCGATCACTGTCTGCGGCTTGATGATGCTGCCGTCACCCTTGTCGTAGGGGAACAGGCCGCGCGCGCCACGCCACTCGTCAATCTGTTTCCACCAGCTGGCCACGACATCCTTTTGCGGCATCACGCCGATCTCCTTGACGATGGAGATCATCTCGGTGAGCACGCTATCAACCGGCCCGACGATCGGAACGTCGGCCTTGATGGTTTTGGAAATCGACGCAGGGTCGATGTCGACGTGAATGATCTTGGCATTCGGACAGAACTTGGCTGCCCCATTGACCACGCGGTCATCGAAACGCGCACCGACGGAGAGGATCACGTCGGAATGATGCATGGCCAGGTTGGCAGTGTAGCTGCCATGCATGCCGAGCATGCCGAGGAATTGCCGGTCGTTGCCCGGATAGCCTCCCAGCCCCATCAGGGTATTGGTCACCGGCAGATTGAGCATCTGCGCCAGCTCGGTCAGTTGGGCGGCAGCCCTGCCCATGATCACGCCACCGCCGGAGTAGAGCACGGGACGCTTGGCTGCCAACAGCATCTCGACGGCCTTGCGAATCTGCCCGGAGTGGCCACGCAGCGCCGGGCTGTAGGAGCGCAGCTTGACCTTCTTCGGATAGACGTATTCATACTTCTGGGTCGGATCGCCCATGTCCTTCGGAATGTCCACCACCACCGGACCGGGCCGGCCGGACTCGGCGATGTAGAAAGCCTTCTTCAGCACCTCGGGGATTTCCGAGGGATGCTTGACGATGAAGCTGTGCTTCACGATCGGCCGGGAAACGCCGATCATGTCGGTTTCCTGAAAAGCATCGCTGCCGACCATGGTGCTCGGCACCTGCCCGGAAATCACCACCATTGGGATGGAATCCATATAAGCGGTGGCGATGCCGGTGACGGCATTGGTGGCACCAGGCCCCGAAGTCACCAGCACCACACCAGCCTTGCCGGTCGCACGGGCATAACCATCGGCCATGTGGGTGGCTGCCTGCTCGTGACGGACCAGGATATGGGTGACTTCCTTTTCCTTGAACAGGGCATCGTAGATGTGCAGAAGAGCACCGCCCGGATATCCGTAGATGTATTTAACGCCTTCGTCGCGCAAGAAGCGGACGACCATTTCAGCGCCGGATAAAAGCTCCACGTTGTTCACCTCTAGAACGCCAGATTGCCGCCCTCGACCGGACGGCCTGAATAGGTTACTGCCAAACAGGCATGAGCGACGGTTGTCGCCGCCTACGCAGCGCTGTCGAGCAAGTATCGGGAGGCCCCAGAGTGTGTTGCAGGATTCTCCCACCCAGCGCGAGGTAACGCGTTGCGGGTGTATCAGGTCGGCGTGGGTGACGCCTCATGTCTGCTGAGCTGAAGCCCGCTTGCGGCGAACCCCACTGCAGCGAACCTTGAATTGTTCGGATTCACTCAGGCCAAGTCAAGTAATGCCTCGGGCTTTCGCCCCTTCTGCCGCTGTGACGGGATGCCATGAGGCGCACTATCGTTCCGGTATAGTAGCGCCAGGCCTCTACCGAGACTTAAGGAATCCCCATGCGACGCATGATCCTCACGAGCCTGCTGCTCACTCTGGGCGCAACCGCGATGGCTGGTCAGGTTTACACCTGGGTGGACAAGCAAGGCGTGACCCACTTCAGTGAGCAACCCCCAAGCGACCAGGCAAGCTCCACACTCAACACGGCCGCTCCGGCCCCCCGGCTGCCTGCAGCGGAAAAACTGCCGCCTGTACAGTCAAACGACCCCGACCAGGAAACCATTGAGCGCAAGGTGAAGCGTGACATCGCCATCCAGGAAGCCAAGCGCCAGGAATACTGCGAAACCGTACGCACCCACCTGGCCCAACTGGAGAACAACCCCAGACTGCGCGCGCAGATCAATGGAGAAATGCGCAGGCTGACCGAGGAAGAACGCCAGACCCGCATTGCCGACGCGAAAAGGGCCATAGAGGGCAGCTGTCGCTGAACCGGCCGGCGAGCCTCAGTCTCCGCTCGAAACCAGCCTATCGACCTCGCCAAGCGACTCCAGCAGACGCCCCAGCTCGGCCAACCGCTCGGCATAGACCATCTCGGCCATTGGCCGGATTCCCGATACAGCAGGGAGAGCGCTGCCACTCTCAAGGATCTGCTTCATCCGCGGCAGAAAGATCCACTGCAGCCACTCTTCGAAGGCGAGAGCGTCGATACAGAATGGCTGCTTGCTGGAGAGTGCCTCATCGCTCGGTGGCAAGCGAGCCCACAAGCCCAGAACGCGCAACTCCCGCTCGATCAGCAGCAGTTGCTCGGCCAGCGCCGGGATACGCGCATCCATCACAGATTGACCCGCGCCCGCTCGCGGGCCTGCGCCGCGCCAGCCGCATCACCCTGGCGCTCGCGCGCCTGGGCGATCAGATTCCAAAGACTGGCCTGCAATGCCGGGCGACCGCCGGCATAGGTCAAGGCACGACGCGCCAACTGCTCGGCCTGGGCGGCATCGCCCTGGGCCAGGCGCACCTCGGCCAACCGATAGAGCACCTGCGGCTCGCGCGGGGCGATGCGCTGCGCTCTCTCCAGGCTGGAGGCGGCACTATCCAGATTGCCACTGCCCTGCTCCCGCTGTGCGGTGGTGAGCAGCGCCAGGACCGGACCATCGAGCTGCTCGTCGGCAGCCAGATTCCCCGAAACGGCGGAGCTGCCGCCCGGAACACCGCTCGGCGCACGGGGCACGGAATAGCCGGCATTACCGTCAGACGTGGTGGCAGTAATCGGCTGGGAAACGATCGGCGCCACGCTGCCCGAAACACCCGATGCCGGATAGGACTGGATCGGCGCCGAGCTGGCCCCGCCCCCGGGCACCATCACCACCACCCCGGCATCCTCGACGGGAGCCGGCGCCTGGGAAGGCGTCGCTACCGGGGGGCGGGAGGTCGTACCGCTGCCGCGCCCCTGCTGCTGGTCGTAAACCGAGCCACTCGCATCCACCACCGGGATCGAGCCATGCTCGACCGTCGCACAGCCACTCAGCAGCACGCTTGCCGCCACTGCACCAAACAACCACCTGTTCACCTGGCGCCCTCTTCGCTCAATTCGACCAGTCGCGCACCCAGTCCATGACATCCTGAACATTCTCGATCACATCCTGCACATTTTCGGCAGGCGCCTGCGGCAACCCACAAGGGGGTCCCAGTGGCGGCTCGCTACCCCGAATATAAGGCATCTGCACCGTATCCGGACAACCCGGCTCGGAGCCCAGCCCATTACGCGCATTCACCCAAACTTCGGTGACATTGTCCGGCACCGGCATGTCCAGCGGCAGCGGATCGGCCTTGGCCATGAAGTCCGTCCAGACCCTCAGCGCACCGGTGGCGCCGGTCAGTGGCGTCTTGCCGTTGTCGTCGCGCCCCAGCCAGACCACCGCCAGCAGATCCTGACTGAAGCCGGCGAACCAGCTGTCGCGCGAATCGTTGGTGGTACCGGTCTTGCCGGCCAGATTCAGCGAGCGCGGCAGCCGGCTGTAGACCGAACGCCCGGTTCCCTCGCGCATCACCCGCTGCATGGCGTTCTGCAGCAGATAGATGGCCCCCGGATCGAAGCGCTGCTGGATCTGGAACGGGTAGCGCTTGAGCGGCTCGCCGGCGGAGTCCAGGACACTGCGGATGCCGCGCAGCGGCGTGTTGAAACCGCCGCTGGCGATGGTCAGGTACATGCTGGACACCTCCATCGGGGTCAACGCCCCGGCCCCCAGCAACATCGACGGATAGGCCGGCCACTCGCGCTCGACGCCCAGCCGCGCCAGGGTCTTCAGCACGTTCGGCACCCCCAGCTCGAGGCCGAGCTTGGCGGTCGACAGGTTGTAGGAGTTGGCCAGGCCCTGATAGAGATAGATGTCGCCATGGGCCTGGTGATCGTAATTCTGCGGACGCCAGAGCTGGCCGTCCTGGCCCTTCACCGAGAAGGGCACGTCCGCCACCCAGCTGGTCAGGGTGTACTGGCTGGGCTTCTCCAGCGCGGTGAGATAGATCGCCGGCTTGATCAGCGAACCGATCGGCCGCACCGCATCCAGCGCCCGGTTGAAGCCGGCGAAACGCGGCTGCCGACTGCCGAGCAGGGCCAGCACTTCGCCGGTTTCCGGATTGCTCACCACCATCGACGCCTCGACCGGATCGCCGCCCTTGCCGATGCGCTTGAAGGTGTCGTGCACCGCGGCCTCGGCCTTGTTCTGCAGGATCGGGTCGAGACTGGTGAAGATGCGCAGCCCCTCCTCGGTGAGGTCGGCCTCCTGGTAATCCTCGCGCAACTGGCGCTTGACCAGATCGAGGAACGCCGGATGGGCGCTGTTGGCCAGGCTGCCACGGGCGGTGACACCAAGCGGCTTCTGCTTGGCGGCAGCGGCCTGCACAGCATCGATCACCGACTGCTCGGCCATCAGGTCGATCACCAGGTTGCGCCGCGTCATGGCCCGCTCGGGGTTGCGGCGCGGATTGTAATAGGTGGGTCCCTTGACCATCCCCACCAGCAGGGCGACCTGATGCGGCTGCAGCTCGGCCAGCGGCTGGCCGAAGAAATACTGGCTGGCCAGACCGAAGCCATGCACCGCGCGATTGCCGTCCTGGCCCAGGAACACCTCGTTGAGGTAGGCCTCGAGAATCTCGTCCTTGTCGTAGTGTAGCTCCAGCAGCACGGCCATCATGGCCTCGGTGGCCTTGCGTACCAGGCTGCGCTCGTTGCTCAGGTAGAAGTTCTTCACCAGCTGCTGGGTCAGCGTGCTGCCGCCCTGGACCACCCCACCCGCGGCGGCATTGACCCACAGGGCGCGGACGATGGATTTCGGCGACACCCCGAAATGACTGAAGAATTCGCGATCCTCCACCGCCACCAGGGTCTCCACCAGATAGGGCGGCAGCTCGTTGCGCTGGACCAGGATGCGGTCCTCGTTGTGCGCCGGGTACAGGCCGCCGATCAGCAGCGGCTCCATCCGCACGACGGGCAGGTCGCTACTGTCGGCACCGCTCAGGCCGGACACATAATCGCCGGAGAAACGCACGCGGATCCTTCGGGCCGGCTCGTCGCCCTCGTAGAAGCGGAAGCCGCGGGTATGCAGATCAACGGTGTTGCCGGACACAGCCGCCGAGCCCGGCCCGGCAACGGCCTCGCGGCGGTAGCCGAGCGCGTCCAGTTCGGTGAGAAAATCCTGCTTCGACAACTTGAGACCGGAGAACAGCTCCAGCGGCCGGGCGTAGACCTTGGCTGGCAGCGTCCAGCGCTTGCCGGAGAATTTCTCCTGCACCACGGCATCGAGATAAACGGCAAAACCAGCCAGCACCACCAGACCTACCAATGCAAGCTTGGCGGTCCAGCCCAGCCAGGAACGGAGGGCACCGGAGCGACGTGGAGAAGGGGATTTGGAGGAGCGGGTACGAGTCATGGCGGCGCATTATACGCACTTTACCCACCCTCGATAGCGCAGCCCGGCGGTTTGCAGGGGCGGTCACAGCAGCCATAATGCGGCCTTCCGCCCCGACCGCCCAGCAAGGACTGACCGTGAGCCAAGCCCTGATCAACGCCCTGCAGAACCCCGCGCTCTACCCGCACGCGGTGACTGAGTTCAAGGTCATCGAGACTCACATCTCCTGGGTCCTGCTCACCGGCCCCTATGCCTACAAGTTCAAGAAGGCCGTCGATTTCGGCTTTCTCGACTTCACGAATCTGGCCGCGCGCAAGCACTTCTGCGAAGAGGAAGTGCGCCTGAACCAGCGCCTGACCCGCGACCTCTATCTGGAAGTGCTGCCGATCACCGGCAACGTGAGCGCCCCGCAGCTGGCCGGCGACGGTCCGGTCATCGAATACGCGGTCAAGATGCGCCAGTTCCCGCAGAGCCAGCTGCTCGGCGAAATGCAGGCCCGCGGCGAGCTCGCGCCCGAGCACATCGACGCCCTGGCCGAGCGGATCGCCAGCTTCCACCTGCAGGCGCCCAAGGTGCCGGCGGAGCATCCGCTGGGCAGCGCGGAGGCGGTGATGAGCCCGGTGCGGCAGAACTTCGAGCAGATCCGCCCGCTGCTCGCCGAAGCGGCCGACCTGCAGCAGCTCGACGCCCTCGAGGCCTGGGCTGAAACCAGCTTCGAGCGCCTGCGGCCACTGCTCGAACAGCGCAAGGCGGATGGCTTCATCCGCGAATGTCATGGCGATCTGCACCTCGGCAACGCCACCCTGCTCGACGGCCAGGTCGTGCTGTTCGACTGCATCGAGTTCAACGAGCCGTTCCGCCTGATCGATGTCGTGTGCGACGCCGCCTTCCTCGCCATGGACCTGGAGGACCGCGGCCTCAAGGGACTTTCCCGGCGCTTTGTCAGCGCTTGGCTGGAGCGGACCGGCGACTACGCCGCCCTGCCGCTGCTGAACTTCTACAAGGCCTACCGCGCCATGGTGCGCGGCAAGGTCAACCTGTTCCGCCTGGCCCAGGAGGAGTGCACCGAGCGGCGCACCGCCATTCTCCAGCAGTACCGCAACTACGCCAGCCTGGCGGAGCACTACAGCGCCATTCCCTCATGCTTTCTGGCCATCACCCACGGCCTGTCCGCGGTTGGCAAGAGCCATGTCGCCCAGCGGCTGACCGAAGAGTTCGGCGCCATCCGCCTGCGTTCGGACATCGAACGCAAGCGCCTGTTCGGCGAGCAGCAGGCAACCGACCAGGGCCGGCTGGCGAGCGGCATCTACAGCAGCCAGGCCAGCGAAGCGACCTACGAACACCTGCACCGGCTGGCGGCCGGCGCCCTGCAGGCCGGCTTTCCGGTGGTGATCGACGCCACCTACCTGAAGCAGGCACAGCGCATGGCCGCCTGGCAGGTCGCCGAGAACAACGGCGCGCCCTTCCTGATCCTCGACTGCCAGGCGCCCGAAGCCCTGATCGCCGAATGGCTCGCCGAACGCCAGGCCGAAGGGAAGGACCCGTCCGACGCCACGCTGGAGGTGGTCAGGGCACAGCAGGCCAGCCGCGAAGCCTTGACCGAGGTCGAACAGCAACACAGCCGGCAGGTCGACACCCATCTCGCCGAGAGCCTTGACGACCTGGTGGCGCGCATGCGCAAGCGCCTCCCCGACCTATAAAGCCCCTCCCCCACCGAAAGAAGGCGCCTGCAGGGCGCCTTCTTTCGGTGGGCGTTCGCGGAAGACCGGCAAAAAGTCGCAAACAGCGCTTGACCAACAAATGAGAAGCGTTATTATTTGAAAACTGATCGCGAGATCAGCGGTAAACTGACAGAGCGGCTACTCTTCAGGTTATCTCCTCATCAGGCTAATTACGGTTTTCGACCCGGCGCTGCCGGGTCTTTTTTTGCCTGTCCGCCGGCAGCGCGCATCTCGGCGCAATAGTCGCGGGCCGGCGTCGCCGGGGTGTACCAGACATAGTCGGCGGCCTGCGCATCCACCCTCTCCCCGGCCTCGGCGAGCAACAGCACGACGCTGCCGGCCGCTCTGCCGAGATCGGTCAGGTGCAGGGGCACGCCCAGATCGCGCCGCACATGGTAGGCGCCGGCCAGCAGCAGGGCCGGCTGCGGCGCGGCCAGCAGGCGCTCGGCCATGCGCCGGTCGCGCTGCTGCTGGACGGCAAGCATCGCCGGCCACTGGGACTCCGGCAGCTGGCTGCAGTGGGAGGCGCCGATCTGCGCGAGCAGGGCCTCACGCACCCGCGCGTCGGTCGAGGCCGCGCCGGACAGCATCGGCCGCTCGGCATAGACGCGACGCATCTCCTGCGTATCCAGATTGGCCGCCAGGACAGGATAGGGTTGCGCCAGCGCATGGCGCAGCAGCGGGCCGTACAGCGCCCAGTCCCAGCCCTGGCGCCAGGCCAGTGCCGCAGGCAGATCCGCCGGCGCGCGGCCGGCGGCGAACACAGCCTGGGTCGCCGCCACCCGGGCCTGCTGAGCAGGCTCGAGCATCTCCAGCAGCAGGCTGCCCTGCGCCCGCCGTCCAGCCAGGGCCTCGAGCAGCCACAGCTCAAGGGCATGATGATCGGGGTTGTCGTGCTTCTCGCCAACCAGCAGCCGCGGCGCCACGGCCAGCCGCTCGACCAGCTGCGCCGGTGTCAGGCGGGCACCGCTGCGCAGGTCGAGGATGAAGCTGGGCTGGCCATCCCGCCCGCCGCCGCCCTCCTGCCAGGCAGGCAATGGCGGCAGCGTCTGGCAGGCGGCCAGCAAGGTCAGGCAGATGAACAGCAATGAACGCATGGACTCTCCTCAGCGCGCCACGATCAGCGGATGCCCCCGCTCCGGGTGGCGCTGCACCAGTACATCGAGACCGAAGACCGCCTTCAGCGGCCCGGCACGCAGGACCTCCTCGGGACAGCCGAGCGCCTGCATGCAGCCCTCGGCCAGCAGCAGCAGGCGGTCGCAGTAGCGCGCCGCCAGGTTCAGGTCATGGAGTATCGCCAGCACGGCCGTGCCCTGTCCGGCAAATTCCCGCACCGCCTGCAGGATGCTGTGCTGGTGCAGGGGATCGAGCATCGAGGTCGGCTCGTCGAGCAGCAGCACCTGCTGCGCTCCGCCTGGCCAGAGCTGCGCCAGCACCCGCGCCAGATGGACTCGCTGGCGCTCGCCGCCGGACAGGGTCAGGTAGCTGCGCCCGGCCAGATGGGTGGCGTCGGCCGCCGCCAGCGCCCGGGCAACGATCTCGGCATCGCGCCGCCGGCCGCTGGCATGCGGCAGACGACCGAAGCCGACCACCTCCTCGACGCGAAAGGCGAACTCCAGCGCCGGGCTCTGCGGCAGCACCGCCAGCCGGCGCGCCCGCTCCGGCCCCGGCCAGCCGGCCAGCGGCCGGCCATCCAGGCGGACCTGCCCCTCCAACGGGCGCAGCTCGCCGCAAAGCGCCGCCAGCAGCGAGGACTTGCCCGCGCCGTTCGGCCCCAGCACGCCGAGCAGCTCGCCGGGCCGCACCTCCAGGTCGATGCCGCTCAGCACCCGCCTGCCGCCGCGCTGCACGGCCAGTCGCTCGGCCTGCAGCATCAGAGCGGCTCCCGCCGCAGCAGCCAGAGGAAGAAGGGCGCGCCGAGCAGCGCCGTGACGATGCCGAGCGGCAGTTCGGCCGGGGCCAGCAGCAGGCGCGCCAGCAGGTCGGCGAACAGCAGCAGGCTGGCGCCGCCGAGCATGGCCGCCGGCAGCAGCAGCCGGTGATCCGGCCCGCAGAGCAGGCGCAGCAGGTGCGGCACCAGCAGGCCGACGAAGCCGACCAGCCCCGCCGCCGCCACCGCCGCGCCCACGCCCAGGGCTGTGCAGAGCACCAGCTCGCGCTTCAGCCGCTCCACCTCGAAACCCAGATGGCGCGCCTCCGACTCGCCCAGCAGCAGGGCGTTCAGCGCACCGGCCCGACGCGGCAGCCAGAGCGCCACGCCGAGGGTCGCCAGCAGCAGCGGCCAGAGCCGGGCATAGCTGGCGCCGCTCAGGCTGCCCAGGTTCCAGAAGGTCAGCCGGCGCAGCGCGGCATCGTCGGCCAGATAGCCGAACAGGCCGATCGCCGCGCCGGCCAGGGCGCTGAGGGCGAGTCCGGCGAGCAGCATGGTGGCTACCCGGGTCTGGCCGTCGCGCCGCCCCAGCCGGTAGACCAGCGCGGTCACTGCCAGACCACCTGCGAAGGCGCTCGCCGACAACAGGTAGGGCGACTCCTCGGGCGGTACTCCAGCACCGAACAGCGAACCGCCGACGATCGCCAGCGCCGCGCCCAGCGCCGCGCCGCTGGACACCCCGATCAGACCGGGATCGGCGAGCGGATTGCGGAACAGCGCCTGCATCGCCACCCCGCTCAGCGCCAGCACGCTACCCACCGCCAAACCGAGCAGGGCCCGCGGCAGGCGGATCTGCCCGACGATCAGCTCGGCCTGCTCGAGCCCCGCCCCGGACAGCGGCACGCCGGCCAGCCGCAGCAGGGCCAGCAGGGAGTCGACCAGGGGCAGGCGCAGCGGGCCCAGCGCCAGCGACAGCCAGAAGGCGAGCAGCAGCAACAGGGTCAGGGCGATCAGCAGGACGCGGGGGCGGCGTACGAAGGCGCTCATGAAGGGATCTGGCAACAAAGGTGGCGGCAAGCATAAGAGGCGGCCCGGCCAACCGCCAGCGCACGGCTTCCGCCGCCGGCTGCCGGCGTGGATAATCCCGGGCTTTTCGGGAGATGCCATGCAGTTTCTCTGTGCCGGGAATGCCCTCGGCGAAGGACAAAGCCGCGGCTTCCTGCTGGAAGAGCGGAAACTCCTCGCGGTCCGCCGGGACGGCCGGATCTTCGTCTACGCCAACCGCTGCCCGCACCGCGGCATTCCGCTGGAGTGGCAGACCGACCGCTTTCTCGACGCCAGCGGCAGCCTGATCCAGTGCGCCACCCACGGCGCGCTATTCCTGATCGAGAATGGCGAATGCGTGGCCGGCCCTTGCGCCGGAGAGCACCTGCCGCGCATCGACTGCCGCGAGGACGAAGCCGGCATCTGGGTGCAGTTGTAACCTGCGCCCTCCCCTCCTGCCGGGCCTAGGGCCACACCTCGAGCCGGCGCGTCAGGCGGATCGACGCGGGCGACAGCTCGACGCTGTAGGCGAGCACCTCGACGCCCGCCGCCACGGCCTCGCGCAGCGCCTGCGCGTAGCCCGGGTCGATCTCCGCCGCCGGGCGCACCGCCGCGATGCCGGACAGGTTCACGCAGTACAGCTGCACCGCGCGCACGCCCTGCCGGGCCAAGGCCGCCAGCTCGCGCAGGTGCTTGGCGCCACGTTCGGTGCGCGCATCGGGGAAGGCGGCAACCGGGCTGTCGGCGAAGCCCAGGGTGACGCTCTTCACCTCGACGAAGGCCGTTCCGTCCGGATAGTCCAGGCAGAAATCCACCCGGCTGTTCTCCGCGCCGTAGCGGACCTCCCGGCGCAGCGTGGTGAAACCGTCCAGCTCGACGATCAGCCCGGCGCGCAGCGCCTCCTCCACCAGCGGATTGGCCCGCGCGGTATTCACGCAGGCGAGCCGCCCCTGCGGCGTCTCGCTCAGCTCCCAGGTACCCGGCAGCTTGCGCCGGGGGTCGCTTGAGCGGCTGAACCAGATGCGCCCGCCCTCCGCCATGCAGTTGAGCATGGACCCGGTATTCGGGCAGTGGATGCACAACATCTCGCCGGCCGGCGTCTCTATGTCGGCGAGAAAGCGCTTGTAGCGGCGCAGCAGGCGCCCCTCCTCCAGCGACGGATCAAAGCGCATCGGGCTGCCAGCTCTGCAGGCCGCGGGCGATGCGCTCGACCGCCTGCTCCAGGCGCGGCAGGCTCTGGGTATAGGCAAAGCGTACATGGCGGCTGGCCAGATGGCGGCCGAAATCGACGCCCGGGGTGATGGCGACGAATTCGCGCTCCAGGAAGTGCCGGCAGAAGGCGAAGGCGTCGCCGCCGAAGGCGCCGATATCGGCATACAGATAGAAGGCTCCCTCGGGCTCCACGGCGATGCCGAAGCCCAGCTCGCGCAGAGCCAGCAGCAGGTAGTCGCGGCGCCGGGCGAACTCCGCGCGGCGCTCTTCGAGGATCGCCAAAGTTTCCTCCTCGAAGCAGGCCAGGGCGGCATGCTGGGCCAGGGTCGAGGCGCTGATGTAGAGGTTCTGCGCCAGCTTCTCCAGCTCGGGCACCGCCGCCTCGGGCGCCACCAGCCAGCCGAGCCGCCAGCCGGTCATGCCGAAATACTTGGAAAAGCTGTTCAGCACGAAGGCGTCGTCGTCCACTTCCAGCACGCTGGGCGCGTCCACGCCGTAGGTCAGGCCGTGGTAGATCTCGTCCACCAGCAGATGGCCGCCGCGCGCGCGCAGGGCGGCGGACAGCGCCGCCAGCTCGTCGCGGCGCAGCAGCGTCCCGGTGGGGTTGGCCGGCGAGGCGACCAGGGCGCCGACGCTTTCCGCACGCCAGTGCCGCGCCACCAGTTCCGGGGTCAGCTGGTAACGCTCTTCCGGCCCGACCGGCACCAGCTGTGCGCCGCCCTCGACCAGCCGCAGGAAGTGGCGGTTGCAGGGATAGCCGGGATCGGCCAGCAGCCAGTGCCGGCCCGGATCGACCAGCAGACTCGTGGCCAGCAGCAGGGCACCCGAACCGCCGGGGGTGATCAGGATGCGCTCGGGGTCTATAGTCAAGCGATAACGCCGCGCGTAGAAGCCGGCGATGGCCTCGCGCAACTGCGGCAGGCCGCGGGCGGTGGTGTAGCGGGTATGCCCGGCCGCCAGGGCCGCCTGCCCGGCGGCGACGATGGGCGCTGCCGTGGTGAAGTCCGGCTCGCCGATCTCCAGGTGGATCACGTCGTGACCCTCGGCCTGGAGCTGGTTGGCACGGGCCAGCAGGGCCATGACATGAAAGGGTTCGATGGCGCGACTGCGCGCACTGTAGGACATGGGCCTTCCATCAAGACGGGGCGGAGGATGGATTCTACCCACACGAAACCGCTCTGGCAGCTGCCGTGGCAGGCGGCAGGGAGTGGCGCGGCCGGATGGCTTCTGGTAAGTTCGGCCGCTTGCGGTCGCAGGGCCGACGCCGTCGGCAGGGAACATGTGCCTGCGTGTATGGATTAGAGAGAGCGAGGCGGTCATCCATGCCCACCAAAGCAAAGCAGAACAACCAACTGGTTCGCGGTTTCGAACCCTACCCGGAAACTCCGGGCGAGGAGTATATGAGCGACAACATGCGCGCTCATTTCACCAACATCCTCAATAAATGGAAACAGGAGTTGATGGAAGAGGTCGACCGTACCGTGCACCACATGCAGGACGAGGCCGCCAACTTCCCCGACCCCGCCGACCGGGCCAGTCAGGAAGAGGAGTTCAGCCTGGAGCTGCGCGCCCGTGATCGCGAGCGCAAGCTGATCAAGAAGATCGACGAGACCCTGCAGCTGATCGAGGACAACGAGTACGGCTGGTGCGACTCCTGCGGCGTGGAAATCGGTATCCGGCGCCTCGAGGCGCGCCCCACCGCCACCCTGTGCATCGACTGCAAGACCCTGGCGGAGATCAAGGAAAAGCAGATCGGCAGCTGATCCTGCCAGCGGGGCGCCACGGCGCCCCGCGGCGCATCTGCAGCCCGGCAGACTGCCGCCGTCCGATCGCCAGCTCCCTCCGAGCGCCGCATGACCGCCCTTCCGCCCGCCGCCTACGTCGGCCGTTTCGCACCCACGCCCAGCGGCTACCTGCATTTCGGCTCGCTGATCGCCGCCCTGGCCTCCTATCTGGATGCCCGCAGTGTCGGCGGCCGCTGGCTGCTGCGCATGGAGGATCTCGATCCGCCCCGCGAGGTGCCGGGCGCCCAGGCGGCCATCCTGCAGACCCTGGAAGACTACGGCTTCGAGTGGGACGGTGCACTGGTGCGGCAGAGCGAGCGCCTGGGGCTGTACGGCGAAGTGGTCGAGCACCTGCTCGAGCGGGGCCTGGCCTATGCCTGCACCTGCTCGCGCAAGCGGCTGGAAGGCTTTTCCGGGATCTATCCGGGCTTCTGCCGGGAGGCCGGGCGCCCGCCCCATGACGCCGCCATCCGCCTGCGCGTGCCGGCGCGCACCTACGCCTTCGTCGACCGGGTGCAGGGTGCCTTCGCCCAGCAGCTCGCCCGCGAGGTCGGCGACTTCGTGATCCGCCGCCGCGACGGTCTCTACGCCTACCAGCTGGCAGTGGTCCTCGACGATGCCTGGCAGGGGGTGACCGACGTGGTGCGCGGCGCCGACCTGCTCGACTCGACGCCGCGCCAGCTCTACCTGCAGGAGCTGCTCGGCCTGCCCCGGCCGCGCTACCTGCACGTGCCGCTGATCATCCAGCCCGACGGCCACAAGCTCGGCAAGGCCTACCGCTCCCCCCCGCTCCCCGCCGAGCAGGCCGGCCCGCTGCTGCTGCGCGCCCTGCGCGCGCTCGGTCAGCGCCCGCCGGCCGAACTGGGCAAGGCCCGCCCGCGGCAGCTGCTCGACTGGGCCATCGCCCACTGGGATGCCGGGGGCATCCCGCGCTGCCGGACCCTGGCCGAGGCCGCGCTGGACTGAGCGCCGGCATCCCCGCCCGGCCGGAAAAGAGGCCGTCACGCTTGCGCCGGCGCGCGCATCCATTACCATCGCCGACGCCCTTCCCCATCGACAGAGAAACATGCCATGTACATCTACCGGCTGGTCCTGCTGCTGGTGGTGGGAATCTACCTGTTCTCCCCCGCCATCATGGACTGGTGGATCGACCCCAACGGCGCTTGGTACCGCCCGTACCTGCTGTGGCTGATCCTCATCGTGGTGACCTTCATCCTGCAGAGCCAGCCCGACGCCGATGAGCTTTAGCCTGAGTGAACTGCTGCTGATCAGCGCCGCCTACCTGCTGACCCTGTTCGGTGTCGCTTGGCTCAGCGAGCAGGGCCTGATTCCGCAGCGGGTAGTCCGCCACCCGCTGGTCTACACCCTGTCGCTCGGCGTGTACGCCAGCGCCTGGGCCTTCTACGGCGCGGTCGGCATGGCCTACCAGTACGGCTACGGCTTTCTCGCCTGCTACCTGGGGGTTTCCGGCGCCTTCATGCTGGCGCCGGTGCTGCTCTATCCGATCCTGCGCCTGACCCGCACCTACCAGCTGTCGTCGCTGGCCGACCTGTTCGCCTTCCGTTTCCGCAGCACCTGGGCCGGCGCGCTGACCACCCTGTTCATGCTGGTCGCGATGCTGCCGCTTCTGGCCCTGCAGATCCAGGCGGTCACCGACTCGGTGGGCATCCTCACCCAGGAGCCGGTGAAAGAGCGCGTGGCGCTGGGCTTCTGCGCCCTGATCATCCTCTTCACCATCCTCTTCGGCTCCCGGCACATCGCCACCCGCGAGAAACATCAGGGTCTGGTCTGCGCCATCGCCTTCGAGTCGCTGGTCAAGCTGGTGGCCCTCGGCAGCATCGGGATCTACACCCTGTACCGGGTGTTCGACGGTCCCCAGGGCCTGGAGCAGTGGCTGCTGCAGCAGCGGGAAGTGCTGGGCACGCTGCACACCCCGCTGCAGGAGGGCCCCTGGCGCACCCTGCTGCTGCTGTTCTTCGCCTCGGCCATCGTCATGCCGCACATGTACCACATGGCCTTTACCGAGAACCTCAACCCCCGCGGCCTGGCCAGCGCCAGCTGGGGCCTGCCGCTGTTCCTCCTGCTGATGAGCCTGGCCGTGCCGCTGATCCTCTGGGCCGGCATGCGCCTGGAGGTCGCCGCCGGCCCGGAATACTTCACCCTGGGCGTGGGCCTGGCGCTGGAAAACGCCCCCCTCACCCTGTTGGCCTATGTCGGCGGCCTGTCCGCCTCCAGCGGACTGATCATCGTCCTGACCCTCGCCCTGTCCGGCATGACCCTCAACCATCTGGTGCTGCCGCTGTACCAGCCGCCGGCCGAGGGCAACATCTACCGCTGGCTGAAGTGGACGCGGCGCACGCTGATCTTCGCCATCATCGCCGCGGGCTATGCCTTCTACCGGCTGCTGGACGCCAGCCAGAACCTCTCCAACCTCGGCGTCACTGCCTTCGTCGCCACCCTGCAGTTTCTCCCCGGCGTGCTCTCGACCCTCTACTGGCAGACCGCCAACCGCCGCGGCTTCATCGCCGGGCTGCTGGTCGGCATGGCGGTGTGGCTGGGCGGCATGATGCTGCCCATGCTGGGCAACCTGCAGGACGTGCACCTGCCGCTGCTGGATTTCGTCTACGTGCTGGACGACACCAGCTGGCACCTGGCGGCAATCACCTCGCTGGCCGCCAACGTGCTGGTGTTCTCCCTGGTGTCGATATTCACCGAGCCAAGCCCCGAGGAGCGCAGCGCCGGCGAGGCCTGCGCGGTGGACAACGTGCGCCGGCCGCAGCGCCGTGAGCTGCTGGCCACCTCCGCCCAGGAGTTCGCCGCCCAGTTGGCCCGCCCCCTCGGCGCGAAGATCGCCCAGCGCGAGGTGAAGCAGGCCCTGCGCGACCTGCACCTGCCGTTCGACGAAAGCCGCCCTTTCGCCCTGCGCCGCCTGCGCGACCGCATCGAGGCCAACCTGTCCGGCCTGATGGGACCGAGCGTGGCGCAGGACATCGTCGAAACCTTCCTGCCCTACAAGACCGCCAGCGAAGACTACATCACCGAGGACATCCACTTCATCGAAAGCCGCCTGGAGGACTACCGCTCGCGCCTGACCGGCCTGGCCGCCGAGCTCGACGCACTGCGCCGCTACCACCGCCAGACCCTGCAGGAGCTGCCGATGGGCGTCTGCTCGCTGTCCAAGGACCGGGAAATCCTCATGTGGAACCGGGCCATGGAGGAACTCACCGGGATTCCCGCCGAGCGCGTGGTCGGCTCCTGCCTGGCGACCCTCGATGCGCCCTGGAAGGGCCTGCTGGAAGACTTCATCCAGCGCTCCGACGAGCACCTGCACAAGCAGCGGCTGTCGCTGGACGGCCAGATGCGCTGGCTCAACCTGCACAAGGCGGCGATCGACGAACCCCTGGCGCCAGGCAGCAGCGGCCTGGTCCTGCTGGTCGAGGACCTCACCGAAACCCAGCTGCTGGAAAACAAGTTGGCGCACTCCGAGCGCCTGGCCAGCATCGGCCGCCTGGCCGCCGGCGTGGCCCACGAGATCGGCAACCCGATCACCGGCATCGCCTGTCTGGCGCAGAACCTGCGCGAGGAGCACGAGGACGACGCCGAGCTGGGTGAGATCAGCAGCCAGATCATCGACCAGACCAAGCGGGTGACGCGCATCGTCCGCTCGCTGATGAGTTTCGCCCACGCCGGCAGCCACAAGCAGGCCAGCGAGCCGGTGTGCCTGGCCGACATGGCCCGCGAGGCGATCGGCCTGCTGTCGCTCAACCGCGCAGGCGTCGAGGTCCAGTTCCTCAACCTCTGCGACCCTGCCCACTGCGTGGTCGGCGATCCCCAGCGGCTGATCCAGGTGCTGGTCAACCTGCTCTCCAACGCCCGCGACGCCTCCCCGTCCGGCGGCGCCATCCGGGTACGCAGCGAGGCCGAGGAACACAGCGTCGACCTGATCGTCGAGGACGAGGGCAGCGGCATCCCCAAGGCCATCGCCGGCCGCCTGTTCGAACCCTTCTTCACCACCAAGGACCCTGGCAAGGGCACCGGTCTGGGCCTCGCACTGGTCTATTCGATCGTGGAAGAGCATTATGGCCGGATCACCATCGACAGCCCGGCCGACCCCGAGCGGCAACGCGGGACCCGTATCCGGGTCACCCTGCCACGGCATGTCGATACAGCGCCGGCGCCGTGAGACCGTCGAGAGAGCCTGCCCGATGCCACACATTCTGATCGTCGAAGACGAAACCATCATCCGCTCCGCCCTGCGTCGCCTGCTGGAACGCAACCACTACCAGGTCAGCGAGGCCGGCTCGGTGCAGGAAGCCCAGGAGCGCTACAGCATCCCCGGCTTCGACCTGGTCATCAGCGACCTGCGCCTGCCCGGCGCCCCCGGCACCGAGTTGATCCGCCTGGCCGAGGGCACGCCGGTGCTGATCATGACTAGCTACGCCAGCCTGCGCTCGGCGGTGGACTCGATGAAGATGGGCGCGATGGACTACATCGCCAAGCCCTTCGACCACGACGAGATGCTCCAGACCGTGGCGCGCATCCTCAGCGAGCCCCGCCAGACGCCAGCAGCGGCCGTCTCCGCCGAGCCGGCGCCGCAGTCTCCCGCGCCGGTCGAGGGCGAGATCGGCATCATCGGCTCCTGCCCGGCCATGCAGGACCTGTTCGGCAAGATCCGCAAGGTCGCCCCGACCGACTCCACGGTGCTGATCCAGGGCGAATCCGGCACCGGCAAGGAACTGGTCGCCCGCGCCCTGCACAACCTGTCGAAACGCGCCAAGGCGCCGCTGATCTCGGTGAACTGTGCAGCCATTCCGGAAACCCTGATCGAATCCGAACTTTTCGGCCACGAGAAGGGCGCCTTCACCGGCGCCGTCGCCGGGCGCACCGGCCTGGTCGAGGCCGCCGACGGCGGCACCCTGTTCCTCGACGAGATCGGCGAACTGCCTCTGGAGGCCCAGGCGCGCCTGCTGCGCGTGCTGCAGGAAGGCGAGATCCGCCGGGTCGGCTCGGTGCAGTCGCAGAAGGTCGATGTCCGCCTGATCGCCGCCACCCACCGCGACCTCAAGGCGCTGTCCAAGACCGGCCAGTTCCGCGAAGACCTGTTCTACCGGCTCAACGTCATCTCGCTGAAGCTGCCGGCCCTGCGTGATCGCGAAGACGACGTCCTGCAAATCGCCCGGGCGTTCCTGAAGCGCCAGAGCCAGCGCATGGGCCGCGGCGAGATGCGCTTCTCCCCCGAGGCCGAGCGGACCATCGGCCAGTACACCTGGCCGGGCAACGTGCGCGAACTGGAGAACGCCATCGAGCGTGCGGTGATCCTCTGCGAGGGCCAGTCGATACCCGCCGACCTGCTGGGCGTCGACATCGAGCTGGAAGAGCTGGAGGACGAGGACTTCGCCGAACTCCCCGGCCCGGACGTCGGCGGCGGCCACGAGCCCACCGAGGACCTCTCGCTGGAAGACTACTTCCAGCATTTCGTCCTGGAGCATCAGGACCACATGACCGAAACCGAGCTGGCCCGCAAGCTCGGCATCAGCCGCAAGTGCCTGTGGGAACGCCGCCAGCGCCTCGGCATTCCGCGCCGCAAGTCCAGCGCGCCCAGCAACTCCTGAGCCGCGCGCGGGTAACAGCCGGACGGGAACAGGCTGTTACCCCCCTACAAAGGTGGTAACAGAAACCGGGTCGACAGGTAACCAAAACTCGTCTATCCACCTCCCACCCTCTAACGACAAAAATCTAAGTATATGTTTTTAAAGTAATTTAAAATCATGGCACGACATCTGCTTTATAATTCGTACAACAACAATAACAAGACGTACCACCCATAATAAGAACGATTGACACGACTCCAGCCTTACAAGAACAACGATGCGGAGACGGGGCCAACCGATTTTTTTGGAGTAGAAACATGCCCGTCGGGCGAAGCCCGCAGCCAGGCCGAGAACAACAAAACTGCCCCGAGGCAGTACCCGAACTGGTGGGTCGACACGACCCAGGCGACATCAGCGACCAAAGAAATCCGTTTGCTATTGGCTCCCCTGTTGGGGGCCATCCCGGAGCCAACGAGCCAACCGGGACGGGCATAGAACAAGAACAACACGCCCGGAACAGAACAAGAACAACGCACGCACTTCGATTTGAAAGGGAGCTTCGGCTCCCTTTCTGCGTTCGAGAGCCACTCCGGCTTCGTACATCCTCCGGCGCCGATGCTAGAATCCGCAGCCATTCCGCGGTCAAGCTCATTTCTGGCCGACCACCCCGTCAAGCAGTGCACCCCCGATGCTGAAGAAGCTGTTCAAGTCCTTTCGCCTATCCCTGAACCGCCCCCATCCGCGCAGCACGCCGGAGGTCCTCGGCAGCCAGCAGCACCCGCTGCGCCGTGCCGACATCAGCCGCCATGCCGTCAGCGTGGTGGAGCGCCTGCAGAATGCCGGCTACCAGGCCTATCTGGTCGGCGGCTGCGTGCGGGACCTGCTGCTCGACATCGAGCCGAAGGACTTCGACGTCGCCACCAGCGCCACCCCCGAACAGGTTCGCGCGGAGTTCCGCAATGCGCGGGTGATCGGCCGCCGCTTCAAGCTGGTCCACGTGCACTTCGGCCGGG
Organism: Azotobacter chroococcum; assembly: GCF_002220155.1. Lineage (NCBI taxonomy): Bacteria > Pseudomonadati > Pseudomonadota > Gammaproteobacteria > Pseudomonadales > Pseudomonadaceae > Azotobacter > Azotobacter chroococcum. The sequence continues at coordinate 892,728 of NZ_CP011835.1, read as the reverse complement.
AAATCATCGAGGTCGCCACCTTTCGCGCTCACCACCCGGACGACGACGAGGACGACGAGGACAGCCACCTGGCGGCGCGCCACGAAAGCGGCCGGATCCTGCGCGACAACGTCTACGGCACCCTGGAAGAGGATGCCCAGCGCCGCGATTTCACCATCAACGCCCTGTATTTCGACGTCAGCCACGAGCGCATCCTCGATTACGCCCACGGTGTGCACGACATCCGCAACCATCTGGTGCGCCTGATCGGCGACCCCGAACAGCGCTACCTCGAAGACCCGGTGCGCATGCTGCGCGCCGTGCGCTTCGCCGCCAAGCTCGACTTCGACATCGAACAGCACAGCGCCGCACCGATCCGCCGGCTCGCCCCGCTGCTGCGCGACATCCCCGCGCCCCGCCTGTTCGACGAGGTGCTCAAGCTGTTCCTGTCCGGCTATGCCGAGGACACCTTCGAGCTGCTGCTCGAATACGACCTGTTCGCCCCGCTGTTCCCCGCCAGCGCGGCAGCCCTGGAGCGCAGCCCGGGCTACGCCGGCCGGCTGATCCGCCAGGCGCTGGCCAATACCGACGAGCGCATCGCGCAGGGCAAGACGGTGACGCCGGCCTTCCTGTTCGCCGCCCTGCTCTGGCCGGCCCTGCCGCCGCGCGCCCTGGAACTGCAGGAGCGTGGCATGCCGCCGATCCAGGCACTGCAGGAGGCGGCCCACCTGGTGATCACCGAACAGTGCCGGCGCACCGCGATTCCCAAGCGCTTCACCCTACCCGCCCGGGAGATCTGGGACCTGCAGGAGCGCCTGCCGCGCCGCCAGGGCAAGCGCGCCGATCTGCTGCTCGAGCACCCGCGCTTCCGCGCCGGCTATGACTTCCTCCTGCTGCGCGAAGAGGCCGGCGAGCAAACCGGTGGGCTGGGCGACTGGTGGACCGACTACCAAGAGGTCAGCGACAGCGAAAGGCGCGGCATGATCCGCGCCCTCGCCAGTCAGGACGAAACCGGGGCCGCCCCGCGCAAGCGCCGTCGCAGCGGCGGCCGGCGGCGCCGCAGCTCCGGCAGCGCGCCGGACCGGGACTGAACATGGAGCGCGTCTATATCGGCCTGGGCAGCAATCTGGCCGATCCCGCCGCACAGCTGCGTGCCGCCCTCGCCGCCCTGCAGGCATTGCCGCGTACGCACCTGGTGGCTGTCTCCTCCTTCTATGACAGCGAACCGCTGGGACCGGCCGACCAGCCGAGCTACGTGAATGCCGTCGCCGCGCTCGACTCGGCACTGGAGCCTCTCGAACTGCTTGACGCCCTGCAGGCGATCGAGCGGACGCAGGGCCGGGTGCGCAAGGCGGAGCGCTGGGGGCCACGCACCCTGGACCTGGACATCCTGCTGTTCGGCAACCACCAGTTGCACGGGGAGCGCCTGATCGTGCCCCACTACCACCTCCATGCGCGCCCCTTCGTGCTCTATCCACTGGCCGAGATCGCCCCCGGACTGCGTCTGCCGGACGGCCGTCCGCTCGACGAACTGCTCGCCACCTGCCCGCTGCAGGGGCTGCGCCGCCGCGATGACCGGGAGCCGGGCGGGCCAAGCGCCAATTGACTTGAGGCCCCCCCATCTGGACTATAGGCCTCCCATTGCTCCGCACCGGCGCCCGCCGATGCCGACCAGGACGAAACCGAACATGCCCGATGTAACCCTGACCACCCTGCAAGGCCTCAAGCAGCGCGGCGAAAAGATCGCCATGCTGACCTGCTATGACGCCACCTTCGCCCAGACCGCCTGCCAGGCGGGTGTCGAGGTGCTGCTGGTCGGCGACTCCCTCGGCATGGTCCTGCAAGGTCATGACAGCACCCTGCCGACCAGCGTGAGCGACATGGCCTACCACACCGCCTGCGTCAAGCGCGGCAACCACGGCGCCCTGGTGGTCACCGACCTGCCGTTCATGGCCTACGCGACCCTCCAACAGGCGCTGGACAGCAGCGCCGCGCTGATGCGCGCCGGCGCCCACATGGTCAAGCTGGAAGGCGGCGCCTGGCTGTGCGAGACCGTGACGCGCCTGGCCGAGAACGGCATCCCGGCGTGCGTGCATCTGGGCCTGACCCCGCAGTCGGTGAACCTGTTCGGTGGCTACAAGGTGCAGGGCCGCGACGAGGGCCGGGCGCGCCAGCTGCGCGCCGACGCCGAGGCCCTGGAGCGGGCCGGCGCGGCCATGCTGCTGCTGGAGTGCGTGCCCAGCCCGCTGGCGGAGCAGATCACCCAGGCGGCGGGTGTCCCGGTCATCGGAATCGGCGCCGGTGCCGCCACCGATGGCCAGGTGCTGGTCATGCACGACATGCTCGGCCTGTCCCTGAGCGGACGCACGCCGAAATTCGTGAAAAACTTCATGGTCGGCCAGGACAGCATCCAGGCGGCCTTCGCCGCCTACGTCAGCGCGGTCAAGCAAGGCGAATTCCCCGCAGTCGAACATGGATTTTCTGCATGATCACCCTCAAGACCGTCCGCGAACTGCGTGCCGCCATCGCCCGGACCCGCGGCGAAGGCAAGCGCATCGCCCTGGTGCCGACCATGGGCAACCTGCACGCCGGCCACATCGCCCTGGTGGAGAAGGCCCGCCAGCGCGCCGACTTCGTGGTCGCCAGCATCTTCGTCAACCCCCTGCAGTTCGGTCCTGCCGAGGATCTGGACAAGTATCCGCGCACCCTCGCCGCCGACCAGGAAAAGCTGCTCGAAGGCGGCTGCAACCTGCTGTTCGCCCCCAGCGTCGAGGAGATGTATCCGGGCGGCATACAGGGACAGACGCGCATTGCCGTCTCCGGCGTTTCCGAGGGACTCTGCGGCGCGACGCGCCCCGGCCACTTCGAGGGTGTCGCCACCGTGGTGGCCAAGCTGTTCAACATCGCCCAGCCGGACATCGCCCTGTTCGGCGAGAAGGACTTCCAGCAGCTGGCGGTGATCCGTACCCTGGTGCGCGATCTCAACATGCCGATCCAGATCTTCGGCGAACCCACCGTGCGCGCCGCCGACGGCCTGGCGCTGTCCTCGCGCAACGGCTACCTGAACGACGAGCAGCGCAGCGTGGCACCGGCGCTGTACCGCATCCTGTGCGACACCAGCGCCGCCCTTCAGGCCGGCGAGCGGGATTTCGCCAGGCTCTGCGCACGGGGTCTGGAGGCACTGCAGCAGGCCGGCTTCCGCCCGGATTACCTGGAAATCCGCGAGGCCGCCAGCCTGCGCCCGGCGTCCCCTGAGGACCGCCGCCTGGTGGTGCTGGGTGCCGCCTATCTGGGCAATACCCGCCTGATCGACAACCTGAGCGTCGAGCTCGCCGGCGCCTGAACGACTAAGGTCTGATAGGTCGCTTTCTTGATCACCCTATGCGGTTGAGGCACACTCGACCGCCGCTTGTGGAACCTGAAGAGGAATCGCCATGCATGCCATCATGCTCAAGGCCAAACTGCACCGTGCCGAGGTGACCCACTCGGTGCTCGATTACGAAGGCTCCTGCGCCATCGATGGGGAATGGCTGGATCTGGCAGGCATCCGCGAGTACGAACAGATCCAGATCTACAACGTCGACAACGGCGAGCGCTTCACCACCTACGCGATCCGCGCCGAGGACGGCTCGAAGATGATCTCGGTGAACGGCGCCGCCGCGCACAAGGCGCAGAAGGGCGATCGCGTGATCATCTGCGCCTATGCCCACTACAGCGAGGCGGAACTGGCCAGCCACAAGCCACGCATGCTGTACATGGCTCCCGGCAACGTGCTCAGCCATACCAGCAACGCGATCCCGGTCCAAGTCGCCTGAATCGCCCGCGCCAGTCAGCGGATCGCCCATCCTGGCCTCGTCCGCTGCATGCGTCATCTCCAAAAGCCCGGAATGCTCCGGGCTTTTTGCTATCCGCCCCGATGCAAAGGAAGCAGAATCCCATGTCGCACCACCAGCACCCCCTCGACGTGACGACCCTGGCCTCTTGGGAGGCGCTCCGTCAGCACCGCCAGACCATGCAGTCCTTCAGCATGCGCGAGGCCTTCCGGAACGATCCGCACCGCTTCGAGCAGTTTTCCCTGAGCAGCGGCGGCCTGTTTCTCGACTACTCGAAGAACCTGCTGACCCACGAAACCCGTGACCTGCTGGTACGCCTGGCGCGGGAAGCCGGACTGGAAAGGGCCATCCACGCGCTCTTCGAGGGCGAGGCGGTGAACGCCTCCGAGGGCCGTCCGGCACTGCACACCGCGCTGCGCCGCCCGGTCGGCGACCGCCTGCTGGTCGACGGCGTGAACCTGATTCCCCAGGTGCACCGGGTACTCAACCAGATGACCGAGCTGGTCGGGCGCATCCACGACGGGCTGTGGCGCGGCTACTCGGAAAAGCCCATCACCGACGTGGTGAACATCGGCATCGGCGGCTCCTTCCTCGGCCCCCAGCTGGTGTCCGAAGCCCTGCTGCCGTTCGCCCAGCGCGGCGTGCGCTGCCACTACCTGGCGAACATCGACGGCAGCGAGTTCCACGAGCTGTCCAGCCGCCTGCGCGCCGAAACCACCCTGTTCATCGTCTCCAGCAAATCCTTTGGCACCCTGGAAACCCTGAAGAACGCCCAAGCCGCGCGCACCTGGTACCTGGCCCAGGGCGGCACGGAAAGCGAGCTGCACCGCCACTTCATCGCCGTCTCCAGCAACATCGAGGCAGCGGTGGCCTTCGGCATCCGCGAGGAGAACATCTTCCCGATGTGGGACTGGGTCGGCGGGCGCTACTCGCTGTGGTCGGCGATCGGCCTGCCGATCGCCCTGGCCATCGGCATGGCCAATTTCAAGGACCTGCTCTCCGGCGCCTACAGCATGGACCAGCACTTCCTGAACGCCCCCTTCGAAAGCAACATGCCGGTGCTGCTCGCCCTGCTCGGCGTCTGGTACGGCAACTTCTGGGGTGCGCAGAGCCACGCCATCCTGCCCTACGACCACTACCTGCGGAACATCACCCAGCACCTGCAGCAGCTGGACATGGAGTCCAACGGCAAGAGCGTGCGCCAGGACGGCAAGCCGGTATCCTGCGACACCGGCCCGGTGATCTGGGGCGGCGTCGGCTGCAACGGCCAGCACGCCTACCACCAGCTGCTGCACCAGGGCACCCTGCTGATCCCGGCGGACTTCATCGTGCCGGTGGTCAGCCACAACCCGGTCGCCGACCACCACCAGTGGCTGTACGCCAACTGCCTGTCGCAGAGCCAGGCGCTGATGTGCGGCAAGACCCCCGCGGAGGCCGAGGCCGAGCTGCGCGCCAAGGGCCTGAGCGAGGACCAGGTGCAGCGCCTGGCACCGCACAAGGTGATCCCCGGCAACCGGCCGAGCAACACCCTGGTGATGGAGCGTGTCAGCCCGCGGCGCCTCGGCGCGCTGGTCGCCCTCTACGAGCACAAGGTGTTCGTGCAGAGCGTCATCTGGGGCATCAATGCCTTCGACCAGTGGGGCGTCGAGCTCGGCAAGGAACTCGGCAAGAGCGTTTACCAGCGCCTGACCGGCCATGAGGAGGCGCCGGCCGAGGACGCCTCGACCCAGGGCCTGATCGACTACTTCCGCGGCCGTCACCGCGGCTGAGCCAGCCCGGCGCAGGCTCCGCCCGGCCTGCGCCCCTCTTCCCACCCCTTGGGAGACTTGAACCCGGCGACCTGTCGGTCCACGCTTACGGACACCCGCGGACAGACAATAACAAGGAACCGCCATGTTCAAGATCGCCAACCATCCCGTCAGCGAAGCGTCGCTCCAGCACAGCTGGCTGGACAACGACGACTACCTGCGCCTGTACCGGCAATCGGTCGAGCAGCCGGAGCGCTTCTGGGCCGAACAGGCCGGGGCCTTCCTCGACTGGCTCAAGCCCTGGCAGAGCGTCCACCGCGGGGACATGAGCAAGGGCCAGACCAGCTGGTTCGAGGGCGGCCAGCTGAACGTCGCCCACAACTGCATCGACCGGCATCTGAAGCAGCGTGGCGATCAGGTGGCGATCATCTGGGAGGGCGACAACCCTGCCGATTCGGCGCGGATCACCTACCGCCAGCTGCACGAACAGGTCTGCCGCCTGGCCAACCTGCTGAAAAGCCTCGGCGTCGGCAAGGGCGACCGCGTCTGCATCTACCTGCCGATGATTCCCGAAGCCGCCTACGCCATGCTTGCCTGCACCCGCATCGGCGCCATCCATTCGGTGGTGTTCGGCGGCTTCTCCCCCGAGGCGCTGCGCGACCGCATCCTCGACGCCGACTGCCGCCTGCTGATCACCGCCGACGAAAGCCTGCGCGGCGGCAAGGCCATCCCCCTCAAGCGCAACGCCGACAAGGCTCTGCAGAGCTGTCCGAACGTCTCCAGCATGCTGGTGGTACGCCGCACAGGGGGAACCGTCGACTGGGACGCAGGACGTGACCTCTGGTACCACGAGGCCGTGCCGGGCTGCAGCGCCGAGTGTCCGGCCGAGCCGATGGACGCCGAAGCCCCGCTGTTCATCCTCTACACCTCCGGCAGCACCGGCAAGCCGAAGGGCGTGTTGCACAGCACCGGCGGCTACCTGCTGCAGGCGGCGATGACCCACCGGTACGTGTTCGACTACCACGACGGCGACATCTACTGGTGCAGCGCCGACATCGGCTGGATCACCGGGCACAGCTACATCGTCTACGGCCCGCTGGCCAACGGCGCCACCACCCTGATCTTCGAGGGCGTGCCGAACTATCCGGACGCCTCGCGCTTCTGGCAGGTGATCGACAAGCATCAGGTGAATATCTTCTATACCGCCCCCACCGCGCTGCGCTCGCTGATGCGCGACGGCGAGGCCCCGGTCAGGAAGACTTCGCGCGCCAGTCTGCGCCTGCTCGGCTCGGTAGGCGAGCCGATCAATCCGGAAGCCTGGGAGTGGTACTACCGCGTGGTCGGCGAGAGCCGCTGCCCGATCGTCGACACCTGGTGGCAGACCGAGACCGGCGCCATCATGATCACCCCGCTGCCCGGCGCCACCCTGCTCAAGCCCGGTTCGGCGACCCGCCCGTTCTTCGGCGTGCAACCGGTGCTGCTCGACGACAAGGGCAAGGAGATCGAAGGCCCCGGCGCCGGCATCCTGGCGATCAAGGCCAGCTGGCCGAGCCAGATCCGCAGCATCTACGGCGATCACCAGCGCCTGATCGACACCTACTTCAAACCCTACCCCGGCTACTACTTCACCGGCGACGGCGCGCGCCGCGACGAGGACGGCTTCTACTGGATCACCGGCCGGGTCGACGACGTGATCAACGTGTCGGGGCATCGCATCGGCACCGCCGAAGTGGAAAGCGCCCTGGTGCTCCACGACGGCGTCGCCGAGGCCGCCGTGGTGGGTTGTCCGCACGACGTCAAGGGCCAGTGCGTCTACGCCTTCGTCACCCTGGTGACCGGCAGCCAGCCCGACGACGCGCTCAAGCAGGAGCTGATCGCCCAGGTCAGCCGGGAGATCGGCGGCTTCGCCAAACCCGAGTTCCTGCAATGGGCGCCGCGCCTGCCGAAGACCCGCTCGGGCAAGATCATGCGGCGCATCCTGCGCAAGATCGCCTGCAACGAACTGGACAACATGGGCGACACCTCGACGCTGTCCGATCCCTCGGTGCTCCAGGAGCTGATCGACCGTCGCCTGAACCGCTGAGGCAGACGCCGGGGCGGCAGGGCGCGGTGCCCTGCCCGCCCCGGCTAGACCAACGCGGGCCGGCTCGGCTTCGGGGAGCGTACCTGGCGTGCCATACTCCGAGGCATGTCTTGCCGGAAAAGATGTGCCTCCATGCCCAAGGGATTGAAACCCACCCTCGCCACCCTGGCGATCGCGCCCGCCCTCTACGGCCTGCTCGGCTTCCTCGTTCTCCCCGGCGCCGCCCTGCAGGTGATCAACCGCCAGCTGCCCCGCTTCGTCACCCAGCCGGCCAGTCTCGAGCGCCTGGAGCTCAACCCCTTCACCCTCGAGCTGACCCTGCACCGGCTGCGTCTCGGCAAGGCGGGCAGCGAGCAACTGGCCTTCGAACGCCTGTACGGCAAGCTGAACTGGGACAGCCTGTGGCGCGGCCACCTGCATCTGGCCGAAGTGCATCTGGAACGCCCGCAGGTGGCCGTGCTGTTCGACCGGCGGGGTGGGCTCAACCTGACCCGCCTGTTCAAGCACCCGGCTTCCCCCGACAAGCCGGAAGAACCCGCCGGCGAGCCCTTTCCGCTGCGCCTCGACCGCCTCCGGCTGAGCGGCGGCCAGGTGCACTTCCGGGATCTGCGACCGAGTGTGCCGGTCGAGGCCCGCTACGACGCCCTCGACCTCGAACTGCGCCAGCTCGGCACCCTGCCGGACGACAGCGCCGAACTGAAGCTGCAGGCTAGCGGCCCGAACGCCGGGCGGATCGACTGGAGCGGCCAGTTCAGCCTGATGCCGCTGCGCTCCAGCGGCAGGCTGGACATCGACCAGGCCGGCCTGCGCACCTGGTGGCCCTACGTGCGGGATGCCGCCCCCCTGGAGCTGGAGGACGGTACGCTCAGCCTCAGCAGCGACTACCGGCTGGAACTGGCCGACGGCCTCCGCCTGCGACTGCAGAACGCCGCCCTCAAGCTCGCCCCGTTTGCCCTCGCGGCGCCGGATGGCCGTCCCCTGGCACGCCTGAAGAGCCTGGAGATCGGCAAGACCTCGCTCGATCTGACTAGGCGCCAGGTGTCGATCGGCCAGGTGCTCGGCCAGGGACTGGAAACCTGGGCGGCCCGCGAGGCCGATGGCGAGCTGGACTGGCAGAAACTGTTCGCCCCCAGCACGTCCGGACAGCAGAGCGACGCCAAAACCAAGGATAAGCAGCCCGACAAACCCGACAAAGAACCCGGCAAGCCTTGGCAGATCCTGCTGGCGGATGTCCGCCTGCGCGGCAGTCGCCTGCATCTGGCCGACCGGGTGCCGGAGCAGGACGTGGAGCTCCAGGTCGGCCCGCTGGATCTTGCCCTGCGCGACTTCGACAACCGCGGCCAGAGGCCCTTCCGCCTCGAACTGGACAGCGGCATCGGCCGCCAGGGCCGGCTCAAGGCTGCCGGCCAGGTACAGGTGAGCCCGCTCGCCGCGCAATTGCAGGTCGACACCCGCGATCTCGACCTGCGCCCGGCGCAGGCCTACATCGCCCCCTTCATCCGCCTGGAGCTGCGCAGCGGGCAGCTCGACAGCGCCCTGAAGATCGACCTGAAAGGCGCTGAAAAGCTGGCCCTGCAGATCGACGGCCGCGCCACCATCAAACAGCTGCACACCCTGGATACCCTGAAGCAGCGTGATTTCGTCAAATGGCGCCAGCTGACTCTCGAGAACCTCAGCTACCGACATGGCGAGCAGTTGGCCATCGGACGGGTCGAACTCGACCAGCCCTATGCCCGCTTCATCGTCAACGAGAACCTCAGCACCAACGTCAGCGAACTGCTGATCGCCCAGGGGAAACAGCAGCCAGCGCAGACGCCACAGAAGAACACGGCGCAACCGGCGGAGAAACCGGCCCGCCCGCCGCTGGGCATCCACATCGGCGCGGTGGCGATCAGGGACGGCTCGGCCAACTTCGCCGACTTCAGCCTGAACCCCAATTTCGCCGCCGCCGTCCAGCAGCTCAACGGGCGCATCGGCAGCCTGGACAACCGCCAGCCGAAGCCGGCCACGGTGGACATCAAGGGTAAGGTGGACCGCTACGCGCCGGTCAGCATCAAGGGCAGCCTGAACCCCTTCGACCCGCTCGAAAGCCTGGACATCGCGACCCGCTTCCAGCGCGTCGAGCTGACTACCCTGACCCCCTACTCCGGCAAGTTCGCCGGCTACCGCATCCGCAAGGGGCGGCTCAACCTGGACCTGCACTACCGCATCGACAAGGGCCAGCTGAACGCCGAGAACAGCCTGGTCCTGGAGCAGCTGCAACTGGGCGAGCGGGTCGACAGCCCGGATGCTGTGGACCTGCCGGTCCATCTGGCGGTGGCCCTGCTGAAGGACCGTCAGGGACGGATCGCCATCGACCTGCCGGTCAAGGGCGACCTGAACAATCCCGAATTCAGAGTCATGCCCATCGTCTGGCAGACCCTGCGCAACCTGGTGGTGCGCGCGGCGCAGGCACCCTTCAAGTTCATTGCCGGGCTTGCCGACGGCGAGGCCGACCTCAGCCAGGTCGAGTTCAGCCCGGGCAGCAGCAAACTGGATGCCGCCGCGCGGCGCAATCTGGATCTCCTCGGCAAGGCCCTGAAGGAGCGTCCGCAGCTGCGCCTGGAGGTCGAAGGCACGAGCGCCCTGGCCAGCGACGGCCCCCTGCTGGCGGAGCAGCGTCTGGAGCGCGAATACCGGAACCTCTACTACCGCCTCCTGCAGCAGCGGAGCGAGCGCCTGCCAGCCGGCGCCGACGAGCTGCGGGTGCCCGACGGGGAGAAAGCCGCGCTGCTGGAGAGCATCTACCGCAGCCGCCTGAAGCAGCTACCGCCGACGGAATGGGACGGACTGGGCCAGGAACAGCGCGCGGCCCGGCTGCGCGAAGCCGTGCTGGGCTCTTGGGAGGACAGCACCCTGCTGCTCCGCCAACTGGCCCAGGCGCGCGCCGCCAGCATCAAGGCTTACCTGGTCGAACAGGCCGGCCTGGACGACCAGCGCATCTACCAGCTGGATGTCGGCATCAGCGAAGCATCGCCGGCCGCGCACGTCAGCGTTCCCCTGCAGCTGGCCGGCGGATAGGAGCGCCCATGAACCTTCTCCGCCTGCTCACCGCACTGTTCGGCCTGGCACCGGCCCTGCTCCTGGCCGCCAGCCTGCGCTGCGAAAACCATCTGATCAGTACCGGTGACTCCACCCACGAAGTCCTGGCCAAATGCGGCGAGCCGGCCAGCCGCGATCTGCTCGGCTATCGCGAACGGCGCGACGACTGGGGCTTTCACCATGAACTGGTGGTGGAGGAATGGGTCTACGGCCCGCGCAACGGCATGTACTACTTCCTGCGCTTCGAGGGCAACCGTCTGGTCGGGATCGACAGCCGCCGCGTCCAGTGACGGCTGGCGTCCTCCCGCCGAAACGAACGAGGGCCCCGCAGGGCCCTCGTCTTTTCCAGCTGGGAAGTGGCGACCTCAGACGCCGGACGCTTCCGCAGCGGCGACATCCTTGATCGACAGCTTGATGCGGCCGCGGTTGTCCACGTCGAGCACCAGCACCTTCACTTCCTGGCCTTCCTTGAGCACGTCGGTGACCTTCTCGATGCGCTGGTCGCTGATCTGCGAGATGTGCACCAGGCCATCCTTGCCCGGCAGGATGTTGACGAAGGCGCCGAAGTCGACGATGCGCTCGACCTTGCCGACGTAGATCTTGCCGATCTCGGCCTCGGCGGTGATGGACAGCACGCGCTGCTTGGCTGCCTCCGCCGCCTCGCGGGTTTCGCCGAAGATCTTGATCGAGCCGTCGTCCTCGATATCGATGGAGGCCTTGGTCTCCTCGCAGATGGCACGGATGGTGGCACCGCCCTTGCCGATCACGTCGCGGATCTTGTCCTGATCGATCTTCATCGCCAGCATGGTCGGGGCGTTGACCGACAGCTCGCTGCGCGACTGGCCGATCACCTGGCTCATCTGGCCGAGGATGTTCAGGCGGGCTTCCAGCGCCTGGTTCAGGGCGATCTCCATGATCTCCTCGGTGATGCCCTGGATCTTGATGTCCATCTGCAGCGCGGTGACGCCCTTGGCGGTACCGGCCACCTTGAAGTCCATGTCGCCCAGGTGGTCCTCGTCGCCGAGGATGTCGGTCAGCACGGCGAACCTCTCGCCTTCCTTGACCAGGCCCATGGCGATACCGGCTACCGGCGCCTTCATCGGCACGCCGGCATCCATCAGCGCCAGGGAGGCACCGCAGACCGAAGCCATGGAGCTGGAGCCGTTGGACTCGGTGATTTCCGAGACCACACGCACGGTATAGGGGAACTCGTCGCCCTTCGGCAGCATGGCCTGCACACCGCGGCGGGCCAGGCGGCCATGGCCGATCTCGCGACGGCCGGCACTGCCCATGCGGCCGCACTCGCCCACCGAGAACGGCGGGAAGTTGTAGTGCAGCATGAAGCTGTCCTTGCGCTCGCCTTCCAGGGTGTCGAGCACCTGGGCATCACGCGCGGTACCCAGAGTGGCCACCACCAGCGCCTGAGTCTCGCCGCGGGTGAACAGGGCCGAACCGTGGGTCTTCGGCAGCACGCCGACCTCGATCTTCAGCGGGCGCACGGTGCGGTTGTCGCGACCGTCGATGCGCGGCTTGCCGTCGACGATGTTCTCGCGCACGGTGCGGTATTCGATCAGACCGAAGGCATCCTTGACCTCGCCGACGGACGGCTGGCCCTCGGCTTCGCCGGCCAGGCTAGCCACGGCCTGGGCGCGCAGCTCGTCGAGGCGGTTGTAGCGCTCCTGCTTGACGGTGATGGTATAGGCCTGCGAGATCGCCTCGCCGAACCCGGCGCGAATGGCCTCGAGCAGCACGCTCGGCTCGGTCGGCGGCTCCCAGCTCCAGGCCGGACGGGCAGCCTCGGCGGCGAACTCCTTGATGGCCCGGATCACCGCCTGGAACTCCTCGTGGGCGTACAGCACGGCGCCCAGCATCTGGTCCTCGGTCAACTCCTCGGCTTCGGACTCGACCATCAGCACGGCGGATTCCGTACCGGCCACCACCATGTCCAGGCGCGAGGCCTTGAGCTGCTCGTAGGTGGGGTTCAGCAGGTAGCCGGTCTCCTCGTGGTAACCCACACGGGCGGCGCCGATCGGGCCGCTGAAGGGAATCCCGGAGACCGCCAGGGCGGCGGAGGTGCCAATCATCGAAGCGATGTCCGGATCGGTCTTCTTGCTGGTGGAAAGCACGGTGCAGATCACCTGCACCTCGTTCATGAAGCCCTCCGGGAACAGCGGGCGGATCGGCCGGTCGATCAGGCGCGAGGTCAGGGTTTCCTTCTCGCTGGGGCGGCCTTCGCGCTTGAAGAAACCACCCGGGATTCGGCCGGCGGCGTAGGTCTTCTCTTGATAATGCACGGACAGCGGGAAGAACCCCTTGCCCGGATCGGCCTGCTTGGCGCCGACCACGGTGACCAGTACGGTCACGTCCTCGTCGACGGTGACCAATACGGCGCCGGAGGCCTGGCGGGCGATGCGGCCGGTCTCCAGGGTGACGGTCGACTGACCGAACTGGAATGTCTTGATAACCGGATTCACGGTATTTTCCTTCTCTTTGTTGCTCGGGGGAAATCCTCAGGAAGGTGGGAGTCGGACCCGGAGGGCTTCCTGAAAAGGGAGAAGCCGAAAGCAAAAGGCTGGAAGCAAGCACGATGTCTCACTTCCAGCCTCCCGCTTCCAGCTTGGCGCGCGCCTTAGCGACGCAGGCCCAGGCGACCGATCAGGGCGCTGTAACGAGTGGTGTCCTTACCCTTCAGGTAATCCAGCAGTTTGCGGCGCTGGTTGACCATGCGGATCAGGCCACGACGGGAGTGGTGATCCTTGCCGTTGGCCTTGAAGTGATCCTGCAGCTTGTTGATGTTGAAGGTCAGCAGGGCAACCTGCACTTCCGGGGAACCGGTATCGCCTTCAGCTTGCTTGTACTCGTTGACGATCTGGGCTTTTTCTTCAACGGTGAGTGCCATGATGGGCATCCTCTCTGTCGGGAAACCATTCAGGCCGTGGCACCGAATGATTTCAGCAGGCCGGGAACATCTTCCCGTGTTTGAGAAAGAGGTATGACCGTGCCTGCTGACAGCCACCCTCGCATCGGTCATTCCGACCGAATCAGTCGACGCGGCGCGATGCGCCCGTCGTCACCCACCTCACCGATACCGATAAAGCGGCCTGTATGATCCTGCACCCGCACCATGCCGAACTTCGGCGACTGCGGCGCGCGAACCGGCTGCCCATGCAGCCAGTAGTAGCTGCTGTGTTCGGAGAGCTGGAGCACAGGCCAGTGCTCCAGACCGCTGTCCGCCGGTAGCAGGAAGCGGTCCAGCGCCTCGCAGCCACCCTCGGCATGGGCCTGCTCCAGAGCCTCCAGGCTGACCGTCTGGGCCAGCCCGAAGGGCCCGGCCTGGGTCCGGCGCAACTCCGCGACATGCGCACCGAGTCCGAGCGTCCGGCCGATGTCCTCGACCAGGGAGCGAATGTAGGTTCCCTTGCTGCAGGCCACCGCCAACCGTGCGAACGGTGGCTCGAAGGCCAGCAGATCCAGGCGCGCAATAGTAACAGAACGCGCCTCGCGCTCCACCACCTCGCCGGCCCTGGCCAGCTTGTAGAGCGGCTGCCCATCGCGCTTGAGTGCCGAGTACATGGGCGGAACCTGGCTGATCTCGCCACGGAAGTCCGCCAGCACCGCCTCCAGCGCATCCCCCCCGAGCTGCACATCGCGCCGCTCGAGCACTTCGCCCTCGGCGTCCCCGGTGGCAGTGGTCACGCCGAGATGCATCAGGGTCTCGTAACCCTTGTCGGCATCCAGCAGGTACTGGGAAAACTTGGTGGCTTCGCCGAAGCACAGCGGCAACACGCCGGTGGCCAGAGGATCGAGACTGCCGGTATGTCCGGCCTTCTCGGCATTCAGCAGCCAGCGGACCTTCTGCAGCGCGGCATTGGAGGTCAGCCCGCGCGGCTTGTCGAGAATCAGGATGCCATCGACCTTGCGGCGGATACGTTTGCCCTGCGCCACGCCTTACTCCTCGCCCTTGCCGGCATGCAGCCGGTCTTCGGCCACGGCGCGCTCGATCAATGCGGACAGCTCGACGCCCCGACGAATGCTCGCGTCATAGCTGAAGTGCAGCTGCGGCATGCTGCGCAGCTTCATCGCCTTGCCCAGCTGCATGCGCAGAAAACCGGCCGCCTCATTGAGGATATCGAGGTTCCGCTTGATTTCCTCGGCGCTGTCTTCCTTGCCCATGACGGTGATGAACACCTTGGCATGGGACAGATCGCGAGCGACCTCGACAGCGGTAATGGTGACCATGCCGAGGCGCGGGTCCTTGATCTCGCGCTGGATCAGCAGAGACAGCTCACGCTGCATCTGATCACCAATGCGCTGGGTGCGACTGTAGTCTTTGGCCATATTTCGCCTCTCAATAAGCCAAAAGCTGGAAGCCGAACCCGGAAGCCTTGCGGCCTCCAGCTTCATGCTTCCAGCTTCGTGCTTGCGCGCGCGTCAAAGCGAGCGCGCCACCTGGACCTTCTCGTACACTTCGATCTTGTCGCCGACCTTGACGTCGTTGTAGCTCTTCACGCCGATACCGCACTCCATGCCGGCCCGCACTTCGGACACGTCGTCCTTGAAGCGGCGCAGGGACTCCAGTTCGCCCTCGAAGATCACCACGTCGTCGCGCAGCACGCGAATCGGACGGTTGCGATGGACGTTGCCCTCGACCACCATGCAGCCGGCAACGGCGCCGAACTTCGGCGAGCGAAACACGTCGCGCACCTCGGCGATGCCCAGGATGTTCTCCCGCACCTCGCTGCCCAGCATGCCCGACAGCGCCTTCTTGACGTCCTCGATGATGTCGTAGATGACGTTGTAGTAGCGCAGGTCCAGACCTTCCTGCTCGACGATCTTGCGCGCACCGGCATCGGCGCGCACATTGAAGCCGAACAGCACGGCGTTGGAGGCCAGCGCCAGGTTGGCATCGCTCTCGGTGATGCCGCCGACGCCGCCACCGACCACGCGGACCTGGACCTCCTCGTTGCCGAGTTCGCCCAGAGCGCCCTGCAAGGCCTCCAAGGAGCCGCGCACGTCGGACTTGAGGACGATGTTGAGGGTCTTCTTCTCGTCCTGACCCATGGTCTCGAAGATGTTTTCCAGCTTGGCCGAATGCTGACGGGCCAGCTTGACCTCGCGGAACTTGCCCTGACGGAACAGCGCCACTTCACGCGCCTTCTTCTCGTCGGTGACCACGGTCAGGTCGTCGCCCGCATCCGGGGTGGAATCCAGGCCGAGAATTTCCACCGGAATCGACGGGCCCGCCTCCTTGAGGGGCTGGCCGTTCTCGTCCAGCATGGCCCGCACACGGCCGAAGTTTACACCGGCGAGGACGACGTCACCCTGGCGCAGGGTACCGTTCTGGACCAGCACGGTCGCCACCGGACCGCGCCCCTTGTCCAGACGCGACTCGATCACCACGCCGCGCCCCGGAGCACTCGGCGTAGCGGTCAGCTCAAGCACCTCGGCCTGCAGCAGCACCGCTTCCAACAGCTCGTCGATACCGGTACCGACCTTTGCCGAAACCGGGACGAACTGGGTGGTGCCACCCCACTCTTCCGGGATCACGTCGCGTGCGGCCAGATCGTTCTTGATCCGGTCCAGGTCGGCTGCCGGCTTGTCGATCTTGTTGACCGCCACGACGATCGGCACGCCGGCCGCCTTGGCATGCTGGATGGCCTCCTCGGTCTGCGGCATCACGCCATCATCGGCCGCCACCACCAGGATGACGATGTCGGTGGCCTTGGCACCCCGGGCACGCATCGCGGTGAACGCAGCGTGGCCGGGGGTGTCGAGGAAGGTAACCATGCCGCGATCGGTTTCCACGTGATAGGCACCGATGTGCTGGGTAATGCCACCTGCCTCGCCAGTCGCCACCTTGGTGCGACGGATGTAGTCGAGCAGCGAGGTCTTGCCGTGGTCGACGTGCCCCATGACAGTGACCACCGGCGCACGCGATACGGCTTCGCCTTCGAACTTGAGGGATTCGGCCAGCTGCTCTTCCAGTGCGTTCTCGCTGACCAGCTTGACCTTGTGCCCCAGCTCTTCGGCCAGCAGTTGCGCGGTTTCCTGGTCGAGCACCTGGTTGATGGTCACCGGCGTGCCCATCTTGAACATGAACTTGATGACCTCGGCCGCCTTGACCGACATCTGCTGGGCCAGTTCAGCGACCGTGATGGTTTCGCCGATGGTCACCTCGCGCACAAGGGGGCCGGTCGGGCTCTGGAAGCCATGCTGATTGCGCTTCTTCAGCTTGGACTTGCCACCGCGACCACCGCGACGGCCGAAACCCTCGCCTTCTTCGTCGACATTGCGCACCGCTGCACGGGCAACCGGAGCCTTGTCCTTGACGGAGGGGCGATGCTGGGCATTCTTGCGCTCGCGCCGCTCATCGTCGACGTTGCGCACCTTCTCCTTCTCGACACGACGCGGCTCTTCCCGCTTGCGCTCTTCGCCGGCAGCCGGAGCAGACACGGGTTCGGCCGCTACGCCGAGTGCCGGTTCCTTCGCAGCAGCAGCTGTAGCAGCGGCCTGCTCGACCTGGCGCTGCGCCTCCTGCTCGGCAGCACGGCGCTTGGCCTCCTCCTCTGCCTTCTGGCGCACGGCAGCCTCCTCGGCAGCCCGCTGCTCCTCAAGTTCGCGCTGCTTCTCGGCCTCGAGCTCGTCAGGGCTGCGCTTGACATAAGTCTTTTTCTTGCGCACCTCGACGCTGATGGTCTTGCTACCGGCGACCCTCAAGGTAGTCGTGGTCTTGCGTTGCAAGGTAATCTTTCGCGGCTCCTCCAGCTTCACACCGTGGCTGCTCTTGAGGTGAGCCAACAGGGCCTGCTTTTCATTATCGGTCACTACCTGCTCGGCGCTGGTATGCGACAGCCCTGCCTCACGCATCTGCTGCAGCAGGCGCTCGACCGGTGTATCGACCACCAGGGCCAGTTCTTTCACCGTGACTTGCGTCATGCATCTCTCTCCTCAGGCCGCTAATGCTTACTCGAACCAGTGGGCTCGGGCGGCCATGATCAGCTTGCCGGCACGCTCTTCATCCATGCCGTCGATGTCGAGCAGGTCGTCGATCGACTGCTCGGCCAGGTCTTCGCGGGTAATCACTCCGCGCATCGCCAGCTCAACCGCCAGCTCCTTGTCCATGCCCTCGAGCGAGAGCAGGTCTTCGGCCGGATGGGCTTCCGCCAGCTTTTCTTCAGTAGCAATGGCCTTGGTCAGCAGGCGATCCTTGGCGCGTGCGCGCAACTCGTTGACGATCTCCTCATCGAAGCCATCAATGGCGAGCATCTCCTCCATCGGTACATAGGCAATCTCTTCCAGGCTGGTGAAGCCTTCCTCCACCAGCACCTGCGCCAGTTCCTCGTCGACCTCCAGCTCCTCGACGAAGGAGCGCAGAATGCCGCCAGTCTCGGCCTGTTGCTTGGCCTGGATGTCAGCCTCGGTCATCACGTTCAGGGTCCAACCGGTCAGTTGGCTGGCCAGCCGCACGTTCTGTCCACCACGACCAATAGCTTGGGCCAGGTTATCGTCGGCCACGGCGACATCCATTGCATGCGCGTCCTCATCGACAATGATCGCCGCCACTTCGGCCGGCGCCATTGCGTTGATCACGAACTGCGCCGGGTTGTCGTCCCACAGCACGATGTCGACACGCTCGCCCCCCAGTTCGCCGGAAACGGCCTGCACGCGCGAGCCGCGCATGCCGATGCAGGCACCCTGCGGGTCGATACGCTTGTCCTTGGAGCGCACGGCGATCTTGGCGCGCGACCCCGGGTCACGGGAGGCAGCCTTCACTTCGATCAAACCTTCGGCGATCTCCGGCACCTCGATGCGGAACAGCTCGATCAGCATGCCCGGCGCAGTACGCGACAGGATCAGCTGGGGGCCGCGGTTTTCCGGGCGAATCTCCTTCAGCAGGGCTCGTACCCGCGCACCGACCCGGAAGGTTTCGCGCGGAATGATGTCCTCCCTCGCCAGCAGCGCTTCGGCGTTGTTGCCAAGATCGACGATGACATTGTCCCGGGTCACCTTCTTCACGCTACCGGAAATGATCTCACCCACACGTTCGCGGTAGGCATCCACCACCTGGGCGCGCTCGGCCTCCCGCACCTTTTGCACGATCACCTGCTTGGCAGTCTGCGCGGCAATGCGTCCGAATTCGATGGATTCGATCTTTTCCTCGACCACATCGCCCAGCTTGGCATCCGGCTCGCGCTCGCGGGCCTCGTCGAGCGTCAGTTCGGCAGCCGGATTTTCCAGCAAATCGTCCTCGACGACGGTCCAGCGACGAAAAGTGTCGTACGCACCGCTCTGGCGATTGATCTGCACGCGCAGATCGACTTCGTCCTCGTAGCGCTTCTTGGTGGCAGTGGCCAGCGCCAGCTCCAAGGCTTCGAAAATCACACCGGCCGGGACGCCCTTTTCGTTGGACACCGACTCAACTACCAGCAGTACTTCTTTGCTCATCGTACGCTCGCCTTTCGCAATCCATTGGGATCCGCGGGATCCGCGTCTCAGTCAAAACGGGGAATGATATTGGCCTTATCGATCAGATCGAGCGGCAACAGGTATTCGTGGTCGTCCACCAGCACGACCACATCCTGATCCTCGACGCCACGCAGGAGCCCCTGGAAGTTGCGCCGCCCCTCAAAGGGGGAGCGCAGCCTGATCTTCACCTGTTCGCCGGCGCTGCGGGCAAACTGTTCAAGAGTGAACAGGGGCCGGTCCATGCCTGGAGAGGAAACCTCAAGGGTGTATTCATTGCTGATCGGATCTTCCACATCGAGCACGCCACTGATCTGGCGACTGACCTTTTCGCAATCATCGATGAGGATGCCGTTGGCGTGATCGATATAGACCCGCAGTAGCGAGTGCCGCCCCTGCGACAGGAACTCAATGCCCCAACATTCATAGCCGAGCGCCTCGACTACCGGGGCCAACAAGGCCTGCAACTGTTCTAGCTTGCTCGACACCTGAACCCCTCGCGCATGCTGTGCAAATAAAAAATGGGCGAAACGCCCATTCCCTTTATCATCTTCGCCATGTGCGCCGCTTACCGGCACTTGCTTCTATCTAGCTAGCAAAAAGCCCCTTGGAAAGGGGCTTATGCGACAACTGGTTGCGGGGGCTGGATTTGAACCAACGACCTTCGGGTTATGAGCCCGACGAGCTACCAGACTGCTCCACCCCGCGTCAAAAGCTGGAGCGGAAGTATACGCATGACCTCAACTCCCAGTCAACCTAACTTCCACCGACAAGAAAGCCCGCTGATTAGCGGGCCTTCTTGATTTGGTACCGAGGAGGGGACTCGAACCCCTACAGCCTATGGCCACTACCACCTCAAGGTAGCGTGTCTACCAATTCCACCACCTCGGCAAAAACCTTTACTTTTGCTCCGGAGCCTGCGGCACGTCTATGGCATTGCCTGCAGCCCCTTTCTCCTCAAGCACCGGCACATCTTCTACTGCCGGCTTTTTCTGTTGGATCTCCAGCACCGCCGGATCCGGCAGCCCAGCCTGACTCAACGAGTCAGCTTTTTCCTTTGCCAAAAACCCCAACCCTAAACTGGTCAGGAAAAAAGCGGTGGCGAGTATAGCAGTAACGCGACTCAGAAAGGTAGAGGAACCTTGACTACCGAAAACCGTAGCCGACGCACCAGAACCAAAAGAAGCACCTGCTTCCGCCCCCTTACCCTGCTGAATCAAAACCAGCGCGACCACACCCAGCGCAGCCAGCAGGTGAAAGACGATAACGATCGTTTCCGTTTCCAGCATCTTCAGTTACCCGCAGCGCGACAGATCGCACCAGATCTCATCCGCATCGAGGCTCATCAACGAACCCCATCAACATCAAGCGCACCAAACGAATCGGCCGCACTTACCACCCATGAGCGACCACCAGCGAATACACCCAACCAGCCCCGCAAACTGCGGACACGGGCAGCATGCTCGCCACTCACAAACCATGGGCAACGCATGCCCACCTGATCATTCAAAGTGGGCGCAGATGTTATACGAAACAGAATGAACTCGCAAGCGAATCAAGCACATACATCTGCAACAATCTTTGCTAGGTGATCCGCATGGAGTCGCACCTGGCTTTCGTCGTCACCCTCGACCATCACCCGCACCAAGGGCTCGGTACCCGACTTGCGCAGCAGTACCCGTCCTCGCCCCGCCATTTGCTCGGTCACGCGCTCGCAGGCCTCCAGCACGGACGGATGCCCGACAGGATCCTTGTCACCCGCATAACGCACGTTGACCAGCACCTGCGGAAATTTGCGCATCCCCTGGCGCGCCTCGGCAAGCCTCTGCCCACGATGCTTCAAGGCCATCAGCACCTGCAGCGCAGCGATAATGCCATCGCCCGTCGTTGCATGATGACAGCAAACGATATGTCCGGAACTCTCGCCACCCAGTTGCCAATTGCGGGTCAGCAGCTCGGCCATGACATAACGATCGCCGACCTTGGCTCGCTCGAACGGAATGCCAATGTCCTGCAGAGCCAGCTCCAGCCCCAGGTTGCTCATCAGAGTGCCGACCACCCCCCCTTGCAGACTGCCCTGCTCCTGCATATCGCGCGCGATGAGAAAGAGCAGCTCATCACCATCGACCACCGCTCCTGTATGGTCAACCATCAGCACACGGTCGCCATCGCCATCGAAAGCGATACCGAGATCGGCACGCTGCATGAGCACCTCGGCCTGCAATGCAACGATATCGGTAGAGCCGCAACGGTCGTTGATGTTCAGCCCGTTGGGCTGGGCCGCCAGAACCGCCACCTCGGCACCCAGCTCGCGGAACACACTGGGAGCGACCTTGTAGGTCGCGCCATGGGCGCAGTCCACGACGATCTTGAGGCCGGCAAAGCTGGTGCCGGTCGGCACACTGCTCTTGCAGAATTCGATATAGCGCCCGGCCGCATCGTTGATACGGGAAACCTTGCCCAGCCGGGCCGAGTCGACCACCGTCATCGGCGTATCGAGCAGCTCCTCGATGATCAGCTCCAGTTCGTCGGGCAGCTTGGTTCCCTGCCCGGAGAAGAATTTGATGCCATTGTCATAATGGGGGTTGTGCGAGGCACTGATGACAATACCGGCCTCGGCATGAAAGGTTCGCGTGAGGTAGGCGATGGCCGGTGTCGGCATGGGGCCGAGCAGCAGCACATCGGCACCCGCAGCGGAGAGCCCCGCCTCCAGTACCGACTCGAACATGTAGCCGGATATACGAGTATCCTTGCCGACCAGCACACGGCATATGCCCTGGCGACGGAAGGCCTTGCCGGCAGCCCATCCCAGTTTGAGCATGAAGTCCGGCGTGATGGGGTATTCACCTACCCGCCCACGAATGCCGTCAGTGCCGAAATATTTTTTGCTCAACGCTTCCCCTCCCCCCATTCTGCCGTCTCCACGGCATCGATCATTCGTACCACCTCGACCGTTTCCGCCACGTCATGCACCCGCACGATGCGCGCACCCTTGGCTACCGCCAATGCCGCCAGGGCCAGGCTGCCGTTCAGGCGCTGACCAACCTCGCGCCCCAATACCTGACCAATCATGCTTTTGCGGGAGACACCGACCAACAGCGGACGACCAAGTTCATGCAGTATTTCCATGTGCCTGAACAGCAGCAGATTGTGCTGCAGCGTCTTGGCAAACCCAAAGCCCGGATCCAGCAGCAGACGCTCGGTCGGAATCCCCGCCGCAGCACAGGCCTGCATACGCCCGAGCAGAAAGCTGCGCACCTCACCCAGCAGATCCACATAGCAGGGATCCTGCTGCATGGTGACCGGCTCTCCCAGCATGTGCATCAGACAGACAGGCAGCCCCGCCTCCACCGCCGCCTCCAGAGCACCGTCCCGCTGCAGTGAGCGGACGTCATTGATCAGGCCAGCGCCCAGCCGGGCTGTCTCGCACATCACCGCCGGAGTCGAGGTATCCACCGAAATGATGACATCCAATTCGGCGGCAATGGCTTCGACGACGGGCGCGACTCGGTCCAGTTCCTCCTCCGCCGACACCACGCGAGCACCAGGACGAGTCGACTCCCCCCCGACATCGATCAGCGTGGCTCCAGCGGCGACCATGCTTCGCGCATGGCTCAACGCAGCATCGAGTCCGCTGAAGCGCCCCCCATCGGAAAAGGAGTCTGGCGTTACATTGAGAATTCCCATCACATGGGAGCGCGACAAATCAAGAACCCGGTTGCCACAAGGCAACCGGGTCGGAGGCAACAAGGTCATTTTCAAGCCTTAATGTTCGCCAGCCGGCCCTCCGATCGGAGACTCGGCCCGGTTGCCTCCCTGGGAGGCCGGCGTACCAGAGGTACCGGAACCACCCTGCCAGTCCTTCGGCTCGCGAACAGTGCGCCCTGCCATGATGTCGTCGATCTGATCGGCATCGATGGTTTCATACTTCATCAATGCCTCCGCCATCATGTCCAGCTTGTCACGATTGTCCCTCAGCAACTGCGTGGCCGTGCCGTAGCACTGGTCGATGATGCTGCGGACTTCCTGATCGATCAGCCTGGCAGTTTCCGCCGAGACGTTGGAGTGCTGGGCCCCTGCGCTGCGACCAAGGAACACTTCTCCTTCCTCTTCCGCATACATCAACGGCCCCAACTTTTCCGACAGACCCCACTTGGTCACCATGTTCCGGGCAATCTGGGTGGCACGCATGATGTCGTTGGATGCCCCCGTGGTGACCCCCTCGAAGCCCAGGGTCATCTCCTCGGCAATGCGCCCGCCAAACAACGAACAGATCTGACTGACCAATGCCCGCTTGGACAGGCTATAGCGATCCTCTTCCGGCAGGAACATGGTCACACCCAGAGCGCGTCCGCGCGGAATGATCGATACTTTGTAGACAGGATCATGCTCGGGCACCAGTCGCCCGACGATCGCATGCCCCGCTTCATGGTATGCCGTGTTGAGCTTTTCCTTTTCGGACATGACCATGGTCTTGCGCTCGGCGCCCATCATGATCTTGTCCTTGGCCAGCTCGAACTCGCGCATCTCGACGATGCGCTTGTTGGCACGCGCGGCAAACAGCGAGGCCTCGTTTACCAAGTTGGCCAGATCAGCACCGGAAAAGCCGGGAGTACCACGGGCGATGACCGTCGGGTTGACATCCTCGCTTACCGGAACCTTACGCATGTGCACCTTGAGGATCTGCTCGCGACCACGGATATCCGGCAGGCCGACTACCACCTGACGGTCGAAGCGACCTGGACGCAGCAGCGCCGGGTCGAGCACGTCCGGGCGGTTGGTCGCGGCGATGACGATGATGCCATCGTTCATCTCGAAGCCGTCCATCTCCACCAGCAACTGGTTGAGCGTCTGCTCCCGTTCATCGTGCCCGCCGCCAAGCCCAGCACCGCGATGACGACCGACAGCATCGATTTCGTCGATGAAGATGATGCAGGGAGCATGTTTCTTGGCCTGATCGAACATGTCCCGGACACGCGAGGCACCGACGCCGACGAACATTTCGACGAAATCCGAACCGGAGATGGTGAAGAACGGAACCTTGGCCTCCCCGGCAATCGCCTTGGCCAGCAGCGTCTTGCCGGTACCGGGCGGGCCGACCATCAGCACGCCGCGAGGAATGCGCCCGCCGAGGCGCTGGAACTTGCCCGGATCGCGGAGAAATTCGACCAGCTCGCTGACCTCTTCCTTGGCCTCGTCACAGCCGGCGACATCGGCAAAGGTGGTCTTGACCTGATCCTCCGAGAGCAGCCGCGCCTTGCTCTTGCCAAAGCTCATCGGCCCACCCTTGCCGCCCGCACCACCCTGCATCTGACGCATGAAGAACATGAATACGGCAATGATCACCAGGATCGGGAAGCTGGCCACCAGCAACTGCGACCAGATGCTCTGCTGCTCGGGCTGCTTGCCTTCGATCTGGACATTGTTGTCGATCAGATCGCCTATCAGGCCCCCGTCCTGAATGGCCGGACGGATCGTCTTGAAGTTGTCGCCGCCTATCCGCTGGCCGCTGATGATATAGCCATCCACGGTAACCCGCTCGACCTTGCCGTCCTTGACCTGTTGGATGAAGTCCGAATAATTCAGCGTCTGCGGCTCGCTCGGATTGGTAAAGTTATTCATCACGGTCACCAGAACGGCCGCGATGATCAACCACAGAATCAAGTTCTTTGCCATATCGTTCAATTAACTACCCTCTGGGACGGCGCCAGTCCCTGTATGACGGCTGGTACAGCTACCCGCCTAACTTAATACACAACCCCCGCCCCCGGCAGGCCTCTCTGTAACCCTTTGTGTGCCGTATTTTGCACACGCGTGCGGCTCATCAGCAGTCTAGGCTCCGCGAAAGCCGCGCGCGAGCAGATATTGTTCGCGGGAACGGTCGCGGGAAGAGAGCGGCTTGCGCATCTGCACCCTGTCGAAATCCTCGCGCACCTGGCGAAGATACTGATCGAAACCTTCACCTTGGAAGATCTTGATCAGAAAATCGCCTCCCGGACGCAGGACCCGCCCGGCCAGATCCAGCGCCAGTTCACAGAGATACATGGCCCGCGGCTGGTCGGCCGCCTTTACGCCACTCATATTGGGTGCCATGTCGGAAATCACAAGATCGACCGGCTGCTCGCCGATCGCTTCGAGGAGTTGGGCAAATACCATATCATCGGTGAAATCCCCTTGGATGAAGGTCACATCCGGAATGCTGTCTATCGGCAGGATATCCGAAGCGATCAGACAACCGCGGTCGCCGATCAGCCGGCTGGTCACCTGCGACCAGCCGCCCGGCGCAGCACCCAGGTCGACGACGGTCATGCCCGGTCGCAGAATGCGGTCCTTCTCCTGGATCTCCAGCAGTTTGTAGCTGGCACGTGAGCGATAACCGTCCCTTTGCGCCATCTTCACGTAGGGGTCATCGAAATGCTCTTTCAACCAGCGTTGACTAGTCTTGGATCGGGCCACAGGTACCTCGCGTTTGGCTGGGCGGCCCCGGGTCGCTCGGGTAGACTAGGCCGCTTTTCAACAAGATCGGACGCAGGGGTCAGATTATGGCGCTCACTCAGGAGCAGAAGAAACATTTCAAATCCATCGGCCATCACCTGAAGCCTGTCTTGATCGTGGCCGAAAATGGCGTGACCGAAGGTGTTCTGGCCGAACTGGAGCGGGCTCTGAACGATCACGAACTGATCAAGGTGAAGATCAACCTCGCCGAACGCGACGACCGACAAGCTGTGGTTGCCGAGCTCTGCGAGGCATCCGGAAGCGAACTGGCGCAGGTGATCGGCAAGGTCGCCCTGCTCTACCGCAAGAACCCCAAGCCGAACAAGAACCTCTCGAACATCAGCCGCTTCCTCCAGGCTTGAGGCAACGGGCGGGTCACTGCAGGCCCGCCGAAAGCCCAGCACAGCGGTAGCCCGCAGCACCAGCCGACGCCGACATCGCACCAAGCACCGCACGCCAGGCAGGGCAACCCGGGAAGGTAGCCCCACCTTTGGCGACGCCCTCGGATCAGATGTGGCGAACCTCGATGATCTCGTACTCGACGGTACCGCTCGGTGTCTTCACCACCACCACATCACCCTCCTCCTTGCCCACCAGGGCGCGGGCAATGGGTGAACTGACCGACAGCTTGCCCTGCTTGATGTCGGCCTCGTCGTCGCCGACGATCTGGTAGACCACGGTTTCGTCGGTCTCGACGTTGGCGATTTCCACGGTGACGCCGAAAATCACCTTGCCTGTATGAGGAATGGCCGTCACATCGATGACCTGCGCGTTCTGCAGACGCCCCTCGATATCGCGGATCCGCGCCTCGACCATGCCCTGCTGTTCCCGGGCGGCATGGTATTCGGCGTTCTCCTTGAGGTCGCCCAGCTCGCGCGCCTCGGCGATCGCCTGGGTGATCTGCGGGCGCAGTTCGGTTTTCAGATGCTTGAGCTCTTCCTCCAGGGCGCGCGCGCCCTGGACAGTCATCGGAAACTTGGTCATGCGTTGATTCCTGCATGGAGATCCTGCAGACGGCGCACGGTCTTCTCGGGACCGAACTTGAGCGCCTCACAGATCGCCTGACCACCGGCGATGGTGGTGGTGATGCAGATCTTGTGCTGCAGAGCGTTGCGACGGATCGAGAAGGAGTCGGCGATTGACTGACGCCCCTCGGTGGTATTGATGATCAGGGTGACCTCGTCGTTCTTGATCATATCGACCACATGAGGACGCCCCTCGGTCACCTTGTTCACCCGGCGAACCGGCAGGCCGGCCGCCTCGATCATGCGAGCGGTACCGGCAGTGGCCACCACTTCAAAGCCGAGGGCGACCAGGTTGCGCGCCACATCGGCGACGAACGGCTTGTCGTCTTCGCGCACGCTGATGAAGGCGCAGCCGCCAGTCGGCAGCGTCTCGCTGGCCCCCAGCTGGGCCTTGGCAAAAGCCTCGGCGAAACTGTCGCCGACCCCCATCACCTCGCCGGTGGACTTCATTTCCGGGCCGAGGATGGGATCGACACCAGGGAATTTGGCGAACGGGAACACCGCTTCCTTGACGCTGAAGAACGGTGGGATGATTTCCTCGGTGAAACCGATTTCCTTGAGCGTCTTGCCAGCCATCACGCGGGCCGCGACCTTGGCCAGGGACTCGCCGATGCACTTGGAGACGAAAGGTACGGTACGCGAGGCGCGCGGGTTCACTTCCAGCACGTAGATATCCTCGCCCTGCACGGCCATCTGCACGTTCATCAGGCCGATCACGCCGAGCTCCAGGGCCATTTTCTTGACCTGCTCGCGGATGTCGTCCTGGATGTGTGCCGGCAGCGAATAGGGCGGCAGCGAGCAGGCCGAGTCGCCGGAGTGCACGCCGGCCTGTTCGATATGCTGCATGATCGCCCCGATCACCACGTCCTCGCCGTCGCAGACCGCGTCGATGTCGACCTCGATGGCGCAATTGAGGAAGTGATCCAGCAGCACCGGGCTGTCGTTGGACACCTGTACCGCCTCGCGCATGTAGCGCTTGAGCTCGTCTTCCTCATAGACGATTTCCATGGCCCGGCCGCCCAGCACATAGGACGGACGTACCACCAGCGGATAGCCGATCACCTTCGAGGCGGCGATGGCCTCGTCCTCGCTGCGGGCGGTGGCGTTCGGCGGCTGGCGCAGGTTGAGACGCTCGACCATCTGCTGGAAGCGCTCGCGGTCTTCGGCGCGGTCGATGGCATCCGGGCTGGTACCGATGATCGGCACGCCAGCCTCTTCCAGGGCGCGGCAGATCTTCAGCGGGGTCTGGCCGCCGTACTGCACGATGACGCCCTTGGGCTGCTCGACACGGACGATCTCCAGCACGTCCTCCAGGGTCACCGGCTCGAAATACAGGCGATCGGACGTGTCGTAGTCGGTGGAGACGGTTTCTGGGTTGCAGTTGACCATGATGGTCTCGTAACCGTCTTCGCGCATGGCCAGCGCAGCATGCACGCAGCAGTAGTCGAACTCGATGCCTTGACCGATACGGTTCGGCCCGCCGCCGATGACCATGATCTTGTCGCGGGACGACGGATTGGCCTCGCACTCTTCCTCATAGGTCGAGTACATGTAGGCGGTATCGGTGGCGAACTCGGCGGCACAGGTATCGACACGCTTGTACACCGGCTGCACCTTCAGCTTCTGCCGGTGGCTGCGCAGGTTCTTCTCGGTCACACCGAGCAGCTTGGCCAGGCGGGCGTCGGAAAAGCCCTTGCGCTTGAGCTTCCACATCAGGTTGCGGTCGATGCTGGAGAGACCGAGCGTCTTGACCCGCTCCTCTTCCTTGACCAGATCCTCGATCTGCACCAGGAACCAGGGATCGATCTTGGTCAACGCGAAGACATCATCGACGCTCTTGCCGGCGCGAAAGGCGTCGGCCACATACCAGATGCGCTCGGCGCCCGGCACGATCAGCTCGCGCTTGAGAATGCTCTCGGCTTCCGGGTTGCCCAGATCCAGCTTGGGATCGAAACCGGCGACGCCGACCTCCAGACCACGCAGGGCCTTCTGCACCGACTCCTGGAAGGTACGGCCGATGGCCATCACCTCGCCCACGGACTTCATCTGGGTAGTCAGGCGGGCATCGGCCTTGGGAAACTTCTCGAAGGCGAAGCGCGGCACCTTGGTGACCACGTAGTCGATGGCCGGCTCGAAGGAGGCCGGGGTACGGCCGCCGGTGATGTCGTTGGACAGCTCGTCGAGGGTATAACCCACCGCCAGCTTGGCGGCGATCTTGGCGATCGGGAAGCCGGTGGCCTTGGAGGCCAGTGCCGAGGAGCGCGACACGCGCGGGTTCATCTCGATCACCACCATGCGGCCGTCGACCGGATTGATGCCGAACTGCACGTTGGAACCGCCGGTTTCCACGCCAATCTCACGCAGCACCGCAAGCGATGCGTTGCGCATGATCTGGTATTCCTTGTCGGTCAGGGTCTGCGCCGGAGCCACGGTGATCGAGTCGCCAGTATGCACGCCCATCGGATCGAAGTTCTCGATCGAGCAGACGATGATGCAGTTGTCCTTCTTGTCGCGGACCACCTCCATCTCGTATTCCTTCCAGCCGATCAGCGATTCGTCGATCAAGAGCTCGCTGGTCGGCGACAGGTCGAGACCGCGGGTGCAGATTTCCTCGAACTCTTCGCGATTGTAGGCGATGCCACCACCGGTGCCGCCCATGGTGAAGCTGGGGCGGATGATGCAGGGGAAGCCGACCTTGTCGAGCACCCCGTAGGCCTCGTCCATGCTGTGGGCGATGCCGGAGCGTGGACACTCCAGGCCGATCGCGCGCATGGCCTTGTCGAAGCGCGAGCGGTCCTCGGCCTTGTCGATGGTATCGGCGTTGGCGCCGATCATCTCGACGCCGAACTTGGCCAGCACGCCGTGCTTTTCCAGCGCCAGGGCGCAGTTCAGCGCAGTCTGGCCGCCCATGGTCGGCAGCAGGGCGTCGGGGCGCTCCTTCTCGATGATCTTGGCCACGGTCTGCCACTTGATCGGCTCGATGTAGGTGGCATCGGCCATGGCCGGGTCGGTCATGATGGTGGCCGGGTTGGAGTTCACCAGAATGACGCGGAAGCCTTCTTCCTTCAGCGCCTTGCACGCCTGGGCGCCCGAGTAGTCGAACTCGCAGGCCTGGCCGATGACGATGGGGCCGGCACCGAGGATCAGGATGCTTTTAATGTCTGTACGTTTTGGCATGGTCTCTCACACGAATCCGTTGATCTGTCGGCAGGCTCAGCGACGCTTGGCCATTTCGGCGATGAAGCGGTCGAACAGCGGGGCCACGTCATGCGGGCCCGGGCTGGCTTCCGGGTGGCCCTGGAAGCTGAAGGCCGACTTGTCGGTGCGCTCGATGCCCTGCAGGGTGCCGTCGAACAGTGACTTGTGGATCGGCCGCAGATTGGCCGGCAGTGTGCTCTCGTCCACGGCGAAACCGTGGTTCTGGCTGGTGATCATCACTGCACCCGTGTCGAGGTCCTGCACCGGGTGGTTGGCGCCATGATGGCCATGGCCCATCTTCACGGTTTTCGCCCCGGAGGCCAGAGCCAGCAACTGGTGGCCGAGGCAGATGCCGAACACTGGGATCTCGGTCTCGAGAATGTCCTTGATCGCCTGGATCGCATAGTCGCACGGCTCGGGGTCGCCCGGGCCGTTGGACAGGAACACGCCGTCCGGACTCAGCGCCAGCACCGCGCTGGCCGGGGTCTGCGCCGGCACCACGGTCAGGCGGCAGCCACGTGCCACCAGCATGCGCAGGATGTTCAGCTTGACGCCGAAGTCGTAGGCCACCACATGGTAGGGCAGCTTGCCGGCCGGAATTTCCGGATGGCTGTCGGTTGCCAGCTCCCAAACACTGGAGCGCCACTCGTAGGAATCGGCGCAGCTGACCACCTTGGCCAGATCCATGCCCTTGAGGCCGGGGAAGCTGCGCGCCAGTTCCAGGGCCTTTTCCTCGGTGGCGTCGTCGCCTGCCAGGATGCAACCGTTCTGCGAGCCCTTCTCGCGCAGGATGCGGGTCAGGCGGCGGGTATCGATGTCGGCGATGGCCACACAGCCGTTTTCCCTGAGGTAGTCCGGCAGCGACTGCTTGTTGCGCCAGTTGCTGGCCAGCAGCGGCAGGTCACGGATGATCAGGCCGGCGGCCCACACGCGATTGGACTCGGCGTCCTCCGGCGTGGTACCGGTGTTGCCGATGTGCGGGTAGGTCAGGGTGACGATCTGCTGCGCATATGAAGGATCGGTGAGGATTTCCTGATAGCCGGTCATGGCAGTGTTGAACACCACCTCGCCGATGGTCTGTCCATCGGCACCGATGGATTCGCCACGAAAGATGCTGCCATCAGCAAGGGCGAGAATGGCTGGCTTAGTCAAGAAGACCTCCCGTAAATCAAGCCTGATAGGGCATACGCAGGTTGTAAAAAAGCGGAATGACGTGTAGACACATCATCCCGCTCTTTTTCAGATTGTCTGCGTGCTTTTAGGTAGACACATTGGATTGCTAGGCTACAGGAAAAGGCCCTCCCGGTCTAGCAACCGACTATTTCACTCGGTCTTTCAACGCAGCGCAAGCACGTCCTGCATGTCGTACAGTGCCGGAGCACGCCCCTCCAGCCAGAGCGCGGCACGCACCGCCCCCTTGGCGAAGGTCATGCGACTGGAAGCCTTGTGGGTGATCTCGACCCGCTCGCCTTCGGCGGCGAACAGCACGGTGTGATCCCCCACCACATCGCCGGCGCGCACGGTGGCGAAGCCGATGGTTTCCCGCGCCCGCGCCCCGGTCTGGCCTTCGCGGCCGTATACCGCCACCTTCTGCAGGTCGCGCCCCAGGGCACTGGCCACCACCTCGCCCATGCGCAGGGCGGTGCCGGACGGCGCGTCGACCTTGTGCCGGTGATGCGCCTCGATGATCTCGATGTCGACCTCGTCGCCAAGCACCCGCGCTGCGGTATCCAGCAGCTTCAGGCACAGGTTGACGCCGACGCTGAAGTTGGCGGCAAAAACGATCGGAATCTCCCAGGCCGCCTCGCTCAGCAGTTGCCGCTCGTCGACCGAAAAGCCGGTGGTGCCGATCACCATGGCCTTGCCGGCCTGGCGGCAGATTTCCAGATTCTTCAAGGTCACGGTCGGATGGGTGAAATCGATCAGCACATCGAATGCGTCCAGCACCGCCTCCAGATTGCCCGACAAGGGCACTCCGGTACGCCCCAGACCGACCAGCTCGCCGACATCGGCCCCCACCAGCGTGCTGTCCGGCCGCCCGACGGCCGCCGTCAGACAGGCTCCCGGCGCCTGCCGCGCCGCCTCGACCAGAGCCTTGCCCATGCGCCCGGCGGCGCCCATCACTGCAATACGTCGCATAACTCTGCTCCGGAAGGCGGGCGGGCCATGCCACGCCGCCGTCCTGTTCGGTTAAAGATCGTCGAAGAAGCGCTTCATGCCCTCGAACCAGCCGCTGGCCTTGGGCGAGTGACTGCTGTTGCCCTGCAGACTGCTGCGAAACTCTTCGAGCAGTTCGCGCTGGCGCTTGCTCAGGTTGACCGGTGTTTCCACCACCACCCGGCACATCAGGTCGCCCGCCGCACCGCCACGCACCGGGGCCACGCCTTTGCCGCGCAGGCGGAACAGCTTGCCGGTCTGGGTGCCTTCCGGAATCTTCAGCTTGACCCGGCCATCCAGGGTCGGCACCTCCAGCTCGCCGCCGAGCGCCGCATCGGCGAAGCTGATCGGCACCTCGCAGTACAGATGCTTGCCGTCGCGCTGGAAGATCGGGTGCTCGCGGACACTGACCACCACATAGAGATCGCCGGGCGGCCCGCCCAGGGTACCCGCCTCGCCCTCGCCGGCCAGGCGGATGCGGTCGCCGCTGTCGACCCCGGCCGGCACCTTCACCGACAGGGTCTTGTGCTCCTCGACGCGCCCCTGGCCGTGACAGTCCGGGCAGGGGTCGGCAATCATCTTGCCGCTGCCGTGACAACGCGGGCAGGTCTGCTGCACCGAGAAGAAGCCCTGCTGCATGCGCACCTGACCAATGCCGCCGCAGGTCGTGCAGGTGACCGGCGCGGTGCCCCTCTTCGCACCGCTGCCATCGCAGGTCTTGCAGTGCACCAGGGTCGGCACACGAATGGTCACCGTCGTGCCGCGAACCGCCTCCTCCAGGTTGAGCTCCAGGGTGTAGCGCAGATCGCTGCCGCGCTGCGGCCCGCCACGGGCACCGCCGCGTCCACCGCCGAAGAAATCGCTGAATACATCGCCGAAGATGTCGGAGAAATTAGCCCCGCCGGCGCCGAAACCCGCACCGCCGCCCATGCTCTGGTCGACCCCGGCATGCCCGTACTGGTCGTAGGCCGTCCGCTTGCCGGCATCGGAGAGCACCTCGTAGGCCTCGTTGGCCTCCTTGAATTTCTCCTCGGCCGACTTGTCGTCGGGATTGCGGTCGGGGTGGTACTTCATGGCCAGACGGCGGTAGGCCTTCTTCAGCTCCGCCTCGTCGGCGCCCCGCTCGACCCCCAGCACCTCGTAATAGTCACGCTTTGCCATAAATCTCATGAACTCCGGATTCGTCTGCCCCAGACACGCCGACGCGGGAGCAAGCTCCCGCGCGGCGGTTCAGGCCCATCGCAGGCGATGGGCCGGGACGGAAGCAAGCGTGATGCTTACTTGTTGCCCTTGCTGTCCTTGACCTCTTCGAACTCGGCGTCCACCACGTCGTCCCCGGCCTTGGCCTTCTCGCCGCCCTGGGCAGCCTCGCCGGACTCCGCCTGCTCGGCATACATCTTCTGCGCCAGCGGCGCAGTAGCTTGGGACAGGGCGTTCATCTGGGACTCGATCTGGGCCTTGTCGTCACCCTTGAGCGCGGCCTCCAGATCGGCGACCGCCTTCTCGATGGCGACCTTCTCGTCCGCACCGACCTTGTCACCCGCCTCGGAAATCATCTTGCGGGTGGCATGCACCAGCTGGTCGCCCTGGTTGCGCACGGAAACCAGCTCCTCGAACTTGCGGTCTTCCTCGGCGTTGGCCTCGGCATCGCGCACCATCTGCTGGATCTCTTCCTCGGACAGGCCGGAGTTGGCCTTGATCACGATGGACTGGTGCTTGCCGGTGGCCTTGTCCTTGGCGGACACGTGCAGGATGCCGTTGGCGTCGATGTCGAAGGTGACCTCGATCTGCGGCACACCGCGCGGCGCCGGCGGAATGTCGGCCAGGTCGAAGCGACCCAGCGACTTGTTCTGCGCCGCCTGCTTGCGCTCGCCCTGCAGGACGTGGATGGTCACGGCATTCTGGTTGTCGTCGGCGGTGGAGAACACCTGGGACTTCTTGGTCGGGATGGTGGTGTTCTTCTCGATCAGCGCGGTCATCACGCCGCCCAGGGTCTCAATACCCAGGGTCAGCGGGGACACGTCGAGCAGCAGCACATCCTTGACGTCGCCGGCCAGCACGGCGCCCTGGATGGCAGCGCCCATCGCCACGGCCTCGTCCGGGTTGACGTCCTTGCGCGCCTCCCTCCCGAAGAACTCGGCGACCTTCTGCTGCACCAGCGGCATACGGGTCTGGCCACCGACCAGGATCACCTCGTCGATCTTGCCTACATCGATACCGGCGTCCTTCAGGGCGATGCGGCACGGCTCGATGGTGCGCTGCACCAGCTCCTCGACCAGGGCCTCCAGCTTGGCGCGGGAAATCTTCACGTTGAGGTGCTTCGGACCGGTCTGATCGGCCGTGATGTACGGCAGGTTGACATCAGTCTGCTGGCTGGAGGACAGCTCGATCTTGGCCTTCTCGGCGGCCTCCTTCAGGCGCTGCATGGCCAGCGGATCACCCTTGAGGTCGATACCGCTTTCCTTCTTGAACTCGTCGACCAGGTAGTCGATCAGGCGGATATCGAAGTCCTCGCCACCCAGGAAGGTGTCGCCGTTGGTGGCCAGCACCTCGAACTGGTGCTCGCCGTCGACCTCGGCGATCTCGATCACCGACACGTCGAAGGTACCACCGCCCAGGTCGTAGACGATGACGGTGTGGTCACCCTTGGCCTTGTCCATACCGTAGGCCAGCGCCGCGGCGGTCGGCTCGTTGATGATCCGCTTGACGTCCAGACCGGCGATGCGGCCGGCATCCTTGGTGGCCTGGCGCTGGCTGTCGTTGAAGTAGGCCGGCACGGTGATCACCGCCTCGGTGACCGGCTCGCCCAGGTAGTCCTCGGCGGTCTTCTTCATCTTCTTCAGCACTTCGGCGCTGATCTGCGGCGGGGCCATCTTCTGACCCTTCACCTCGACCCAGGCGTCACCGTTGTCGGCCTTGACGATCTTGTAGGGCACCAGCTTGATGTCCTTCTGCACCACGTCTTCTTCGAAGCGGCGACCGATCAGGCGCTTGACCGCATAGAGGGTGTTCTGCGGGTTGGTCACCGCCTGGCGCTTGGCGCTCTGGCCGACCAGGGTTTCGCCGTCGTTGCTGTAGGCGATGATCGACGGCGTGGTGCGCGCACCTTCCGCGTTCTCGATGACCTTGGCCACGCCGTTTTCCAGCACGGATACGCAGGAGTTGGTGGTGCCCAGGTCGATACCGATGATTTTGCCCATATTCATTCTCCGAAACTTTGATTCAGCAGGCCGTTGAAAACCCCTGCGCTAACCCTTCCACTGGCCTGTCGCCGACCTCGCAGGGCCAGGCGCGAAAGCCTATAAATGCATGCCCTTACAGATGGGGGCGGGCCGCCCCATTTCAAGCCTGCCCGTCGCTCGAGGGCGTCGGCGCCTTGCTGACCACCACCATCGCCGGACGCAGCAGGCGGCCGCTGAGCAGATAGCCCTTCTGGAACACCTTGAGCACGCTGCCCGGCTCGGCACTGGTGCTTTCCTCCATGGCCATCGCCTGGTGGTGCTCGGGATTGAAGGGCTCGCCATGGGGATCGAGCTGCTCGAGCTGGTAACGCTTGAGCACGTCATGGAACATCTTCAGGGTCAGCTCCATGCCTTCGCGCATCGGCCGGATCGACTCGTCGGCCGGATCGGACAGCTCGATTCCCCGCTCGAGGCTGTCGACCACTCCCAGCAGGTCCTGGGCAAAGCGCTCGAGGGCGAACTTGTGCGCCTTCTCCACATCCTGCTCGGCGCGCCGACGCACGTTCTGCAACTCCGCCGCGGCACGCAGGGACTGATCCTGGGCGGCAGCCAGCTGCTCCTCCAGCGCCTGCACGCGAGCAACCAGGTCCTCGCCGGCAGGGGCACCTTCGGCGGCCGGGGTCGCCTCGGGCGTCTGGTTATCGAGGTTCTGTTCGTCAGCCATGCATCTCTCCTTTCAAAAAGCGGCCACGGGCGCGGCTCGTGTTTCTGCCGCCCTATATGGGGATGCAATTCAGCGCTTCAAGAGGAACTGCGCAGCCCATCGGCATTTCGCACGCCAGCAGGTTGTCGGCACAAAACCGGCTACTGTATATACGCACAGAAAACGCATTCCGGGAGCCTCGCCATGCTGGCGCACCTGTCGATCCACAATTACGCCATCGTCGAACACCTGGACCTCGAGCTGGATGCGGGCATGACCGTCATCACCGGCGAAACCGGCGCCGGCAAGTCGATCATGCTCGACGCCCTCGGCCTGGCGCTGGGCGACCGGGCCGACAGCAGCGCCGTGCGACCGGGCGCGGACAAGGCGGACATCCTCGCCAGTTTCGACCTGACGGCGATCCCCGAGGCACAGGCCTGGCTCGCCGCGCGCGACCTGGAACGCGAGGGCCCGTGCATCCTGCGCCGGGTGATCACCGCCGAAGGCCGTTCGCGCGCCTACATCAACGGTGCGCCCTGCCCCCAAGCCGATCTCCGGGCGCTCGGCGAACTGCTGATCGACGTCCACAGCCAGCACGAACACCAGTCCCTGCTGAAGAACGACACCCAGCGACGCCTGCTCGACGAATATGCCGGTGCCAGCGACCTGGCCCGCCAGGTGCGACTGGCCGCACAGCGCTGGCGGCAGACCCGCCAGGAGCTGGAAAGGCGCTGCAGCGCCGGCGACGAACAGCGCGCCCGCCAGCAGTTGCTCAGCTACCAGCTGGAAGAGCTGGAGAATCTCGCCCTCGGCGACCATGAACTGGAGGAACTGGAGGAGGAACACAAGGCCCTGGCCAACGCCGAACACCTGCTCGGCAACTGCCGCCAGGTCATCGACCTGTGCAGCGAGAGCGATGCCGGCAACGTACTTTCCGCCCTGACCGCCAGCCTGCAGCGCCTGACCAGCCTGCAGGCGCAGCCCGGCCCGCTCGGCGAGGCGATCGGCCTGCTGGCCAGCGCACAGATCCAGGTCGAGGAAGCCGTCGGCGAACTGAACCGCTTTCTCGACCACTTCGATGTCGACCCGCAGCGCCAGCAGAGTATCGAGGAACGTCTCGATGCCATCTACAGCCTGGCGCGCAAGCACCGGGTCCAGCCGCACGAGCTGATCCCCCTGCAACAGCGGCTGCTGGACGAGCTGACCGGACTGAGCGCGGACGACGAAACGCTCGAGCGCCTCGACCGGGAGCTGGCGGCCTACGCACGGCATTACCAGGAAAAGGCCGAAGAGCTCGGCGGCCTGCGGCGCCAGGCCGCCGAGCGCCTGAGCATGGCCGTGGAGCAGCAGATGCAGCGCCTCGGCATGCCCGGCGGGCGCTTCGCCATCGAACTGCATCCCTCCGCCTCGAGCGAGCCTCATCCCCAGGGACTCGAACAGCTCGAGTTTCTGGTCAGCGCCAACCCCGGCCAGCCGCTGAAGCCCCTGGCCAAGGTGGCCTCGGGCGGCGAACTGTCGCGCATCAGCCTGGCGATCCAGGTGATCACCGTACAGACTTCGCGCACCCCGACCCTGGTCTTCGACGAGGTCGATGTGGGCATCGGCGGCCCGACCGCCGAAGTGGTCGGCCAGCTCCTGCGCCAGCTCGGCCGGCACGGCCAGGTGCTGACCGTCACCCACCTGCCCCAGGTGGCCGCCCAAGGGCATCGCCACCTCTTCGTGCACAAGGCGCGCGGAGTCGACGAAACCCGCACGGCAGTCACCCGCCTGGAAGGCGATCCGCGCATTGAGGAGCTCGCCCGCATGCTTGGCGGGCTCGAGCTGACCGAGGAGTCCCTGGCCCACGCCCGCCGAATGATCGGCAGCGTCCAGGTCTGAGCGACACTGTCGGCCAAAACCAAGAAGGCGACCTTTCGGTCGCCTTCTCTGTGTTGCGCGATGACTTGCCCCGAGCCTCAGGACTTCTTGCGCACGTAGAGCACCAGATTGTGATCGACCAGCTCGAAGCCGTGCCGCTTGACGATCTCGCGCTGCAGCTTCTCGATGTCCGGATCGTAGAACTCGATCACCTCGCCGGAGTCCACGCAGACCATGTGGTCATGATGACCACTGTCGGCCAGCTCGAACACCGCATGTCCGCCATCGAAGTTGTGTCGGACCACCAGCCCAGCCGCCTCGAACTGGGTCAGCACCCGATAGACCGTCGCCAGCCCCACGTCCTCCCCGGCCTCCATCAGCGACTTGTAGACATCCTCCGCGCTCATGTGACGGTGTCCGGCAGAGTCGAGCATCTGCAGGATCTTGACGCGCGGCAGGGTAACCTTCAGACCGGCTTTACGCAGTTCGTTATTTTCAACCATGGTCGGCTTTCGTGCTGCTGCTTCGCAGCCTCCTTCAATGCAGGTATTATCAGGGATTAGTTGCCCCAGCAGATAGCGGAACTCTCCCAGCAATGCAAAACACCAAGCTCATGCTGACCAGTCTACCCCTCGTGGGCCTGCTCGCTCTTGCCGGCTGCACGATTCCCGGGGTGTACAAAATCGACATTCAGCAGGGCAATGTCGTGACGCAGGACATGATAGACCAGTTGCGTCCCGGAATGACCCGCCGGCAAGTCCGGTTTGTCATGGGCAGCCCACTGATCACCGACACTTTCCACCCTGATCGCTGGGATTATCTGTACAGCATCAAGCCCGGTGGCGGCCAGCGGCTGCAGGAGCGGGTCAGCCTGGTGTTCGACAGCAACGATCTGCTGGTCGGCCTGGCCGGCGACTTCCTCCCCGGCACCACGCGCGAAGAAGAGATCATGGGCCGCAGCGGCGGCACCGTCATCAAAAGAGCGCCAACCGAGGAAGGCGAAGAACCGGCCAAACCCGGCTCCCTGCTCGATGAGATCCAGCGCGAAGTGGACGAGGCGGAAAGCATGCCCGTACCGACGGTCGAGCCCCTGTAACCCGCCCCACTGTAAACCTGCCGCCCGCCGCACAGAAGAGAGGGCGCCAGCCCTACTCGGGCTCGGGCGACTCTTCGCCCGCCTTGGCCCTGGCAGCCTTGGCGGCCCGCTGCCGACGAACCTCCTTCGGATCGGCGATCAGCGGACGATAGATCTCCACCCGCTCGCCCTCCTCCAGCACGCGCTCCTCCGGCCTGGCCACCACCTTGCCGAAAATCCCCAGGGGACTGTTCGCCAGATCCAGATCGGGGAAGTCCCGATCGAGCCCGGAACGCAACGCCGCCTCGCGCACCGTGGTGCCACGCGGCACACTCAGGCCGACCAGCCTCTGCCGGTCCGCCAGGGCATAGACCACCTCCACGGCAATGATCTGCCTATCCATACAGCTGCTTGGCCCGTTCGCAGAAGGCATCCACCAGGGTATTGGCCGCCTGGTTGAACAGCGGCCCGAGGGTCGCCTTGACCAGCGGCCCGGAGTAGTCGAAGGTCAGGTCGAGACTGATCTTGCAGGCCTTCTCGCCGAGCGCCTTGAACTCCCAGAGCCCATGCAGGTGGGCGAAGGGTCCCTCCTCCAGGTTCATCTCGATGCTCTGCCCCGGCTGCAGGCTGTTGCGGGTGAGAAAGCGCTGACTCAAGCCCCCCTTGGCCACTTCCAGCCTGGCACGCATATGCGTCTCGCTGGCCTCCAGCACCTCGGCGGCGCTGCACCAGGGAAGAAAATCCGGATAGTGCGCCACGTCGTTGACCAGATCATAAAGAGCACGCGCCGGAAAGGGCAGCAGTGCCGAGCGGTGTATGCGAGTCGCCATTCAATGAACTCTCGGTTACTTCGTCAATTCGCCGGCAAACACGGCAGCAC
This sequence comes from Azotobacter chroococcum, assembly GCF_002220155.1. Taxonomy (NCBI): domain Bacteria; kingdom Pseudomonadati; phylum Pseudomonadota; class Gammaproteobacteria; order Pseudomonadales; family Pseudomonadaceae; genus Azotobacter; species Azotobacter chroococcum. The sequence continues at coordinate 852,969 of NZ_CP011835.1, read as the reverse complement.
GCCTGGCGCCCACAACCCCCTGCGAAGGGATGCCGGGGGCTCAGGCAAGGACACGGTCGACGAAACCAGTGCACCCTGGCCACAGCTGCATGCAAAAGCGATCGGGCATTGTCCGAAATTAGCAGCCACCCCTCAAGCTCGGTGTCGCCAGCTCGCTTGCAACTGCCTATAATGCGCGCCCTATGGCTAAGCAAAAAAAACACCCTCAGGGCAACATCGCGCAAAACAAGAAGGCGCTGCACGACTATTTCATCGAACAGAAGTTCGAGGCCGGTCTGGCCTTGGCTGGCTGGGAGGTGAAGAGCCTGCGTGCCGGCAAGGCACAACTGGTCGACAGCTACGTGCTGCTGAAGGATGGCGAGGCCTGGCTGCTCGGCAGCCACATCACGCCCCTGACGACAGCCAGCACCCATGTGATTGCCGATCCGACCCGCACCCGCAAGCTGCTGCTGCACAAGCGCGAGCTCGGCAAGCTGTTCGGTGCCGTCCAGCAGAAGGGCTACGCCTGCGTCGCCCTGTCACTGTACTGGAAGAAACATCTGATCAAGTGCGAGATCGCCCTGGCCAAGGGCAAGAAGGAATACGACAAGCGCGACACCGAGAAGGTCCGCGACTCCGACCGGGAAATCCAGCGCGCCATACGCAGCAAGGGCAAGGAAGACTGAGCCCGCGGCGGTGCCATCCATGACGCCGCCCCTCCCGGTCAGCCCTCGGCCAGCCCCTGACGCCGCCGCGCCCGCGCCTCGCGCTGCGCCTCCTGCTGCACCTCGGCCAGCACCTCCTGCACGTAGTGGATGTGCCGACTGGCAATCGCCCGCGCTTCCTCGGCCCGCCCCTCGATGATCGCCTCGTACAGTTCGCGGTGCTGCTGCATCAGCATGTCGCGGGTTTCGCCGCGCTGCGCATACATGCCGCCGATATTGGTCACCACGTTGCGCCGGAGCAGGTCGAACAGCCCCTTGATGGTGTGCAGCAGCACGGCGTTGTGGCTGGCCTCGGCGATCGCCAGGTGGAAATGCGCATCGGCCAGCCCCTCCTCGGGGCCGCCACCGGGCAGCGAAGCCTCGTAACATCGCTGCAGCCGCTCGAAGGCAGCGCGCAGGCGCTCGTGATCCAGCGGCGTGGCGCGCTGCGCCGCATAGAAGGCACAGGCGCCCTCCAGGGTGTGCCGGAACTCCAGCAGGTCGCGCTGAGCCTCGGCACTGCCTTCCAGCAATTGCAACAGCGGATCGCTGAAGGTCGAGCCCAGCGCCTCGACCACATAGGTGCCGCCGCCCTGGCGACTGACCAGCAGGCCGCGTGCCGCCAGTTTCTGGATCGCCTCGCGCAGCGAGGGGCGTGATACGCCGAACTGCTCGGCCAGCGCACGCTCCGGCGGCAGGCGCTCGCCGGCCTTGAGCGAACCCTCGAGGATCATCGCCTCGAGCCGCTCGACGATGTCATCCGACAGGCGACGCTGCCGAACCGGACCGAATCCCATTGCTCTCTCCACTGGCTTGACCAGCCCACAGCCCAACTGCCGCGACCCGCCCAGCTCTTCCGCCAAGCCTAACCAGCTAGCCTGGTGCCAGCAATACCAAGAATTGGCGCAGGCTCACGATGAAAGCCACCATAAGACAAATTGACACAGCACCTGCTCAAAAACTAATCTTGTCCGGCGACAATGTAAATTGGTATTACCAATTTAGTCAAGCCGCAACAACCCGAATCGTCGATCCCATCCAAAAACAATCAAGGGGGAAACCCTATGCAAGCCTGGCAACAGCTCTACACGCCACTTGGCAGCCTCGGCCTATCGGCACTGGCCGCCCTTATCCCGATCATCTTCTTCTTCCTCGCCCTGGCCGTGTTCCGCCTCAAGGGGCACGTGGCAGGCAGCATCACCCTGGCACTGTCCATCCTGGTCGCCATCTTCGCCTACGGCATGCCGACCGACATGGCCCTAGCCGCCGCCGGCTATGGCTTCGCCTATGGTCTGTGGCCGATCGCCTGGATCATCGTCGCCGCCGTCTTTCTCTACAAGCTGACAGTGAAAAGCGGTCAGTTTGAGATCATCCGCAGTTCGGTGCTCTCGATCACCGGCGACCAGCGCCTGCAGGTACTGCTGATCGGCTTCTCCTTCGGCGCCTTCCTTGAGGGCGCGGCAGGCTTCGGCGCGCCGGTGGCGATCACCGCCGCCCTGCTGGTCGGCCTCGGCCTCAATCCGCTGTATGCCGCCGGCCTGTGCCTGATCGCCAACACCGCACCGGTAGCCTTTGGCGCCCTCGGCATCCCAATCATCGTCGCCGGCCAAGTCACCGGCATCGATGCCTTTGACATCGGTGCCATGGCCGGGCGCCAATTGCCCTTCCTGTCGATCATCGTGCCGTTCTGGCTGGTGGCGATGATGGACGGCTGGCGCGGCATCAAGGAGACCTGGCCGGCCGCATTGATGGCAGGCGCCAGTTTCGCCATCACTCAGTACTTCACCTCCAACTACATCGGCCCGGAATTGCCCGATATCACTTCAGCACTGGTCAGCCTGGTGTGCCTGACCCTGTTCCTCAAGGTCTGGCAACCCAAGTCTGCCGAAGAAACCGAAGTGGTCGGCATTTCCGCCGGAGGTGCGGCAGTGATGGGAGGTTTCGGCGGCAGCCGTCCCACCGAGCCATCCCCCTACACCCTGAGCCAGATCTTCAAGGCCTGGTCGCCGTTCCTGATCCTCACCGCCCTGGTGACCCTCTGGACCTTGAAACCCTTCAAGGCCCTGTTCGTACCGGGCGGAGCGCTGGACAGCCTGGTCCTGCTGCTGCCCATTCCGCACCTAGATCAGCTGGTGATCAAGATGACTCCGATCGTCACCGCACCGGCGCCCATGGCGGCGGTGTTCAAGTTCGATCCGATCTCGGCCACCGGCACGGCGATCTTCTTCTCCGCCCTGATTTCCATGGCAGTACTGAAAATCGCTCCGAAAATTGGTCTGACCAGCTTCAAGGAGACTTTGCTGGAGCTGAAATGGCCCATCCTGTCCATCGGCATGGTGCTGGGATTCGCCTTCGTCACCAACTATTCCGGCATGTCAGCAACCATGGCGCTGGTACTGGCCGGAACCGGTGCGCTGTTCCCGTTCTTCTCACCTTTCCTGGGCTGGCTGGGTGTGTTCCTCACCGGCTCGGATACCTCGGCCAACGCCCTGTTCAGCTCGCTGCAGGCCACCACCGCGCACCAGATCGGCGTCAACGACACCCTGCTGGTGGCGGCCAACACCAGCGGCGGCGTGACCGGCAAGATGATTTCGCCGCAATCGATCGCCGTGGCCTGCGCCGCCACCGGCCTGGTCGGCAAGGAGTCGGACCTGTTCCGTTTCACCCTCAAGCACAGCCTGATCTTCGCCGCCTTCGTCGGCCTGATCACCCTAGCCCAGGCCTACGTGTTCACCGGCATGCTGGTGCACTGAACAAGCTGTTGCGTAAGCCATGCAGCGCCGGGGACTCCCCGGCGCCTGCCATCCGATAACCGGGCCAACCCGGAGGCATGCCTGATGAGCGAACCCTTCTACAACGCCGCGCCCAACGCCACCCGCGTGGCGCCGCCCCTGCCCGAGCCGCGCCAGTACCCAGCGCAGAAACCGGGCCACGCCTACCTGTTCGGCACCTGCGTGCTCGACCTGTTCTTCCCCGAGGCCGGCCTCGACGCCATCCGCCTGCTCGAGCGCGAAGGCATTCAGGTGCATTTCCCGCAGGAGCAGAGCTGCTGCGGCCAGCCGGCCTACACCTCGGGCTACACCGACGAAGCGCGTGAGGTCGCCCGCGCCCAGCTGGCGCTGTTCGCCGAGGACTGGCCGCTGGTGGTGCCGTCCGGCTCCTGCGCCGGGATGATCCGCCATCACTACGCCGAGCTGTTCAAGGACGAGCCGGCCACCCTGCGCCAGGTGCAGGCCCTAGCCGCGCGCACCTTCGAGCTGGCCGAGTTCCTCCTCCACGTCTGCAAGGTCGAGTTCAAGGACCAGGGTTCCCAGCAAAAGGTCGCCCTGCACACCTCCTGCTCGGCACGCCGCGAGATGAACACCCACCTGCACGGCCGCGCCCTGCTCGCCCAACTGGAGAAGATCGAGCGCGTCGAGCATGACCACGAGAGCGAATGCTGCGGCTTCGGCGGCACCTTCAGCGTGCGCATGCCGGACATCTCCGGCGCCATGGTCGCCGACAAGACCCGTGCCCTGCAGGAATCCGGCGCCGCCGAAGTGGTCAGCGCCGACTGCGGCTGTCTGCTCAACATCAACGGCGCGCTGGAGAAGCAGCACGCACCGCTGCGCGGCCAGCACCTGGCCAGCTTCCTCTGGAAACGCACCGGAGGCGCCCGATGAACAGCCAGGCCCGCATCCCGGCGGTGGAGCTGTCCAGCCGCGACCTCAAGCACAACGCCCACAACGCCCTCGGCGATACGCAACTGCGCGGCAACATGCGCAAGGCCATGGACTCGCTGATGGCCAAGCGCCTGGCCGCGATGCCGGACGACTACGAACGCGAGCACCTGCGCGAGATGGGCAACCATGTGCGCGCCCGCGCCCTCTCCCAGCTGCCCGAGCTGCTCGAACGGCTGGAAGCCAACCTGACCCGCAACGGCGTGAAGGTGCACTGGGCGGAAACGGTGGATGAAGCCAACGCCATCGTCCTGCAGATCGCCGAGGCCCACCGGGCCAAACAGGTGATCAAGGGCAAGTCGATGGTCAGCGAGGAAATGGAGATGAACCATTTCCTCGAAGGCCACGGCATCGAGGCCCTGGAATCCGACATGGGCGAGTACATCATCCAGCTCGACCACGAGAAGCCCACCCACATCATCATGCCGGCGATCCACAAGAACGCCCGCCAGGTTGCCACGCTGTTCCACGACAAGCTCGGCGAAGCCTACACCGAGGACGTCGACCAGCTGATCCAGACCGGCCGGCGCATCCTGCGCCGGAAGTTCTTCGAAGCCGACATCGGCGTCTCCGGGGTCAACTTCGCGGTGGCCGAGACCGGCACCCTGCTCTTGGTGGAAAACGAGGGCAACGGCCGCATGTCGACCACGGTGCCACCGGTGCACATCGCGGTGACCGGCATCGAGAAGGTGGTGGAAAACCTGCGCGACGTGGTGCCGCTGTTGTCGCTCTTGACCCGCTCGGCGCTCGGCCAGGGCATCACCACCTACGTCAACCTGATCTCCGGGCCGCGCAAGGCCGACGAACTGGACGGCCCCCAGGAAGTCCACCTAGTGCTGCTGGACAACGGCCGCAGCCAGGCCTTCGCCGACGGCGAGCTGCGCCAGACCCTCAACTGCATCCGCTGCGGCGCCTGCATGAACCACTGCCCGGTCTACACCCGGATCGGCGGCCAGGCCTACGGCACCGTGTATCCCGGGCCGATCGGCAAGATCATCTCGCCGCACCTGATGGGCCTGGAGAATACCCCGGACCACCCGTCCGCCTCCTCGCTGTGCGGTGCCTGCGGCGAAGTCTGCCCGGTGAAGATCCCGATCCCCTCGCTGCTGCGCCGCCTGCGCGAGGAGAACATCAAGAAGCCGGATGCACCCAACCCGGTGATGCGCGGCCAGGGCAGCAAGTACTCAGCCGGCGAGCGCCTGCTGTGGAAGGGCTGGCGCCTGCTCAACACCTCGCCGTGGCTGTACCGCGCCTTCGGCTTCTTCGCCACCCGTCTGCGCGGCCTGACGCCGGGCAACCTCGGCCCCTGGACGCAGAACCACGGCGCACCGAAACCGGCCGCCCGCTCGCTGCACGAGCTGGCCCGCAAGCACCTGGAGGGCAAATGATGTCGGCCAAAGCCAATATCCTCGCCAAGCTGAGAAAGAGCCTCGAAGGCACCGCGCCGGTCGCCGACGACTACGACGTGGCTCTGGTGACCCGGCCCTGGAGCTACCCGGCCGGTGAGCGCATCGCCCGCCTGCGCCAGCTGATGGAAGCGGTGCACACCGAAACCCACCTGACCACCACGGCCGAATGGCCGGAACTGCTGGAAAAGCTGCTGGCCGACAAACAGCTGCCCAGCCTGCTGATCGCCCCGGCCACCGCCCACGGCGCGCAGCTCGCCGCGCACTTCGCCGGGCGCGAGGGCCTGCCGCAGCTCAAGGCCTACGACCGGCCGGTCGAGGAGTGGAAGGCCGAGCTGTTCGACGACACCCCGGCGAGCCTGACCGGCACCCTCGGCGCGATCGCCGCCACCGGCAGCCTGATCCTCTGGCCGACCCGCGAGGAGCCTCGACTGATGAGCCTGGTGCCGCCGGTGCACTTCGCCCTGCTCAAGGCCAGCGAGATCCACGACAACTTCCTCGAGGTGCAGCAGAAGCAGCAGTGGGCCGCCGGCATGCCGACCAACGCCCTGCTGGTGTCCGGCCCCTCGAAGACCGCCGACATCGAGCAGGTGCTCGCCTATGGCGCCCACGGACCCAAGGATCTGATCGTGTTGATCCTGGAGGACGCATGACCCTGCCCGCTGCCTTTCTCGCCGCCGTCGAGCGGCTGATCCCCCGCGAACGGCGTTTCGACGACCCGCTCTCCACCCTGGCCTTCGGCACCGACGCCAGCTTCTACCGGCTGATCCCCAAGCTGGTCGTGCGCGTCGAGTCCGAGGCCGAGGTGGTCAAACTGCTGCGTCTGGCCTCTGCCTCCCGCGTGCCGGTGACCTTCCGCGCCGCCGGCACCAGCCTCTCCGGCCAGGCAGTCACCGATTCGGTGCTGATCGTCCTCGGCGAACACTGGAACGGCCGCGACATCCGCAACGGCGGCGCGCAGATCCGCCTGCAGCCCGGCGTCATCGGCGCCCACGCCAACGCCGTGCTGGCCCCGCTGGGGCGCAAGATCGGCCCGGACCCGGCCTCGATCAACGCGGCGAAGATCGGCGGCATCGTCGCCAACAACTCCAGCGGCATGTGCTGCGGCACCGCGCAGAACAGCTACCACACCCTCGCCGCCCTGCGCCTGGTGCTGGCCGATGGCAGCGTGCTGGACACCGAGGACCCGCTCAGCGTGGCGAGCTTCGAGGTCAGCCACGGCGAGCTGCTCGAACAGCTTGCCGAGCTGGGCCGGCAGACCCGCGCCGACGAGGCGCTGGCGGCGAAGATCCGCCACAAGTACCGGCTGAAGAACACCACCGGCCTGTCGCTCAATGCCCTGGTCGACTACGACCAGCCGCTGGATATCCTCACCCACCTGATGGTCGGCTCCGAGGGCACCCTGGGCTTCATCAGCGCAGTGACCTACGACACCGTGCCCGAGCATCCGCACAAGGCCAGCGCGCTGATCGTCTTCCCCGACGTGGAGACCTGCTGCAACGCCGTGCCGGTGCTCAAGCAGCAGCCGGTCTCGGCGGTGGAACTGCTCGACCGGCGCAGCCTGCGCTCGGTGGAGAACATGAAAGGCATGCCGGACTGGGTGAAGAGCCTGTCCGCCACCGCCTGCGCCCTGCTGATCGAGACCCGCGCCTCCGGCCCCTCGCTGCTGGAAGAGCAGATCGAGCGGATCACGGCGTCCATCGCCGGCTTCCCGGTGGAGAAACAGGTCGACTTCAGCAGCGACCCGGCCGTCTACAACCAGCTGTGGAAGATCCGCAAGGACACCTTCCCGGCGGTCGGCGCGGTGCGCAGAACCGGCACCACGGTGATCATCGAGGACGTCACCTTCCCGATCGAGCGCCTGGCCGAGGGCGTCAACCGGCTGATCGAGTTGCTGGAAAAACATCATTACGACGAGGCGATCCTGTTCGGCCACGCCTTGGAGGGCAACCTGCACTTCGTCTTCACCCAGGGCTTCGACGAGCCGGCCCAGGTCGCCCGCTACGAGGCCTTCATGCAGGAGGTCGCGCAACTGGTAGCGGTGGAGTTCGGCGGCTCGCTGAAGGCCGAGCACGGCACCGGGCGCAACATGGCGCCCTTCGTCGAGCTGGAATGGGGCCATGACGCCTACCAGCTGATGTGGAAGATCAAGCGCCTGCTCGATCCCCAGGGCATCCTCAACCCCGACGTGGTGCTCTCGGAAGACCCCGAGATCCACCTGAAGAACCTCAAGCTGCTGCCGGCCGCCGACGAGATCGTCGACAAGTGCATCGAATGCGGCTTCTGCGAGCCGGTCTGCCCGTCCCGCGGACTGACCCTGACGCCGCGCCAGCGCATCGTCATGTGGCGCGACATTCAGGCCAGACGGCGCAGCGGCACGGCCAGCGAAGCCCTGGAAAAAGCCTACCGCTACCAGGGCATCGACACCTGTGCGGCCACCGGCCTCTGTGCCCAGCGCTGCCCGGTGGGGATCAACACCGGCGATCTGGTGCGCAAGCTGCGCGGCCTGGAAGCCGGCCATAGCGGCACCGCCGACTGGCTGGCCGAACACTTCGCCGCCAGCGTGCGCGCCTCGCGCCTGGTGCTGGTCGCCGCCGACGGCGCCCGCCGCCTGCTCGGCGCGCCGCGCCTGGCGAAGCTCAGCGCCGCCCTGCACCGAATCAGCGGCGGGCACCTGCCGCAGTGGACGCCGGCCATGCCGCAGCCGGTGCGCCTCCAGCAGACCGCCGCGCCGCAGCCCGACGAGCGCCCGCGGGTGGTCTATCTCGCCGCCTGCGTGTCGCGCGCCATGGGCCCGGCCTGTGACGACAAGGAACAGGCGCCGCTGATCGACAAGACCCGCGCCCTGCTGGAGAAGGCCGGCTACCAGGTGATCTTCCCGGAAGGTCTGGACAAGCTCTGCTGCGGCCAGCCGTTCGCCTCCAAGGGCTATGCCGAACAGGCCGGGCACAAGTGCCGGGAAACCCTCGACGCCCTGCTCGAGGCCAGCCGCGGCGGGCTCGATCCGATCTACTGCGACACCAGCCCCTGCACCCTGCGGCTGGTCAAGGAGCTGACGGACGCGCGCCTGCAGATCTTCGATCCGGTGAAATTCATCCGCACCTTCCTGCTCGAGCGGCTGGACTTCGAGCCGCAGGACACGCCGGTCGCCGTGCATGTTACCTGTAGCACCCAGCACCTCGGCGAAGCCGAGGCGCTGATCGACATCGCCCGGCGCTGCGCCAGGGAGGTGGTGGTCCCGGAAGGCATCCACTGCTGCGGCTTCGCTGGCGACAAGGGCTTCACCAGCCCCGAGCTGAACGCCAACGCCCTGCGCAACCTGAAGGATGCAGTGCAGTACTGCGAGGAAGGCATCTCCACCAGCCGTACCTGCGAGATCGGCCTCAGCCGGCACAGCGGCCTCGACTACCACGGACTGGTCTACCTGGTCGACCGGGTCAGCCGTGCCAAGGTCCGCCCGGCCTGATCCCGCCGGGGGCAGGGATGCCCCGCCGGCCGGCCGCCCTTCAGGAGTCGCCCTTGACCCGCTCGACCTGTCCGGCCGACGGCGCGTCGTCGGACGATGCCTGCCCCTCCTCGGGTGCCGCCGCTCCCGGCAGATCGATCCAGAAGCAGCAGCCGTGCCCCGGCTCGCTGTAAAAGCCCATGCTGCCGTTCATCATGGCGACCAGTTCATGGCACAGCACCAGGCCGATGCCGGAGCCGGGAATGTTGGAACTCTCCCGGCCGAGGCGCTGGAAAGGCTGGAACAGCTGGCTCTGCTGCTCGGCATCAAGCCCCGGTCCGGTGTCCTTGACCCAGAGACGCACGCAGTCCGAACGCACCTCGTAGCCGAGCGTGACCCGGCCCTGCGGACGGTTGTACTTGATCGCATTGGACAAGAGGTTCAGCAGGATCTGCCGCAGACGGCGGGAGTCGGCCTGCACGTAGAGGGGCATGCACATGGGTATCAGCTGCAGCTGCAGCTGGCGCTCGCGGACCTGCGGCTGCACCAGTTCGGCGCAACTGGCCAGCATGACGCCGACCTCGACCGGCCGGACATGCAATTGCTGGCGGCGCCCTTCCAGGGTGGAAAGGTCGAGGATGTCGTCCACCAGCGCGGTGAGATGCCGACTGGCCTTGACGATTTCCTGGGCATACTCGCCAATCGGGTTCGCCTCGGGCCGGCCCTCCACCTCCAGTTCGATCAGTTGGGCGAAGCCCTGCACCGCGTTCAGCGGCGTACGCAGCTCGTGGCTCATGCTGGACAGGAAGCGGCTCTTCGCGCGGCTCGCATCCTGAGCCTCCAGGGTGGCGCGACGCAGGTCTTCCTGCACCGCCTTCAGCCGCGAAATGTCCACATGGGTACCCGCCGAGTGCAGCACCCTGCCACTGGCATCCCACTCCAGCGCCTGGCCACGGGACAGCAGCCAGACGTACTGGCCGGCACGGTCGACACAGCGATACTCCACCTCGTAGACGCCGTCGGCTCCGCTGAAGAAGCTGTCGCGCCGCTGCCTGAGACGCTCCATGTCGTCCGGGTGAACCAGCCGGTTGAACTCCTCGATGGTCACGTTCTCGGCGTCCAGGGCGAAACGCCTGGCAAAGCGGCTGCTCACCCGGATCTGGCTCTTGTCCGCCATGATTTCCCAGAGACTCTCGGTGGTGTTCTCCATCACCACCTCCAGCAGGCGCTGGGCCCGGGAACGCTCGGCCTCGCTGGCCTGCAGCTGCCGGTCGCTGCTGTACACCGCATCGGCCATCGCATTCAGCTCCTCGATCCGGCTGTCCTGCAGCGGCAACGGCCGATCGCTCCCCGCACGCCACTGGCCCTTGCCCAGATAGCGCAGCATGTCGACGATGCCGCTGATCGGCTGCCCCAGTTCGCGGCTCAGACGCTGCGAGCGCCGCCACCAGAGCACCAAGAGCAGCACATGGAGCAGCAGCAGAGCGGCGATCAACAGGTAGCCGATCTTCTGGTAGTGGGCCGCCAAGGCCCGGGTCGGCTGGAAGATCCTGTCCTTGTCCACGACCAGCAGCAGACGCCAGCCGGTCAGGGGAATCCGCCGCCAGACCAGCAGATGCTCGTGGCCGTCGAACATCGCCGTCTGCACCTCCCCTTCGGCGCCGGTCGCCTGCAGCAGATGCTCGGCCTCGCGCCGATGCTCCGGAGCATTGACGGCGAAAGCGCTCGGCATCCCGCCCCCCCGCGGCAGACTCATGGCACTCCCTTCCTCGTCGATCAACAGGCCATACCCCTGCCACGGCACCTCCAAGGCGCCGATTCCGGCCAGCATCCTCTCGAGGTCGATCTCCAGACCGACCACCCCCTCCAGGAAATTGCCGCGGTATACGGGGGCGACCGTCGCCATTCGCCAGCGTCCGGAGGCGTCGAGATAGGGCGAGGTCCAGACCGGCTCGCGCTCGGGGTTTTGACTCTCGGCGGCCCGGGAATAGAAGTTGTACCCGGAAGACGGCCTGTCGCCGAGATCCTTCTGCAGCACGTCGAAGAACGGGAAGTACCGGGTGTAGTGGTCCCAACTGCGGAAATAGACCGCAACCACCAGCGGGTCGGCCTCCTTGATCGAGCGCATCAGGGGATCGAGCTGCGACAGACGCAGTGCCTTGGCCCGATCCTGCCGCTCCGGCGGTATGCTTTCCGCATAGAAGGAAGCCGCGCGACCATTGTCGCTGCGGCTGTAGAAGCTCCCTTTCGGACCGAGCACATGCCGCGCCCGCTCCACCTCATCCGGCTGGAAGCGCTCGTTCTGCAGCGCATGGACGACGGCTTCGCGGAAGATCCGCGTCTGCTTCTCGACGCTCCACAAGCGCCAGTCGACGACCTCGGCCTCGCGCTGCGCATCACTTTCCAGGCTCTGCCGCGCCCGCTCTTCGAGATGTCCAAGCTGGGCATCGCGTGTGGCGGCATTGCTCAGCAGATAGGCGCCGATCAGTACGGATTCCACTAATATCAACGGAATCAATGCGCACTGAACGAATGCACGCCAGATCCACCGGCGCAAGGGGTATCGCATTGCCCGAGGCATAGAAAAGTCCCGTCACCCAGCGACGTCAAAAAAGGCATCATATAGCAGCCCGCCGGCGAATTTCGCCAGCCTCGACAGTCGACGTGCCGAGCTATTTGCCGTAAACTTGACTTGACACCTAAGGTTTTGGGGCCGATTAGGATTCGACGCCGGTAACGAAACTTGAGGGGCATGCCGAGTTGGTAACAGAACTCGTAAATCCACTGTTGCAAACCTATAGTTGCCAACGATGACAACTTCGAAGGGTACGCGCTAGCCGCCTAACCTTCATCTGGTCGCTTCGGCGCCAGCGATCATCAGGGGATGCCTGTAAACCCGAAGTGATCGTCAGATAGAACAGGATCGCCGCCAAGTTCGCTGTAGACGTAACGGCTAAAACCCATACAGCTCGCTCCAAGCACCCTGCCACTCGGGCGGCGCGGAGTTAACTCAGTAGAACTGGCTAAGCATGTAGAACCGATAGCAGAGAGCTGGCGGACGGGGGTTCAAATCCCCCCGGCTCCACCAAATGAACGTTTCGACATGTTCCCACATGACCCGAAACACCCCTGAAAAGCCCGCCTCGCGCGGGCTTTCTTGTTTCCGACTGTCTCCCTTGTCGCTGCCTATCCTTCCCCGCCGTGTATCCCTGCGGGAGCAAATACCAGTGCCACGGGTTCACGGCCCTCGGACCGGCGCAAGGCACTTGGGGGCGGCCAGCCCCGTCGAGCAATAACGGCTCCCGGTCGCCCCCACTAAAGCAACCATAATTTCGATAAATTCCTTTCGAAAACCGCGTTTTTCTTCCAGTCCGGTGAAGACTAGCCTTGCTGACAGCCATGCCCCTTCAACCTTCCGGAGAAACCCGATGATCATCCTGCGCCCGGCCGCCGAACGCGGCCATGCCAGCCTGGACTGGCTGGACAGCCGCCACAGTTTTTCCTTCGCCGACTACTACGACCCGCGCCACATGGGTGTCTCGCGGCTGCGGGTGATCAACGACGATCGTGTCGCGCCACGGAGCGGCTTCGACGCCCATCCGCACCGCGACATGGAGATCATCACCTATGTGCTGAAGGGAACCGTCGAGCACAAGGACAGCATGGGTAACAACAGTCAGCTGAAGGCCGGAGAAGTCCAGGTGATGAGCGCCGGCAGCGGCATCGTGCACAGCGAGTACAACCCTTCGGCCAGCGAGCCGCTGCACCTCCTGCAGATCTGGATCCAGCCGCAGCAGAGCCACGTGCCGCCACGCTATGCCCAGAAGGACTTCTCCGCCGTGCAGGGAATCGGCCTGCTGGTTTCGCCGGACGGTCGCGAGGGATCGCTGCCGATCCACCAGGATGCCTGCCTGTACCTGGTCCGCCTGGAAGAACACCAACAGGTCAGCCAGCCGACTCGCGCCGAGCGCACCTACTACCTGCACGTCGCCAGTGGCAGCCTGGAAGTCAATGGCGTGCCCCTCAAGGCCGGCGACGGCGCCACGCTGACCGGCGAGCAGGGGATCGCGCTGGAGGCCGGCGACAGAGCCGAGGCGCTGCTGTTCGACCTGCCCTGAACTGCCAGCCCGCTCAGAAGCGGAACACCTCGACGTCCCGGGTCGGGCTGGCGATGGGGATATCCGGCGCCTGCGGCGGTTTTTTCTCCACTTTGGGCGCTGCCGCCCGCGGACTCTTGCGTGGCTCCGGCGCCGGAGCCGATGCCTGCTGCTTGGCCAGCGGCCGGATCGCCGCCGCCAGCTGTTCGGCCAGGCGTTGCAGCACCAGGCTCTGCGCCCGCACCTGATCGGCACTGGAGTTCTGATGCGGCTCCTCCAGACGGATCAGGCGACTCTCTCTGAGGCGTCCCTGGCGATCCAGCAGACGCCATTGAGCCTCCAGCACGGCGGGCTGCTTCGGTCCCGAATCCAGGCGGGTGATGTTCAGCTGGACCTGCACGTCCGGCTTGAAGCCGGGCGCGCCCGGCTCGGGCACCAGGCGGTGGCTGTCCAGACGCCAGGCCAGCTGGCGCAGCAGCAGCTGGTCGATATCGGCCTTCAGGTCGCCGGCCCAGCGGGCATCGCGGGCCGTGCTCAGGCTGCCATCCTCGTGACGCTGTACCAGGACGGCATCCTTTTGCAGATAGTCGGCCAGGGTCACCGGGCCGAGCAGCACGGCCATGCCATTGCGTTCGGGAGTCGCGGGGTCGCCGCCGTCCAGCCGATAAAGGGTGGTCGTCGGGCGAAAGGAACAGGCGCCCAGCAACGACAGGGCAGCCAGCAGGACCAGCAAACGAAAGCGCGGGAATCTCATCGATGTTCACCCAGTAGGCTGCCGGCAGGCAGCCATAGTCCATCTTCAAAAACCACGGCCCGGCGCGCTGCACTGGCAGGGCACGCCGGGTGGCTCAAACGGCCATGCCCGGGGTGGGCAGGATCCATCCACCGGGGCAGCTGCAAGGCCCCGGGGCAAGGCCGGCTTGGATATGGCCAATCCGTCAATCCCTTGCAGGCCGGCCGTTGTGATCGTCTTGGAAGCCGCGGACAGCTAATTGCAGGTAGTTGCACCCTCCAACGCGCTCGCGCGACATTCTGCCATCAGGCCGGCTCCTCGACCAAGAGCGCATCCACCCGTTGAAAACCGCGCGGCAACTTGTTGCCGCGCCGGCCGCGCTCTCCCTGGTAATACTCCAGATCGCCCGGCTTCAGCGACAGGGTGCGCTTGCCGGCCTGCAGCACCAGGGTCGCCCGGGCGGAGAGCACGACGAAGTCGCCGAGGTACTCCTCGCGGCTGGCGACCCGCTCGCCGGGGATGGCGATGAGCTTGTTGCCCTTGCCCTTGGCCAGCTGCGGCAGCTCGGCCACCCGGAACAGCAGCAGGCGCCCTTCCGTGGTCACCGCCGCCAGCCAGTCGTTCTGCGGATCGCCCAACGGGCGCGGCGCCATGACTCGGGCACCGGCCGGCAGGGTCAGCAGCGCCTTGCCGGCCTTGTTCTTCGCCTGCAGGTCCTCGCCCTTGACCACGAAGCCATAGCCGGCATCGGAGGCGATGATATAGAGCACCTCGTCCTCCGGCAGCAGCACACAGTCGAAGCTCGCCCCCGGCGGCGGCGCCAGGCGCCCGGTCAGGGGCTCGCCCTGGCCGCGCGCCGAGGGCAGCGAATGGGCCGCCAGGGAATAGCTGCGCCCGCTGGAGTCGATGAACACGGCGTATTGGTTGGAGCGCCCCTGGGCCGCCGCCTTGAAATTGTCACCGGATTTGTAGGAAAGCGCCGCCGGGTCGATGTCGTGGCCCTTGGCGCAGCGCACCCAGCCCTTCTCGGAGAGCACCACGGTCACCGGCTCGGTGGGCAGCAGCTCGGTTTCCGACAACGCCCGGGCCTCGGCGCGCTCGACGATCGGCGAGCGGCGCGCGTCGCCGTAGGTCTCGGCGTCCGCCAGGAGCTCCTTGCGCACCAGCTTCTTCAACCTGGCCTCGCTGCCGAGCAGGGCCAGCAGCTTGTCGCGTTCCCTGGCCAGCTCGTCCTGTTCGCCGCGGATCTTCATCTCCTCGAGCCGCGCCAGCTGGCGCAGACGGGTATCGAGGATGTAGTCGGCCTGCACCTCGGTCAGCCCGAAGCGCGCCATCAGCACCGGCCTGGGCTGGTCTTCGGTGCGGATGATATGGATCACCTCGTCGAGGTTGAGGAAGGCGATCAGCAAACCTTCCAACAAGTGCAGACGACGCTCCACCTTGTCCAGGCGGAACTGCAGGCGGCGGCGCACCGTCTGCACGCGAAACGCCAGCCACTCGGTGAGCAGCGTGCGCAGGTCCTTCACCTGCGGCTTGCCGTCCAGGCCGATGATGTTGAGGTTGACCCGGTAGCTGGACTCCAGGTCGGTGGTGGCGAACAGATGCTGCATCAGCCCCTCCACGTCGACCCGGTTGGAGCGCGGGATGATGACGATGCGGCAGGGGTTCTCGTGGTCCGATTCGTCGCGCAGGTCGGCGACCATGGGCAGCTTCTTGGCCTGCATCTGCGCGGCGATCTGCTCCAGCACCTTGGCCCCGGAAACCTGGTGCGGCAGCGCGGTGATCACCACGTCGCCGTCCTCGACCCGGTACAGCGCGCGCATGCGCACCGAGCCGCGGCCGGTCTCGTAGGTCTTCAGCAGCTCGGCGCGCGGGGTGACGATCTCCGCCTCGGTGGGAAAGTCCGGCCCCGGAATGTGCTCGCAGAGCTGCGCCACCGTCGCCTGCGGCTCGTCCAGCAGGCGCACGCAGGCGCTCGCCACCTCGCGCAGGTTGTGCGGCGGCACGTCGGTGGCCATGCCCACGGCGATGCCGGTGGTGCCGTTGAGCAGCAGGTTGGGCAGCCGCGCCGGCAGCACCGCCGGCTCGTCCAGGGTGCCGTCGAAGTTCGGCACCCAGTCGGCGGTGCCCTGCCCCAGCTCGGCGAGCAGCACTTCCGAATAGCGCGACAGGCGCGCCTCGGTGTAGCGCATGGCGGCGAACGACTTGGGATCGTCCGGCGCGCCCCAGTTGCCCTGGCCATCCACCAGGGTGTAGCGGTAGGAAAACGGCTGGGCCATCAGCACCATGGCCTCGTAGCAGGCCGAGTCGCCGTGGGGGTGGAACTTGCCGAGCACGTCGCCGACGGTGCGCGCCGACTTCTTGTGCTTGGCGTCGGCATCCAGCCCCAGCTCGCTCATCGCGTAGACGATGCGCCGCTGCACGGGCTTGAGGCCATCGCCGATGTGCGGCAGGGCGCGGTCCATGATCACGTACATGGAATAGTTGAGATAGGCCTGCTCGGTGAACTCCGCGAGGGAGCGGCGCTCCACGCCGTCCAGGCCGGGATCGAAGGATTCGTTCATGGGTCAGTCCCAGGGTTGCGGCGCGGCGGCAGGCAGCCGGCGCCGGAAGAAGTTGAATGCGGTATCGTGACCAGGCTTCAAGGCGCGCCGTTCCAGCCTTCGGCCGGCGCGGCGAAATGCCAGAGCATCGGCCGGGTTTCGCCGTCGCCGCGGGGCAGCGTGCCGTTGTCGGTGCCGATCCAGGCGCCCTCGGCGTCGATCCACAGCGCCTCGGCGCTGCCCCAGGGCTGCGCGTAGCGGCGGGCGTCGGTGAGCAGCGCGTCGGCAAACGACCAGCAGCGCTCGACCTCGCCGGTGCTCGGGCTGTGCCGGCAGATCTGGTGCGCCAGACGCTCCAGGCTGAACAGCTTGTCGCCGTGAAAGGCCAGGTCGGCGAAGCTCTTCGCCCAGCTGCGCGAGGTTTTCAGCTGGGCCGGCGGCAGCGCCGGGCCGTCCTCGCTGCGCAGCACGCAGCTGCCGCTGCACTGCCAGACGCTCTGGACGCGGTGCGCCACCAGCAGCCCGCGGCGTTCCCGCTCGGCGGCCAGCCACAGGCGCTCGCCAGCCGGATCGACGGCGATGCCCTCGAACATGGCGTTGAATTTCAGCAGCATGCCGCTGGCCCGCGCCTGGCGCAGCAGCGCCGGCGGCAGCGCCAGCCACTGCGGCTGACCGATCTCCGGCAGCTGCAGCACCGCGGCATGCGCCTCGCTGACCAGATAGCGGTTGCCCCGGGCGTCGCAGCTCAGCCCCTCAAGATCCATCTCGCCGCCGCGCAGCGTGCCCATCAGCCTGGTCCGCGCCCGCAGCCCCCAGGGCAGCCCGCTGTCGGGCAGCGGCGGCACGACGAAGGTCTGCGCCTCGGCCTGCCAGGCCGTCTCGCCGGGCTGCAGGCGGTAGAGGCGATCGTCGTCGCGGTCGGAAACCGCCCACAGCGCATCGCCGCAGCGCGCCAGCCCGGAGAAGTTGCCGCTCGGCATGCCGTCGAGCGGGTGCTCGCCGAGCAGGCGCAGTGGCTCCACCGGCAGCGAGGCGTGCAGCGCCGGGCTGAGCAGCAGGCCCAGGCCCAACAGCCAGCGGCGCATCAGACCAGCACCTCGGCCAGGTTGCCCTTGGTTTCCAGCCAGGCCTTGCGGTCGCCGGCGCGCTTCTTGGCCAGCAGCATGTCCATGACCTCGCGGGTGGCGTCGAAGTCGTCGAGGGTCAGCTGGACCAGGCGGCGGGTGTTGGGGTCCATGGTGGTCTCGCGCAGCTGCAGCGGGTTCATCTCGCCGAGGCCCTTGAAGCGGGTGACCTGCGGCTTGCCGCGCTTCTTCTCGGCGGCCAGGCGCTCGAGGATGCCGTCGCGCTCGGCCTCGTCGAGGGCGTAGTGGACTTCCTTGCCGAGGTCGATGCGGTACAGCGGCGGCATCGCGACGTGCACGTGGCCGGCCTCCACCAGCGGGCGGAAGTGGCGGACGAACAGTGCGCACAGCAGGGTGGCGATGTGCAGGCCGTCGGAGTCGGCGTCGGCGAGGATGCAGACCTTGCCGTAGCGCAGCTGCGAGAGATCCGCCGAGCCGGGGTCGATGCCGATGGCCACGGCGATGTCGTGCACCTCCTGGCTGGCCAGCACCTCGCCGCCGTCCACCTCCCAGGTGTTGAGGATCTTCCCGCGCAGCGGCATGATCGCCTGGAACTCCTTGTCGCGCGCCTGCTTGGCGCTGCCGCCGGCGGAGTCGCCCTCGACCAGGAACAGCTCGGCGCGCAGCGGATCCTGGCCGGCGCAGTCGGCCAGCTTGCCGGGCAGCGCCGGGCCCTGGGTGATCTTCTTGCGCTCGACCTTCTTGCCCGCCTTGAGGCGGCGCCCGGCGTTGCCGATGGCCTGCTCGGCCAGTTGCAGGCCCAGCTCGGGGTGCTCGTTGAGCCACAGGCTGAAGGCATCCTTGACCACACCGGAGACGAAGGCCGCCGCCTCGCGCGAGGACAGGCGCTCCTTGGTCTGCCCGGAGAACTGCGGCTCGGCGAGCTTCATCGAGAGGACGAAGGCGATGCGTTCCCAGACATCCTCCGGCGCCAGCTTGACGCCGCGCGGCAAGAGACTCCTGAACTCGCAGAACTCGCGCATGGCGTCCAGCAGGCCCTGGCGCAGGCCGTTGACGTGGGTGCCGCCCTGGGCGGTGGGGATCAGGTTGACGTAGCTCTCCTGCACGCTCTCGCCACCCTCGGGCAGCCACAGCAGCGCCCAGTCCACCGCCTCGCGGCTGGCGGCGAAGCTGCCGGTGAAGGGCTCCTCGGGCAGGCGGGCGAAGCCGTCGACGGCATCCGCCAGGTAGGAGCGCAGGCCGTCCTCGTAGTGCCACTCGACCTTCTCGCCGGCGGCCCTGTCCTCGAAGCTCACCAAAAGGCCCGGACAGAGCACCGCCTTGGCCTTGAGCACGTGCTTCAGGCGGCTGACGGAGAACTTCGGCGAATCGAAGTACTGGGCGTCCGGCCAGAAGTGCACGCTGGTGCCGGTGTTGCGCCTGCCCACGCTGCCGACGATCTCCAGCTCGCTGGCCTTGAAGCCGTCGGCGAAGGCCATGCGGTACTCGTTGCCGTCGCGCTTGACGCGCACCTCGACGCAGGTCGACAGCGCGTTGACCACCGAGATGCCGACGCCGTGCAGGCCGCCGGAGAACTGGTAGTTCTTGTTGGAGAACTTGCCGCCGGCGTGCAGCTTGGTGAGGATCAGCTCGACCCCCGGCACGCCCTCCTCCGGATGGATGTCCACCGGCATGCCGCGGCCGTCGTCAATCACTTCCAGCGAATTGTCCTCATGGAGGATCACCTGCACGGATTTCGCGTGGCCGGCCAGGGCCTCGTCGACGCTGTTGTCGATCACTTCCTGGGCCAGGTGGTTGGGACGCGTGGTGTCGGTATACATGCCCGGGCGCTTGCGCACCGGGTCGAGTCCGGAAAGGACCTCGATGGCGTCCGCGTTGTAGGTCTGAGCCATGGTTGCCTTAGTTCAGAGTTCGGAAAAATCGAAATCGCGCCACAGCCCGGCGGCGAAGCCGGCGAAGGCGAGCAGTTCCGGCAGGCGCCCGGCAAAGCCTTGGAAGGCATGATCGCCGCCCGTCTCGACGGAGGGCGCGCAGTGCCGGTAGTAGGTTGCGGCATCCCGCCAGTCGAGCGTCTCGTCGCCGGTCTGCAGCCATACCCGGTAACGCACCGGGTCCTGCGGCGGCGGCACCTCCAGGGCGGCGAGGGCCGCCAGATGGTCGGCGGTCAGCTCCCAGGTCTCGCCGCTGTAATGGTTGAGCTGCGGCCCCAGAC
The DNA here is from genome assembly GCF_002220155.1 of Azotobacter chroococcum. Lineage (NCBI taxonomy): Bacteria > Pseudomonadati > Pseudomonadota > Gammaproteobacteria > Pseudomonadales > Pseudomonadaceae > Azotobacter > Azotobacter chroococcum. Next base: position 833,046 of record NZ_CP011835.1, on the reverse strand, counting down.
GGCCGTTGAACAGCCGGTGCGGGCGCACCGCGGGATTGATCAGCACGGCCGGCAGACCATGCCGCTCGGCCAGATGGGTCGCATAGTAGCCGCCGAGGGAGCTGCCGACCAGCATGGGCCGCCCCAGCTCGGCGAGCGCCGTCTCGAGCTGGGCGATCGCCTGGCGCGGATGGTGATGCAGATCGGGCACCCGCAGGCGCGCGCCTAGGCCAAGGGCCTGCATGGCGCGGATCAGCTGCTGCGCCTTGAGGGAGGCGGACGAGCTGTTGAAGCCGTGGATATAGAGGATGGACGGCGCGGCGCTGGGCATGAATCTCGGACAACAGTGACGGAAGAAGGAAGGCTACAAGCCGCGCGCGCCAGTCTCAAGTCGGCCGGCGCATTTGCTGCCGTGCGGCGGATCGCAACGCCCCGCCGGACTCAGTAGCCGCCCTTGCCGTAGTCGATCTGGAAGCGGTAGTCGGTCAACCGCGACACGCCGGTTTCCAGGCGGCCGTCGGCCTGCAGGCGCAGCCAGCGGTAGCCGGGCGCTTGGTCGCTGACCGAAAAGTCCTCGCTGCCGGGGGTGAACTGCACGCAGGTCGAAGGCGAGGCGAGCAGGCGCACGCCGCGGCGCATCCGATCGAACTCCTGGTGCACGTGCCCCCAGAGCAGCGCGCGCACCTGCGGGAAGCGGTCCAGCACGGCGAACAGCGCCTCGGCGTTGCGCAGGCCGATCGATTCCATCCAGTGGCAGCCGATCGATACCGGATGGTGGTGCAGGCAGATCAGATGATGACGCTCGGGCGCCTCCGCAAGGGCCCGCTCGAGCAGGGCCAGCTCGCTCGGCTCGAGAAAGCCGGGCACCGCATGGGGAAGGGCCGAGTCGAGCAGCACGATACGCCAGTTGCCCAGGTCGACGATCGGCTGGCGGCATTCGCTGCCGGCACTGGCCCGGCTCAGCGCCTCGCGCGTGTCGTGGTTGCCGGGAGTCCAGCGCAGCGGTGCGGCGATCGGCGCGCAGAGCTGGCGGAACCGGGCATAGGACTCGTCCGAGCCATCCTGGGAGATGTCGCCGCTGGCCACCAGCAGATCGATCCGCGGCTGCTCACGGCGCACCAGCTCGATCACCCGCTGCAGGCTGTCCTCGGTCTGCATGCCGAGCAGCCGCGCCTCCATGTCGGCGAACAGGTGACTGTCGGTCAGCTGCACCAGCAACAGGGAGGAATCGGCAACGGAAGGGGATGGGCTCGGCAAGACCTTCTCCTGGAACGGAAGCAGGTCAATTATCGGCGCAGAAAACCGGCCTGGTAAGCCCGTACATCGGGCATGGTTCACAGAATGTCCGCGCCGGATACCCGGCTGTGAAACGCATCATTGTTGCCCGGCCGGATTGCAGGCGGATGTCACGGGAGGCCGGTATCCCGACGCACATCGCACATTCCCGAACGGAGCAAGCAGGGCATTTTTCCCGATTCCCGCGCCAGGCAAATCCCTTGCAACAGCGCCACAAAGAGGAACGCCGCACTCTCCCCTCCCGCTGCCGCATAGAACTTACCCTGCCCCGGGGAAGTCCATGGTTATGTCGACACGCTGTAATTCCCCAAGAAGAACAGGAGTGAACACCATGAAAAAGCATCCCTGGACTTATATCGCCATTACCGCCACGGCCGCTCTCGGCCTGATGATGGCCGGTGGCGTTGCGGCCGATGATGGCCGGCAGAGTCAGGCCCAACCCATGCTTCTCGCTAGCGAAACAATGGAAAAGGCCGGAGATGCGGTTTCCGATACCTGGATCACCAGCAAGGTGAAGTCCACCTTCCTGGCCGACAGCGACCTCGATGGCATGGACATCAAGGTGGAAACCACCCAGGGTGTGGTGTCACTGTCCGGCACGGTCAGCTCCGAGGCCGAGAAGGAGCTGGCCATCCAGAAGACCAGGAGCATCAAGGGCGTGAAAGACGTTTCCGCCGATGCCCTGATGGTGGCCGACTAACACGCCGAAAACCCGCGGACAGGGCTGGCGTGCTCCGCCACGCCGGCTCTTCGGCGCCCGCCTTCCCGACCGGGTCATGCGCCGCAGACCGGGCACGATTCCAGGATCCTTGCGCCACGCTTCAGAGCCAGCCTTTCAAGGTCTTGCACTTGCCCATTGGCGAACAGGCCAAGGGAGCGAACTCATTCGCGATGCTTCTGCTGTTGCCGCCAATCGCAGCCAGCTCAGCTCCGCAGGCCGCCGCGCACAGCTGATCCGCATCGGCGAGCTGCTGGTGAACAAGCGCCGCACGCCGCCGGCGAGCGGCCGGCGGGTCGCCCCGTCGATCCGACCGACTCCCAGCCGGGCGGCGCTCGGACACACGCAATCAACGCAGGCTATGATGCGCCACGCGACGCCTGCGCAGCCGTCGCCGGAAACCGGTGACTCGGCCCCGGCGGCGGTCCTCCGAGCGCAAACACCCCGGCAAAGAGCATCCCGATGTCCGAAACGCACCCGCACCAGCCCCACCCGGACCATGCGTCCGCCAGCCTGCGCCAGGCCCTGCTGTTCTGGCTCAAGCTCGGTTTCATCAGCTTCGGCGGCCCGGCCGGACAGATCTCGATCCTCCATCAGGAACTGGTCGAGCGGCGCCGCTGGATCTCCGAGCGCCGTTTCCTGCATGCCCTGAACTTCTGCATGCTGCTGCCCGGCCCCGAGGCCCAGCAGCTCGCCACCTACCTCGGCTGGCTGCTGCACGGCACCCGCGGCGGGGTGATCGCCGGGGTGCTGTTCGTGCTGCCCTCGCTGTTTATCCTGATCGCCCTGTCCTGGGTCTACCTCGCCTTCGGCGACGTGCCGCTGGTCGCCGGGCTGTTCTACGGGATCAAGCCGGCGGTGACCGCCATCGTCGTCCACGCCGCCCACCGCATCGGCTCGCGCACCCTGCGCAACGCCTGGCTGTGGGCGATCGCCGCAGCCGCCTTCGTGGCGATCTTCGCCCTCCAGGTACCCTTCCCGCTGATCGTGCTCGGTGCGGCGCTGCTCGGCTACCTCGGCGGGCGCCTGGCGCCGGACCGCTTCGGCGGCGCCGGCGGCCATGCGGCGGCGAAGCCGGGCTTCGGCCCGGCGCTGATCGACGACCACACCCCGCCGCCCGCCCATGCGCGCTTCAGCCGCGCGCGGCTGGCGCGGCTGCTGCTGGTCGGCGCCCTGCTCTGGCTGCTGCCGATGGGCCTTCTGACCGCGCTGTTCGGCTGGCAAGGCACCCTGACGCAGATGGGCTGGTTCTTCACCAAGGCCGCGCTGCTCACCTTCGGCGGCGCCTACGCGGTGCTGCCCTACGTCTACCAGGGGGCGGTCGGCCACTACGGCTGGCTGACCCCGACGCAGATGATCGACGGCCTGGCCCTCGGCGAGACCACCCCGGGGCCGCTGATCATGGTGGTGGCCTTCGTCGGCTTCGTCGGCGGCTACGTCCACCCCCTGTTCGGCGCCGAGCAGGCCTTCCTTGCCGGCACGCTGGCCGCCTGCCTGGTCACCTGGTTCACCTTCCTGCCGTCGTTCCTCTTCGTCCTCGCCGGCGGCCCGCTGGTGGAATCCACCCATGGCGAGCTGAAGTTCACCGCCCCGCTGACCGGGGTCACCGCCGCAGTGGTCGGGGTGATCCTCAACCTGGCGCTGTTCTTCGGCTACCACGTGCTCTGGCCCGAAGGCTTCGCCGGCCGCTTCGACTGGCCCTCGGCGCTGATCGCCCTGGCTGCCGCCATCGCCCTGTTCCGCTTCAGGCGCGGGGTGATCGAAGTGCTGGCGGGCTGTGCGCTGGCGGGATTGCTGGTGCATCTGGGGCTGCGCTGAGAGGCGGAGAGCCTTTGTGAAAAGGGGTGGCAGGCGTCGGCCAGATGGGGACGGTGGAACAACTGATCGTATCTGTGCTCCTGCGTAGGTCGCTGCCGGGGACGCAGAGCGTCGATCAGTCAGGGTTCCACGCAGGAGCGTGGAACCCGACAGAATCAAGATGTATCTGGTATTTCACTGAGCATTGAACAACCTCAGCGAAATGCGTGGCAGAAATCGGCCAAGTGCAGTCATTTACTTTAGAATGAGTTCAGCTAGCGAATGCCGGATAGCGGACATTTAACACTTAACACTCAAACTCAGCCGCACGCTTTTCGTCACTTGCGGGGGGAGTCCATATGCCTTGTTAGGCGCAGCGCCCCTGAATAGGCGTGCTGGATCAAACAAAATAGATAGATAGAACTCTTCAATGTTTATATAACGAGCACTCAGTAACTTAAGCTGATCGTTAAGGCTACATTTTGCCCGCCGTACGGAAAGCGGGCGGCGCCAAACGAAGGAGCTTTCAAGAAGGCTTTTGCGTTATTTGAAAAGCCGTAGCCCTCTGTCGGAGCCCCAAGCCGGTTAGTGTCAAGCTTGCCGTTCATATTTTCATCATGGATGACGGCAAGTGCATACGTTCCCTGCGGAATTTCCTCAAAGTCACAGCGTGCCTGTGTATGCTTGATTTTAATCACCATGATATTGATGGCGGAGCGCAGGAACTCTGTAGGGAAGCCGACGGGTGATTCAAAAAGCGCGCAAGCTATGACTCCAGTGCTGTTTCTAATGTTCAGAATCTTCACGTGAATGCCAGGACATGCTGATTGGGCCAAGGTGATGGCGGGAAGAGTCGCAAACACCGCTACTACATATAATGCTATGCATCGAAATCGCATAGGACTCGCATCTCTGGCTCCTTGATGAATTATTAGCTTAGACGCCGATGCCCGAAAACTCCTGTAGCCGGGCTGATACGCATAGGCGCAGTTATTCTTTTCGATGATTGGTTCGAGAGATTGCTCGTAGGTGCTGAATCGCAGCAGCCATATCGGGGGTCAGCCTCGCTGATCAACAATTGATGGAGCTGTGCGACTGGCCGCTTTCTGCTGAGTTGAGCCGCGCCGATCAATGGGCGTGAAAGACCGGTACGGGTCGAAAGCCGGCATTGCAGATCTCCCCAGCTTTTGGCCGCCGAGCAGGAGCCTACGCAGTCCATCCATTCAATCAACAAATGATTGGACTCATGGCCCAGCGCAGACATGCGCGCAAAGCCTGAACCTGCAAGGCCGGATCGGGGCCGGGACGGGCCGGTTTCTCCTTGAGGCCGCCAGCCGTCCATGACAAGCTGCCGCCCCCGTCGCCTCCGCCCCGCATCCTGGCGACGCTCTTCGCGGCGGCGTTGAATGCCCCGCTCTCCGGCTCACTGCCGCCCTCCCTGTAGAGATGCCCATGAAACGTTTCGTCCTGATCGGCACGGCCCCCATCCCGGAAAACGGCGGTGCGCTGTGCCTGTACGAATATGGCGAGGATTTCGTCATCAAGATCCAGGGCGGCAGCGGCAATCAGCTGATGAATACCCGCATGCACGGATCGGAGGACGCCCTTGGCCAGATCCCCTGCCGCAAAGTCGCGTCAAACCCGCAGGCGCGCGTGCTGGTCGGGGGACTGGGGATGGGCTTCACCCTGGCGGCGGCGCTCAAGGCGCTGGGTGCCGATGCCGAAGTGCAGGTGGCGGAGCTGGTGCCCGGCGTGATCGAGTGGAACCGCGGCCCCTTGGGCGAGAAGGCCGGTCATCCGCTGCGCGACCCGCGCACCACCCTGCTCAACGAGGACGTCGCGGCAGTCCTCGCGCGCGAGCCCGGGGGGTATGACGCGATCATGCTGGATGTCGACAACGGGCCCGAGGGGCTGACGCAGAAAGTGAACAGCTGGCTCTACTCGCTGGACGGCCTGAACGCCTGCGCGCAGGCCCTGCGGCCCAGGGGCGTGCTGGCCGTCTGGTCGGCCACCGCCGACCGGGCCTTTTCCGGACGGCTTGCCAGGGCCGGCTTCCGGGCGGAAGAGGTTCAGGTCTTCGCCCACGGCAACAAGGGCACCCGGCACACCATCTGGATTGCGGAGTTGCTCCCAGGCAGACGCTCCTGAAGTGCTGGCAACGTCCGACACCCATCCCCCCACGGTTGCCAGGCCATGCAATTCCTGAGAAAAACGCTGCCCATCCAGGCATCCCCCACGGGCTGCCGACTGAACGGAGCGAGCGATGAGCGACGAATTGCAGGTTGAGGACATCCAGTTGGGCGACGGCAAGGCCGTGGTCAAGGGCGCCCTGATCACCACCCAGTACAACGGCTTTCTGGAGGACGGCACCCGGTTCGATTCCTCCTACGATAAAGGCAAGCCGTTCCAGTGCGTCATCGGTACCGGGCGGGTGATCAAGGGCTGGGACCAGGGGCTGATGGGCATGAAGGTCGGCGGCAAGCGCAGGCTCTTCGTGCCGGCGCACCTCGCCTACGGCGAGCGGCAGATCGGCGCGCACATCAAGCCGAATTCGAACCTGATCTTCGAGATCGAGCTGCTGGAAGTGCTGACCCGGGACGATTGAGGAATCCCCGGCAGAATTTCCTTTCGGAGAACAGGCCGGAAAGTGGGTATTCCAGGTCTTGCACTTGCCATGCAAGACTCGTCTCCCGGAACTTTCCCGTTATCCATCCTTGCTCTTTCGCCGCGTCAGGGCGGTATTCAACGATCAAAAACAATGAGTCCCTGCACAACAGGCAAGTTGTGCGGAAAGTGGCCGGCAGGCAGGCGGGCCGCTGTCCGGCGGAACTTCAGCCTGCCTGTGGCGGCAACTTCGAAACAGGCGATTTCTGCTGTTCGTTCATTCGTCACCGCCAATCCGACAGCCTGTCGGATCGACTGCAAAGTTTCCTGAACCAACAAAGCCGTGGCGAACTCTAGTTCCCAGGAGGGCGTGAAACGCTCGGCCGAGCGAAGGATGGGAGACGATGCCTGCAGACGAACCCAAGAGACTGGAAAGCGAGACGATTCCGGTGATGGTCGAGGAGGCCGTCCTGCACAAGCGCCAGGTCGAGTCCGGCCGCGTGCGGATCACCAAGTCGGTGGAAACCGAGGACTGTCTCCTGGAGGAGTCCCTGCTCCACGACGAGGTACAGGTCGAGCGGGTTTCCTGCGGGACGGACGTCGATCCGGCCCATCCCCCGCAGGTTCGCCAGGAGGGCGACGTCACCGTCATTCCCGTGCTCGAGGAAGTGCTGGTCGTGGAGAAACGGCTGGTACTCAAGGAAGAGCTGCGTGTCCGGCGAGTCGTGCACGAGGAGCCTCACAGCGTGCCCGTCACGCTGCGGCGCGAGCAGGTGACGGTCGAGCGCACCCCCGCGGAAGTCCCGCCCTCCCAAACCCGGTAGACATCTACCGCAACACCGCTATCGCCTTGCAGCCCAGGCTGCCGAATTTATAGAGGTGGACCATGCAACACATTCTGATTGGCGCATTCGACCACTACGACGAAGCCGAACAGGTCAAGCGCGAGCTGATGAGTAGCGGCGTGTCGCAAACCGATATTCAGCTGGCTGCCTCGAACGACATCAGCATGAGCGAGGACACGGCACTGCGCACCGACACCACCTACGACACGCGCCGGGAGGACCAGTCCCTGGGCGACAGGATCAGCGAGTTCTTCCATTCGATCTTCAGCGACGAGGACGCCACTAGCCAGCGTTATGCCGAGGCGGTACGCCACGGCTCCACCGTGGTGACCGTCACCGTCAACGACGACGACCAGGTTAGCGTCGTCGAGGAGATCATGGAGCACAACGGCGCCATCGACATCGACGAGCGCAGCGCCGGCTGGGGTCTGCAGCATACGGAACAGCTCGGCTCGGCCGAAACCGCCACGACCACCAGCGGGACGGCCGAGCGCACGGCCATTCCGATCATGGAGGAGCAGCTCAAGGTCGGCAAGCGGGAGAACGCCCTGGGGCGCGTCCGCATCGTGTCGCGGATGACCGAGCGCCCGGTCGAGGAGACGGTGAGCCTGACCGAGCAGCACGCCGTGGTCGAGCGCCGCCCGGTCGATCGCCCGGCCTCGCAGGAAGAGCTGTCCACCTTCCGCGAGGGCACCATCGAGATCCAGGAAACTGCCGAAGAGCCCGTGGTCTCCAAGACCGCCCGGGTGGTCGAGGAGGTCATGGTCGGCAAGGAAACCACCCAGCACGAGGAAACCGTGCACGACACGGTGCGGCGTACCGACGTGGACATCGAGAGGGACAGCGACATCCGCAAAACCCGGCCAACCGCCGGCGACCGGCCGATCGATCCTGACACACCCTTCCGCAACCGGCCCTGAGCGGCCTGAGAGCAATCCCCCTCTCCCCTCGCGCGGGAGAGGCCCTCTCTCCGCAGTCGCCTGCCTGCCCCTCAGGCCGTGGGTGCGCCGCCTTCCGGCCCGATCGGGGCCCGCTCGCCGAAACGCCGGCAGGTCTCGCGGGGTCCCTTGATGCGCACCAGCCGCCCCTCCTGCAGGCGCCAGACCTGGTCGGCGACCTCGATCAGCGCCGGCCGGTGCGAGACGGCGATGACGGTGATCTCCGGGGTCAGCTGCTTCATGGTCCGGCAGATCGCCTCTTCCGACTCGGGGTCCAGGGCGCTGGTCGCCTCGTCCAGGATCAGCAGCCGGGGCCGGTGGGCCAGCGCCCGGGCGATGACGATGCGCTGGCGCTGGCCGCCGGACAGCTTGCCGCCGCGCTCGCCGACGACCGTCTGCATGCCCTCCGGAGACCTCTCCACGAACTCCCAGGCGCCGGCCTGCCTCAGCGCCCGCTCCGCATCCGCGACCGTCAGCGCCGGATCGCCCAAGGTCACGTTGGCCAGAATGCTGTCGTGGAGCAGCAGGGTTTCCTGGGGCACGTAGCCGATCAGCCGCCGCCAGCGCTGGCGGTCCAGCTCCTCCAGGGGGACGCCGTCGACCCGGATGCTGCCGGACTGCGGGGCCAGCAGCACGCAGAGCAGGTCGAGGAGCGTGGTTTTCCCGGCGCCGGAGGGCCCGACCAGGCTGGTGAAGGCGCCGACGGGGATCGTCAGGTCGAGGCCATCGAGAATCGGCCGGTCGCCGTAGCTGAAGGACACGTGCTCGAAGACGATGGCGTCCTGCAGGCTGGGAGCCCGGTTGCCGCCGCCGGGCTCGGCATCGGCCTGCGCGGTTTCGATCGCTTTCTGCAGCGCCCAGTAGGCGCTTTCCTGGGAGGCGACGCGCTGGTAGCGCTGCTGGGCCTTGTGCAGCAGGCTCAGGATCCGCACCACCAGGAAGATCAGCACCATCACCGACGACAGGGGCAGCTTCAGCACGACCAGCCCCGCATAGAGTCCTCCCGCCGCGAGAGTCGCCAGCATCGGCCCCTGCAGCGCCCTGAGCGCCTCGCGGCTCATGACCTCGCGCTCCATGGCGTGGTTGAGCTCGTCGGCCCGGTGCCGCAGCAGCGAGTCGGCGATATCCTCGCGGGCCATGGCCTTGAGCGGCTTGACCGAGCCCAGGGTGTCGGTCAGGTGCGCCAGCAGCTCGCGCATCAGGCGGGTCTGGCTCTTGCCGGCGTGACGCGAGGTCTTCACCAGTTTCTGCAGGGCCAGCAGCAGGAAGACGCCCAGAATCAGGGAGAGGACGGCCGCCTGCCAGGACACGAACAGGGCGATGACCACGTAGACCATGGCCTGAATGAACAGGGCCAGGGCGTTGGCGGCGTGCTCGTAGGCGGTGGAGGCGCGGAAGGCCTCGGTGGCGACGGAGTTGGCCAGCGCCCCCGTCGGCTGGCGCAGGTAGTACTCCCAGCGGCTGCCCAGCAGGGCACGGATCAGGGCGACGCGCAGGTCGGTGGCGACATGCGCCACGGTATAGCCGACCTGGCGATTGCCCAGCAGGACCAGTGCGCTGCTGACGATCATGCCCAGCACCATCACGGTGATCATAGTCATGACGGTCGGCTCCAGGCCGAACATCTGCAGGATCGCGATGACCTCGAGGGAGAACTCCGAGTGCGTCTCATCGCCCAGCGCCACCGACAGCAGGGGCAGCAGGGTGGTCAGGCCGACGCCTTCGGCAAGGCCGGCCAGGAACAGGCTGATCAGCATGAGCGCTGTACGCTCGGGATAGGTCCGACCAAAGGCAAGCAGAATACGCATGGTCATCCTTCAGGAAAAAAAGGCATCCCGGCTGGACAACAGACAGCCGGCATCCGCGGAAAAAGCCAGCGGCCGGCAAGGCCGGCCGGGCCCTTCAGGCACCGGCAAGGGCCTTGCCGGCAGAGGTGCGCAGCGCGGCGAAGGCCTGGATGATGCGCTCGATCTGTTCGGGCGTGTGTGCGGCACTGACACTGCAGCGCACCAGCGCCTGGCCGCCGGGGGTCGCCAGCGGAGGTACCAGGTTCACGTACACGCCCCGTTCGATGAGGTTCTCCCAGAAGGCCACGCCCTCCTCGGGCGAGCCCAGCAGCACGGGAACGATCGGACTCGGCTGCGGGCCGAGCCGGTATCCCAGAGCATCCAGCCCCCGGTACAGCCGCCGTGCATTGGACCAGAGCCGCTCGCGCAGCTCCGGCCGGCTGCGCATCGTCTGCAGGGCGGCACGCACCGAGGCGATGGCGGACGGCGACGGCGAGGCGGTGAAGATGTACGGGCGACTCGCATAACGCAGCAGATCCATGTCCTGATGATGGCTGGCCGCGAAGCCACCGATCGCCCCCAGGCTCTTGCTGAAGGTGCCCGTGACGATGTCCACCTCCGCCTCGACGCCCAGTTCCTCGGCCAGGCCACGACCATGGGCGCCCAGCACGCCGACCGAATGGGCCTCGTCGACCAGCAGATAGCCGCCCAGGCGCTGCTTGATCTCGACGATCTCGCGCAGGGGCGCCTGGTCGCCCAGCATGCTGTAGATGCCTTCCACCAGGATCAGGGCATTGCGCGCGCGCTCACCGAGCCGGCGCATGCGCCGCTCCAGGTCGGCCGCATCGTTGTGGCGAAAGCGGATGACCTGGGCGCCGCCCAGCTTGCAGGCATCGTAGATGCTGGCATGGCAGTCCGCATCGAGCAGCACGATGTCGTCCGGACCGGCCAGGGAGGCGATGACGCCGAGGTTCCCCATGTAGCCGGTGGAGAAGACGATCGCCGAACGGCGCGCGAAGAAATCGGCCAGCTCGGCCTCTAGGGCCATGTGGCTGCCATAGCTGCTTGGCCATGCGCGAACCGGTGGTCCCGGTTCCCTGCTGCTCCAGCGCCTGCTGCGCCGCCTGGATGCAGGCGGGCTCGAAGGTCAGCCCCAGGTAGTTGTTGGTGCCGGCCAGGATCACCCGGTGCTCGCCGATACGCCCTTCGGTGGGGGAAAGGATCTCGTCGATGCGCGTGCCGAACGGATTGAGGCGGCCCTGCACCAGATCGGCACGCGCCTGTGCCAGCTTCGCGAACCTATCGAACAAGGCCATCGGCATGCTCCGTCAGCGAGAAGACAGCCCGTGCCAGTTCGGCGGGAGTGTGCACGTCTGCCAATACGTTCAGGGGAATGGAGATATCGAACTCGTCCTCGAGCTCCATCAGCAGGTCCATGACCTTGACGGAGTCCAGGCCAAGTTCCTGTTTCAGGTCGATATCCGGGTGCAGCAGCGTTCCGGGCGGCGCCAAAGGCCTGAGATAGGCCAAAAGCCGCTCCAGTATTTGTTCCTGGGAAATCATGGTCGGTCCTCTATCGATTCTGGAGATGCTTCTTGCCTGACTAGAACCACCGCTCCCGCAAGGCGTTTCTCAGCACTATCCGTGGCTCCCAGCCCAGGGCGCTGCGAATGGGCTCATTGCTGCAGGACCAGTCGGGATGCGTCAACTCCCCCACCTTCGCCGGCGTCAGCATGGGCGCATGGCCGCTCAGCTGCGAAACGAGCAGATTGGCTCGGGCGAGCCCCTTCAGGAGCGGCGCCGGAACCGCGATCCGGCGCACCGGACCCTGACGAATCTCTGCGGCGATGGCGGCGATGCTGTTCCAATCATAACCGCCCGGCTGGCAATCATTCAGTTCGTAGGTGGCGGCAGGCGCCTGCGGCGAATCCACCCATTGTCGCACGGCGCGCGCCAGATCCTCGACGTGCAGAAAGCTGAGCCGTGCATCGCCCTGCCCCAGCGTGAACAGCCAGCCGCGCAGCAGCCAGTCGAACAGGGGACGCATTTCCCGGTCGCCCGGCCCGTACACCGCCGTGGGCCGGAACACCGTCACGGCGATGTCCCCGGCCGCCTGCCTGACCCGGCGCTCCGCCTCGAACTTCGAATGAGCGTACCAGGACAGCTCGGGATGACGTGCCGCCAGCGACGACATCAACAGGAAGCGCTCGCAGCAACCACCGTTCCGGGCGGCCTCGATCAGGCGCAGGCTGCCGTCGATATTGATCCGGTTGAAATGCTCGGGCGTGCCGCCGCGCACCGCGCCGGCGCAATGGATGAGCGTATCCGCCCCGGCGACCAGCCTGGCCAGGGCGTCTTCGTCCTCAAGGGTTCCGCGTATCCATTCGGTGCCGTCCTCGAAACCGTCTCGCTGACGGTTCAAGGCGCGCAGCGGCACGCCCGCCTGCATCAGCTGCCGGCGCAGGACACCGCCGATGAAGCCGGTCGCCCCCGTCAGGGCAACGATCCGTGCCATGAGCCGCTACCCGCAGACCATGGACAGCCCGGACGCAGACTGTGCCTGAACCAGGAAACGCTTGCGCGCTTCGGCCCGCGAGGGCTTGCCCGACGAGGTGCGTGGCAGGGAATGGGGCGGAACCAGCTCCACGAGAGCGATGAAGCCGAATTCGCTGCTGATCAGCCCGGCCAGGGCGCGCACCAGCTGCTCGCGCTTTTCCGGGTCGCTGACCCGGCACTGGACCTGCACCACGACCTGGGGATCGGGAACCGCGGGAACGAGGAAGGCGATCACGTCGCCCGGCCGCACCTCGGACTGGGACTCGACCAGATACTCGACGTCCTGCGGCCAGATGTTCCGGCCGCGCACGATCAGGAGATCCTTCTGCCGGCCGGTGATGAACAACTCGCCAGCGCTCAGATAGCCAAGATCGCCGGTATCCAGCCAGCCGCCGTCCAGAGCCGCCTGCGTGGATTCCTCGTCGCGGAAATACCCCGACATCACGCTCGGCCCCTGCAGCATCACCCGCCCGACTCGACGCTCCGGCAGGGAGCGTCCGGCCTCGTCACGGATTTCCAGGCGGTGCCCGGGAAGCACGGCACCACAGTTGACGAAGGTGCTGGCCTGGCTTTCCTCGCCGCCGAAGGGTACGGCCATCGACTGGTACTCCAGGGCATGGCGCTCGATGCGGTCCACCACAACCCCCGCGCCACGACGGCCGAAGCTGGCGCCCAGGGTGCACTCCGCCAGGCCATAGCAGGGCAGGAAGGCCGTCCGCGCGAAGCCCGCCGGGGCGAACTGCTCGGCGAAGCGCTCCAGCACCTCCGCGCGAATCGGCTCCGCGCCGGTACCGGCAATGCGCCAGCTGGAGAGGTCGAACTGGGCCGCCTCGCCCTCCCGAACGCGACGGGCGCACAGGTCATAGCCGAAGGGCGGCGCGAACGAGAGGGTGCCGCGGTTCTGGCTGATCAGGTTGAGCCATTGCCGGGGCCGCATGGCGAAATCCTGGGTACGCAGGTAGTCCACCGACAACTGCGAGGCCATCGGGCCCAGCACGAAGCCCACCAGCCCCATGTCGTGATAGAACGGCAGCCAGGAAACGCAGCGATCGTCGGGACGGACGCCCAGCCCCTCGCGGATCATGCCTTGCAGGTTGGCCATGGCCGCCTGTTGCGTCACCACCACGCCGCGCGGGAAGCGGGTGCTCCCCGAGGTGTACTGCAGATAGGCCACCTCGTCCGGCCGGGAAGGCTCCAGTTCCACCGGCGGAACCGCCCGCCCCTTCATCTCCTCGACCGAGCCGACGAAGATCGTGCGGAAAGACGCGGCCGCCTCCTGCGCGAACGGCAGCCAGGCGGCAGGCGCCAGGACGGCGGAGGGCTCGCAGCTCTTCAGCAGCGTGGCAAGTTTCTCGACATAGGCGGCATGACTGCCCAGCCCGGACGGAATGGGCAGCGGCACCGGAATGAATCCGGCATATTGGCAGCCATAGAAGGCCTCCATGAATCCCGGCTCAGTGTCGGCGATCAAGGCTACCCGGTCACCCCGGCGCAACCCGAGCCCATGCAGGCGCCTGGCCAGGGCCCGCGCCTCCCGCCTCACCTCGGCATAGGGAACCACAGCCGTCAGGCGGCAGCGCCCGTCATAGAAATTCAGGCCGGTATGCCCCAGCGCCGCGTAATCGAGGGCCTCTGCCAGTGTCGAGAAGTCTGCCAGGCGCGGAGCCAGGGCGTTTTGCGTAGGAGTTGCAGACATAGCGGGTTTGGCCATCATTCCAGTCCTGGCATTTTTCAGCGCAACAACCGTTCCCTGCAGCGGATCGCTCAGCGAGGCCGGCAGCATCTGGAATCATAAAAATCAACAAAGCGCGATTGAACACGATCAGACCAGAGTAGTCCATTCCGACCGCTCAAACCGTAGGCTAGACAAAAGATGACGGGGAGGTTACCCCTCCCGGCCCGGTTAGGGCGCTCTATATAACCCAACTTCGACTACACTTCCCTCCTTTTACCCAAAGCGCCCCCAAATAACCATTCCAGAGGACATGGAAAAAGCCATGCGCCGCCGAACCACGCCTTCGCAGCCGGTCGGCAAACGGCCAGGAATGGCCAGTCGAGCCAGAGGAGCCCCGGTTTGAATCAACCTCCCTTCAGAGGGCATGGACCGCTCGTTACCAGACCGGTGCTGGACAAGACCGATCTCGCTACCTTCATCGGCCTGCCGGGCAGGCTCCACCGCAACGACCCGCACTGGGTGGAACCCCTTCACGCCGAACGTCGCGACCAGCTTTCGCCGAAGAACCCCGTCTTCGCCCATCTCGAATGGCAGGCCTGGATCGCCTGGTCGGGAAGCGAACCCGTAGGACGCATCAGCGCGCAGGTGGACAGGCTGCATCGCCAGCTGCACGGCCCGGATACGGGCCATTTCGGCATGCTGGCGGCGGTCGACGATCCCGCCGTCTTCCAGGCCCTGATGGCGACCGCCGAGCACTGGCTGCTCGAGCGCGGCGCACGGCGGATAACCGGTCCGTTCAACCTGACCATCAATGAGGAAAGCGGCCTGCTGGTCGAGGGCTTCGACCGGCCGCCCGCCGTCATGATGGGTCACGGCCAGCCCTACTACGGCGCCCGGGTCGAAGCCCTGGGCTACCGCCCGGCCGCGGACCTGCTGGCCTACTGGATGCGCACGGACGAGCTGAACTTCCCGCCCCCGCTGCGACAGCTGATGGAGCGCTGGCGCGACCGCGTGCGCATCCGCCCGCTGGATCGACGGCGCTTCGCGGAGGAGATCCGGCTGCTGCGCGACATCTTCAACGACGCCTGGGCGGAGAATTGGGGCTTCGTCCCCTTCACCGAGGCGGAATTCGAGGCCGTGGGCAATCACCTCAAGCTGCTGGTGCCAGACGACCTGCTGTACATCGCCGAGGTCGACGGCGAACCCAGCGCCTTCATCGTCGCCCTCCCCAACCTCAACGAGGCGATCGCGCCCCTGCACGGGCGCCTGCTGCCTTTCGGCTGGCTCCGCCTGCTGTGGCGGCTGAAGGTCCGCGGCCTGCGCACCGCCCGCGTCCCGCTGATGGGCGTGCGCCGGGCGCATCAGCGCAGCCGTCTGGGCTCCGTGCTGGCCCTGTATCTGATCGAGGCGCTCAAGCCGCCCTTCGTCCGGCGCGGGCTCGAGGCGCTGGAGATGTCATGGATTCTGGAAAGCAACCGCGGCATGCGGAACATCCTCGAACATATCGGGGCGTATCCCTACAAAAGGTATCGGGTCTATGAAAAGCGAATCTGAGGCAGGACGCTGCGCCGCGCTGGTGCTGGCGGCCGACCGGCATGCGGACGACGCCGTGGCGACGGCGACCGGCGCCGCCTGCAAGGCCCTGGCGCCGGTCGGCGGCGTGCCGATGGTCCACCGGGTCATCCGGAGCCTGCGGACGAGCCGTCTGGTCGGCCGGATCAGCCTGGTCGGCCCGGCCCGCGACCTGCTGCGCCGGGATGCCGAACTCGAGCACAGCCTGGCCGACGGCAGCCTGGGCTGGCTGGAAAACGCCAGCTCGCCGAGCGCCAGCGCGGCGCGCGCCCTGGAAGGCGCCGCCCCCGGACAGCCAGTGCTGCTGACCACCGCCGATCATGCCCTGCTGAGCCCGGCCATCGTCGATCACTTTCTCGAGCAGGCGCTGGCCAGCGACTGCGACTTCGTCGTCGGCGTGGCCCGCCTGGACACCGTGCAGGCGCGCTATCCCGACACCCGGCGCACCGCCATCCGGCTGCGCGGCGGGCCGTATTGCGGCTGCAACCTGTTCGCCTTCACCAGCGGGCGGGGCCGCGAGCTGGCGACCTTCTGGCGCCGGGTCGAACAGGAGCGCAAGCGTCCCTGGCGGGTGATCGCCGGCGCGCTGGGCCCGGCGGCCACCCTTCGCTACCTGCTCGGCCGCCTGACCCTGGAACAGGCCCTGGCGCAGCTGTCGCGCAAGCTCGGCGTGAAGATAGGCGCCGTCGTGCTGCCCTTCGCCGAAGCCGCCATCGACGTCGATTCCAGGGCGGATCTTGACCTGGTCGAACGGATTCTGGCGCAGCGGAGCACGGAAAAGTGCGTTCAGCCCTGAGCCACGGCCATCGGTATGTTCCAGTGGCAGGCCTTGGCCCTGACCGCCTCCAGATCCGCCGGGAAGTCCAGCTCTCCCCAGCTCAGCCCCTCGATGGACTGCACGAACACCTGGCCCGTGTCCTGCGCCAGCTGGTCGATGATGCTGAGATACCAGCGTTGCAGCGCCTCCGGGCGGCGCATCTGCTCGTCGAGGATCTGGCGGAACAGCGCCGCGCCCTGCGGCTGGAAATACATCATGCCGATGGACTCGCCATCGATGTGGGCCAGCGGCAACGTCTTGCCGACCCGCGTCAGCCGCTCGCCGTCCAGGCAGACCTTCATGTCGTCGCTGTCATAGCCGGCCTTCCGGTCGATGGCGAGAGTGATGGGCCGCGGCGGCGCCTCCAGCAGGCGCTCCAGGACCGCCAGTTCGAACAGGGTGTCGCCGTTCAGGAGGAGGAACTCGTCCTGCATGGCCTGCCGGGCCATCCAGCAGCTGGCCAGGTTGTCCGCCACCTCGAAGAAGGGGTTGTACAGCGTCGTGATGCTGCCTGCCCCATAGCGGTCGTGCAGCACGCGCTCGACCTGCTCCGCACCGTATCCCACGACCACCGTGACATGTCCGATGCCGGCGGCCAGCAGCGCATCGATCTGCCACTCGATGACGCTGCGCCCGGCGATATCGAGCAGGCACTTGGGGCTGTTTTCGGTGAAGGGAAGGAGGCGACGTCCCTGGCCGGCGCTCAGAATAACGGCCCGACGGAGCTCATTCCGCTTGAAAAGATTCATGCCATCTCCAGTCATTGTGCTAAAACCCGGCCCACTCCGTTCGGACAACAAGGTTATCCCCCTCGAATAGACCAAGGCATTCAGGATAGCCTATCTTGCATGACCGGACGCATGGCACGACCGGCAAGGAGAAGGTTCGAGTACTCATGCTGCTGATCGAGCGCTACGTCATTACCGAGACACGCCGGCCGCTGTTGGTCATGTTGGGGATTCTGGTCTTCATCTTCGCGGCCTATTCCGCCGAGCGCTATCTGGCAGAAGCCGCCAATGGCACCCTGGCTCTCAGGGTGGTTTTCGACATCGTCGTATACAAGGTTTTGATCGCCCTGGAAGTGCTGATTCCGGTGGCCCTGTATGTATCGGTGGTCCTCAGTCTGGGCCGCCTGTATCACGACTCGGAAATAACCGCCGTAGCCGCCGCGGGCATGAGTCCGCTGCGGATCTACAAGGCGGTGGCCATCCTGGCGCTCCCGATCGCCGTGGCCGTGGCCGCACTGTCGCTGTATGGGCGACCCTGGGCCTATGCCAATGCCTACCGGCTCGAGCAGGAGTCGAAGAGCGAGCTGGACGTCCACCACCTGCTGGCGGAGCGCTTCAACGTCAATGCGGAAAACGGCCGGATGATCCTGGCGGAACGCATCGATCACCAGAGCGGCCGGCTGCAGGACGTCCTGATCTTCGATGGCGGCGAGCGGAAAACCCGCCTGTACCGCTCCCAGGAAGCCTGGATCGCCAACCCCGACCCCTACGATCCGGCCATCGAGATGACGCATGGCACGGCCTATTCGCTGCAGCACAGCGGTATCCAGGACAAGCGGATCCTGTTCAAGCGGATGAGCATCCACCTCAACCCCCTCGAAACGACCGAGGAATTCCGCAGGAAGGCCGCCCCCTGGCAGGAGCTCGCAGCCTCTCCGGCGCTTCCCGAGCGAGCGGAGCTGCAATGGCGCGAATCCCGCGGCGTCAGCACCTTCATCCTGGCCCTGCTGGCCATTCCGCTCAGCCGGACCGCTCCCCGGCGGGGCCGCTTCGCCACTCTGCTGCCGGTGACGGCCGTCTATGCGGTGATCTTCTATGCAGGCACCATCTGCAAGAGCATGGTGGCGAACGGCTCGCTGCCCGCGACGCCCGGACTCTGGCTGGTGCCCCTGGCCATGGGACTCGTGCTGATGGGCCTGATCGTCCGCGAGCGGGCCATCGTCCGGGTGAAGACCGCATGAAGATTCTCGACCTGTACATCCTGCGCAACGTCTTCCTCGGCTTCATCGCCGCGGCAGCCCTGCTGCTGCCGCTGTTCAGCACCCTGGACCTGGTCGGCGAACTCGACGACATCAACGACGAGGGCTATCGGCTGGCCCAGGCGCTCCAGGTCGTGCTGATGATCATGCCGCGCCGCGCCGTGGAGCTGGGCCCCTTCATCGCCCTGCTGGGAGGAATCGCGGCCCTCGGCCAGCTCGCCCTGTCGCAAGAACTCAGCATCATGCGGGCGGCGGGCATCTCCGCCACCCGGATCGGCCTCACCACCCTGCTCGCCGGCGCGCTGCTGGCCGGCGCGCTGGGCGCGCTCGACGAGCTCCTGGCCTCGCCCCTGCAGCAGAAGGCCGTGCAGATGCGCGCACACGCCAAGCCGGACAACGACAAGGACAAGGGCATCTGGGCGCGCAAGGACGGGCAGGTCGTCCGCATCGGCAGTCTGGGTACCGGGCGCGTGCCCAACCACCTGGAAATCTTCCAGTTCGACGAACGGAACCAGTTGCAGGAATACATCCTCGCCGAGCGCGCCGAGATCCAGCCCGGCGGAATCTGGCAGCTGTACAACGTCCAGCAGAAACGCTGGGACGGCGACTCGGAAAGCGTCCAGCAGCTCGAGCAGCTACCCTGGCGCGCCATTCTGCCCGACACCCCCCTGGACGAGGTTACCCTTCCGCCCGAGAGCCTTTCGGCCCGGCAACTGCGCGGCTACGTGCACTTCCTGCAAAATACCGGTCAGCCGGCGATCCAGTTCGAGATCGCCCTGTGGCAGAAGCTCGGCGTGCCAATCCTGACCCTGGCGATGATCCTGTTCGCGGTCCCCTTCAGCTTCGAGCCGGTGCGTTCGAGCGGGCTCGGCAGCAGGCTGGCGCTCGGCGCGGTCATGGGGCTGCTGGTCTATATCAGCAACGAGATCCTGGTCAGCCTGGGCCAGTTGTTCAAGCTGAACGCCCTGCTGGTCGGGGTGATGCCGGCACTGGTCCTGCTCGGCATGGCCCTGGCCCTGGTGCGCCGGTTCGATCGGAGCAGGCCCTGACGGCGGACGCCGTTCAGGCTCCGGACATGCTTTCATGAAGTCGACACATCGCGATTATCCGCTCAAGGCAAAAACATGACGATATGCGTCCATCTGGTGGGCAGCTGCAACGTACCCCTGTGGGGATTGAGCTCCCGGGAAAGGCTCGAGCGAATGCTCCGCAAGAACCCCAAGGCCCGCCTGTGCGGGCCGGACGAGCCCCTGCCGCAGACCGGCAGCGTGCTGCTCCTGCGCGAGGACTACCTGTACGACCCCCGGGTGCTGCGCGGGCTTCTGGACGCGGAGGACGTCGCCCTGCAGGACCCGCGTGACGGGACCATCGTCGCGGCCCACCTGGCGGTCGAGGAGCTGGCGGGAACGCTCCGGCTCGAAGGCCCGGCGATCGAGAGGCTGCGCCAGGTTCGCCCGGATACGGTGGCCTCGGGCCTGCAGGCGCAGTTGCGCAAGTTCGACCCGCCGTGGGTCATCCGCATCACCGAGAGCGAGCGCCAGCACCTGGAAAAGTCCCTGTTCAACGGCGCCTACAAGGGCGTCACCGACTTCGTCACGCGCTGCGTCTGGCCGGTGCCGGCGCGCTGGGTCACCGGCTGGTGCGTGCGGATGGGGCTGAGCCCCAACCATGTCACCACCGCGAGCTATGTCCTGGCGATCCTCGCCGGCTACTGGTTCTGGCAGGGACAGTACGGCCTGGGCCTGATCGCCGGCTGGATCATGACCTTCCTCGACACGGTGGACGGCAAGCTGGCGCGCGTCACGGTCACCTCGACCCGCTTCGGCAACATCTTCGACCATGCGCTGGACCTGGTGCATCCGCCGATCTGGTACATCGCCTGGGGGATGGGGCTGGGGGCGGCCTGGGGCTTCGACATGCCCCTGGACGCGGTGCTCTGGGCCATCTTCATCGGCTACGTCGCCGGCCGCCTGTGCGAAGGCGCCTTCAAGTTCGCCGCGCCCTTCTCCCTGTTCCTCTGGCGGCCCTTCGACTCCCTCAATCGCCTGGTGACCGCCCGCCGCAACCCCAACCTGCTGCTCCTGACCCTGGCCTGGGGGCTGGGCGCCGACGACGTCGGCCTGCTGCTGGTCGCGCTCTGGACGGTGCTGTCCACCCTGGTGCTCGGCGCACGGGTGGTCTGGGCGCTGCTCCTGCGCCGGCGCGGCGCGGATCTGCAGCCCTGGCTGAGCCAGATCGACCTGCGCGCCGAGGGCCATCGCCCGATCGTCCGCCTGTTCGCGCCCCGCTCCGGACTGAGCGATGCCTGAGGTCCGGACGCCGCCGGCGCGCGTCGGCATCCTGCTGAACCCCGGCAGCGGGCGCGTCCGCCGGCAGTTGCCGGCGCTGCGCCGGATCGCCGCCGCGCTGCCCGACGCCCTGCTGCAGGAGGTCTCCGGTCCCCGGGAGATCGAGCAGGCGCTGCGGCTCTGGCAGGCCGGGCCGCAGGACCTGCTGGTGGTCCTCGGCGGCGACGGCACCCTGCAGGCCACCCTGACCGCCCTCCTCCGGGAGCCGGCCGCCGGCCTGCCCGGGCTGCTGGTGGTGCCGGGGGGAACCACCAACATGAGCGCGGCCGACCTGGGCGCACGCCGGAAACCCGAGGCCGCGCTGCGCGCCCTGTGCGCCTGGCTGCAGGGCCCCGGACCGGCGCCGAGGCTGGTGGAGCGGGCGGTGCTGCGGGTCGACGGCGAGACGGACCGGGGACCGCAGTTCGGCATGTTCTTCGGGGCCGGCGCCATCCTCGGCGGCGTGCGCTACTTCCACCGGCACATCCGGCCGACCGGCGTGCGCGGGGCGCTCGGACCCGCGCTGGCCTTCGGCCGCATGCTGCTCTCGCTGCTGCGCAACCGGCCGCATCCGCTGCTGCCGGCGATGCCGGCCCGGCTGAGCACGGAAGGAGCCGACTGGCAGAACGACTGGCTGCTGGTGCTGGCCTCGACCCTGGACCGGCTGCTGGTCGGCTGCCGCCCCTACTGGGGCGCGGAACCGGCCCCCGTGCATTTCACCGCCGTCGCGCATCGCCCGCGCCGTCTGCTCCGGGTGCTGCCCGCCCTGCTGTGCGGGCGCGGTGCGGCCGTCGCCCGCGAGCACGACGGCTACCTCAGCCGCAATCTCGAGGCGCTGCAGCTGAGCGGCCCCGCGGACTTCCTGCTCGATGGCGAACTGTTCCAGGCCCGCGAGCCCATTCGCCTGTCCAGCACGCCCCCGCTGCGCTTTTTGACCTTTTGAGGCAGCCGATGCCGATACCCGACGCTTACCCCCTGCCGGCACCGCCAGCGGCCCTGCTCGCCGAAGTCGCCAGCCAATGCGCCCAGCCCGTCGCCGGGGAGTTGCAGCAGCTTTGCGACGAGGTACGTGCCCGCTTCGGCGATGCCCTGGTGGCGCTGCTGTTCTACGGCTCCTGCCTGCGCAGTGGCGACCCGGGCGAAGGTCTGGTCGATCTCTATGCGATCGTCGACGACTATTCCCGCGCCCATCCCAGCCGCCTGCTGCAACTGGCGAATGCCTGGCTGCCGCCCAACGTCCTGCTGCTGCGGACGCACACGGCGGATGGCCGGCTGCTGCAGGCGAAATGCGCGGTGCTGTCGTTGCAGGATCTCGAACGAGGCACCGCCTGCTGGTTCCAGAGCTATCTGTGGGGACGCTTCGCCCAGCCGTCGCGACTGGTCCATTGCCGGGACGCGCAGGTCGAACGGCGGGTGCAGGCGGCGCTGGCGCGGGCCGTCCTGAGCCTGCTGGAGCAGGCCCTGCCCTGCCAGCCGGAGCAGTTCGACAGCGAAAGCCTCTGGCAGCAGGCGCTGGCGCTGAGCTATGGCTGCGAGCTGCGCCCGGAGGCCGCCGACCGTCCGGTCCAACTGGTGCGGCACGACCGCGAGCATTACCGGCGCCTGACCCTGGCCGCCGCCCCGGCGCTGGCCGGCCTGGAAGCCATTGCCGGCGAGACCGACCGCTATCGCAACCGCCTGCCTGCCGCTGCCTGCCGGCAGGGCCGCCGGCGCTGGCGACTGCGGCGCCTGCAGGGACGGCTGTTGAACGTGGTCCGTCTGGTGAAGGCCTCCTTCACCTTCGAGCAGGGCGTCGACTACGTCGTCTGGAAACTGCAGCGGCATCTGGGCGAGCCCATCGAGATCAGCCCGCGCCTGCGCCGCCATCCGCTGATCTTCGGCTGGCCGCTGCTCTGGCGGCTGCTGCGGGAGCGGCGCCTGCGCTAACTGCCGCATACTTGCTCCAACGCTTCACCTATCGCCGGCTCGGCTTAATTCATCCTGGAAGGGAGGTACTACGTGGGACAGGTCAAAGAAGAGATCGCCGTGGAGCCCAAACGCAAACGAAAG
The DNA here is from genome assembly GCF_002220155.1 of Azotobacter chroococcum. NCBI lineage: Bacteria > Pseudomonadati > Pseudomonadota > Gammaproteobacteria > Pseudomonadales > Pseudomonadaceae > Azotobacter > Azotobacter chroococcum. The sequence continues at coordinate 810,099 of NZ_CP011835.1, read as the reverse complement.
CATCGTCCCAGCGTGGCCATCGGCTTCTGGATCATCAAGCGCCTGGAGAATGTGATCAGGCGCTATTCGATCCTGGGCAACCCGCCGTTCTTCGATACCCGGCAGTTCCCCTGGGTCCCCGCGCTGGAGGCCAACTGGGAGACCATCCGCCAGGAACTCGAGCAGGTTCTGCAACATCGCGAACGCCTCCCGAACTTCCAGGACATCTCCAGGGACCAGCGCAGCCTCACCCAGGACGACCGCTGGAAGACCTTCTTTCTCTACGGCTACGGCTACAAGATGGAGGGCAACTGCGAGCGCTGCCCGGAGACGACCAGGCTGGTCGAGTCGATCCCGGGGATGTTCACCGCCTTCTTCTCGATCCTCGAACCCGGCAAGACCATTCGCGAGCACCGCGGCCCCTATAACGGCCTGCTGCGGGCGCACCTGGGCCTGCTCGTGCCGGAACCCCGGGAAAACTGCCGGATCCGGGTGGGCGACCAGATCCGCTCCTGGGAGCCCGGCAAGTGCATGATCTTCGACGACACCTACCGGCATCAGGTGTGGAACGAGACCGACGGCACCCGCGTCGTGCTGTTCCTGGACGTGCAGCGGCCGCTGGCCTGGCCGGGCAGGCTGCTCAACAAGGTGGTGCTCCGGCTCATTCGCTGGTCGCCCTTCATCCAGGATGCGCGGCGCAACCATCGCGCCTGGGAGCAGGGGCTGGAGCGCTAGAACGCCTTGCCGGATTGCCCCCTCCTCCCCGCCGGGGAGAAGGGGAAAACCGCAGGGCTCAGTCGTCCAGCCGCTTGTGCGCCTGCTCCCAGGCCGACAGATTGCGTCGCGCCTCCTGGACGAAGGGGCTGCGGCGCACCGCGCCGAGAAACAGGTCGCCAAGCAGTCGTCCGGGCAGGCGCAAGGGGCGCTTGAACTGGATCAGCAGCACCACGCGGGTCTCTTCCGTGTCGTTCCAGACTTCGTGGGGATAGGTGTCGTCGAAGACCAGGCACTCGCCTTCCCGCCAGCTGGCGGTCTGCTCGGCGACCTGGATGCGGCAGCGCTCGGCGGGCGTCGGCGTCACCAGCGCGAGATGGCAGGTCAGGATGCGCTTGGTCACCCCGGTATGCCGCGGGATATGGGCGCCGGGACCCAGGATCGAGAAGAAGGCGCTGTTGAGCCCGGGCACGGCCGAGAGAATCCGCGCCGTCTCCGGGCACTGCTGGCAGCCGCTGTCGATCCGGTAGCCGTAGCCCCAGAGAAAGTACGACTGCCAGGCATTGCAGGTAGCGATGCGCCGGTGGTCCGGGGAAATATCGCGCAGGGCCGGGATCGGCGTGCGCTGCTCGAGCAACTGGTCGAGCTCGGCGCGGATGACCGGCCAGGCGGCCTCCAGCTCCGCGACCCAGGGGAACAGCTGCTTGTCGAAGAACGGTGGATCCCCCACCAGGGAATTGCGCGCCAGAAAGCGGTTGATCAGCGGCCGCAGTTTCTTGCCGGTCCGGTACAAGGCACTGCGCTTGACCTTGTCTTTCACTACCTCGGCTGAAGCCATTTCACTCATGCAGATGTCCTGATTGCAGGCTGTGGGCGGTCGGGCAGCGGCGGCGCCCGGGCAGAAACCGCCTCGGGCGCCTGCCGCTCAAGAAATGGGGCGCTCCGCTTGCATGACCTCGCGGATCGCCTGGAGGGCGCGCTCGCGGGAGGCGGCAAGCAGCGCCGGAGAAAGTCCCGGCGGATGATCCAGCCCTTCCGGCAGGGGCGCCACCCCCAGGGCCTGGTGCACCTGCTCGACGCAGCGCTCGCGCTTGATCCAGCCCGCCGCGACCAGTTCGTCGTAGAGGCGCCCGAGCCGGTTCTGCTGCCTCGGCACGCCGCGGCTGCCGGCGACCCGTTCGATGACGCCCAGCCGCCGTTCGAGTTCATGGTGCAGCCGCGCCTTGCGGTGCCGCTGCACCGGCAGGGGGAACACCGCCACCGGCCGGCCGCTCATGCAGGCCTCGGTCAGCATCGAGACGCTTTCGCCGGTCACGACGAAGGCATCGGCCAGCGCCAGCAGCGCCCGGTAGGGATTGTCGCCCTGGCTGCCGAAGCGGTAGCTCCACAGCGGCGCATCGATGGCCGCCAGCAGGGCGTCGGTCGCGCCTGCCGACGTGCGCGGACTGCTCGACACCAGCAGCGAGCCGCCGCGGGCCCTGGCCGCGGCGCCGGCCTCCCGGCCCAGCGCCGCGGCGGTCTGTGCGTCGAGCCGGTAGGGGATGCTGTCGCCGCCCACCAGCAGCGCGATCCACGGCCGCGGCAGATGGGCGAAACGCTGCCGCCAGGCTTCCAGCGTCGCCTCGTCGAGGGGATGCTCGCCGATGAAGGGGGCCGGCAGGTCGACGACGTTCTGGCGCAGCGGCAGGCCGTATTGCGGGGTCGTCACCACCCGGTCGAAGTCGGCCAGCGGCGCGCGCGGCCGGCCCAGCACCACCAGGCGTGCATGGCCCTGCGACTGGCGCCGTATCCGGCGGGCCACGACGGCCGTGTGCCGGCCCGCGCTGAGCACCAGGTCCGGCCAGGCGTCGGTAGCGCCTGCGCTTGCCAGGCTCTCCGGGCGCTTGATTTCGTAGGGCCAGCCGAGGGCCTCGGCGATGTCCGTCAGCTGCGCATTGTCGCCGGCACGCCCGCCCTGCAGCACCCAGACCCTCGGCAGATCCTGCCCGCCCCTGGTCCGCTGCGCGAAGTCCGCCCGGAAGCGGTGGGTGCGTCCCTGGCGATCCTGGCAGTCGAGCTGCCAGCAGCGGTCCGGATAACGCTGCGCCACCCGGCGCAGCAGCGTCCGCCAGCCGTCCAGGCTGCCGATCATCGACTCCTCGGCGCCCAGCTCCGCCCTGACGAAGACCCACTGGCGGCCGAGCCGGAACAGCCGGTCCACCAGCCAGGGCAGATCCTCCACCGGCAGCCGTTCGAGGCCGTTCGCGGCGATCGCCTCCTGCGCCGGCAGGGCGTCGCGGCCGAGCGCCTCCAGCGGCCAGCGCACCTGGGACGGATCGCCGGCATCGGCATCGCCCCAGGCGCCGACCAGCGCCAACTGCGCGACGCCGGCCGCCTGCGCCTGGCGACGGAAGTTCGCCGATGACTCCGCCGGCATCCGCGCCGCCTGCTCGCAGCCCGTAGCGAAACCGGGGCTGGGATGCGCCGCCGTGTAGATTTCATAGCCTTCCCGCTCGGCCGCCTGCTCGAGGCTGAGAAAGTGCTCGGCAAGCGGATGGATCTGGTACGAGTACTGCTCGGGCGTGGGCCGCCAGGGCTGCAGGTGCAGGGCCGTGTAGTGCAGCAGCTTGGTCTCGCCCGGCCGGAACTCGAAGTCCCGGGCATGCCAGCAGGGATCGAGCGCGCCCCAGCGCCCCGGCTCGGCGGCCGCCTCGGCGCACAGGGCCTTCTTGGGTTCGCGGCAGGCCTTGGCGAAGGTCCAGCAGCGGGCCATCCGCTCGCAGTCGATCAGCATCACCGCCGTGTCCTCGGGCAGCAGCGCCAGGTAGCCATGCTCGCCCATGGGCTGGTCGAACAGCTCCGCGGGATCGGCGGTGAAGATCTGGTCGACGTCGTTGTAGATCGCCCGGCCCTGGCGTCCGGCGAGGTCCGGGATGGCGAAGCGGTAATTGGTGAAGCCGGTGCGCCAGCCCTGCCGGTCGAACCCCGGCAGGCCGGTCATGCGGTAGACCTCGTAGCGCCGCAGCGGATTGCGCACCCGCTCGAGGGAATAGAAGAAGATGCGCTCGGCGCGGTGCTGCGCCGGCTGGGTGCCGAGGAAGATCCGCACCGCCGGCGCTTCTGGCGCGCCGGGCCGGGCCTCCAGCACGACGGGAACGATGCTCGGCACCGCCAGCGACTCGTCGGTGCCATCGCGCGCGGCGGCGGAGCCCGGCCGGGAGTCGACCGGTTGCGTGCGGGAGGCTGGCGACTGCTGGTGGAAAGTCAGGAGTTTCCGCACTGCCGCGTTGATTTTCAGTGCAAAGAAGGTCATGCGTCCTCTCATCCCTTGCGAGTACGGCGGCAGAGCCTTGGCCTGGCTGACCCCGCTGAATATATAGTTCGCCCATTGCGCGCACAGGCGGCAATGGTCCGGGCGCCCCTCGCGGAGCACGGCCATCTTCCCGGCAGGTGCGCGCGTATTTCCTCCGCACTCAGGCGGCTCCCGGCACCATGACGCGCATCTTACACATTTCCGATACCCATTTCGGCACAGAGCAGCAACCCGTGGTAGAGGCCCTGGAGTCGCATGTGCGCGAACAGGGCGCCGACCTGCTGGTGTTGTCGGGAGACATCACCCAGCGTGCGCGTCGCGCCCAGTTCGATGCGGCCCAGGCCTTCGTCCGGCGCCTGGAAGGCTATGGCATCCCGCAGAGCCTGGTGATTCCCGGCAACCACGACCTGCCGCTGCACAACCTGCTGGCGCGCTTCCTGTCTCCCTACCGCAACTACCGGCGCTATTTCGGCGCGGAGCTGGAGCCGGCCTTCGAGAACGACGAGCTGCTGGTCATCGGCCTGAACACCACCCATCCGAGGCGGCGCAAGGACGGCCGGGTGACCGACGCCCAGGTGCGCGCGGTCTGCACGCAGCTGCGCCGCTGCGACCCGGCGAAGCTGCGCATCGTGGTGGCCCATCAGCCGTTCGGCTCGATAGTGCCCTCGGACCTGCGCAACCTGCAGCATGGCGCGCAGGCGGCGCTGACGCGCTGGGCCGAGGCGGGTCTGGACATTGTGATGGGCGGGCACATCCACCTGCCCTATGTGCTGCCGCTGACTGGCCAGTATCCCGAGCTGGCGCGGGAGATCTGGACGGTGCAGGCCGGCACCGCGCTGTCCTCGCGGCTACGCGGCCGCCTGCCGAACTCGTTCAACCGGCTGCACCTGGGCAAGGCGCAGGACAAACAGGCATGGGTCGAGCGCTGGGACTACCACCCGCCGGCCGGCCGCTTCGTGCTCGGCGGGCATTTCGACCTGCACTGGCCGCCCCGCTGAGCGAGGGCTGCCCGGCCCCCTCAGCGCGGCGTCGCCAGCATGTCCTCGATGGACGCGATCAGCCGCCGCTCCCGTTGCTCGCCGAGGGCCGGCGCGTCGCTGGCCCGATGGGAGGGAGGCCGCTCCTGCGCCAGCGTCTGCAGACGCTTTTCGAGGGCGACGGGGTCGAGGCCATCCCGCCCCAGCAGACGACGCCTGGAGAACGGCTTCTTGGTCGAATAGCCCACCAGCAGCGGCAGCAGCCGCCCGGCGCCGTCCAGGCCGGCATCGCTGCCTGCCAGGCGCTGCAGCAGCTGGCATGCCGCCTGCGCCAGCCGCGGCGACGGCGAGGTGCGCTTGCCGTTGAGCTCGTGCAGGAACACGCCCAGGTGCAGCGCCGCCGAGACGGCGGGATCGGCGTCCATGCACATCTGCCCGCAGTCGATCACCCGCAGCGGTGCCCGGGGATCGGGCGACACCATGACATTGCCGGGATGCAGGTCGAGATGGCAGATGCCGGCCTCGCGCAGCGCCGCCAGCACGTCCATCAACTGCCAGAGCAGCGCCCGGCGGCGCGCGGCATCGTCTTCGTGCTGCAGCCAGACGTCGCTGAACCCCTGCCAGCCGGCCAGATACTCCTGCAGCAGCACCTGCCGCACCGGCAGACCGCAGCGGAAGTACTCGCCGAAGGCGAAGGTCCGGACCCCGTGCGCGGTGCGCTCGCTCAACGCCAGGTTGTGCGCCAGCTCGGCGGTGCCGTGGCTCATGCCCACCAGCGGGCTGCTGCAGCCCAGCAGCGCGCCGAGACGCTTGCGCGGGATCAGGCTCATCTGCTTGACGAAATAGCCGGGCGAGTCCGGCTGCTCCGGCGGCACCAGCCGGTAGATGCGCCGCGACTTGTCCTTCTCTGCCCGCTCGCGGAGCAGCGTGACCCCCGCCGGATCGCCGTCCTGCAGGTAGCGATCGATCAACCGGGCCGGTAGCTGCGCGCCTTCGTCAGCCAGCCACCAGCGCCACCCCGAGCCGGAAAACGCCAGCGGACCGGCGAACCGGGCGGTGAGAAAGTGCGGCCTTGGCCAGCCTGCACCGAAGCGCTCTGCATGCAACCTCATTCACTTCACTCCGATGCCATGAATGCGGTCGAAGGATATGTCGCCAAAGGCCACTTCGTCGCCCCGTTGCGTTAATCTGGCGAGGTTTGCGCTGCAGCCCGCGGCTTCGGCGCCGGCCCATTCGCCCGGGAAACCTCGCCATGTCTCGAATACCACGTGTGACCGTCTTCATTCCGGTACACAACCGTCAGCGCTACATCGCCACCGCCGTCGACAGCATCCTGGCGCAGACCTTCGAGGACTTCGAGCTGCTGGTCGTCGACGATGGCTCGACCGACGCCACCCTCGAGGTGCTGTCGCACTACCGGGACCCGCGCCTGCGCGTGGAATGCAACCCGCGCAACCTGGGCCTGCCGGGGACCCGCAACCGGGGCCTGGAGCTGGCCCGCGGCGAATACATCGCGCTGCTCGACAGCGACGACAAGGCCTGGCCGAACCGCCTCGCCCGCCAGGTCGAGGTACTCGACCGGCATCCCGAGCTGGTGCAGATCGGCAGCGCCTGCGATTTCATGGACGCCGAGGGCCGGCGCCTCGACCGGGTCCGCCGCCGCCCGCTGGCCCCCGACGAGGTGGATGCCAGCCTGGCGTTCTACTGCGCGCTGACCAACCGCACGATCATGGGACGCACCGCCATCCTGCGCGAATACCGCTACAGCGAGGACTTCCCGAGCTGCGAGGACTACGAATTGCACCAGCGTCTGGCGCGGACCTGGCGCATGGCCAATCTCGCCGATGTGCTGGTCTGCGGGCGCGAACACCCCGGCCGCTTCACCCGGAACAACCAGGCGCTGGGCCTCGACCGCAAGCGCGAGATCTGCCGGCGGGCGCTGCTCGAACTCGGCATCGAGCCGAGCGAGGACGACCTCGACCGCCACTACGCCCTGTCGCGCCCGCAGAAACTCGGCGCCGACCTGAACCGGGACTATCTCGACTGGACCGAACAGTGGCTGGCCCGGCTCGATGCCGCCAACCGGCGCACGCAGCGCTATGTGCCCGAAGCGCTCCTGCGCGTGATGACCGAGCGCTGGGTACAGCTGTCCCTGCAGGCGCGCCGCCAGCTCGGGCCGGTCGCCTATCTGCGCCTGCTGCGTTCGCCGCTGGCCCGGCGCCTGCCGGCGGCGTTCCTGCGCTTCCTGCGCACACCCCGTCCGCTGGCGACCTGACCCGGCACGAACTCACCCCCTACGAACCAGCAATGAGGAGCGTGACATGCGCTATCTGGATTTCGGGGCCCTGGAACGCATGGACGCCAGGGCGTTCCAGGAACAGCACCCCTACCCCTGGGCCAATCCGGCCGGCCTGCTGACCCCTGAAGGCTATGCGGCGCTGCGCGAAAGCCTGCCCCCCATGGAGCAGTTCACCGAGGTATACGGCAAGGTGCGCCGTTATGGCCAGCAGTCCCATGACCGCCTGGCACTGGAATATTCGCCGGAGCTGGCGCTCTCACCACACTGGCAGGCGTTCATGAACGAGCTGACCGGTCCGCACTACCGGCGCTTCATGGCCCGCATGCTCGGCACGCGCGCCTTCCGGCTGCGCTTTCACTGGCACTACACGCCGGCCGGCTGCTCGGTCTCGCCGCACTGCGATGCCCGCGACAAGCTGGGATCGCATATCTTCTACTTCAATACGGAAGACGACTGGCAAGCCGAGTGGGGCGGGCAGACCTTGGTGCTCGACGATAACGGCCGCTTCGACAGCAAGAGCGCGCCGGCCTTCGAGGACTTCGACCGCACCATCGAATCCCGGGCGCTCGGCAACTACAGCTTCCTGTTCTGCCGACGCGGCAACTCCTGGCACGGCGTGCGCGAACTCAGCTGCCCGCCGGGCCATTACCGCAAGGTCTTCATCGTGGTCATCGACGAACGCCGGCCGCTCAGGCAGCTCTCCCGGCGGATCAAGGAGTTGTTCAAGCGTGCCGCCTGAAGCGACCGCCAACCGAACTCAGACGCTGGTCGCCTGCCCCGCCCCGAAGATCCGGTAGCAGGCCTTGCCGGCGTGCTTGGCCTCGTACATGGCGAGGTCGGCCTCGCGGACCAGGCTGTTGGCGTCGCTGGACGCGCCGGCGAAGGCCACGCCGATGCTCGCGGAAACGGCGACCGCCAGCTGTCCGGCACTCAGGGCGACGGGCCGGCTCACCTGCTCGATCAGCCGCTGCAGAATGCTGTCCAGCGCCGGCTGATCGTTCGCCCCCGGCAGCACCACCACGAACTCGTCCCCGCCGAGCCGGGCGACGGTGTCGGAGGGCCGCAGCACGGCCTGCATACGCTGCGCGACTTCCTTCAGGAGCAGATCGCCGGCCTGGTGGCCGAAGTGGTCGTTGACCGCCTTGAAGCCGTCCAGGTCGAGCACGCAGACCGCCAGCCGGCCGCCCTCGCGATGCTGCAGGCCGAGCGCCATGTTGATGCGGTCGAACAGCAGCAGACGGTTGGGCAGGCCGGTCAGGGCATCGTAGTAGGCCAGGCCGTCGAGCTCCTTCTGCCGGCTCAGCAGCTCGCCGTTGAGCCGTTCCAGGGCGATGGCGCCGCGATGGGAACGGTCGAGCAGGAGCAGCAGGACGAGGGTCAGCGCCAGCAGCGAGAACATCAGCAGCAGGGGCAGGATGCTGACCGGAAAACCGCCGAAGTCCTGCGGTGCGACGAACTCGATGAGCCACTGCCGCCCGGGGATGCTCAGCCGGTGCTGGACCACGCCATCCCCGGGCTCCTGCGGGACGGCGCCGCGCGGATGGATGGCGACCGGCTGCCCGTCAACCAGGTCGTAGAGGCGCACTTCCACCCTCTGCGGCCCGAACGACAGACTCTTGAGCAGCACGCTGGGCCGCAGCATCAGGACCAGATGGCCCTCGAGGGCCTGCCAGCGCTGCTCGGCGCCCGCCACCGGCATGCCCTTGCGGTATACCGGCTGATAGATGGCGACCGCCGGCGGCCCGTTCGGGTCCTGCAGCAACGGAAAGACCGGCGTGGTCCGCTGCACGCCCAGGCGGGCCGCAGTGCGCGCCACCTCCCGGTTATAGGGACGCGCCAGGACGTCGAGCCCGAGCACCTGGCGATTCATCTCGAACGGCTCGGCGTAGCGGATCGGCAGATACTCTTCGCGGGTGGGGGCCGACACGGGAAACCGGGCATCGGCGGCTACGTCGAAGATGCCGAGGCGCCGTTCCTGGAACGGCAGCAGAACGCGCTCGAACTCGCCGCGCTCGCCGTGCAGGACCCGCGGCGCCCAGTGCACGGCCAGGATTTCCGGATAGCTCGGCAGCACTTCGCGGGCGAAGCTCGCGAACTCCGCAGGCTCGACTGTCTCGGCCGAGATGAAGAGGCCGCGGAAGGCCAGCAGGACCTGGGGGGAATGATCGAGCAGATTCTGGACATTGTTGAACTGGACATGCGCCAGGCGCTGGAACTCCCCAGCCTGCACGCGCCGCTCCAGCGCGGAGCTGTACAGGTAGGCGACCACCGAGATCAGCGCCCCAAGCCCGCCCACCGCCAGCAACCTGGCCCAGTACCCGCGCCGCGCGCGCCAATCCACCCCCACCATTCACGCCTTCGCCTGGAGTCGCCGCCATAGAGGCTACGAATTATATGAGCGAACGCACATTTTCACCCTTGGCCGATCGCATGATGGGCCAGGGTGTTCGGTAGCCGCACGAAGCCTGCCGGGACGGGCCGGGCGGCAGTGGGGAGTGGCGCAAAGGGTCTTTCGCAGAGAGCAGCTTCCCGGGGTGAGCGCCGGCGGCTCGGTGCTGCCGGCCGACGCCGCCTCAGACGACCGGTTCTACCTCGTGGCCGCAGGACAGGCAGTGGCTCAGCCATTCGCCGAGGAACAGGTTGAGCTGGCTCTTCTCGTCCGGCTGGTGCATCGCCGCGTTGGGGTAGACATAGCGGCTGCGCAGGCGCCGGGCCTGTTCCGCACAGACCACCTCGGCCATGCGCGCGTCGTGGTAGACCCGCACCTCCATCCGCGGTGCCGGCAGCCAGGGCAGGCTGTGCTCCTGGCAGACCTTCAGGGTGGTGGTGTAGGGACAGTCCTCGAGCACCTCCAGGGCCAGCACGCCGAGCAGCCGCTCGCCCTGGCTCACCCCCACCCTGCGCGCCGCCGCGGGCGTGCTGCGCATCTCCGGCAGCAGGCGCATCAGCCGCGCATAGTTGGCCTCGCAGGTCGCCTGCAGGTCGACCAGGTCGACCCGGTAACGCTCGCGCATCAGACTTACGCCCACAGTCCTCGTACCTCGACACGGTTCAGCGCCAGCCACTGCAGGGCAATGATGCTGGCGGCATTGTTGATCTTGCCGTCCCTGACCGCCTGCAGCGCGTCCTCGAAAGACAGCACGTGCACGCGGATGTCCTCCCCCTCCTCGGGCAATCCATAAACGCCGCCGGCCCCCAGGCTGTCGCAGCGCCCGACATAAAGGTAGACCTTCTCGTTGCTGCCGCCGGGCGACGGGTAGTAGACGGTCACCGGCCACAGCGCCTCGAGCTTGAGGCCCGCCTCCTCGAGGGCCTCGCGGTGGGCGACCTCCTCGGGCTCCTCGTCCTTGTCGATCAGCCCGGCGACCATCTCGAGCATCCAGGGATTCTCCGACTTGTCCATCGCCCCGACGCGGAACTGCTCGTTCAGCACCACGCAGTCGCGCACGGGATCGTAGGGCAGCACGCAGACCGCATCGTGGCGCACGAACAGCTCGCGGCTGAGCACCGGGCCCATCTCGCCGGAAAACTGGCGATGGCGCAGGTGCACGCGCTCGAGTCGGTAGAAACCGCTGAAACAGGGCTCGCGCCGCACGATTTCCACGGCATCCGCATCCGGCTTGAAGAATTCGCTCATCCTGCACACTCACTTGTCTAGTGAACCGAAGTCGGCTGCCATCCTAACCTGCCCTATCGAGCGGCGCAGCCCCTTTGCAGACGGCCGAGGACCTGCGACCCTAGCCAGTCCGCCAGCGCGCCGATCCGGGCGCCTGGCGAGGTATTCCTCAACGACGCCGAAAGCCCAGATGAACGCTGTGACCCCCATGAAATCGCTCGCCCTCGCCGCTCTCGCCCTGCTCCTGGGAGCCTGCCAGAGCCTCTCTCCCTCGAACCCGCCGGCCGTCTACAAGCGCACGGCCTGGGAACATTTGCAAGCCGGATGCCAAGGGCGCGAGTGCCCGCTGGTGAACATCGACACCGTGCATTTCGCCGACGAGCCGGCGCTGAACCGGCTGATCGACCAGGGCCTGCTGGAGCTGACCCGCGAAGCCGAAGGCATGCCGCTGCCGGCCTCGCTGGAGAGCCACGAGCGGGACTTTCTGGCCGGCGCCAAACCGGGCTGGAGCAGCTACCTGCAAGCCAAGGTGCTCGAGCAGAACAATGGGCGCATTCTCGTCGAGCTGTCGAGCTACCGCTTCACCGGCGGCGCCCACGGCATGCCGCGGCGCGCCTTCATCGACTTCGATCGCCGCCGGCAGAAGGCCCTGGAGCTGCGCGACCTGCTGCTGCCTGGTCAGGAGGAGGCCTTCTGGGCGAAGGCCGGACAGGCCCACCAGCGCTGGCTGGCGGCCCAGGGCGTCGGCGAGGATGCGGAGTTCATCGCCACCTGGCCGTTCCAGCAGACCCGCCACATCGCCCTGGCGAAGGTCGGCGTGCTGCTGATGTACGACACCTACCGCATCGCCCCCTACGCCATGGGCCATCCGCTGCTGGTGGTGCCCTACCCGCAGCTCAACGGCATCCTCAAGCCGGAGTTCTTCCCGCGCAGCAGGAAGTAGGAGCCAGGGGGACACGCCCCGATGAGGTAGGCATGAGGCGGTAGGGTGGATGGCCGAAGCCATCCACCCTACCGCCTGCAGGGCCAGCAAGCGGGCTACCCCTGCGAACCGCGTGCCCGACCCCGGGAAGAGCCGGGCGGCGCTTCACACCTGCTTGTAGATCACCGAGCCTTCTTCCTTGAAGCGCTCGGCCTGCTCCCGGAAACCGGCCTCGACGGCCTGGCTTTCCTCGGACAGCCCGTGCTCGGCGGCATAGTCGCGCACTTCCTGGGTGATCTTCATCGAGCAGAACTTCGGCCCGCACATCGAGCAGAAGTGCGCCACCTTGGCCGAGTCCTTGGGCAGGGTCTCGTCGTGGAAGCTGCGCGCGGTGTCCGGGTCGAGGCCGAGGTTGAACTGGTCCTCCCAGCGGAACTCGAAGCGCGCCTTGGACAGTGCATTGTCGCGAATCTGTGCACCGGGATGGCCCTTGGCGAGGTCGGCGGCGTGGGCGGCGATCTTGTAGGTGATGATGCCGGTCTTCACGTCGTCCTTGTTCGGCAGGCCGAGGTGCTCCTTGGGCGTCACGTAGCAGAGCATGGCGCAGCCGAACCAGCCGATCATCGCCGCGCCGATGCCGGAGGTGATGTGGTCGTAGCCCGGCGCGATGTCGGTGGTCAGCGGGCCGAGGGTGTAGAACGGCGCCTCGTCGCAGCATTCGAGCTGCTTGTCCATGTTCTCCTTGATCATGTGCATCGGCACGTGGCCGGGGCCTTCGATCATGGTCTGCACGTCGTGCTTCCAGGCGATCTTGGTCAGCTCGCCGAGGGTTTCCAGCTCGCCGAACTGCGCGGCGTCGTTGGCATCCGCGATCGAGCCCGGACGCAGGCCGTCGCCCAGCGAGAAGGCGACGTCGTAGGCCTTCATGATCTCGCAGATTTCCTCGAAGTGGGTGTAGAGGAAATTCTCTTGGTGATGCGCCAGGCACCACTTGGCCATGATCGAGCCGCCGCGGGAAACGATGCCGGTGACCCGCTTGGCGGTCAGCGGCACGTAGCGCAGCAGCACGCCGGCGTGGATGGTGAAGTAGTCCACGCCCTGCTCGGCCTGCTCGATCAGCGTGTCGCGGAACAGCTCCCAGGTCAGGTCCTCGGCGATGCCGCCGACCTTCTCCAGCGCCTGGTAGATCGGCACGGTGCCGATCGGCACCGGGGAGTTGCGGATGATCCACTCGCGGGTCTCGTGGATGTGCTTGCCGGTGGACAGGTCCATGACCGTGTCAGAGCCCCAGCGGATGCCCCAGGTCAGCTTGGCCACTTCTTCCTCGATGGAGGAACCCAGCGCCGAGTTGCCGATGTTGCCGTTGATCTTCACCAGGAAGTTGCGGCCGATGATCATCGGCTCCAGCTCGGTGTGGTTGATGTTCGCCGGGATGATCGCGCGGCCGCGGGCGATTTCCTCGCGGACGAACTCGGGGGTGATTTCCTTGGGGATGTTCGCCCCGAAGCTCTGCCCCGGATGCTGCGCAGTGAGCAGGCCGGCGGCGCGCGCTTCGGCGAGCTTCATGTTCTCGCGGATGGCGACGTATTCCATCTCCGGAGTGATGATGCCTTTCTTCGCGTAGTGCATCTGGCTGACGTTGGCGCCTGCCTTGGCACGGCGCGGGTGGCGCACGTGGGCGAAGCGCATGGCGGTCAGCTCCGGATCGGCCAGGCGCTCCTGGCCGAAGCGCGAGCTGAGCCCGGCGAGCAGTTCGGTGTCGCCGCGGTCGGCGATCCAGGCCGAACGCACGTCCGCCAGGCCCTGGCGCACGTCGATCTGCACGTCGGGGTCGGTGTAGGGGCCGGAGGTGTCGTAGACCAGCACCGGGGCGTTGATCTCGCCGCCGAAGGCGGTGGGGGTCACGTCCAGGCTGATCTCGCGCATCGGCACGCGGATGTCCGGGCGCGAGCCGGGGACGTAGATCTTCCGCGAACGCGGGAAGGGCTGTACGGACTGCTGGTCGACCTGGGCTGACTCGCTCAGGTTCTTCTGTTGTTCTGTCACGCTCATCAAGGCACTCCACTTCGTCCGGGGCATGGATTGTCGGAGTCGATCGGGGCGGACGCGGGCATGCCGAAGCATCGAGAGGCCCCCGCCGAACGGCGAGGACGTCTTGTTCCCTACGCAGGTTTCACCCTGATCAGGTTCAACGGGATCCGGCCTGCGCCGATCTCAGCCCCCGCTGGGGCACCCCGACAAGTACCGGCTGAGTCTAAACAAGCCCGGCGAAGAACACCAACCGGCAAAGGCCTCCTCGTCGGAAAAGGCGGTCAGGGCCTAATCAGCAGCCGCTCTAGCCCTTCCAGCAGCCGCTCCAGTGCGCCCTGGTTGGCTTCGAGCACCGCCTTTCCGGCCGCGCCAGCCCGGGCGGCGCCCGCCGGCTCGCTCCAGAAGGCGCCGACCGCCGCGGCCAGCGAGCCGGCATCGCTCACCTGGCGCAGGGCGCCGGCCTCGTCGAGCCGCGCGGCGATCTCGAGGAAGTTGAACAGGTGCGGTCCGCTGAGCAGCGGCTTGCCCAGCGCCGCCGGCTCCAGCAGGTTGTGCCCGCCGCTGGAGACCAGGCTGCCGCCGACGAAGGCGCAGTCGGCCAGGGCGTAGAGGAACAGCAGCTCGCCCATGGTGTCGCCGAGCAGCACCGCGGTTCCGGCCTCGACCGCCTCGCCGGCGGAGCGACGCACGGTGGCCAAGCCCTCGCGGCGGCACAGCTCGAAGACCTGGGCGAACCGTTCGGGATGGCGCGGCACCAGGATCAAGAGCGCCTCGGGACAGCCCGCCAGCAACTGGCGGTGGGCAGCGAGGACGATCTCGTCCTCGCCGGCATGGGTGCTGGCGGCGATCCATACCGGGCGATCCGCCGCGCCCCAGTGGGCGCGCAGCGCCGCCGCCCGCTCCGGCAACTGCGGGTCGACGGCCAGGTCGAACTTGATCGAGCCGGTCACCGTCACCGCCTCGCCGCCGGCGCCCAGCGCGCGGAAACGCTCGGCCTCGGCCTCGCTCTGCACCGCCAGCCAGCGCATCTCGGCGAGCATCGGGCCGGTGAGCCGGGCAAAGCGCCCGTAGCCGCGCGCCGAACGCGCCGACAGCCGGCCGTTGGCCAGCGCCACCGGAATACCGCGCCGCGCGCACTGGTGCACATGGTTGGGCCACAGCTCGGTTTCCATGATCACCGCCAGGCGCGGCTGCAGGCGGTCGAGAAAGCGCGCCGCCGCCCACGGCAGGTCGTAGGGCAGGTAGCAGTGCTGCACGCGGTCGCCGAACAGCGCGCGGATGCGCTCGGAACCGGTCGGCGTCATGCAGGTGACGGTGAGCGGCAGCTCCGGATGGCGCGCCTGCAGGGCGCGAATCAGCGGCGCGGCGGCGATGCTCTCACCCACCGACACCGCATGCACCCAGATGCCGCCCGGGCGCAATTCCGGCAGGCCGAGGGCGAAGCGCTCGCCGACGCGCCGCGCATAGGCCGGCGCGCGCCAGGCTCGCCAGGCCAGGCGCAGGAGGATCAGCGGGAGGGCGAGATGCAGCAGCAGGGTATAGAAGGTCCGATTCATGGCCGCGCAGCTTAACAAAACAAGGCGCCCGGCGGCTGCAGGGTTGGTGGCGGCGCCCCGCCTACACGACCAAGGTCGTGACCGACTCGCCAATAAAAGACTGACGAATGGCACGCTTCATGCTGACCGGGATCAATAAACTGGCTATGCCTTATCTCCTATGGTCCCAGTCCGAGCCCGTCGGATAACCGGAACCCACGACCTCGAGTCAGCCGCTATAATCCGACTCTTTTACTCAACGAGAGCAGCCATGTTCCCAGCCCTCAGCACGGACGTCCTGATCGTTGGCGGCGGTATCGCCGGCCTCTGGCTGAACGCCCGTCTGCGCCAGTCCGGCTACGCCACCCTGCTGGTGGAAAGCGCCAGCCTGGGCGGCGGACAGAGCGTCAAGTCGCAGGGGATCATCCACGGCGGCACCAAGTACGCCCTGCACGGCGCGCTGAGCGGCGCCTCCGAGGCGATCGCCGACATGCCACGGCGCTGGCGCGAGGCGCTGGCCGGCAGCGGCGAGCTGGACCTCTCCGGGGTGCGCCGGCTGTCCGACGCCCACTATCTGTGGTCGCCCGGCACCCTGACCGGCAAGCTCACCAGCTTCTTCGCCAGCAAGGCGGTGCGCGCGCGGGTCGAGCCGGTGAAGGGCGAGGCCCTGCCCGCGGCGCTGCAGCATGCGGACTTTCGCGGCAGCGTCTATCGCCTGGACGAGCTGGTGCTGGACGTGCCCGGCCTGATCGAGCGCCTCGCCGAGCTGGCAGGCCCGGGCCTGCTGGCCGCGCGGGAGATCGCCCCGCTGCGCGAGGCCGGCGAGCTGGTCGGGCTGAGCGTCGACGGTCGGGCGATCCGCGCCCAGCGCATCGTCTTCTGCGCCGGCGCCGGCAATGCCGAACTGCTGGCTACGCTCGGCCTGAGCCAGCCGGCCATGCAGCGACGCCCGCTGCACATGGTCATGCTCAAGGCGCCGACCCTCAAGCCGCTCTACGCCCACTGCCTGGGCGGCGGGCCGAAGCCGCGGCTGACCGTCACCAGCCATCCGGCCGCCGACGGCCAGTGGGTCTGGTACCTGGGCGGCGACCTGGCCGAGGCCGAAGGCGTGGCCCGCGACGAGGCGCAGCAAATCGCCACGGCTCGCCGTGAACTGAACGAACTGCTGCCCTGGATCGATCTGGCCCAGGCGCGCTGGGCGACCCTGCGGGTGGACCGCGCCGAGCCGGCGCAGTCGGCCCTGGCACGCCCGGACAACGCCTTTCTCGCCGAGCAGGGCCACCTGCTGGTCGGCTGGCCGACCAAGCTGGCCCTGGCCCCGGATCTGACCGACCGGGTCTTCGCCGCCCTCGAGCGGGACGCCGTGCGCCCGGCGACGCATCCGCCGCTGCCCGCTCTGCCCCGCCCGCCGCTGGCGCGGCCGGCCTGGGAGGAGCTGCTGCCGTGAGCCTCGCCACCCTCCACGACCTGCACCGCCCGCTGGGCAGTAGCGGCCTGACCGTCTCGCCGCTGGGCCTGGGCACCGTCAAGCTCGGCCGCGACCAGGGCGTGAAGTACCCGACCGGCTTTCGCATCCCGGACGACGCCGAGGCCCGCCAACTGCTCGCCCTGGCCCGCGAACTGGGCATCAACCTGATCGACACCGCGCCGGCCTACGGGGTCAGCGAGGAGCGCCTCGGCCCGCTGCTGCGCGGCCAGCGCGACGCCTGGGTGATCGTCAGCAAGGTCGGCGAGGAGTTCGAGCATGGCCAGTCGCGCTTCGATTTCTCCTCGGCGCACACCCGCTTCTCCGTCGAGCGCAGCCTCAAGCGCCTGGAAACCGACCATATCGACCTGGTCCTGGTGCACTCGGACGGCAACGACGTCGCCATCCTGCGGGACAGCGGCGTCTATCCGACCCTCGCCGAACTCAAGCGCGAGGGCAAGATCAACGCCTTCGGCTTCTCCGGCAAGACTGCCGAAGGCGGCCTGCTGGCCCTCGAGCAAGGCGACTGCGCCATGATCACCCTGAATCTCAACGACCAGCGCGAGCTGCCGGTGGCCGACTACGCCGCCGCCCACGGCAAGGGCATCCTGATCAAGAAGGCCCTGGCCAGCGGCCATGCCTGCCTGGACAGCGGCATCGACCCGGTTCGCGCCAGCTTCGAGCTGCTGTTCCACCACCCCGGTGTCGGCAGCGCGATCGTCGGAACCATCAACCCGCTGCATCTGTCGCATAATGTCTCGGCAGCTGCAGCCGTCATCCGCCAACAAAGACAATAAGGACCTGCCGCTTCTGCGGCAGGCCAGGACCAAGGAGCCGCCATGTCGACCATCATCGCCAAGCGCAATCCGCGCGCCTTCAAGACCCTTCCCCTGTTCGTGGAAGCTTCCCCCGAAGGCCTCAGCTACCAGGCTCTCGGCCAGCCGCTGAACTTCAGCCAGATGCTCGAACGGCGTCGCCCGGTCGAGGTCGCCGACAGCCAGCGCTTCGCCCTGGAACTGGCCAACCTGGGCGTCTCCGTGCGCCTGACCCTGACCTGGCAGGGCCGCGACTACTGGCTGCTGGTACGCCAGCAGCGCCAGGACCGCGGCGACGTGGTGCTCAAGCCGATCTCCGGCTACGTGCCGGCCCACGAGCTGAACCTGCCGCTGCTCACGGCGATCCAGGAAGTCGCCGAGGAATGCCTGCTGCAGACCCCGCAGTGCTGGCTGACCGGGCGCTTCGGCGACACCTGGCTGCCGGCGCCCTACGAGAACGTCCTGCACTACTGCGACAACACCTCCTTCCGCCTGAGCCCGCTGTCCGGCGCGGCGCGCCCGGTGTCCTGCGGCAGCATGCCCCTGCTGGAGCGTCCGCGGGCCTACGTGCACCTGCCCACCGCTTCGCTGCAGCTGGTCTACGACATGCGCCTGGAGATGCCGGGGAACCTGCGCCAGCTCAGCCTGCTGCACGCCGACGAATGCCTGGAGGAAGGCACCCTGATCGCCCGCATCGACCACGACAGCCCGGACCTCTACCTGCTGCCCTTCGACCAGGACCGGCGCCCGGCGGACGAGCTCTACACCCTGCAGCAGGGTGTCCTGCATCCGGTCGACACCCGCGACCTGTGGCTGGCCGAAAGCTTCGCCCCGCAGGACGGCTGGGTGGTGCGCGACGAGCGGATCAGTTGGCGCGACTGGCAGGCCCTGTGGGACGCCCCCGAGCAGAACCTCGCCAGGCCGGCCCCGCGGCGCAGCGGGGCGGTAGGCTGAGAGGAGCTCCCAGGAGGAAGCTCCGCCCGGACGCCACTCACCGAGGGCACACCAGTGCCCTTACCTGGTCGCCTCCTCCCGCCGATGCGCCAAGGCCTCGCCGGCGTCCTGCATGGATGCGAAAGCCTTGGCGAACATCGGCATCAGCAGCCGGTTGCCGAACTCGTTCAAGTGATCGTCGTCCGCATAGAGCGGGAGCCCATCCTTGCTGCCATGGCAGAGCTCGTTGTCGCACAGATAGGGCAAGGGGTCGAGAATCTGGGCGCCACACCGCTCGCGTGCCTCGTCTTGGATACTCCAGACGAAGGCATGGCGCTTGTGGTAGTCCGCCAGTGTGATCGAGACCTCCCTCCGAGCGCCTATCAGCATCGCCTTACCCATGGCACGCGGCACATCTATCCCCATCTCGGGGATGGGCCTCAATAAAAACAACGGACGATGTTTGCTGATCGCACAAGCCATCGCGACATAGTGCTGGCGGAACTCATCCAGATATTCGGGCGAAGCCCGATCTGGAGGGGTGGAAAAAAATACAAAGGGCCTGTCCGGCTTCTGCCCTCGTACTTTTTCATTAGTTCCCAAAGCATACATGGAGGTCCGATTGACTATGATGATCGGCAGGCCAGGCATGACTGTCTCAAGACCTTTATTTAAATCCGAGTTCAGACGCAGGCAAGGAGGGCCCGGCTCTTTCTCATCGATATTTCTCGCGCTAAACAGCAGCAAACATCCCGTCACGGCTCGGTAATAAATTCCTTGCCACTGCGGATCGGGCAACGCGGCCTGTGCCGCCGTCACTACTGAGTCGGCATGACTGTCGCCGATTATCAGCGCCCGAATTGATTCACCGCCGAAAATGCATCCCTTGTCCTTGGCTAAACACTCACTGCGTCGCGGGTTACGATTGTGTATCTGCGCCTCGATCTTACCAACAGCCTCAGGCAATCTTTCCGGGAAACCATCGATGCGTACCCAATGAGCCGCCAGCGCCACTGGAAAAACCGCCAGCGCCACAGCGGCAGCCGCCCATCGAGGCGCCAACCCGTACAGGCCACGCCGTGCCGGGACCTCGATCAAGGCATAGGAAAGCTGGCCAAGCAGTAGGGTTGCGAAGAGAGCAGACAGGACCCAGGCCGGGCTGTCCAGCCTCTCGCAATAGGCAAGGCCGGCGACCAGCGGCCAATGCCACAGGTAGATGGAGTACGAGCGGGTGCCAAGCCACTGGGCTACAGCGTTGCCGGTCCAGGGCGAATCCCCGCGCTGCGCCAGCAGTACCGACAGGGCCCCGATGCAGGGCACCAGTGCCAGCCAGCCCGGCCAGAGACTCGACGAGTCGAGAAAGACGACGGCAGAGACAATCGAGAGCAGGCCAAGCCATTCCAAACCGAGCCTGGTGCGCGCGGAAAGCCTCAGGTTCTCGCCAAACAGGAAAAGCAGACCTCCGGCCAGAAACTCCCATGCCCGCGACTGCAGCAGGTAGAAGGCTTTGGGCGGCTCGCTCAGAGTCAGTGCGACGCAGACGCCAAAGGAGGCGAGCAATAACGGGACATGGACCAGGACCATTGCCCGCCGGCCCGGAAACAACCGCCAGACGGCCAGCAGGAGTACGGGCAGCAGAAGATAGAACTGCCACTCCACGGACAGCGACCAGCTATGCAGAAGCCACTTCTCGTGGGCGTCGTCATCGAAATAGCCGGACTCCTGCAGGTAACTCAGGTTGGAGGCAAAGAGCAGGGTCCGCCGGGCATGCCCACCGAGCGTCTCGTACTCCTTGGGCATCAGGAAGAACCAGCCGACCGCCAGCAGCACCGCCGCCAGCACGATCAGGGCCGGAAGAATCCGCCGGGCACGGGCCAGGTAGAACTCCCACAGGGAAAAATCGCCCCGCTGCAAGCCCTTGCCGATGATGCCACTCATCAGGAAGCCGGAGATGACGAAGAACACATCGACGCCGACAAAACCGCCGCCGAAACCAGCAATCCCGAAGTGATACAGCACCACGGCCATCACGGCCCAGGCGCGTAGTCCATTGATGTCACGGCGGAACTCATTGGCCCCGGTGGTCGATGCAGAAATGCTGTGCGACACCCTCTTCCCCACAGGAACTTGCGGATCGCAATGCCCAGGCGAAGCAGTGCAGGCGCTTGGGCGCGACGGATTTGAAAGATGAGTTTTTCGCGCTTATGGCTGCCGGCGGATTTTCTCGACGATACCGGTAGTGGAACTATTCTCCACCAGCCCCAGCACCCTCACCTCACCGCCATGGGCGCGGACGAGGTCGGCGCCGACCACCTGATCGACGCCGTAGTCGCCGCCCTTGACCAGCACGTCCGGACGGATCTGCTCGAGCAGGCGTTCGGGGGTGTCCTCGGCGAAGCTCACCACCCAGTCCACCGCACCGAGCCCGGCGAGCACCGCCATACGCCGGTCCACCGAATTGATCGGCCGGCCCGGGCCCTTCAGACGGGTCACCGAGGCGTCGTCGTTGACCGCCACGATCAGCCGGTCGCCCTGGGCTCGGGCCTGCTCCAGATAGGTCACGTGGCCGGCGTGGAGGATATCGAAGCAGCCATTGGTGAAGACGATCTTCTCGCCCTGGGCGCGGGCGTCCTCGATGGCCAGCAGGAGCTGCTCGAGGCCCAGCACGCCGCGCTCCGAGCCCTGCTCGCGCTGCACCGCACGGCGCAGCTCGGGGGCGCTGATCGCCGCGGTGCCCAGCTTGCCGACCACGATGCCGGCCGCCAGGTTGGCGAGCGCCACCGCCTGCGGCAGCTCCTCGCCGGCGGCCAGCGCCGCGGCCAGAGTGGAGATCACCGTGTCGCCGGCGCCGGTGACGTCGAACACCTCGCGCGCCCGCGCCGGCAGGTGCAGCGCCGGATGGCCGGGGCGCAGCAGGGTCATGCCGTGCTCGCCACGGGTCACCAGCAGCGCGCCGAGCTCGAGCTCGGCCATCAGCCGGGCGCCCTTGGCCACCAGCTCGGCCTCGTCGGCGCAGCGACCGGCGATGTTCTCGAATTCGGCCAGGTTCGGGGTGATCAGATCGGCACCGCGGTAGATGGTGAAGTCCTTGCCCTTGGGATCGGCCAGCACCGGAATGCCACGGGCGCGCGCCGCCTGGATCAGTACCTGATGATTCTGCAACGCACCCTTGCCGTAGTCGGAGAGCACCAGCACCCGGATCCCGTCGAGCAGGCCCTCGACCTCGGCGGCCAGGGCCGCGGCGTCGGTGGCGAAGGGCTGCTCGAAGTCCATGCGCAGCAGTTGCTGGTGGCGGCTCAAGACCCTGAGCTTGACGATGGTCGGCTGGCTGGCGATGCGCTGGAAATGCACGTCCACGCCGGCCGACGCCAGGCTCTGGGCCAGGCTGTCGGCCGCCTCGTCGGCACCGGTCACCCCGACCAGGGTGGCCGAGCCCCCCAGCGCGGCGATGTTCAGCGCGACGTTGGCCGCCCCGCCCGGGCGGTCCTCCATCTGTTCGACCTTGACCACCGGCACCGGCGCCTCCGGGGAAATCCGCGTGGTGCAGCCATGCCAGTAGCGGTCGAGCATGACATCGCCGACCACCAGCACGGGAGAGCGCTCGAAACGGGGCATGGACAGCTTCATGGAGTCTCCACGGAAGTATGAAAATCGGCGGCGATCATAGCATGCGCTGTCTAGCTGCCTGCCGCAGGCCATGGGCGCAGCTGTCCGCTACGGCGGCCGTGCAGGGGCGCACCCAGAACAGCTCGTGCCGCCGCACCGCCTTGCGGAAGAACTCGTCGGCCCCGGTGGCCGGCCAGCGGCGCCCGGCGAGGGCCTGCTGAATCAGCCGGCGCAGGCGCTTCTTCAGCGGCAGCGGCGCCTGCAGGTCATGCTGCATGGCCAGCGCTGCGGCCTTGTCCAGGCGGGTTTCAGCGTCAAGGCCCGGACTCCACAGGCCGTCGACCGGCAAGGGCTCGATGGCCGGCGGCAGGGCGATGCCGTCCCCGGCCGGGCCCATCGGCCAGCGGTCGTTGTCGTGCAGGTGGTTGGCGTAGAGCAGCAGGGTCTCGGGACGCCAGGCGCTGCCGGCAGCCGCTTCGAGCAGGGCACGGGTGGCGGCCATGTGGTCGGCATGCGGATCCAGCTCGGGATGCGGCGTCACCACCACCTCGGGGCGAAAGTGCTCAAGCAGCGCGCGCAAGTCGGCGACCAGGTTGTGCCAGGTCGGCGCACCCTCGGCATCGCCGGGCAGGCTCAGCGGGTTGTGCCGGCGCACGCTGCGGGTGTCGGTCTCGCCGGATTCCCGCGAGCCGAACGGCCGCTGCGGCTCGGCGGCCATCGCCGGCAGCTGCAGGCAGTAGTAGCCGAGCTGCACGCAACGACTCTGCGGCACGCCGCCCCACAGCGGCACCGCCAGACTGTCCCAGCTGCGCAGACGGCCCTTGAGGCGCGCCGCGGCCGCCGGGTCGAGACCGAGACGCCGGTAGCGCCTGGCCTCGATCTCGCCCTGGGTCAGGGTGACGATGGCGACATCCCGCGCCCGGCTGTACAGGCCGAAGGCCGCCAGTTCGGCGTCGTCGGCATGGGGGGCGATAACCAGCAGGCGCCGTTCGGCGTAATCCGGGTTGGTCAGCGCATGCAGGGTGGCACTGCCGGCCAGGCTGCAGAAGCGCCCGCGAATGCACAGGTGTCCGGTACGCAGCGCCGCCTGCTGACCGGACAGGTTCAGGTAGCGCAGCCCGTCCACGCCGCGCTCGAAATCCTGGCGGTCGTCGCCGATCCACACCTGCGGATCGAACAGCCGCCCGAGCCGGCCGGCGCTGACGCGCACCTCGAGGATCAGGGTCTCGGCCGCACCGATATCGCCCTCAACCACCAGCCTGCCCTCCTCCAGGCGCGCCGGCAGGGCCAGGGCATCGGGCGGAAAAGCGTAGCGGTAATCATCCTGCGGACGATAGAACAGATGATCGGCGAACCAGGCCTCGTGGGCGACCCAACCCAGCACCAGCAACAGCGGCACCAGCCACCAGGCGACCAGCAGGCCGAGCAGGACCAGCGCCATCAGGGCGGTCAGCATGAAAAGGCGCTTGTGCCGGCGATGGCGCTTCAGCAACTGCTGCTTGCGGGCTGTCATGGCGTCAGACCTGATAGACCGGCACCCGGTGGCACCAGAGGTCCTTGTATTCACGGTCGGCGCGGCCAAAGGAATAGCGCAGCTGCTTGTCCTTGGCCCGCGCCTCGGCCCAGGCGTCCTGGGTATTGACGAAGGTGAGCACGCTGCCGGGGGCCAGCTTGTCGCAATCGGGATCGAAGCCGCCGTTGATGTACTCGTAGGAGACCCACTTGGGCGACTCGACCCGGTAGAGGATCTGGATGGCGATGGGCCGCTCCCCGAGAAACACCACCTGGCCGGCCATGAACTCGTTCATCAGCTCGAACACCTCGGCCAGGCGAGGCTTGCCCGGCACCTCGAACTTCCAGCGGCGCTCGAACAGCTCCGCGTAGATGGCGGCGCGCTCGGCAGGCGCCACCTCGCCGATCGGCCGCAGATGACCGCCGGCCTCCTGCAGCAGGCGCAGGTCGCGGCGCAGGTTGTAGCGGTAACGCCCCTTGTAGTTCTCCGGCGGGCGGGCCATGGCCAACTGCTCGGGTTGCTCGCGCAGGTTCGCGATGCGCCCGTGGTTCAGCTCGGAGATGTAGCTCATCTGCTGGCGCACGGGTACGCAGGCGTTCTCGGCGATCGGCAGGATCACCTCGGCATTGCCCAGGTCGAACAGACGGCGCTTGCCGGCCTGCTTCAGCACGTCCTTGGACAGCGCCAGATGGCGTCCCCAGCAGGGCACGGCGGCCAGCAGCTCGCCATCCTGCTCCCAGCCCAAGTAACGGACAGGCATTTCCGCCAGGGCGGACAGCCGCTCGACGAACGCGGGATGGGTCGCCACGCTGCCGCCATGGCGGCTCCAGGCCTCTGCATAGGCCGTTTGGTCGATGGCGTTCCAGCCACGCTCACGCCAGCCACGCAACAACTGCAACATCAGGCATCCCCTGTTACAGAAAGCATTTCATCGGTTTCCTTGAATTGTCTGGAGTGCAGGCGCGCGTAGTGCCCGCCGAGCGCCAGCAGCTCGGCATGGGTGCCGCGCTCGACGATGTGCCCCTCATCCATCACCAGGATAAGGTCGGCCTTCTCGATGGTCGACAGGCGGTGGGCGATGACCAGCGTGGTGCGCCCTTGCATGACGCGATCCAGGGCGGCCTGGATATGCCGCTCGGACTCGGTGTCGAGGGCCGAGGTGGCCTCGTCGAGGATCAGCAGCGGCGCATCCTTGAGCAGTGCCCGGGCGATAGCCAAGCGCTGGCGCTGGCCGCCGGAGAGGGTCACGCCGTTCTCCCCCACTTCGGTATCGAAGCCCTGTGGCAGCCTGTCGACGAACTCCCGGGCGTAGGCGGCCTCGGCGGCCTGCTCGATGGCCTCGCGCGGCGCGCCGGCCAGGTCGCCATAGGCGATGTTGCTGGCCACGCTGTCGTTGAACAGGGTCACCTGCTGGGTCACCAGGGCGATGTGCCGGCGCAGATTGCGCAGGCTGTAGTCCTCGATGGCGACGCCGTCGAGCAGGATCTGCCCCTCCTGATGCTGGTAGAAGCGCGGGATCAGGTTGGCCAGGGTCGACTTGCCGCTGCCGGAACGGCCGACCAGCGCGACCATCTGTCCCGGCTCGACACTGAAGCTGATCCCGCCGAGCACCGGCCGGTCGCTGCCGGGATAGCTGAAGCTCAGGTCGCGAACCTCGAGGCGGCCGGCGACCCGCTCGCGCTCGACATGCCCCCGGTCGACCTCGGCCTCCTCGTCCAGCTGGGCGAAGATGCTGTCGGCCGCCGCCAGGCCCTTCTGGATGGTGGCGCTGACCTCGGACAGCTGGCGGATCGGCTTGGGCAGCATGCCGGCCGCAGTGATGTAGGCGATCAGATCGCCCGCCGAGGCGTCGCCGCGCAGGTAGAGCACCATGTACATGAGCACGGCCATGCCGCTGTAGATGACCAGCTGCAGCAGCGGCGTGTAGACCGCCTGGGTGCGGGTCATGCTCAGGCTGCGGTTCATGTTGAGGGCGCTGGCCTTGTGGAAGCGCCTCTGCTCGTAGGACTCGCCGCCGAAGCTGCGCACCACCCGATAGCCCTGGATGGTTTCCGAGGCGACATGGGTGACGTCGCCCATGGCGTCCTGGATCTTCCGGCTCTGCTTGCGAAAGCGCTTGCTGGCCGCAGTCACCATCAGCGCGATGATCGGCAGCAGCACCACCAGCAGCAGGGTCAGCCTCCAGTTGCTGAGGAGCAGGTAGCCGAACAGGAAAACAACGGTGAGCCCCTCGCGGATCACCACCTTGATCGCATCGGTCGCCGCGCCCGTCACCATGGTCACGTTGTAGGTGATCCGGGAGATCAGGTGGCCGGAGTTGTGGGTGTCGAAATAGCGGTTGGGCAGGGTCAGCAGGTTGTCGAAGAGGGCGCAGCGCAGGTCGTGCACCACGCCGCGCGCGACCTTGGCCAGGTAGTAGTTGCCGAGGAAGGAGCCTATGCCCTGGTAGAGGGCAATGAGTACAATCAGCAAGGGCACGCCATAGAGCAGCGGGATACCCAGCAACATGGCCTCGCCGGAACCCTCCAGGCCATCCAGGAAGTACTTGAGCATTTCCGCCAGCAGCGGCTGGCTCGAGGCGAACAGCAGGAACCCCACGATGCTCAAGGCGAAAGCCTTCGCATAGGGCAGAACGTACCTCAGCAACCGCAGATAGACTTTCAGGCTGGATTGCTGGACAGGGTTGGCCATACGGCGAGCCTCGAACATCGATTGAGGAACAGGATGCGGATTGTATCAGCGCAAGAGCTGGAAAAATGGCTGGAAAGCGGCCGTGTCCTGGAAAAGGACGCACGCGGCCCCAAGGTCGTGGCCCTGGACGACGGGCGCTTCCTGAAGATCTTCCACACCCGCCGCCATCCCCTGCTCGCCCGCCTGCAGCCCGCCGCCCGGCGCTTCTGCCGCAACGCCGGGGAACTCGGCCAGCGCGACATCCGCACGCTGCAGGTCATCGAGACATTCTGGCTGGATCGCGCGGCGGGCCTGAGCGGCTGCCTCTACCGCCCGCTGCCGGGCATCTCGGTGGAACAGCTTTACCGCCAGGAGCCGCAACGGATCACCGAACTGCTGCCGGCCCTGGCGGGCTTCA
Source organism: Azotobacter chroococcum (assembly GCF_002220155.1). Lineage (NCBI taxonomy): Bacteria > Pseudomonadati > Pseudomonadota > Gammaproteobacteria > Pseudomonadales > Pseudomonadaceae > Azotobacter > Azotobacter chroococcum. The sequence goes on along the minus strand of NZ_CP011835.1, from coordinate 783,314 downwards.
TCCGCCACCTGCACGAGCGCGGGATCTACTTCCGCTCCCTGCACCTGGGCAACATCATCCGCATGCCCGACGGCCAGTTCGGCCTGATCGACATCCTCGACCTGCGCTGCCGGCAAGGCGCGCTCAGTGCCTGGCAGGTGAAGCGCAACCTCGGCCATCTGCGCCGCTATCTGGAGCGGCGCAAGCTGACCGACTTCCCCTTCGACGCGCTGTGCGAACTGTATCGCCATCCGGCCCGTAGCCCGGCCAGCCCCCCTGCACTCGCCACGACCGGCAAAGCGAAATAGCGCCGACGAACATGGCCCGGCTCCCGCGGGTTCAGGCCGTCTCGCCCGCGGAAGACGGACGCCGTACCCCCAGCAGGATGCCGACCGGGAACCAGAACACCACCCAATAGGGGCTGGGGCGGTGGAAGATGGCATAGATATCCGAAACCATCGCCACCATGGCGAACGCCAGCAGCCCCAGCCCGAGCCGCGCCAGAGGCTCCGCCCGGCAGGTCCAGCCCTTCCACACGAGACTCGCGAGCAGCACGACCAGCAGCAGGATGCCCGGCAGGCCGTACTCGTACCAGAACTGCAGATAGAGGCTGTGGGCATGCTTGACGCTGAAGTTGATAGGCGGCGGAAAAACAAACTCGAAATCAGCCCCGGCGCCCGCTCCCAACAGCCAGAATCCGGAAAAGCGCTCGCCCCAAGCATCCCAGATCAAGTCGCGGTTGCTCAGCCCTACCTGCCGCTCATGCTGGATTTCCGGCCAGAAGACGAACAGGGCGACCAGCAGCAGCAGAGCCCCGCTGCCCAGCAAGGCCTTCGACCTGGCGTTGGGAAACAGCAGGAGCATGACGAGGCCGCCGGCCGCCGTGGCGAACCAGGCGCCGCGGGAGAAGGTGAGCAGGATGTAGGCGAGCAACCCCAGCATACCCAGGGCCAACAAGGCTGCCTGCCAGGGACGGACCGGAAGGCCAACCAGCAATCCGGTCGCCAGCACGGCGAAGACCCCGTAGTACAGACCGGCGACGATGGGATGATCCAGATCCGCGAAGCCCTTCCAGCCCAGTTCGCTCAGGCGACCGGTGAAGCGCAGTACGCGGTAGTCCAGCGGCTTGTCCAGCACGCCGAACTGATAGTAGAGCGTCAGCCAGGCGAAGAGCGCGGCCACGGCCACGGCGGCGACCAGCAGGCCGCACAGGAGGCTCGGCCGCCTGGCCAGACTGGCCACCGCGAACAGGTAAATCAGCACCAGCCCGACGATCTTGAACCAGTGACCGGGATCCTCCGCCGCACCGGGATTCAACCAGCCGCTGAGCAGCACCCAGGCGGACAGGGCCAGCAGGATGCGCGCCGGCCACTGGCGCCAGATGTCCGGGGAGAAGCGCCGGGCCAGCAGGAGAAACAGTGCGGGCACAAACAGCAGCAGATAGGTCTGGGTGGCGTAACGGCTGCCATCGTTGTTGAACACCAGGCCGGTCAGTTGCACGAAAAGGCCGGCCCCCAGAAGATACGGCCAGGCACTGGCGAACCGCGACAACGGGGCCAGGCGTTGAGTAGAAATCACAGCGACTCCATTCGATCATCTTTGGAAATCATGCACTCATGCGGGCAACTCCCGCCCCGCACACTGGAGCAGGCCCATCATCCCACAGCGTGGGGCATCATGACGGGATGCTCCATCAGACCCTTTCAACCAATGTCACGAAACCGGGAGGCCGCTCATGCGCTCGGGCCATGCTTCCAGCGCAGGAACCGGCCGTACCAGAGCAGCCCACTCAGCCAGCGCCCCTGGCGGAACATGAGCCGGTACATGAACCTCGAATAGACGTAGATCTCCCGGGGCGTGAAGCCCTCGTCGAGGGCAACCCCGGCCCAGGGCGTGAGCGCCTGGTACTTGAGAAACAACTCCTTCGACTGGTGGGGATTCCAGTTCCGCCATGGCTTCATCGGGCCGATGAAGTGCACGAACCTCGTGCTCGGCGGGACATCCATCTCGGCCTTGCCCTTCTTCAGCTTGCCGGTGAGCCCGTATTGGTGGTTCCAGCCCCTGTCGATGAAGCACGCCTGTCCATCGAGCACGATATTGAGGGCGTCCTGGTCGGAGTACCTGAGATTCAGGGCCGGATCGACAATCTTCTCCAGAGCCCGCTCCGATATCCCGGAGGCGATCCAGCGGGGAATGTCGATATACAGGACGCCGGAATTAAAGTAATCCGCAAGAGCAAACCCTTTTCGCTCCAGACCGGCCCGCTTGGACCTGGCCCCGGCGTCGCGAACCACGGCGGCGATGCTCGCGCCGAGATCCAGCTGCGGCAACTCGGAGATCTCCCCGGTGCACAGAATATCCGCATCGAGATAGAGCACCCGCTCCGTGACATCCTGCAGAGCCTCGGGGATCAGCAGCCGGATGTAGGCGGCCTTGGAGATGTGGGCCTGTCCCTTGCCGCCTCCGGGGTCCTTGATCTCTGCCAGCTCATCGACGAGATGCAGGTGCACCGGCCGGCCGCAAAGGTGCTCCAGTTGCTCCAGGCGGGTCCGGCTGGCCGGCGAGATGCGGGCAATGAACACATGGAAGACCAGCTCCAGCCCGGGATTGCTCTCGACGATCGAAGCGATGGTGACACCCATGGGGTGCAGGTACTTCTCGTCCACCCCAAAGGCGACATGGAGCGTGTCGACATGCTTCAAGCGGGTTGCAGACATGCTTTCCCCCGGAGCGAAACGTGCCCTGGCAGGCCGGGCCGTTCGCCGGCAGACCGGTGCCAGCCGGCACGGACAGCAAGACAAGGCCCTGCATCCATTCGCCCGCCGACCAGGAGAGCATATTCAGGCCCGGGGCGTCCGGGCCGCGGGGAAAGGCCGCCGCGGAAAGCTCCGGGCAGCGCATGGAAAGGCAGCAATATCGTTTCTGACAAGTTCAAAAGCCTCAGGCCTGCATTCTGCGCGCAACGTCCTGCAAATGCTCGGCATTGGCATCCTGCCAGCGCCCCGGTACACAATACTCATTCTTCAGATAATGCAGGAAGCTCTTTCGCAGCGCCTGGTCCAGGGGCCAGTCGGGGAACTGCCGGGCGATGCGCACCAGCTCGTCCGCCGAGTCCGCGTGCATGACCACCCCTTCGACGTTGAAGAACGCCTGCCCCAGGGTGACCACCGGCTTGCCCAGCAGGATGCTCTCCAGGCCCACGGTCGAGTTCAGGGTGACGACGAACTGGCTACCCTCGATCAGCTCCTGGGTGCTGTTGCCGTTGGCGAACAGCAGTCGCTCGTGGGTGCGCCGATGCAGTTCAGGATAAGTCTCGCGGCTGGACGGATGCTCCTTGAACACCACGGAGAGGTCCGTCTCGGCCGCCAGCCGCTCACCCAGGGCGAACAGCTGGCGCATGTCGCCGACCCAGGGCGAGAACAGCCGCACCTGGGTATCGCGGTCGTCCTGGAAGGGGATGAACACATAGCGCGCCGGCAGCTCGATGGGCGTCAGGCCGGTGTTGCGCGGCTTGCGCGGGATCAGGGTGATCTCGCCACTCGGCTCGCCGCCTTGGGCGGCTGCGTAGCGCCGGTAGAAGTCGGCATCGCGCGGCACCGAGTTGTGGAAATTGACGCCCCTGGGGTCGAGGGTCGTGGTGCCGGGCAGCAGGCCGTTCTCGAAGAAGAAGGTGCGACAGCCCTCCGGCAACAGGGCCAGCAGCAGCTGGCAATAGCGGTGCGAGCCGTTCCACATGACCACCGCCGTCGGCCGCTCGCGCGCCAGCAGCGCCTGGAGGCGCAGGGCCATCCAGAGCAACTCCAGGCGCAGCAGCAGGCGATAGAACCGGCCTTCCTCCTTGCGCTTGACACGACGCTCCTGACACTTGGCCTCGATCAGACGTACCCAGTCGATGCGCCCGGCGATGGCCGGCAGCTGCCAGGGTCGCGGCCAGGGCAGGCTCCCGGGAACCACCACCCGACCGCGCAGTTCGGTCTCGTCCAGCAGGCGCTGGAAATACAGGCTCTGGTGCTTGGCCAGAGAGAAGAACAGGAAGTAACTCATGGCAGATCCGACCAGTCCTGCCCGCTCCCGCCGTCATCGGCGCGGGCCCAAGAAGATGAAAGAAGCATTCCTACAAGCGTTCCGGCAACTCGCAGTGCCCGACGTCCCCGGGCAATCCTGCACCGGCGAGCAGAGCCTCGAGCAGACGATGGGTCGTCTCCAGGCCCTCCACGCCCCATGCCAGGTGATGATGGGCGAAGGCCCGGGCCTGGCCCACATGCCGGGCATAGTCGCGCTCGATATCCAGCAGCCGCTGGCGCAGCCCTTCCAGCGAGCTCACCGCCTCGCCGAAGAAACGCTCTTGGGCAAAGATATCCCGCTCGCCGCCCAGATTGCAGTAGACGATGGGCCGCCGCGCCAGCGCCGCCTCGACCACCGCGTTGGACATGATGTTGACCACCACGCTGGCCCGACCGAGGGCCTCGGCCAGGCTGCAGCCGGCCGGCAGAACCTCGATGTGGGCGTGCTGCGCGGCCGCCTCCTGCCAGAACGGCACCTGGCTGCGCGGATGGGCCTTGACCAGCACCCGGTAGTGCGGATTGTCCGCAGCCCAGTCCCGGAGCAGCGCATAGGTGCGCCGGTAGCCGGCCTCCTTCTCCTTGTCAGGCCCCACCCCGAGGATCAGCAGGGTGCGCAGCGCCGCCTCGGCCGGCGGCAGGTCGTAGGCGCGGTCGACCATGTGCGAGCCGGACAGCACCGCCTGGGTGCTGCCGAAGCGCAGGGGCCGCTCGCGCAGCGCGTCCAGCGAACTCTGGCCGAACAGGAAGTAGTAGTCGTAGTCGGTCATGCCCAGACGCCGCGAGTTCTCCAGGGTGGTGGCGTGGGCCAGGTGCACCAGCGGACGGCCGCGACGGTTGAGCGACAGGCGCAGGAAGGGGCTGCACAGGCTGCCGTTGCGGTCGTTGATCAGCAGGCGGGGATCGTAGTGCTCGACCAGCCACTCGGCGTAGGCGGCGTAGCCGAAATAGCGCAGCGGCACCGGCTGCGGCGGGCGCGCCAGCAGGCGCCCGGCGATGACCGCCTGCGGATCTTCCTGGGCGATCTCGACCAGGTGATGGCCGGCACCGCGCAGGGCCGCGATCAGGTGCTTCTTGCGCTGCAGCGGAATCACCTTGGGCGCGCCCTGCAGCAGCAGGAAGTCGCAGGACTCGCTTTCACGGCTGGCTTTCGACAGGCCAAGATGCGCCCGTACGCCGAATATCAGGTCGAGCAGCACCTCGCGGCCGAAACGCAGCGCAGCACCCGGCCAGGCGTGGCGCTCGCGCAGCACCCGCCAGCGATAGCGATCCAGCATGCGGGCCTTGCGCGCCCAGGCGCCTTCGGCCGGCGGGTCGATGCGAACGGGTTCGGCCATGAGGTCAGTCCAGCACGAAGGGGGCGGTCATCGGCAGCGCCCAGAAGCGCCGGGCCACCGCCTGGTCGGAGAAGCGCTCCTGCAGGCGTCGCTCCATGGCCTGCGCGCAGGCGGCGCGGGCGGCCTCGTCGAGGCCGGCGAGGCGCACCAGCCCTGCGGCCAGTGCCGCCGCATCGCCCAGCGGAAACAGCGTGCCGACACCCTCGACCACCTCCCGGCCGCCACCGCAGTCGGTGGCGATCAGCGGCACGCCGGCGACCATCGCCTCCAGCAGCACCATGCCGAAGGGTTCGTGGTCGGAACTCAGGGCGAAGACGTCGAAGGCCCGGAAGTAGCGCCGCGCCTCGGGAATCTGGCCGAGAAAGCGCACCTGCCCGGCGATGCCCAGGCTGCCGGCCAGGGCCTTCAGCTCGGCCTCGAGCCGGCCGCTGCCGAGGATCGCCAGCAGGCTGCCCGCGGGCAGCTGCGGCAGCGCCTCGGCGAAGCCGCGCAGCAGGGTGACCTGGTCCTTGTCCGGGTGCAGCCGGCCGACATTGCCGACGATCCAGGCGTCCGCCGGCAGCCCGAGCGCCTGGCGGGCCGCCTGGCGATCCACCTGAGTGGCCTTGAGGGCCTGCACATCGATGCGGTTGTAGAGGGTCTCGATGCACCCGGCCGGCCAGGACGGCAGGCAGGCGCGCATGTCGTCGCGCACCGCATCCGATACGCCGAGCAGGCTCAGGCGCCGGCGAAAGCAGGCGGCGAACAGCCGCCGCGACAGCCGCCGGTAGTCGTCGAAGGCATGGTGCACGGCGATCACCGGCAGGTCGCTGGCCAGCAGGGCGACGTAGGCCGGCTTGAAGCGGTGGGCGATGCACAGGCGGAAATCGCGCCCGTGCAGGATGCGCTTCAGCGCGCGGATGGCGGCGAGCTTGAGGCCGCGCACCTCCTGGCTGTCGTAGCCGAGGAAGATCACCTCGTCGGAGGCGCTGCCCTGCTCCGCCTCGATGCTGGGCTCACCGGTCAGGTAGACGGTGGTGACCTGGTACGGCGTGCCGGCGAACAGCTGCGCGTACTGCCGGGCGCAGTCGAGGAAGGGACCGTCGTAGCCGTGGCAGAACTGCAGCACCCGAGGCCCTTCAGACCGCGTCATACCAGTCCATCCCGTCCTTGACCACCAGGATGTCCTGCATGATCAGGTAGCGCAGGTCCGAGCCGTAAAACATGTTCAGCGCATCGGTCGGCGAGCAGATCATCGGTTCGCCGCGGCGGTTCAGCGAAGTGTTCAGCGACACGCCGTTGCCGGTGAGGCTTTCCAGCTCCTTCATCAGGTCGTACCAGCGCGGGTTGAAGCGGCGCTCGAGCACCTGGGCGCGGGAGGTGCCGTCCTCGTGGACGACCTCCGGCACGCGGTCCTTCCACTCCTCGTTGACCTCGAAGGTGAAGGTCATGAACGGCGACGGGTGATCGACCTTGAGCATCTGCGGCGCCACGGTGTCGAGCATCGACGGGCAGAACGGCCGCCAGCGCTCGCGGAACTTGATCTGCTCGTTGATCCGGTCGGCGACGCCCGGCACGCTCGGGCAGCCGATGATCGAGCGCCCGCCGAGGGCGCGCGGGCCGAACTCCATGCGGCCCTGGAACCAGGCCACCGGATGGCCGTCGACCATGATTTTCGCGATACGTTGCTCGACGTTGTCGATCTGTTTCCAGACGGGCTTCTGCGGGTGCCTGGCGCAGGCGGCGATCACTTCCTCGTTGGAGTAGGACGGGCCGAGGTAGACGTGCTCCATCTTCTCCACCGGCACACCGCGCTGGTGCGAGACATAGGCCGCGGCGCCGACCGCGGTGCCGGCATCGCCGGAGGCCGGCTGGACGAACAGCTCCTTGACCTCCGGGCGGGCGATGATCTTCTGGTTCAGCTTGACGTTCAGCGCGCAGCCGCCGGAGAAGGCGATCCGCCCGGTCTCGCGGATGATGTCGCCGAGGTAGTAGTCCATCATCTGCAGCGCCAGCTTCTCGAACAACGCCTGCATGCTGGCGGCGTAGTGGATGTAGGGCTCGTCGGCGACGTCGCCCTCGCGCCTGGGCCCCAGCCACTCGATCAGTTTGGGCGAGAAGTAGTAGCCCTTGCCCTTGTCCTTGTAGCGGCGGAAACCGATGACGTTGGCGTAGTCGGTATTGATGGTCAGCTCGCCGTTCTCGAATTTGGCCAGCCGCGAGAAGTCGTAGCGGGCGGCGTCGCCGTAGGGCGCCATGCCCATCACCTTGAACTCGCCGTCGAGCATCTCGAAGCCGAGGTACTCGGTGATCGCGCCGTACAGACCGCCGAGCGAATCCGGGTCGTAGAACTCCTTGATCTTGTGGATCCGGCCGTTCTCGCCCCAGCCGAAGAAGGTGGTGGCGTACTCGCCCTTGCCGTCGATGCCGAGGATCGCGGTCTTTTCCTGGAAGCCCGCGCAGTGGTAGGCGCTGGAAGCGTGGGCCAGGTGGTGCTCGACCGCCTCGATCCGGACCTTCTTCAGGTCGAAGCCGAGCTGCTGCAGGCACCACTGGATGCGCGTGCGGTAGCGCTTGTAACGGCGGTTGCCCGTCAGGATGGCGTCCAGCGCCCGGTCCGGGGCGTACCAGTAGCGCCTGGCGTAGTGCCAGCGGGCCTTGTCGAACAGGCTGATCGGCGCGAAGGGAATGGCCACCACGTCGACGTCGGAAGGCTTGACCCCGGCCTGCTCCAGGCAGAACTTGGCCGACTCGTAGGGCATGCGGTTCTTCGCGTGCTTGTCGCGCACGAAGCGCTCTTCTTCGGCGGCCGCGACCAGCTTGCCGTCGATGTACAGGGCGGCGGAAGGATCGTGACTGAGGGCGCCGGAAAGGCCGAGAATCGTCAGTGCCACAGGGTCTAGCCTCTTTACTCTTCGGTGGTGCGGGCATCCGCTGCCCGCGGTAAGCGTTGGTCGAGCAGCCGGTGCAGCGCCGAGTCGGCCGGCCAGTTGCGCAAAAAGCGCGCGCGGTCCTCGGCGAAGGCGCGCTCGAAGCGGGCGGCGCCGTGATGCTGCTCCAGCGCATCCAGGTCGATCAGCAGCCAGTGGCCGTCCTGCCAGAGCAGGTTGTTACCCTTCAGGTCGCCATGGCTGATGCGCTCGCGCAGCAGGGCGGCGAACAGCCGCTCCAGCGCCAGCAGTTCCTCTTCCGGCGGAGCGCCGTCCTGATACGGCTGAAAACGCGCGAGTATATCCTGCCCGTCGCAGTATTCGGTAATCAGGTAGGCGCGCCCGCGCAGGCCGCAGAAGCGCCGCTCCAGCACCGCCAGCGGGCGCGGCGTGGGAATGCCGAGAAAGGCCAGGCGATTGCCTGCGACCCAGCTGTGCCAGCCGCGACTGGGGCGCCAGAAGCGCTTGAGCCAGTGGGCGAAACCCTTGATGTTGTAGCGCTTGACGACCAGGGTCCGGCCGCACAGCTCGACCCGCGCCACGGTGGCGGCCCCGCCGGTCTTGTAGAGATGCCCCTGATCGATGAGCGCATCGGGGGCGGCCAGAAGCGGGCGCAACAACGCCTCGCTGTCGCGTCGCTGCGCGCGCAGCCCCATGGGCCCGTGCCGCACGCTGAACAGCGTGCAGTCGCGGCCGACCTTGGCGACAAAGTCGCGCAGCCGCCAGCGGCGTACCCGGGCCACCTCCTTGAGCAGCGCCTCCAGCGGCAGGGCGTGCTCGCCGTTGGCCAGCAGGTAGTGCACCAGCAGTTCATCGAAGAACGGCTCGAGCTCGACCGGGAACTGGGCGAAGAAGGCGCCGAGGTTCTCCAGCACCCGCTCGCGGGACAGCGGCTGGCCGGGCGTCTCCGCGTGCACCGCGCCGCCGTCGACTACATGCAGCTGCCCCGCGTGGCGCAGCAGGTTGTCCAGGTGCATGTCGGCCTGCCACAGTCCCCTGGCGTGCAGACCGGCGATCGCGGCCAGGGCCTCGCCGAGCACCGCCTGCTGGCCGTCCGACAGCAGCGGCTCGTGCTCGACGCGCTGCCAGGCATCGGCCAGGCTTTGCGCACCGTCCAGATAGTCGAACAGCAGCCAGCCGCCTTCGCCCTCGACCAGACCGTCGGCCAGCAGCCGCGGGGTGGTCTGCTGCTGACCGGCGAGCAGGTGCACACCCTTCAGCTCGCGCTGGAAATGCCGTGCCGCCTTGTCGCCGACCAAGAGCTTGGCCAGCACCCGCTGCCCGCGCCACTCGCCGCGGCCGACGTAGCGCTGCCCCGGCAGCACGCGCAGCAGGCTGTCCAGACGCAGGCTGGCCGGCCCGGCGGCATCGGCCAGCTCGACGAGCAGCGGCAGCTCCGGCTGGCGGCCGGCCTTCTTCAACTGGCGCAGATTCATGCGAGACACTCCTTTCCGTGCTGTCGCCTCGACAGCCGTCCATGCCCTGTGTGCAGCACGCTGGCAATGCACACGCTCATTCGCGCCCCTCGAAATACTTGAGGATCTGCCGGATGCGCACCTTGTCGCTGGCATTCAGCCGGCTGCGCCGGCGGTACTGCAGATAGAAGCGCAGGCGCTGGGTGCGCGACAGCTTGTACTTGGCCACCTTGTCCAGGCAGGCGAGGTCCTTGACGATCCGCCAGCGCAGCCACTGGCCCCACCAGAAGCCGCCTACCGGGCAGTCGATGAAGAACAGCCGGCCCTCGCCGTCGACCAGCAGGTTGCGCCACTTCAGGTCGTTGTGGACGAAGTGATGGTCGTGCATGGTCCGGGTCGCCCGGGCCAGCTGGCGGCTGACGCCGTCCACCCAGCGCGGATCGCCCAGGCGCGGGTCGTCGTCCCTGGCCAGCCGGGCCAGATCCTTGGTGCCGGGCAGCTCGCGGGTGATCAGCGCGCCGCACAGGAAGGCCCCGCCGCTGCGCTCCAGCCCCCAGGCGGCCAGGGAGGCGGTCGGGATGCCCCACTTGGCGAAGCGCCTGAGGTTCTGCCATTCGGCCTTGACCCGCGGCCGCCCCAGATAGCGGCGCAGGCCCTTGCCCGCCGAGCGGTAGCGCTTGACGTAGTAGCGCTCGCCGGCGATCTCGACGCGGATCACGTCGGACAGCGGATCCCGGGAAACCCGCTCGCCGTCCAGGGCGAACACCGCCGCCAGGCTGGCGAAGGCCCGTGCCGCCGCGGGGTCCAGATCGGGGGACAGCTGCCAGGCGCTCATAGCGGATTGCCCTCCGCCGCCTTGCGCTGGAAGCGTGCCAGCAGGCGCCCGGCCTGGGCCTCCAGGCGGGCGAGCAGACGAGCCTCCTCGCGCAGTATCTGGCGCAGCGGCTGGCGGAAGTAGCCGCGCAGGAAGCGCAGCTTGTCACGGCGGGTCAGGCCGATGTCCAGCGCCGAGAAGTACAGCGCGGCCAGGTCCTTGTCGCGCCAGCGCCGCGGCGTGCGCGCGCGAGTCTGCGCGCGGTGCAGGTCGATCAGCGACAGCCTGAGGCTGTCGGCCTCCACCGGCCGGTCGGTGTGCAGCAGGAAATGGCAGATATAGCAGTCGCGGTGATTGACCCCGGCAGCGTGCATGCCGGCGGTCAGTCGCGCCACCTCGGCGATCAGCGCGCGCTTCAGGCGCGGCGCCGGCGGCCGGCTCGGCCAGTCGAGGCAGAAATCCTCGAGGCTGACGGTCGGCGCCAGTTCCTCGGTGATCAGGAAGGAGTGCTGGCGCGCCGGGTTGCCGCCGCGCTCGCCGAAGGCCACCGGCGTCATGGTCGGCACCCCCGCTTCGGTCAGGCGCCTGAGCGCCCGCCACTCCTGGGCGGCGCCGAGCACCGGCGCCCTGGCGGTCAGCAGGTTCTTGAGAATCTCGCCCCAGCCGATGCCGCGGTGGATCTTGACGAAGTAGCCGCACCCGGCCACCACGACGCGCAGGGTGCGGCGAGCCTCCAGCTCGCGGTAGACCTGGCCCTGCAGGCGCTCGACCTCGGCGAAGGCATCGCGCCCGGCCCAGAGGGACTTGAAGGGTTCGGAGAGAATCAACTGCATGGACATACATCCCTGTAGGAGCCAGCGTGCTGGCGATCTGCTGCGAACCACGATATCGCAGACACGCGGGCGCCTGCACCCGGCGAGGCGTTCACTCGCCCTGCTCCGCCAGGATCAGGTCGGCAGCCCGCTGCGGCATGGAATAGAGGTCGGCGGTTTCGGCGTAGGCCAGGCCGTTGCGCCGGCAGAGCGCGCGGCGGTCGTCGGCTTCGAGCAGATCGGCGAGCGTCCGGTTCAGGCGCTCCTGGTCGAACGGGCTGGGCAGCACCTGTCCGCAACCGGCCTCGGCGATGTAGTGAGCATAGCCACAGACGTCGGTGACCAGCACCGGCAGCCCGGCGACCAGCGCCTCGAGCAGCACGGTGCCGGTGTTCTCGTTGTAGGCCGGATGGATCAGCAGGTCGGCGCCGAGCAGAAAGCGCGGAATGTCGCTGCGTCCCTTGAGGATCTCGACCCTCTCCGACAGGCCGAGCGCCTTGACCTGCAACTGGAAGGGCCGCGGGTCATCCTGACCGATGGCGATCAGTCGAGTGCGCTGCTTCAGCGCGGCGGGCAGCGCGGCGAGCGCCTTGAGGCTGCGGTCCAGCCCCTTGGTCTTGAAGCCGGAGCCGATCTGCACCAGCAGCAGATCGTCGCCGCCCAGGCCGAACTCGCGGCGGAAGTCGGCGCGGATCTCGCCCGCATTGGCCGGCGCGCGGCGGTCGGCGGAGATCCCCGGCGGCAGCAGGTGGAAGCGCTCCGCCGGGGTGCCGTAGTGCTTGACGAACAGCGGCTGCTGCACCTCGGAGATCATCAGGATCTGCGTCTTCGACTGCGGCGCGAACACCGCGCGCTCGTAGTCGGCGAAATGCCGGTAGCGCCCCCACAGGCGATAGAGCGGGTTGCGCAGGGTCTGCGCCTTGTCCTCGTAGCAGGGATCGGCGGCATAGTAGACATCCAGTCCGGGCATCTTGTTGAAGCCGATCACCCGGTCCACCGGGCGGCGCGCCAGGTCGGCCTGCACCCAGGCGGTGAAACGCTCGTTGCGGGCATGGTTGAACAGCGCCTTGACCGGCGCGATCAGCACCTCGAAGCCCGCCGGAATCTCGCCCTCCCAGAACATGCTGTAGACGCGGATGGCGTGCCCGCGCTGCTGGCACTCCAAGGCGATGCGCATGAAATCGCGCTGCAGCCCGCCGAAGGGAAAGTACTTGTAGAGGATGAAGGCCAGCTGCATCAGAAGGTCCTGTCGGCAAAAGCATGGATCGGCGCCGGGCGCGCCGGCGCGACGGCAAGGGCCAGCCCGCTCAGCATCGGCACGCCGCCTCGTTCAGCAGCGCCTGCAGCTCGCCGGCCACCCGCGGCGGGGCGAGGCGGCTGAAGCACACCGGCTGCTCGCGGCTCAGGTCCAGCCGGCGGCGGTCCTCCTCGGTCGGCCGATAGCCGCAGGTCTTCTGCAGGCAGGGCACGCAGGCCGGATAGTCGCTGGTGAGATGGCGCTGGTGACGGCCATAGGCGCCGGTCAGACGCGGGTCGGTCGGGCCGTAGAGAGAGACGGTCGGCACGTCCAGCGCCGCCGCCAGGTGGCCGAGGCCGGTGTCCACCGCCACGCAGGCGCTGGCCCCGGCGAGAATCCCGGCGATGCCGGCGAGGTTGGTCCTGGGCAGCACCTCGACCGCCGCCAGCCCCTCGGCGATACGCTCGGCGCGCGCCTGCTCCGCCGCATTGCCCCAGGGCAGGCGCACCGCCCAGCCCTCGCCGGCCATGCGTTCGGCCAGCTCGCGCCAGTAGCTTTCCGGCCAGTGCTTGCTGTCCCAGGTGGTGCCGTGCAGGAACAGCAGGTAGGGCGCAGCCGCCGGTGCGGCCAGCCGCTTGCGGTCCAGGCCGTAGTCGCCGACCGTCGCCGGTACGGAGTAGCCCAGCGCCTGGGCGAACAGCTGGCGCACCCGCTCCACCGCGTGCTGGCCCCAGGGCACGGGATGGCGGCGCCCGTAGAAGAGACTGGCCAGCGGCTCGCGCGCCGAGCGGCGATCCAGCCCGGCCACCGGCGCGCCGCCGAAGCGGGTCAGCCAGGCGCTTTTCAGGAGGCCCTGGGCGTCGATCACCAGATCGTAGTCGTCCCCCAGGCTCTGCCGGAAGCGCCGCCACTCGCCGCGGGTCGTCGCCTGCCAGAGGCTGCGGCGCCAGCGGCGGATGGCCACCGGGATCACCCGCTCCACCGCCGGGTGCCAGGCGGGAATCTCGGCGAAGCCCTCCTCCACCACCCAGTCGAAGCGGATGCCGGGCAGCGCCCGCGCCGCGTCGGTCAGCGCCGGCAGGGTATGGATGACGTCGCCCAGCGAGGAAGTCTTGATCAGCAGTACGCGCACTCAGTGCTCCTGCGGCTGCGGGTCGGGCAGAGGATCGCCGGCGAGGCGCTGCAGGGCGTCCAGCACCCCTTGCGGTGCCAGCTCGCGCAGGCAGTTGTAGTGGCCGAAGCGGCAGGTGCGCTCGAAGCAGGGACTGCAGTCCAGGCCCAGGCGGACGATTTCCACCTGCTCGGCCAGGGGCGGGGTGAACTGCGGCGAGGTGGAGCCGTACACCGCCACCAGCGGGCGGCCCAGTGCGGCGGCCACGTGCATCAGCCCCGAGTCGTTGGACACCACCGCGTCGGCGCAGGACAGCAGGTCGAGCGCCTCGGCCAGGCTGGTTTCCCCGGCCAGATTGGCCGTCGCCTCGCGCAGCTCGGGCGCCAGGGCGGCGCGGATCGCCTCGCCGACCGGATGGTCGTTCTTCGAACCGAACAGCCAGACCTGCCAGCCGGCGCGCAGCTTGGCCTCGGCCACGGCGGCGTAGTGCTCGGCCGGCCAGCGCTTGGCCTCGCCGAACTCGGCGCCGGGACAGAGCGCCAGTAGCGGCCGGCCGAGGCGCAGACCGAACTTCTGCAACGCCGCCGCACGGCTCTGCGGCTCGATGCGCAGGGCCGGCCGTGGATAGGGTTGCGGCAGCTCGGCACCGGGCTCGAAGGCGAGCGCCATGAAGCGCTCGATCATCAGCGGGTAGCGCGCCTTGTCCAGCCGGCGAATGTCGTTGAGCAGGACGTAACGCATCTCGCCGCGCCAGCCGGTGCGCTCGGGGATGCCGGCAAAGAACGGCACCAGCGCCGACTTCAGCGAGTTGGGCAGGAGGATCGCCTGGTCGTACTGCCCGGCCAGGGACTTGCCGATGCGGCGGCGGCCGGCGAGGTCGAGCACGCCATGGCCGAACGGAAAGCTCAGCGCGCGGCGCACCTCGGGCATGCGTTCGAGGATCGGCCGGCTCCACTCGGGCGCCAGCACGTCGATTTCGCAGTCGGGATGGCGCTGCTTCAGGCAGACGAACAGGGTCTGCGCCATCACCATGTCGCCGACCCAGCTGGGACCGATGATCAGGATATTCATAGGGGTTCGTCTGGTCGTAGGGCGGGTTAGCTGCGTAGCAGCGTAACCCGCCATGAATGCCTCGGGCATCCGCTGGTCGATCTGCCGATTGCCGGCCCTGCGGGCCGGTTGGCGGGTTACGGCCTGCGGCCTAACCCGCCCTACGCCCCACCCACCCTACATCGTGCTTACTTGACCAGGGTACGCCACTCGGGATGGGCGTCGGTCTTGCCGGTGACCAGGTCGAAGTAGGCGCGCTGCAGCTTCTCGGTGAGCGGGCCGCGGCGGCCGATACCGATCTGCCGGCCGTCCACTTCGCGGATCGGCGTGACTTCGGCGGCGGTGCCGGTGAAGAAGGCCTCGTCGGCGATGTACACCTCGTCGCGGGTGATGCGCTTCTCGACAATCTCGACGCCCATCTCGCGGGCCAGGGTCAGCACCGTGTTGCGGGTGATGCCGTTCAGGCAGGCCGTGACTTCCGGGGTGTAGATCACGCCGTCCTTGACGATGAAGATGTTCTCCCCCGAACCCTCGGCCACGTAGCCTTCCGGATCGAGCAGCAGGGCCTCGTCGGCGCCGCCGGAGATCGCCTCCTGCAGGGCCAGCATGGAGTTGACGTAGGCGCCGCTGGACTTGGCGCGGGTCATGGTGATGTTCACGTGATGGCGGGTGAAGGAGCTGGTGCGGATCTTGATGCCCTGCTCCAGCGCGTCCTCGCCCATGTAGGCGCCCCAGTGCCAGGCGGCGACGATGACGCGGACCTTCAGGCCGCTGGCGCGCAGGCCCATGCCTTCCGAGCCGTAGAAGGCCAGCGGGCGGATGTAGGCGCTGTCCAGCTTGTTCTCGCGCACCGCGGCGCGGGTCGCCTCGTTGATCTCGTCCCTGGTGAAGGGGATCTTCATGCCCATGATGTGCGCCGAGTCGAACAGGCGGTCGGTGTGCGCCTGCAGACGGAAGATCGCCGTGCCCTGCGGGGTGTTGTAGGCACGCACGCCTTCGAACACGCCCATCCCGTAGTGCAGGCTGTGGGTCAGCACATGGGTGGTCGCGTCGCGCCACTGCACCAGTTCGCCGTCGTACCAGATCACACCATCACGGTCGGCCATCGACATAATTAGCCTGCTCCTCAAGAGAATTCGCTACGTAATACACACCAGACCGGGCGGCGCCCCGCGCCACCCCTATATTCGGCAGGCCCCCGCAGGCGCCCCGCTCAGCTCAATCCCAGCTCCCGCCAGATCCGCATCACCGCTCGACGTTCGTCCTGGAACTGATCGCCGCCCACCACGCCCGGCTGCTTCTGCAGGGCCAGTCGGTGGGCGGCGGCGCGATAGGCCTTGTAGGCCTCCTGCAGCAGGCGAACCTCGTCGCAGGGCAGCAGGCCGGCCTGCGCGAGGCCGTCCAGAATCCGGATGTTGTCGGTGTAGCGCAACAGCTCTGGATGCTGGTGCGACCAGGCGAGGGCCGCATATTGCACCATAAATTCGATATCGACGATACCGCCGGCATCCTGCTTGAGATTGAAGGGGACCGCCGCCTCGAAGGCGTTTTCCGCCGTGCCGGCGGCCGTGCTCGAGGTGCCGAGGTTGGCGCGCATCTTCGCGCGCATCTCGCCGACCTCGCGGCGCAGGTTGTCCAGCTCGCGCGGACGGGCCAGCACCTGGGCGCGCACCTGCTCGAAGGCGGCGGCCAGCCGCGGGCTGCCGACCAGCACCCGGGCGCGCACCAGCGCCTGATGCTCCCAGGTCCAGGCCTCATGCTCCTGATAGCGCTGGAAGGCGCCGAGCGAGCTGACCAGAAGCCCTGCGTTGCCGCTCGGACGCAGGCGCATGTCCACCTCGTAGAGCTGCCCGGACGGCGTCTGCGCGGTGAGCAGGTGGACGATGCGCTGGCCCAGGCGGGTGAAGAACTGCGCGCCGTCGATCGGCTTGGCGCCGTCGGTCTCGGCCTGCGGGTCGCCATCGTGGATGAACACCAGGTCCAGGTCCGAGCCGTGGCCCAGCTCGATGCCGCCGACCTTGCCGTAGCCGACGATGATGAAGTCCAGGTCGCAGGGGCTGCCGTCGCCGCGCCTGGGGTTGCCATGGCGGGCGACCATCTGCCGCCAGGCGAGCGTGAGCACCTGGTCGAGGATCGCCTCGGCCAGCCAGGTCAGGTAGTCGCTGACCTTCATCAAGGGCAGGGTGCCGGCGATTTCCGAGGCGGCGACGCGCAGCCGGTGGGCCAGCTTGAAGTGGCGCAGCGCCTCCATCTGCTGCTCCAGGTCGTCCTCGGGAATGCGCAAGAGCAGCGCGTTCAGCTCGGCCGCCAGCTCCGCCTCCTGCGGCGGGCTGTACAGGCGCTCCTCGTTGAGCAACTGGTCGAGCAGCAGCGGGAAGCGGGTGATCTGCTCGGCGACCCACGGGCTGGCGGCGCAGAGGGCGAGCAGGCGCTGCAGGGCGCCGGGGTTTTCGGTGAGCAGCACCAGATAGGCGGAGCGCCGCGCCACCGCCTCGACCAGCGGCAGCACCCGCTCCAGCACCAGATCGGGGTCATCCTGCTCCACCGCCAGGGCCAGCAGCTGCGGGATGAAGGCATCGAGGCGCTCGCGGCCGAGGCGCTGCATGCTGCGCACCTGAGTGCCGCCGCGCAGCGCCGCGAGACGCTGGCAGACCTGTTGCGGATCGGCGAAGCCGGCCTCGGACAACTGCCGGCAGGCCGACGCCTGGTCGCCGGCGCTCTCCCACAACGGCAGCCACTGGGTGTCGACCGGCCGCTCCTCGGGCGCCTCGTCCTCGCCGGGCGCGGCGATCACCTGGCGAAAATGCCAGTCGACCCGCTCGCGCCAGTGCGCCAGCCGCTCGAGGAACGCCTCCCAGTCGGCGCAGCCGAGCATGCAGGCGACCCGCGCCCGGTCGAGCTCGTTATCGGGCAGCATCTGCGTCTGGCGATCGGCGATGGCCTGCAGCGCATGCTCGGTGTAGCGCAGGAACTCGTAGCCCTCGCGCAGTTCGGTCACCACCGGCGGCGGCAGGTAACCCTGGCCCTCGAGGGTGGCCAGCACCGTCAGCAGCGGCCGCTGCTGCAGGCTGCGGTCGCGGCCGCCGTGGATCAGCTGGAACACCTGGGCGACGAACTCCACCTCGCGGATGCCGCCGGCGCCCAGCTTGACGTTGCCCGCCATGCCCTTGCGGCGCACTTCCTGGCGGATCAGCTGCTTCATGTCGCGCAGCGCCTCGATGGCGGAAAAGTCCAGGTAGCGCCGGTAGACGAACGGCTGCAGCATCTCCAGGAGCTGGCGCCCGGCCTCGCGGTCGCCGCCGACCACCCGCGCCTTGATCATCGCGTAGCGCTCCCAGTCGCGTCCCTGGTCCTGGTAGTACTGCTCCATGGCGTTGAAGCTGTAGACCAGCGGCCCGCTGGAGCCGTAGGGGCGCAGGCGCATGTCGACGCGGAAGGCCTGGCCGTCCACGGTGATGGCGTCCAGCGCCTTGATCAGCTTCTGGCCGAGGCGGACGAAGAACTCCTGGTTGTCCAGGCTGCGCCGCTCCCCTTCCGTCTCGCCGCCCTCGGGGTAGGCGAAGATCAGGTCGATGTCCGAGGACAGGTTCAGCTCGCCGGCGCCCAGCTTGCCCATGCCGAGCACCACCAGCTGCTGCGGCAGCCGGGAGCGACGCCCGAGCGGCGTGCCGAACTGCGCGCAGAGCCGCGCGTGCAGCCACTGACAGGCCAGGTCGATGCAGGCGTCGGCGAGCTCGGAGAGGTCGCGGCAGGTCTCGACCAGATCCGCCTGGCGGCTGATGTCGCGCCAGACGATGCGCAGCTGCTGGCGGTTGCGGAAGCGCCGCAGCCGCCGGCCCAGCTCCTCCTCGTCTCCGCACTCGGCAAGCAGCGCGGCGAGCTGCCCGCGCAGCTCGTCCGGCGCCAGGGAGCGCTCGAGGGTGCCGCCGTCGGCCAGTTGCAGGAGCATCGCCGGATCGCGCAGCGCCTGCCCGGCGACGAACTCGCTGTTCGCGCAGACCCGCGCGAAGGCCGCGCGCCGCGCCGGCGGCCACTCGGCAAAAGGCGTCGCCGGGCCGTCGCCGAGCGCACCGGCGGCCGGCTCGAACGCCGCCAGGGCGCGGTTGGCCAGGGTTTCCAGCGAAGGGGGAAGGGCGACTAGCGTAGGTAGGCTCATGCTTGTTTCCTGTCTCGACCGGGCCTGTCCGCAAGCGGCTCGAGTCCCGGCCCGCGGGGTAATTTTACAAAAATCCTTGGGGGGGGGCTGAAAGCGCCATTGTTTTGTAGTAAAACTACAAGACAGTCGGATCACCCGCCGACCACTAACAACAATCCCGCCGTCGCCCATAAGGCCGGCCGCGCATCCAGGCTCCCGACTCAAGGAAGCCTTCCGCTATGGAGCAAGACATGCCAGACATGCAAGACCTTGACCCCATCGAAACCCAGGAGTGGCTGGACGCTCTCGAATCCGTCCTCGATCACGAAGGCGAAAACCGCGCCCACTATCTGCTGACCCGGATGGGTGAGCTGGCCACCCGTACGGGTACCCAACTGCCCTATGCGATCACCACGCCCTACCGCAACACCATTCCGGTGACCCACGAAGCGCCCATGCCCGGCGACCTGTTCATGGAGCGCCGCATCCGCTCCCTGGTACGCTGGAACGCGCTGGCCACTGTCATGCGGGCGAACAAGAAGGACCCGGACCTGGGCGGCCACATCTCCAGCTTCGCCTCCAGCGCCACCCTCTACGATATCGGTTTCAACTATTTCTTTCAGGCGCCCACCGCGGAACACGGCGGCGATCTGATCTACTTCCAGGGCCACGCCTCCCCCGGCGTCTACGCCCGCGCCTTCCTCGAAGGCCGCCTCAGCGAAGATCAGCTGCAGAACTACCGGCAGGAAGTCGACGGCAACGGCCTGTCCTCCTACCCGCACCCGCACCTGATGCCGGACTTCTGGCAGTTCCCCACCGTCTCCATGGGTCTGGGCCCGATCCAGGCGATCTACCAGGCGCGCTTCATGAAGTACCTGGAAGACCGCGGCTTCATCACCCCCGGCAAGCAGAAAGTCTGGTGCTTCATGGGCGACGGCGAGTGCGACGAGCCGGAATCCCTCGGCGCCATCGCCCTGGCCGGCCGCGAGAAGCTGGACAACCTGATCTTCGTCATCAACTGCAACCTGCAGCGCCTCGACGGCCCGGTGCGCGGTAACGGCAAGATCATCCAGGAGCTCGAAGGCGTGTTCCGCGGTGCCCAGTGGAACGTCAACAAGGTGGTCTGGGGCCGCTTCTGGGACCCGCTGTTCGCCAAGGACCATGCCGGCCTGCTGCAGCAGCGCATGGACGAGGTGGTCGACGGCGACTACCAGAACTACAAGGCCAAAGACGGCGCCTTCGTCCGCGAACATTTCTTCGGCGCCCGTCCCGAGCTGCTGGAGATGGTCAAGGAGATGTCCGACGAGGACATCTGGAAACTCAATCGCGGCGGCCACGACCCCTACAAGGTCTATGCCGCCTATCACCAGGCGGTCAACCACAAGGGCCAGCCGAGCGTGATCCTCGCCAAGACCATCAAGGGCTACGGCACCGGAGCCGGCGAGGCGAAGAACATCGCCCACAACGTGAAGAAGATGGATGTCGAGAGCCTCAAGCTCTTCCGCGACAAGTTCGACATCCCGCTGAAGGACGACGAGCTGGAAACCCTGCCGTTCTACCGGCCGGACGAGAACAGCCCGGAGATGAAGTACCTGCGCAGCCGCCGCGAGGCCCTGGGCGGCTTCGTCCCGCAGCGCCGCAGCAAGAGCATCAGCATCCCGACCCCGCCGCTGGACACCCTCAAGGCGATCCTCGACGGCACCGGCGACCGCGAAATCTCCACCACCATGGCCTTCGTGCGGATCCTCGCACAGCTGGTCAAGGACAAGGAGCTGGGTTCGCGCATCGTGCCGATCATCCCCGACGAGGCACGCACCTTCGGCATGGAAGGCATGTTCCGCCAGCTCGGCATCTACTCCTCGGTCGGCCAGCTCTACGAGCCGGTGGACAAGGACCAGGTGATGTTCTACCGCGAGGACAAGAAGGGCCAGATCCTCGAGGAAGGCATCAACGAGGCCGGCGCCATGTCCAGCTGGATCGCCGCGGCGACCGCCTACAGCAACCACAACCAGCCGATGCTGCCGTTCTACGTGTTCTACTCGATGTTCGGCTTCCAGCGCATCGGCGACCTGGCCTGGGCGGCCGGCGACAGCCAGGCGCGCGGCTTCCTGATCGGCGGTACCGCCGGACGCACCACGCTCAACGGCGAAGGCCTGCAGCACGAGGACGGTCACAGCCACATCATGGCCTCGACCATCCCCAACTGCCGCACCTACGATCCGACCTATGCCTACGAGATGGCGGTGATCATCCGCGACGGCATTCGCCAGATGACCGAAGAGCAGCAGAACGTCTTCTACTACATCACCGCGATGAACGAGGCCTACACTCAGCCGGCCATGCCGGAAGGCGTCGAGGAAGGCATCGTCAAGGGCATGTACCTGCTGGAAGAGGACAAGCGCGACGCCGCGCACCACGTCCAGCTGCTCGGCTGCGGCACCATCCTGCGCGAAGTGCGCGAAGCGGCGAAGATCCTCCGCGAGGACTACAACATCGCCGCCGACGTATGGAGCGTGACCAGCTTCAACGAGCTGCGCCGTGACGGCCTGGCCGTGGAGCGCCGCAACCGCCTGCACCCGGGACAGAAGCCGGAGCAGAGCTACGTCGAGCAATGCCTGACCGGCCGCAAGGGTCCGGTGGTGGCCTCCAGCGACTACATGAAGCTGTTCGCCGACCAGATCCGCCAGTGGGTCCCGAGCAAGGAATACAAGGTGCTCGGCACCGACGGCTTCGGCCGCAGCGACAGCCGCAAGAAGCTGCGTCACTTCTTCGAGGTGGACCGCTACTGGGTGGTGCTGGCCGCACTGGAAGCGCTGGCCGATCGCGGTGATATCGAACCCAAGGTGGTCGCCGAGGCCATCGTCAAGTTCGGCATCGATCCCGACAAGCGCAACCCCCTGGACTGCTGAGGAGAGCCATCGTGAGCGAAATCATCCGCGTACCCGATATCGGCGGCGATGGGGAAGTCATCGAGCTGCTGGTCAAGGTCGGCGACCTCATCGAGGTCGAGCAGGGGCTGGTGGTGCTGGAGTCCGCCAAGGCCAGCATGGAAGTCCCCAGCCCCAAGGCCGGGAAGGTCAAGAGCGTGAGCGTCAAGCTGGGCGACAAGCTCAAGGAAGGCGACGCGATCATCGAGCTGGAAGCCGCCGCCGCTGCCGCTGCCGGCGCACCGGCTGCCGCGCCCGCCGCGCCGGCCCCTACCGCCGAGACCCCGGCTGCCGAGGCCCCCGCACCGGCGGCTCCCGCCGCGGCCGTTAGCCAGGAGATCCGGGTTCCCGACATCGGCTCGTCCGGCAAGGCGAAGGTCATCGAGCTGCTGGTCAAGGCCGGCGACCAGGTCCAGGCCGAGCAGTCGCTGATCGTGCTGGAGTCGGACAAGGCCAGCATGGAGATCCCCTCCCCGGCCGCCGGCCTGGTGGAGAGCGTCTCCATCGCCCTCAACGACGAAGTCGGCACCGGCGACCTGATCCTCATCCTGCGCGCCGCCGGCGGTGCGCCGGCGCCGGCTCCGGCAGCAGCACCGGCCGCGCCGGCCCCCGCCGCAGCACCGGCCCAGCCGGCCGCCGCGCCAGCCGCTCCGCTTGCAGCTGCCCCGGCCGCGGCACCGGTCGGCGCACCGACCCGCAACGGCGCCAAGGTGCATGCCGGTCCGGCCGTGCGCCAGCTGGCCCGCGAGTTCGGCGTCGAGCTGGCGGCAGTGACTGCCAGCGGCCCGCGCGGTCGTGTCCTCAAGGAGGACGTGCAGGTCTACGTCAAGGCGATGATGCAGAAGGCCAAGGAGGCGCCGGCTTCCGGCGCAGCCGGTGGCGCCGGCATCCCGCCGATTCCGCCGGTCGACTTCGCCAAGTACGGCGAGGTGGAAGAGGTGGCGATGAGCCGCCTGATGCAGATTGGCGCCACCAACCTGCACCGCAGCTGGCTGAACGTGCCGCACGTGACCCAGTTCGACTCGGCCGACATCACCGAGCTGGAAGCCTTCCGCGTCGCGCAGAAGGCCGTCGCCGAGAAGGCCGGGGTCAAGCTGACCGTGCTGCCGCTGCTGCTCAAGGCCTGCGCCTACCTGCTCAGGGAGCTGCCGGAGTTCAACAGCTCCCTGGCCCCCAGCGGCCAGGCGGTGATCCGCAAGAAGTACGTGCACATCGGCTTCGCCGTGGACACGCCGGACGGCCTGCTGGTCCCGGTGATCCGCAACGTCGACCAGAAGAGCCTGCTGCAGCTGGCTGCCGAGGCCGCCGAACTGGCGGAGAAGGCACGCACCAAGAAGCTCGGCGCCGACGCCATGCAGGGCGCCTGCTTCACCATCTCCAGTCTCGGCCACATTGGCGGCACCGGCTTCACGCCGATCGTCAATGCGCCGGAAGTGGCGATCCTCGGCGTGTCCAAGGCCAGCATGCAGCCGGTGTGGGACGGCAAGGCCTTCCAGCCGCGCCTGATGCTGCCGCTGTCGCTGTCCTACGACCACCGGGTGATCAACGGCGCCGCCGCGGCGCGCTTCACCAAGCGTCTCGGCGACCTGCTGGCGGATATCCGCTCGATGCTGCTGTGAGCTTCCCTTAAAGAGCGAGCCGAACCCGGCACGCTCTTTAATCTTCAGCCCCGCCCTTGTGGCGGGGCTTTTTTATTTCCGCGCTAGGATAGTCGGCGAAGCCTCGTCGAACTCCAAGGAGAACCCCCATGGTGCTGCGCTCGCAGATTCTCGCCCACCAGTTGGCCCTGCCCGATCCCGCCCAGGCGCTGCCCGGACGCGCCGAGGCCATGCCGGTGCCGGCGGCCCACCACGTCAACGGCCACCCCCTGAAGCCGCCCTTCCCGGCCGGGCTGCAGCGGGCGCTGTTCGGCCTCGGCTGCTTCTGGGGCGCCGAGCGGCGCTTCTGGCAGCAGCCGGGGGTGTGGAGCACGGCGGTCGGCTATGCCGGCGGCTTCACGCCGAATCCGACCTACGAGGAGGTCTGCTCCGGCCTGACCGGGCACACCGAGGTGGTGCTGGTGGTGTTCGATCCGCAGGAGACCGATTACCCGGCGCTGCTGAAGACTTTCTGGGAAATCCACAACCCGACCCAGGGCATGCGCCAGGGCAACGACATCGGCACCCAGTACCGTTCGGCGATCTACTGCTTCGACGCCGCCCAGCGCGCTGCCGCCGAGGCCAGCCGCGAGCGCTTCCAGGCGGAACTGGCGAAGGCCGGCTACGGCCCGGTCACCACGGAAATCGCCGACGCCCCGCCGTTCTACTATGCCGAGGACTATCACCAGCAGTACCTGGCGAAGAACCCCGGCGGCTACTGCGGGCTGGGTGGCACCGGCGTCTGCCTGCCGCCGGCCTGAAACCGGCGGGGCTGCAGACCAACGGCGTGTTGCACTCGCCCTACGGCTTGCGGCTCTTCCGTCCGGCCGCCTGAACGGCGGGTTTGGCGGCGGCCGGCTGCTCCTCGATCAGCCAGTCGAGCCGCCAGCCGCCCTGGCTCTGCGCCAGACGCCCGGCCAGCCAGGGCAGCAGCTGGCGCAGCTCCTCCTCCAGCCCCCACGGCGGATTGGCGATCGCCAGGCCCGAACCGTTCAGCCGCTGCGCCTCATCGGCCGGATGCACGTAGAGTTCGGCGCGCAGCAGCGTGGGCGCGCCGCTCTTCTGCAGATCCTGATAGAAACGCCTGAGCTGGCGCAGGTCCTTGATCGGGTACCAGATCGCCACCACCGTCTGGCGCATCCGGCCGATGGCCTCCTGCAGCGCCTGGGCACAGCGCTCCGGCTCGTCGGCCTGCTCGAAGGGCGGGTCGATCAGCAGCAGGGCGCGCTTCTCCGCCACCGGCAGCAGAGCGCGCGGGACATGCCAGCCCTCGCCCAGGTGCACCGCGACGCGGCGGTCGCCGGCCATGTTCTCCTTGAGCAGGCGGCCGTCCTCGGGGTGCTTCTCGTTGAGCAGCAGGCGATCCTGCGGGCGGGTCAGGCGGCGCGCCAACTCGGGCGAGCCGGGATAGTGGCGCAGCCTGCCGTCCGCGTTCAGCTCGCGCACCACGCGCAGGTAGTCGGCGGCCGGCGCGGGCAGGTCCGCCGCGTCCCACAGGCGGGCGATGCCCTCCAGCCACTCGCCGGTGCGGCTGGCGGCATCGCCCTGCAGATCGTAGAGGCCGACGCCGGCATGGCTGTCGAGGTAGGCGAAGGGGGCCTCCTTGCGCGCCAGCAGGGCGATCAGGCGGGCCAGGGCCAGGTGTTTCAGGACGTCGGCGTGGTTGCCGGCATGGAAGGCGTGACGGTAGTTCATGGCAGGCGGACTCCTCGGGCCGCACAGTTTACCCGCTTGCCGGCCGCCTCAAGCAGTCGCCTGCAGCAATTCGAGCAGGCGCTCCAGCGCCCCGTGCACCGGCGCATCGCGACGGCGCACCAGCAGCGTCGGCGCCGCCGCCAGGTCGGCCTCGATCGGCTGCCAGCGCACCAGCCGCCCGCGCGGATGCAGCTCCAGCAGGCTGCGCGGCAGCAGGCCGATGCCCATGCCGGCGGCGGCGCCGCCGAGGATCGCGTCGATCGAGCCATAGCTCTGCCGCGCGCCGATCTGCAGGCGGTGGCGCTCGCTCCAGCGTTCCAGGCGCTCGCGGTAGTGACAGCCGCTGGGAAAGCCGAGCAGGGTCACCGGCGCCTGCGCCAGGGACTCCAGGGTCTGTCCTTCCGGAAGCACCAGGACCAGCTCCTCGTGCCACAACACTTCGCCGTGCAACCGCGGGTCCTCGTAGGGACCGCCGATCAGCGCGGCGTCCAGGCGCCCGACGAGCACCTCGCCGAGCAGATGGCCGCTGGTGCCGGTTACCAGGCTCAGATCGAGCCGCGGCGCCTCCCGGTGGAAGGCCGCCAGCACCTCGGGCAGGCGCACGGCGGCGGTGGTTTCCATCGAGCCCAGGCGCAGCTCGCCGGCCCAGAGATCCTCCTGAACACTGCTCCAGGCCGCCCGGCAGAGCTGTTCCAGCCGCTCGGCATGGGGCAGCAGGCGGGTTCCCGCCGGGGTCAGGCGCAGGCGCTGCGCCTGGCGCTGGAACAGCGCGACGCCGAGCTGCGCCTCCAGCTGGCGCAGCCGCGCGGAGACGTTCGACGGCACGCAGTGCAGCTGCTGGGCCGCGCCGATCAGCGAGCCAGCGCGACTGACCGCGAGAAAGTGGCGCAGCAGTTGGGGATTGAGCCGCTCCCAGGAGGACATGGACACCTCGACAACACAAAAAGTGAAAACTGGCTTCAGTATTTTTCACTGGCAGTCACATCCGGACAATCGCTAAGGTAGCCAAAAAACCACGGAAGGCGCCTTGCCCATGGCTGCTCAGCCCCGTCAGATCCTTCTCGCCCTGCTCGGCGGCAGCGCCGCGCTGGTGGTGGTGCACGCCCTCGGCCGTTTCGCCTTCACCCCGCTCTTGCCGCACTTTCTCGCCGACGGCCTGGTCGATCTGCAGCAGGGCTCGCAGCTGGCGACCTGGAACTACGTCGGCTACCTGCTCGGCGCCCTGCTCGCCCTGGTCCTCCACACTCCGTCGCGGCTGCGCCTGGGCCTGCCCCTCGCGCTGCTGCTGAACGCCCTCATCACCCTGGCGCAATGCTTCGCCAGCGACTACGCGCTGCTGCTGGTGCTGCGCCTGGCCAACGGCATCAGCAACGGCGTGGTGTTCGTCCTCGCCCCGGCGCTGGTCCTCGAATGGCTGGCCAGCCGGCAGCGCGCCGGGCTGAGCGGCCTGGTCTACCTCGGCTTCGCCGCCGGCCTGCTGCTCTCCAACGGCCTGGCCAACTGGCCGGCCGCCTCGCTCGCCGGCGCGCAGCGCTGGCTGCCGATGGCCGCCCTGGCCGTGCCGCTGGCCCTGCTCGGCGCCTGGCTGCTGGCCCGCCTGCAGTTGCCGCCCCGCCCGGCGAGCGGCACGGAAAAAGGCACAGCACCCGCCACGGCGCTGTTCGACCGGGCCAGCACGCCGCTGTTTCTCGCCTACGCCGGCGCCGGTCTCGGCTACATCCTGCCGATGACCTTCCTGCCGACCCTGGCCCGCGAGCAGTTGCCGGTCGGCGATCCGCTGCTCGAAGGCGCCTGGCGCTGGACCGCGCTGGCCTGCCTGCTGTCGATCCCGCTGTGGAACCACCTCGGCGCGCGCCTCGGCGACCGCCGCGCGCTGCTCGCCAGCTACGCCCTGCAGGCCCTCGGCGCCGCCGCCCCGCTGCTCTGGCCGGGGGCGAGCGGCGTGCTGCTCTGCGCCCTGCTGGTGGGCGGGACCTTCGTCGGCAGCGTGCTGCTGACCCAGCGCCTGGCCCGCAGCCTGCAACCGCACCAGGGACCGCGCCTGTCCGCCGCGCTGATCGCCCTGTACGGCGGCGCCCAGCTGCTCGGCCCCTGGCTCGCCGGACTCTGGGTCGGCCAGGGCGGCAGCCTGACCCAGAGTTTCGCCCTCGGCGCCGGCGCCCTGCTCTGGGCGCTCGCCTGGACCTGGCTGATTCCCGTCCACTTCCTGCACAAGGAAATCCAGCAATGCCCTACGTGAACATCAAGATCACCCGCGAAGGCGCGACCGCCGAACAGAAACGCCAGCTCATCGAAGGCGCCACCCGGCTGCTCGTCGAGGTGCTGGGCAAGAACCCGGCGACCACCGTGGTAGTGATCGACGAGGTGGATACCGACAACTGGGGCATCGGCGGCGTCCCGGTCACCGAGCGCCGGCGCAGCGAAGGCCAGCCGCCGCAATAACTCCGAACGGCGCGCCGGCCGGCCCTGTCGACAGGCCGCCGGCGCATGCCGCAGAGCGGCTTCCAGCCCCTGCCCGAGAGGCCCGCAAGCGGCCGAACAGACGCCCTCCCCGCTCCTCCGAAAGCGCCGAACATATCCTTTGACAGTCGGGCAAGGCAGCGGCTTTAATCCGTTGGCACGCCCAATGCATATATGCGTGGGTCCTTCCGCCGGCCGACCAGGAGACCCGATTTGGATGCCGCCACCATCAACACCCTGTTCCTGATCGGCGCGCTGCTGGTGGGCTCCAGCATCCTGCTCAGTTCCCTGTCCACCCGGCTCGGCATCCCGATCCTGGTGATCTTCCTTGGCGTCGGCATGCTCGCCGGGGTCGACGGCATCGGCGGCATCGTCTTCGACGACTACTCCCTGGCCTTCCTGGTCAGCAACCTGGCCCTGGCGATCATCCTCCTCGACGGCGGCATGCGCACCCGCGTCGCCACCTTCCGCGTGGCGCTCTGGCCGGCGATGTCGCTGGCCACCCTGGGGGTGGCGGTCACCTCCGGGCTGACCGGACTGGCCGCCGCCTGGCTGTTCGACCTCAGCCTGCTGCAGGGCCTCTTGATCGGCGCCATCGTCGGCTCCACCGATGCCGCGGTGGTGTTCAACCTGCTCAACGGCAAGGGCCTCAACGAGCGGGTCGGCGCCACCCTGGAAATCGAGTCGGGCAGCAACGACCCGATGGCCGTGTTCCTCACCGTGACGCTGATCGACATGCTCGCCTCCGGGCAGGTCGGCTCCGGCTGGGGCGTACTGGTCAGCCTGCTGCAGCAGTTCGGCATCGGCATCGCCCTCGGCCTGGCCGGCGGCTGGCTGCTGCTGCAACTGATCAACCGCCTCGACGTGGCCGACGGCCTCTATCCGCTGCTGGCGGTCAGCGGCGGCATCATGATCTACGCCCTCGCCGGCGCGATCGGCGGCAGCGGCATCCTCGCCGTCTACGTCTGCGGGCTGCTGATGGGCAACCGGCCGATCCGCAACCGCCACGGCATCCTGCACATGTTCGACGGCCTGGCCTGGATCAGCCAGATCGGCATGTTCCTGGTCCTCGGCCTGCTGCTCACCCCCAGCGACCTGCTGCCCATCGCCCTGCCGGCGCTGGGCCTGTCGCTGTGGATGATCCTCGTCGCCCGCCCGCTGTCGGTGTTCCTCGGCCTGCTGCCGTTTCCCAACTTCCACCTGCGCGAGCGGCTGTTCATCTCCTGGGTCGGCCTGCGCGGCGCGGTGCCGGTGATCCTCGCGGTCTTCCCGCTGATGGCCGGGCTGCCCCAGGCGAACCTGTACTTCAACGTGGCCTTCTTCATCGTGCTGGTGTCGCTGCTGCTGCAGGGCACCACCCTCGGCTGGGCGGCGCGCAAGGCCCGGGTCGAGGTGCCGCCCTCGCCCACGCCGATCTCGCGGACCGGCCTGCAGATCCACCCCACCAGCCAGTGGGAGCTGTTCATCTATCGCCTGAGCGCCAACAAGTGGTGCATCGGCGCCGCCCTGCGCGACCTGAAGATGCCCGACGGCACGCGCATCGCCGCGCTGTTCCGCGGCCGGCAGCTGCTCCACCCGTCCGGCAGCACCCGCCTGGAGGTTGGCGACCTGCTCTGCGTGATCGGTCACGAGGAGGATCTGCCGAGTCTCGGCAAGCTGTTCAGCCAGCCGCCGCAGCGCGGCCAGGACCTGCGCTTCTTCGGCGACTTCGTGCTCGAGGGCGAGGCCGAGCTGGGCGCCCTGGCGGCGCTCTACGGCCTGAAGCTCGACGGCATCGACGGCCAGCAGTCGCTCGGCCGCTTCATCGCCGGGCTGATCGGCGGCCATCCGGTGGTCGGCGACCACGTGGAATGGAACGGCATGACCTGGACCGTGGCGGCCATGGAGGGCGACCGGGTGTGCAAGGTCGGCCTGAAGTTCCCCGAGGACGGCAGCCGTTCGGGACCGGCCCTGTTCCTCTGAGAGGCGAGCTCGTCGGACGGGCGTGCGAAAAAGGCATCGTTTGCTACACTGGGGCCTTTTTCAGCCGAAAGACCCAGACGCCATGACTGTTTCGCGTTCCCTGTTCAGCGTTCTTCTTCTCGCGCTCTGCCTCCAGATTCCCGGCCTGCAGGCCGCCGAGCCGCCCAGCCGCAAGGCCGTGCAGACCAGCCTGGAAGGGCTGGCCGAGCGCAAGCTGCCGGAGGCCGAACAGGCCGCCGTCAAGCAGCAGCTCGAGCAGACCCTGATCCAGCTCGATCTCCTCCAGGAGAGCGGGCAGGCGATGACCGAACTCAAGCGCCAGCTGGCCGCCGCGCCGCAGCAGACCAAGGCCGCCCAGCGCGAGCTGGCCAGCCTCAAGGAAGCCGCGCAGAAGCCGGTGAGCCCGCCGAACGGCAATACCCCGCTGCCGCGGCTGATGGACCAACTGACCGCCCGCAACGCCCAGCTGGCCGAATGGCAGCAGGCGCTGAACGACGCCAACAGCCTGCTGGTCAGCTCGCAGACCCGCCCGGAGCGGGCGCAGACGGAAATCGCCGCGAACCAGGCCCGCACCCTGGAAATCAACGCCCTGCTCAAGAGCGGCAAGCAGGACGGCAAGGCGCTAAGCGCGGAAGGCCGCGGCCTGCTGGAGGCCGAACTGGCCGCCCTGGAGGCCAAGACCGCGCTGCGCCGCCAGGAGCTGGCCGGCAACAGCCAGCTGCTGGAGCTGGGCGCCAGCCAGCGCGACCTGCTGCAGGAGCGCATCCAGCGCCTGACGCAGGAGATCGCCGCCATGCAGGCGGTGATCAACGAAAAACGCCTGGCGATGTCCGAGGAAACCTTCGCCGCGCTCTCCCGCGATGCCAGCGCGGCCGGCTCCGACAGCCTGCTGGCCAAGGAAACCGCCGCCAACCTGAAGCTGTCCGACACCCTGCTGCGCACCACCGACCAGCTCAACGAGCGCACCCGGCAGAACCTGGAAACCAAGCATACCCTGGACAGCCTCGTCCAGAACGAGCAGGCCCTTGAGGAGCAGATCGAGGTCCTGCGCGGCAGTCTGCTGCTGGCCAAGATCCTCCTCCAGCAGAAGCTCGCCCTGCCCCAGGTGCAGACCAACGGCCGTCTCACCGACGAGATCGGCGACATCCGTCTCTCCCAGTTCGAACTCGGCCAGACGCGCAGCGACATCGGCAATCCGTCCGCCTATGTCGACCGCCTGCTGGCCAAGCAGACGGCAGAAGGGGAAGCGCCGGCCGATCCGGCGCTGCGCAGCGCCCTGCTGGAGCTGGTGAACAGCCGCAGCGAGCTGATCGATCGTCTCGACCGCGAACTCAACGCCCTGCTCAACGAGGCGATCACCCTGCAGCTGAACCAGAAGCAGCTGCTCGATACCGCGAAAAAGATGGCGGCCACCCTGGAAGAGCAGCTGTTCTGGATTCCCAGCAACAAGCCGCTCGACCTGGACTGGCTGAAGACCGCCCCGCAGCGTCTCCAGGAGCAGATCGCCGACACCTCGTGGACGACCATTCTCAAGGATCTGGGCACCGGCCTGATCCAACGCCCCTGGGTCTTCCTGCCGCTGCTGCTGCTGATCGGCGTGCTGGTCTGGCAGCGCGGCGCCATCACCCGCAAGCTCGACACGCTGCACGCCGACATCGGCCACTACCGCCGCGACAGCCAGCGGCATACCCCCAAGGCACTGCTCCTCAACCTGCTGCTGGCCCTGCCCGGCACCCTGTTCCTCGCCCTCGGCGGCTACACCCTGCAGATGGACGCCCGCGGCCAGAACCCCTACCTCGGGGCCGCGCTGAACGACATGGCGCTGGCCTGGCTGGTGCTCTACGGCACCTACAAGATCCTTGCCGAAGGCGGCGTCGCCGAACTGCACTTCGGCTGGCCGAGACCGCAGGTCGCCTTCCTGCGCCGGCAGATCCGCCACTTCACCCTGGTCGTGCTGGCCCTGGTCGGGGTGATCGGCTTCGCCCGCAACCAGCCGGGCGCCCTGGACGACGACGTGCTCGGCATCCTCGTGCTGCTCTCCGGCTACGCGCTGCTGGCCTGGATGCTCGGCAAGCTCCTGCTGCGCGGCCCGGAAAAGGACAAACCCTCGTTCCTCAACCTGCTGGTCGGCATCCTGTTCACCCTGCTGCCGGTCGGCCTGATCGTCGGCCTGGCGCTCGGCTACTACTACACCGCCCTGCGCCTCGGCGATCGTCTGGTCGAAAGCCTCTATGTGCTGCTGGTCTGGGTCGTCGCGGAAGCCACTCTGGTGCGCGGCCTGGCGGTGGCGGCACGCCGCCTGGCCTACCAGCGCGCGCTGGCCAAGCGCCAGGCCGCCGCGGCGGACGGCGCCGAGAGCGGCGAAGCGGTAGAGGAGCCGGCGCTGGATATCGAGCAGGTCAACCAGCAGTCGCTGCGGCTGATCCGCCTGACCCTGTTCGGCCTGCTGCTCGGCGTCCTGTACTGGGTCTGGGCCGACCTGATCACGGTGGTCGACTACCTGGACAACGTCACCCTCTACGAATTCACCAGCGGAAGCGGCGCGACCGCCAGCCTGGTGCCGATCAGCCTGCGCGACGTCCTCGCCGCCCTGCTGATCGCCGCCCTCACCGTGGTCCTGGCGCGCAACCTGCCGGGCCTGCTGGAAATGCTCATCCTATCGCGGCTGAACCTGGGCCAGGGCAGCGCCTATGCCACCACCACCCTGCTCAACTACGTGATCTTCGGCTTCGGCATCGTCAGCGCCCTGTCCACCCTCGGGGTCAGTTGGGACAAGCTGCAGTGGCTGGTCGCCGCGCTCTCGGTGGGCATCGGCTTCGGCATGCAGGAGATCATCGCCAACTTCATCTCCGGCCTGATCATCCTCTTCGAGCGCCCGGTGCGCATCGGCGACCTGGTCACCGTCGGCGGCGTCAGCGGCTCGGTGAGCAAGATCCGCATCCGCGCCACCCACATCATCGACGCCGACCGCAAGGTGGTGATCGTCCCGAACAAGACCTTCATCACCAGCCAGCTGACCAACTGGACCCTGGCCGACACCGTCACCCGCCTGGTGCTCAAGGTCGGCGTCGGCTACGGCTCGAACCTGGACCGGGTGCGCGAACTGCTCTACCAGGCCGCCAACGAGAACC
The DNA here is from genome assembly GCF_002220155.1 of Azotobacter chroococcum. Classification (NCBI taxonomy): domain Bacteria; kingdom Pseudomonadati; phylum Pseudomonadota; class Gammaproteobacteria; order Pseudomonadales; family Pseudomonadaceae; genus Azotobacter; species Azotobacter chroococcum. The sequence continues at coordinate 750,642 of NZ_CP011835.1, read as the reverse complement.
CGCGGGTACTGCGCGAGCCGCCGCCGCTGGTGCTGTTCCAGACCTTCGGCGAGAGCACCCTGGACCACGACCTGATCATCCACGTGCGCGAACTGGCCGACCGCGGCCGCGCCACCGACGAGATCAACCGGCGCATCGACGAACTGTTCCGCGAGCACCACATCGACATCGCCTTCCGCCAGGTCGAGGTGTTCGTCAAGAACGCCAAGGGCCAGGAACAGCAGCTCGAGAACGGCGAACTCCAGGCCGCCCTCGGCGCGGCGACAATCAAACCCAGCGCCCCGCCCGCGGCGGGCGGGCAGGCCTGATTCCGACGGCGGGCGAGCGTGTTATGGTGGGTTCTCCCAGGTAGCCCCGGAAGAACAGCGTGAAACGCCTGAGCGAACTCACCCTCGACAACCGCTTCGCCCGCCTCGGCGAGGCCTTCTCCACCGCCGTGGCGCCGCTGCCCATCGCGGCGCCGCGGCTGGTGGTGGCGAGCCCGGCGGCACTGGCACTGCTCGATCTCGAGCCGGCCGCGGCCGACGACCCGCAGCTCGTCGCATTCTGTTCCGGACAGCAGCCTTGGCCCGGCGCCGAGCCGCGCGCCATGGTCTATTCCGGACACCAGTTCGGCTTCTACAACCCCCAGCTCGGCGACGGCCGCGGCCTGCTGCTCGGCGAGGCGGTCAACGCCGCCGGCGAGCGCTGGGAACTGCACCTCAAGGGCGCCGGCAAGACCCCTTACTCGCGGATGGGCGACGGCCGCGCGGTGCTGCGCAGCTCGATCCGCGAATTCCTCGCCAGCGAACACCTGCACGCCCTCGGCATCCCCAGCTCGCGGGCGCTCTGCGTGACCGCCTCGGACACCCCCGTGTGGCGGGAAACCGAGGAGCGCGCCGCCATGCTGCTGCGCCTGGCGCCGAGCCACGTGCGCTTCGGCCATTTCGAGTTCTTCTACTACAGCCGCCAGCACGAGGCGCTGCGCCAGCTGCTGGACTATGTCATCGCCGAGCACTTCGCTGACTGCCTCGCCCAGCCCGATCCCTACCGCGCCTTCTTCGACCGGGTGCTGGAGCGCACCGCCGCGTTGCTCGCCCGCTGGCAGGCCTACGGCTTCTGCCACGGGGTGATGAACACCGACAACATGTCGATCCTCGGCATCACCTTCGACTTCGGCCCCTACGCCTTCCTCGACGACTTCGACCCGGGCTTCGTCTGCAACCACTCCGACGACACCGGGCGCTACTCCTTCGACAACCAGGTGCCGATCGCCCACTGGAACCTCTCCGCACTGGCCCAGGCGCTGACGCCGTTCATCGACAAGGACACCCTGCTGGACAGCCTCAAGCGCTTCCTGCCGCTGTTCCGCGGCGCCTGGCTGGAGCTGATGCGCCGCCGCCTCGGCCTCGCCACCGCGGAAGCCGACGACCGCGAGCGGGTGCAGCGCCTGCTGCAGCTGATGCAGGCCAGCGCGGTGGACTACAGCCGCTTCTTTCGCGAGCTGGGCGACAGCCCGGCACCCATCGCCCTGCAGCGCCTGCGCGAGGACTTCGTCGACCTGGCCGGCTTCGACGCCTGGGCCGAGGACCATCTGGCGCGCCTGGCCCGCGAGGGCGAGACGGACGAAGCGGCGCGGCGCGCGCGCATGCACGCCGTCAACCCGAAGTACATCCTGCGCAACTACCTGGCCCAGCAGGCCATCGAGGCGGCGGAACGGGGCGACTACGGCCCGGTGCGCGAACTGCATGCGGTGCTCTCGCGCCCCTTCGGCGAACAGCCGGGGCTGGAGCGCTACGCCGAACGCCCGCCGGAATGGGGCAAGCACCTGGAGATCAGCTGTTCGTCCTGAGCCGACGAACTCAGCCCTGCCCCAGCCTGCGCAGCGCCTCCAGACGGAAGGCGATGTCCTGCTCCAGCTCGGCCAGCTGGCGCTGCAGGCGCAGGCGGGTGGCCTCGTCGTCTGCGGCCGCCAGGTCGGCGCGCAGGCTGGCGCGCCGCTGAAACAGCTCCATCTCCGCGGGCTGCACCCCGGCGCTCTTCAGAACTTGGAAGGCCATGCGCAACCCGGGCGGGGTCTGCAGCCAGGCCTCGTCGATCTCCAGCGGCTTGCCCGCTCCGCCGCGCAGCTGGCCGGCGGCGATCGCCCGGGCCAGCTGACGGCCGATTTCGTCGTCCAGTGCTTTCATGAGGTCTCCTGCCGGACGTGCCACAAGTTCTCAGGATGCCGCACGCCGGACAAGGCAGGCAATCAGGCATACTTAATCCTGTTTTGCATATAAACCTTCTCAAACATTCTTAGACTATCTAAGGAAAGCCGCTTATCTTTTGCGCCGGCCTCGCTTTTGCCTGTTCTACAACCCACTGTCAGGCGCAACTGCATGAAAATCCGCGATCTCGATCTCAGCCCAAGTCTGCTCAACGCGGAGCACCAGGCACTGGGATTACCTCCCGTAGAAGACTTCGTTTCGCACCCGGACAACCACCCCGTCCTGCGCGCAGCCATGTGGGCGGCCGCGTTGATCCTGGCCGGGCTGGTGGTATTTCTCACCTGGCGCCTGTTCTTCGGCGACAACGGCGGCATCACTGGTCTGGAGATCATCGAGCAGACCCTGGCCAGCCCGACCTTCTGGAGCGCCGTTGCCGTTGGCTTCTTCGCGCAGATCATCGATGGCGCGCTGGGCATGGCTTACGGCATCACGGCCACCACCTTCCTGCTCAGTGCCGGCGCCTCGCCGGCAGCGGCCAGCGCCAGCGTACACATCGCCGAGGTGTTCACCACCGGGCTATCCGGTATCGCTCACGTCAAGCTGGGCAACGTCAACAAGTCGCTGTTTCTGCGTCTCTTGTTGCCAGGGGTCATCGGCGCAGTACTCGGCGCGGTGCTGATCACCCAGTTCGACGGCAAGGTGCTCAAGCCTTTCATTTCCGCCTACCTGCTGCTGATGGGCCTGTACATCCTGAGCAAGGCGTACCGCCATGTGATCCAGCGCAAGGCGCCCAAGCATGTGGCCAAGCTGGCCCTGTTCGGTGGCTTCGTCGATGCCGCCGGCGGCGGCGGCTGGGGTCCGGTGGTCACCAGCAGCCTGCTCGGTTCCGGCAGCGACCCGCGCACCACCATTGGTTCGGTCAACTTCGCCGAGTTCTTCCTGACCCTTTCCAGCGCCACCTCGTTCATCCTGCTGGCCGGGCAGCCGGATACCTGGAAGCTGGTCGCCGGCCTGGTGTTCGGCGGCCTGTTCGCCTCCCCCTTCGCCGCCATGCTGTGCAAAAAGCTGTCGGCCCGAACCCTGCTGACCATCGTTGGCTGCCTGATCACCCTGATCAGCGCTTACAACATCTATATCGGCCTGGCCTGAGGCACGGAGCCCCTCCGCTGCCACCGGGTCCGCTCGGCGGCAGCCTCCCTTGATTTCCCCGCCCGCGGCTCCAGATAGGGAACGAACGCCTCCGGAGCCCGCCATGACCGACGCCCTGCTGATCCCCTGCCCGCATTGCCACAGCCTCAACCGCCTCCCCGCCGCGCGCCTGGACGAGGCACCGCGCTGCGGACGCTGCAAGAGCCCCGTGCTGCCCGGCAGCCCCTTCGCCGTCGACGCCGCCGGCTTCGCCGCCCAGCTCAGGGGCGACCTGCCGCTGCTGCTGGACGTCTGGGCCGACTGGTGCGGGCCGTGCAAGGCCTTCGCGCCGGTCTTCGAGCAGGCCGCCCGGGAGCTGAGCGGACGGGTGCGCCTGGCCAAGCTGGACAGCGAGGCCGAGCCGCAGCTGGCCGGACAGCTGGGGATCCGCTCGATTCCCAGCCTGATCCTGTTCCGGGACGGCCGCGAAGTCGCCCGCCAGAGCGGCGCCCTGCCGCTGCCGCAGCTGCTCGCCTGGCTGCGCCAGCAGGGCGTCTGAAGCGTCGCCGGCGTCACATCGCGGCGGCGGCGGGCTTGCCGCAAGTCAAGGCCCTGTTTCCGACTTGCCGCCAGACTGAGTCCCCCCTCAGGAGGAAGCGCCATGGTCAAGCACATTCTGATCGCCCACGATCTCAGCCCGGAAGCCGATATCGCCCTGCGTCGCGCCATCCAGCTGGCCGGCCAACTGCGAGCGCGCCTGACCCTGCTGCACGTGGCCTCCAGCCAGCCCTCGCCGGCCCTGCTGGCCCGGCTGCGCAGCGCCGAGGAACGGACCCTGGCCACCCATCTGCAGGGCCAGCCGCCACTCGACGTGCAACTGCGCCTGGAGGTGGGGCCCCACCCCGCCGAACTCATCCTGCAGTACATCAGCCTCGGCAACTGCGATCTGCTGGTGCTCGGCAGCCACCATCGGCAGCCGACACAGGGGTTCGCCGGCAGCGTCCAGGAACGCATCCTCGAGGCCAGCCCGATTCCCGTGCTGGTGGCGGTCGATCCGGCCGGCGCGCCCTACGCGCGCGCCCTCGCCGCCATCGACTTCTCCCCCTGCGCCAGCCGCGCCCTGCGCGCCGCCTGGCAGCTGCTGCCGCCCGGCGCACAGCTCAAGGCCCTGCACGTGCAGGAGGTCGCCACCATCCGTACCGCGGACAATCCGGACGAGCGCGCCTTCCAGCAGTCGCTCTTCGAGCGCTTCATCGGCGCCGAATTCACCGCCCTGCCGCCGCGCGCCGTGCAGTTCAGCCACAGCTTCCAGAGCGGCGAGCGCCAGGCCTGCCTGGATGCCGCGCTCGCCGACCAGGCTGCGCAGCTGCTCGCCCTCGGCGGACACAGCCGCGACGCGCTGAGCGAGCGGCTGCTCGGCAGCCTGACCCGTCACTACCTGGACAACCCGCCCTGCGACCTGCTGGTGGTGCGTTAGGGCCTTTGAGACTACTCCGCGACAGTCAGTCGGCCGCCTCCAGCAGATCGTGCAGCGCGACGAACTGTCGGGTCAGCTTGTGTCGCGGGTCGAGGTGGATCAGCGGCGTGCAGGCCTGGTGCGACTCGCGCATCTTCACCGAGCTGCCGAGGTACACCGGCAGCAGCGGCAGCGCCTCGGCGATCAGCTCGTCGAGCATGCGCTGCGGCAGCGCCGCCTGCGGCAGGAACTGGTTGACCACGATGCCCTCGACCTTGAGATCCTCGTTGTGGTCCTCGCGCAGCTCGTCGATCTCGGCGAGCAGGCCGTACAGCGCCTGGCGCGAGAAGCTGTCGCAGTCGAAGGGAATCAGCACGCGGTCGGCGGCGATCAGCGCGGAAACCGTGTAGAAGTTCAGCGCCGGCGGGGTGTCCAGATAGATCCGCTCGTAATCCTCGGCCAGTTCGTCGAGCAATTTGCGCAGGCGGGTGATCTTGTGCTTGGCCTCCAGCTTGGGCTGCAGGCTGGCCAGCTCGGCCGAGGCGGTGACCAGGTCGAGGTTGGCGAAGGGCGTCTCGGTCACCTTGACCTTCGGCCGTTTGCCCACCCCGCCGGCGAGGACCTGCTTGAAGAAGTCGGCGATGCCCAGCGGAATGGCCTCGCCGCAGAGTCCGCTGAGGTAGTGGGTGGAGTTGGCCTGGCTGTCGAGATCGACCAGCAGGGTGCGATAGCCTTCCGCCGCGCTCACCGCCGCCAGGTTGCAGGCGATGCTCGACTTGCCGACGCCGCCCTTCTGATTGAACACCACGCGCCGCATACCGCTCCCTCCTTCCGGCCTGTTCGCTGCAGACTCTGCATTTAACCCCATTTCCGCACGCGCGTGCGCCTATCCCTTGGTGGCCTCCCGCAGCGCCTGCGCCTCGCGCGCCTCCCGCTCGAGCAGCTCGGCGAAGCGCCGGACCAGCGGCGAGTCCTCATCCCGCCGGCGCACCAGCCACACCGCGGTAGTGGCGCCGGGATCGAGCAAGGTGCGGCAGACCACCCCGTCGATGCGCATGCGGCTGAATGAGGCTGGCAGCACGGTGACGCCCAGGCCGGTGGCCACCAGGCCGATCAGGGTCATGGCCTCGCTGGCCTCCTGGACGATGCGCGGTACGAAGCCGGCGGCTCGCGCCAGCTCGAGCAGCTGGTCGTAGAGCCCGGTGCCGAAGCTGCGCGGAAAGAACACGAAGGGCTCCTCGCCCAACTCCGCCAGACGCACCCCGTCGGCGCCGCCGGCCAGCGGATGGCCGACCGGCAGGACCACCACCAGCGGCTCGGCGAACAGCTCCAGGGCCACCAGCTCCTCCGGCAGGGGCGCCAGCGGGCGCAGCACCCCGACCTGCAGCCGGCCCTCGTGGACCGCCTCGGCAACCCCGCGGCTGCTCAGCTCGCGCAGGTCCAGGTGCACCTCCGGACAGGCCTGGCGAAAAGCGCGGATCGCCCGTGGAATGGTCGAGGTAAAGGGCGCCGAAGAGGTGAAGCCGACCTTCAGCTCGCCCAGCTCGCCGCGCTGGGCGCGCCGGGCCACGGCGACCGCCTGCTCCAGCTGGGCCAGCACCTGGCGCGCCTCGGGCAGGAACAGCCGGCCGACCTCGCTGAGCGCCACCCGGCGGTTGGTGCGCTCGAACAGGCGCACGCCAAGTTCCTCTTCCATTGCCTGGATCTGCTGGCTCAGGGGCGGCTGGGAAATGCCCAGCTGTTCGGCGGCACGGCCGAAGTGCAGCTCCTCGGCGACGGCGATGAAGTAGCGCAGGTGGCGGAGTTCCATGGCGGCCCCATTGATTCGCAAGACATATCAAACCAGTCGAACAATATATTGGAATCGAGAATATCGCCTCACCTATCCTGAGCGGCATCCCGCCGGACCGCCGGCCGGCCATCGCCCGCACCGAGGTCGAGATGAACACCCTTGCCGCCCAGCCCGTACCCGCCTGCAGCGCAGCCGTTCCCCTGATCGAAAAGGGCACGGCGCAATTCCGCCGCACCAACTGGGCGCTGTTCGCCGGCGGCTTCGCTACCTTCGCCCTGCTCTACTGCGTGCAGCCGATGCTGCCGGTGCTCTCCGCCGCCTTCGCCCTGAGTGCGGCGCAGAGCAGCCTGGCGCTGTCGATCTCGACCATCACCCTGGCCGTCGGCCTGCTGCTCACCGGCCCGCTGTCCGACGCCATCGGCCGCAAGCCGGTGATGGTCGCGGCGCTCTGCGCGGCGGCGCTGTTCACCCTGCTCGGTCCGCTGATGCCCGACTGGCATGCCCTGCTCCTGATGCGCGCACTGGTCGGCCTGTCGCTCAGCGGCCTGGTGGCGGTGGCGATGTCCTACCTCAGCGAGGAGATCCACCCCCAGCATCTGGGCCTGGCCATGGGCCTGTACATCTCCGGCAACGCCTTGGGCGGGATGAGCGGCCGGCTGGTCAGCGGCGTGCTGCTGGACTTCTTCTCCTGGCAGGCGGCGCTGGCCGCCCTCGGCGCTCTGGCGCTGCTCGCGGCACTGGCGTTCTGGCGCCTGCTGCCGGATTCGCGGCATTTCCGCGCGACGCCGCTGAGCTTCGCCAACCTGGCCCACGGCCTGCGCCTGCACCTCTCCGACCGCGGCCTGCCCTGGCTGTTTCTCGAGGCCTTCCTGCTGATGGGCGGCTTCGTCACCCTGTTCAACTACATCGGCTACCGCCTGCTCGAGCCGCCCTACAACCTCAGCATGAGCCTGCTCGGCACGCTCTCGGTGGTCTACCTGTCGGGCACCTACAGCTCGACCCAGGCCGGACTGCTGGCCGACCGCCTGGGCCGCCACCGGGTGTTCTGGCCGGCGATCCTGCTGATGCTCGGCGGCGTGCTGCTGACCCTGTGCGCCCCGCTGGGGCTGATCCTGGCCGGCATGCTGCTGTTCGCCTTCGGCTTCTTCGCCGCCCATTCGCTGGCCAGCAGCTGGGTCGGCCGCCGCGCCCTGCAGGCCCGCGGCCAGGCCTCGTCGCTGTACCTGTTCAGCTACTACGTGGGTTCCAGCGTGGCCGGCACGGCGGGCGGCTACTTCTGGCAGCACGGCGGCTGGACGGGCGTCGGCCTGTTCATCGCCGCGCTGCTCAGCCTGGCCCTGGGGGTGGCCCTGCACCTGTCGCGCCTGCCGCCGAAGCAGCCCAGCGCCTGAGACAGGCCTTGCCCGGCAGCGCACAGCCGGGCTGGCCTGAGAGGGTGGAAAACGCGCGCAGCGCTTTTCCGTCTGGGGCACCGATGGCGGGAAAGGCCTGCGGCCGTTTCCCAGCCTACGGAAAGATGGCTCAGCGGTGATACTGCGCCGACAGCTCGTGCACCGCCTCGAAGAAGGCGCCGGCATGGGCCGGGTCGACCTCGGGGGTGATGCCATGGCCGAGGTTGAACACATGCCCCGTGCCTTCGCCGTAGCTGGCGAGAATGCGCGCCACCTCGGCGCGGATCGCCGCCGGGTTGGCATAGAGCACGCTCGGGTCCATGTTGCCCTGCAGGGCGACCCTGTCGCCGACGCGGGCGCGGGCGCTGCCGATGTCGCAGGTCCAGTCCAGGCCCAGCGCCTCGGCGCCGCTCTCGGCCATGGCCTCCAGCCACAGACCGCCGCCCTTGGTGAAGAGGATCACCGGCACGCGCCGGCCTTCGTGCTCGCGGAGCAGGCCGTCGATGATCCTTTTCATGTAGGCCAGGGAGAACTCCTGGTAAGCCGCCGACGACAGGCTGCCGCCCCAGGAGTCGAAGATCTGCACCGCCTGGGCGCCGGCCAGGATCTGTCCATTGAGATAGCTGGTGACCGCCCGGGCCAGCTTGTCGAGCAGGAGGTGCATGGCCTGCGGGTTGTCGTAGAGCATCGCCTTGGACTTGCGGAAGTCCTTGGACGAGCCACCCTCGACCATGTAGGTGGCCAGGGTCCAGGGGCTGCCGGAGAAGCCGATCAGCGGCACCCGGCCGTTCAGCTCGCGGCGGATGGTGCGCACCGCCTCCATCACGTAGCCGAGATCCTGCTCGGGATCGGGCACCGGCAGGGCCTCGATGTCCGCCAGGCTGGAGACCACCTTGCGAAAGCGCGGCCCCTCGCCGCTTTCGAAGTACAGGCCCTGGCCCATGGCGTCGGGAATCGTGAGGATGTCGGAGAAGAGGATCGCCGCATCCAGCTGCGGATAGCGGTCCAGGGGCTGCAGGGTCACCTCGCAGGCCAGCGCGGGGTTCATGCACAGACTCATGAAGTCGCCCGCCTTGGCCCGGGTCGCCCGGTATTCCGGCAGGTAGCGGCCAGCCTGGCGCATCATCCACACCGGAGTGACGTCGACGGGTTGCTTGAGCAGGGCGCGGAGGAAGCGGTCGTTCTTCAGGACAGTCATGGCAGGGTTCCAGCGAGAGAGTGCCGGGCATTTTCGCAAAGCCCAACGCAAAAGGCACGGCGGGTGCCGTGCCTTCTTGCTGCCCGATGTCTGCGGCGTGCCGCGGCCGTCTCAGAGGCCCAGGTAGTCGAGGATGCCCTCGGCCGCCTGGCGGCCTTCGTAGATCGCCGTGACCACCAGGTCGGAGCCACGCACCATGTCGCCGCCGGCGAAGATCTTCGGGTTGCTGGTCTGATGCTTGAACCTGTTGTCCTGCAGCGGCGCGATCACCCGGCCCTGGCTGTCGGTCTTGATCTGCAGTTCCTCGAACCACGGCGCCGGGCTCGGACGGAAGCCGAAGGCGATCACCACGGCATCGGCCGGGAGGATCTCCTCGGAGCCGGGGATCGGCTCGGGGCTGCGTCGGCCGCGGGCATCCGGCTCGCCGAGACGGGTCTCGACCACCTTGACGCCCTCCACCTTGTCCTCGCCGACGATGGCGATGGGCTGGCGGTTGTAGAGGAACTTCACGCCCTCCTCCTTGGCGTTCTTCACTTCGCGACGGGAACCCGGCATGTTCTCCTCGTCGCGGCGGTAGGCACAGGTCACGCCCTTGGCGCCCTGGCGGATCGAGGTGCGGTTGCAGTCCATGGCGGTGTCGCCGCCGCCCAGCACCACCACCTTCTTGCCCTTCATGTCGATGAAGTCTTCCGCGGACTTCTCGAAGCCGAGGTTGTGGTTGACGCTGGCGATCAGGAAGTCCAGCGCGTCGTGCACGCCCGGCAGGTCCTCGCCGGGGAAGCCGCCCTTCATGTAGGTGTAGGTGCCCATGCCCATGAACACGGCGTCGAACTCGTCGAGCAGCTGCTGCATGGTCACGTCCTTGCCCACCTCGGTGTTCAGGCGGAACTCGACGCCCATGCCGGCGAACACCTCGCGGCGGCGGCTCAGCACGCTTTTCTCCAGCTTGAACTCGGGGATGCCGAAGGTCAGCAGGCCGCCGATTTCCGGGTTGCGGTCGAACACCACCGGAGTCACCCCGTTACGCACCAGAATGTCGGCGCAGCCGAGGCCGGCCGGACCGGCACCGACTATCGCGACGCGCTTGCCGGTCGGGGTGACCTTGGACATGTCGGGACGCCAGCCCATGGCGAAGGCGGTGTCGGTGATGTACTTCTCCACCGAGCCGATGGTCACCGCACCGAAGCCGTCGTTCAGGGTGCAGGCGCCCTCGCAGAGGCGGTCCTGCGGGCAGACCCGGCCGCAGACTTCCGGCAGGGTGTTGGTCTGGTGCGACAGTTCGGCGGCGGCGAGGATGTTGCCCTCCGAAACCAGCTTCAGCCAATTCGGGATGAAGTTGTGCACCGGGCACTTCCACTCGCAGTAGGGGTTCCCGCAACCGAGGCAGCGATGCGCCTGATCCTGGGCCTGCTGCGGCTTGAACAGGTCGTAGATCTCGACGAATTCCCGCTTGCGCTGACGCAGCAGCTTCTTCTTCGGATCCTTGCGCCCGACTTCGATGAACTGGAAGTCGTTGTTCAGACGTTCAGTCATTTCAAAACCTCTATACAGCGGCTGCGAGCCTCAAGCTGCAGCTGCAAGACACATCAGGATGAGCCGGTAGCCTCGTACGCCCTTGCGCGAGGCTGCGGCCGAAGCTGCTTACTGCGGGTTGGCCCGGGTGCTGGAGAGCAGCGACTTCAGGCTCGCCGCCTTCGGCTTGACCAGCCAGAACATGCGCAGGTAGTCGTCCAGGTTCTCCAGCAGGTGGGCGCCCCACTGGCTGCCGGTCTCGGCCACGTACTCGGCCAGCACCTGCTGCAGGTGGCTGCGATGAGCCTCCATGGACTCCCCGCTGATCCGCTGCATTTCCACCAGTTCGTGGTTCACCCGGTCGACGAAGCCGTTGTCCAGGTCGAGCACATAGGCGAAGCCGCCGGTCATGCCGGAACCGAAGTTGTAGCCGGTCCGGCCCAGCACGCAGACGAAGCCGCCGGTCATGTATTCGCAGCAGTGGTCGCCGGTGCCTTCCACCACGGCATGGGCACCGGAGTTGCGCACGGCGAAGCGCTCGCCGGCGGTACCGGCGGCGAACAGCTTGCCGCCGGTGGCGCCGTACAGGCAGGTGTTGCCGAGGATGGCCGACTCCTGGCTCTTGAACGCGCTGCCCTGGGGCGGGGTGATCACCAGCTTGCCGCCGGTCATGCCCTTGCCCACGTAGTCGTTGGCGTCGCCCTCCAGGTAGAGGTTCAGGCCGCCGGCGTTCCACACGCCGAAGCTCTGCCCCGCGGTGCCCTTGAAGCGGAAGGTGATCGGCGCCGCGACCATGCCCCGGTTGCCGTGGACCTTGGCGATCTCGCCGGAGACCCGGGCGCCGATGGAGCGGTCGCAGTTGCAGATGTCCAGCGCGAACTCGCCGCCGGCCTTGCTCTTGATCGCCGGCAGGGCCTGCTCGACCATCTTCTCGGCCAGCAGGCCCGGGTCGAACGGCGGGTTCTTCTCCACCTCGCAGAACTGCGGCTTGTCGGCCGGGATATGGTCGCTGCCGAGCAGCGGGGTCAGATCCAGGTTGCCCTGCTTGGCGGTCTCGCCCGGCAGCACTTCGAGCAGGTCGGTGCGGCCGATCAGCTCGCCGAGGCTGCGCACGCCCAGCCTGGCCAGCCACTCGCGGGTTTCTTCGGCAATATAGGTGAAGAAGTTCACCACCATGTCCACGGTGCCGATGAAGTGCTCCTTGCGCAGCTTGTCGTTCTGGGTGGCCACGCCGGTGGCGCAGTTGTTCAGGTGGCAGATGCGCAGGTACTTGCAGCCGAGGGCGATCATCGGCGCGGTGCCGAAGCCGAAGCTCTCGGCGCCGAGAATGGCCGCCTTGATCACGTCGAGACCGGTCTTCAGGCCGCCATCGGTCTGCACCCGCACCTTGCCGCGCAGGTCGTTGCCGCGCAGGGTCTGGTGCGCCTCGGCCAGGCCCAGTTCCCAGGGGCTGCCGGCGTAGCGGATGGAGGTCAGCGGCGAGGCGCCGGTGCCGCCGTCGTAGCCGGAGATGGTGATCAGGTCAGCATAGGCCTTGGCCACACCGGCGGCGATGGTGCCGACGCCCGGCTCGGCCACCAGCTTCACCGAGACCAGCGCCTGCGGGTTGACCTGCTTGAGGTCGTAGATCAGCTGCGCCAGGTCCTCGATGGAATAGATGTCATGGTGCGGCGGCGGCGAGATCAGGGTCACGCCGGGCACCGCATAGCGCAGGCGGGCGATCAGGCCGTTGACCTTGCCGCCCGGCAGCTGGCCGCCCTCGCCGGGCTTGGCGCCCTGGGCCACCTTGATCTGCAGCACCTCGGCGTTGACCAGGTACTCGGGGGTCACGCCGAAACGGCCGGTGGCCACCTGCTTGATCTTCGAGCTCTTGGCGGTGCCGTAGCGCGCCGGGTCTTCACCACCCTCGCCGGAGTTGGAGCGCGCGCCCAGGCGGTTCATCGCCTCGGCCAGGGCCTCGTGAGCCTCCGGCGACAGCGCACCGAGGGAGATGCCGGCGGAATCGAAGCGCTTGAGAATCGCTTCCAGCGGCTCGACCTCGTCCAGCGCCAGCGGCTGGGCGGTCTCCCTGACCTTGAGCAGGTCACGCAGCATCGACACCGGCCGCTGGTCGACCAGCGCGCTGTACTCCTTGAACCTGGCGTAGTCGCCCTGCTGCACGGCAGCCTGCAGGGTGCTCACCACGTCCGGGTTGTAGGCATGGTATTCGCCACCGTAGACGAACTTCAGCAGGCCGCCCTGCTGGATCGGCTTGCGCTTGCTCCAGGCCTCGGCGGCCAGCAGCTTCTGCTCGGCCTCCAGGTCGACGAAGCGCGCGCCCTTGATGCGCGAGGCGACGCCACGGAAGCTCAGCCCGACCACTTCATCGGCCAGGCCGACCGCCTCGAACAGCTGGGCGCCGCGGTAGGAAGCCACGGTGGAAATGCCCATCTTCGAGAGGATCTTCAAGAGACCCTTGGAGATACCCTTGCGGTAGTACTTGAACACATCGTCCATGTCGCCCAGCACTTCGCCGGTACGAATCAGGTCGGCCAGCACCTCGTAGGCGAGGAACGGATAGATCGCGGTGGCGCCGAAGCCCAGCAGCACGGCGAAGTGGTGCGGGTCGCGGGCGGTGGCGGTTTCCACCAGGATGTTGCAGTCGCAGCGCAGGCCCTTCTCGACCAGGCGGTGGTGCACCGCACCGACGGCGAAGGAGGCGTGCGCCGGCAGCTTGCCGGGGGCGATGTGGCGGTCGGACAGCACCAGCAGCACCTTGCCGCCGCGCACCGCTTCCTCGGCCTGGTCGGCGATGTTGCGCACCGCGGCTTCGAGCCCCAGCGCCTCGTCGTAGTTGAGGTCGATGAAATGCCGCTCGAAGCCTTCGCGCTCAAGGCTCATGATGCTGCGCCACTTGGCCGGGGAGATCACCGGCGTGGTCAGGATCGCCCGGTTGGCGTGCTCGGCGGTTTCCTCGAAGACGTTGCGCTCGGCGCCCAGGCAGGTTTCCAGGGACATGACGATGGACTCGCGCAGCGGGTCGATCGGCGGGTTGGTGACCTGGGCGAACTGCTGGCGGAAATAGTCGTAGGTCGAGCGCACGCGCTTGGACAGCACGGCCATGGGGGTGTCGTCGCCCATCGAGCCGACCGCCTCCTGGCCCTGCTCGGCGAGCGGCCGCAGCACCTGGTCACGCTCCTCGAAGGTGACCTGGAACATCTTCATGTACTGCTTGAGCTGCTCGGCGTCGTAGGCCGAGGTGCCTTCGCTCTCGTCCAGGTTGGCCTGGATGCGCAGGGCGTTCTGGCGCAGCCATTTCTTGTAGGGGTGGCGCGACTTCAGGCGGTTGTCGATGTCGTCGGTATGCAGGATCTCGCCGGTTTCGGTGTCCACGGCGAGGATCTGCCCCGGACCGACCCGGCCCTTGGCGATGACGTCCTCCGGCGCGTAGTTCCACACGCCGATTTCCGAGGCCAGGGTGATGTAGCCGTTCCTGGTGGTCACCCAGCGCGCCGGACGCAGGCCGTTGCGGTCGAGCAGGCAGACGGCGTAGCGACCGTCAGTCAGCACCACGCCGGCCGGGCCGTCCCAGGGCTCCATGTGCATGGAGTTGTATTCATAGAAGGCGCGCAGGTCGGCGTCCATGGTCTCGACGTTCTGCCAGGCCGGCGGAATGATCATGCGCAGGCCGCGGAACAGGTCCATGCCGCCGGTGACCAGCAGTTCGAGCATGTTGTCCATGCTCGAGGAGTCGGAGCCGGTCCGGTTGACCAGCGGCGCCAGGCCTTCCAGATCGGGCAGCAGCTCGTTGGTGAACTTCAGGCGGCGCGCCTGGGCCCAGTTGCGGTTGCCGGTGATGGTGTTGATCTCGCCGTTATGGGCAAGGAAGCGGAACGGCTGAGCCAGCGGCCAGCGCGGCAGGGTGTTGGTGGAGAAGCGCTGGTGGAACACGCAGATCGCCGTGGCCAGGCGCTCGTCGCCCAGGTCCGGATAGAAGCGCGCCAGATCGGCGGGCATCATCAGGCCCTTGTAGATGATGTCCTTGTGCGACAGGCTGCAGACGTAGAAGTCCGGGTCATCCTTGAGGGCGACTTCGGCGCGACGGCGGGTAAAGAACAGCTTGATGGTGAATTCCTGGTCGGAAAGGCCATCGCCGGCGACGAACACCTGCTCGATGCGCGGCAGACGCTCCAAGGCCAGCGGACCGAGCACCGAGGTATCCACCGGCACCTCGCGCCAGCCAACCAGGGTCAGACCCTGTGCGGCGATTTCCTCGTTCACGCGCGCGCGCGCCGTTTCGGCTTTGCCGGCATCCTGGCTGAGGAAGATCATGCCGACCGCATACTGCCCGGACAGCTCGGCGCCGAAGTGCTCCTGCGCCTTGGCGCGCAGGAAGGCGTCCGGCTTCTGCATCAGCAGGCCGCAACCGTCGCCGGTCTTGCCGTCGGCGTTGATGCCGCCGCGGTGGGTCATGCAGGTCAGCGCTTCAATGGCGGTTTGCAGCAGGTGATGACTCGCCTCGCCTTGCATGTGGGCAATCAGACCGAAGCCGCAGTTATCCTTGAATTCTTCAGGATGGTACAGACCTGCTTTCATAGACACTCTCACCGGGCAGATTCTTTGCTTTCAAACAGTGCTTGCCTGCGCGACCGAGATCAGCCTCGCCGCCGGGCAGACAAAAAGGGCGACCATTGTCGCACACCCGACCACACACCACAAACGCCCGAGTCGTTTTCTCGTAGCAGGGTGTCGCGATCTTGAAAGATAAATCGAACCTGTCGTGTTAGAGCGATATCAGCGCACGCCGGCCTCCTGCTGAATGCTGGCAAAGGTACGCGGCCAGGGCTTGCTCGACTGTACCGCCGCCGGCAGAGTCTTGATCGCCGCCTGCGCCTCGGCGCGACTGGCGAAACTGCCGTAGGTGACCACGAACAGCGGCTGCCCCTGATGCAGCTTGCGGAAGTAGCGGTAACCTGCCCCCTGGGCACGCACGAAGGCCTTCGCACTACTTTCCGAGCGCGTGCCCAGTACCTGCAGGGTGTAGCGCGAAGCAGCCTGGGCGCGCGCCCCCCCCACTGGCGCACCGGCCTGGACGGCAGCCGGCTGAAGCGCCGGTTTCGGCGCCGCCTGCGGGGTAGGAACCGCTGCCGCTGGAGCTGGCTTCGCAGCCACCTGCTGGGAGGGGGCTACAGCCGCTGGAGCCGGCGCGGGCTTCGCAACCACCCGCGGCGCAGGAGCCGGTGCGGAAGGCATGACTGGCTTCGCGGCGGCCGGCGCCTGAGAAGCGGACCTGGGCTGGGGCTGGGAAGCCGGCTGCACCACCGCAGGCGCCCTGAGCGCAGGCTTCGGCGCCGGCGCTGACGGCGCGACCGGAGCCTGCGTGCTCGGCGCAAGCGCGGCAGTAGTGGTGGCCGCCACGACCGCAGCCGGACCGGCAATTCCGACATCCGCGACGTCCGCCTCGCTCGCCGCCTGGGCCAGCGGCTCGCGCAGCACCGGCTGGATTTCGTCCGCCACGGACTGCGAGGGCACAACATCAGCCGGCTCGGCAGCCGGAGCGCTCGGCGCCTCCGCCAGCGACTGCTGCGCCACAACCGGCGCCTCGCCTTCCGCTCCGCCGCGCACGAACCAGGCCGCAGCCACGGCCACGGCGACCACCGCCAGGGCCAACAGATGCTTCTTCGGCAGGATCAGGCCCGGCGAGTCGTCGTCCTCGGCGTATCCGGACTGCATCTCTTCATGCAGCAGCTCACGGGCGAGCCGGTTGACTTCTCCCGGCCAGCCACCGGACTCGCGGTGAATCGCCTCGATCTGCTCGTCGCTGAACACCCCGATATCGCTGCCCGCCCCCTCCAGACGCAGTGCCAGATATTCGCGCGTGTCATTCAGCGCATAGGGATTCAGCCGCAGCACATGGAAGCGCTCCTCGCCGTCAGCCAGAGACTGCAGGCGCGCCACCAGTTCCGGCTCGCCGAACAGGAACACGTGGGGCCGCCCCATGGCCGTGCCTGCAGCCAGGGCCAGCAGGGCATCGAGGGCGGCCGTCTCCAGCAACTCCGCATCGTCCACCAGAAGGTAGAGCTCCTGGCCCGTGGCAGCCAGTTGCTCGACCTGGCCCAGGATCGACTGCTCGTCCGCATGCCCCAGCCCCAGCCCAAGGGCGATCTGCCGCAGCAAACCATCGACCCGCGCCGAGGCCCGTGCGGAAACCACGACGCATAGCACCGACTGCTTGTTGCTGCTGGCCACCAGAGCCTGCCGCAAAAGCGTCTTGCCACTGCCCAGCGGCCCGCTGACCACCAGCAGCAAGCGACTGTAGCGGGCAAGGTGATGCAGTTGGCCAAGTACCTGCTTGCGCTGTGCCGGGAAGAACTTGAAACCCGGCGTTCGCGGCGCAAAGGGGTCGTGACTGAATTGGTAGTAGGTCAGGAGAGCTTCATCTGCATGCAAACTGGTCATGGCTTTCTCAGTGACTGGTCTGTTCCATCAGCATCCGGTAGTCGGTATCCAGGGTAGCCTGCAAGGCCTCACGCGGGAAATCTCCAGTTACCACCGCTTCGCCCAGGCGCTTGAGCAGCACCAGCCGCAGCTGGCCGCTCAGCACCTTCTTGTCGACGGCCATGTGCCTGAGGAAATCGCCTGCGGTCATTTCCGCCGGCGGCTCCACGGGCAGCCCTGCTCGCTGCAGCAGGCGGATGCTGCGATCGCGTCCGGCCTCGTCGATCCAACCGAGGCGCCGGGACATCTCCAGAGCCATGACGGTGCCCGCAGCCACGGCCTCGCCATGCAGCCAGGAACCGTAGCCCATGTGGGTTTCGATGGCATGACCGAAGGTGTGTCCCAGGTTCAGGGTGGCACGCACTCCCGTCTCACGCTCGTCGGCCCCGACCACCTGCGCCTTGGCCGCACAGGAGCGGGCAATGGCCTCGGTCAGGGCCGCCGCATCCAGCGCACGAAGCGCCTCCATGTGCGCCTCCAGCCAGCCCAGGAAGGGCTCGTCGCAGATCAGGCCGTACTTGATCACCTCGGCCAGCCCGGCAGACAACTCCCGCGCCGGCAGGGTAGCCAGGGTGGAGGTGTCGATCACCACGGCTTTCGGCTGATAGAAGGCGCCGATCATGTTCTTGCCCAGCGGGTGGTTGATGCCGGTCTTGCCCCCCACCGAGGAATCCACCTGGGACAGCAGGGTAGTCGGAATCTGGATGAAGTCGACCCCGCGCTGATAGCAGGCGGCAGCAAATCCGGCCATGTCGCCGATGACCCCGCCGCCCAGGGCAATGAGGGTGGTACGCCGGTCGTGCCGCGCCTCGAGCAGGCCGTCGAAAATCTTCTGCAGGGTTTCCCAGTTTTTGAAGGCCTCGCCATCCGGCAGCACGATGGGGGTCAGATCGCAGCCGGACAGCGCCCGCGCCAGCTTGTCCAGATAGAGTGGCGCGACGGTCTCGTTGGTGACTATCGCCACCTGGCGGCCGGCCAGGTGCGGAACGATGCATTCCGCCCGGCCGAGCAGATCGGCTCCAATATAGATGGGATAGCTGCGCTCGCCGAGATCAACCTGTAACGTCTGCATGAAAGCCCCCGCTTTGGAAAGGGCGCTAGGATAGCGCAGTTGCGTGCGGCTTTACCGCGGCGGCAGCGTGTGCAGGCGATCGAGAATTTCTTCCACGACCATGCGCGGCGGTCGCTCGTCGGTTTCCACCACCAGATCGGCAATCTCCCGGTACAAGGGGTCCCGGACGAGCATCAGATCGCTCAGCACGCGCCCCGGATCGGCGGAGCGCAGCAGCGGACGGTTGCGGTCGCGGGACGTGCGCTCCAGTTGCTGGGCAACCGAGGCATGCAGGTAGACGATTCGCCCGCCCGCGCGCAGGGCGACGCGATTCTCGGGCCGCAGCACGGCACCGCCGCCCGTGGCGAGCACGATGCCGTCATCGGCGCAAAGCTCCCCGATCATCGCCTGCTCGCGCTCGCGAAAGCCCGCCTCCCCTTCCACGTCGAAGATCCAGGGAATGTCGGCGCCGGTACGCTGCTCGATTTCCTTGTCGGAATCCTTGAACGTCAACCGCAATTCTTTGGCAAGCAAACGCCCGATGGTGCTCTTGCCCGAGCCCATCGGGCCCACGAGGATCACATTTCGCACTGACTCAACGACTCACCGCAATAGCCTGGTTGTTAAGAATACGCGGAGTCAGGAAAACAAGCAGCTCGGATTTGCTGTCGGCGACCACGTCGCGGCGGAACAGACGTCCGATGAACGGCAGGTCGCCGAGGAAGGGCACCTTGTCCACGGACTTGGCCTGGGTATTGGAGAAGACTCCGCCGATCACGATGGTTTCGCCGTCGCCGATCAGCACCTTGGCGTTGACCTCGTTCTTGTTGATCGGCGGCACTCCGCCTATCGCCTTGGAGAAGTCCGCCTGATCCTTGGTCACCTTCACCTCCATGATGATGCGGTTGTCGGGGGTGATCTGCGGCGTCACCTCCAGCGACAGCGCCGCCTCCTTGAAGGAGGTGCTGGTCGCACCGCTGGAGCTGGCCTCCTGGTAGGGGATCTCCTCGCCGGTCAGGATCTTCGCCGTCTCCTTGTCCGAAGTGAGGACCTTGGGCTGGGAAATGACCTCTCCATTGCCGGTCTTTTCCATGGCCGACAGTTGAAGGTCGAGAATCAGGTGGTCGGAAACGAAGCCGATGCCAAGGCCCGATGTACTGTTCGCCACGCCCATGTCGACGAAGGGGACCGGCGCCACGCCATCCTCCAGGGTGAAGTTGCCGACCTGATCGGTCCCAGGCAGAAACACCTGCCCGTCATCGATGGATTGCGCACCATCCTTGCCATACAGGCTCCACTGGTCGTTCACGAAGCTGCCGCCCCAGCGCACCCCCAGGCTCTTGTCGTAATCGACATTGGCCTCGACGATGCGTGCCTCGATCATCACCTGGCGCACCGGAATGTCCAGCTGGGCGACGATCCGTCGCAGCTCGTCCAGACGCTCCTGGGTCTGGTAGGCGATGATGTTGTTGGTCCGCTCGTCGACGGTGATGGAACCGCGCTGCTCTTCACCCTCTTCGCCGCTGGTGACCGATTGGAACAGCTTGGCGATATCCGCTGCCTTGGCGTAGTTCACCTGGACCAGCTCGCGGCGCAGGGGGGCCAGCTCGGCGATCTGCTGCTGCGCCTCCAGCTCCTGACGCTCGCGCGCCGCGATTTCGTCGGCCGGCGCCACCAGCAGGACATTGCCGACCTTGCGCTTGTCCAGCCCCTTGGTCTTGAGCACCAGATCGAGCGCCTGGTCCCAGGGCACATTCTGCAGGCGCAGGGTGATATTGCCCTGCACGGTGTCGCTGGCCACCAGGTTGAGGTTGGTGAAGTCGGCGATCAGCTGCAGGACCGAGCGGACATCGATATCCTGGAAGTTCAGCGACAGCTTCTCGCCGGTATAGGCGAAGCGGTCGGCATTGCGCTTGGCGACATTTTCCTGGGTCAGCGGCTTGACGCTGACGGTCAGGCGGTTGTCGGTCTGGTAGACCAGATAGTCGTACATGCCGGTCGGCTCAATCAGGATGCTGGCCTTGCCACCCTCACTCGAAGCACTCACGAACTGCACGGGTGTAGCGAAATCCTTGACATCCAGACGTGCCCGCAGGGATTCCGGCAACTGCGCACCCGGGAAGTCCAGGCGGATCTTGCCACCCTGCTCCTGGACATCGGGATTCATGCCCGGACTCGACAGATCGATGATAACGTTGCCTTCGCCCTGCTCGCCGCGCTGGAAGTCGATGCCCTGGACGGTCTTGCCGGCCGGCGCATAGGGCTTGACCGACGGAACCGGAGCCGCCGTGACGACCGGTGACGGCGCAGTGCCGGCCTGCCGGGGCGCGGCGGCCGACTCGCCGATCACCACATAGAGGTTGTTGCCTTCGGCTCGCGTGCTATAGGGCGACAGGCTCGCCAGGTTGACGATCATCCGGGTGCGGCCGCCCGCCTCGACCAGGGTGACGCTGCGGGCATTGCCGACGCCCAGCTCGCGATACCGGGTCCCCAGCTTGTTGGCTACACCGGGCAGATCCAGGGCGATCCGGGCCGGCTGCTCGATGGTATAGCCGCGCGGCGCCGGCACGGGCTCGTCGAAGGACAACTTGAGCTCGACCCGATCGCCAGGCAGGGCGGCCACATCCAGAGCCTTGAGGTCGGCCGCCAACAATTCCGGCGACAGCAGGGCAGCCAGGACTGAAATACCAAGACGCGAAAGGGTGCTGTTCATTGACTGGTTCCGTAATGCAGACCGGGAATTTTTCTTCATGCTGGATGCACCCATCACGAGCGCTCCTTCAAAGTGAGGCTGCGCGGACGCTCCAACCAGCCGCCTTCGCCATCAGGAACGATTTCCACGACATCGATGGAGGCCTCGTTGATCTTGACGATGCGACCATGGTTGCGCCCCAGATAGTCGCCCACCTTCACCCGATGGACAGCGCCCGCCCCGCGCATCAGGGCCTGCACGCCCTCCCCGTTGGAGAGCGTGCCGACCATCTCGAAGACTTCGATGTTGAAACCCTCGAGATACTGCCTGACCCGCTTCTCATCCGGACGGATGTCCTTCGAGCCCCTCTGCTGGGTGGCCAGGTCGATTTTCACCGGTGGCTGGAATGGGCTGCGCATGGCTGCCGCACTGTAGGTGAAGGCCTCGTAGGGCTGAAACTCCGGCAGCGGCTCGATCGTTCCCTTGGGCCGCGCACGAACCTCGTCCATATAGGTCTGCAAATCCTGAAACTCATTACCGACATTACAACCGGAAAGTCCGACAAGGGCCGCAATGCAAATTAGACGGGCGCCCCTCATTTCTGCAGTCCCTTGTCGTTATAGCGATAAGTCTTGGCCAGTATTTTCATGCGCAACTTCGTGTTGTCTCCCGAGGCCACGGGTTTTATTTCGAAGTCATGCAATGTGACTATTCGCGGAAGACTGGCGACTCCGCTGACAAAAGTGGCCAGATCGTGATAACTGCCCACTACAGATATTTGTATCGGCAATTCGATATAGAATTGCTGGGCAACTTCCTGGAGAAGTTTGATCTCCTCGAACTCCAGTCCACTGCCCAAGCCGGTACGGGTGATGTCCTCGAGCAGTCCCGGCACCTCGGTATCGCTCGGCAGCTGTCGCAACAGGACACCGAAGGAGGTTTCCATCTCCGCCATCTGCCGCCTGTAGGCCTCCAGGTTCGCCGCCTGGAAGGCCTTGGTGGCGAACTGCTGCTTCAGGGTGCCCTCTTCGCCGCGCACCCGCTCGAGCTGTTCCTGCAAATCCTTGAGATGGAAGTTGTAGCCCAATGCCAGAACGCCGATCAGCAGCAGCAGGCAGGTGATGACCTTTACTGGTGCCGGCCATGATCCGAGGTTGTTCAGATCCAGGTCGGACAGGTCGATCTTGCGCAAACTTTCCAGGGACTCGGACAGATTCATTTCCGCGCTCCTTCTTTCTTCTGCGCACCTTTCGGATCAGCCGCCGAGCCACGAGCAGCGGCAGCTCCGGTTTGCGCGCCCCCTGCGCCCTGCGCCTCATCCTCCTGTCCCGGCCGCACCTGCTGGACGGTCAACTGAAAGACGTTGGTCTGATCCAGGGCGCCGGCCGTCACGGCCTTCACGGCCGTCAGGTTCGGCGCCTCGAGCCATTCGGAGCCATCCAGATTGCGCATCAGATTCGAGACGCGGTTGTTGGACTCGGCCGCCCCCTCGATAGCGATGTTCTTGCCGGCCATCTTCAGGGAGGTGAAATACACGCCATCGGGCAAAGTGCGAACCAACTGATCGAAGACCCGACCGATGATCGGCCGATTGCCCTGCAGGTCCTGAATGATCTTCATCCGCTCCAGCAATTGCTGGCGACGGGTCTTGAGCTCGCTGATTTCCTTGATCCGCGCATCGAGCACGGCGATCTCCTTGCGAATGAAATCGTTGCGCACACGTTGCGCCTCGATGCTCGCATTCAGGTATCGGTCCCCCAGGAAAACCAGGCCGCCAGCAACCAGCAACACCGCCCCCAGCGTGACCAGAAAACGCTGGCGACGCTCCTCGCGAAGCTGCTCGCGCCAGGGTAGAAGGTTGATCCGCGCCATCTAATCGAAACTCCTCATCGCCAGACCGCAGGCAACCATCATGGCTGGAGCATCGCTGACCAGCGCCGAGGCATTCACCTTGGGGCTCAACGCCATCTCGGCAAACGGGTTGGCCACCAGCGTCCGGGTCCCGGTCTTCTGCTGGATCAGCTGATCAAGTCCCGGCAGGGAAGAGGTCCCTCCCGCCAGCAGGATGTAGTCGACCTGGTTGTACTGGCCCGCCGCGAAAAAGAACTGCAGCGAACGGGAAACCTGCTGTACGACAGCGTCCTTGAACGGCTGCAAAACCTCGCTGTCGTAGTCTGCTGGAAGTCCGCCTTTCTTCTTGGCCAGACCGGCTTCGGCCATGGACAGGCCATAGCGGCGCTGGATTTCGTCGGTGAGCTGCTTGCCGCCGAACAGCTGCTCGCGGGTATAGAGGGTGCGACCTTGATGCATTACGCTGAGCGTCATCATGGTCGCGCCGATATCGACGACAGCTACGATCAACCCCGCCGGATCGCCGCCCAGTTGGTCGACCAGCAGGCCGCAGGCGCGCTCCATGGCATAGGCCTCGACATCGACGACCTTGGCCGTCAGGCCGGCCAGTGCCAGCACCGCCTCGCGGGCCTCGACGTTCTCCTTGCGGCAGGCGGCGAGCAGCACCTCGGCGCGTCCGGGGCTGCGTGGCAGCGGCCCCTGGATCTCGAAGTCGATCGCCACTTCCTCGAGGGGATAGGGAATGTATTGGTCGGCCTCGAGCTTCAACTGGGTTTCCATTTCATCCTCGGAAAGCCCGGAATCCATCTCGACGGTCTTGGTAATCACCACGGAACCCGCCACGGCCACGGCCGCGTTCCTGGTTCCGGTCTTGGCCTTGGCCAGCACCTTGCTCAAGGTCTGGCCGACACCATCGAGATCGACAATGTTCTTCTCGACGACGGCATTGGCAGGAAGCGGCTCGACAGCGTAGGCCTCTACCCGGTAACGGTTACCTGAACGACTCAATTCGATAAGCTTGACCGTGGTCGAACTAATATCGATCCCCAGTAATGAACCCGCTTTCTTGTTGAAGAGCCCTAGCACAACCAATTTCCTTGCTGTATCCGTAACTTACGGACAATTTATGTAATGGCGCATTAGATAACAGGCTTGACAGAAGCGTAAATGGCTATCCAGCAGAAAAACCGCATATAATGTGACCGGCTTTTCGCTTTTCGCCTCGCCTGAAAATCCGTCCCTCTTTCATCTGGAAACCCCGCGGCCTTGATGCGTTTGCTTAAATTCTTCGGCTGGACTTTCGTCGCCACTTTCAGCAGCCTGCTGCTCGGTCTGAGCGGAGCCTTCCTCTATCTGGGACCCAGCCTTCCGTCGGCCGAATCGCTGCGCACCATCCAGCTGCAGATCCCCCTGCGGATATACAGCAGCGATGCCAAGCTGATTGCGGAGTTTGGCGAAATGCGCCGCACCCCCATCCGCTATGCAGACATTCCCCCGGACTTCATCCATGCCCTGCTGGCTGCGGAGGACGATAATTTCGCCAGCCATTATGGCGTCGACCTTGCCAGCCTAATGCGCGCTGCCACGCAATTATTGAGCAGCGGGCATATTCAGACCGGGGGCAGCACCATCACCATGCAGGTGGCGAAGAATTTCTTCCTGACCAGCGAGCGGAGCTTCTCGCGCAAGGCCAACGAAATCCTTCTTGCCCTGCAGATCGAGCGGGAACTCAGCAAGGAGGAGATCCTCGAGCTCTACGTCAACAAGATCTACCTCGGCAACCGCGCCTATGGCATCGAGGCCGCAGCCCAGGTCTATTACGGCAAGCCCATCCGCGAACTGAGTCTGGCGCAGCTGGCGATGATCGCCGGCCTGCCGAAAGCCCCGTCGCGCTTCAACCCGCTGGCCAATCCGGCACGCAGCAAGGAGCGACGCGACTGGATCCTCGGGCGCATGCACAAGCTCGGGCACATCGACGAGGCCAGCTACCAGCAGGCCCTCGCCGAGCCTGCGGAAGCCAGCTATCACGTAGCCACTCCCGAGCTGAATGCGCCCTACATCGCCGAAATGGCCCGCGCCGAACTGGTCGGCCGCTATGGCAGCGATGCCTATACCGAAGGATTTCGGGTCACCACCACGGTTCCCAGCGACCTGCAGGAGACAGCCAGCATGGCCGTGCGCCAGGGGCTGCTCGACTACGACCGGCGCCATGGCTACCGTGGCCCCGAGGCTCGGCTGCCCGGCACGAACAGGGACGCCTGGCTGGAGGAACTGAACAAGCGGCGCATCATCAACAACCTCGAGCCCGCCGTCGTCACCCAGGTCGGCAGCAGCGCCATCCATGTCCTGACGCGCAGCGGCAACGAAGAAAAAGTGAGCTGGGAGAGCATGAGCTGGGCTCGCCCCTTCATCAGCGCCGACAGCCAGGGTCCCAAACCGCAGCAGCCGGGCCAGGTGGTCAAGATCGGCGACCTGATCCGCGTCCAGCGCCAGGAGGACGGCAGCCTCGCCTTCAGCCAGATCCCCGCCGCCCAGAGCGCCCTGGTTTCCCTGGATCCGCGGGACGGAGCCATACGCGCCCTGGTGGGCGGCTTCTCCTTCGAGCAGAGCCACTACAATCGTGCCGCCCAGGCCAAACGGCAGCCCGGCTCGAGCTTCAAGCCCTTCATCTACAGCGCGGCGCTGGATCGCGGCTTTACCGCCGCCAGCCTGATCAACGACGCACCGATCGTCTTCGTCGATCCATATCTGGACACGGTCTGGCGCCCGAAGAACGACACCAACACCTTCCTCGGCCCGATCCGCATGCGCGAGGCCCTGTACAAGTCGCGCAACCTGGTGTCGATTCGCCTGCTGCAAAGCACGGGCATCGACTACACCCTCGACTATATCGGCCGCTTCGGCTTCGACAAGCGGGACCTGCCGCGCAACCTGTCCCTGGCGCTCGGCACGGCCAACCTGACCCCGCTGGAAATCGCCGGCGGCTGGAGCACCTTCGCCAACGGCGGTTACCGCATCCAGCCTTACCTGATCGAGCGCATCGAAGACCGCGACGGCAAGCTCCTCTATCAGGCCAATCCGCCCCGCGTGCCAGGAGAGCAGCCGGCACCCGGCGCCTTCGTCAATACGTCGGCCGCCACCGAGGACTCAATACCAGACACCACCAGCGGCGACCTTCCGGAGAATGTCCAGCCGACGTCAGCCGGCCAGCCTCCCGCAGCGCCCGAGCCGATTGCTGCCGAGCGCATCGTCGATGCCCGCACCACCTACATCATGACCAGCATGCTGCAGGATGTGATCAAGCGCGGCACGGCCCGTCGCGCCCTGGAAATGGGGCGCAGCGACCTGGCCGGCAAGACCGGGACCACCAACGAATCCAAGGACAGCTGGTTCTCCGGCTACAACGCCGACTACGTCACCACTGTCTGGGCCGGCTTCGACCAGCCGGAAAGCTTGGGCAGCCACGAATACGGCAGCACCGTGGCCCTGCCGATCTGGATGGGCTTCATGTCTGCCGCCCTGAAGGACAAACCGCCCCACCTGCAGGCCGAACCCGAAGGATTGCTGACCCTGCGCATCAACCCAAGCAGCGGCCGCATCGCCTCGCCCGGCACCCCCGGAGCCTTCTTCGAGCTGTTCAAGAACGAGGCTCCGCCTCCCATGGCTAGCGAGGAGGAGTCCAGCCAAGGCAGCCTGGCGAAAGATTCCGCTCCGCCGATCGACCTGTTCTGAGCCCAACAAAAAGGAACCCCGCTCGAGGCGGGGTTCCTTTTTGTTGGGAGAATTGCGGATCAGCCGTTGAACACCGCATCCACCGACTGCAGCGGGTAGTGCTTCGGATAGGGCAGGGAGGCCACGCCGCTCTCGATGGCGGCCCTGGCCACGGCATCGGAAACCAGCGTGATCAGCCGCGGGTCCATGGGCTTCGGAATGATGTATTCGCGACCGAACTCCAGGCCGGAGACCCCGTAGGCCTCGCAGACTTCCTTGGGCACCGGCAGCCTGGCCAGCTCGCGCAGGGCGTGGGCCGCAGCGATCTTCATCTCCTCGTTGATGCGGGTGGCGCGCACGTCCAGGGCGCCGCGGAAGATGAAGGGAAAGCCCAGCACGTTGTTGACCTGGTTCGGGTAGTCGGAGCGACCGGTGGCCATGATCACGTCGCTGCGCGTGGCATGCGCCAGTTCCGGCTTGATCTCCGGATCCGGGTTGGAACAGGCGAAGACGATCGGGTTCGGCGCCATGCGCAGCAGGTCTTCCGGGCTCAGCAGATTGGCGCCGGACAGGCCGACGAAGACGTCGGCGCCGTCGAGGGCGTCGGCCAGGGTGCGCTTGTCGGTTTCGTGGGCGAACACCGCCTTGTACTGGTTCAGATCGTCGCGCCCGGAATGGATGACCCCCTGGCGGTCGATCATGTGGATGTTCTCCACCTTGGCGCCCAGGCTGACCAGCAGGCGCATGCAGGAAATGGCCGCGGCACCGGCACCGAGACAGGCGATCCTGGCAGTCGGCAGGCTCTTGCCGGCGATTTCCAGTGCATTGAGCATGCCGGCCGCGGTGACGATGGCGGTGCCGTGCTGGTCGTCATGGAAAACCGGGATGTCGCACTGTTCGATCAGGGCCCGCTCGATCTCGAAGCACTCGGGCGCCTTGATGTCCTCCAGGTTGATGCCGCCGAAGGTGATGGAAATGCGCTTGACAGTATCGATGAAGGCCTGCGGGCTCTCCGCGTCGACCTCGATGTCGAACACGTCGACGCCGGCGAAGCGCTTGAACAGCACGCCCTTGCCTTCCATGACCGGCTTGGAGGCCAGCGGGCCGAGATTGCCCAGGCCGAGGATCGCGGTACCGTCGGAAATGACGGCGACCAGGTTCCCCTTGCCGGTGTAGGTGTAGGCCAGTTCGGGATCGCGGGCAATTTCTCGTACCGGCTCGGCGACGCCGGGGCTGTAGGCCAGCGACAGGTCGCGGGCAGTTTGGGTGGGTTTGGTCAGTTCCACGCTCAGCTTTCCGGGGCGCGGATGAGCGTGGTATTCGAGGGCGGCGGTTTTGAGATCGGACATATTTATAGTTTCCATTTTTATTATGTTGCGACTTGCAGGATGAGCATACGGCAAGACGACGAGCACCAACAATAGCACTCAACGCCGCATGTCAAGGCCTCTAATATAAGATTTTCAGCCAGTCTCCCGGACGCGGTTCAAGGTCCGGATAAAGATTGTTCAATAGCCGCAGGCGCATCACGGATGCCTCCGCCACCCCGCTGGCCTGACTGAATCCGGCCAGCCGCTGCCCCTCGCCGACCCGCACCCGGTGCAATCGCAACGGCTGAGTCAGCTTCCGTTCGGCGTCCTGCAGCGGCCGGAAACTCCCAATCACCCGCAGAAAGTCAGCATCCGCCGCCCCCAGGCCGGACTTGCCCTTGAGCGCCGCCACGAACAGGAAGGCCTGGCGCTCCCGGTACAGGACCGCGACCCGCCGGGCCGGGGTACCGGGCATGAGGCCGGTATACCCCTGCAGCCCCTGCTGGCGCAGGGGTCTGCCCTCGAGCAGACGGCGATCGCCGATGCGCTGCTGCAGGAACGCCTCCGGCGCCAGTTGCGGATCGACGGGCTCCATGGTCATGGCAATCAGCCCCTGGCGATCCGGCGTCAGCCCGACCAGCGCATCCGGCCGATTGACCAGCGCCCAGCCCTGCGGAAAGCTCAGGGTGAAGTCCAGCGGGCCGTGATAGAAGGCCTGTCCGCGGACCACCCCCGAGGCCTCCGAATCGCCGAAGGGCAGGCCCTCGATCTGCTCGAGAAAGCCCTCCCGATTCACCTCCTGGCGCACCGCGACCAGCCCCCGCGCAGACCCGACCACCTCGTGCAGGCGCCGATCATTGTCCGGATGGCTGTCGAAGAGTCCGTGATAACCCGACTCCGGCTGCGGCTCGCCGCGCTGGGCGGCCTCCTGGCGGGCAAAGTCCTCCTGGTTCTTCAAGAGCCTGACCACCGCGATCATCGCCTCGGAATCGTAGCCGGCCCGCGCCAGATACTGCGCGCCGAGGCCATCGGCCTCCAGCTCCATGTCCCGCCCGTAGCCGCGCACCAGGGCACTGCCGAGCATGCTGGTCAGATCGCCCGCCGCGCCCACCCCGGTACCGATGGCGATGACCTGGCTGACGATGTTCCAGGCGCTCGCCTGGCTCTGCTGGCGCACCCCGTGGCGCGCCGTGACATGCCCGACCTCGTGACCGAGCACCGCCGCCAGCTCGGCCTCCGAATTGAGGTAGGCCAGCAGGCCGCGATGGATGTAGACATAGCCGCCGGGCAAGGCGAAGGCGTTCAGATCCGGCGAGTCGAGCACGGTGAAGCGGTAATCCAGGGCGCTGCGGTGACTGTAGCGGGCGACCCGCTCGCCGACCTGCTGCACATAGGCCTGCAGCCGCTCGTCGGCATAGCGCGGATATTGCTCGAGGATCTGCGGGTGGAGGCGACGACCGATCTCCAGTTCCTGACGCTCGCTCAGCATGACGAAATCGCTGCGCCCGCTGACCGGATTGGTCGCGCAACCTGCCAGCAACCCCAGCAGCAACAGGACCAGACATGGCCTCATGGCGGCACCTCGAGCATCAGCGGATGGGTCAGCGGCAGCATCCAGTGCATCTGCCCCCTGTCCATGCGCTCGCGACGGGAGTGGTCGACCACCCAGCCGCGCGCCTCGATGTGCCGTCCCGGCAGGCGCTGCAGGGCGGGCAGGTCGAACAGGCCGAGCCGTTCCGGCTCGATGCGCAGGACCAGCGGCCCGTCCAGCTCGATCCACAGACCGCCGCGATTGCGCTCGACCCCACTCACCCGCGCGCGGATCAGGGCAAAGCCGCCACGCTGCAACTGCTCCGGCGTCTTCCAGGCCGGGCGCCGCCAGAGCCCCGCCTCGACCGCCCGCGCGTGGCGCTCGGCCTCTTGCAGACAGCCCGCCAGCGCCACGTTCGGCGCCATCGCCACCTGATAGCCTAGCCCCTCGGCAAGCAGCTGCGCCTCCCAGTTGCGCCCGCGCCCGTCATAGGCATGGGCCAGGGTGCGCCCATAGCGATCCCTGGCCTGAGTCCCCGGCTGCAGGCCGACCCACCCATCGTTGGCTGCCACCAGTTGCCGCAGGCGCTCGCGCGCCGCCTCGGCAAAAGGCTCGGCAGGCCGTCCCCGGCGTTCGCGCTCCGGCGTATTGAGGCCGATCAGCCGCACGCGGCGCCCGTCGGCGAGGCGCAGGGTATCGCCGTCCAGCACCTGCTCCACGCGAGCGGTCGACAGTGTGCCCGGTGCCGGACAGAACGCCTGGGCCGGAAATCCCCAGACGACGGAAACGAAAAAGGCGCCCGCGAGGGGCGCCTTTTTCAGCAGCTCGAAACAGTCCATCAGGCCGTCCTGGCCATCGGCGCTTACTTGGCGCCGAACACACCGAAACGCTGCTTGAAGCGGTCGATACGGCCGCCGGTGTCGAGCACCTTCTGCTTGCCGGTATAGAACGGATGGCACTCGGAGCACACGTCGATGCTGAGGTTCTTGCCCAGGGTGGAGCGGGTCTTGATCACGTTCCCGCAGCTGCAGGTCGCCTCGATCTCGACGTAATTCGGATGGATATCGGCTTTCATGGAAAAGTCCTCGACTCTGGCGTACCGCCACCCGACCCTATGTCAGGCACCGTACGGAAACAGGCGGCGGATGATACCAGAGCACTGCCCTGATGCAAGCGCGCAAAGCCGGCTGGTCGCCGTACCGATCTCGTTGCCTGCTAAGATCGCTGCTCCCCGCCAAGGACTGCCCGCGTGCCCGCCCCGATCCTCCGCCTCGCCCTGCCCTCCCCACTGCGCCGCCTGTTCGACTACCGCGCGCCGCCTGGCGTGCCACCTGCCCTCCTGCAGCCGGGCGTGCGCCTGCGCGTACCCTTCGGCCGCCGCGAGGTGGTCGGCGTATTGGTCGAGCTGAGCGGGCACAGCGAGGTGCCGGCCGACAAACTGAAGGCCGCCCTCGAGCTTCTCGATCCCAGGCCCGCGCTGCCGGCGAGCCTGCTCAGGCTGTGCCGGTGGACGGCCCACTACTATCAGCACAGCCTCGGCGACACCTTCGGCTGGGCCCTGCCGGCGCTGCTGCGCCAGGGCGAGCCGGCCGAGCGGCGCGAGGAGCGCTGGTGGCATCTGGCCGAAGGCGCCCGCCCGGACGACCCGCGCCTGGCCCGCGCGCCGCGCCAGCGCGAAGCCCTGCAGGTCCTCGCCCAGCACCCCCACGGCGTGCCCCAGACGCTGCTCGGCAAGCTGCAGCTGAACAGGGCCAGCCTCGACCTGTTGCTGGCCAAGGGCCTGCTGCACACCGAGGCACGCCAGCACGCGCCCCGCGAACGGCACGGCAGCTGGCTGCTCCAGGCCGGACTGCCGCTGAACGACGAACAGCGCGAGGCGCTCGAGGCGGTGCGCGCCGGCTTCGGCGGCTTCAACGCCTTCCTCCTCGCCGGCGTCACCGGCAGCGGCAAGACCGAGGTCTATCTGCAGCTGATCCGCCAGGTACTCGAGGCCGGCCGGCAGGCACTGGTGCTGATCCCGGAAATCAACCTCGGACCGCAGACCCTGGAGCGCTTCACCCGCCGCTTCAACGCACGGATCGCCCTGCTCCACTCCGGCATCGGCGACCGCGAGCGCCTGGACGCCTGGCTGGCGGCCCGCGACGGCGAGGCGGACATCGTCATCGGCACCCGCTCGGCGCTGTTCACCCCGCTCAAGCACCCCGGCCTGATCATCGTCGACGAGGAGCACGACGCCTCCTACAAGCAGCAGGAAGGCCTGCGCTACCACGCCCGCGACCTCGCCGTGGTGCGCGCCCGGCAGGAGGAGATCCCGATCCTGCTCGGCTCCGCCACGCCCTCACTGGAGAGCCTGCACAATGCCCACACCGGCCGCTACGCCCTGCTCCAGCTCCGCCAGCGCGCCGGCCACGCCCGCCCGCCGCGCTTCCTGCGCCTGGACGTGAAGAGCCGTCCGCTCGACGCCGGCATCTCCCCGCCCCTGCAGCAGGCCATCGCCCGCACCCTCGCCGCCGGCCAGCAGGTGCTGGTGTTCCTCAATCGCCGCGGCTTCGCGCCGACCCTGCTGTGTCACGACTGCGGCTGGATCGCCCAGTGTCCGCGCTGCGACGCGCGCATGACCCTGCACCAGCGCCAGCGCGAGCTGCGCTGCCACCACTGCGGCCACGTCGAGCGCCAGCCGACCGCCTGTCCGCAGTGCGGCCGGGTCGACCTGCGCCCGGTCGGCGCCGGCACCGAGCGCACCGAGGAGCGCCTGGCCATCCTGTTTCCCGACTACCCGGTGCTGCGCGTCGACCGCGACAGCACCGCGCGCAAGGACGCACTGCCCAGGCTGCTTGCCATCATCCACCGCGGCGAACCCTGCCTGCTGGTCGGCACGCAGATGCTCGCCAAGGGACATCACTTCCCGCGGGTCACCCTGGTGGCGATCCTCGATGCCGATGGCGGCCTGTTCTCCGCCGATTTCCGCGCCAGCGAGCGCATGGCCCAGCTGATCGTGCAGGTCGCCGGGCGCGCCGGGCGTGCCGAAGAGCCGGGCACGGTGATCATCCAGAGCCACCTGGCCGACCACCCGCTGCTGGTCCAGCTCGCCGAACAGGGCTACCTGGCCTTTGCCGAGCAGGCCCTCGAAGAGCGCCGCGCCGCCGGCCTGCCGCCCTTCTCCCACCTCGCCCTGCTGCGCGCCGAGGCGCACCGGCCGGGCCAGGCCGAGGACTTTCTCGAACAGGCTGCCGCCGAGGCCCAGCACCTGCTCGACGCGCTGCAGCTCTCCGGTATCGAGCTGCTCGGCCCGGTGCCGGCGCCCATGGAGCGCCGCGCCGGCCGCTACCGCGCCCAGCTGCTGCTGCAGGCCGCCAGCCGTGCGCCGCTGCGCCGCCTGCTCGGGCCGTGGCTGGCGGTTCTCGAACGGCTGCCCGGCGCCCGCACGGTACGCTGGTCGCTGGATGTCGACCCGGTCGACCTGTACTGAGACACGAGCTCTGGCGCCAGCCGGCCTGTCGATCGGCACGGCCGCCGCCCGGACTCGCAGCGGTTGGCAAGCCCGCCCCTGCCGCGGATAATGCCCGGTTTTCACAACCCGCCTTCCCGGTGCAGCGCCCCTCCGCGGCCACGAGCAGACCATGAAAGACACGATTCGCCAGCTGATCCAGCAAGCCCTGACCCGCCTGACCGATGACGGCGTGCTCCCCGCGGGCCTGACGCCGGCGATCCAGGTGGAAAACAGCAAGGACAAGAGCCACGGCGACTTCGCCAGCAACATCGCCATGATGCTGGCCAAGCCGGCCGGGCTGAAGCCGCGCGAGCTGGCCGAGAAGCTGATCGCCGCGTTGCCGGCCAGTGCCTCGATCAGCAAGGTGGAAATCGCCGGCCCGGGCTTTCTCAACTTCTTCCAGAACAGCGATGCCCTGGCCCAGCGCCTGCAGCGGGCGCTGGCCGACGAGCGCCTCGGCGTGCGCAAGCACGGCGACCTGCAGCGCGTGGTGGTCGACCTGTCCTCGCCCAACCTGGCCAAGGAGATGCACGTCGGCCACCTGCGCTCGACCATCATCGGCGACGCCGTGGCGCGGGTGCTGGAGTTCCTCGGCGACACCGTGATCCGCCAGAACCACGTCGGCGACTGGGGCACCCAGTTCGGCATGCTGCTGGCCCACCTGGAGGAGAACCCGGCCTCCGCCGAGAGCGAGCTGGCCGACCTCGAACAGTTCTACCGCACCGCGAAGAAGCGCTTCGACGAATCCGAGGCCTTCGCCGACCGCGCCCGCGAACTGGTGGTCAAGCTGCAGGCCGGCGATGCGGAATGCCTGCGCCTGTGGCAGCGCTTCAACGAGATCTCCCTGTCGCACTGCCAGGAAGTCTACGAGCGCCTCGGCGTGCGCCTGAGCGCGGACGACATCCGCGGCGAGAGCGCCTACAACGACGAACTGCCGGGCATCGTCCAGGCCCTGCGCGACAAGGGCCTGTTGACCGAGAGCGACGGCGCCCAGTGCGTGTTCCTCGACGAGTTCAAGAATGCCGAGGGCAACCCGCTGCCGGTGATCGTGCAGAAGGCCGGCGGCGGCTATCTCTACGCCACCACCGACCTCGCCGCGATGCGCTACCGCAGCAAGGTGCTCGAGGCCGACCGGGTGCTCTACTTCGTCGACCAGCGCCAGGCCCTGCACTTCCAGATGGCCTTCGCGGCGGCGCGCCGCGCCGGCTTCGTGCGCGAGGGCACGGACCTTGAGCACATGGGCTTCGGCACCATGAACGGCGCCGACGGCCGCCCGTTCAAGACCCGCGACGGCGGCACGGTGAAGCTGATCGACCTGCTCGACGAGGCCGAACAGCGCGCCTACGCTCTGGTCCAGGGCAAGAACCCGGACCTGCCCGAGGACGAGCTGCGCAGCATCGCCCGCGCGGTCGGCATCGGCGCGGTGAAGTACGCCGACCTGTCCAAGCACCGCACCAGCGACTACAGCTTCAACTTCGAGCTGATGCTGAGCTTCGAGGGCAACACCGCGCCCTACCTGCTCTACGCCTACACCCGCGTGGCCAGCGTGTTCCGCAAGCTGGGCAAGGGCTTCGCCGAGATCGACGGCAGTCTGGTCCTCGAGGCCGACCAGGAGCAGGCACTGGCCGCCCGGCTGGCGCAGTTCGGCGAGGTGCTCGGCAACGTCGCCGAGAAGGGTCTGCCGCACCTGCTCTGCGCCTACCTCTATGATCTGGCCGGGCTGTTCTCCAGCTTCTACGAGAACTGCCCGATCCTCGCTGCCGACACCCCGGCCCGCCAGCAGAGCCGTCTGCTGCTGGCCGCGCTGACCGGCCGCACTCTCCGGCAGGGCCTGGAACTGCTCGGCCTGGAAACCCTGGAACGCATGTAAGTAAAGGGACTTACCCACCAGCATGGCAAAGAACACTGCCCCCAAGCGCGGCGCCAGCCGCACCCCGCCGCCGCACCGGCGAGAGATACCGAGCTGGCTCTGGCTGGCCTGCGGCCTGGCCGTCGGCGGCTTCGCGATGTTTCTGACCAAGCTCGAGCCCGGCAGCGACGCGATCAAGCGCGACACTGCCGAGCAGTCACCGGGCAAGGCGGCGCCGCAGCAGCCGAACAAGCCGAAGTATGACTTCTACACCCTGCTGCCGGAGTCGGAAGTCGTGGTGCCGCCGAACGCACAGCAACAGCCGGCGCCACCGCAGGCGCAGCCGCAGAAGCCGCCGGTACAGCCGCCAGCCCAGGCGGCGCAACAGCCGCCGACACAGCAGCAAGCACAACCGCAGCTGCCGCCTCAGCAGCAGCTTCCGCCGGCACAGCCGACGCAGCCGGCCGTCCAGCAGCAGACGGCGCAGGCAAAACCGCCGGCACAACAGCGCCCGACGCAGCAGCCTCCGCAGCCCAAGCCGACGCCGGCCCAGGATGCCGCCCGCGCCGAGGCCCTGCTCAACGGCCGCACGCCGCCCGCCGTCACCGCCAAGCCGCCGGCCCTGGCCAAGCCCGCGCCGACCACCCACTACTATCTGCAGGCCGGCTCGTTCCGCAGCAAGGCCGACGCGGACGATGCCCGGGCGCGCATCGCCCTGCTCGGCCAGAGCGTGCGCGTCGAGGTCGGCACCGTGCGCGGCGAAACCTGGCACCGCGTGGTGGCCGGCCCCTTCACCAACCGCCAGCAGCTGGAGCAGGCGCAGAAGCAGCTGGCCGGCGACGGTTTTCGCAACGTGCTGCCCCAGCAGCGCCAGACGCGCTGAACGCCCGGCCGGCTGCCCACCGCGGCCGGCCACCCGCGCCGTTGAAATCTCCCCGCCTTCACCCCATATAGGCTCCACTCGGGCATTTTCGCCCCGCAGCGTGGAGAGACTCCCTTGACCACCATCGTTTCAGTCCGCCGCCAAGGCAAAGTCGTCATGGGCGGCGACGGCCAGGTTTCCCTCGGCAACACCGTGATGAAGGGCAACGCGAAGAAGGTCCGCCGCCTCTATCACGGCCAGGTGCTGGCCGGGTTCGCCGGCGCCACCGCGGACGCCTTCACCCTCTTCGAGCGCTTCGAGGGGCAGCTGGAAAAACACCAAGGGCATCTGGTCCGCGCCGCCGTCGAGCTGGCCAAGGACTGGCGCACCGACCGCACGCTGAGCCGCCTGGAAGCCATGCTGGCGGTGGCCAACAAGGACGCCTCGCTGATCATCACCGGCAACGGCGATGTGGTCGAACCGGAGGAAAGCCTGATCGCCATGGGTTCCGGCGGCCCCTACGCGCAGGCCGCGGCGAAGGCGCTGCTGCTGCACACCGACCTGTCCGCCCGCGAGGTCGCCGAGACCGCACTGAACATCGCCGGCAGCATCTGCGTCTTCACCAACCAGAACCTGACCATCGAGGAGCTGGACCTCGACTGAGTGTCCGCCGCCCCTCCGGCCGCAGCCTCGCGGCCATCGAACAGAACGCCGTGGCGAGGGGTCCCAGACCCGACGCCCTCCGCATGAAGCGAGCCCTACCCATGTCCATGACGCCCCGCGAAATCGTCCACGAACTCAACCGCCACATCGTCGGCCAGGACGACGCCAAGCGCGCCGTCGCCATCGCCCTGCGCAACCGCTGGCGGCGCATGCAGCTGCCGGCCGAGCTGCGCGCCGAGGTGACGCCGAAGAACATCCTGATGATCGGCCCGACCGGTGTCGGCAAGACCGAGATCGCCCGCCGCCTGGCCAAGCTGGCCAACGCGCCCTTCATCAAGGTCGAGGCGACCAAGTTCACCGAGGTCGGCTACGTCGGCCGCGACGTCGAGTCGATCGTCCGCGATCTGGCCGATGCCGCGCTGAAGATGCTGCGCGAGCAGGAGGTGAACAAGATGCGCTTCCGCGCCGAGGACGCCGCCGAGGAGCGCATCCTCGACGCCCTGCTGCCGCCGGCACGCCAGGGGTTCGGCGACGAGCCGGTGACGCGCGAGGACTCCAACACCCGCCAGCTGTTCCGCAAGCGCCTGCGCGAGGGCCAGCTGGACGACAAGGAAATCGACATCGAGATCACCGAAGCGCCCGGCGGCGTGGAGATCATGGCCCCGCCCGGCATGGAGGAGATGACCAGCCAGCTGCAGAACCTGTTCTCCAGCATGGGCAAGGGCAAGAAGAAGACCCACAAGCTGAAGGTCAAGGATGCGCTCAAGCTGGTCCGCGACGAGGAGGCAGCCCGCCTGGTCAACGAGGAGGAGCTGAAGGCCCGCGCCCTGGAGGCGGTCGAGCAGAATGGCATCGTCTTCATCGACGAGATCGACAAGGTGGCCAAGCGTGCCAACGTCGGCGGCGCCGATGTCTCCCGCGAGGGCGTGCAGCGCGACCTGCTGCCGCTGATCGAGGGCTGCACGGTGAACACCAAGCTGGGCATGGTCAAGACCGACCACATCCTGTTCATCGCCTCCGGCGCCTTCCACCTCGCCAAGCCCAGCGACCTGGTGCCGGAGCTGCAGGGCCGTCTGCCGATCCGCGTCGAACTCAAGGCGCTGACTCCGGAGGACTTCGAGCGCATCCTCACCGAGCCCCACGCCTCCCTGACCGAACAGTACAGCGAACTGCTGAAGACCGAAGGGCTGGACATCGAATTCACCGCGGATGGCATCAAGCGCATCGCCGAGATCGCCTGGCAGGTCAACGAGAAGACCGAGAACATCGGCGCGCGCCGCCTGCATACCCTGCTCGAACGCCTGCTGGAGGAGGTTTCCTTCAGCGCCGCCGACCTGGCCGCCGATCACAGCGGCCGGCCGATCGTGATCGACGCCGCCTACGTCAACAGCCACCTCGGCGAACTGGCCCAGGACGAGGATCTGTCGCGCTATATCCTGTAAGCGATCCCCGCCGTCGCAGGGTGGAAAACCGCGCAGCGCTTTCCACCCTGCAGCTCGCCGCCTCACCCTGCGGAGTTCCACCGATGCGCCTGCCCACCGCCATCAAGCTGCACAAGGCCTCGAAGACCCTCGAGCTGCACTACGGTCCCGACGAGCAGTACCGCCTCGACGCCGAGTTCCTCCGCGTGTACTCGCCCTCGGCGGAAGTGCGCGGCCACGGCAATCCCGTGCTGCAGCACGGCAAGCTCGGCGTCGGCCTGAGCGGCGTCGAGCCGGTCGGCCAGTACGCCCTCAAGCTGATCTTCGACGACGGCCACGACAGCGGCCTCTACAGCTGGGACTATCTCTACCAGCTGGCCCGCGACCACGACCGCCTGTGGGTCGAGTACCTGGCCGAACTGGAACGCGCCGGCAAGTCCCGCGACCCGGACGAGTCGGTGGTCCGGCTGATGCTCTGAGGCGGGCCGCGGCCGTCCCGCGCCGGCTTCGGCGCCTCGACTGCATGGATGCAGGCAGCAGGGGGTGTTGACGTTTTGGCGTGAGCCTATGCCAAAACGTCAACACCCCCTAGAATGGCCGGCACATTTTTCCGGTGCCAGCGACATGAACGATCCGCGCAAGGGCCGCGAGGCCGAACCCACCACCCATTTCGGTTACCAGAACGTCCCGGAAAGCCAGAAGGCGCAGAAGGTCGCCGAGGTGTTCCACTCGGTGGCAGCCAAGTACGACCTGATGAACGACGTGCTCTCCGGCGGCCTGCACCGCCTGTGGAAGCGCTTCACCATCGAGCTGTCCGGCGTGCGCCGGGGCAACCGGGTGCTGGACATCGCCGGCGGCACCGGCGACCTGACCCGGCAGTTCTCCCGCCTGGTCGGCGAGAGCGGCGAAGTGGTGCTGGCCGACATCAACTCCTCGATGCTCAAGGTCGGCCGCGACCGCCTGCTCGACAAGGGCGTGGCCGGCAACGTGCGCTTCGTCCAGGCCGACGCCGAGAAGCTGCCGTTTCCCGACAACCACTTCGACGTGGTCACCATCGCCTTCGGCCTGCGCAACGTCACCCACAAGGAAGATGCCCTGCGCTCCATGCTGCGGGTGCTGAAGCCGGGCGGCCGCCTGCTGGTGCTGGAGTTCTCCAAACCGTCCAACGCCCTGCTCGGCAAGGCCTACGACGCCTACTCCTTCGCCTTCATGCCGCTGGCCGGCAAGCTGATCACCAACGACGCCGACAGCTACCGCTACCTGGCCGAGTCGATCCGCATGCACCCGAACCAGGAAACCCTCAAGGGCATGATGGTCGAGGCCGGCTTCGAGCGCGTCACCTACCACAACATGACCGGCGGCATCGTCGCCCTGCACCGCGGTCTCAAGCCCTGATGCTCGGCACGGCCCTGCTCGCGAGTGCGGAGCACGCACTCAACCGCCTGCTGCGCCTGGACGGGACCGCCCAGCCGCGCCTGGCGCGCCTGGGCGGCCGCGTGATTGCGGTGCGCTGCACGGCGCCCGAGCTGACCCTCCATATCCTGCCGAACGCCGACGGCCTGCGTCTGGCCAGCCACTGGCAGGGCGAGGCCGACTGCACCCTGCACGCGCCCGCCGCGAGCCTGCTGCGCCTGGCCGCCAGCCGGCAGAAGACCGCCATCCTGCACAGTCCCGAGGTTCGCCTGGAAGGCGACAGTGCCAGCCTGCTGGCGCTCGCCGGGATCCTCGAGGATCTCGAGCTGGACTGGGAATACGAACTGTCGCGCTGGCTCGGCCCGGTGGCCACCCAGCTGTTCGCCGGCAGCCTGCAGCACGCCACGCGCTGGAGCGGCCAGAGCCTGGCCAGCCTGCGCCAGGACCTGGCCGACTACCTCGGCGAAGAGTCGAGCACCCTGGTCGGCCGCCACGAAGCCGAGGCCCGCTTCGCCGAAGTCGACGACCTCAGGCTGGTCCTGGACCGCCTCGAGGCGCGCCTTGCCCGCCTCGCCCACCCACAGGAACCCCGCGACAACGCATGAAGCTCCTCGCCGTCCGCCGCCTGCTGCGCATCCAAAGCGTCGTCGTCCGCTATCGCCTCGACGACCTGCTGTTCGACCTGCCACTGCTGCCCTGGTGGCTGCGTGCGCTCGGCTACTGCCTGCCGTGGCGCTGGTTTCCCCGCGCGCCGAGCGACCAGCCGCGCGGCGTCCGGCTGCGCCTCGCGCTGCAGGACCTCGGGCCGATCTTCATCAAGTTCGGGCAGATCCTCTCGACCCGCCGCGATCTGCTGCCGCCGGACATCGCCGACGAGCTGGTCTGGCTGCAGGACCGCGTGCCGCCCTTCGATCCGCAGCAGTCCGTGGCGCTGATCGAGGAACAGCTCGGCGCCCGGGTCGACGAGGTGTTCGCCCGCTTCGACAGCGAGCCGCTGGCCTCGGCCTCGGTCGCCCAGGTGCATGCGGCGCAGCTGAAGAGCGGCGAGGAGGTGGTGGTCAAGGTGGTCCGCCCGGGCCTCAGGGCGGTGATCCGCCAGGACCTGGCCTGGCTCTACCTGTTCGCCCGGATGGCCGAGGGCGCCTCCACCGAAGCCCGCCGCCTGCATCTGGTGGACGTGGTCGGCGACTACGAGAAGACCATCTACGACGAGCTCGACCTGCTCCGCGAGGCGGCCAACGCCAGCCAGCTCAAGCGCAATTTCGAGCGCTCGCCGCTGCTCTACGTGCCGCAGGTGCACTGGGAGTGGTGCCGGCCCAAGGTGCTGGTGATGGAGCGCATCTACGGCGTGCCGGTGACCGACCTGTCCGCCCTCGTCGATCAGGGCACCGACCTCAAGCTGCTCGCCGAGCGCGGCGTGGAGATCTTCTTCACCCAGGTGTTCCGCGACAGCTTCTTCCATGCCGACATGCATCCCGGCAACATCTTCGTCAGCACCCGCCAGCCCTGGGATCCGCAGTACATCGCCATCGACTGCGGCATCGTCGGCAGCCTGACGCCGCAGGACCAGGACTACCTGGCGCGCAACCTGCTGGCCTTCTTCAAGCGCGACTACCGCAAGGTCGCGCAGCTGCACATCGACTCCGGCTGGGTGCCGGCCGACACCCAGGTCA
Source organism: Azotobacter chroococcum (assembly GCF_002220155.1). Taxonomy (NCBI): domain Bacteria; kingdom Pseudomonadati; phylum Pseudomonadota; class Gammaproteobacteria; order Pseudomonadales; family Pseudomonadaceae; genus Azotobacter; species Azotobacter chroococcum. Next base: position 709,982 of record NZ_CP011835.1, on the reverse strand, counting down.
ACGAATTCGAGGCGGCGATCCGCACCGTCTGCGAGCCGATCTTCGAGAAGCCGCTGAAGGACATCTCCTTCGGCCAGCTGCTGCTGCGCCTGTTCCAGACCGCCCGGCGCTTCAACATGGAGGTCCAGCCGCAGCTGGTGCTGCTGCAGAAGACCCTGCTCAACATCGAGGGGCTCGGCCGCCAGCTCTATCCGGAGCTGGACCTGTGGACCACCGCCAAGCCCTTCCTCGAGCGCTGGATGCGCAAGCGCATGAGCCCGAAGGCCATGCTCGACAACCTGCAGGGCCAGCTCGAACAGCTGCCGCATCTGGCGCAGATGACCCGCGCGGCACTGGAAGGCATGGCCCGGCCGGCGCACGGCGCCCCGCCGCCCCGCGACCGGCACATCCTGCGCCTGCTCGGCGCCGCCCTGCTGGCCGGCGGCGTGCTGCTCGCCAGCCGGGCGCCGCTGAACACCGCGGACGCCTGGCCGGGCTGGCTGATGCTCGCCAGCGGCCTCTACCTGCTGGTACGCCGCCAGCGCTTCCCCGACTGACCCGGTTGTCGCGACGCCCGCACGTCGCAACGGAGTGGATATGAAAGACTGGCTGGACGAGATTCACTGGAACGCCGATGGCCTGGTACCAGCCATCGCCCAGGATCACAAGACCGGGCGCATCCTGATGATGGCCTGGATGAACCGCGAGTCCCTGGCCCTGACCGTCCGGGAAAATCGCGCCATCTACTGGTCACGCTCGCGTGGTAAGCTCTGGCGCAAAGGCGAGGAATCGGGCCACGTGCAGAAGGTGCACGAAGTGCGCCTGGACTGCGACGCCGACGTGATCGTCCTGCAGGTCGAGCAGCTCGGCGGCATCGCCTGCCACACCGGCCGTGAAAGCTGCTTCTACCGCGTTTTCGAAGACGGCGCCTGGAAGGTCGTCGAGCCGATCCTCAAGGACCCCGACGCCATCTACCATGCAGGACACCGTCATGAGTGACACCCTCAACCAGCTGGCCGAAGTGCTCGAGGCGCGCAAGAACGCCGCCCCGGACAGCTCCTACGTGGCCAGCCTGTACCACAAGGGTCTGAACAAGATCCTCGAGAAGGTCGGCGAGGAGTCGGTGGAAACCATCCTCGCCGCCAAGGACGCCGCCGCCAGCGGCGACTGCAGCGAGCTGATCTACGAGACCGCCGACCTCTGGTTCCACAGCTTGGTCATGCTCGCCGCCCTCGGCCAGCATCCCCAGGCCGTGCTCGACGAACTGGAGCGGCGCTTCGGCCTGTCCGGGCATGCGGAAAAGGCCGCACGGCCGAAGTCCTGAGCACGGCCGGGACACAGCAATTTCTTCACGTCTTTACGGAGCGAACCATCATGGGTTTTGGCGGTATCAGCATCTGGCAACTTCTGATCATCCTGCTCATCGTCGTCATGCTGTTCGGCACCAAGCGCCTGAAGAGCCTTGGCTCGGACCTGGGTGATGCTATCAAGGGCTTCCGCAAGTCGATGGATAACGAGGAGAACAAGGCGCCGCCCGTCGAAGAGCAGAAAGGCCAGACCATCGAGGCCCAGGCCCGCAAGGTCGAGGAACCGGCCAGGAAAGACTGAGCATGTTCGACATCGGCTTCAGCGAACTCCTGCTGGTCGGCCTGGTCGCCCTGCTGGTACTCGGCCCCGAGCGCCTGCCGGTCGCCGCGCGCATGGCCGGGCTGTGGATCGGCCGCCTGAAACGCAGCTTCAATACCCTCAAGACGGAAGTGGAGCGCGAGATCGGCGCCGACGAGATTCGCCGCCAGCTGCATAACGAGCGAATCCTCGAGCTGGAGCGGGAGATGAAGCAGAGCCTGCAGCCGCCGGCGCCGAGCGCGCCGGACGAGACCGCGGCCAGCCCTGCGACGCCCCCTCAGCCGGCCTCCCCTGCCGCCCACTCCGACAAGACGCCCAGCCCATGACAGCCCGACCGGACAGCGACCAGGACATGCCCCTGGTCGCGCACCTGACCGAGCTGCGCTCGCGCCTGCTGCGCAGCGTGGCGGCAGTGCTGCTGATCTTCGCCGCACTCTTCTACTTCGCCCAGGACATCTACGCCCTGGTCTCGGCGCCCCTGCGCGCCTACCTGCCGGAAGGCGCGACCATGATCGCTACCGGCGTGGCCTCGCCGTTCCTCGCGCCGTTCAAGCTGACCCTGATGGTTTCGCTGTTCCTCGCCATGCCGGTGGTCCTCCACCAGGTCTGGGGCTTCATCGCGCCGGGGCTGTACCAGCACGAGAAACGCATCGCCGTGCCGCTGATGGCCTCCAGCGTGCTGCTCTTCTATGCCGGCATGGCCTTCGCCTACTTCGTGGTCTTCCCGATCATGTTCGGCTTCTTCGCCAGCGTGACCCCGGAAGGCGTGGCGATGATGACCGACATCGGCCAGTACCTGGACTTCGTGCTCACCCTGTTCTTCGCCTTCGGCGTGGCCTTCGAGGTGCCGGTGGCGACCTTCCTGCTGATCTGGGTGGGCATCGTCGACGTGGCAAGCCTGCGCAACAGTCGCCCCTACGTGATCGTCGGCTGCTTCGTGGTCGGCATGCTCCTCACCCCGCCAGACGTGTTCTCCCAGACCCTGCTCGCCGTGCCCATGTGGCTGCTGTTCGAGATCGGCGTGTTCTTCGGCGCGCGCATCCGCCACCGCGAGGAGCCGGCCGCCTCCGACGGCCCGTCGCAACCGTGAACCTGCTGCTGCTCGACGACGCCGACTTCGTCGCCGCCGACCGGGCGATCCTGCGCGACCGCCGCCTGCGCCACCTGCAGGAAGTGCATCGCGCCGAGGCCGGCGACGGCCTGCGCATCGGCCGTCTGGGCGGGGCCATGGGCGAAGGCCGACTGCTGCGCCTGGAGGCGGCGGAGGCCGAACTGCAGGTAGCCTTCGACCGGGAACCGCCGGCCAAGCTGCCGCTGACCCTGCTGCTCGCCCTGCCACGGCCGAAGATGCTCAGGCGCGTGCTGCAGACCGTCGCCGCCATGGGCGTGCCGCGGCTGGTGCTGCTCAACAGCTACCGGGTGGAGAAGAGCTTCTGGCAGACCCCCCTCCTCGAGCCCGCAGCGATCCGCGAACAGCTGATCCTCGGCCTGGAGCAGGCGCGCGACACCGTGCTGCCGGAAGTGCTGATCGAAAAGCGCTTCAAGCCCTTCGTCGAGGACCGCCTGCCGCAGCTCGCCGCCGGCACCCTCGGCCTGCTCGGCCATCCCGGCGACTTCCCGCCCTGCCCGCGCGCCGTCGAACGACCGGTGACCCTGGCCATCGGCCCGGAGGGCGGCTGGATTCCCTACGAGGTGGACAAGCTGCAGGCCGCCGGCCTCGCCCCGGTGCAGCTGGGCGAGCGCATCCTGCGCGTGGAAACCGCGGTGACCGCGCTGCTCGCGCGTCTGTTCTAGGGCCTGTTAACACTACTCTCCGCGAGCCGCGTTGCCGCGCAACCCGTAGGGACGGGCCGTGGCGGGCGCAGGAGCGCCCGCCGCTCCCCCTAGCCGGCCAGCAGCACCCCGTCGGCCGCCGGTTTCGCCTCGCTGCTCGGCGCGGCCTGGGGCCGGCCGCTGCTGCGGTACAGGCCGCCCAGCGAGCGCCGCCAGGGCGCCAGCCAGTTCTCCCAGCCCTCCTCCCACAGCTGCCGGTGCAGGCGCGCCAGGATCACCGGATCGCCGAGCAGGGCCAGCCGTGCCCGCTCGTCGAGCCGCTCGGGGCCGACGGCCAGGGCATGGGTCACGCGCTCCGCGCGCAGCCGCTCGATCGCCAGCGACTGGCCGTGGCGTGCCGTGGCCATGGCGCAGGCCAGGGCATTGCCCAGCGGATCGACCACCGCCCGCACGAAGGCGCCGTCCTTCGCGCGCCGGCGGTTCTCCCGGGTGTAGCGCTCGGTGGCGCGCAGCTCGGCCGGGGCGTCGTGCTCCTCGGGGATCAGGAACAGCTTCAGCGCGCGCAGACCCCGGCCCAAACCGACCCGGCTGGAAATCACCGACACCGGAATGGACAACATCAGGGCGCCGACGATCGGCGCCAGCCACCAGAGGAAGCGCGGGTTCAGCCAGGCCACCAGCAGTGCCCAGACGAGCCCGAGCAGGGTCTGTACGCCATGCCGGCGCAGCGCCTCGGCCCAGGAGGTGGAGCCGTCGTCGCGGCGCGGCGACTTCCACTGCACCGAGCGGCCGAGGAAGGCGCCGACCACGAAGCAGCTGTGGAAGAACATCCGCACCGGCGTCAGCAGGATGGAGCAGCCCATCTCCAGCAGCACGCTCAGGGTCACCCGGATCACCCCACCATAGGCGTCGGCGCCCTTGACCCAAACCAGCGCCAGGCTGAGCAGCTTGGGCAGCAGCAGCATCGCCAGGGTGCTGTAGAACAGCAGCATGGCCTCCTGGGGATACCAGGGCATCCAGACCGGGAACGGCCCCGAGGCACTGGCGGCATCCTGCGGCATCAGCAGGTGGTGCGCCGCCATCAGCGCGGTGGAGAGCAGCAGGAAGGCGAACCACAGCGGTGCCGACAGGTAGGACATCACCCCGGTGAGAAACACCGCGCGATGTACCGGATGTATGCCGCGGACCAGGAACAGGCGGAAGTTCATCAGGTTGCCGTGGCACCAGCGGCGGTCGCGCTTGAGCTCGTCGAGCAGGTTCGGCGGCAGCTCCTCGTAGCTGCCCGGCAGGTCGTGGGCGACCCACACGCCCCAGCCGGCGCGGCGCATCAGCGCGGCCTCGACGAAGTCGTGGGAGAGGATCGCCCCGGCGAACACCCCGCGCCCCGGCAGCGGCGCCAGCGCGCAGTGCTCGATGAACGGCTGCATGCGGATGATCGCGTTGTGTCCCCAGTAGTGCGACTCGCCGAGCTGCCAGAAGTGCATGCCGGCGGTCAGCAGCGGGCCGTAGACGCGGGTGGCGAACTGCTGCATGCGCGCGTAGAGGGTGTCGCGGCCCGAGGCCTTCGGCGCGGTCTGGATGATCCCGGCCTCGGGATTGGCCTCCATGAGACGCACCAGGGCGGTCAGGCAGTCGCCGCTCATCACGCTGTCGGCGTCCATCACCACCATGTAGCGGTACTGGCTGCCCCAGCGCCGGCAGAAGTCGTCGATGTTGCCGCTCTTGCGCTTCACCCGCCGCCGCCGCCGGCGGTAGAAGATGCGTCCGAAGCCGCCGGTCTCGCGGCACAGTTCGAGCCAGGCCTGCTGCTCGGCGGCAGCGATGTCGGCCGAGCTGCTGTCGCTGAGGATGAAGAAGTCGAAGCGCGCCTGCTCGCCGCTGGCGGCCAGCGATTCGTAGGTCGCCCGCAGGCCGGCGAAGGCGCGCGCCACGTCCTCGTTGCAGATCGGCATGACGATGGCCGTGCGCACTTCGGCGGGAATCGGCGCCGAGCCGAGGCCGGTGGCGGAAATGAAATGGCGGCCGCGCCCGCGCAGCAGCTCCCAGAAGCCCATCACCGCCGTCCAGAAGCCGGCGGACAGCCAGCCGAAGAGCAGCGCGAAGAGGCCGAGCACGCCGCCCTCGAGCAGATAGGGCAACGCCGTGCCCAGGCTGTGCCAGGGGCTGGGCGGGCCCCCCTCGACGAACTGGGCGAACTCGGAGAAGGACCAGTCGCAGCACGGCAGGATATCGCGCATGTACCAGGTGGCCAGGGCGGTCGGCCCCAGCATCAGCAGCAGCAGGACCAGCCGACGCAGCGAGGCGACCCGCTGCCAGCTCGCCGGCGGCAGGTCGCGCGGCGGCGGCGGCGCGACGGCACGGCCGGTGAGCCGGAGCCAGGCGCGGCGCAGCAGGTTGAGCCCCCAGGGCTCGGGAACGACCGGGGTGCGGCGGATCGGCGGTGCGGCCGCCAGGCAGGTCCTCCCGGCGGCGTCCGTAGCGAGCGCCCCGGCTGCCGCCAGCTCATCGCCGTACTCCCCGGCCAGGCGCCGGGCGGCCGAGTCCAGGCCGGCATCGCCGGCAGCCGCCGGGGCTCCGGCCAGCCGGCGGTGCAGTTCGGCGAGCGAGCCGGCATCGGCCAGACGCTCGCGCTCGGCCGCGGCCAGCGGCAGATGGCGCAGATACTCGTCCAGCGGGCCCCGGAGGGAAATCGGTTTATTCTTTGGCATGCAACTGGTAGCTCCAGATTTCGGTCAGGCGTCGGTCGCCCTTGACCAGTGCGGCGTACATCTCCACCGGCCGCTGCGGGTCCTTGACTTTCAAACGCAGGGTGAGGCGCCAGCCCCGGATGGCCGGGTGGTAGCGCAGGCTGTTCTCCAACAATTCGCCGTTGTGATCGACGCTGACCTGGCTGGCGAGCGGCGTATCCGGCGCCAGAGCCTGCAGCGCCGGCCCCTCGAAGTCCACCAGCAGCAGGGTGCTGCCGTCGGCCTGGCGGACCAGATTGCGCCGCCGGAGTTCCCCGCGCGAGCGCAGGGTCTGCCGGACCCAGGCCGCCCTTCCGGGGTGCAGTTCCGCCTCGTTCCGGGTCCAGTGCAGCCGGTAGGCGAAATCCAGCGGCTCACCGGGCCTGGGCATGGCCTTCGGTTGCCAGAAGGCGACGATATTGTCGTTGGTCTCGTCCGGGCTGGGAATCTCCACCAGCTCCACGCTGCCCTGTCCCCACTGGCCCAGCGGCTCGACCCAGGCGCTCGGGCGCAGGTCGTAGCGGTCGTCCAGGTCCTCGTAATCGGAGAACTCGCGGCCGCGCTGCAGCAGACCGAAGCCCCGCGGGTTCTCCAGACTGTAGGGAGTCACCGTCAGCTGCTGCGGGTTCTGCAGCGGGCGCCAGACCCAGTCGCCATTGCCGTCATGGATCAAGAGGCCGCTGGAGTCGTGGATCTTCGGACGGAAGTTGACCTGCGGCGACGGCTGGTTGTCGCCGAACAGGAACATGCTGGTCAGCGGCGCCAGGCCCAGCCGGCCGACAGGCCCGCGCAGGTAGAGGCGGGCCTTGATGTCCATGCGGGTATCCCCGCCCGGATGCAGGACCATCTGGTAGGCGCCGCTGGCGCGCGGCGAGTCGAGCAGGGCGAAGATCGTCAGGTGGTGGTCCTGCGGTTTCGGGCGCTCGATCCAGAACTCGCGAAAGCGCGGGAACTCCTCGCCCGAGGGCAGCGCGGTGTCGAGCGCCAGGCCACGGGCGGAAAGGCCGAACACCTGGCCCTGGCCGACCACCCGGAAATAGCTGGCGCCGAGGAAGCTGGCGACCTCGTCCTGCTTGTCCGCCCGGTTGATCGGATAGAGCACGCGAAAGCCGGCGTAGCCGAGCTGCTCCACCACCCTGGGATCGACGCGCAGGGCGCCGAAATCGAAGCGCGCGGGATCGTAGCCGATTTCCCGGACATCGCCGTCCACCACCTCGTTGATGCGCACCGGCGTGGCGAAGTGCATGCCCTGATGGTGGAAGCCCAGCTTGAAGCGGGTCTTCTCGTCGGCCCAGTAGGCCTTTTCGGCACGGAAGCGGATCTGCTGGTGGTCGGCGAAGGCCATGTTGGCGAATTCGGCCGGCAGGTTGCTGACCGGCGCGGCATAGGGCTCACCGGCCAGGCGCCTCGCCCGCTCGGCCACCTCGTCGAAGCCGAGCCCCCAGGCTGGGGCGACGCCCAGCGCCAGGCAGGCGGAACCGACCAGCAGCAGGCCGCGGCATGAAGCGATCATCGACGTCATTGCGCAAGGCTCGGGCATGGCTGAAAGGAGGAATGGACGGGGCTGTCGGCCGGCAACTCTAACCTATTGAAAAAAATAGAGAAAACTCAGGGCGCAGGGAAAGCCGCAAATAAGCGGATTTTCCTTTAGATTCATATAGTTAGCTATTCTTGTCCAAATCCTTCAAAAGGCGATGGAAAAGGCGACGGGCGGCAAGTCCGGCCGGGCAGGATAGGAGCCGCTGGCATTTTCCAGGGTTGGCAGGAAGCAACAGTACCGGGAAAAACCCGGCGCCCGACCAAGGCGCCGCTCAAGTCTGGCGCGCGGCAGCCGCGTCATGGGTGCGCGCCCGCCCCTACCTCGCCAGCAGCACTCCAGCGGCTTCCGGCGTGGCCTCGCCGGTCGCGTGGCTGCGGCACCGGACACTCCGAGCATGCCGCCACGGCCCCAGCCAGTTCTCCCGGCCCTCCTCCCACAGCTGCAGGTGCAGGCGCGACAGGGCCACCGGGTCGCTCAGCAAGGCCAGACGCGTCTCGCCATCGAGCCCTTCCGGCCCGGCGGCCAGCGCCTGCTCCACACGTTCGCGGCGCCGCGTCTCGATCACCCCGGCCGTGCCGTGTCGCGCCGTGCCCATGGCGCAGGCCAGGGCGTTGAACTGCGGATCGACGGCTGCCCGGATGAAGCCCTCATCGAGCGCCCGCCGCCGGTTCGCCAGGGTGTACTCGTCGGTGTCGCGCAACTCCTGCGGGGGGGCATACTCCTCGGGAATGAGAAACAGCTTGCCACGGCGCGAGCACAGCCCCCATGTGACCCAGCTAGTGACCACCGATACCGGGATGGACAGTATCAGTGAGCCCAGGATCGGTGACAGCCACCAGAGGAAGCGTGGGTTCAGCCAGGCCACCAGCAGCGCCCAGGCGATGCCGAGCAGGGTCTGCCCGCCATGCCGACGCAATGCCTCGCGCCAGGTAGTGGCATCGTCGTCGCGCTGTGGCGACTTCCATTGCACCGACCAGCCGAGGAAGGCGGCGATCACGAAGCGGGTGTGAAAAAGCATGCGTACAGGCGCCACCAGCATCGAGAAGAACATCTCCAGCAGCATGCTCAAGGCCACCTTGAACACGCCCCCATAGGCCCTGGCCCCCTTCGCCCAGATCAGGATCACGCTGAGCAGCTTGGGCAGGAACAGCAGGGTCAGGGTGGTGGAGAACAGCGCGATGGCACGTTCCGGGTGCCATTGCGGCCAGATCGGAAAGAGCTGCCTTGGCGCCATGAAGTACTGCGGCTCCATCAACTGATGCACCGCCAGCAGTGCGGTGGAGAGCACCAGGAAGGCGAACCACAGCGGTGCCGACAGGTAGGACATCACCCCGGTGAGAAACACCGCGCGGTGTACCGGATGCATGCCCTTGACCAGAAACAGGCGGAAGTTCATCAGGTTGCCGTGGCACCAGCGGCGGTCGCGCTTGAGCTCGTCGAGCAGGTTCGGCGGCAGCTCCTCGTAGCTGCCCGGCAGGTCGTAGGCGATCCACACGCCCCAGCCGGCGCGGCGCATCAGCGCCGCCTCGACGAAGTCGTGGGAAAGGATCGCCCCGGCGAACGCCCCCTTGCCCGACAGCGGTGCCAGCGCGCAGTGCTCGATGAACGGCTTGATGCGGATGATCGCGTTGTGGCCCCAGTAGTGCGACTCGCCGAGCTGCCAGAAGTGCAGGCCGGCCGTAAACAGCGGGCCGTAGACGCGGGTGGCGAACTGCTGCATGCGTGCGTAGAGGGTGTCCATGCCCGAAGCCTTGGGCGCGGTCTGGATGATCCCTGCCGCGGGGTTGGCCTCCATCAGCCGCACCAGCTTGGTCAGGCACTCGCCGCTCATCACGCTGTCGGCGTCCATCACCACCATGTAGCGGTACTGGCTGCCCCAGCGTCGGCAGAAGTCGTCGATGTTGCCGCTCTTGCGCTTCACCCGGCGCCGCCGGCGGCGGTAGAAGATGCGTCCGGAGCCGCCGGTCTCGCGGCACAGCTCGAGCCAGGCCTGCTGCTCGGTGGCGGCGATGTCCGCCGAGCCGCTGTCGCTGAGGACGAAGAAGTCGAAGCGCTCCAGTTCGCCGCTGGCGGCCAGCGACTCGTAGGTCGCCCGCAGGCCGGCGAACACCCGTGCCACGTCCTCGTTGCAGATCGGCATGACGATGGCCGTGCGCGCTTCGGCAGCGATCGGCTCGTCGCTCACGCTGCTGCCGGAGATGCGGTAGCGGTCGCGCCCGGTGAGCAGTTCCCAGAAGCCCATCAGGGCGGTCCAGAAGCCGGCCGAGACCCAGCAGAAGAGGATGGTGAAGAGCGACAGCACGCCGAACTGGAGGACATACGGCAATACCTGCTGCAGGCTCTGCTGCCAGCTCTGCCGGCTGATCTCCGCGAGATCGACGAAGGCCCAGCCCTGATAGGGCAGGATATCCTTCATGTACCAGGTGGCCAGACTGGTCTGGCCCAGCATCAGCAGCAGCAGGATGAGCCGGCGCAGCGAGCCGACCCGCTGCCAGTGCGCCTTGGGCAGGTCGCGGGTCGGCCTGGGCGGGCTCCGGCGACCGGTGAGCCGGCGCCAGGCACGCACCAGCAGGTTGGTACGCCAGGGCTCGGGGATGACCCTGGTGCGCCGGATCGGCGGTGCCGCCTCCAGACAGGGACGGCCGCAGGCATCCCTGCCTGGCCTGCCGGCCTCGTCCGGCTCGCCGCTGCCGCCCAGCTCCAGGCGCCGGGCGGCCGAGGCCAGGGCGGGATCGCCGACCTCTGCCGGAACCTCCCCGGCAAGCCGCCGGTGCAGTTCGGCGAGCGAGCCGGCCTCGGCCAGGCATTCGCGCTCCCGCGACTCAAGCGGCAGATGTTCGAGATATTCGGCCAGCAGAGCTTCGGTGGGCGTCGGATTATTCATTGGCGGGCAACTGGTAGCTCCAGGTTTCGGTGAGGGTTTTCTTGCCGTTGACCAGCGCGACGCGCATCTCCGTCGGCTTCTTCGGGTCCTTGACACTGACCCGCAGCATCAGGCGCCAGCCCTTGGTGGCCGGGTTGTAGCGCAGGCTGTTCTCCTTCACCTCGGCGTTGCCGTCGACGCCGATCTGGGGGGCGAGCGGCGCATCCGGCGGCAGCTTCTTCAGCGCCGGCCCCTCGAAGTCGACCACCAGCGCCGTGCTGCCGTCCGGCTGGCGGATCAGGTTCTTCTGCTTCACGTCGCCCGCCGCGCGCAGGGTCTGCTCGACCCAGGCCGAATCCCGGTCGTGCAGCCCCGGCTCGTCGCGGGTCCAGTGCAGGCGGTAGCTCAGGTCCAGCGGCTGGCCCGGCTCCGGCTGGCTGGCCGGACTCCAGAAGGCGACGATGTTGTCGTTGGTCTCGTCCGGGGTGGGGATCTCGACCAGCTCCACGCTGCCCGGGCCCCAGTCGCCCTGCGGCTCGACCCAGGCGCTCGGGCGCAGGTCGTAGCGGTCGTCCAGGTCCTCGTAGCGCGAGAACTCGCGGCCGCGCTGCAGCAGGCCGAAGCCCTTCGGGTTCTCCACGCGGTAGCTGCTCACCGACAGGTGCTTCGGATTGTTCAGCGGGCGCCAGATCCATTCGTCATCGCCGGCATGGATCTGCAGACCGCTGGAGTCGTGCAGCTCCGGACGGTAGTTGGGCTGTGCGGGAGGCTGGTTGCCGCCGAACAGGAACATGCTGGTCAGCGGCGCCAGGCCCAGCTTGCCGACCTTGTCGCGCAGGAACAACCGCGACTGGACGTCGACCACCGCGTCGCGGCCCGGGTGCAGCACGAAGCGGTAGGCGCCGGTGGCGCGCGGCGAGTCGAGCAGGGCGAAGATCGTCAGATGCTTGTCCTGCGGTTTCGGCTGCTCGATCCAGAACTCGCGAAAGCGCGGAAATTCCTCGCCCGCCGGCTGCGCCGTGTCGATCGCCAGGCCACGGGCGGACAGGCCGTAGGCCTGGCCCTTGCCGACCACGCGGAAATAGCTGGCGCCGAGGAAGGTGGTGATCTCGTCGCGCTTGCCCGCACCGTTGATCGGATAGAGCACGCGGAAGCCGGCGTAGCCGAGATTCTTGGTGGCGTTGCGATCGAATTTCAGGCCGCCGAAGTCGAAGCGCGTGGGGTCATAGGGGATTTCCGCGACCCTGTTGCCGGCGACTTCGTTAATCTTCACCGGCGTATTGAAGTGCATGCCCTGGTGGTAAAAGCTCAGCTTGAAGGGCGTCTTCTTGTCCGACCAGTAGGCCTTGTCCTGGCGGAAGCGGATCTGCTGGTAGTCGGCGAACTTCATCTCGCCGAACTCGGCAGGCAGGTTGCTGGCGGGAGCGACGAACTTTTCCGCGGCCAGGCCCTTTGCCTTCTCGGCCACGTCGTCGAAGCCGAAGGCCCAGACCGGGGCGGGCTCCAGCGTCAGGATGAGAGCCCCGGCCAACACCAGGCCATGCAAACAGTGGTTGCGTGATGCAGATAGAACAGCGCGAAAAGCCACGAATCCTCCTGTTATCCAGTACAAAAACGAAGACGCTGCCTGCAAGGACAGCACCGGACAGTAGGGAGTGGGACCAGGGTGCCAGGAGATGAGTTCCGCCTTGCTGCAACCGCTTGTCTGCCCGGCAGGCGAACGCACAGCCTGAGCGCCTTGCAGAAATACCGTTCCGACAGCCCGTTAGCGGGCCGTCTTCGCCAGGGAAACCAGCACTCCGCCGAGCCGCAGCCCGAGGATCACCGGCTGGGAGATCTTCCCGCCGATGAACACCAGCGCCAGCGAGTACTTGAGGTAGCCGAAGCGGTGGATCATCGCGGCGCGGGCGAAGTGCGGGACGCGCACCCGGGAAAGCTGTGCGCAAACGTTGCGAGCGATGGCCGGGCAAGGCGAAATCAGGCGAAGGAGCGCAACTGCAACTACAGACAGACACCGGCGTGGCCGGCCGCCCGTCGGGCCTTGCCGCCCCCGGCCCGGCAACCGTTAAGCTGAGGTTTCGTCCCCCTCAGCCGGAGATCGCCATGCTTCCCCTGACCATCGACCTCGAGCGACTGGAAAATGCCCTGGAAGGCGACGAAGCCGTCGATCACTACCTGGACCTGGACACCGGCGAGATCCTCGCGGTCGGCCCCGCGGCGCCGCTGCCGGGCAGCGCCGAGAAGTACCACGTACAGCCCGAGCGCTACCTGCCCATCGAGCCCCTCGCCGGCGCGAAGAGCCTGGCGATGCGCGAGGAGTTCCTCTACACCCAGCCCGACCCGCATGCGCACCCGCTGCTCAGCCGCGCCCTGAGCGGGCGCCGGCCGCTGCGCACCTTCGACTACGGTCTGGAGCACTTCCCGCGGATGCGCGAGGCCTGGCACCTCTACCGCCAGCGGCGGCTGCGCGAGTACGCCCTGGAGTGGCTGGAGGACAACGGTCTGGAGCCGGCGAGCGAACTCAGGCCTCGAGCAGGAAGGTCACTGGGCCGTCGTTGACCAGTTCGACCTGCATGTGGGCGCCGAAGCGCCCGCTGGCGACCTGCGGGTGGCGCTCGCGGGCCAGCGCCAGCAGCGCCTCGAACAGCGCCTGGCCCTGGGCCGGCGGCGCGGCACTGGAGAAGCTCGGGCGCAGGCCACTGCTGGTATCGGCGGCGAGGGTGAACTGCGAGACCAGCAGCAGGCCGCCGCCGACCTGGGCCAGGGACAGGTTCATGCGCCCCTCGGCGTCGGCGAACACCCGGTAGTTGAGCAGCCTGTGCAGCATCCGCTCGACGCTTTGCCCATCATCCTGCGGTTCGATGCCGACCAGCGCCAGCAGACCCGGGCCGATGGCGCCGAGCGTATCGCCGCCGACCGTCACCCGGGCCGCCGCGACCCGCTGGATCAGCGCCTTCATCAGGCCTCCTCGGGCGACACGCCGAGCAGACGCTGGGCCAGCTCGTCGGCGGCGCGCACCAGGGCATCGGTGATGCCCGGCTCGCCGGCCGCGTGACCGGCGTCGCGGACGATCTGCAGCTCGCTGTTCGGCCAGGCGCGGTGCAGCGCCCAGGCGTTGTCCAGCGGACAGACCGCATCGTAGCGGCCATGCACGATCACCCCGGGCAGGTGGGCGATCTTCGGCATGTCGCGCAGCAGCTGGCCGGGCTCCAGGAAGGCATCGTTGACGAAGTAGTGGCACTCGATGCGGGCGATCGACAGGGCATGCTCGTGGAAACGCTCGACCACGTCCGGATTCGGCCGCAGGGTGGCGGTGCGCCCCTCCCAGGCCGACCAGGCCTTGGCCGCCTGCATCTGGGCGATCTCGTCGCTCCCGGTGAGGCGCTTGTAGTAGGCCTGCATCATCTCGCCGCGCTCCTCCACCGGGATCGGCGCCAGGTAGTCCTGCCAGTAGTCCGGGAACAGCCGGCTGGCGCCCTCCTGGTAGAACCAGTGGAAGTCCTGCGGACGGCACAGGAAGATCCCGCGCAGGATCAGCGCCATCACCCGCTCCGGATGGGTCTGGGCGTAGGCCAGCGCCAGGGTCGAGCCCCAGGAGCCGCCGAACAGCACCCACTGCTCGATGCCCAGGTGCTCACGGATGCGCTCCAGGTCCGCCACCAGATCCCAGGTGGTGTTGTTCTCCAGGCTCGCGTAGGGCGTCGAGCGCCCGCAGCCGCGCTGGTCGAAGGTGACGATGCGGTACAGGTTGGGATCGAAGAAGCGCCGGCTCATGCTGTCGCAGCCCGCGCCCGGACCGCCGTGGATGAACACCACCGGCAGACCGTCCGGCGAGCCGCTCTCATCGACATACAGCTCATGGGGATGGTCCACCGCCAGCTGGTAACGGGCGTAGGGTTTGATCTCTGGATACAAGGTTTGCATGCTCTGCTCCAAGGCTGAACAGGACCATCCGTCCCGGGGTAGCCGGCATCATAGCCTCGAAAAGGGCGCGGGTATGCGCCGGATCGGCCGAAATTTCCCGGCAGCCGCTACGCCTTTTGCGGAGCGCCGTGCCCCTGCCTAAGGTTGATCCCAGGCGTCGCTTCGACGGCCGCCCGGGAAAAACAGCCGTGCACATCGCCCAACTCGGCATCCGCGACGCCCTGTCCAGCCTGCACGGCAGCGCCGGCGGCCTCGGCTCGGCCGCCCCGCCCGCCGCAGGAGCCCGTCGATGAACACAGCACCGCGCCAGCTGGCCCTGATGTCCGGCCTGCTCGCCCTGGTCTGGCTGTGGGCGGCCATCGAGCCGCTGAGCCGCTCGGACTGGCTGCTGGAAAACCTGCTGGTGTTCTTCTTCGCCGGCCTGCTGCTCGCCACCCACCGGCGCTTCGCCTTTTCCCTCGGCGCCTACTGGCTGTTCACCCTGTTCATCGCGATGCACCTCTACGGCGCCCACTACACCTACGCGGAAACGCCACTGGGCGACTGGCTGCGCGACAGCCTGGGGCTCGGCCGCAATCCCTACGACCGGGTGGTGCACGGCGCCTTCGGCCTGCTGCTGGCCTGCCCGTTGCGCGAGTTGCTGGCGCGCCGCGCCGGCCTGCGCGGGCTCTGGCTGGACGGCCTCGCCCTGTGCCTGGTGATGGCCATGAGCAGCCTCTACGAGCAGCTGGAAATGCTCGCGACGCTGATCGTCAGCCCGGAACTGGGCACGGCCTTCCTCGGCACCCAGGGCGACGAATGGGACGCCCAGAAGGACGCCGGGCTGGCCACGCTGGGCGCGCTCGCCGCGCTGGGGCTGCGCCGGCCGTTCGGGCGAAGCCGGGGCACGATAGCCTGAAGAGGGGCTTCTCCCCCAGCGCCGCTGACGGCTACGCTTGAGGCAAGGCGGACTCATGGCGTTGCCCCGGGCAGCGCCGTCGCCACAGGAGGGGAACATGGAGGCTTCTTTCCCGCGCATCGGCATCGCCGGCGCCGGCGCCATCGGCTGCACGCTGGCCGCACGCCTGGCCTGCAGCGGCCGGGCCGTCAGCCTGCTGGCCCGCGGCGCGACCCTGGAGGCGCTGCGCCGCGACGGCGTGCGCCTGACCGACCGGCAGGGCAGCCACTGCGCCAGGGTGACGGCCAGCGACCACGGCGCGGAGCTCGGCGCGCAGGACCTGCTGTTTCTCTGCACCAAGTCCCACGACCTGCCGGCGCTGCTGCCGGCCATCGAGCCGCTGCTCGGCGCCGACACCCTGGTGGTGCCGGTGATCAACGGCGTGCCCTGGTGGTACTTCCTCGGCGAGCGCGGACGCTTCGCCGGGCAGCACGTCGAGGCGGTCGACCCCGGCGGACGGCTCGCCGCGCGCCTGGCCCCGCCGCAGCTGATCGGCTGCGTGGCGTTCATCACCGTCGAGTCGCCGGCGCCCGGCGTGGCCGTGACCAGCAACCCGCTGCGGATGGTCTTCGGCGAGCCGGACAACCGCCCGAGCGAGCGCCTGGAGCGCCTGCGCGCGCTGATCGAGGCGGCCGGCATCGAGGCCCGCGCCAGCGAACGCATCCGCGATGCGCTGTGGACCAAGCTCATCGCCAACCTCACCTCCAACCCGCTGTCGGTGATCAGCGGCGCCACCCTGGAAGAGGTCTATAGCAGCCCCGACCTGCACGAGCTGGTCTGCGATCTGCTGCACGAGGGGCTGCTGCTCGCCGCCGCCTACGGCGCACGGGTCGAGCTCGACCCGCCGGGCTTTCTCGCCCGCGGCGCCGCCATGGGCGCGGTGCGCACCTCGATGCTGCAGGACCATGCGCGGGGACGCCCGCTGGAGCTGGCCGCCATCGGCGACGCCGTGCTCGAGCTGGCCGCCAAGCTGGACATTGCGCTGCCGCGCAGCCGCGAGATCATCGCCCTGGCGCGCTTCTGCAGCAGCCGGGGACGCCCCCGCTAGACACGAATACCCATCCACCGACCCGAGAACACTCCATGGCCCGACTGCACCTGGAATTTCCCGCACACTGCTTCTGCTACCGCACCGAGATGAGCGTGCGCGGCAGCGACATCAACGGCGCCCGCCACCTGGGCAACGACGCGCTGGTCTCGATGCTCTCCGAAGCGCGCTCGCGCTTCCTGTTCGCCCACGGCATCGACGACAGCGGCGCCGAAACCAGCGGCCCCGGGATCATCGTCACCGACCTCGCCACCCTCTACAAGGCCGAGGCCCATGCCCGCGACCGGCTGCGCTTCGAGGTCGGCCTGGCGGACTTCAACAAGTACGGCGGCGACATCGTGTTCCGCGTCAGCCGCCCGGCCGACGGCGCCCTGATCGCCCTGGCCAAGTACGGCTTCGTGTTCTTCGACTATGGCGCCGGCAAGGTGGTGCCGATCCCCGAGGCCTTCGCCGCGCGCTTCCCGGAGGTCAACCGCCTGCCGTAGCGCCCGGTACATGCACCGCCAGCCAGACCGTCGGGCCGGCCGGATCGGTGGCCTCGACGCGATGGCGCTCGCCGGCCGGAATCAGCAGGTGGTCGCCCACCGCCAGGGCGACGGGCTGCGGCTCGCTCTCCAGACGCAGCAGCGCGCTGCCGGCCAGCAGCAGCACCCACTCGTCCCAGTCCTGGTCGTACCAGAAACCCGGCGGGCTGGCCTGCCCCTGGGAGACGATGCGCTCGACCCGGCAGCCGGGCAGGCTGAGCAGGTCGTCGAAGCATTCGCCCGCCGAGGCGTCGGGCAGCGGCCGGAAGAGGTTCTGAAGGGACGGCATGAGGACTCCTGGCGGCGTCAGGGGGCGACGACCGAAGGCTCTTCGTCTTCGGGCCGCCAGATCAGCAGTTCGAGGTCGTAGCCCCGCTCGCGGGCCAGCCTCAGCAGGCGCTCACGCTCCTGCGGGGCGATGGTGGTTTCGCGGGAGAGTATCCAGAGGAATTCGCGGTCGGGGCTGCCGACCAGGGCGAGACGGTAGTCCGGGTCGACGTACAGCACCCAGTAGTCGCCCTCGGCCAGCACCGGGAAACCGTAGCCGAAGACGTTGTGGAAACGCACCCAGAGCCGGTCGGTGCGGCCCCTGTCCAGCGGACTGGCCGTGCCGCTGGCCTCCAGCCATTCGCCAGCGGCCGTGCGACAGCGATTGAGCACCGCCAGCCCGCCGGAGGGCAGCAGGCGGTAATGCGCCTCGGATTGCAGGCAGCGGCTCTGGAACGGTACCGGCAGGCGCGCCTGCTCGTACCAGGTGCCCTGGTAGCGTTCGAGGTCCAGCGCACCGGCGGTGGCCGGCGGCTCGCGTCCCCAGAAGGCGCAGCCGCCGAGCAGCAGGCCGAGCCCGGCCAGGCCGAGCGCACGCCACGGCCCGGCCGGTTTCACCGCAGGCCCTGCCCGGAGAACAGCAGCACCTTGTCGCCGCCGTACTGGATGCTGATGAATTTCTGCTGGTCACCCCAGGTGCAGCTGGAGAAGCCGAAGGCCCCGGAGCACTCGGTGGGTTTGCCGAGCAGTTGCTCGACTTCGGGACGGGTCATGCCGGGCTTGAGCCTGGCATAGTTCTCCTGGCTGAGCCGGTCGTTGCAGGCGGCCAAGAGGAGGAAAAAGGACAGCAGGGCGAAACGGCGCAACATCGATGGACATCCTGGCAAGGGAGAAACGACAAGCCTGACATGATAGCGCCCTGGATGACATCGGCGTTTCGTGGAAGCCGGCGCGAAATGCCGCCCCGGCCACGACGGGAGCGCTGCCGTCACCGACCGGCGACGGCAGCGGCAAAGATCACTCCTGATGATAGCGGGTGATGCGCTCGACCTCGTCCTTCGAGCCGAGGAACACTGCCACCCGCTGGTGCAGGGACTCGGGCTGGAGGTCGAGGATGCGCTGGGTGCCGTTGGTCGCGGCGCCGCCGGCCTGCTCGATGATGAAGGACATCGGGTTGGCCTCGTACATCAGGCGCAGCTTGCCGGGCTTCTCCGGCTCGCGGGCGTCGCGCGGGTACATGAAGATGCCGCCGCGGGTGAGGATGCGGTGCACGTCGGCGACCATCGAGGCGATCCAGCGCATGTTGTAGTTCTTGTCCAGCGGGCCGGTCTTGCCGGCCAGCAGTTCGTCCACGTAACGCTGGACCGGCGGCTCCCAGTGGCGCTGGTTGGACATGTTGATGGCGAACTCGGCGGTGGTCTCCGGCACGCGCAGATTGTCGTGGGTGAGCACGAAGCCGCCCAGCTCGCGGTCCAGGGTGAAGCCCTTGACGCCGTTGCCGAGGGTCAGCATGAGCATGGTCTGCGGGCCGTAGATGGCGTAGCCGGCGGCCACCTGCCTGGTGCCCGGCTGGAGGAAGGCCTGCTCGTCGAGGCTGTCGTTCTGGCTCAGGTACTGGTCCGGGCAGCGCAGCACGGAGAAGATGGTGCCGACCGAGACGTTGACGTCGATGTTGCTGGAGCCGTCCAGCGGGTCGAATACCAGCAGGTAGGCGCCCTTCGGGTACTTGCCGGGGATCTGGTAGGCGTTGTCCATCTCCTCGGAGGCCATGCCGGCCAGGTGGCCGCCCCACTCGTTGGCCTCCAGCAGGATCTCGTTGGACATCACGTCGAGCTTCTTCTGCACCTCGCCCTGCACGTTCTCGGTACCCATGCTGCCGAGCACCCCGCCCAGCGCGCCTTTGGATACCGCATGGCTGATTTCCTTGCAGGCACGCGCCACCACCTCGATGAGGAAGCGCAGGTCGGCCGGGGTGTTGTGACTGCGAGTCTGCTCGATCAGGTAGCGGCTCAGGGTTACACGGGACATGGAAATGGCTCCAGGGGTGGAAAGTCTGCGCATCTTAGCGCGACTGGGTGGGCGATGCCTCCCTCAGACCGGACCGGCCGGCGCAGGTTCAGCGCTTCGCTTGCGCCTCCGGCGCCGGGCCGGATCACTCCGGCAGCCGCCAGATCTCGCGGGCGTATTCGCGGATGGTGCGGTCGGAGGAGAACCAGCCCATCCGCGCGGTGTTCAGCACCGCCGAGCGCCACCACTGGCCCGGCGTGCGCCAGCGCGCGTCGACCTCGAGCTGGGCCTGCCAGTAGGCCTCGAAGTCGGCGCAGACCATGAAGTTGTCGTGCTGCAGCAGGCCGTCGACCAGCCCCGCGTAGCGCCCCGGATCGTCCGGCGAGAAGACCCCGCTGCGGATCGCCGTGAGCACCTCGGAGAGCCGCGGCGAGGCGGCCACGGCGGCCGCGCCGCCGACCTCGCCGGAGCGCCGACGCGCCTCCACCTGCTGCGCGCCGAGGCCGAAGATGAACATGTGCTCGCTGCCGATCCGCTCGCTCATCTCCACGTTGGCGCCGTCCAGGGTGCCGATGGTCAGCGCGCCGTTGAGGGCGAACTTCATGTTGCTGGTCCCGGAGGCCTCCATGCCGGCGGTGGAGATCTGCTCGGAGAGGTCCGCCGCGGGGATGATGGCCTCGGCCAGGCTGACGTTGTAGTTGGGCAGGAACACCACCTTGAGACGGCCGCGCACCGTCGGGTCGCCGTTCACCGTGCGGGCGATGTCGTTGGCCAGCTTGATGATCAGCTTGGCCTGGTAATAGCTGGCCGCCGCCTTGCCGGCGAGAATCTTCACCCGCGGCCCCCAGTCCACCCCCGGCTCGTCGCGGATCGCCTGGTAGAGCGCCACGCAGTGCAGCAGGTTGAGCAACTGCCGCTTGTACTCGTGGATGCGCTTGACCTGCACGTCAAACAGCGCCTCGGGATCGAGGGCGATGCCCAGGCGGTCCTGCACCAGAGCGGTGAGGACCTCCTTGTTGTGCCGGCGCAGGGTGCGGAAGTGCTGATGGAAGGCGCTCTGCCCGGCCTGCGCCTCGAGTCCGCCGAGCAGGTGCTCGGGATCGTCGAGCAGCGGCTCGCCGAGCGCATCGACCAGCAGCGCGGTGAGTCGCGGATTGCTCTGGTAGAGCCAGCGGCGGAAGGTGATGCCGTTGGTCTTGTTGCTGATCCGCTCCGGATAGAGACGGTGCAGCTGGGCGAACACGGTCTTGCGCATCAGCTCGGTGTGCAGCGCCGAGACGCCGTTGACGCTGTGCGAGCCGAGGAACGCCAGGTTGCCCATGCGCACCCGCCGGCCGTGCTCCTCCTCGATCAGCGACACCGCCCGCAGCAGGTCGAAGTCGTGCATGCCCTGGGCGCGCAGGTGGTCGATGTGCTGGGCGTTGATCAGGTAGATGATCTGCATGTGGCGCGGCAGCAGGCGCTCCATCAGCGCCACCGGCCAGCTTTCCAGGGCCTCGGGCAGCAGCGTGTGGTTGGTGTAGGAGAGGGTCGCCACGGTCAGCTCCCAGGCCTTGTCCCAGTCCAGGCCGTGGACGTCGAGCAGCAGGCGCATCAGCTCGGCCACGGCGATCGACGGGTGGGTGTCGTTGAGCTGGATGGCCGCGTACTCGGGCAGGTCGAGCAGGCTGCCGCGCTGCTTGAGGTGGCGGCGCAGCAGGTCCTGCAGCGAGGCGGAGACGAAGAAGTACTCCTGGCGCAGGCGCAGTTCCTGGCCGGCCGGGGTGTCGTCGGCCGGATAGAGCACCCGCGAGATGCTCTCGGCGCGCACCGACTCGGCCACCGCGCCGAGGTGGTCGCCGGCGTTGAAGCGTTCCAGGTGCAGGTCGGTCTCCGCCCGCCCGCGCCACAGGCGCAGGGTGTTCACGCTGTGCCGGCGCCAGCCGACGATCGGCGTGTCGTAGGCAATGGCGCGCATCTCCTCGCCCGGCTGCCAGACATGGCACTGCCGGCCGCTTTCGCCGTCCCGGCAGACCACGCTGCCGCCGAAGCAGATCCGGTAGCTGACCTCGGGCCGCTCGAACTCCCAGGGGTTGCCGAACTCCAGCCAGGTCTCGGTCTGCTCCTGCTGCCAGCCATCGACGATGGTCTGGCGGAACAGCCCGTAGTCGTAGCGGATGCCGTAGCCGTAGGCGGGGATGCCGAGGGTCGCCATGCTTTCCATGAAGCAGGCCGCCAGCCGGCCGAGGCCGCCGTTGCCCAGCGCCGCATCCGGCTCCAGTTCGCGGATGCGCTCCAGATCGACGTCCAGTTCGGCCAGCGCGGCGCGGGCGACCTCGAGCAGGCCCAGGTTGTTCAGGGTGGCCTGCAGGAGACGGCCGACGAGAAACTCCAGGGACAGGTAGTAGACGCGCTTGCGGCCCTGGCGATAGGTGCGGCTGGCGTGGTCCATCCAGGTTTCCACCAGATGGTCGCGGGCGGCCAGGGCGACGGCCTCGAACCAGTCGAAACCGACGGCGTGCTCGGGGTCCTTGCCCACCGCATACCTCAGCTTGTCGACGATACGCGCGCGGAACGCGGCGACTTCTTCGGGAACAGGCGACACCTCGGGCATGACGGCAACCTCGCTGGGCGGCAATGACGGAACAATGGCTCGAGTCTCGACGGCGCAATCCGCTACGCCCCTCCGATCAAGCATGCACAAAGCGAGCGAAGCCGCCAGGCGGATTTGCCGCTATCATCGCGCCCCCCTTGCCGATGCCCCGAACCGATGAAAAAGCCACCGATCCTCGCCGCCGCCGACCCCGACCGCCTGGAAACCTGGGTCAAGTACCGCCAGAGCCTGTGCCGCGACTGCCACTCCACCTGCTGCACCCTGCCGGTGGAGGTGCGCCTGGCCGACCTGATCCGCCTGGGCCTGGCCGACGCCTTCGAGCAGGACGAGCCGGCCAAGCAGGTCGCCCGCCGGCTGATGAAGGCCGGCGTCGTCGAGCACTTCAACCACAAGCACGAAGTCTTCACCCTCGCCCGCCGCAGCAACGGCGACTGCCTCTACCTCGATGCGCGCACGCGCCTATGCACCCGCTACGAGCAGCGTCCGGATACCTGCCGCAACCACCCGCAGATCGGCCCGCGCCCGGGCTACTGCGCCTGGCGGCCGAAGCAGCCGGGCTAGCAGCCTGTCGGGCTTTCCCATGGTTTTCTGCGATCATGGCTGCCGACCTTCCGCGAGCCCCAGCATGAGCCGTTTCCGCCCAGTTGATCGTCACACCAGCTACTTGCTACCGCCTTCCATCGAGGACTGGCTGCCGGAGAATCATCTGGCACGCTTCATCGTGGAGGTGGTGGAGGGGCTTGATGTCAGTGTCATGGCCAAGGCCTATGCCGGACGCGGCAGCGCCGCCTACCACCCGTCGATGCTGTTGGCGCTGCTGATCTATGGCTACGCCACCGGCGTGTTTTCCAGCCGCAAGATCGAGCGCGCCACCCACGACTCGGTGGCCTTTCGCTTCATCGCCGCCGGCGCCTACCCAGATCACGATACGCTGGCCAGCTTCCGCCGCCGCTTTCTTGACGAACTGGCCGGTCTGTTTGTGCAGGTGCTGCAGATGGCGCAGGAAATGCACCTGCTCAGCTTGGGTACGATCAGCCTGGACGGCACCAGGATCCACGCCAACGCCTCGCGGCACAGCGCGCTGTCCCATGGCCATATCGAACAGCTCGAAAGCCAGCTCAAGGCCGAAGTGCGCTCGCTGCTCGATCTAGCCGAGCAGGCGGATCAGTCGGCGATGCCGGGCGGCATGAGCCTGCCGGAGGAAATCGCCCGCCGTGAAGCCCGCCTGGCGGCCATGGCCGAGGCGAAAGCCAAGATCGAAGCCCGTGCCAAGGTACGCTTCGCCAGGGAACACACCGAGTATCAAGCCAAGCTGGCGCAGCGGGAGGCCAAGGCTGCAGCCCGCGGCAAAAAACCGGGCGGCAAACCGCCCAAGCCGCCGGTCGCGGGGCCAACGGCCAAAGACCAGGTCAATCTGACCGATGCGGACTCGTGCATCATGCCCGTGTCGGGCGGCGGCTTCGAACAGGCCTACAACGCCCAAGCGGCGGTGGATACGACCAACATGCGGGTGGTGGCGTCGGCCGTCACCCAGGCCTGCAACGACAAGGAACAAGTCGTGCCGATGCTGGCGCAACTGGCCGAATTGCCCAAAGCCCTGGGTAATCCCGAGCACTTGCTGACCGACAGCGGCTACTACAGTGCCGCCAATGCCAGCGCCTGCACCGCGAGTGGCATCGAGCCGCTGATGGCGGTCAAGCGGGAGGAGCATCACCCGTCGCCTTGCGCCCGCTTCACCGAACCGCCGGCCCTGGCCGCCGACGCGAGCCCGGCGCAGCGCATGACACACAAGCTGCAAACACAAGCGGGCCGCGCGCTGTATGCGTTGCGCAAGCAAACGGTGGAACCGGTGTTCGGCATCATCAAAGCGGTGCTGGGCTTCCGGCAATTCTCGCTGCGCGGTCTGGACAAGGTCAGCGGTGAATGGGCTCTGGTGTGCCTGGCGTGGAACCTGAAGCGCATGGCCGTATTGCGCCTACAGATCGGGAATTAGGCAAAAAACAGACCTAAATCCGGGAAAGTCGGTCAAAACTGCCTGATTTCTGGCAAAGCCGATGCTCTATCTGCCTGCGGCGCTCAAGTCCGACAGGCTGCTAGGGTCTGTTGACGTTCTGGCGGCTCACGCCAAAACGTCAACAGACCCTAAGTTCAGAAGAAGAAGGCCGGCCTGGCCGCGACGCTGCCGGCCCCGGAGTCGGCGGGACTGCCCTCGAACAACCGCTGATCCTGGCTCCAGGCCGGCAAGGCCTGTCCACCGACGCTGTAGATGGCCTGGAACAGCGGGCTTGCCGGCTCGCCGGCCTCCTCCGCGCCGCCTGCCCGCCGCGGCTCGCGCTCCGGGCTGCGGCCCGGCCCGTGCGGCAGGCTTTCTGCGAACATCTCCCCAAGCGGCATCTCGAAACCCGGGGACGATTGATTCCCGGCAATGGCCTGGTGGGCGGCCAGGCCGAACACCAGCACGGCGGCGGCAAGCATGGACGGTTTCATGGACGGCTCTCTGCATGAAGTTGGACGGCAGCATGCGCAGACAAGATGACCGCAGAATGACAGCAATCTACTGGCAAATAGCTACAAAATAATGGCATTTTGCTAAAGAAACGACTTCCTCCACGCCGGCGTCGAACGACCCGGGCGACGGCTCAGCGCCCGGCCACACCCAGCGGCTCGCGGTCGATGCGAAACAGCGTGGTGCTGCCGCTGACCTCGTTGGCCACCACCAGCAGCGGCACGCCGGGGATCGGGCTGGCGCCCGCCTCGATCACCGTCAGCCCCTCGGGCCCCAGGTCGCCGGCCTCGGGCGTGCCCGGCGCGGCCTGGAAGTCGCGGCGGTTGAGGTACTGCACGAAGGCCGGCGCGTGCGGATCGTCGATGTCGTAGACCATCACCCCGCCGGCCCGCTCCAGGCCGACGAAGGCATAGGTCCGTCCCCACAGGCTGGCCAGGGTCAGGCCCTCGGGCTCGGGGCCCTTGTCGTCGCTGCGGGTGTCGAGGCCGTTCTCGGTATGGTTCGAGTTGAAGAACTCGGGATTGGCCTCGGCGGTGATCCGCTCGAAGTCGGCGCCGCTGTCCCAGACCTGCTCCAGGTTCTCGCTCCAGATCGAGAAGGAGCGCCCGCCGAAGGCGTGGATGCGCTCGTAGCGCCCGGTCTGCGGGTTCAGACCGCTGGCCCTGGACACGTTCAGGCGGCCCAGGCTGGCGTTCTGCTTGAGGCTCTCGGCCTCGGGAAAGCGCTCTGGGTCCAGCGGATAGGCGGAACTGCCGAGGCGCGCCACCTCGCTGTAGCCGTCGTAGTCGCGGGCGTCGCCCTCGTTGGCGGTCACCAGGTAGGTGCGTCCGCGGTGCTCGTAGCGGGCGATGGCGTCCGGCTGGTACATGCCCAGCACCGGCCAGTTGCGGATGTCGATCCTGCCGTCGCGGTCGCCGGCATCGAGCTCGTTGCCGGGCAGACTGTGGTCCTTGAAGCCAAGGCCGTGCAGCGCGCTGAAGGTGCCGCTGCGGATGTCCAGCACGGCGACGGCGTTGCCCTCCTGCAGGCTCACCCAGGCCGTCCGCGAATCCCGGGACACGGCGATGTATTCCGGCTCCAGATCCTCGGCCACGCTGGCATGGGGACCGAAGACGCGGACCGAGGGGTCCAGCTCGGCATTGTCGAAGCGCCGGAAATCGGCGCTGCGCACCTGGTCCTGGGTCAGCCGGGCGATGTCGCCGGGCAGGTCGATGATGCTCACCGAGCCTTCGGGGTCGATCCCGTAGTCGTCGCTCGGCTCGCCCTCGTTGGCCACCAGCACATGGCGGCCGTCCGGGGTGAAGGTCAGCATGTCCGGCAGCGCGCCTACCTCGACCGCGGCCAGCACCCGGCCGTCGCGGTCCATGAACACCGCCTTGCCCGGATCGGTCTTGCTGCGCGCCTCCACCGCCGCCGCCACCAGTTCGCCGTGCAGCGCGACGCTGTTCACCGCCGCGCCGTGGGCCGACAGGTCGATGCTGGAGAGCAGCGCCGGCGCCGCCGGATCGCGGATATCCAGCACATCCACCCGCCCGCTGGCGGCATTGACCACGAACAGCCGCTGGCCGAGCGGATCGTGGGCGACGATCTCCGCGGCGGCCTGGTCGAACAGCCCGGAATGGAAAGTCCCCAAGGGCGACAGCCTGAGGATGAACGGCGGCTGGACCTCGGCAAGCACCGGCCCGGCCAGCCCGACCGCCAGCAGCACGGCGGCAAGCATCTTCGACTTCATGTACGACTCCCTGTCTGAACGGAAGCCGCAGCATGGGTCGGGGAGGTTGCCGGCGCATGACAGGACGGCGGCCGGCCCGCCATGTTGACAGCGTGGGGTGGACGCTTCGGCCTCAAAGCACGGGCACATCGGACCAGGCAGGAGAATGCCGCATAATATCTTGTGAAAATTTCGTGAAAACAGTACAGACTTTTTCACCCATACTGCATTGGCAGTGCCATCTCAGACAGAGATCCAGCAGTCCGGACGGCGAGAAACACTCCCTTTGAAAACCGCCCCATTCCGCCAGAAACCATCACCTCGCTTGAGGTTGGAGCAGGAAAATGGACGATGAAAACGACTTGGCCGCTCTGCTGGCCGACTATCGAGAAGCCCAGGTCATGCAAGGGGCAACGGCAGAGCTTGCGACAGAGATCTATCGGCTCTACCGGCTCACCAATCTGGCCGACCGGCTCGAAGAAGCCTTCGGCCCGACGCTCCTGGCGCGCGAGGAGATCCTGGCGTGGCTGGCCGAGCAGATCGAGCAAATCGGCACAGCCGGCATCGCGGATTGCGACCTCGCCAGCGGCCTGATCGACGCGGCCTACCGGGAGCGGCTGAAGGTCGGCAGCCCGCGCTTTTTCGAACGCCACTTCCACTAGTGTCTCAACACACTTCAATCTGCGGATATAGGCTGCGTAGCTTGACCCTCGCATCTTGGGTGGTGAACTGCCAGTTGATCTTGGCATCGAGCTGGTTGCGGCGTTGCTGCCATGCGGCGACCTCCTTGCGCATCCGCTCGAGGGAGTCGATGCGCCTGTCCAGGCACTGGCCGGCGAGTACGTTGATCTCGATTTCGGCCATGTTCAGCCAACTGCCATGCTTGGGGGTGTAGACGAACTCGAAGCGATCTCTCAGGGCCTTGGCCTGCTCGGGCATAAAGGTCTCGTACAGCGAGGCGGCACTGTGGGTGTTGAGGTTGTCCATCACCAGCGTGATGCGCTCGGCCCCGGACCAGGCTTGGGCGATGTCCTGCAGGAACAGCGCCCAGTCCTGCCTTTTCTTGTACTCGGTGACCTTGGCGATGCGCCGCCCGGCCAGCGGCTCACAGGCTACGAAGACGTTGCAGGTGCCAGCGCGCTCGTACTCGTAGTCCTCGCGCCCGGGATGCCCCGGTACCGTCTCGAGGGGCTCGCGCACCTGGCGGATCAGTTGCCGCGGCGTTTCGTCCATGCAGACCACCGGATGGCCTTCGTCATAGGGTCGACTGTAGACATCCAGCACCTGCTCCATGGCCGCCACGAATTCCCCGCTGGCCTTTGGCGGGATCACCCAGCCAACCTTGCGCCACGGCTTGAGTTCGTTTTTTTTAGGGCACGTCGCACCGTCTCCGACGACAGCGAGTCCACATATTCCAACTCCACCGCACGCTCGGCCAGCAGTTTGAGCGTCCAGCGCGCATGACCTTCGGGAGCAGGTCTGCAGCTCAGGGCGATCAGGCGTGCCTCGAGTTCGCCGTCGATCTTGCGGGCGTATTCGCGCCGGGGTTTCTTTCTCACCAGCACCGACTCCAGACCTTCCTGCACGCAACGCCGCTTGAGGTTGTCGATCTTGCGTTGGCTCACGCCCAGCATCTGGGCGATCTGTGCACTGGTCTTGCGCGGCCCCTGGTCTTGCGAGCGGTCGCAGGCCAGCAGGATCAGGGCGTTGATGACTTGGCTTGCCGCGGTCCTGCCTTTGCTTGTCAGCTCTTGCAACCGCGCTCTTTCTTGAGGACTGAGGATGATTCTGTAATGTTCCATGCCGACATTATGCATGACGCAGATTTAGCTGTGTCATAACACTAGGGGTGTTGACGTTTTACATGGGCAGCAACAGGAATCCGCAAGCCATGGCTACCATGCTCTCGTAATTTCGCTTCAGCTGGTCGTAGCGGAACGCCACGGCACGGTAATGCTTCAGCCTCGCAAAGGCATTCTCGACCAGATGCCGGTAGCGATACAGCCCCCGGTCCAGATCGGCATTGCCCTTGATCGAGTTGCGTTTTCTGGGAATGACCGATCGAGCGCCCTGCGCCTCGATCTGTTCGCGGATGCGCTCACTATCATGGCCCTTGTCGGCCACGATTACCTCGGCGGACGGCAGCTGAGCAATCAGCTCGGGGGCTCGTTCAACGACTTCCCCCCACCCCGCAGACGCGAACTACCCTTTCCCTAATGCCCCCGACCGCAGCGCTGCCCGCTACCTGACCGCCGGCACCGAAGCGGCCGAGGCCACCCCGCATTCCAGAGGGCCAGCGTCATGCCCCGCACCGACAAGCAGTACATCGTCGCCCTGGACCAGGGCACCACCAGTTCGCGGGCCATCGTGCTCGACCGCGACGCCAATGTCGTCAGCGTGGCGCAGCGCGAGTTCACGCAGCTCTACCCGCAGTCGGGCTGGGTCGAGCACGATCCCATGGAGATCTGGGCCACGCAGAGCGCCACCCTGGTGGAGGCCCTGGCCCAGGCCGGGATCGAGCAGCGGCAGGTGGCCGCCATCGGCATCACCAACCAGCGCGAGACCACGGTGGTCTGGGACAAGCAGAGCGGCCGGCCGATCCACAACGCCATCGTCTGGCAGTGCCGGCGCAGCGCGTCGATCTGCGAAGAGCTCAAGCGCGACGGCTTGGAGGAATATGTCCGGGAACGTACCGGTCTGGTCATCGACCCGTATTTCTCCGCCACCAAGATCAAGTGGCTCCTCGACCACGTCGAGGGCAGCCGCGAGCGGGCGCGGCGCGGCGAGCTGCTGTTCGGCACCATCGACTCCTGGCTGGTCTGGAAGATGACCCAGGGCCGGGTGCACGTCACCGACTACACCAACGCCGCGCGTACCATGCTCTTCGACATCCATGCGCTGGACTGGGATACGCGCCTGCTCGAGGCCCTGGACATCCCGCGCGAAATGCTGCCGCAGGTGCGCTCCTCTTCCGAGGTCTACGGCCACGCCTGCATCGCCGGCGGCGACGCGCACGGCGGCATCCCGATCGCCGGCATCGCCGGGGACCAGCAGGCCGCGCTGTTCGGGCACATGTGCGTGGAGCCCGGCCAGGGCAAGAACACCTACGGCACCGGCTGCTTCCTGTTGATAAACACCGGCGCCAGGGCCGTGCGCTCGGCCCACGGACTGCTCACCACCATCGCCTGCGGGCCGCGCGGGGAAGTCGCCTATGCGCTGGAGGGGGCGATCTTCAACGCCGGCTCCACCGTGCAGTGGTTGCGCGACGAGCTCAGGCTGATCGACGACTCGTTCGACTCCGAATACTTCGCCACCAAGGTCGAGGACAGCAACGGCGTCTACCTGGTGCCGGCCTTCACCGGCCTGGGCGCGCCCTACTGGGACCCCTACGCGCGCGGCGCGCTGTTCGGCCTGACCCGCGGGGTGAAGGCCGACCACCTGATCCGCGCGGCGCTCGAATCCATCGCCTTCCAGGCCTGCGACGTGCTCGACGCCATGCAGCGCGATGCCGGCGAGCGGCTCAGGTCGCTGCGCGTGGACGGCGGCGCGGTGCGCAACAACTTCCTCATGCAGTTCCAGGCCGACCTGCTCGGCACGCCGGTCGAGCGCCCGGCGGTGAAGGAAGTCACCGCGCTCGGCGCCGCCTACCTGGCCGGCCTGGCCACCGGCTTCTGGAGCGGCCTCGACGAGCTGCGCGACAAGGCGCGGATCGAGCGGGTGTTCGAGCCGGACTGCCCCGACGAGAAGCGCCGGGCGCTGAGTGCCGGCTGGAAGAAGGCGGTGGCGCGCACCCGGCGCTGGACCGAGGACGACTGAGCACGGAGGCACCCCGCATGAGCCCTTCCGATACCTCCAATGCCGAGCACTACGATGTCGCCGTGATCGGCGGCGGCATCAACGGTGCGGGCATCGCCGCCGATGCGGCCGGCCGCGGTCTGTCGGTGTTTCTCTGCGAGCAGGACGATCTCGCCCGGCACACCTCGTCCGCCAGCAGCAAGCTGATCCATGGCGGCCTGCGCTACCTCGAGCACCACGAATTCCGTCTGGTCCGCGAAGCGCTGGCCGAACGCGAGGTGCTGCTGGCCAAGGCCCCGCACATCGTCAAGCCGCTGCGCTTCGTGCTGCCGCACCGTCCGCACCTGCGCCCGGCCTGGATGATCCGCGCCGGCCTGTTCCTCTACGATCACCTGGGCCAGCGCAAGAAGCTGCCGGGCTCGCGCGGCCTGCGCTTCGACGCCCGCAGCCCGCTCAAGGCGGAGATCCGCCGCGGCTTCGAGTATTCCGACTGCTGGGTCGACGACGCCCGCCTGGTGGTGCTCAATGCAATGGCCGCCCGCGAGCACGGCGCCCAGGTGCAGACCCGCACCCGCTGCCTCTCCGCCAGCCGTCACCAGGATCACTGGAACCTGCAGCTGGAGCGCGCCGACGGCAGCAGCTTCTCGGTCCGCGCCAGGGCGCTGGTGAACGCGGCCGGCCCCTGGGTGGCGCGCTTCATCGAAAGCGGCCTGCAGCAGAAGGCCCCCTACGGCATCCGCCTGATCCAGGGCAGCCACCTGATCGTGCCGCGGCTGTACGAGGGCGAGCATGCCTACATCCTGCAGAACGAGGACCGGCGCATCGTCTTCGCCATCCCCTATCTGGAGCACTTCACCTTGATCGGCACCACCGACCGCGAATACCGGGACGATCCGGCGCAGGTGCGGATCAGCACGGAGGAAACCGACTACCTGCTCGCGGTGGTTAACCGCCACTTCAAGCACCAGCTGAGCCGGGCCAGCATCCTGCACAGCTATTCCGGCGTGCGGCCGCTGTGCAACGACGAATCCACCGATCCTTCGGCGGTGACCCGCGACTACACCCTGGAGCTGTCGGCCAGCCCGGGCGAGCCGCCGCTGCTGTCGGTGTTCGGTGGCAAGCTCACCACCTACCGCAAGCTGGCCGAGGCGGCCCTGGAGCGGCTGGCGCCCTTCTTCCCGCAGATGGGCCCATGCTGGACCGCCGCAGCGCCGCTGCCGGGCGGCGAAGAGATGAGCGACAGCCGCACCCTGGCCGAGCAGTTGCGCCAGCGCCACGCCTGGCTCGCCCCGAAACTCGCCCGGCGCTGGGCCGGCAGCTACGGCAGCCGCGCCTGGCGCCTGCTCGAGGGCGTCGAGGAGCCCGCCGATCTCGGCGAACACTTCGGCGCCACCCTGCATGCCCGCGAGGTTGACTACCTGTGCCGGCAGGAATGGGCACGGGAGGCCGAGGACATCCTCTGGCGGCGCAGCAAGCTCGGCCTGTTCCTGAGCGAGGAGGAGCAGGACCGGCTGCGCAGCTATCTGGACACCGCCACCCGGCAGTCGGAGACCTGCGTCCTGGCGCTCTGAGCCCGCACGACCACACGCCAAGGCACACCCCCGCCGGCAGCGTCAGCACGACCATGGTCGCAGTTTATCGGTCTCGTCCGGCTGGCTTAGGATCGAGCCGAGGTCGCCGCCCGGTGGCCTTCAAACAACCATGAAATAACAAGAACAAGAGGCGTAAGACATTCATGCGCAAGACCCTGCTGGTAATGCTGTGCACTGCGGGTATCCACCTGACCGCCCAGGCCGGCGAGTTCGGCACCGCCGAGGAAGCCAAGGCCATGCTCGAAAAGGCCGTGGCGGCGGTCGAGACCGACAAGGCCTCCGCCCTGGAGAAGTTCACCAAGGGCGAAGACGGCTTCAAGGATCGCGACCTCTATCCCTATTGCGGTGGCCCGGACGGCAACTTCACCGCGCATCCCACGCTGACCGGCCAGAGCCTGAAGGATCTGAAAGACAAGGCGGGCAAGCCCCTGGGCGAGGAAATCTACGCCACGGCCGAAGCGGGCAAGATCAGCGAAGTGGCCTACATGTGGCCGCGGCCGGGCACCGATACGCCGGTCGAGAAAGTCACCTTCGTGACCAAGGCCGACGACCAGGTGTGCGTGGTCGGCTATTACAAGTAGGGCCCCGCCCTCGCCGTCGCGCCTGTCGCAAACCTGCATGCCGCTTGATCCGGCATGCACGAACAGGTGTCGGAGGCGGATGACCCAAAAGCAAAAAGCCCCGCCGGATCACTCCGGCGGGGCTTTTCATTGCAGGTCACTCAGCGCATCAGATCTTGCTGCTGCGCTCGTAACGCTTGCGGTCGTTCTCGTTCAGCACCTTCTTGCGCAGGCGGATCGACTTCGGCGTCACTTCGACCAGTTCGTCGTCGTCGATGAATTCCAGCGCCTGTTCCAGGGTGAACTTGATCGGCGGCACCAGCTGGATGGTCTCGTCCTTGCCGGAAGCGCGCATGTTGTCGAGCTTCTTGCCCTTGGTGGGGTTGATCACCAGATCGTTGTCGCGGCTGTGGATGCCGGCCAGCTGGCCTTCGTAGATTTCCTGGCCCGGCTCGAGGAACAGCTTGCCGCGGTCCTGCAGGGTTTCCAGCGAGTAGGTCAGCGCCTTGCCGGTGGCCATGGAGACCAGCACGCCGTTCTGGCGGTGGGCGACTTCGCCCTGCTTGAGCGGGCCGTAGTGGCTAAAGGTGCTGGTGAGGATGCCGCTGCCCGAGGTCATGGTCAGGAACGAGTTGCGGAAGCCGATCAGGCCGCGCGCCGGAACGGTGTATTCCAGGCGGATGCGGCCCTTGCCGTCCGGCACCATGTTCGACAGGTCGCCCTTGCGCAGGCCCATCTGCTCCATCACCGGACCCTGGTGGACTTCCTCGATGTCGATGGTGACGTTCTCGTACGGCTCCTGCTTCTCGCCGTCGACTTCCTTGATGATCACTTCCGGACGGGAGATGGCCAGTTCGAAGCCTTCGCGACGCATGGTCTCGATCAGCACCGAGAGGTGCAGCTCGCCGCGGCCGGAGACCTTGAACTTGTCGGCGCTGTCGCCGTCCTGAACGCGCAGGGCGACGTTGTGCAGCAGTTCCTTCTCCAGGCGCTCCTTGATGTTGCGGCTGGTGACGAACTTGCCTTCGCGGCCGCAGAACGGCGAATCGTTGACCTGGAAGGTCATGCTCACGGTCGGCTCGTCGACGGACAGCGGCGGCAGGGCTTCGACGGCGGTCGGGTCGCACAGGGTGTCGGAGATGAACAGCTGATCGAAACCGCTGATGCAGACGATGTCGCCGGCCTGGGCTTCCGGCACTTCGACACGCTGCAGACCGTGGTGGCCCATGATCTTGAGGATGCGGCCGTTGCGCTTGTTGCCGACGGCGTCGATGGACACCACCGGGGTGTTGGACTTGATCTTGCCACGGGCGATGCGGCCGATGCCGATCACGCCGAGAAAGCTGTTGTAGTCCAGCTGGGAGATCTGCATCTGGAACGGACCGTCGACGTCCACCTTGGGCGCCGGCACGTGGTCGAGGATCGCCTGGAACAGCGCATCCATGTTGTCGTCCATCTTCTCGTGATCCATGCCGGCGATGCCGTTGAGGGCGCTGGCGTAGACGATCGGGAAGTCGAGCTGCTCCTCGGTGGCGCCGAGGTTGTCGAAGAGGTCGAAGATCTGGTCGATGACCCAGTCCGGACGCGCGCCGGGACGGTCGATCTTGTTGACCACGACGATCGGACGCAGACCGGCCTTGAACGCCTTCTGGGTCACGAAGCGGGTCTGCGGCATCGGGCCGTCCTGGGCGTCGACCACCAGCAGCACGGAGTCGACCATCGACATCACGCGCTCGACCTCGCCGCCAAAGTCGGCGTGCCCGGGGGTGTCGACGATGTTGATGTGGTGGCCGTTCCACTCGATGGCGGTGTTCTTCGCCAGGATGGTGATGCCGCGCTCTTTTTCCTGGTCGTTGGAGTCCATCACCCGCTCGCTTTCGGCTTCCTTGCGATCCAGGGTGCCGGAGAGCTTGAGCAGCTTGTCGACGAGGGTGGTCTTGCCATGGTCGACGTGGGCGATGATGGCGATGTTGCGGAGATTTTCGATCACAGGTTCTATCTCTATGAAAGCTTCGAGCTGAAGGCTGGAAGCTGGAAGAAGGAAAGCTGGCCGGGCTGCCCGGCCACGACGTCTCGGACCGCTATCGGTCGGGAGGGCGGTGGCGAATGCTGCCACCCAGCAGCCCGGGCTGTTTAAGCCGGACGATAAACGCGCACATTGGCATGCCCCTCACTCAGCAGATGATGAGCATGCAGGCGGCTCATGACACCCTTGTCGCAATACAGCAGGTACTGGCGGTTGGCGTCCAGTTCCTTGAAACGGTTGTTCAGCGCGTAGAAGGGCAGCGTCTGCACCTCGATGCCGGGCAGTTCCAGCGGCTCGTCCTCGGCCGCATCCGGATGGCGGATGTCGAGGACGATCTGCCCGGCCAGGGCCTCGCCGACCTCCTCCACGCGGATCTCCTCGCCGAGCTCGTCGATCACCCGGTCGATCGGCACCAGGCGGGCGCGCTCCAGGGCGCGCTCGAGAATCGCCATCTCGAACTGGCGCTCCTCGTACTCGATGCGTTCGCGCTTGGCGCGGGTGGTCGGGTTCACCGAGATCACCCCGCAGTATTCGGGCATGTGCTTGGCGAACTCGGCGGTGCCGATGCGCATCGCGGTGTCGATGATGTCCTGCTTGTGGCTGGCGATCAGCGGGCGCAGCACCAGCATGTCGGTGGCCGAATCGATCACCGAGAGGTTCGGCAGGGTCTGGCTGGAGACCTGGGAAATCGCCTCGCCGGTGACCAGCGCGTCGATCTTCAGGCGCTCGGCGATGCGCGTGGCGGCGCGCAGCATCATGCGCTTCAACACCACGCCCATCTGACTGTTGTCGACCTTGCCGAGGATCTCGCCGACCACCTCCTCGAAGGGCACGCTGACGAACAGCACGCGCTGCGAGCTGCCGTACTTCAGCCAGAGGTAGTGGGCGACTTCCATCACCCCCAGCTCGTGGGCGCGCCCGCCCAAGTTGAAGAAGCAGAAGTGGGTGAGCAGCCCGCGGCGCATCATCTGGAAGGCCGCCACGGTGGAGTCGAAGCCGCCGGACATTAGCACCAGGGTCTGCTCCAGGGCGCCCAGCGGATAGCCGCCGATGCTGTCGTGCTGGCTGTGGACGACGAACAGGCGCTGATCGCGGATCTCCATGCGCACCTCCACCTCCGGGGCGGTGAGCGAGATGCCCGCGGCGCCGCACTGCTGGCGCAGGCAGCCACCGACGTAGCGCTCCACCTCCATCGAGGTGAAGGGATGCTTGCCGGCGCGCTTGCAGCGCACGGCGAAGATCCGCCCGGGCAGCTGCGCGGCGTAGTGGCGCTTGCACTTCTCCAGGATGTCGTCGAAGTCGCCCAGGGGGTACTCGTGCACCTCGAGGAAATGGGCGATGCCGGGCGTGCAGGTCAGCCGCTCGACCATCTCGCGCAGGGTCCGCCGGTCCTCGACCGCGGTTTCCACCTCGAGGTTGTCCCACACGCCCGTCACCGCCAGCTCCGGATCGAGGTCGCGCAGCACGGTGCGGATGTTCTTCGCCAGCTGGCGAATGAAGCGCTTGCGCACCGGCGGGCTCTTGATGGTGATTTCCGGGAAGACCTTGACGATGAGTTTCATGGAGGCAGCATGGGCCGGGCAGGCAAAAAGGGGGCGCAATTATAGCGGATCTTGCTCAAGACTTGATCACCTATCGGCAGAGCGGCGCACGCGCACCAAAATGAAACAAAACAACTGATCCAGGCACATGAATAGAGCAAAACTTTCCGCCAGAATATCGGGCACCGGCGAGGCAGATCTGCCGGAGAGCTTGCCGGCCCACGCAGACCAATGGCATGAAACTTGCTCTCTTGTGGCGCGGCTTGCCTTGGCGGATGATCGCCGCCCGGTTTTCACCCGAATTTTCGAGGGCCTTTTCGAGACCCTCTCCACCTGGAGGACAACATGTCGAAGTCGCTTCAACTGATCAAAGAACATGACGTGAAGTGGATTGATCTGCGCTTCACCGACACCAAAGGCAAGCAGCAGCACGTAACCATGCCGGCGCGTGACGTGGACGACGACTTCTTCGAATACGGCAAGATGTTCGACGGCTCCTCCATCGCCGGCTGGAAAGGCATCGAAGCCTCCGACATGATCCTGATGCCGGACGACAGCACCGCCGTGCTGGACCCGTTCACCGAAGAGCCGACCCTGATCATCGTCTGCGACATCATCGAGCCCTCGACCATGCAGGGCTACGACCGCGACCCGCGCGCCATCGCCCGCCGTGCCGAGGAATACCTGAAGTCCACCGGCATCGGCGACACCGCCTTCTTCGGTCCGGAGCCCGAGTTCTTCATCTTCGACGAAGTGAAGTTCAAGTCCGACATCTCCGGCTCCATGTTCAAGATCTTCTCCGAGCAGGCCTCCTGGAACACCGACGCCGACATCGAAAGCGGCAACAAGGGCCACCGTCCGGGCGTCAAGGGCGGCTATTTCCCGGTTCCGCCGGTCGATCATGACCACGAAATCCGCACCGCCATGTGCAACGCCCTCGAAGAGATGGGCCTGAAGGTCGAAGTGCACCACCACGAAGTGGCTACCGCCGGCCAGAACGAGATCGGCGTCAGCTTCAACACCCTGGTGGCCAAGGCCGACGAAGTGCAGACCCTGAAGTACTGCGTGCACAACGTCGCCGACGCCTACGGCAAGACCGTGACCTTCATGCCGAAGCCGCTGTACGGCGACAACGGCTCGGGCATGCACGTGCACATCTCCATCGCCAAAGACGGCAAGAACACCTTCGCTGGCGAAGGCTATGCCGGCCTGTCCGATACCGCCCTGTACTTCATCGGCGGCATCATCAAGCACGGCAAGGCGCTGAACGGCTTCACCAACCCGTCGACCAACTCCTACAAGCGTCTGGTCCCGGGCTTCGAAGCCCCGGTCATGCTGGCCTACTCCGCCCGCAACCGTTCCGCCTCCATCCGCATCCCGTACGTCAACAGCCCGAAAGCCCGCCGCATCGAAGCGCGCTTCCCGGACCCGGCTGCCAACCCCTACCTGGCCTTCGCCGCTCTGCTGATGGCCGGTCTGGACGGCATCCAGAACAAGATCCACCCCGGCGATGCCGCCGACAAGAACCTGTATGACCTGCCGCCGGAAGAGGCCAAGGAAATCCCGCAGGTGTGCGGCAGCCTGAAGGAAGCCCTGGAAGAGCTGGACAAGGGCCGCGCCTTCCTGACCAAGGGCGGCGTCTTCTCCGACGATTTCATCGATGCCTACATCGAGCTGAAGAGCGAAGAAGAAATCAAGGTGCGCACCTTCGTGCACCCGCTGGAATACGACCTGTACTACAGCGTCTAAGCCAGCCGGCAATGTCGAAAAGGCCTCCCTCGGGAGGTCTTTTTTTTGGGTGATCGCGGTAACGCTCCGGCAGCCCCGGACTTGCCAGCCCACCGGTGCAGTGCAAGGCTTCACCCAACGACTTTCGCGAGAGCTCTCCCCATGCGCAGCGCATTGCCCGGCCTGCTTCTGCTGCTGGCCCTTCCAGCCGGCGCAGAGATCTACAAATACCTCGACGCCAACGGCAATCCGGTGTTCAGCAGCCAGCCCCCCGAGGGCGTGGCCGCGGAAAAGGTCGAGCTGCCGGCACCCAGCATCGTCGCCCCGCAGCCGCCTAGCCCTCAGGAAACGGCCAAGCCCAAGGACCAGCCGGAGATCCGCTATACCCGCCTCGAACTGACCGGCATCCCGGACGGCGAATCCCTGCGCGCCAACAACGGCAGCTTCAGCGTCGACGTGGCCATCGAGCCCAGGCTGCGCCCCGGGCACAGCCTGCGCCTGCTGCTGGACGGCCAGCCCTACGGCCAGCCCGGCCGGACGACCCGCCTGGAACTGGTCAACGTCGATCGCGGCGAGCACAGCCTGGAGGTGGAGGTGCTCGCCGGCGAGCGCTCCCTGCAGAAGAGCGCGCCGATCCTGTTCACCGTCCAGCGCGTCCATCGGGGCAAATAACGGCCCCATGCGAATCCTGCCTCTCTGCCTGGCCCTGCTCGCCTTCCCGGCGGCGGCCGAGATCTACAGCCACGTCGACGCACAGGGCAACCGGGTCTTCACCGACCGGCCGCAGGGCGGCGCACCGGCGCTGCGCCTGAGCCCGACCAACAGCATGCCCTCCCCGCCTGCACCGCCGCCGGCCGCGGAGAAGCCCGCCCCCCGAGCGAAGAAGCCCGGCTACCGCTGGCTGCGCATTGTCGATCCCGCGCCGGACGCCACCCTGCGCGACACCGGTGCACTGACGGTGACGGCCGCCAGCGAGCCCGGCCTGCATCCCGGCCACAGCTACCGGCTGCAACTCGACGGCGCCGCCACCGGCCCGGGCGGGCCGCAGCCGGTCTTTTCCCTGAACGACCTGGAGCGCGGCACCCACCTGCTGGTCGTGGAAATCCTCGATGCCGAGGGCCGCACCCTGGAGCAGACTCCGGAGCAGGCCATCCATGTGAAACGCCCGCCGCTGATCCAGAAACGCCTGGCCAGGCCCTGCAAGATCGCCGATTACGGCGTGCGTCCGGAATGTCTGCTGAAGGACAGGCCACCCCAGAGGCGGGACATCCCCTACGTACCCTTTCTGTGAATTTCGCCCTGTTTTGGGGCAGCCTTCCGCCTGCACTTCTATACTGTCCCCATATTGGATCAAGGCTCGCCCGCGAGCGTGC
Source organism: Azotobacter chroococcum (assembly GCF_002220155.1). Classification (NCBI taxonomy): domain Bacteria; kingdom Pseudomonadati; phylum Pseudomonadota; class Gammaproteobacteria; order Pseudomonadales; family Pseudomonadaceae; genus Azotobacter; species Azotobacter chroococcum. The sequence continues at coordinate 671,343 of NZ_CP011835.1, read as the reverse complement.
GCCAAAAGCCGGCATGGAGCGCGCCCCTGCACCCTTTTCGAAAATTTAGGCTCATTTCTTGCAGATGCCGACTCGACGTGAACCCTGGTAAACCAGCCAATGCCTGATAACGACAACCTGCACCGCCTGCTGCTGGACAACCTGACCACCGCCACCATCCTGCTCGACGGCGAGCTGCGCCTGGAGTACATGAACCCTGCGGCGGAAATGCTGCTGGCGGTCAGCGGCCAGCGCAGCCATGGACAATTCATCAGCGAACTCTTCACCGAGTCCCCCGAAGCCCTGATCTCCCTGCGCCAGGCCGTGGCCGAGGCGCACCCGTTCACCAAGCGCGAAGCCCAGCTGACCTCGCTGACCGGCAAGACCCAGACGGTGGACTATGCGGTGACGCCGGTCATCAACCAGGGGCAGACGCTGCTGCTGCTGGAGGTCTATCCGCGCGACCGCCTGCTGCGGATCACCAAGGAGGAGGCCCAGCTGTCCAAGCAGGAAACCACCAAGCTGCTGGTCCGTGGCCTGGCCCACGAGATCAAGAACCCGCTCGGCGGCATCCGCGGCGCGGCCCAGCTGCTCGCCCGCGAACTGCCGGACGAGGCGCTCAAGGACTACACCAACGTCATCATCGAAGAGGCCGACCGCCTGCGCAATCTGGTCGACCGCATGCTCGGCTCGAACAAGCTGCCGTCCCTGGCGATGACCAACATCCACGAGGTGCTGGAGCGGGTCTGCAGCCTGGTGATGGCGGAAAGCGAGGGGCGCATCGTGCTGGTGCGCGACTACGACCCGAGCATCCCGGAACTGTTGATCGACCGCGAGCAGATGATCCAGGCGGTGCTCAACATCGTGCGCAACGCCATGCAGGCGCTGACCGGCCAGAACGATCTGCGCCTCGGCCGCATCCACCTGCGCACCCGCACCCTGCGCCAGTTCACCATCGGCCACGTGCGCCATCGCCTGGTCTGCCAGGTGGAAATCATCGACAACGGCCCCGGTATCCCCGCCGAGCTACAGGAAACCATGTTCTATCCCATGGTCAGCGGTCGCCCGGACGGCACCGGTCTGGGCCTGGCCATCACCCAGAACATCATCAGCCAGCACCAGGGCCTGATCGAGTGCGACAGCCACCCCGGCCAAACCCGCTTCTCGATCTACCTGCCGCTGGACCTAGGAGCCTCACCCACATGAGCCGAAGCGAAACCGTCTGGATCGTCGACGACGACCGCTCCATCCGTTGGGTCCTGGAAAAGGCCCTGCAACAGGAAGGCATGACCACCCAGAGCTTCGACAGCGCGGACGGCGTGCTCAACCGCCTGTCCCGCCAGCAGCCGGACGTGATCATCTCCGACATCCGCATGCCGGGCGCCAGCGGCCTCGACCTCCTGGCGCAGATCCGCGAGCACTACCCGCGCCTGCCGGTGATCATCATGACCGCGCACTCCGACCTGGACAGCGCGGTGGCCTCCTACCAGGGCGGCGCCTTCGAGTACCTGCCCAAGCCGTTCGACGTCGACGAGGCAGTGTCGCTGATCAAGCGCGCCAACCTGCACGCCCAGGAGCAGCAGGGACTGGAAGTGCCGGCCATCCAGGCCAACACCCCGGAGATCATCGGCGAGGCGCCGGCGATGCAGGAAGTGTTCCGCGCCATCGGCCGTCTCTCCCATTCCAACATCACCGTGCTGATCAACGGCGAGTCCGGCACCGGCAAGGAGCTGGTCGCCCACGCCCTGCACCGTCACAGCCCGCGCGCCAAGGCGCCGTTCATCGCGCTGAACATGGCGGCGATTCCGAAGGAGCTGATGGAGTCCGAGCTGTTCGGCCACGAGAAGGGCGCCTTCACCGGCGCCGCCAGCCTGCGCCGCGGGCGCTTCGAGCAGGCCGACGGCGGCACCCTGTTCCTCGACGAGATCGGCGACATGCCGGCCGACACCCAGACCCGCCTGCTGCGCGTGCTGGCCGACGGTGAGTTCTACCGGGTCGGCGGCCACACGCCGGTCAAGGTCGACGTACGGATCATCGCCGCCACCCACCAGCACCTGGAAAACCTGGTGCAGGCCGGCAAGTTCCGCGAGGACCTGTTCCACCGCCTGAACGTCATCCGCATCCACATCCCGCGCCTCTCCGACCGCCGCGCCGACATCCCCGCGCTGACCCGGCACTTCCTCAACCGCGCGGCCGTGGAGCTGGCGGTCGAGCCGAAGACGCTCAAGCCGGAGACCGAGGAATACCTGAGCAACCTGCCCTGGCCCGGCAACGTGCGCCAGCTGGAGAACACCTGCCGCTGGATCACCGTGATGGCCTCCGGCCGCGAGGTGCATGTCGACGACCTGCCGCCGGAGCTGCTCAGCCATGTCCAGGAGAACGCACCGGCCAACAACTGGGAGCAGGCCCTGCGCCTGTGGACCGACCAGGCGCTGGCCCGCGGCCAGTCGAACCTGCTGGACATCGCCGTGCCGGCCTTCGAGCGGGTGATGATCGAGAGCGTGCTCAAGCACACCGCCGGGCGCCGCCGCGATGCCGCCCTGCTGCTCGGCTGGGGGCGCAATACCCTGACGCGCAAGATCAAGGAACTCGGCATGAACGTCGGCGGCAGCGACGAGGAAGACGGCGACGAGGGCTGACGCCCTCCTCCCCCGATCCGGTTCGCCCTGTGCGGGCCGTTTTCGTTCGGGCCTTGAAGAGCGGCGCTGCCGCCGTGCCCGCCCGGAGACAATCTTTCCGACATGCAGGGGTTGTATCGTGATTCCCCCGGCCCCATATCGGATGTCCGGCGTGTGCAACCGTCGAAACCTTCGATTGACCGGAGCAATGGACCCCATGCGGTCAATCAATCAAGGTTTTCCTCAGGATCGCGTAACATCGCCTCTGTTTTTCCCATTCATAAAAAGGAGTTCGCAGATGTCTCTGATCAACACCGAAGTCAAGCCGTTCAAGGCCACCGCCTACCACAACGGCAAGTTCATCGACGTCACCGAAGCCGACCTGCAAGGAAAGTGGTCCGTATTCTTCTTCTACCCGGCCGACTTCACCTTCATCTGCCCGACCGAACTGGGCGACCTGGCCGACAACTACGCCGAATTCCAGAAGCTGGGCGTTGAAATCTACGCTGTGTCCACCGACACCCACTTCACCCACAAGGCTTGGCACGACAGCTCCGAAACCGTCAAAAAGCTGCAGTTCCCGATGGTCGGCGACCCGACCCTGACCATCTCCCGCAACTTCGAAGTGCTGATCGAGGAAGCCGGCCTGGCCGAGCGCGGCACCTTCGTCCTCGACCCGCAGGGCAAGATCCAGATCATCGAACTGAACGCCGGCAACGTCGGCCGCGACGCCAACGAACTGCTGCGCAAGATCAAGGCTGCCCAGTACGTCGCCGCCCACCCGGGCGAAGTCTGCCCGGCGAAGTGGAAGGAAGGCGAAGGCACCCTGAAGCCGTCCCTGGATCTGGTCGGCAAGATCTAAGCCGTCACGGACCACCGCGCTGCGGGGGCCGCAACCGGCCTCCTGTCGCACACGAAAACGCCCGGTCGCCTCTGCGCGCCGGGCGTTTTTCATTGCAGACGGGCGGCTTGGCGGCCGTAGGCTGGAAAACTGCGCCAGCGCTTTCCACCCTACGGCCCACCCCCTCAATACCCCAGGTCGAAGTCTTCCGCCGCCATCTCCATCAGCGGGCCGGCGCCACCGTGCATGGCCTCCACATGGCCGCGGGTGCGCGGCAAAATGCGCGCGAAGTAGAAGCGCGCGGTCTGCAGCTTGGCACGGTAGAAGGCCTCCTCAACCGTGCCGGCAGCCAGCCGCTCCTGGGCAACGCGGGCCATGTCGGCCCAGAAGTAGGCCAGGCAGACGTAGCCGGAATACATCAGGTAGTCCACCGCGGCGGCGCCGACCTCATCGCGGTCCTGCATCGCCTGCATGCCGATCTGCAGGGTGATCTCGCCCCACTCCTGGTTCAGCCGGGCCAGCGGCTCGACGAAGGCCTTGAGCGACTCGTCCTCGGCGTGGGCCTTGCAGAACTTGTGCACGATCCTGGTGAAGGCCTTGAGCGACTCGCCCTGGGTCATCAGCACCTTGCGCCCGAGCAGGTCCAGCGCCTGCACGCCGGTGGTGCCCTCGTAGAGCATGGCGATGCGGCTGTCGCGCAGGTTCTGCTCCATGCCCCACTCGCGGATGTAGCCATGGCCGCCGTAGACCTGCAGGCCGTGGCTGGCCGCCTCGAAGCCGGTTTCGGTCATGAACGCCTTGGCGATCGGCGTGAGGAAGCCCAGCAGCAGGTCGGCTGCCGCCCGCTCAGCCGCATCCTGGCTGTAGCGGGCGATGTCCACCTGCTTGGCGGAGAAGTACAGCAGCGCCCGGTTGCCCTCGGCGAAGGCCTTGATGGTCAGCAGCATGCGCCGCACGTCGGGGTGCACGATGATCGGGTCGGCCGGCAGCCCCGGCGCCTTCGGCCCGCTCAGGGCGCGCATCTGCAGGCGCTCGCGGGCGTAGCGGATCGCCCCCTGGAAGGCCACCTCGGCATGCGCCAGGCCCTGCAGCGCGGTGCCCAGGCGCGCGGTGTTCATGAAGGTGAACATGCAGTTGAGGCCCTTGTGCGGCGGGCCGATGAGAAAGCCGGTGGCGCCGTCGAAGTTCATCACGCAGGTGGCGTTGCCGTGGATGCCCATCTTGTGCTCGATCGAGCCGCAGGACACCTGGTTGCGCACGCCCAGCCCGCCGTCGGCGGCCGGCAGGAACTTCGGCACGATGAACAGCGAGATACCCTTGGTCCCGGGCGGCGCGTCGGGCAGGCGGGCCAGCACGATGTGCACGATGTTCTCCGCCAGATCGTGCTCGCCGGCGGAAATGAAGATCTTGGTGCCGCTGACCCGGTAGCTGCCGTCGGCCTGGGGCTCGGCGCGGGTGCGCAGCAGACCGAGGTCGGTGCCGCAGTGCGGCTCGGTCAGGCACATGGTGCCGGTCCACTCGCCGGACACCAAGCGGGTCAGATAGGTGGCCTTCTGCTCCTCGGTGCCGTGGGCCGACAGGGTGTTCATCGCCCCCTGGGCCAGCCCCGGATACATGCCCCAGGCCCAGTTGGCCTCGCCGATCATCTCGGTGACGGCGATGCCGAGGGACTCCGGCAGGCCCTGGCCGCCGTGCTCGACGGCATGTGCCAGACTCGGCCAGCCACCCTCCACATAGCGCCGGTAGGCCTCCTTGAAGCCGCTCGGAGTCTTCACGCCCGCCTCGCTCCAGCTGCAACCCTCGCGATCGCCCACCGGGTTGAGCGGCGCGATCACCTCCTCGCAGAAGCGCGCGCCCTCCTCGAGGATGGCGTCGACCACATCCGGCGTGGCCTCCCCGCCGGCAGGCAGGCTCCGGTAATGCGCCGGGTAGTCGAGCAGTTCGTCGCGAACGAAACGGATATCCCGCACGGGGGCCTTGTAGTCGGGCATGGTCGTCGTCCTCTGAAACCGTCCTGTTGTCCAGAAGAAAGGTATGGCCGATTCGCCGCGCGGGCAAGCGGTTCACCACATTCGCCAGGCCAACCGCGGCGCGGCCCGCCACAGGATGCGCCGCTGCCTGCGCCTGCCGGAAGCGGCCGGCTGCATCGGCAGCAACGGGCCTGCCTGCCCGATCCGCATGGCATAAGTGGGCCAGCGCACCGACACAGGGCTGGTTCGCTGCCATTGTCCGCCCACCGGTGCCTCGCAATTTCGCGAGACCGCGGATCAGGAGGACCCACCATCATGGGCCTACCCAGTGCAGACGAACTCAAGGGCAAGTGGAAACAGCAGGTCGGCGCCGCCAAGCTCGCCTGGGGCAAGTTGACCGAGGACGAGCTGCTGCAAGCCGAAGGCCGCGAGGAGAAGCTCGCCGGCCTGATTCAGGAGCACTACGCCATCACCCGCGACGAAGCCGAAAAACAGGTCAAGGACTTCCTCGGGAAGCTCAAGTAGCGGTCAGCCGGGATACCTGCCGCACCGTGACGCCCCGGTCGGCAGGCGGTCAGGACGACGCTCAGGCCGCCCGGGGCCGTCGTGCGACGGGTCCGGGCGATGGCGGTTCCTTTCCCCGATGGAGAAGCAACATGTACGCACCGCCCCGCAAGCTTATCCTGGCCTCCGGCATCGCCCTGGCGATGAGCGTCATGAGCGGCATGGTCGCCGCCGCGACGGACCAGGAAATCACCGATGCACGGCAGGAAACCCAGATCTGGACGACCTATGCCCTGAACCCCTATCTGCGCGCCCACGACCTCAAGGTCTCGGTGCACAACGGCAAGGCCACGCTGACCGGCGTGGTCGAGGAAGAGGTCAACAAGGAGCTGGCGAAGGAGATCGCCCTGGGCGTCGGCGGCATCACCGAGGTGGACAACCAGATCGAGGTCAAGCCCGACTACACGCCGAAGCCGAGCGCCGAGCGCGGATATGGCGAGCGCATCGAGGACGCCAGCATCACCGCGGCGGTCAAGTCGAAGCTGATGTGGAGCCGCTACACCGATGGGCTGGCCACCACGGTCGAGACCCAGCGGGGCCGGGTGACACTGAGCGGCACCGCCGACAGCGCGGCGGCCCGGGATACCGCCGGGCGCCTGACCATGAGCACCCGCGGCGTGGTCTCGGTGAACAATCAGCTGGTGGTCGACAGCAACAAGCCGACCGCCGTCGATAGCGCGAAGAGCTCCATGAGCAAGGCCGAGGGGGCAATCTCCGACAGCTGGATCACCACCAAGGTGAAGTCCACCCTCCTGTACTCCAGCAATGTTTCCGGCTCCGACATCACTGTCAGCACCCAGGGCGGCAACGTCACCCTGAGCGGCAAGGTGCACAGCGGCGCCGAGCGCGACCTGGCGGTCGAGCTTGCCCAGAACGTCCGCGGCGTCAAGAGCGTCGACGCCAAGGGCCTGACGTTCTAGCGCACCGCGAGGATGCCGGCGGTGCAGGCGCGCCGGTGGGTGGCGACGACCGCGACGGCCTTCAGCGCCCTCTCCCCTTGGGGAGAGGGCCGGGGGAAAGGGGAGAAGCCCAGGCATTCCTTGAGCCCGAGTACAGTGAAACGGCTCTAGCCGCGACGAAACCCACCGTCTTGTGTGTGCTGGCGAACAGAAACGGACTGGCACATACCCCAATCTGGAAACCTGCCGATGGCCGCACGCGGCTTCGGTGCCTGTGCAGCGAACCTGCCCCGACGAGTCCGCGGAGAACGCCATGAGCCTGGGAACCCTCCTGTTGATCATTCTGGTCCTGATGCTGCTCGGTGCCCTGCCGACCTGGCCGCACAGTCGCAACTGGGGCTACGCGCCCATGGGCGGGTTGGGGCTGGTGCTGATCATCGTCCTCATCCTGATGTTGCTGGGACGGCTGTGAGCGACGCACCGCGCGGGCCGGATCACTCGACGCGACGCACGGGAACCCAGGGCAACAGGCGATCGGTTTCCTGCTTGACGACGGCATAACACTCGCAACTCAGCTGCTCGAGCGCGGGCCGGTCCAGCACCGTGATATGCCCGCGGCTGTACTCGATCACGCCAAGCCGCTGCAGCTTGCCGGCCGCCTCGGTGACGCCTTCGCGGCGCACGCCCAGCATGTTGGCGATCAGCTCCTGGGTCATGGTCAAGCGGTTGTCCGGCAAGCGGTCCAGCGACAGCAGCAGCCAGCGACACAGCTGCTGGTCGATCGTGTGATGACGGTTGCAGGCCGCCGTCTGGGCCACCTGGGTGATCAGCGACTGGGTGTAGCGCAACACCAGATGCTGCAACTCGCCGTGGCGCTCGAACTCCTCCCGGAGCCGCGGCGCCGGCAGCCGCCAGGCGTGACCGGCGCTCTGCACGACCGCGCGCCCCGTGGTGCTGTTGCCGCCCATGAGCATGGCGACCCCGACGAAACCCTCGTTGCCCACCACCGAGATTTCCGCCGAGGCGCCGCTTTCCATCACGTAGAGCATCGACACGATGGAGTCGGTCGGGAAATAGACGTGACGCAAGACATCCCCGGACTCGTACAGGACCTTGCCGAGCGGCATGGGCACCCGCTCGAGATGGGGCCGCAGGCGATTGTGCACGTCGGCGGGCAGGGCACCCAGGAAGTGATTCTGCGCAGGAGGGGGCGTCTCGGTCATATCGGCTACCTTGCTGGAAATGACTTTCCCGTTCGACGCCGGAAGGATAGTCCAGCCGCCTCCTCGCGCCAGCGGTCAGCCTGCGGACGGGGCCTGCAGGGCAACGCACGGACGACAGGCAGAGGCGCCGAACGGCATGGTCCTATGTCTGCCAGCGAACAGACACCGCCCGGCTGCCACGCTCAATCTGGCGAAAGGCAGATCGCTGCCGACAAGACAATGACGGGAGAACCAGACATGCTCATGACGATCGCGATTATCCTGCTGGTCCTGTGGGTGCTGGGACTGGTTTCGAGCTACACCATGGGCGGGCTCATTCACATCCTGCTGGTCGTGGCAATCGTGGTGTTCCTAGTCCAGTTCATTCAGGGCCGCAGGGGATAGCCCTTGGCGGAGCGCGCCGACAGGCCGCTCAGCGCCGCAACGCACCCAGCTGGAGATGCGCCGCCACTGCCGCCGGGCTGGCCTCGGGAAGGCGCGGAATGCGTCCGAGGCAGGGCGCCGGCAGGCGTTCGGCGAGGGCCGCGAGGTTCTCGTCGAGGCGCGAGGTGCGCGGATCGATGACATTGGCCACCCAGCCAGCCAGCTCCAGCCCGTCGCGGGCGATGGCCTCCGCCGTCAGCACGGCGTGATTGATGCAGCCCAGGCGCACGCCGACCACCAGGATCACCGGCAGGCCGAGCGCCACCGCCAGATCGGACAGGTTTTCCCGCCCGGCCAGCGGCACCCGCCAGCCGCCGGCGCCCTCCACCAAGGTGAAGTCGGCGCCGCGCGCCAGCACCCGGCGCACCGCTGGAAGCAGCGCAGCCACCGTCAGCTCGACGCCGACCTCGCGCGCCGCCAGGTGCGGGGCGATGGCCGGCGCGAAGGCGAACGGGTTAACCTCGGCATAGTCCAGCGCCAGCGAGCACTCGCCGAGCAGCGCCAGGGCGTCGCCGTTGCGCAGCCCTGCGGGCGTGGCCTCGCAGCCCGAGGCGACCGGCTTGGCCGCCGCGGTGGACAGGCCCGCCCGCCGGGCGGCATGCAACAGGCCGCAGGCCACGGTGGTCTTGCCGGCGTCGGTGTCGGTGCCGGCGATGAAGAAGGCGGTGCTCACATCATTCTCCAGTCGCGTTCAACCGGAGAAGGATATCAGGGAGGCAGAGGCCGTCACTCGACCAGCGGGATGTCGCTGGTATTGGCCAGCAGGCTGATGGCGTCGAGCTGCTCCTCGATCTGCAGGAAGCGCAGCGAGCGCTTCGGCGAAACCTCCTTGGCGATGCGCTTGGCGTACTTTTCCTTCAGCTCCAGCTGGTTCTCGCGCAGCTCGAGCAGCCGCTCCTGCAGTTTGCCCGCGCTTTCGTCGCTCACCGAACCCTCGCCGTAGGCGCGGGCATAGTCGAGCAACAGGGCGATGGCATCCTTGCTCAGCTTGTCCGCCTCGGTACGGTAGCTGTTGTAGACCGGCCAGAAGGCCTCGCCCTCCTGGGCGGTGAGGGCCATGTTGGCCTCGACGATCTGCTTGCGCTTGTAGTCGATGTCGGCGATCCGGTTCTGGATGACGGACTTGTTTTCCTGCATGACCTGCTTGGTGCTCGGTGCGTCGCCTTCGGCGGCGAACAGCGGCAGGCTGGCGAAGGCGAGCAGAACGAGGGGGGAATGTTTGAACATGCTGGCTCCTTGATTGCGGTCAGGTCCCTCATGGACCCGGACAGCAGTCTAGACCAGGCCGCTCCAGCCGGCCTGCCGCCGGTCTGCCCGGTGCAGGAGCGGGGCAGCGCCGAAGCCGACGGCAGGCACGATATCGCCGGTATCCGGATCTCCCGAAGCGGGCCGGCCGTGCTACTGTCCCAAGATGACTCGTCGGGTGGATTCCAGGCGCGGTCTCCGCGAGTGTCTTGTCGCTCCGCATCCCTCTTCTCCGGAAGTCCGTGCGCTTCGATCGGAACCTTTTCCTGATGCACCACGCTCCATCCTCGAGAAGAAAGCGCCATGTCTCCCTGTCACATGCACGCCATCGCCGTCGTCGGCCACCGATGCCAGCCCCCGGTCTCGTCCCCTCGGCCACGCATGGCCTTCCACAGGGAGGCGGCGCCGGCGGGGTCGAAATCCTCATGAGCAGCCGCGACAATCCCCTCTGGCTGCAACTCTGGCGCGACCGGCGGACCGACTTCCACCAGAAGACGGTGAATCACTATCTGGCCAGATTCTGGCCCGACCTCGCGCGCCCCCAGGGCAGCCGGGTCTTCGTTCCCCTCTGCGGCAAGAGCCTGGACATGATCTGGCTTGCCGAGCAGGGCCATGAAGTCATCGGCGTCGAGCTGAGCCCCGTCGCCGTCCGAGCCTTCTTCCGGGAGAACCGCCTGCAGCCGTCCCGACGGCGGCTGGGCGACTTCACCCTGTGGGAGCACGGCCGGATCGCCATTCTCTGTGGAGACTACTTCGCGCTGGACAAGGCCGACCTGGGACAGATCGACACGGTGTACGACCGGGCGGCGCTCACCGCTCTGCCGGAAGACATCCGCAGGCTCTATGTCGCCCACCTGCGCAGGATCGTGCCGGCCAACGCCGGCGTCTTTCTGCTGACCATCGAGGATGCGGAGGAGGACCTGCCCCTGGAGCAGGCCCTGGGCGTGGACGAGGAGCTCTCGGCCCTTTATTCGGAAGGGTTCGAGATCAGCCTGGAGCATGTCGAAAGCGTGTTCGAGGCCGATCCGCAGGCGCCGAAACAACCGCCGAAACGCGCCGAATACAAGGTGTACCGGCTCTCCGGCAGGGCGGCCGGATAGAAGGGCGACAGGGCGCCGGCAGGACGCAGGCGCTCAGGCATCCGCTCAACCAAGCTATCATCAACCGTGGCGAGCGAAAGCGCGTCGCGCTGAAAATGCGCGCCCCACGACCCGATACGCTCGATTGGCATGCTGCCGCTTCCGGTCAGCCATCCCTTCCTATGCATGGAGAGTCAAGGATGAACAAAGCACTTGTCCCCCTGCTGGGCCTCCTGGTTCTGGCCCTGCCGCCAGCCCTGGCCCAGGTCGATATCCATCAGGAGCCGGTGCACTTCCAGCACGGCCGGAACAGCGCCAGCCTCCAGGGCAAGATCAAGAGCGACCAGATGGTCAACTACCCGTGGCGAGCGGCCGCCGGCCAGATGATGGAAGTCACGCCGAAGGCCTCGGCCGGCACCGGCGACCTCGGACCGGCAACTGGCGGGGCGGTGCCGACGGCAGGGAGTTCCCCGACGCCCTGAGCCACGGCGGCTGAGCGGCGATCGAAGAGAGGACTTCCCGGCGCCGCGGTGATCGGGGCACTTCGCCCCGCCGCCCCGGCCTCGCCCTCTCCTCGCCGACGCAATCGCCAGACTCGATCAGGCCGGCAGGAACTCCTCCTGCAGCACGGCGACCCAGCGCTCGAGGCGCTCATCGGTCTTGTCCGCCTCGTTGATCTTGTCGAACGGCAGGCCCACGAACTTTCCATCGCGCACGGCGAAGGAGTACTCGTAGGTGTAGCCGTCGGTCGGGAAGCTGCCGACCAGCGTGGCGCCACGGGCCTTGAACTTGTCATACAGAATGCCCAGCGCACTGACGAACTGCTCGCCATGGGCGACATAGTCGCCGGCGCCGAACAGGGCGATGGTCTTGCCGGAAAAGTCGGGCTTTTCGTTGGCCAGATCCAGCAGCGGATCGCGCCAGTCGTTCTGCACCTCGCCCGAACCCCAGGTGGAGCAGCCGAACAGCAGGTGGTCGTACTTCAGCATATCGTCGAAATCGACAAAATCTTCTTCCATGTTGAAGAGATCGCAGCGATCCTCGCCCAAAAGCCCAGCGAGCTTTTCAGCCACCTTGCCGGTGACGCCCGAGGAACTGCCATAGAAGATACCGATGCGAGACATACCGTGTTTCCTTCTTGAATAGAACGATGAACGTTGTGTATTGCGAAAATCGAACAGGGGGCCAGGTCATCTCGTCCAGATCGCACGCTGGATGCCAGCGCACGGCGGGCTCGCAATGGAAAAACCCCACAAATAAGAATGATTATTAAAGTACCGGCATACCCCGTCAACCCCCTGCACGGGCGTTCCCGCGTACCGGCAGAGGCGCCTTGCGGGACGACGAGCCGACACCGGACAAGCTGCTGCACCGCAGCATCCGATTGCCGTATAAGGTGGCAAGATTTTTCCAAGTAAGTGTGAGCCATACAAAAATCGATGAAAACACCCAAACGCCTTGAGCCCCTGGTCGAAGACGGCCTGATCGACGAAGTCCTGCGCCCGCTGATGAGCGGCAAGGAAGCTGCGGTGTACGTGGTGCGCTGCGGCCCCGAGCTGCGCTGCGCCAAGGTCTACAAGGAGGCCAACAAGCGCAGCTTCCGTCAGGCCGCCGAGTACCAGGAAGGCCGCAAGGTACGCAACAGCCGCGATGCACGGGCCATGGCGCGGGGCAGCAAACACGGACGCAAGGAGCAGGAGGAGGCCTGGCAGAACGCCGAGGTGGCCGCCCTCTACCGCCTGGACAGCGCCGGCGTGCGCGTGCCCAAGCCCTACGACTTTCTCGACGGCGTGCTGCTGATGGAGATGGTCGCCGGCGCCGACGGCGATGCGGCGCCGCGCCTCAACGACGTCGCGCTGACGCCCGAGCAGGCCCGCGAATACCACGCCTTCATGATCCGCCAGGTGGTCCTGATGCTCTGTGCCGGCCTGGTGCACGGCGACCTGTCGGAGTTCAACGTGCTGCTCGGCCCGGACGGCCCGGTGGTGATCGACCTGCCGCAGGCGGTGGATGCGGCGGGCAACAACCATGCGTTCCGCATGCTCGAGCGCGACGTCGCCAACATGAACGCCTACTTCGGCCACTTCGCTCCCGAACTGCTCAGGTGCAAGCACGCCAAGGAAATGTGGGCACTGTACGAGGCCGGCGAGCTGACCCCGGCGAGCGAGCTGACCGGCGAGTTCGAGGAGCCGGAGGAAGAGGCCGACGTCGACGCGGTGATGCGCGAAATCAACGCCGCGCTGGCCGACGAAGCGCGCCGCAGGGCGGCGCTGGAGGCGGAAGACGCGCCGCCGCAACGCGAGGAACCGCCGCCGCCGTGGCTGCAGGGGTGAGGGTGAGCGCAGACCGGGAAAGGTGACGGATCGGTATCCGCAGGCTGGGAAACCCGCGCAGCGGTTTCCCGCCGGCCGTGGCGGTGAATAATTGCCGGGCATCGTTCCGTGAGCCAAACCCATGCACCGAATCCAGCACACCCTCATCGCCGCACTGCTGTGCGGCTGCTCGCTCGCCATCGCCAATCCAGCGTCCGCCAGCCAGCCGGATGCGCCGCTGGCCACCATCGCCGCCCTCGACCTGCCGCGCTACATGGGCACCTGGTACGAGATCGCCCGCTACCCCAACTGGTTCCAGAAGAAATGCGCCGGCTTCAGCCGCGCCGACTACAGCCTCAAGCCAGACGGCCGCGTGCAGGTGATCAACCGCTGCCGGCTGCAGAACGGCGAGACGGACATCGCCCTCGGTACCGGCCGGCAGATCGGCGATGCCACCTCGCCGAGACTCGAAGTGCGCTTCGCCCCCGCCTGGCTTTCCTTCATTCCGGCCGTGTGGGGCGACTACTGGGTCATCGACCTCGACGAGGGCTACCAACTGGTCGCGGTGAGCGAGCCCCGGCGCAAGTACCTGTGGATACTGTCGAGAACGCCACGGGTCGAACCGCGGGCCTATGACGCCCTGCTCGAGCGCCTGGGCCGGAAGGGGTTCGATACGGGGAAGCTGCTGGTGACCCGGCAGGAGTAGGCCGGACGTGCGGCATAACCAGCCTTACTTTTCCCTCCCTCACCATTCAAGCACCGGCCCTTTTCCCTGTTTTGCACCGGGAAGCGGGCGGAGCGCCTCGTAGGGCGCATCGAGTTCGATGCCGAAGTGGGTCTTCAAAGCATCGAGATAGGCCTGGCCCTCCGCCAGCTCCCATACCTGCTCTTGCTCTGCCCCCTCGCTGACGGTTCTGAGCGTACGGTTGAGGAGCGAGACACGTCCGCCCGGGGTCGGCAGCGCGACGACGCGGGCAAAGGTGAACAGGGAGCCGGGATGGGTCGAGGTGAAGTGGTTGCCCAGCGCGATATCGGCCGGGAACACATGGCCCAGATCGAAACTGTAGAGATCGAGCCACTGTCCCTGCTTCAGGGCCTGCAGCATGACGCCGAAAGGCCCGGTCTCGACGAGGCGGAACGTCAGCCCGTCGTGGCTGGTCGGGCGATCGAGCTCGAACGGAATGGGCGCGCGAAAGCCCGGCCCGCCGAAACCGACGTCGGCGATCCATGGCCTCCCCTGCAGCGTCACCAGGAGAAACAGATGCTCCCGCCCCGACGGCGGCTCGACCAGATGCACCCGCCCCAGCAGCGGACGCGCCTCGAAACCGATGGCTCGGAGCGCCATCAGGAACAGGCCGTTGAGTTCGAAGCAATACCCCCCGCGCGCCCGGTGCACCAGCTTGTCGCACAGCGCCTCAGGCTCGAGCGAGATGCCGCGCCCGAGCTGGATATCGAAGTTCTCGAACGGGATCGTGTAGAGCTGGGCGCGGTGGAGTGCCTCGAGGCAATCCTGCGTCGGTCGTACGGGGCCGGAATGGTTCAGGCGGGCGAGATAGGCGTCGAGATCGAAGGCTTTGTTGTTCATGTTTTTCACGTTTGACTTCAGATTCGTTGGACGGTTGAAACCCGCATGCTCGCGCTATGGTGCCGGCGGGTTGCCCCCCTCTAAGGCTCATCGCCCCCTCAAGTCCAGCCCCACCTCAGCAGGTGAAAGAAGATCGGCGCCGCAAAGCACACCGAATCCAGCCTATCGAGCATGCCGCCGTGGCCTTCGATCATGTGGCCCCAGTCCTTCACGCCGCGGTCGCGCTTGATGGCCGACATCACCAGGCCGCCGAAGAAGCCGAGCAACGTGACGATCAGGGCGATCAGCGCGGCCTGCCAGAGGTTGAACGGGGTGATCCAGTAGAGCGCGGCGCCGGTCAGGGTGGCGAGGGCGATGCCGCCGGCGAAGCCTTCGACGGTCTTCGAGGGCGACAGGCGCGGGGCGATCCGGCGTTTGCCCAGCAGCTTGCCGCAGACATACTGCAGCACGTCGGAGAGCTGCACCACCAGCACCAGCCAGGCGATCAGCAGCAGGTTGCGGCCCGCATACTCGGGGATGTCGAGGTTCAGCAGGGCCGGCACGTGGGAGATGCAGAACACCGCGATCATGGTGCCCCACTGCACCTTGGCCGCGCGCTCGAGGAAGGCGGTGATGTCGCCGCCGAGGGCGGCGAGGATCGGCAGCAGGAGGAACACGTAGACCGGGATGAAGATCGAGAACAGCCCGTACCAGTCGTAGGCGATCAGCAGGTACTGTGCAGGCAGCACGAAATAGAAAGCCGCGACCAGCGCCGGGTAGTCGCTGCCGCGGGTCGGGGTCAGGGTGATGAACTCGCGCAGGGCGAAGAAGGACACGGCGCAGAACAGCAGGATCACCGCGCCGTGGCCGAGCCAGAAGGCGCCGCCGAGCACCGCGACCATTACCCACCAGGCGTTGATCCGCGCGTTGAGGTTGTCGATCACCGGGTTGTCGGCGCCGCGGCAGCGCCACTTGAGGACAAAACCGATCAGGGATGCCAGCGCCAGCAGGGCGCCGATGCCGGCGAACAGGGCGAGGGTATTGGGTTGCATCAGTCGGCCTCCATGGCCAGGTTCAGCAGGGTTTCGCGGGCGCGGGCGAGGAAGGCCTCCTTGCGCTCGCCGGGGCCGAGGGTCAGGGGCGCGCCGAAGGTCACCGTGCACAGCAGCGGCAGGGGCAGCACGCGGCCCTTGGGCATCACCCGATTGAGGTTGGCGATCCACACCGGCACCAGCTCGACCTGCGGGCAGGTGCGGGCGAGGCGGTAGAGGCCGCTCTTGAACGGCAGCAGGCCCTCGCTGGGGTTGCGCGTGCCCTCGGGGAAGATGATCAGCGAGTCGCCGCCGGCCAGGGCGTCGAGCAGCGGCTGCAGCGGGTTGCTGTGCCGGTCGTGCAGTTCGCGGTCGACCAGCACGCCGTGGAACACCCGGTGGATCAGGAAGGGGCGCAGCCTGCCCTGCTGCCAGTAGTCGGCGCCGGCCACCGGGCGGGTGCGCGCGCGCAGGGCCGGCGGCAGCGACGACCAGAGCAGCACGAAGTCGGCGTGGCTGCAGTGATTGGCAAAGTAGATGCGCTGCTTCGGCTCCGGCGCGCAGCCGCGCCACAGGCTGCGCGCGCCGGTGAGCAGGCGGGCGAAGCCGGTGATCGGCCAGGCCAGCAGGCGCTGCGCCGGCGAGGGGCGCGAGCGCGGCGCGGAGGCGGCGGGCAGGTCTTCGCCGGGTGGGGGGATCTGCGGATTGTTCATCGAGTCGCTCCTTGCTGGCGATGACTCCGGCTCAGGCCGGGGGGTGGTTCCGCTCGGCTTCGGCGAGGCCCTGGCGCACGCGGTTGGCCAGGGTCCAGAGCAGCAGCGCGGCGATCAGGGCGAGCAGGCCGTCGATCCAGGCGCCCGGCAGCAGGCCGCTGGCGACGCCCGCGCCGAGCACGCCGAAGCAGAAGGCGCGGTCGCTCTTGCCCATCGGCCCGTCGTAGCGCCGCCCGGCGCCGGCCAAAGGGCCCATGACCCCGGCATATTCGACGATCACCGCGAGCAGGGTCACGCCGACCACCGCCAGCGGCGTCACCCCCGGCACCAGCGCGAAAGGCAGGAACAGCGCGCTGTCGGCGATCACGTCGCACAGTTCGTTGAGGTAGGCGCCGAGGCGCGACTGCTGGCCGAACTCGCGGGCGAGCATGCCGTCGATGGCGTTCAGCGCCATGCGCAGGAACATCCACAGCGGGATCAGGGCGAACGGCCAGGCATGGCTGGCGAAGGCGGCGACCAGTGCGCCGAGCAGCACGGAAATCACGGCGGCGGCGAGGGTCACCTGGTTGGCGCTGACGCCGCGCTCGTAAAGGCGCCGCACCCAGGGGCGCAACAGGTTCTGGAAACGCGGCTTGAGCTGGTAGATGGAGGGCATGGGCAGGGTCCGTTGCCGGGGGCTTTCCCGAGGGTAGCGCACGATAGCCGCCCTGCCCGGCCGGCGTCCATGCTCCGCGTGCGCCTAGTCCGCGCGCCGGCGCAGCACCCCGTAGACCGGCAGCCAGGTGGCCGGCAGCCCCTGGGGCGTGCGGAGGCGCTCGTAGGCCTCGACCAGCGCCAGCACCCGCGCGCGGCCGGTGAGGCCGTCCGGGCGACCGGGGTTGAGGTTGTGGGCGCCAAGGGCCTTGAGCTCGTGGGCCAGATGGCGCAGGTCGCGGTAATACAGCACGCACGTTTCCAGGCGCAGGTCGAGGACGTCGAGGCCGCTGTCGGCGCACAGCTGCCGGTAGTCCCGGAAACGGCGGAAGTGGTTGACGTGGACGAAGCCGTCGACCGCCTGCCAGCTGTCCTGCAACTCCTGCAGGGTGCCGGTGCACAGGCTGCTGAAGGCCAGCACGCCGCCCGGACGCAGCACCCGGCGCGCCTCGGCGAGCACGGAGGCGAAGTCGCCGCACCACTGCAGCGCCAGGCTGGAGAAGACCAGATCCTGGCTGGCGTCGGCCAGCGGCAGATGCTCGGCATCGCCGCAGACGAAGTGCGCCGCGCCGCCGCGCGGCCGGGCGTGGCGCAGCATGCCCTCGGCGAGATCCAGCGCCATGCCCTGCCCGGCGGGGAAACGCTCGGCCAGCGCCTGGGAGAAATGCCCGGTGCCGCTGCCCAGATCGACCCAGCGCTGCGCGCGCATGCCGGCCGGCAGGCGGGCCAGCAGTTCGCTGCCGACCGCGCGCTGCAGCCCGGCCACCTCGTCGTAGCTGGCGGCGGCGCGGGAGAAGGAGGCGGCGACCCGGCGCTTGTCCGGCAGCGGGTTCTGGGGGGTATCAGTCATCGTCGGCCTCGCGGATGAAGGCGGCCAGCCGCGCGGCCAGCGCCTGCGGCCGTTCGAGAACGAAGGCATGGCCGCTGCCGGCGATGCGCTCGACCGCGCCGCGCGGCAGCAGGGTCTGCAGCGGTTCGGCAGCGGCCGCCGGCACCAGGGCGTCGGCCTCGGCCAGCAGGTGCAGTTGCGGGCCGGCGAAGGCCGCCAGCGCCGCCCGGTTGTCCAGCGCGGCGAGCACCGCGAGGCCGGCGAGGCGCTGCGCGGTCTCCTCGGCCGGGACGCCCTGGTTGAGCTGGCGCGACAGGGCGCGCGCCTCGCCACAACCCTGGCTGCAGAGCAGCGCGAAGCGCTTGAGGATGGCCGCGGCGTCCTGCGCGCAGCCGTCGCGGAAGGCGGCGAAGGTGTCCCGGGTCATCGCCTGCGGCCAGTCTTCGCGGGCGACGAAGCAGGCGTTGCTGGCCAGGGTGAGCAGTCCGCGGCAGCGTGCGCCGCGCCGCGCCGCCAGCGCCGTGGCGAGCATGCCGCCCAGCGACCAGCCGCCGAGCCAGACATCGTCCGGCAGGCGGGGGTCCAGCTCGGCGAGCCAGCTCTCGGGATCGCCCGCGCCCGGCGCCGGCAGGCCGGCCAGCTCGGCATCCACGCCCTGCTCGCGCAAGGCGCCGATCAGCGGCTGCAGGGCGGCCGGGCCGAGACCCCAGCCGGGCAGCAGGATCAGTCGGCTCATGCGTCACTCTCCGGCGCCAGCAGCGCCTGGCATTCGCCCAGCGCGGCGAGCAGACGGTCGACCTGCTCCTCGCTGTGGGCGGCGGAAAGGGTCACCCGCAGCCGCGCGGTGCCGGCCGGTACGGTGGGCGGACGGATGGCGCCGACCAGGAAACCGTGCTCGCGCAGCAGGCGGGAGAAGTCCATGGCGCGGGCGCTATCGCCGATCACGAGCGGCTGGATCGGCGTCGGGCTGTCCATCAGGGTCAGGCCCAGCTCGGCGGCGCCGGCGCGGAAGCGGGCGATCAGGCGATTGAGGTGCTCGCGGCGCCAGCCCTCCGTGCGCAGCAGTTCGAGGCTCTTCAGGGTCGCGCAGGCCACCGCCGGCGGCTGGCTGGTGGTGTAGATGTAGGGCCGGGCGAACTGGATCAGGGTTTCGATCAGCGCCTCGCTGCCGGCAACGAAGGCCCCGGCGGTGCCGAAGGCCTTGCCGAGGGTGCCGACCAGCACCGGCACCTCGTCCAGACCCAGGCCATAATGCTCGACGATGCCGCCGCCGTGCGCGCCCAGCGGGCCGAAGCCGTGGGCGTCGTCGACCATCAGCCAGGCGCCCTTCTCTCTGGCCGCAGCGCAGAGCGCCGGCAGCTCGGCCAGGTCGCCGTCCATGCTGAACACCCCGTCGGTGACCACCAGGGTGTTGCCGGTAGCCTTGTCCAGGCGGGCGGCGAGGCTCGCCGCATCGTTGTGCAGGTAGCGCGAGAAGCGCGCCCCGGAGAGCAGCCCGGCATCCAGCAGCGAGGCGTGGTTGAGGCGGTCCTCCAGCACCGTGTCGCCCTGCCCCACCAGCGCCGTCACCGCCGCCAGATTGGCCATGTAGCCGGTGGAGAACAGCAGCGCGCGCGGGCGGCCGGTGAACGCGGCGAGCGCCTCCTCCAGCTCGTGGTGCGGGGTGCTGTGGCCGATCACCAGATGCGAGGCGCCGCCGCCGACGCCCCAGCGCGCGGCGCCGTCCTGCAGGGCGCGGATCACTTCGGGATGGTTGGCCAGCCCCAGGTAGTCGTTGGAACAGAAGGCCAGCAGCGGCTGGCCGTCGACGACCACCTCCGGCCCCTGCGGGCTGTCCAGCAGCGGGCGCTGGCGGTAGAGATGCTCGGCGCGGCGGGCGGCGAGGCGGGAAGCGAGATCGAAGGACATGACGGCTCGGCGAGTTGGCAACGGTGGATGACCGCAAGCGGGTCATCCACCCTACGAAAGGGTCTCGGCCTGCGTAGGGTGGATGACGCTTCGCTCATCCACCGACGGGCAGGCTCAGGCCGAGGTGGCGTCGTAGAACAGCGCGCTGTTCTTCTGCTCGATCAGCGCCTGCTCGATGGCCGCCTGGTGCACCTCGTCGGCATGGCCCTCGCGCTCCTCCGGCTGGATGCCGAGGCGGGCGAACAGCTGCATGTCCTTCTCCGCCTCGGGGTTGCCGGTGGTCAGCAGCCGCTCGCCGTAGAAGATCGAGTTGGCGCCGGCGAAAAAGGCCAGGGCCTGCATCTGGTCGTTCATCTCGGAACGGCCGGCGGACAGCCGCACGTGGGATTTGGGCATCATGATCCGCGCCACGGCGAGGGTGCGGATGAAGTCGAAGGGATCGACGTCCTCGGCGTTCTCCAGCGGGGTGCCCTGGACCTTGACCAGCATGTTGATCGGCACCGACTCCGGGTGCTCCGGCAGGTTGGCCAGCTGGATCAACAGGCCGGCGCGGTCGTCGAGGGACTCGCCCATGCCGAGGATGCCGCCGGAGCAGATCTTCATCCCCGCCTCGCGCACGTGGGCCAGGGTTTCCAGGCGCTCGGCGTAGGTGCGGGTGGTGACGATGTGGCCGTAGAACTCCGGCGAGGTGTCGAGGTTGTGGTTGTAGTAGTCGAGGCCGGCTTCGGCCAGCGCCTGGGTCTGCTCGCGGCTCAGGGTGCCGAGGGTCATGCAGGTCTCGAGGCCCAGGGCCTTCACGCCCTTGACCATCTCCAGCACATAGGGCATGTCCTTGGCCGAGGGGTGCTTCCAGGCGGCGCCCATGCAGAAGCGGGTGGAGCCGATGGCCCTGGCCTCGGCGGCGGCCTGCAGGACCTTCTGCACCTCCATCAGCTTGGCCTTGTCCAGCCCGGTGTTGTGGTGGCCGGACTGCGAGCAGTACTTGCAGTCCTCCGGGCAGGCGCCGGTCTTGATCGACAGCAGGGTCGAGACCTGCACGCGGTTGGGGTCGAAGTGCTGGCGGTGCACCGTCTGCGCCTGGAACAGCAGGTCGTTGAACGGCAGTTCGAACAGCGCGCGGACCTCGTCGAGGGTCCAGTCGTGGCGCAGGGCGGTGGCGGCGGTGGCGCTCATGGCGTTCTTCCTTGCAAGAAGGGCCCGGGCTGGCGGGCGTTCGGTCTGGAGGTCACGACCTGCTAGAGTGCGTGATTCGTCATGGATGAACGGCATATTAGGGAAGCGCCATGCGCTGTCAACCTCGCTCATGAAAGCGGTTTACAACTGGTTAAAAAGCAATCAAAACTGCCTGCTGTGCGACGAGCCGGCGGAAACCGGTCTGCCGCTGTGCGCCAGCTGCGAAACCGAACTGCCCTGGCTCGGCGCGCACTGTGCGGTCTGCGCCCTGCCGCTGCCGGCGGCGGGACTGGTCTGCGGCGCCTGCCAGACGCGGCCGCCGGCCTTCGCCCGGGTGGAAGCACCCTGGCGCTACGCCTTTCCCATCGACACCCTGATCGCCCGCTTCAAGCACCAGGCGCGCTGGCCGCTGGGCCGGCTGCTCGGCGAGCTGCTCGAGCGCCACCTGCAGCACGCCTTCGCCGAGGGCCTGCCGCGCCCGGACTGCCTGCTGCCGGTGCCTCTGGCAAAAGGCCGGCTGCGCCGGCGCGGCTTCAACCAGGCGGCGATGCTCGCCCGCTGGCTGGGCGGACCGCTGCAACTGCCGGTAGAGGAACACCTGCTGCGGCGCCCGCACGACACCCCGGCGCAGCAGCAACTGGACGCCGCCGCCCGGCGGCGCAACCTGCGCGGCGCCTTCGCCCTCGCCGATCCTGCTGCCCTCGCCGGCCGCCATGTGGCGCTGGTCGACGATGTGCTGACCACCGGCGCCACCGCCGAGGCGCTGGCCCGCCTGTTGCGCGCGGCCGGCGTGGCGCGGGTCGACGTCTACTGCCTGGCGCGCACGCCGAAGCCGGATGGGGGCTGAGCGGGTCGGCCCACGGGAGCGGCAACGCCAGGCCCCCGATACAGCACCCCCGCCCAGCCGCTAGACTGTGGACCATAGTCCCTGGAGCGCCCCATGTCCCATCCCTTCGATTCCCTCACCCCCGACCTGGTCCTCGACGCCGTGGAGAGCCTCGGCTATCTCAGCGACGCCCGCGTGCTGGCGCTGAACAGCTACGAGAACCGCGTCTACCAGGTCGGCATCGAGGACGAGCAGCCGCTGATCGCCAAGTTCTACCGGCCGCAGCGCTGGAGCGACGCGGCGATCCGCGAGGAGCATGCCTTCAGCCTGGAGCTGGCCGACTGCGAGGTGCCGGTGGTGGCGCCGCTCGCCAGGGACGGCGAAACCCTGTTCGAGCACGCCGGCTTTCGCTTCGCCCTGTTCCCCCGGCGCGGCGGCCGCGCGCCGGAGCCGGGCAACCTGGACCAGTTGTACCGCCTCGGCGGCCTGCTCGGCCGTCTGCACGCGGTGGGCGCTAGCCGGCCGTTCGAGCACCGCGAGGAGCTGACGGTGGCCAACTTCGGCCACGACTCGCTGGCCACCCTGCTCGACGGCGGCTTCATCCCGAAAAGCCTGCTGCCGGCCTACGAGTCGGTGGCCCGCGACCTGCTGGCGCGCCTCGACGCGCTGTTCGGCTCGACGAGCTACCGGACGATCCGCATCCACGGCGACTGCCACCCGGGCAACCTGCTGTGCCGCGACGACGCCTTCCACATCGTCGACCTCGACGACTGCCGCATGGGTCCGGCGGTGCAGGATTTGTGGATGATGCTCGCCGGCGACCGCCAGGAGCGTCTCAGCCAGCTCGCCGAGCTGATGGACGGCTATCAGGAGTTCCACGACTTCGACCCGCGCCAGCTGGCGCTGATCGAGGGCCTGCGCGCCCTGCGCCTGATCCACTACAGCGCCTGGCTGGCACGGCGCTGGGACGACCCGGCGTTCCCGCCGAGCTTTCCCTGGTTCGGCACCGAGCGCTACTGGGGCGAGCAGATCCTCACCCTGCGCGAGCAGCGCGCGGCACTGGACGAGGAGCCGCTGCGGCTGTTCTGAGCCGGGGGCGGACATTTCGGCCGCGCCCCGGGAAAGTTCCCGCACGACGGACAGACAGCGCCGACGCCCGAGCCCGACCCTGTACGCTTTTCGCGCAAGCCGCTGCGGGCCTGGCACTGCAAGGCCTGCAGCCAATGCTCCCAGGCTCGTCCACAGAGGGATTCACCCCACTGCGCGCAAGACGCCGGCGCCGCTCATTTTCCACATCCGAATGCACGAGGATTCCCAGCCATGATGCTTTTCGAGCGACTTCCCTTCCTGCTGGCCAGCCTGAGCCTGCTGGCCCTGCCGGCAGCAGCCCTGAGCACCGAGGAGCTGCCGGCCCCGATCAAGGCCGCCGAAGCCCGCGGCGCCGAGATCGTCGGCAGCTTCGAGGCGCCGGGCGGCCTGAAGGGCTATGCCGCCCGCTACAACGGCCAGGGCATGGCCCTCTACCTGACCCCCGACGGCCAGCACGTGCTGATCGGCAACCTGCTCGACGCCCAGGGCCAGGACCTGACCCGAGCGCACCTGGAAAAGCTGGTCTACGCGCCGCTGGGCAAGGAGATGTGGGCGCGCATGGAGCGCAGCGGCTGGATCGCCGACGGCCGCGCCACGGCGCCGCGCATCGTCTACCTGTTCTCCGACCCGAACTGCCCCTACTGCACGCTGTTCTGGAAACAGGCGCGGCCCTGGGTCGAGTCCGGCAAGGTGCAGCTGCGCCACATCATGGTCGGCATCCTGCGCGCCGACAGCGCCGGCAAGGCCGCCGCGCTGCTCGCGGCCGGACAGCCGGAACAGGCGCTGCACGCCCATGAAGCCGCCGGCAAGGCCAGCACGCTCAAGCCGCTGGCGGAGATTCCGGCCCAGATCGACCAGCGCCTGGAGGACAACCTCGAGCTGATGAATGCCCTGGGCGCGATGGCGACCCCGGCGATCTTCTACCTGGACGACCAGGGACGCCTGCAGCAACAGCAGGGCGCCCCCGATCCGGAGGCGCTGGCGCAGATCCTCGGGCCGAAATAGGCGTAGGGTCTGTTGACGTTTTGGCGTAGGCCGCGACGGAGGCCCGTTTGGCGCAGAACAAGGAACGAGGAGAGAAGTTTGGTCATTCCAAATGAACGAGGAGAGACGCCGTGCTGCGCCAAACGGGCCCCGTCCCTTCGGGTTGCGCGGCAAATGCCGCCATGCGGCGTTGCGGGTCTTGGCAAGGGAATGACCATTGCCGGCGCCCCGCGCCTTGCCTGGCGGCATTTGACGCGGCAACGCGGCTCACGCCCAAACGTCAACAGACCCTAGTCGTCCGGACGCAGGATCAGCTCGACCATCAGGTCGTCGGCCAGGGTTTCCAGGCGCTGCTGCAACAGCTCCAGCGACAGCTCCGTCGGCACCGCCAGCTGGGCCTGGGCATGGAACAGCATCTCGCTGCTCATCGGCGCCGGCGCCACCTCGGTGTCCAGGCTTTCCAGATTGACGCCGTGCTCGGCGAGCAGGCGGGTGATGTCGCGGACGATGCCGGGGCGATCGTTGCCGACCAGCTCCAGCTGGATTGAGCGCCAGGCGCTGGCCGGCTCGTCGCCGCTCGGCGCCAGCAGCACGCGGATGCCCTGGCTCTCCAGTTCGTGCAGCGCGGCGGAAAGATCGCCGTGCGCCGCCTCGGGCACGGCCACCCGCAGGATGCCGGCGAACTGCCCGGCCATGCGCGCCATGCGGCTTTCCAGCCAGTTGCCGCCATGTCCGGCGATGCACTGGGCGAGCTGTTCCACCAGCCCCGGCTTGTCCCGGGCGATTACCGTCAGTACCAGATGCTCCACTGTCGTCTCCTCCTGCTGGCGGGCGCGCGTCCCGTCTCGGTTAGCGGCGGATGCGCCGGTCTGCCAGACTCGTGTCCCGCAAGAGGACGCAAGGGCGAAAGACGCATCCTCCGGAGTATAGGCCCGCCGGCCGCGCCGGACGGCAGCGATGCCCTGCCTTCGGACTTTCGTCGTAGGCAGCCCTCTGCGACACAGCTTTCCCCGCGGCCTTTATGTAGTATGCTGCGCCACGCACTACAAAACGAACGGGCGCCGTCCCGGTGCGATCCGGAATCCAACTGAAAACGAGGCAAACATGAGCGAGCGCGTTCAAGTCGGCGGCCTGCAAGTCGCCAAAGTCCTGTATGACTTCATCAATGCCGAAGCCATCCCCGGCACCGGCGTCGATGTCGCCGCCTTCTGGGCCGGCGCCGCCAATGTCATCCACGACCTGGCTCCGAAGAACCGCGCCCTGCTGGCCAAGCGCGACGAGCTGCAGGCGAAGATCGACGCCTGGCACCAGGCCCGCGCCGGCCAGGGCCACGACGCCGCGGCCTACAAGGCCTTCCTGCAGGAAATCGGCTACCTGCTGCCGGAGCCCGGGGATTTCGTCGCCAGCACCGAGAACGTCGACGACGAGATCGCCCGCATGGCCGGCCCGCAGCTGGTGGTGCCGATCATGAACGCGCGCTTCGCCCTGAACGCCGCCAACGCCCGCTGGGGTTCGCTGTACGACGCCCTGTACGGCACCGACGCCATCCCGGAAGAAGGTGGAGCCGAGAAGGGCCAGGGCTACAACAAGGTTCGCGGCGACAAGGTCATCGCCTTCGCCCGCGCCTTCCTCGACGAGGCCGCGCCGCTGGAAGGCGCCTCGCACGTCGACGCCGCCGGCTACCGCATCGACGGCGGCAAGCTGGTCGTCGCCCTCAAGGGCGGCAACGCCACCGGCCTGCAGAACCCGGCCCAGCTGGTCGGCTTCCAGGGCGAGGCGGCCGCGCCCAAGGCCGTGCTGCTCAAGCACAACGGCATCCACTTCGAGATCCAGATCGACCCGCAGAGCCCGATCGGCAAGACCGACGCCGCCGGCGTGAAGGACGTGCTGATGGAAGCCGCGCTGACCACCATCATGGACTGCGAAGACTCCGTGGCCGCCGTCGATGCCGACGACAAGGTCATCGCCTACAAGAACTGGCTGGGCCTGATGAAGGGTGACCTGGCCGAGGAAGTGGCCAAGGGTGGCAGCACCTTCACCCGCACCATGAACGCGGACCGCGAGTACACCGCGGTGGGCGGCGGCGCGCTGACCCTGCACGGCCGCTCCCTGCTGTTCGTGCGCAACGTCGGCCACCTGATGACCAACGACGCGATTCTCGACAAGGACGGCAACGAGGTGCCGGAAGGCATTCAGGACGCGCTGTTCACCAGCCTGATCGCCATCCACAACCTCAAGGGCAACACCAGCCGCAAGAACAGCCGCACCGGCAGCGTGTACATCGTCAAGCCGAAGATGCACGGCCCCGAGGAAGTCGCCTTCACCAACGAGCTGTTCGGCCGCGTCGAGGACGTCCTCGGCCTGACCCGCAACACCCTCAAGGTCGGCATCATGGACGAGGAGCGGCGCACCACGGTCAACCTCAAGGCCTGCATCAAGGCCGCCCGCGAGCGCGTGGTGTTCATCAACACCGGCTTCCTCGACCGCACCGGCGACGAGCTGCACACCTCCATGGAAGCCGGCCCGATGATCCGCAAGGGCGAGATGAAGAACGCCGCCTGGATCAAGGCCTACGAGAACTGGAACGTCGACAACGGCCTGGCCTGCGGCCTGTCCGGCCGCGCGCAGATCGGCAAGGGCATGTGGGCCATGCCCGACCTGATGGCCGCCATGCTCGAGCAGAAGATCGTCCACCCGCTGGCCGGCGCCAACACCGCCTGGGTGCCGTCGCCGACCGCCGCCGCCCTGCACGCCCTGCACTATCACAAGGTCGACGTGTTCGCCCGCCAGCAGGAGCTGGCCAAGCGCGAGCGCGCCTCGCTGGACGACATCCTGAGCATCCCGCTGGCCAAGGACACCAACTGGAGCGCCGCGGAGATCCAGCAGGAGCTGGACAACAATGCCCAGGGCATCCTCGGCTACGTGGTGCGCTGGATCGATCAGGGCGTCGGCTGCTCCAAGGTGCCGGACATCAACGACGTCGGCCTGATGGAAGACCGCGCCACCCTGCGCATCTCCAGCCAGCACATCGCCAACTGGCTGCGCCACGGCGTGTGCACCCGCGAGCAGGTGATGGAAACCATGCAGCGCATGGCGGTAGTCGTCGACCGTCAGAACGCCAACGACCCGCTGTACCGTCCGATGGCGCCGAACTTCGACGGCGTGGCCTTCCAGGCTGCCGTCGAACTGGTGGTCGAAGGCACCAGGCAGCCCAACGGCTACACCGAGCCGGTGCTGCACCGCCGCCGTCGCGAGTTCAAGGCCAAGCACGGTCTCTGACCCCCTCCCGGCAGGGATGCCGACCCGGGGCGCCAGACGGCGCTCCATCCCGCGCCGCGCACCCTCCTTCTGCTTCCCCGGCAGGAGGGTGCGCGGCGCTCTCCTTTCTGCGCCCGGATGCGCTGCCGACTGGAAATCCGCGCTTTCCCTGTCTGCCGTCAATCGCCGCGGCCCGACTGGCGGCGCCCGGCCCGCTGCCTGCGTGTCAGAATTGAAGACGGACATCCAGCCCTCTCAAGGAGAACACCGATGAGCAAGACGGACGCCTTCGCCGAGACCGGCAAGACCGCGGTCATGCAGAACATCCAGGGCACCATGCAGTTCCTCCTCCAGTATCCGCCGTTCGACCAGATGGAAAGCAGCCATCTGGCCTATCTGGTGGAGCACTGCCGGCTGCGCTTCTATGCGGCGGGCGACTCCATCGTCAAGCCGGCCGACGGGCGGGTCGAGCACCTGCACATCATCAAGCAGGGCCATGTCCTCGGCCAGCGCCCGAGCCTCTCCGGCAACGGCATCGACACCACCATGGAGGTCGCCCCGGGCGAATGCTTCCCGGTGGCGGCGATGGTCGGCGAACGGCCGACGCGCACCGACTACATCGCCGCCGAGGACACCTTCTGCCTGCTCCTCGAACGCCAGGCCTTCGCCAAGCTGCTGACCAGCTCCGATCCGTTCCGCGACTTCGCCCTGCGCGGGGTCAGCAGCCTGCTCGACCTGGTCAACCAGCAGGTCCAGCTCAAGGCCGCGGAAACCCTCGGCGCGCAGTACTCGCTGGATACCCGCCTCGCAGAACTGGCGGCGCGCCGACCGATTTCCTGCACCGCCGGCACCAGCCTGCGCGAAGCGGTGCGGCTGATGAACGAACACCACGTCGGCAGCCTGGTGATGGTCGATGCGGCCGAGTACCCGATCGGCATCTTCACCCTGCGCGACCTGCGCCGGGTGATCGCCGAGGGCAGCAGCGATCTCGCCCAGCCGCTGGACCAGCTGATGACCCCCGACCCGGCCCGCCTGCCGCCCTCGGCCACCGCCTTCGACGCCGCCCTGACCATGACCCGGCAGCACATCGCGCACATCTGCGTGGTCGAGCACGACCGCCTGGTGGGGGTGGTTTCCGAGCGCGACCTGTTCTCCCTGCAGCGCGTCGACCTGGTGCACCTGGCGCGCACCATCAGCAGCGCCGGCAGCGTGGCCGTGCTGGCGGCGCTGCGCGGCGAGATCGCCCACCTGATCGACAACATGCTCGCCCACGGCGCCAGCCCGGCGCAGCTGACCCGCATCATCACCCAGCTCAACGACCACACCGTGAGCCGGGTGATCGAGCTGATGCTGGAGAAGCACGGCGATCCGGGCGTGCCCTTCACCTGGCTGGCGTTCGGCAGCGAGGGGCGCCGCGAGCAGACCCTGCACACCGACCAGGACAACGGCATCCTCTTCGAGGCCGACAGCCCCGCCGAGGCCGAAGCGATCCGCCAACGCCTGCTGCCGCTGGCCCGCGCGATCAACCAGGCCCTCGACCAGTGCGGCTTCAGCCTGTGCAAGGGCAACATCATGGCCGGCAATCCCGAGCTGTGCCTGTCGCGCCAGGAATGGCTGCGCCGCTTCGGCGGCATCATCCAGTCGCCGAACGGCGAGAACCTGCTGCGCTCGACGATCTTCTTCGACCTGCGCCCGGTCTGGGGGCCGACCCAGGGCTGCCGCGAGCTTTTCGACAGCCTGCTGGAGATGATCGCCGAAAACAGCCTGTTCCAGCGCATGATGGCCACCAACGCCATGCAGCACCGCCCGCCGATCGGCCGCTTCCTGCGCGACTTCGTGGTGGCCAGCCACGGCGCCGAGAAGGACACCCTGGACCTCAAGGTCGAGGGCCTGACGCCCTTCGTCGACGGTGCGCGCATCCTCGCCCTGGCCAACGGCATCCACGACAGCAACACCCTCGAGCGCTTCCGCCAGCTGGCGGCCAAGGGGGTGATCGAAGCCAAGGACGCGGCGTCCTACGAGGAGGCCTACCACTTCATCCAGCTGATGCGCATGCAGCACCACCAGCGCCAGCAGCGTGAAGGCCACGCGCTCGGCAACCGCCTCGATCCGGATACCCTCAACAGCCTCGACCAGCGCATACTGCGGGAATCCTTCCGCCAGGCGCAGCGCCTGCAGAGCCGCTTGGGCATGCGATATCAACTTTGACTGCTCCCCTCCCTGAAGGAAGGGGATTCCCAATTCACTGAGAACAGGACACGGATACTTGACCCATGCCGCTTACGTTCTCTCCAAGGGCTAACACCGCCAGCCCGGCGGCTTTAATGTTGATCGCCGCATTCACATCGCGATCGTGTTCGGTTGCGCATTCCGGGCAGGTCCAACTGCGGACCTCCAGGGGCAGGCGCCCGAGGATATGCCCGCAGCAGGAGCAACGCTTCGAGCTGGGGTACCAGCGGTCGATCTGGACGATCTGCCGACCGGCCCACCCGCCCTTGTATTCCAGCTGGCGAACGAATTCACCCCAGCCTGCATCGGCAATGGCTTTGCTCAGTTGCGGATTGCGGATCATGTTCTTCACGGCAAGGATTTCGGCGCAGACCACTTGGTTCTCGTTGATCAGTCTGCGGGACAGCTTGTGCAAGCCGTCCGCTCGGCAATCGGAAATTTTCGCGTGAATACGGGCCACTTTCCGTCGGGCCCTGGCGCGGTTCTTCGAGCCGAGCTGCTTCTTGCTCAGCCGGCGTTGGGCCAGGGCCAGACGGGAGGCGTATTTCGCGGTGTGGCGGGGATTGCCGAATCGTTCGCCCTCGCTGGTGACGAACAGGTCTTTCAGCCCCAGGTCGATGCCGAGGGTCTTCGGCACGACCGGAAGGGTTTCGGGCTCGAACTCGCACAGGCAGGACACGAAGTACCGCCCTGCGGAGTCTTTGGAAACCGTGACCGTGGAAGGCTCGCAAGGAAGCGGACGACTCCAGCGGATGTCCAGCGGCGCATCGCACCTGGCCAGGAACAGCTTGCCGTCGCGATAGCGGAAGGCCGAGCTGGTGAACTCGGCGGACTGCCGGTGCCGTTTCTTCTTGAAGGCCGGGTACTTCGCCCGGCCCTCGAAAAAGTTCCTGAACGCAGCCTGCTGGTGGCGAAGGCATTGCTGCAATGGCACCGAACTGACTTCATTGAGAAAAGCCAGCTCCGGCAGCTTCTTGATAGCCGTCAGCCGGGCGCTGGCCTGCGTGTAGCCGACCTTCTGCTGTTCCTTGAAGAACGCATCGGTACGCCAGCGCAGGATGCGATTGTAGACGGAACGCACGCAACCGAACGTCCTGGCAAGCAGCTCGGCCTGCTCTGGCGTGGGGTAGAAGCGGTATTTGCAGGCGCGTTTCGTCATGACTCACAAAACAAACCCATCAGGGTAAAGATAGCGACCACCTGAGAAGGAGGCAGCGAGAACAGGGGCGCCCTGCGGGCGCTGCGCTATCCCTCCCCGCACTGGAAGTACGGGGTTTCTCGCGAAAATCGGATGAATCCGTTCGCCTTCCTGTCCTCCCTGGGCACCGGCCGACCGCCGCTCGACGATGGCCAGCGGCGGCGCCTGCGGCGCCTGCCGACGGCGCCGCACCTGGACAGCCGCCCGCTGCACGCCCAACGCTTCGTGGTGCTCGACCTGGAGACCACCGGCCTCAACGTCAACCGCGACATCGTCCTGTCGATCGGCGCCGTGCTCGTCGAGGACGACGCCATCGACCTGGCCCACCAGTTCGAATGCACCCTGCAGCGCCGGCTGAAGACCGTCACCGAGAGCGTGCTGATCCACGGCATCGCGCCCAGCGCCCTGGCTGGCGGCACCGCCCCGGCCGAGGCGCTGCTGCAGTTCATGGAATACGCCAGCGACTGCGTGTTCCTCGCCTTTCACGCGCCCTTCGACCAGCGCATGCTGGGCCGCGCGCTGAAGGACGAGCTGGGCTACACGCTGCGCCATCCGTTTCTCGACGTCGCCGACCTGGCGCCCATGCTGTTCCCCGAGGCCCTCGTCCACCCGGGCGGCCTGGACCAGTGGATCGAGTATTTCCGGCTCGACATGCCGCAGCGCCACCACGCCTCGGCCGATGCCCTGGCCACCGCCGAGATCGCCCTGATCCTGTTCAACCGCGCCCGGCGCATGGGTCTGGACAACCTCCACGAACTGGGCCAGCGCGTCGGCCGCTGGCATCGCGCGCAGCGCGCCGCCCGCCATTCGATCTGAGCCAGGCTGCCCCGCCGCGAACCGTTTTTCGCAGGCAAAAAAGAACCGGCGCCGCAGGGGCGCCGGTTCTTTTCCAGCCCGGGCGATCAGTGGGCGATCGCGGCACCGGCACCACGGGGGATGCGGATGTCCTCGATCAGCTCCTGGATCTGCGCCGGCGGCGGGGCGGTGATCATCGACACCGCGTAGGTCACAACCACGTTGAAGATCATGCCCAGGGTGCCGATGCCCTCCGGGGAGATGCCGAACCACCAGTGCTCGGCAGTGTCCAGCGACGGGTTGATGAACTTGAAGTAGACGATATAGGCGAAGGTGAACGCCAGACCGACGACCATGCCGGCGATCGCCCCCTGCTTGTTCGCCCGCTTGGAGAAGATCCCCAGGACGATGGCCGGGAAGAACGACGCCGCGGCCAGGCCAAAGGCGAACGCCACCACCTGGGCGACGAAGGCCGGCGGATAGATGCCGAAGATGCCGGCCACCACTACCGCCACCGCGGCGGCAATACGAGCGGCCAGCAGCTCCTGCTTCTCGCCGATGTTCGGCATCAGCGTGCTCTTCAGCAGGTCGTGGGAGATCGAGGTGGAAATCACCAGCAAGAGGCCGGCGGCGGTGGACAGCGCGGCGGCCAGACCGCCGGCGGCGATCAGGGCGATCACCCAGCCCGGCAGGTTGGCGATTTCCGGGTTGGCCAGAACCATGATGTCGCGGTCCACGTACAGCTCGGTCGCGGCCGGAGTCGGGGCGTTGGTCACCTGGCGCTCGCCGTGCTCGCCCGGCGTCTTGTCGAAGGTCGGCGCACCGGCGAAGGGGGCGCCCGGGCCGTACTGGATCTTGCCGTCGTCGTTCTTGTCCAGCCAGGCCACCAGACCGGCGTTCTCCCAGTTCTTGAACCAGCTCGGCGCCTCGGCGTAGCTCACGCCCGGCAGGCTGGTCAGCAGGTTGGTGCGGGCGAAGGCGGCCACCGCCGGTGCAGTGGTGTAGAGGATGGCGATGAACAGCAGGGCCCAAGCAGCGGACTTGCGCGCATCACGCACCGTCGGGGTGGTGAAGAAGCGCACGATCACGTGGGGCAGGCCGGCGGTGCCGACCATCAGCGCCATGGTGATGAAGAACACGTCGATGGTGGACTTGGTACCGTCGGTATAGATGTTGAAGCCCAGTTCGGTACCCAGGCCGTTCAGCTTGTCCAGCAGGTAGGTGTCGCTGCCCAGTACGGTGCTGCCGAAGCCCAGCTGCGGGATCGGGTTGCCGGTCAGCATCATCGACAGGAAGATCGCCGGCACCATGTAGGCGAACATCATCACACAGTACTGCGCCACCTGGGTGTAGGTGATGCCCTTCATGCCGCCGAGCACGGAATAGAAGAACACGATGGCCATGCCGATGATCACGCCGATGTTGATGTCCACTTCCAGGTAGCGGGAGAACACGATGCCGACACCGCGCATCTGGCCTGCCACGTAGGTGAAGGAAATGAAGATCACGCAGATCACCGCCACCAGACGTGCGGTGGACGAGTAGTAGCGCGCACCGATGAAGTCCGGCACGGTGAACTTGCCGAACTTGCGCAGGTAGGGTGCCAGGCACATGGCCAGCAGCACGTAGCCACCGGTCCAGCCCATCAGGTAGACGCTGCCGTCCAGGCCGATGAAGGAGATGATGCCGGCCATGGAGATGAAGGAGGCCGCCGACATCCAGTCGGCGCCGGTGGCCATGCCGTTGAGCACCGGATGCACGCCCTTGCTGGCGACGTAGTACTCGCTGGTGGAGCCGGCGCGGGTGTAGAGCGCGATGCCGATGTACAGCGCGAAGGTCGCACCGACGATGACGTAGATCAGGGTTTGGGTATCCATGCTCGGCGCCTCAGTCTTCGTGGAAATCGTGCTTGCGGTCGAGCTGGTTCATCTTCCACACGTAGAAGGCGATCAGACCGAGGAAGCCGAAGATGGAGCCCTGCTGGGCGAACCAGAAGCCGAGCGGGAAGCCGAAGAAGCGGATGGCATTGAGCTGTTCGACGAACAGGATGCCGCAGCCGAACGAGATGAAGAACCAGATGGCCAACAGTATCAACATCAAGCGCAGGTTTTCTTGCCAGTAAGCCTGTGCGGCTTCTGGCCGGTTTTGGGACGACATGGGGCAGTACTCCTAATTGTTTTTGTTATGGCCTCTTGAAGCTAGCAGGACACGGAAGCCTCGCCCTACGACTTTGGTATGGGAAAAGCCGCGCCGGCCGACCGGCCCGGCGAATCCTTTCCGCCAGCGGCTGCCCTGCCCTGTTCGCCTGTTCGGGCGAAACGCTGCGGCCGCCCCGCTCCGGGCTTATGATGCGCCCGGCCCTCCGACAAGGATTCTCCATGCGTCCGCTGTTCACCGCCCTTGGCGTCCTCCTGCTGCTGGTGATCGATACCCTGCTGATGATCGTCCCGCTGCTGCTGCTCGCCCTGCTCCGCCTGATCCTGCCCGGCCGTCGCCTGCGGGCGGCCTGCGCGCGCGGGGTGATGTGGTGCGCCGAGCATTGGGTGGAGATCGGCAAGCGGATCTTCGCCAGGCTCATCCCCACCGTCTGGGATATCCGCGGCAGCGCCGGGCTGCGCCGCGACCGCTCCTACCTGCTGGTCTGCAACCACCAGAGCTGGGTGGACATCCCCGCGCTGCTGGAGGCCCTCGGCGGCCGGGCGCCCTTCTTCAAGTTCTTCCTCAAGCAGGAGCTGATCTGGATACCCTTCCTGGGGCTGGCCTTCTGGGCCCTCGACTACCCCTTCATGAAGCGCCACTCCAGGGCCTACCTGGAGCGCCATCCGGAGAGGCGCGGCGAGGACCTGGAAATCACCCGGCGCGCCTGCGCGCGCTTTCGCAACATCCCGGTCACGCTGGTCAACTACCTGGAGGGCACCCGCCTCACGCCACTCAAGCACGCCCAGCAGGCCTCGCCCTACCGCTACCTGCTGAAACCCAAGGCCGGCGGCCTGGCCTTCGCCCTCGCCAGCCTCGGCCCGCAGCTGGATGCGCTGCTGGATGTCACCCTGGTCTATTCGGGCCGGCGCATTCCCGGCTTCTGGAAGCTGATCAGCGGCCAGGTGCCGCGGGTGATCGTCGACATCCAGACCCGCGAGCTGGACCCGGCCCTCTGGCAGGGCGACTATCAGAACGATGCGGACTTTCGTCAGTACGTGCAGGCCTGGGTGACGCGCCTGTGGGAGGAGAAGGACGCGCGCATCGCCCGCCTGCACGGCGCGCCGGCCTGACCCTTCAGCCGCCCCTCTGCAGCCACTCGCGCAGCCCGTGGAGCAGCAGGAAATGCCCCGGATAGAAGGCATAGGCCCAGCGCCGCAGCGGCGGCGCCGGAAGGCCGGGCGCCAGCCGCAGCAGGAGCAGCCCCAGGGGCGCGGCGAGGAAACAGGCGAGGATCACCGCGAGGGCGAAGGGCTGGCCGAGCCGCGCATCGATGTAGAGCGCCGGCCAATAGTTGGCCATGACCGTCAGCCCCGCCGGCGGCAGCCAGCCCCAGCGCGGGCGCTGCAGGGCGAGCAGGAAGGCGGCCGGCAGGAGCGCGCCGCAGGCGCCGAACATCAGCCGCTCGTGCAGTGCCAGCGCCAGCCCCAGGGCGGCGACGCCGAGCAGGCGCTCGGCCGGCGGGCACGGGCGCGCGGCATTGGCCAGCAGCAGGCCGAGCGCCAGGGTCGGCAGCACGTTGAAGCTGTCCGGCGAGCCGACCAGCAGCCGGTAGGGCCATTCGGAAAGCAGGGCGAAGAGCAGCAGCCAGCCGAGGTAGCGGGCCAGGGCCGCGCGGCGCGGCGGCCCGGCACGGGGTCGGGCCAGGTTGACGGCGACAATCAGGCAGAAGAAGGGAAACGCCAGGCGCCCCGGCACGTACAGCCAGATCCGCGCCGGCCAGACCAGGCGCAGATGGTCGAGCAGCATGCTGGCGAACGCCAGCCACTTGAGCAGGTCGAGCGCCGCCTCGCGCGCCGCGAACGGCCCGGCGAGGCGCTCCGCGCCGGCCGCCAGCCTCAGGGGCGGCACCGCGCGCCGGCTCTCACTGCGCCGGATTGAGCTGCGACAGGCAATTGCTGGAGGTAGCGAGCAGACGCTCCTGCATCGGCGCAGGCACTTGGTCTGCGCCCTGCAGCTGGCGCAGCTCGGCGCTGCTGAACTCGGCGGCGACGCGGTCGGCCGAGCACTCGCAGTAGTGCCGCGCCGGGCCCTCCTTGTGGCGGGCCATGGCGCCGACCATGCAGTCGCGGATGAACGCCTCGCGGGCACCGCTGGGCCACTCGCCGGCGACCGCCGGCAGGGTGCCGGCGCAGGCCAGCAGGAGGACGGTCAGAGAGAGAGGACGCATCGCTGATCTCCTTTTCCTCTTCGGACGAGCCCGCGGACGCGGATCTTCAAGTCATAGAAGATCATCGCCGGTTGCACAAGACGGATAGCCGGCCGTCGGCAATGCGGTCGGGAAATCTTCGCCGTCAGGCCCTAAACTGCACGGGCATTCCAGCCAGGACACCCCATGCCCACCGCCTTGCCGCTCTCCCCCCGCACCGCCCGCCTGCTGCCCTGGATCATCGCCACCGCCCAGTTCATGCCGATGCTCGACGGCACCATCCTCAACACCGCGCTGCCGGCGATGGCCCTGGATCTGGCCGAGGACCCGCTGCGCATGCAGTCGGTGGTGATCGCCTACATGCTCAGCGTGGCGGTGCTGATGCCGGCCTCCGGGTGGATCTCCGACCGCTTCGGCACCCGCCGGGTGTTCCTCGGCTCGATCCTGCTGTTCACCCTCGGCTCGCTGCTCTGCGCGCTTTCCGACTCGCTGCTGCAGCTGGTCGCCGCGCGGGTGCTGCAGGGCTTCGGCGGCGCGCTGATGATGCCGGTGGGCCGGCTGGTGGTGCTGCGCGCCTATCCGCGCACGGAGCTGGTGCGGGTGCTCAGCTTCGTCACCATGCCGGCGCTGCTCGGCCCGCTGCTCGGCCCGCCGCTGGGCGGCTGGCTGGTGGAGTACGCCAGCTGGCACTGGATCTTCCTGCTCAACCTGCCGGTCGGCCTGCTCGGCTGTCTGGTCGCCGTGCGCCTGATGCCCGACCTGCGCGGGGTGGAGCGGACGCGCTTCGACACCCCGGGCTTCCTGCTGTTCGGTGCCGCCATGCTGCTGATCAGCATCGCCCTGGAAGGGCTCGGCGAACTGCACCTGCCGCATGCCCGCGTGGTGCTGCTGCTGCTCGCCGGGCTGGCCTGCCTGGCCGCCTACTGGCTGCGCGCCACCTTTGCCGAGGAGCCGCTGTTTTCGCCCGGGCTGTTTCGCACCCACAGCTTCGCCATCGGCGTGCTCGGCAACCTGTTCACCCGCCTGGGCAGCGGCGCCCTGCCCTTCCTCACCCCGCTGCTGCTGCAACTGGGCCTGGGCTATTCGCCGAGCCAGGCGGGGATGGCGATGGTCCCCGTGGCGCTGAGCTCGATGGCCATGAAGCCGCTGGCGCCGCGGTTGATCGAGCGCCTCGGCTACCGCCGGGTGCTGGTCGGCAACACCCTGCTGATCGGCGGCCTGCTGGCCAGCCTGGCGCTGGTCGACGGCGACACGCCCTATGCGCTGCTGCTCCTGCACCTGGGTCTGATCGGCGCGGTGAATTCCCTGCAGTTCTCGGCGATGAACACCGTCGCCCTGATCGACCTGCCCACCCGCGACGCCAGCAGCGGCAACAGCCTGCTGTCGGTGGTGGTCCAGCTGTCGATGAGCCTCGGCGTGGGCATCGGCGCCGCCCTGCTCAGCGGCTTCAGCGCGGACGGCGCGGCGCAGGGCGCCTCGCTGCTCGCCGCCTTCCAGGCCACCTACGTCTGCGTCGGACTGCTGGCGATGTTCGGCGCCGCCCTGTTCCTCCAGCTGCGTCCCGAGGACGGCCGTCCCGGACGGCGTCACGACGAGCTATCCGATTGATCCTGGCGACTGGCGAGATAGGCCGTTCCGTTCTTCACTGCTGGTGAGGGTTCGGCGAAGCCCACGGAAGCGCCCCTGGCGATGCCAGCAAGGCCCCGGCTCCGCCCGACGGTCGATCCAGCCTTGAGGAGTCAGGGAAGCGAGTCGTTGATGGCTTTGTCAGCACGCGGGGGCCAGCCCCCGAATGGAATGGGCGGCACCTTCCCTCGCTGGCGGATCGGCGCGCGCCTGGCCGTGCTGCTGACCCTGCTTTGCGGGTCGCCGCCGGTCGCCGCCAGCCAGTCGGACGAGCCGGCTGCCCTGCAGCTGGACGGCAGCGAGCGGTCCGTGGACCTGCGTCCCCACCTGCAGCTGCTGCGTGACCCTGCTGGCACGCTGCAGGCCGGGGACATCATGGCCGGTGGCCGGGCGTTCGCCCCGCTGGCCGAGCGCCGTGACCTGAACCTCGGCTACACCCGCGACATCGTCTGGCTGCGTCTGGACCTCGAGTCGCGCGCGGCGGAGGTCCGCGACTGGCAGATCGAATTCGTCTATCCCTCGCTCGACCGCATCGAGCTGTTCGGCGCCGCCGACGAGCCCCTGCTGGGCGGCGACCAGGTGCCCGCCGCACGACGCGACAGCGCCCACCTGTCGCCGGCCTTCACCGTGCGCCTGGCCCCCGGCGAGCAGCGCAGCCTGTTCTTCCGCGCCCAGTCGAGCGGCACCCTGACCCTCGACGCGCAACTCTGGGAAAGCGCCGCCTTCGCCCGCCACAGCCGACTGAACCTGATGGTGCAGACCAGCTACATGGCCATGCTGGTCGCCCTGTGCAGCTACAACCTGCTGCTGTTCCTCGCCCTGCGTGAGCGCAATTTCCTGCTCTACGTGCTGTTCGCCGCCAGCCTGGGCGGCGGCATGCTCGCCCACTCGGGCCTCGGCGCCCAGTACCTGTGGACCGCCGGCAGTGAGCTGGAGAATCGCCTCCTGCCGCTGTTCCTCGCCCTCGCCGTGGCCCTGGGCACCCTGTTCACCCGCGAGTTCCTCGATACCCGCCACGCCCTGCCGCACTGGCACCGCCTGCTCGGCCAGGCCTGCGCCCTGCACTTCGGCGTGGTCCTGGGCGCGCTGCTGCTGCCGGTCGACCGAGCGCTGCAGACGCTCTCCCTGACCAGCATCGGCGGCATCCTGCTGCTGCTCGGCTGCGGCCTGGCCGGGCTGCTGCGGGACTCGCCGGGGGCGCGCATCTTCGTGCTCGCCGAGCTGACGCTGATGAGCGGAGCGCTGCTCATGGCGCTGCGCAACTTCACCCTGCTGCCGAGCAACCTGTTCACCGCCAACAGCGTCCAGCTCGGCTCGGCGCTGGAGATGCTGCTGCTCTCCTTCGGCCTGGCAGCGCGTCTGAGCGAGCTCAAGCGCCTCAAGCTGGAAGCCCGCGAGGCCGTCCTGCGCAGCCAGCAGGAGGCTCTCAAGGCCCTGCAGGAACAGGAGCGCGTGCTCGAGCGGCGGGTCGCCGAGCGCACCGCCGCCCTCGCCGAGGCCAACGCGCGCCTCAGCGCCATGGCCCTGCAGGACCCGCTCACCGGCCTGGCCAACCGCATCGGCCTGAACCAGCGCCTGACCCAGGCCTGGCAGCGCGCCCAGCGCAAGCAGGAGCTGCTCGCCCTGATCCTGATCGACCTCGACGGTTTCAAGGCGATCAACGACCGCCACGGCCATGCCGCCGGCGACCAGTTGCTGCTGCAGGTCGCCGGCCGCCTGCAGGCCAGCGCCCGCACCACCGACCTGGTCGCCCGCCTGGGCGGCGACGAATTCGTGCTGGTCTGCGAGGCCATCGGCTCCGAGCAACAGGCCCAGGCCCTGGCCGAGCGCATCCTCCACTCGCTCAGCCAGCCGGTGCAGCTGGGCGATGCGCAGGTCAGCCTGAGTGCCAGCATCGGCATCAGCATCTGCCGCGGACAGAGCCACGAAAAACTGCTGCGCGAGGCCGACCAGGCGATGTACCGGGCCAAGGCCGGCGGACGCAGCCGCATCCAGCGGGCTGACGACGAGCTGCCGCCGCACCCGGCCTACCGGCCGGGCTGAAACCCTCGGCGTCCCCGAGTCAGCGTCCCTGACCGAACAGCAGCCGGCGCGCCTCGTCGGTGAGCAATGCGCCGGGGTCGGCGTTGACCTGCTCGGCCATGGCGTAGGCGCGCTGCACCGCCGGCCGCGCAGCCATGCGCTCGAGCCAGGCGGCCATGTTCGGGAAGTCCTCGAGGCGCTGGCGCTGCCCTTCCCAGAGCTTGGCCCAGGGGTAGATCGCCATGTCGGCGATGGAGTAGTCGCCGGCCACGTAGTCGCGGCCCTGCAGCTGGCGGTCTAGCACCCCGTACAGGCGCGCGGTCTCCTTCACGTAGCGCTCGATGGCATAGGGAATCGGCTCCGGCGCGTAGCGGACGAAGTGGTGGTTCTGCCCGGCCATCGGCCCCAGCCCGCCCATCTGCCAGTACAGCCACTGCAGCACCTGGAAGCGCGGGCGGGTTTCCCTGGGCAGGAAGCGCCCGCTCTTGTCGGCCAGGTATTCGAGGATGGCGCCGGACTCGAACAGCGCCAGCGGCCCGCCGCCGTCGGCCGGGGCCTGGTCGACGATGGCCGGAATCCGGTTGTTCGGGGCGATCTTCAGGAATTCGGGGGCGAACTGCTCGCCCTTGCCGATGTGCACCGGGCGCAGGCGGTAGTCCAGCCCGGTTTCCTCCAGAAAGATGGTGATCTTGTGACCGTTGGGGGTGGTCCAGTAGTAGAGATCGATCATCAGCGTGTCCTCCTCAGATGGCGGCGGCGCGCTGCACCGGCCCCAGGCGTTCCTCGCAGAAGGCCAGCAGGCGGCGGAACCAGGCGCCGACCGGAGAATCCTCGGGCCAGGGCTGCTCGCCCAGGCTCCAGGCCCAGAAGAAGAAGCCACCGATCAGGTAGTCGGCGCCACCCGGTGCCGCCCCGTCCAGCCAGCGGTGCCCGGCCAGCTGCGCGTTCAGCGGCTGCAGCGCCCGTGCCAGCTGCGCCTGCCCGGCCTCGCGGTCGGCGAAGGCTTCCAGCGACATACCCAGGCTCTTCTCGCGGCTCTGCCGGAAATAGTCGCGGTCAGCCGGGTCGATGCACGCCTGAATGCGCAGCACCAGCAGGCGGAACAGCGCCGGGCGCAGGTCCTGGGCGATCAGCTGGTCGATCAGCCGCAGGCGGCTTTCGCCCGACGCGCCGCCGAGCAGGCTGTGCCCGGGGTACCGCTCGTCGAGATAGCGAAAGATCGCCAGGCTGTCGTGGAGCGTGGTTTCGCCATCGCGCAGCACCGGCACCAGCTTCTGGCCGGAGAAGGCCAGGGCTTCCTTGTCGGTGAAGCGCACCGGGCGGCTGACGAAGTCCAGCCCCTTGTGCGCCAGGGCCAGGCGCACCCGCCAGCAGTAGGGGGAGAACACCACCTCGGGGGCGGTTCCGCAGAGTTCGTACAGTTCGCGCATGTCCATCTCCTTCGATTGGGACTTACCGGTCCAAAAACAGGCAAACCATCACCGGAGGCAGCCCAAGGCCACCTCGATCGCCGCATGCAGCATCTCCGCCGAGGCTCCCGCCTTGCGCTGGATGCGCAGGCCACTCATCACGCACAGCAGATAGCCGGCCAGCGCCGGCACATCGGCCGACGCGTCCAGCTCGCCGCAGGCCTGGGCGCGCAGCAGGGCTTCGCCCAGTACCTGACGCAGCCCCTCGATGCCACTGCGCAGCAAGGCGGCAATCTCCGGATCGGCCTGGGAGAACTCGCTGGCCACATTGACCAGCAGGCAGCCGCGCGGCGTCTCGCCGGCGCGCTCCGCCTCCAGGGCACAGAGCAGCCAGCTGCGCAGGAATTCGCGCGGCGAGACCGCCGCCTGCAGCCGCTCGCACAGCTCGCGGCGGCGCTGGGCGCAGTAATGGCGCAGCGCCGCCTCGAACAGCGCGCGCTTGCTCGGATAGGTCTGGTACAGGCTGCTCTTCGACAGGCCGGTCGCCGCCAGCAGGTCCTGCAGCGAGGTGGCTTCATAGCCGCACTGCCAGAACACCTGCATGGCCTGTTCGAGCATCTGCTCCGGATCGAAGGTACGGGGGCGTCCACGGTTCATGGGGCGAATTTAGGACTGGCTGGTTCACAAGTCAACCGACCGCCCGCGCGATGCTCTTGATATGGGGGTGGCCTTGACCGCAAAACCTTGGTGATGTCTCACATTGCGGCCAAGGCTGCTCCCACCGGATCGCCAGCGCACCGCTCACAACCTTGCCAGCAGCTCGGCGGCGTTGCGGTACGGCAGGCCGTGGGCCTCGGCCACGCTGGCGCAGGTGAGCTGGCCGCGGGCCACATTGAGACCATTGCGTAGGTGCGGGTCGTCCTCCAGGGCGCCGCGCACGCCCTTCTCCGCCAGGGCGACGACAAACGGCAGGGTCGCGTTGTTCAGCGCCAGGGTCGAGGTGCGCGCCACCGCGCCGGGCATGTTCGCCACGCAATAGTGCACCACCCCGTCGACCACGAAGGTCGGCTCGGCATGGGTGGTCGGGCGCGAGGTCTCGGCGCAGCCGCCCTGGTCGATGGCCACGTCCACCAGCACCGCGCCGGGCTTCATCCGCGCGACCATCGCCGCGCTGATCAGTCGGGGTGCCGCCGCGCCGGGGACCAGCACCGCGCCGATCACCAGGTCCGCCGCCAGCACCTGTTCGTACACCGCCGCCCTCGTGGCGTGCAGGGTGGCGATGCGGTTGCCGTACTGGGCATCCAGCCGGCGCAGGGCGTCCAGGCTGCGGTCCAGCACGGTGACGTCCGCGCCCAGGCCGACGGCCATGGCCACCGCCTGGCTGCCCACCACCCCGCCGCCAAGAATCACCACCTTGCCGGCCGGCACCCCGGGCACCCCACCGAGCAGCACGCCGCGCCCACCCTGGGCCTTTTCCAGGCAATGGGCGCCGGCCTGGATCGCCATACGCCCGGCGACCTCGGACATCGGCGCCAGCAGCGGCAGGCGCCCCTGGGCGTCACTGACCGTCTCGTAGGCGATGCAGGTGGCGCCGCTGGCCAGCAGGTCGTCGGTCTGCATCCGGTCCGGGGCCAGGTGCAGGTAGGTGAACAGGGTATGGTGCGGGCGCAGGCGGGCGCGCTCCTCGGCCAGCGGCTCCTTGACCTTGACGATCAGCTCGGCGGTTTCGTAGAGCACCGCGGCATCCGTGGCGATGTGCGCCCCAGCGGCCCGGTAGTCGGTGTCGGCGAAGCCGATGGCGGCGCCGGCCTGGCTCTCGACCCAGACCTCGTGGCCAAGGGCGGTCAGCTCGGCCACCGAGGACGGCGTCAGGCCGACCCGGTATTCGTGGTTCTTGAGTTCCGTGGGTATCCCGATGCGCATGGCAGTCTCCTCGCCCGGCGGGCATTGCCTGTCGTTCCTCGACGGCTGTCGTCCAGCAATCCGACTCCTCGATTGTCTGGACCTGCCTTTTCAGTGTCGCAGGAAAACCGGCAGCCTGCCGGCGAAGGCAGCCCGTGCGCTCAGACCTTCTTCTCGCGCTCCTTGAGCAGCGGCAGCAACTCGATGGGCATCGGAAAGACGATGGTCGAGCTCTTGTCGCCGGCGATGGCGCCGAGGGTCTGCATGTAGCGCAGCTGCATGGCGCCGGACTCGCGGCCGAGCATTTCCGCGGCCTGCATGAGCTTTTCCGAGGCTTGCAGCTCGCCCTCGGCATGGATCACCTTGGCCCGCCGCTCGCGCTCGGCCTCGGCCTGCTTGGCGATGGC
This sequence comes from Azotobacter chroococcum, assembly GCF_002220155.1. Classification (NCBI taxonomy): domain Bacteria; kingdom Pseudomonadati; phylum Pseudomonadota; class Gammaproteobacteria; order Pseudomonadales; family Pseudomonadaceae; genus Azotobacter; species Azotobacter chroococcum. The sequence goes on along the minus strand of NZ_CP011835.1, from coordinate 628,189 downwards.
GCGGATCATCGACTCGTCGAGGTCGACGTGCTTGATCTCCACGTTGGCTACCTTGATGCCCCAGGCGTCGGTCTGCGCGTCGAGCACCTGCTGGATGTCGGCGTTGAGCCGCTCGCGCTCGGCCAGCATGTCGTCCAGCTCATGCTTGCCGAGCACAGAGCGCAGGGTGGTCTGCGCCAGCTGGCTGGTCGCCGCGTGGTAGTCCTCGACCTGGATGATCGCCTTCTGCGCATCGAGCACCCGGTAGTAGATCACCGCGTTGACCTTCACCGAGACGTTGTCGCGAGAGATCACATCCTGGGTCGGCACGTCCAGCACTATGGTCCGCAGGTCGACCCGCACCATCTGCTGGACGCCCGGGATGAGGATGATCAGCCCCGGCCCCTTGACCTTCCAGAAGCGGCCGAGCTGGAACACCACGCCGCGCTCATACTCGCGCAGGATACGGAACGCCGACAGCAGCAGCGCCACCAGCAGCGCCAGGATGAAACCAAAACTCAGTTCGAAGCCCATGTCAGTCTCCTCGTGGAGTAGGTTGCTCGGCCGCCGCCACCTCCAGCAGCAGCCCCTGGCGGGCCACCACGCGGACCACCTGGCCGGGCTGCAGCGGCTGCGGGCTGCGCACCTGCCAGCGCTCGCCCTGCAACTGCACCCAGCCGGCCAGCGGGTCACCGGCCTCGACCGCGCTCACCGCCGCCAGGCTGCCAACCAGCCCGGCGTCGCCGCCCTGCAGCGCACGGTGGCGTGCCTTCATCGCCATGCTGAGGATGACGGCGATCAGCCCGGCGCTGACGACAGCCAAGGTCAGGATCAGGGGCAGCGGGATGCCGAAGCCGGGCACCTCGGTATCGATCAGGATCAGCGCGCCGATGACAAAGGCCGCCACCCCACCGATGCCGAGCACGCCGAAGCTGGGCAGGAAGGCCTCGGCCGCCATGAAGGCGATGCCGAGCAGGATCAGCCCGACTCCGGCGTAGCTCACCGGCAGCAGCTGCAGGGCGTAGAGGGCGAGGATCAGGCAGATGCCGCCGAGTACCCCACCGAGGCCGAAGCCCGGGCTGGAAAACTCGAAGAACAACCCGTAGACACCGAGCATCATCAAAATCAGCGCCACGCTGGGATTGGTGATCACCGCCAGCAGCCGGGTGCGCCAGTCCGGTGCATGGTGGACCAGCTCGGCACCGGCGGTCTGCAGGGTCACCATGCCCTCGGCCACCGCGTAGCGCTTGCCGTCGACCTGGCGCAGCAGATCCGGCAGGTCGGCCGCCTGGTGGTCGATCACCTTCAGCTCCAGGGCTTCCCAGGCGGACAAGCTAACCGCCTCGCGCACCGCCTGCTCGGCCCACTCGACATTGCGCCCGCGCAACTGGGCGAGGCCGCGGAGGTAGGCGGCGGCGTCGTTGATCTGCTTGCGGCTCAGGGCGTCGGCCGGCTCGCCGCCGGGCGCCGGCGCCTTGCCGGTCTTGTCATCCTTGTCCTCTGCCGGCGGCCGGCCCGGCTGCTGCGGCGGCGTGCCGGGCAGGCCGCCGATCTGTACCGGGGTCGCCGCGCCGAGGTTGGTACCTGGCGCCATGGCGGCGATATGGCTGGCATAGAGGATGTAAGTGCCGGCGCTGGCTGCCCGCGCGCCGCTCGGCGCGACGTAGCTGGCCACCGGCACGGGACTGGCGAGGATCGCCTTGATAATCGAGCGCATCGAGGTGTCCAGCCCGCCGGGGGTGTCGATGTTGATCACCACCAGCTGCGCGCCCTCCTTCCCAGCTCGTGCCAGACCGCGGATCAGGTAGTCGGCGCTGGCCGGACCGATCGCCCCATCCACCGTCAGCACCGTGACCGGCGGGGGGACGGCGGGAGCCGGCAACGCGGCCAGCAGCAACATCAGCGCCAAGGCCCGGCGCAGACAACGGGCGAAAGCGGGCATGGTGTCCCCGACTAAGGCGTGTGGATGGAGAAAGGATAGACGAGGCAGGGGAGCTTCTTGGCAACTGCCTATACTACGAGTAGCCAGGACTAGATAGACTTTCGACCTTGGCGTCGGGCCACATCATGGTTGCTGGCTCCAGAAAATGAGGGAAGCACAGCATCGTCAGGCCTTTATCTCATTTGAAGATGAGGCATTGGCGCCGAGTGGGATGAGGAGGAGTCCATCCCATTGCTTACGCTCCAGAAAAGAATCGGGAGCACAGCATTGGTGGGTCTTTATATTTGAAGGTGGGTTTATAAAGCCCTTTCGCATCAGATCCTGACAGGGTGAGATTATTAATCTGGCCCTTAAATTCGGTTCTTCGCGGGATCGTGGGGAAGAGCGGATTGACAGACAGGGAAGCAGGTAAATTGGCAGTCGCCAAACACACCAACGCCTGCCCCCTGCTGTCATCGTGCATCCTATTGATCTTGCTGCTTTCTGGCCAGGCTACGACGTCGTAGCCTGCAGCCACTCCGCCGAAAACACCCTTACGCTGACCCTCGAACCTCGAGCGGCCGACCTGCCACGCTGTGGTCGCTGTCAGCAGCCCAGCCCCCTGGTCCATGACCGACGCATTCGCCTCGTTCGCGACCGGGATCTGCTCGATCAGCGCGTCCAGCTGCGACTCCCCGTGCGTCGAGTGGACTGCCTGACGTGTGGGCGAGTTACCGAACCCATCTCCTGGCTGGCCCCGGCTTCGCGGCTGACCCGCCGGCTGTGCACCTGGATCGAAAGCCTGCTGCAGCTGCTGCCCATCAGCCATGTCAGCCGGCTCACCGGGCTGCACTGGCACACCCTCAAGACGCTGGACAAGCGGCGGCTGCAAGCGGCGTTCGGCACCTTCGAACCGGGCGATGTGCGCCGTCTGGTGATGGACGAGTTTGCTCTGCACAAAGGCCATCGCTACGCGACGGTGATCATGGATGCCGAACGTACCCGCGTCCTGTGGGTCGGCCTGGGCAACAGCCGCAAGGCCATACGCCCGTTCTTCGAGCAACTCGGCGAGCGCTGCCAGCAGATCGAAGCCGTGGCGATGGACATGAACACGGCCTTCGATCTGGAAGTGAAACAGCACTGCCCTCAGTGCCGAGGTGGTGTACGACTTGTTCCACGTGGTCGCCCGCTACGGACGCGACGTGATCGACCGCATCCGGGTAGACCAGGCCAATGCCCTGCGCCATGACAAGCCCGCTCGCCAAGTGGTCAAGCAGAGTCGTTGGCTGCTGCTGCGCAACCGGGAGAACCTGAAGGAGGATCATGCTGTTCGACTGCAGGAGTTGCTGGCAGCCAACCAGCCACTGGCCACGGTCTATGTGCTCAAGGATGCGTTGAAGGAGGTCTGGTACGCGCCCAGCGTACGGGAGGGCTGGCGGCGCTGGCGAGCCTGGCTAAGGCATGCACGGGAGAGCGGCTTGGCGCCGCTACAGCGCTTTGCCCGCAACCTCCAGCGTTATGCCCGGGGCATCCTCGCCAGCGCACGATTCCACATGCACACCAGCCTGCTGGAGGGGGTGAACAACCGGATCAAGGTGATCAAGCGCATGGCCTATGGCTTCAGGGACTCCGATTACTTTTTCCTGAAAATCAAGGCCGCCTTTCCCGGGAAAATGCGATGAACCTTAAATTCACGCCATGGCATAGCGTGCTGCAGGATGCCGGAAATAGGCCATGACCTTGTCGGACAAGGTGCCGAGTGTGTTCATGAAAGCCATCGCCTTGTCCAGCAGGCTGGCCTTGTCATGGCTGACCGGGCCACTGCGCAGCGCCGTCTTGAAATCCCGGTTCAGGTACTCGTCGGGATTGGACTCGGGCGCATAGGGCGGCAGGAACACCAGTTCGATTTTGCCCTGCTTGTCACTGAGCCACTCGCTGACCACCTTGGCATGGTGGACGCGCAGGTTATCGACCACCAGGAAGATCTTCTGCGCTGCCCCCTCCACAAGGCGACCCAGGAAGTCGATGAAGCGCAGCGCGTTGATGCTGCCTTCGACGATTTGGAAGGCCACTTCACCACGGGGCGAAATCGCGGAGATCAGCGACAGCTTGTGCCAACGAGTGGGCGTCGCCAGCACCGGCGTCTGGCCCCTGGGGGCGTAGCCGCGTATCCAGTTCGCATCCTTCTTGACCGCGGTTTCGTCCCCCCAGTGAATCACCGCCCCTTCGGCGTCGGCGCGCGCCTTGACCTGGGGGTAGGTCTGCTCCAGCCAGCGCTCGATGTCCTCCGGCCGCTGCTCCTGCGCCCGCTTCACGGGACGCGGAGGCGTGAACCCCCAGCGCTTGAGGTATTTGCCGATCAACCGGTCCTGCAGCTCGATCCCGAGGCGTTCCCTGGCCAGCGCCTTGATGGCCGGGCGCGTCCACAGGGCAAACGGCAACTGCAGCTGCTGCGGGGTTTGCTCGACGATTTGCTCGCGCAGCCACTGCTCGTCGGCCGGCGTCAGCTTGCGGCAGGCGCCCACCGGGCGCCCCCGACGCTTTTCCTCCAGGGCTTGCGCGTCCTCGCGTTTGGCACGGGCCAGCCAGGTCTTGATGGTGGTCGGATGCACACCGGTGACTGAGGCCAGTTCCTCGACTTTGGCGAAACAGCTTACGACCGTCTGCGGTCAGTTTGCGGGCGTCGATCTTTTCCATGCCTGAAGTCTAACTAGACGTCTATTTAAGGGCCACCTTAATAATAAGGTCAGGCGATGCCCGAAGGCTGGCCAAATAGAAAACCCCCGAGCCATGGCTGGCTCGGGGGTTTGCAATAGGCGCTTGACGATGACCTACTCTCGCATGGGGAAACCCCACACTACCATCGGCGATGCGTCGTTTCACTGCTGAGTTCGGGATGGGATCAGGTGGTTCCAACGCTCTATGGTCGTCAAGCAATTCGGTTGGGATGTCGCGTTGCGGCGCCATCCCGAATCGGGCATGTGATGTCTGTGTCTCGGTGGCTTTGCGGTTCAGCCGGATTTTCGGTTTAGTCGGCTTCGACCTCACCCGCTGTGCCGATCCTTCCGGTCGGCCAGATTGTTTGGGTGTTATATGGTCAAGCCTCACGGGCAATTAGTATGGGTTAGCTCAACGCCTCACAACGCTTACACACCCCACCTATCAACGTCGTAGTCTTCGACGGCCCTTCAGGGAGCTCGAGGCTCCAGTGAGATCTCATCTTGAGGCAAGTTTCCCGCTTAGATGCTTTCAGCGGTTATCTTTTCCGAACATAGCTACCCGGCAGTGCCACTGGCGTGACAACCGGAACACCAGAGGTTCGTCCAACCCGGTCCTCTCGTACTAAGGTCAGCCCCTCTCAAATCTCAAACGTCCACGGCAGATAGGGACCGAACTGTCTCACGACGTTCTAAACCCAGCTCGCGTACCACTTTAAATGGCGAACAGCCATACCCTTGGGACCGGCTTCAGCCCCAGGATGTGATGAGCCGACATCGAGGTGCCAAACACCGCCGTCGATATGAACTCTTGGGCGGTATCAGCCTGTTATCCCCGGAGTACCTTTTATCCGTTGAGCGATGGCCCTTCCATACAGAACCACCGGATCACTAAGACCTACTTTCGTACCTGCTCGACGTGTCTGTCTCGCAGTCAAGCGCGCTTTTGCCTTTATACTCTGCGACCGATTTCCGACCGGTCTGAGCGCACCTTCGTACTCCTCCGTTACTCTTTGGGAGGAGACCGCCCCAGTCAAACTGCCCACCATACACTGTCCTCGATCCGGATGACGGACCAGAGTTAGAACCTCAAGCATGCCAGGGTGGTATTTCAAGGATGGCTCCATGGGAACTGGCGTCCCCACTTCAAAGCCTCCCACCTATCCTACACAAGCAGGCTCAAAGTCCAGTGCAAAGCTACAGTAAAGGTTCACGGGGTCTTTCCGTCTAGCCGCGGATACACTGCATCTTCACAGCGATTTCAATTTCACTGAGTCTCGGGTGGAGACAGCGCCGCCATCGTTACGCCATTCGTGCAGGTCGGAACTTACCCGACAAGGAATTTCGCTACCTTAGGACCGTTATAGTTACGGCCGCCGTTTACCGGGGCTTCGATCAAGAGCTTCGCTTGCGCTAACCCCATCAATTAACCTTCCGGCACCGGGCAGGCGTCACACCCTATACGTCCACTTTCGTGTTTGCAGAGTGCTGTGTTTTTAATAAACAGTCGCAGCGGCCTGGTATCTTCGACCGGCATGGGCTTATGGAGTAAATCCTTCACCCTCACCGGCGCACCTTCTCCCGAAGTTACGGTGCCATTTTGCCTAGTTCCTTCACCCGAGTTCTCTCAAGCGCCTTGGTATTCTCTACCCAACCACCTGTGTCGGTTTGGGGTACGGTTCCTGATTACCTGAAGCTTAGAGGCTTTTCCTGGAAGCAGGGCATCAACCACTTCGCCTTCGTAAAAGAAGGCTCGTCATCAGCTCTCGGCCTTGAACACCCGGATTTGCCTAAGTGTTCGGCCTACCACCTTAAACTTGGACAACCAACGCCAAGCTGGCCTAGCCTTCTCCGTCCCCCCATCGCAGTAACCAGAAGTACGGGAATATTAACCCGTTTCCCATCGACTACGCTCTTCAGCCTCGCCTTAGGGACCGACTCACCCTGCGTCGATTAACGTTGCGCAGGAACCCTTGGTCTTTCGGCGTGGGTGTTTTTCACACCCATTGTCGTTACTCATGTCAGCATTCGCACTTCTGATACCTCCAGCAAGCCTCTCGACTCACCTTCACAGGCTTACAGAACGCTCCTCTACCGCTCATCCGAAGATGAACCCGTAGCTTCGGTGCCTGGTTTGAGCCCCGTTACATCTTCCGCGCAGGCCGACTCGACTAGTGAGCTATTACGCTTTCTTTAAAGGGTGGCTGCTTCTAAGCCAACCTCCTAGCTGTCTAAGCCTTCCCACATCGTTTCCCACTTAACCAGGACTTTGGGACCTTAGCTGACGGTCTGGGTTGTTTCCCTTTTCACGACGGACGTTAGCACCCGCCGTGTGTCTCCCGTGCTGACACTTGCCGGTATTCGGAGTTTGCATCGGTTTGGTAAGTCGGGATGACCCCCTAGCCGAAACAGTGCTCTACCCCCAGCAGTGATACACGAGGCGCTACCTAAATAGCTTTCGAGGAGAACCAGCTATCTCCGAGCTTGATTAGCCTTTCACTCCGATCCACAAGTCATCCGCTACCTTTTCAACGGGAGTCGGTTCGGTCCTCCAGTCAGTGTTACCTAACCTTCAACCTGCTCATGGATAGATCGCCCGGTTTCGGGTCTATACCCAGCGACTAAACGCCCTATTAAGACTCGCTTTCGCTACGCCTCCCCTATTCGGTTAAGCTTGCCACTGAATATAAGTCGCTGACCCATTATACAAAAGGTACGCAGTCACCCAACAAAGTGGGCTCCCACTGCTTGTACGCATACGGTTTCAGGTTCTATTTCACTCCCCTCTCCGGGGTTCTTTTCGCCTTTCCCTCACGGTACTGGTTCACTATCGGTCAGTCAGGAGTATTTAGCCTTGGAGGATGGTCCCCCCATGTTCAGACAACGTTTCACGTGCGCCGTCCTACTCGATTTCACTTGCCAGATCCTTTCGTATACGGGGCTATCACCCACTACGGCGGCACTTTCCAGAGCCTTCTACTAGAATCAGGCAAGCTTAAGGGCTAGTCCCCGTTCGCTCGCCACTACTAAGGGAATCTCGGTTGATTTCTTTTCCTCAGGGTACTTAGATGTTTCAGTTCCCCTGGTTCGCCTCTTGCACCTATGGATTCAGTACAAGATACCCAGCTTGTGCTGGGTGGGTTTCCCCATTCAGAGATCTCCGGATCACAGTCTGTTTGCCGACTCCCCGAAGCTTATCGCAGGCTACCACGTCTTTCATCGCCTCTGACTGCCAAGGCATCCACCGTATGCGCTTCTTCACTTGACCATATAACCCCAAGCAATCTGCGGCCTCGCGGCCTTGCCTGGATGGGGTGAAGACGACATTCGCCGAAAATTCGCGCTTGAACTCGCAAATTTACCTTGACCTCATCGATTGCAGTGAAACAATCGATCAGTCTACTTCTATCACATACCCGAATTTTTAAAGAACGAATCTGGCGCAAAGACCAGAAATCAGCATTCACTGGGGCCGTTGCCTTCAGGAAATGCTCGTTTCTGAGCTTTCAGCGATTGATGAGTGGTTGGTGGAGCCAAGGAGGATCGAACTCCTGACCTCCTGCGTGCAAAGC
>NZ_CP011835.1:190000-617500 GCF_002220155.1 Azotobacter chroococcum | reverse complement strand
GCCATACCGAGACTTTCACTGGGCGTCCCCCGGCAAAAAGGGTGAGTGCGCAATCCATTTTCGCGAGCGGGTCACCTCGACAGCTTCCTTGAGGATTTCCGCTTCCATCGTCCTCTTGCCCAGCAGCCGCTGCAGCTCGCGAGCCTGCTTCAACGCATCAGCCAGTTCGGAAGCCGGAACCACGGCCTCGCCAGCACTGACTACCCTCTGTCGTGCCGAAAAAGCGGCGTCGTCGAACATGCAGCCTTGGTAGCCCAGATACAGACAGTCGTCAGCGCGCTGACCAGCCATGGTTACCGTCGCGCCTGGGGCCTGCTGCACCGGCAGCACGAGCGACAGGGTCAGCTGCCGGTCAATGTGAAACGGGTTTTCCGCGTCATGCGCGACCACAACCCGCTGCTGGAGCGGCGACGCAAGCAACCGGGCGTAGCGCGGCGTCACATGAGGGGCGGGTGGCCGTGTCGGCGAGCAATACTCGCTGGCGCTCCGATGGCTTCGAGTTTTGCCGTGAGGATGGCGCCAGGCTACTGGTGACCTTCGTCCGGGAGTGCTGCGACCGCGAAGCCATCGGCTGGGTGGCCAGCCTCCATGACTACAGTGAGTGGCGACGACATCCGCGACATCATGCTGGAGTCCGTGAAAAAGCGCTTTGGCCAGCAGCTGCCTGCCACGCCGTTGCAATGGCTGAGCGACAACAGCTCAACCTATACGGCGACGATGAAGCGCGGCTATATCACCCATATACCCAAGCCAGATCGAGCGACGGCGCTGCGCAACTTGGCCATTGCCTTCGAGCATTACAACGAACAGCATCCGCATAGCGCCCTGAAACACTGCTCGCCGCGGGAGTTCAGGCGCCTGGCAAAGGCATTAACTTAACGGGGTGCCGGTGTCTAGTTTGATAGAGGCAAGTCCACATGACCAGCCCCTTGCTATATTACTCAGCCTTCAAGACAACCCTAGCGAAAGATTTCTTACCCGCTTGACAGATATGCGCCGCACCTCGCTGGAACAAGAAGCTGCGATCAACCACAGCACCATCCACCTTCACCCCGCCGGAGCCGAGCAGATCACGCGCCATAGCAGCGTTCCTGACCAAGCCTGCCTTATTCAGAACAGCAGCAATCGGCATATCCTCTGTCGAGAGCAATTCGATTACAGGCAAGTCTTCAGGCAGTTCACCATCCTTCATGCGATTCCCAGCCGAACGATGAGCATTGACCGCCGCCTCTTCGCCATGGAAACGAGCAACAATTTCCTCAGCCAGCTTGATCTTGATATCCCGCGGGTTGGCTCCCCGGTCGACATCGAGCCGAAAGGCTTCGATTTCCTCCATCGAGCGAAAGCTCAGGAGCTCGAAATACCTCCACATCAACAAATCAGGGATGGACACCAGCTTGCCATACATGATGCCAGGCGACTCTTGAATGCCGATATAATTGCCCAGTGACTTGGACATTTTCTTCACGCCATCTACCCCCTCAAGCAGGGGCATGGTGACTATGCACTGAGACTTCTGACCATAGGCACGCTGCAGTTCGCGCCCCATCAACAGATTGAACTTCTGGTCCGTCCCCCCCAGCTCGACATCGGCATGCAAGGCAACCGAGTCATATCCTTGTACCAGAGGATAAAGAAACTCATGAATTGCGATCGACTGATTTGCAGCGTAACGCTTACTGAAATCGTCGCGCTCAAGCATGCGCGCCACCGTGCAATGGGAGGTAAGCCGAACAAAGTCAGCAGGGGTCAGCTGCTCAATCCAGCTAGAATTGAAAACCACCTCAGTCTTGCTCGGATCAAGGATCTTAAAAACCTGAGCCTTGTAGGTTTCAGCATTCTCCAACACTTGATCACGAGTCAAAGGTGGCCGGGTGGCGCTTTTACCGCTGGGATCACCGATCACTCCGGTGAAGTCGCCAATAAGGAAAATCACTTGGTGCCCCAAGTCCTGAAACTGGCGCAGCTTGTTGATGAGTACGGTATGCCCAAGATGCAGATCCGGAGCAGTGGGATCAAAACCTGCCTTGACTCGCAGCGGCTGGCCACCTTTCAGCTTTTCGACCAACTCAGCCTCGACCAAGACTTCATCTGCACCGCGCTTGATCAGCGCCAACTGCTCTTCAATCGACCTCATGAGAACCCATCAGCCACAAAAGGAAAAGGTAGCAACATTACAAGATTACCCGCAAATTACAAGGCTCAGCAGACAGGGCAATCGCGCTACCTCCCTCTTGCATTGGGCGACGACTACCGGTAGCCGATGAAACTTTTCCGAGCGCCTCTCATTCCGCCCAACCCCAGCCCTACTTCGCAAGTTTTCGACTTTTTGGGAGGCGGCGATGAGCGCCGAACACCCTGGAAGCAGAGTGGGTCACCGCGGCTCTTTCACCCAAGCTCGGCGTGGCAAATGCGGCGGACCTGCCGAAGCCTTCCGGACGCGTCGCGCGGGCGGTTGGCCGGGGGCCTCCGCCGCTTCAGACCACTTCGCCCATGCCTGCCGCCAACCCGGACACCAGTTCGAGCATCCGCATCAGATTGCGCGCCAGCGCATACGCAGCATACTCCCGCCCCTGTCGAGCCCACACATATTGAAGCGCTGCAAACCGCGGTTGCGCGCCAGGGCGTTGACACACTCGGCAGTAGCTGCGCGCTCCTTGTAGACCGCCTTGCCGGCGTCCGTACCCATGCGTTGTCGCCAGGCGGCGATGGGACCGATGTCGCCGGAACAGGGGGCATGCCGATCACCCGCGGGGCCCTGGGTTTCCGGCACCGGCGCATACACCGTGGCGCCCAGGGCCAGAGTCCCGATGTCGTCGAGCCTGGCGAAACCGCCGTCCACCAGCAGCTCCGGCGGGCGGTGCGCATAGCGCTGTTCGATCTGGCGGACCATCGGCACCATCTGCCCTTGGTCGCTGCCGCTGTCGGCGACGTCCACGCCCACGATCACCTGGCTGGCCGTGTCGCTGGCCAGCTGCGCGTTGTACGCTGGACGAAAGCCGCCGCCGGCCATCTTCATCACCCGGGCCTGGGCATCGGTGGTGGAGGCCCGCGCCGTGTCGGCTGGCTTCCCTTGCGCCTGCTTGATCCCTTCCAGCTTCGGCAGTTGGGCCAGCGCCTGAGCAATGCGCTGCTCGCGCCGCTTGTCGACGCCGGCTGGTGGCTTTCGGATCGTCATGCACTTCGCGCCGAACGCCTCGACCTGCTGGCGCGCCTGCGCCTGGAATGCTGCAGCCGCGCCTTGCGTCGGAACGATGTCGCCCCGGCGCGCGCATCCCATCCTGCGCCACACGTTTGAGTGTTACCGCGCCACAGGCCAGCAGACTCGCCACGCTGGCCGTCAGCAACTCGCCCAGAATACGCGCCCTGGCCCACCTGGAAGTCCGACAGCGTATGGTGGTTGACCGGCACGCACCACACAGCCAGCGATAGGCATCGTGCGTCTCGCACAGCTGCGCCAGCGCCCACGCGCTGCCGCCCTCTTCCAGCGTCGCATAAAGCCACAGCGACAACAGAATCTCCGGCGCAATGGTGCTGCGTCCGGAATCGGTAGATCCTCGAGCAACTTCCCGCTGTCGCCTGTCATCGCTCGCCTCCCCAAACGTTCGTGCTTACTCCGCCGAAACATCGCGTCAGGTGGTTTTTCCACAGTCTCTGACTGGCGCCGCGGACCCAGCGGAAGGAGCTGACGGCACTGGGGCGACTGGAGTCAATTCACCAAGTGGGCGGCCAGGAAACACGCGAGCGCCACTATTTCCTGAGCTCGATTGGCGTTCTGGAGTGGTTTGCCGGCATGGCGCACGAGCAGTGGGCCATCGAGAACAACCAGCACTGGGTGCTGGCTGTGCAGCTCTGGGGGAGGATGCCAATCACAGCCGCAAGGATCACTCGACCAGCAATCTGGCCGCGCGGCGCTGAACCTGATACAGCAGAACGACAGCAGCCAACTAAGCGTCGGCACGCGGCGCATGCGGGCCTGCACCAATGCCCAGCACCGAACCCAATTGCTGTTTGGGCCGGGACCTTTAATAGCGCCACTACTCTGCCACACGCCTTTCAGGGTTGCCTCATAGGCAGTTTGATTATATTTTAGGCAGTTACTGTAACCTAAACACCCTCTGCCATGACTCAAAAAGACACCAAAGCCCCGCTCTACCCCAAAAGCCATATCCTGGCTGCCAGTGGTGTAGCAGCGCTGCTAAGCCTGGCCTTGCTGGTGTTCCCGTCGCGGGAGGTCGAGGCAAAGAAGCCTTTCATTCATCCAGAAATGGAGAGTGCTTCGAGCCAAATCGAAAAAACAGACGATCAAGAGCCAGAATCGCCGTCCATCGACGCAGCGGCGCTGCCTTTTGCCATGCTCGAAAGCTCCATGGATAGGCAACCCGTCACCACGGAGCAGTCCACAGAGCAGCCTTCTCAGCAGACAGGAAGAGATGCTCCTTCCGCCACCGTAGCGACAGCTCCCTCCGCGCCGGCATCCCCCAAAGTGGTTACCGCAGGCAAGGGCGATACCCTTTCGACCGTGTTTGCCAAGGCCGGAGTTCCTGCCTCCACCCTGCAGGAAATCCTTGGCAGCAGCAAGGAAGCAGCCAGGCAGCTGGGGCACATCAAAGCCGGGCAAAAGTTTGAATTCACGTTTGCCGCCCATGGCGAACTGCAAGCCCTGCACGCCAAGCTAGACAAGCTGAAAACCATAGAGATCCGCAAATCTGCCCAAGGGTTTTCCGTCAAGCATGAGACTGTCAAACCCGAGATGCGCACCGTCTATGCGCGAGGGGTCATCGACAGCTCCCTCTTTCCCGCAGCCAAGAAGGCCGGTCTCAGCCACAGCATGGCCCTGACCCTATCGAACATTTTTGCCTACGACATCGATTTCGCTCAGGACATCCGACGCGGCGACGAGTTCGAGGTGATTTACGAGGAAAAGCGCCTTGGCAGCAAACGTCTGCAGCAAGGCAATATTCTTGCCGCCCGCTTCGTCAATCGAGGCAAAACCTACACTGCCGTTCGCTATACCAACAAGCAAGGCGCCACCAATTACTATACCGCCGACGGCAACAGCATGCGTAAGGCCTTTATCCGTACGCCTGTGGACTTTGCCCGTATAAGCTCACGCTTTTCCAATGGCCGTCGCCATCCCATTCTCAACAAGATCCGCGCCCACAAAGGCGTTGATTATGCAGCTCCTCGCGGTACGCCGATTCGCGCGACCGGCGATGGAAAGGTGAAGCTCGCAGGCCGCAAGGGCGGCTACGGCAATACCGTGATCATCCAGCACGGTAACCGCCAGCAAACCCTGTATGCACACATGCAAGGCTTTGCCAAAGGGGTCCGTACGGGCAGCACCGTCAAACAAGGCCAGATCATTGGCTATATTGGGACCACAGGCCTATCGACTGGACCTCACCTCCACTATGAGTTCCAGATCAATGGCGTCCATGTCGACCCTCTGTCGCAGAAACTGCGCATGGCCGACCCGATCGTCCGAGGCGAAAAGCAGCGATTCCTGCAGCAGACTCAACCGCTGATGGCGCGAATGAATCAGGAAAAGGCCACGATGCTGGCCATGGACAAACGCTGACATGGCGCTTTACTTGGGGGTGATGTCAGGCACCAGCCTGGATGGGATAGACATCGCCCTCATCGACCAGGAGGATACCCATACCCGCCTCCTCGGTACGCACTATTTATCCATGCCCGCGGATCTCCGTACCGATCTGTTGGCCCTCTGCTCTCCTGGCCCCGATGAGTTGGTGCGGGCAGCACTTGCCGAGCAACACTGGGTGCGCCTGGCCGCGCAGGGAATCGACAGCCTGCTCAAACAGCAGCGTATCCAACCCGCTCAGATTCGCGCCATCGGTAGCCACGGACAAACCGTTCGCCATCACCCAGCACAGGGCGTCACCATCCAGATCGGCAATCCGGCCTTGCTGGCTGAATGCACCGGCATCAGCGTCGTCAGCGACTTCCGACGACGCGACCTGGCCGCCGGAGGCCAGGGCGCCCCACTGGTACCGGCTTTCCATCAGGCGCTATTTGCAGACGACAACAGCCAGCGTGCCATCCTCAACATTGGCGGCTTCAGCAATCTGACCCTGATCGAGCCAGGAAAACAGGTCTACGGCTTCGATTGCGGTCCCGGCAATGTTCTTCTGGACGCCTGGATTCAGCACCAGCAAGGCCTCGAGTTCGATCGTGGCGGCAACTGGGCAGCCAGCGGCCAGGTACAGCCGATCCTGCTGAAGACACTGCTTGGCGACCCCTTCTTTCTGACTCAAGGCCCGAAAAGCACAGGTCGAGAGCTGTTCAACATGAGATGGCTGAGCCAGCAACTGGCCAAACTGCCAGCCATGATGCCGGAGGATGTACAGGCCACCCTGCTCGAGCTTACCGCCACCAGCATCTTCGACGCCCTGCAAGCAGCTCAGGACAGAACGGATGAGCTACTTGTCTGCGGTGGCGGAGCCCACAATCGAACGCTCATGAAGCGACTGGCCGAGCTGCTGCCTGCTACCAGGGTAGCCAGCACCGAGGCTTACGGGATCTCCCCGGACTGGATCGAGGCCATGGCCTTCGCCTGGCTGGCCCATTGCTGCCTGGAAGGCATACCCGCCAACCGGCCTAGCGTGACCGGTGCGCAAGGGCCGCGAATCCTGGGCGCCATCTATCCTGCCTGAGCCCCGAGGCGGCGCGCAGACAAATAAAAGGTTCTTCGCGGGATCGTGGGGAAGAGCGGATTGACAGACAGGGAAGCAGGTAAATTGGCAGTCGCCAAACACACCAACGCCTGCCCCCTGCTGTCATCGTGCATCCTATTGATCTTGCTGCTTTCTGGCCAGGCTACGACGTCGTAGCCTGCAGCCACTCCGCCGAAAACACCCTTACGCTGACCCTCGAACCTCGAGCGGCCGACCTGCCACGCTGTGGTCGCTGTCAGCAGCCCAGCCCCCTGGTCCATGACCGACGCATTCGCCTCGTTCGCGACCGGGATCTGCTCGATCAGCGCGTCCAGCTGCGACTCCCCGTGCGTCGAGTGGACTGCCTGACGTGTGGGCGAGTTACCGAACCCATCTCCTGGCTGGCCCCGGCTTCGCGGCTGACCCGCCGGCTGTGCACCTGGATCGAAAGCCTGCTGCAGCTGCTGCCCATCAGCCATGTCAGCCGGCTCACCGGGCTGCACTGGCACACCCTCAAGACGCTGGACAAGCGGCGGCTGCAAGCGGCGTTCGGCACCTTCGAACCGGGCGATGTGCGCCGTCTGGTGATGGACGAGTTTGCTCTGCACAAAGGCCATCGCTACGCGACGGTGATCATGGATGCCGAACGTACCCGCGTCCTGTGGGTCGGCCTGGGCAACAGCCGCAAGGCCATACGCCCGTTCTTCGAGCAACTCGGCGAGCGCTGCCAGCAGATCGAAGCCGTGGCGATGGACATGAACACGGCCTTCGATCTGGAAGTGAAACAGCACTGCCCTCAGTGCCGAGGTGGTGTACGACTTGTTCCACGTGGTCGCCCGCTACGGACGCGACGTGATCGACCGCATCCGGGTAGACCAGGCCAATGCCCTGCGCCATGACAAGCCCGCTCGCCAAGTGGTCAAGCAGAGTCGTTGGCTGCTGCTGCGCAACCGGGAGAACCTGAAGGAGGATCATGCTGTTCGACTGCAGGAGTTGCTGGCAGCCAACCAGCCACTGGCCACGGTCTATGTGCTCAAGGATGCGTTGAAGGAGGTCTGGTACGCGCCCAGCGTACGGGAGGGCTGGCGGCGCTGGCGAGCCTGGCTAAGGCATGCACGGGAGAGCGGCTTGGCGCCGCTACAGCGCTTTGCCCGCAACCTCCAGCGTTATGCCCGGGGCATCCTCGCCAGCGCACGATTCCACATGCACACCAGCCTGCTGGAGGGGGTGAACAACCGGATCAAGGTGATCAAGCGCATGGCCTATGGCTTCAGGGACTCCGATTACTTTTTCCTGAAAATCAAGGCCGCCTTCCCCGGGAAAATGCGATGAACCAATAAAAACGCCACCTCGAAGGTGGCGTTTCAACTAACCAGATGCAGCCTCAGACCGAAAAGGACTGGCCACAGCCACAGGTGGTCGCGGCATTGGGGTTCTTGATCACGAAGCGCGAACCCTCCAGCCCCTCCTGATAATCGACCTCGGCCCCGGCCAGATACTGAAAGCTCATCGGATCGACGACCAGGCTGACGCCCTCTCGCTCGACGATGGTGTCGTCCTCGGCGACCTCCTCATCGAAGGTGAATCCGTACTGGAATCCCGAGCATCCCCCGCCCGTGACGAATACACGGAGCTTCAGCCGCGGATTGCCTTCCTCGCTGATCAGGGTCTTCACCTTGTTTGCGGCCCCGGCGTAAAGAGCAACGGAGTCGGGGTGAAGGTTTCAACGGTCATGCTGGTGACTCCCCGGCGCCATGCGCCCTAACTAACATTGAACCGGATTATCCACCTGCGCGAAAAACCCGGTCAACAGACTGCCTGCCAATCCGCCCCATTAGCGGGCCTTACCGGCGGCCGGGCAGGGCCATCCTCTTCGTGATTAGGGCAGCAAGGCGGCATGGGCCAGGCCAAGCCGCTCATCCAGACCGAAGAGGATGTTCATGTTCTGCACCGCCTGCCCGGAAGCTCCCTTGACCAGATTGTCGATCACCGACAGCACTACCACCAGATCGCCGCCCTGCGGCCGGTGCACGGCGATGCGGCAGACGTTGGCCCCCCGCACGCTGCGGGTTTCCGGATGGCTGCCGGCCGGCATCACATCGACAAAGGGCTCGTTGGCGTAGCGCTTCTCGTAGAGCGCCTGGAGATCCATGGAACGGTCGGCGACGGTCGCATACAGGGTGGCATGGATGCCGCGGATCATCGGCATCAGGTGCGGCACGAAGGTTAGCCCGACCTCGCCCCCGGCCGCACGACGCAGGCCCTGGCTGATTTCCGGCAGGTGACGGTGGCCCTTCACCGCGTAGGCCATCATGCTTTCGCCGGCCTCGCAGAACAGCGAACCGACCTTGGCCCCGCGGCCTGCGCCGCTGACCCCGGATTTGCAGTCGGCAATCAGCCGTGCGTTGTCGGCCAGACCGGCCTCCAGCAACGGCAGGAAGCCCAGCTGGGTCGCCGTCGGATAACAGCCGGGGACGGCGATCAGGCGTGCCGTGCGGATCTGCTCGCGATTCACCTCGGGCAGGCCGTAAACCGCTTCCGGCAGCAGCTCCGGGGCACCATGCGGCTGACCATACCAGCGGGCCCACTCCTCGGCATCCTGCAGCCGGAAGTCGGCGGACAGGTCGATCACCCGGGTGCCGGCAGCCAGCAACTCGCCGGCCAAGGCATGGGCGACGCCATGCGGCGTGGCGAAGAACACCACATCACAGCTGCCCAGAATGGTGCTGTCCGGCACACTGAAGGCCAGCTCGTCATAATGGCCGCGCAGATTCGGGTACATATCGGCGACCTTCACCCCCGACTCCGAACGCGAGGTGATCACCGCCACCTCCGCCTGGGGATGCTGCGCCAGCAGACGCAGCAGTTCGACCCCGGTGTAGCCCGTGCCGCCAACGATACCAACCTTGACCATAAACCCGCCCTCGCCTCAAGCCACTGAAAGGGTGCCGATGATAAAGCCCCGGCCGGCAGCCGGCCAACCGCCCGGATGACGTGCGCCACCGCCTGCCACTAGTATTCCGACTTTACCGCTACCGGGAGTGCCCCATGCTCTACCTCTGGCTGAAAGCCCTGCATATCATCGCCGTCGTCTGCTGGTTCGCCGGACTCTTCTACCTGCCGCGCCTGTTCGTCTACCACGCCATGAGCGAGGACCAGACCAGCCGCGAGCGCTTCTGCGTCATGGAGCGCAAGCTCTACCGGGGCATCATGAATCCCTCGCTGATCGCCACCCTGCTGCTCGGCGCAGGGCTCATCGCACTGAACCCAGGCTACTACTTCAGTCAAGGCTGGATGCACGCGAAGCTCACGGCGGTCCTTCTGCTGATCGGCTACCACCATTCCTGCGGCCTCCAGCTCAAGCGCTTCGCCAGCGGCGAAACCCCGCACGGCCATGTGTTCTTCCGCTGGTTCAACGAGATTCCCGTGCTCTTCCTGCTGGCCATCGTGATCCTGGTCGTGGTGCGCCCCTTCTGAATGCACACGGTTCAATCCCCGTCCGATACGCTTGCTCCACCCTGGTTCCACATCAGCCCTCTGGCTGCTGTGGAGCGCCCCCGTTAAACTCGGAGTACCTCACAACAGGCAGGGAGACTGTCCGTGGACTGTCTATTTTGCAAGATCGCCGCCGGGGAGATCCCTGCGCGCAAGCTCTACGAAGACGATCAGGTCGTCGCCTTCCACGACATCGGCCCGCAGGCGCCGGTGCATTTCCTGGTCATTCCGAAGCGGCACATTGCCACCCTCAACGACCTAAGCGAAGAAGACCGGCTGCTGGCCGGACACATGCTCTTCACCGCCCAGCGCCTGGCCAGGGAGCAGGGCTGCGAGGAAGGTTTCCGCGTGGTGATGAACTGCAACGAGCAGGGCGGACAAACCGTCTACCACATCCACATGCATGTGCTCGGCCAGCGCCAGATGCACTGGCCACCGGGCTGAACGGCCCAGCGCCGCAGCCGCGGCGCCCTCCCCAAGCGCCACCCTGCCCGGGTCAAACTGCCCGGCATGAATTCTCCGGAGGTTCCATGGCCAACGAACGCCACTATTCGGCCGCCGACCGCCTGCTGCTGCAGGCCGATGCAGCCCTGCGCACCCTGCTGCCCTTCAGCGGCAAGCCCTATCGCCCGTCTCCGGCCCAGAGCGAACCGGAAACCCAGCTCGATGCCGGCCAGGCCCGGCATGTCGCCGGCCTCATGCGCGTCAATCACACCGGCGAGGTCTGCGCCCAGGCGCTCTACCAGGGTCAGTCGCTGACCGCCCGGCTGCCACAGGTACGCAGCGCCATGGAGCAGGCCGCCAACGAGGAAGTCGATCACCTGGCCTGGTGCGAACAGCGCATCCGCGAGTTGGACAGCCGACCCAGCCTGCTCAACCCCTTGTTCTACGGCCTGTCCTTCGGCATCGGCGCAGCGGCTGGTCTGATCAGCGACCGGATCAGCCTGGGCTTCGTCGCGGCAACCGAGGACCAGGTCTGCAAGCACCTGGACGACCACCTGGGCCAGTTGCCGGCGGAAGACCGGAAATCCCGCGCCATCCTCGAGCAGATGCGCATCGACGAGCGGCAGCATGCCGCGACCGCCCTCGAGGCCGGCGGCCTGCGCTTCCCGGCGCCGGTCAAGTTCGGCATGTCCCTGCTGTCCAAGGTGATGACCAAGACCACCTACCGGATCTGATGGCACAGGGTATCGAGCAAGACAAAGGGCGCCTATGGCGCCCTTCGTGCTCTCTAGATCCGCGGCCTGAGGCCCGCCGGCGTCTCAATGCGGCATGTTGCGCGCATAGAAGATTTCCAGCATTTCGTGGCGCAGACGCTCCTCCACCTGCTTGCGCTGCTCGCCGGACAGGTTGCGGGTAGCATCGCCGAACAGATAGTTGTCCAGGTCGAAGTCCTTGAGCAGCATCTTGGTGTGGAACATGTTCTCCTGATACACGTTCACGTCGGTCATCTGGTAGGCCGCACGGGTATCCGCGGAGAGATACTTCTGGATCGAGTTGATCTCGTGATCGATGAAGTGCTTGCGGCCCTCCACGTCGCGGGTGAAGCCGCGCACCCGATAGTCCACGGTGACGATGTCCGAGTCGAACTGGTGGATCAGGTAATTGAGCGCCTTCAGCGGCGAGATCACCCCGCAGGTGGACACATCGATATCCACCCGGAAGGTGGCCAGGCCATCGACCGGATGGATTTCCGGATAGGTGTGCACGGTGATGTGACTCTTGTCCAGATGCGCCAAAATGGTTTCCGGCAGCGGCCCCGGCGACTCCTCGATCTGGCTTTCGGTCGGCTCGACCGGCTGCTCGGAGATCAGGATGGTCACGCTGGCCCCCTGGGGATCATAGTCCTGGCGGGCGATGTTCAGCACATTGGCGCCGATGATGTCGACAACATCGGTGAGAATCTGCGTCAGCCGCTGGGCATCGTACTCTTCGTCGATATACCGGATGTAGGCCTGCTGGTCTTCCGGCGTTTCCGCGTAGCAGATGTCGTAGATGTTGAAGCTCAAGGTCTTGGTCAGGTTGTTGAACCCGTGGAGCTTGAGTTTGCTTTTCACCGTTTGGGAACTCTCAGTCGATGCGGCCCCGCCGCGTGATTGGGCATGCCCGTCAGATGCGCGGGCGGCATCTGCGTAGGACGGTTAACACCTCTTCGCGTTGGCGATTATGGTTGTGCTGCCAGGGTTCGATGCCCCTGAAAATGGGGGCGAATTATGCAGAGCCACGCGGCACGACGCCAGCGTCCGCGCAGCCCTCGCGATGTCCGGGAGGATTCAGCCGAGTTCGACGATTTCGTAGTCGTGGCTGATCTCCACCCCGGCGCGGCCCAGCATGATGGAGGCGGAACAGTATTTCTCCGCCGACAGCTCCACAGCCCGCTTGACCTGCGCCTCCTTCAGCCCCCGCCCCTTGACCACGAAATGCAGATGGATCCTGGTGAACACCTTGGGATCCTCGCCGGCCCGCTCGGCCTCCAGGAAGGCCTCGCAGTTCTCCACCGCCTGCCGCGACTTCTTCAGGATGCTCACCACATCGAAGCTGGAACAGCCGCCCAGGCCAAGCAGCAGCATCTCCATCGGCCGGATGCCGAGGTTGCGCCCGCCATTCTCCGGCGGACCGTCCATGACGACCGCATGGCCGCTGCCGGACTCGCCGATGAACATGGCCTCGCCGGCCCATTGAATGCGCGCTTTCATCCCAGACTCCCTTGCTGAAAATGCCGCGGATTCTAGCACAGCGCCCCTTGCCCACCGCCGCAGCCCGAAAGACGGGAAAGATCAGGGGAGATGTTCGCTCCATCACAAATCGGAGCCGGCATGGCACGTGCGTCTGTTAAGCTGCCATCAGTTTACTGGCACACTTAAGCCACAAGTAGAAAAACGCCAGACGACAAGGACCAATCTTCATTCCAAGGGGACTCCCGCGTGGTCGCTCTCACCCTTCTTCCACCCAAGCTCAACAATCACGACAAACTGCTCGCCCATTGCCATCGGCGCCGCTATACCGCCAAGAGCACGATCATCTATGCGGGCGACCGGTGCGAAAGCCTGTTCTTCATCATCAAGGGCTCGGTCACCATCCTCATCGAGGACGATGACGGACGCGAGATGATCATCGCCTACCTGAACGCCGGGGACTTCTTCGGCGAAATGGGCCTGTTTGACAAGGAGGGCAGCGAGAAGGAACGCAGCGCCTGGGTCCGCGCCAAGACCGAGTGCGAAGTGGCGGAGATCAGCTATGCCAAGTTCCGCGAACTGGCCCAGCAGGACCCGGAAATCCTTTATGCCCTCGGCCGGCAGATGGCCGACCGCCTGCGCAACACCACCCGCAAGGTCGGCGACCTGGCCTTCCTCGACGTCACCGGCCGCGTGGCGCGCACCCTGCTCGACCTGTGCAAGCAGCCCGACGCCATGACCCATCCCGACGGCATGCAGATCAAGATCACCCGTCAGGAAATCGGCCGCATCGTCGGCTGCTCGCGGGAAATGGTCGGCCGCGTGCTGAAGAGCCTGGAGGAACAAGGCCTGGTTCACGTCAAGGGAAAGACCATGGTGGTCTTCGGCACCCGCTGAGGCCCCTCCGCCAGCCCGGCGCGCAACACGCCGGGCCGCAAGGCTCTTAGCTCGGGAAGAACAGCCGGCGCAGCTCGGCCCCCGGCTTCTCGGCACGCATGAACGCCTCGCCGACGAGGAAGGCGTACACCCCACTGACCTCCATCAGCTCGACATCGGCGCGGTTGAGAATGCCGCTCTCGGTGACCACCAGACGGTCCCGCGGCACCTTCGGCAGCAGGTCGAGGGTGGTTTCCAGGCTCACCTCGAAGGTGTGCAGGTTGCGGTTGTTGATGCCGATCAGCGGCGTTTCCAGTTGCAGCGCCCGCTCCAGCTCGGCGCCGTCATGCACCTCCACCAGCACGTCGAGACCGACCTCCTTCGCGGTGGCGGCCAGCTCCAGCATCTGCTCATCACCCAGCGCGGCGACGATCAGCAGCACGCAATCGGCACCCAGCGCACGGGCCTCGACCACCTGATAGGGATCGATGAGAAAATCCTTGCGGATCACCGGCAGGCCGCAGGCCGCACGGGCCTCCTGCAGATAGGCGTCGCTGCCCTGGAAGAAGTCCACGTCGGTCAGCACCGACAGGCAGGTCGCTCCGCCCTCCTCATAGCTCCTGGCGATCTCCGCGGGGATGAAATGCTCGCGCAGCACGCCCTTGCTCGGCGAGGCCTTCTTGACTTCGGCGATCACCGCCGGCTGCTTGCGTCCAACCTGCGCCTGCAGGGCCGCGGCGAAGCCGCGCGGAGCACTGGCGGAACGGGCCAGCGCCTCGACCTCGGCCAACGGGACACGGGCGCTGCGCTCGGCGACTTCCTCGACCTTGCGCGCGATGATCTTTTCCAGAACGGTGGGCAGGCTCACGCTTGATTCTCCTGACGAAAGACGGCGGTGATGGATACCAGTTCCTCCAGCTTGTCGCGCGCCAGCCCGGTGTGCAGAGCGTCGTGGGCCAATGCCACGCCTTCCTTCAGGCTGCCGGCCTGGTCGGCGGCATAGAGCGCGGCACCGGCGTTGAGCACGATCATCTCGGCGGCCTTCTGGCCGTTCTCGGTCTTGCGCCGACCGAGGGCATCGCGAATCAGCGCCAGCGACTCCTGCGGCCCCTCCACATCGAGGCCGATCAGGCTCTGGCTCCTGATGCCGAAATCCTCCGGCTGGACGAGGTACTCGTCGATCTGGCCGTTGCGCAGCTCGGCAATGTAGGTCGGCGCGGCCAGGCTGATCTCGTCCAGACCGTCCTGGGCATGCACCACCAGCACATGCACGCTGCCCAGACGGGCCATCACCTCCGCCAGTGGCCGGCACAGCGCCTGGCTGAAAACGCCGAGCACCTGATGCTTCACCCCGGCCGGATTGGTCATCGGCCCCAACATGTTGAACAGCGTGCGCAGGCCGAGTTCACGGCGCGGACCGATGGCATGCTTCATCGCGCCGTGGTGGGCGGGAGCGAACATGAAGCCGACACCGACCGACTCGACGCAGCGCGCCACCTGCTCGGGGGTCAGGTCCAGGTAGACTCCGGCGGCCTCCAGCAGGTCGGCGCTGCCGCTCTTGCCGGAGACCGCGCGGTTGCCGTGCTTGGCCACCCGGCCGCCGGCCGCGGCGACGACGAAGGCCGCGGCGCTGGAGACGTTGAAGATGTTCATGCCGTCGCCGCCGGTGCCACAGGTGTCGACCAGATGCGCGGCGTCGATCCGCACCGGCGCGGCCAGCTCGCGCATGACCCGCGCGGCGCCGACGATCTCGTCGATGCTCTCGCTCTTCATGCGCATGCCCATCAGGAAGGCGCCGATCTGCGCGTCGGTGCACTGGCCGGTCATGATCTGGCGCATCACGTCCTGCATCTCCGCCGTGCTCAGGTCAAGACGCTCGGCCACCCGTGCCAGGGCTTGCTTGATGTCCATCAGCGCACGCCTCCATTCTGCTTCAGGAAGTTGGCGAACAGCTCGTGCCCCTGCTCGGTGAGAATAGACTCGGGATGGAACTGCACGCCCTCGATGTTCAGGGTCTTGTGGCGCAGGCCCATGATCTCATCCACGGCGCCGTCCTCGAACTGCGTCCAGGCGGTGATCTCCAGGCATTCCGGCAGGGTTTCGCGCTTGACCACCAGCGAATGGTAGCGGGTCACGGTGAGCGGATTGTTGAGGCCGGCAAACACTCCCTGGTCCCGGTGGAATACCGGGCTGGTCTTGCCGTGCATGGCCACCCGCGCGCGCACCACGTCGCCGCCGAAGGCCTGGCCGATGCTCTGGTGGCCGAGGCAGACGCCGAGGATCGGCAGCTTGCCGGCGAAATGGCGGATCGCCTCGAGCGACACCCCCGCCTCGCTGGGCGTGCAGGGTCCGGGCGAGATCACCAGGCGTTCCGGGCGCAGGGCCTCGATCGCGGCGATGCTCAGCTCGTCGTTGCGGATCACCTTGACCTCCGCTCCCAGTTCGCCGAGGTAGTGGACGACGTTGTAGGTGAAGGAATCGTAGTTATCGATCATCAGCAGCATGATAGGCGTAACCCCTTGATATTACTGCTTTTTACTTGGCACCCTCTGCTTTCGTACCCGCTTGTGTAGCCGCTGTTTTTCGCTGGGCCATCTGACGATAAGGCGGGTCGGTAGAAAACGGAGAAGCAGCGAATACGCTCCGGCGAGCCGGAGAACAAGGAGGTCAGGCGCGCCAACGCCAGTGGGCATGGGCTTTGATGACTCGCATCAGAAGGGTGCAGGACGTCACGGATACTCTCACGGTTCATCCCCGCACACGCGGGGAACACGGTGCCCATCTTACTACGCTGAACGCTTCTCGCCTCGCCGTTCTGAACAGTCTCGTGTCATCGCCTCCGAGTGCCTCTCCAACCCCGCCGCCGAATCGCACGCATAAAAAAGCCCCCGCCGGAGTGGCGGGGGCTCGGGTGTTTCGACCTGTCGGCGGATCAGAGGCCGTTGTAGGCGAAGGAGTCGGCGGTTTCGGGGGTCCAGCCGTACGGACGCGGGCGGTTGCCGTGGATCACGACCTTTTCGCCATCGGCGAAGACGTAGTTCGGCGAGCGGTATTCCTTCAGTTCGCCGCTGTCGGTACGCACCAGGTAGATGCGCTCGCTGGCACCCAGGGCCTCCTGACCGGAACCGCCGAACAGCGCACCAAAGCCTGCACCGAGCACCGCACCGATCGGACCGCCGACAGCGCCGGCCATCATGCCGTTCATGCCGCCCGCAGCCTGGCCGGAGGTCTCGCTCGTCACTTCCCGGACGATTTCGGCAGCATTGACAGTACCGACGGAGAGCATGCCGATGGTCAGGGCCAGAATTCCGAATTTTTTCATGGCGGTTTCCCCAGAGCGAGACGAGCGGTCGTTACCAGTCGATTCCATCGAGACGAGGTGTGGCGCTGTTATCGCCGTTGTTTCGTCTCCCTTGGTTTGTAAACTACCGCTTTCATTGACATGAATCAATAAAACAATCGCCCCCTCATGCTTAAGGAGGGGGGCTCCCAAGGGCCGGCAAGGCAGCGCCTCCAGCCGCGCGCTTCGCAGAAGATAGCCAACCAACTGATTTGCAAGAAAAAGCCGAGCAGACCGGGACTTGCGTCCAATTTCTGAGGCCTTGACTCAACTTTTTCACTTCGGCGCGATCGCACTCACCCGCTGCTGCTCAGCGTTCGCAGCGTCCCGAGGCCGAGCATTCCGAACAGATGCTCGAAGAGCACGTCGTCGAGCGACGACAGCGGCGCCGGATCGGTCCACCGCAGCAGGCGGACGAAGGCAGCAGTGCGAGCACCGGCACGAAGCGGGCGCGCTATGATCGCGCCCGCTTTCCACACCTGCCGCAAACGAGACGACCCTCCCCGCCATGCTCAAGACACCCTTCAGGATTTCCGGCCTGTGGCCGGCCCTGCTGCTCTGGACCCTCGGCGCGGCCCTGCCCGCCGGCGCCGCGCAGGAAAATCAGGCCGTGATCGCCCTGCTGAAAAGCGCCATCGAGGAATTCAGCGCCGGGCGCCCCGAGCAGGCCGCGTCCGCCCTGGAACGGGGGCTGCGCATCGAGCCTAACAATGCCATCCTCTGGCACTACCTGGGACAGACCCGCCTGCATCAGGGGCATTATCAGGAGGCCGGGTCCCTGGCCGCCAAGTCCAACACCCTGATCGGCGACAACGACGCCCTGCGCGCGCGCAATGTCTGGCTGATCGCTGCCGCCCGGCAGGCCGCCGGCCAGAACCGCACGCCGAGCGCCAGCGACGGCGGGCAAGCGGCCCTGCAGCAGCGCCTCGACGAGGAAACCGAACGGCGCCGGCAAGCCGAGGCCGAGGTCGCCGCCCTGCGCGAACGGCTGGAGCAGGCGCAATGCACGACCACCAGCCAGGCGCCGATACCCTCCGGCACACCCGGACAGTCCCGCCCGGAGCGCTCCCCTGCCGATATGCAGGACGCCGCGCCCGGCCTGGCCCATGACCGGAGCGCGCCGTCGGTTCCGACCAGCCACTGGCCCCCAGCGGGCAAGTGCCGCATCTGGTTCCCGGACCGTCCGCCGGGGCAGCAGCCGCCGCCGGGCGACTGCCGGACGCTCAAGCGCCAGCTTCCCGCCGGCGCCTGGCTGGTCGGCTCCTGAACAGGCATCGAATACCGTTGCGGCCAGCGGACCATGCGCGTGCAGGACAAACCCTCTCGCCCGCCTCAATGGCTGCGCCTGGCCATCGACCACGGCGTCAGTCCTGGGCGTCATCCGACCGACGCCCCCTGACAACCCCTCAAGAGCGCGTGCGAGCGTTTAGCCTGGCAGTCCGCGCCCCTGTATCATGAAGGGGTAATTCAGAACACCGCTCAGCAACCCCAGGCGCGCAGGCGCAAGAGACCTCCCATGTTTGACGGCATAGTCGACTTCATCGCCCAGACGGGCTACCTCGGCGTATTCCTCCTGATGGTCCTGGAAAACCTCTTTCCACCCATCCCCTCCGAACTGATCATGCCGCTGGCCGGCTTCGCCGCTGCCAAGGGCGACCTGAGCGCGTCCGGCGTGCTGCTGGCGGGAACGGCAGGCTCGGTGTTCGGCGCATTGCCCTGGTACTACGCCGGCTATTTCTTCGGCAGCGAACGGCTGAAGCGGCTGGCCGGGCGCTTCGGCCGCTGGATGACCATTTCCCCGCAGGAAGTGGATAGCGCCTCGGCCTGGTTCGAGCGCCACGGCTGGAAGGCCACGCTGTTCGGCCGGCTGATCCCGGCGATCCGCACCCTGATCTCGACGCCCGCCGGCATGGTCGCCATGCCGATGCGCGCCTTCCTGTTCTACTCGACGCTCGGCTCGCTGGTGTGGATCGCGGCGCTGACCAGCGCAGGTTATCTGCTGCACGGGCAATACCATGTGGTCGCCGACTACATCGACCCGCTGTCCAAGGTGGTGGTGCTGGCGGTGGTCGGCCTGTACCTGTACCGCCTGCTGACCCACAAGGGCACCGACGCCGAAGCCTGAACCGGCCCGGCGACAGGCTCGTCGTCCAGCCCGGGGCACGCGCCCCGGGCTTTTTGTTTCCGGTGCCCGGCATGCCGGGCACGGCTCAGCCCTTGATGCACACCAGCGGCCTGAGCCGCGCCACCCGCCGCGCCAGCCCCGCCTGCTCAGCGGCCTCGACCACCGCGCCGACGTCCTTGTAGGCCAGCGGCGCCTCCTCGGCCACGCCGCGCAGGCTCGGGCTGCGGATCAGGACGCCGCGCCCCGCCAGTTCGTCCACCACCGCGCGCCCCTGCCAGCGGCGCAGCGCCTCGTGGCGGCTCATCGCCCGCCCGGCGCCGTGGCAGGCCGAGGCGAAGGCGCGCTCCTCGTCGCCGCCCGCGCCGGCCAGCACCCAGGACGAAGTGCCCATGCTGCCGCCGATCAGCACCGGCTGGCCGACCTGGCGGTACTCCGCCGGCAGCTCGGCATGCCCGGCGGCGAAAGCGCGCGTCGCCCCCTTGCGATGGACGAACAGGCGCCGGTGCCGGCCGCCGACGAGGTGGCGCTCCTCCTTGCAGGTGTTGTGCGACACGTCGTAGAGCAGCGGCATGGCAATGCCGGGGAACAGCTCGGCAAAGGCCTCGCGCGCCAGCTGGGTGAGGATCTGCCGGTTGGCCAGCGCGCAGTTGATCGCCGCGCGCATGGCGCCGAGATAACGCTGGCCCAGCTCGGACTTCAGCGGCGCGCAGGCCAGCTCGCGATCCGGCAGGGCGATGCCCGCCTGCGCGGCGGCGATCACCATGGCGCGCAGGTAGTCGGTGCCGATCTGGTGGCCCATGCCCCGCGAGCCGCAATGAATGGTCACCAGCACGTCGCCCTCGGCCAGACCGTAGGCCTGGGCCGCCATCGCATCGAACAGCGCGTCGACCACCTGCACCTCCAGATAGTGGTTGCCCGAGCCGAGGGTGCCCATCTCGTCGCGCTGGCGCTTCTTCGCCTGCTCCGAGACGGCGGAAGGATCGGCGCCGGCCATGCAGCCGGACTCCTCGATGCGCGCCAGATCGGCCTCGCTGCCGAAGCCTTCCTCGACCGCCCACTTCGCGCCGCCGCGCAGCATGGCGTTCATCTCCTGAGGCCTCAGGCGCAGCGCGCCGGTGCTGCCGAGTCCGGCCGGGATGCGCCGATAGAGCACGTCGGCCAGGCGCGTCTTCAGCGCCGCCAGGTCGGCCAGCCCGAGTCCGGTGTGCAGGCTGCGCACCCCGCAGGAGATGTCGAAGCCGACCCCGCCGGCCGACACCACTCCGCCCTCCTCAGCATCGAAGGCCGCCACCCCGCCGATCGGGAAGCCGTAGCCCCAGTGCGCATCGGGCATGGCGTAGGAGGCCTCGACGATGCCCGGCAGGCTGGCGACATTGGCGACCTGCTCGCCGACCTTGTCGTCCATCGCCTCGACGAGTGCCTGCGAGGCGAAGATCACCCCCGGCACGCGCATCCGCCCACTGGCCGGCAGCTCCCATTCGAAGGGGCCGCGCTGGCGAAACTGCGAGAGGTTCATGATTCAGTCTCCTGCGGGAAGCAGTCGCCTGACTATAGGTCAGCGACTGCGGCACGGCAGGGACCGGTCATCCGGCCGCCAACCGCTGCCCCACATAGGCCAGCAGCGCATCCAGGCTGGTGAGCTGCTGGTAGTCGGCCTCCGGGATGTTCACCCCGAGGCGCTGGTGCAGGGCGGCGAGAAAGCGCAGCCAGTCCATCGAGTCGAGGTCGACCTCGTCGCGCAGCGGGCGGTCGCCGCGCAGGCTCTCGGCTTCGACTTCCGGGGCGATGCCCTGCAGGGCTTCGAGCACTTCGCGGCGGATCTGCGCATCGTCCATCGTCGGATTCCTCACAGGCTGTCCGGGGTCTGCAGCAGGCGGCGCACCTCGCCGAGAAAGCGCGCGCCGTAGTGGCCGTCGCTGGCGCGGTGGTCGGCGGCCAGGCTGAACTGGGCACTGGGCATCACGCACAGCCGGCCCTCCTCCACCCAGGGCCGCTCGGCGATGCGGCCGACGCCGACCAGCGCCACCTGCGGCGGGTAGATCACGCCGAACACGCTGTCCACGCCCTGGTCGCCGAGCTGGGTGACGGTCAGGCTGGCGTCGGACAGCTCCGAGCTGCGCAGCGAGTAGCTGCGCGCGCGCTGCACCAGATCGCCCAGTTCGGTCATCAGCTGCTCCAGCGGCTTGTCGGCCACATCGTGCAGCGCCGGGGCGATCAGCCCGCCCTGGCGCAGGGCGACGGCCACGCCGAGGTGGATGCCGGACGCCGCCCGGAAGGCGCCATCCTGCCAGTAGCCGTTGAGCTGCGGATAGTCGCGCAGGGCCAGGGCGACGGCCTTGAGCAGCAGCACCCCGGGCAAGAGGCGCTGCTCGGGCGGCAGCCCGGCATTGTGCGCCGAAAGCCAGGCCATGGCGGCGCCCAGCGGCACCGTCTCGCTCAGGTAGTAATGGGGAATCTCGCGCTTGGAACGGCTCATCGCCGCGGCGATGGCCTGGCGCATGGCGGCCTGGCGGTCGACGGGCGCGGCCGGTTTCGCCGCGGCCTCGACGTCGGCCAGGCTCACCGCGCCCTGCGGGCCCGTGCCGGTCAGG
Source organism: Azotobacter chroococcum (assembly GCF_002220155.1). Classification (NCBI taxonomy): domain Bacteria; kingdom Pseudomonadati; phylum Pseudomonadota; class Gammaproteobacteria; order Pseudomonadales; family Pseudomonadaceae; genus Azotobacter; species Azotobacter chroococcum. The sequence goes on along the minus strand of NZ_CP011835.1, from coordinate 595,721 downwards.
GCGCCGGCATCGATGCCCAGCTCGGCGGCGCGCTTGCGCGCGGCGGGGGAGATCCGCGCGCGGCTGGCGGGTGGTGCGACGGGCGTGGCCGTACCTGGCGCAGGTGCCGGCTGGGGCGGCTTCGCGACGCGTGCGGGGCGCTGCACGGTTTCCGGGGTTTCCCCGGCCTCCAGCAACGTGGCGATGGGCGTGCCCACCGGCACCTTGTCGCCCGGCTGGATCAGCAGGTCGAGGACGGTGCCGTCCTGCCAGCACTCCACGTCCACCGCCGCCTTGGCGGTGTCGACCACTGCGACCACCTGGCCGCGCCGGACCGCCTCGCCCGGCGCGATCCGCCATTCCAGCAAGGTGCCCTCGTCCATGTCGGCACCGAGGGAGGGCAGCTTGAATTCGATCATCGGTCCTCCGTGCGCGGTAGTGCGTAGGGTGGGAAACTGCCGAAGGCATTTCCCACCGTCGAACACGGCTGCGGTGGAAAATCGCTGCGCGAGTTTTCCACCCTACGTTTCAGGCCCGGCCGAGCAGCTCCCTGGCCGCCGCCACGATGCCCGGCACCTGCGGCAGCGCCGCCTCCTCCAGGTGCTTCGCGTAGGGGATCGGCACCTCCAGGCTGCACACCCGCGCCGGCGGGGCGTCGAGGTCATAGAACGCCTGCTCGACGATCCGCGCGATGATCTCGGCGGACAGGCTGCCGCTGCGCCAGCCCTCGTCGACCACCAGCGCACGGCGGGTCCTGCGCACCGAGGCGAGGATGGTGGCGTCGTCCAGCGGGCGCAGCACGCGCAGGTCGAGCACCTCGGCGGAAATGCCCTCGCCGGCCAGCTGTTCGGCGGCGGACAGCGCCTTGCCGAGGGTGCCGCCATAGGCGATCAGGGTCAGGTCCTTGCCCGCCCGGCGCACCCGTGCCGAGTGGATGTCCACCACTTCGCGCTCGTCCAGCTCGCCCTCGAGGTTGTACAGCGCACCGTGCTCGAAGAGCAGCACCGGGTCGGGGTCCTGCAGCGCCGGCCAGAGCATGCCGCGGGCATCCTCCAGGGTCGCCGGGGCGAGGATCTTCAGGCCCGGGATGTGCGCGTACCAGCCCTCCAGGCTGTGCGAGTGCTGGGCCGCCAGCTGGCGCCCGGCGCCGGTGGCCATGCGCACCACCAGCGGCACCGAGAACTGCCCGCCGGACATGTGCCGCAGGGTCGCGGCGGTGTTCATCAAGGGGTCCAGCGCCAGCAGGCTGAAGTTCACCGTCATCACCTCGACGATCGGCCGCAGGCCGCCCAGCGCCGCGCCGATGCCGGCGGCGACGAAGGCCAGCTCGGAGAGCGGCGTGTCGCGGATGCGCTGCTCGCCGAACTCCTCCAGCAGGCCCTTGGACACCGCATAGGTGCCACCGTAGCGGCCGACGTCCTCGCCCATCAGGAACACCCGCGGATCGCGGGCGAGCGCCTCGCGCAGGCCCTGGCGCAGGGCCTCGCGGTAGGTGGTGCGGCTCATGGCGACCGCTCCGGGGTGTAGACGTCGTTCATCAGCGTCTCGACCGGCTCCAGGCTGGCGGCCTCGGCGAAGGCCACCGCCGCCTCCACCTCGGCCGCCGCCTCGGCCTCCAGGGCGAGAAAGCCCGGCTCGTCGAGCAGCCCCTGGGCCTTCAGCTGCGCGCTGTAGCTGTGGATCGGCCCGCGCTTCTTCCACTCCTCCACCTCGGCCTTGTCGCGGTACAGCTCGGGGTCGAACATCGAGTGGGCGCGGAAGCGGTAGGTGCGGAACTCGAGAAAGCACGGGCAGTGGCCGGCATGCACCTGCTCCACCGCGGCGCGGGTCGCCTCGTGCACGGCGACCACGTCCATGCCGTCCACCGAGCGGGCCGGCACCCCGAACGCCTGGACCTTGGCGCACAGGTCGGTCTGCGCCTGCGAACGCGCCAGGGCGGTGCCCATGGCGTAGAGGTTGTTCTCGCAGCAGAACAGCACCGGCAGCTGCCAGAGCGCGGCGAGGTTGAGCGACTCGGCGGCGGCGCCCTCGGCCAGCGCGCCCTCGCCGAAGAAGCAGGCGGTCAGCCGCTTGCCGCCCAGCATGCGCTCGGCCAGCGCCAGGCCGACCGCCAGCGGGATGCCGCCGCCGACGATGGCGTTGCCGCCGAAGAAGCGCGTCCTGGCGTCGAACAGGTGCATGGAGCCGCCGCGCCCGTGCGAGCAGCCCGCCTGCCGGCCGTACATCTCGGCCATGATCGCGTTCATCGGCACGCCCTGCAGCAGCGCGTGGCCGTGCTCGCGGTAGGTGGCGACCACCGCGTCGTCCGCCGCCAGGGCATGCAGCGCGCCGACCGCCACCGCCTCCTCGCCGATGTACAGGTGCAGGAAGCCGCGGATCTTGCCCTCGCCGTACAGCTCGGCGGCGCGCTCCTCCAGGCGGCGAATGCGCAGCATGTCGTGCAGAAGGCCGAGGGCGAAGTCCTGCGGGTAGGGGACGGGCGCGATCATGTCGGGTTCTCCAGGGTCGAGGTGTCGCCCTCCGGCAGGCCCAGCTCGCGGGCCTTGAGCAGGCGGCGCATCAGCTTGCCGCTGCGGGTGCGCGGCAGACTCGGCAGGATGTCCAGCTCCTTGGGCGCCACCGCCGCGCCGAGGCGCTTGCGCGCGTGGCCGAGCAGCTCGTCGTGCAGCGCCGCGCCGGCCGCGAAGCCGCCCTTGAGCGAGACGAAGGCCTTCACCGTCTCGCCGAGGATCGGGTCGGGCTTGCCGATCACCGCCGCCTCGGCCACCGCCGGGTGCTCCAGCAGCGCGCTCTCCACCTCGAAGGGGCCGATCAGATGGCCGGCGGACTTGATCACGTCGTCGCTGCGGCCGACGAACCAGTAGTAGCCGTCGGCGTCGCGGCGGGCCAGATCGCCGCTCAGGTACCAGTCGCCGGCGAAGCAGCGCCGGTAGCGTTCGTCCTGGCCGAGGTAGGCGCGGAACATGCCGGGCCAGGGCTGCTTCAGCGCCAGCTCGCCGATGACCTCATCGCCGAGGAAGTCCAGCGCGCCGTCCTCGCGGCGCTGGACGATGGCCGCCTCGATGCCCGGCAGCGGCCTGCCCATCGAGCCGGGCTTGATCGGCATGGCCGCGGTGTTGGCCAGCATGATCCCGCCGGTCTCGGTCTGCCACCAGTTGTCGTGGATCGGCAGGCCGAGCACCTCCTGGCCCCACCACACCGCCTCGGGGTTGAGCGGCTCGCCGACGCTGGCGACGAAGCGCAGGTTCGGATGGCGGTGCCTGCGCGCCAGTTCGGCGCCGGCCTTCATCAACAGGCGGATGGCGGTCGGCGCGGTGTACCAGACGCTGATCCGCTCGCGCTCGAGGATGGCGTACCAGCGCTCGGCGTCGAACTCGGCGCAGTCGACCACGCTGGTGACGCCGAGCAGCAGCGGGGCGAGGATGCCATAGGAGGTGCCGGTGACCCAGCCGGGGTCGGCGGTGCACCAGAACACGTCGCCCGGATGCAGGTCGAGGGCGTACTTGCCGGTGACGTAGTGGGTCAGCGCCGCGCCGTGCACGTGCAGCGCGCCCTTCGGGGTGCCGGTGGTGCCGCTGGTGAAGTGCAGCAGCGAGGGGCTGTCGGCGCGGGTCGGGGCGACCTCGAACTCGTCGGCGGCCTCGCCCAGCAGGCGGTGCAGGTCGTGGGTGCCCGCCACCTGCACCGCGCCGTTGTCCTCGTCGTAGAGCAGCACGTGCCTGAGCCGCGGCAGCCGCGCGCGCAACGCCGCCACCTTGCGCCGGTACAGCGCCGTGCTGGTCAGCAGCACCTCGCCCTCGCCGAGGCGCAGGCGGGTTTCCAGGGGCTCCGGGCCGAAGGCGGCGAACAGCGGCGCGACCACGCAGCCGCACTTGAGCCCGCCGAGCACGCCGAGGTACAGCTCCAGGCCACGGTTGCACAGCACGAACAGCCGCGCGCCGGGCTTCACGCCCAGCGAGGTCAACAGGTTGGCGAAGCGGCTGGTCAGCCGGCCCAGCTCGCCGTAGCTGACCTCGCGGCGGCGCTCGCCCCGTTCGAGCAGGCGCAGGGCGACATGGGTGCGGCGCGGTCCGGCGGCATGCCGGTCGACCGCCTCGAAGGCCAGGTTCAGCCCGCCGCCGGGCAGGCCGGAGAGACCGGTCGCCTCGACCTGCCAGGAGAAGGCCGCGCGGGCCGCGGCGGTGTCCGGCCAGTTGGGGGTCTGGCGCAGGTCGGCGGGGGTTTTCTCGATGATGGCCGGGCGCATGGGAACTCTCCCTCGGGCGATGCCATCTTCAGCGTAGTGAGCGCCCGGCGAGTTCGCCGGGCCATTCGTGCTCCCGCCGTCCGCTCAGCCGGCCTGCTCTGCTCCATCGATGATCGATGGAGGCCAGCATCGCCAGCAGGATCCTCTCCGGGGGTGGCGGATCGTCCATGGCACGGGCCAGTGCCTGCAGCAGGGCGGGACGGACCGCACCCGCCGGCTGGCCGATACTGGACGGGACATCGGAAGCGCTGGAGGAGACCGGGGATGAAGGGCCAACCATTCGGCAAGCGCCTGGGCTTCGCCCTGCACGGCCTGCGCCTGGCGGTGGCGCGGGAGCGGAGCCTGCGCACTCATCTGCTGGCCGCCACCGCGCTGCTCGCGGTGCTGCTGGCGACGCGCCCGGCGCCGCTGTGGTGGGTGCTCCTCGCCCTGGCGGTGGGCCTGGTGCTGGTCGCCGAGCTGTTCAACAGCGCCCTGGAAACCCTGCTCGACCACCTGCATCCCGGCCAGCACCCGGAAATCGGCACGGCCAAGGACATCGCCGCCGGCGCCGTCCTGGTGGCCTGCGCGGTCGCCGTGCTGGCCGGGGCCGCCTTCCTGCTGTACGGGCTGGCATGAGCGGGGAGGACTTTGCCGGACGGCTGGTCCAGACTGCTCAGATGGCCGCCGCCCTTGCGCTGCGCCGGCCCCACCATCGGGAGCTTGACTCTGGTATCCAGCAACCTGTGCAAAGGTGAATATGGGTGATTGTGATGAACACCATCCAGCAGAGCAGCAAGGATGCATTTCGATGCACCTGACCCACAAGATCGCCCTGCGCCCGACTCCCGAGCAGGCGGACTACTTCGCCCGAGCCTGTGGTACGGCTCGAAAAGTGTGGAACTGGGCACTGGACGAGTGGAGCAAGCAGTACGCTGGCGGTGGCAAGCCGAACGCAATGGCGCTGAAGAAGCAGTTCAACGCCATCAAGTACGAACTGTACCCATGGCTCAAGGACATTCACCGGGACGCGCATGCCCAGCCGTTCACCCATCTGGGCAAGGCCTGGAGCACCTTCTTTTCAGACCTCAAGGCCGGCAAGCAGGCGCACGAACCGCGCCTCAAGAAGAAAGGACGCTGCCTGGACAGCTTCTACTCAAGAAGAAAGGACGCTGCCTGGACAGCTTCTACGTTGCCAATGACAAGTTCTCACTGGACGGAAAGTCCATCCGGCTCCCGAAGATCGAGATCGTGGCCATGACCGAGACGCTGCGCTTCGAGGGCAGGATTCTCGGTGCCACCGTCTCGCGCACGGCCGACCACTGGTTCGTCGCCGTGCAGGTCGAGGTGCCCGAGCATCAGGCGCTGCGCCGCCGCAGCGGCCACGGCACCGTGGGCGTCGATCTCGGCATCAAGTCTGCTGCCACCCTCTCCAACGGTGAATCCATCCAGGCGCCCAAGCCGCTCAAGGCCGCCCTGCGCCGGCTGAGGATTCGCAGTCGGAGGCTGAGCCGCCAGCTCGAAGCGGCCAAGCTGGCGGTGGGCCTGGCTCCAGGTGCCCGACCGCCCAGGGGCACCCGACTGCCGGTGTCGAACAACCGCCGCAAGTCCGCTGCGAGCTTGGCGAGGCTGCATGCCCGCATCGCCAACCTCAGAGCGGATTTCACCCACAGGCTCACGACAAGGCTCTGCCGCGAAAACCAGGCGGTGGTGATCGAGGATCTGAACGTGCGGGGCATGCTGGCCAACGACCGGCTGGCCAGGGCGATCAGCGGCGTGGGCTTTGGGATGTTCCGCCAGCAGATGAACTACAAGGCGCAGCGCTACGGTACGCGCCTGGTGGTAGCCGACCGCTGGTATCCCAGCAGCCGGCTGTGCTCTGTCTGCGGCTGGAAGTACGAGGCGCTGACGCCGGGTGAGAGGACGTGGGCCTGTGCCGACTGCGGCACGCACCACGACCGCGACCACAATGCGGCGCGCAACCTGGAACGGCTGGCAACCGCAACTGCCCTACCCGTGGCTAGTCCGGCCGGCAACGGCGGCGCTGCGGCGGGGATGGTCCCCGCCGTAGTCGGGAAAGTGACGCCTGTCAGTCATGAATGCGGCCAACAAGGCGCGTCAGGGCAGGAAGAAAGGTGTGAACACCTTTGTTCACCTTTTTGATAGCAGCTGCCAGCCCCACGCACCCAGGAGCGCCCATGAGCGACCAGGAACAGGAAGAGGTCATCGCCTTTCTCTCCCGGGCCGCCAGCTATGGCGCGCCCGACGGCCGCGTCGAGCGCATCGATACCCATGGCTCGCTGGTCTTCCTGCACGGCGCGCGCGCCTACAAGCTCAAGCGCGCGGTGGCCTACGCGGCGCTCGACTACCGCCGCCTGGACAGCCGCGAGCTTGCCTGCCGCGCCGAACTGCGCCTGAACCGGCGCACCGCGCCCGACCTCTACCTGGAGGTGCGCTCGATCAACCGCGGGCCGGACGGTGCCCTGCGCTTCGACGGTGCCGGGCCGGTGCTCGACTGGGTGGTGGTGATGCGGCGCTTTCCGCAGGCGGCGCTGTTCGACAACCTGGCCGTCGCCGGACACCTGACGGACGCGCTGGTGGACCGCCTCGGCGCGGAGATCGCCCGCTTCCACGCCGGCGCCGAGCTCACCCCGCAGTTCGGCGGGCCGGAGGCGGTGCGGCTGGTCATCGAGGAGAACCACCGTGAACTCTGCCGCTACCCGGAGCTGCTCGATCCCGCCGCCGTGAACGCCCTGCACCGCGCCGCGCTGGCCGCCCTCGAGGCGCAGGCCGCGGAACTCGACCGGCGGCGCCGCGAAGGCCGGGTGCGACGCTGCCACGGCGACCTGCGGCTGGCCAACGTCTGCCTGCTCGACGGCCAGCCGACGCCCTTCGACGGCATCGAGTTCAGCGACCGGCTGAGCTGCATCGACGTGCTCCACGACCTCGCCTTCCTGCTGCTCGACCTGCAGCACCACGGCCTCGACGCGCTGGCGACGCGTCTGTTGCAGAGCTATCTGGCGCATGCCGGCGAGCCCGAGGACTGCCGGCCGCTGCCGCTGTTCCTCTCCCTGCGCGCCGCCACCCGCAGCTTCACCCTGGCCTGCAGCGCAGGCCGCCAGCGCGACCCCGCGCTGTCCGCCGACAAGGCCCGCCAGGCCCGCGCCCTGCTCGAGCGGGCCGCAGCCTGCCTGCGCGGCGACGGTCTGCCTTGACCGCGCGAGCGACGAGGCAGGCACAATGTCCCCCTACCGATAACGAACAAGGAGTCCCCCCATGTCCACCGAGCTTCCCCTGCTCTTCGCCCTGCACGGCAGCGAGGACTACGCCGCCCGCGTCGCGCAGCATCTCGGCCTGGAGCTGGCCGCCCACGAGGAGCGCGAGTTCGAGGACGGCGAACACAAGAGCCGGGCGCTGGAGCCGGTCGAGGGCCGCGAGGCGCTGGTCTTCCACGGGCTGCACGGCGACGACCGGCACAGTGCCAACGACAAGCTGTGCCGCCTGCTGTTCTTCTGCGCCGCACTGAAGGACGCCGGCGCCCGCCGCGTGCAGGTGGTCGCCCCCTACCTGTGCTACGCGCGCAAGGACCGCCGCACCAAGTTCCAGGACCCGATCATCACCCGCTACGTCGCCCGCCTCATCGAGAGCTGCGGGGTGGACCGGCTGACCACCCTGGAGGTGCACAACATCGCCGCCTTCGACAACGCCTTCCGCGTGCCCACCCACAATGTGGAGGCCGCCGCGCTGTTCGCCGAGCACTTCGCCCCGCTGCTGGGCGAAACGGAAGTGGTCGCGGTGTCGCCCGACGCCGGCGGCGCCAAGCGCGCCGAGCTGTTCCGCCAGGAGCTGGAGCAGCGCATCGGCCGCCCGGTGGGCAGCGCCTTCATGGAGAAATACCGCAGCAACGACCTGATCAGCGGCTCGCTGCTGGTCGGCGAGGTGCGCGGCAAGGCGGCGATCCTCGTCGACGACCTGATCAGCACCGGCGGCACCCTGCTGCGCGCCGGCCAGGCCTGCCAGGCGGCCGGCGCCACCCGGCTGTTCGCCGCCGCGGCCCACGGCCTGTTCACCGGCGGCACGGAACTGCTCGACAGCCCGGTGTTCGAGCGCATCGTGATCTGCGACAGCCTGCCGCCGTTCCGCCTGCCGGCCGAGCTGGCCGCCCGGCGCCTGGACATCCTCGACTCCACCGCGGCGGTGGCCGCGCGGCTGGCCGGCGAATACCGCCTGTCGCCGATGGCGGAGCTGCCGGCATGACGCGCCTGCCCGCCACCGGCGAGGGCGACCTGCTGCTGGTGATCGACCTGCAGAACGACTTCTGCGCCGGCGGCGCGCTGGCCGTGCCGAATGCCGACGAGCTGGTGCCGGTGATCAACCGCCTCGCCGAAGGCTTCGCCCATGTGGCGCTGACCCAGGACTGGCACCCGCCGGGCCATCTGAGCTTCGCCAGCAGCCATCCCGGCCGCCGCCCGTTCGAGAGCGTCCGGCTGGCCTACGGCGAGCAGACCCTGTGGCCCGACCACTGCGTGCGGAACACCCCCGGCGCCGAGTTCCACCCGCAACTGGCCATCCCGCATGCCGAGCTGATCCTGCGCAAGGGCTACCGCGCCGAGGTCGACTCCTACTCGGCGTTCCACGAGAACGACCGCTGCACGCCCACCGGCCTCGCCGGCTACCTGCGCGAACGCGGCCTGCGCCGGCTGTTCCTCGCCGGCCTGGCCACCGACTACTGCGTGCACTACACGGCGCTGGACGCGCGCCTGGCGGGCTTCGAGACGCTGCTGCTGCTCGACGCCTGCCGCGCCATCGACCGCGACGGCTCGCTGGCCGCGGCGCTCGACGCGATGCGCGCGGCCGGGGTGGAGATCCTCGGGTAGGGCGGGTGCAACCCGCCGGACATGGCCAACGCCCGACGCACAATGGCGGGTTTCACCCGCCCTACACGAGCGGCATCGCGTTCAGTCCCCATACCCGCCAGCGCCGCCTTCAACCGTGCCCGACCAGCCGGTCGGCCCGCTCCGCCAGCTCGCGCAGCGTCTCGCTCACCGTCACCGGATAGCCCGGCGCCGGCTCCAGGCCGCGCAGCGCCGGCGGCAGGCTGTCGAGCTGGCGGCGGGTGTACTCGCGCACCGCCTGCAGCGACGGCGAGGGCGCCAGGCGCCGGCCCTGGCGCATCACCGGCTGGATCAGCGCCAGCCCCTCGCCCGCCTCGCCTTCGAGCATCAGGCTGTCGCCGCAGCAGTGCCCGGCATCGTCGTAGCGCCGCCAGACCTGCTTGCGTCCCGGCCAGGTGGCCTTGCCTTCCGAGCGCTTGCGGCGCGGCTGGCCGGCGTATTCCTGCAGCTTGTAGGCGCAGTCCAGCGCCGGCACGTCGCTGGAGGTATCCAGATGGGTGCCGACGCCAAAGCCGTCGATCGGCGCACCCTCCACCATCAGCCGGTGGATCAGGTACTCGTCCAGGTTGCCGCTGGCGAACACGGTCACCCCGTTCAGGCCGCCGCGGTCGAGGATCCCGCGCACCCGCCGGGCATGCGCGCCGAGGTCGCCGCTGTCCAGGCGCACCCCCTGGATGCGGATGCCGGCCGCAGCCAGGCGCGGGGCCAGTTCGACCACCTTCTGCGCCGCCGCCTCGGTGTCGTAGGTGTCGATCAGCAGCACCACCGACTGCGGCAGGCTGTGGGCGAAGTGCTCGAAGGCCTCCGCCTCGTCGAGGTGGGCCTGGACGAAGGAGTGCGCCATGGTCCCGGCCAGCGGAATGCCGAACTGCGCGCCGGCGAGCACCGTGGCGCTGGCGTGGAAGCCGGCCAGGTAGCCGGCGCGGGCGGCCAGCAGCCCGGCCTCGGCGCCGTGGGCGCGGCGCAGGCCGAAGTCCACCAGCCGCTTGTCCGGCGCCGCCAGCACCACCCGCGCCGCCTTGCTGGCGATCAGCGTCTGGAAGTGCAGCAGGTTGATCAGCCGCGACTCCACCAGCTGCGCCTCGGGCAGCGGCGCGGTGATGCGCAGGATCGGCTCGTCGGCGAAGAACGGCGTGCCTTCGGCCATCGCCTGCACCTCGCCGGAAAAGCGCAGCCCGGCCAGGTAGTCGAGAAAGACCGGGCTGAACAGGCCCAGCCCGCTCAGCCAGTCCAGCTCGGCGGGAGCGAAGTGCAGCTGCTCCAGGTAGTCGAGCGCCTGCTCCAGCCCGGCGGCCAGGTAGAAGTTGCGGCAGGCCGGCAGCTGGCGGGCGAAGAACTCGAACACCGCGGTGTCGAGCATGTCGCGCTCGACATAGCCCTGCAGCATGGTCAGTTGGTAGAGATCGGTGAGCAGCGCGCCGGGGACGGCGAGGCGGGGCGGATCGAGCGGCATGGGGGCGTTCTCCTGCGCAGATGAGGGCGGCCCGACGGCCGGTCGCCGCGGCCCGGCAGCGGCCGGGCCAGACTTGGAAGAGGATTCGCCACAGCCGGGAGACCCACATGTCCAGCACCAGGCTCTTTCTCGCCGGCGACCTGATGACCGCCCGCGGCATCGACCGCATCCTGCCGCATCCCGGCGATCCCCTCCTCCACGAAGCTTATGCCAGATACGCCGACGACTACGTGGAGCTGGCCGAACGGCGCAACGGCCCGATTCCCCGTCCGGCGGACTTCGCCTACGTCTGGGGCGTGGCCCTGGGCGAACTCGAGCGGCGCCGCCCGGAGGTGCGCCTGGTCAACCTGGAAACCGCGGTGACGGCGCGCGGCTGGCCGGTGCCCAAGGGCATCAACTACCGGATGAACCCGGCCAACCTGCCGGTGCTGGCGGCGGCCGGCATCGACTGCTGCGTGCTGGCCAACAACCATGTGCTGGACTGGGGCGAGGAAGGCCTGCTCGAAACCCTGCACAGCCTCGACGCCGGCGGCCTGCGTCACACCGGCGCCGGGACGGATCTCAAGCGCGCCGAGGCGCCGGCGATCCTGCCGCTGGCCGACGGCGGGCGCCTCCTGGTGTTCGCCTTCGCCGGCCCGGACTGCGGCGTGCCGGCCCACTGGGCGGCCGGCGAGCAGCTGCCGGGCGTCGCCTTGCTCGAGGATCTCTCGCCGGCCACCCTGCAGCGGGTGGCGCGCTGCATCCAGGCGGCGAAGCGGCCCGGCGACCGGGTCGTGGTCGCCCTGCACTGGGGCGGCAACTGGGGCTTCACCGTCCCCGCCGAGCAGCAGCGCTTCGCCCACGCGCTGATCGACGAGGCCGGCGTCGACCTGCTGCACGGCCACTCCTCGCACCACGTCAAGGGCATCGAGGTGTACCGCCAGCGGCTGATCCTCTACGGCTGCGGCGACCTGCTCGACGACTACGAGGGCATCGACGACCACGACCTCTGGCGCGGCGACCTGGGTCTGTTGTACTTCGCCGAACTGGACGCCGACGGCCGCCTGCAGGCGCTGGAGCTGGTGCCGACCCGCCAGTGGCGCTTCAGCCTCCACTACGCCGAAGGCAAGGACCGCCAGTGGCTGCAGGACACCCTGAACCGCGAATCGGCGCGCTTCGGCTGCCACCTGCGCGACGGCCAGGGACGCGCCTTGCGCCTCGACTGGCCGGCCGCGGCCTGAGCCGGCAAGGCACACGGGCGGAGCGCCCGTAGGGCGGGTGAAACCCGCCGGACATGGCGCTGGCCAACACCAAAATCGGCGGGTTTCACCCGCCCTACGCCTCGATACCGCGTGTAGGGTGGAAAACTCGCGCAGCGATTTTCCACCGACGACATCGCGACCAAAGCCCCGATTCATGATTCCAGATCACAGGTGCTATGCCCGTGCCCCGGCTTAATGCCGCCGGCCACTTCTCCGATACTGCCCGCCATCCCGGCCGCCCGCTCTGTGGCGGCCCCGACCCCCTGTGCGGAGAAACTCCATGAAGATCCTCTTGATCAACGGCGGCCAGCACTTCGCCCACTCGGGCGGGCGCCTCAACGACACCCTGCACGAGGCGGCCCGCTCCCAGCTCGCCGAGCTGGGCCATGCGCTGGAAGAGACACGCATCGCCGCCGGCTACGACATCGAGGCGGAAGTGCAGAAGATCCTCCGGGCCGACGCCCTGATCTACCAGATGCCCGGCTGGTGGATGGGCGCGCCCTGGACGGTGAAGAAGTACCTCGACGAGGTGTTCACCGCCGGCCATGGCAGCCTCTACGCCAACGACGGGCGCAGCCGCCAGGACCCCGCCCGCCACTACGGCAGCGGCGGCCTGCTGCAGGGCCGCCGCTACATGCTCTCGCTGACCTGGAACGCGCCGCAGGCCGCCTTCGACGCGCCGGGCAACTTCTTCGAGGGTCGCGGCGTGGACGGCGTCTACTTCCCCTTCCACAAGTCGCAGGAATTCCTCGGCATGCAGGGCCTGCCGACCTTTCTCGCCACCGACGTGATCAAGGCCCCCGACGTGGAGCGCGACATCCGCGCCTACCAGGCGCACCTCTCCGAGGTGTTCGGCGCGGCCTGAAGACCGGGCGGCGCCGCTCAGACATCCACCACCGCCTGCGCCAGCCACTGGCCGTCGGCCTGCTGCGCCACCTTGAGTTCGCAGAACGACACCCCCTTGGCCTCCGCCGCCGGCTGGTGGCGCGCCGGCTCCAGCGCCTCGCCCCAGGCGGTGGCGTGCAGCCGGGAACCCTCGATGTCCAGCTCGAAGCGCGAGAACAGCAGGTGCCGGGTGGCCATCTCGAAGATCAGCGCATTCAGCCAGTCCACCAGCAGCAGCTCGAGGTCCGGCGCCTCGCAGTCGACCGCCACGGCCTCGCGCGGCGCCACCGTGGCCGGATCGCAGATCGCCGCGGTCAGCGCCGTCGCCGCCCCGGCGAAAGCCTCGGCCAGGCTCGCGCCGCTGCCGCGCACGCCGATGTCGGCTTCATGGGGAAAGGTCTGCCAGGGCATGGGCCGCGCGCTCCTGTCGGGGAATCTGCTCAGCCTGGAGCATTCCGCTCATGCCCGCTCCCGCTCGAGCAGCGCCCGCTTGCGCTCCACACCCCAGCGGTAGCCGGACAGCCCGCCGTCGCGGCGCACCACCCGGTGGCAGGGAATCGCCAGCGCCAGGGCGTTGGCGGCGCAGGCCCGGGCCACCGCGCGCACCGCCTGCGGCGCGCCGACCCGCTCTGCCACCTCGCTGTAGCTGAGGCGGCGGCCCGGCGGAATCTGCCGCAGCACCGCCCACACGCGCATCTGGAAGGCCGTGCCGCGGATGTCCAGCGGCAGGTCGAGGCCGGCGTGCGGCGCCTCGACGAAGGCCGCCACCCGGGCGGCCAGTCGCTCGACAGCGGCATCGCCGCCGATCAGTCCGGCCGCCGGAAAGCGCTCCTGCAACTCGCGGCGCAGCGCCTCCGGCTCGTCGCCCAGGAGGATCGCGCAGACCCCGCGCCCGCTCTGCGCGACCAGCACGGCGCCGAGCGAGCACACCCCCACCGCGAAGCGGATCGCATCGCCGTGCTGCCCGGCACTCTCCGGACTTTCCACCATACCGCCTGCATTCATGGTTTTCATCTCGCCTCCCGCCCCGCTTCGCCGGGGCCGCATGAACTACTCTTCTCTTCTTGTCTTGCCGAGTGTAGATGGCAGGCGCCCCCCGGTGCCGGGGCCGCCGCCGAATCGTCCTATCCCCGGAAAAACGAGAGCGGACGGACCCGTCATGAATGCGTATGGCCAGATCGATCAGGTTCGCCGCCTGCAGGGCCGCTGGCTGGATACCCTGGGCCTGGGCCCGCAGGAAACGCCGTCGCGGGTGGTGTTCTCGGCGCCGCCGCTCACGCTCAGGGCATACGGCCCGGCGGACCGCAGCGGTCCGGTCCTGCTGTTGCTGCCGGCACCGATCAAGCGCGCCTATATCTGGGACCTCACTCCCACGACCAGCGTCGTGCGGCGGCTGCTGCACCATGGCGCCAGCGTCTATCTGCTGCAATGGGAGAACCCCGGCGTCGACGGGCAGGAGCGCGGGCTGGCCGACTATGCCGAGCGCTGCATCCTCGACTGCCTGGAGGCGATCGCCGCCGAGCGCGGCCGGCGCCGGATCTTCCTGGCCGGGCATTCGCTGGGCGGCACCCTGGCGGCCATCTTCGCCGCGCTGCATCCCGAACGGGTCGGCGGGCTGATCCTGCTCGAGGCGCCGCTCCGCTTCGGTGCGCCGGCAGACGCCTTCACCCCGTTCGTCGCCCGTGCCCCCCACGCCCGCCGGGTCACCGCCCTGCTGCACGAGGTACCCGGCTCCTTCCTGAGCATGGCGGCCGCCCGGGCCGCCCCGGACAGCTTCGTCCGGGCCCGCTGGAGCGACTGGCTGAACAGCCTGAGCGACCGCGAGGCCCTGCAGAGCCACCTGCGGGTCACGCGCTGGAGCCTGGACGAGCTGCCGATGCCCCGGCGGCTGTTCGAGGAGGTCGTGGAGCTTTTGTACCGGGAAAACCGCTTCATGGCCGGAACCCTGCAGGTCCGCGGACGGCTGGCCACCCCGGCCCGGGTGAAGGCGCCCGTCCTCAGCGTGGTCGACCCGCGCTCGCACGTGGTGCCGCCCGAAGCGGTGCTGCCGTTCCATGCCGCCGTCGGCAGCGGCGATGCGCAGCTGCTCTGGTACGAGGGCGACGTGGGGGTGGCCCTGCAGCATGTCGGGGTGCTGGTCGGCAAGCGCGCGCACCGGGAGGTGTGGCCGCACGTCCTGCGCTGGCTGGACACCCGCGCCGAAGCCGCCTGAGCGCCGGGCCCGCGCCAGGGCCTGTTCGTGCGGCGACCGGACACCTAGGCCGGCTCCGTCACTGATCGGGATCGCTCAGCCTGATCGGCACCGGCGCCGGGCGCGGCCCGCTGCCGATATCGGCGCGCATGTCGGCCGGCGTCTCGAAGTCGCTGGCTTCGCCGCGCATGGCCGCCGCCGGCCGGGGAAAGCCACTGCACTGGCTGTAGTCGGCGATATAGCCGTGCCGGGGGCGGACATGCCGCTCGCTCAGCGCACGGGCCGCCATGGCATCGACCAGGGCAGTGCCCAGCACCACAGCCATCGCCGCCTTGACGTTGTCCCGCTTGGGATTGTCCGGCGACAGGCCCGAGGCCAGCGTCGCCAGGTCCAGCGCATCCCCGGCCACCCGGCCCCAGAGCGCCGGCGTGGGATTCACCCCCAGCGCGCCGAGCCCGGTGAGGAGTTCGCGGGCGCCGGCGGCGCGCACCAGCGCTTCGGCGCCCTCCATGCCCAGGGAGCGGGTCACCAGGCGCGGCGAGGCCAGCTCCAGCAGCCCGAGACCGAGGCTCAAATAGCCCAGGCCGCGGGCGACCCGGTCGGAGGTGGCCAGCGACGAGGTGGCGGACGTGTGCGGATGGTTCATGGCGTTCCCCTCAAGGCTTGAGCACGACCTTGATGCAGTTGTCGAGCTTGTCGCGGAAGACCCGGTACATGTCCGGCCCCTGCTCCAGGCCCACGGTATGGGTGATGACGAAGGACGGATCGATCTGCCCCTCCTCGATGCGCCGCAGCAGGTCGTCGGTCCAGCGCCTGACGTGGGTCTGCCCGGTGCGCAGGGTGAGGCTCTTGTTCATCAGCGCGCCGAACGGCAGCTTGTCCACCAGCCCGCCATAGACCCCCGGGACCGACAGCACCCCGGCCGGCCGGCAGACGTAGATCATCTCGCGCAGCACGTGCGGGCGGTCGGTCTCCAGCATCACCGCCTGCTTGGCGCGGTCGTACATGGAATCCAGCGAGCGGGTGGCGTGCGCCTCCAGGCCCACGGCGTCGATGCACTTCTCCGGGCCCTTGCCCTGGGTGAGCTCGTGCAGCCGCTCGAGCACGCTTTCCTCGTCGAAGTCGATGGTGATCGCCCCGCCGGCCGCGGCCATCGACAGCCGCTCCGGCACCCGGTCGATGCACACCACCTGGCGGGCGCCGAGCAGCACCGCGCTGCGCACGCAGAACTGGCCGACCGGCCCCGCGCCCCAGATCGCCACGGTGTCGGTGGGCTGGATGTCGCACTGCACCACGGCCTGCCAGCCGGTCGGGAAGATGTCGCCGAGAAACAGCACCTGCTCGTCGCTCAGGCTGTCCGGGACCTTGACGTGGGTGGTATCGGCGAAGGGCACCCGCACGTATTCGGCCTGGCCCCCTGCATAGCCGCCGGTGAGGTGGGTGTAGCCGAACAGCCCGGCGGTGGCGTGGCCGAAGGCCTTGTCGCCCAGCGCCTTGTTGCGGTTGCTGCGCTCGCAGACCGAGAAGTTGCCGCGCCGGCACTGCTCGCACTCGCCGCAGACGATGGTGAAGGGCACCACCACGCGGTCGCCCACCTTGAGCTTTTTCGTGTCGGCGCCGACCTCCACCACCTCGCCCATGAACTCGTGGCCCATGACGTCGCCGTGTTCCATGCCGGGGATGAAGTGGTCGTAGAGGTGCAGGTCCGAGCCGCAGATGGCGCAGCTCGACACCTTGACGATGGCGTCGCGGGCATCTTCGATGCTCGGATCGGGGACCGTGTCGTAGCGGATGTCGTTCTTGCCATGCCAACAGAGCGCCTTCATGGATGACTCCCCTCGTGACGGTTGTCCCGACAGTGCGCGAAGCATCCCCTCGCGCCTGCCACCTGGCCGGACCTCGGGCATCGCCGCATCCTCGGCGACGTTAAGGGTGGGACAGCGGGAAAGCGGCGAAAGGTTCAGGCGGGGGGATGAACTGCAGTGCCCGGGCCGGCAGCGCTTTCAGAGCATCCCGGGGTCCGGGACAGGCGGACCGGATACTGGGCGCAACGCTTATAGCGGCGGAGGTGGGTATGGGCTTCGAAACGATCTCCATCGGCAGCCTTTTCGCGATCACCGCCGTTCTCGTGGTGATCGCCATCGAGGCCGGCTACTGGGCGGGACATGCCGTCCACAGGCACCGGGAGAATGAAAAGGAATCCGCGGTCTCGACGATAGTGAGCGCCAACATGGCGCTGCTGGCGTTCGTCCTGGCCTTCACCTTCGCGATCGTGTCCAACCTGTACGAGGCCCGCAAGACGCTGGTACGCGAGGACGCCAACGCGATTCGCACGGCATTCCTGCGCGCCGATTTCCTGCCCGAGCCCGACCGCGGGAAAGTGGCGGAGCTGTTCGCCGAATACGTCGACCTGCGCGTGAGGATGGCTCAAGGGCCCAGCCCCGAGAGCATCCGCCAGGGCCTGATCCGCTCGGAGCGGATCCACCGGCAGCTCTGGGAGATGGCGATCGCGCATGCCCGCACGGGCACCAACCCGCCCATCCCCAACCTCTACATCCCCGCCTTGAACGAGATGATCCGGGTTTATGCTCTGCGCGTGGACATCGCGCTGGAAACCCGGCTGCCCCGCAACATCTGGCTGGTCCAGTACACCCTGCTGGTCCTGGCCATGGCCGGGTTCGGCTACCAGATGGCCAATGCCGGCTCCCGGCGCTCCTGGGCAACGCCGTGCCTGGCGCTCTCGTTCGCCGTGGTGATCGCCCTGATCGCTTCGCTCGACCGGCCGATGAGCGGCTATTTCACCGCGCCTCAACAGCCGATGGCGGATCTTCAGGCCGAAATCGCCGCGGCCATGCAAAGCCGCCAGCGGCACCAGGACGGACCGGGCCTCGAATGAGGCGGTGCGGGCGGCTTTCTCCGGCCTGGCGCGGCGCGCCGGACAGCTCGGCCGCCCGCGCCTTTCTCGTGCTCTTCATCTCGCCTCGCCTGCGGCCGCCAATCCCGTGTTCGCAGAGGCAACTCTAGCGCCCGGGAGAAGGCGGGACACTCCGGGGCTTGCGGTCGAATTCGGGCCCCGCTATTCCCGATTGCCATTCTGCCCCGCCCGGAAGACTGCGACAGCCCCTCACTCCCCCGCCTGCAACGGCACCTCGACCTCGCGCGTCTCGCCGCTGCGCGTCACCGACAGGCGCACCACGTCGCCGACCCGGTAGTCGTCCAGGCGGGCCAGCAGTTGCTCGACCGACTCGACGGCCCTGCCATCGACGGCGGTGATGACGTCGCCGGGCACTATGCCGCCGTCGCGGGTGAAGCTCGCCCCGTCGAGTCCGGCCGCCTCGGCGGCGGAGCCCGGCGGCACGCCGAGGACGAAGACGCCTTCGGTGCCGGTCAGCTCGGCGAGGCGCTGGTTCAGCCCCGGGTCGACCTGGATGCCCAGGGTCGGCTGCACGTACTTGCCGGTGCCGATGAGCTGGGGCACGACGCGGTTGACGGTGTCCACCGGCACCGCGAAGCCAATCCCGGCGGAGGCGCCGCTCGGGCTGTAGATCGCGGTGTTGATGCCGATCAGCCGGCCCGCCGAGTCCAGCAGCGGCCCGCCGGAGTTGCCCGGGTTGATCGCCGCGTCGGTCTGGATCAGGTGGTCGATCGCCGGGCCGCCCTCGCCGGCGAGGGTGCGGTCCAGGGCGGAAACGATGCCGGTGGTCAGCGTCCAGTCGAGGCCGAAGGGGTTGCCGATGGCGAAGACCTTCTGCCCTACCTTGAGATCGTCGCTGGAGCCCAGGGGCACCGGCGGCGGCCGCTTGAAGCCCACGCCGATCCGCAGCACGGCGATGTCGTGCTCGGGGGAGGCGCCCACCAGCGCGGCCCCGAAGGTGCGCCCGTCGGCCAGCTTGACCGTGGCCTCGCTGGCGCCTTTCACCACGTGGAAGTTGGTGACGACGTGCCCGGCGGCGTCCCAGATGAAGCCCGAGCCCGTGCCGCGCGGCACCGAGAAGACGTTGCGGGTCCAGACGTCCATCACCTGCGCCCTGGTGGTGATGAACACCACCGAGTCGCGGGCCTTCTCGAACAGCGCGATGGTGGACTTCTCGTCCGCCGCCAGGTCGCCGCGGGCCTCGACCAGCCGCGGCGCGGCGTCCTCGCCGCCGAACCCGCCCGGGAAGTCCGGCAGGCCGCGCCAGAGCACGGTCAACAGGCTGGCGGCCAGCGTGACGCCGAACAGACGGACGAGGAAACGATCGCGCATGAAAGGACTCCTTGATGGGGGAAAGTGGACGGATTTTATCGCCTGGCGCCGTTCGCCGGACCGATCCAGTCCTCGACGCGCAAGCCGGGCCGAGGCTGCGGGTACCGCTCATCCGTTGCCCCGACCGTTGGGGAGAGTTCCTCGAATCCGACCTTGACTTGGCTGCTGTTCAGTCCAATCTACCATCCATATGGATGGCGAGGGGATGGTCATGAGCATTCACGAACAGTGGCCGAAGGCCGGAGACACGACGGAAAAGATCACGATCAACCTGGGGGTCGTCGACCTGGGACAGATCGACCTGCTGGTTCAGGAAGGCTTCTATTCGAATCGAACCGATTTCATTCGTACGGCGATCCGCAATCAGCTGGCGACCCATGCCGAAGTGATCCGCGAAACGGTCGCCCGCAAGACCTTCGTCCTCGGCCTGCAGCACTACAGCCGTCGCGACCTGGAGGCCGTGCAGGCAGCCGGACAACGGCTCCAGATCCAGGTGCTGGGACTGGCCAGCATTGCCACGGATGTGCCTCCCGAACTCGCGCTGGCGACGATCGACTCGATCGTCGTGCTCGGCGCGCTCCATGCCAGTGCCGCGGTGAAGGCCGCGCTGGCGAACCGGATCCGGTGACCGCAAGAGCGGCCGAAGGAGATTCGAAGCATGAATACCCGACGCAATTCCGATCTGTTCGAAGCTACGCGGCTGACGCGCTCCGGCCGGCTCGGCGAAGCCACCGACCTCATTCAACGTACGCTGGGGGCCCGCCCGGCGCCACAGCCCGCGGCGCAGGCCTCCCCCACGAGCGGTGCCGGGGAAACGGTGCTCGAAGGCAACTTCCGGGTCATCGATGGCAGCCCGTTTGTCCCGGACAGCGCGGTGCAGGACACCGACCGGGAGACGGCAGGCAGCCGAGAGGCGCCCGAGACCGTCAGCGAACCGCTCTTCCCGTCGTCGCGCCTCGCTGCGGTCCTGCGCGAGAAACTGGCCAGGCTCCGCGGACCGGCGCCGGTCTTCGAACCGATCCACTCCCAGCCAGCGCCCGAGGCGACACCCGAGGGCGCCCGGTTCATTGCCGGCTCGTACAGCAACCCCGCGGGTACCCGCAGCTACAAGCTGTATGTCCCGAGTGGCCATGCAGGGCAGCCGTTGCCGCTGGTCGTCATGCTGCATGGCTGCACGCAAAGTCCGGACGACTTTGCCGCCGGAACCCGCATGAACGAACTCGCCGAGCAGGAGCCCTGCCTGGTGCTCTATCCGGCCCAGTCGAGCACGGCGAATTGTTCGAAGTGCTGGAACTGGTTCAATCCGGCAGACCAGCGCGCCGACCAGGGCGAGCCATCGCTGATCGCCGGCATGACCCGCGACGTCGCGGCACGCTACCAGGCCGACCCGCGGCGCATCTACGTCGCCGGTCTGTCGGCCGGCGGCGCCATGGCCACGACGATGGCGATGACCCACCCCGATCTGTATGCCGCGGCCGGCGTCCATTCCGGGCTGCCCCACGCGGCCGCGCACGACCTGCCTTCCGCGTTCGCCGCGATGCAGCAGGGCGCCAGCGGCGCCGGCCCCGCAGGAAAGGGCCAGATGCCCGCACGTCCGGTGCCGATCATCGTCTTTCACGGCGACCAGGATACGACGGTGCATCCCGGCAATGGCGACCAGGTGATCGTCCAGTTCTCGCCGCCCGCTTCCCGCCACGCCGCCGGACCACAAGGCGGCGCGCATCCGGATGTGAAAGTGGAACGGGGCCAGGTGCCGAACGGGCATGCCTACACCCGCACCCTCTACCATCACCCGAGCGGCTCGCCGCACGTCGAGCAATGGACGATTCACGGTGCGGGTCATGCCTGGTCCGGGGGCAGTTCCCACGGCTCCTATACCGATCCTCGGGGCCCGGATGCGAGCAAGGAAATGCTGCGCTTCTTCCTCGCCCACCCTGCCGAGCCGTCGAGGTAAACGAGGGTCCGCTGGAGCCTGTCTGGAAATCCGGCGCTGGCAAACCGCTTCGCGGGTTTTACCACCCTACCGCTCGACGCCCGCCCCTCTCGCCTCCCGCCGCACCGCCGGCGCGACGCGCTCCGCGGTCAGCACCAGGGCGATGCCGCCGAGCACGGCCAGGGCGGCGAGGCTCAGGCGCAGGGTCAGGGCCTCGCCGAGCAGCAGGGCGCCGGCCAGGGCGGCGAGGATCGGCACGCTGAGCTGGACGGTCGCCGCCTGCAGGGCACCGAGGCCGCGCAGGGCGCTGTACCAGACGGCGTAGCCGAGCCCCGAGGTCAGCGCGCCGGAAAGCAGCGCATAGGCGAGTCCCTGCGGGTCCGGCTCGCTCTGCGCCAGCAGGAGCAGGCCGAGCAGCAGGGCCAGGGGGACGGCGCGCAGGAAGTTGCCGGCGGTGGCGGCCAGCGGATCGGCGGCGCCGCGGCCGAGCAGCGAGTAGACCGCCCAGGCCAGGCCGGCGAGCAGCATCAGCGCCGCGCTGCCCGGCGCCGGCGCATTGGCGCCCGGCAGCAGCAGGGCGACCAGTCCGGCGAGGGCGAGCAGCAGGCCGAGGCTCGCCCAGGGGCCGAGACGCTCGCCGCGCGAGAGGCCGTAGAGCAGCATGCCGAGCTGCACCGCGCCGAACAGCAGCAGGGCGCCGACGCCGGCATCCAGCTGCAGGTAGGCGAAGGAGAAGCCGGCGGCGTAGACGAACAGCGCGACGGCGCCGGCCCAGCTGCCACCCGCCCGGCCCGGTCCGGAGCCGAGGCGCAGCAGCAGCCAGAGGGTCAGCGCGCCGGCGAGGATGCGCACGCCGGTGAAGCTGGCGGCGTCGATGCCCGTGTCCCTGAGGGCCAGGCGGCAGAGCAGCGAGTTGCCGGCGAAGGCCAGCATGGCGAGGGCGGTCAGCAGCAGGGTGCGGGCGGTCATGGGGTCGTCTCTGTGTAGAGTCCGAAGGATTGCCCGGAGTCTAGCGGCTGTCGCCCACAGCCATGCCCACCCCTTCGAGGAGGCGCGCCTCCCCTGCCCTCCCCGCCGCACGCGGCTCAGGCGGCCGGTTCGGAAATCTCGATCAGGTTGAGGTCCGGGTCGCGCACATAGATCGAGCGGATCGGCCCGGTCGCGCCGGTGCGCATCACCGGCCCCTCGACGACCGGCCAGTTCATCCGCTGCAGGTGGGCGATCACCGCCTCCAGCGGCTGGCTGGCGATGAAGCACAAATCCAGCGCACCGGGCACCGGCAGGTGCGCCTTGGGCTCGAACTCGCGGCCGCGCACGTGCAGGTTGATCTTCTGGTTGCCGAAGTGGAAGGCCACGCGGCCGTTGCCGAAGGTTTCCAGGTGCATGCCGAGTACCCGGGTATAGAAGTGCGTGGTCGCCTCCGGGTCGGTGGCGGTCAGTACCAGGTGGTCGAGATGGTCGATCATCGGAGTCTCCCGGGGCGTGGCGCCCGGCCGTCGGCCTTGCCGGAGGCAGCGGAATTGGCAAGCATGGGGGCCGTCCCGCCCGGAGTCTGCCATGTCCCTGCCCGATCTGAACCTGCTGGTTGCCCTCAATAGGCCCTGATACACGGAACGTCCACTCCTGGCCGGTTTTTGCCTACTACAACAACTGGCCGTTTTGGGTTGACTTCTATCCCTCGTCACTGGCGACTGTCGACCCACTGCGGTCGTTCGCAGCAACAGCACGACCGACCCGCATCGGCCAAAGCAGCCGCTCGGTGGCAGTGGATATTTTTTGGTGAAGTGGACTTTCTATCCCTAGTTTATGCGCGAACCTCAGAAGCAATTCCTAGCAAAAGGTGCGGGCAATGAACTGCATTTATAAACCCTAAGGAATTACAATAGCGGTCGAATACAAACAGTAGAATTCTGCGAGGAATTATGCCCCTCTTTCACCAACGTGTTATCGAAAAACACGTCAAACACATTCAGGATATCCCTCCTCAAGATGCCAGGGCGCTGGGCAAGTGGGCGGAAAACCTTGAGCGTGGGATTTACGATAGCGAAACCCAGAATGATGGGGAATTTATTCAGCGCATATTGATTGACATTCTGGGTTATGTCGGTAGCAGCGACGGTCAAAAATGGACAGTGGCAAAAAACCAGCCTGTAGGCAAAGGCAATGTAGATGTCGCGCTGGGCCATTTTACTGCCGACTCCTCCAGCATCCTTGCTCCGATGGAGCTAAAGGGCGCAAAAACCCGCGACCTAGACGCTATCATGCCCGCACGCAACAAATCGCCCGTGCAGCAGGCATGGGAATACGCGATGGATGCCAAAGGTGCGCAATGGGTGCTGGTATCGAATTATCGGGAAATACGTCTCTATGCCGTGGGTTATGGCCGCAAGGAATATGAATCCTTTCAATTATCCGACCTAAAAAAGCCTGAGCATTACGCTCGTTTTATCCTGTTACTTTCTGCGCAAAACCTGCTGAACGGCAAAACCCTATCTCTGCTCAAAGAAAGCGAACAAGCCGAAAAAGACATTACAGATCAGCTTTACGCCGATTATAAAATCCTGCGCCGCAGCATGATTGACACGATTGCAAAAGACAACCCCACTAAGGACCAGCTGGACATTATTCGCTGTACGCAGACTATTCTTGACCGCATTTTGTTCGTAGCTTTTGCAGAGGATAAAGGGTTGTTGCCCGATAAAACTCTAGCTAAAGTCTATGAAACCCAAAATCCCTTTAACCCGCAGCCCGTATGGGAAAATTTCAAGGGGCTATTTCAGGCGATTAATAAGGGGAATGCCGCTCTAAATATTCCGGGCTATAACGGTGGGCTATTTGCAGACGATTCCGAACTGAACAGCTTAACGATCAGTAACGAGCTCTGCGAAGGGTTCAAAAAAATCGGCGAATACGATTTTGACAGCGAGGTCAGCGTTAATATCCTTGGCCATATATTCGAACAATCCATCACAGACCTTGAGGAACTGAAAGCCGAGGCCGAAGGCGCGGAAGCCGAGTTCGATAGAAAGAAAAAGCAAGCGTAAAAAGGACGGTATTTTTTATACCCCCGCCTATATCACCCGCTACATAGTGGAACAGTCTGTGGGTGGATGGCTGGCCGACAAGCGCAATGAAATCGGTTTTGATAAATTGCCATTATTGACTGATGCTGACTTCGCCAGCATCAAAATCACTGGAAAGCGAAAAATCAAGCACGAGCGCAATAAAAATGTCGCTTCGCATATTGCCGCATGGGAAAAGTATAAAAAAGAATTATCGAATATTAAAGTTCTTGATCCCGCCTGCGGTTCCGGTGCGTTTTTGAACGAGGTTTTTGATTATCTCAAAAGAGAAGGTCAGGCAATCAACAACGAACTTATAAGACTGACGGGGGATCAGGCAGACTTGTTTCGGTGGGACACGCATATTCTAGCGAACAATATTTACGGCGTGGATTTAAACCGTGAATCTGTGGAAATAACGAAATTATCGCTGTGGCTGAAAACCGCGAACAGGAACGAAAAACTCACCTATCTTGAAAACAATATCAAAGTTGGCAACTCCCTGATTGATGACCCAGCCATCGCGGGTGATCTGGCTTTTGACTGGCGTAGGGAATTCACCAAAATCATGGACGCTGGCGGCTTTGACGTTGTGGTGGGCAACCCGCCTTGGGGAGCAAAATTAGAAGATGACCAGTTAGAGGCCATTAAAGAAAAACATAAAGTGATCATTGTTAGAATGATTAACTCCTATATGTTTTTTATAAATCACGCCCTAAATATTTCGAAAAGCAGTGGATACAATGGATGGGTTGTTCCAGACGGCATCCTATATCAATCGGACAACGAAAAGCTAAGAAATCGCCTTGTATCAGAAAACACTCTAAAGGAAGTGGTTAATCTGGGCGATGCTTTTGATGAAGTTACGCAGCCCTGTGCGATTTTTATTGTTAGCAAAACAAAATCCTCAAAAGCTTCGTATGTGCAAATACTTGATGTAAGCACAGAGCCTAACAAGGATATGGCACTCAACAAAGAAAAAACCGAAGGAATTGAAAGCAGTATAATAAACAGTCTGCCTAGCAAGATATGGCCTACAAAAAATACTAAAAACTACTCCCTGTTACAAAAGACTTTATTTAAGTTATCTGATTTTGTGGATGGCGATGGAATTCAGCGCGGCGTTAGTCCTGACCTAAAACAAGCATTTATTGTCGATAATGAAGACGCAGAAAAAAACCGCCTTGAAGCAGCATTCTTAAAACCAACCGTTACAGGGGGAGAAGATGTAAAGAGATTTTATATTCCTAAAAGCAATAAAAAAATTATCTACGCATCTAAGGCTGATGACCCTGCCGGGTTTCCTAATATTATTGCTCATATTTCCAATTATGAGCATTTAATTTCTTGCAAAGAAGTCAAGCAGGGGAAGCATCCCGTATATACTTTGCATCGCCCCCGCGATGAAAAAATATTTAAAAAGCAGAAAAAAATCATAGGCGTCATCACGGGCGATAAAATAATCACTGCTGTTGATGAGGACACTCTATACCCCACAGATGGGCTATATCTTTTTTGTCCAGCCAATCATGCTATGTCCGATTGTCTTGTGGCAATTTTAAATAGCCGTTTATTGACCTATTTATACAGACTTCTATCCGGCGAGGTTGGAAGGGTATTAGCTCAAGTAAAGCCTACCGTTCTTGCCAATATTCCTGTTCCGGATTTATCAATAGAAAACGAACAGCTTTTGCGTTTGGGGCAGTTGGGCTTAAATATAAAAAAGTCGTTTGTTAACCTAGACCGCATATCTGCCAATTTCATCAGACTGCTTTCTGCGGATTTAGGGTATGCCACGAATACATTGCAAAGAAATTGGCACTCCCTTTCCGTTGCTGATTTTTTTAGCGCGATTGAAAAACAAATAAAGCCACAAAAATTGACGCTCCAGCAAAAATCAGAATGGATGCAGCATTTTGAGGTGGAAAGGGCCAAAGCCCTTGCCCTGAAATCTGAGATTGACAGGCTGAGTCATGAAATCGATCAGATGGTTTATACCCTCTATGGCCTCACCGCTGACGAAATTGCCATTGTAGAGCGCGATGTTTAAGAGAATAAAAATGCATTAGAGTGCTAAGAAATCCTGCGCGCCGATACCCCAATTTCGAATGTCGGCTTTGGCCGAAAATGATTGGACGGATTAACATATCGGATGGCAGCTCCTGGCCGCTTTTTGCCTCTCACAACGAGCCGGCTGAGGATGCGTAGCCTCGTCGGCGCATCCATCCTCCGGCCATCCCCGGATGAAACGCTATTTTCGAGACGCTAATTCCCCCCGTAACAATCCTTCGCCGAGTTGACCCCGAAGCCCGTTCCGCTCTCGGGCACTCTCGATCATCACGACGAAATCTTTCGCCCCCAAGCAGCGCGCCCTAACCCTCAGCCCCCTCGCGCAGCAGGAACTGCCACAGCTCGCGCGCCTCGGGCGGCAGCGCCGCCTCCGACTTCACCCCGACCCACAGGGTGCGGCTGGCCCAGTCGTCGGTCAGCGGGATGGCGCGCAGGCCGTCCGCCAGGCGCTCGCCGCCCACCACCGCCTCGGGCACCACGCCGATCCCGAGCCCGGCCTCGACCATCCGGCTGATGGCGTCGAAGCTGCCCACCTGCATGCGCAGACGGAGGATGCGCTGCGCGGTCACCGCGGAGTCGATCAGCAGGCGCAGCAAGGAGGTGCCGTGGGCGAGGCTGATGTAGTCGTAGGCCAGGGTGTCGACGAAGGCGACCCTGCCGAACTTGGCCAGCGGGTGCCCGACCGGCACCAGCAGGACCAGCCGGCTCTGCCGGTAGGGACGCACATCCAAGGTCGGCGCCGGCACGTTGTCGGCGAACACCCCGACGTCGATCCGCCCGCTGTCCAGCGCCGCGACGATCTCCTCGCTCAGCCGCTCCTCCAGGCTGATGCGCAGCTGCGGCCGCTCGGCGAGGAAGGCCGCCAGGTCGTGCGGCAGGAACTGCAGCACCGCCGAGGTGTTGGCCCACAGGCGCAGGTGGCCGCGCACGCCCGTGGCGAACTCGCCGATGTCGGCGGCCATGCGGTTGACGTTGTCGAGGATGGTGCGGGTGTGCTCCAGCAGCTCCTGGCCGGCCGGGGTCAGCTCGAGCCCGCGCGGCTGACGGATGAACAGCGAGCAGTCGATGGTCTTTTCCAGATCGCAGATGCGCTTGCTCACCGCCGACAGGGTAAGGTGGGCGCGCTCGGCCGCCCGGGTCAGGCTGCCCAGTTCGGCAGCCAGCAGAAACACCCGCAGCGACTGCAGATCGAAATGGAGAGGATTGGTCATGACTGCTGCACGCTCCCGAAGGCTGTGAATCCGAACATACGCCGAACACCGCGCGGAATCTCATCCCGCCGTCCCCTGCCGATGGCCGGCAGGAAGCATCCGGCCGGCCGGGGGCACGGCCAGCGGGTGGGTATTTTACGGCGCGGCATAATGGCACATCGGGCGGGAAAACGGGCCCACCGCGCCCGGCCTTTCTTGCACGAGAGTCCCCCAAAGAAGGCGCCGCCACCCCGCCGGCACACTGGCCATCTTTGTCCACTCGGCCCGCAGGCAGGGAACCCGACGGCTCGACGCCCTCTAAAGCTCGATTGCCGACCAACCGGACCACCAGCAGAAAAGGAATACCGCCGATGCAAAGACTGCCAACCACCCTGAGCCTGCTCGCCGCCCTGCTGCTCTCGGCACAGACCGAGGCCCTGGCCGCCGCGCCGGCAGGCGCCGGCCCCGTGCTGTTCAAGGATGCCGGGCCGGGGTCGATCCGCGCCGACTACCCGCTGTTCGCCGGCGAGCGCCAGCGCCTGGAGGCACTGGTCGGGGCGGCCAGGCGCGCCGGGATCGACGTGCCGGTGCCCAAGGACCCCGGCGGCGGCTTCAGCCACGAGCAGCACAAGCGCAACTACATGGCGCTCTACGGCGCCGGCCTGCTGTACCGGATCACCGGCGATGGCGCCTACGCCGACTACACGCGCCGCCTGCTGCTGGAGTACGCGAAACTCTATCCGACCCTCGGGCCGCACCCGGCCGCCAGCGGCGACTCGCCGGGGCGGCTGTTCTGGCAGAGCCTCAACGACAGCGTCTGGCTGGTCTATGCGATACAGGGCTACGACGCGATCCGCGACACGCTCTCGGCCGAGGACCGGCAGACCATCGACGAGCAGGTGTTCCGCCCGATGGCGGCGTTTCTCTCCGAAGGCCAGCCGCAGGTCTTCGAGCTGATCCACAACCACGCGACCTGGGCCTGCGCCGCCGTCGGCATGACCGGCTACGTGCTGCGCGACGACGAACTGGTGGCCAAGGCGCTGAACGGCCTCGACCAGAGCGGCAGGACCGGCTTCCTGCGCCAGGTCGACCAGCTGTTCTCGCCCGACGGCTACTACACCGAAGGCCCCTACTACCAGCGCTATGCCCTCATGCCCTTCGTGGTCTTCGCCCAGGCGATCGACGCCAACGAGCCCGCGCGCAAGATATTCGACTACCGCGACGGCGTGCTGCTCAAGGCGATCCGCAGCACCGTCCAGCTCAGCCAGGGCGGCTATCTCTTTCCGCTCAATGACGCCCTGCGCGACAAGAGCCTGCGGACCGACGAGCTCTATCAGGCGATCGCCATCGGCTATGCCGCGACCCGCGACCCGGCCTTCCTGTCCGTCGCCCGCTGGCAGGGACGCACCACCCTCACCCCCGAAGGACTGCTGGTCGCCCGCGACCTGGCGGAAGGCAAGGAACAGCCGTTCCCCTTCGCCTCCCGGCTGTTCCGCGACGGCCCGCAAGGCGACCGCGGCGCCGTCGCCGTCCTGCGCGCCGGGCCGGGCGAGCGGGATCAGGTGCTGGTCGTCAAGAACAGCGCCCAGGGCATGGGCCACGGGCATTTCGACAAGCTCGGCTGGATGCTCTACGACGAGGGTGCCGCGGTGGTCACCGACTACGGCTCGGCGCGCTTTCTCAACGTCGAGTCCAAGGACGGCGGCCGCTACCTGAAGGAAAACCAGAGCTGGGCCCGGCAGACCGTCGCCCACAACACCCTGGTGGTCAACGAGACCAGCCACTTCGACGGCCAGTGGAAGGCCGGCGAGAAGATGGCGCCCCGCCAGCTGTTCTTCTCGGCGGACGGGCCGACGCGGGTGAGTACTGCGGAAATGGAAGGCGCCTACCCCGGCGTGCGCTTCCGCCGCACCCTGGCGCAACTGACGATAGAGGGCCTGGCCAGCCCCGTGGTCGTCGACCTGCTGCGCGTCCAGGGCAGCAAGCCGGCCCAGTACGACCGGCCCCTGCACTATGCGGGGCATCTCACCGCGGTGGGCTTTCCGCTGCAGTCGAACCCGGCACAGCGGCCGGTGCTCGGCAGCGCCAACGGCTACCAGCATCTGTGGGTGGATGCGACCGGCACGCCGCAGGACGGCAACGCCACCCTGACCTGGCTGAACGGCCAGCGCTTCTATACCTACCGCCTGCTGCCGCCCGCCGGGACGAAGCTCATCCTCGCCGAGAGCGGCGCCAACGACCCGCACTTCAACCTGCGCCGCGAGCCGGTGCTGATCGAGCGCCTGGAGAACGCCACCGACGCCACCTTCGTCGCCGTGCTCGAACCGCACGGTCTGTACGACCCGGACGCCGAGACGGTCAGCGACAGCCGCAGCCGGATCGCCGCGCTGCGCCATGTCCGCGCCGCGGATGCCGACCTCGTCAGCCTCGAACTGCTCGACGGCCGCACGCTGACCCTGGCCATCGCCGACGACGCCGATGCGGCGAAGGCGCATCGGGCCGAGATCGACGGCAGGCTGCTCGCATGGAGCGGCCATGTCGGGCGCTTCGATGAACCGGCTGCCGGGGAAACGCGATCGGAAATGGCCTCAAGGGAACGCCGGTGACGACCGCCGCCGTTCGGCAGCCCCGCAGCGGCTAGAGCAGTTTCACCCTATTCAGATTCGCCTTTTGGGGGCGATCAGGATAACGACATGCGTGGATGGCCGCTCCGTAGGTCGGGTTAGCGTAGCGTAACCCGACAGCCTGCCCGGCATTGCCTGTCGCGCCGGGTTACGCCCTACGGGCTAACCCGGCCTACAGTTGCAGCAGTGATCCGGTATTTCATGAAAATGCTCTAGCGCTACCGGTCCAGCCGCTTGAGGAAGACCGTCATTTCCTTCTCCGCCTGCCGGTCGCCATGCCGGCGGGCGGCCTCCAGGCCCCGCTCCCAGGCCTGCCGGGCGCCGTCTGCGTCGCCGGCGGCCTGCAGCGCCTTGCCGAGCAGCTTCCAGGCAGCGGAATAGTTCGGGTCGAGTTCCACGCAGCGGCGCAGATGCCCGGCGGCACGCGGCGCGTCGCCGGCATCCAGGTAGCCCTTGCCGAGGCCGAAGCGCAGCAGCGGGCTGTCCACGCCCTGGGCGAGCATCTTTTCCAGCGATTCGAGCATGTCGACCTCCGTCGGGTCCGCGAGACGGCCGCCCCAAAGGGCGCGGGCCGCAGCGAGTATAGGCCGCCCGCCGGCAGACCGGTGGCCCCGCGGGACGGCCGGCCACGCCTCAGGGCGGCCCGACCAGCACCCCCAGGCGGGCGCGCAGGCCCCGCGCCCGGAGCAGGTCGCGGCCCAGTTCCAGCCAGCCGTGCAGGGCGATGCGCAGCGGGTTGTAGCTGTGCAGCGGCCTGGTGAGGCCGTAGCGGATGGGGATCTCCGGGCGGTATTCGACGAAGGTGCCGAACAGCCGGTCGAAGACGATCAGCACGCCGCCGTAGTTGCAGTCCAGGTATTCCGGGTTGCTGGCATGGTGCACCTTGTGGTGGGTGGGCGTGTTCAGCACCCACTCCAGCGGGCCGAGCCGGGGCATCCAGGGCGCGTGCACCCAGAACTGGTAGAGCAGGTTGAGCGTCACCGCGGCGGTCACCGCCAGCGGCGGGAAGCCCAGCCAGACCAGCAGCACGTAGAACAGCCCGTTGCCGGTCAGCCTGCCGGTCCAGCCCAGGCGCAGGGCGGTGGCCAGGCTCAGCTGGTTGGGCGAGTGGTGCACCGTGTGGCTGGCCCAGAACCAGCGCACCCGGTGCGCCATCCGGTGATACCAGTAATAGAGGAAGTCCTGGCCGAGAAACAGGGCGACGAAGGCCGCCGGGCTGGACATCTCCAGGGTCTGCAGGCGGTGCTCCCAGGCCAGCACGAACAGCGGCGCCACCAGGGAAAGGCCCAGGGCGTCCACGCCGCGGCGGATCAGCGCGTCGGCGAACGAGGCGGCGCTGGCCCGCCAGTCGTAGGAGCCCGGCCGGAGCAGGCTGCGCGCCAGCCCCTCGACGCAGGCGATGCCGAGCAGCACGAGAAAGGCCGCGGCGAACCAGGGCAGCGCCTGCGGCCCCAGGGTGTCGCGTATCGCTTCGATGGGCATGGCGGTTCCTCCTCTATTGGGCGCCCTTGCGCCGGGCCATCTGCGCCTGGGCGAAGCTCTTGATCTGCTCCAGGCTGACCGAACCCTGCCCCTCGGCGTCGATCGCCGCGAAGTGGCGGGACACGAAGGGCATGCCGGCCTTGGCCTCCTCGGCACTCAGGCGGCCGTCGCCGTCGTGGTCGGCGCTGGCGAAGCGCTGCTGCAGTTCGGCCTGCAGGCGTTCGCCGCGGGCCGGCTCGGCGAGGGCGACGCCGGCCGTGGCGAACAGGGCGCAGGCGAGGATAACGGGGATGAAAGGGGTACGCATGGCGTTTCTCCGGAGAAAAAGTTCGGAAGGGGTTAGCGCGAGGGGCAGGCGATGCTGGCACCGCTGGCGTCCTGACAGGCGACGCTGCGGGTCAGGCCGCCGTCCCGGCTATAGCTGGTGCTGCCCTGCAGGCTGTTGCCGGTGGCCGCGTTGGTGAGGCTGGTGGAACGGCTCTGGCTCAGCCCCGACTCGGCGGTATAGGTCAGCCCGCCGTTGCTCTGCAGGCTGCTGCCCTGGCTGCCGGTGGCGGACAGGCTGCGTTCGCTCTGCCGGCTGCCGTCGTCGCTGCGCGAACGGCTGGCGCGGCGCTCGAGGCTGCCGCCGTCGCTGCCCTGCAGGCTGGCGCCGCGGGCGGCGCTGGCATTGCCCTGGCCGTCGGCGACCATGACGCGGCCGCGCTGCAGGCTGCCGCGCTGCCCCGCGTGGCGCTCGAGCTGCGTGGCGCTGCCGCCGCCCTGGCCGTTCGTGCGGACCACGCGGCGCTCCCCGGCCTGGGCGTCGGCGAACGCCAGGCCGGCGGACAGGGCGAGCAGGGCGGCGAAGATGGGTGACAGGGATTTCATGGGATGGACTCCTCTTGAGTGGATGCCGTCGTCTGGCGGCGGAAGCCACTATCGGCGGGAGCCATGAGCGAACCGTTGCCGGCGCCGGGCAATGCGTGACAATCGGTGAGCGGCGGGCGCTTCTGTAACCATTTGTCATGGATTGCCCGGGCGCAGGGGTGGCTCCTGCGTCACCCTCACGGCGCAACCGACGGGAGAGAGGAAATGGGCGAGGCCCTGGGAAGAATTCTGGTGGTCGATGACGAGCACGACCTGCGCGCGCTGCTGCAGCGCTATCTGAGCGACCAGGGCTATGCGGTGCGCACCCTGGACGGCGGCCAGCGGCTGGAGCACCTGCTCGGCCGCGAGCGTTTCGACGTGCTGGTGCTCGACGTGATGATGCCCGGCGAGGACGGCCTGTCGCTGTGCCGGCGCCTGCGCGCGCAGGGCGAGACCATTCCCATCGTCATGCTCACCGCCCGCGGCGATCCGCTGGACCGCATCATCGGCCTGGAGATGGGCGCCGACGACTACCTGCCCAAACCCTTCAACCCGCGCGAGCTGCAGGCGCGCATCGAGGCGCTGATCCGCCGCCAGCGCATGCTCGGCGCCCACAGCGGCCCGCTGCCGGGCGACGGGCGGATCGGCTTCGGCCCCTTCAGCCTGCACCTCGGCGAACGGCGCCTGAGCCGCGACGGCCGCGACATCCCCCTGACCAGCGGCGAGTTCGCCCTGCTCCAGGCGCTGGCCCGGCACCCACGGCGGCCCCTCGGCCGCGACCGGCTGATCGAGCTGAGCCGCGGCCGCGACCACGAGGCCAGCGACCGCAGCATCGACGTGCAGGTCATGCGCCTGCGCCGGGCGATCGAGGACGATCCGGCGCAGCCGCGCTACATCCGGACGGTCTGGGGGCTGGGCTACGTGTTCATGCCCGACGGCCGCGCGGAGGACCAGCCATGAGGCTGCTGCCGCGCAGCCTGTTCGGCCGCAGCCTGCTGCTGATCGCCCTGCTGATCCTGCTCGGCCAGCTGGGCGGGGCGCTGCTGGCCCGCCGGCTGATCCTCGAACCGCGCCTGGAGCAGATCGCCGCCGGCGTGGCACACAATGCGACGGCCCTGCGCGCCAGCCTGCTGGCGTTGCCGCCGGCGCAGCGCACGGCCTTCGTCGCCCGCTTCAACGCGCAGGCCCTGGCCGGCCACAGCATCGCCGGCGGCGACGGGCCGCCCACCCCGCTGCCACCGCTGGAGCGGAACTTCGCCCGGCGCCTGACCGAGCGTCTGGCCGGCGACGACCTGGAGGTGCACTGGCTGCGCGAGGCCGGCGGCGGCCCGGTGCTGCGCCTGCGCCTGGAGGGCGAGGACCTCTGGCTGGCGGTGCCGGGCATCCTGCCGGAGCGCCTGTTCACCGGCACCTGGCTGTTCGCCTCGCTGGGCGCCGGACTGCTGGCGCTGGCCGGCGCCCTGGCGATCCAGCGCCGCCTGAACCGGCCCCTGACCCGCGTGGTGCTGGCCGCCGAGTGCCTCGGCCGCGGCGGCGAACCGGAACCTCTGGCGGAGGACGGCCCGGAGGAAACCGCCAGCCTCAGCCGCAGTTTCAACCGCCTGCGCGACAGCCTCGCGCGCAACGAACGCGAGCGCGCCCTGATGCTGGCCGGCCTCTCCCACGACCTGCGCACGCCGCTGGCCAAACTGAGCCTGGGCGTGGAGATCCTCGCCGGCCGCGACGAGCCCGAGGTGGCCGCCAGCCTGCGGCGCAGCATCGCCGAGATGGACGCACTCGTCGGACAGTTCCTCGACTTCGCCCGCGACAGCCGCGAGGAACCGGCGGTGGTCGGCGAGCTCGACGTCCTGGCCCGGGAGTTGGCGGCCGCCTACGCCGACCACGGCCAGCCGCTGCTGCTGGAGCCGGGTGCGCCGCCGCCGGTGCGGATGCACCCGGCGGCGCTGCGCCGGGCGCTGACCAACCTGCTGGAGAACGCCTGGCGCCACGGCCGTCCGCCGGTCCGCCTGCGCACCGGCATGGACGGCGACAGCGCCTGGCTCGAGGTGATCGACAGCGGCGCGGGCCTCGGCGGACGGGACGCCGAGGCGCTGAAGCAGGCCTTCCGCCGCGGCGAGAACGCCCGCGGCGGGGCGCCGGGCGCCGGCCTCGGCCTGGCCATCGCCGAGCGCATCGCCCGCGAGCACGGCGGCCGCCTGGAACTGTCCGAGCGGCCCGGCCAGGGCCTGCGGGCGCGGATCGGCCTGCCCCTGCACCGCGGCTGAAAGCGGGCAACGAATACAGCCCCCCGCCCTCTCCTGAAGCAGCCTGCGTGCTGCCCGCACCAGCTCCGCCCACCGCTCCGTTATCGCTCGAACCCGCCCTGCAGCCCCCTGCCGGATCACTCCTCGAACACATGCCCCTTCGCAGGGCCAAGGCTGCCTGCCGGCAGTGCAGCCTCGCCATGTCCTCCGGGAGCAGACGCACCGGAACAATGCACAGCCCGGGCACAATACGCCAGAAGTGGTGCAGAAAACCCCTGAAAAGCGCAAGGAAATCTCTTTTTCAGAAGTTTTTTGATGGTTGGCAAGCCCTGTGCTTATCTCAAAAACAGCCTTACCGGATCATCCTCAAGACCTGCGCGGAACACGCGCACTGCAACCCTCAAGGACAGACGAGTCATGTTCAAGAAAACGACCCTCGCCCTCACCACCGCCGGCGCCATGGCCGGCAGTTGCATCGCCGTGGCGGGGACGACGGTGGATACGCCGCTCGGCGAGTTCAGCGTCAGCGCCAACGCCACCCTGGCCACCGAGTACATCTTCCGCGGCATCTCGCAGACCAAGGGAGACCCGGCCATCCAGGGCGGACTGGACATCGTCCACGAGAGCGGCCTGTACGTCGGCATGTGGGCCTCCAACGTCGACTTCGAGACCTCGGACGCCCCGGTGGAATACGACTACTACGTCGGCTACGGCAGCAACATCACCGAGGCCCTGGCCTTCGACGTGGGCTGGCTCAAGTACGACTACCCGGGCGACGACCTCGGCAACTCGGACCTGAACTACAGCGAGTTCTACGGCAGCCTCTCCGCCTACGGCTTCAAGGTCGGCATCAACTACTCGGACGACGTCAACAGCGACAACAACGTCGTCTACTCCTACATCGGCTACAAGCGCGACCTGCCCTACGGCGTGGGCCTGTCCATGCGCTTCGGCAAGTACGACTTCAAGGACGACACCTTCTTCAAGGACGGCGCGAGCAAGGGCGAGGACGCCTACTACGACTGGTACGTCGGGGTGAGCAAGGAGTTCGTCGGCCTGCAGTTCGGCCTGGCCTATACCCAGACCGACCTGAAGGACGAGGAGTGCGAGAACTTCACCGGCAACGACACCCACTGCGACGCCAACTTCGTCGCCTCGGTGTCCAAGACCTTCTGACCGTTCGCACTCAGTAGCCGCCGCTCCCCGCGGGCTCCGCGGCGCCGCCCTTGAAGCGGCCCGCCAGGGCCTTCATGGCGCGCATCAGCAGGCTGGTGTCGACGCCCACCGCGACGACCAGCTCCAGGTAGCGGCGCGCCCGCGCCTCGTCCGTGGCGAGGATGCCGGCGGCCTTGCCGGCGCGGCGGATGCGCGCGATGCCGTCCTCGATGGCCGCCACCACCGCCGGATGGCCCGGCGCGCCGCGGTGGCCCATGGACGCGGAGAGATCCGCCGGGCCGATGAAGATCCCGTCCACCCCCTCGACCGCGGCGATGGCGTCGAGATTCTCCAGTCCCCTGACGCTCTCCACCTGGACCAGCAGGCACATCTGCGCGTCGGCTTCGTCCAGGTAGTCGGGGATGCCGTTCCAGCGCGAGGCGCGGGCCAGGGAAGCGCCCACCCCGCGGATGCCATGCGGCGGGTAGTGCATGGCGGCGACCAGGCCCTGCGCCTGCTCGGCGGTCTCCACCATGGGCACCAGCAGGGTCTGCGCGCCGATGTCGAGCAGTTGCTTGATCAGCACCGGATCGCCGACCGGCGGACGGACCACCGCCTGGCAGGCGTAGGGCGCCACCGCCTGCAGCTGGCCGAGCAGCGAGCGCAGGTCGTTGGGCGCGTGTTCGCCGTCGAGCAGCAGCCAGTCGAAGCCGGCATTGGCCGCCAGTTCGGCGCAGTAGGGATCGGCCAGGCCGACCCAGACGCCAATCTGCGCCTCCCGGCTCAGGCGCTGCTTGAAGGTGTTGACGGGCATCTGCATGGTTCGCTCCTTGAAAGGGGGCAGGAAGGAAGGCCTGGGACGGAGGCAGGCAGTATCATGCCCGGCCTGCCGGTAACAGCCTGATACCCGCAGGTTAAGCCCACCTGCCGGTCCATGTCCCCTTCGGAGAAACGCCCATGGAGATCCGCCCCGCCACGCCCGCCGACATCCCGGCGCTGTGCCGCCTGCTCGACCAGCTGTTCGCCCAGGAAGCCGAATTCACGCCCGACCGCACGGCGCAGCAGCGCGGCCTGGCGGCGATCATCGACGATCCGGCGGTCGGCGAGATCCTGCTCGCCCACGAGGACGGACAGATCCTCGGCATGGTCAACCTGCTCTATACGGTTTCCACCGCGCTGGGCACGCCGGTGGCACTGCTCGAGGACATGGTGGTGGATGCCGCGGCCCGCGGCCACGGCCTCGGCACACAGCTTTTGGAGGCGGCCATCGCCACCGCGCAAAGCCGCGGCTGCCGGCGCATCACCCTGTTGACCGACGCCGACAACCTCGACGCCCAGCGCTTCTACGCCCGCCAGGGCTTCGCCCGCTCGCCGATGATCCCCCTGCGCCGGGCGCTCGATCCACAGCCGTAGGGCGGGTGCAACCCGCCGATTTCGGTGCGGCCCCGCGCCATGTTCGGCGGGTTTCATCCCCCTACGACCTGTACCCCGAGCCGGGCAGGGTGGACAAGCCGGCGGCGTTGTCCGCCCTACAGCCCCAGCGGCTTCGGGTCAGGCCTTGCCCTGCTCGGCCAGGGCCACGGCGCGGAACATGGCGCGGCGCTTGTTGATGGTTTCCTCCCACTCTAGCGCCGGCACCGAGTCGGCGACGATGCCGCCGCCGGCCTGCACGTGCAGCTCGCCGTCCTTGATCACCGCGGTGCGGATGGCGATCGCCGTGTCCATGTTGCCGTTCCACGCCAGATAGCCGACGGCGCCGCCGTAGACCCCGCGCTTGACCGGCTCCAGCTCGTCGATGATCTCCATGGCGCGGATCTTCG
Source organism: Azotobacter chroococcum (assembly GCF_002220155.1). Classification (NCBI taxonomy): domain Bacteria; kingdom Pseudomonadati; phylum Pseudomonadota; class Gammaproteobacteria; order Pseudomonadales; family Pseudomonadaceae; genus Azotobacter; species Azotobacter chroococcum. The sequence continues at coordinate 558,178 of NZ_CP011835.1, read as the reverse complement.
GCGCGCCGGAGAGGGTGCCGGCGGGCAGGATGGCGCGCAGCGCGTCCATCGCCGTCAGCCCGTCCCTGAGCTGGCCGGTGACGTTGGAGACGATGTGCATGACGTTGGAGTAGCGCTCGATGACCATCTGGTCGGTGACCTTCACCGAGCCGGTGTCGGCGACCCGGCCGACGTCGTTGCGGCCCAGGTCGATCAGCATCAGGTGCTCGGCCAGCTCCTTGGCGTCGGAGAGCAGGTCCTTTTCCAGTGCCAGGTCGGCTTCCTCGGTCGCGCCGCGCGGGCGGGTGCCGGCGATCGGGCGCACCGTGACCAGGCCGTCCTCGACGCGCACCAGCACTTCCGGGGAACTGCCGACCACGTGGAAGTCGCCGAAATTGAAGAAATACATGTAGGGGGTCGGGTTGAAGCAGCGCAGCGCCCGGTACAGGTCGATGGGCGCGGCCTTGAAGTCGATCGACATGCGCTGCGAGGGCACCACCTGCATGCAGTCGCCGGCGAGGATGTACTCCTTGATGGTGTCCACCGCGCGCTCGTAGTCTTCGCGGCCGAAGCTGGCGCGGAATGCCGGCTCGGCGCCGGGCGGGGCGGAAAGATCGATGCCCTGGCGCGGCGCCAGCGGCTGGCGCAGCTTTTCCAGCAGCGCCTGCAGGCGCGCCTGGCCCTGCTCGAAGGCCTCCGCCTCGCCCGGATCGGCGAGGACGATCAGATGCATCTTGCCGGCCAGATTGTCGAACACCACCACCGCGTCGGAGACCATCAGGAGGATGTCCGGGGTGCCCAGCGGGTCGGGGTTCGGGCAGTGGGCGAGCTTCTTCTCGACGTAGCGCACGCAGTCGTAGCCGAAGTAGCCGACCAGGCCGCCGTTGAAGCGCGGCAGCCCCGGCAGGGTCGGCACCCGGTAGCGCGCCTTGAAGGCTTCGACGAAGGCCAGCGGGTCTTCGCAGTCGTGGCGCTCCACCTCGACATCGTCGACGCTGACCGAGGCGCAGTACCCATGGACGCGCAGCACGGTGCGCGCCGGCAGGCCGATGATCGAGTAGCGGCCCCACTTCTCGCCGCCCTGCACCGACTCCAGCAGGTAGCTGTGCGGCGCGTCGGCGAGCTTCAGGTAGATCGACAGCGGGGTGTCGAAGTCGGCGAGGGTTTCGCAGGCGAGCGGAATGCGGTTGTAGCCTTCGGCGGCCAGGCGCAGGAATTCTTCGCGGGTCATGAATCAGCCTCGTGGCGGGCGGGAATTACGGGAAAGGGGCAAACGCGCCGGCGAACCGGCAGGGGATGTCGTCAGGCGCGCCAGCGCCAGCGGGCCAGGGCCTTGATGACCTTCATCCAGAGTTTGCGGGAGACCACCACGATTGCGTTTCTCTCGGGGGCGGGATGGACAAGCCGGGTAGGACGGGCCATTCCTGGTCCATCCCCCCAAGAACCGTGCGTGCGACTTTCACCGCATACGGCTCAAGCCAAGAGACTCGGCCGGCAATGCACGAATGTTGCGCGCGACTATACCACTTATAATAAGCCGCTGTGGAGCAGCTCAACCTGTCTTTCCGGGCTGTGGGCCAGTGCATGGCCATTCGGGTGAAGCAGCACGCGATTACTCAGGATGTCCGGTCCGCCGTCCACCCGCCTGACGATCGCCGTTGGTGATCTCCCGCACCTTCCGGTAGAACGCCGAGACCCGAGTGGCGCCGTTCACTGATCGCCTACAACGCAGGAATGCGTGACGGCGTAATGTCTACGCGATGTGCGCAGCGAAGCCAGACCGATCCGGAGCAATATCCGGCCGCAACGTGAGTTTCGGGATATCGTACGCACCAGCGTTCTGTGGGCGGAACGGAATCGGCGTAGTCTTCCAAAGATCGTCGAGACGTTGTCCGAGCGCGTCACAAATCCCTGAAAACCTTGCTTCGTCCATTCGGCTTGTCCGATAGACCACGAACGGCGGCAAGACGTCGAAGCCGGGGTAATACAGAATTCCATGCTGGATGGGGAACAGGATATCGTCGATCGGGCCATTGATGCCCCGCAGGCCGTAATGGGACTCCCAGCCGCCCGCCGTGACGATCAGCATCGCTCGTTTTCCCGCCAGCGTGCCTTCCCCGTAGCGATCGCCCCAGTGGCTGTCGGAGTGTTCCCCCACGCCGTAGGCGAAGCCATACGCATAGACGCGCTCCACCCAGCCCTTGAGGATCGCCGGCATCGAGAACCACCACAGGGGAAACTGCAGGATGAGGGCATCCGCCCAGCGCAGCTTGTCCTGTTCGCGCGCAATGTCTTGGCTCTGCGTGCCGCTCTCGAACGCCCGCCTGGAGTCGAGGGAGGGATCGAAGCGCGTATCGGCCCGCCGGTCCGTACTGTCGTCGGCGTCGAGCGTCGCCTTCCAGTGCATGGCATACAGGTCCGATACCTGGACGACGTGCCCAGCCTTCTCGAGGCGCTTGACCGAAAAGTCCCTGAGCGAGCCGTTCAATGACCGGGGTTCAGGGTGGGCATGGACGAGCAGAATATTCATGGCTGGGCCTCCGTTGCTGGACAGGAGCAGAGTGGGGCCTTGCCGGATATATTGGAAATGAATATCCAATATTCCAGGTATTGTCATGAACAATCTCAGGCGGCTGGATCTCAACCTGCTGGTGACGCTTGATGTGTTGCTCTCGGAACACAATGTGACCCGTGCGGCGGAGCGCCTGAACCTCGCCCAACCCTCGGTCAGCGTCCACCTCGCCAAGCTGCGGGACATCTTCGGGGACCCCCTGTTGCTGCCGGGGCCGCGAGGCATGCGGCCCACCGCGCGGGCCGACGAGCTGCGCGAACCCTTGCGGCAAGCACTGGAGGCGCTCGAGCGCGCGGTATCGCCCGCCAGCCCCTTCGACCCTGCCGAGGCCCGTCATGCGTGGCGCGTCGCCGCGTCCGACTACAGCGAGTCGGCGATCCTGCTGCCAGCCCTGAGCGGCCTGCGTTCGGTGGCGCCCGGTACGCGACTGGCAGTCCTTCAAGTTGTGCCGTCACGCATCGCCAGGCAGGCGGAACGGGGGGAGATCGATCTTGCCTTGCATACCAGTGAGGAGGCGCCGTCCGGCCTGCATCGCCGCGCGCTCTTTACGGAACACTATGTTTTGGTGAGCCGCACGGGTCATCCTCGCCTGAAAAGACGACCAACGCTGGCGCAGTTCTGCGAACTTGAGCACCTGATGGTGTCGCCGGATGGCGGGGGATTTCGCGGCATCACGGACGAGGCGCTCGCGGAGGTGGGCCTGACGCGCCGGGTGGTGCTTTCCGTTCCGCACTTCCTGTTCGTGATGTCGGTCCTGGCAAGCACTGATCTCGTGGCGATGTTACCTTCGCGCCTGGTTCGCAATACCAGTGCGTTGCAGGTTGTCGAGCCACCGGTTGATGTACCGGGCTTCGAGATGGCCATGTTCTGGCATGAACGCTCTCATCGCGACCCCGCCCATCAATGGCTGCGCGAGTACATCGCAGATTCAGTGTGATCCGTGCAGAGCGCTGCACTCTCAGGCTCGATCGATGATCAGGGAAACCGTCCAGCCAAGCAACGACACGAGCATGCGTGTCGCCCCGCGAGTGGTCACATCAGCGCAGCCGCGGGTGTCGAATCAACCAACCCGGACAGCACGTCGAGCACCAGCGCCGGCCCCTCCTCGGCGATCGGCCGGCCGTGGTTGTAGCCGTAGGACAGCGCCACGCAGGCGACCCCCGCCGCCCGGGCGGCGAGCACGTCGTTGCGCGAGTCGCCGACGAACAGCGCCTCCTCCGCCATCACGCCGGCCTGCTCCATCACCCAGAGCAGCGCCGCCGGATCGGGCTTCTGCTGCGGCAGGGTGTCGCCGCCGACGACCCAGCGGAAATAGCCGTCCAGGCCCTTGTCGGCCAGCAGTTCGGGCAGGAAGCGCGCCGGCTTGTTGGTGATCAGCGCCAGCTGCACGTTCCGTTCGCGCAGCCAGTCGAGGGTTTCCAGCACGCCGGGATAGATGCGGGTCAGCCCGTGGCTGTCGGCGTAGGCCTGCATGAACAGCGCCAGCGCCGTCTCGGCCTCGGCTGCGTCCACACCGTCGTGGCGCAGGTCGCCGGCCAGGGCGCGGCGCACCAGCACCGGCGCGCCGTTGCCGATCCACAGGCGCACCCGCTCGATGCCGGCCGGCGCGCGGCCGAGCTGGACGAGCATGCGGTCCACCGCCGCCGCCAGGTCCGGCACCGAATCGACCAGGGTACCGTCGAGGTCGAACATCGCCAGCCTCGGCAGGCGCCCGCCGAACAGGCCGTGCAGCGGCGTCGTCATGGGCGCACCCGGGCCAGCTCGGCGCGCATGGCGTCGATCACCGCCTTGTAGTCGGGCTGGCCGAAGATCGCCGAGCCGGCGACGAAGGTGTCGGCGCCGGCGGCGGCGATCTCGGCGATGTTCTTCACGTTGACCCCGCCGTCGATCTCCAGGCGGATGGCGTGGCCGCTGGCGTCGATCAGCGCGCGCGCCTCGCGCAGCTTGTCGAGGGTGCGGGGGATGAACTTCTGGCCGCCGAAGCCGGGGTTGACGCTCATCAGGAGCACCATGTCGAGCTTGTCCATCACGTACTTCAGGCAGTCCAGCGGGGTGCCCGGGTTGAACACCAGGCCGGCCCTGGCGCCGCCGTCCTTGATCAGTTGCAGGGAGCGGTCGATGTGCTCGCTGGCCTCGGGGTGGAAGGTGATGTAGCTGGCACCGGCGTCGAGGAAGTCGCCGATGATGCGGTCGACCGGCTTGACCATCAGGTGCACGTCGATGGGGGCGGTGATGCCGTACTTGCGCAGCGCCGTGCAGACCATCGGGCCGATGGTCAGGTTGGGCACGTAGTGGTTGTCCATCACGTCGAAGTGGACGATGTCGGCGCCGGCGGCGAGGACCTTGTCCACCTCTTCGCCCAGGCGGGCGAAGTCGGCGGAGAGAATCGACGGGGCGATGGCGAAGGGCTGCATGGGTACCTCGGAACGGCTTGCGGCAAAGGCGTGCAGTTTCCCCCGTCACCGCCGGTGCGGCAAGGGCGGCGGTCCGCCCTGCCCTTGCCGGGAGAGCGCGTCAGCCCAGTTCGTCGAAGCACTCGGCAAGAATCGCCAGGCCGCGGTCGAGCAACTCGTCCGGCACGGTCAGCGGCATCAGGAAGCGCAGCACGTTGCCGCAGGTGCCGCAGGACAGCAGGATCAGGCCCTTGTCGCGGGCCCGGGCGACGATCTGCCCGGTCAGCGTAGTGGCCGGCTTCCCGAGGTCGCCGCCCTCGCACAGCTCTATGGCGACCATGGCGCCGAGGCCGCGCACCTCGGCGATCGACGGGTGGCGCGCCTGGATCGCCCAGAGCCCCTCGGTCAGCCGCGCGCCGATGCTGCGGGCGCGCTCCAGCAGGCGCTCCTCCTCGAACACCTCGAGCACCGCCAGCGCCGCGGCGCAGGCCAGCGGACTGCCGGCGTAGGTGCCGCCGAGCCCGCCGGGGGCAATGGCGTCCATGTACTCGGCCTTGCCGCACACTCCGGCCAGCGGGAAGCCGCCGGCGATGGACTTGGCGAAGGCGGTGAGGTCGGCGGCCACGCCCATCTGTTCCATGGCGAAGAAGGTGCCGGTACGCCCGGCGCCGGTCTGCACCTCGTCGGCGATCAGCAGGATGCCGTGCCGGTCGCAGATCGCCCGCAGGCCGCGCATGAACTCCGGCGGGGCGACGTTGAAGCCGCCCTCGCCCTGCACCGGCTCGACGACGATCGCGGCGATGTCGCACGGTTCGGCGTCGTTCTTGAAGATCCGCTCGACGCTGGCCAGCGCCTCGGCCACCTCGACGCCGTGCAGCGCGCTGGGATAGCGGGCGCGGAACACGCCGCCCGGCAGCAGGCCCATGCCGGCGGCGTAGGGGACCTTCTTGCCGGTCAGCGCCAGGGTCATCAGGGTCCGCCCGTGGTAGGCGCTGGTGAAGGCGATCACCCCGGTGCGCCCGGTGGCCGCGCGGGCGATCTTCACGGCGTTCTCCACCGCCTCCGAGCCGGTGCTGACCAGCAGGGTCTTCTTGGCGAAGTCGCCCGGCACGCGCTCGTTGAGTTTTTCGCACAGCTCGACGTAGGGCTCGTAGGCTAGCACCTGGAAGCAGGTGTGGGACAGCTTGTGCAGCTGCGCCTCCACCGCCTGGACGATCTTCGGGTGCAGGTGACCGGTGTTGAGCACGGCGATGCCGCCGGCGAAGTCGATGTACTCGCGCCCCTCCACGTCGACCACGCTGCAGTTGTGCGCATGCTCGGCGAAGATCGGGTGGATCTGCCCGACGCCGCGCGGCACCGCGGCGATCCGGCGTTGCATCAGGGATTCGTTGGTCCTGCTCATGGGGTCCTCTCTGGCCGCGCGGCGGCGCTTCGCTCAAGGAGAATCGGGCGCCGGCGGCAGGCGCGGGCGCCCGGTCGGCCTTCCTTTTGCCACTCTAGCGCAGGGGGCGGCCGGCCGGGAGCGCTCCGTTCGGAGGCCTCAGCGAAAGCCGTGGCGGTCGCGGACCAGCCGGTAGGCCTCGTGCAGTTCGCGGGTGCGCGCCGTGGCGCTGTGCAGCCGCGCCGGGCTCGCCCCGGCGCCGGCCAGCTTGTCCGGATGGTGCCGGCTGAGCAGCCGGCGATAGGCACGCTTGACGGTATCCGGATCGCTGTCGGCGTGGATGCCGAGCAGGCGCAGGGCCTGCGCGTAGCCGTCGGCCTCGGGCGGTGCCGGCAGCGGCGCGCAGTCGCGGCCGAGCGCCTCGACCTGGGCGCTGCTGCGCCCCAGCCAGCGCCCCCAGAGCAGCACCAGCTCGCGCTCGGCGGGCGACACCCGGCCGTCGGCCCAGGCCATCCGCCAGCAGGCGCGCAGCAGGCGCTCGACGCGCTCGGCCTGGCCGCTCAGGCGCTGCAGCGAGCGGCGCAGTCCGTCGACGCCGAGCATGCCGTGGGCGAAGATCCGGCTGGCGACCTGTCGCGCCCGCTCATCCAGGCCGAGCTCGCCCATCTCGCGGCAGGCCTGACGCAGATGGGCTTCCTGCACCGGCCCCTCGCGCCGCGCCAGGCGACCGAGCAGATGGAACAGCAGCTCGTGGTCGTCCTCCGCCGGGCGCAGGCCCAGGCGCTCGGCCAGCTGCCGCCAGGAACGCAGCTTCAGGCGGCGGTCGAGCAGCAGGCCGAGCAGAGCGCCGAGTGCCGCCCCGGGCAGTCCGCCCAGCAGCAGACCGGCCAGGGCGCCCAGCAGGGCGAACGGCCAGACCACCTCAGCACGGCTCCGCCAGCAGCCGCTCGACCTCGGCGAGACGTTCGTGGGTGCCGACGTCCACCCAGCGCCCGCGGAAGTGCTCGCCGCCGACCTGTCCCTCGGCCATCGCGGCAAGCAGCAGCGGCGCCAGCTTGAAGGCCCCCGGCCGGCAGCCGGCGAACAGCGCCGGGTCGAGCACGGCGATGCCGCTGTAGGTCAGCCCGGCCTGCTCGCCACGGGCACAGGCGCGGCCGTCCTCGAGGCGGAAGTCGCCCTCGGGGTGGTGCGCCGGGTTGTCCACCAGCACCAGGTGGGCGAGGCCCGCAAGCGGCCGGCGCAGGCCGGCGAAGGCGTAGTCGGTCCAGATGTCGCCGTTGACCAGCAGGAAGGGCGCCTCGCCGAGCAGCGGCAGGGCGCGGTGGATGCCGCCGCCGGTCTCCAGCGGCTCGCCCTCAGCCGAGTAGGCGATGCGCACGCCGAAGCACGCGCCATCGCCCAGGTAGGCCTCGATCTGCGCGCCGAGCCAGGCGTGGTTGATCACCAGTTCGCGAAAGCCTGCAGCGGCCAGGGCGCGCACGTGGTACTCGATCAGCGGCACGCCGCCGGCGCGCACCAGCGGCTTGGGGGTGTGCAGGGTCAGGGGGCGCAGGCGCTCGCCCTTGCCGGCGGCCAGGATCATCGCCTTCATGCCGGCTGCTCCGCGGGGCGCGGCAGGCCGGCGAGCAGCGTGCCGAACTCGGCCAGCTCCGGCCGGCGCGCCAGCACCGCCTCGATGTAGCGGAAGAAGCGCGGCACGTCGGTCAGGTACTTGGGCTTGCCGTCGCGATGGCAGATCCGCGCGAAGATGCCGATCACCTTGAGGTGGCGCTGCACGCCCATCAGGTCGCTGGCGCGCAGGAAGTCCTCAAGCCGCGCCTGCACCGGGATGCCGGCCGCGCTCGCCTTCTGCCAGTAGCGCTCCAGCCAGACGTCGACACGCGCCTGCGGCCAGCTGAGGAAGGCGTCCTTGAACAGGCAGGTGACGTCGTAGGTGACCGGGCCGTAGACCGCATCCTGGAAATCCAGCACGCCGGGGTTGGGCTCGCTGAGCATCAGGTTGCGCGGCATGTAGTCGCGGTGCACCAGCACCTTCGGCTGGGCCAGGGCGCTGTCCACCAGCAGGTCGCAGATGCGCTGCCAGGCGGCCAGTTGCTCGCCCTCCAGGGTGAGGCCGAGATGGCGCTGCAGATACCAGTCGGGGAACAGCTGCAGCTCGCGACGCAGCAGGGCATCGTCGTAGCTCGGCAGGCCGGCGTCCAGCGGCAGACCCTGGAAGGCCAGCAGAGCTCCGAGGGCGTCCTCGAACAGCGCATCGGCATTGCTCTCGTCGATGACCTCCAGGTAGGTCTGCCGGCCGAGATCGGTCAGCAGCAGGAAGCCCTGCTCGAGGTCGGCGGCGAGCACCTCCGGCACGTGCACGCCGGCCGCGGCGAGCAGCCCGGCGACCTTGACGAACGGCCGGCAATCCTCCTGGGGCGGCGGCGCATCCATGACGATCAGGCTGCGTTCGCCGTCCTCCCAGCGGAAATAGCGGCGAAAGCTGGCATCGCTGCTCGCCGGGGTCAGGCTCGCCGGCCCCGGCGTCGCCCAGCCGTATTCGGCGAACAGCGCCGGCAGACAGCGCTCCAGCCAGCGCTCGAGGTTTTCCAATCGACCATCCACAGACATCTACTACCCCCTACTTCCACGGACCTAGCCGTTGCCAGACGCATTGATTTATTATGGTTGATCTTACTCCAGCCTATCGCAGGCTGTGCCGCACCGGCTGTTGGCGCACAGGAAGCCCGGACATAAACTCAGATGGCCCTCACTCCTCCCCGCTCTTTGTTCCGCAGAAAGTTCCCTCTTCTGGTCACCGGTAGCCTGTTGGTCCTGGGTTCGGCCCACCTGCTCGCCGCCGAGCAGTTCGACTGCCAGGCCTCCGCCACCGGCGGCTGGGACTGCGCGCCGAAGGCCAGCGCCAAGCCCCGGCCGCCACGCCCGCACGAGGCCGGCACCGCGGCAGCCGCCGGCGAACCGGCCGGCCCTGGCCGGGAGGAGGCGCCGGCGACCCTGGTCACCGAGAGCGAGGGCTTTGCCCTGGCCTCGCGCAGCGCCGACTACAGCCACCTGGACTGGGTGCCGCGGGAGAAGCTGACCCCGGCGCAACTGGCGGAAGCAGGCCCCTACTGCGCCGGCGCCTACATCGAGCCACCGCGGGTGGGCATGGACGACGACACGCCGATGCGCGATGCGCCGACCTACGTTTCCGCCCGGGCCTCGCGCTACGACCAGGAGAAGCAGATCGCCTCGATCGCCGGCGACGTGGTCCTGCGCCAGGGCAGCATGCAGGTGGAGGCCGACGAGGCGCGCCTGCACCAGCTGGAGAACAAGGGCGAGGTGGCCGGCAACGTCAAGATGCGCGACAAGGGCATCCTGGTCGTCGGCGACCGCGCCGAGCTCCAGATGGACAACGGCGAGGTGCGGGTGGATAACGCCGAGTACGTCATCCACGGCGCCCACGCCCGCGGCAGCGCGCTCATCGCCAAGCGCGAGGAAACCGCGATCATCCGCCTCAGGGACGGTACCTACACCACCTGCGAACCGGGCAGCAACGCCTGGACCCTGAAGGGCAAGAACATCAAGCTGAACCCGGCCACCGGCCAGGGTAGCGCGACCAACGTGACGCTGCGGGTGAAGGATCTGCCGGTATTCTACACCCCGTACATCCGGTTCCCGATCGACGACCGTCGCCAGTCCGGCTTCCTGACGCCGAGCTTCGGCGTCTCGGGCGACAGCGGTCTCACCCTGCAGGCGCCCTACTACTTCAACCTGGCGCCGAACTACGACGCGACGCTCTACCCGACCTACATGGCCGATCGTGGCACGCTGCTGGAAGGCGAGTTCCGCTACCTGACCAAGACCAGCGAGGGCCAGGTCGGCGCGGCCTACATGGGCAACGACAAGGAAGACGAGCGCGAACTGCAGTCGGACTACGAGGACCAGCGCTGGATGTACAGCTGGCAGCACACCGGCGGGCTGAGCTCACGCCTCTTGGCCGAGGTCGACTACACCGACATCAGCGACCCCTACTACTTCCAGGACCTGCAGACCAACCTCGGCATCGACCAGCCGGACTTCCTCAACCAGCGCGGCAGCCTGACCTGGCGCGGCGACACCTACACCGCGCGCCTCAACGTGCATGCCTTCGAGCGCACCACCATCGCCGACCGCACGCCCTACGATATCCTGCCGCAGGTCAGCATCGACGGCTTCCTGCCGTTCCAGCCGTACGGCCTGAACTTCACCTACGGCACCGAGTACGCCAAGTTCGAGCGCGACCTGCGCACTGGCAACTTCATCAAGGAGAACGGTGAACCACAGATTTGGTATGACGAGTTAATCACGGGCCTGGACCGCGCCGAAGGCGACCGCACCCACCTGGAGCCGGGCGTCAGCCTGCCGCTGGAATGGACCTGGGGCTACCTCAAGCCCTCGGTCAAGATCGCCCACACCCGCTATGATCTGGATCTGGACGCCAAGGGCAAGGCCACGCTCGGCAGCCAGAGCTTCGACGACAGCCCGGACCGCACCGTGCCGCTCTACAGTCTGGACGGCGGCCTCTACTTCGACCGCAAGGTCAACTGGTTCGGCAAGGGCTTCCGGCAGACCCTGGAGCCGCGCATGTACTACCTCTACGTGCCGTACCGCGACCAGGAGGACATCCCGGTGTTCGACACCGGCGAGCACGTATTCAGCTACGCCTCGCTGTGGCGCGACAACCGCTTCAGCGGCAAGGACCGCATCGGCGACGCCAACCAGCTGTCGCTCGGCGTGACCAGCCGCTGGATCGAGGCCAACGGCTTCGAGCGCCAGCGCATCAGCTTCGGCCAGACCTTCTACTTCAAGGATCGCCGGGTGCAGATGCCGCGCGTCGACTACGAGAACCGCGACGACTCCGAATCCAAGGTCTCGCCCTACGCCCTGGAGTACATGTACCGCTTCAATCGCGACTGGCGCCTGAGTTCCGAATTCAACTGGGACCCGGACGACCACCACCCGCGCTCCAGCAACGTCATGTTCCACTACCAGCCGGCCGACAATCCGAACAAGATCGTCAACCTGGGCTATCGCTACCGCAACGACGTGATGCGCTACAACCAGTCCAACGGCACCTGGGACTACAGCACCGACTTCGGCAAGCCGGGCGACGAGAACTACATCAAGGACTACTACAAGATCGACCAGCACGACTTCTCGACCATCTGGCCGCTCGCCCCGCACTGGAGCGCCATCGCCCGCTGGCAGTACGACTACAGCCGCAGCCGCACCCTGGAAGCCTTCGGCGGCTTCGAGTACGACAGCTGCTGCTGGAAGCTGCGCCTGATCAACCGCTACTGGATCGGCTACGACGAGAATGACCTCGACCCGGACCAGAACGACGAAGCCGACAAGGGCATCTTCCTGCAGGTGGTGTTCAAGGGCCTCGGCGGCGTGATGGGCAACAAGGTGGAGGCCTTCCTCGACCAAGGCATCGAAGGGTACCTCGAACGTGAAGAGCAACAAAAAGCTAACTGAGCGCCTGCGCCCGCTGCTGCTGGCCACCCTGCTGCTCGGCAGCGCGGTGCACGCCGAGGTGCGCCCGCTGGACCGCATCGTCGCCATCGTCGACAACGACGTGATCATGCAGAGCCAGCTCGAGCAGCGCCTGCGCGAGGTCGAGCAGACCATCGCCAAGCGCGGCGCCCAGCTGCCTCCGCGGGACCAGCTCGGCGCACAGGTGCTGGAGCGGCTGATCCTGGAGAACATCCAGCTGCAGATCGGCGCACGCGCCGGCATCCGCATCGGCGACGAGGAGCTGGCCCAGGCGATGGCCACCATCGCCCAGCGCAACGGCCTGAGCCTCGAACAGTTCCAGGCCGCCCTGGCCCGCGACGGCCTGTCCTTCGACGACGCCCGCGAGCAGGTGCGCCGCGAGATGGTCATCAGCCGCGTCCGCCAGCGCGTGGTGGCCGACCGCATCCAGATCAGCGATCACGAGGTGCAGAACTTCCTCGCCTCGGAGCTCGGCAAGCTGCAGCTGTCGGAGGAGTTCCGCCTGGCCAACATCACCATTCCGCTGTCCGACGGCGCCTCCCCGGAGCAGATCCAGGCCGCCGAGCAGCAGGTGCTGGAGATCTACCGGCAATTGCGCTCGGGCACCGACTTCGCCCAGCTGGCGATCGCCCGCTCGGCCGGCGAGACCGCCCTCGAAGGCGGCGAGATCGGCTGGCGCAAGGCGGCCCAGCTGCCGCCGCCGTTCGACGGTCTGGTCAGCCAGCTGCCGGTCGGCGGCGTCACCGAACCGGTGCGCACCCCGGGTGGCTACATCATCCTCAAGCTGCTCGAAAAGCGCGGCGGCAGCGTCCAGGTCCGCGACGAGGTGCACGTCCGCCACATCCTGATCAAGCCCAGCGAGATCCGCAGCGAGACCGAGGCCAGGCGCCTGATCGAGCGCATCCACGAGCGCATCCGCAACGGCGAGGACTTCGCCGAGCTGGCGAAGAGCTTCTCGGAAGACCCGGGCTCGGCGCTGAACGGCGGGGACCTCAACTGGATCGATCCGAATATCCTGGTGCCGGAATTCCGCGAGATGATGGCCAATACTCCCGCCGGCGAGCTGTCGCCGCCGTTCAAGAGCCCGTTCGGCTGGCACGTGCTGGAAGTGCTCGGCCGTCGCGCCACCGACAGCAGCACGCAGGTCCGCGAGCAGCAGGCACTCAACGTGCTGCGCAACCGCCGGTACGACGAGGAGCTGCAGTCCTGGCTGCGCCAGATCCGCGACGAGGCCTACGTGGAAAGCAAGCTGTGAGCCCGCGACGCTTCGCCCTCACCCCCGGCGAGCCGGCCGGCATCGGTCCCGACCTGTGCCTGCTGCTGGCCCGCCAGGCCCAGCCCCAGGTGCTGATCGCCATCGCCAGCCGCGCCCTGCTCGCCGAACGCGTCGCCCAGCTGGGCCTTGCCATCGAGCTGCTTCCCGTGACGCCGGACGCCTGGCCGAGCACCCCCGCCGCGGCCGGCCGCCTGTACGTCTGGGATACCCCGCTGCGCGCCGCGGCGCAGGCCGGGCGCCTCGACCCGGCGAACGCCGCCTACGTCCTGGAAACCCTGAAGCGCGCCGGGCAGGGCTGCCTGGCCGGCGACTTCGCCGGCATGATCACCGCGCCGGTGCACAAGGGCGTGATCAACGAGGCCGGCATCCCCTTCTCCGGACATACCGAGTTCCTCGCCGAGCTGACCGGCACCCAGCAGGTGGTGATGATGCTCGCCACCGTCGGCCTGCGCGTGGCGCTGGTCACCACCCACCTGCCGCTGCGCGCGGTGGCCGACGCCATCACCGCCGAGCGCTTGGAGCGGGTGACGCGCATCCTGCATGCCGATCTGGTCGGCAAGTTCGGCATCGCCCGCCCGCGCATCCTGGTCTGCGGCCTGAATCCGCACGCCGGCGAGGGCGGCCACCTGGGCCGCGAGGAAATCGAGGTGATCGAGCCGACGCTCGAGCGCCTGCGCGACGAAGGCCTGCAACTGGTCGGCCCGCTGCCGGCCGACACCCTGTTCACTCCCCGGCACCTCGAAGACTGCGACGCGGTGCTGGCGATGTACCACGACCAGGGCCTGCCGGTGCTCAAGTACAAGGGCTTCGGCGCCGCGGTCAATGTCACCCTCGGCCTGCCGATCGTGCGCACCTCGGTCGATCACGGCACCGCGCTGGACCTGGCCGGCAGCGGCCGGGTCGACACCGGCAGCCTGCAGGTGGCGCTGGAAACCGCCTACCAGATGACCGCCGGCCGGCCGCAGGGCGGCTGACGCGGGAGGCGCTGCAGCCCTTGCGGGCTTTTCTGCCGCGTACGGCTTGAAGCTTGCCGCCACCTCACTGCTAAACTGCATCTTTTTGCATTCGCTTTGAGCTTGTGGCTTGAAGCTTGGAGCCCTCCCATGTCCGAGCTGTACCAGCACCGCGCGCGCAAGCGCTTCGGCCAGAACTTCCTGCACGACGCCGGGGTCATCCACCGCATCCTGCGCGCCATCCATCCCCGCGCCGGCGAACACCTGGTCGAAATCGGCCCGGGCCAGGGCGCGCTGACCGAGGGACTGCTCGGCAGTGGCGCACGGCTCGACGTCATCGAACTGGACCTCGACCTGATCCCTCTGCTCAAGCTGCAGTTCGGCCTCGCCGCGAACTTCCACCTGCACCAGGGCGATGCCATGAAGTTCGATTTCGCCCAGTTGTGCAGCACGCCGCACAGTCTGCGCATCGTCGGCAACCTGCCCTACAACATCTCCACTCCGCTGATCTTCCATCTGCTGGAGCACGCCGGTCTGATCCGCGACATGCACTTCATGCTGCAGAAGGAGGTGGTCGAGCGCCTGGCCGCCGAGCCGGGCGGCGGCGACTGGGGACGGCTGTCGATCATGGTCCAGTACCACTGCCGGGTGGAGCACCTGTTCAATGTCGGCCCGGGCGCCTTCAATCCGCCGCCGAAGGTCGACTCGGCGATCGTCCGCCTGGTCCCCCACGAAACCCTGCCACATCCGGCCGAGGATCCCGCCCTGCTCGAGCGCGTCGTCCGCGAGGCCTTCAACCAGCGCCGCAAGACCCTGCGCAACACCCTCAAGGGCCTGCTCGACGCCACGGACATCGAGGCCGCCGGCGTCGACGGCAGCCTGCGCCCCGAACAGCTGGACCTGGCCGCCTTCGTCCGCCTGGCCGATCGCCTGCATGCACGGACCCAGGAACACAGCCCGCTCCCCTGAGCTCGAATCCCATCCAGCCATCCGCCAACAGAGCCAACGCATGTCAGATCCCCGCTACCAGATCGACGTCAGCGTCGAGACCCGTTACCTGCCGGAGCAGTCGCAGCCGGAGCAGAACCGCTATGCCTTCGCCTACAGCGTGACCATCCGCAACAACGGCACGCTGCCGGCCCAGCTGCTC
The DNA here is from genome assembly GCF_002220155.1 of Azotobacter chroococcum. NCBI lineage: Bacteria > Pseudomonadati > Pseudomonadota > Gammaproteobacteria > Pseudomonadales > Pseudomonadaceae > Azotobacter > Azotobacter chroococcum. The sequence goes on along the minus strand of NZ_CP011835.1, from coordinate 542,957 downwards.
TCGCGCCACTGGCTGATCACTGATGGCGACGGCCATGTCCAGGAGGTCCGCGGCCCCGGCGTGGTCGGCATGCAGCCGCTGCTCGGCCCGGGGCAGAGCCACAACTACGACAGCAGCACGCTGCTCGCCACCCAGGTCGGCACCATGCAGGGCAGCTACCAGATGGTCGCCGAGGACGGCCACGCCTTCGACGCACCGATCCGCCCGTTCCGCCTGGCCGTGCCGGGGGCCCTGCACTGATGGCGCTGTATGCAACCGGTGATCTGCAAGGCTGCCTGGAACCCCTCAAGTGCCTGCTGGACAGGGTCGCCTTCGATCCGGCCCGGGATCGCCTGTGGCTGACCGGCGATCTGGTCAACCGCGGCCCGCAGTCGCTGGAAAGCCTGCGCTTCCTCCATGCCATGCGCGACTCGGTGACCAGCGTGCTGGGCAACCACGACCTGCACCTGCTGGCCGTGGCGCACGACATCGAGCGCCTGAAGAAGAGCGACACGCTGCGGGAAATCCTCGAGGCGCCCGATCGCGATGTGCTGCTCGACTGGCTGCGCCAGCAGAAGCTGCTGCACCATGATGGCGAGCGGGGCATCGTCCTGGTGCATGCCGGCATTCCACCCCAATGGTCGCTGAAGAAGGCGCTGCGCCTGGCCGGCGAGGTCGAGGAAGTCCTCCGCGACGATGCCCGGCTGCCGCAATATCTCGACGGCATGTATGGCAACGAGCCGCTGCGCTGGAACGGCCGCCTGCGCGGCACGGCGCGCCTGCGAGTGATCACCAACTACCTCACGCGGATGCGCTTCTGCAGCCCCGACGGCACCCTCGACCTGAAGAGCAAGGAAGGCCTGGGCACCGCGCCGGACGGCTTCGCCCCCTGGTTCAGCCACTCCCGGCGCAAGACCCGCGGGCAGAAGATCCTCTTCGGCCACTGGGCCGCGCTGGGGGGGCGCTGCGACGAGCCCGGGGTGATCGCCCTGGATACCGGCTGCGTCTGGGGCGGCGCCCTGACCCTGCTCAACGTGGACACCGGCGAGTATCACCGCTGCGACTGCAAGAATGCCAAGGGCGGCTAGTGGGACGGCCCCGGATCGGTTAGCTTCTCCCCAGTGAAGAGCGACCAGCTCCAGCCATCGAGGTGCATCCATGAGCGAATTCCGTCGTATCCCGCCCCAGCAGGCCCAGCTCCTGCGTACCCAGGGCGCCGTGGTGGTGGACATCCGCGACTTGCAGAGCTACGCCCAGAGCCACATTGCCGGCGCACACCACCTGGACAACCAGTCCCTCGCCGACTTCATGGCCCGGGCGGATTTCGAGCGGCCGCTGATCGTCGCCTGCTACCACGGCAACTCCAGCCAGGGTGCCGCGGCCTACCTGGCCCAGCAGGGCTTCGCCGAGGTCTACAGCCTGGACGGCGGCTTCGAGCTGTGGCGCGCCACCTTCCCCGACGAGGTCGCGCAGGGGGCGGCGGATCAGCCTGCCTGAGCCCCGCCTGAGCTAGTCCGAGCCCTGTTTTCCCGACCCGCCAAACGGGTCGGGCGCCGCCTTGAGCGCTGAAAATCCGCCGTTTTTCCCGCTCCCGACCGCCGCCGTTCGACACCTTCGGGCACTCGCGCGCCCCCTTGTCTTTTCCTCGCGCAACCGTGCTACTGTCGATACCGAACTATTCTTGTTCTTACGCCGTCCACATCTGGCAAAGCCGGCACACGGCTTGCTACTACACTTCAAGGCAATGACCTTCGGGCATGGGGGATTTCATCGGCTGGCCTGCGCCAGCGAACCGCCAACACCCAAACGCTTCAACCAAAGCCGGCTCTGGGCATCGAACGAGGTGACGACATGAGTATCTTCAGCCACTTTCAACAACGCTATGAAACGACGCGCCAGGAAGAGTACTCCCTCCAGGAGTACCTCGAATTGTGCAAGCAGGACCGCAGCGCCTATGCCTCGGCAGCCGAACGGATGCTGATGGCGATCGGCGAGCCGGAGTTGCTGGACACCTCTGTCGACCCGCGGCTGTCGCGGATCTTCTCCAACAAGGTCATTCGCCGCTATCCGGCCTTCGCCGACTTCCACGGCATGGAAGACTGCATCGAGCAGATCGTCTCCTACTTCCGCCATGCAGCCCAGGGCCTGGAAGAGAAGAAGCAGATCCTCTACCTCCTGGGTCCGGTGGGTGGCGGCAAGTCCTCCCTGGCCGAGAAGCTCAAGCAGCTGATAGAGAAGGTGCCCTTCTACGCGATCAAGGGCTCGCCGGTGTTCGAGTCGCCCCTGGGGCTGTTCAATGCCGCCGAGGACGGCGAGATCCTCGAAGAGGATTTCGGCATTCCGCGCCGCTACCTCTCCACCATCATGTCGCCCTGGGCGACCAAGCGGCTCAACGAGTTCGGCGGCGACATCAGCCAGTTCCGCGTGGTCAAGCTGTATCCCTCGATCCTCAACCTGGTCGGGGTGGCCAAGACCGAGCCGGGCGACGAGAACAACCAGGACATCTCCGCGCTGGTCGGCAAGGTCGACATCCGCAAGCTGGAGGAATTTTCGCAGAACGACGCCGACGCCTACAGCTATTCCGGCGCGCTGTGCCGTGCCAACCAGGGCCTGATGGAGTTCGTCGAGATGTTCAAGGCACCGATCAAGGTGCTCCATCCGCTGCTGACCGCCACCCAGGAAGGCAACTACAACAGCACCGAAGGCCTCGGCGCGATTCCCTACACCGGCATCATCCTCGCCCACTCCAACGAGTCCGAGTGGCACAGCTTCCGCAACAACAAGAACAACGAGGCCTTCATCGACCGTATCTACATCGTCAAGGTGCCCTACTGCCTGCGCGTTGCCGACGAGATCAAGATCTACGACAAGCTGCTGACCCACAGCTCGCTGGCCAAGGCCCACTGCGCGCCGGACACCCTGAAGATGCTGGCCCAGTTCTCCGTGCTCTCGCGCCTGAAGGAGCCGGAAAACTCCAACATCTACTCGAAGATGCGCGTCTATGACGGCGAAAACCTCAAGGACACCGATCCCAAGGCCAAGTCGATCCAGGAGTACCGTGACAACGCCGGGGTGGACGAGGGCATGAACGGCCTGTCGACCCGCTTTGCCTTCAAGATCCTCTCCAAGGTGTTCAACTTCGACCCCCACGAAGTCGCCGCCAACCCGGTGCACCTGCTCTACGTGCTGGAGCAGCAGATCGAGCAGGAACAGTTTCCGCCGGAGGTGCGCGAGCGCTACCTGCGCTACCTCAAGGAATACCTGGCGCCGCGCTACATCGACTTCATCGGCAAGGAGATCCAGACCGCCTACCTCGAGTCCTACAGCGAGTACGGGCAGAACATCTTCGACCGCTACGTGCTGTACGCCGACTTCTGGATCCAGGACCAGGAATACCGCGACCCGGAAACCGGCGAGATCCTCAACCGCGTGGCCCTCAACGAGGAGCTGGAGAAGATCGAGAAGCCGGCCGGCATCAGCAATCCGAAGGACTTCCGCAACGAGATCGTCAACTTCGTGCTGCGCGCCCGCGCCAACAACAACGGCAAGAACCCCAGCTGGCTCAGCTACGAGAAGCTGCGCGTGGTGATCGAGAAGAAGATGTTCTCCAACACCGAGGACCTGCTGCCGGTCATCAGCTTCAATGCCAAGGCGAGCAAGGAAGACCAGCAGAAGCACAACGACTTCGTCACGCGCATGGTCGAACGCGGCTACACCGAGAAGCAGGTCAGGCTGCTCTCCGAGTGGTACCTGCGGGTCCGGAAGTCGCAGTAATCCAGCCGCAAGCCACACGCTTCAAGCTGCAGGCGGAAGCAAGCCCCAGAGCTCGGCTCCGCTTGCAGCTTGCGGCTCGGGGCTGGCAGCTCCCCGGAGGGGCCTATGAGTTATGTGATCGACCGACGCCTGAACGGCAAGAATAAGAGCACGGTGAACCGCCAGCGCTTCCTGCGGCGGTACCGTGATCACATCAAGAAGGCGGTGGAGGAGGCGGTCAGCCGCCGCTCCATCACCGACATGGAGCACGGCGAACAGATCAGCATTCCCGGCCGCGACATCGACGAGCCCGTGCTGCACCACGGCCGTGGCGGCAAGCAGACCATCGTCCACCCGGGCAACAAGGAATTCACCGCCGGCGAACGCATCCCGCGCCCGTCCGGCGGCGGGGGCGGCGGCAGCGGCTCCGGCAAGGCCAGCAACAGCGGCGAGGGCATGGACGACTTCGTCTTCCAGATCACCCAGGAGGAGTTCCTCGACTTCATGTTCGAGGACCTCGAGCTGCCCAATCTGATCAAGCGCCACATCACCGGCGCCGACACCTTCAAGACGGTCCGCGCCGGGATCAGCAGCGAGGGCAACCCCTCGCGGATCAACATCGTCCGCACCCTACGCTCGGCCCATGCCCGGCGCATCGCCCTGTCCGGTAGCAGCCGCGCCAAGCTGCGCGAGGCCAGGGCCGAACTGGAACGGCTGAAGATCGAGGAGCCGGACAACTTCGGCGACATCCAGAAACTGGAGGCGGAAATCGCCCGCCTGCGCACGCGCATCGAGCGGGTGCCCTTCCTCGACACCTTCGACCTCAAGTACAACCTGCTGGTCAAGCAGCCCAACCCCAGCTCCAAGGCGGTGATGTTCTGCCTGATGGACGTCTCCGGCTCCATGACCCAGGCGACCAAGGACATCGCCAAGCGCTTCTTCATCCTGCTCTACCTGTTCCTCAAGCGCAGCTACGACAAGATCGACGTGGTGTTCATCCGTCACCACACCAGCGCCAAGGAAGTGGACGAGGAGGAGTTCTTCTATTCCCGGGAAACCGGCGGCACCATCGTCTCCAGCGCCCTCAAGCTGATGCAGGAGGTAATGGCCGAACGCTACCCGGTCAACGAGTGGAACATCTACGCCGCCCAGGCCTCGGACGGCGACAACTGGAACGACGACTCGCCGGTCTGCCGGGACATCCTGATCAAACAGATCATGCCCTTCGTGCAGTACTACAGCTACGTCGAGATCACCCCCCGGGAACACCAGGCGCTGTGGTACGAATACGAGGGCGTCCGCGAGGCGTTCTCCGAGTCCTTCGCCCAGCAGCAGATCGTGTCGGCCGCCGACATCTATCCGGTGTTCCGCGAACTCTTCCAGCGGAGGCTTGTGACATGACCCCGAGAGAGAGAAAGGGCCAGCCGATTTCCACCGGCTCGGAGTGGAGCTTCGAGCTGGTCCAGGCCTACGACAAGGAAATCGGCCGCATCGCCGAACGCTATGCACTCGACACCTATCCCAACCAGATCGAGGTGATCACCGCCGAGCAGATGATGGATGCCTACGCCTCGGTGGGCATGCCGATCGGCTACCACCACTGGTCGTACGGCAAGCATTTCCTCGCCACCGAGAAGGGCTACAAGCGTGGGCAGATGGGGCTGGCCTACGAGATCGTGATCAATTCCGATCCGTGCATCGCCTATCTGATGGAAGAGAACACCATGTGCATGCAGGCACTGGTGATCGCCCACGCCTGCTACGGTCACAACAGCTTCTTCAAGGGCAACTACCTGTTCCGCACCTGGACCGATGCCAGCTCGATCGTCGACTACCTGGTGTTCGCCAAGCAGTACATCATGCAGTGCGAGGAGCGCCACGGCATCGATGCGGTGGAGGAGCTGCTGGACTCCTGCCACGCCCTGATGAACTACGGTGTCGACCGCTACAAGCGTCCCTACCCGATCTCCGCGGAGGAGGAACGGCGCCGCCAGAAGGACCGCGAGGAGCACCTGCAGCGGCAGATCAACGACCTCTGGCGAACCATTCCCCGCGCCTCCGGAAAAGGCAGCGAAAAGGATCGCTCGCGCTGGCCCGCCGAACCCCAGGAGAACATCCTCTACTTCATCGAGAAGCATGCGCCGCTGCTCGAGCCCTGGCAGCGCGAGGTCGTGCGCATCGTGCGCAAGATCGCCCAGTACTTCTATCCGCAGCGCCAGACCCAGGTGATGAACGAGGGCTGGGCGACCTTCTGGCACTACACCCTGCTCAACGACCTCTACGACGAGGGGCTGGTCACCGACGGCTTCATGATGGAGTTCCTCCAGTCGCACACCAGCGTGGTCTACCAGCCGCCGTTCGACAGCCCCTACTACAGCGGCATCAACCCCTACGCGCTGGGCTTCGCCATGTACCGCGACATCCGCCGGATCTGCGAGAGCCCGACCGAGGAGGACAAGCGCTGGTTCCCCGACATCGCCGGCAGCGACTGGCTGAGCACCCTGAAGTTCGCCATGCAGAGCTTCAAGGACGAGAGTTTCATCCTGCAGTTCCTCTCGCCCAAGGTGATCCGCGATCTCAAGCTGTTCAGCATCGTCGACGACGACCAGAAGGACGAGCTGCTGGTGTCCGCCATCCATGACGACAACGGCTACCGCACCGTGCGTGAACTGCTTGCCGCCCAGTACAACCTGGGCAACCGCGAACCGAACGTGCAGATCTGGAGCGTCGACCGGCGCGGCGACCGCTCGCTGACCCTGCGCCACCAGCAGCACGACCGCAAGCCGCTCAGCGACTCCACCGAGGACGTGCTCAAGCACCTGCACCGGCTGTGGGGCTTCGACATCCACCTCGAGTCGGTGCAGGGCGAGCGGATCGTCAACAGCTACCACATGCCGCCCAGGGGTGACGGCGACGACGAGAGCTACCCGCGCCTGGACCTGGCCATCCCGCCGATCTGATCGCCCCGGCCGCCACCGCTCCGCGGGCGGCTCCCTCCCCCTTCTCCCTCGCAGCGAGTGCCGCCGATCGGCGGCAGTCGCTGCCGGGCGCGGCCTGCCCGTCCCCGCGCCATTCCCCCAGCCCCACCCAGCCGCTATGCTCTGCCCAGGAGGTGGACATGCAAATCTATAAAGTGGGTGGTGCGGTACGCGATCGTCTGCTCGAGCGGCCAATCAGCGAGGTCGACTGGGTGGTGGTCGGCGCCAGCGCCGAAGAGCTGCTGGCCCAGGGGTTTCGCCCGGTCGGCGCGGACTTTCCGGTATTCCTGCACCCGAAAACCGGTGAGGAATACGCCCTCGCCCGCACCGAGCGCAAGAGCGGGCGCGGCTACGGCGGCTTCACCTTCCATGCCAGTCCCGAGGTGACCCTCGAGGAGGACCTGCTGCGCCGCGACCTGACCATCAATGCCATGGCCGAGGACGCCGGGGGCCGGCTGATCGACCCCTGCCAGGGCCAGCGCGATCTTCAGGAAAAGTGGCTGCGCCATGTCTCCCCGGCCTTCGCCGAAGACCCACTGCGGGTCCTGCGCGTGGCGCGCTTCGCCGCCCGCTATGCGCCCCTGGGCTTTCGCATCGCCCCGGAAACCCTGGCGCTGATGCGTCAGCTCGCCGAATCCGGGGAGCTGCAGGCGCTCACCGCCGAGCGCAGCTGGAAAGAAATCTCCCGTGCCCTGATGGAGCCACGGCCGGACGTCTTCATTCGGACGCTGCACGACTGCGGCGCCCTGCGCGAGCTGCTGCCGGAAGTCGATGCCCTGTTCGGTGTGCCGCAACCGGCCGCCCACCACCCGGAAATCGACACCGGCGAACACGTGCTCGCCGTGCTGCGCCAGTGCGCCGAGCACGCACAACCGCTGGCCGTGCGCTGGGCCTGCCTCCTCCACGACCTGGGCAAGGGCATGATGCCTGCCGAGGAGTGGCCGCGGCACATCGCCCACGAACGCAAGGGCCTGAAGCCGATACGCGCGGTGAACACGCGCTGCAAAGCCCCGCGCGACTGCCAGGAACTGGCGCTGCTGGTCGGCGAATACCACAGCCACGGCCATCGCGCCCTGGAGCTGCGCCCATCCACCCTGCTCGAGTTGCTGCAGCGCTTCGACGTCTATCGCCGCCCGCAGCGTTTCGAGGAGTTCATCGCCGCCTGCGAGATGGACGCCCGCGGCCGCCTCGGCCTGGAACAGCGTGACTACCCCCAGGCCGGCTACCTGCGCGGCGCCGCCGCTGCCGTCCGGGCGGTAACGGTCCAGCCGCTGCTGGAAAGGGGGCTCGAGGGCGCCGCCCTGGGTGAGGCGCTCAAGCGCGAACGGCTCCGGGCGCTGGAAACCTACAAGGCCGAGGCACTGGGCGAGCCGAGCGATCCTCCGGAAACTCCCCGATCCTGACGAAACGCGGTATCGATACCGCTCCTGCCGCGGACGCCCCATCCGTGCCGCAGGGGTGCCGCCTGTCCCGCCAGCGACCACTCGACAGGCCGATGAGGAAGTGCACCCCTGGGTGGATACTTAAAAAACTTTGTATATGAAATAAAAATATAAACATATATCAAAAAGAGCTATTAAGCTGATTCCCACGAAATGCCACCGGGTATCCCGGGCACGCAGGGAGAATCACCTTATGAACGCCCATGTTGAAGCCTTCTTCGACCCCGCCACCTCCACCTACAGCTATGTGCTGAGCGATCCGCAAACCCGCCAGTGCGCACTGGTCGACCCCGTGCTGGACTACAATCCCGCCGCCGGTCGCACCTCGCACCAGAGCGCCGACCGCCTGATCGCCCACGTCCGCGAGCAGGGGCTGAGCGTGCAGTGGATCCTGGAAACCCACGTGCACGCCGATCACCTGAGCGCTGGCCACTACCTCAGGGAACAGCTCGGCGGCCAGCTGGCCATCGGCGACCGGATCACCGTGGTGCAGAACACCTTCGGCAAGCTGTTCAACGCCGAAGCGGAATTCGCCACCGACGGCCGCCAGTTCGATCACCTGTTCCACGACGGCGAACATTTCACCGTCGGTGGCATCGAGGCCCGCGCCCTCCACACGCCGGGCCACACCCCCGCCTGCATGACCTACCTGATCGGCGATGCCGCCTTCGTCGGCGACACCCTGTTCATGCCCGACTACGGCACCGCCCGCTGCGACTTCCCCGGCGGCGACGCACGCACCCTGTACCGCTCGATCCACGACAAGCTGTTCCGCCTGCCGGACGCGACCCGCGTGTTCATGTGCCACGACTACAAGGCGCCGGGGCGCGAGGAGCACCGCTACGAAACGACCATCGGCGCCGAACGCACGCACAACGTGCACATCCACGAGGGCATCGGCGAGGAAGCGTTCGTCGCCATGCGCCAGGCCCGCGACGCCACCCTCGACATGCCGGCCCTGATCCTGCCCTCGGTGCAGATCAACATGCGTGCCGGGGAACTGCCGCCGGCCGAGAGCAACGGCACCCGCTACCTGAAGATCCCGCTCGACGTGCTCTGACTCCGCCAGGAGGCCCCCAGGATGCAACCGATCAAGCGCCTCACCCCGTTCATCGGCGTGGCCGCCCAGCTCGAACCGGCGGACATGGGCCTGCTCGCCGCCAGCGGCTACCGCAGCGTGATCAACAACCGTCCGGACAACGAAGGCGAGGGCCAGCCGAGCAGCGAGGCCCTGCGCATCGCTGCCGAAGACTCGGGGCTCGAGTACCACCATTTGCCCGTGGTTTCCGGCAGGATCAGCGACGAAGACGTCGCCGCCTTCCGCGGACTGCTGGACCGGGTCAAGGGTCCGGTCCTGGCCTTCTGCCGCACCGGCACCCGCTCCACCACCCTGTGGGCGCTGGCCGAGGCCCACCACCTCGATCCCGAAATCCTGCTGGCGACGGCGAAGGCCGCCGGCTACGACCTCACGGCCCTGCAGCCGCGCCTCGAGCAGCGCTGGCAGAGCCTGCCCAACCAGCCGCTGGCGCCGGCGCAGTTCGCCCATACCCCGCGCTACGACGTGCTGGTGATCGGCGGCGGCGCCGCCGGCTGCGCGGTGACCGCCAGCCTGCTCAAGCGCGATCCCGGCCTGCGCATCGCCATCGTCGAGCCGCGCGATCAGCACTACTACCAGCCGGGCTGGACCCTGGTCGGCGCCGGGGTGTTCGACCGCGCGCGCACCGAGCGCGACATGGCCCGCTGCATCCCGGCCAAGGCCCAGTGGATCCGCGCCGCCGCCAGCGACTTCGAGCCCGACCAGCAGCAGGTGGTGCTGGAAGACGGCAGCCGCCTCGGCTACCGCGCACTGATCGTCTGCCCGGGCCTGGCCCTCGACTGGGACGCCATCGAGGGTGCGCGGGAAACCCTCGGCAAGCACGGCGTGACCAGCAACTACGAGTTCGAGCTGGCGCCCTACACCTGGCAGCAGGTGCAGGCCCTGCGCCACGGCCGCGCGCTGTTCACCCAGCCGCCGATGCCGATCAAGTGCGCCGGGGCGCCGCAGAAAGCCATGTACCTGTCCTGCGACCACTGGCTCAGGCAGGGTGTGCTGTCGAGCATCCAGGTGGACTTCTGCTCGGCCGGCGCGGTGCTGTTCGGCGTCGCCGACTTCGTGCCGCCGCTGATGAAGTACGTCGAGCGCTACGGTGCCCACCTCCACTTCAACAACATCTTGGTGAAGGTCGACGGCGAGGCGCACAAGGCCTGGTTCAAGGTCACCGCCGCTGACGGTTCCACCAGCCTGGTGGAGCGCGAGTTCGACCTCCTGCACCTGGTGCCGCCGCAGCGCGCCCCCGAGTTCGTCCGCCAGAGCCCGCTGGCCAACGCCGACGGCTGGATCGAGGTCGACCACGAAACCCTGCGCCACCCGCGCTACGGCAACATCTTCAGCCTCGGCGACGTGTGCGCCGCGCCCAATGCCAAGACCGCCGCAGCGGTGCGCAAGCAGGCGCCGGTGGTGGCCGAGAATGTCCTCAGCGTGCTCGCCGGCCGCGGTCCGCGGGCGGTCTACGACGGCTACGGCTCCTGCCCGCTGACCGTCGAGCGCGGCAAGGTGATCCTCGCCGAGTTCGGCTACGGCGGCAAACTGCTGCCGACCTTCCCCTTCGACCCGCGTGTGCCGCGCCGCCTGGCCTGGGAGCTGAAGACCAAGTGGATGCCGGGCATCTACTTCGACCTGATGCTCAAGGGCCACGAGTGGCTGGCCGAACCCAAACATCTGGACTTCGAGCCGCGCCCGGTGGAATCGCCGGCCGCCTGCGACTTCACCCGGGAGAAAAAGTGATGAAAGAGCGGCTGGCCCGCTACCTGCCGTGCCTGGAGTGGGCACGCCAGTACGATCGCGAGGCAGCGGGCAAGGACGGCCTGGCCGCGGCGATCGTGACCCTGATGCTGATCCCGCAGAGCCTGGCCTACGCCATGCTCGCCGGCCTGCCACCGGTCACCGGGCTGTATGCCAGCATCCTGCCGCTGGTGGCCTATACCCTGTTCGGCACCAGCCGCACCCTGGCGGTCGGCCCGGCGGCGGTGCTCTCGCTGCTCACCGCCAGCGTGCTCGGCCCGCTGTTCGCCGCCGGCAGCGCCGAGTACAACGCCGCCGCCCTGCTGCTGGCGCTGCTCTCCGGCCTGGTCCTGCTGGCGATGGCGGTACTGCGCCTGGGCTTTCTCGCCAACTTTCTCAGCCATCCGGTGATCTCCGGCTTCATGAGCGCCTCGGGCATCCTCATCACCCTCGGCCAGCTCAAGCACATCCTCGGCATCAAGGCCGACGGCGAGAACGCCCTCCAGCTGCTCGGCGCCCTGGCCCGCGGCCTGCCGCAGACCAACCTGCCGACCCTGGCCATCGGCGTCGCCAGCCTGCTCTTCCTCTATCTGGCGCGCACGCGGCTGAACGGCTGGCTGCGCACCCTTGGCTGCACCGCCAGGGTCGCCGGCACCCTGACCCGCACCGGGCCGGTGGTGGCGCTGCTGCTCTCGGTGCTGGTGGTCTGGCTGTTCGAGCTGGGCGCCGCCGGGGTGCGCGTGGTCGGGAGGATTCCCGAGGGCCTGCCGTCGCTCAGCCTGCCGCCGCTGGATGCGGCGCTGACGATGCAGTTGCTGCCGGCGGCGATCCTGATCAGCCTGATCGGCTTCGTCGAGTCGGTATCGGTGGCGCAAACCCTGGCCGCCAAGCGCCGCCAGCGCATCGAGCCGAACCAGGAACTGGTCGGCCTGGGCGGCGCCAACCTGGCTGCGGCGCTGAGCGGCGGCCTCCCGGTCACCGGCGGCCTGTCGCGCTCGGTGGTGAACTTCGACGCCGGCGCGCAGACGCCCATGGCCGGCGCCCTGACCGCCGTAGGCATCGCCATCACCGTGCTGTTCTTCACCCCGCTGTTCCACAACCTGCCCCATGCGGTGCTGGCGGCCACCATCATCGTCGCGATACTCACACTGGTGGATCTTGGCGCGCTCGAACGCACCTGGCGCTACTCCAGGCAGGATGCCGCCGCCATGGCGGCGACCATGCTCGGCGTGCTGCTGATCGGCGTCGAGGCCGGCATCCTCGTCGGCGTCGGCCTGTCGCTGCTGCTGTTCCTCTGGCGTACCAGCCAGCCGCACATCGCCGTGGTCGGCCAGCTGCCGGGCAGCGAGCACTTTCGCAACGTCAAACGCTTCGCCGTGGTGGAAAGCCCGAAGGTGCTGTCGATCCGCGTCGACGAGAGCCTGTACTTCCCCAACGCGCGCTACCTGGAAGACCGCATCGCCGATCTGGTCAGCGAGCATCCGCAGGCCGAGCACCTGGTGCTGATGTGCCCGGGCGTCAACCTGATCGACGCCAGCGCCCTGGAAAGCCTCGAGGCGATCGGCGTGCGCCTGCACGCCGCCGGCATCCAGCTGCATCTCTCGGAAGTGAAAGGGCCGGTGATGGACCGCCTCAAGCGCTCCGACTTCCTCGCGCACTTCGGCGGCCGGGTGTTCCTCAGCCAGTTCGAGGCGCTGGCCGCACTCGACCCGCAGACCACCCGGCGCGCCCTCGGCATACGCGGCCAGGAACGCGCTAGCAGCTCCCTCCCCCATCAATCCACACGGCAGGAAAACGACCATGAAAAGCGCCCATGACCTGGTGGCCGACGCCAGGGCCCGCATCCACGAAGTCGAACTCGACGCCGCCGAGGCGGCGATCCGCGACGCCGACGTGCTGCTCGACGTGCGCGAGGCCGAGGAATTCCACGCCGGCCACATCCCCGGCGCGGTGAACATTCCGCGCGGCCTGCTGGAGTTCAGGCTCAGCGCCACGCCGGAGCTGTCGTCCCGCGACCTGAAGATCGTCCTCTACTGCAAGACCAGTGGCCGCGCCGCCCTGGCCGCCTGCGCCCTGCAGGACATGGGCTACCTGCAGGTGCAGTCGATCGCCGGCGGCTTCGATGCCTGGAGCACGGCCGGCAAGACAGTGGCCACGCCGAGCCTGCCGACCTTCGAGTAGGGGCCGCGCCCCTACGACCCGGTCGGCAATGCGGGAAAGGCCCGGCTCAGCGCCGGCGGGGTCAGCTGCGCGCCGCGCCAGTGGAAGGAAACCGGCCACAACACCTGCTCGATCCGCGCTTCCTGCCACAGTTCGGCGAAGGTACGCCGTGCGCCCGGATGGCGCCGCTCCGGCACCAGCAGCGCCAGCGGCCAGAGCACGAAGGCGTTCTTCAGGATTTCCGGGCGCGGCAGCAGCAGACCGTCGAAGTTGCCGACCTTGTCGCCGTACATCAGCACGTCGATATCCAGCGGCAGTCCCTTGCGTTCCGGCGCATAGCGGCCATTGTCGGCCTCGATGAACTTGAGCCGGCGGTCCAGCTCGATCAGCGGCAGGTCGGTCTGCCCGGCCACCACCAGATTGTAGAAGGGACCGCTCCTGATCCCCACCGGCAGGCTCTCGAACACCGGCGAGCAGCGCATGTCCTGCAGCAGGCCGGACAGCGCCTCGAGGCCGGCGGTGAGGTGGGCGACACGCTCGATATTGCTGCCGAGCCCGAGCAGCACAGGCGTCAGCGACATCCGCGCTCGATCTCCACGCCGACGCCGGCGGCCGCAGGAACGGCGCCTGGCTTGGTCAGCCGCAGGCGCAGCCAGGCAATCCCGAACTCGGCCATCAGCACGCCGGCCAGGCGTTCGGCGAAGGTTTCCACCAGCTGAAAGCGCGCCTCGCCGGCGAAGGCCTGGATGCGCGCCGCCACTGCCGCATAGTCGAGCGCGCAGGCCAGCTCGTCTCCGGCGGCAGGCGCCCGGACATCCCAGCCGCACTCCAGGTCCAGCCGCAGGCACTGGCGGATGCCGCGCTCCCAGTCGTACACGCCGATGACGGTGTCGACTTCCAGACCCTCGATAAACACTTTGTCCAAATTCATCTCCACGCAGGGCGACGGGCCCCGCTAGAATCGAGGCGCCCTCACCCCGGATGGATCCCATGTTCTGGCTGCTGGCGATCCTCGCCTACCTGCTCGGCTCGCTGTCCTTCGCCATCCTGCTCAGCCGCCTGAGCGGTGGCCCGGACCCGCGCGCCTGCGGCTCGGGCAATCCCGGCACCACCAACATGCTGCGCCTCGCCGGCAAGCGGATGGCAGCGCTCACCCTGCTCGGCGATCTGTGCAAGGGCCTGCTGCCGGTGCTGATCGCCCAGCATGCCGGCCTCGGCATCCAGCAGCAGGCCTGGGTCGGCCTGGCCGCGGTGCTCGGCCATCTGTATCCCCTGTATTTCAACTTCCGCGGCGGCAAGGGCGTGGCCACCGCCGCCGGAATGCTGCTGGGCCTCTATCCACCGGCGGTGCTGCCGGCGGTCGCCGCCTGGCTGCTGGTCTTCGCCCTCACCCGTACCAGCTCCCTCGCCGCCCTGACCGCCATTCCGTTCTGCCTGCCGCTGCTGGCCTGGCGGCAGCCCGAGGCCCTGTTGCCGATGCTGCTGCTCTACGGCGTGATCGTCTGGCGCCATCGCCGCAACCTGCATGACCTGTTCGCCGGCCGGGAGCGGCATTTCTGACGCGACGCCGCTGGTTCAGAGCGCCGGCAGGCTCTCCATCGGCCAGCGTGCATGGACCTGGATCGCCGGCCCGTCCTGCTGGCCGGCGAGCAGACGCTGGCAGCCGGCATAGGCGATCATCGCGCCGTTGTCGGTGCAGAAGCGCGGCCGCGCGTAGAACACCTGGCCATCCAGCTCGCCGAGCATCTGCTCCAGCGCCGAACGCAGCGCCTGGTTGGCGCTCACCCCGCCGGCGATCACCAGACGCGTGAGGCCGGTCTGCTTCAGCGCCCGCCGGCACTTGATGGTCAGCGTCTCCACCACCGCCTGCTGGAAGGCCAGGGCGATGTCGCGGCGCGACTGCTCGCCGTCGTCGCCGCCTGCCTGGCAGTGCTGCCAGGTATTCAGGGCGAAGGTCTTGAGGCCGCTGAAGCTGAACGCCAAGCCGGGCCGGTCGGTCATCGGCCGCGGAAAGACGAAGCGCCCCGGCCGGCCGTCCTGCGCCAGGCGGGCGATCTCCGGCCCGCCGGGATAGCCGAGGCCGAGCAGCTTGGCGGTCTTGTCGAAAGCCTCGCCGGCGGCGTCGTCCAGCGACTCGCCGAGCAGCTGGTAGCGGCCGATGCCGTCGACCTGCACCAGCTGGGTATGCCCGCCGGAAACCAGCAGGGCGACGAAGGGAAACTGCGGCGGCCGCTCTTCCAGCATCGGCGCCAGCAGATGGCCTTCCATGTGGTGCACACCGAGCGCCGGAATCCCCCAGGCCAGCGCCAGAGCCTGGGCGCAGGAGGCGCCGACCAAGAGCGCGCCGACCAGGCCGGGACCGGCGGTATAGGCGATGCCGTCGATGTCCCCGGCGCGGCAGCCGGACTCATCAAGCACCTGACGCAACAGCGGCAGCATGCGCTTGACGTGATCCCGCGAGGCCAGCTCGGGCACCACCCCACCATAGATGCGGTGCAGATCGATCTGGCTGAACAGCGCATCGGCCAGGAGGCCGCGCTCGCTGTCGTAAAGCGCGACGCCGGTTTCGTCGCAGGAGGTTTCCAGCCCCAGAACGAGCATGGGTTCGACCTTTATTAGCCAGGAAAATCGAGGGGCGCATGATAATCGCCGACCACCCCGCAGACCAGCGCTTTTCGCGCCGCGGGCTTTGCATTGGCCACGGCAAATGAGGTAACATCCGCAGCCCTTGAGAATCGACGTTCTCCCGAGCCGAGTCCGGAGAGGGCGTTCACCACCGGTCAATAGTTAAGGTAGCCCTGGATGCCCGCCGTCAAAGTTAAAGAGAACGAACCCTTCGACGTAGCCCTGCGTCGCTTCAAGCGCTCCTGCGAAAAAGCCGGCGTTCTGGCCGAAGTTCGCAGCCGCGAGTTCTACGAGAAGCCCACTTCCGAGCGCAAGCGCAAGGCCGCCGCCGCCGTCAAGCGCCACGCCAAGAAAGTGCAGCGCGAGCAGCGCCGCCGCGAGCGCCTGTACTAAGCTGCAGCAACGCTTCGCCGCTCCTGGAAAGCCCGGTCGAAAACCGGGCTTTTTGCATTTCCGGAGCCACCCGGCACCCGCCCGAACCGGAAACCCCATGGCCGGACTGATCCCTCAAGGCTTCATCGACGACCTGCTGAACCGCACCGACATCGTCGAGGTGGTCGGCTCGCGCGTCCAGCTGAAGAAGACCGGCAAGAACTACAGCGCCTGCTGCCCCTTCCACCAGGAAAAGACCCCCTCCTTCACCGTCAGCCCGGACAAGCAGTTCTACTACTGCTTTGGCTGCGGCGCCGGCGGCAACGCGCTGGGCTTTCTCATGGACCACGACCACCTGGAGTTCCCCCAGGCGGTCGAGGAACTGGCCAAGCGCGCCGGCCTCGAGGTGCCCCGCGAGGAACGCGGCGGCGACCGCCAGTCGCGCCAGAGCGTCGACTCGCCGCTCTATCCGCTGCTGGCCGCCGCCGCCGACTTCTACCGCCAGGCCCTGAAGAGCCATCCGGCGCGCCAGGCCGCCGTCGACTACCTGAAAGGGCGCGGCCTGTCCGGCGTCATCGCCCGCGACTTCGCCCTCGGCTTCGCCCCGCCCGGCTGGGACAACCTGCTCAGGCACCTGGGCGGCGATGCCCTGCAGCAGAAGGCGATGATCGACGCGGGCCTTTTGATCGAGAACGCCGAGACCGGCAAGCGCTACGACCGCTTCCGCGACCGGGTGATCTTCCCGATCCGCGACAGCCGCGGCCGGGTCATCGCCTTCGGCGGCCGGGTGCTCGGCGACGACAAGCCGAAGTACCTGAACTCCCCGGAAACCCCGGTGTTCCACAAGGGCCAGGAACTCTACGGCCTGTTCGAGGCGCGCCGGCACAACCGCGACCTCGACGAGATCATCGTGGTCGAGGGCTACATGGACGTCATCGCCCTGGCCCAGCAGGGCCTGCGCAACGCGGTGGCGACCCTCGGCACCGCCACCAGCGAGGAGCACCTCAAGCGCCTGTTCCGCCTGGTGCCCAGCGTGCTGTTCTGCTTCGACGGCGACCAGGCCGGGCGCAAGGCCGCCTGGCGCGCCCTCGAGGCCACCCTGCCGAGCCTGCAGGACGGCCGCCGGGCGCGCTTCCTGTTCCTGCCCGAGGGCGAAGACCCGGACAGCCTGGTGCGCGCCGAAGGCCGCGAGGCCTTCCTCGCCCGTCTGGAGCAGCAGGCCCGGCCGCTGGCCGACTACTTCTTCCAGCAACTGGCCGAGGAAGCCGATCCGCGCAGCCTGGAGGGCAAGGCCCACCTGGCGACCCTCGCCGCCCCGCTGATCGAGAGGATTCCCGGCGCCAACCTGCGCACCCTGATGCGCCAGCGCCTCGCCGAGATCACCGGACTGAGCGGCATCGTCCCGACGCCCACGGCCGGCCAGACTCCGGGCGAGCATCCGCCGCACGCGGAAGATGCCTACTACCAGGCCGAGCCCAGCCACGCCGACTACCCGGACCTCGCCGACCCCGGGCGTCCTGCCCGCGGCAAGGGCCAGTGGAAGGAGCAAGGGCGCAACGGCTACCGGAAAGGCCGCGGCGACTTCCCGGCACGACCGCGCACCGCGGTCAGCGTCGAGCCGCCCAACCTGAGCGCCCTGCGCACCCTGCTGCAGCATCCGCAACTGGCGCAGAAGGTCGCCGATGCCAGCCATTTCGCCAGCGAGGACGACACCTACGCCCAGTTGCTGGTCGCCCTGCTCGAGGCCCTGCAGAAAAACCCGCACAGCAGCAGCCTGCAACTGATCGCCCGCTGGCACGGCACCGAACAGGGCCGACTGCTGCGCGCCCTGGCGGAAAAGGAATGGCTGATTTCGACGGACAACCTTGAACAACAGTTTTTCGACACTATAAATACATTAGCGGCACGGCAGCGCGAGCGTGGTATCGAACAACTGCTTCGCAAAGCCCGCCAGAGCGAACTGAGCGCAGAAGAGAAGGCTCGCCTGCGCGACCTGCTTAGCCGCCACGCATCCCCCGCCCCCCCGACCTCAACTGGCGCGTAAGGTCAAGCATCGGCTATAATATTCAGCTTTTCAGCCCGCCAGAACATTCAGTGGATAGGGTGTCATGTCCGTAAAAGCTCAACAGCAGTCCCGCATCAAAGAGTTGATCGCTCGCGGCCGCGAACAGGGTTACCTGACCTACGCCGAGGTCAACGACCACCTGCCGGAGGATATTTCCGATCCGGAACAGGTGGAAGACATCATCCGCATGATCAACGACATGGGGATCAACGTATTCGAAAGCGCCCCGGATACGGATGCCCTGTTGTTGGCCGAAGCCGACACCGATGAAGCCGCCGCCGAGGAAGCCGCCGCCGCCCTGGCGGCGGTGGAGACCGACATCGGCCGGACCACCGACCCGGTGCGCATGTACATGCGTGAAATGGGTACCGTGGAACTGCTTACCCGCGAAGGCGAGATCGAGATCGCCAAGCGCATCGAGGAAGGCATTCGCGAGGTGATGGGCGCCATCGCCCACTTCCCCGGCACCGTGGACAGCATTATCGCGGAATACCAGCGCGTCGCCAGCGAAGGCGGCCGCCTGTCCGACATCCTCAGCGGCTACATCGACCCCGACGATGACTCGGCGGTACCCGCCGAGGCCGAGGTCCCCGTCGATCTCAAGAGCAAGAGCGCCGCGGCGCCGGCATCCGACGACGAGGAAGAGGAAGAGGGCGAGGGCGACAGCAGCGAGGAAGAGGAAGGCGACGGCGGCCCCGATCCGGAAGTCGCCCGCCTGCGCTTCGGCGCCGTCGCCGAGCAGCTGGACAGGGCCCGCGAGATCCTCCGTCAACATGGCCGCGGCAGCGCCCAGGCCATGGAAGAGCTGCAGGCGCTGGCCAGCCTGTTCATGCCGATCAAGCTGGTGCCCAAGCAGTACGACGCTCTGGTCGACCAGGTGCGCGACTCTCTGAGCCGCGTGCGCACCCAGGAACGTGCGATCATGCAGCTGTGCGTGCGCGATGCGCGCATGCCGCGTGCCGACTTCCTCCGCCAGTTCCCCGGCAACGAGGTCGACCAGGACTGGGTCGACTTCCTGGCCAAGGGCAAGACCAAGTACGCCGAAGCCCTCGGCAAGCTGGCCGACGACATCAAGCAGTGCCAGCAGAAGCTGATCGACCTCGAGCAGGAAGTCGGCCTGACCATCGCCGAGATCAAGGACATCAACCGCCAGATGTCCATCGGCGAAGCCAAGGCCCGCCGCGCCAAGAAGGAAATGGTCGAGGCCAACCTGCGCCTGGTGATCTCCATCGCCAAGAAGTACACCAACCGCGGCCTGCAGTTCCTCGACCTGATCCAGGAAGGCAACATCGGCCTGATGAAGGCGGTGGACAAGTTCGAATACCGCCGCGGCTACAAGTTCTCGACCTACGCCACCTGGTGGATCCGCCAGGCGATCACCCGCTCGATCGCCGACCAGGCGCGCACCATCCGCATTCCGGTGCACATGATCGAGACCATCAACAAGCTCAACCGCATCTCCCGGCAGATGCTCCAGGAGATGGGCCGCGAACCCACGCCGGAAGAACTGGGCGAGCGCATGGAGATGCCTGAGGACAAGATCCGCAAGGTTCTCAAGATCGCCAAGGAACCGATCTCCATGGAAACCCCGATCGGCGACGACGAAGACTCGCATCTGGGCGACTTCATCGAGGACTCCACCATGCAGTCGCCGATCGACGTGGCGACCGTGGAAAGCCTCAAGGAAGCCACCCGCGAAGTGCTGTCCGGTCTCACCGCCCGGGAAGCCAAGGTGCTGCGCATGCGCTTCGGCATCGACATGAACACCGACCACACCCTCGAGGAGGTCGGCAAGCAGTTCGATGTGACCCGCGAGCGCATCCGCCAGATCGAGGCCAAGGCCCTGCGCAAGCTGCGCCATCCCTCGCGAAGCGAACACCTGCGCTCCTTCCTCGACGAGTGACAGCAAGACCCCCGGCCCGCCGGGGGTCTTGCTTTCCAGCTGTCGGCCGGACAGCGGACACCCTTATACTGAGGGCCTGCGCAGCCCCCAACGACACGACGCCATGCACGGACCCGACGCCAGCAACCTGCTCGAACGCCTGGATGCGCTCACCCAGGCCGCCCTGCTGCAGGGTTTCCACCAGCGCCAGCTGGTCGAGGGCGAACTGCTCGGCAGCCCGAACGGCGAGCGCGACAGCGTGTTCATCGTGCGCAGCGGGCGCATCCGGGTATTCCTCGCCTTCGAGGACAAGGAATACACCCTCACCTTCCTCGAAGCCGGCGGCATCTACAGCACCCACAGCCAGGCCTATGTCCAGGCCGTGCGCCCGAGCGAGGTGCTGATGGGCGACACCGCGCAAACGATGGCCACCCTCCGTTCGCTGCCGAGCGCCGTGCCGGCGATCATCCGCGTGCTCGGCGCCACCCTCGACAACTGCATGCGCATCATCGAGGACCTGGCCTTCCGCGACGTCGAGGGCCGCCTGGCGCGCTTCCTCGACGGCATGCTGGCACGCAAGGGCCGTCCCCACCAGGGCAGCCTGCGCCTCGAGCTTGACCTCAATACCGAGGACATCGCCCAACTGCTCGGCACCACCCGCCAGACCGTCTCCTCCCTGCTCAACCGGATGGCCCGCGAAGGCATCCTCAGCCGTGCCGGCAACGGCGTCTTCGACATCCACGACGCCGAACGCCTGCGCGCCCGCAGCCAGTAGCCGGGCCAGCTGTCTGCTGGCTGACAGACAGCCCTCTCCCCGCTTTCTAGCATGAACGCTCCAGATACCCGCTCGCCGGAGGAACGTTCATGATCACGACGACCTATCGCAGCATCTGCGGCGAAGAATCCCTGCCCTACATCGACTGCGACCGTTGCATCCGCACTCTCTATGCGCGAATCCAGCACTATCTGCAGCAGGACCCGGGCGACTGCCCGATCTGCACCTATTTCCGCGAAAAGATCGGCTCGCGCGACGGCAGCGAGAGCGACGCCCGCCTGCTGCTGCACGCCCAGGTGAACGTCGTCTACGAACTCTTCGCCCGCCACGACGACCGGGAAGCCCTGGCCCTGCTGGAACGGGTCGAGGACGACTGCTGCTGATCGCGCCGTGAAACCGGTTCGCAACGAATGCCGGCTTTTCCGCTCCCGTCGCTTGGCGCGGGCGGAAAGCCGCCGCTATAATCCGCCGGCCTTCTGGGGGCCTGTAGCTCAGTCGGTTAGAGCAGAGGACTCATAATCCTTTGGTCCACGGTTCGAGTCCGTGTGGGCCCACCACCTTCAAAGCCGCGCACTGCGCGGCTTTGCTCCTTTCAAGGTTGCGGCATCTGGATCAATCCCATGGTCCAAAGGTACAAAATCGGTACAGTGCTGGTACGCCAGCCTGCCTTTGGAGTCCTTGTCAGATGGCCACAATCGTCAAAACACCAGCCGGCACATGGAAGGCCGTAGTCCGCAAGACGGGCTGGCCGACCAGCGCCAAAACCTTCCGTACCAAACGCGACGCCGAAGATTGGGCACGCCGCACCGAAGACGAGATGGTGCGCGGCGTGTACATCCAGCGCAGCGGCTCCGAACGCCTGACGCTGGAAAAAGCCCTTGAGCGCTACCTGGCCGAGGTGTCGCCCAGCAAGAAGCCCACCACCCGCAAGGCGGAAGCCACCAAGGCCAAGCAGCTGATCCAGCACCTAGGGAAATACTCCCTGGCGGCCCTTTCCGCCGAAGTCATCGCCAATTACCGCGATACCCGCCTCAACACCCTGAACAAACACGGCAGGCCCACCAGCAACAACACCGTGCGACTCGAACTGGCCCTGCTCAGCCACCTCTTCACCGTCGCCATTCAGGAGTGGGGACTGGGCCTGATCTTCAACCCGGTGTTGAACATCCGCAAGCCCAGCCCGGGGGACGGTCGTGACCGCCGCCTTTCCCCTGACGAAGAAAGGCGCCTGCTGGCCGCCGTGAACAATCACAGCAACCCCATGCTGGGCTGGATCGTCCGCATCGCATTGGAAACGGGCATGCGCTCATCGGAAATCACCGGCCTGCGCTGCCATCAGGTCGACCTGAAAAAGCGCGTGGTACGCCTCGCAGACACCAAGAACGACAGCGCCCGCACCGTTCCCCTCACCAAGTCGGCCACCGAGGCCTTCAAGGCCGCCCTGGAGAATCCTCTGCGCCCTGAGGATTGCAATCTGGTGTTCTTTGGCGAACCAGGAAAGGACGGAAAACGCCGCCCCTATGCCTTCACCAAGACCTGGGGACTGCTGAAGAAGAAACTCGGCATGCCCGATCTGCGCTTCCACGATCTGCGCCATGAGGCAGTCATTCGACTGGTAGAAAGCGGCCTGAGCGACCAGCATGTGGCAGCAATCAGCGGCCATAAGTCGATGCAAATGTTGCGTCGCTACACGCACCTGCGCGCCGAGGATCTGGTGAAGGAGCTGGATACCATCTCGATGCGCAGGGCCGGAAAACAGCGGAGCGCAAAGCAGTCGAACTGACACTTGGTTCTCGCCACCATGATTGGCAGGAGCCCCGTACAGCAGTCTGCAACTAGAACGATCGCGCTGTTTTCGGCCATTGTTAGCGCCGATGTAAAACTGACCCACCCCAGCGAAGTAAAATTGACCCACCTGGGCTAACGTCGCGGCCTTTTCGAGGCCGCCTATGTTGACCCAGGAGCAAGCAGTGGAGATCAGAGTATTGGCCCGTCAAGGGCACAGCATTCGGCAGATCGCCAAGATGCTGGGCGTGTCCCGTAACACCGTTCGGCGCTACCTCAAGGAGCCCGCCGTCCCGCGCTACTCGCCGCGAGACCCCAGGCCCACCAAGCTCGACCCCTTCCATGACTACCTGCGCGAGCGGGTGAAGCAGGCGCATCCGCTCTGGTTGCCGTCCACCGTGCTGATGCGCGAGATCTGCGAGCAAGGCTATCAGGGCGGCGCTTCCCAGCTGCGCGCCTGGCTGGCCAGGCTCAAGCCGGCCAGACCGGACGATGGCCCGGTGGTGCGCTTCGAGACCGAGCCTGGCCAGCAGATGCAGGCCGACTTCGTGGTCTTCCGACGCGCCAAATCACCGTTGTCGGCCTTCGTCGCCACCCTGGGCTACAGCCGGATGACCTACGTTCACTTCGTGCCGGACGAGTCGTTCGACTCGGTGCATGACGCGTTGCTGCTGGCCTTCGATTACTTCGGCGGCGTCCCGCAGCAAGTGCTGTTCGACAACATGAAGACCGTCGTCCTGGAACGCGACGCCTATGGCGACGGCAGCCACCGCTTCCATCCCGGCCTGCTCCAGATGGCCGACGATCTGGGTTTCCGCATCCGCCTGTGCCGCCCCTATCGGGCGCGCACCAAGGGCAAGGTCGAGTGCTTCAACCGCTACCTGCGCGAGAGCTTCTACAACCCACTGCACAGCCGGGTGAAAGCCGCTGGCCTGCTGGTGGATTGCGGCACAGCCAATCGGCTGGTCGGCGACTGGCTGGCCGAGGTCGCCAATGTGCGCGTGCATGCCACGCTCGGCGAACGCCCGATCGATCGCTGGCGTCGGGAGCAAGGCCTGCTGACACCCTTGCCGCAGGCTCTGCGGCGGGACTGGGAGCCATTGTTGGGTAACCGGCCAAGACCCGTACCGCATGAGTCGTTGCAGCATCCGCTGTCGGTCTACGAGTCGATTCGGGAGGCCTGCGCATGAACCTGCAACACGCGCGCATCGCCGAACTGTGCCAGGCTCTCAAGCTCGAGCGCATCGTCGATCACTACCCGCTGTTGGCCCAGCAGGCGGTCAGGGGCGACCTGAGCTTCGGCGACTTCCTGAAGCAGCTGCTGCGGCACGAGCACGGCTTTCGCCAGCAGCGCAGCCGCGAGTTGCTGACGCGAATGGCCTGCTTCCCGGCGATCAAGGCGCTGGAGGAGTACGACTTCAGCTTCAGCCCTGGCGTGCCCAAGGCCCTGCTGCACGAGCTGGCAGGCCTGGCGTTCATCGAGCGCACCGAAAACATCGTGCTGATCGGCCCCTCGGGCGTCGGCAAGACGCACCTGGCCATCGCGCTGGGTTATCGGGCGGCACAGAGCGGCCTCAAGACCCGTTTCATCACGGCGGCCGACCTGATGCTGCAACTGGGAGCCGCCCAGCGGCAGGGGCGACTGAAGGCCTATCTCAACCGCACCATCCTGGCGCCGCGCCTACTGGTGATCGATGAGATCGGCTACCTGCCGTTCGGGCGCGAGGAGGCCAACCTGTTCTTCCAGGTCGTCGCCAAACGCTATGAAAAGGGCTCGATGATCCTGACCTCGAACCTGCCGTTCAGCCAGTGGGCCGATGCCTTCAGCGGCGACGCCACGCTGACGGCGGCCATGCTGGATCGGCTCCTGCACCACGCCCACATCCTCACCCTGACCGGAGAAAGCTACCGACTCAAGGATAAACGCAAGGCGGGCGTGATCCGCCAGAACCGTAAACCCGAGTGATCCAGGTGGATCATTATTACTTCGGCAAATGAGGGCCAAGGTGGGTCAGTTTTCAGTCGGCGTTGACACATTGATTAAACGAATGCAGCGGCATTCGTTGGTATTGCGCTCAGAGTCTTGCGGATCATGGTTTCGGCAAATAACCCGGCAGCGCTTCGATGCGTTCGATCCACTGGGCGATGTGGCGGTATGGCGAAATATCCACACCGCCTTCATGGGCCAGTGCGACATAGGGATATACCGCGCAATCGGCGATTGAGGGGCGGCCAATGGCAAGCCATTCATGCTGCTGCAAGTGCTGGTCGAGCAGCGCCAACACTCTGGCTGACTTTTCTACCGCCGCTGCGTGATCCAGCGCATAACCAAACTTCTCGACCAGCCGTGCGGCACAGACGCTGTGTTGGATTTCGTTGGCCGCAAATGACAGCCACTGAACGATTTCTGCCTGTCCCTGCGGATGCGCCGGCCACCAGGCCAGTCCGCCATAGGCACCGGCGAGGTAAACCAGAATGGCCTGGGAGTCGCGTATGACCTGTTTGCCATCCACCAGAACCGGCAGTTCTCCGAGCGGGTTCAGTTCCAGCAAGGGCGGGCGTTTGTGTTCGCCATTGAGAAAGTCCACCGCCACTATTTCCAGGTTGATATTGGCCAGGGCCGCAAACAGGCGAACTTTGTAGCAGTTCCCTGATGGGTGCAGGTCGTACAGTTTCATAGGTGACCACCGTTGGTGAGTTGGTTGAACTCCAAGACGTTGCCGTCCGGATCGCGGATGAACAGGGCAATTCTTCTGGGCCCGATCGGATGCGGCCCTTCGGTGATGACGATCCCGCGTGCCTCCAACCAGCGTTGCAAGGCTTGCAAGTCGTCCACGATGAATGCCGGGTGGGTGATGCCGGGCAGCTTGATCGGCTCATCCAGCAGCGCGTTGTGCGCGTCGGGCAGGCGTGCGCCGTTAAAGATCAGGTTGATGCGTACCCCGTCCGGGGTGAGCATTTCGTTGGCCTCATACAGCGGAAATTCCGCGCTCTGCACAAAGCCCAGGCTCTGGTAAAAAGACAGCGCCCGACGCTTGTCACTGACACGAATGCCAATGTGGTCATAGGCATAAATTCTGGCGGGATTTTGCGGGGTATCCATGGCATAGCTCTCTGTTGCGGTAACGCCCGGAGAGTGTCTCCCGCGAGCCGCGTTCGACCTATGCCGCGGAGCTGATAACACCTGTGCAACAAACGCACTAATGAGAGAGGGATATGGACAGGCTGAAGGCCATGGCCAATTTCGTGCGCATCGTCGACAGCGGCAGCCTGAGTGCTGCTGCCGACGTTTCCGGCCAGTCGGTGGCGTCACTGGTGCGCTCCCTCGCCGCCCTGGAAAAACACCTGGGTGTGCGCCTGCTCAACCGTAGTACCCGTCGCATGGCCCTGACTGATGAGGGCGAAGCCTATCTGACCTGGAGTCGGCGCATCCTGGCTGAATTTGACGATATGGAGCAGCGCCTAGAAGCGCGGGACGGGAACGTGCGCGGTCAACTGCGGATCACAGCACCGGTGGAATTTGGCTATCGCTACGTGGCGCCGCTGGTCAATGACTTTCTTCATGCCCATGAGGCGCTGCGCATTGAGCTGAACCTCAATGACCAGATCATCCCGCTACTAGATGAACGCATCGACCTTGCCGTACGCATCGGCCATTTGCCGAACTCCGGGCTGGTCGCTCGCAAAGTCAGCAGCACTCGCCTTGTCACCTGTGCCAGCCCGCTCTACCTTGAACGCCATCCCGCTCTCGCGCATCCCAGCGCCTTACGTGATCACTTTTGTATCAGCACTCCGTCACAGGGCCGGCACTGGTACTTCCGCGCCGGGGAAAAAGAATGGGCAGAAGAAATCACTCCGCGCCTGATGTGCAGTCAAATCCGCGCAGCCATCCTGGCCTGTGTTGAAGGTGTAGGCATTGCGCGAGTGATGCATTATCAGGTTGCTGCAGAGCTGGCTGACGGGCGTCTGCTGAGAGTCCTGCGCCCCTACGAACCGGAGAATCTACCCATCCAGTTGGTTTATCCACACAGTCTGCAACTCGCACCACGCGTCAGAACCTTTGTCGACTGGGCCTGCCCGCAACTAGAGGCCCGCACACCTGATCCAGACGCCGATTAGGCAAACGCCAGCTCTGCCAGCCACGCCATGAGCCCCACAACCTACAGCGCGGTTGGGAGCACAGCGGGTCGCCATCAACTAGCACGGTGAGCAGCCGACAACGCGCCACATAACCTTTGGGATGATCTTGCCCAGCCCTAGTGGACACAGGTTTAAGCACTCATCCAGGCCTCGAAGGCTTCCGGACTGATGTATCCCAGTGTGCTATGACGACGCTGGCGGTTGTAGTCGGTTTCGATGTACTCGAACACGGTTTGACGCATCTGGGCATGCGTACCGAAGCGTTCCCCATGGATGCACTCGACCTTCAGACTGTGAAAGAAGCTTTCGGCACAGGCGTTGTCGTAGCAATTGCCCTTCGCGCTCATGCTGCCGCGCAGCCGATGGGCATGGAGTAGCTCCCGATAGGCCGCCGAACAGTACTGGCTGCCTCGATCCGTATGCACGATCACGCCTTGAGGCTGCTTGCGCCGCCACAGGGCCATGCGCAGGGCATCGCAGACCAGCTCGGCCGTCATGCGCTCGCCCATGGCCCAGCCGATCACCCTGCGCGAGTACAGGTCGATGATCACCGCCAGATACAACCAGCCTTCTTCCGTGTGCAGGTAAGTCATGTCGCCCACCCACTTCCGGTTTGGCGCCGCTGCCGTGAAGCCCTGCCGGAGCAGGTTGTCCGCCACCGGTAGTGAGTGCCTGGAATTCGTGGTGGCCTTGAACTTCCTGGCAGCCCTGGCCCGCAGTCCCTGGCGCCGCATCGAAGCAGTCACGGTCTTGCGATTGCAGGGCAGGCCCGACGCCTTCAGGTCGAGGCATAACCGCGGAGCCCCGCTGCGCCCCTTCCGCTTGTGGTAGGCCTGAGCTACCAGGCGGTCCAGTTGGGTCTGTTGCTGGCGGCGCTTCGAGAGCTTGCGCGAACACCAGGCGTAGTAGCCGCTGCGGGCAATGCCCAGCACACGGCACATGACCTTCAGTGGAAACTGCTGAGTATGGGCTTGCATGAAGGCGTACTTCACTTGAGGCTCCTGGCAAAGTACGCGGCGGCTTTTTTTACAATGGCCAACTCCTCGGACTGTTCGGCCAACAGCCGTTTGAGGCGGGCGTTTTCGTCGGCCAACAACTGCTCGCGCTCGCTGCTGGTCTGAGCCTGCTGTTTCCTGCTCCGCCAGCCATAGAGCTGGGAGGGGTGCAGCCCAAGCTGTTCGGCCGCTTTGCTGACGCCAATCCGTTCGGCCAAGGCCAGCGCTTCGTCCTTGTAGGCTTGGGAGTGGCGGATACGGGTTGGTTTCATCGGGCTTGCTTGCCTTGCCATGGATCACCTCGTTGCAGTGTATCGCTTAACGGGGTGTCCACTGAGGCTGGGCAAGATCAAACCCCTGCCTTCCCAGACCAGCTTTCCCCAGCGCCGGTCCCGATCGCTCATCAAGTCTGTTCCCGCCCCTTGCCAAAGCCGGATACATGGATGACTGCGGCCCTCCGCTACCCGCCTTTCCAAACACCCCGCCCACGAGCCTCTAGACTACCAATGACCGGCCGGCGCAACCGGCAGGCACCCAGTCAATCGGCAAGGCGGAACACGCGGATGACTCACTCCAGACAAGGCTCCTGGCTTCAATGGCGGCTGGCCACGCTCCTGATCGTGTCGTGGCTCCTGGCGGGCTGCGGCATCAACGACATTCCCACCTATGACGAACAGGTGAAGGCGACCTGGGGGCAGGTGGAGAACCAGTACCAGCGGCGCGCCGACCTAATCCCCAATCTGGTGGAAACGGTCAGGGCCTACGCCCAGCACGAGCGGGAGACCCTGACCGCGGTGATCGAGGCGCGGGCCAAGGCCACGTCCATCCAGGTGGATGCCGGCACGCTGGACGATCCGCAGAAGCTGCAGCAGTACCAGCAGGCGCAGGACCAGTTGAGCGGTGCGCTGAGCCGGCTGATGGTGGTGTCGGAGCGCTATCCCGAGCTGAAGGCCAACCAGAATTTCCTCACCCTGCAGTCCCAGCTCGAAGGCACGGAAAACCGCATCGCGGTGGCGCGCCGCGACTTCATCGCCGCGGTTGAGCGCTACAACACCGAGATCCGCACCTTCCCCGGGCGCATCTGGCACAGCGTGCTCTACCGCGACCTGCCGGTCCGCGAAAGCTTCGAGGCCACCAGCCAGGGCGCAGAACAGGCACCGCAAGTGAAGTTCCAATGACACTGGCACCCAGGCTCCTTCAGGGCCTGCTGCTCTGCGTCTGTACCCTGGTCGTCCAGGCCCAGGAGGCCAGCTTCCCTGCCTTGACCGGACGGGTGGTGGATCGTGCCGAACTGCTCGATGCACCGACCGAGGCGCGCCTGACGCAGATCCTGGCGGCCCATGAGCAGGCCAGCGGCGACCAGCTGGTGGTGGTCACCGTGCCGGATCTGGCGGGGAGCAACATCGAAGAGTTCGGCGTCGAACTGGGCCGCCGCTGGGGCATCGGCCAGAAGGGCAGGGACAACGGCGCGCTGCTGATCGTCGCGCGCGACGAGCGGCGGGTCCGCATCGAGGTCGGCTATGGCCTGGAGGGACGCCTGACCGACGCCCAGTCCGCGCTGATCATCCACAACATCATCGTCCCGGCCTTCCGGCAGGGCGACTTTGCCCGCGGCATCAGCGAGGGCGTCACGGCGATGCTCTGGGTACTGGGCGGCAAGCCTCTGCAGGGCGAACAGGGCCTGATCCCCGACACGCAGGAGTCGGACGAGCCGTCGTCGCTCCTGCTGATCGTGCTGTTGGCGATCATCCTGCTGCTGGTTCGCGGCGGGCGCGGCCGCAGCGCCCTGTTGGCCGGCGCCCTGCTCGGCGGCCTGCGCCACGGCGGAGGCGGCGGGGTGGCGGTTTTGGCGGGCGCGGCGGCGGCTTTGGCGGCGGCGGCGCCTCCGGTGGCTGGTAGGGACGCGAATCCATGACATTGTTGACCGAAAGCGAACAGCGGCAGGTCGCCGCGGCGATCGAACGGATCGAGCGGGAGACGGACGCCGAGCTGGTGACGGTGCTGGCGGCCCGGGCCGACGACTACACCTACATCTCCCTGCTCTGGGCCGGACTGCTCGCCCTGCTGCTGCCCGGCGCGCTGAACCTCGTCGGCAACTGGCTCGGAGCCGGACAGCTGCTGCTGGCGCAGTGGGCGACCTTCATCCTGTGCAGCCTGCTGTTCCGCCTGCCCGCCCTCACCACCCGGCTGGTCCCGCGCCCGGTGCGCCACTGGCGCGCCAGCAACCTGGCGCGGCGGCAGTTCATCGAACTCGGCCTGCACCACACCGCGGCGGAAAGCGGCATGCTGATCTTCGTCGCCGAAGCCGAGCGCTACGTGGAGATCCTGGTCGATCGGGGGATTGCCAGCCGCCTGGACGACGCCAGCTGGCAGGCGATCGTCGAAGCCTTCACCGCCCAGGTGAAGCGCGGCGAGACGCTGCAGGGCTTTCTCGCCTGCATCGAGGCCTGCGGTGCGCTGCTCAAGGAACAGCTGCCCGCCACCCATGAACGCAACGAGCTGCCCAACCGCCTGGTGATCCTGCCGTAGGAGAGCACCGGGCACCGGCCTGCCCGCCTGGCTGCCCACCAGACAGGAAGGTCGAAGTGAACGGAGTAGGCGCACTTTCCGCGCTCCGCGAGTCAAACCAGCAATGCCCCATGCGGAGACCGACCATGCTGCGCCTCGCTCCCCTGCTCATCGGTACCCCTCTCCTGCTTCTCCTCGGCGGCTGCGGCGACACCGCCAGGCTGCCGGTCGACACGGGCTATGGCCCGCAACCGCAACTGCCCGCGCCGGACCCGGGCCTGATCCCCACGGTGAACATCGCCAAAGCGGTCGGCTGGCCGCCAGGAAGGCAGCCCACCGCCGCCGCGGGCCTGCAGGTGAAGGCCTTCGCCAGCGGTCTGGATCATCCGCGTACGCTGCTGACGCTGCCCAACGGCGACGTGCTGGTCGCCGAGACCAACGCGCCGGCCAAGCCCGACGACGACAAGGGCGTCCGCGGCTGGGTGATGAAAAGGGCGATGGCCCGCGCCGGTGCCGGCGTGCCCAGCGCCAACCGCATCAGCCTGCTGCGCGACGGGGACGGCGACGGAGTCGCGGAAATCCGCACGACGCTGCTGGAGAACCTCAACTCGCCGTTCGGCATGGCGCTGGTCGGCGACCAGCTCTACGTCGCCAACACCGACGCCGTCGTCCGCTTCCCCTACCGGGAAGGCGAAACCCGGATCGACGTCCCCGGCGTGAAGGTGGCCGACCTGCCGGCCGGAACGCTGAACCATCACTGGACCAAGGACCTGATCGCCAGCCGCGACGGCAGCAGGCTCTACGTCACCGTGGGCTCCAACAGCAACGTCGCCGAGCACGGCATGGAGGTCGAGGAGAACCGCGCCGCCGTGCTCGAGGTCGATCCGGCCAGCGGCGCCACCCGCCTGTTCGCCTCCGGCCTGCGCAACCCCAACGGCCTGGCCTGGCAGCCGCAAAGCGGCGCGCTCTGGGTGGTGGTCAACGAGCGCGACGAGATCGGCAGCGACCTGGTGCCGGACTACATGACCTCGGTGAAGGATGGCGGCTTCTACGGCTGGCCCTACAGCTACTACGGCCAGCACGTCGACGAGCGCGTCAAACCGCCGCGTCCGGATCTGGTGGAAAAGGCCCTGGTGCCGGATTACGCCCTCGGCGCGCATACCGCCTCCCTGGGCCTGACCTTCTACCAGGGCGAGCTGCTGCCGCCGCGCTACCGCAACGGCGCCTTCGTCGGCCAGCACGGCTCCTGGAACCGCAAGCCGCGCAGCGGCTACAAGGTGATCTTCGTGCCCTTCGACGACCAGGGCCGCCCCGCCGGGCCGCCGGAAGACATCCTCACCGGGTTCATCGACGAGGAGAAGGGCGAGGCCCATGGGCGGCCGGTCGGCGTGACGGTCGACAAGGCGGGGGCGCTGCTGGTGGCCGACGATGTGGGGAATGTGGTGTGGCGGATCGCGCCGGCGCCCTGAGCCGGAAGTGGGCTAGATACCGGATCACTGCTGCAACTGTAGGTCGGGTTAGCCCGCAGGGCGTAACCCGACGCGACAGGCAATGCCGGGCAGGCTGTCGGGTTACGCTACGCTAACCCGACCTACGGAGCGGCCATCCACGCATGTCGTTATCCTGATCGCCCCCAAAAGGCGAATCTGAATAGGGTGAAACTGCTCTAGCGGAGCCTTTTCAGCAGTTCCTCGAGCTTCTGCGGGATCTGGCCCAGGCCGTGACAGGCGGCCTGCTTGCGGATCGCGACCCGGTCGCCG
This sequence comes from Azotobacter chroococcum, assembly GCF_002220155.1. Taxonomy (NCBI): domain Bacteria; kingdom Pseudomonadati; phylum Pseudomonadota; class Gammaproteobacteria; order Pseudomonadales; family Pseudomonadaceae; genus Azotobacter; species Azotobacter chroococcum. The sequence goes on along the minus strand of NZ_CP011835.1, from coordinate 510,917 downwards.
TCGAATTGTACCGTCTCGCTGATCACAGCCAGCTGATCGCCCTGCATCAGGGCATAGGCATAGCACTGGGTGCCGCCCGGGTCCTCCTCGGAGTCGTCGGCCACGCCGGTATTGGCCACCGCCAGATCGGCACGACTGGCCTTGAGCGCGCCGATCGCCATTTCCGTGGCGACTTCCTCGCTGGTCAGCCCGAACCGCTCGATGGTCGCGAAGTCGACGCCCAGCAGGCGGTGCTTGGACTGCGGCGAATAGACGATGAAGCCGCAGTCCAGTACCTGGCCGCAACCGGGCTCGTTCGCCAGCAGCGAAGCCATGAGGCCGCAGGTGCAGGACTCGGCCGTGCTCAGCTTCAGCTTGCGCTCCTGGAGAAACGCCACCAGCCTCCCGACATCCTGCATGTTCGCACTCCGCACGTTGAGGGATCGACCTGCCCCCTGGATCAGTGCGGTAGAGGGACGTCCGGCGCGAATAGTTCAGGGAAAATGCCCAGCGGTAGAGGCCTGCTCCGCAAGGAGGACGGCCGGCGCCCCTCGGCGCCGCCTCGCAGCCTCAGCGAAACTCCTTGTAGTTCAGGTTGTGCCGGGCCATGCGCAGGCCGAGGATGCGCCGGGTCAGGCCCAGGTGGGCGGCGGCCTCGGTCATGTTGCCCTTGTGCAGCCTGAGGGCCTCGACGATCAGCTCGTATTCCGCCTGGCCCAGGCGTACGTCGAGAATGCCGCCGGCGGCAGGACTCTCGGAAACCGCCGGGATCTGCAGGGAAGGCGGCAGGTGGTGGGCCTCGATGACGCCGCCCTCGCAGAGGATCACCGCCCGCTCGATGACGTTCTCCAGTTCGCGCACGTTGCCCGGCCAGTGGTAGCACATCAGCATGCTCAGGGCCGGCGCGGCGATGCGCTCCACCGCGATGCCCACTTCGCGGGAGAAGCGCGCGACGAAATGCTCCGCCAGGGTGGCGATGTCACTGCCGCGCTCGCGCAGCGGCGGCACGGTGATGGGGAAGACGTTGAGCCGGTAGTAGAGGTCCTCGCGGAAGCGGCCCTGCTCGACCATCGCCCGCAGGTCGCGGTTGGTGGCGGCGAGGATGCGCAGCTCGACCTGGTGGGTGAGGTTGCCGCCGACCCGCTCGAAGCTCTTCTCCTGGAGCACCCGCAGCAGCTTGGCCTGCATGGCCAGGGACAGCTCGCCCACCTCGTCGAGGAAGATGGTGCCGCCGTCCGCCGCCTCGAAACGCCCGCGCCGCTGGTTCGCCGCCCCGGTGAAGGCGCCGCGCTCGTGGCCGAACAGTTCGCTCTCGATCACGCTCTCCGGCAGCGCGGCGCAGTTGAACTTGACGAAGGGGCCCTCGGCATTGCTGCTGTTGTAGTGGATGGCGCTGGCCACCAGCTCCTTGCCCACGCCGTTCTCGCCGAGGATCAGCACCGTGGTCCGCGAGCGGGTGACCTTCTCGATCAGCGCGTAGACCTCCTGCAGCGGCCGCGAGCTGCCGATGATGTTGCTGGGCCTGAAGCGGCTCTGCAGGGCCGAGCGCAGGCGGCGGTTCTCGTCCTCCAGCGCGACCTTGCGCACGTGCTCCTGCAGGTGCAGCTCCACCGCCTGGGCGGTGGTGGCGGCGAGGATGGCGAGGATCTCCGCGTCCAGTTCGAGCATCTGCCGGTTGGCATAGTGGCGTTCGGCGACAATGGCGCCGAGCACCTTGCGGTCGCGGCGGATCGGCACGCAGAGGAAGGACTGGCTGCCCGCCTCGCCGGGCAGCACCACCGCCCGGCCGCTGTCCACCACCTGGGCGACGATGCCCTCGCCGCGGGCGAGGCTGCCCGAGGCCTCCTCCTCCTCGCTCAGGCCGCAGCCCTGCTGGATGAAGATCCGCCCCGACTCCGGCTCGCGCAGGTTGACCATGCCGCGCGTCACCTTCAGATGGCGCTGCATCAACTCCAGCAAAACGCGCAGGATGCCGGCCAGATCGCCGCCCTCGCTGGCGATGCGCCCCAGCTCGCCGAGCAGCGGCAGCAGATCGGTGCGGCACTCACCCATGTCCCATTCGCAGGGCCTGTCCTGCACCGGCAGCTCCTGACCGGAAAGCGCGTCCGCCGGCGCCAGGGAACGCCGGCTCATGGGCGCCTCCCGGCCGACGCGCACAGGCTCCGCCAGGACAACGGCCGCCCATGGCGGAGCCGCAGAGGTTGCTTGAGTCGTTTCACCACCGTCCGGGATTCGCCGGGCAGCAGTCCGTATCCGAGGGCTTTCATGGCTGGCAGAAGAGTGTCTCCGGGCATGGGTTGCGCCGCCGGGGCGGCATCCGGGAGAGATACAGCAAGCTTCGTTCCAGGCGCCAAGCCCCGCGAATCCTGCCCGCCTCCGGCACAAACGTACGCATGCGAACGAAAGGCCGGTCGACTGCGCACGCGCCGGTACATCCCGGCCCCGGCAACGCGCAGGCGACGCTGCCACCGGGCAGGCCCGGCCAGCGCGGCGAACGCCCGCCGGGCGCCGCACAGCGCCAGGCAGCGGGAAGGCCGGGCCGGCACTGGCGTCGATCTTGCGAGGGGCGATCCGTCCCCCTCCCCAAGGAGCCCCGCCATGTCCGAATCCATCCCGTCACAGCCCGCCAGCGCCCGCATCTACCGTTTCGAGCCCTATCACTTCAGCCACCACCTGCCGCCGGACACCCGCGCCAGGCTGAAGGAAATCTTCGCCCACTGGAACGAGGCGGAAAAAGCCGAGGCGCTGGTCCGCGACATCATCGACCAGGCCCCGGACACCCTGGGCGTGCGCATCGTCGCCTACCGCTTCTATTTCTACCGGCGGCGCTCGCTGGAGGCCGCGCACTGGGCGCTGGCCTGCATCGAGTGGCTGTCCCGGCGCCTCGGCCTGCCGGCGGACTGGCGCGAGGTCCGTCCGGACATGGCCGACTTCGTCCACTGGCACGCCTTCACCCGTCTCTGGCTGCAGTCCCTCACCGCCTACGCCTACAACCTCGCCCGCCTGGGCCGCGAGGCCGAATCCCTGGAGGCGCTGGACAAGGTGGAGGAGCTGGACCCCAGCGGCAAGCTGGGCGCGCCGCGCCTGCGCCAGGTGTTCAGCGGCCCGCGCGGCGACGCCGGCATGCTGTTTCCCAAGGCGTTCGAGAACTGGCGCTTCGTGCGGCAGCAGGGCGACACCTGACCTGCCCGCCGGCAGCCTTGCCAGCCCGTCGCCGGCGCGTTCAGAGCAAGAGGAAATCCTCCGCAGGGAGGATCGCCTCCCTCCTCGCTCTCAAACCTCGCACGCCCTGCCGTCCAGCGGCACGGGCATGGCGGGCAGCGGTTTGCCGAAGCGATAGATCGCCGCGCCGCACAACAGCAGCCCGCCCACTGCCAGCACGCCGCCCGCGGTGCCGACGTTCGCCAGCCCCATCTGGCTGCTCACCGCGCCGCCCAGCAGGGCGCCGCCGCCGATGCCGATGTTGTAGATGCCCGAATGCAGGGCCATCGCCACGTCGGTGGCGTCCGGGGCCAGGGCCATGACCCTGGACTGCTGGGCCATCCCGAAGCACATGATGGCGACGCCCCAGGCCAGGCTCAGCGTGCCGAGCATCCAGGCGTCCCCGGCCAGCGGCGCCAGCAGCAGCATGCACAGCGCCATGCCTGCAAGCGCCGCGACCAGCAGGCCGTTCGGGGTCCGGTTGTAGCAACAGCCGAACACCAGGGAGCCGATGATGCCGGCGCCGCCGAAGAGCAGCAGGAGGATGGTCGTCGCCTCGCCGGTCAGCTGCCCGACGGCCTCGGCAAACGGCTCGATATAGCTGTAGGCGGTGAAATGCGCGGTGATCGCCAGGGCGGTCAGCGCGTAGCAGGCCACCAGCGCCGGGCGCTTGAACAGCACCGGAAGGCTGCGCAGCGAACCCGAGTTCTGGCTGGGCAGCGATGGCAGCGTCCGGGCCAGACAGACCAGGACCAGCGTGGCGATCACGCCGATCGCCGCGAAGGTCGTGCGCCAGCCGAGCATCTCGCCCACCACGCGGCCCAGCGGAATGCCCAGCACCATGGCCAGGGAGGTACCGGTCGCCAGCAGGCCGAGGGCCTGCGTCTGCTTGCCCGGCGGCGCCACACGTATGACCAGGGAGGCGGTGATCGCCCAGAACACGGCGTGCGCCAGGGCGACGCCGATCCGGCTCAGCAACAGGACGGCGAAGCTGGAAGCCAGCGCCGACAGGACATGGCTGACGACGAACAGGACGAACACGAACATCAGCAGCTTGCGCCGATCGATGTTGCGCGTCAGCAGCATCATCGGCAGCGACGCGAGGGTGACCACCCAGGCGTAGATCGTCAGCATCAGGCCGACCTTGTCGGTAGACAGCTCGAAACTGCCACCGATGGCGCTCAGCAGGGCGACGGGAACGAACTCGGTCGTGTTGAAAATGAAGCCTGCCAGGGCCAGCGCAAGCACGCTCAGCCAACTGCCGGCTGGGGCATTCGGGGGGGTGTTCATTTGAGATGCGTACCTTCAAAAGGGAGGCGACAGAGGCCGTCCGCCGGGCATGGGAAGCACATGCCAAGCGCCTGTTCGCAAAATAGGGACACGCACCCACACCGGGACGCGGACGCGCCGGAGCCCGCCGCCCACGACTCGAAGCCAGGGCGCAGCAACATCGCGCAGCGAGAGGAATTGTTATGGGTATGGGAGGAGACAGCCAGACGGAGCCGATTCTAGGGGGTGCCTGCCTGCACTACAACGGGCTTGCCAAGCGCTTTCTGCGCGACCTGACAGCCGGCATCTCGATGGATTCGAAAGGGCCCGGCACGGCCCATCGCCTGGCTGCCCGAAACCGGCTTCGGGCAGCTGCCAGCCCGCCTCTGCCGGTGGTTGGCGCCGGGCAGGCGGGGCTTCAGAAACGGACACGCAGGCACCCTTGCCGCTCGGCCAAGGGCGCCTGCCCCGGCGGATCAGGAACCGTCGGCCCCGGTGCCGGGCGCGAAACCGGAGCCGTTCACGCCCCAGACGCCGGCCAGGTTCTGCATCAGCGGACCGGCGACGCCCTGGTTGCCGAGGAACTGCAGCAGGATGGGCGCGAACTGGCCGGCCAGGCTGGCGTCCATGCCCAGGGCCGAGAAGGCCTGGTCGACGTCCTGCATGCTCTGCACGTTGCCCAGCAGCTCGCCGGTTTCCTCCAGTTGCTCGGACTGTTCGGCGCTCGGCTCGGCGGACTTGCCGAGCAGGCCGCCCAGGCCGCCGCCGAGACCGCCGAGGCCACCGCCCAGCGCGCCCAGGCCGCCGAGGGCGCCGAGCTGGTCCAGCGCATTGTTGCCGGTGAGGCGTTCGATGCCGGGGACCGACTCGGCCAGCTGCGCGTAGTCGCTGCCCTTGAGCTGGCTCTGCGCCAGTCCCAGCAGGGCGCCGGTGCCGCCCAGCATCTGCAGCGGGGTGATCGGCAGCGCGCTCAGGGCCTGGACCAGGCCGAGCACCTGCGAGGTCCTGTCGTTACCGGCGGGCTCGTCGGCCTGTCCGCCCTTGAGGGCGGAGACCGCCTGGGCGGCGGCGTTCAGGTCGAAGGCGAAGGCCGGGACGCTCGCCAGCCCCAGCAGGGCGACCAGGGCAATGGAGGGGGACGCTTTCATCGGGGAAACCTCTCGACTCGGGGTGCAGGCGCCGCCCGCCCGGCGCACGGACCGGACAGGGGGCGGGAAGGGGGCGATTCGCGGGCCGGGCATGCAGGGCGGCCCGGTCAGCCGTACGCACGACGGCCGGCAGGCCTGGCGACGGCAGTTCTGTGACGACCCACTCGGACACGACCTCCGGGATGGGATAGGGATCGATGGGCGGCCCTATGGTCGGTCATCGTCCTCCCGCCGGCAATAGCTCCCCGTCGAACCGGCGCAGCGGCCGATTCAGCTTGGTTTAAGCGAGCCTGCCTAGAGTGAAGCCATCGAAAGCCGACGACTCCCAGGAGAGCCGAGATGAAAACCCTCACCGCCCTGTTCGCCACCGCCCTGCTCGCCGCCACCGCCACCCTGGCCCAGGCCGACGACCTCGGTCCGGACAAGGCCATGCAGTTGCTCAAGGCCGGCACCATCCAGCCGTTCGAGACGCTCAATGCCGCGGCGCAGGCCAAGCACCCGGGCTCGACCATCCACGAAACCGAACTGGAAGAGGAATACGGCCGCTACATCTACCAGGTCGAACTGCGCGACGCCCAGGGCGTGAAGTGGGACGTGCACCTGGATGCCGCCAACGGCCAGGTGCTCAAGGACCATCAGGACGACTGAGCGGCCGGACGAGCGCCCGAAGCCCACCCCTTTCAAGGTCTTGCACTTTCCCATTGGGGGATAGCCCGGGAAGTGAGCTCGATAGCGCTTCGGTAGGAGCGAATTTATTCGCGATGCTTCTGGTTTTGCCAAGGATCGCAGATAAATCTGCTCCTACAGCCCTGCTGGCAAGCAGCCGATCGGCGTTCAGCCGAAGACCTGTCCGCGCCTGCCGGACACACGACCGGCCCACGCCCTGGAGCGGCGCGCCGCGACCTCTCCGCCCCCTCGTCTACCCGCAGCCCCGCCCGGCCAGTGCGCCGACGATCCCCGCCCGGTGTCGGCCAGCCGACAGACAACCCCGGACCGCCTCGCTACCGTTCCCGAAACTACCTTGTCTGCGGGAAGCCCGCCGACACGACGGGAGGCCGCTTTCGAACGTCTTCGCTGCCGCGAAGGCCTGACCTGCGCGCCTCCCGGAACTGGAGAGAGGCGTATGTCCAGAACCATCTTCACCGTGACCGAGCGTTGCGTCGCCTGCAAGTCGTGCGAAATCGCCTGCGCGGTCGAACATTCCCAGTCGAAAGCCCTGGCCGGCGCCATCCTGGAGACGCCGCCCCCGCAGCGGCGGATCAGCGTGGAAGGCGTCGGCGCCTACAGCTATCCGTCGCGCTGCCAGCACTGCAGCGACGCCGCCTGCATCACCGCCTGCCCGACCGGCGCGATGCAGCGCGACGGCGGCACCGACAAGGTGTTTTCCGACCACGACAAGTGCATCGGCTGCTGGATGTGCGTGGTCGTCTGCCCGTTCGGCGGGGTGACCGCCGATCCGGTCGGCAAGAAGGCCGTGAAGTGCGACGGCTGCCCCGAGCGCACCGCCAGGGGCGAGGCGCCGGCCTGCGTGGCGGCCTGCCCGACCGACACCCTGCTCTACCTGACCCCCGAGGAGTTCGCCGCCCAGCGCCGCCAGGCCACGGCGCGCGCGGCCGTCTGCGGCGGCGAGAGCGCAACCCCCAACGGCATGGACATCCTGCGATCCTTGAAGAGAACCCATTGACATGGACAACACCATTCTTCCCGTCATCGAGACTGCCCTGCTCAAGGTCGCCCACGACAAAGGCTTTGCCACCGCCCGCGACCGCCTGGAGGTGATGAGCCCGCAGTGCGGCTTCGGCGAGCTGGGCACCTGCTGCCGCATCTGCTACATGGGCCCGTGCCGCATCGACCCGTTCGGCAACGGCCCGAAGACCGGCGTGTGCGGCCTGAGCCCTGACGCCATGGTCGCCCGCAACCTGCTGCGCGACACCGTGGGCGGCACCGCCTCCCATGTCGGCCACGCCCGCCATGTGCTGCTGACCCTGCGCGACGCCCTGAACGGCAAGGCGCCCTACCAGGTCAAGGGTGTGTCCAAGGCGCTGGCCCTGGCCAGGACCTTCGGCGTGCCGACCGAAGGCCGCGACGTCAACGACATCTGCCGCGATCTGGTGAACATCGCCCTGGAAGACTTCGGCCGCCAGGACGAGCTGCCCAACAACTGGCTCAGCAAGCGCGCGCCGGCCGCGGAGCAGGCGCTGTGGAGCAATCTGGGGCTGATGTACTCCAACCCGCACAACGAGATCGAGACGGCGATGCACGCCACCTCGATGGGCAACGACGCCGATCCGGTCTCGCTGATGCTGCGGGTGCTGAAGATGAGCCTGATCGACGGCTGGACCGGCCTGACCCTGTGCGTCGACCTGCAGGACATCCTCTTCGGCGTGCCGGAGATCGCGGTGACCGAGGCCGCCGTCGGCGTGCTGGAGGAGAACAGCGTCAACCTCGCCGCCCACGGCCACAACCCGGTGCTCTCGGAAAAGATCCTCGAATGGGCCGAGAAGCTGGAGGGCGAGGCTCTCGCCGCCGGCGCCGAGCGGATCAACGTGGTCGGCGTGTGCTGCACCGGCAACGAGCTGAGCATGCGCCACGGCGTCAAGCTGGCCGCGCACAACTCGCAGACCGAGCTGATCCTCGCCACCGGCGCGGTCGACGCCATGGTGGTGGACATCCAGTGCATCTGGCCGCAGCTGGCGCAGGTGGCCAAGTGCTTCGACACCGCCTTCATCACCACCGACGCCATGGTGCGCATCCCCGACGCCCGGCACATCCCGTTCGAGCCGCACCACGCCGACGAGAGCGCCCGGCAGATCGTCCAGGCGGCCATCGACGCCTTCCGCCGCCGGCGCGGCAAGCCGGTGGACATTCCCCAGCACAAGAGCACGGCGGTGGCCGGCCTGTCGGTGGAAGCGATCATTGACCTGCTCTCCAAACTGGATGCCGAGGACCCGCTCAAGCCGGTGCTCGACAACGTCGCCAACGGCAACATCTTCGGCTTCGTCGGGGTGGTCGGCTGTTCGAGCATCAAGTTCCGCGACAACGCCATGACCGAGGAGATGGTCAAGCACCTGCTGCGCCAGAACGTGCTGGTGCTGACCACCGGCTGCACCGCGCACATCTGCGCCCAGGACGGCCTGATGACCAGCGAGGCGACCTACCGCTACTGCGGCGACGGCCTCAAGGCGGTGCTCGAGGTGCTGGGCAAGGCCGCCGGCCTCGACGGCCCGCTGCCGCCGGTCTGGCACATGGGCGCCTGCGTCGACAACTCGCGCATCGTCGACCTGATGGTGGCGCTGGCCGAACGCCTCGGCGTCAAGGTCGGCCAGCTGCCTGCGGTGGGTTCGGCGCCGGAGCTGGTGCAGGAGAAGGCCGTGTCCATCGGCGGCTCCTTCCTGGCGCTCGGGGTTTCCTGCCACATCGCCCCGGCGCCGCGCATCCTCGGCGGCCCGATGGTCACCAAGCTGCTCACCGAGGACCTGCAGGAGCTGACCGGCGCCGTGGTGCGGGTGGAGCTGGAGCCCAAGGGCGCCGCCGACTGGATGGTCGCGCACATCGCCGAAAAACGCGCGGCGCTGGGAATCTGACAGGAGGCGGCATGCAGATCGTCATCATCGGCAACGGACCGGCGGCGATCGCCGCCGCCGAAACCCTCCGCCAGCAGGACCGGGCCTGCGGGATCGTCATGCTCTCCCGGGAGAACGTGCCCTTCTACTCGCCCTGCCCGCTGGCCGAATACGTGGAGGGCAGCGTGCCGAAGGAACGGCTCTTCCTGCGCGACCCGGACTTCTACGCCCGCAACGCCATCGACATCCGCTACGGCCGCCCGGTGACGCGGATCGACCCGCAGGCCCGCCAGGTCTGGGCCGGGGCGAGGCCGTCGCCTACGACCGGCTGCTGATCGCCTCCGGCTCCCGGGCCTTCGTCCCGCCGGTGCCCGGCCTCGCCGGCACCCGCGGGGTGTTCGAGCTGAAGACCCTGGACGATGCCGAGGGCATCCTCGAGCGCCTCGAGGTCGCCCGGCGCGCGGTGGTCATCGGCTCCGGCTTCATCGGCCTGGAGGCGGTGCAGGCGCTGGTCCGCCACGGGCTGGCGGTGACCCTGCTGGAAGCCCAGCGCCATGTGCTGCCGGCCATGCTGGACAGCGAAATGGCCGCCCTCGTCGAGCGGCGGCTGGTCGAGCACGGCGTGCAGGTGCGCACCGGCTCCGGCGCCGAGCGCATCCTCGAAGGCGACGACGGCGTGCGCGGCGTGCTGGCCGGCGGCGTCGAAACCCCCTGCGAGCTGGTGATCTGCGCCGCCGGGGTGCGCGCCGACCTGTCGATCCTCGACGGCAGCGGCATCGCCGGCAACCGGGGCATCCTGGTCGACGCGCGGATGCGCACCAGCGTCGAAGGCGTGTTCGCCGCCGGCGACGTCATCGAGCGCCCGGACGCGCCGGAAAAGCATCAGGTGGTGCCCAACTGGCCGAATGCGGTCTCCACCGGACGGATCGCGGCCTGGAACATGCTGGGAATCGACCGGCGCCATCCGGGACTGGAAGCGGTCAACGTGGTACGCGTCTTCGACCTGCCCGTCGCCTCGTTCGGCGTGCAGGCGGGCGATAGCTGCCTGCGCTGGCAGGACGGTGCGGGCGCGCTGCGCAAGGTCCTGCTCAAGGACGGCCGGGTGGCCGGCGGCCAGCTGATCGGCGAGATCAACGGCACCGGCGTGCTGCACGAGATGATGAAGAAGGGCGTCGCCGTCGAGCGCTTCGGGACGAACCTGGCGCATCCCGGCTTCGGTTACATCCACACCCTGGAACCTCTGAGGGCTATCAAATGGGCCTGAAAATCGCCATCAGCGGCAAGGGCGGGGTCGGCAAGACGACCCTGACCGGCCTGCTCGCTCACCACTACGCCAAACAGGGCCGCCGGGTCCTGGCCATCGACGCCGACCCCTCGCCCTGCCTGGGACCGGCGCTGGGCTTCTCCGAATCGGCGCTGCTCGACCTGCTGCCGATCTCCGAAATGGCCGAGCTGATCGCCGAGCGCACCGGCAGCGATCCGCGCGCCGGCAGCGGCGGGATGTTCAAGCTCAACCCGCGGGTCTCCGACATTCCCGAGCGCTTCTCGGCGAGCCTCGGCAACATCCGCCTGCTGCTGCTCGGCGCCGTGCAGCAGGGCGGCTCGGGCTGCATCTGCCCGGCCAGCACCCTGCTCAAGCAGCTGGTGCGGCACGTGCTGCTGGAGCGCGACGAGGTGGTCCTGCTCGACCTGTACGCCGGCGTCGAGCACCTCGGCCGCGGCACCGCCGAGGCCGTCGACGTGATGCTGGCGGTGGCCGAGCCGACCAACCGCAGTATGCGCACCGTCCGCCAGGTGCAGGTACTGGCCCGCGACATCGGCATCGACAAGCTGCTCTTAGTCGGCAACAAGGCGACCGGCGCCGAGGACCGGGCGTTCTTCGAGGGCGCCGCCGTGAACATGCCGCTGGCCGGCTGTCTGGAGATGACCCCGGCGGCGATGGCCGCCGACCGCTCCGGCGCGCCGCTCTACGAACTGTCGCCCGAGCTGGCCCGGGAGGCCGCCTCGATTGCCGAAGCCATCGAGCGCCTGGCCCGGTCCGGCGAACCTGCCTAGGAGCGAACGAGCATGTGCGAGAACTGCAATTGCGGCACCGCGTCCAGCGGCCATGTCCATGCTGCGCCGGGACAGGCCTTCGAGCACGAGCATGAGCACATTCATGCCGACGGCACGGTGCACAGCCATGTCCACTTCCACCTGGCGCCCCATGCACCGGGAGCCGTCCACCACCACTCCCACTCCAACCTGCCGGGGTCGAAACGCCCCGCCGACGGGCAGCATTGAGCTGCGCGCCGGGAAACCCGCCTCAGGAATCCCCGACATGAAAATACGCCACTACCTGCCCCTGCTCGCCCTGCCCCTGCTGCCCGGTGCCGCCTTCGCCCATCCCGGGCATGGCGGCAACGGCCTGATCGCCGGCCTGCTGCACCCCTTCGGCGGCGCCGACCACCTGCTGGCGATGCTGGCCATCGGCATCTGGGCCGCGCTGCAGCCGCGCGCCCTGAAATTCGCCATGCCGGGGACCTTCCTCGCCGTCCTGCTCGGCGGCTTCCTGCTCGGCGCCAACGGCATCGGCCTGCCGCAGGTGGAAACCGGCATCGCCCTCTCGGTGCTGCTGCTCGGCCTGCTGATCGCCTGCGCCGCGCGCCTGCCGGCCGCCGTCTCGCTGGCCCTGGCCGGCGTCTTCGCCCTGTTCCACGGCCACGCCCACGGCGCCGAGGCCAGCGGCAGCCTGACCGCCTTCGCCGTCGGCTTCCTCGCCGCCAGCCTGGCCCTGCACCTGGGCGGCGGCCTGCTCGCTGCGGCCGTGCAGCGCCGCCTGCCCCTGCTGACCCGCGGCGCCGGCGCGCTCATCGCCGCCAGCGGCGCGCTGATGCTGGTCTGAACCCCGCCTTCCGAGGCGGCAGCGGCCGCCTCGCCTTTCCTCGCGAAAAGGCCCCGCCATCCTGCAGACGACGCACAGGCCAGTCGGTGCGAAACCGGATGGCCTGCCCCTGAAAAAAGCACGCCGCCAAGAGACGAAAAAGCCGGGCAAGCCCGGCTGGAACGGAAGGAAAGCGCAAGACACCGGGGCCACAGCCCCTGGGATGACGCCCGCCTCCGGCCGGAGACGGGCGGACGCGAGACCTACAGCGGCCGCTCCTTGGCCTCGCGCTCCTGCTGGACGAACTCGCTGCTCGGATCGACGGGCTTCTTCGGCTTGATCAGGCTGAAGTCGATCAGGTTCTTCGGCTGCTCCGGATCGCCGATCAGCAGCGGGCGCTTCCTGAACGCGGCGTTCACCAGGCTCTTGCTCGGGTCGAACTCGTCGAAGCGCAGGCCGGCCAGGTCCGCCCAGGTGTGGATGAAGTGCGAGCTGCTGTAGGGACGGTGCAGGCTGGCGCTGAAGTCCCGCGCCTGCTGCGCCTGCCACTTCGGCGAGTTCCAGAGGATGAAGGGCACGGTGTACATCGGGCTGGTCGGCGCGCCCTCGTTGCGGCCCAGCACCTGCGGATCGGGCGCGTCGAACACCGCCTCGCCGTGGTCGGCCAGGTAGAGCAGGAAGCCGTTGGGGTCGGTGGCGCGGAAGCGCTCGATCATCGAGGACACCACGTGGTCGTTGTACAGCACGGCGTTGTCGTAGCTGTTGTAGGTCGGCAGCTGCTCGTCGGTGACGCTGTCCGGCACGCCGCTGCGGTCGGTGAAGCGCTCGAACTCCTCCGGGTAGCGGTACTGGTAGCGCATGTGGGTGCCCAGCAGGTGCACCACCACGAACTTGCGCGGCGCGTCGTCGGCGAGCACCTCGGCGAACGGCTCGAGCACGCTGCCGTCGTACTGGCGGGCATTCTGGTCGCGGTTGTTGTTCAGGTAGAACTGCTCGTCCGCCTGCTTGGAGAAGGTGGTGAGCATGGTGTTGCGCTTGGTGATGGTCTGCTGGTTGGTGATCCAGTAGGTCTTGTAGCCGGCCTGCTTCATCACGCTGACCAGCGACGGCGTGGTCAGGTACAGGTCCGGGTTCTCCTGGTCGGCGAAGGTCAGCACCTGCTGCAGCGCCTCGATGGTGTAGGGGCGCGGGGTGACCACGCCGTCGAACACCTGCAGCTCGCCGCGCAGCCTGTCGAGGTTGGGCGTGGTCTGCCGCGGATAGCCGTAGAGGCTCAGGCGCTGGCGGTTGGTCGACTCGCCGATCACCAGCACCAGGGTCGAGGGCTGCCCGGCATGGGCGTCGACCAGGTTGTTCAGCGGCGGGATCTGCTCGCGGCTGGCCAGCAGGCTCTCCATGTTCGCCAGCTGCCGGAGGTACTGGCGGTAGCCGATCACCAGCTGCCAGGGCGAGGCCGCCTCGATGCGCTTCTCGAAGTCCTCGAGGGCGGCCAGGGGCTCCTCGTGCTTGAAGAACTGGCGCACGCCCTGATAGCCGACCGAGGCGGTGAACAGCAGCAGGCTGGCGGCCAGCGCCGCGCGGCGCGGCAGGTACACTGGACGCACCTTGCGCCACAGCAGCCAGCCGCCCAGGCCGTAGGCGACCAGGGCGAGCACGATCCACCAGGCGAAGTAGTGGCCCAGGTACTCGCTCGCCTCGTTCATGTTCGACTCGAACATGATGAAGATGACGCTCTGCGAGAACTCCTGGCCGTACACCAGAAAATAGGCGAAGCCGCTCAGGGAACACAGCCAGAGCACGGCGCCGATCACCCCCGCAAGCAGCCGGGTGCGGCCGGGGAACAGCAGCAGCGGTGCCAGCCACAGGGCGCTGGCCAGCAGGGCCTGGCGGGAGCCGGTGGAGCCGGTGGTGCCCGAGGCCCAGAGCAGGGCCTGGGTCACGCCGGAGAAATACCAGAAGAACAGGAACATCCAGCCCAGCCCGGCCCAGTCGACAGCACTACGCTCGGCGAATGTGGATTTCGTCGTTGCCATGAGTTCCTCGATTGCTGCACGCGGATGCCGGACTTGCTCCGGCTTGGCACGGACTATGCCGCACGCGCAGTGAAAACTTCGTCAAGAATGGGCCTGGCAAATGCCGTGACCGCCCCGACAAAAGTGGGAGAAGGCCTGTCGCCAGGCGGACAAAGACGGCTGGTTCAGGGCGCGGCAGCGTCCCCTGCCGGCCGTCGGAAGCCGGCGACTTCGGCGAGCATGCGCTCGGCGACCTCGTCCACGGCGGCGGCGACCTCGGCGCTCAGCGGCGCCCCGGCAGCGAAATGGCAGCCCTCCACGGCATACACGACGATCCGCGGCGCTGCCAGCCCGAGGGCGCGAGCCAGCCCCAGCGCCTCGGCCAGGCCGAAGCCGTGACTGGACGCCAGCACCGGCTCCGGCACCAGCCCGTCCGCGGCCAGATCGAAGCGGCGGATGCGCCCCGGCTCACCCTGCGGCGCCGAGGCATCCACGCAGAGCAGGACATCGACGCCGGCCCACTCCTCGAGCAGTCCCAGCACATCGCCGGCGCACAGCCGCAGCGCGACACCGGCGGGCAGCCGGCCCTGCAGCCGGGCGGCGACCGCCGGGCCGAGGCCGTCGTCGCCGCGATCCGGGTTGCCGAGGGCGAGCACCATCACCTGCCCATTCATGTACGGTGCAGCGCCAGCCGGAGGAAGTGGGTCGAGCAGGAGATGCAGGGGTCGTAGTTGCGGATGGCGAGCTCGCAGCGCTGGCGGATGAACGCCTCGGGCTGGTCGAGGATCGGCGTGGCGACCGCCTCCAGGTCCGCCTCGATGCTCGGCTGGTTCTGCGAGGTGGGCGGGACGATGCGCGCGTCCGCGATCGAGCCGTCGGCAGCCACCTCGTAGCGGTGCCAGAGGGTGCCGCGCGGCGCCTCGGTGCAGCCGAAGCCGGTCGCGGCCCTTGGCTCCACCGGCACGGCGGCGACGGCCGGCGGCTGGTAGGCGGCGATGATGGCGAGCGCCTCCTCGCAGGCGTAGAGGACTTCCAGGGCGCGCACCACGATGCTCTGGAAGGGATTGCGGCACACCGGGCCGAGGCCGACCTCGCGGGCCAGAGCCTGTATCGCCTCGGGCAGCCGGTCGAAGTTCAGCGCGTAGCGTGCCAGCGGCCCGACCAGGTAGGCGCCGCGCCGCTTGAGCAGCGAATGCAGCGCCGTCGAATGCGGCACCTGGCGCTCCTCGAACTCGCCCTCGTAGTCGGCGATGTCGATGTCCAGGCCGCGGCTGGAGACCAGCCGGCCCTCGTTGAGCGGATATTCGTGCGGATGGCGCAGGGCGACGAACTCGTAGTCCCGCTCGATCTGCGGGAAGGCGAAGCCCGCCACCCAGCGCACCAGCTCGACGGCGCTCTCGCGGGCGCGGCCCAGCTCCTCGGCCAGCGGCATCAGCTCGGCCCGGGCCGGCACCCGGTAGAAACCGCCGACGCGGACGTTGACCGGGTGGATCTCGCGCCCGCCGAGCAGACGGATTATCGAATTGCCGGCCTTCTTCAGCCCCAGGGCGCTGCGCACCCGCTCGCCGTGCTCGGCCGCCATGCGGATCGCGTCGGGATAGCCGACAAAGTCCGGGGCGTGCAGCATGACCACATGCAGCGCATGGCTCCCGATCCATTCGCCGCAGTAGAGCAGCCGGCGCAGCGCCCGCAGTTGCCCCTCGACGCGCACGCCGAAGGCGTTCTCCAGGGCGTGCACCGCGCTCATCTGGTAGGCCACCGGGCAGATGCCGCAGATCCGCGCGACGATGTCCGGGGTTTCGGCGAAACCGCGGCCGCGCAGGAAGGCCTCGAAGAAGCGCGGCGGCTCGAAGATGCCGAGCCGCGCCGCGCTGACCCGGTCGCCCTCGATGTGCAGGTCGAGCGAACCCTCGCCCTCGACGCGGGCCATGTAGTCGACGGTGATCCGTCTGGTCGCCCTGTCAGTCGTCATGGGCCTCGCCCTCCTCGCGGAACGCCGGCGCCCAGGCGTTGAAGGTGTGGAAGGCGCGGCGGATGTCCCGCGGCGCGACGCCCATGGCACTCCACTGGCGCGCCAGCATGGCGGTGTCCGGGGTCTCCATCGGCCCGTAGCAGCCGTAGCAGCCGCGCCGGCAGCCCGGACAGAGCGCGCCGCAGCCGGCCTGGGTCACCGGCCCCAGGCAGGGCGTGCCCTGCACCATCACGCAGAGGTTGCCGCGCCGCTTGCACTCGATGCACACGCTGTAGGTGGGGATCGCCGGCTTGCGCCCGGCGAGGAAGGCCGAGATCACCTCGAGCAGTTGCACCTTGTTGATCGGGCAGCCGCGCAGCTCGAAGTCCACCGGCACGTGGGCGGCGATCGGCGTCGAGGTGGCCAGGGTCTCGATGTACTGCGGCGAGGCGTAGACGACGGAAAGGTACTCGTTGACGTCGGCGAAGTTGCGCAGCGCCTGGATGCCCCCGGCGGTGGCACAGGCGCCGATGGTGACGAGGAACTTCGACTGGCGGCGCACCTCGCGGATGCGCTCGGCGTCGTGGGCCGTGGTGATCGAGCCCTCCACCAGGGAGAGGTCGTAGGGGCCGCCCTCCATGGCGCTGGAGGCCTCGGCGAAATAGGCGATCTGCACCGCCTCGGCGAGCGACAGCAGCTCGTCCTCGCAGTCGAGCAACGACAGCTGGCAGCCGTCGCAGGAGGCGAATTTCCAGACCGCCAGGCGCGGGCGTTGAGAGGCATCCATCTCAGATCTCCGGCACGGCGAGGATGGTGCCGATGCGGTCGTAGCGCAGCACCGGCCCGTCCTTGCAGACGAAGAACGGCCCGAACTGGCAGTGCCCGCACTGGCCGACGGCGCATTTCATGTTGCGCTCCATGGACAGGTGGATGCGCTCGGGCCGAATGCCGGCGGCGAGCAGGGCGTTGGCGGTGAAGCGCATCATCACCTCTGGCCCGCAGACCAGCGCCAGCGTCTCCGCGGGGTCCAGCCCGGCATGCGGGATCAGCGCCGGCACCACGCCGACATGGCCGCGCCAGTCGGCGTCGGCATGGTCGACGGTGAGCAGCACCTCGAGGTCGGGACGCCGGCGCCAGTGCTCCAGCTCGCGGCGGTAGAGGATATCCTCGGGGCTGCGGCTGCCGACCATGATCACCACCCGGCCGTAACGCTCGCGCCGGGCGAGGATCGCGTAGAGCGCCGGGCGCAGCGGCGCGAGGCCCAGCCCGCCGGCGACCAGCAGCACATCCGCGCCCTCGGCCTCGGCCAGCGGCCAGCCGCAGCCGAAGGGACCGCGCACGCCGACGCTCGCGCCGACCTGCAGAGCGGTCAGCGCGCCACTGACCGCGCCGACGTTGCGCAGCGTGTGCACGAAGGTCGTGCCGCGCTCGGCATCGCCGCTCAGGCTGATGGCCACCTCGCCGACGCCGAACACGTAGAGCATGTTGAACTGGCCGGGCGCGAAGTCCGGCCGCGCACCGGCCAGCGGGGCGAGCTCCAGGGTCACGGCGCCGATCAGCTCGCGGCGGCGCCGCTCGACCCGCCAGGGCTGCGGCAGGAAAGGATCGGGGGCGGTCATCTCAGCGCTTTCCATAGACATCGAGCAGCTGCAGGCGGGTAGCCTGCAGCCGGTCCACCAGGATCGGCAGGAAACGCTTCATCATCGCGTAGCCCAGGTGGTGGTCCGTCTCGCACTTGCCGCGCAGGCAGGCGGCGTCGATGCCGATCGCCCGGGTCAGCTCCGTGGCGCGGGCGGCAAGGCGCCAGCGGTACGGCGGCAGCAGCCAGGAAGCGCCGACGATCTCGCCCTCGCCGAGGGTGGCGAAGACCACCGGCGGCCGCCCCGGCTCGACCAGCTCCAGGGCCACCCGGCCGTGGCGGATCAGGAAGAACTCGTCGGCCGGATCGCCCTCGCGGAACAGGTACTGCCCGGCGGCGAAGCGCACGTTGCGCGCGCAGCCGGCGACCAGCCGGCCGTGCTCGGCCTCGAAGCCGGCGAAGAAGGGATGCCGGCCGAGAATCTCCTCAAGACTCTCCATGGGAGCCTCCCTGGACGTGCGGCGTGGCGCGGATGGCCGCCGCCTCTTCGGTGATGTCGATGCCCACCGGGCACCAGGTGATGCAGCGCCCGCAGCCGACGCAGCCGGAGCTGCCGAACTGGTCGAACCAGGTGGACAGCTTGTGGGTCATCCACTGGCGGTAGCGGCCCTTGTCGGTCTGCCGCACGCTGCCGCCGTGGATATAGGAAAAATCCAGGGTGAAGCAGGAATCCCACAGGCGCACCCGCTCGGCGGAGCCGCCCGCCAGGTCGCTGTGATCCTCCACCGTGGTGCAGAAACAGGTCGGGCAGACCATGGTGCAGTTGGCGCAGCTCAGGCAGCGCTCGGCGACCTCGTCCCAGCGCGGATGCTCCGGATTGTCCTGCAGCAGCGCCTGCAGGCCGGCGGTGTCCAGCTGGCGGCCCATGCGCCCGGCGGTGCGCGCGACGACCGCCGCGGCGGCCGCCCGGTCGGCATCCAGCGCCGCTCGCTGCGGCAGGCTGGCCAGTACCTCGTCGCCCGCCGCGCTGCCGACCTCGACCAGGAACTCGTGGCGGCGCTCGTCGAGCAGCTCGGTCAGCGCCAGGTCGAAGGCGCCCGCGGCCTTCGGCCCGCTGCCCATGGACACGCAGAAGCAGGTGTCGCCGGCCTCGGAGCAGTTCAGCGCGACGATGAAGACGTCACGCCGGCGGCGCTCGTAGCCTGTATCCCGGTAGTCGCCCGCACAGAGCACCCGGTCCTGGATGGCGATGGCCTTGAGATCGCAGGCACGCACGCCGAGAAAGGCGTAGCGCGGCGTCGCCTCGGCAGCGGTGCTGAAGAGCAGCCCGCCCTCTCCCTGCCGCACCCGCCAGAGGGTCTCGACCGGCGGATGCAGGAAGCGCTTCCAGGATTGCGGCGCGGCGGCGAAGCCGAACAGCGTCTGGTCGTCGCGCCGCTCCAGACGGTAGTGCCCGGGCCCCTGGCGGTCGGTCCAGCCGGCCGGCAGGTCGGCCACCCCGGCGATCTCGTCGTAGACGATCGCCTCGTCGCGCACGAGCGGCCCGAGCACCTGGAAGCCGCGGGCGGCGAGGGCCTCGATCAGGGCCTGCAGGCCGTCGCGGTCGAGGACCGCGGCGGTCGTTGTGGTCGGCAGAGCGTCCATCTCCCTCGCCTCCTCGCCATGTCGGGGATCGAACCTGCCGGCGGGCTCAGCGGGCCCCCTGGCCGGGCTTGAGCCCGCCGCAGTCGCTGCCCACCCAGCGGGCATGGGATTCCATGTGGGTGACGCCGCTCTTGCCGGCGGTGACGATGTTCACCACGGTGGTGAATTCGCGGTCGCTGGCGAAGCGGGTCTCGCCCTCGCCCTGGGAGTCCGGGCAGTGGAAGCGGAACTTCCAGAGCTGGTCGCTGCGCTCGGTCACTTCCTGGTTGCAGCCGGGGCGGTCGTCCTGGAACGGCAGCGCCTGGGACTTGACCTGCTCCTCGCTCAGGCAGGCGCGCACGCCCTTGTCGCCCATCTCGACGCCCTGCCGGGTGAGCATGTCCTCCATCGCCTGGCGCCGCTCGGGCGGCAGCTTCTGCATCTGCGCGCGGACTTCCTGCATGTCGGGCAGCGGCATGCCGCCCGCCACCACGCCCTTGGACTCGAATTCCCAGAGCCCGGGGAGGATGTCCAGGGCCTGCGCCGGCAGCACGAAGGCCGCCAGGCAGGCGGTGATACACAAGGATAGCGGGGATTTCATGGGGAACTCCTGTTCGAGGGGGGGCGGACGGCCCGCCAGCTAAAGTGCGTGCCGCTCGGCCTCGGCCAGGGGCATGACGGTGACGCTCACCTCCGGGTCGTGGCTGCCGCCGCCGAGGATCACCCCGCGCAGCGGCGAGACGTCGGCGAAGTCGCGCCCCCAGGCCAGGGTGATGTGCTCGAGGGCCGGGCGCATGTTGTTGGTCGGATCGAAGTCGACCCAGCCCTGGCGCGGGCAGTAGACCGAGATCCAGGCGTGGGAGGCGTCGGCGCCGATCAGCCGGGGCTGGCCGGGCGGCGGCTGGGTCAGCAGGTAGCCGCTGACGTAGCGCGCCGCCAGGCCCCTGGAGCGCAGGCAGGCGAGCATCAGGTGGGCGAAGTCCTGGCAGACCCCGCGGCGCTCCTCGAGCACCTGCTCCAGCGGCGTGGCCACCTGGGTGGCGGCGGCATCGAAGGTGAACTCGCGGAAGATCTTCTCCATCAGCGCCTGCACCGCCAGCAGCAGCGGCCGTCCGGCGACGAAGCAGTCGTCGGCGTAGGCGGCGAAGCTCTGCTCGAGGAGCACGTAGGGCGAGTCGAAGCGAAAGCGCGCCGCCTCCAGCTGCTCGGCGTCCAGCGGCCGGCCGCTGTAGGCCAGGCCCAGGCAGACCTCTTCCCAGGCCGGCGAGTCGGCCAGATCGAAGGCCGGGCGCGGCAGCACCTCCACCTGCAGCCGGGCGCGCACCTCCAGCTCATGGTGGGGGCACTCGAAGGCCAGCCGGGTCAGCGGGTTGCCGAAGGCATCGAGGTCGTCGATTCGCCAGGTCGGCGGCGGGCCGACGTGCAGCTCGCGGCTGCGGCAGCGCTGCCAGGGGCAGTCGCGCGGCCACAGGTGGGCCAGCTGCTTGGCCAGGGACACCGGCGCCGAATAGCGGTAGCAGGTGGCGTGGACGATGCGGTAATGGGCAGAGGTCATCGCGACTGGGTCCGTTGGCTGGCGTCGACGTGAACGAAGAAGCGCAGGCCGAGGTGGTCGGAAAGCCGTCCCGTCTCCGCGGCGACCTCGCAGAGCAGGTCGGCCAGTTCGTTCGGCGCGGCAGGGTTGTCGGGATAGGCGAAGGGATTGTATTCCAGGCGCCCGAGGTCGAAGGCGGCCAGGCGGTCGTGCATGGCCTGCAGGTCCGGCCCCGGCGCCATCTCGAAGCTCTCGCCGAGGCGGCGCAGCGAGCTGCGCAGCACGTGCAGCTGGTAGAGCACCGCATGGGGATTCTGCTCGTCGAGCAGGAGCAGGTCGAGCACCGGGATCAGCTGCGCCGTGGCCAGGTAGCGGGTGCGGTAGGTGATGCTGCTGTTGCCCAGCTCGAGCAGCCAGGCCAGTGCCGACTGGTCGTGCACGGCGCGGCCGCGCAGGAAGCCGGCGATGCTCTCGGCGAGGAACTGCAGGCGCTCGATGCGGCAGCCGATCAGCAGGAACAGCCAGCCGTGGTCGCGGGTCATGTCGTCGAGCACGAAGCCGGAGAGGGCCGCCATGGACACCAGCTGGCTGTCGAGGAAGTCCAGCAGCTCGCCGAGGTCGGCCTCCTCGTTCTCCAGGCAGTGCGCCGCGCGCTGCAGCTCCAGCAGGGCCTGCCAGTTCTGCTGGGACAGCTTGCCGCGCACGCTGGCCGCGGCCATGTGCAGGTACTGCAGGTTGTTGCGCAGGCTGGACGGCCAGTCCTTGCCCAGCACGGCGCGGCGCAGCCGGCCTTCCAGGTCGCAGTCGCAGGACGGCGCCGGCAGCAGGCCGAGGCCCTCGGCCACCGCCAGCGCGGCCTGCTGGGCCTGCGGGTCGTTGCCGTTGTCGACGTAGCCGGCCAGCATGATGCGCAGCAGGCGCGCGCCCTCCTCGCAGCGCTCGCTGTAGCGGCCGAACCAGTAGAGGTTCTCGACCACCCGCGACGGCAGGTAGGGGTCGCTGCGCACGATGTCGGCCACGCCCAGCGGCCGCACCCACTGCCAGGGCTCGCTGGCCGCGTGGCGCCCGCCAAGCACCCAGGTGTCCTTGCTCGCCCCGCCACGCTGCATCGACAGCATCTCGGCGTTGGCATGGCCGGCGACCCGGGTCAGGCCACCGGGCATCACCCGGTAGCCGTCGGCGCTGGCCACGGCGAACACCCGCATGCCGATCGGCCGCGCCTCCAGCTTGCCGCGCTCGCCCTCCCACATCGGCGCCCGCGACAGCTGCGGACGCTCCAGGCCGACATAGGCGTAGGGGCGCTGGCGCAGGCGCTCGGCCAGGGCCGCGCGCTGCCTGGCATCCAGGTCGGGGCCGAACAGCGGGTCGAAGTGGCGCGCCGGATAGGCCGAGCGGATCATCAGCTGCGGCAGCTTCTTCAGCACCTCCTGCAGCACCGGCGGTTCGCCGCACCACCAGCTGGCGATCGACGGCAGCAGCAGCTCCTCGCCGAACAGCTTGCGGCTGATCGCCGGCAAAAAGCCCGGCAGCCCCGGCGACTCCAGCACGCCGCTGCCGAGGGCGTTGGCCACCAGCACGCGGCCCTCGCGGACCGCATCGAGCAGGCCGGGCACGCCGAGGGCGGAGTCGGTACGCAGCTCCAGCGGATCGCAGTAGTCGTCGTCGAGGCGGCGCAGCAGGGCATGGACCCGCTTCAGGCCGCCCAGGGTCTTCAGGTAGACGGTGGCGTCGCGCACCGTCAGGTCGCTGCCCTCGACCAGCGGATAACCCAGCTGGCGGGCCAGGTAGAGATGCTCGAAGTAGGTTTCGTTGAAGCGCCCGGGGGTCAGCAGCACCACCAGCGGCGTCTCGCCGTCGCTCGGCGCCTCGCGCGCCAGGGTCTCGCGCAGGGTGTGGAAGTAGCCGGCCACGTACTGCACGCGCAGGTCGCGGTACAGGTCGGGGAAGGCGCGCGAGACGAACTGGCGGTTCTCCAGCGCGTAGCCGGCGCCGGAGGGCGCCTGGGTGCGGTCGGCGGTGACCCACCAGCGGCCGTCCGGCGCCCGCGCTAGGTCCACCGCGTAGACGTGCAGCCAGGTGCCGCCCGGCGGCTCGATGCCCCGGCAGGGCCAGAGGAAGTTGCTGTGGCCGAACACCAGGTCGGTGGGCAGCAGCCCCTCGGCGAGCAGCCGCTGCGGGCCATAGATATCGGCCAGCACCGCGTTCAGCAGGGTCGCGCGCTGCGCCACGCCCTCGGCGAGCTGCTGCCACTCCTCTGCGGGAATGATGTTGGGCAGCAGGTCCAGCTCCCAGGGGCGGTCGGCGCCGTCGGGATCGGCATAGACGTTGTAGGTCACCCCGTTTTCCTGGATCTGCCGGGTCAGCAGGGCCTGGCGCTGGCGCAGCTGTGCCGGCGTGAAACGCCGCAGGAAATCGAACATCGGCCGCCAGTGCGGGCGGACCTTGCCGCTGGCGTCGAAGAGTTCATGGTAGGTCGCGGCGTCGCGCGGATGGTCGGCAAACAGATCGGACATGGGTGACTCGAAATCAGGGAGATTGCGCCTTGCGCTCCCCTCCCCGGGGGCAGCCCGGGGAGGAGATCCGTGCGGATCAGTCCCTCCGGGCCGCTCCGCCGGGGCGAAAGGACACTCAGCGGCGGCGCAGGTCCAGGGTCATCGGCATCTCCCTGTTTTCGACCGGCGCGACAGGCACCAGTTTGCCCGGTGTGTGGCCGATACGGAAGAAGCGCGACAGACGGCGGCTTTCCGCCTCGTAGGCGTTGACCGGCAGGGTCTCGTAGCTGAGCCCGCCCGGATGGCTGACATGGTACTGGCAACCGCCCAGGGAACGCTGCATCCAGGTGTCCACCAGGTCGAACACCAGCGGCGCATGCACGCCGATGGTCGGGTGCAGGCTGGAGGCCGGCTGCCAGGCGCGATAGCGCACGCCGCCGACGAACTCGCCGACCGTGCCGGTCGGGCGCAGCGGCACCGGCTGGCCGTTGCAGGTCAGCACGTAGCGGTCCTGGGGCATGCCGCTGACGCTCACCTGCAGACGCTCCAGGGAGGAGTCGACGTAGCGCGCGGTGCCGCCGGTGGCGCCCTCCTCGCCCATCACGTGCCAGGGCTCCAGCGCCTGGCGCACTTCCAGCGCCATGCCCTGCACGGCGAAGTCGCCGAGTTTCGGGAAGCGGAACTCGAAGTGCGGGGCGAACCACTCCGGACGCAGCGGATAGCCGTACCGGTCCATCTCGTAGAGCACGTCGTGGAAGTCCTGGGCGACGAAGTGCGGCAGCAGGAAGCGGTCGTGCAGCTCGGTGCCCCAGCGCACCAGGCGCTGCGGCTGGTACGGCTCGTCCCAGAAGCGCGCGATCAGCGAGCGCAGCAGCACTTGCTGGGCCAGGCTCATCTGGGCGTGCGGCGGCATCTCGAAGCCGCGGAACTCGAGCAGGCCGAGGCGCCCGCTGGCGCTGTCCGGCGAGTACAGCTTGTCGATGCAGAACTCGGCGCGGTGGGTGTTGCCGCTGACGTCCACCAAGAGGTTGCGCAGCAGGCGGTCGACCAGCCACGGCGGGCAGGCGGCGCCCGGCTCGGGCATCTGCTGGAAGGCGATCTCCAGCTCGTAGAGCGCGTCGTTGCGCGCCTCGTCCACCCTCGGCGCCTGCGAGGTCGGGCCGATGAACAGCCCGGAGAACAGGTAGGACAGCGACGGGTGGTTGTGCCAGTAGCTGATCAGGCTGCGCAGGAGGTCGGGGCGGCGCAGGAACGGCGAGTCGGCCGGGGTCGCGCCGCCGAGGACGAAGTGGTTGCCGCCGCCGGTGCCGACGTGGCGGCCGTCGATCATGAACTTCTCGCTGGACAGCCGCGTCTGGCGGGCCGCCTCGTAGAGGAACTCGGTGCGTTCGACCAGCTCGTCCCAGTTCTCCGCCGGATGGATGTTCACCTCGATCACGCCCGGGTCCGGGGTGACGCGGAAATGCCGCATGCGCGGATCGGCCGGCGGCTCGTAGCCTTCCAGCAGCACCGGGCAGCCCAGTTCGCGGGCGGTCGTCTCGATCGCCGCGACCAGCTCCAGGTAGTCCTCCAGCCGCTCCAGCGGCGGCATGAAGAGGTACAGGCGGCCGTCGCGCGGCTCGACGCAGAGCGCGGTGCGCACGATGCCGCGGGCCGACTCGAAGGGTGCCGGCGCCACCTGGCGCGCGCCCTCGGCCGGGCCGACCTCGCCGCGTCCGGCAGCGCCGAGAGCCGCGCCGGCACGCGCCACGCCCGGCTGGCCGGCCGGCACGCTGCGCAGCTGCTGGAGGATGCGCTGGCGGCTCGGCAGCGGCGGGAACGGCTGGTTGGGGTCCGGCGCGTGCACGTAGGGCTGGTCCATGTCGCGGGCCCAGGGCAGCGAGTCCAGCGGCAGGCGCCAGCCCAGCGGCGAGTCGCCGGGGATCAGCCGGCAGTATTCGTCGCGCAGGAACCAGGAGCCGGTCAGCCACTGGCTGCCGTCGAGGCTGCGCATCAGCGGCAGGACGTGCCCGACCGCATGGTTCAGCCCCTGCTCGAAGACCCGGCGCAGGCGCTCGCGCTCCAGCGGATCGGCCAGCCGCGCGTCTTCCGGGGTGACGTTCTCCGGCAGCTGGCGCTCGCGCCACAGGTAGTACATCCAGTCCTCGTAGGCCGGGAAGAAGTGCTCGCCGGTCACCCCGAGGAAGCCGCAGAGGGTGTCGAGGAAGCGCGCGCTCAGCTGCGCGTCGGCCCCGTAGTGGCGGCTCTCGTCGGCATACAGCGCCGGGTCCTGCCAGACCGGCTCGCCGTCCTTGCGCCAGAAGCAGTTGAGCGACCAGCGCGGCAGCTGCTCGCCCGGATACCACTTGCCCTGGCCGAAATGCGCCAGGCCCTGCGGCGCGTAGTGGTGGCGCAGGCGGTGGAACAGCTCGGCGGCCAGACGGCGCTTGTTCGGCCCCATGGCCTCGGTGTTCCACTCGGGATCGTCCGGGTAGTCGAGAGCCACGAAGGTCGGCTCGCCGCCCATGGTCAGGCGCACGTCGCCGCGCGACAGGTCGGCATCGACCTGGCGGCCGAGCGCGAGGATCGCCCGCCACTGCTCCTCGCTGTAGGGCTTGGTGACCCGCGGCGCTTCCCAGATGCGCTCGACGCGCATCTCGTGGGAGAACTCGCACTCGCACTCGTCGACCAGGCCGCTGATCGGCGCCGCCGAGGACGGCTCGGGGCTGCACGCCAGCGGGATGTGGCCCTCGCCAGCGAACAGCCCGGAGGTCGGGTCGAGGCCGATCCAGCCGGCGCCCGGCAGGTACACCTCGCACCAGGCGTGCAGGTCGGTGAAGTCCACCTCGGTGCCGCTGGGGCCGTCGAGCGACTTCACGTCGGGCTTGAGCTGGATCAGGTAGCCGGAGACGAAGCGCGCCGCCAGGCCCGTGTGGCGCAGCAGCTGCACCAGCAGCCAGGCCGAGTCGCGGCAGGAGCCGGAGGCCTTCTCGAGGGTCTCCTCGGGCGTCTGCACCCCCGGCTCCATGCGGATCAGGTAGCGCACGTCGCGCGCCACGCGCTGGTTCAGGGCGACCAGGAAGTCCACGCTGCGGGTCGGCGTCAGGTCGATGCCGGCCAGGTAGCGGGCGAACAGCGGCGTTGCCGGCAGCTTCACCCGATAGGGCGCCAGCTCGCGCTGCTCGCCCTCGGTGTAGTCGAAGGGAATGGTCTCGGCGTAGGGCTCGAGGAAGAAGTCGAAGGGGTTGAACACCGCCATCTCGGCGACCAGATCGACCTCGACCTTCAGCTCGCGGGTCTTTTCCGGAAACACCAGACGCGCCAGGTAGTTGCCCTGCGGGTCCTGCTGCCAGTTGATGAAATGCTCGCCCGGCGCCACCTTCAGCGCATACGAGAGGACGCGGGTGCGGCTATGGGGCGCCGGCCGCAGACGGACGATCTGCGGCCCCACGGTGACCAGCCGGTCGTAGCGATAGTGGGTGACGTGGTGCAAAGCGACATGAATCGACAAGGCGGGCCTCCTGCGTGGCCAGAGCGATGACAGATGGAAAAGATGTTAGCAACTCTCATACCTACATCTTTGTGTCAGCGCATGGGGACTTTGCGCCCCGTTTTGGGTCTGCGAATGACAAAAAGGTACCTCACGTGAGCCAAAAAAGTGCATGACTCCGCGTCCTACTCTTTTGCCGAGGAAACCGGCCGGATTCTAGCAGGCGCTCCGAACCCCGCACCGGCATCCCGACGAAGGTACTTGGGTATTTGTACCCGCCCGTGCCGCCCCCTGAAAGCCCCCCGCTATAATCGCCCGCTCCGGCCGAATCACTCACGAACCATGCCAGACGCCCTACCTCTCAGCGGCCCGCGCCTGCTCGAACGCTTCCGCGCCCTCAACGACTTCCTGCTCGCCCACCAGGACCTCTGGCGGCCGCGGCCATTCAACTTCCTGCAGCTGCCCTGGGAAGCACGGCACCCCGAACTGGCCGCCTGGCTGCGCCGACGCTCCCTGGACGACGCCGAGGCCGCCCACAACCACCCCGAACAGCTTGCCGCCCCCGCGCCCTTCGACGCGCTGGCCGCCGCCTCGCTCGTCCTGAGCGAGACCGGCGCGCTACCCGCCGTGGCCCGGGACGCAGCCCCGGAGCGCTTCGCGGTCGACGTGCCGGGCCGCAAATGGCAGCAGATCCGCCACTTCGCCAGCCGCCTGCAGTTCGCTACCCCGCCTGCCCACTGGCTCGACTGGTGCGCCGGCAAGGGCCACCTCGGCCGCGCCCTGGCCCACGACGGCACGCCCCTGACCTGCCTGGAATACGACGCCGAACTGGTCGCGGCCGGCCAGGCGCTCAGCGACCGCCTGCAACTGGCGGCCGAACACCGCCTGCAGGACGTGCTCGCCGCCGACGTCGCCGACCAGCTCGACGCCCGCCACACCCCGCTGGCGCTGCATGCCTGCGGCGAACTGCACGTGCGCCTGCTGCAGCTGGCCAGCGCCGCCGGCTGCCGGCAACTGGCGGTGGCGCCCTGCTGCTACAACCGCATCGACAGCGAGGACTACCGGCCGCTGTCCGTCGCCGCCCGCGCCTCGCCGCTGCAGCTGTCCCGCGACGACCTGCGCCTGCCGCTCAGCGAAACCGTCACCGCCAGCGCCCGGGTCCGTCGCCAGCGCGACCAGTCGATGGCCCGCCGCCTGGCCTTCGACCTGCTGCAGCGGGAACTGCGCGGCGTCGACGTCTACCTGCCGACCCCCTCGCTGCCCCTCGCCTGGCTGCAGAAGGACTTCGCCGACTACTGCCGCGACCTCGCCGCCCTCAAGGACCTTCCCTCCCCCGCCCCGCGCGACTGGCAGGCCCTGGAAGCCCGCGGCTGGCAGCGCCTGGCCGAGGTGCGCAACCTCGAACTGCCGCGCGCCCTGTTCCGCCGCCCGCTGGAACTCTGGCTGCTGCTCGACCGCGCGTTGTACCTGGAGGAACAGGGCTACCAGGTCCGCCTGGGCCGCTTCTGCGCCCCCCAGCTGACCCCGCGCAACCACCTGCTGCTGGCCGAACGGGTTACCCACACCCGCTGTGGATAACTTTGTTGATGATTTCCGGAAAGACGCCCCCGAAGCCCACGGGTGGCGTCGCGCAGGAGCTTGCTCGTTTTTCGAGCAAAAATAAAAAATCAATAAAAACAAGCGATTGCGGAGGCGACCAAAAGTCGCATGGCGATCCTCGTCAAGAGGCTTGCCAGGTCCCGCCAATGTGAATAAACGCAACGGCAAAGCCCGTCCAGCACCGCCCTGCCGTATCAGATTCGGCGCCGCCCAGCAGGCTCCCGGCGCCGGCCAGGCGAGATCGCCGCGCAGGCTGAGCATGGCGCCGCCCTGCAGGGCGGCAGGGTTGCAGCGCGATTGCCCCGGCTGGCCGCCCGGCGGGACGTGCACTGCGCACGCCGATACGGCACAATTCGCCCCCTGTCGTTGTCCCCAGTGTCGCGGCCCGTCCGCGGCAGGAGTCCAGAATGTCCCTGAAGATCACCGACGATTGCATCAACTGCGACGTCTGCGAACCCGAGTGCCCGAACGGCGCCATCTCCCAGGGGGAAGAGATCTACGTGATCGACCCCAACCTGTGCACCGAATGCGTCGGCCACTATGACGAACCCCAGTGCCAGCAGGTCTGCCCGGTGGACTGCATCCCGAAGGACGAGAACCACGTCGAGAGCCGCGACGAGCTGATGCAGAAGTACCTGATCATCACCGGCAAGGCCTGACCGGTGCCCGGCGACGGAACGCCTGCCCTTCCCCTCCGCCTCGGCCGGCTCCTCGCCGGCCTGGCACTGCTGGCCCTCGCGGCCACCGCCGAGGCGCAGGCTCCAGTCCGCGCCGCCCTCGCCACGCCCCATCCCGAAGCCAGTGCCGCCGGCCGGTCGGTTCTCGAACAGGGCGGCAATGCCTTCGACGCCGCCGTGGCGGTCGCCGCCAGCCTGGCGGTGATCGAGCCCTATGGCTCCGGCCTCGGCGGCGGCGGCTTCTTCCTGCTGCGCGAGGACCAGGGCGACGCCCCGGCCCGCTACCGCTTCCTCGACGCCCGCGAGCGCGCGCCCCTCGCCGCCCACGCCGAACTCTACGTGCGCGACGGCCGCGCCCGGCCCGAGCTGTCCCGCGACGGCGCCCTGGCCGCGGCGATCCCCGGCCTGCCGGCGGCGCTGGTCGAGCTGGCCGCCCGCCACGGCCGCCTGCCCCTGAGAGACAGCCTGGCGCCGGCAATCCGCCAGGCCCGCGACGGCTTTGCCGTCGACCGCCTCTACCGCCAGCGCGCCGAGTTCCGCCTGAGCGCCCTGCGCGACGACCCGGAGAGCGCCCGGCTGTTCCTCGCCGACGGCGAAATCCCCGCCGAAGGTCACCGCGTGCGCCAGCCGGAGCTGGCCGCGACCCTCGAACGGCTCGCCGAACGCGGCCATGACGGCTTCTATGCCGGCCCCGTCGCCGAGCGTCTGGTCACCGGGGTGCGCGCTGCCGGCGGCATCTGGAGCGCCGAGGACCTGGCCCGCTACCGGGTGGTCGAGCGCGAGCCGCTGCGCTTCGCCCTCGCCGAAGGCCGCGAGCTGATCGGCGCGCCGCCGCCCTCGGCCGGCGGCATCGCCCTGGCGCAGAGCCTCGGCATGCTCGAACGGCTGCCCTGGCGGGCGGCCGACCGCGTGCAGCGCGCCCACTATGTGGTGGAAGCCTCGCGCCGCGCCTTCCGCGACCGCGGCCTGCTCGGCGATCCGGACTTCGTCGCCAACCCCGTCGAGCGCCTGCTCGCCCCCGCCTACCTGCGCGAACTGGCCGCCGGCATCGACCCGCAGCGGGCCACCCCCAGTTCCAGCCTGGCGCCGGCGCCGGCCTGGCGCGAGGGCGAGCACACCAGCCACTTCGCCGTGCTGGATGCCGAGGGCCACGCGGTGGCCGCCACCCTGTCGATCAACCTGCCGTTCGGCGCCGCCTTCACCGTGCCGGGCACCGGGGTTCTGCTCAACGACGAGATGGACGACTTCGCCGCCGACCTGCAGGGCAGCAATGCCTACCGGCTCACCGCCAGCCCGGCCAACGCCGTCGCCGCCGGCAAGCGTCCGCTGTCGAGCATGAGCCCCAGCTTCATCGAAAGCGCCGACGACCTCGCCGCCTTCGGCACCCCCGGCGGCAGCCGCATCCCCGGCATGGTCCTGCTGGCCGTGCTGGACTACCTCGACGGCCAGCCGGTCCGGCGCTGGCCGTCAGTGCCGCGCTACCACCACCAGTACCTGCCGGATGTCATCGAGCACGAGCCGGGCGCCTTCGATGCCGCGGAAATCGCCGAGCTGCAGCGCCGTGGCCACCCGTTGAAGGTGCGCGAACCCTACGGCAACCAGCAGGTGCTGCACTGGGACAAGCGCAGCGGCGCGGTCGAGGCGGCCAGCGACCCGCGCGGCCTGGGCCGCCCGGACTACCTGCCCGCCCGGCGCTGAATCACGCCCGTCCGGCCGCTGCGGCACGCCCGTGCTGGCATCCGCACCGGCACTTGCTTAGCATGGCATCCATCCGTATCCAGCCCGTAGCCGCCCGAACCATGATCATTCGCCGCTCTTGCTCGCCCCTTCGCCTCCCGTTCCCAGCCACTTGCCGGAGGGAGCGCGCCCGATGAAGACCTTCCTCGACTGGTCCGCCTACAAGGACGCGGGCATGGGCGACGCCTATGCCGACATTCCCAGGTACGGCGGCGACTTCGCCAAGGCGGTGGCGGTGTGCATCAACAGCCGCCAGTGCGAGGCCGAAGGCAAGCAGGTGATGTGCCCGAGTTTCCGCGTCAGCGGCAACGAGCACCTCTCCACCGGCGGCCGGGTGCGCCTGCTCAAGGCGGCGCTGAACAGCGAGCTGGCCGAACAGGCGCTGGCCGATCCCGCCCTGGCCGAGGCCATGGACCTCTGCGTGGCCTGCAAGGGCTGCAAGCGCGAGTGCGAGGCCAACGTCGACATGCCGCTGATCAAGGCCGAATACCTCGCCCAGCGCGCCGCCCGCCAAGGCCTCGGCTGGCGCAGCCGGCTGTTCGGCCACACCCCGCGCTGGCTGCACCGCGCGCCCTGGCTGAAACCCCTGGTGCACTGGCGCAACGCCAGCCCGCTGCTGGCACGGCTGTCCGAGCGCCTGTTCGGCCTGGCCGCCGGCCGCGCCCTGCCGGAGCCGGCCGCCCAGCCGTTGGCCGCCGCGCCGGCCAACGCCACGCCGGCCGCGGGCCTGCCCGAGGTGGTGCTGCTGGTCGACACCTTCACCCGCCACTTCGAGCCGGGCATCGCCGAGGCGGCGCTCGCCGTGCTGCAGGCCGGCGGCTACCGGGTGCTGATCGCCGAGCCGGAGGGCAGCGACAGCGAGCCGGCGCGCGCCCTGTGCTGCGGCCGCACCTACCTGGCCCAGGGCATGATCGACGAGGCACGCACCGAGGCCCGCCGCCTGGTCCAGGCGCTGCTGCCCCACGTGCAGGCCGGACGCACCGTCGTCGGCCTGGAAGCCTCCTGCGTGCTCGGCCTGCGCGACGACGCCCAGGCGCTGGGCCTCGGCGAAGCCGTGGAACAGGTGGCCAAGCACTGCCTGCTGTTCGAGGAATTCCTCGCCCGCGAAGCCACCGCCAAGCGCCTCGACCTGCCGCTCAAGGCCCTGGCCGGCAGCGAAACCCTGGTCCACGGCCACTGCCACCAGAAGGCGGTCGGCGCCATGAAGTCCATGCGCCGGGTGCTCAAGCTGATCCCCGACCACGAGTTCAGCCTGATCGAATCCGGCTGCTGCGGCATGGCCGGCACCTTCGGCATCGAGGCGGAACACGCCGAGATGTCGGCAAAGATGGCCGAACAGGCGCTGATGCCGGCCCTGCGGGAAAAACCCGAGGCGCGGGTGGTGGCCAACGGCTTCTCCTGCCGCCACCAGATGCGCGCCCATGGCGACCAGCGGCCGCGGCATCTGGCCGAGCTGCTGCGCGATGCGCTGGCGGAAAAGACCGACTGAAGCCATCCGGACGGCTTTGCGCAGGGTGGGCAGCGGCGAAGCCTTGCCCACCGGTGCCCGGACACCCCGTTCAGGCCTTGCTGGCGCCGACCTCGCCGCCCATCGGCGCCTCCTCGCGCAGGGCGAACCGGTAGTGACGGCAGGCCGGGCTGTACAGGCGCAGGCTGCGGCCGAAGAGGCGCAACAGGTAGATCGAGCCGAACGCCTGGTAGCCCAGGCGGAAGCAGGACTTGAGCGAGTCGAAGTTGGTCGACTCGACATACGAGATGATCCCCCGTACGCCCTCCTCCATATAGCTCTGCAACGCCCGGTTCATGCCGATGGCGTGCAAGCGCTGGCCGCGATACAGGGGGTTGGTCAGCCCCTTGTACATGTAGACATAGTCCGGATCGAAATCGAGCAGCATGTCCGGCGGGTTGATGCGGGTCGGCTGGCGCGAGTACCAGCCGTAGGCGGCCAGATTTTCGCCATCGAGAATCGCATAGCAGCGATCGCCCTTGGCCAGGGCTTCATCGAGAAAGCTGTCGTCGAGCTCATTCTGTGGATCGCGGGCGAAGTGGCGCAGCTGCTTCTCGTCGAGAAAGCCCGGCGTGTAACCGGCCGGACAGTCGAGAAACGCCGGATCGACCTTGAGCAGCAGGATGCCGCGCAGGATCTTGAACAGGGCCAGCCGGTTGATGGTTCTCACCAGCAGCAGGTGGAGGGTATGCATGGGACCCACCTGCTGCAATTTACGCCGTATGCGCGCGATATAGTCACGCGGTTGCAAGCTTTCCATGATGGCCTCATCGTGCTTCGGAAGAATGTAGAAGGCACAACTTCAACGGCTGAGAAGATTGCGAACTTTATCAACCTGACGTTTTGTTTATCAGTCACTGCCGATTGGCCCCCGAATGCCCGAGCACCAATCCTTGTTAACTCTAGCCGGGAGTTTCGAAAAACAGACATACATACACGTATATACCTTCAGACCGTAAGCCTGTGACTCGCCACTGCCTGCTTCATCGACGGCTGAAACACGGCAGGCCAACTCCGCGTCCGCGCCAGGCGAAGCAGGCCTGGGGACGCCGGTTGAGAACCTTCACGATCTTGCTAGCCAGTAGCCGGTACGGCCATGGTCGACACGCAACGGAACCGGTACAGGCTCCAGACGAATCCTTCAATAACCGGGCGAACTTCCGATCTTCGGGGCCAAGGCCGCCAGCAGAGAAAGTCCATGAATCCGCTTTCTGCATACCGCCCGAGGAAAGAGCGCCCCTCCGCTTATTGAGAGAACTTATTCCCAACCCCGCACAACTGCTGCAGTTTTTTTCGAATTGTTCTTTCGCAATCAGACCTGCCGGGCAGGCCGCTCGGATACGAGATTAAATCCTTCAGGCAATTGGCGAGTTGAGCCGCTGGGGAACATGAACGCACTCATACAACGCCCCAAGTTGCCTTCGGCAAAAGCTGCGAGTGGCAGATCGGCATTCGTCGTACTCGATGCGCCAGGAAAAGCCCGACCTGCCCCGCATCCAGCGTATGGAAAAATCGGCGCAGTCTGTCGGCAAACGGTCTCGGGATCGAGGCCAGGAATCTGCGCGCTCTTTCCGGGTGGTCCAGACTTCAGGGATGGCCCGGCTTGAGAACTTCACCCGACGTCGATGCCTCCGCAATGGCCACCCCTTCATCGGGGTCGATCGACAACGACATCCCCAGCGTTTTACTCAAGTTCCGGCCCGTCCCGCGCGCCAGGGTGGTTTGATCCCGATGCGCGCCCCTGTTCTTGCGAGGCCCGCCATGCAAAAGCCACTGCAGATCCATTTCCACCAGATCGATCCTTCTCCGGCCATCGAGGCGCGTATCCGCGAGCAGTGCGATGAGCTGGAAGAGTTTTACGACCGGATCATCGGTTGTTCGGTTAGCTTCGGCGCCCCGCATCAGCGCCACCACCAGGGCAGGCTCTACCAGGTCAAGGTGCACCTGACGCTGCCGGACGGCGAAATCCACTCCACGCATGCTCACCACGATGAGCATGCCCACGAGGATCCGTACGTGGCGATTCGCGACAGTTTCAAGGCTGTGCGTCGCCAGCTGGAGGATTACGCGCGCAAGCGCCAGGTCCACGTCAAAAGCCACGAACCCGCGCAGCAGGGGACGGTGGTCGAACTGCATGGCGATATGGATTACGGCATGCTCGAAACCCCGGACGGACGGCAGATCTATTTCCATCGCCACAGCGTGCTGAACGCTGCCTTCGATCACCTGCACACGGGCGATGAGGTGCGCTTTGCCGAGGAGGCCGGAGAGCAGGGGCCGCAGGCCAGTACCGTGCATCCGCTGGGGAGACAGCACGCGCCGGGCTAACGCCGGAGGCGGACCCTCGGCAACGTCCGATCCACGCCAGCCGGCCTGCCCCTGCTCAGCCGGCCTCCCGCGCCTCGACCTCTGCCAGACGCTGCCGCACACCGCCGATCGAATCCTGAATCCTTCGGGTGAAGTCGGAATGCTCGCGGTAGGTCATCACCAGGCGGTCGATGGCGCGGGTCATGGCCACGTAGAGCAGGCGCGCCTCGTCGGCTTCCGCTTCGCCCTTGTGGGGCATCTCGCCCAGGCCGGGGATCAGCACCAGGCCGAACTCCAGGCCCTTGCTCGAGTGCATGCTGACGATCTTGACCGCGTCCTCGTCGCCGTACAGCGCGCCCCGGCCCTGGGACGAGATGCCCGATGCGTAGCGCAACCCGGCTCTGGCCAGCGTCTGCTCGGCCTGCCGGGCCTGCGCCTTGCTGCGGTAGATCACCGCCATGTCGCTCAACGCCCGGCCCTTGCCCTGTTCGTCGCGGATGCGCTCGACGATGCAGTTCCATTCGTGCCAGTCCGATTCGCAGCGGATCAGCTCGGGGAAGGCGCCACGCCGCCCGGCGCTCTCCGGAGCGACGACGGGCACGCCGTCCTCGGCGGCCTCGCGTCCGCTCAGCAGCTCGCTGGCGAAGGCGCGTGCCACCGACAGCACTTCCAGGGTATTGCGATAGTTCAGGCGCAGGATGGTGGTGCGGCCCTGGGCCTGGATGCCCACGCTGGCGAAACTGAAGTCCAGGCCGCGCCGGCCGCCCTTGCCGCGATAGATGGATTGCGCGTCGTCGTAGAGCACCAGCAGCGCGTTGGTGTCCGGGTCGACCATCTGCACCACCAGCCGGAACCACTCGGGGTGGAAGTCGTGGCCCTCGTCGATCAGCACCGCCGCGTACTGGCCGCGCGGAATCCGGCCGCGCTCCACGCCGTCGATGGTGTATTGCACCATCAGCGCCATTTTTTCGTCGACAGCCAGGTTCTGGACCGGCAGGTCCAGGTTGTAGGCCACCAGCATGTCGCGGCACCAGGCGTGGAAGTTGCGCACCGCCACCTTCTCGCCCAGGCCGCGCTCGTCCATCACCTGCTGCAGGCGCCCAGCCAGCGACTTGTTGTAGCAGAGCACCAGGATCGGCTTGCTCGACACCTGGGCCAGATGCGCGCAGCGGTAGCCGAGGATCATCGTCTTGCCGCTGCCGGCCGCGCCATGGATCACCCGGTGGCCCTCGCCCAGCGAGCGCGCCAGCTGCTCCTGCTGCAGGTCCATCACCCTGATCAGCGACGGCAGCGGCGCGGCCTCCTCGGCGAACAGCCCGAACTGGCCGGGCTGCGCGTTGACCCGCACCTCCGGGTAGAGGTGGTAGCGCACGCGGTCGATCTGCGGCAGCGTCAGGTGACAGGGGAAGACATGGTGGAACATGTCCCACAGGCGCTGCTGCAAGGCCTCGGCGTCCACCGACTCGGTCATCTCGTCCTGGAAGATCACCCGCTGCGGGTCCAGCACGTCGGCCAGATCGGTCGCCTCGAACTGCCGGCGGGTGATCCCCGCCAGCACCACGCCCCAGCCGTAGGGCATGATCAGCTTGCCGGCATGGGGCGAACCCGCCGGCTGCTTCAGCGCCGGGTCCTTCTGCAGCGTCACCGCCACCTCCAGCGCGTAGACCCGCGCCTGCACCATCGGGTTGGCCACCGACTTGAGCTGGCCGCCGTCGAGGATCTGCGCCTTGCCGCGATCCATGCTCTGGATCGTCTCCAGCTTCCAGTCCTTGACCTCCAGCACCAGCACCCCGCGCTGCGGGTGCAGGACGACGAAATCCGGCTGCAGCGCCTTGGGCCCGACCGGGATGTTGAACCAGCACAGGTAGTCGTCTTCGAGTTTTTTCTCCAGACGCTCCGCGAGCCGCCGCTCGCCCGGGGTGTCGAAGCGGCAGGCGGAGCGGGCGGGGAAGAATTGAGCCATTTGCGATGCCTTTTCCGTGGCGTGCCCGTGGGCACGGGTCAGATCGTGGAGGATGGCGGGCTTGCGAAGCACGCACTTGAGCGGTGGCGCATGATATCAGCAGGCCATCACTGTCTCGACGCTCATCGCCCATGACAGGCCTTCGCCTGTACGCGACTCGGCCTTGGACGATGGCGATTTTTCGCTCGTGCGCTGCAACCGCCGCAGCCGTCGCATTGCCAAACCAGAACCGCCACGACGACTCGGAAAACCATGCATTTGAAACCTCCCACTCGCAGCACCAGCCTGCCTGCCATGACGGGATTGCTGCGCCCCGGCCGCGGCGCGCTGAGCCTCGCCCTGCTGCTGGCGCTGGCCGGCTGCACGGCGCAGCGCACGCAGGAGCCGCGCCCGGCCGAGGTGCGCGCGCAGATCGTGCGGCTGATACCGGCCAGGATTCCCGACCGCGAAGGCTGGGCGACCGACATCTATGCGGCGTTCGCGGCGCAGGACATCGCCCCGACCGCCGAAAACCTGTGCGCGGTACTGGCCGTGACCGAGCAGGAATCGACCTTCCAGGTCAATCCGCCGGTGCCGGGGCTGGCCAGGATCGCGCGCAAGGAGATCGACCGCCGTGCCGACCAATTGCACATACCGGAGTTTCTGGTGCGGGCCGCCCTGAATCTCGACTCGCCCGGCGGCAAGACCTACAGCGAGCGCCTGGGCGCCGTGCGCACCGAGCAGGGGCTGAACGCCATCTTCGAGGACTTCATCGGCATGGTGCCGCTGGGCCGGCAGCTGTTCGGCCGCCTCAACCCCGTGCAGACCGGCGGGCCGATGCAGGTCAGCATCGCCTTCGCCGAAAGCCGGGCGCGTGACTACCCCTATCCGGTCGAGGACTCGATCCGCCACGAAGTGTTCAGCCGCCGCGGCGGCCTGTACTTCGGCATCGCCCACCTGCTGGGCTATCCGGCCAGCTACAGCCGGCCGCTGTATCGCTTCGCCGATTTCAATGCCGGCTGGTACGCCAGCCGCAATGCCGCCTTCCAGAACGCCGTCAGCCGCGCCTCGGGCATTCCGCTGGAGCTCGACGGCGACCTCATCCGCCACGACTCCTTCACCCCGGGGCGACGGAGCTGGCGGTGCGCTCGCTGGGCAGGAAGCTGGACATTGGCGACACGGCCATCCGCCGCGCCCTGGAACAGGGCGATCGCCTCGACTTCGAGGACAGCAGACTCTACAAGCGCGTGTTCGCGCTGGCCGAGCGGCTCGAGCGCAAGCCGCTGCCGCGCGCGGTGCTGCCGGGCATCAAGCTGCAGAGCCCGAAGATCACCCGCAATCTCACCACAGCCTGGTTCGCCAAGCGGGTCGACGAACGTCACCGGCGCTGCATGGCGCGCGCTGCGGGCAAAAGCCGGAAGTAGCGGCGCCGCGTCCGGCGAGCGTCTGCCGGAGGCGCGGCGGCTCCCTTCACTTCAACTGGATCAACGGCTCGTCCTCGACCGTCAGCCGGCGCAGCGCACGGGACTGGCCGTCGCCGAGCTGCAGCACGTTGCGCAGGCTCTGCACGATGCGGCTGACGTAGCCCAGGTCGTTCATCAGCGAGCCGGTCTGCAGACCGTCCAGTTCGCGACGGCGGGCGGCGGCGAACAGCCGGGCGCGGAACTGCGCGTCGAAGTCCGCGGCCCGCTCGTCGAGCAGCTGCAGGCGCTCGTGCCAGGCCTCGTCCGGCACCTCCAGGCGGCCCAGTTCGCGCACCTCGCGCAGCATCGCCAGCAGGTGCCGGCGCAGGTCGACGTAGGCCTCGCGGACCGGCGAATCCTCGCCGCGCAGGTAGTGGCCGAGGTTCTTCTGCAGGTGCTTGGCGTCCTTCACCGCGTCCACCAGCTGCAGCGCAGCCAGCTGGCAGGCGATCCAGAACTGCTGGCGGGCCTCGTCCCGCGGCGCGTCCACGCGGCCCATGAAGCTCAGCAGGTCGCCGTAGACGCCCTTGATGTGCCGCTGGTAGAGCGCCTCGGCATCCAGATGGTGGCCGTCCGGCCGCGCGCGCAGCAGCGCCTCGTCCGCCCGGTCGCTGGCCAGTTGCTCGACCGGCAGGTAGAGCGCGTGGCAGATCACCTCCAGGCTCAGCCGGCCGAGGTGCTGCAACTCGCGCAGCACCGCGCTGGCGGCGGCGTCGGCCGACTCCAGCAGGCTGTCGCCAAGATAGCGCGCGCGGGTCCGCGGCAGTTCGTCCGTCTCCGGCGCCAGCTCGGTGATCAGCACCTGCGGCTCGCGGCGCTCCGGCAGCCAGCGCTCCAGCAGGCGCACCAGCTGCGCCTGCCAGGGCCAGAACAGCAGCACGCCGAGGGCATTGAACAGGGTATGGAACAGCGCCAGCTGGATCAGCCGGTTGTCCGCCAGCCCCAGCGGCGTCGCCAGCCACTGCACCAGAGCGGCCAGGGGCGTCAGCAGGGCCAGCGTCACCAGCGCGGTGACGCCGTTGAACAGCACATGGGCCAGCGCCAGGCGCTGCCCGCCGCGCTCGCCACCGAGGATGCCGGCCAGCGCGGTGCTGACCGTGGTGCCGACGTTGGAGCCGATGGCGACGGCCAGTCCCTGCTCCAGCTCGAGCTGACCGCCGGCCAGCGCCGTGAGGGTCAGCATCAGGGTCGCGTGGCTGGATTGCAGGACCACGGTGACCGCCAGGCCGAGCAGCACGAACAGCAGCGCCCCGGACAGCCCGTCGACCTGCCAGCTGCCCAGCTCCAGCGCCTCGCCGAAGCCGGAGAAGCCCGTCTTGATCTGGTCGATGCCGAGGAACAGGAAGCCGATGCCCAGCAGGATGCGCCCGGCCGCCCGGCTCTTCGGCCCGTTGAAGCCGATCAGCACGCCGAACACCAGCAGTGGCAGGGCCAGCGGCGCGAGCGAGATGTCCTGCCCGGCCAGCGCCAGCAGCCAGATGCCGCTGGTGGTGCCCAGGTTGGTGCCGAAGACGATGGCCAGCCCGCCGGCCAGGGAAATCAGCCCGCTGCCGATGAAGGCGACGGTCAGCAGGGAGACCAGGCTGCTGGACTGCACCAGGACGGTGCCGGCCAGGCCGAACATGAAGCCCTTGAACGGCGTGGCCGTGCTGCGCTTGAGCAGCGCCTCCAGCCGGCCGCCGGCGAGTTCCTTGAGCCCCTCCTCCAGGCACTGCATGCCGAACAGAAAGAGCGCGAGCCCCGCACACAGCTGCAGCCAGCCGGAACTGAGCCAGAAGGAGTAGGCCAGCCCGAGGGCGACCAGAAAGGCGAAAAGGAATTTGGAATAGTGATTCAAGGACCAGGATTTCCCATGCCGGACAGCGCCTCGCCCCGCGGACAAGGGGAACAAAGCCTACGCTGCCGGCGGGATGCCGGGAAGCCTCGGGGCGCTGGCGCGCCGCAGGGAATACCGGGCGGCGGCTCAGTCCTGGCGATAGCCGCTGGTGCTGCAGCCGAGGCAGCGCACGAACGCCTCCCGGCCCGGATCGACGACCAGCGCCTGACCGGCCTCCTTGACGTTGCCGCCCAGCGCGGTGAACGGCAGGCTGATCACGAAGGCCGCCGCACCGATGATGGTGCCGGCGATCAGCAGCGGCCGGGCGATCAGCAGGTCACCCATCATCGCGTAGGCCGGCGGCGCCTCGACGGAATAGAGGGGATCGCCACTGACATTGGATTGCTCGGCCTCGGCGTGCGACCCGTGCGCCGGCAGGGTCGAAAGGCCAGTGGTCAGCGCCAGGACAAGGGCGAGCGAGCGAAGCGGAGACATGCGGCGGTCCTTCATCGGTGTTTTTGGCAGAGCCGTGACTATAGCAGTGCCCCCGATATTGCCGGCGTGACGGCCATCAATCGGCGAAGATCGCGGCCTAGTGCAGTTTCATAGATGAAGTTGTGGAAATTATGGCATCAGGCGATGCTATGCCCCATGAAAGCACCTCTATTCGTTCGCCCTTTGACTACCGAGGAACGGCAGGCCCTGCAGGTTGGCTTGCGTGCCCGGGAAGCCTTCACGCTGCGGCGCTGCCAGATCCTGCTGGCCAGCGCTGACGGCAAGACCGCCACGGAAATTGCCGCTCTGTTCGGCTGCGCCACGCAAACCGTACGCAACACCCTGCGGGCCTTTGCCGCCGAGGGGGTGTCTTGCCTGACGGAGAAGTCGCATCGGCCCAAACGTGTCCGTCCCTTGCTTGCGGGCACGCAGGCCGAGCGCTTGCGCGCCTTGCTGCATCGCAGCCCCCGCGATTTCGGCAAGCCCACCCGCTTGTGGACCTTGAGCCTGGCCGCCGAAGTGGCCTTCGAGCAGGGGCTGACCGAACGGCAGCTGAGCCACGAGTCGATCCGCCAGGCCCTGATGCGCCTGGGCGTGGGCTGGAAGCGGGCCAAGACCTGGATCACCAGTCCGGATCCGCACTATGCGCGCAAAAAAAGCGACGCGACTGGCTGATCGAACTGGCCACAACGCACCCGGACTGGGTGCTGGGTTTTCAGGACGAGGTCTGGTGGAGTCGTTTCGCGCGCCCGTTCCTGAAGGCCTGGAGCGCGGGTCCGGCTTTGCGCCTGCAGCAGTTGTCGGTGGATCCGCAGGATGCCGAACCCAAGGCGCTGAGCTGCTATGGCCTGCTGCGCGCCGACACGGGGCAGATGCTGCTGCGCTTCGTCAAGGGCCGCCCGGTCAGCCAGGTGACCGAGGACTTCCTGGAGTGGGTCTGCGAGCGCCTGGCGAGCGAGGGGAAGAAGGCGCTGCTGATGATCTGGGACAACGCCAGCTGGCATATCAGCCACCGGGTGCGGGCCTGGATCGGGGCGCACAACCGCCGGGCCAGGGCCGAGGGTGGCGTACGGATCGTAACCTGCCGCCTGCCGAGCAAGAGCCCCTGGCTGAACCGGATCGAGCCCCGCTGGGTGCATGGCAAGCGGGCGATCCATGAACCCGAACGCCCGCTGACCAGCGCTGAGGTGATGGAGCGAGTCTGCACCTATTACGGTTGTGAACAGCTCCCGCCACTTGAACAGGATGTTGGTTGAAACTGCACTAGGGCCTATTAACACTACTCCGCGCGGCCGCGACGGAGCCTGTTTTTGCGCGGGGTTAGGCGCGAGGAGAGAAGTTTGGTCATTCCAAATGAACGACGAGCAACGACGCACCGCGCAAAAACAGGCCCGTCCCTGCGGGTTGCGCGGCAAATGGCGCCATGCGTCGTTGCGGGACTTGGCAAGGGAATGCCATTCCCTGCGTCCCGCGCCTCGCCTGGCGCCATTTGGCGCAGCAACGCGGCTCGCGGAGAGTAGTGTTAACAGGCCCTAGTCTTACTGTGTCATAAACGTGGATAGCCCAAACCGCCGTACAGGTCCCGGCAATACTCAAGCATCAGGTAGACACCCAGTTGATGACGCAGCGTCGTGATCGAGTCCGCCACATGCCGCTGTGCGCGCTGGCCGACCGCGGGGGCGGTAATCCGCGGGAAGCGCAGGTACCGTGCACCCCATGAGGTTTTTTTTTCCTTGGCCATCCGGTCCGGACAGGGCCTCACGGCGCAGGCGCTGCCCGAGCAGAAAACCGTAGGCGGCGATGCTCAGGCTGGCATGGTGGTGGAATCCCCGCCAACCGCGTCCCTCGTAATGTCCCAGCCCCAGGTCCTGCTTGAGATCCTGATAGTCGCGCTCGATACGCCAACGCAGGTGGGCGATGCGCACCAGTTCCGATAGCGGCGTGTCCTCCTCGAGCGTGGACAACCAGTAACGGGTCGGCTCGGCCTGCGTGAGGGGCCATTCGATCAGCAGCCATTGCTGCGGGTGCAGCCGCTGTTTTGCCGACACGCTGCCGGCAGGGCGTACCCGTACTGCAGCGAAACGCCCGCTCAGTGGTTCGTTGGTTCCCTGGCGCCAGGTGAGTTCCGTAAAGAGCTCGGGCGGCAGCGACAGGGCCAGCTTCTTCACCGACAGTGGTCGATGCTCCGGCGAGCGCCGCGTGGCTACCGGTGGGCGCCCCTTGCCCGTCCAGGGCTTGGGCGGCAGCGGCTGCTGGCCGGGCGGCCATACCCGCACGACCGAGGTTATCCCAACCACATAGGGCAGCCCCATGGCCGTCAACCCCTGGCGAAA
Source organism: Azotobacter chroococcum (assembly GCF_002220155.1). NCBI lineage: Bacteria > Pseudomonadati > Pseudomonadota > Gammaproteobacteria > Pseudomonadales > Pseudomonadaceae > Azotobacter > Azotobacter chroococcum. The sequence continues at coordinate 468,358 of NZ_CP011835.1, read as the reverse complement.
AGCGCTGTCCACGCCGTAACCGGCATCGGCCACCACCCAATGATGGGGTTCCCCGGCTTCGAGCAACGCCTGCAACTGCGAAAGCGCTATCTGGGGCTTGGTGGCAAAGCGGACGTCCTCGGGTACGCCGGCCTGGCGGCGCCGCCCGGCATCTTCGGCCCACTCCCGGGGCAGGTACAAGCGCCAGGCTACCGGCAGGCTGGCCTGTTCGCACGCCAACGAGACGCTGACCGCCACTTGGCAGTTGTCCTGCTTGCCCAGCACCCCGCAGTACTGGCGTGCCACGCCCACCGAGTGCCGTCCCTTCTTCGGGAAACCGGTGTCGTCCACGAGCCAATAGCTGCCAGCGGACAGATCCATTGTCGGCAGGACCCACCGGGCCACACGGCGCAGCATTTCGGTATCCGACCAGTCGGCCTTGGCCACGAAATGATGCAACGCCTGGTGCCGGGCACTGGCATGCAGGGGGTCGAGGTGTGCCGCCATGGGCTCCACGCTCTTGCGCGCCAAGGGCAGCATCAGGCCTGAGCAATAGCCGCGCAGCCCGGCTTCCCGGTCGGCATGTCCCAGGCCGGCCGCCAGATGCGCCAGGTATTCGTCGAACCGGATCATCGAGTCCATCGTCGGTCTCCTTCGAACTGCCGAAGATCTACTGACGATAGCTCAATTTAGTGACACAGTAAGACTAGTGCCTCTCAGCGCTGGCAGCGGCCGCAGTAGACGCTGGCACGCTGGCCGAGACGCACCTCGTGCAGGGTGGCGCCGCAAACCTTGCAGAATTCGCCGCCGCGCCCGTAGACCAGCAGGGTCTGCTGGAAGTAGCCGGGCTTGCCGTCGCCGCCGACGAAGTCGCGCAGGGTGGTGCCGCCGCACTCGATGGCCTCGGCGAGGATGCGCCGGATCTCCCCGGCCAACCGGTCGTAGCGCGCCCGCGAGACCGAACCGGCGGCGCGCCGCGGATCGATGCCGGCGGCGAACAGCGCCTCGCTGGCGTAGATGTTGCCCACCCCGACCACCACCGCGTTGTCCATGATGAACGGCTTGACCGCCAGGCTCTTGCCGCGCGACAGCCGGTACAGGCGCTCGCCGTCGAACTCCTCGCCCAGGGGCTCCGGGCCGAGCCGGCGCAGCAGCTCGTGCGCCAGCGGATCGAGGCTCCAGAGCAGCGCGCCGAAGCGCCGCGGGTCGGTGTAGCGCAGCGCCATCCCCGACTCCAGCAGGATGTCGACGTGCTCGTGCCTGGCCACCGGCAACCCGGCCTCGACCAGCCGCAGGCTGCCGGACATGCCCAGATGGCCGATCAGGGTGCCCGCCCCGGCGCGGATCAGGAGGTACTTGGCGCGGCGCTCCACCGCCTCGATGCGCTGGCCGGACAGGCGCACGTCGAGGTCCTCGGGGATCGGCCAGCGCAGCCGGCGCTCGCGGACGACGACCCGCTCGACACGCTGGCCGACCAGATGCGGCGCGATTCCGCGGCGGGTGGTTTCGACTTCGGGCAGTTCGGGCATGGCGGCACGACAGGGCGAAAAAACGGGCACCGACCATAGCAGGAAGGCCGCGGCGCGCAAATCCCGCCCGCCGACCGGCGGCAGAACTTTGCCCGCGAGGATGGTCGGATTTCTTGTAGATCCCGCGCCCGCAGGCGCCTCATTCACCGCTCGGGAGGCACCCGATGACACAATCCCTGAAAGGCAAGCGCGTGGCGTTCCTGGTGACCGACGGGTTCGAGCGCGTCGAACTCACCGCCCCCCGGGAGGCCCTCGAACAGGCCGGCGCCCGGACCCTGATCGCCGCGGCCAGAGCGGGCAAGGTGATCGCCTGGAATCACACCACGCCCGCCGACCGCCTCCATGTGGACCGCACCTTCGACACCCTGCAGATCGAGGACTGCGACGCGCTGGTGCTGCCCGGCGGCGTGGTCAATGCGGACAACATCCGCCTGGACGAGATGGCCCAGGAGCTGGTGCGCGACGCGGCCCGCGCCAACAAGCCCATCGCCGCGATCTGCCACGGCAGCTGGCTGCTGATCTCCGCCGACCTGGTCAAGGGCAAGACCCTGACCAGCTGGCCGTCGCTGCGCGACGACCTGCAGAATGCCGGCGCCACCTGGGTCGACCGGCCGGTGGTGGTCGACGGCCAGCTGATCACCAGCCGCAAGCCCGCCGACATCCCGGCCTTCAGCCAGGCGCTGATCGACATGCTGGGCGGCAAGGCCGAGCACGTCTCGGCCGCCTGACCCCCTCAGGGCTCCCGGGCAGACGCCCGGGGGCCCTTTTCATGGGCGCCATCGGCAGCCCGCCGCCATCGGCCGGCAAAGGGTCCGGCAATTCTTCCGAAAAACCTCTCAAGGACGCGGCATAGCGGCCGATCTAAGGGGGACTCTCAGCCCATGCCAGGAGGCCCCTCCCGATGCTATCCCGCCGTCCCATCGGTGCCCGCCTGGGCATCGCCTTCGGTACCCTCGTCCTGCTCCTCGTCTCGGCCACCGTGGTCGCCCTGTACGGCATGAGCGAGCTGCGGGAGTCGGCCGACACCCTCGACCGCAACGCCAAACTGGCGCAGAACGCCGCCCAGGTGCGCCTGCTGGCCCTGGAGGAGCGCCGCTTCGAGAAGGACATCTTCATCAACCTTCGCGATGCGGAAAAGGTGCAATCCTACAAGACGCGCTGGGACGCGACCCTGCAGAAACTGCAGGACACCCTGCAGGCCGGCAAGGCCCAGGCGCCCGATGCGGAACTGGCCGGGCTGTACGAGGCGTCCGTCGCGGCGCTGGCCGGCTATGCCGGCGGCTTCGACGCGATCCACCGGCGCCTGCGGGCGGGCGAGTTCGCCGACACGGCCGCCGCCAACAGCGCCATGGGCCGGTACAAGGACGAGGTCTACCGTCTGGACGAAAGCGGCGCGGCCATCGACCGCAAGGCCGCCGAGCACATGGCCCGGGCCAGGGAGCAGGTCGCCGCGCAACTGCGCAACGCCCTGGTCGGCCTGCTCGGCTTCGCCGCCCTGGCCCTGCTGATCGCCGTGCTGATGGCCCTGTACATCACTCGCAGCATCACCGGCCCCCTGCATCGGGCGCTGGCGGCGACCCGCCGGGTGGCCGAGGGCGACCTGACCCAGGACCTCGCCGGCCACGCCCACGACGAGACCGGCCAGCTGCTCAACGCCATGGACGAAGCCAACCGCAAGCTGTCCGAGCTGGTCGGCTCCCTGCACGGCGGCAGCGAAAGCGTCTACCGCCGCGCCCGGGAAGTCTTCCACGGCAGCCAGGAGCTGGCCGCGCGCACCGAGGAGCAGGCCAGCGCCCTGCAGCAGACGGCCGCCAGCATGGAGCAGATCAGCGCCACCGCCCGGCAGACCAGCGAGGCCACCGAACAGGCCAACCGGCTCGCCGCGACCGCCGCACGCACCGCGCAGAGCGGCGGCCAGGACGTGGAGCGGAGCATCCTGCTGATGCGCGAGCTGGCCGACAGCTCGCAGAAGATCAACGACATCATCGGGGTCATCGACTCGATCGCCTTCCAGACCAACCTCCTCGCCCTCAACGCCTCGGTGGAGGCGGCCCGCGCCGGCGAGCAGGGCCGCGGCTTCGCCGTGGTGGCCGCCGAGGTGCGCAACCTGGCCAGCCGCAGCGCTACCTCGGCCCAGGAGATCCGCGGCCTGATCGAGGGTATCGGCGAGAAGATCGGCGAAGGCGCCCGCCAGGCCGAGTACAGCGGGCGGAGCATCCGCGACGCGGTGGACGCCATCCACCAACTGGCCAGCCTGATGGAGGAGATCTCCGCCGCCACCCGCGAGCAGCGCAGCGGCTTCGGCCAGATCAACGGCGCCATCGGCCAGTTGGACGGCACCACCCAGCAGAACGCCGCCCTGGTGGAACAGTCCCGCGCGGCTGCCGCCGCCCTGGAGGAGCAGGCGGCCCTGATGCAGCAGCGGGTGGCCGTCTTCAGGACGCGCGAAACCGCGGCCCGCGACCTGCCGGCGATGGCCTGAGCGCATCCTGCCCGCGCAGACGTGCGAGGGCCGGGCTGGGTAGAATCGCTGCACGCCACCCTCGGGAGACTCGCGTGCAGCCAGCCATTGCCATCCACGCCCTGTCCAAAACCTATGCCTCGGGTCTCACCGCGCTGCGGAATGTGAACCTGGAAATCCGTCGGGGCGAGATCTTCGCCCTGCTGGGGCCCAACGGCGCGGGCAAGACCACGCTGATCAGCATCGTCTGCGGCATCGTCAACCCCAGCGCGGGCCGGGTCCTGGCTGACGGCCACGACATCGTCGCCGACTACCGCGCGGCGCGCGCCCGGATCGGCCTGGTGCCGCAGGAGCTGTCCACCGACGCCTTCGAGAGCGTGTGGAGCACCGTCACCTTCAGCCGCGGCCTGTTCGGCAAGCCGGCCAACCCCGCCTACATCGAGAAGGTGCTGCGCGATCTGTCCCTGTGGGACAAGAAGGACAGCCGCATCATGGCCCTGTCGGGCGGCATGAAGCGCCGCGTGATGATCGCCAAGGCGCTGGCGCACGAGCCGCAGATCCTCTTTCTCGACGAACCCACCGCCGGCGTGGACGTGGAACTGCGCCGCGGCATGTGGGACATGGTGCGGCGCCTGCGCGAGAGCGGCGTCACCATCATCCTGACCACCCACTACATAGAAGAGGCCCAGGAGATGGCCGACCGCATCGGCGTGATCCGCCAGGGCGAGATCATCCTGGTGGAAGAGAAGGATGCGCTGATGGCCAAGCTCGGCAAGCGCCAGCTGACCCTGACCCTGGGCGAGCCGCTGGCGCGGATTCCGCAAGCGCTGCAGGATTACCGCCTGGAACTGTCGGCCGACGGCAGCCAGCTGGTCTACACCTACGACAACCAGGAACATGGCGGAGACATCGCCCGCCTGCTGCAGCGGCTGGGCGAGGCCGGCATCGAATTCAAGGACCTCAGCTCCTCGGAAAGCTCCCTGGAGGAAATCTTCGTCAGCCTGGTGCACCCCTCATGAACCTGTACGGCATACGCGCGATCTACCTGTTCGAAATGGCCCGCATGCGGCGCACGCTGATGCAGAGCGTGGCCTCGCCGGTCCTGTCCACCGCCCTGTACTTCGTGGTGTTCGGCTCGGCCATCGGCTCGCACATGGTGGACATCGACGGCGTCAGCTACGGGGCCTACATCGTGCCCGGCATGATCATGCTGGCCCTGCTCACCCAGAGCATCTCCAATGCCTCGTTCGGCATCTACATGCCGCGCTTCACCGGCACCATCTACGAGATCCACTCCGCGCCCGTCTCCTATATCGAGATCCTGCTGGGCTACGTCGGCGCGGCCGCCACCAAGTCCATCCTGCTCGGCGCCATCATGCTGGCCACGGCGCGGCTCTGCGTGCCCTTCCAGATCGAGCACCCGCTGTGGATGGTCGCCTTCCTGGTGCTGACCGCGGTCACCTTCAGCCTGCTCGGCTTCATCATCGGCATCTGGGCCGACGGCTTCGAGAAGCTGCAGATCGTCCCGCTGATGATCGTCACGCCGCTGACCTTCCTCGGCGGCAGCTTCTACTCCATCGACATGCTGCCGCCGTTCTGGCAGACAGTGTCGCTGTTCAACCCGGTGGTCTACCTGATCAGCGGCTTCCGCTGGAGCTTCTATGGCGTGGCCGACGTCAGCCTGCCGGTCAGCCTGGGCATGACCGCGCTCTTCCTGGTCCTCTGCCTGGCCGGCGTGCGCTGGATTTTCAAGACGGGCTATCGGCTGAAGACCTGAACCGTCCCCGGCTTTCGCTATACTCCGCGCTTTTTGCGAGAGTGCCCCATGTCCCTGCCCAGCCTGCGACTGAAAGCCAACGCCGAGCGCCGCCTGCGCGCCGGCCACCTGTGGGTCTACAGCAACGAGGTGGACGTGCTCGCCACCCCGCTGACCGCCTTCCAGGCCGGCGACCAGGCGATCCTCGAGGCGGCCGGCGGCAAGACCCTCGGCATCGTCGCGCTCTCACCGAACAACCTGATCTGCGCGCGGCTGATCTCCCGCGACCTCAAGCATCCGCTGGACAAGTCGCTGCTGGTGCACCGCATCAACGTCGCCCTGTCGCTGCGCGAGCGGCTGTTCGACGCGCCCTGCTACCGCCTGGTCTACGGCGACTCCGACCTGCTGCCCGGGCTGGTGGTGGACCGCTTCGGCGACCATCTGGTGGTGCAGCTCGCCTCCGCCGCCATGGAGCGCCACAAGGACGCTGTGGTCGAGGCGCTGGTGCAGGTGCTCAAGCCGCGCGGCATCCTGTTCAAGAACGACTCCAGCGCCCGCGATGCCGAAGGCCTTGAGCGCTACGTCGAGACCGCCTTCGGCGAGATGCCGGAATGGGTGGCGCTGGAAGAGAACGGCGTGAAGTTCGAGGCCCCGGTGCAGGGCGGGCAGAAGACCGGCTGGTTCTACGACCACCGCCTGAACCGCGCGCGCCTGGCGCCCTACGTCAAGGGCAAGCGGGTGCTCGACCTGTTCAGCTACGTCGGCGGCTGGGGCGTGCAGGCCGCGGCGTTCGGCGCCACCGAAGTGATGTGCGTGGACGGCTCGGCGCTGGCGCTGGACGGCGTCGAGCGCAATGCCGCGCTGAACGGCGTGGCCGAGAAGATGACCTGCGTCGAGGGTGACGTGTTCGAGGCGCTGAAGGAGCTGAAGGCCGCCGAGGAACGCTTCGACGTGGTGATCGCCGACCCGCCCGCGTTCATCAAGCGCAAGAAGGACCTGAAGAACGGCGAGGCCGCCTACCGCCGTCTCAACGAGGCGGCCATGCGCCTGCTCACCAAGGACGGCATCCTGGTCAGCGCCTCCTGCTCCATGCACCTGCCGGAGGACGACCTGCAGAACATCCTGCTCGGCAGCGCCCGCCACCTCGACCGCCACATCCAGCTGCTCGAGCGCGGCGGCCAGGGCCCCGACCACCCGGTCCACCCGGCCATCGCCGAAACCCGCTACATCAAGAGCCTGACCTGCCGGATTCTGCCGAGCTGAGGCATTCCCGACCGTAGGGTGGAAAACTCGCGCAGCGATTTTCCACCGCCGGCGCGGCGGTTGGGGGATGGAAATGGGGTTTTATCCTGGGTCGAGCGGGGATGCGGGGGCATTGGCGAACGGCTGGGGGCAATGCCAAAAACCGGCCGGTCATGGCAGGCAGAGAGCGGCCAGATACAACCGTTGTGGAACCAAAGCCATGTGCATGATTGCGCGTTGGCGTTCAAGATCCCTGGGGTTGCCTGGAGCCAAATTGCGTCTGTAGATTCAGATATGCTAGATTTGTGTCCAAGGAGCATATTGAGGTGCTGGCGATGACAGTAACTATCCAGGCTCAGGACTTTTCGAAAAGCCAATGCGTGGCCGGCCTGCGTGCGGCGCTGAACATCCTGGACAAATGGAAGGCCTCCTGCGAACAGGCCTGCCGGATCCTGCGCATTTCGCGCAGCACCTACACCCGGGCCAGGCAACGCGATTCGGCGTGGGCGGTAGGCCTGGACTCCGATCAGATGCAGCGCATCAGCATCGTGCTGAATATCCACGCGGCGCTGCGCCTCGTGTTCGACAACCCCGAAAATGTCTATGGCTTCCCCTCCATGGAGAACCGCAACGAGTTCTTCAACGGGCGCGCACCGCTCGACGTCATGGCACAGGGCGACATGATCTCGCTGTACGAGACGTTCCGACGAATCGATACGCTGCGGGGTGCCCAGTGGTAATGCTGAGCAGCCTTGCCGTCCTGGGCGGCGAGAGTCTGCAGGCCTACCGCCTGGTCAACTCCAAGTTTCCGCCCATTGCCTTGTTCGATGACGTGGCTGACGAAGCAGACTTCGAAGCGCTATATCGGCTTCAGGCAATGACGAATCCACGGTTGCAGAACGAAATTGGCCGGCTGGAGCTGATCCCTCGTGGCGAGATCCCGTTCGGTATTCCCGGATGCTCGTACGCAACGGCGCCCTTTACCCATGTGAACCCGGCCGGCTCGCGCTTTAGCAATGGCAGCTTCGGCGTGCTGTATCTGGCCGATAGGATGGACACGGCGATTGCCGAGGTGCGCCATCACCAGGAGCGCTACTGGTCGAACGTGCAGGGTCTCAATTACGACCGTTTTGTCTTCAGAGGGCTGACCTGCAGCTTCACGGATGCCGGGATGAGGGACGCTACAGGAGTTCCGCTGTCGGACCCTATATATGCCCCCGACGATTACACCCACTCTCATCAATTGGGAGGCGAAGCGAAGCGAGAGGCATGTCCGGGCCTGCGTTACCACTCGGTCCGTTGTTCAGGCAGCGTCTGTTGGGCGCTGATGACACCGCGACCCGTTACCTCGATCATCCAGACCGCTCATTACGAGATGATCTGGAGCAGCCGAATTATCGGTGTCAATCGGATTACAACGCTGGATAGCCGATAGGACGCAAAAACAGCCTGTAATGGCCGGCAGAAACCGGCCAGAAGCGGACAGCACACCAGACCGAATGGATCGCAGTATGAGGGTGTGATGTTTCTAGTGAAGCCGGGCTTATGCAGGCTTCAGTCAGCGCAGCTTCATCAAAGTCATGTATTTGTGTTGTTAAGTTAAATACAAAGGCAGTACATTTGCGTGACATCATTGACGAGGCTCTGCCATGTCACGCCTGAAGGACGAAACCCTTTCTATCCGGACCTCCGCCGAAATCAAGCAGCTTTTGCGCTTGGCGGCTGATCGTGAACGCCGCTCGGTCGCGTCGATGGTCGAGATTTTGGTGCTGGAGTACGCGCGCAATCATGACTTGAGTCTGGACCGCCCGGGCGGGGAGCCCCCTAAGGCGAATGCTTGACGTGGCTGTGGATACGCCACAGGTAGCCGCCTATCCGCTACACCCACGCTTCCATGACGGCAGGACAGATTCATGACCATCACCGAACACCAGATCGAGCAGGGCCTGCTCGCCAAGCTCGGCGACCTCAAGTACAGCTATCGCCCCGAGATCCGCGACCGAGCTGCGCTCGAAGCCAACTTTCGAGAAAAGTTCCAGCAGCTCAACCGCGTCAATCTCACTGATGAGGAGTTTTCGCGCCTGCTGGAAGAGATTGTTACCCCAGACGTGTTTACTGCCGCGCAAACGTTGCGTACGCGCAATAGCTTTATTCGCGAAGATGGCACACCGCTGAACTACACCCTCGTCAACATCGAAGACTGGTGCAAGAACAGTTTCGAGGTTGTAAATCAGCTGCGGATCAACACCGACAACAGCCACCATCGCTTTGACGTCGTCCTGCTCATCAACGGTGTGCCGGTCGTGCAGATTGAGCTAAAGACGCTGGGCATCAACCCGCGCCGCGCTATCGAGCAGATCGTCGAGTACAAGAACGCCCTTGGTAACGGCTTCACCCGCACGCTGTTGTGCTTCATGCAGGTATTTATCGTCAGCAACCGAGTTTCCACTTACTACTTCGCCAACAACAACGCCCGGCATTTCAGCTTCAACGCCGATGAGCGCTTCCTGCCTATTTACCAATTTGCTGCGCTGGATAACACCAAGATCACCGGGCTGGATGAGTTTGCCGACGCCTTCCTGCCCAAGTGCACACTCGGCCAGGTGATCAGCCGTTACATGGTGCTGGTCGCCAGCGAGCAGAAGCTGCTCATGATGCGCCCCTACCAGATCTATGCCGTCAAAAACATCGTTAAGTGCATCGAGGAAAACAGCGGCAACGGTTACATATGGCACACCACCGGCAGCGGCAAGACGCTCACCAGCTTCAAGGCTTCCACCTTACTCAAGGCCAATCCGAACATTGAAAAGTGCCTGTTCGTGGTTGATCGCAAAGACCTCGACCGGCAAACCCGCGAGGAATTCAACCGTTTCCAAGAAGGCTGCGTCGAGAGCAACACCAACACTGGAGAGCTCGTCCGCCGCATGCTGTCGGACGACGCAGCCGACAAGGTCATCGTCTGCACCATCCAGAAGCTCGGCCTGGCACTGGACGAGGGCAGCAAACGCAACAAAAGCCGCGAAAAGCATGGGCTTTCCACCTATGCCGAGCAGCTCGAAGCGCTGCGCGAAAAACGCATTGTCTTCATCTTCGACGAATGCCATCGTTCGCAATTCGGCGATAACCATCAGGCTATCAAGGAGTTTTTCCCCAAGGCCCAGCTTTTCGGCTTCACCGGCACGCCTATTTTCGAGGACAACGCCAGTGTCAAGCAGATCAGCGGTGAAACCCAGACGTTTAAGACGACGCAGGACCTCTTCCAGCAGTCTCTGCACGAATACACCATCACCCACGCGATTGAAGACCGTAACGTCCTGCGCTTTCACGTCGACTACTACAAGCCCGACGGAAAGAATCCGCCCAAGCCTGGTGAAACCCTGGCCAAGCGTGCCATCGTCGATGCCATCCTCGCCAAGCACGATGCCGCTACGGGGGGGCGTAAGTTCAACGCGATTCTAGCCACAGCCTCCATCAATGACGCCATTGCCTATAACGCGCTATTTGAAGAGGCACAAGCCAAGAAATTGCAGGTCGACCCCGGGTTCGTGCCGCTCAATATCGCCGCCGTGTTCTCACCGCCGGGCGATGTGAGTGCCGATGTACGGCAGTTGCAGGAAGACCTGCCCACCGAGCTGGAAGACAACAAGCAGGAGCCGGACTCCAAGAAGGCAGCGCTGCAAGCGATTATCGCCCGCTACAACGCCCGCTTCGATACGAACCACCGCATCGAGGAATTCGACCTCTACTATCAAGACGTGCAGCAGCGCATCAAGGATCAGCAATGGCCGGATGCCGACCTGCGTAAGGCCAACCCCAAGGCCCCGCAACACAAGATCGACATCACCATAGTCGTCGACATGCTGCTCACAGGCTTCGACAGCAAGTACCTCAACACGCTCTACGTCGATAAAAATCTCAAGCACCACGGCCTTATTCAGGCCTTTAGCCGCACCAACCGCGTATTGAATGACACCAAGCCTTTTGGCCACATCCTCGACTTCCGTGGACAGCAAGAGGCGGTGGACGCCGCCATCGCGCTTTTCTCCGGCGCGAAGGCCGATGACGCGCGCAAGATCTGGCTGGTGGACAAAGCCCCTGCTGTCATCGAAAAGCTGCAAGAGGCCGCACTTAGTCTGCAAAGCTTTATGCAGGCATACGGGCTTTCAGGCAAACCCGAAGAGATCGCCACGCTCAAGGGCGACGAAGCCCGCATCGGCTTTGTCGACGCCTTCAAGAAAGTGCAGAAGCTACAAGCCCAGCTCGAGCAGTACACTGACCTCACGCCCGAGCAGGAAGCCGCAATCCAGGCCATTCTACCCCCGGACGAACTCAACGCCTTCCGTGGCCAGTATCTGGAGACGGCCAGACGCCTGCGGGACGAGCAGGCCAAGCCCGGTGATGACAAGCGCGAGCAGCTGGAGCAGCTCGATTTTGAGTTCGTGCTCTTCGCTTCTGCCACCATCGATTACGACTACATCATGAAGCTGATCGCCGACTTCTCCACCAAGAAGCCTGGCAAAGCCACCATGAGCCGCGAACAACTGGTCAGCCTGATCGCGAGCGACGCCAAATTTATCGACGAGTGCGAGGACATTACCGAATACGTGATGAGCCTCAAGGCCGGCGAGGGCCTAGACGAGCGCGCCATCCGCGTCGGCTATCAGCAATTCAAGGCGGTGAAAGCCGCCCGCGAGCTAACCGAACTCGCCGCCAAATACGGATTGCCCAGTGCGGCGCTGCAGAGCTTTGTGGACGGAGTGCTAGAGCGCCGCATCTTCGACGGCGAACAACTCACCGAGTTGCTCGCCCCGCTGGAGCTGGGCTGGAAAGCCCGCACGCAGAAGGAGCTGGCTTTGATGAGCGAGCTGGTACCGATGCTAAAGAGGCGCGCCGGAGGCCGGGATATCTCGGGTCTTCAGCCCTATGAGGATTGAGTGATGGTTGAAGAAGATAAAACCGCAGTGGTGCCGACGTTACGGTTTCCAGAGTTTCACAACGCTCCGGGTTGGAAAACGGTGCCGCTTGAGAAAATTGCCGAGCGAGTCTCCACAAAGAACACCGACGGTGCAGTAACGCGAGTACTCACTAACTCCGCCGAGTACGGAGTACTGGACCAGCGAGATTATTTCGACCGTGATATCGCAAGCGCCGGCAAGATAGACGGCTACTACATCGTCGATGCCGGCGACTACGTCTACAACCCACGGACCTCTGCGACTGCGCCAGTTGGTCCGATCTCGCGGAATAATGTTGGCAAAGGCGTTATGTCACCTCTTTACACCGTATTCCGGTTTGCAGAGGAGAAGACGGACTTCTACGAGCACTTCTTCAAGTCAGCGGGGTGGCACTCGTACGTTAGAAAAGCGGCCAGCACCGGCGCCAGGCATGACCGAATGAGCATCACAACAGGTGCTTTCATGAAAATGCCTGTGCCGACTCCAAAAAATGCCGAGCAGCAAAAAATCGCCGATTGTTTGACCTCGCTGAACGAGCTGATTGCCGCTCAAGGCCAGAAAGTTGAGGCCTTGAAGACGTACAAGCGCGGCCTAATGCGGCGGCTCTTTCCCCGCGAAGGGGAAACTGTTCCGCGCTTGCGCTTTCCAGAGTTCCAGGATGCTCAAGAATGGGAAGAAAAGAACTTTGGATCGATTATCGAAATTGTATCTGGGCAGGTTGATCCGACCAAGGCCCCATACATCGATCTCCCACACATTGGTGGCGAAAGTATTGAGAGCGATACAGGAAAAATACTTGAAGTCGAGACTGCAAGAGAGCTTGGGCTTATCAGCGGGAAGTATTTCTTCGATGAGACCTGTATCCTCTACTCTAAAATTCGACCTGCATTAAACAAAGTTGCCGCACCGAATTTCAAAGGGATTTGTAGTGCAGATATTTACCCAGTTCGCCCATCCAGTTCCGACTTACTTAAGAGCTATCTCTTTCATCTATTGTTGTCGGAGGGATTTATGGAATATACCACTAAACACTCTGATCGAAGCAAAATCCCCAAAGTTAATCGTGAAACCTTACTAAGCTATATGGTTTTACTCCCGCGCCCAGTGGAGCAGAATAAAATCGCTCTCTTTCTTTCGTCCATTGACGCACAAACCGCAGCCGAAGATAACAAGCTTGCTGCACTGAAAGTCCACAAGACTGCCCTTATGCAGAAGCTCTTTCCGCCCTCACAGGAAGTCAAATGACGCTCGACGAAATCGCAAAGACACTTCGGGATGATGTTGCGCCGATCACGCTCGCGTATGCCTTCAACGCAACCGGTAAGACACAGCTCAGTGTGGCCTACAAGAACGCGACTAAGCTCGCGAATGGCACTCATACTGGGGTCTACTATAATGCCTATAGTGAAGACCTATTTGTGTGGGACAACGATGAAGAGAGCGATGGAGCAAATATCCGGCTGATCGTATTGCCCAGCAGTCTTAGCAAGTTCCATACCCTGCTTACTGAAGACAACATCCGTGACAAGCTCAAGGCTTACAAGCCAAAGTTTGGGTTTTCACTCAACCTGCACAAAGACGATCCGGAGATGGGTATCGAGTCGATTTCATTCTTTATCCCGAATCCGAATCCGGACGAACCTCAGAAGCCCATCAAATTGTCGCGTGGAGAAGAGCGGATCTTCGTTTGGTGTTTCTTTCTCGCGCTGTTCGAGGTCGAAGGTTGGGCTGACAAGCAGTCGAGCCACTTCTTCATAGACGACCCGGTATCCAGCCTCGACGATCATAATATTTTTGTAACGGCTGCGACACTGTTCGATCTTATCGAGAGTCAGTTCGAGAAGCGCAAGATCATCGTCACCACGCACCACATTGGATTGTTTTCGATACTGAGCGATTGGCTTAGCAAGGGCGAGAAGAGCAGTAAATTCAAAAAGCATACCAAGCATTACATTCTTAGTGTGAAGTCGGGAGAACTTGAACTAGGGAAATGTGAGAAGGACGTGTTTCTGTACCACCTGCGAGTGCTCCAGGTGCTCTCCATCGCCCACAAAGCAAAAGAGATTCGGGCATACCACTTCGCAATGCTCCGACAGGTTTTGGAGAGTGTCGCTTCGTTTCTCGGTGTTGGGCAGTTTAGTTATGTGCTGAATCAGATTGGCATCACCGATTCCAATCGGGTGGCAGATATCGTCAATGCCCTATCGCACAAGAAGGTCTACTATTACGAGTCCGACATCGTAGTTGAAGATAACTTAAATATTTTTGATGAGGTCATGAGTAGGCTCATTGAAAAGTACAACTTTGTTTTGCATGCGGACGCGACCTGAGACATGAGTGAGCTGATCCTCTACACCACCGGAAACGGGCCAAATCAAATCAAACTGCGGACCAAGGATCATCCGGCTTGGCTCTCGCGGCGCGAAATGGCTGAACTGTTCGGCGTACTCGCCGATAACGTTAGCCTGCACCTGAAGAACATCTTTGAAGATGGCGAGCTGTGCCGCGAAGCAACTACCGAGGTGGCCGCCAAGTGCAACCGCGCGCAACAAGTGGAGCACGCAACCACCGCGCTTTATCTCAACTATGACCAGCGCCGTAAACAGGATGAGGCACGTCAGGCCGACGCACAGGACGACGCCGAACTAAAGGTGCTGAAAAACACACTTAAGCAACGACCAAAACCATGACAAAACAAGACCAGAAACAGCTAGGCAAAACCCTCTGGGCGATTGCCGACCAATTGCGCGGATCGATGAACGCCGACGATTTCCGCGATTACATGCTGTCTTTCCTCTTTCTGCGCTACCTCTCGGACAACTATGAACAGGCCGCCAAGCGGGAGCTGGGGCCGGATTATCCGGACGTCACGCCAGACCTCATGGAGCAGACCGAAGCCACGACACCGCTTCAAATCTGGTACGAAGAGAACGCCAGCGACGTGGCGGCATTCGAGAAGCAGATGCGCCGCAAGGTGCACTATGTGATCGAGCCTGACTTTCTGTGGGGCAACATCGCTCACCTAGCCAAGATACAGAGCGGAAAGCTGCTTGACACCCTGCAAAGTGGTTTCAAGTACATCGAGAACCAATCTTTCCAGAGCAACTTCCAAGGCTTGTTTTCAGAGATCAACCTTGCATCTGACAAGCTGGGTCGTCAGTACTCGGAACGCAACGATAAGCTGTGCTCAATCCTCTCGGAGTTGGCGCGCGGCATGTCGCTGTTCTCCACCGACACCGACACGCTGGGCGATGCCTATGAGTACCTGATTGGCCAGTTCGCGGCGGGTTCTGGAAAGAAGGCGGGGGAGTTCTACACGCCGCAGCAGATATCGAGCATTCTCTCCGCCATCGTGACGCTCGATGGTCAGGCGCCCGAGACCGGCCCGCGCAAGAAGATGGAAAGCGTATTCGACTTTGCCTGTGGCTCGGGCTCGTTGCTGCTAAACATCCGGCACCGCATGAAGGACGCGGGCGGTAGCATTGGCAAGATCTACGGGCAGGAATACAACGTCACCACCTACAACCTGGCGCGCATGAACATGCTGTTGCATGGGGTGAAGGACACCGAGTTCGAGATCTACCATGGCGACACGCTGACCAACGCCTGGGACTTCCTGCGCGAGACCAATCCGGCGAAGAAGCCGCAGTTTGACGCAGTAGTGGCCAATCCGCCGTTCAGCTATCGCTGGGACCCGAGCGACGCCATCAGCGAGGACATGCGCTTCAAGAACCACGGCGTGGCACCCAAAAGCGCGGCGGACTTCGCCTTTCTGCTGCACGGGCTGCACTACCTCAAGGACGATGGTGTGATGGCTATCATCCTGCCGCACGGTGTGCTGTTCCGTGGCGGTGCGGAAGAGCGTATTCGCCGCAAGCTACTGCAAGATGGGCACATTGATACCGTGATAGGGCTGCCGGCTAACCTATTTTATTCAACAGGCATCCCGGTCTGCATTTTGGTGCTGAAAAAGTGCAAGAGACCAGACGATGTACTGTTTATTAACGCGGCTGAGCACTTCGAGAAGGGTAGACGGCAGAACCAGCTGGCAGACCCGCATATCGAGAAGATTATCGAGACCTACACGCAACGCCCCGCGGAAGTGCCGCGGTATGCGCGACGGGTAAGTATGCAGGAGATCGAGAAGAACGATTTCAACCTGAATATATCTCGCTACGTCAGCACAGCAGTGGCCGATAAAGAGATAGAACTGACGACCGTGCATACTCAGCTTGTGGCTTTGGATCAGAAGATCAAAACAGCCACCGATAAACACAATGAGTTCCTTAAGGAGCTTGCGCTGCCACCGCTGCCCTACGGTTCGGAGGTATCACGATAAGTAATACCAATGGCGATTTGGTTCGTGTGGGCTCGCGCGGCGGGCTCAAATCCACTATAAGAATTTGAACCCAATACACCACCGCTCCACCGCCACAAGATATCGCTGAAAGTCAGTGAGTCGTTTTCCGCGTTCTTGACGTTCGAGCAGGTGCACAACGTGCCGCCCGGCGTTTGTCACAGGCTTGAGGTCAAGGCGTTGGATAGCCTTTCGACGTGGCTGATCCCGAATTGGTGGACAGACCATATCCGAAGTCAGCTTTTGGCCGCTTGTTGCCTGACGTGATCGGCCGGTTTGGGTCGATTCCAGCCACAAGCAACGGAAGGCTCAACCCTTCACCCTATGCCCCACCACGTCGCCCGCCCGATGCACCCTCCCGCCAATCGCGCTATCCTGCGCAGTCCCGTATCCGCCTGATTTCCGAGAACCGTCATGCCTGACTATCGCTCGAAAACCTCCACCTTCGGCCGCAACATGGCCGGCGCCCGCGCGCTGTGGCGCGCCACCGGGATGAAGGACGAGGACTTCAAGAAGCCGATCATCGCCGTCGCCAACTCCTTCACCCAGTTCGTGCCCGGCCATGTGCACCTGAAGGACCTCGGCCAGCTGGTCTGCCGCGAGATCGAGAAGGCCGGCGGCGTGGCCAAGGAATTCGACACCATCGCCGTCGACGACGGCATCGCCATGGGCCACGACGGCATGCTCTATTCGCTGCCGTCGCGCGAGATCATCGCCGACTCCGTGGAGTACATGGTCAACGCCCACTGCGCCGACGCGCTGGTGTGCATCTCCAACTGCGACAAGATCACCCCCGGCATGCTGATGGCCGCCCTGCGCCTGAACATCCCGGTGGTGTTCGTCTCCGGCGGGCCGATGGAAGCCGGCAAGACCAAGCTGGCCAGCCACGGCCTCGACCTGGTCGACGCCATGGTCGCCGCCGCCGACGCCAGCTGCTCGGACGAGAAGGTCGAGGAATACGAGCGCAGCGCCTGCCCGACCTGCGGCAGCTGCTCGGGCATGTTCACCGCCAACTCGATGAACTGCCTGACCGAGGCCCTCGGCCTGTCGCTGCCGGGCAACGGCACCACCCTGGCCACCCACAGCGACCGCGAGCAGCTGTTCCTGCGCGCCGGCCGGCTGATCGTCGAACTCTGCCAGCGCTACTACGGCGAGGGCGACGAGTCGGTGCTGCCGCGCTCGATCGCCAGCTACAAGGCGTTCGAGAACGCCATGACCCTGGACATCGCCATGGGCGGCTCGACCAACACCATCCTGCACCTGCTGGCCGCCGCCCAGGAGGCCGAGGTCGACTTCGACCTGCGCGACATCGACCACCTATCGCGCCGCGTGCCGCAGCTCTGCAAGGTCGCGCCGAACATCCAGAAGTACCACATGGAAGACGTGCACCGCGCCGGCGGCATCTTCGCCATCCTCGGCGAGCTGGCCCGCGGCGGCCTGCTGCACACCGACGTGCCGACCGTGCACAGCCCGAGCATGAGTGATGCCATCGCCCAGTGGGACATCACCCAGACCCGGGACGAGGCCGTGCACACCTTCTTCAAGGCCGGCCCGGCGGGCATCCCGTCCCAGGTCGCGTTCAGCCAGTCGACCCGCTGGCCGAGCCTCGACACCGACCGCTTCGAAGGCTGCATCCGCAGTGTGGAGAACGCCTACTCCCAGGAGGGCGGCCTGGCCGTGCTCTACGGCAACATCGCCCTGGACGGCTGCGTGGTGAAGACCGCCGGCGTGGATGAATCCATCCTGGTGTTCGAAGGCACGGCGAAGATCTTCGAGAGCCAGGACGCCGCGGTGAAGGGCATCCTCGCCGACGAGGTCAAACCCGGCGACGTGGTGGTGATCCGCTACGAAGGCCCGAAAGGCGGCCCGGGCATGCAGGAAATGCTCTACCCGACCTCGTATCTGAAGTCCAAGGGGCTCGGCAAGCAGTGCGCCCTGCTCACCGACGGCCGCTTCTCCGGCGGCACCTCGGGCCTGTCGATCGGCCACGCCTCGCCGGAAGCGGCCGCGGGCGGCGCCATCGGCCTGGTCGAGGACGGCGACAAGATCCTCATCGACATCCCCAACCGCAGCATCAACCTGCTGGTGTCCGACGAGGAGCTGAAGGCCCGCCGCCTGCACCAGGACCACAAGGGCTGGAAACCGGCCGCCCCGCGCGCGCGCAAGGTCAGCACCGCGCTGAAGGCCTACGCCCTGCTCGCCACCAGCGCCGACAAGGGCGCGGTGCGCAACAAGGCGCTGCTCGAGGAGTGAACGGGAACAAGGCCGCAGGCTGGGCAATGGCGCAGCCTTGCCCAGCGATGCGAGGTCTCGGCGACCGTAGGTTGGGCTGAGCCCCGCGAAGCCCAACCTGCCGGAAATTGCCGGGTGGAAAATCGTTTAGTGTTTTCCATCACAGCGCCCCACGGCCTGCTGCGCCCCTAATTCGGAAACAGCAACTCCAGATAATGCCTGGCGCTGTTTTCCAGACTGAATTCGCCACCCCGGGCGCGCAAAGTATCCCTGGGCAGCGGCGCATCGAGGGTGCGCAGCATGGCCGCGGACAGCGCCTCGCTGTCGTTCGGGGGCACCAGCTCGCCCCAGCGACCGCCCTGCAGGATCTCCAGCGGACCGCTGGGACAGTCCGTGCTCACGACCGGACAGCCGCACGCCATGGCTTCGATCAGAACATTGGGCAATCCTTCGCAGTCCGATGACAAGACGAACAAGGAGGCGCGTGCAAAGGCCGCATAGGGGTTGGCCACGAAGCCAGGCATCGCCAGGTCGTTGCCGATTCCCAACGAGCCGGCCAAGGCCTCGAGCTCCGACCGCTTGGGACCCTCACCGAAAATCAACAACCGCGCTGGCCTCTGTTGCCGCAACCGGGCAAAA
Organism: Azotobacter chroococcum; assembly: GCF_002220155.1. Lineage (NCBI taxonomy): Bacteria > Pseudomonadati > Pseudomonadota > Gammaproteobacteria > Pseudomonadales > Pseudomonadaceae > Azotobacter > Azotobacter chroococcum. The sequence goes on along the minus strand of NZ_CP011835.1, from coordinate 449,208 downwards.
GCGCGCAACAAGAGCGGAAAGTTCTTCTGTGGAACCAGCCGCCCTGCCGCGACGATCACGGGCGCGCCACCCTCTTCCAGCCAGGGATGTGGCGCCGCTTCGGCAGCGAGCGCGGCAAGCTTGGGCGTGACGACCGGGTTGTAGACGGTGGTGATGCTATCCCGCGGCAATCCCGTGACGGCGGCCAGATCATCGGCAACCCCGTCGGAAACCGCAGCGATCTCATCGGCCCACGAATAGGTACGTGCGACCAGTGGCGCGATATGGCGCCAGCGCCATTTGCGGTTCATCGAGATGGATTGGGATAGTTGGGCACGCTCGCTGACCACGACACGGGTTTCCGCGCCGCTCAACCGACGCGCCCAAAGTGCCAGCAGATTGGTGGGGGTTTTGGCGGCGACCAGTGCCGCTGGACGTACCCTGTCCAGATAATGCGCCAGATCGGCCAGATAGGGCTGGACAGGCGCCGGCCGCCATGCCAGCAGAGCCGGGCGGGCCATCGCGGTTATTCCGCCAGGATCCAGGCGGGCGAGTTGCAGCCGTGCGGACAAACCGCTCTGCCGGCGCAGGGCCACGATCTGCACGCCCGCCGGCACTTCGGACAGATAGGGGCCCTCGGCGCAGCACAGCACCAGGTCCACCGGATGGCCAGCGGCACGAAAGGCTTCGGCCAAGTGAAGCATCGAGCGCCCGACGCCACCGGCAGCGAGAGAGGGCAGAAGCAGGGTAATCCTGGGCAGCGGAGGTTCCGTCATTCAAAATCCCTTTCATGAGCTCTGCGAGACTGGGACAGCGCCTGCCGAACGTCCTTACGTCGCCGCAGGCAGTTGCAAAAACTGGACAGACTCCGGGAAATGCCGCAGGAGGCATGCCCCCTTGCCGTCCCGGCTCTGCCCACCGACGGGCAGAACGACCAGCACCGTGGCAAGCTGATCTTGCCCAACCCCAGTGGCCCCCCGTCAAGCGATACACTGCAACGAGGTGATCCACGGCAAGGCGACCGACCGCCGATGTCGATGAGGAGCACTCAGGTGCCGGCAGATGGCACTTATCGAACGCATCCCGGACAAGGAAGAGCCGATGACCTATCTACAGCTTGTCTATGCCCACCTCGCCACGGTGGTCCCCGCCTTCGGCATCGGTACCTGGCTGATGGTTCGCCGCAAAGGCACCATGCACCACAGGAGGCTGGGCCATGCCTACCTCGTGCTGATGCTGGCCACGGCGCTCATCACCCTGGTGATGGGAGCCGAGATCGGGCCGCGTTTTTTCGGGCATTTCGGCTATATCCATGCCTTCAGCCTGCTCACGCTGCTCAGCGTGCCGATCGCCTATTTCGCTGCGCGCAGCGGCCAGGTGGCCCTGCATCGCAACACCATGATCGGTCTGTATGTCGGCGGACTGCTCATCGCCGGCAGCTTCGCGTTCATGCCGGGAAGGTTGCTGCATGGCTGGTTGCTCGGCAGCTAGAGCATTTTCATGAAATACCGGATCACTGCTGCAACTGTGTAGGTCGGGTTAGCCCGTAGAGCGTAACCCGACGCGACAGGCAACGCCGGGCAGGCTGTGGGGTTACGCTACGCTAACCCGACCTACGGAGCTGCCGCTGGCGGTCGGGCTGCTGCATATCGAGGGTGACGAGGTGTGCGCCGAGTTGGTCGACTTGTCGTAGGGCGGCCGTCGCTGGGAAAGAAGAGGCGGAAACCTGGCGGTCCTATTTCCGGCCCGCGGAAACGACACCGCCGGGCAGACGGCGTGTCTGCCCGGCGGCGCTCGTCAGGCCAGGAAAGCCCCGCGCTCGCGGGCGCCTTCCGGACCGGGAAAGAAAGAACGGATTACTTGCCTTCGTCCTTGGCGTCGAACTCCAGACCGCCGATGTACTTGACCGCGAAGTTGTACAGGCTGCAGCCGATCAGCACGGCGAGATAGCCCATGACCAGGTAGAACAGCGGTACGAGCAGGATGGTGATGAACGGCGGGCGACCTGCCGCGGGCACGAACAGCGACATGAACAGCAGGAAGGGCACGAAGACGAAGAAAGACGTGGCCGCCGTCAGAATGCCGCAAACCTTGCCATTTTGATGGGGGGACAGCCGGGTGATCTGTTGTTTCATATGCTGCTACTTCCGCCGAGATTGATTGATCTGCTTGGCATAATGCTACCGCCGCAGGGGGGTGGGGAGCGAGCACGGAGCCCCCGTCGAACTTGATATGGATCAACGGGTTACTTCGGAAGTTCGACGCCCGCAGCGAACTGCGACACTCGACCGCACGAGCAGGCGCCCGGCACGCCGGCCCCGCCCCGGGATTGCCCGGGACGGGCGAAGGAGCCGGCGGGCGATCATGCGTCCGCCTCGTCCTGCACGAGCGGCAGCTCGATCCAGAAGCGGCTGCCGATGCCCGGCTCGCTGCTCATGCCCATGCTGCCGCCCATCATGCCGGCGAACTGCCGGCACAGCGACAGGCCGAGGCCGCAGCCCTGAATCGCCGAGTTCTCCCGCCCCAGGCGCTGGAAAGGCTCGAACAGCTGCGCCTGGCTCGGCTTGTCGATGCCGGGTCCGCCATCCTCGACGATCAGACGCGCATGATCCGCCGTCACCTGACAGGTCATGGCGATCCATCCGGCGGGCCTGTTGTACTTGATCGCATTGGACAGCAGGTTGAGCAGCACCTGGCGCAGGCGGCGCGGATCGGCGCGGACCCGGAGATCCGCGCCGGGCAGGTCCAGGGCGAGCCTCAGTCCCTGGGTTTCCACCTCCAGGCGGACCAGCTTGGCGCACTCGCCCATCAGCCTCGCCACCTCGACGCTCTGCAGCTCCAGGCTGGGTTTTTCCGCCTGGATGTTGGCCCAGTCGAGCACGTCGTCGACCAGCTGATTGAGGTGCCTGCTGGCCACCAGGATCTGCTCGAGGTATTCCACTTCCTGCGCCTCGCCCCGGGCGTCGTGCTCCAGGCGCAGCAGCTGGGCGAAGCCGTAGATGGCGTTGAGCGGCGTGCGCAGCTCGTGGCTGATGCTGGAGATGAAGCGCGACTTGACCTGACTGGCGGCCTGGGCCTCGCCGATGGCCAGGCGCAGGTCGGCTTCGGTGCGCTTGAGCGCATCGATGTCCACATGGGTGCCGGCGAGCAGCACGGCCTGTCCCGTGGCCAGGTCACGCCCGACCACCCGGCCGCGGCAGAGCAGCCAGTGGTAGCCGCCGCGGCTGTCGCGGAAGCGGAACTCCACCTCGCACAGCCCCTGGTCGCCGTCGATGGGCCGGAAGCCCGTCTCGACCCGCGGCGCATCGTCGGGATGGACGTGCGCCATGAAGGCCTCATGGCCGAGCGGGCCGGCCGGCAGGCCGAAACGCTCGCAGAAGCGCCCGCGCAGGCTGATCTGCCGGGTGCGCCGGTCAAGCTCCCAGAGGCTTTCCGTGGCGCTGTCGAGTACCAGCTCGAGGTGCTCCTGGGTCCGCTGGCGCTGCCGCTCGCTCTGCTCGAGCTGCTCGCCCATCTGCTCGGCGTGGCCGGCCATGGCATCCAGCTCGGCAATCCGCGAGGTGACGCGGGCCGGGCGCCAGTTGCCCCGGCCGACCTCCTCCATCATCCGCGAGATGCCGTCGATGGGTCGCAGCAGGCGCTCGCTGAGGTGGCGGGCACGCAGCCACATGCCGGCGAAAAAGGCCAGGTAGAACACCACCAGGCCGGCGATCATCAGATAGCCGACGCGCTCGTAGTGCCCGGCGAGGGTGTTGGTCTCGGCGAACACCGTGGCCTCGTCGACCACGGTCAGCAGGTGCCAGCCGGTCTGCGGGATGCGGGTCCAGGCCACCAGCTTCGGCCGGCCCCGCAACTCCACCGTCAGGATGCCTTCGGGCTGCCCGGCGACGGCGGCGGCCAGCCGGGCGGTGTCGGGGCGCTGGCTCAGGTTGAAGTCCTCGGGCTTGAAGCGCTCGCGGTGCACGGCTCCGTCGTAGGCGTGCGAGGTCAGCTCGCCGAGACCGAAGTCGGCCTCGCCCGGCGCCGGCAGGGCCATGATGTCCAGGTCGTCGCTGACCAGCACGGCATAGCCGTTCCACGGCACCGCCAGGCGGCCGATCTGCTCCAGCAGGGTGCTGACGGTGATGTCCAGCCCGACCACGCCCTCGAGGAAGTCGCCCCGGTAGACCGGCGCGATCGCCGACATCAGCCAGCCGTGGCCGGCCGGGTCGAGGTAGACATCGGTCCAGACCATGCCGCGCCCCGGGTTGTGCCGGGCGTCGGCCAGGTAGTAGAAGTTGTAGTGGGGGATGAGCATGTCATGGGGATACTGCTCGGGGGTGAGAAACCACGGATAGATGTGGTTGTAGTTGTCCCAGCTGTTGAAGTAGAGGCTGGCCACCAGCGGGTTGCGCTGCTGCAGCTCCTTCATCAGCGGATCGAGGCTGCCCATCCGCGCGACCTTGTCCAGGTCCTGGCGCTCCAGCGGGGTGGAGTTGGCGTAGAAGACCGCACTGCCGCCCCGGTCCTCCGGGCTGTAGCGCACCCCGTCCGGGGTGGTCGCCAACGCTGGCGGGGAGAGCGGCGTCGCCGGCTTCTCCAGCAGGGCGCGAGCGGTCAGGTTGCGGAACAGCTCGGTCAGCGAACCGATCTGCGCCAGTTGCTGGTCGATGCTGCGCGACTCCTGGCGGGCGGACGCCTGCAGGTCGAACAGGGCGACTTCCCGCAGATGATCGATCTGCGCGTCGCGAATGGCGCCATTACTGAGCAGATAAACGGCGATCAGCACCGTTTCGACCAGCAGCAGCGGTATCAATGCGCTCCGTGCAAATGCTCGCCAGATCCATTGGCGGAGTCCGATATGGAGGGGGGAAGGCATGCGCGCAGCACCCGGAGCCTGGAGGAGATAGAGCCGAATACGATAACAGGGAACGCCGTCATGCCCTGCGCTGCGTCACAATGGCGCAGTCCCCCCTGCGCCGCTGGCAGGCCGCCTGCCCGACGGATCATCGAAGGGCCTCCGGCCGGCAGGATACCTGCATGACGAGGAGGACCGCAGCCGCTCGCCAGGCAGACCCGCCCGCCGCTACGCTTCGGTCTCGCTCCGACCCCACGGCGCTCCGCTTGCCACTTGCCGGAAGCATCAACGGCCATGATCACACTGCTTCGACTGACATCGCTTCTTCTCGGCGGCGCCTTGATCGCCATCCCGCCGTATGCGCTCCTGCTGTTTGTACACGGCCTGGGAGAGCCCCATACGACCCATGCATTCTCCACGTTCCTTCCGCCAACCCTGATGATCGGCCTGGCCTTGGGTTCGGGGCCCTTGCTCGTCGGCCTTCCCGGGCTGGCGACCGGCGCCCGGAACCCGAAAGCGCGTATCGTTGCCGGCATGCTTCTGGCCGTCTCGATCGCGGGCTTTCTCGCCATCGGCTTCGATGGATACGTGACGCGGGTAGTGACGCCAGCGGTTCTGCTCGTCGAAGCCGTCCTGTTCGCGTTCTTCATCTGGCCGGCCCGGCGCTTTTCCGCCAGCGAAGCACGCAGCCCCGGCCCCCGGGACGAGCGGCACGGCGGTCAGTGAAAGGCGATCTTCCGAAAGCGCATGCACCGACATCGATTGACATCCTCCCCGCCCTCTCGCTTCGCTCGCAGCCAAGCTGGAAGGGCGGGGATTCCCACTGACGGCGAAACTCGCCCCAGCCTTGGTCCAGTCGAGCGATTCAGCCCGGCCTTTTGCCGAACGTTCCTGCCGGGTTGCTCGGCGCTGCCCTTGGCCGACCGGCTCATGTTGCTGACCTGCAGGTCTTCGACACACACCAGCGCGTGGCTTTTGCTGATGGCGTGTGACGCCTTGTGCAGGTAGTCGTGGCGGGCGTTGACGATCTGGCGGTGGATACGCTGGACCTGAGCCTTGGCCTTGAGCCAGTTGTGCCCGAACTTGGTCTTGCGGGCCATCTGCCGCTGTGCCCTGGCCAGCCGCTGCTGGTGCCGGGCGAAGCTGCCCAACGGTTCCAGCACGGTTTCCTTGTGGCCATCCCAGAGCGTGGCGAAGCGCACCACCCCCAGGTCGATGCCGACCGCCAGCGGAGAGGCGTGGAGCGGACTCGCTACCTCGCGCTCCGTCTGGATCGAGACGTACCAGTGGCCGGCACTCAAGCTGACGGTGACGTTCTTTAGCGTCCCGAGCACGGGCCGGCTGTTGCGGTAGTGCAGCCAGCCCAGCTTCGGGAGGAAAATCCGGCGGTTGCCCTGATCCAGCTTGATCTGTTTCGGGTCGGGATAGCGGAAGCTGTCGTGCTGACCACGTTTCTTGAAGCGGGGAAAGTCGGCGCGTTTGGCGAAGAAGTTTTGGTAGGCCCGGTCGAGGTCCTTGAGGGCGTGCTGCAACGGATGAACCGGAGCCTCTTTCAGCCACGGCGTTTCTTCACCATTGCGCCAGGCGGTGAGCTGCCTGGCCATGGCCACATAACGGATGAATTTCCCGCCCGCTTCGCGGTTGGCCTGCTGCAACGCCAGCGCCTTGTTGAACACGAACCGCCAGGCCCCCGCGAATTGCCGCAGCTTGCGCTGCTGCTCGCCGGTTGGCTCGATGCGGAACTTGAAGGCTTGGCGTCTGAGCATGAAAAAATACTGGCTATGTGTACAGCTCAAAGGATAGGGCCGCTTCGCAGCCCGCGCTATCCTTCCCCGCACTGGAAGTACGGGGTTTGTCGCGCTACTGGATCAAGGAGCCCTCGCCATGCCCCTCAGGATACGCCGCGAAATACCGGCGGACATCGCGCCCATCGCAGCCCTCACCGCCGCAGCCTTTCTCGATGCGCCCCACGGCAGCCACACCGAGCATTTCATCGTCGACGCACTGCGCAGGGCCGGGCAACTGTCCCTCTCGCTCGTGGCCGAGAGCGAGGGCGCCATCGTCGGGCACATCGCCATCTCGCCGGTCTCGATCTCGGACGGCGGCGACGGCTGGTATGGCCTGGGTCCCCTCTCCGTGGCGCCGGAACGCCAGGGCCGCGGAATCGGCAGCCGGCTGGTGGAGCAGGCGCTGGCGGCGTTGCGCAGGCGGGGCGCCGCCGGCTGCGTGGTGCTGGGCGAGCCGGAATACTATGGCCGCTTCGGCTTCCGGGCGGAACCGGCACTGTGGCTGCCCGGGGTTCCGCCGCAGTACTTCCAGGCCATTGCCTTTCGAGAGCCGATGCCGACCGGCAACGTGTCCTACCAGAAGGCGTTCGACGCCCGGGGCTGACGACGGGGATGACGCCACGGGTACCTAGACTACGCTTGCCAGCGCAACCTCGCTCCCGGACGCGCGCCAAAGGAAGCCCCATGAACGAACGACGCCGCCCTGCCCCTGCAATCACAGCATGCCGCCATCCCGGACACCGGCTGGCCGCGGCCGTGCTGGCCGCACTGACCTGGGCCGCCCCGCCCGCGCTCGGGGCCGGTACGCCGGAGGGGAGAGCCGCGCTGCCCGAGCTGCCCGCCTCCTACGAAGGCGAGCTGTCCGGCGCGGACGGCGCTCCCGTCCGCTGGCACCTGGATCTGCTGCCGTCGGGCCGCTACCGACTGCGCAGCGGCGACGGGGACACGCGCCTCGACGACATCGGCCGCTGGTGGTCCGAACCGGACACCGGCCGGCTGGCGCTGCGGGGCAGCCGCGGGACGCCGTTCTTCTTCCTGCCGCTGGAGGACGGCGCCGGGCTACGCCCGCTGGATGCCGCGGGCCGGCCGACCGGCGCCAGCCATGACGAGCGGCTGCAGCGCCTGGCGCAGGCCGCGCCCATCGAGCCGCGCCTGGAGCTGACCGGCATGTTCCGCTACCTGGCCGATGCGCCGACCATCACCCTGTGCGCCGACGACGGGCGGCTGCCGGTGGCCATGGAGGCCGACTACCGGGCGCTCGAGGCCGCCTACCTCACGGCGCGCCAGCCGGGCGAGGCGCTGCTGGTGAGCCTGGAAGGCTCGGTCGCGACGCGCCCGTCCCCGAAGGCCGGCCAGCCGCCGCAGCCCAGCCTGGTGGTGGAGCGCTTCATCGCCGTCTGGCCGCGCGAATCCTGCGGCACCCCGCTGGCCGACAGCCCCCTGCGCGGGACCTACTGGAAGCTGGTGCGCCTGGGCGACACGCCGGCGACGACGGCCGAGCAACAGCGCGAGCCGCACCTGATCCTGGCCAGCGGCGAGCCGCGCGTCGCCGGCAGCGGCGGCTGCAACCGGGTGATGGGCAGCTTCGAACTCGACGGCGACCGACTGCGCTTCGGCCAGATGGCCGGCACCCGGATGGCCTGCCCGGACGGCATGGCGCAGGAACAGGACTTCCTGAAGGCGCTGACGCGGGTGGAGCGCTATCGCATCCGCGGCAGCCACCTCGAGATGCTGAATGCGGCGGGCGCGGTCGTCGCGCGCTTCGAGGCGGTGGCGCTGCGCTGAGCCGGCCCTACCCCCGCTCCCACACCTCGAAGGCATGCCCCGGCGCTTCCACCGTGGCCAGGTGTACGAAGCCTGGAGCACCAGCAAGTCGACCCACGCTCCGTGGCGACTGTCGAAAAGCCCGGCACCCTATTGCGTTACCATTGCGCAGGCTTGACAACCAAGACTACCGTCCCTTGTGCCACGGTAGGGATTCAATTCATCAAACCGCCGGATACGTGATCCATATGTCTGGTGGAGTGGGAGGGGGGAGCCGTGAGGCTTCCTCCTGTCCCGATTAGATTGGAATACGCGCATATGGCGAAGAAGAGGATTGGGAAGCTACCACCACGCTATGCATTCATTCTGAATCCTTATGCAGATGTGCGTCTCAGCAAGTGTCCCCGGTGCCAGAAATCGACTTATCTGCGGAAATTCGCCCTCTTCATCCACATCGACGGGTGGGGGCCGATGGTGCTCGGCAAGACCTGTCGCTACTGCTCGCACTGCGAGTTGATCATGGCGCACCAGGATGAACTCGAGGCCCAGCTGGCGCACAGCTTCGGTCAGATTGCTCCTGAAGTCATAGGCCGCGCGTATCTGGTGCTGGGGACGATAGACCAGAAGGTCTGGAAGGCGGGGTTGGCAGGTGGTGGCGGGCAACTTGGCGAGATGCTGCAGCACGTCGCCGAGTTCAAGAAGGTATTGAAGCTGGCTGTGGAGCCGGGTGGCTGGCAAGCACCCAACAAGAAGCCGGCCGGTAATCCTGACCCTGGCCAGCGGTAAGAAGCGGGAGTTTCATGAGCAATTTGAAAAATTGCGATAACAGCAGAAGGCACTGCACCAGACATCCAAACGACGCCCAGGCGCACCGCCTCCCCTACCCCCTTTCCCACACCTCGAAGGCATGCCCCGGCGCCTCTGCCGTGGCCGGGTGCTCCTCGCGGGAGGCGAGGCGCCAGTCGGCGGGGTTCCAGGCGGGAAAGAAGGCGTCGCCCTCGGGAGCCAGGTCGATGCGGGTCAGGTAGAGGCGCTCGGCCAGCGGCAGGGTTTCGCCGTAGAGCTGCGCGCCGCCGATCAGCATGACCTCGCCGGCGCCCTGCTCGCGGGCCCAGGCGTCGGCGCGGGTCAGAGCGGCCTCCAGCGAGGTGAAGGTTTCGGCGCCGTCCAGGGCGAGGCCGGGCTGGCGGCTGACCACCAGGTTGAGCCGGCCGGGCAGCGGGCGGCCGAGCGAGTCCCAGGTCTTGCGGCCCATGACGATCGGCTTGCCGAGGGTGGTGGCCTTGAAATGCCGGAGATCCGCCGGCAGATGCCAGGGCATGCGGTTGTCGCGGCCGATCACGCCGTTGGCGGCGACGGCGGCGATCAAGGCGAGGGGGAGTCGGGACTTGTTCATGGCGGCGAGGATAGCAGAACCGGCCTCCCGTGCCGTCACGCAACCGCCACGGGATCGTTACCCGGCCATCGCCGAAGCGTCACCGCGCTCGGGCAGGCTGGGCGCTCCATGTCCCAAGGAGAGGAACCGATGTCCCGCACGCCGTCCGTACTTTCCCGCCGCTGGCTCGCCGCCGGCGCCCTGCTGCTGCCCCTCGTGGCCTGCGCCGCCGCGGAGCCGCCGGCGGCCGCACAGCCGCGGGCCGAAGAACCCCGGCCGCTGGTCATCGCCCACCGCGGCGCCAGCGGCTACGTGCCGGAGCACACCCTGGCCGCCTACGCGCTGGCGGTGCTGCAGGGCGCCGATTACGTCGAGCCGGATCTGGTGATGACCCGGGACGGCCAGCTGGTCGCCCGCCACGACAACCAGCTGGACCTGACCACCGATGTCGCCGCGCGTCCCGAGTTCGCCGAGCGCCGGCGCACCAGGACCGTCGACGGCGTCGAGCTGACCGGCTGGTTCAGCGAGGACTTCAGCCTCGCGGAGATCAAGACCCTGCGCGCCATCGAGCGCATTCCGAAGATCCGCCCCGGCAACGCCCGCCTGGACAAGGCCTTCGAGGTGCCCACCCTGCAGGAGATCATCGACCTGGTGAAGAGCCTGGAGAAGAGCGAGGGACGGCGCATCGGCCTGTACCCGGAGACCAAGCACCCGACCCACTTCCAGCACCTCGGCCTGGCCATGGAGGAGCCGCTGGTGGAGATCCTCCGCCGCAACGGCTACCACAGCCGCCACGCGCCGGTGTACATCCAGTCCTTCGAGGTGGAGAACCTCAAGGCCCTGCGCCGGCTGACCCCGCTGCACCTGGTCCAGCTGTTCGGCTCCGGCCAGCCCTACGACCAGGAGGTGATCGGCAGCGCCCTGACCTACGCGCAGATGGCCACCCCGGCCGGGCTGCAGGCCATCGCCGCCTACGCCGACGGCGTCGGCCCGGAGAAGAGCTACATCATTCCGCGCGACGCCAACGGCAACCTGGGCAGCCCCACAGACTTCGTGCCCAACGCCCATGCTGCCGGCCTCAAGGTGCATCCCTACACCTTCCGCGCGGAGAACAACTTCCTGCCGACCGCGCTGCGCAGCAGCGGCGAGCCCGCCGAGCGCGGCGACCTGGAAGCGGAAATCCGCGCCTTCCTCGACGCCGGCATCGACGGCCTGTTCAGCGACCAGCCGGACATCGCCCTGCGCCTGCGCGAGCAGCCGTAGTCCGCCTGCCGGGTGCGCCAGGCGCGCCCGGTACACCCGTATCGACTTGCCCGCGGCCGGGCCTGAGCGGTTATCCTCATGGCAGGAACAGAACCGCCATCGAGAGACCGCGTGAGCACCCCACAGACCGATTTCCACCGCCTCTGGCTGACCGAAACCATCCGCCTGCGTGAAGAGTTCGCCGGCCCGCTGGAGGACGGCGAGGCCAACCGCCGCGCCCGTGCCGCCGGCGGCGATCTCAGCAAACGCATCCAGACCCGCGCCATCTGGCTGGCCGAACGCGACGGCCTGCTCACCGCCCTGCGCCACTGGCGCCAGGGCGGCGGCCTGGCGCTGGTCGCCCTGCTGGCCTTCGCCCTGGTCGGCGGCGCCGGCCTGGCCCTGGCCGCCCTCGGCAGCGACCAGAAGGGCCCGATCAACGTGTTCTGGGCCCTGGGCAGCCTGCTCGGCCTGCACCTTTTGACCCTCTGCGGCTGGCTGCTCGGCCTGCTCTTCGCCGGCGACAGCGGCGGCGTCCTCGGCCGCCTGTGGCTGTGGCTCAGCGAGAAGTTCGCCCGCGACGCCCAGGCCGCGCAGCTGGCCCCGGCGCTGCTGCTCCTGCTGCAGCGCCGGCACCTCGGCCGCTGGGGGCTGGGCCTGCTGGTCCACGGCTTCTGGCTGCTTGCCCTGACCGCGGCGCTGGTCACCCTGCTGGCGCAGCTGTCGACCCGCAACTACGGCTTCTACTGGGAAACCACCCTGCTCGACGGCGACACCTTCGTCGCCCTGACCCAGGGTCTCGGCGCCCTGCCGGCGCTGCTCGGCTTCAGCCTGCCGGATCCGGCCACCATCCGCGCCAGCGCCGACCAGGCGCTGAGCGCCGAGGCCGCGCGCCAGGCCTGGGCCGGCTGGCTGCTCGGCGTGCTGCTGGTCTACGGTCTGCTGCCGCGCCTGCTGCTCGCCCTGCTCTGCCTGGGCCGCTGGCTCTCCGGCCGCGCCCACCTGGCCCTGGACCTGTCGCTGCCCGGCTATCGCCTGCTCGCCGAGCGCCTGCAGCCGTCCAGCGAGCGCATCGGCGTCTGCGATGCCGCGCCCGCGGTCATGCCCGGGATTCCGGCCAGCGCCCTGGCCAGCAGCCCGGCCGTGGGCGCCCCCGCCCAGCTGGTGGCGGTCGAACTGGACGAGAGTCGCGCCTGGCCGCCGGCGCTGCCCGGCGCGGTCGGCGACGCCGGCATCCTCGACAGCCGCGAACAGCGCCGGCGGCTGCTCGAGCGCTTCGCCGAACAGCCGCCGGCGCGTCTGGCGGTGGCCGTCGATCCGCTGCGCTCGCCGGACCGCGGCACCCTGGCGCTGCTCGGCGAACTGTCGCGCAGCGCCGGGCAGACCCGCGTCTGGCTGCTCCCGCCGCCGCCCGGCGAGACGCTGAACGAGGAGCGCCTGGACGACTGGCGCATCGCCCTCAACCAGCTGGGCCTGCCCCACGGCAGCGCCAGCCCGCTGGCCTGGCTGGAGAGCGGACATGACTGAGCCGTTGAAACTCGCCGTGGTCGGCCACACCAACGTCGGCAAGACCTCGCTGCTGCGCACCCTGACCCGCGACATCGGCTTCGGCGAGGTCTCGCACCGGCCGAGCACCACCCGCCACGTCGAGGGCGCGCGCCTGTCGGTGGACGGCGAGGCGCTGCTCGAGCTGTACGACACCCCCGGCCTGGAGGACGCCATCGCCCTGCTCGAGCACCTCGAGCGCCTCGACCGCCCCGGCGAGCGCCTCGACGGCCCGGCGCGGATCGCCCGCTTCCTCGACGGCGCCGAGGCGCGCCAGCGCTTCGAGCAGGAAGCCAAGGTGCTGCGCCAGCTGCTCGGCTCGGCCGCCGGGCTCTACGTGATCGATGCCCGCGAGCCGGTGCTGGCCAAGTACCGCGACGAACTCGAGGTGCTCGCCGCCTGCGGCCGGCCGCTGCTGCCGGTGCTGAACTTCGTCGCCCGCGCCGGCACCCGCGAGAACGCCTGGCGCGCCGCCCTGGGCCGTCTCGGCCTGCACGCCATGGTGCGCTTCGACACCGTGGCGCCGCCGCAGGACGGCGAGCGGCGCCTCTACGAAAGCCTGGCCCTGCTGCTGGAGCCGGCCCGCCCGCAGCTGGAGCGGCTGATCCAGTCCCACGAGGCCCAGGCGGCCACCCGCCTGGAAGGCGGCCGCCGGCTGATCGCCGAACTGCTGCTTGATGTCGCCGCCTGCCGGCGCAGTGTCGAGGCCCGGGCCGAGCCGGAGCAGGAAGCCATCCGCGAACTGCACGAGGCCGTGCGCCAGCGCGAGCAGCGCTGCGTCGAGGCCCTGCTGCGCCTCTACGCCTTCCGCCCGGAGGACGCCGCCGCTGCCGACCTGCCGCTGGCCGGCGGGCGCTGGGGCGACGACCTGTTCAACCCGGAAACCCTGAAGCAGCTCGGCGTGAAGATCGGCGGCGGCCTGGCCGCAGGCGCGGCGGCCGGCGCCGGGGTCGACCTGCTGGTCGGCGGCCTGACCCTGGGCGCCGCGGCGCTGCTCGGCGCGCTGGCCGGCGGCGGCGCGCAGACCGCCCGCCACTACGGCAACCGCATCCTGGGCAAACTGCGCGGCGAGCGCGAACTGAGCGTGGACGACGCCGTGCTGCGCCTGCTCGCCCTGCGCCAGCGCCAGCTGCTCGCCGCCCTCGCCGCCCGCGGCCACGCCGCGCAGCAGGCGATCCGGCTGGACACCCCGCAGGAGCGGAGCTGGCGCGAGGACCGGCTGCCCGAGCCGCTGCACAAGGCGCGCGCCCATCCGGAATGGTCGTCGCTCAACCCGGGCCGGCGCCGCGAGCAGCCGGAGCGCCAGGAACAGATCAGGGCGCTGGCCGCGGAACTGGGCTAGAGCAATTCATGAAATACCTGATCACCCCTACGGGGGCTACGCACGTAGCCCCGGTTTGCCCGTCACACCGCCACCGGCGCCTTGATGTGCGGGTGGGACTGGTAGCCGACCAGCTCGAAGTCCTCGTAGCGGAAGGCGAACAGGTCCTTCACGTCCGGGTTGAGCCGCATGCCCGGCAGCGGCAGCGGCGCGCGGGAGAGCTGCAGGTCGGTCTGCTCCAGGTGGTTGGCGTAGAGGTGGCAGTCGCCGCCGGTCCAGATGAACTCGCCGGGCTCGAGATCGCAGACCTGCGCCACCATCAGGGTCAGCAGCGCGTAGCTGGCGATGTTGAAGGGCACGCCGAGGAAGATGTCCGCCGAACGCTGGTACAGCTGGCAGCTGAGCCTGCCCTCGGCCACGTAGAACTGGAACAGCGCGTGGCACGGCGGCAGCTTCATCTCCTCGATCAGCGCCGGGTTCCAGGCCGAGACGATCAGCCGGCGCGAGTCCGGGTTCTTCTTGATCATCTCCACCACGTTGGCGATCTGGTCGATGTGCCGGCCGTCCGGCGCCGGCCAGCTGCGCCACTGGTAGCCGTAGACCGGACCGAGGTCGCCGTTCGCATCGGCCCACTCGTCCCAGATGCGCACGCCGTTTTCCTTCAGGTAGCGGATGTTGGTGTCGCCCTGCAGGAACCACAGCAGCTCGTGGACGATGGATTTCAGGTGGCACTTCTTGGTGGTCACCAGCGGAAAGCCCTCGGCGAGGTCGAAGCGCATCTGGTGGCCGAAGACGCTCCAGGTGCCGGTGCCGGTGCGGTCGCTCTTGAAGGTGCCGTGCTCGCGCACCAGGCGCATCAGGTCGAGGTACTGTTTCATGAAGGGACAAGTGGCTGCGCGCTGGAAAAGGCCGTGAATTCTAACCGGTACGCAGGGTGGAAAACGACCGCAGGTCTTTTCCACCGTTGCCAGGGAGGGTGGAAAACGCTGGCGCGGTTTTCCACCCTACAGGACTCAACCGGCGAGCCTGGCCTCGCGACGATAGGCCCAGGCCATCATCCCGGCGCCGCCGAGGACCATCGGCAGGCAGAGCAGCTGGCCCATGGTCAGCCAGCCGAAGGCGAGGTAGCCGAGCTGGGCGTCCGGCACCCGGACGAACTCGACGATGAAGCGGAAGAGGCCATAGCAGACGGCGAACAGTCCGGACACCGCCATGGTCGGCCGCGGCCTGCGCGAGTAGAACCAGAGGATGGCGAACAGCGCCACGCCCTCCAGGGCGAACTGGTAGAGCTGCGAGGGATGGCGCGGCAGCTGCGCAGGATCGGTGGGGAAGACCATCGCCCAGGGCAGGTCGGTGGCCTTGCCCCACAGCTCGGCGTTGATGAAGTTGCCGATCCGCCCGGCGCCCAGGCCGATCGGCACCAGCGGGGCGATGAAGTCCATCAGCTCGAAGAAGCCCTTGCCGTTGCGCCGGGCGAAGATCCAGCTGCACAGGAGCACGCCGAGCAGCCCGCCGTGGAAGGACATGCCGCCCTTCCAGAGCTGCAGGATCAGGCTCGGGTCGTTCAGGTAGGCCGCCAGGTCGTAGAACAGCACGTAGCCCAGCCGGCCGCCGGCGATCACCCCCAGGGCGACCCAGAACACCAGGTCGGAGAGCTTCTCGCGGCTCCACTCCGGAGCGAAGCCGGCCAGCCGGCGCGAGGCCAGCCACCAGGCGCCGCCGATGCCGACCAGGTACATCAGGCCGTACCAGTGCACCTTGAGCGGGCCGAGGGCGATGGCCACGGGATCGATTTGCGGATAGGGCAGCATCCGAGGCTCCTCAGAACAGGAAGAACAGTCCGACGCCCAGCAGTTGCAGGGCGAACAGGCGCTTGAGCACGCGCGGCGGCAGACGGTGCGCCAGGTGGGCACCGAGCCGGGCGAAGAACATGCTGGTCGTGGCAATGCCGAGCACCGCCGGCAGGTAGACGAAGCCCAGGCTCCAGTCCGGCAGATGGGCTTCATTCCAGCCGACGAGCATGAAGCTCAGCGCGCTGCACAGGGCAATCGGCAGGCCGCAGGCCGCCGAGGTCGCCACCGCCTGCGGCATCGGCACGCTGCGCCAGGTCAGGAAGGGCACGGTCAGCGAGCCGCCGCCGATGCCGAAGATCGCCGAGGCCCAGCCGATCACCACGCCGGCCAGGCTCAGGCCGGGCTTGCCGGGCACCTCGCGGCTGGCCCTGGGCTTGAGGTCGAGGCCCATCTGGACGGCCATGGCGATGGCGAACAGGCCGATGACCTTCTGCAGCATCGGGCCCTTCAGCGCCGCTGCGGTCAGGCTGCCGAGCACCGCGCCGGCGAGGATGCCGACCGTCAGCCAGACGAAGATCGGCCAGAGCACCGCGCCCTTGCTGTGATGCGCGAGCACCGAGTTGATCGAGGTGAAGACGATGGTGGCGAGCGAGGTGCCCACTGCCAGGTGGGTCAGCACGGCCGGATCGACGCCCTGGGCGGTGAAGCTGAGCACCAGCACCGGCACTATGATCAGTCCGCCGCCGATGCCGAACAGCCCGGCCAGCACGCCGGCCGCCGCGCCCAGCGGCAGATACAGCAGAAATTCCATCGCTACCCCCTCTTGAGCAAAGGCGGCATGGTACCGGAATTTGGCGCCCGCCCGCCAAGCACGGGCGCTTGAGGGGGCGCCCCATGGGCTCCGATCGGCCCCGCCGGACCGCCCGTCGCCGCTGCCGCAGTCCACCCGATGGTCACCGCGCACTTGGCAGGTCGTATGCATGCCATGCAGGATGCCGACAACAGCTCAAAAAACCGAGGTCCTTGCATGCACGTCCCGCCCATGAACATCTCGCTGCTGAGCCGATACGCCTTCTTCGCCTTCTGCGTGGCATTCACTCTGTGCAGCCTTTCCCTCTGGGAGCACGAATGGCTCCGCCCCTTCACCCTGGCCACCGCCGCGCTGAGCCTGCTCGGCATCGCCGACCTGCTGCAGACGCGCCATGCGGTGCGGCGCAACTACCCGATCCTCGGCAACCTGCGCTACCTGATCGAAAGCATTCGCCCGGAGATCCGCCAGTACCTGATCGAGGGCGACAACGAGCGCCTGCCCTTCTCCCGGACCCAGCGCCTGCTGATCTACGCGCGGGCGAGGAACAAGAGCGGGGACAAGCCCTTCGGCACGCTGGTCGACGTCTACGAGAACGGCTTCGAGTTCATCGGCCACTCCATGCGCCCGGCGCCGCTGGCCGACCCCGACAGCTTCCGGGTCCTCATCGGCGGGCCGCAATGCACCCAGCCCTATTCGGCCTCGCTGTTCAACATTTCGGCGATGAGCTTCGGCTCGCTCAGTGCCAATGCCGTCCGCGCCCTGAACAAGGGCGCCAAGCTCGGCAACTTCTACCACGACAGCGGCGAGGGCGGCATCAGCCCCCATCACGGCGAACACGGCGGCGATCTGGTGTGGGAACTGGGCAGCGGCTATTTCGGCTGCCGCACCAGCGACGGCCGCTTCGACCCGGAGCGCTTCGCCGTCCAGGCCAGGAATCCCCAGGTGCGGATGATCGAGATCAAGCTCAGCCAGGGCGCCAAGCCGGGCCACGGCGGCATCCTGCCCAAGCACAAGATCACCCCGGAAATCTCCGCGACCCGCGGCGTGCCGATGAACGAGGACTGCGTGTCGCCAGCATGCCATAGCGCCTTCTCCACCCCGATCGAGCTGATGCAGTTCATCGCCCAGCTGCGCGAGCTGTCCGGCGGCAAGCCGGTCGGCTTCAAGTTCTGCCTGGGCCATCTCTGGGAGTTCATGGGGATCGTCAAGGCCATGCTGGAAACCGGCATCCTGCCCGACTTCATCGTCGTCGACGGCAAGGAGGGCGGCACCGGAGCCGCACCTCTGGAATTCGCCGACCACATCGGCGTGCCGATGCGCGAAGCCCTGCTGTTCGTGCACAACACCCTGGTCGGGGCGAACCTGCGCGACAAGATCAAGCTCGGCACCAGCGGCAAGATCGTCAGCGCCTTCGACATCCTCAGCGTGCTGGCCATCGGTGCCGACTGGGCCAACTCGGCGCGCGGCTTCATGTTCGCCCTCGGCTGCATCCAGTCGCAATCGTGCCACACCAACAAGTGCCCCACCGGCATCGCTACCCAGGACCCGCTGCGCCAGCGCGCGGTCGTGGTCGAGGACAAGGCCCAGCAGGTCTACAACTTCCATCGCAACACCCTCAGGACCTTGGCCGAAATGCTCGCCGCCGCCGGCCTCGAGCACCCTTCGCAGGTGGATGCCAAGCATCTGGTGCGGCGTATTTCCGCCACCGAGATCAAGCTGTTCTCCCAGCAGCACGTATTCCTCAAGCCGGGCGAACTGCTCGACAGCGAAGCCAGGGGCAAGGGCAAGCTCCATCTCCATGCACGCATGTGGAAAATGGCCCGGGCCGACAGCTTCGGCGCTATGGTGGACTGACCACTCCGGCCGCCGACGACCACGTACCCACTGGCGGGAGGCTCCATGTGCCTGATCGTTTTCGCCTGGCGCCCCGGGCATGCCACGCCGCTGGTGATGGCCGCCAACCGCGACGAGTTCTACGCCCGCCCCAGCCTGCCCCTGGCAGCCTGGCCGGAAGTGCCGGACATCCATGCCGGACGCGACCTGGAGGCCGGCGGCACTTGGCTGGGCGTCGGCCCCGGCGGGCGCGTCGCCGCCGTGACCAACATCCGCGACCCGCGCCAGCCGCCGGGCCGGCGCAGCCGCGGCGAGCTGCCGGCGGGCTTTCTGCTCGGCGCGCTGTCGCCCGAAGCCTATCTGGAGCAGGTGGCAGAGCGGGCGCAGGACTATACCGGCTTCAACCTGCTGGCCGGCACGGCCGGGGAGCTCTGGTACTACCACGCCCGCGAGGCGGCGCCGCGGCGCCTGCCGGCAGGACTCTACGGCCTCTCCAACGCATGTCTGGACACGCCCTGGCCGAAGCTGCGCCGCGCCAAGGCGGCCCTGGCCGAATGCCTGGGAACGCCGCAGGCGGAGTGTCTGCTGGCAGCGGTGCACGATACGCAGCCGGCGGCGGATGCAGAGCTGCCGGACACCGGCGTCGGCCTGGTCAGAGAGCGCCTGCTGTCGAGCGTGTTCATCGTCAGTGCGGACTACGGCACCTGCTCCAGCACCGCGCTGATCATGCGGGCCGACGGCAGCGTGGAGCTGCTCGAGCGCCGCTTCGGCCCCTGCGGCGCCCGCCTCGGCGAGGTGAAGCTCGATCTCCCGTGAGCCGTGCGGCCCAGGCGGCTAGCAGACCACGATGCAGTCCCGCTGCCGCTTGGCCAGGTAAAGCGCATTGTCCAGGCGGCGGACCAGCGCGACCGGGTCTTCGTCCGGGCGCATCTCTCCCACGGCGAAGCTGGCGGTGAGCTGCATCGGCAACGCGGCATCGATCCGCCGCAGGTCCAGGCGCAGACGCTCCGCCAGCGCACAGGCCGCAGCGGCCTCGGTGTCCGGCAGCAGTACGATGAACTCCTCTCCGCCCCAGCGGGCAAAGCAGTCCACATCCCGCAGGTCCCGGCGCACCGCCTCCGCCACCGCGACCAGCACCCGATCCCCGGTGGGGTGGCCGAGGCTGTCGTTGATCCGCTTGAAATGGTCGAGGTCGAACATCAGCAAGGCGCAGGGATGGCCATGCCGTTGCAGGCGGTGCCACTCGGCCTGCAGTTGCCGTTCGAAGCCGCGCCGGTTGGCGACCTGGGTGAGCGGATCGATCTCGCAGAGGCGCATGGCCAGCGCAACCTGCTCGGCCAGCGCCCGATTCGCCTGGTGCAAGGCCTCGGTGCGCGCCGCCACCAGTGCTTCGAGGGTCAGGTTGAGCTCCGCCAGCTCCTGGTTCTTCTGCTGCAGGGCCAGCTCGGCCAGCTTGCGCTCGTGAATGTTGCGGTGCGCACCGATCATCCGGGTCGGCCGGCCCTCCCCGTCGAACTCGACGAAGCGGCCGTGATCGCTGATCCACAGGTAGTCGCCATCGCGGCAGCGGCAGCGGTACTCCTCGGCGTAGACGGGCTGCGTCCCGTCCAGGTAGGCCTGGAAGCCGCGCATGACCCGCTCGAAGTCCTCGGGGTGGATCACCTCGTGCCAGGTCACGACGTTCTCCGGCAGGCTGTCCACGGCATGACCGAGCATGGCGTACCAGCCCGGGCTGCGCTTGACGTGATTGGTGCGGATGTCCCAGTCCCAGATGCCGTCGCTGACGATTTCCAGCGCGAAGCGCAAGGTGCGCGCGATGGCCTCGGGGGCCGAACCATAGGGACTAGCAATAACCTCGAGCTCATCCATAAGCTTCGTTCCAGACGTGTCGCCGACGCCAGCCTCGGAAGAGCTCCCGGCTGGCTACAGGCCTGCCGCTCACCCTTGCAGCGAAGCCACCGGATTGATCACCCGGCCGAGGCCAAGGTTGCGCAGGGCCAGCTGCAGCGTGCTGTGGATGACCTGCGGATTGTCGATGGCCATCAGTTGGCCGAGCAGTTCCTTGGCCTTGCCCAGGGTGACCTGGCGCAGCAGCCACTTGACCTTGGGCAGGTTGGTGGCGTTCATCGACAGGCTGTCGAAGCCCATGGCCATCAGCAGCACCGCCGCCGAGGGATCGCCGGCCATCTCGCCGCAGATGCTCACCGGCTTGCCTTCGCCATGGGCATCCTGCACCACCTTGTAGAGCGCCTGCAGAACGGCCGGATGCAGATAGTCGTAGAGGTCGGCGACCCGCGGGTTGTTGCGGTCCACCGCCAGCAGGTACTGGGTCAGGTCGTTGGAGCCGACCGAGAGGAAATCCACCAGCCGGGCGATCTCGCGCGTCTGGTAGACCGCTGCGGGAACCTCCACCATCACCCCGATCGGCGGCATCGGCACATCGGTGCCCTCGTCGCGGACCTCGCCCCAGGCGCGGTGGATCAGGTGCAGCGCCTCGTCCAGCTCGTGGATCGAGGAGATCATCGGCAGCAGGATGCGCAGGTTGTTCAGCCCCTCGCTGGCCTTGAGCATGGCGCGGACCTGCACCAGGAAGATTTCCGGGTGGTCGAGGGTGACGCGGATGCCGCGCCAGCCGAGGAAGGGGTTGCTTTCCTTGATCGGGAAGTAGGACAGCGCCTTGTCGCCGCCGATGTCCAGGGTGCGCATGGTCACCGGCAGCGGATGGAAGGCGGACAGCTGGTCGCGGTAGATCGCCAGCTGCTCCTTCTCGCTGGGGAAGCGCTCGTTGTTCATGAACGGCACTTCGGTGCGGTACAGGCCCACCCCCTCGGCGCCGCGCTCCTGGGCGCGGGCGACATCGGCGAGCAGCCCGGTGTTGACCCACAGCGGCAGGCGGTGGCCGTCGAGGGTTTCGCAGGGCAGCTCGCGCAGGGCGTCCAGGCCCTGGGTCAGCTGGCGTTCCTCCTCGACCAGCTCGGCGAACTGCTGGCGCAGCAGCTCGCTGGGATTGGTGTAGACCTCGCCATGGTAGCCGTCGACGATCAGGTCGATGCCGTCCATCTTCGAATAGGGCAGGTCGACCGCCCCCATCACCGTGGGAATGCCCATGGCGCGGGCGAGGATCGCCACGTGGGAGTTGCCCGAGCCCTGCACCGAGACCAGGCCGACCAGCTTGCCCTCGGGCAGCTCACCGAGCATCGCCGGACTCAGCTCCTCGCTGACCAGGATGGTGTTCTCCGCATAGACCATGGTCTGCTGGCGGGCCTGCTGCAGGTAGGCGAGCAGGCGCCGGCCGAGGTCCTTGACGTCGGAGGCGCGCTCGCGCAGGTAGGCGTCGTCCATCAGCTCGAAGCGCTTGATGTGCTCGTTGACCACCTGGCGCAGGGCGCCCTGGGCCCACTGGCCGGTCTTGATCACCCGCTGCACCTCGCAGCCCAGCGAGGCGTCGTCGAGCATCATCAGGTAGACGTCGAACAGCGCGCGCTCTTCCGGGCGCAACTGGGTGGCCAGTTTGGCGGACAGCGCGCGGATGTCGGCGCGCACCGACTCCAGGGCGCAGTGGAACAGTTCCAGCTCGGCCTTGACGTCCTCCGTCGCCCTGTCCGGCACCACCTCCAGGTCGGCCGGCGGCAGCACCACCACGGCCTTGCCGACGGCGACGCCCGGCGCGGCCGGCACGCCGATGAAGCGCGCCTCCTGGATGCCCTTGCCCTGCCGGCCGAGGCCGCGGATCGAGCCGGTCGCCTCGGCATGGGCGATGACCCCGGCGAGCTGCGCGCTCATGGTCACCAGGAAGGCTTCCTCGCCCTCGTCGAACTCGCGGCGCTCCTTCTGCTGGATGACCAGCACGCCCATCACCCGCCGGTGGTGGATGATCGGTGCGCCGAGGAAGGAGGCGTAGCGCTCCTCGCCGGTCTCGGCGAAGTAGCGGTAGCGGGGGTGGTCGGCCGCGTTCTCCAGGTTGAGCGGCTCCTCGCGGGTGCCGACCAGGCCGACCAGGCCCTCGTTGGAGGCCATGCTGACCTTGCCGATGGAGCGCTTGTTGAGCCCCTCGGTGGCCATCAGCACGAAGCGGTTGGTTTCCGGATCGAGGAGGTAGACCGAGCAGACCTGGCTGCCCATGGTCTCCTTGACGCGACGCACGATGATGCCCAGTGCCGTCTTGAGATCCTTGGCGGCATTCACTTCCTGGACGATCTTGCGCAGCGTGTTGAGCATGGCCCGCCTTGAGCTCCGTCTGATCAGTCCCGTGCCAGCAGGCGCGGGGCGAGTTCTTTCAGCGCGCGCCGGTAGACCTCGCGCTTGAAGGCGACCACCTGGCCCAGCGGATACCAGTAGCTGACCCAGCGCCAACCGTCGAATTCCGGCTTGCCGGTAAGATCCATGCGCACCCGCTGCTCATCGGAAAGCAGGCGCAGGAGAAACCACTTCTGCTTCTGGCCGATGCACAGCGGCTGGCTGTGCGAGCGCACCAGGCGCTGTGGCAGACGATAGCGCAACCAGCCACGGGTGCAGGCGAGGATCTGCACATCCTGCTGCTCCAGTCCGACCTCCTCGTTGAGCTCGCGGAACAGCGCCTCCTCCGGCGATTCCCGTGCGTCGATGCCGCCCTGGGGGAACTGCCAGGCATCCTGGTTGATCCGCCGCGCCCAGAGCACCTGACCGATCTCATTGGTCAGGATGATGCCGACATTGGGACGAAATCCATCGGGGTCGATCACGGCAATGAACCTTGCGAACGCATGTGCAGGCATTGTTCCACAAAAAGGTTCGCGCCAGAAGCGGGCAGGACAAGGGGGGAGCGTCGGCGGCTCTCCTGCTTTTTTTGCCGTGGAACCGTTATGCTTCGCCGCACTCCGACTCCCCTTCCCTGACCGAGGTTCTAGCGTGCGTCTGGCTCTATTCGATCTCGACAACACCCTGCTGGCCGGCGACAGCGACCATGCCTGGGGCGACTGGCTCTGCGAGCGCGGCATCCTCGACGGCGACACTTACAAGGCGCGCAACGACGCCTTCTACCAAGACTACCTGGCCGGGCGGCTGAACATCGTCGACTACCTGAACTTCAGCCTGGAGATCCTCGGCCGCACCGAGATGGCCATGCTCGACGAGTGGCACCGGACGTTCATGCACGAGCGCATCGAGCCGATCATCCTCGCCAAGGGCCGGGAACTCATCGAGCGGCACCGCAGCCAGGGCGACAAGCTGGCGATCATCACCGCCACCAACCGCTTCGTCACCGGCCCCATCGCCGCCCGCCTCGGCGTCGACACCCTGCTTGCCACCGAATGCGAAATGGCCGGCGGCCGCTACACCGGGCGCACCACCGACGTGCCCTGCTTCAAGGAAGGCAAGGTCGAGCGCCTGAACCGCTGGCTGGCGGAAACCGGTCACTCGCTGGAAGGCAGCCACTTCTACAGCGACTCGCACAACGACCTGCCGCTGCTCGAGCGGGTCAGCCACCCGGTGGCGGTCGATCCCGACCCCAGCCTGCGGGCGGAAGCCAAACGGCGCGGCTGGCCGGTGATCTCGCTGCGCTGAGCCTCAGACCGGCTTGACCACCATCAGCCCGAGGCTGGCTCCGAAGCACAGCAGCCCGACCACCGCCAGCCCCAGGCCGAGCCGGACGCCCGGCTTGCGTCCGACGACCCTGGATGCCAGCCACAGCCCGCACAGCGAGCCCGGCAAAAACAGCAGCGAGCTGCCGAGCAGCCAGGGCTGCCCCAGCGGCCAGCCGGCCAGGTGCGCCAGCCACCAGCCGCTGACCGGCAGGCCGACCAGGCAGAGCAGCAGCAGGACGGCGCACAGCGCGGGCCAGGGCGAGGTACGCGAAGGAATCTCCGGCTCTGCCGGTGCGGCTATCTCCACGTCCGCCTCCGCCGGCTCGTCCGCGCCCGTCTCGGCCTGTGTTTCGGCGCTCGGCTCCGCCGCCCCCAGCGGACGGGGGCGCGAGCGCCAGCAGTACCCGGCGAGCGCGAAGAAGGTCACCAACAGCAGCGCGCCGGCCACGCCGTGGAGCATCCTGAGCAGGGCGAAGTGTTCCATCGCGTGCACATCCTTGTGAGATCGGGCGGATACCGCCGGCGGCTCAGCCGAGGAACAGCCGGTAAGCAGGATTGTCGGTCTCGTCCCACCAGGGGTAGCCGATGGCTTCGAGGGCCGCCGGCAGCAGGTGGCGATCGCCCGCCGGCACCTGCAGGCCGGCCACCACGCGGCCGTCGGCGGCGCCGTGGTTGCGGTAGTGGAACATCGAGATGTTCCAGCGCCCGCCGAGCTTGCTGAGGAAGTTGAACAGCGCGCCGGGGCGCTCGGGGAACTCGAAGCGCAGCACCACCTCGTCGCTGACACCCGCCGCATGGCCGCCGACCATGTGGCGGATGTGCAGCTTGGCCAGCTCGTCGTCGGTCAGGTCGAGCACCGGGAAGCCCTGCTCGCGCAGGCTGGCCACCAGCTGCTCGCGCGGATCGTTCTCCGGGTGGGTCTGCACGCCGACGAAGATGTGCGCGTGGTCCGGGCGGTTGTAGCGGTAGTTGAACTCGGTGATCTGCCGCTTGCCGATCGCCTGGCAGAACGCCTTGAAGCTGCCCGGCTGCTCGGGGATGGTCACGGCGATGATCGCCTCGCGCTTCTCGCCCAGCTCGGCACGCTCGGCGACGTGGCGCAGGCGGTCGAAGTTGATGTTGGCGCCGGAGTCGATGGCCACCAGGGTCTGCCCGGCCGCCCCCTCGCGCTCGACGTAGCGCTTGATTCCGGCCACCGCCAGGGCGCCGGCCGGCTCGGTGATCGAGCGGGTGTCGTCGTAGATGTCCTTGATCGCCGCGCAGATCTCGTCGGTGCTGACGGTGACCACCTCGTCCACGTGGTGACGGCAGATGTCGAAGGTGTGGGCGCCGATCTGCGCCACCGCCACGCCGTCGGCGAACAGCCCGACCTGCGGCAGCACCACCCGCTCGCCGGCGGCCAGCGCCGCCTGCAGGCAGTTGGAGTCCGCCGGCTCGACGCCGATCACCTTCACCTCGGGACGCAGGTATTTCACGTAGGCGGCGATGCCCGCGATCAGTCCGCCGCCGCCGACCGGCACGAAGACGGCGTCCAGCCGGCCCGGCTGCTGGCGGAGGATCTCCATGGCCACGGTGCCTTGCCCGGCGATCACGTCGGGATCGTCGTAGGGGTGAATGAAGGTGTAGCCCTTCTCCTCGACCAGCTTCAGCGAATGGGCCAGCGCCTCGGGAAAGGCGTCGCCGTGCAGCACCACCTTGGCGCCGCGGGCGCGCACCGCCTGGACCTTGATCTCCGGGGTGGTCCTCGGCATCACGATGATCGCCTTGATGCCCAGGTGCCTGGCCGCCAGGGCCACGCCCTGGGCATGGTTGCCGGCCGAGGCGGTGACCACGCCGCGCGCCAGTTCCGCCTCGCCCAGCTGGGCCACCTTGTTGTAGGCGCCGCGGATCTTGAAGGAGAACACCGGCTGCAGGTCCTCGCGCTTGAGCAGGATCTGGTTGCCGAGACGCTCGGAGAGCTGGCGGGCGGGCTGCAAAGGGGTTTCGACGGCGACGTCGTAGACGCGCGAGGTGAGGATCTTCTTGACGTACTGTTCGAGCATCGGCGGACATCGGGGCGCAGGAAAGGAATGGGCCAGTCTACTCCGTCACCGTCGCGGCCGGCCACCCATCGCGCGCCGGAGGACGCCAGGCCGGCCCGGGCGCGGCTATAATCGCGTCCATCCCACCCATTCGACGAAGACTCCCGCATGACCCAGGACCAGCTCAAGCAGGCCGTGGCCCAGGCCGCCCTCGACCACATCCTTCCGCAGCTCACCTCGAAGAGCGTCGTCGGCGTCGGCACCGGCTCGACCGCCAACTTCTTCATCGACCTGCTGGCCCGCCACCGGCTGGACTTCGACGGCGCCGTGGCCAGCTCCGAGGCCACCGCCGCGCGCCTGAAGAGCCACGGCATCGAAGTGTACGACCTGAACAACGTCGCCGACCTGGAGTTCTACGTGGACGGCGCCGACGAGTGCAACAAGTACCTGGAGCTGATCAAGGGCGGCGGCGCCGCGCTGACCCGCGAGAAGATCGTCGCCGCGGTGGCCCAGACCTTCATCTGCATCGCCGACGAGAGCAAGCGGGTCGACTTTCTCGGCGACTTCCCGCTGCCGGTGGAGGTGATCCCCATGGCCCGCAGCCATGTGGCGCGCCAGCTGGTCTGGCTGGGCGGCGATCCGGTCTACCGCGAGGGCGTGGTGACCGACAACGGCAACGTGATCCTCGACGTGTACAACATGCAGATCACCAACCCCCGGCAGCTGGAGTCCGACATCAACAACATCGTCGGGGTGGTCACCAACGGCCTGTTCGCCGCGCGCCCGGCCGATCTGCTGCTGCTCGGCACCCGCAACGGCGTGGAGCGCATCGAGCGCCCGAAGCCCTGAGGCCGGGGCGGCGGGCACGGACGCCCGCCCGGACTCAGGGATGGGTCTTGCGGAACACGTGGAAGCGGTTCGGCTCGCCGACCACGTAGAGATTGCCCGCCGCGTCCATCGCCACCCCCTCCGCCTGCTTGATGCTGCGCGCCAGGCCGTTGAAGCCGCCGAGCAGGCTGATGAAACTGAGCGGCCGGCCCTCGCGGTCGAACTCCACTAGCAGGCGCGACTCGTCGGACAGCAGCAGGAAGTGGCCGCTGCGCGGATCGACGCTCAGCGAGGACAGATCGCGCACCGGCAGCCCCTCGCCGGGCAACGGCTGCAGCTCGCCGGCGGCGCCCTCGGCGGAAACGGCCAGGCCGAACAGCGCCGGCGGACGCTCCAGGGCCAGCAGCAGGCGATTCGTCCGCGCATCCCAGCCCAGTCCCTCGAAGCCCTTGTTGCCGGCGGCGGCGAAACCGAGATCGACACGCTGCGCGTCGGCCAGATCGAAGCTGTCCGCGCCCGGCGGCAGCCGGAACAGCGCCAGCAGGCGGCGGCGCTCGTCGACGATGGCCAGACGCCCGTCGCCGAGCGCCTCCACCCCTTCCGGATCGCTGAAGCCGGTCAGGCGGATGCGTCGCAGGACCGCGCCCTCGGGGCTGATCTCCACCAGCTGCGGATGCTTGCCGGTGACGGTGAACAGGGTGCCGGTCTGCGGGTTCCAGGTCAGGCCGGAGGTTTCGTCCTCCTCCAGGCCGGCCAGCTCGACCTCCAGCGCCAGCCGGTAGTCGGGCAGCCAGACGCCGGCGGCGCGCGCCGCCGGCTCCGTCCGGCATTCCTGCCAGGACAGCCGGAGCAGATCGAGCCAGCGCCACTCGCGGCCGACCACCAGCACGGCCAGGACAAGCAGCAACAGGGCGAGTTTGAGCAGCAGGCGCCGACGGGGCGCACGGGCGAAGGAAATGGGCATGGATTGGCTTCCGCAGGACAAGGCAGCCCGGAAGCGTGCCGGGGCCGCCTTAAACGAAGATGAATTCGAGCGGCCGGGCGCGCGACGCGCCCGGCCGGCGGCTTCAGAGCACGCGGCTTTCGAAGCGGGACAGCCCGCTCAGCTCCAGCACCAGGCGATCGCCGGAGGCGAGCGGACCGACGCCAGCCGGCGTACCGGTGGAGACCACGTCGCCCGGCTGCAGGCTGAAATGCCCGGCGATGTGCTGGATCAGGGCGACGATGGGGTTGAGCATGTCGCGGCTGTTGCCGTCCTGGCGCACTTCGCCGTTGATGGTCAGGCGGATGCCGATGTCGGCGAGATCCTCGACGGCATCGCCGGACACGAAAGGCGCCAGCACGTAGGCGCCGTCGAAGGCTTTCGCCAGCTCCCAGGGCAGGCCCTTTTCCTTGAGCCTGGCCTGCACGTCGCGCAGGGTCAGGTCGAGGGCCGGGGCGAAGCCGGAGATGGCGTCACGCACCTCCTCGGCGCTCGGCCGGTGCGACAGCGGCTTGCCGATCAGCACGGCGATCTCCGCCTCGTAGTGCACCTCGCCGCGGTCGCGCGGAATGGCGAAGCCGCCTTCCAGCGGCACCGTGCAGCTGCCCGGCTTGATGAACAGCAGGGGCTCGGTAGGCACCGGGTTGTTCAGCTCCCGGGCATGTTCGGCGTAGTTGCGGCCGACGCAGACCACCTTGCCCAGCGGGTAGTGGATGCGCGTACCGTCGAGGTATTGATGCTGGTAACTCATGCAAGGCTCCTTGTGTCTTTATGGCCTGGAATCCATGGCGCGACTCTACGGCAAATCCGCACGGCATCGAAGGCTTTTTCGGGCGCAGGCACCAGGAGCGGGAAAGGACGGAAACGCAGGCCACGCGGGCCTGCGTACGGGGCGCGAGGGTCAGGCGAAGATCTTGCCGGGGTTCATGATGCCGTTCGGGTCGAACACCGCCTTGACCGCCTTCATATAGGCGATCTCGGCCTCCGAGCGGCTGTAGCCCAGGTAGTCGCGCTTGGTCATGCCCACGCCGTGCTCGGCGGAGATCGAGCCGTTGTACTTCTGCACGATCTCGAACACCCACTTGTTCACCGTGGCGCACTTGGCGAAGAACTCGTCCTTGGCCATGGTGTCGGGCTTGAGGATGTTCAGGTGCAGGTTGCCGTCGCCGATGTGGCCGAACCAGACGATCTCGAAGTCCGGGTAGTGCTCACCGACGATCGCGTCGATTTCCCTGAGGAAGGCCGGCACCTTGCCGATGGTGACCGACACGTCGTTCTTGTACGGGGTCCAGTGGGAGATGGTCTCGGAGATGTACTCGCGCAGCTTCCAGAGGTTCTGCAGCTGCTGCTCGCTCTGGCTCATCACCCCGTCCAGCACCCAGCCCTGCTCGACGCAGTGCTCGAAGGTCGCCAGCGCCTGCTCGGCGCGCTCCTCGGTGCTGGCCTCGAACTCCAGCAGCGCATAGAAGGGACACTCGGTCTCGAACGGCGCCGGCACGTCGCCGCGGGCCAGCACCTTGGCCAGCGCCTTGTCGGAGAAGAACTCGAAGGCGGTCAGGTCCATCCTGTCCTGGAAGGCGTGCAGCACCGGCATGATGGAATCGAGGTCGGAGGTGCCGAGGACCATGGCGGTGAGGTTGGTCGGCGCGCGGTCCAGGCGCATGGTGGCCTCGACGACGAAGCCCAGGGTGCCCTCGGCGCCGATGAACAGCTGGCGCAGGTCGTAGCCGGTGGCGTTCTTGACCAGATCCCTGTTCAGCTCGAGCAGGTCGCCCTTGCCGGTGACCACCTTGAGGCCGGCCACCCAGTTGCGGGTCATGCCGTAGCGGATCACCTTGATCCCGCCGGCGTTGGTGCCGATGTTGCCGCCGATCTGGCTGGAGCCGGCCGAGGCGAAGTCGACCGGGTAGTAGAGCCCCTTGTCCGCGGCGAAGTCCTGCAGCTGCCTGGTCACCACTCCCGGCTCGCAGACCACGGTGCGGTCGATCTCGTTGAACTGCAGGATGCGGTTCATGTAGTCGAAGGCCACTACCACCTCGCCGTGGGCGGCGACGGCGGCGGCGGACAGCCCGGTGCGCCCGCCCGAAGGCACCAGCGCGACCTTGCGCTCGTTGGCCCAGCGGACGATGGCCTGGACCTGCTCTATGCTCTTCGGGAACGCGATGGCCAAGGGGGCGGGGGCGAAATGCTTGGTCCAGTCCCTGCCATAGGCGTTGAGGGAATCGGCGTCGGTGAGCACCTTGCCGGGCTCCACCAGGGTCTTCAGCTCGTCTATCAGGGCAGGATTGGTCATGGGGCAACTCTCACAGGATTCATGGCCGTCCTGAGTACCCTTCAAGTACCAGGAATGGCGGTTTGGCAGGCCCGATATGCTAGCATAGCCGCCCCGTGAGTCGTGCTTCCCGCCGATTTCCGGGGCGGCTGTAGCCCTTTCCGGGCAGCACTACCGGCTGCCTGCCTGCATCGCCACACACCTCCAGGAAAACAGGTTTACGTAGATGAGCAAGACCTCTCTCGACAAGAGCAAGATCCGCTTCCTTCTGCTGGAAGGCGTTCACCAGACTGCACTGGATACGCTCAAGGCTGCCGGCTACACCAACATCGAGTACCTGACCGGCTCGGTGCCCGAGGACCAGCTGAAGGAGAAGATCGCCGATGCCCACTTCATCGGCATCCGCTCGCGCACCCAGCTGACCGACGAGGTCTTCGACTGTGCGAAGAAGCTGGTCGCGGTCGGCTGCTTCTGCATCGGCACCAACCAGGTCGACCTGGAGGCGGCCCGCGAGCGCGGCATCGCGGTGTTCAACGCGCCCTACTCCAACACCCGCTCGGTGGCCGAGCTGGTGCTCGCCGAGGCGATCCTGCTGCTGCGCGGCATTCCCGAGAAGAACGCGGTCTGCCACCGCGGCGGCTGGCTGAAGAGCGCCAGCCACTCCTACGAGATCCGCGGCAAGAAGCTCGGCATCGTCGGCTACGGCTCGATCGGCACCCAGCTCTCGGTACTGGCCGAGAGCCTGGGCATGCAGGTGCTGTTCTACGACGTGGTGACCAAGCTGCCGCTGGGCAACGCCAGCCAGGTGGGCAACCTCTACGACCTGCTCGGCCAGGCCGACATCGTCACCCTGCACGTGCCGGAAACCGCCGCGACCAAGTGGATGATCGGCGAGAAGGAAATCCGCGCCATGAAGAAGGGCGCCATCCTGCTCAACGCCGCCCGCGGCACCGTGGTCGAGATCGACGCCCTGGCTGCCGCCATCAAGGACAAGCACCTCAACGGCGCGGCCATCGACGTGTTCCCGGTGGAGCCGCGCTCCAACAACGACGAATTCGTCAGCCCGCTGCGCGGCCTCGACAACGTCATCCTCACCCCGCACGTCGGCGGCTCGACCATGGAGGCCCAGGCCAACATCGGTTCGGAAGTGGCCGAGAAGCTGGTCAAGTACAGCGACAACGGCACCTCGGTGTCCTCGGTCAACTTCCCCGAGGTGGCCCTGCCCTCCCACCCGGGCAAGCACCGTCTGCTGCACATCCACCAGAACATCCCCGGGGTGATGAGCGAGATCAACAAGGTCTTCGCCGAGAACGGCATCAACATCTCCGGCCAGTTCCTGCAGACCAACGAGAAGGTCGGCTACGTGGTGATCGACGTCGACGCCGAGTACTCGGAAATGGCCCTCGAGAAGCTCCAGCAAGTAAGCGGCACCATCCGCAGCCGCGTGCTGTTCTGACCGGCCGGCGCCTGCGCCGGCAGGCCGCCTGACGACGAGGCCCGTACCTGCCCAGGTACGGGCCTCGTCGTTTTCGGGGACTACAGATGTCCGCTGAGGAACACCCACAGCGGCAGGGTCAGCGCCGCCAGCAGGGTCGACAGGGTGATCGCCGAGCTGACCACCCCGCTGTCCTCCGGATGGCGGACGAAGCCGAACACGTTGACCCCGCTGGGGCAGGCGGCCATGGCGGTCAGCACCGAGCTGGCCAGCGGCCCCAGCCCGAGCGCGGCGCACAAGACCAGCACCGCCAGCGGAAATACCAGCAGCTTGGCGAAGACGATGCCGAGCGCCTCGCGGCTGGGGAGCAGACGGTAGCCGGAGAGATTGACCCCGAGCACGATCAGCGCGCAGGGCAGCGCCGCCTGGCCCAGCCACTGGGTCAGGTGCTCGAGGGGCGCCGGCAGCTGCAGGCCGGAGAGATTCAGCAGCACGCCCAGCAGCAGCCCGACGATCATCGGGTTGGCCAGGTTCAGCAGCAGGGAACGGACATTCACGGCCTCCTGGGCGGCCAGCGCGCCGTACAGGCTCTGGAATGAGAACAGCAGCAGGCTGTGGAAGGCCAGCACGGTGAACACGTAGACCAGCCCGGGGCTGCCGAACAGGCTGGCGACCAGCGGGATGCCCACCAGCACGTTGTTGGAGAAACCGGCGGTCAGGCCGAACGGCGTGGGCCGCCCGCGCAGGCGGTGGCCGATCAGGTTCACCGCGGCGAAGATGCCCAGGGCCGGCACGAAGTAGGCCAGCAGCAGGGAGGGGGAAAAGCCCTCGTCCAGCGCGGCCTTGGCGATGCCGCTGAACAGCAGCATCGGCATGAACAGCTTGAAGGTCAGGTTGCCCAGCTCCCTGGCGGCCTGGTTGCTCAGCCATTGACGGCGACCGAGGGTGTAGCCCAGCACGATCAGGGCGAAAATGGGCAGGATTGCTTGCAGGACGGCCACGACTGAAGAACTCCGGCAGCGTGAAGGGGGACCGGCGGCCGGACGGGCCGCTAGCGCTGCGCCAGGCGCATGATCTGCCGCGCGAAGAAGGCTCCCGTGAGAATCACCCCGAACAGGCGTAGGGTCTGCATGGCCAGCACCAGACCGGCATCCGAGCGGGTGTCCACAGCGATGATCGCCATGGCATCCAGCCCGCCGGGGGTGGTCGCCAGGTAGACCGAGAGGAAGTCCTTGCCGAGCAGCAGCGCGATCAGCCAGGCCGACAGCGCGCAGAGCAGGATCAGCACCACCGCGCCGACGATCATCGCCGGCAGGCGGCGCCAGACATGGCTCAGCGTCGCGAGATCGAAACGCAACCCGATATAGCATCCGATCGCCCCGTAGGCCAAGGGCGGCAGCCACTCGGGCAGCCCCAGGCGCAGCACGCCGCCCACCTGCAGGGCGGCGCCGGCCAGCAGCGGCAGCAGCAGGGCGCCGGCCGGCAGGCGCGCGCCGGCCAGCACGCCGCAGGGGATCAGCGCCAGGCTCGGGCCCAGATCCGCCAGCCCAGCCTCGATCGGCAGCGCCGGCAGGCCGGCGGGTGCGACGCCCGGCGTGGCCGTCAGATGCCCGACCAGCGCCCCGACCAGCACCACGCAGACCACCCGCACGTACTGCATGGTCGCCACCACGCGGCCGTCGGCGCCGTCTTCCTCGGCCATCGCGACCATGGCCGACGCCGCTCCCGGCGCCATCCCCCAGGCCGCGGTGCTGCCGGGAATGCCGCCGAACCAGACCAGCCCCAAGCTCACCAGCAGGCTGAGGGCCAGGGTCAGTGCCGTCGCCAGCAGCATCACGTGCCAGGACTGCGCCAGGGCCAGCAGCACCGACAGGGTCATCGACTGGGCGACCAGGATGCCGACGCAGCCCTGGCCCAGCTTGAAGGCCGGCCTGGGCATGTGGATGGTCGCACCGCCGACGCCGAAGGCCACGGCCACCAGCATGGGGCCGAGAAACCAGGCGGCCGGCATGCCCAGGTGGCCGAGCAGCCAGCCGCCGGTTCCGGCGGCGGTCAGCAGGGCCAGCCACTGCAGCGCGGCGGGCCAGGTACGAAGCGAAAAGCGCGGCGACTGCGACACCTCGGATGCTCCACGGCGAGGGTGAGTGTCATCTGTACGAAAACGTACGCCCGGGAGGATTATCGACCGCACAATTGATCAGGTCTATCCGCCGCCGGGTAGCCATTGGTGGCAACCAATGGTCATTCCGCGTCGCCGTCCGCCTCCAGCGCCGCCAGGGCGGCGGCCGCCTCCACCAGCTCTTCCTCGCTGAACACCCGCACCCCGTGGCGGCGCAGCAGTGCGGCGGTGACGCCCTCGCCGGGTACCCGCCGGCCGCTGAAGCTGCCGTCGTAATTCTCGCGGTTGCCGCAGGAAGGGCTGCGCGCCTTGAGCACGGCGAGGCGGATGCCGTGGGCCTCGACCAGCTGCAGGGCCGCATGGGCGCCGGCGAGGAAGGCCGCGCCGACCTCCGCGCCGTCGATGGTCAGCACGGCGCATTCGCCCTCCAGCACCCGGGCGCCCTGCCCGCCGGGAATCTCCGCCGGCGGGCGGGGCGTCGGCAGGCCGCCGGCGACCTCCGGGCAGACCGCCATCAGGCGCCCCTGGCGCCGCCAGGCTTCGAGCAGGGCGAAGGGGCCGTGGGCGCCGCCGTCGTAGCGGACCCGCTCGCCGAGCAGGCAACGGCTGACCAGGATCTTCTGCATGGCCGGACTCCGGCGCGAACCGCGCCTACAGGGGGCTGTCGGCGCGCCGCCGGAACCAGCCGGTCAGCGACAGCCGCTCGCGGGTCGCCGGCAGCACCTCGTGGGGGAAGTCCGCCGACATGAAGCAGGCCAGGCTGCCGCCCTGCGGCATCACGTCGTGGACCCGCCCGTTCGGCAGGTACAGGCGCAGCTCGCCGCCCTCGTCGGGCTGCCAGGCCTCGTTGAGGTAGAGCACCACGGTCACCGTGCGGCTGTCGTCGTCGCGGAAGCGGTCGAGATGGCGCTGGTAACAGGCGCCCGGCGGATAGAGGGCGAAGTGGCATTCGAGCTCCTCCAGACCGAGGAACAGCTCGCGGTTGAGGGTCTGGCGCAGGGACTCCATCAGCGCCAGCCAGGCATCGCCCGGCGCGCACTGGCCGGGCTCCAGCCAGGCGGTATAGTCGCCGCGCACGCCCTCCTGCACCAGCTGCCTGTCGCCGCGGCCGATGGCGGCCGGGGTCAGCTCGCCGGCGACCGCCCGCGCACGACACGCCTCCGCCAGCGCTTCGGTCAGCTCCGCAGGCAGGAAGATGCTCTGCTCCGACCAGCCGGGACCGGCCAGGTCGTCGACGATGCGCAGCAGCAGGGGATGATCGGGAGAGATATGCATGGCGGGTATTCTAGGTTCTGGCGACGTTTTGGAGTAGGCCGTCGACATGCCATGAAGCAGGCCGAGGCTCTCATGAGGATGCCATCCGCTTCCAGCGAACCGCGCCCCGGGTTTTCTCAACCCGCCGGCTCGCTCTGCGGGATGCCGACGATCAGGAGCTGGCCGGTCGGGTCGGCTGCCGTGGCGAAGAGAAAGTCATCGGCGGAAAGCCGGTCGCCGTAGTCGCCCTTCAGGACGAGCTCGAAACGCCGTCCCTCGGCATCCGCCTCGAAGCTCTTGAGGTAGGTGTGCGTGCCGGCGTCGTTCACCTGCACCGCCAGGGTGCCGCCGTGGCCGTCGCCCAGGCCGCTGAAACCGAGGGTGGAGAGGTCGATGCGGTCCTCGCCGGCCTCGAAGTCGAGGATCCGGTCGCTGGGGCCCTCGCCGTCGGTGCGGTGGCTGTCCTCGCGGCTCGAAAAGCGGAACAGGTCGGCACCGCTGCCGCCGGCCAGGGTGTCGCGCCCGAGGCCGCCGTCGAGGCTGTCGTCGCCGGCGCCGCCATGCAGGTAGTCGTTGCCGGCCCCGCCGGCGAGGCTTTCCGCCGCCGCGCTGCCGATCAGGCTGTCGCTCGCCTCGCTCCCCTCGAGAGCCACAGGCTCGAATAGCACATTGCCGCTGTCGAGCCGGTCGGCGAGGTCGCCGTCCAGGGCGATCTCGAAGCGCCGTCCCTCGGCATCCACTTCGAAGCTTTTCAGATAGGTCCGCGTGCCGGCCTCGTTCACCCGCACGGCCAGGGTGCCGTCGCGGCCGTCGCCCAGGCCGCTGAAACCGAGGGCCGAGAGGTCGAGGCGGTCCTCGCCGGGATCGAAATCGACGATCCGGTCGGCGAAGCTCGCACTCTCGGTGCGGTAGCTGTCCTCGCGGGCCGCGATGCGGAATACGTCGGCGCCGCTGCCGCCGATCAGCCGGTCGCGCCCGGCGCCGCCGTCGAGCAGGTCGTCGCCGCCGGCGCCATGCAGGCGGTCGTCACCGGCACCGCCGGTGAGAATCTCCGCCACCGGCGTGCCCAGCAGGTTGTCGCTGCCTTCGGTGCCTTCACGTGAGACAGGCGCGAAGATCAGCTGACCGCTGTCGAGCTGGCCGGCGTAGTCGCCCTTCAGGACGACCTCGAAGCGCTGCCCCTCGGCATCCGCCTCGAAGCTCTTGAGGTAGGTGTGCGTGCCGGCGCTGTTCACCTGCACCGCCAGGGTGCCGTCGTGGCCGTCGCCCAGCCCGGTGAAGCCCAGCGCCGAGAGGTCGATGCGGTCCTCGCCGGGATCGAAGTCGAGGATCCGGTCGGCGAGGCTCTCGCTGGCGGTACGGTAGCTGTCCTCGCGGGCCGAGACGCGGAACAGGTCGGCGCCGCTGCCGCCGCTCAGGCTGTCGCGCCCGGCCCCGCCGTCGAGGAGGTCGTTGCCGGCCTTGCCGAGGATCGAGTCGCGCCCGTCGCTGCCGATCAGCAGGTCGTCGCCGTCGCTGCCCTCGAGAGTCACGGCCTCCTCGTCCGGCGCCCCGAAGGTGTTGTCGAGCGAGCCGTCGGCGTTCAGCCGGATCGCAGCGATGTCGTACCTGCGGCTATCGAGGTTGTAGCTGGAACCCGAGATCAGGATCCTGCCGTCGGACTGCACAGCCAGGCTTTGGCCCTCGTCGTAGCTACCCGCGATATCGAAGACGACCTTGCCGCCGCTGCCGAAGCCGGTGTCGAGGGTGCCGTCGGCATTCAGCCGGAGCGCGCTGAAATCGTAAGTCCCGTTGCCAGGATTGAAGCTGAATCCCGCCAGCAGGATCCTGCCGTCGGGCTGCACGGCCAGGCTGCGGCCGTCATCGGAGTCACCCGCGATATCGAAGACGGCCTTGCCGCCGCTGCCGAAGCCGGTATCGAGAGTGCCGTCGGCGTTCAGGCGGATCACGCCGAAGTCGTCATTGGTGCTGCCGCCCAGCAGGATCTTGCCGTCAGCCTGCACGCTCAGGCCATACGCGTGATCGTCGCCATTGCCGCCACCGTCGAAGGTGACCGTGCCGCCGCTGCCGAAGCCGGCATCGAGGGTACCGTCGGCGTTCAGCCGGCTCACGCTGAAATCGTAAGTCCCGTTGCCGGGGTTGAAGCTGAATCCCGCCAGCAGGATCTTGCCGTCCGGCTGCACGACCAGGCCATGAACATAATCGGAGTCGCCCGCGATATCGAAGGTAACCATGCCGGCGCTGCCGAAGCCGGTATCGAGGCTGCCGTCGGCATTCAGCCGGATCGCGCCGAAGTCGCTATTGATGCTGCCGCCCAGCAGGAACTTGCCATCGGCCTGCACGGCCAGGTCATAGCCGTAATCGTCGCTGCTGTCGAAGATGAACCTGCCGTCGCCGCTGAAGCCGGTATCGAGAGTGCCGTTGGCGTTCAGCCGGATCGCGCTGAAATCGTGATTGCCAGTGCCGGGGTTGAAACTGTACCCCGCCAGCAGGATCCTGCCGTCGGGCTGCACAGCCAGGCTTCGACCGTAATCGTAGTCGCCGGCGATATCGAAGGTGGCCTTGCCATCGCCGCTGAAGCTGGGGTCGAAGGTGCCGTCGGCGTTCAACCGGACCACGCCGAAGTTCGATGAACCCTGACCGCCTATCAGAATCCGGCCATCGGATTGCAGAGCCAGGCCATAGCCGTAATCGTGCCCTCCGGCCATATCCATGAGCAGCTTACCGGTGCTTGCTGTCGATGTTCCCATTCAACGATCCTTTCGGGTTTTCCCGTGTTGTTGTCATCGGGCGGTTTGCAGCCTCTGGCGAAGCCTTCGCACAAGCCCCCGGGCGACAGGCGCCTGGACCGGCCAGGGGCAGGCGAGTGGAGTCCACCGCTCGTAGCGGATGCGCCGGCAGAGCGGCAGCCTGTGCACCTGCCGAGCTCAGGCAGCGCCGAACGGCATTGGTTCGCCATGACGAAGTTTCTGGAGGCTCCCGGCACCCGTCTCCATGCCGGTGCGGCCCCTCGACTTTTGCGCGCAGGGCCGTCGACAATAACGCCACGAACGACCGGAGTCCCCATGCGCGCCCTCGCCTTCCCCGTCCTCGCCCTGCTCAGCCTGCCCGGCTTTGCCGACGACTACCTGCAGCTCTACCGGAGCGGAGGCTGGCCAGAACAGCGCGAGCACTTCCACGCCGCCCTCGCCGCCGCCCAGCAACGCTACCGGGCCAACCTGCCGCCGGCGATCTACCAGGCCCTGGTCAACAACAGCAACCAGCGCTTCGCCGCCCAGGCCATGGATCGCCGCGCCCTGGCGGCGCTGCGCGCCCAGCTGCCGCAGCCCGGCCCGGCGCTGGACTTCTTCGAGAGCCCGCTGGGCCGCAAGATCGTCGCCGCCGAACTGGCCGCCACCCGCAGCGACCAGTTGGCCAGACACGCCAACGGCCTGCCGCGCATGCAGGCCGACGCCACCCGCCGGCTGCTGATCCGCCACCTGGCGCAGGCCATCCCGGCCGGCGAGGCCGGCGCCGAACTCAGCCTGGCGCTGGCCGGCGTGGCCGCCGACAGCCTCAGCCAGATGGTGCCGGGCTTCGGCCTGTTCGGCGGCGGCGACCAGACCCTGGGCATGCTCGACAACCAGCGCCAGCGCATTCGCGAGGAAATCGAGCAGGATCTCGACAACACCCTGATGTACGTCTATCGGGACCTGACCGACCCCGAGCTGGAAGAATTCGTCACTTTCGCCCAGTCCCCCGCCGGCCAGGCCTACTACCAGGCCGCCCTCGCCGCCCTGCGCGCCGGTCTGGCGGTCGGACAGCAATAAGTCATTCAAGCCGCTCGCGGAGAAAGGCGAAGTAGCGCTCGCGCAGCGCCTCGCGCTCGTTGGCCAGGTGATGGCGCGCGTCCGGCAGCATCAGCAGTTGCGGGTCGCGGAACTTGCCCTGCAGGACCTCCAGGTTGTGCCGCCAGTCGACGGTCAGATCGGCGTCGCCCTGGATGATCAGCGGACTGCGCTCGCTGCGCGCCGCGCGCTCGATGCGCGGAATCCAGCGCGCCAGTGCACCGACCCAGGCGGTCGGCAGGATGCGCGCCTGCAACGGATCGCGCAGGATGAAGTCGAGGAAGGCCGGATCGCCGGAGTTGTCGGTGAAGCGCCGCGGGATCGAGGCGACGAACGGCCTGAGCGCCTGGTAGCTGAGCTTCGACAGGGTCCAGCTGCGCGGCCGCACCAGGGGCGCGAAGAGAATGGTCTCGCCGACTTCCGGGCGCGGCGCGCCGGTCAGCAGATAGTCGAGCAGGATGGCGCCGCCGGTGCTCTGCCCGAACAGGTGCCAGGGCCTGGGCAGATCGAGCGCGGCGGCCTCGGCCAGCAGTCCCCGGAACACCGCCTGGTACTCGGCGAAATCGTCGATGCTGGCCGGCGCGCCGCTGGACAGCCCGTGCCCCGGCAGGTCGCAGGAGAGCACGGCGAAGCCCATGCCCAGCGCCCAGTCGAGCACGTGCCGGTAGAGGCCCATGTGATCGTAGTAGCCGTGCAGCAGCAGCAGCGTGGCGCGCGGCCGCTCCGGCCACCAGACCTGGGCGACGATCCGGTAGGGGCCGACGTCGAAGCAGCCGAGGCGGCCTTGCACGCCCGGGCGCTGCTCGCCCAGGTCGAGCCCGTAGTAGCGGCGGTAGGCCTGGATCTGCGGCAGCTCGTCGCCGGCTGCGGCCAGGGGCTGCAGCAGGGGGCGCAGGAGGTCGGGGTGGAAGGACTCTGACATGGCACGGTTCGTCCGCAAAGAAAGCTACGCCCGGCGGCCCGCCGCGCCGGCGCCCTTCATCCGGCGGGCACGGCATGGCAAGCTTGGGCACCCTTTTCCCGTCTTTACGCCATGCCCTCCCCGAAGCGCAAGACCCTGCTCGTCCTCCTGCTCGGCATTCTCGGCCTCGCCGTCCTCGCCGCCGGCTACGACTGGTACCGCGGCCGCTACCAGCGCACCGTGCTGTTCGACGCCACCGAGCTGCGCCTGCCGCCCGGACTGGAAGGCCCCGGGCCGATCCGCCTGGTGCACTTCCACGATCCGGCCTGTCCCTGCAACGTCGGCAACCAGCAGCATCTGGCCGAGCTGGTCGAGCGCTACGCCCCGCTGGGAGTGACCTTCCATGCCCTGCAGCGGCCGGGCAGCCGCGGCGGCCTGCCGCCGGCGCTGGCCGTGCTGCAGCCGCTGGCGGCGCTCCCCGGCAGCGAGGGACTGCCAGCCAGCCCGGCGCTGGCGATCTGGGACCGCCAGGGCCGCCTGGCCTACTTCGGCCCCTACAGCGCGGGGGCGACCTGCACCTCGGCCAACAGCTTCGTCGAGCCGGTCCTCGACGCCCTGCTCAAGGGCCGTCCGGTGCGTGCTGGCGGCACCCTGGCCGAGGGCTGCTTCTGCGCCTGGCGCTGACTCAGGCCTCGTCCAGCAGCGCCGCATAGCCCTCGCGATAGCTGGGGTAGCACGGCGCCCAGCCGAGGGCGCGGGCGCGGGCGTTGCTGCAGCGCTTGCTGCCGGCGCGCCGGCCGATGCGCTCCGCGCCCTCCTCGGTCACCCCCAGCCGCCCGCGCAGCCAGGCGACCACCTCGTGCAGTGGCGCCGGCGCATCGTCCACGCCCAAATGGCAGTCGGCCAGCGCTTCGCCGCGGGCATCGGCCT
The DNA here is from genome assembly GCF_002220155.1 of Azotobacter chroococcum. NCBI lineage: Bacteria > Pseudomonadati > Pseudomonadota > Gammaproteobacteria > Pseudomonadales > Pseudomonadaceae > Azotobacter > Azotobacter chroococcum. The sequence goes on along the minus strand of NZ_CP011835.1, from coordinate 408,791 downwards.
CGAGCAGGAAGGCGAGAAGCCCGGCGGCGTCGTCGCGGTGGATGCGGTTGCCGTAGAGCGGCGGCTGCGGATCGATGCCCGCGCCGCGACGCACCTGGCCGAGCAGCCACTCGCGGCCGGGGCCGTAGATGCCGGCCAGACGCACCACGCTGGCCGGCTGGCCGCTGCCCAGCGCCAGGCGCTCGGCCTCCAGCAGGACCCGCCCGGAGAAGCCGGAAGGCTCGGTCGGCGAGGTCTCGTCGACCCATTCGCCCGCCTGCTGGCCGTAGACTCCGGTACTGGAGACGAACAGCAGCCGCCGCGGCCGCTGGCCGTGCTGCGCCAGCCAGTCCAGCACATGGCGCAGGCCCTCGACATAGGCGGCCCGGTAGCCCGCCTCGTCGTGGCGGCTGGCCGCCGCGCTGTAGACCAGGTAGTCGATCCGCCCCGGCGGCCAGTCCGCCGGGCACTGCGCGGTCTCGAGATCGCCACGCAGCGGCAGGATCGACGGCGGCAGGGCCGCCACCTGGCGGCGCAGGCCGTGCACGCGCCAGCCGGCGGCGGCCAGCCGTTCGCCGAGGCGGCTGCCGACGTCGCCGCAACCGGCGATCAGCAGCACGGGCTCTGTGGTTTCCATGCGGACCTCCCCGGTAGCGCCCCGCGGGCATGGTTGGTTCTCGGCCAAGCAAAGGCTATTCTTGCTGTTGAGCTAATGGATATTCGCTATGACCCTCACCGAACTGCGCTACATCGTCACCCTCGCCCAGGAACAGCATTTCGGACGCGCCGCCGAACGCTGCCACGTCAGCCAGCCGACCCTGTCGGTGGGCGTGAAGAAGCTCGAGGACGAGCTTGGCGTGCTGATCTTCGAACGCAGCAAGACCGCCGTGCGCCTGACCCCGGTCGGCGAGGGCATCGTCACCCAGGCGCAGAAGGTGCTGGAACAGGCACAGAGCATCCGCGAACTGGCCCAGGCCGGCAAGAACCAGCTGGCCGCGCCGCTCAAGGTCGGCGCCATCTATACCATCGGCCCCTACCTGTTCCCGCACCTGATCCCGCAGCTGCACAAGGCGGCGCCGCAGATGCCGCTGTACATCGAGGAGAACTTCACCCACGTGCTGCGCGACAAGCTGCGCACCGGGGAACTCGACGCGATCATCGTCGCCCTGCCGTTCAACGAGGCCGACGTGCTGACCAAGCCGCTCTACGACGAGCCCTTCTACGCCCTGCTGCCGGCCGACCATCCGTGGACCAAGCTGCGCACCATCGACAGCGAGATGCTCAACGACAAGAGCCTGCTGCTGCTCGGCGAAGGCCACTGCTTCCGCGACCAGGTGCTGGAGGCCTGCCCGTCGCTGCGCAAGAGCGACGAGGCGCACCGCCACACCACCGTGGAATCCAGCTCGCTGGAAACCATCCGCCACATGGTCGCCTCCGGGCTCGGCATCTCGGTGCTGCCGTTCACCGCGGTGAACAGCCACCACTACGCCCCCGGCGTGCTCGAGGTCCGTCCGCTGGCCTCGCCGGTGCCGTTCCGCACCGTGGCCATCGCCTGGCGCGCCAGCTTCCCGCGGCCCAAGGCGATCGAGCTGCTGGCCGACTCCATCCGCCTGTGCTCGGTGACCCATTCGCCGGCCGGCCCCGCCCAGCAGACGGCATGACCGAACTGGCGGCGGTTCCGGTCACCGCGCTGAAGGGCGTCGGCGCGGCGCTGGCCGAGAAGCTCGCCCGGGTCGGCCTGGAGACCCTGCAGGATCTGCTGTTCCACCTGCCGCTGCGCTACCAGGACCGTACCCGCATCACCCCGATCGGCGCCCTGCGTCCGGGCCAGGATGCGGTGGTCGAGGGCACGGTAGCCGCCGCCGATGTCGTCACGGGCCGGCGCAGAAGCCTGCTGGTGCGCCTGCAGGACGGCAGCGGCACCCTGTCCCTGCGCTTCTACCACTTCAGCCCGGCGCAGAAGGACGCGCTCAAGCGCGGCACCCTGCTGCGCTGCTACGGCGAGGTGCGCCCCGGCGCCTCGGGCCTGGAGATCTATCATCCGGAATACCGCGCGCAGAATGGCGACGAACCGGCACCGGTCGAGCAGACCCTGACGCCCATCTACCCGAGCACCGAGGGTCTCACCCAGCAGCGCCTGCGCGGCCTGACCGGGCAGGCGCTGGCCCGCCTCGGCCCGCACAGCCTGCCGGACTGGCTGCCGGCGGAGCTGGCCCGCATCCACCGCCTCGGTGCACTGGACGAGGCGATCCGCTACCTGCACCGGCCGCCGCCGGACGCCGACCTCGAGGAGCTGGCCGAAGGCCGGCACTGGGCCCAGCACCGCCTGGCCTTCGAGGAGCTGCTGACCCACCAGCTGTCCCTGCAGCGCCTGCGCGAGAGCCTGCGCAGCCAGCAGGCACCGGCCCTGCCGCCGGCCAGCAAGCTGCCGCGGCTGTTCCTCGACAACCTCGGCTTCGCCCCCACCGGCGCCCAGCGCCGGGTCGGCGCCGAGATCGCCCACGACCTCAGCCAGCGCGAGCCCATGCTGCGCCTGGTGCAGGGCGACGTCGGCGCCGGCAAGACGGTGGTCGCCGCGCTGGCCGCGCTGCAGGCCATCGAGGCCGGCTATCAGGTGGCCCTGATGGCGCCCACCGAGATCCTCGCCGAGCAGCACTACCTGAACTTCAGCCGCTGGCTGGAGCCGCTGGGCATCGATCGCGCCTGGCTGGCCGGCAAGCTCAAGGGCAAGGCGCGCGCCACGGCGCTGGAGAAGATCGCCGGCGGCTGCCCGATGGTGGTCGGCACCCACGCGCTGTTCCAGGACGAGGTGCGCTTTCGCAACCTGGCCCTGGCGATCATCGACGAGCAGCACCGCTTCGGCGTCCAGCAGCGCCTGGCGCTGCGCCAGAAGGGCGTCGACGGCCGCCTCTGCCCGCACCAGCTGATCATGACCGCCACGCCCATCCCGCGCACCCTGGCGATGAGCGCCTACGCCGACCTCGACACCTCGATCCTCGATGAACTGCCGCCCGGACGCACCCCGGTGAACACCCTGGTGATCGCCGACAGCCGGCGCCTGGAAGTGATCGAGCGGGTCCGCGCCGCCTGCCTGGAGGGCCGCCAGGCCTATTGGGTGTGCACGCTGATCGAGGAGTCCGAGGAACTGACCTGCCAGGCGGCGGAAACCACCTACGAGGAGCTCTCCGCGGCCCTCGGCGAGCTGGCCGTCGGGCTGATCCACGGGCGCATGAAGCCGGCGGAGAAGGCCGCGGTGATGGAGGACTTCAAGGCCGGCCGGCTGCAGCTGCTGGTCGCCACCACGGTGATCGAGGTGGGCGTCGACGTGCCCAATGCCAGCCTGATGATCATCGAGAATCCCGAACGCCTCGGTCTCGCCCAGCTGCACCAGCTGCGCGGGCGGGTCGGCCGCGGCAGCGCGGCCAGCCACTGCGTGCTGCTCTATCACGCGCCGCTGTCGCAGCTCGGCCGCGAGCGCCTGGCGATCATGCGCGAGACCGCGGACGGCTTCGTCATCGCCGAGAAGGACCTGGAGCTGCGCGGTCCCGGCGAGATGCTCGGCACCCGCCAGACCGGCCTGCTGCAGTTCAAGGTCGCCGACCTGATGCGCGACGCCGATCTGCTCCCGACGGTGCGCGAGGCGGCCCAGACCCTGGTGGCGTGCTGGCCACAGCATGTCAGTCCGCTGCTGGAACGCTGGCTGCGGCACGGCCAGCAATACGGACAAGTCTGAGCTGTATTGGCCCAGGTCAGTGCGGCGCCCGACCGACTGGTTATACTGCTCTGATTTCGCCCCATCCGGCAGACGCCTTATGCCCAAGACCATGCCGACCGCTGCCGAACTGCTACAGCCCCAGCTGCCGCCGATCATCCGCGATCTGCTGGACAGGCTCGGGCTTCCCGTACGCATCGTGCACGAGCGCCCCGGCTCCGGCCTGCCCCGGGTACAGGCCGCGCTGCTCGAGGACGACACCGGCAGCCTGCTGGTGCTGTTCCCCCGTGACCAGTTGCTCGACCTCCACCGCCTGAAGACGGTCATCGGCCGCATGCTCGTCCCAGCCGAGGCCCGCCTGCAACGGCTGTTCGACCGCGAACGGCTGAGCGCGCTGCCCGGCCTGCCGGCGCTGATCGACAGTCCCTGCCTGTACGACGAGCGCCTGCTGCAGGGGCCGAGCCTGCTGCTCGACTCCGGTCAGCCCCACGTGCTCCTGGAGATCGACAGCGAGCACTACCGCAGCCTGCTCGGCGATGCCGCCTGCGCCCGTTTCGGCGTGCCGCTGATCCGCCTGCGCCACAACCTGCAGGCGCATGCCGAGGAGCCGATGGAGGCCGTGCAGGGCTTCACCGCGCGGCGCATTCGCCAGCGCCTGGAGCGCCGGGTGGAGATCCCGCCGCGGCAGAACACGGTGCGCAAGATCCGCCAGCTGCACGGCAACCCGCGGGCCTGCAGCGACGACGACGTCACCGACCTGATCGAGACCGATCCGGCCCTGGCCGCCCAGGTGGTCAGCTGGGCCGGACTGGCCGGCACCGCCCACCATCCGTCGCCGGAGCGGGTGCTCTCGGTGGAGGACGCCATCGTCCGGGTGCTCGGCTCCGACGTGGTGCTCAACCTGTCGCTCGGCCTGTCCGAGATCAAGCCCGCCGAGCGCTCCGAGGCCCAGGAGGACATGACGCCCTACTGGGAGGAGGCCCTCTACACCGCCACCCTGATGGACGGCCTGTGCCGGGCGATACCACGCGGCAAGCGGCCCGAGCCGGGACTGGCCTACCTGGTCGGACTGCTGCACAACTTCGGCTACCTGACCCTCGCGCACATCTTCCCTTCCTACTACAGGCTGCTCAGCCAGCACCTGCGAATCAACCCGCACGTGCCACACATCCTGATCGAGCACCATCTGCTCGGCATCACCCGCGAGCAGATCGGCGCCTGGCTGATGGAGCACTGGCGGATGCCCGAGGAGCTGTCGGTCGCGCTGAGCTGCCAGCACGATCCCGACTACCACGGCCGCCATGCGGTGTATGCCAACCTGGTCTACCTGGCGGTCAACCTGCTGCGCAACCGCGGCATCGGCGGCACGCCGCAGGAGGAGATTCCCCAGCGGCTGCTCGACGAGCTGGGGCTGACCCGGGCCAGGGCCGAGGAGGCGCTGGACCGGGTGCTGGCTGCGGAAACGGCCTTGCGTGCGCTGCTGGCACAACCGGAATGAGGCCGCGCGGGCCGGGCAAAGTCGGACAGGCAGTCCTGCACGGCGGCGGCCATCCCTGCAGACGGCTTGCAAGCGCTTGATTGCGCCGCCTTCAGTGCCGGCAGGCCAATAGAGCGGGAAAAAGGGGCGCCGCTGGCTGCGGCTCCGGGTTGCCAGGCGACACGCTGGACGGGGACGCCCTGCCGCCTGTGGAAAGAGGCAATCGCCCGAACCCCTCCCGTTCGGGCGACACGGCCTTCACCCGGTCAGTTGACCGCGTCGCGGAGCGATTTGCCCGGCTTGAAGGCGACCGTGTTGCTGGCCCTGATCTTGACCGGCTGGCCGGTCTGCGGATTCTTGCCGGTCCGGGCGCCGCGATGGCGCTGCATGAAGGTGCCGAAACCGACCAGGGTGACGCTGTCCTTGCGATTCAGCGCGCTGGTGATTTCCTCGAGCATTGCATTGAGTATCCGATTGGCCTGATCCCGGGTGAGATCGGTCTTTTCGGCGATGGCGGCAGCGAGTTCCGGTTTACGCATGATTACCTCTATGACGATTCTTGTTGTTGTGTCCTTACGTTCTTCCCGATGCTGCAACGGCTCCCTGCTGCAGCCGACACAGGGAGGATGGCATGCCCCACGGGTCTTCGCCAGTCAACCCGCGCCCTTGAGCGGCGCAGGGCGACGGAGCGCCACGGGCGGCCGCGGCGCCCGGAGGGGACGCCGCCCGCGCCCAACGGCTCGAATCCAGGAAAATTTCGGGAAAAAGCAGATGAACAGTGTCAAACGATCTCGATCATCTCGAAGTCCTGCTTGCCGGCACCGCATTCGGGGCACAGCCAGTCGGGCGGTACCTCTTCCCAGGCCGTGCCCGGCGCGATGCCCTCCTCCGGAAGACCGCAGGCCTCGTCGTAGATGAAGCCGCAGACGATGCATTGCCACTTGCGCATGGCTCACCTCCCACTGTCGCGAACCGCCCCACGCTACTGCAAGTCGCCGGCAGCGCCAAGACCGGCGCAGGCCGGCGCATACGCAAGCGTGGCAACAATCGATGCCAGGTCCCAGGGCCTGTTGACGTTTTGGCGTGAGCCGCGTTGCCGCGCCAAATGCCGCCAGGCAAGGCGCGGGTCATTTCCTTGCCAAGCCCCGCAACGCCGCATGGCGGCATTTGCCGCGCAACCCGAAGGGACAGGGTCCGTCTGGCGCAGCACGGCGTCGCTCGTCGTTCATTTGGAATGACCAAACTTCTTTCCTCGTTCCTTGTTCTGCGCCAGACGGGCCTCCGTCGCGGCCTATGCCAAAACGGCAACAGGCCCTAGACTCGCTTCCCCGCCCACTCTGCCGGAATGCCCCCTGTGACCGCTGCCCCGCTTTCCACTGGCTCGGCGCCGACCAGCTGACCCCTGCCCTCCCGGCCGGCCTGGCCGACTGGCTGTTCGATACCGGCTCGCTGACCCGCCGACTGACCGCCCTCTCCGCCGGCCGCTTCGCCGTGACCCCGCTGGCGGAAGGCTGGCAGAGCCTGCGCGACGACGAGTGCGCCGCCCTCGGCGTGGCGCCGGGCAGCGAAGGCTGGGTGCGCGAGGTCTACCTGCTCGGCGAGGAGCGGCCCTGGGTGTTCGCCCGCAGCGTGGCGGCGCGCGCGGCCCTGGAGGGCTTCGCGCCGGTGCTCGCCGAGCTGGGCCACCGCCCGCTCGGCGAGCTGCTGTTCAGCGATCCGGCCTTCGAGCGCGGCCCGCTCCAGGCCACGCGCTATCCGGCGGCCTGGCTGCCGACCGGTATACGCCGCCCGGGACTCTGGGGGCGCCGTTCCTGTTTCCACCGCGAGAACCTGGCAGTGCTGGTGGCGGAGGTCTTCCTGCCGGAGCTCTGGCAATACCAGGGCATCGACCCGGACGCCTTATAATCCACCGGAGCCGTCCGGGAGAGCCGACCATGTACACCGCCCTGCTGCAATCGATGAACCGCCTGCACCCCCGCGCCTGGGACTTCATCCAGCTGATGCGCCTGGACCGGCCGATCGGCATCTACCTGCTGCTCTGGCCGACCCTCGGGGCGGTATGGATCGCCGCCGACGGTCAGCCCAGCCTGAAGCACCTGCTGATCTTCACCGGCGGCGTGATCCTCATGCGCTCGGCCGGCTGCGTGATCAACGACTTCGCCGACCGCAACTTCGACGGCCACGTCAGCCGCACCCGCCAGCGCCCGCTGGCGACCGGCCGGATCAGGACGCGCGAGGCCTGGACGCTGTTCGCCGTGCTGGTGGCGCTGAGCTTCGGCCTGGTGCTGCTGACCGACCCGACGACCGTCGCCCTGTCCTTCGGCGCCCTGGCGGTGGCCTCGCTCTACCCCTTCATGAAGCGCTACACCCACCTGCCGCAGCTGGTGCTCGGCGCGGCCTACTCCTGGGGCATCCTCATGGCCTTCAGCGCCGCGACCGGCCGCCTGCCGCTCGAGGCCTGGCTGCTCTACCTCGCCAACCTGGCGTGGACCGTGGGCTACGACACCTACTACGCGATGACCGACCGCGAGGACGACCTGAGGATCGGCGTGAAGTCCACCGCCATCCTCTTCGGCGCCGCCGACCGGGCGATCATCCTCACCCTGCAGGGCCTGTCTCTCAGCCTTCTGCTGCTGGTCGGAGCGCGCCTGGAATTCGGCCTGAGCTTCCACCTCGGCCTGCTGGCCGCCGCCCTGTGCTTCGCCTGGGAGTTCGCCGCCACCCGCCGGCGCGAGCCGCAGGCCTGCTTCCGGGCCTTCCTGCACAACCACTGGGCCGGCCTGGCGATTCTGGCCGGCCTGGTGCTCGACTACAGGCTCTAGCCGGCACTTCGCGCAGCGCCGGCCCTCCCGCGGACGCCACTACCTGTCACACGGCTGCAATAATTCCGTTATCTAATGCGCTGCACTGACAGGAACCACAACGGGACAGCTGCCCATGGCTGGCAAGACAATCCTTATCGTCGACGACGAGGCCCCGATCCGCGAGATGATCGCCGTTGCCCTGGAAATGGCCGGCTACGAGTGCTTCGACGCGGAAAACACCCAGCAGGCCCACGCCATCATCGTCGACCGCAAGCCCGACCTGATCCTGCTCGACTGGATGCTGCCCGGCACCTCCGGCATCGAGCTGGCCCGCCGCCTGAAGCGCGACGAGCTGACCGCCGGCATCCCGCTGATCATGCTCACCGCCAAGGGCGAGGAGGACAACAAGATCCAGGGCCTGGAGGTCGGCGCCGACGACTACATCACCAAGCCCTTCTCGCCGCGCGAGCTGGTCGCCCGCCTGAAGGCCGTGCTGCGCCGCACCGCCCCCAGCGACAGCGAAACGCCGATCGAGGTCGGCGGCCTGCGCCTCGATCCGGTCAGCCACCGGGTGACCATCGACGGCAAGCCGGCCGACATGGGGCCCACCGAATACCGCCTGCTGCAGTTCTTCATGACCCACCAGGAGCGTGCCTACACCCGCGGCCAACTGCTCGATCAGGTCTGGGGCGGCAACGTCTATGTCGAGGAGCGCACCGTCGACGTGCACATCCGCCGCCTGCGCAAGGCCCTCGGCGAGGCCTACGAGAACCTGGTGCAGACGGTGCGCGGCACCGGCTATCGTTTCTCCACCAAGAGCTGAACCCGGCGTCGAACCGCCCCCCAGGTCAAGGACGTCCCTCCGTGAAATACAACTGGCTCGGCCCGCTGCTGCGCAGCCTCGTGCCGCCCATCGCCGCCGGCCTGCTGCTCGGCCTGTTTCTCGACGACTACGGCTGGTCGCTGGCCGGTGGCCTGGCCGCCTACCTCGCCTGGCACCTCTACCAGCTCATCCGCCTGCATCACTGGCTGAAGGCCTACCAGCCGGACGAGCCGCCGCCGGACGGCCATGGTTTGTGGGGCGAGGTGTTCGACGGCCTCTACAACATCCAGCGCCGCGACCAGCGCGTGCGCGGCCGCCTGCAGGCGGTGATCGACCGCGTGCAGGAGTCCACCGCCGCCCTCCAGGACGCGGTGATCATGCTCGACGCCGAAGGCAACCTGGAGTGGTGGAACCGCGCCGCGGAGACCCTGCTCGGCCTGAAGACCCCGCAGGACAGCGGCCAGCCGATCACCAACCTGGTCCGCCACCCGCAGTTCAAGGCCTACATGGCGCAGAGCGACTTCACGAATGCCCTCGAGCTGCCCTCGCCGCTCAACGACCGCCTCCACCTGCAGCTGCAGATCACCCGCTACGGCAACGGCGAGCAGCTGATGCTGGTCCGCGACGTGACCCACGTGCGCCAGCTGGAGCAGATGCGCAAGGACTTCGTCGCCAACGTCTCCCACGAGCTGCGCACCCCGCTGACGGTGATCGCCGGCTACCTGGAGCCCCTGCTGGACAACGCCGACGAGGTCAACCCGCGCTGGCGCCGCCCCCTGCAGCAGATGCAGCAGCAGGCCGAGCGCATGAAGCACCTGCTCGACGACCTGCTGCTGCTCGCTCGCCTGGAGGCCAGCGACAGCCTGCAGGCCAGCCAGCCGGTGGCGGTGGCGCCGCTGCTGCAGGCGATCGTGAAGGACGCCCAGGCCCTCTCCGGCACGAACGACCACCGCATCCTGCTCGACGCCGAGCCGCACCTGGTGCTCAAGGGCAACGAGGCGGAGCTGGGCAGCGCCTTTTCCAACCTGGTGTTCAACGCGGTGAAATACACCCCGGCCGGCGGCGAGATCCGCATCCGCTGGTGGGGCGACCGGGACGGCGCGCACCTGAGCGTGCAGGACACCGGCATCGGCATCGAGTCCCGGCACCTGTCGCGGCTGACCGAACGCTTCTACCGGGTCGACGCCAGCCGCTCGGCCAGCACCGGCGGCACCGGCCTGGGCCTGGCCATCGTCAAGCATGCGCTGATCCACCACAACGGCCGCCTGGAGATCGCCAGCGAGCCCGGCAAGGGCAGCCTGTTCACCTGCCACTTCCCGCCGAGCCAGCTGGCGGCGCGCCAGGCGCTCGGCAACGCCTCTTGAAAGTACGTCCCGACGCCCTAATATGGCCCCTCTTGTCAGTCATTTCGCGAACACTTCATGGACCCCTCCCCTAGTACCGACTTCGCCTATTTCGCCGACCTCGGCCTCATCCTCTTCGCCCTGTTCCTCGTCCTGCTGAACGGTTTCTTCGTCGCCGCCGAATTCGCCATGGTCAAGCTGCGCGCCACCCGCGTGGAGCTGATCGCCGGCCAGCACGGCTGGAGCGGACAGATCCTGCGCCGCGTGCACAACCAGCTGGACGCCTACCTCTCGGCCTGCCAGCTGGGCATCACCCTCGCCTCGCTGGGCCTCGGCTGGGTCGGCGAGCCGGCCTTCGCCCACCTGCTCGAGCCGCTCATGGCCAAGCTCGGCATCGACACGCCGGCGCTGGTCCACGGGGTGTCCTTCTTCACCGCCTTCTTCATCATCTCCTACCTGCACATCGTGGTCGGCGAGCTGGCCCCCAAGTCCTGGGCGATCCGCCAGCCGGAACGGCTGTCGCTGTGGACCGCGGTGCCGCTGTACCTGTTCTACTGGCTGATGTACCCGGCGATCTGGCTGCTCAACGCCAGCGCCAACACCATGCTGCGCATCGCCGGTCAGGGCGGCGCGAACGGCCACCACGAGCACCAGTACAGCTTCGACGAGCTGAAGCTGATCCTCTACTCCAGCCGGGCCCACGACCCCGGCGACCAGGACATGCGCGTGCTCGCCTCGGCGGCGGAGATGGGCGAGCTGGAAGTGGTCGACTGGGCCAACTCCCGCGAGGACCTGGTCTACCTGGAGCGCAGTGCGCCGCTGGACGAGGTCATGAGCACCTTCCGCCGCCACAAGTACAGCCGCTACCCGGTGTACGACGAGGGCGCCGGGCGCTTCGTCGGCGTGCTGCACATCAAGGACCTGCTGATGCACCTGTCCCTGCTGGAGATGCTGCCCTCGGCGCTGAAGCTCGACGAGCTGATCCGTCCGATCGAGCGGGTCGACCGGCACATGCCGCTGACCGAACTGCTCGAGCGCTTCCGCTGCGGCGGCTCGCACTTCGCCCTGGTCGAGGAGGCCGACGGCAAGGTGGTCGGCTACCTGACCATGGAGGACGTGCTGGAGGCGCTGGTCGGCGACATCCAGGACGAGCACCGCAAGGCCGAGCGCGGCATCGTCGCCTACCAGCCGGGCAAGCTGCTGGTGCGCGGCGACACCCCGCTGTTCAAGGTCGAGCGCCTGCTGCAGATCAGCCTGCCGGCGGGCGTCGAGGCCGACACCCTGTCCGGGCTGATCCACGAGACCCTCAAGCGGCTGCCGGAAGAGGACGAGGCGCTGGAAGCCCATGGCCTGCGGATCATCGTCAAGAAGATGAAGGGCCCGAAGGTCGTCCTGGCCAAGGTGCTGAGGCTGGGCTGAGAGGCGTGGCGCGGCCGGAGCGGCTCCGGCCATGCGCCCGAGGGGATCAGTCGCCGCCGACGGCGAAGTTCGGCAGGGCGTTGACCGGCTGGTTGAACTGGAAGGGAATCGACTCCACCGCCAGACCGACGTTGCGCTGCACCACGAAGTGCAGGTGCGGACCGGTGCTGCGCCCGGTGTTGCCGGAGCGGGCGATCGGCATGCCGGCCTGGACACGCTGCCCCTCGCTCACCCGCACCGAACCCTCCTGCAGGTGCAGGTAGACGCCCATGGTGCCGTCCTCGTGGAGGATGCGCACCTGGTTGCCGCCCGGGTTGGGGCTGCGCCCGCGCTGGTCGTTCTCGGTATGCAGCACCACCCCGCCGCGGGCGGCGACGATCGGCGTGCCCACCGGCATGGCGATATCCACGGCATGCCGGCCCTTGGGGGTGAAATGGCTGTACTGGCCGTTGGCGCCCTGGGTCAGGCGGAACGGGCCGCCGCGCCAGGGCAGCGGATAGCGGTGCGGCAGCGGCCGCAGGCGCGGATCGCCGAGGGCGTGGCGCAGCTTGGGGGTATAGCGCATCGGCTTGCCCGGATCGCGCGGTGCCAGGGTGGCCAGGCGGATCTGGCTGCGCGGCGGGACGATCCAGCGGATCGGCCGGTCCGGCGCGCCGCTGACGTTGCCGATTCCGTCCAGGTTCAGCTCGACCTCCACCGGGGCGAACATGTCGTTCTGCACCTGCAGGGTGTGGCCGCCGGCATGCTTGAGGGTATCCAGGCGCACCCGCTCATCCGGCGCGTCGCTGCGCGGCATCCGTCCCGGCAGCCGCGCCGGAGTGGACGGGCTGCTGAAACTGCGCAGGTCGCGCAAGCCGCGCCCGGGCTGGATGACGTGGACGACCCGCGCCCCGGGACGGGCCTGGTCGCCGTAGCTGACCATGCCGTTGGTGTCGACGTGCTTGTAGATGGTCACGGCCGTCGCCGGTGCGGCCAGAGCAAGAAGAGCGGCGAACAGTAACGGACGTCCCAGCATCGATGCATGACTCAACAAGAATGGACGGAGCGCGAAGACTATCAGCGCCGCCCGTTTATCGCGAGACGGGCCGGTCAAGCCTGTGACGAAGATGACGCCCCGGCCGACGAGCGGCAGGGCCTCTCCCGGCCTCAGTCCTGGACAGGCGTTTCGTCCGCTGCCGCCTCTCCTGCCGGCTTCTGGCGTGTCAGCCCAGTATGGCGCACATCGGTGCCACGCACCAGGTAGATCACCAGTTCGGCGATGTTGCGCGCATGATCGCCGATCCGCTCCAGCGAGCGCAGCACCCAGATGACGTTGATCACGCGGGAGATCGAGCGCGGATCCTCCATCATGTAGGTGACCAGTTCGCGCAGGGCGGTCTTGTACTCGCGGTCGACGGTCTTGTCGTACTGCGCCACCGACAGCGCCAGGTCGGCGTCGAAGCGGGCGAAGGCGTCGAGCGCCTCCTGGACCATCTTGCGCACCTGCTCGCCGATGTGGCGGATCTCCACGTAGCCGCGCGGCGACTCGCCCTCCTCGCAGAGCAGGATGGCGCGCTTGGCGATCTTGGTGGCCTCGTCGCCGATCCGCTCGAGGTCGATCACCGACTTGGAGATGCTGATGATCAGGCGCAGGTCGGAAGCCGCCGGCTGGCGGCGGGCGAGGATGCGGATGCATTCCTCGTCGATGCTGCGCTCCATCTGGTTGGTCTGGGCGTCGATCTCGCGCACCTGCATGGCGAGTCCCGAGTCGGCCTCGATCAGGGCGGTGACCGCATCGTTGACCTGCTTCTCGACCAGGCCGCCCATGGCCAGCAGGTGGCTGCGCACGTCCTCCAGCTCGGCGTTGAACTGCTGGGAGATATGCAGGGAAAGGTTGTCTTTGTCGATCATGGTTCGCTCCGCACAAAAGCTGAAGGCTTCAAGCTGCTTAATCCCGGTTTTCTGTCAGCCGGCCACTAGCCATAACGGCCGGTGATGTAGTCCTCGGTCTGCTTTTGCGCCGGATTGGTGAACAGAGTATCGGTGTCGCCGTACTCGATCAGCTTGCCCATGTACATGAACGCGGTGTAGTCGGACACCCGCGCGGCCTGCTGCATGTTGTGGGTGACGATGACGATGGTGTACTTGGACTTCAGCTCGAAGATCAGTTCCTCGACCTTGAGGGTGGAGATCGGGTCGAGCGCCGAGCAGGGTTCGTCGAGCAGCAGCACCTCGGGCTCCACGGCGATGGTGCGGGCAATGACCAGGCGTTGCTGCTGGCCGCCGGAGAGGCCGAGGGCCGACTCGTGCAGGCGGTCCTTGACCTCGTCCCACAGCGCGGCGCCCTTCAGCGCCCACTCCACCGCCTCGTCGAGCACGCGCTTCTTGTTGATGCCCTGGATGCGCAGGCCGTAGACCACGTTCTCGTAGATGCTCTTGGGGAAGGGGTTGGGCTTCTGGAACACCATGCCGACCCGCCGGCGCAGCTCGGCGACGTCCACGCCCTTGCGGTAGATGTTCTGCCCGTCGAGGTTGATCGCGCCGTCGATCCGGCAGCCGTCGACCAGATCGTTCATCCGGTTGAAGCAGCGCAGCAGGGTCGACTTGCCGCAGCCGCTCGGGCCGATGAAGGCGGTCACGCGGTGCTTCGGGATGTTCATCCGGACGTCGTGGAGCGCCTGCTTCTCGCCGTAGAACAGGCTGAGGCCGGGCACCTCGAGGGCCACCAGCTCGCTGGCGAGGTCAAAGGTCTGCTTCTTGCGGCCGAGGGCGTCGAGGTCGATGCCGTGGCTGGGGGATTCGTGTCGCATGACTCACTCCGTTCAAGCGTGGAGCCCGAAGCCGGCGGCCGCCACCCCTCGCGGGGTTGGCCCGCCGGCCTCCAGCCGGTGTTTAGTGTTCCAGCGCCTTGTACTTCTCGCGCAGGCGGTTGCGGATGTACACCGCACTCATGTTGAGCAGGGCGATCACCAGCACCAGCAGCAGTGCGGTGGCGTAGACCAGCGGACGGGCCGCCTCGACGTTGGGGCTCTGGAAGCCGACGTCGTAGATGTGGAAGCCCAGGTGCATGATCTTCTGGTCGAGGTGCAGGTACGGGTAGTTGCCGTCCAGCGGCAGGCTCGGCGCCAGCTTGACCACGCCGACCAGCATCAGCGGCGCCACTTCGCCGGCGGCGCGGGCCACGGCGAGGATCATGCCGGTCATCATCGCCGGGCTGGCCATCGGCAGCACGACTTTCCAGAGGGTTTCCGCCTTGGTCGCGCCGAGGGCCAGGGAGCCTTCGCGCAAGGCGCGCGGAATGCGCGCCAGGCCTTCCTCGGTGGCGACGATCACCACCGGCACGGCGAGGATCGCAAGGGTCAGCGAGGCCCACAGCAGACCCGGGGTGCCGAAGGTCGGCGCCGGCAGCGCCTCGGCGAAGAACAGCCGGTCGATCGAGCCGCCCAGCACGTAGACGAAGAAGCCCAGGCCGAACACGCCGTAGACGATCGCCGGCACGCCGGCCAGGTTGTTCACCGCGATGCGGATCACCCGGGTCAGCAGACCCTGCCTGGCGTACTCACGCAGGTAGATCGCCGCCAGCACGCCGAACGGGGTGACCAGCACCGCCATGATCAGGGTCATCATCACGGTGCCGAAGATCGCCGGGAAGATGCCGCCTTCGGTGTTGGCCTCGCGCGGCTCGTCGCTGACGAATTCCCACAGCTTGGCGGAATAGAAGCCGAGCTTCTCGCCGAGGCCCATGGCGTTCGGCCGGTAGGCGCGCACCACCTTGCCTAGGTCGATCTCCTGCTCGCGGCCGTCGGCCGTGCGCACCAGGATGCTGTCGCGGTTGAACTCCTGCTGCAGGGTGACCAGCCGGCCTTCCAGCTCCCGGTATTGGGCGTCCCACTGGGCGCGCTCGGCGGCCAGGTCGGCCTGGGCGGCGGCGTCCAGCGCGCCGTCGAGCTCCAGCGCGCGGGTCTTCAGGCGCAGCCGCTCGATGCCGTGGTTGATGCGGCCGATATCCTTCTTCTCCAGGGCAGCCAGCTGCGCGTGCAGCTCGGCGACCCGCTCGATGCGCTGCTGCAGCTCGGCCCAGGCGGCTTCGCCTTCGGCCACCAGCCGGCCACTTTCCTTGACGCCGAGCAGGTAGCCGTAGAAGTTGCCCCACTCGCGGCGCTCGAGCGCCACCAGGCCTTCCGGTGTGCGCGGATTGGCCAGCCATTCGCCGACCACCCAGCTGAAGTCGGCGCCGAACAGCTCGCGGTTGCCGACCTTGAGCAGCTCGCGGGTCATGAACTCGCCGCCCTCGACATCCACCGGCAGGCCGCTGGCGGCCAGCCGTGCGCGCGGCACCTCCTCGGCCTCCACCAGCTCGCCGGCGAGCACCCGGACCTCCTGGCCGGGAACCCGGTAGTCGGCTTCCAGCACGTCGGCCGGCCAGAAGTGGCCGAGACCGCGCACCGCGATCAGCGCCAGCAGGCCGATGGTCATGATCACGGCGATGGACACGCCGCCGCCGGTGAACCAGATCCAGGGCGAGCCGCTCTTGAACCAGGTCTTCAGATTTTGCCGTTTCACAGTCGTCTACCTTTCTCGGGACTCAGAGCGACGCATATTTCTTGCGCAGACGGGTGCGGATCAGCTCGGCCGCGGTGTTCATCACGAAGGTGAAGCTCAAGAGCACCAGCGCGGCGAGGAACAGCACGCGGTAGTGGGTGCTGCCGACTTCCGACTCGGGCATCTCCACCGCCACGTTGGCCGCCAGGGTGCGCAGGCCCTCGAAGATGTTGATGTCCATGATCGGCGTGTTGCCGGTGGCCATCAGCACGATCATGGTCTCGCCGACGGCGCGGCCCATGCCGATCATCAGCGCCGAGAAGATGCCCGGGCTGGCGGTGAGGATGACCACCCGGGTCAGGGTCTGCCAGGGCGTCGCGCCGAGCGCCAGGGAGCCCAGGGTCAGGCTCTTCGGCACGCTGAACACGGCGTCCTCGGCGATCGAGTAGATGTTCGGGATCACCGCGAAGCCCATCGCCAGGCCGACCACCAGGGCGTTGCGCTGGTCGAACGGAATGCCCAGGTCGTTGGACAGCCAGAGGCGCATGTCGCCACCGAAGAACCAGTTCTCCAGGTGCCCGCTCATGCCCAGGGCCAGGGCACCGACGGCGAGGATCACCGGGATCAGCAGGGCCGCTTCCCAGCCGTCCGGCACGCGCAGGCGGATGCTTTCCGGCAGGCGGCTCCAGCCGTAGGCGGCGGCGAGAATGCCCAGCGGGGTCAGCAGCAGCAGGCTGAAGATGCCCGGCAGGTGGGCCTCCACGTAGGGGGCGAGGAACAGGCCGGCGAAGAAGCCGAGGATCACCGTGGGCAGCGCCTCCATCAGCTCGATCACCGGCTTGACCTTGGTGCGCATCGCCGGGGCCATGAAGTAGGCGGTGTAGATGGCCGCGCAGATGGCCAGCGGCGCGGCCAGCAGCATGGCGTAGAAGGCCGCCTTGAGGGTGCCGAAGGCGAGCGGCGAGAGACTCAGCTTGGGCTCGAAGTCGGAGTTGGCGGAGGTCGACTGCCAGACGTACTTGGGCTCGTCATAGCTCTCGTACCAGACCTTGCCCCACAGGGCGCTCCAGGAGATTTCCGGGTGCGGGTTGTCCAGCTCGAAGCCCTGCAGCCGGCCGGCGGACTCGACCAGCAGTTGGTCGGCACGCGGCGACAGGGCAGCCTGCGCAGCGGCCCTGGCGACCGGCTCGACCAGCAGGGTGCGGTGCGCGGTGCTGTGGAACACGCCCAGGTTGCCGGCGGCATCCAGGGCGAGGAAGCCCTTGCGGCGCTCTTCGGGGAGGATCTGCACGATGGGGCTGTCGGCCAGCTGGAAGCCGCGGATGTTCTTCAGCTCGGAGCCGTTTTCGCCGCGCGCCATGAACCACTGCTGGATGCCGCCCGTGGAGTCGCCGACCATCAGCGAGATGCCGCCGAGCAGGGCGGTCACCTCGGTCACCTCGGCCTGGGGATCGGCGAGCAGCTTGTAGCGGCCGTTCAGTTTCTGCTGGCGCAGGTCGAACACGTCGGCGCTGGAACGTCCGTTGATCACGTACAGCCAGAGCTGGCGCGGGTCGATCAACAGCGCCTTGACCGGCTCGGCGAGCTGCGGCAGCTCGAGGCGCCGCTCGCCCAGGGTGACTTCGCCGGTCAGCAGGTTTTCCTCGCGGCTCAGTTCCAGGGCCAGCACCTGGTTGCCGGTCGAGCCGGCCAGCAGCAGCCCGTCGCTGCCGACGTTCATCGCTACCTGGTGCAGCGGGCGGCCCTGCGGATCGAGCTGGATCGGCGCCTCGCCGAACGGGTATTCGACGCGCGGACTGACGGTCTTGCGGTTATCCGGGTAGGTCACCCGGTAGGCATGGCCGAACACCAGCGCCTGGCCGTTGGAAAGGCCCAGCACCAGGCGGTTGCTGCCGGGCTGGTCCTGCCCCAGGGAGACGATCTCGCTGCCCTCGGGAACCGGCAGCGCGACCTGGCTGAGCAGTTTCCCGCCGTCCGCCTCGAAGAAGGACACCTGGCCACGGGCATCCAGGCGCATGGCGACCTGGTTCTGCTCCTCGACCGCCATCAGTAGCGCCCTGCCCTGCTCGGCCAGCCAGGCCGGCCGCTGCGGCTCGCCGCGCGCGCTCAGCTCGGCGCCCTGGAACATCGGCAGGACCACCTGGGCCAGATAGAAGAAGATCAGGGTGATGGCGCCCAGCACCGCCAGTCCGCCCACGGAGACGTACCAGCGCGCCAGGCGGTCCTGCAGGGCGCGGCGCCGGCGCTTGCGTTGCAGGGCGGGCGTATTGAAATCCAGGCGCGCCGTCTGGGGAGCGGCGGTGGAGAGGTCTTTGGCCATGTCGGTCATCGTTAGGGCTCGGTTGCATGGGCGTTCAGCTGGCCGTCGGGAGCGGCTGCACCGGCTTGGCGGCCTGGCCTTCGTTCGCCGTCACTTCAACGACCGTCGGCCGGCGGCACTCTAATCGCCATCTATGACAGAAAGATTACAGAGCGATGACGTGCCAAGGCCCGTCACTCGCAACGAGTGACGGGCACAGCGCTCCCGCTCTCAAGCCCCGGCGTCCGTACCGGGCGGGAAACCCCGGATTAGAGGCCGAGATCCTTCAGGGTCTTGTCCACGACCCGCTTGGGCAGCGGAATGTAGCCGTCCTTGACCACCACCTCCTGCCCCTGCCTGGACAGGACCATCTTGACGAACTGCGCCTCCAGCGGGCTCAGCGGCTTGTTCGGCGCCTTGTTCACGTAGACGTAGAAGAAGCGCGCCAGCGGGAACTTGCCGGCCAGGGCGTTGGCTTCGCTGGCCTCGAAGGGCTCGCCGCCCTTCTTCGACAGCGGCACGGCGCGCACGCTGGAGGTCTTGTAGCCGATGCCGGAGTAGCCGATGGCGTTCAGGGTGCTGGACACCGACTGCACCACCGAGGCGGAGCCCGGCTGCTCGTTGACGTTGGGCTTGAAGTCACCCTTGCAGAGGGCTTCTTCCTTGAAGTAGCCGTAGGTGCCGGACACCGAGTTGCGACCGAACAGCTGGATCGGCTTGGCCGCCCACTCGCCGGTCAGGCCCAGGTCGCCCCAGGTCTTGATGTCCTTGGCGCCGCCACACAGGCGGGTGCCGGAGAAGATGGCGTCGACCTGGGCGATATCCAGGGACTTGATCGGGTTGTCCTTGTGCACGAACACCGCCAGGGCGTCGATGGCCACCGGCACGGCGGTCGGCTTGTAGCCGTGCTTCTCTTCGAAGGCCTGCAGCTCGTTGTCCTTCATGGCGCGGCTCATCGGACCGAA
The DNA here is from genome assembly GCF_002220155.1 of Azotobacter chroococcum. Taxonomy (NCBI): domain Bacteria; kingdom Pseudomonadati; phylum Pseudomonadota; class Gammaproteobacteria; order Pseudomonadales; family Pseudomonadaceae; genus Azotobacter; species Azotobacter chroococcum. The sequence goes on along the minus strand of NZ_CP011835.1, from coordinate 389,449 downwards.
GTTGGCGGTGCCCTCGGTCAGGGCCGGCGGCGCGGTGGAGGAACCGGCGGCCTGGATCTGGATGTTGACGTTCGGATACTGGCGCTTGAACTCTTCGCCCCACAGGGTCATGAGGTTGGCCAGCGAGTCGGAGCCGACGCTGGACAGGTTGCCGGAAACGCCGGAGGTCTTCTCGTAGGCCGGCAGGCCCGGGTCGACGGCGGCAACCGCGCTCGCGGTCGTTACACCAGCGGCGACGAACGTCATGGCCGCCATCAAACGCTTCAATTTCATGCCTTGCTCCCTAGCAGGACGGTATGGGTCGGATCGCGGGCCAGTATCGGAAGGCCGCGTGACCACTCTATGAACGAAACATGACAGCTTTATGACCTTAGCCAACCCCAGGGAACTTTTCCCACCGGCCCCGGTACAGAGCGCCGCACGCGCCGCGGCGCTGCTGCTTGACATTTCCGCACCGGCCGCTCTCGCCTGGCGCAGAGCCTTGCCGCTATAATCGGGGCCTCCTTCCTGCCGCCGGCTCAGCGCCCGACGAACCTCCCATGAACGAACTCGAACAGGACGACCCGGTGCCCCAGGGCGATCTGGCCCTGCAAATCACCGCGCTGCCCCGCGACGCCAACGGCTTCGGCGACATCTACGGCGGCTGGCTGGTCGCCCAGATGGACCTGGCCGGCACCGCCACGGCCAGCCGGCTGGCCGGCGGCCGGGTGGCCACGGTGGCGATCGACCGCATGGCCTTCATGGTGCCGGTGGCGGTCGGCGCCCAGCTTTCCTTCTATACCAAGCTCCTGCAGCAGGGCCGCAGCTCGATCCAGATGCTGGTCGAGGTGTGGAGCGACGACCCCCTGTCCAGCGACTGGCGCAAGGTGACCGAGGCGGTGTTCGTCTTCGTCGCCATCGACGGCGGCGGCCGCACCCGCGCGGTGCCGCGCCGCTAGGGCCCCCGTCCTCCTCGCCGGAGCGCCCCCCCTTCCGCGCGATGGAGCTTTATCCGTTGCGCAGGCTCTAATAGCAAATTATTTGCCTTGCGAGGATCTCGTCATGAACCAACACACCACCGCCCCCCAGGTCGAACGGGTCGAGATGGGCGATCTGCCCTGCTGGCGGATCACGACCGCCGACGCCGAACTGCTGGTCGCCGAACAGGGCGCCCAGGTGCTCAGCTACCAGCGCAATGGCGAACAGCCGCTGATCTGGCTCAGCGAACAGGCAGAGTTTCGCCGGGGTCAGTCGGTGCGCGGCGGCGTGCCGATCTGCTGGCCCTGGTTCGGCGACCTGGCGCGCAACCCGGCCGGCGTGCGCGCCATGCGCGGGGGGCACGCCCCGGCGCCGGCCCACGGCGAGGTGCGCGGCCGCGACTGGCAGCTGCAGGACATCGCCAGGGACAACGGCGCGGTGAGCCTGACCTTCAGCCTGCCGCAATCGGCGGCCGGCGAGCTGCCCGACTGGTCGCACGCGCTCGACCTGACCCTCGCCATCCGCCTCGACGAACGCCTCGACCTCCGCCTGACCACCCACAACCGCGGCAGCTACCGGGTCGCCCTGAGCCAGGCGCTGCACACCTACCTGGCGGTCAGCGACATCCGCGAGGCGAGCGTCGAGGGCCTCGACGGCCTGCGCTACATCGAAACCCTGGAGGACTGGGACGAGCGCCAGCAGCAAGGCATCCTGCAGTTCGCCGGCGAAACCGACCGCATCTACCTGGACACTCCGCCGCGCCTCGACCTGGTCGATCCCGGCTGGAAGCGGCGGATCTGCCTCGAAGCCAGCGGCTCGCATTCGGCCATCGTCTGGAACCCCTGGATCGACAAGGCCGCACGCCTCTCGCAGTTCGCCGACGACGCCTGGCAGCGCATGCTCTGCATCGAGACGGCCAACGTGCTGGAGGATGCCGTGGAGCTCGCCCCCGACCAGAGCGCCAGCCTCGGCCTGTGCCTGTGGAGCGAGCCGCTCTAGGGCCTGTTGACGTTTTGGCGTGAGCCGCGTTGCCGCGGCAAATGCCGCCAGGCAAGGCGCGGGGCGCCGGCAATGGTCATTCCCTTGCCAAGCCCCGCAACGCCGCATGGCGGCATTTGCCGCGCAACCCGAAGGGACGGGGCCCGCTCTCTGTTAAGGTCATGGCGTTCCCGCTGCCGAGCGCTTCGCCATGACCGAACCCCGCCCGTTCAAGGATCACTTCTCCGCGGCCGCCGCCGACTATGCCGCGCACCGTCCCCGCTACCCCGCCGCACTGATCGACTACCTGGCCGGCCTCGCGCCGGCCAGCGCCTGCGCCCTGGACTGTGGCTGCGGCAGCGGGCAGCTCTCGGTGCCGCTGGCCGGGCGCTTCGCCCACGTGGTGGCGACCGACGCCAGCGCGGCGCAGATCGCCAAGGCCGAGCCGCATCCGGGCGTGGACTACCGCGTCGCCCTCGCCGAGCACAGCGGCCTGCCGCCGGCCAGCGTCGATCTGCTCACGGTCGCCCAGGCCGCCCACTGGCTCGACCTCGAACGCTTCTACGCCGAAGTGCGGCGGGTCGCCCGGCCGAACGCCGTGCTGGCGCTGATCAGCTACGGCGTGCTGCACGTGGAAGGCCCGCCGGCCCCGCTCGTCGAGCACTTCTATTACCGGGTGCTCGGCCCCTGGTGGCCGGCCGAACGCCGCCATGTCGAGGAGGGCTACCAGAGCCTGCCCTTCCCCTTCGCGGAGTACCAGGCGCCGGCGCTGGCGATCGAGGTGCAGTGGACGCTGGCCGAGTTGCTCGGCTACCTCGACACCTGGTCCGCCGTGCGCGCACTGGAAAAGGCCCGGGGCCGCGCCCCGGTGGAGCGGTTCGCCGCCGAGCTGGCCGCGGCCTGGGGCGATCCCGGGGCGCGCCGCACGGTCCGCTGGCCGCTGGCGCTGCGCGTCGGCCGGGTCGAGGCGCCCTGACCCCGCATCCGCCAGCGCCGGCCCCCGGGAGGGCGGGCTGCCTCTCAGTCCAGCACCCCGAGCAGGGCTTCGTGGACGACGCCGCTGCGGCTGTCGATCAGCAGCAGACTGCTGCCGGCGCGGCGCCACTCGTAGCCGCGGTACTGCGGCAGGTGCTGCAGTTGCCGGGCGCTCAGGCGACTGCCCCAGCCGGCCGGCAGCGGCTTGCCCTTGACGATCCTCACGTGCGCCGGCACGGCCGGGCCGCGACCGATGTCGTGGCGATGGGCGTGGATCGACTGGCGCAGCGGGCCGAAATCCGCCGGCGGGCGCTGCTGCGCATGACTGTCGCGGTGGCGCCGGTCGTCCGGCTCGTGCCCATGGGCAGAAGCTGCCGGCACCAGGGCGCAGCCCAGGCAGAGCGCCAGGCCCAGGCCGGCGAGGAGACGGGTCGATTGCATGGGATGACCTCGAAACAGTGGATGACGGCATCCGGCAGCCGTCAGCGGCACCGGACGTGACGGCATCCTAAGTGCACCGCGGGCCGAAAAACCGTTGTCAGCCAGGCTTTACCCGGACTTTTACACAGGCCGGGGATTTGTCAGCCGAACCTTACACGGCGCCGGCGCCATGCACCGATTTCGCCCCTGCGCCCTGTCACAAAGCCGACAATGTCGCACCCCCGCCGCAGCGCCGGAGCGCAGCAACCCTTGCCAGACGGGCAATCCGCAGCCTGGTACTGCTCTTGCAAGTAAGCTCCCCCCGGCCTACAAGAATTCCATCAGAACCATGCCGCCCCAGACTCCGCCCGTCGCCCTGGCAACCGTGCTGGACTACCACCAGCGCACCAAGCACCGCTTCGAGGGCTATGCCCCCGGTCCCGGAACCCTCGACTGGGACGCCCAGCCGGCCCCCTTCCGCCACTTCGACGGCGCCGCGCAGATCGCCCTGCCCAGGCTCTCGGCCGTGCCGCCCGGCAGCGCCCTGCACGCCGCGCTCACGCGGCCCTTCGCGGCGCTGGACGATCCGCGCCAGGCGCCGCTGCCGCCGGATCTGGCCAGCCTCGGCGCCCTGCTGCAGCTGTCGCTCGGCCTCACCGCCTGGAAGCGCTACGGCCCGGACCGCTGGGCGGTGCGCGCCAACCCCTCCAGCGGCAACCTGCACCCGACCGAGGCCTACCTGCTGATCGCCGGCATCGACGCGCTGCAGGACGGCCTGTACCACTACCGTCCCGAAACCCACGCCCTGGAACTGCGCGCCGCGCATCCGACCGCCAGCAGGGCGCCGAGCCTGGCGATCCTGCTCAGCTCGGTGATGTGGCGCGAGGCCTGGAAGTACGGCGAGCGGGCCTTCCGCTACTGCCAGTTGGACACCGGCCACGCCGCCGGCGCCCTGCGCTATGCCGCCGCGGTGCTCGGCTGGCGGCTCGCGGAACAGGCCCACGTCGGCAGCGACACTCTCGCGCGGCTGGCCGGCATCGACCGGCTCGCCGAATTCCCCGCCCGCAAGCGCGCCGAAACCGAACTGGAAGAGGCGGAGATCCTCCTCGCCACGAGCTTCTGTGCCGCCGCGCCGGCGCCGCTGGAAAGCACCGCGCTGCAGGCGCTGGCCGAGCACTCCACCTGGCACGGTGTGGCCTCGACCATCGACCGCCATCCCATGTACAGCTGGCCGGCGATCGCCCAGGTGGCCGCCGCCACCCGTCGCGCCGATGGCCCGGCGCAGCCCGCCGCCGCCTTGCCGGCAGCCGCTCCGCGCGCGCCCGGCGAGGCCGCCAAGCCGGTGCAGGCGCTGCTCGGCGAACGGCGCAGCGCCCAGCGCTTCGACCGCCACCATGTGATGAGCCAGGCGCAGTTCGCCGCGATCCTCGCCCGCCTGCAGCCCGCCGGGCTGCCCTGGGATGTGTTCGCCGAGGCCCCGCGGATGGCGCTGGTGCTGTTCGTCGCCCGCGTCGAAGGGCTGACACCGGGGCTCTACCTGCTGCCGCGCAGCGAAGCGCAGCGCGACGCCCTGCGCCCGCTGCTGGCCGGGCGCTTCGCCCTCGCCCCGCTGCCCGGCCTCGAGCCCCTGCTGCAGCTGGCCAGCCTGGAGCCGCTCGAACTGCAGCGCGCCACCCGCAGCCTGCACTGCCACCAGGACATCGCCTCCACCGCCTGCTTCGCCCTCGGCATGCTCGCCGAGTTCGACGCCGCGCTGGCCGCCGGCCCGGCCGCCTACCGCAGCCTGTACCGCGAGGCCGGCCTGATCGGCCAGGCGCTCTACCTGGAGGCCGAGGCCCAGGGCCTGCGCGGCACCGGCATCGGCTGCTTCTTCGACGATCCGGTGCACGCGCTGCTCGGCCTCGACGGCAGCGCCTGGCAGACGCTCTACCACTTCACCGTCGGCCTGCCGGTGGAAGACCCGCGCATCGAATCCGCGCCGGCCTATGCCGACGACCACGACACCCTCCCCCACTGACGCCTGCGGAGACCCTTCATGGCCACAGCCGAACGGATTCCCTACCAATGCCTCTCCGCGGTCGAGGCCGCGGCCCTGATCCGCGCCGAGCCGGAACTCAGCCTGTTCGACGTGCGCGACATGCACAGCTACAAGCAGGAGCACCTGGACGGCGCCATGCACCTGACCGAGGACCGCGTGCCGATGTGGCTCGGCCGCCTGCCCAAGGAGAGGCCGGTGCTGATCTACTGCTACCACGGCAACGCCAGCAAGACCTTCGCGCAGATGTTCAGCGACTTCCGCTTCGCCCGCGTCTACAGCGTCGACGGCGGCTACCGGCCGCTGGCCACTGCCCTGACCGAAGCCGCAGCGCCGGGCGGCGCGCCCAGCGCCGAACTGGCCGCCTTCCTCGCCGAGTGGCAGTACCCGGCCAACGACCTCGAGGCCCGCGGCCAGCACGGCCTGACCCCCTTGATGCGTGCCGCCCTGCAGGGCCGCCGGGAGATCGTCCGCGAACTGCTGGCCCTCGGCGCCGATGTCCGCGCGCGCAACGACGACGGCAACACCACCCTCTGGCTCGGCTGCGTGTCCCGCGACAGCGCCTTGGTGCAGGACCTGATCGACGCCGGCATCGAGCTGGACAACCGCAACGACGCCGGCTCCACGGCGCTGATGTACACCGCCTCCAGCGACCGCCCGGAACTCCTGAAGATCCTCCTGGAGGCCGGCGCCGACCCGCAGGTGCGCAACTTCGACGACCTGCGTGCGGTGGAGCTGGCCGCCTCGCGGGCCTGCCTGAAACTGTTGCGACATACCGCCGACTGAGGAGCAACGATGATCGAATTCCCGGTGAAGCTGGCGGTGGCCAGCAAGGAAGGCCAGGCGATCAGCGAGCACTTCGGCCACGCCAAGCGCTTCGCGATCTACGAGGTCACCCTGGAAAGCTGCCGCCTGCTGGAGTCGCGCGAGGTGGAACACTACTGCCTGGGCAACAGCTCCAACCAGAGCGCCATGGCCGGCATCCTCGAAGCCGTCAGGGACTGCCAGGCGGTGTTCGTCGCCAAGATCGGCGACGGGCCGACAGAGAAGCTCGCGGCGATCGGCGTGCGCGCCGTCTCTGCCTACGCCTGGGAGACCATCGAGGCCTCCCTGCTCGACTACGCACGGCGCAGCGCCGCCGGCGAGGTGGTGGCATGACCGCCGCGCGCGTGGCCCGCTGGGCCGAGGAGCATCCCCTGTCGCCGTCCCACGTGGATTGCGCCACCGCGGTGATGCTGAAGATCCTCGACGGCAAGTGCAAGATGCCGCCGACCGAGAAGCTGGTCATGGCGCTGCTCTACGAGCAGGTGAAGCAGCGTCCCGGCGAGAAGCTCGGCGCGGACATCCACCAGCTGATCGCCGACGCCCGCAAGCGCCTGGACGAGGACATGCAGTTCCTCATCTACGAGAAGCGCGTGCTGGCCGAGACCATGATCTCCCGCCCGGTGATGAAGGGCTTCAAGGCGATGCTCCGCGAGCAGGGCCTGCTCGAGCCGGAGCGCGACTGGGAGGAGGCCGAGGCATGATGAAGTTCTACATGACCCCCGGCTCCTGCAGCACCGGCATCCACATCCTCCTGGAGGAGCTGGAGCTGGTGTTCGAGGTCCACCTGGTCAACCTGCTGGCCGGCGACCAGTTCAAGCCCGAGTACCTGGCCATCAACCCCAAGGCGACCATCCCGACCCTGGTGCGCGACGACGGCACGGCGCTCACCGACTTCCAGTCGATCGCCTGGTGGCTGGCGCGCAGCCAGCCGAAGCGCCGGCTGCTGCCGGAGGACGCCGACGGCGAGGCGCGGGTGCTGGAGGCGATGAACTTCGCGGTCGGCACCCTGCACGGCCAGGGCTTCGCGCGGATCTTCACCACCGAGAAGTTCGCCGCCGATCCGGCCCAGCACGAGGCGGTCAAGGCCCAGGGACGGGAGATCCTCGAACGCGGCTTCGCGGTCGCCGACCGGCTGCTGGAGGGACGCGACTACCTCGCCGGCAGCTTCGGCATCGCCGACTGCGCGCTGTTCTACGTGGAGTTCTGGGCCGACCGCACCGGCATCGCCCTGCCCGCCAATTGCCAGGCCCACTACCGGCGGATGCTCAAGCGCCCCGCGGTGCGCCAGGTGCTGCAGGAAGAGGGCTACGCCGCGGCGCTGCGCTGAGCCCTACCCGCGACAGAGACGGTTGAAGTCGAAACCGCGTAGGGCGGACAACGCCGCAGGCTTGTCCACCATGGTGGATGGCTCCGGCCATCCACCCTACAACTACCGGCCGGCCGGCTGGAGCTGCTCCGCCTCGTGAACCTGCTGCAGGGCCCGCCGCCGGCGGGCCTCGCTGCGGCGCATGAAGAACCAGGCGAGGAAGGTGAACAGCGAGACCGCCAGCAGGATCAGGCTGGCCACGGCGTTGATGTCCGGCTTCACGCCCAGGCGCACGGCGGAGAAGATCTCCATCGGCAGGGTGGTCGCGCCGGGGCCGGAGACGAAGCTGGCCAGCACCAGGTCGTCCAGCGACAGGGCGAACGACAGCATGCCGCCGGCGCCCAGCGAGGGGGCGATCATCGGCATGGTGATCAGCAGGAACACCTTCCAGGGCCGTGCGCCCAGGTCCATCGCCGCCTCCTCGATCGACAGGTCCAGCTCGCGCAGGCGCGCCGAGACGATCACCGCCACGTAGGAGGTGCAGAAGGTGGTGTGGGCGATCCAGATGGTGGTCAGCCCGCGCTCGGCCGGCCAGCCGACCACCTGGGCCATGGCCACGAACAGCAGCAGCAGCGACAGGCCGGTGATCACCTCGGGCATCACCAGCGGCGCGGTGACCAGCCCGCCGAACAGGCTGCGGCCGCGAAAGCGCGGGATGCGGGTCAGCACGAAGGCCGCCAGGGTGCCGAGGGCCACCGCGGCGACCGCGGTGCACAGGGCGATCTGCAGGGAGCGCCCGAGCGCGCCCAGCAGTTGGCGGTTGTCGAGCAGCCCGGCGTACCAGCGCACCGACCAGCCGCCCCAGACGGTCACCAGCCGCGAGTCGTTGAACGAGTAGACGACCAGGATGACCATCGGCAGGTAGATGAACAGCAGGCCAGCCCACAGCATGAGGCTGGAAAAACTCGGGCGCCTCATAGCCGTCCCTCCAGTTCCCTGGCCTGGTTGCGGTTGAGCAGGATGATCGGCACCAAGAGGATCGCCAGCATCACCACCGCCAGGGCCGCGGCCACCGGCCAGTCGCGGTTGTTGAAGAACTCCTGCCAGAGCACCTTGCCGATCATCAGCGTCTCGGGACCGCCGAGCAGTTCGGGGATGACGAACTCGCCGACCACCGGGATGAACACCAGCATGCAGCCGGCGACGATGCCGTTCCTGGACAGCGGCACGGTGATCCTCCAGAAGCTGGCCAGCGGGTGCGCGCCCAGGTCGGCGGCGGCCTCCAAGAGGCTCGGGTCGTGCTTGACCAGATTGGCGTAGAGCGGCAGGACCATGAACGGCAGGTAGGAATAGACCACGCCGATGTACACGGCCAGATCGGTGTTGAGGATGCGCAGCGGCTCGTCGATCAGCCCGAGCCCCTGCAGCAGGCCGTTGAGCAGCCCGTTGTTGCCGAGGATGCCCATCCAGGCGTAGACGCGGATCAGGATCGCGGTCCAGGTCGGCATCATGATCAGCAGCAGGCAGACGGTCTGCATCTCCTTGCTGGCGCGGGCGATGGCGTAGGCCATCGGGTAGCCGATCAGCAGGCAGAGCAGGGTGCCGACGGTGGCGATCTTCAGCGAGCCCAGGTAGGCGGACAGGTAAAGCTCGTCCTGGCCGAGGAACAGGTAGTTGTTCAGGTTGGCGAGGATCTTCAGCTGCTGGTCGACGTAGGTGAAGATCTCCGTGTACGGCGGAATCGCCACCGCGGCCTCGGAGAAGCTGATCTTCAGCACGATGGCGAAGGGCAGCAGGAAGAACAGCAGCAGCCAGACGAAGGGGATGCCGACGACCAGCTGGCGGCCGGGAAACAGTTGGCGGAGTCTTTTCATGCGTGCAGCACCACCCCGCCGTCGTCGAACCAGCTGACGTACACCTGATCGCTCCAGGTCGGGCGCTTGCCGTGGCGCTCGGCGTTGGCCATGAAGGCCTGCACCACCAGTCCCGAGGGCAGCTCGACGTAGTACATCGAGTGGCCGCCCAGGTAGGCGATGTCCTTCACCCGGCCGCTCGACCAGTTGTGCCCTTCGTGCTGCAGCTCGGGCTCGTCCAGGCTGAGCAGGACCTTTTCCGGGCGCAGGGCGTAGGTCACGCGCGTCTCCTCGGCGCGGGTGGAGATGCCGTGGCCGATGTAGATCGGCCGCTCCAGCTGCGGCGAGGCGATGACCGCGTGGTCGGGGCTGTCGTCCACCAGTTCGCCGTCGAACAGGTTGACGCTGCCGATGAACTCGCAGACCAGCCGGCTGGCCGGGCTCTCGTAGATGTCCATCGGGCTGCCGACCTGGGCGATCCAGCCCTGGTGCATGATGGCGATGCGCGCGGCCATGGTCATCGCCTCCTCCTGGTCGTGGGTGACCATCACGCAGGTCACGCCGACCCGCTCGATGATCTGCACCAGCTCCAGCTGCATCTGCGAGCGCAGCTTCTTGTCCAGCGCGCCCATCGGCTCGTCGAGCAGCAGGAGCTTCGGCCGCTTGGCCAGCGAGCGGGCCAGGGCCACGCGCTGGCGCTGGCCGCCGGAGAGCTGGTGCGGCTTGCGCCGGGCGTACTGGGTCATCTGCACCAGCCGGAGCATTTCCGCCACGCGCTCGTCGATCTCGGCCTTGGGCAGGCGGTCCTGCTTGAGGCCGAAGGCGATGTTCTGCTCCACGGTCATGTGCGGGAACAGCGCGTAGGACTGGAACATCATGTTGATCGGCCGCTCGTAGGGCGGCAGCTCGGTGATGTCCTGGCCTTCCAGGTAGATGCGCCCTTCGGTGGGCCGCTCGAAGCCGGCGAGCATGCGCAAGAGGGTCGACTTGCCGCAGCCGGAGCCGCCGAGCAGGGCGAAGATCTCGCCCTTGTGGATGGACAGGGAGATGTCGTCCACCGCCACCATGTCGTCGAACTTCTTGGTCACCCGGTCGATCCTGACCAGCACCTCCTTCGCCGGCTGGTCGTCGGCGAGAGCATTCGTGTTAGCACCGGCGACAGTCGCCATGGTCACAACTCCACTATATGAACAGGGGGCCTCCGCTCGCCCCGTCGGCCTTCGGCCAACCGTCCAGGCAGCCTCGGGAGGCGGCAATCGGGTTGTCGTGGGACGCCCGCCGGCCGGCGGGGCGCTTCCCGTGGTATGGGCCGGCCGCGCCTTCCTGCCAGGCGCGGCGGCCCGCTGCAGGAGACGCGGCCGGCCGCTGGCGCGACACGTCCGCTGTGAGCGCCGGGACCGCGCGGCGACCGCCGGTCGGCCCCGTCAGGGCCCTCAGGTCCCCGACTTGATCCGGGTCCAGCTGCGGGTCATGGCGCGCTGGGTGTCGGCCGCCAGGTCCGGGAAGGTGTAGAGCTTCTTCAGCACCTCCTGGCTCGGGTAGATGCCCGGATCGGTGCGGATCGCCTCGTCGACCAGCGGCGTGGCCGCGGCGTTGCCGTTGGGGAACTGCACCTCGTTGGTGATCTGGGCGATCACCGGCGGCTTCATCAGGTAATTGATGAAGGCATGGGCCTGCTCGACGTTCTTCGCGTCGGCGGGAATCGCCAGCATGTCGAAGAAGCTGCCGGCGCCTTCCCTGGGAATGCTGTAGGCGATCTTCACGTTGTTGCCGGCTTCCTCGGCGCGCGCCTTGGCCTGGTAGATGTCGCCGGAATAGCCGATCGCCACGCAGGTGTCGCCGTTGGCCAGGTCGGAGATGTACTTGGAGGAGTGGAAGTAGGCCACGTGCGGGCGGATCTTGAGGAACAGCTCCTCGGCCTTCTTCAGCTCCTCGGGATTGCCGCTGTCGGGCGCGTAGCCCAGGTAATGCAGGGCGGCGGGCAGCATCTCGGTCGGCGAGTCGAGGAAGGACACGCCGCAGGCCTTCAGCTTCTCGATGTTCTCCGGCTTGAACACCAGATCCCAGGAGTCCACCGGCGCCTGGTCGCCGAGGGCGGCCTTGACCTTCTCGACGTTGTAGCCGATGCCGACGGTGCCCCACATGTAGGGCACCGCGTACTGGTTGCCCGGATCGCTCGGCTCCAGCGCCTTGAGCAGGTCCTTGTCGAGGTTCGCCCAGTTCGGCAGCTTGCTCTTGTCCAGCTTCTGGAACACGCCGGCCTTGATCTGCTTGGCCAGGAAGGGGTTGGACGGCACCACCACGTCGTAGCCGGAACTGCCGGCGAGCAGCTTGGCTTCCAGGACCTCGTTGCTGTCGAACACGTCGTAGACGACCTTGACGGCGCTTTCCGCGGAGAAGTTCGCCAGGGTGTTCTCGCCGATGTAGTCCGACCAGTTGTAGACGTGCAGGGTCTGCCCGGCCGGAGCCGCCGCAGGAGCGGCCGCACTGGGGGTTTCCTCCTTCTTGCCTGCGTTCTCGGCAGGCTTGTCGCATGCGGCGAGCATGCCGAGGGATAGCGCGAGAAGAGTCTTGCCAAAGTGTTTCATGCGTACCGCTCCTTTTGTCGTTGAGGTATCCGGACGGGGCGTGTGCCGGGACGCACGCTGCCGCCCTGCCCGGCCGGCTCGGGGTGGTGCAACGGCGCGCAGTCTGGCAAGGCTCGGGGCTGCTTTACAAGCACCACACAGGGGGATATGTGGAACTTATATGTATCGCCGCGTAGCGGCGTCGGGTTGAAGGCTTCGGCGGCGATTGGCAGGGCAGACAGCTCTGCCGGGCGGCGGGCCGGGGCTGGGTCATGGTGCGTTTAGCAATGCTGGACTCGTGACAGGACATGGCAACACCTTACCGAAACGGTCAGATGTTGCACTCAGATTTTGCGGCCGCCGAGGTTTTGATGTTTAGAAAAACTGCTTCATTTTCTTTTATTAGCAGAGACTTTTGGGCTTTCATTCCCGTGTGATGCCCTCCGAAAAATCTACATGACTTCAAAACTCCAGAGTAAAACGGGAGCAAATCCCTTGATGGCCTTCCTAGAAACACAACATTTCTTATGTACGGCTCAACTACTTTGATGAGCTGGAAGTGAAGCAGCTTTGCTTTCCCAAGATGCCCACTTTTAATTTTCTCGTCCTTTTTAAGAAACCATGGAATTGCGTTCCACAAAAGGACTTGTGATCGCGCACCCTCTCCAAAAGCAAGCTTGGCCAATCTGTATAGCTCTCTTGCGGTTGCATCATTATTAGCCATTGAAATAATTTTTGAATTTTCAACTTCAGGCCCGGGCGATTCAAGCAGAATTAAAGTATGTGGCTTATCAGTTGATTGAGGATCAAAATTAGGAAATGACAAATTAGGGTGCTTTACACGCCATTCGTTTAAAATTTCATCAAGAGAACTGGAGAGGCTCATCAATTTCCCCGCATTGTCTAGCGTGTTAGCTAACCGGCCGCCGGAGCGGCGAAGCCGTGGAGGGAACCTGCAAGCGCAGCTTGCAGGCAGTCCGGTTGAGCGGCGGGTTAGCCGTCGAGTTCATGCGATGTCTTGCCCGCTGGCGAAGCGCTTAATGAATTCAACACCAGCATCTGTCACCCAGTAGGTGAATGTCATTGGAAAATTCCTCTCAAAACCATTGCTCCCTCTGACAAAAAACCCCATTCCTTCCACCTTTTTGTCCTCAAAGAAGCCGTCCTTAACGGCATTTGCGACCATTAGGTCGCCGGCTGCCCCAAGAACAAAGACCCGCTCACCCGATTTGGCAAGCACTTCGAAGAGCCTTCGCTCAAATTCACCGTACCTATTATTCAAGATGCCAAGATTGTGCTTGTACATCTTGATTGAAGCCCTGTCGATTTCCTTCTTCTGGTCGAAGCGCGTATGACAGTTTGGGCAAAGAGCAATCAGATTCTCAAATGAATTGTCGTGTGTTTCCGCCCATGGGACGATGTGTGCAATCTCCGTCGTGGTTGCTCGACAAGCTGGAATTGCACAACGGTGGCCAGCCTCAACCAAGACGGCTCGCTTCACTTCAACTGGAATTGCATCACGACTCATGAGCGGGCTCCGAGTATTGGACGGCTAACGTCCGAGTTAAGCCACACTGCGAAGCGGCGTCGGCTTGAATGAATTGTTAGAACTCAGCCGCGCGCTTTGGGTAGACGTGGTAGCGGTGAGGACCGGTGCGCTCGATGACTACAGAGTCTCCGGCCTTGAGTTGGTGCGTAGTGAAAAACTCACCTACCCAAGCACGCTTGCGGAAGATCTTTTTGTCACCTGCAATGTCAGTAACTACGGGCTCTCCAATGCCGGAATGAACCTCAAGGAGTTGATGGGCGCGCTCCGCCTCCGAACTTCCTCCGACGGAGCTGGCTGGGAATAGCTCCATGATACTGGTGAGGTATAGGTGATTATTGTTGAGATTGCCCTGCGTGAGCTCGATGATTCCGTATCGCAAAATCTTCCTCCTGAGTTCTAACGCCGCGCTCTGCGGCAATTTTTGAGCAGGTAGGGCGGGTGCAACCCGCCGGACATAGCGAAGACATACGCCGAAATCGGCGGGTTTCACCCGCCCTACCTCAACCCGGCATTTCGCTCGCGGTCAGGTCCAGGCAGAGCCGCGCCTTGGCGATCAGCTCGTCGATCTCCGCCTCGGAAATCACCAGGGGCGGGGCGACGATCATGGTGTCGCCGACCGCGCGCATCACCAGCAGGTAGGGCGGGTGAAACCCGCCGGACATGGCGCTAAACCACGCCGAAGCTGGCGGGTTTCTCCCGCCCTACAAGGCCGAATCACGCCGAGCCGTGAAGCGGATTCGGCTTACATGAAAAACTAGACAGTACCTGCAGAAGAACCGCCGAACAGACGCTCAGCGATCTCTCGGCCCCGTTCGATGCCCTCTGGAGTGAGCCATACCGACTTGGACTTGCCCTTTGGATCGCTGATGAATCCTTGTGAATGCAAGCTATCCATTACATCGAAGTCGAAGCCCTTCCATGCACGGCCCTCGTCAAAACTGAAAGCGGCCAGGAGAGCCAGAACGGCATCTTCAATACGAGCTTGGTCGTAATCCATTTTCACAACTCCAATAATCTTCCCTCTCGATGCGCTGCCCAACCACTGTTCGCTACCCAATAGCAGGTAGGGGGGCGCAACCCGCCGGACCTGGCGCGAAACCACGCCGAAATCGGCGGGTTCCACCCGCCCTACCTCTACCTCAACCCGGCATCTCGCTCGCGGTGAGGTCCAGGCAGAGCCGTGCCTTGGCGATCAGTTCGTCGATCTCCGCCTCGGAAATCACCAGGGGCGGTGCGACGATCATGGTGTCGCCGACCGCGCGCATCACCAGCCCGTTGGCGAAGCAGTGCTCGCGGCAGCGCAGGCCGGCCGTCTTGTCGGCGGGGAAGCGCTCGCGGGTGCGCTTGTTCTTGACCAGCTCCAGCGCGGCGAGCATGCCGACGCCGCGGACCTCGCCGACCAGGGGATGCTCGGCCAGCTCCCGCCAGCGTTTTTGCAGGTAGGGCGCGGTGCGCGTCCTGACCCGCTCGACGATGCCCTCCTCGCGCAGCAGGCGCAGGTTCTCCAGGGCCACCGCCGCCGCGACCGGGTGCCCGGAGTAGGTGAAGCCGTGGTAGAACTCGCCGCCCTCCTCGAGCACCTCGACGATCCGGTCGCGCACCACCACCCCGCCCATCGGCAGGTAGCCGGAGGTCAGGCCCTTGGCGATCATCATCAGGTCCGGCGCCACCCCGTAGTACTGGCTGCCGAACCACTCGCCGGTGCGGCCGAAGCCGCAGATCACCTCGTCGGCGGCGAACAGGATGTCGTACTTGTCGAGAATCTCGCGGATGCGTGGCCAGTAGCTGTCCGGCGGGATGATCACCCCGCCGGCGCCCTGGATCGGCTCGGCGACGAAGGCGGCGACCCGCTCCTCGCCGATCTCCTGAATCTTGCGCTCCAGCTGGTCGGCGACGCGGCGGCCGAACTCGTCCGGGTCGAGGTCGCCGCCCTCGCCGTACCAGTAGGGCTGGTCGATGTGCTCGATGCCGGGGATCGGCAGGTCGCCCTGGGCGTGCATGGCCCTCATGCCGCCCAGGCTGACGCCGGCGACGGTGGAGCCGTGGTAGCCGTTCCAGCGGCCGATGACGACGTTCTTCCGCGGCTGCCCACGGGTCGCCCAGTAGTGGCGCACCAGGCGCAGCACGGTGTCGTTGGCCTCCGAGCCGGAGCCGGTGAAGAACACATGGTCCATGCCCGGCGGCGCCAGCTCGGCGATCGCCCGGGCCAGTTCCACGGCCGGCGGGTGGGCGGTCTGGAAGAACAGGTTGTAGTAGGGCAGCTCGCGCATCTGCCGGCTGGCCGCCTCGACCAGCTCCTCGCGGCCGTAGCCGATGTTGACGCACCACAGCCCGGCCATGCCATCGAGGATGCGGTTGCCTTCGCTGTCCCAGAGATAGACGCCGGAGGCGCGGGTGATGATCCGCGGGCCGTGCTCCTTGAGCTGCCTGTAGTCGCTGAACGGCGGCAGGTGGTGGGCGTGGCTGAGGTCCTGCCACTGCCGGGTTTGCGGGTTGCCGGTAGTGCCTTTCATGGAAGCCCCTCCTCTGCGACAGGGCGCGGCCCACCGGGGCGGCGGGCAGGCCGGGGAAACGCCTGGCGGGTCACACCGAGAGCAGCAGGAAGGCGCGCTCCCAGGAACTGATCACCCGCTTGAAGTTCTCGTTCTCGGCACGCTTCACCGCGACGTAGGCGGTGATGAAGCGCGGGCTCAGGTAGCGCTCCAGGGCACGGCAGTTCTCCATGCGCTCCAGCGCCGCCTCCAGGGTCAGCGGCAGGCGCAGGCTGCGCCGCTCGTAGCCGCGGCCCTGCACCGGTGCGCTCGGCTGCAGCTGCTCGACCATGCCGATGTAGCCGCACAGGAGACTCGCGGCGATGGCCAGGTAGGGGTTGGCGTCGGCGCCCGGCAGGCGGTTCTCGACCCGCCGGTTGTGCGGCGCGGAGTCCGGCACGCGCAGGCCGACGGTGCGGTTCTCCTCGCCCCACTCGACGTTGACCGGCGCCGAGGTGCCGGGCAGGAAGCGGCGGAACGAGTTGACGTTGGGCGCGAACAGCGGCAGCAGCTCGGGAATGTACTTCTGCAGCCCGCCGATATGGTTGAGGAACAGCTCGCTCATCGAGCCGTCCGGGTTGGAGAAGATGTTCCGCCCGTCGCCGTCGACCACGCTCTGGTGCAGGTGCATGGCGCTGCCCGGCTCGCCGGTCATCGGCTTGGCCATGAAGGTGGCGGTGACGTTGTGCTTGAGCGCCGCCTCGCGCAGGGTGCGCTTGAACACGAAGATCTGGTCGGCCAGGTGCAGCGCCTCGCCGTGGCGGAAGTTGATCTCCATCTGCGCGGTGCCTTCCTCGTGGATCAGGGTGTCCAGATCCAGGCCCTGGGCCTCGCACCAGTCGTACATGTCCTCGAACAACGGGTCGAACTCGTTGGCGGCGTCGATGGAGAACGACTGGCGGCCGGTCTCCTGGCGGCCGGAACGGCCCACCGGCGCCTGCAGCGGATAGTCGGGGTCGTCGCTGCGCTGGGTCAGGTAGAACTCCATCTCCGGCGCGACGATCGGCTGCCAGCCGCGCTCGGCATACATCGCCAGCACCTTCTTGAGCAGGTTGCGCGGCGACAGCTCGATGGGATTGCCCCACTTGTCGCAGGTGTCGTGGATCACCAGGGCGGTGGGCTCGATGGCCCAGGGCACGAGGAACGCCGCGCTCTCGTCGGGATGGCAGAACATGTCGATCTCGGCCGGATCGAGCAGCCGGTAATAGATCTCCTCGTTCACGTAGTCGCCGGTCACGGTCTGCAGCAGCACGCTCTCCGGCAGGCGCATGCCCTTCTCGGCGATGAACTTGCTGGTCGGGGCGATCTTGCCGCGGGCGATGCCGGTCAGGTCGCTGATCAGGCACTCGACCTCGGTGATCTTGCGCTCCTTGAGCCAGAGCGTGAGACGGTCCAACTTGCCACTGGCGTTCATGATGAGACTCCTTGAACTCGGGCCGCAGGCCCGCTAAAGGCGCTCCGCACGACGCCGGCAGGCGTCGCCGAAGGCCTGGAACAGGGCCTTGGAATGGGGATTGGCGTGGAACTGCCATTCCGGATGCCACTGCACGCCGAGGGCGAAGGTCTTCGCGCCCTCGACGGAGAACGCCTCGATCAGCCCGTCCGGGGCCAGCCCCTCCATGCGCAGGCCGGGGGCCAGGCGCTCGACGCCCTGGCCGTGCAGCGAGTTGACTTCGATCTGCCGGGGCAAACCGATGCCGGCGAGCAATCCGCCCGGCTGTATATGCAGCGTGTGGCGCGGCCCGTACTGGACCTCCAGCGCCTCGTCCTGCACCTCGCGGTGGTCCGCGTAGGGGCCGGCCTCGTGGACCTTCTGGTGCAGGCTGCCGCCGAAGGCCACGTTCATCTCCTGGAAGCCCCGGCAGATGCCGAGCAGCGGCACGCCGGCGGCGACCGCGGCGCGGATCAGCGGCAGGGTGGTGAGGTCGCGGGCCGGATCGTGGTGGGTGCCCGGCTCGCTGGCCGCGCCCTGGTAATGGTGGGGTTCGACGTTCGACGGCGAGCCGGTGAAGAGCAGGCCGTCAAGCCGCTCCAGCAGCGCCTGCTGGTCGATCAGCCCGCCCAGCGCGGGAATGATCAGCGGCAGGCCGCCGGCGCCTTCCGCCGCCGCCCGCAGGTACTTGTCGCCGGCGACATGGAAGGGGTGCAGACCGATCTGGCGGGTGCAGGCGGTCACGCCGATCAGGGGCAGACGGGGCATGGCATCATCCTGGCTGTCGGGGGTGGAACCGAGCTTAGTCTTGTTCATTTTTTTAGACAACAGCCCCAGGGCGAAACGGCGCGAAGCGGCCTGGAGCGGCTGGGGCGGGCCGTGGAACGCCCCGCCGGAGACGCCCGGAAGGGCCTGAAAACCGGCATGCAAGCCCCATTCCGAGAGGGCGGCAGCATGCCTTGACAGCGCCACGGCTTTGGGATTGACTCAACATTGGCTCAGTGAATGATTGAAATTTTAAACAATCAAGGTGTTGCATCATGTCGGTACCCCCGCGTGCCGTTCAGCTCAACGAAGCGAACGCATTCCTCAAGGGCCATCCCGAGGTGTTGTTCGTCGACCTGCTCATCGCCGACATGAACGGCGTGGTGCGCGGCAAGCGCATCGAGCGCACCAGTCTGCACAAGGTCTATGAACAGGGCATCAACCTGCCCGCCTCGCTGTTCGCCCTGGACATCAACGGCGCCACCGTCGAGCGCACCGGCCTGGGCCTCGACATCGGCGACGCCGACCGTATCTGCTACCCGATCCCCGACACCCTGAGCAAGGAGCCCTGGCAGAAGCGCCCCACCGCGCAGCTGCTGATGACCATGCACGAGCGCGACGGCACGCCCTTCTTCGCCGACCCGCGGGAAGTGCTGCGCCAGGTGGTGGCCCGCTTCGAGGCGCTGGAGCTGACTGTCTGCGCCGCCTTCGAGCTGGAGTTCTACCTGATCGACCAGGAGAACGTGAACGGCCGGCCGCAGCCGCCGCGCTCGCCGATTTCCGGCAAGCGCCCGCAGTCGAGCCAGGTCTACCTGATCGACGACCTCGACGAATACGTCGACTGTCTGCAGGACATCCTCGAAGGCGCCAAGGAACAGGGCATCCCGGCCGACGCCATCGTCAAGGAAAGCGCCCCGGCGCAGTTCGAGGTCAACCTGCACCATGTCGCCGACCCGATCAGGGCCTGCGACTACGCCGTGCTGCTCAAGCGGCTGATCAAGAACATCGCCTACGACCACGAGATGGACACCACCTTCATGGCCAAGCCCTATCCGGGTCAGGCCGGCAACGGGCTGCACGTGCACATCTCGATCCTCGACAAGGACGGCCGCAACATCTTCGCCGGTGATGATCCCCAGCAGAACGCCGCCCTGCGTCATGCGATCGGCGGTGTGCTGGAGACCATGCCGGCCTCGATGGCCTTCCTCTGTCCCAACGTCAACTCCTATCGCCGCTTCGGCGCCCAGTTCTACGTGCCCAACGCCCCCTGCTGGGGCCTGGACAACCGCACCGTGGCCCTGCGCGTGCCGACCGGCAGCGCGGACGCGGTGCGCATCGAGCACCGCGTGCCCGGCGCCGACGCCAACCCCTACCTGGCGATGGCCGCGCTGCTCGCCGGCGTGCACCACGGGCTGACCAGCCAGGTCGAGCCGGGCGAGCCGATCGAGGGCAACTCCTACGAGCAGGTCGAGCCCAGCCTGCCCAACAACCTGCGCGACGCCCTGCGCCGGCTGGATGAGAGCGAGATCCTCGCCCGCTACATCAGCCCGGACTACATCGACGTCTTCGTCGCCTGCAAGGAGAGCGAGCTGGAGGAGTTCGAGCACTCGATCTCCGACCTGGAATACAACTGGTACCTGCACACGGTCTGATCGGTCGGCCGGAAAGCTGCTGCGCTTTCTGGCCGCTGATAGCAACTTTTTAACGTCATTTGACCCCGGCACCATCCTCTGCCAGCTTGAGGGTTCACGCCCATCCGCTGCCATGAGGTCGCCATGTCCCGCATCGTCACCGTCGCCGCCACCCAGATGGCCTGCTCCTGGGATCGCGCCGCCAACATCGCCAACGCCGAACGGCTGGTGCGCGAGGCCGCGGCCCGGGGCGCGCAGGTCATCCTGCTGCAGGAGCTGTTCGAGACCCCCTACTTCTGCCAGAAGCCCAATCCGGACTACCTGCAGCTGGCCACCCCGATCGAGGAAAACCCGGCCATCCGCCACTTCCAGAAGCTCGCCGCCGAACTCGGGGTGGTCCTGCCGATCAGCTTCTACGAGCGGGCCGGGCGGGCGCGCTTCAACAGCATCGCCATCCTCGACGCGGACGGGCGAATGCTCGGCCTCTACCGCAAGAGCCACATTCCGGACGGCCCCGGCTACCACGAGAAGTACTATTTCAACCCCGGCGACACCGGCTTCAAGGTGTGGAATACCCGCCACGCCCGGATCGGCGTGGCCATCTGCTGGGACCAGTGGTTCCCGGAGAGCGCACGGGCCATGGCGCTGCAGGGCGCCGAGCTGCTGCTCTACCCCACCGCCATCGGCAGCGAGCCCCACGACCCGGGCATTCTCTCCCGCGATCACTGGCAGCGCGTGCAGCAGGGCCATGCCGGCGCCAACCTGATGCCGCTGGTGGCCAGCAACCGCATCGGCCGCGAGGTGCAGGAGGACTACCACATTGACTTCTACGGCTCGTCGTTCATCGCCGACCCGTTCGGCGCCAAGGTCGAGGAGCTGAACGAGACGGAAGAAGGCGTGCTGGTGCACAGCTTCGACCTCGATCGCCTGGAACACATCCGCAGCGCCTGGGGAGTGTTCCGCGACCGCCGGCCCAACCTGTACGGCGCGATCAAGACCCTCGACGGCAGCCTGGAGTCCTGAGCCGTGGCCGAACCGATGCAGACCCTGCCCGGCACCCCGCGCGCCGACGGCTTTCGCATGCCCGCCGAGTGGGAGCCGCACAGCCAGACCTGGATGCTCTGGCCGGAACGCCCGGACAACTGGCGGCTCGGCGGCAAGCCGGCGCAGGCCGCCTTCGCCGCGGTGGCCCGCGCCATCGCCCGCTTCGAGCCGGTGACCGTCGGCGTCAGCGCCGGGCAGTACGAGAACGCCTGCGCCCGCCTCGCCGGGGCCGACATCCGGGTGCTCGAGCTGAGCAGCGACGACGCCTGGGTGCGCGACACCGGGCCGACCTTCGTGGTCGACGACGCCGGCGAAGTACGCGGCGTGGACTGGACCTTCAACGCCTGGGGCGGCTTCGCCGGCGGCCTGTACGCGCCCTGGAACTGCGACGACCAGGTGGCGCGCAAGATCCTCGGCATCGAGCGCTGCGCCCGCTACCGTACCGAGGACTTCGTGCTGGAGGGCGGCGCCATCCATGTCGACGGCGAGGGCAGCCTGCTGACCACCGAGGAATGCCTGCTCAACCCGAATCGCAATCCGCACCTGTCGCGCACGCAGATCGAGGCCATGCTCGCCGAGCATCTGGCCATCGAGCGGGTGATCTGGCTGCCGCAGGGCCTGTACAACGACGAGACCGACGGTCACGTCGACAACTTCTGCTGCTTCGTGCGCCCCGGCGAGGTGCTGCTGGCCTGGACCGACGACCCGCAGGACCCCAACCACGGACGTTGCCGGGCAGCGCTGGAAGTGCTCGAAAGTGTTCGCGACGCTCGCGGCCGCACCCTGCGCGTGCAGCGGATGCCGATTCCCGGCCCGCTGTACGCCAGCGAAGAGGAATGCGCCGGCGTCGATCTGGTCGCCGGCAGCCAGCCGCGCGACCCGTCGATCCGCCTGGCCGGCTCCTACGTGAACTTCCTGATCGTCAACGGCGGCATCATCGCGCCGGCCTTCGACGATCCCCGCGATGCCGAAGCCGCGGCCCTCCTCCGCCGGCTGTTCCCCGAACGCGAGGTGCTGATGCTGCCCGGCCGGGAAATCCTCCTCGGCGGCGGCAACATCCACTGCATCACCCAGCAGCAGCCGGCCGCGCGGCGGCGCTGAGCAGCACGGCTCAGCGGCCGTCGGCGCAGAACAGCTGGTAGAGCGTGTCGATCACCGCCAGGGCCTGCGGGCTGCAGATCCGGTAGTGGATCTGCTTGCCGTCGCGGCGGGTTTCCACCAGCCCCTCGCGGCGCAGCACGCCGAGCTGCTGGGACAGGGTCGGCTGGCGGATGCCCAGCAGGGCCTCGAGCTCGCCGACGTTGCGTTCGCCGTGGGACAGCTGGCAGAGCAGCATCAGGCGGTCCGGATTGGCCAGCACCTTGAGCAGCTGCTCCGCCTGAGCGGCAGATTCGCGCAAGCGCTGGATGTCGATGGCGGAAGTGGTTTCGGTCATGGGCAAGGGGCTCGGTTGCGCTGGGCATAAGCTATTCAGAGACAACAGCTTTTTCAACGCCTGGCGGCGCAGACGGGCACAATGCGGGAAAGCGGGGCGCCGAGCCACCCCCACCCGGGGCGGGAGGGGGCGTCGGGAAGAGGCGGCAGAAGGCCGCCCCGGAGTTACATCAGCGGCAGGGTGTAGCTGACGATCAGACGGTTCTCGTCGACGTCGCGGACGAAGTTGCTGCGCATGGTCGCGTTACGCCACTTCAGGCTCAGGTTCTTCAGCATGCCGCTCTGGAACACATAGGCGATGTCCGTGTCGCGTTCCCATTCCTTGCCGTCGGAGCCCGGGCCACGGTCGACATGGTCGCCCGATACGTAGCGGGTCATGAAGGTCAGGCCGGGAATGCCGAGCGCCGCGAAGTCGTAGTCGTAGCGCAGCTGCCAGGAGCGCTCGTCGGCGTTGGCGAAGTCGTTGACCTGGATGTAGTTGACCAGGAAGGGGTCGGTGCCATTGATCTGCGCGAAGCCGGTGTCGCCCTGCATCTTCTGCAGGCCCAGACCGAACTTGTGGGCACCCATCGCATAGGTGCTCAACAGGCCGAAGGCGTGGTTGTCGACGTGGGCCTCACCGTCGTCCGTGGAGCGGGCGTAGCGCAGGTCGGTCTTCAGCGAGTTCTTGCCGAGCGGCAGCACATGCACCACGTTGAAGGCGTGCTGCTTGTAGAGGTCGTCCAGCTCGCCGTAGTAGTAGGTGGCGGCCAGTTCCTTGGTGATCTGGTAGGTGGCGCCGCCGTACATGAAGAAGTTCGCCTCGTTCTCACCGCCACGCTTGATGGTGATGTTGCGCCGGTTGGCGCTGACCAGGCTCATTTCCTCGTTGTTGGTGGAGTTCCGGTAGTTGACCTGGTCCAGATAGCCGAAGTCCAGGGTCAGCCCCTGGATTTCCTTGATCTGCAGGTTGCTGCCCTGGAAGGTCTGCGGCAGCAGGCGGGTATCGTTGTAGACCAGCACCGGGTTCTTCGGCAGCAGGGTGCCGACCTTGAGCTCGCTCTTGGAGATCCTGACCTTTCCGGTCACGCCCAGCTCGCTGTAGTCGTCCGGCGCCCGGTTGTTGTACCCCCCCGGCAGCAGGCCGGTTCCGGCGTCGGCCGGACTCGAATCCAGCTTCACGCCCAGCAGGCCGAGCATGTCGAGGCCGAAGCCGACCGGTCCCTCGGTATAGCCGGACTCATACCGCAGGATGAAGCCCTGCGCCCATTCGTCCTGCTTGGCCTGCTGGTTGGGGGCGGCGCTGACTTCGTCGCGGAAGTCCTTGTTCATGTAGAAATTGCGCAACTCCAGGCTGGCCTTGCTGTCCTTGAAGAATTCGGCAGCAGCCTGCTGGCTCGCCGACAGACCCAGAATACCGGCCGACACAGCCAGCGCCAGGGTGGCTTTCGTCATCTTGTTGTTCTCCATTTTTATTTTTCGAGGCACTGCAACAGCACGGCCCGTGCTCTCCGGGACGGGCCATGGGCAGAATCCATATTGAGCGTCCTGCGACCGTCACGCAGGAGGAGCCAACGATAGCCGGGCATGAAAAAGGAGAATAGATGGGATTCACGCAATGGCCGGATACTTATTGGCGATTGACCAAGGCATCTGCAGGATGTATTGGAGCGCTCCTCCAGGAGCGCCTGCGCAGCCCTGCAGGGCTTGCGCTAGAGCCGGACGATGCGGTTCCTGCCCTGCCGCTTGGCCTGATACATGGCCGCATCGGCACGGACATAGAGCGCACCGAGATCGGCATCGTCGGGCTCCAGGCCGACCAGTCCCTGGCTGACGGTGATGCGCAAGGTTTCGCCGCCGGCCGCGAACCCCAGCGCGCCGATGCTCCGCTGCAGGCGCTCGGCAATCGGCAGGGCCTGCTCCGGACGGCAGCGGGGAAACAGTGCGGCAAATTCCTCGCCGCCGATTCGCCCGAACAGATCGCCACCGCGCAGCGTCGTGACGCAGCAGTCGGCCAGCCGCTGCAGCACCTGGTCGCCGACCTGGTGACCATGGGTATCGTTGATCCGCTTGAAGTTGTCGATATCCAGCAGCAGGAAGGCCAGCGGCGTGCCGTACTGGCGGGCGAGTTGCAGCTCGCGCTGGGCGCACTCGAAGAAATGCCGGCGATTGCTGCTGTGGGTCAGCCCGTCGGTGCTGGCCAGGCGCTGCAGCTCGCTTTCCAGTTGCCTGCGCTCGGTGATGTCCTCGGCGAGGCCGACGATGATCCGCGCCCGGCCGTCTTCGTCCGGATCGCCGCAGTAGCATTTGTCGCTCAGCCAGCGCAGCTGGCCGTCGCCGCGGACGATGCGGTACTCGCGCCGCTCGATGGCCCCCTTGCCGAGCACCTCGCCCAGGCTGCCCAGGACGTAGTCGCGATCGTCCGGGTGGACGCACGCCAGCCAGTCGGCCAGGGCATCCGGCAAGGCTCCGGCCGGACGGCCGAAGATCCGCTCGTAGCCCGGGCTGAGGTAGAGCATTTGCCGTGTCTGCCAGTCGTAGGCCCAGAGCAGCGCATTGACGCTGGCCAGCAGCCTGCCGAACAGTTGCTCGCGGGCCTGCAGGCGACGCAGCTCGGCCTGCGCCTGCCGCAGGGCCGCCCCTTCCTCGCCCGGCCTGATGGCCAGTTGTCCGCTGCCGACTTCCTCGCGGCTCATGTAATCCCGCTCCCGTGACCTGAACACCCCCATCGCGGATGGTGCGGGCCATCAGATCAATGGCCGGCGGCAAAGTTCTCCCCCCGAGCCGTACGGAGGGCCTTCGCGGACTCCAGCGGGCATGGCGCCGGGCTCGCGGCCGCTCATGCCCGCGGTCAGCGACGGGCAGAAACGGAAGACCTGCTTCACATCCGGATGCAGATCCAGCGCATAACGCGCCCAATAGCGGAGCAAATACACGGCGACGCTGACCACGGTCAAAGGCGCGGGCGATGATGCCACTATGATGGCAACCAAGGCGGCAGCTCGAGAAAACCGTCATACCGCGTGCGTGTATACCTCGGAATTCAAACAAACAGCCTACTGTGAGCGCTCATCATCAAGCGCATTTGGCTGGAAAAACCCGCGCTTCTTTGGATAAGAAATGTTTCCACAGCACGATCATCCCGTCCGGCAGTCATGGATCAGAGCCTTGCCGATGAAAAGGCGCCTCCCCCTGCTGCTCGCCTGCCTGGCTTACGTTCTTCTTTCTCTTCTATGGATCACCGTCAGCGACTGGCTGCTGCGCTCCCTGTTCGAGGACCCCGCCAGCCTGAGCGCCTGGCAGACGCTCAGGGGGATCGTCTCCATCCTCTTCACCGCCCTGCTGTTCTACTTCCTCGGCCGCCGCCAGCTCGCCGACCGCAGCGCCCATGCCGCCAGCCTGCGCCAGGCCTCCGCGGTGTTCGACAGCACCCTCGAGGGCGTGCTGGTCACCGATGCCGAGCAGCGGATCGTCTACATCAATCGGGCCTTCACCCGGATCACCGGCTACAGCGAGGCCGAGGTACTGGGTCGAGTGCCCACCCTCTTCAAGTCCGGCCGGCACGACGGGGATTTCTACCGCAAGATGTGGCAGGCGCTGAGCCAGCGCGCCGAGTGGAGCGGCGAGATCTGGAACCGCCGCAAGGACGGCGAGGTATATCCGCAATGGCAGAGCATCCGTGCCATCCGCAACGAGGCCGGCACCATCAGCCACTACGTGGCGGTGTTCTCCGACCTGTCGATGCTCAAGCGCTCCCAGGCCGAACTCGACTACCTGGCCCACTACGACCCGCTGACCGGCCTGCCGAACCGCCTGCTGTTCAAGGAGCGCCTCCAGCACGCCCTGGAGCGGACCCGGCAGGAGAAGGGCCAGGGCGCGGTCCTGCTGCTCGACCTCGATCACTTCAAGCACATCAACGAAAGTCTCGGCCACAAGCTGGGCGATCAACTGCTCAAGACCATCGGCCAGCATCTGGTCTACCACGTGGTACGCCAGGGCATGACTCTCGCCCACCTGGGCGGCGACGAGTTCGGCCTGCTCTGCGAGAACTGCTCGGCGCAACAGGCCGCCACGCTGGCCAGCACCATCCTCGAGGCGCTGAACCAGCCCATCCATCTGGAAAACCACAAGCTGCTGATCGGTGCCAGCCTCGGCATCAGCCTGTTTCCCGACGACGCGCAGAGCATCGAGCAGGTGCTGCGCAACGCCGACTCCGCCCTGCACAAGGCCAAGAGCGACGGGCGCGCCACCTATGCCTTCTACAGCCAGGAGCTGACCACCTACGCCCGGCAGCGCGTCGAACTGACCGCCGCCCTGCGCCATGCCGTGGAGCACGGCGAACTGCGCGTCCACTACCAGCCGATCCACAACCTCAAGAGCGGACAGATGGTCAGCGTCGAGGCGCTGGTGCGCTGGCAGCACCCCGAGCGCGGCCTGGTGCCGCCGGGCGAGTTCATCCCGGTCGCCGAGGAGAACGGTCTGATCGGCGCCATCGACCTCTGGGTGCTGGAGCAGGCCTGCCGGCAGATGCGCAGCTGGCTGGAGGCCGGGCACGCGCTCGAGTTCGTCGCGGTGAATATCTCCACCCGCCTGTTCAGCCGCGGCAGACTGGACCTGCAGGTCGCCGACATCCTCGCCCGCACCGGCCTGGACGCGCGCCACCTGGAGCTGGAAATCACCGAGAGCGCGGTGATGGACGACCCGGACAGCGCCCGCCGGCAACTCCAGCGGCTGCGCGACCTGAGCGTGCGCCTGGCGATCGACGACTTCGGCACCGGCCACTCCTCGCTGCAGCGTCTGAAGAGCATGCCGGTGGACAAGCTGAAGATCGACCGCGGCTTCGTCGCCGGCCTGCCCGCCGACAGCAAGGATGTCGCCATCGCCCGCTCGGTGATCGTGCTCGCCCACAGCCTGGGCCTGAGCGTGCTGGCCGAGGGCATCGAGCAGCCGGAGCAGGTGGACTTCCTCAGGCGCAACCATTGCCAGCTGGGCCAGGGCTACCTCTTCGGCCGGCCGCAGCCGGCGGAGAAGCTCTTCGTGGGACAGGCGCCGTTCTATGCGAAAGCCCTGGCCAGCTGACGGACGCTCCAGCCCCGCCTGAGCGGGGCCACTTCGCAGTGCGCCTCCGAGGCCGGGAAGGAAACCGGCCGGGCCATCGCCCTCGTGAAACGATAAAATGCGTGACGGCCCCGGCAGCGGCCCGCCGATAGCCATGGAGTCCCCGGCATCATGCCACTAAACTGGGCCACGAACTCCTCGACCACGCAACCCATGGATAGGGGCCTCTCGATGAAGACGCATTTCCCCCTGCTGCTCGCCTGCGTGGCCTACGCTCTTCTCGCCCTCCTGTGGATCGCCCTGAGCGACCGGCTGCTGCTGACCCTGTTCGAGGACCCCGCCAGCCTGAGCGACTGGCAGACCCTCAAGGGCATCGTCTTCATCCTCTTCACCGCCCTGCTGTTCTACTGCCTCGGCCGCCGCCAGCTCGCCGACCGCAGCGCCCATGCCGCCAGCCTGCGCCAGGCCTCCGCAGTGTTCGACAGCACCCTCGAAGGCGTGCTGATCACCGATGCCGAGCAGCGGATCGTCTATGTCAACCGGGCCTTCACCCAGATCACCGGCTACAGCGAAGCCGAGGTGCTGGGCCAAAGGCCGGCCCGGCTTCGGTCCGGCCGGCACGACAGGAAGTTCTACCGCACGATGTGGCAGGCGCTGAACCAGCGCGCCGAGTGGAGCGGCGAGATCTGGAACCGCCGCAAGAGCGGCGAGATGTATCCGCAATGGCAGAGCATCCGCGCCATCCACGACGAGGAGGGCGTGCTCAGCCACTACGTGGCGGTGTTCTCCGACCTGTCGATGCTCAAGCGCTCCCAGGCCGAACTCGACTACCTGGCCCACTACGATCCGCTGACCGGCCTGCCGAACCGCCTGCTGTTCAAGGAACGCATCCAGCATGCCCTGGAGCACGCCCGGCAGGAAAAGGACCAGGGCGCGGTCCTGCTGCTCGACCTCGATCATTTCGCGCAGATCAACGAAAGCCTCGGCCACAAGCTGGGCGACCAGTTGCTCAAGAGCATCGGCCAGCGCCTGACCTACCAGGTGGTGCGCCCGGGCATGACCCTCGCCCATCTGGGCGGCGACGAGTTCGGCCTGGTCTGCGGGAGCTGCTCGGCGCAGCAGGCCGCCAGCCTGGCCGGCACCCTGCTCGACACGCTGAGCCAGCCCTTCCATCTGGAGAACCACAAGCTGCAGATCGGCGCCAGCCTCGGCATCAGCCTGTTTCCCGGCGACGCGCAGAGCCTCGAGCAGGCGCTGCGCAACGCCGACTCCGCCCTGCACAAGGCCAAGAACGACGGACGCGCCACCTACGCCTTCTACAGCCAGGAGCTGACCACCTACGCCCGGCAGCGCGTCGAGCTGATCGCCGCCCTGCGCCAGGCCCTGGAGCACGGCGAACTGCGCGTCCACTACCAGCCGATCCACGACCTCAAGAGCGGACAGATGGTCAGCGCCGAGGCGCTGGTGCGCTGGCAGCACCCCGAACGCGGCCTGGTGCTGCCGGGCGAATTCATCCCGGTCGCCGAGGAAAACGGCCTGATCGGCGCCATCGACCTCTGGGTGATGGAGCAGGCCTGCCGGCAGATGCGCAGCTGGCTGGCCGCCGGGCAGACGCTCGGATTCGTCGCGGTGAACATCTCCACCCGGCTGTTCGGCCGCGGCGGGCTGGACCTGCAGGTCGCCGACATCCTCGCCCGCACCGGCCTGGACGCCCGCCACCTGGAGCTGGAAATCACCGAGAGCGCGGTGATGGACGACCCGGACAGCGCCCGCCGGCAACTCCAGCGGCTGCGCGACCTGAGCGTGCGCCTGGCGATCGACGACTTCGGCACCGGCCACTCCTCGCTGCAGCGCCTGAAGAGCATGCCGGTGGACAAGCTGAAGATCGACCGCGGCTTCGTTGCCGGCCTGCCTGCCGACGGCAAGGATGTCGCCATCGCCCGCTCGGTGATCGTGCTCGCCCACAGCCTGGGCCTGACCGTGCTGGCCGAGGGCATCGAGCAGTCGGAGCAGGCGGACTTCCTCAGGCGCAACCACTGCCACCTGGGCCAGGGCTACCTCTTCGGCCGCCCGCAGCCGGCGGAGGAACTCTTCCGGGCGGCGGCCGTGCTGCCGGCGAAGGCCCAGGTCGACTGACCGGACAGCGCACTATTGCCGCCCCCGCCATACCTCAGCCGCCCAGGGCGTGGCGGCGCATGAAACGCCGGTCCAGCCGCTCCCGCCAGTAGCCATAGAAACGCCCGTCGGCACTCCAGCCACGCCAGCCGAGCAGCGCGCCGCCATCGCCGCTGGCGAGCAGGAGCAGGTTCTGCCGCTGCGGCCGATAGTGGTGCAGCGCGCGGCCGGCCAGCACCGCGCGCAGGTTGTGGCTGAGCACCGGCGCCTGGCGCAACGCCTGGACGGCGCTGCGCGGCACCCCGGGCAGCGCGGCGCAGTCGCCGCTGGCGAAGATCTGCGGATGGGACAGGCTCTGCAGGGTCGCGCCGACCTGCACGAAACCGGCCGCATCGCAGACCAGGCCGCTTTGCGCCAGCCAAGACGGCGCCGCGGCCTCGCTCGCCAGCAGCAGGCGCGAGCCCTGCCAGACCGGCTCCCCGGCGCTGAGCAGGAACTGCCCGTCGATGCCACTGACCGGACAGTACTCGCGCACCCACACGCCACTCCGGCGCAGGGCACCGAGGGCGCGCAGGCGCAGGCCCGCCGAGCGACCCTCGAGCAGCGGCCCGGCGCAGAACAGCGACAGCGCCGGCACCTGCCCGGCCAGCGCCAGGGCCAGCTCGACTCCGGCCGGACCACCGCCGAGGATCGCCAGCGGCTCCGGCGCCTGCCGCCAGCGCTGCCAGCCGTCGAGGAAGGCGGCGAACGGCTTGGCCGACAGCACCTGCATGCCCTCGCCCTGCTGCGGCGGCGCGAGCCGCCCGGCGCCGACGTTCAGCGACAGCCAGTCGGCCTGCACCTGCCGCCCGTCGGCCAGCTGCAGCCCGCGTGTCCCGGCCTGCAGCGCCTCGACCTCGCCAACGATCAGCTCGACACCCGCCGCACGGCACAGCGGCTCCAGCTCGATGCGGCAGTCCTGCGGTTCATAGCGTCCGGCGAGCAGCCCCGGCAGCATCCCCGCATACCAGGCCTGCGGCA
Organism: Azotobacter chroococcum; assembly: GCF_002220155.1. Taxonomy (NCBI): domain Bacteria; kingdom Pseudomonadati; phylum Pseudomonadota; class Gammaproteobacteria; order Pseudomonadales; family Pseudomonadaceae; genus Azotobacter; species Azotobacter chroococcum. The sequence goes on along the minus strand of NZ_CP011835.1, from coordinate 358,975 downwards.
CGGCATTGACCAGTCCGAGACGCCCCTTCGGCCGGCGCCCCCGGGCCCAGCGCCGCAGCACGCCCAGATGGCTGTGCCCGGCGCCAATCAGCAGCAGATCGATAACTACCTCCCATCAACCCTGTCGCCCATGGCTTGCGGCGCGGCATGAACCCACCGCGACGCCCTGCCCTCAGATGCCGCCGAGGCAGAGATACTTGATCTCCAGATAGTCCTCGATGCCGTACTTGGAGCCCTCGCGGCCCAGGCCCGAGGCCTTGACCCCGCCGAACGGCGCCACCTCGGTGGAGATCAGTCCGGTGTTGACGCCGACGATGCCGTACTCCAGCGCCTCGGCCACGCGGAACACCCGGGAAAGGTCGCGGGCATAGAAGTAGGCGGCCAGGCCGAACTCGGTGGCGTTGGCCAGAGCGATCGCCTCGGCGTCGTCCTTGAAGCGGAACAGCGGGGCCAGCGGCCCGAAGGTCTCCTCGCGGGCGACCCGTGCATCCGCCGGCACCTCGGCGAGGATGGTCGGCTCGAAGAAGCTGCCGCCGAGCGCATGCGGCCGGCCGCCGGCGATCACCCGGGCGCCGCGGGAAACCGCGTCGGCGATGTGCTCCTCGACCTTGGCCACTGCCTTGTCGTCGATCAGCGGGCCGATGGTCACCCCTTCCTCCAGGCCGTTGCCGACCTTCAGGCGCGCCACCGCCTCCTTGAGCTTCGCGGCGAAGGCTTCGTAGACGCCATCCTGCACGTACAGGCGGTTGGCGCAGACGCAGGTCTGCCCGGCGTTGCGGTACTTCGAGGCCAGCGCCCCCTCCACCGCGGCATCCAGGTCGGCGTCGTCGAAGACGATGAAGGGCGCGTTGCCGCCCAGCTCCAGGGAGACTTTCTTGATGTCCGCGGCGCACTGCGCCATCAGCTGGCGGCCGATCTCGGTGGAGCCGGTGAAGGACAGCTTGCGTACCGTCGGATTGCCGGTCAGTTCGCCGCCGATTTCCGAAGCACTGCCGGTGACCACGTTCAGCACCCCCGCCGGGATGCCCGCGCGCTCGGCCAGCTCGGCCAGCGCCAGCGCCGAGAACGGTGTCTGCGAGGCCGGCTTGAGCACCAGGGTGCAGCCGGCGGCCAGCGCCGGGCCGGCCTTGCGGGTGATCATCGCCGCCGGGAAGTTCCACGGGGTGATCGCCGCGCAGACGCCGATCGGCTGCTTGATCACCAGGATGCGCTTGTCCGCCTGGTGGCCGGGGATGGTGTCGCCGTAGACGCGCTTGGCCTCCTCGGCGAACCACTCGAGGAAGGAGGCGGCGTAGGCGATCTCGCCGCGCGCCTCGGCCAGCGGCTTGCCCTGCTCCAGGGTCATCAGCCGGGCCAGGTCGTCCTGATGCTCGAGCAGCAGCTCGAACCAGCGGCGCAGCTTGCCGGCGCGCTCCTTGGCGGTCAGCGCGCGCCAGGCCGGCAGCGCCCGCTCGGCGGCCTCGATGGCGCGGCGGGTCTCGGCCGCGCCCATCTTCGGCACGCTGCCGAGGATCTCCTGGCTGGCCGGATTGTTCACCGCGAGGGTCTGCCCGCTGTCGGCATCCAGCCAGCGTCCCTCGATGTAGGCCTGTTGGCGGAACAGGCGGGCATCGTTCAATTGCATTGCGATCCACTCCTTCGTAACCGATGAGGGCGGCGAAGCGCCTGGATGGCGGACCGCCGCGCTGCGTTTTCTGCGCGCTACTGCCAGCGCTCGGCTTGCGTTCGTCGCAGTCTGGCGGGGAGTATAGCCCCGCGCGGACGGCCCCCGGCCGACCGCCGCCACCGGAAGATCCCGGACCCCACAAGGAGAAATCGTGAAAAGACTGATGATCGGCGGCCTCGGCGCCGCCCTGCTGCTGGCCACCCTGACCACCCAGGCCCAACTCAAGCCGGAGGAGCAGATCAAATACCGCAAGGCCGGCTACAACTTCATGGCCTGGAACATGGGCAAGATCAAGGCCCAGGTCGTGGACGGCAGCGAGCCCTACAAGAAGGAGCAGGTGGTCGCCGCCGCCAACGCCATCGCCGCCATCGCCAATTCCGGCATGGGCGCCCTGTTCCCCGCCGGAACCGCCACCGACAAGATGGGCGACCAGACCCGGCTCAAGCCGGAGTTCTTCAAGAACCTCGACGAAGCCAACAAGCTGGCCCGCAACTTCACCGGCGCCGTCAACAAGCTGGCCAGCGAGGCGGCCAGCGGCGACCAGGCGCGCATCAAGACCGCCTTCGGCGAGGCCGCCAAGACCTGCAAGGCCTGCCACGACCAGTTCCGCACGGACTGAGGCCGGTGCCGGCCGGCCCGTGCCGGTCGGCCCCCGCCCTTACCAGTCGAGCGAGGCCGGTGCCGCCGGAGCAGGCGGCGGCGCCAGCCAGCCTTCCGCCGAGCGTACCGCCCAGACCAGCAGCAGCGCACCGGCCAGCGCCACCGCCAGCGCCCAGGGCGCGCCGCCGACGGCCTCGCGCTGCTCGGGATACTCCCGCGGGCTGCGCCCGCCGATCATCGCCCGCAGCAGCGGCCGCCGGCGCACCCGGGCGTAGTAGAGGATCGCCAGCAGGTGCAGGCCGATCAGCCCCAGCAGCAGCCACCAGGCCTGCCGGTGCAGACCGGTCAGCCAGGCGCTGGTGTCGGCCTCCACCAGCCGGTACAACGGCCCCTGGAAGGCGATGTCGTCGCTCGCCGCCAGGCCGGTCAGGACCTGGAAGGCCGCCAGGCCGAGCAGCGCCAGCACCGACAGGGCGCCCAGCGGATTGTGCCCGGCCTGCCGCCAGCGCCCGCGCAGGTAGTCGCCCAGGCGCAGGGGCGCGGCGAGAATCCGCGACCAGCGCGCATAGGTCGAGCCCAGCAGGCCCCAGAGCAGGCGGAACGCCAGCAGACCGAGGATCAGCAGCCCCAGCCGGCCGTGCCAGACCATCAGATTGCCGCCCAGCCAGCCGCTGAGCATGGCGGCGCCGACGGCCAGCGCCAGCGACCAGTGAAACAGACGCAGCGGCGCGTCCCAGACCTTGATACTGTCCGACATGTCCTGGATTCTCTCCCTTTCCGAACCGGCGCCCGGCCGATGCCCGGACGCCCCGTCGCAGGGTAGCAGCCGCCCGGCGGCCGGCAACCCCCGACCACCCCCGCAAGGAGCGCCCCATGAGCGACACCGAACGCGTCACCCTGACCCTGCAGCAGCTGGAAGATTACCGCTGCAGCCTCGACTTCGGCGACGGCCAGCCGCCCCTGATCGTCGACGAACCGCCGCCGCTGGGCAGCGGCCAGGGGCCCAGCCCGGTGCAGCTGCTGCTCTCCGCGGTGGCCAACTGCCTGACCGCCAGCCTGCTGTTCGCCCTGCGCAAGTTCAAGCAGGACGCCGAGCCCCTGCACTGCCAGGCCAGCGCGGAGGTCGGCCGCAACGAGCAGAACCGCCTGCGCGTGCTGGGCATCGGCATCGAGCTGCAACTGGGCCGCACTGCCGCCGAGCTGGAGCACCTGCCGCGCATCCTCGGCCAGTTCGAGGAGTTCTGCACGGTCGGCCGCAGCGTGGCCCAGGGCATTCCGGTCCGCCTGTGGGTCCGCGACGCCGGGGGCGTGCTGCTCAAGCAGCCGGAGGACTGAGCCGGCCCGGCGTCAGGCCGCCCCGGCCCGCGCGGCCGGCGCCTCGCGGTCGGCGCGCCCGCCCAGCCGCCAGCCGAGCAGCCCCCAGAGCACGGCGCAGGCCGCCCCGACCAGCGCCGCCAGCCAGGCGCCCTGGCCGAGCAGGTCGAGCCCGCTCTTCACCCAGCCGCTGAGGGCGTCGCCGCCACGGTAGACCACGGTATCGATGAAGTTCTTCGCCTTGTACTTGCTCTCGGCATCCAGCGGGGCGAACAGCATCTCCCGTCCCGGCCGCACGAAGGCGTACTCGCCGATCCGCCGGACGATCATCAGCGGGGCCAGCACGGCGAAGATCGGCAGCAGCGCCAGGGCGAGAAAGCCCAGGCACATCAGCGCCGGCACGCAGGCCAGCAGCACCCGCACGCCCAGGCGCTCGGCGATGCGCCCGGTGATGAACAGCTGCGACAGCAGCGCGCCGGCCTGCACCACGAAATCGATCAGGCCGAACACGCGGATCTGCTCGCTGCGCTCGGGAAACAGCTCGGCCACCAGGCGCGCCTGCTCGAAATAGAGAAAGGTGCTGACCGTCGCCAGGAGGATGACGAAGGCGCCGACGCCGAGCAGGTAGGGCGAGCGCAGCACCCGGGTCAGGCCGCTGAACGGATTGCCCGGCACCGGCCGCCGCGGATTCTCCGAGGGCGGCGCGCCGGCCCGCCCGGCGCCGCCGATGGCGCGCCAGTGCATCAGGTACTGCTTGAGCGCCAGCGCCGCCAGCAGCAGGCCGGCGGACAACGCCAGCAGGCCGGCCTGGCCGAGCGCCGCCACCAGCAGGGTGCTCAGTGCCGGTCCGGTCAGGCCGCCGACGCTGGCCCCGGCGGCGATGAAGGCGAACAGCCGCCTGGCCTGGGGGCCGTCGAACACGTCGGCCATCAGGCTCCAGGCCACCGAGACGACGAACAGGTTGTACACCGACAGCCAGACATAGAAGGTCCGCGCCAGCCAGACGTTCTCCTCCGCACCGACGAACAGCGCGGCGAACAGCAGCAGGTTGAGGCTGAAGAAGCCGTACACCCAGTCGATGAAGTGCGCCCGCGGCACCCGCGAATTCAGCCAGGCGAACAGCGGCACGGCGGCCAGCATGACCACGAAGGTGGCGCTGAACAGCCACTGCAGGTTCTCCACCCCGCCCATCACGCCCATCGACTCGCGGATCGGCCGCAGCATGAAGTAGCCGGCGAACAGGCAGAAGAACAGCGCGAATCCCGACAGCGCCGCGGCCAGCTCGCCAGGCCCGGCGTTGATCAGGCCGGCGAGGCGCCGCAGCGGCGCCGGCAGGGTCGAGGACATCCGCCGGCCCCGGCTCAGGCGAACAGCTCGACGAGCTGCGCGCGCTGCTGCGCATCCGGCAGGCGGCCCTGGCCGGCGAGCAGGTTGTCGGCCATGTAGCGCGGCTTGTCGGTGGCCGGAATCACCGCGGTGACCGCCGGCTCGGCGAGGATGTACTTGAGCAGCAGCTGCGCCCAGGAGCTCGCGCCCAGCTCCTGCGCCAGCGGCGGCAGCGGCTGGCCCTTGACCCGGGCGAACAGCGCGCCGCGCATGTACGGCCGGTTGATCAGGGTGGCGATGCCGTGGTCGGCGCAGAACGGCAGCAGGCGCTTCTCGGCGTTGCGCTCGCCGACCGAGTAGTTGAACTGCACGAAGTCGACCTTCTCCTTGCGCAGCACCGCCAGCAGGTCGTCGTGGGCCGAATCCCGATAATGGGTCACGCCGATGTAGCGCAACCGCCCCTGCGCCTTCAGCTCGCGCAGCAGGGCCAGCTGGGTGGCGGTGTCCTGCAGGTTGTGTACCTGCATCAGGTCGATGCGCTCGGTCTGCAACGCCCTGAAGCTGGCCTCGATCTGCCGGCGGCCGGCCTCGCGCCCGCTGGAAGACACCTTGCTGGCGAGAAACAGCCGGTCGCGCACGCCGAGGCGCCGGGCCAGCTCGCCGGTCACCCGCTCCGCGCGGCCGTAGCTCGGCGCGGTGTCGACCAGGCTGGCGCCGCCCGCGACCAGGGTGCGCAACACCTCCAGCAGGGGTGCCAGGGACTCGTCGTCGAGCGCGACGTCGAAGGTCCGCGAGGTGCCCAGACCGATCGCCGGCAACTCCTCGCCGCTGACGGGAATGCGCCGCGCGAGCAGCGGCTCGGCGGCCCGGGACGGCGTGGACAGCAGCGGCGCCATGGCCGCCACGGCGGCGAGCAGGGCCGAGCGATGCAGGAACTGCCGACGGGTGTGCATGAATCTTCCTCCTTGATGATGAGCAGCGGGGCCGGCCTGCCAAGGCATCCATACCGGCTGCAGCCGGCCCCCGGGTCGAGCATGCATTATGGACAACCCGGCCGGATTCATTATTTCCATGATGGAGATGAACGCTTGTCGCGAGAATGACAATCCCATGCCGGGCGACCTTTCCGACCTGCGCCTGTGCGAGCGCACCCTCGCCACCGGCAGCCTCTCGGCGGCGGCGCGGGAAGCCCTGCCTGCTGCGGATCGGCGCGCCGCTCGGCTTCGGCCACCGCCCTCTGCGGCCGCCGATCGCAACATTCCGTAACCAATACCCGGACCTGCGGGTGCACCTGGAACTCGACGACAACGTGGTGGACCTGCTGCAGACCGGCACGGACCCGGCCATCCGCGACGGCCAGCCGCAGGATTCCAGCCGGATCGGCCGCGAACTGGCGCCCAACCACCGGCTGCTCTGCGCCGCCCCCGACTACCTCGACTGGCACGACCGCCCGCAACACCCGACGACCTGCGCCAGCATGCCTGCATCCTGTTCGGCGAGCGCGAACAGGCGGACTGGCAGTTCCCGCGCAGCGGCCTGCGGGTGAACATCCGGGGCGCGCTGCTGTGCAGCGACGAGGAAACCGCCCACGCGCTGGCGCTGCATGGCACCGGCATCGTGCTGAAAATGCTCTGGGACGTCGCCGTCCGCCCCCAAGGCCGGCCGCCTGCAGCCGGTGCTGCCCGACCAGCCTCTCGCCCCGCCCCGCTGCACGCCGTCTACCCGCATACCCGCCAGCTGGCGCCGCGGGTGCGGCGCTTCGTCGAATTCATCGGCGAGCGCCCGGAGCGCACCTGACGGGAGAAAATCACCGAGCTGGCGATACGCCCCTTTCGCTCGCAGCTCCAGCCAGGCGCCAACGTCTGGCCGATGAGAGACTCGGGCGTCTCCTTGCAGTTTTTCGTAGCAGGTGCCGGTCAGGGACGGAAGGTCGACGCGGACATGAAGAAGGGAAAGAAGAAAGCGTCGGGCAACAATAATGCGCCGCTTGGTGCCCAAGAAACGAGTTCGACCATGCAGCCTCGATTGAGCTTGAGCCCGCTCCGCTCATTTCCGAGCCCCCGAGCGTCAGCCGGGCGGATTAAGGATGGGCGGCCACATGAGGAACTCGGGAAGGAAAGATAAAAAGATTCATTGCCCAAGCGGCCAACGATCAGATGCAGCAATTGCTCCACCAGTCGATGGTTAGCTCGGCAAGCTCCAGAGCGGAACTGGCTTCGATGATCTCGATACCCATTGCGCGAATACGCTCCAGTTGCTTGCGGGTGATCTCTACCAGTTTTTCATACTCTTTCGACGTCAACCCGCTTTCTCTGTCGGGTACCAGAATCGATATTACAGCCTGGTCGCGCTCTGTATTGCTGCGAATAAGATTTAGGTCCGCCGAGGCCTGTAGCAGGTTGTTCTTTACTACCAAGGGATTTTTATACCAACCCGAGACGATACTGCCCGAAGCGACGGCGCTCATCAGCGGTATATCTATTTCAAGCCGATGACCGCTGCCGACCGTCAGCTCATAACGCGACCGCTGAATGATTCGCGTAGCCTGAGCGTGCATCCGCTGCTTCATGAAATTGAAGATACTGTTGCGCAGCTTCAGAGTGGATTGATAATGGAACGCAACTTCCCGGGCGCGACGCTTCGGTCTGCCCAGGGTCACAACATCGGCGAAGAACTCGTCCAGCACCTCCTTGGCGCTGAATCCCGAGGCATACAGGGGTGCGCCGAGGCGAATGGTGCTGCCCAGTTCGTCCAGCAGTTCCGGACCATTGTGGAGAATGGCGACCTCGATCTCGTGGAGCGTCCGAAACAGCTCATCGAAGTCGATGCGCCCGTCGAAGAGGCATTGCAAACGGTCGAAGTTGTCGAGCATGCGTACTTCGACCTGCTCGTCATGGGTGAACAACACGCCGACGTTGAAAAACTCGCCGGCATCTTCGTCCAGGCACAAGCTGATACTGCGCCACCGACCAGTGATCAACTGCGGCTTCGGTTGTTGTTCAATTAAGCGACTGCGAAGACGTGCGCTGGAACTCATAGAAGAAGGTCTGCCGCCTCGGTGTATTGTTTTTGGTCGAGGCGCTCCGACAGGAGCCGGAGGATAACCTCGATTTCCGTGTGCTCGAAGAACTCCGACAATACTATCCGGGCAGCTTCCGCTCCAGCCTCTCTGAAGCTTACGGCGAAGATATTATAGGCCAGAGCACGGGCGCTTTTATTGGGCAGCGCTTCACTCCAGTCGGGAATGAAATCGTCTATCAACTTTTGCAGTCTGTTTTCACAAGGCCAGGGCGCCATTCCAATCCGGCCAGGCTCCCAGTTGGGATAATGAAACAGTCTGCCGTGGTCGATGAGAAAGAGTGATTTGCAAGGGGATTCGAGCAGATTACCGATGTTCCTGTCGCTGTTCAGCAGCCACTGGTCCAGCACTATTATGCTGGAGGCTTCCGGATTATCGGCCAACTGCCGGGCCAGGCGGCGGCCGCGGAGTTCCTGCAGATAGGGATGCCGCACGTCGCTCCAGTGAAGCTGACGCAGACTGGGATATTTCATGTCCTTGGTGAACCAGCAGAAATAGTCGTTCTGCGCCCTGCCGCTGCAGGTTTCCCGCAGGGCCGGATGAAGCGCTTCCGGAATCTGCCAAGGCTCCAAAAGGATGATTCCCGCCGTATCAGGAACATTCAGACCAACCGACTTGGCAAGCACATACCCCAGTGCTTCGCTGACTATTTCCTGATTCGCAACTTCCTTGCCGGTTACCGGGCACCTGATGCGGTCAGGCAAGGGCTTGACGTAGCAGTGCAGGGAAGCGCCATCGACCCTGATCTTGGCGCGAAAAATGGGGCTGGCCCCGTGATTCCTGGGCGGACTGAGCTGGCCGGCGAAAGCATCGCTACCGAGCAGTCGGATCATTTCTCTTGAGCTTGCTCCTTAAGCGCTGATGACTCACTGCGTTGCTCGAGGAATCTACCCGCACGGACGTGCGCTCGAGGCGAGCGGCTATCTGATCCAGCAGGGCCAGATCATCTTCGGTCAGCCGACCTTCGGCCGCGGCACTGGCAATCCGCTCCAGAAACCCTCGTGAGCGAGGGGAGGCAATGGCCGCTAGGGAGAGGGCCTGCCCCCTGGCCACAGGAATGGCGCTGCTGTCTGCGACCGGTTTTCGGTGAGGCGGCTCTCCTTCGCCTGAAAGCAGCCAGTCGACCGTGGTATCGAACGTCTCGGCTATGGCTATCAGATTCTCGTTCTTGATGCTTCCAGTATTTCCCGAAAACCATTGCCTCACGGCTTCGTAACTGATTCCGCATGCATCGGCGATAGCCCGTCTTATTCCACGTGCGCCGACCTTCGGCTTTCTCACCAAAATCAACTGGGTCATTCGATCAGTGATGTTCATGGCGCCCAATATACAAGGACGCTTGCAAAGCATACTTGCTCATTATCAACAAGCATGCTTGAGTTTATCGAACAATGGAGAGGGAGATTCCTGATAAACGCCAGCAAGCAATGGATCATTGCGCCAGCAAAGGCACACAGCATCCCATGCGGCCTATAGGCACCGCCTGCCGGCATCACCACAAACGGAAGCCAGGTGGCCTGTAGCCGCGAGTTGTATAGGCCGACGCGTCCACTGCCCCACCCTGTGCCGAACCTGTCAGGTGTCGGCCGCATTCGGGCAATCCCCCCCATTTCGCACCCGAATCCTTAGGAATCATCTCATCCGAGGGGGAATACAGGTGATCTACCGAAACGCACTGAGCGCGGTCATCCGCTGCCTGACAGACGAGTGTATCGATACAGCCAGCAAGCAGACGTGGCAGAGGCTGGGTCAGGACGGCATTTCAAGTTCACACCGCTCATCGCCGCAGGCGATGCTCGCCCTGGACTGTCTGGTGCATGCCCGCCTGCACAGAGAACTGCTGCCACGCCTCTGGCAGGTGCTGGTGGCCAGGTACAGTACGCACAAGGCATGCAAGGTGGGCGCCATTGGCTGTCTCGTGCCGCTGCTCAATTCGCCGGCGCCGAAACTGTTCCGCTACAAGGCCGTGACGGCATGGGCGATTCCCCCGCAGAAGGGTAGGGATGGAAAACGCTCGACCGACATGCTCGTGCTACCTCCGGAGTTCTACGACATGAATGCCTGGGATCCCGAGGGAAGGTCGGAGCAAACCCGGCGACGCTGGCGTGCCGGTATCCGCAAGGAATTGGAAGCCATGGAGGGCAAAGCGCTGGTCGAGGTGACGGCGATCCTGCGGGATGAAGGCCTGCTGATCGACGAGGCGACTTGACCATCGCGAGCACCTGAGCAAGTATGTTTTTATCTTGCGGCAATAGCGCCGACACGAAACAACATCCCAGCCCGACCCGAAGCGATTCGGCCGGGCTTTCGTTTTGGCGCCGCAGTGCTCGCGTCAATTGCCTGATGGGGAGTCCCGCCATGGCACGAGAACACCACCCAATGAGCGTGGTGCTGGCGTGCCGATTCGACAGAGTAGAACGTCATGGTGAGCGGAGCGCTGTCGAGATGGAGGCGCTCCTTCCGACTGAAGACTTGCCGATCGACGAAGCGACTTGACCATCGTGAGCACCTGAGCAAGTATGTTTTTATCTTGCGGCAATAACGCCAACACGAAGCAACATCCAAGCCCGGCCCGAAGCGCCGGGCTTTTCGTTTTCGGTACTGCTATGCATGAAAATTCGCGCCAATTGCTTGATGGGCAATTCCGCGATGGAGCAAGACCACTGCCCAATGAGCGTGGACAGTGCCCGATAGATGTGGCTGCCAGCCTTGCGCCACATATGCCCGCGACATGATCGCCAGCCTCTTCGCTCGACGAAAATTCTTTTGGGATAATACCGACAGCGATAATTACTCTGCCCATCGAGATAGCGGTGCAGGCATATCCCGATCATGCGGAAACATATGCCGCCCAAATAGTACGCAGCGTTGAACCAAGAAAATCCGACTCCCTGATTCAGGCCCGCCTTGTGCGGGCTTTTTTATTCCCCCCTCGCCGAACGAGACGAGAGCCCAGCGAGCAAGACGGCTCACGGCAATACCACGGCCTCTTTCACCACGTTCGGCTTCCTGAAGCCGGAATCTAGGGCCAGCACTCTGGCCAGCCGCACTCCGCCCTGGCGGAACGCGGCGGCAGCGCATCCGACGATACGGGCGTGCTGCCCAAGAGCACCGCCAGTTCCAGTACGAAACCGTACTGGCTGGGGCTGCGAAGCAGACAAGTTCGAGTCCATCGAACTGCTGCTGGGTTGATAACACAGAGGAGAAATAAGCAATGGCTACTATTGACCTGACTCGTGTGAATCTGACCACTCCTGAGGCAGATGCAGACGGTGAAGCCAAGACGTACTGGCCTGGTGAGTTTCCCGAGAACGAATACTTCAAGACACTGGAGAATGGAGATCTGGAATTGTGGGCACCGGTTTTAGGAGCCAGCACTCAGAGCACCGAAAGGACCCGCACCGAATTCCGGGAGATCTCCCCCAATACCCGTACGTTGCGAAACTTCACGCTGTCCTCCAAACCGAACCACTATTTGCGTTCGGCCCTGACCATGAAGTCCCTGCCGAGCAACGGCAAGACCGTCATCGGCCAGATTCATGTGGTCGACAATGACCGGCCACCGCTGAAACTGTTCTTCGACAACGGCAAGATTCGGGTCGGCTTTCGCAAGACATACAATCAAGTCGACCCCGTGAACTACGTGATCCTGCAGAACGTCCCGCTGGACGCCATGTTCTCGTACAGCATTTACGCTGCCTCGACCCGCGCGGTGAAAGTCAGCGTGCAATCTGGACAGAACACCGGCTCGATCGACCTTAGTTTCGACAGCACTTGGGATAGCAAGAAGCTTTATTTCAAGGCCGGGGTATATAACCAGGAGGATCCGACCGCGACAACGCTGTCTACCTCGGGTAGTCGGGCGCTCTGGCATAGCCTGGAACTTCTGCACTACTGATCGTTCCGGCGTTCGGCAGTAAATGAAAAGCCCGCCTTATGCGGGCTTTTCATTCGATAATGCCTCGCCCCTTCTACAGTCTTTTCGTCCACCACTTGTATCCGCCGTACAAGAACATGCTGGAGAACGGCAATCGCCCCTTGCCTATCCATGAGCAGGGTGTTTGCTCGCGACAAGTTTTCCCTCTCCGCATGCCACGATCCTTTCCTCAGGAGACCTCCCATGCGCTTGTCTGAAGCCCGCCAACGGGCCATTGCCCCGGCGCTGGCCCTGCTGCCTGCAAAGATGACCAGCCCCGCTGCCGAAATCCTGCTCCTCTCCATCGGCCTGCAGGAGTCGGCGCTCCGCCACCGCCAGCAGATCGGCGGCCCCGCCCGTGGCTACTGGATGTTCGAGCAGGACGGCGTGCGCGGCGTCCTGCGCTGTCCGGCGAGCCGCGACCATGCCCTGCAGATCTGCGAGGCGCGTGGCGTCAAACCAATAGGCGCCGCCGTCCATGCCGCCCTTGAACATGACGACGTGCTCGCTGCCGCCTTTGCCCGTCTGCTGCTCTGGACCGATCCGGCCCCACTGCCGGCTGTTGGCGAGGTCGGCGCCGCGTGGGAGTTGTACCTGCGAACCTGGCGCCCGGGAAAACCTCGTCGCGGCACCTGGGACCAGTTGTACGCCCTGGCGCTGGAAGCCGTACGCGAGGTGGAGACATGAGCCTGCTTTCCGTCGCCACGGCACTGTTGCCGACCATCAGAGACCTGCTCGACATGGTGATCTCCGATCCCGAAGCCAGAGCCAGGGCCCAGTTCGAACTGCTCAGGCTCCACCAGGACGGCGCCTTCAAGGAAGTGGATGCGGCCCTGCAGGTCAACCTTGCCCAAGCGAAGATCAATGAAGTCGAAGCGGCCAGCCAGGCCGGCTTCCAGGCCGGGTGGCGGCCACTCGCCGGCTACGTCTGCGTGGCAGGCCTGTCCTATGAGTTCCTGGCCCGGCCGCTGCTGCCATGGCTGCTGACCGTGGCCGGCGTCGGGAATGTCCCGCCACTGCCCTCGCTCGACGACGTGCTGTTCGAACTGATCTTCGGAATGCTCGGCCTCGGCACTCTGCGCACGATCGACCGATGGAAGCGGGTGAACGCGATCGCACCCAAATGACCCGAGATACGGGCATGCCGGCCGTACTGCCAAACCCGACATCAGCATCCGCCAGCCATCATCGGCCACCGGCTGCATCATCGCGAAAAAGGGGCATCCGAAAAGGATGGCATCACCACTTTTTGCACTTCCCTACAACTTATCCGGACTTGTCGAACATGAACCAGTTCTTTGAAATCGCAAAACAATACAAGGAAATGATCTTGTTGATCGCCAGCTTAATCGCGGGCATTTTCTTTGTCCGTGACTATTTTGCTACGAAACAGGAAGTCGAGGTCTTGAAGTGCCAAGCGGAAAACGGCATCGCTCTCGTGGAAAGCAGAATCAACGTAGAACTTACGACGAAGAAAATCATCAGCCTGCAGAAAGAAATCGAAGATCAGAAAGAAAGAGCAAGGAACAGGACAGGACAAGCAACATCGGACTCCCCCTCTCTTTCGCTTGAAATCAATCGCCTCAAAGACGAGCTGGGCAATGAATACGAAACACAACGTCGCGCCGCCGACAACCTGAAACCAGGCGCATGCGAGAGGGCGGTAAAAAAATGAACAAGCAGCCATTCTTACTGGGATTAGCCGCCTTTTGGGCAAGTACGGTTTTTTCAGCGACCGCCGTCGAACTCGAGTTGGGCCATTTCGATCTCGCTTCCTGCAGAAAGGTCGAATGGAAAAGCAGCGGGCCATTAGGGACCAGCTCGCCAACGTTCCGCTACGGGCCCCAGAAAATTGTTGTCCACGCGATAATCGAAGGACCCAATATAACCGTGGAGCCGCACCTGTCGAAGGTTCGGGAATGCTCGAAGCTCGTCAGTTCGAGAATCGGCATGTCCTCACTGGCCTGGAATCCCGCCAGAAGTAACGAGCTATTCCGAACCACCCTGATGAGATGTCTCAAGGAGCGAGACTACCCAGACGAGATTTTTGCTGTAGCGCTCAAGACAAAAAACCACTGCAGGTGGTAACGCTGCTGCCGAGGGCTGATTCACCAGGCAAGAGCCCCCTGCCTGGCGGCAAGGCCGTCGATATCGGCCAGCGATAACGCTACGGGATCCGGCACCTGAGGCTGGCTAATGCGGCATCTTCTTCAGCGAAGAAGAGCTTCTGGCTGGCAGCCTGCAGCAGGCGCCACCCTCCCCCTCGTCCCGTTCCGCGGTACGCCTCCCCTTCCCAACATCCGCCACCTGGCGCTGAGATGCCGAGCCGACGAGCAACGCCTGCACAACAGCGGGAAACGCGACCGGCGTCGGATCTGTGTGCCGACCTCACTACCACCCAGCGCGGCCATAGCGGCGATGCGCCCAGTCCGCGCCACACATCCATATCGTAAGGCAATGATTAAAAAAGTATTTTTTCGTAAAAAACCGCCTCGCTGGCGCCGTCTCGTCCATTCGTCCAATCCCCGTTTACAAGCTACAGGTTAGGGCCCTAACGTTAGCCGACGAAGATCGATCCCCCATCGAGGGGGCGGGACAATCAGCCAGGGAAGCCACCGCCTTGATCCGACGCGCGCGCCGCGTCCACTACGCGAGGGTAGAACTCATGCACATGCCGAGCATGACCCGGAGCACCGTCCGGGAGTTTGACGGCAACAGCTATGTCGTGCTGCGCACCATCAGCGGCGAACTGCTCCATGTGTACCGGGTGCTGCCGGCCCACGGGCACTGCCGCGGGCAGTTGGAGAAGCTGCTCCACTTCCCGCCGGAGGTGGCCGAACGATGAGCAACATCGTCGACCTGGAACGCGTCCGCCGGAAACGACGCATCCGCGACTGCGTCGCCTACATGGACCGGCTATGCATCGACCTCCTGGAAAATCCGGCGACCACCCCGGGGGTGCGCCAGCTGGCGCGGGACATGTTCCAGAAGCGCTTCGGCTTCGACTACTTCGAGTGCGTATAGACAGCGACGGCATGCCTGCAGGCCCGCGCTCCTCCCGGCCCTGACGGCCCGCGGACGCAGCATGCTCCCGACCCGACGCGCCCTGCGCCCCGCCGCCACCTACCGCTATCCCGAGCATCTGCGCGAGCAGATCGCCACGGCGCCGAAGGCGCCCGGCGTCTACCTGTTCCACGGCGACGACGACAGCCTGCCGCTCTACATCGGCAAGAGCGTGGACATTCGCGCGCGCCTGCTCGCCCATCTGCGCAGCGCCGAGGAAGCCCGCCTGCTGCGCCAGACCCGGCGCATCGAGCACATCCGCACGGCCGGCGAAATCGGCGCCCTGCTCCTCGAGTCGCGCCTGATCAAGGAGCGGCAGCCGCTCTACAACAAGCGCCTGCGCCGCCAGCGCACGCTCTGCTCGATCCGCCTTGCGGACGGCCGGCCGGAGATCGTCGAAGCGCTCTCGCCAGGCCCGGGACAGACCCTCTACGGACTCTTCGCCAGCCGGCGCGCGGCCGGCAAACGGCTCCTGGCCATCGCCGACCAGCAGCAGCTCTGCCATGCCCTGCTGGGCCTCGAAAGACCCCACCCCGGGCGCGCCTGCTTCCGCGCGCAGATCGGCAAGTGCCGCGGCGCCTGCATTGGGCGCGAAAGCCGCGAGGAACACGCCGCCCGCCTGCTCGGCGCCCTGGCCGGACAGGCGATCGCCGCCTGGCCCTATCCGGGGCCGGTCGCCCTGCATGAGCGGAGCGGGGAGCTCGAGGACTACCATGTGGTCGATCGCTGGCACTTCCTCGGCACCTGCGCCAGCCTGGCGGAAGCCCGCCGGGCACCCGCCTGGCAGCCGCGCCCCTTCGACGCCGACAGCTACAGGATCCTGCTCCGCCCGATCCTCGACGGCCGCGCCGCCATCATTCCGCTGTTCCGGGCGGATTCCCCGCACACGCCATAAGCTGAGAGAAGCGCGACCCCCTCGGCGCAGTGCGTCAGGTGCCACAACCGGCCCCCGGGAGACCTCCATGAACGCAGACCCGCTCGACCCCACCACGCTCCAGGCCCTGCTCCTCGTCACGGCCCTGGCGGCCATGGCCCTCTACAACCGCTACCAGACCCGCCGGGCCGAACGCGAGCACCCGCCGAGCGGGCAGTTCATCACGGTGGACGGGGTGCGCCTGCACTACCTCGACCAGGGCCAGGGCTCGCCGGTCGTGCTGCTGCACGGCAACGTCGTGGGCGCCGAGGACTACGTCCTGAGCGGGGTGCTCGAGCGGGCGGCCAGGACCCACCGGGTGCTCGCCTTCGACCGCCCCGGCTACGGCTACAGCGACCGCCCGCTCGGCACCCTGTGGACCGCGACCCGGCAGGCCGAGCTGCTGCAGCGGGCGCTCCTGCAGCTCGGCGTCGAGCGCCCGGTGGTCGTCGGGCACTCCTGGGGCACGCTGGTCGCGCTGAAGATGGCGCTGAACCACCCGGACAGCGTGGCCGGCCTGGTGCTGCTCGGCGGCTACTACGCGGCGACCGCCCGCCTCGACGTGCTGGCCGCGGCCCCGCCGGCGATTCCCCTCATCGGCGGCGCCCTGCGCCATACCCTGGCGCCGCTCCTCAACGGCCCCCTGCTGGCGCTGAACGTCAGGGTCATGTTCGCCCCGCTGCCCGTTCCGGAGCGCTTCAAGCGCCAGTTTCCCCAGCAGTTCCCCCTCCGTCCGCTGCAGATCCGCGCCGAATCCCAGGATGCCGTGACCCTGATTCCGGCCGTGATGAAGATGCGCGAGCGCTACCGGGAGCTGCGCCTGCCGGTCATGATCATGGCCGGCACCGGCGACCTGGTGGTGCAGCACGAGCGGCATGCCCGGTGGCTCCACGAGCAGCTCCCGGGCAGCCATCTGCAGCTGATTCCGGAGGCCGGGCACATGCTCCACTACGCCGCCCCGGGACAGGTGGCCGCGGCCATCGAGCGGGTCGCGGCCGAGGCGCCGGCAAGGCCCGGGGAGGAGCGGCCCCGGGCGTGACGGACGTTACAGCGGAAAATCCTCGCCCAGCACCGCGCTCAGCGCGGCGCGCGCGTCTTCCAGCTGGACCAGCGAGGCATGCCGCGCGCCCAGGGTGTCATGGTTCTGGATGGCGGTGAGGATCGCCTTGTGCCGCGGCAGGGCCAGCTCATGGAGGTTGGGGCGCTGGTTGGAGTGGCGCATCGATTCGCGCAGGGCCAGCGAGAACATGTTGCACAGGTGCGCCAGCAGCTCGTTGTGGGTGGCTTCGGCGATGCGGCTGTGAAAATCCAGGTCGGGCTCCAGGAAGCTTTCCGGGTCCTTGGCCGCCTCCATGCGGACGTAGGCCTCGGCGATGGCTTCGAGGTCCTCGGCGGTGGCGTTGACCGCGGCCAGCGCGGCCGCAGCCGGCTCGATGATGCAGCGCACGCTGGACAGCTTGTCGAAGAACTCGCTCTGCGGGCTGCTCTGCATCAGCCAGTGCAGCACGTCCGGGTCGAGCAGGTGCCAGTCGCGGCGCGCCCGCACCACGCTGCCGACCCGCGGCCTGGAGTAGACCAGGCCCTTGGCCACCAGCACCCGGGTCGCCTCGCGCAGCACCGTGCGGCTGACGTCGTAGTCCTCGCAGAGCTGCGCCTCGGCGGGCAGCTTGTCCTCGGGCTTGAGGCGGCCGGAGACGATCAGGCGGCCGAGTTCGTGCACGATGCGCGCGTGCTGGCTCTTGCGGGGTTTGGGCTGGCGGTAGTCCATCGGTCTGCGGCGGCTCCGGAGGGGCCCGCATAGTAGCACCGACCGCGGGAAGTCCAGCAGGGCGACGCGGACCGGCGACAGCCGGGTCCGCGCCGGCACCTCAATGCGAGTGGCGCGGCACCTCCGCGCCGCGGCAGCCGACCAGGAAGTCGAAGTCGCAGCCCTCGTCGGCCTGCAGCACGTGGTCGATGTACAGCCGCCGGTAGCCGCCGTCCCAGAGCAGCGGCGCCGGCGGCGCCAGGTCGGCCAGGCGCGCGGCCAGCTCCTCGGCGGAAATGTCCAGGTGCAGACGGCCGCCGGCGCAGTCCAGCTCGATCATGTCGCCGTTGCGCACCGCCGCCAGCGGGCCGCCGGCGGCCGCTTCCGGCGCCACGTGGAGGACCACGGTGCCGTAGGCGGTGCCGCTCATCCGCGCGTCGGAGATGCGCACCATGTCGGTGATGCCCTTGGCCAGGACCTTCGGCGGCAGGCCCATGTTGCCCACCTCGGCCATGCCCGGATAGCCCTTGGGTCCGGCGTTCTTCAGCACCAGGATGCAGCTCTCGTCGACGTCCAGCGCCGGGTCAGCGATGCGCGCCTTGTAGTCGTCGAAGTTCTCGAACACCACCGCGCGGCCGCGGTGCTGCATCAGCGCCGGGGTGGCGGCGGACGGCTTGAGCACCGCACCCTTGGGCGCCAGGTTGCCGCGCAGCACGCAGATGCCGCCGTCTTCGCGCAGCGGGTTGTCCAGCCGGCGGATCACCTCGTCCTCGCCGTAGATCGGCGCCTGTGCGCAGTTCGCCCCCAGCGACTTGCCGTTCACCGTCAGCGCTCCGGGGTTGGGCAACAGGCCGCCCTCGTCCATCCGCCGGATCACTGCCGGCAGGCCGCCGGCGTAGTAGAACTCCTCCATCAGAAAGCGCCCGGACGGCTGCAGGTCGACCAGGGTCGGCATGCCGCGGCCGACGCGCGTCCAGTCGTCCAGCTCGAGGCTCACGCCGATGCGCCCGGCGATGGCCTTGAGGTGGATCACCGCGTTGGTCGAGCCGCCGATCGCCGCGTTGACCCGGATGGCGTTCTCGAAGGCCTCGCGGGTGAGGATCTTCGACAGGCGCAGATCCTCCCCGACCATCTCGACGATGCGCATGCCGGAGAGGTGCGCCAGCACGTAGCGGCGCGCGTCCACCGCCGGGATCGCCGCGTTGTGCGGCAGCGAGGTGCCCAGCGCCTCGGCCATGCAGGCCATGGTCGAGGCGGTGCCCATGGTGTTGCAGGTGCCGGCCGAGCGCGACATGCCGGCCTCGGCGGAGAGGAACTCGTCAAGGCTGATCTGCCCGGCCTTGTAGGCCTCGTGCATCTGCCAGACCACGGTGCCGGCGCCGATGTCGCGGCCCTTGTGCTTGCCGTTGAGCATCGGCCCGCCGGTCACCACGATGGCCGGCACGTCGCAGCTGGCCGCGCCCATCAGCAGGGCCGGGGTGGTCTTGTCGCAGCCGGTGAGCAGCACCACCGCGTCCACCGGGTTGCCGCGGATCGCCTCCTCCACGTCCATGCTCGCCAGGTTGCGGGTCAGCATCGCCGTGGGGCGCAGGTTGGATTCGCCGTTGGAGAACACCGGGAATTCGACCGGGAAGCCGCCGGCCTCCAGCACGCCCTTCTTCACGTGCTCGGCGAGCTTGCGGAAGTGGGCGTTGCACGGGGTCAGCTCCGACCAGGTGTTGCAGATGCCGATGATCGGCTTGCCCTGGAACTCGTGGTCCGGGATGCCCTGGTTCTTCATCCAGCTGCGGTACATGAAGCCGTTCTTGTCGGTACTGCCGAACCAGGCGGCGGAACGGAGGGGACGCTTGTCGGACATGGGAGGGCTCTCTTGTTTGATTTAGTAGTACTAATAAAAACAACGCGAACCGAAATTACCCCTTGAAAAGCCAAAATGGAAGGGTTGTTTCGCTAAATAGTATTACTATATAGTCCGCTGGCATCGCGAGGGCGGCCCGCCGCCCTGCACCCGGTCCTTACAACAACAACTGGAGACCGCAGCACATGAGCCCCGAAACGCGGCTTGTCCGCCAGATCACCACCAAACTGATCCCCTTCCTGATCCTGCTCTACCTGATCGCCTACATCGACCGCTCCGCGGTCGGCTTCGCCAAGCTGCACATGGGCGCCGACATCGGCCTCGGCGACGCCGCTTACGGCATGGGCGCCGGCCTGTTCTTCATCGGCTATTTCCTCTTCGAGATCCCCAGCAACCTGATGCTCGACCGCTTCGGCGCGCGCCGCTGGTTCGCCCGCATCCTGTTCACCTGGGGCCTGATGACCATGGGCATGGCCTGGGTCGACAGCCCGAGCGGCTTCTACGTGATGCGCTTTCTGCTCGGCGCCGCCGAGGCCGGCTTCTTCCCCGGCGTGCTCTACTACATCACCCAGTGGTACCCGGTCCGCCATCGCGGCAAGGTCCTCGGCCTGTTCATCCTCTCCCAGCCGATCGCCATGCTGGTCACCGGCCCGCTGTCCGGCCTGCTGCTGGGCCTCGACGGGCTGAGCGGCCTGCACGGCTGGCAGTGGCTGTTCCTCGCCATCGGCGCCCCGGCGGTGCTGCTGGCCTGGCCGACCCTGCGCATCCTCCCGGACCGCCCGAACCAGGTGGACTGGCTCAGTAGCGAACAGAAAGCCTGGCTGCTCGGCGAACTGGAGAAGGACCACCAGGAGTACGGCCAGACCCGCCACGAGAACCCGCTGCATGCCCTCAAGGACAGGCGCGTGCTGCTGCTGGCGCTGTTCTTCCTGCCGGTGACCCTGAGCATCTACGGCCTCGGCCTGTGGCTGCCGACCATCGTCCACCAGTTCGGCGGCAGCACCCTGGCCACCGGCTTCATCTCGGCGGTGCCCTATGCCTTCGGCATCCTCGGCCTGCTGATCGTGCCGCGCAGCTCGGACCGCCTGAACGACCGCTACGGGCACCTGGCGGCGCTGCATGCCCTTGGCGCCTGCGCCATGTTCTTCAGCGCCTGGCTGGGCGCGCCGGTGCTGCAGCTGGCCGCGCTGTCGCTGGTCGCCTTCAGCCTCTACTCCATCACCGCAGTGTTCTGGACCCTGCCCGGACGCTTCTTCAGCGGCGCCAGCGCGGCGGCCGGCATCGCCCTGATCAACTCCTTCGGCAACCTGGGCGGCTACTTGGGCCCGTTCGCCATCGGCGCGCTCAAGGAATACACCGGCAACCTGGCCTCGGGCCTGTACTTCCTGTCCGCCGTGCTCTGCTTCGGCCTGCTGCTGACCGGCATCGTCTACCAGCGCCTCGAGCGCCGGCAGGCGCAGCAGCCGGCCCACCTGGGCGGCGTCTGACGCGCCCGCCACTCACAAGACGAGGATTCGAAAATGCGCTTGATTCAATTCGAAGTGGCCGGCGGCGCGCGTCGCGTCGGCCTGGTGGACGGCGGCTTGGTCCGCGAAGTGCAGGATGCGGCGAGCAGCCGCGAACTGGCCCTGGCGGCCATCGCCGCCGGCCAGAGCCTGGCCGGATACATCGAGAGCCTGGGTCTGGGCGAGGCTCACGACTATGCCCAACTGCTCGCCGAGCGGCGCGTGCTGCCCCCGCTGGACCATCCGGACCCGGCCCACTGCCTGGTCAGCGGCACCGGCCTGACCCACCTGGGCAGCGCCTCGGCACGCGACAAGATGCACCAGCATGACGGCGAGGTCGAAGCCGGCATGACCGACACCATGCGCATGTTCCGCTGGGGCCTGGAGGGCGGCAAACCCGCCGCCGGCCAGGCGGGCGCGCAGCCG
Source organism: Azotobacter chroococcum (assembly GCF_002220155.1). Classification (NCBI taxonomy): domain Bacteria; kingdom Pseudomonadati; phylum Pseudomonadota; class Gammaproteobacteria; order Pseudomonadales; family Pseudomonadaceae; genus Azotobacter; species Azotobacter chroococcum. Next base: position 337,562 of record NZ_CP011835.1, on the reverse strand, counting down.
GAGTGGTTCTACAAGGGCGACGGTGGCATCGTCGTACGACCCGGCGCGGACCTGCCGCTGCCGCCGTTCGCCGAAGATGCCGGCGAGGAACCGGAGCTGGCCGGCCTCTACGTGATCGGCGCGGACGGCAGGCCGTACCGCCTGGGTTTCGCCCTCGGCAACGAGTTCTCCGACCACGTCATGGAGCGCCGGAATTACCTGTATCTGGCGCATTCCAAGCTGCGCTGCTGCAGCTTCGGCCCGGAGCTGCGCCTGGGCGGGCTGCCGCGCCACCTGGCCGGCTTCAGCCGCATCCGCCGCGGCGGCGAGGTGCTCTGGGAGCAGGAGTTCCTCTCCGGCGAGGACAACATGTGTCACAGCCTGGAGAACCTGGAGTACCACCACTTCAAGTACGCCCAGTTCCTCCGTCCGGGCGACGTGCACGTGCACTTCTTCGGCACCGCCACCCTGTCCTTCGCCGACGGCGTGCGAACGCGACCGGGCGACCGCTTCGAGATCGGCATCGCCGAGTTCGGCGAGCCGCTGACCAACGGCATCGCCCCGGTCGCAGACGCCCTGCCGCCGCCCGGTGACATCGGACGGCTGTGATTCTTCCCTGCCGTGCAGGCGCAACAATCGGCAAGTCATACGATGACATTCAACTTCCGACGTTGTACAGTTGCCCTGCACACCCCCTGACGCCCCAGCCGGGAAACTGCCCAGGCAGCCCGTCAATAACCGCCAAACCCTTACGGTTAGAGGAGTTGAATCAATGCGGATCGAAGGCAAGAACTACATCGCAGGCACCCGCAGCAGCCAGGGCGACGTCGTCGTCCACAGCATCGATGCGGCCACGGGCGAAAAGTTATCCTATGACTTTTACCAGGCCACGCCTGAAGAAGTGAACGCCGCCGCCGAGGCCGCCGCCGCCGCCTACCCGGCCTTCCGTGCCCTGCCCGCCGCCCGCCGTGCCGAGTTCCTCGAGGCCATCGCCGCCGAGATCGACGCCCTGGGCGACGACTTCGTCGCCATCGTCTGCCGCGAGACCGCCCTGCCCGCCGCGCGCATCCAGGGCGAGCGCGGCCGTACCTGCAACCAGATGCGCCTGTTCGCCCAGGTCCTGCGCCGCGGCGACTTTCACGGCGCGCGCATCGACCGCGCCCTGCCCGAGCGCCAGCCGCTGCCGCGCGTCGACCTGCGCCAGTGCCGCATCGGCGTCGGCCCGGTCGCGGTGTTCGGCGCCAGCAACTTCCCGCTGGCCTTCTCCACCGCCGGCGGCGACACCGCCGCCGCCCTGGCCGCCGGCTGCCCGGTGGTGTTCAAGGCGCACAGCGGCCACATGGCCACCGCCGAGGGCGTGGCCGACGCCATCGTCCGCGCCGCCGAAAAGACCGGCATGCCCGCCGGGGTGTTCAACATGATCTACGGCAACGGCGTCGGCGAGGCGCTGGTCAAGCACCCGGCGATCCAGGCGGTCGGCTTCACCGGCTCGCTCAAGGGCGGCCGCGCCCTCTGCGACATGGCCGCGGCCCGGCCGCAGCCGATCCCGGTGTTCGCCGAGATGTCCAGCATCAACCCGGTGCTGCTCCTGCCCGCGGCGCTCAAGCAGCGCGGCGAGCAGATCGCCAGGGAGCTGACCGCCTCGGTGACCATGGGCTGCGGGCAGTTCTGCACCAACCCGGGGCTGATCGTCGGCCTGCGCTCGGCGGAGTTCTCCGCCTTCCTGGCCGCCTTCGCCGCCGCCATGGCCGACCAGGGCCCGCAGACCATGCTCAACCCCGGCACCCTGAAGAGCTACGAGAAGGGCCTCGCCGCCCTGCACGCCCATCCCCAGGTCAGGCACCTGGCCGGCCAGCCGCAGGAAGGCAACCAGGCCCGGCCGCAGCTGTTCCAGGCCGACGTCGCCCTGCTGCTGGAAGGCGACGAGCTGCTCCAGGAAGAGGTCTTCGGCCCGACCACCGTGGTCGTCGAGGTGGCCGAACCGGCCGAGCTGGTCCGCGCCCTGCACGGCCTGCACGGCCAGCTCACCGCCACCCTGATCGCCGAGCCGGCGGATCTCACCGCCTTCGCCGCGCTGGTGCCGGTGCTGGAGCAGAAGGCCGGGCGCCTGCTGCTCAACGGCTACCCGACCGGGGTGGAGGTCTGTGACGCCATGGTCCACGGCGGCCCCTACCCGGCCACCTCGGACGCCCGCGGCACCTCGGTGGGCAGCCTGGCGATCGACCGCTTCCTGCGCCCGGTGTGCTACCAGAACTACCCGGACGCACTGCTGCCGGAGGCGCTGCAGAACGCCAACCCGCTGGGCATCCTGCGCCTGGTCGACGGCCAGCCGAGCCGCGAGGCGCTCTGATCCTTCCGGCTCGACTGGGGGCACAAGCCCCCGGATTCCCTAAAACAACAACGAACGGGAAACCCGCATGACCACTTCGCTCCGCGCTCGCCGCCGCATTCCGCCGCACATCCGTCTCCCCGGCACATCGCCGGGAACCTTGATCGCCTGATCTGCCAGCCCCGGCCACCGTCGCCGGGCTTTCTCCCTTTCGCCCAACGCATCCGCGACCGCGGAGGGGGGCCTTTTTGCGCCTTTTCCACCGAATCTTCACCGGTAACAACAACAATGAAGAACAGCACCCAACGCTTCCCGCTCCGTCCGTCCCCTGCCCTCGCCTGCGCTCTGCTGCTCGCCGGCACGGGCGCCCAGGCGGCCTTCGTCGACGACGCCAAGGGCACCCTGACCCTGCGCAACTACTACATGCAGCGCAACATGGTCGACCGCGCCACCCAGGCCAAGCGCGAGGAATGGGCCCAGGGTTTCATCCTCGATCTCAAGTCGGGCTATACCGAAGGGCCCGTCGGCTTTGGCATCGATGTGCTCGGCTTGTGGGCAATAAAACTCGACGGCGGCAAGGGCACCGGTGGCACCGAGTTGCTCCCCGTCGGCAAGGACGGCAAACCGGCCGACGACTTCGGCCGCCTGGCAGTGGCCGGCAAGCTGCGCTTTTCCGAAAGCGAGCTGAAGGTCGGCGAATGGAGCCCGGTGCTGCCGATCCTCAACTCCAACGACGGCCGCCTGCTGCCGCAGACCTTTCGCGGCGGCATGCTGACGGTGAGGGAAATCAAAAACCTGACCCTCCATGCCGGCCAGATGCGCGAGAACAGCCCGCGCAACGACTCCAGCATGGAGAACATGTCTATGAACGGCACGCCCGGCGCCACCTCCGACCGCTACAACTTCGGCGGCGTCGAGTACAGCTTCAACGACAACCGGACCACCGTCGGCGCCTGGTTCGGCCAGCTCGAGGACATCTACAAGCAGCGCTACTTCGAGATCCGCCATCTCCAGCCGCTGGGCAAGGACTGGTCGCTCTCCTCGCGGGTGGGCCTGTTCGACGGCGAGGAGGACGGCCGAGCCGAGGCCGGCGATCTGGACAACCGGACCCTGACCGGCCTGTTCGCCCTCAAGACCGGCGCCAACACCTTCACCTTCGCCTTCCAGCGCCTCACCGGCGACGACCGCTGGATGCGGGTCAACGGCACCAGCGGCGGCATGCTGCCCAACGACGGCTTCACCACCACCTTCGACAACGCCCGCGAGGAATCCTGGCAGCTGCGCCACGACTACAACTTCGCCGCCCTCGGCCTGCCGGGACTGACCCTCATGAACCGCTACATCAGCGGCAAGAACGTGCACACCGCGACGGTCAGCGACGGCGAGGAATGGGCGCGGGAGAGCGAGTTGGCCTACGTGGTGCAGAGCGGCACGTTGAAAAGTCTCTCCGTTAGATGGCGCAACGCCAGCCGGCGCGCCGACTGGGGCAGCAACAACAGCTACGACGAGAACCGGCTGATCGTCCAGTACCCGCTGTCGCTGTTCTAGCCCGGGCCGCAAGGCGCTCCGGACCAGCCCGGGTCCGGAGCGCCCGCTGCCGCGCAGGTCCGGCCCGCAACCAGGCGCGGACAGCCCCGTTTCCTCCCTCGCATGCATCCCTGCAGCCGGCGGCTTCCATCCGTTGTCCATAGGAAGCCCTTGCCGTTCGCCCCCTGGCCGAACCGGCAAGGGCGAGCGCTTCCCGACCGGAACGCCCGTCAAGAACGACAAACGATGCAAGGACCCGCGAATGGAAACCTCGACACTGAGCAGTAGCGTGCCGAACCCCACGCCCCGCGCCGCCACCGGCAAGATGCTGGTGGATGTGGCAGGCCACAACGATTTAAGCCTCGCCCTGGCCCTGCAGGCCGACAGCAGGGTGCTGCTGGCAGGCCACAGCTACGACACCGGCAGCCGGAACCACGACTTCAGCCTCGTCCGGCTGAACGCCGACGGCACCCTCGACACCGGCTTCGGCAGCCTCGGCAAGGCCCGCTTCGATATCGCGCAGGACTACGATGAGGGCCGCAGCCTGAGCGTGCAGCCCGACGGCAGGATTCTGCTGGCCGGCCACAGCTACACCTCCGACAGCGGCACTTACGACTTCAGTGTGATCCGCCTGAACGCCGACGGCAGCCTCGACACCGGCTTCGGCGACAACGGCAAGGTCACCGTCGATATCGCCGGGCGTTACGATCAGGTCAACGTCCTGGCCGTGCAGCCCGACGGCAGGCTCCTGATCGCGGGCTATGCCGGCAACGGCACGGACTACGACCTCAGCGTGATCCGCCTGAACGCCGACGGCAGCCTGGATACCGGCTTCGGCAACGGCGGCAAGGCCATCTTCTACGAAGCCGGTTTCGATTACAGCTACGGCCTGGCTTTGCAGCCGGACGGCAAGATCCTGCTGAGCGGGCTCGCTTCGTCCGACTTCGGCGTGATCCGGCTGAATGCCGACGGCAGCCTGGATAGCGGCTTCGGCACGGGAGGCAAGGTCCGCGTCGATGTCGGCGGGGAGACCGATATCGGCCGCAGCCTGAGCGTGCAGCCGGACGGCAAGATCCTGATGGCGGGCTACAGCTACGACACCAGCGGCGACTATTACCACTACAACTTCAGCCTGATCCGCCTGAACGCCGATGGCAGCCTGGATACCGCCTTCGGCGACGGCGGCAAGGCCATCGTCGATATCGCCGGCAGCAACGACCAGGGCTACAGCCTGGCCCTGCAGGAGGATGGCAAGATCCTGCTGGCGGGCTCCAGCTACAACCCCGGCAGCGGTAGTTACGACTTCGCCGTGATCCGCCTGAACGCCGACGGCAGCCTCGACACCGGCTTCGGCGGCGACGGCAAGGTCAGCATCGATATCGCCCGGGGCTACGACGAGGGCCACAGCCTCGCCGTGCAGCCCGACGGCAGGATCCTGATCTCGGGCCTCGCCTACAACCCCGCCAGCGGCCGCTACGACTTCGCCGTGATCCGCCTGAACGCCGACGGCACGCTCGACACCAACTTCGGCGCCCTGGACGACGGCATCGCCCTCGTCGAGGGCAGCGACGGCAACGACGAACTGGCCGGCGGCAACGCCCACGAGCTGCTGCTCGGCAAGGACGGCGAGGACCGCCTGGACGGCGGGGCCGGCGACGACATCCTCGACGGCGGCGCCGGACGCGACAGCCTGACCGGCGGCAGCGGCGCCGACCTGTTCCGCGTCTCGGCCCGCGCGGACAGCTACCGCACCGCCAGCGAGGGCTCGAGCGACCGGATCCTCGACTTCGACCCCGCCGAGGACCGCCTCGACCTCTCGGCGCTCGGCTTCACCGGCCTGGGCGACGGCCACGACGGCACCCTGGCGGTGCAGGCGAACGACACCGGCACCCGCACCTACCTCAAGAGCTTCGCGGCGGATGCCGAGGGGCGGCGCTTCGAACTCGTCCTGGAGGGCGACCACAGCGGCCTGCTCGGCAGCGGCAAGCTGATCTTCGCGCCGGTCTCACTCGAAGGCAGCGGAAGCAGCGACAGACTGACCGGCTCGTCGCTGGCGGAAATTCTCACCGGCGGTGCCGGCGACGACCGCCTGCATGGCGCCGGCGGCGACGACCTGCTCGACGGCGGCGCCGGGCGCGACCGGCTGATCGGCGGCAGCGGCGCCGACGTATTCCGCATCTCGGCCCACGAGGACAGCTACCGCACCGAGAGCGCGAGCTTCGCCGACCGGATCCGCGACTTCGATCCCGGCGAGGACCGCCTCGACCTCTCGGCGCTGGGCTTCAGCGGCCTGGGCGACGGCCACGACGGCACCCTGGCGGTACGGGTGAACGAGGCCGGCACGCGCACCTACCTCAAGAGCTTCGAGACGGATGCCGAAGGACGGCGTTTCGAGATCGCCCTGGATGGCGACCTCGTCGGTCGGCTCGACGGCGGCAACGTGCTTTTCGCCCCTGTGGCCCTCGAAGGAACCGAGGCGAGCGACAGCCTGATCGGCAGTGCGGCGGCAGAAAGCCTCGCCAGCGAGGCCGGCGACGACTACCTGCATGGCGGCGCCGGCGACGACAGCCTCGACGGCGGCCTTGGGCGCGACACCCTGGCCGGCGGCAGCGGCGCCGACCTGTTCCGCTTTGCAAGCCGCGAGGACAGCTACCGCACCGACGGCGAGAGCTTCAGCGACCTGATCCTCGATTTCGAGGCCGGCGAGGACCGCATCGATGTGTCGGCACTCGGCTTCAGCGGCCTGGGCGACGGCCACGACGGCACCCTGGCCGTGCAGGTGAACGACGCCGGCACGCACACCTACCTCAAGAGCTTAGAGGCGGATGCCGAGGGACGGCGTTTCGAGGTCGCCCTGGAGGGCGACTACGGCGGGCAGTTGTCCGCCGAGGCCTTCCTCTTCGCCGCGCCGGCGGTCACGACCACCCCGCTCGAGGTGATCGGCAGCACGCCGCCCGAACAGGTCGGCTGAAGGAACCTCACGACCGGCCAGGGGCGAAGCGCGAGGCCGGCAGCGGCAAGGACGCGTATCAGCTGCTCTGGCAACCTTTGCCCATGACGCTGTATTCGACGACGTGCCGCTGGCCCTGATGGTCTTCGTAGACCATGTGCACGGGGACGACCTCGCAGACGTTGCCCGGGTCCTCGACGCTGATGACCTTGGCAATGTCCAGCTTCGTTTCGTAGGTGTACTGCTCGACCTTGGTCTGCTCGGCGGCCTGGGCCACTCCGCCCAGCACGGCAAGGGAGGCGGCGGCCATGAAAACGGACAGGAAGCGTTTCATCGTGAATGTCCTAACTGTGCAAACTTTCGAAAGTCTTCAGTCGGAACGAATGACGCTGAAGGCACTGCGCAACCTGCCGGGCCGTTTGCGTGAGCCGGTATCTGCAGGTGTCGTGGCTTTTTCGTAAGCCAGCTATAGATTATTTCCCTAACGGTCCACGATAAATTCACTGCCTGACCAAAGGCTTCGTACTTTCCGGAAAGAATCGCTCAGGGCGCGCCCGGCGCGCCGACGATCCGCCCGTCCACCAGCTCGATGGTGCGCGGGCAGCCGGCCGCCAGGCGCGGGTCGTGGGTGACCACCAGCACCGCGCAGCCGAACTGCGCGTTGAAGCGGCGGAACAGCTCGAAGACGTTTTCCGCGGTGTGGGTATCCAGGTTGCCGGTCGGCTCGTCGGCCAGCAGCAGGGCCGGGTGGGTGACCAGCGCGCGGGCGATGGCGACGCGCTGCTGCTGGCCGCCGGACAGCTCGGTGGCCTTCTTGCCGGCGAAGCCTTCGAGGCCGACCTCGGCCAAGAGGCCGCGGGCGCGCTCGATGTCCCCGGCACCCGGCTTGCCGTGGCGGATCATCAGCGGCATCAGCACGTTGTCCAGCACGCTGAAGGCCGGAATCAGGTGGTGGAACTGGAAGACGAAGCCGATCGCCTCGTTGCGCAGGCGGGTGCGCGCCCGGTCGTCCAGTTCGCGGGTCGCCCGGCCCTGCAGGTAGAGCTCGCCGGCGCTCGGGCTGTCGAGCAGGCCGATGAGGTTGAGCAGGGTGCTCTTGCCCGAGCCGGACGGGCCGATCAGCGCGGTCAGCTCGCCGCGCACCAGGCGCAGGTCGATGCCGTGCAGCACCTCGGTCTCCTGCGGCGTGCCGGGGTTGTAGACCTTGCACACGCCCGCCAGGCGCAGGACCTCTTCAGGCTCAGACATAGCGGATCGCCACCGCCGGGTCGTAGCGCGCGGCGCGGCGCGCCGGCACGGCGGCGGCGAGCACGCCGGTGAGGGTCGCCACCGCCATGGCGCCGGGAATCAGGGTCGGCTCGACGAGGATCTCGAACAGCCGGGCGCCGAAGCGGTTGAAGGCCTGCACCAGCAGCCAGGCCAGCGCCCCGCCGACGCCCGAGCCGAGCAGCCCGAGCAGCCCGCCCTGGAGCAGGAAGACCCGCAGGATCTGCCCGCGCGGACTGCCCATGGCGCGCAGGATGCCGATCTCGCGGGTGCGCTGGACCACACTGACCGCCAGCACGCTGGCGATGCCGAAGGCCACCGAGAGGCCGACGAAGATGCGGATCATCTGGGTGGTCATGGTCTGCGAGCGCAGCGCATTGAGCAGTTCGCCGTTGGTGGCCATCCAGCTCTCGGCCTTCAGCCCGGTGAGCCGGGCCAGGCGCACGGCGATGTCCTCGGCAGCGAAGATGTCGGCGACCTTGGTGTCGATCACCGTCACCGCGCCGGGCAGGTCGAGCAGGGTCTGCGCCTGCTTGAGGTCCAGGTAGACGTGGCGGGCATCCAGCTCGCGCACGCCGAGCTCGAAGATGCCGGTGATATCGACGATCGCCTCGCGTCCCTCGCCGGCATCCAGGCGCAGCTTGTCGCCCAGGTCCAGGCCGAGGTCGTCGGCCAGCTCCTTGCCGACCACCGCATGTCCGGCGCCGATCTCGAAGCGCCCGGCGATCAGGTCGTCGGCCACCGGCACCACGCGCAGGTAGCGGGCCGGATCAATGCCCAGCAGGGCGACCGAGGCCCGCGCCACGCCGCGCCGGCCCATGGCCGGCCCGCTGACCACCGGCGACACGGCGAGGATGTCGGGCTGCCGGTCGAGCACGTCGCGCACGTCCTGCCAGTTGCTGATCGAGCGCAGGCGCTGCGGCCGCGGGTTCTCCAGGTCGAGGGCGAGCAGCCCGGGCGGCGCGGGCAGGACGCGGTTGACCTCGTCCGGCGGCAGCATGCGGATGTGCGCCTGGGTGCCCAGGGTGCGGGCGATGACGTTGCTCTGCAGCCCGGTGACCAGCGCAGTGATGAACACGATCACCGCGCAGCCGACGGTGATCCCCACCAGGATCAGCAGGGTCTGCAGGTAGTTGTCGAGCAGAAAGCGCAGGGCGATCTTCCATTCGAGCCACAGCGACCCGCCCATCGCCGTCACTCCGTCCGGCCCAGCGGCAGCGGCCGTTCGCGCAGGCGCACGCGCTCGCCTTCCCCGGCCGCCACGGCCAGCACCCGGTCGCCGGGCGCCAGGCCCTCGAGCACCTCGCTGAGCGCGGTGCCGCGCAGGCCCAGGCGCACCGCCACCCGCTCGACGTGCTCGCCGTTCAGGCGCAGCACCGCGCCGCGCGAACCGTCGCGCTCGAACAGCGCGTCGTTGGGCAGCACCAGCGCCTGCTCGCGGCGGCCGGTCTCGATGTTCACCGAGACGGTCATGCCCTGGCGCAGGAAGTCGGCCGGCTCGAGCAGGTCCAAGTGCACGTCGAGGGTGCCGCGGCTGGTGTCCACCGCCGGCGCCAGATAGCCGACCCGGGCGGCGAGGACCCGCTCGGGATAGGCGTCGGCGACCACCTGGGCGAGCTGCCCGGGGGCGACCGGCGCCAGGTCCTTCTCGTCCAGCGGCAGGAGGATCTCGCGGGTGCCTTCACGGGCGATCTCCAGCAAAGTGCGGCCCGGCTGCACCAGATCGCCGGGCTCCACCGCGCGGGTCTGCACGATGCCGTCGACCTGGGCATGAATGCGCGTGCGCGACAGCGCCACGCGCGCCGCCTCCAGGCGCTGGCGCAGCACCCGCTCCTCGCTGCCGCCCGCGCCCAGCGCCGCGGCGGCCAGACGCGCCCGCTCGTGGGCGACCCGCGCGGCCGTCTCGGCGCGGCGCGCCTGCTCGCGCTCCTCGGCGCCGACCACCCGGCGCTCGGCGAGCACATCGCGGCGCTCCCGCTCGCGGCGCGCCTGCTCCAGATTGGTCCGGGTCTCGTTCAGCAGCGCCTCGGCCTGCGGGCGGGTGGAGCGCAGCAGCTGCTCCAGCGCCGCCTCGGCCTCGCGGACCCGGGCACGCTGCTCGTCATCGCGCAGCTCGAGCAGCAGGTCGCCGGCGCGCACCGCATCGCCCTCGCGCACATGACGGGCCGCCACCACCCCGGTGATCTCGCTGCCGACCTGGGCGAGGGACTGGCTGCCCACTTCGCCGCTGGCCACCACCCGCTGCACCAAGGGCCGCAGCTCCAGCCGATAGCCGGGCAGCTCGGGACCGCGCCAGCTGCGCCAGAACCAGCCGCCGGCGACGGCCAACGCCAGCAGGACGAGCCACAGGAAACGCGAACGCAGGGGGGAAGGCACCGGCTCTCCTTGAATCCGGCCAGGGGTGGCCAGTCGTGACTGGACGAGCCCAGCATAGCAAGCGCCACGGCGAGCTTCAGCGGGCGAAGCGCACGCTATCACCAGGTAGCAGCCCTTCCGGCGCGTCACTCGCCCTGCCGCCCGGTATTCCAGCCGCGGGTGTCCAGAGGAAAAGGAGGCCTCCATGATGGACCGGCTCCGCTTCGCCGGCCTGTCGACCTTGCGTCACTACACGGGCAAAAGGAGCGCCCAATAAATCCAAGCGTTTAGGTTTTTGCTATCCTGCCCGCATGCCAACCGTCCTGCGCTTCAACGGCCTGCGCGCCGTGATCTATCCCAACGATCATCGTCCGGCGCATGTGCATGTCATGGGGCATGGCTGCGAGGCGGTATTCAACCTGCACTGCCCGGCAGGGCCTCCTGAGCTGCGAGAGAACTTCGGGTTCTCACTCAAGGAGCTGAATAGCATCGAATCCATGCTCGCAGCGGAACTCCCGACTGCGTGCGCTGAATGGGAGGTGATCCATGGTCAGCCATGAAGCATTCGAACAAGCCAATACCCGTGCAGCGGCACTTAAGAAGCACGGGCCACAGGCGGTATCCGCCCGTTATGACAAGCGCGTGCATCGCCTGGTGATCGGTCTGAGCAGCGGCATCGAGATTGCCTTCCTGCCGCATGCCGCCGAGGGGCTGGAAGGTGCCAAACCCGCCGATCTGGACATCATAGAAATCAGCCCATCGGGACTCGGACTGCACTTCCCCAAGCTGGATGCCGATCTCTACCTGCCAGCGCTGCTGGAGGGCTTCCTGGGCAGCAAACACTGGATGGCTGCGAAGCTCGGCCAGCAAGGCGGGAAGGCCAAAACGGCGGCCAAAGCTGCGGCGGCGCGAGAGAACGGGCGCCTGGGCGGACGTCCACGCAAGCAAGAGCGTTGTTAATTCCGCCTCCGGCGCCCACTCGGTCTTCCGATCGGATTCCGACAGCGGGCCGCTAGCGAGCACATTGGCCTCCCGTTCGCCCTGTCGTGCGCCGAGCGGACGCATCATGTCGAAGACCATCGGCTCCGGAATATGCGGATAGTCGCCGGCTTCGCCGGACGACGCATGCGCAGGTGATCCAACTGCGCACGACAACAAACCCACGGCCGGCCACAGACATACAAAGCGAAGCACATTCACCACAAGTCTCCAGGAAGCGCAGAAAACAACTCTGCAAGACATGCACTGCTATATCGGCCCACGCTGAAACATGACTTGATGGAGACTTGCCGATAAACGCCACACTCCCGGACATGCGACGGCAGGACTTTACCGACAACAAATAAGATCATTCGGCCTTGGTCATTCTCCGTTGAGAATCGGGGAAATATCGCCACCCTTCCCGACAGCCTGAAACCCGCCTGGAACGGGCCGCCACAAACGAAAGCACATATAAAAACCGTATCGCCATGCCACCGGAAGCATTCGAAAATGGCAGTCCGGCTTATTGAACTCCGAACTGCCCCATATAAGACACTCCCCAAACCAACGGACCGTTTTCAATAGACGAACATATACAGAAGCCAAGGTACTCTGTAGTTGCATCTATAGAACGCTATTTCCTAAAATTTAATAGCGATGTGCCTATTGCGAACGGACACATCAGCCCCTCTCTGAACAATTCATCGCAATCAATCCCGGATATTTCACCACGGCGTTGTCGGGGCCCGCGGATCTGCGGGCCCGCCGGGAAGTGCTGCGGTGAATGGCAACGAAACGACCAAAGGATCTCCCATGACCCACTCGACAGCGGAGCTCGAAGAGCTCCTCATGCAGCGCTCGCTGACCGACCCGCAGCTTCTGGCGGCAGCGGCACAGGCCGCGGACTTCCGGATTCTGCCGAACGCAACCGTCCTCAAGATCGGCGGCCAGAGCGTCATCGACCGCGGCCGCGCGGCGGTCTACCCGCTGGTGGAGGAAATCGTCGCCGCCCGCAAGAACCACAAGCTGCTGATCGGCACCGGCGCCGGCACCCGCGCCCGCCATCTCTACTCGATCGCCGCCGGCCTCGGCCTGCCGGCCGGCGTGCTCGCCCAGCTCGGCTCCTCGGTGGCCGACCAGAACGCCGCCATGCTCGGCCAGCTGCTGGCCCAGTACGGTATCCCGGTGGTCGGTGGCGCCGGCCTTTCCGCCGTGCCGCTGTCGCTCGCCGAAGTCAACGCCGTCGTCTTCAGCGGTATGCCGCCCTACAAGCTGTGGATGCGTCCCTCCGCCGAAGGCGTGATTCCGCCCTACCGCACCGACGCCGGCTGCTTCCTGCTGGCCGAGCAGTTCGGCTGCAGGCAGATGATCTACGTGAAGGACGAGAACGGTCTCTACACCGCCAACCCGAAGACCTCGAAGGACGCCACCTTCATCCCGAAGATCTCCGTCGACGAAATGAAGGAGAAGGGGCTGCACGACTCGATCCTCGAATTCCCGGTGCTCGACCTGCTGCAGAATGCCCAGCACATCCGTGAAGTGCAGGTCGTCAACGGCCTCATCCCCGGCAACCTGACCCGCGCGCTCGCAGGCGAGCACGTCGGCACCATCATCACCGCGAGCTGAGGAGCACGGCCATGACCAACACCATCAAGCATGTTCTCTCGCCGCTCGCGAGCCAGACCCTCCAGGACCGCGACCTGACCCGCCCGGTCGCCGGCAAGCGCCCGATCCGCCTGCTGCCCTGGCTGCAGGTCGTCAAGATCGGCGGTCGCCTCATGGACCGCGGCGCCGACGCGATCCTGCCGCTCGTCGAGGAACTGCGCAAGCTGCTGCCCGAGCACCGCCTGCTGATCCTGACCGGTGCCGGCGTCCGTGCCCGCCACGTCTTCAGCGTCGGCCTCGACCTCGGCCTGCCGGTCGGCTCGCTCGCCCCGCTGGCGGCCAGCGAAGCCGGGCAGAACGGCCACATCCTCGCCGCGATGCTCGCCGCCGAGGGCGTCTCCTACGTCGACCACCCGACCATCGAGAGCCAGCTGGCCATCCACCTCTCCGCCACCCGCGCCGTGGTCGGCAGCGCCTACCCGCCCTACCACCACCACGAGTTCCCGGGCTCGCGCATCCCGCCGCACCGTGCCGACACCGGCGCCTTCCTGGTCGCCGACGCGCTCGGCGCGGCCGGCCTGACCATCGTCGAGGACGTCGACGGGGTGTACACCGCCGACCCGAAAGGCCCCGACGCCGGCAAGGCGCAGTTCCTCGCCGAGACCAGTGCCGCCGACCTCGCGAAGCTCGAAGGCACGCTGCCGTTCGACTGCGCACTCCTCGAAGTCATGGCCAACGCCCGCCAGATCGAACGCGTGCAGGTGGTGAACGGCCTCGTGCCGGGTCGCCTCACCGCCGCGCTGCGCGGCGAGCACGTCGGAACCATCATCCGTACCGGCGCGCGTTCGGCCTGAGCCGCCGCGCCTCCGGGGGGCGCGGCGTGACGAATGCGGAGAGATGGGCGCTTCTTCGGATACGAAGAGGCGCCCCGGGAAACCGAAAAGCGGGAGCGCCCGGCCCTGGTTCGCCGGGCGGCCCGCTCTCGACGGCAACACCCCCCCGGAATCACCTGCAAATCGTGCCGCTACCGGTGAAGTCCGGGGAGTATCATCTGCGCGTCGAGGGATGGCGAGCAGGGAGCTGCCTTGAAAGGATCGTCACCGTTACGCCGGCTTTCCGCAGCCGGCCTGCTTTGCGGGTCGCTGCTCGCCCCTCCGGCCGGAGCCGAGGCGTTGCGCTTCGCCCTGGTCGCCAAGCGGATGGACCAGTCCTTCTACGCGCTGGCCGGCGAGGGCTGCGCCGAGGCCGCGCAGGCCGAGGGCGACACCTGCCTGCTGCTCGGCCCCCTGGGAAGGCAGCATTTCCGCCGGCAGAACGAAGTCCTGAGCCAGGCCCTCGCCCGGGACGATCTGGACGGCATCGGCCTGGCGGTCAGCCACTCCGGCTGGCTGGCCGAGCACGCCCTGAAAGGCGCGGGCAGAATCCCGCTGATCGCCTTCAACTCGGATCTGGCCCCCGCGGAACAGCACCTGCGCCGGAGCTACGTCGGGCTCGACAACCTGCGCTTCGGCCGGCAGCTGGCCATGCTCGCCCAGCGCTTCAGGCCGCAGGGCGGCAAGCTGTGCATCCTGAGCGGCGGCATCCAGAACACCAACCACCTGGAGCGTATCCAGGGCATCCGCCGGCAGCTGCGCGGCAACCCGGCCGAGGATGGTGCGACCGGCCGGCTGAAGGGCGAGAACGGCTGGAGCGAAGCGAGCCGCTGCCCCCTCTACGACAACAGCGATCCGGCCAGCGCGCGGCTCAGGCTCGCCACCCTGCTGGCCACCGGCAGCCAGCTGGATGTCATCGTCGTCCTCGGCATCTGGCCGATTTACGAGGCGGACGAGTACCGCAGGCAGATCGGCCCGCTGCTCGCCGCACTCGACAGACAGGGCCGGCGCCCGGCGATCATCGTCACCACCCACGAAATGGACGCGGCGCAGCGGGCGCTGCTCGACGACGGGCTGGCCCAGGCCTATCTGAACATGGAGAGCCGGGAGATCGGCCGGCAGAGCTACCGGATGCTCAAGCGCCTGGCGCAGGGCGAGCCCGTTCCCGAGAAGGTCTTCGTCGCCAGCCACGTCTACCTGCCCGGCGTGCCGCCGACCGTTGCCCCTACGCCTCCTCCGCCCGGCGTACCGGCGGAAACTCGATCCGCACCCTGAGCCCGCCGCTGGCCCCGTCCAGCAGGCGGATCGCCGCCTGGTGCGCCCGGCAGATCTCGCCGACGATCGCCAGCCCGAGCCCGGCGCCGCCGCGCTGCGGGTCGAGCCGCTGGAAGCGCTCGAAGACCTTCTGCCGGGCGCTTTCCGGGATGCCCGGGCCGTCGTCCTCGACCTCCAGCACGGCCGGCGCGGCGACCCGCAGGATCACGTTGCCGCCCGGCGGGGTGTGCGCCAGGGCGTTGTCCACCAGGTTGCTGAGCAGCTCGTTGAGCAGCGTCGGCTCGCCCGTCACCCAGACCTCGTCCGGCCCCTCGAAGGCCAGCGCCACGCCGCGGGCGTGGGCCAGGGGCGCCAGGGCCAGGCCCAGCTCGCGGCACAGCGAGCCCAGCTCGACCGGCTCGGCGCCGCCCTCGGCGATCGCCTGGGCGCTGCTTTCGATGCGTGCCCAGGAGAGCAGCTGGTTGGCCAGGTGGGAGAGCCGGTCGCCGCTCTGCCGGGCCTCCTCCAGGGTGCGGTACCAGGCGTCCGGGTCGCGCTCGCGCAGGCCCAGTTCGAGACGCGCCTTGAGCGCCGCCAGCGGCGTGCGCAGCTCGTGGGCGGCGTCGGCGATGAACTGCGACTGGCGCTCCAGGAGGCGGCGCAGGCGCCCGGTGAACAGGTTCAGGGCGGAGACCAGCGGCAGCAGCTCGCGCTGCACCGTGACCCGCGGCAGCGGCCGCAGGTCTTCCGGGCTGCGCTCCTCCACCGCCTGGCGCAGGCGCTCCAGTGGGCGCAGCGCGGCGGTCACCACGAACCAGGCCAGGGCCATGGCGCAGACCGCCAGCAGGCCCATGCGCAGCAGGGTATCGACGAGCAGGCCGCGCGCCATGCGCTCGCGGGCCTCCTCGGTCTCGGCGACGCGGATCTCCGCCATGCCGCTCAGGGTGGTTTCGCTGACCGGCTGCTGCAGGCTGACCACCCGCACGCTCTGGCCCCGGTAATGGGCGTCGTAGAAGCGCGCCAGGGCCGGGTAGTCGCGGGTCAGCAGGGTGTCCACCGGCGCCCCGGGCAGGTTCTCGTAGCCGGACACCAGCTGGCCGTGGATGTCCAGCACCTGGTAGTAGATGCGCCCGGCGCTGTCGAAGGCGAAGCTGTCCAGGGCCAGGTAGGGGATGTCGGCGCGCAGGCTGCCATCGGTTTCGGACAGCCCGTCGGCGATGCTCCGCGCCGAGGCCAGCAGGGTGCGGTCGTAGGCCCGGTCGGCGGCCTGGCGGCCGTTGTAGTAGGCGCTCAGCCCGCTGACCGCCAGCAGCACCGCCAGCAGCCCGGCCATGCGCCGCAGCAGGCGGCCGCGCAGGCTGCCGTCGACGCGGATGCCGCCGGCCGGCTCATTCACCGCGCGCCTCCAGCAGGTAGCCGAGGCCGCGGAAGGTGACGATGCGCACGCCGCTCGCCTCCAGCTTGCGGCGCAGGCGGTGGACGTAGATCTCGATGGCGTCGGGGCTGACCTCGTCGTCCAGGCCGAACACCTGGGAAGCCAGCTGCTCCTTGCTCATCACCCGTCCCGGCCGGGCGATCAGCGCGCTCAGCACCGCCTGCTCGCGGGCGGTCAGGTTGAGCGGCTCGCCGGCCAGGCTGAAGCGGCTGGTGGCCAGGTCGTAGACCAGCTCGCCGCAGTGCTGCTGGCGCTCGCCGCCGAGCACGCTGCGGCGCAGCAGGGCCTTGACCCGCGCCTCCAGCTCGGCCAGCTCGAAGGGCTTGGCCAGGTAGTCGTCGGCGCCGAGGTTGAGCCCCTGCACGCGGTCCTTGACCTCGGCGCGGGCGGTGAGCATCAGCACCGGCACCCGGTTGCCGCGCTCGCGCAGGCGGGCCAGCACCTCGAAGCCGTCGAGCCGCGGCAGGCCGACGTCGAGCACCACCAGGGTGAAGTCCTCGCTGGACAGCGCCAGGTCGGCGGCCACCCCGTCGTGCAGCACGTCCACGGTCAGCCCCGCCGCGCGCAGCGCCTGGGCCACGCTGTCGGCCAGCGGGGCGTGATCCTCGACCAAAAGAATGCGCATGGCGGTCTCCGCAGATGGGCTCATGCAAGCCAGTGTACAGGCCCGAAGCCAGGTTGATCAGCCGGGATCGGCGGCGAAAGCGCAGTGAAAGCCTGGTGAAAGGTTGGACCACTAGGATGGCTCCAGAGTCGCTTCCCGGGTCCGCCCCGCACGCGCCTCACCCCGGCAGCCGCCGTGCAGTGACGCGGCTTCCCGACAACAACAACAATGGAAACCACTGTATGCCTCGCATCCCGCTCGCCCCGCTGGCGCCCCTGCGCGTCCGCCCGCCCCAGACCGCCTTTCGCCTGTCTTGCCCCCGCCGCCGGCGTCCGCCCGCGACCGCCTGCCCGTCCGTCTGAAACCGCGTTTCCTGCGACAACAACAACAATCCAGAGGAAAACCTCCATGCGTCCATCGCTGCGCAATACCCTGCTGGCGGCCGGCTCGGCCGTGCTGCTGTCCGCCCCGCTGAGCGCCGAGCCCAAGCGCCCCGAATGCATCGCCCCGGCCGCCCCCGGCGGCGGTTTCGACCTCACCTGCAAGCTGGCGCAGAGCGCGCTGGTCGAGGCCAAGCTCCTGGAGAAGCCGATGCGCGTCACCTACATGCCCGGCGGCGTCGGCGCGGTGGCCTACAACACCATCGTCGCCCAGCGCCCGGCCGATCCCGGCACCCTGACCGCCTTCTCCAGCGGCTCGCTGCTCAACCTCGCCCAGGGCAAGTTCGGCCGCTTCGACGAGAACGCGGTGAAGTGGCTGGCGGCGGTCGGCACCAGCTACGGCGCCATCGCCGTGCGCGCCGACTCGCCCTACCAGACCCTCGCCGACCTGGCCGCCGCGATCAAGGCCAACCCCGAAAAGGTGGTGATCGGCTCGGGCGGCACCGTCGGCAGCCAGGACTGGATGCAGACCGCGCTGATCGCCAAGGCCGTCGGCGTCGATCCGCGCCAGCTGCGCTACGTGGCCATGGAAGGTGGCGGCGAGATCGCCACCGCGCTGCTCGGCGGGCACATCCAGGTGGCCAGCACCGACATCTCCGACTCCATGCCGCATGTCGAGAGCGGCGGCATCCGCATCCTCGCGGTGCTCTCCGACAAGCGCCTGGACGAACCGGCGATGGCCGCCATCCCCACCGCCCGCGAGCAGGGCTACGACGTGGTCTGGCCGGTGATCCGCGGCTACTACCTGGGACCCAAGGTGAGCGACGCCGACTACGCCTGGTGGAAGGACTCCTTCGACCGCCTGCTCGCCTCCGAGGACTTCGCCCGCCTGCGCGACCAGCGCGAGCTGTTCCCCTTCGCCATGACCGGCCCCGAGCTGCAGGCCCACGTGTCGAAGGAAGTCGCCCGCTACCGCGAGCTGGCCAGGGAATTCGGCCTCACCCAGTGATCACACTGGCGAAGCCCCCCTGCCGGGGCTTCGCCCGAGGACGCCATCATGCTGCTGCAACGCCTGTTCCTGGCCGCCTGGCTCGTGCCTGCGCTGGCCATGATCTACATCGGCTCCGCCTACCAGGCGCCGTTCGCCTACGAGCCGGTCGGCCCGCGGGCCTTTCCCCTGCTGATGCTGGGACTGCTGGCCGCCGGCCTGGTCTACCTGCTGATCCATCCGACGCCGCTGGCCGACGATCCCGACGAACTGCCGCCCGGCGTGGAGGGCTACCGCAAGGTGGGGCTGGGCATCGCCCTGCTGCTGGGCTTCGCCCTGGCCTTCGAGCCGCTCGGCTTCATCCCCGCCAGCATCCTCGCCGGGCTGTGCTTCGCCCGCCTGTACGGCGGCCGCTGGCTGCCGAGCCTCGGCCTCGCCGTGGCCCTGGCGCTCGGCCTGTACCTGCTGTTCGACCGCCTGCTCGACGTGCCCCTGCCGCTCGGCCTGCTCGCCGGCCTGGAGATCTGACATGGAAACCCTCAACTTCCTGATGCAGGGCTTCGGCGTCGCCCTGACCCCGAGCAACCTGCTGATCGCCCTGATCGGCACCCTGATCGGCACCGTGGTCGGTCTGCTGCCCGGCCTCGGTCCGATCAACGGCGTGGCGATCCTGATTCCGGTGGCCTTCGCCTTCGGCCTGCCGCCGGAGTCGGCGCTGATCCTGCTGGCCGCGGTCTACCTCGGCTGCGAATACGGCGGGCGGATCTCCTCGATCCTGCTCAACATCCCCGGCGAGGCGGCGACCCTGATGACCTGCCTGGACGGCTACCCGATGGCCCGCCAGGGCCGGGCCGGAGTCGCCCTGTCGCTGTCGGCGTGGAGCTCCTTCCTCGGCGCCTTCATCGCCACCTGCGGCATGGTGCTGTTCGCGCCGATGCTGGCCAAGTGGGCGATCGCCTTCGGCCCGGCCGAGTACTTCGCGCTGATGGTGCTGGCCATCGTGGCGCTGGCCGGGATGGCCGGCGACAAGCCGATGAAGACCCTGGTCGCCGCGCTGCTCGGCCTGTTCCTCTCCTGCGTGGGGATCGACGCCAACAGCGGCGTGTACCGCTTCACCTTCGACAGCATCCACGTCGCCGACGGCATCCAGTTCGTGGTCCTGGTGCTCGGCCTGTTCTCGGTCAGCGAGATCCTCCTGCTGCTGGAGAAGACCCACCACGGCCAGCAGGCGGTCCAGGCCACCGGGCGCATGCTGTTCAATTTCAACGAGGCGCGCCGGGTGTTGATGATCAACCTGCGCTGCGGCATCGGCGGCTTCATCGTCGGCGTGCTGCCCGGCGCCGGCGCCACCCTGGCCAGCGCCCTGGCCTACTCGACGGAAAAACGCATGGCCGGCGCCGACGGGCAGTTCGGCAAGGGCGACATCCGCGGCTTGGCCGCCCCGGAAACCGCCATCGGCGCCTCCTGCTGCGGCGCCATGGTGCCGATGCTGACCCTCGGCGTACCCGGCTCGGGCACCACGGCGGTGATGATCGGCGCGCTGACGCTGTACAACATCACCCCCGGCCCGCTGCTGTTCCAGAACGAGCCGGAGCTGGTCTGGGGCCTGATCGCCTCGCTGTTCATCGCCAACTTCATGTTGCTGGTGCTCAACGTGCCGATGATCAAGCTCTTCACCCGCATCCTCGCCGTGCCGAACTGGGCGCTGGCGCCGGCGATCGCCATCATCACCGCCATCGGCGTCTATGCCGTGCACGCCACCACCTTCGACCTGCTGCTGATGGTCGCGGTGGGCATCCTCGGCTACGCCATGCGCAAGCTCGACTTCCCGCTGTCGCCGCTGCTGCTCGGCTTCATCCTCGGCGGCCACATGGAGCAGGACCTGCGCCGCGCCCTGTCGATCTCCAACGGCGAGCTGGACATCCTCTGGTCGAGCGGCATCGCCCAGGGCACCTGGGCGCTGGTCGCGCTGATGCTGGCCCTGCCGCTGCTGCGCATCTGGCGCCGCCGCGCCGCCCGCCGTCAGGCCGCGCCGGCCGCCCTGGCGGAATAAGCGCCCGCGGGGCGCCCCGGACAGGGCGTCCGGGGCGCCCCGCCCACCGTCTGAAAGCCTGGCGAAAGCCAGCCGCACTAGGCTCGGAGGCCAAGATCGCCAGCCGCACTCCCGCGGCCAGCGACGACAACAACGAGGGAATCCCCCCGCATGCCTTGCTTCCCCCGCACCACCGCCCGCCCCACGCCTCCTGCCTGTATCCTGTACCTGCCGGCCCTGCCGGCGCCCGGCCATGCCCCGTCCCGGGCGAGCGCCTGCGCATGAACCGCAGCGGAGGAGACACCCATGGGCCCATCGATCCGTCGAGTCCTGCTGGCGGCCGCCGCGCTGCTGCTGTGCAGCGCCCGGGCCGCCGAACCCGTCTCTCCGGAGTGCATCGTCCCCGCCGCGAGCGGCGGCGGCTTCGACCTGGTCTGCAGGCTGGCGCGCCAGGCGCTGCAGGAAGCCGGGCTGACCGACCGGCCGCTGCAGCTCTCCTACATGCCGGGCGGCGTCGGCGCGGTGGCCTACAACACCATAGTCGCGCAGCGACCGGCCGAGCCCGGCACCCTGGTGGCCTTCTCCAGCGGCTCGCTGCTGAACATCGCC
Organism: Azotobacter chroococcum; assembly: GCF_002220155.1. Classification (NCBI taxonomy): domain Bacteria; kingdom Pseudomonadati; phylum Pseudomonadota; class Gammaproteobacteria; order Pseudomonadales; family Pseudomonadaceae; genus Azotobacter; species Azotobacter chroococcum. Next base: position 316,396 of record NZ_CP011835.1, on the reverse strand, counting down.
CTGGGCAAGTTCGGCCGCTTCGACGAAACCGCGGTGCGCTGGCTGGCGGTGATCGGCACCAGCTACGGCGCCCTGGCGGTGCGCGCCGACTCGCCCTACCGGACGCTCGACGACCTGCTCGCGGCGCTGCGCAAAGACCCGGGCTCGGTGGTGATCGGCACGTCGGGCACCATCGGCAGCCAGGACTGGATGCAGCTCGCCCTGCTCGCCCGGCTGGCCGGCATCGACCCGCGCGAGCTGCACTACGTCGCCCTGGAGGGCGGCGGGGAAATCTCCACGGCGCTGGTCGGCGGCCACGTGCAGGTGGGCAGCACCGACATCTCCGACTCCATGCCGCACCTCAACAGCGGCGCCATCCGCCTGCTCGCGGTGTTCGCCGAACAGCGCCTGGACGAGCCGGCGATGGCCGCCATCCCGACCGCCCGCGAGCAGGGCTACGACGTGGTCTGGCCGGTGCTGCGCGGCTTCTACATGGGCCCGCAGGTGAGCGATGCCGACTACGCCTGGTGGAAGAACGCCTTCGACCACCTGCTCGCCTCCGAGGACTTCGCCGCCCTGCGCGACCGCTACGAGCTGTTCCCCTACGCCCTGACCGGCGCCGAACTGGACGCCCATGTCCGGCAGAAGGTCGCCCGCTACCGGGAAATGGCCCGGGACTTCGACCTGATCCGCTGAGCCGGCCGCCGGCGTCCGCCTTCCCGGCCCCGTCCGGGCCCCTCCCGCTCCCCCACCCCGCGACGCGCCGCCGGCCCGGGCGCCGCGCGCCGTCGCCCCCGCACGAGGCCTTGCCGTGACCTTTCGACTCCCGCCGTTCCTCGCGGACCTCGCGGCCCGCTGCCGCCCCTGGATGCTCACCCCGCTGGCCGGCGCCCTCGGCGGCGGGCTCGCCCAGCTGCTCGGCTGGCCGCTGCCGTGGATGATCGGCGCGCTGCTCGGCGTCGCGACACTGCGCTGCCTGGGCTGCCTGACCGTCGTCGTGCCCCATGGCGTCAAGGCCGGCCAGTGGATCCTCGGCATCGGCATCGGCCTGCACTTCAACCAGGCGGTGCTGGAGCAGATCCTCGCCCACCTCGGCCTGGTGCTGCTCGGCAGCCTGCTGACCCTGCTCACCTGCACCTTCGGCATCACCCTGCACCGGCGCTACGGGGAAAGCTTCGCCACCGCCTACTTCGCCAGCATGCCCGGCGGCGCCAACGAGATGGTCAACCTGGGCAGCCGGCACGGCGCCGTCCTGCAGCAGGTGGCCGCCGCCCAGAGCCTGCGGATGACCCTGGTGCTGCTCGGCATTCCCGCCACCTATGCCTGGCTGTTCGCCGGCGGGCAGACGATCACCAATGCCCACCCCGGCCCCGACGCCGCCTGGCTGGCCCTGCTGTTCGCCCTCGGCGGGCTGGCCGCGCTGGTCTTCCAGCGCTGGCGCTTCCCCAACGCCTGGCAACTGGGCGCCCTGCTGGTCAGCATCCTGTGCAGCGTCGCCTTCGACCTGCATCTCGGCCTGCCGGCCGGCGCCGGCGAGCTCGGCCAGTGGCTGGTGGGCAGCACCCTGGGCTGTTATTTCGACCGCTCGTTCTTCCGCCGCGCCCCGGCGTTCCTGCTGCGCACCCTGCTGGCGACGGCGGCGGCGGTCCTGATCGCCCTGCCCATCGCCCTGACCATGAGCTGGGCCTCGGGCCTGGACGCCCGCGCCCTGCTGCTCGGCATGGTCCCCGGCGGCATCGCCGAGATGAGCCTCACCGCCGAGGCGCTGAACCTGCTGGTGCCGCTGGTCACCGCGATGCAGGTGCTGCGCCTGCTGCTGGTGCTGTTCCTGGCGGGGCCGGTGTTCCGCCTGTGCAGCGGAAAACTGGGGATCGGCAAGGCCGGGGAGCTGGCGATGCGGGAGTGAGGCGCGCGGCTCCGGCGCCTCAAGACTTCGGCCCCACCACCGGATAGACGCCCGTCAGCCGCGCGATCAGGATGGCCACGTACATCACGCCCGTCACGGCCTCCAGAATGGTCGGGAAGCGGGACTGGATCAGTACGGGGGTGATGTCGCCGAACCCGGCGGTGGTAAGGACGGTGAAGCTGTAGAAGATCAGGTCCGCCAGGTTCATGGTGGTGGGCGCTCCGTAGAGAGCGAAGGCGCCCGGGTGGAAATACTGCAGCACGCCGAAGAGGTAGGCCCAGAAGATGGCGATCATGATATAGGCCGCAACGGCGCCATAGAGCTTGTCGGCGGTCATCTCGTCGCGGCGCAGCACGTAATGCAGCAGATGGGCGATGGCGTAGGCGTAGAAGGCCGCCCCGAAGCTCCAGGAGAGGGTCAGATGGCCCCGCAAGCCCGACGCCAGGGCGAGCAGTTGAAAGGCCAGCGTCGGCAGACCGAGGGCGACGGCAACCAGGAAGGAAAGCCGGGAACGCCCCACCGCAGCGACGGCGGTCAGCAGGATCAGCAGGTTGAGCAGACCTACCAGAGCACGGCCGAGGAGGCTGTCCACGACGAACGGCATCGTCACCAGCAGCGCGAGCAGGGCCAGGAACATGAAGAAGCAACGCTGCTCGAGCATTCTGGCCAGGAACGGGCGATGCGTCATGGCCGGCATGGCGAGCGTTCTCCCGGATGATCCATCGACGTACCGGCAACCTTGGGCGGGCTGCCCGCCCTGCAAACCGGCTCTTCATGATCCGAGCTTGCCATAGCGGTGGCTGCCTCCCGGTGGCCCGACTCGCGACGCCAGAATCAGTTTAGATAGGCATGGGCCGTTTGCGGCGGCGGCCAGATGGACCGGAGGCTCTGCAGACGGCCTCGAACACCGGAGCGAACGCCGGCAGCGTTGCCTGGTCCGCCTAGCCGCCACCTAGGCGCCGCGCCCGGGCCACCCGCGAGCCGTTGTCGCGGCCGAGCACGGCGCAGATGCGCTCGCCGGCGGCGATCAGCGCCTGCAGATCTATGCCGGTGTGGATGCCCAGCCCATCGAGCAGGTACAGAACATCCTCGCTGGCCACATTGCCGCTGGCCCCCTTCGCATAAGGGCAGCCGCCGAGCCCTGCGACCGAGCTGTCGAACACGGCGATGCCTTCCAGCAGGCTCGCGTAAATATTCGCCAGCGCCTGGCCGTAGGTGTCGTGGAAGTGCCCGGCCAGCCGGTCGCGCGGGATGTCGCGGCCGACGACGTCAAACAAGGTGCGGGTCTTGCCGGCGGTGCCGGTGCCGATGGTGTCGCCCAAGGACACCTCGTAGCAGCCCATCGCGAACAGTTCGCGGGCCACGCTGGCGACCTGCTGCGGCGCTACCTCGCCCTCGTAGGGACAGCCGAGCACGCAGGACACGTAGCCGCGCACGCGCACGCCCTGTGCGCGGGCGGCGTCCAGCACCGGCACGAAGCGCGCCAGGCTCTCGGCGATCGAGCAGTTGATGTTCTTCTGCGAGAAGCGCTCGGAGGCGGCGGCGAACACCGCCACTTCCTTGACCCCGGCGGCCATCGCCGCCTCGAAACCCTGAATGTTGGGGGTCAGCGCGGCGTAGGTGACGCCGTTCTTCTGCCGGATCTGCGCGAACACCTCGGCGCTGCCGGCCATCTGCGGCACCCACTTGGGCGAGACGAAGCTGCCGACCTCGACGTATTCCAGGCCGGCGGCGGTGAGGTCGTCGACCAGGCGCACCTTGTCGGCCACGCCGATCGGCTGTTTCTCGTTCTGCAGGCCGTCGCGCGGGCCGACTTCGACCAGGCGGACGTGCTGGGGCAGTGTCATTGCATAACCTCTGGGTAGGGTGGAAAAAGGAATGGTGGAAAACCGCTGCGCGGGTTTTCCAGCCTACCAAGTCCGGTAGGGTGGGCAACTCGCGCAGCGATTGCCCACCGTCGGGCCCGTGCGCCGGTGGACAAGGCTGCGCCGTTGTCCACCCTACGTGGCGACCAGCCTCAGGCCTCCTCCAGCTCCACCAGCGCCGTGCCCTCGCTGACCAGCTCGCCCTCGCGGCAATACAGGCCCTTGACCACCCCGGCCTGCGGCGCGCGGATGCTGTGCTCCATCTTCATCGCCTCCAGCACCACCAGCGGGGTCCCCGCCTCGACCTTCTGCCCGGCTTCCACCAGCACGCGGACGATGCTGCCGTTCATCGGCGCGGTCAGGCCGCCGTGGTGGGCGTGTCCGGCCTCGACCTCGGCGAGCGGGTCGACGCGGCTGACGGCGTGCAGCTCGCCGTTCCATTCCAGGTACAGGGTTCCGTCCCGGCGCAGCGCCAGATGCTGGCGGCGCACGCCGCCCTGCTCCAGCCACAGCCGTTCGCCGTGCAGGCAAGCTGACGGCGCGCCGCCCAGGCGCACCACCCGCTGCGCCTCGCCACAGCGCAGCGCCAGGTCGATCTGCGCCGGCAGCCCGGCCCGCCAGCCGTCGGTCGCGCCCCACGGCGAGTGCGGATCGTCCGCGCGCCGGCGCGGCGCCTCGCTCTGTACCCAAGCGCTGGCAGCCAGCCGCCAGAAGGCCTCGGGCAGCTCCTGCGGCTCCGGCAGCAGCATTTCCTGGTGGCGCGGAATGAAGCCGGTGTCCAGCTCGGCGCCGGCGAAGGCCGGGTGGGCGAGCACGCGGCGCAGGAAGGCCAGGTTGGTCCGCAAGCCGCCGACGGCGGTTTCCGCGAGCATGGCCAGCAGGCGCTGGCGGGCCTCCTCGCGGTTCTCGCCCCAGGCGATCAGCTTGGCCAGCATCGGGTCGTAGAACGGCGACACCGCATCGCCCTCGGCCACCCCGCTGTCGACCCGGCGTCCCGGACCTGCGGCCGGCTCGCGGTACAGCGCCAGGGTGCCGCTGGCGGGCAGGAAGTCGTGCTCCGGGTCCTCGGCGTAGAGGCGCACCTCGATGGCGTGGCCGTGCAGCGGCACCTGGTCCTGGGTGATCGGCAACGGCTCGCCGCGGGCCACGCGGATCTGCCAGGCGACCAGGTCGAGGCCGGTGATCGCCTCGGTGACCGGGTGTTCCACCTGGAGCCTTGTATTCATCTCCATGAAGAAGAACTCGCCGCGCGCATCGAGGAGGAACTCCACGGTGCCGGCGCCGACATAGCCGATCGCCTGGGCCGCCTTCACCGCCGCCTCGCCCATGGCGCGGCGCAGCGCGGGCGACAGGCCGGGCGCCGGGGCTTCCTCGACCACCTTCTGGTGGCGGCGCTGGATCGAGCAGTCGCGCTCGTTGAGGTACAGGCAGTTGCCGTGCTGGTCGGCGAACACCTGGATCTCCACGTGGCGCGGCTTGAGCACGTATTTTTCCACCAGCATGCGCGCATCGCCGAAGGCCGACTTGGCTTCACGCCGGGCGGACTCCAAGGCCTCGGCAAGCTGGGCCTCCGCTTCGACCACCTTCATGCCCTTGCCGCCGCCGCCGGCGGTGGCCTTGAGCAGCATCGGATAGCCGATGGTTTCAGCGGCAGCGCGGAAGGTCTCGAAATCCTGCGCCTCGCCGTGGTAGCCGGGCACCAGCGGCACGCCGGCCGCCTCCATCAGCACCTTGGCCGCCGACTTGCTGCCCATCGCCTCGATGGCCGCGGCCGGCGGGCCGAGGAACAGCAGCCCGGCAGCCTCGCAGGCGCGGGCGAAGTCGGCGTTCTCGGAGAGAAAGCCATAGCCCGGATGGATGGCCTGGGCGCCGCTCTCGCGGGCGGCGCCGATGATTCCATCGATCCGCAGGTAGCTCTCCGCCGGCTTGGCGCCGCCCAGGTCCACTGCCAGATCGGCCTCGCGCACGTGCCGGGCATGACGGTCGATGGCGCTGTGCACGGCCACCGTGCGGATGCCCAGGGCCCTGGCGGTGCGCATCACCCGGCAGGCGATCTCGCCGCGGTTGGCGATCAGCAGGGTGTCGATGGCGACGGAAACCAGCTGTCGAGCGTCCACATCTGCCCTTGAAAGATCCTTGCAGCCGGGATCCTTGCTCATGGTGAAATCTCCTCGTTGCCTGCCAGCAAGCATAGCTTTCTCACACCTTGCTGGATTTGCCCTGGCAATGGTTAACGTAATTTTCCTATATTGAGCTTTTGCACCTTGAAAGCCTCATATCCAAGAAGCAAAAGACTTTCTCGATTGTCCTTATGCGCCAAGCCTCCATCGGAAAAATCAATTTTTGAAAATTGAGTACGACATGGCCAAACCAAGAGTTGAGCGTGCTCCTGCATTCGACATGGATGCCCTGGATTTCAACCGGATCGGCCCCTATCTGAGCCAGTTCGGCATTACCGACGCCAAGGGCCGCTATCTGCACTGGGACAAGCTGAAGTGGCGGGTTCCGCGGGATCAGGCGGCGGACATCTGGCAGGCGATCAAGCTGCAGCGGTCTTTCCAGCAAAAGACCATCCCACTCAAGGATGCTGCCGGCCGGGACTTCCACTACTGCATCACTCCTGCGATGGAGGCCAAGCTGCACCAGGTGGTCAGGACGGCCGGGGGCAATGTCGGCGCCGTGGCCGGCGAGGCCGCATCGGATGGCATCCAGGAGCATTTCCTGGTTTCCGCCCTGCTCATGGAGGAAGCCATCACCAGCGCCCAGCTGGAAGGAGCGGCCACAACCCGGGAGGTGGCCAAGAAAATGCTGGAAGAAGAACGGGAGCCGGCCGACGAGGACGAGCGGATGATCCTCAACAACTACCTGCTGCTGAAGGAGGCCGAGCGGGTCAGGAATGAGCCGCTGACCGTCGATCAGGTGCTCGACTTCCACCGCATCGCCACCCGCAGCACGACCGGCAATGCCGTAGTACCCGGCGAACTGCGCTTGGACGATGACATCTATGTGGATGATGGCGACGGCGGCATCGCCCATCAGCCCCCTCCGTTCCACGTACTTCCCGAGCGCCTGCAAGCCCTGTGCGACTTCGCCAACGGCGACCACACGGGGATGGCCGGCTCGACCTTCATCGCCCCGGTGGTGAAAGCCATCATCCTGCACTTCATGATCGGCTATGAGCATCCATTCCGCGACGGCAACGGCCGGACCGCCCGGGCGTTGTTCTATTGGTACATGCTCAAGTGCGACTATCGGCTTTTCCGTTATGTCTCCATCAGCAGGCTGCTCAAGGACGACCCCGGCGGCTACGGTCTTTCCTACCTTTACAGCGAGACCGACGACAACGATCTGACCTATTTCATCGACTTTCAGCTGGACATCATCCTGCGTGCCTTCGACGACCTGCGTCGTTATCTGGAAACCAAGAGCAACGACTTCCAGCAGATCGTGCACCTCCTGGAAAACACCCCATTCGGCAACCTGCTGAGCTTCGTTCAGAAGGATCTGATCAAGAAGGCCGCCCGCGAGCCGGGGCGGATCTTCACCGCGCGCGAAGTCGCCAAAAGCTACGACATCACCGACAACACGGCTCGTACCCATCTGAACCAATTGGTCGATCTGAAGCTGCTGCTGGCGACCAAGGACGGACGCAAGGTGCTGTATATCGCCCCTGCCGACTTGCAGAGGCGCCTGGGGCGGAAAAAGTAGCTGCGAGCCTCTCATTCCTGTAGTCGCCAGGCGGGGGCACGTTTCTCCAGGAAGGCGCGCAGGCCCTCCTGGCCTTCCGGGCTGACCCGCAGGCGGGCGATGGCGCTTTCGGTGTAGCGGCGCAGGGCCGGGTTGAGCGCGCCGCTGCCGACTTCGCGCAACAGGTCCTTGGTCGCCTTCATGGCCTGCGGGCCGTTCTGCAGCAGGGTGGCGATCCACTGCTCGAGTGCGCTATCCAGCTCGGCGGCCGGGTAGCACTCGGCGAGCAGGCCCAGCTCGCGGGCGCGCTCGCCGTCGAAGCGCTCGCCGGTCAGGGCGTAGCGGCGCGCGGCGCGCTCGCCGATAGCCTGCACCACGAAGGGACTGATCACCGCCGGGGCCAAGCCGATGCGCACTTCGGACAGGGCGAACTGCGCATCAACGGCGCCGATGGCCAGGTCGCAGCAGGCGATCAGCCCCAGCGCCCCGCCGAAGGCCGCGCCCTGCACCACGGCCAGGGTCGGCAGCTTGAGGTGGTAAAGGTTGTACATCAGCTCGGCCAGGGCCTGGGCGTCGGCCAGGTTGGCGGCGTAGTCGAGGTCGGCGGCCTCGCGCATCCAGGCCAGATCGGCGCCGGCGCAGAAGTGCCTGCCGCGCCCGCGCAGGAGCAGAAAGCGCAGCTCGCGGCGCTCCTTCAGCGTGTCGAGGGCGAGGATCAGCTCCTTGATCATGGCGGCGTCGAAGGCGTTGTGCTTCTCCGGGCGGTCGAGCCAGAGGGTGGCGAAGCCGCGCGGGTCGAAGTCGAGTTGTACGGTGGTGAAGTCGGTCATGTCGTTGCTCTCGCCTGAGACTGGCATCTTCGTTGTAGGAGCAGATTCATCTGCGACCGACCAGCCCTGCTGGTCGCCGGATTGCCGCGCCGCAGGCACGGGTCGCGAATGAATTCGCTCCTACATGCGGAACACGCCGAATTGAGTCGGCTCAATCGCTGCGTTCAAGCTGGCAGAAAGCGCCAGGGCGAGCACCTCGCGGGTCTGCGCCGGGTCGATCACGCCGTCGTCCCACAGCCGGGCGCTGGAATAGAAGGCATGCGCCTGGCGCTCGTAGCGCTCGACGATGGGCTGGCGGATCGCTTCTTCCTCCTCGGCGGAGAAGGACTGTCCGGCGCGCCCGGCCTGTTCGCGCTTGACCTGCGCCAGCACCCCGGCGGCCTGCTGGGCGCCCATCACGCCGATCCTGGCGTTCGGCCACATCCACAGAAAACGCGGGTCGTAGGCACGCCCGCACATGCCGTAGTTGCCGGCGCCGAAGCTGCCGCCGACGATCACGGTGAACTTCGGCACGCTGGCGCAGGCCACCGCGGTGACCAGCTTGGCGCCGTGCTTGGCGATGCCGCCGGCCTCGTACTTCTGGCCGACCATGAAGCCGGTGATGTTCTGCAGGAACAGCAGCGGAATGCCGCGCTGGCAGGCCAGCTCGATGAAGTGCGCACCTTTTTGCGCGGCCTCCGAGAACAGGATGCCGTTGTTGCCGAGGATGGCGATCGGATAGCCGTGCAGGTGGGCGAAACCGCAGACCAGGGTAGGGCCGAACAGCGCCTTGAACTCGTCGAACTCGCTGTCGTCGACCAGGCGGGCGATCAGCTCGCGCACATCGAACGGCTGCCGGGCGTCGCTCGGGATCACCCCGTACAGCTCCTCGGCCGGGTAGCGCGGCGCCCGCGGCGCGCGGCTCTGCAGCCGGCCGAGCTTGCGCCAGTTGAGGTTGGCCACGCAGCGCCGGGCGATCGCCAGGGCGTGCTCGTCGCTCTCGGCGTAGTGGTCGGCCACCCCCGAGGTCCTGCAGTGCACGTCGGCGCCGCCCAGTTCCTCGGCGCTGACCACTTCGCCGGTGGCGGCCTTCACCAGCGGCGGGCCGGCGAGGAAGATGGTCGCCTGCTCGCGCACCATGATGGTCTCGTCGGACATCGCCGGCACGTAGGCGCCGCCGGCGGTGCACGAGCCCATCACCACGGCGATCTGCGGGATGCCGGCGGCGCTCATGCTCGCCTGGTTGAAGAAGATCCGCCCGAAGTGCTCGCGGTCGGGGAACACCTCGTCCTGGCGCGGCAGGTTGGCGCCGCCGGAATCCACCAGATAAATACAGGGCAGGCGGTTCTCGCGGGCGATGGCCTGGGCGCGCAGGTGCTTCTTCACCGTCAGCGGGTAGTAGGTGCCGCCCTTCACCGTGGCGTCGTTGGCGATGACCATGCACTCGACGCCCTCGATGCGGCCGATGCCGGCGATCACCCCGGCGGCCGGCACCTCCTCGTCGTAGACCTCGAAGGCGGCGAGCTGGCCGATCTCGAGAAACGGCGAGCCGGGATCGAGCAGGCGGTCGATGCGCTGGCGCGGCAGCAGCTTGCCGCGCGCGGCGTGGCGCTCCTGGGCCCTGGCGCCGCCGCCCTCACGGATGCGCCCGAGCAGGGCGTGCAACTGGTCGACCTGTTCGCGCATGGCCGCGCCGTTGGCGGCGAACTCCGGCGAACGGGGGTTGAGCTGGGTGTGCAGGATGGCCATGGGCTAACTCCCTGATGCCGTTCTGATCGCTCCCACGCTCCTGCGTGGGAGCGCCGCCTGGGGACGCCGAGCGTCCGTCCGGGGGTGCCCACGCGGGAGCGTGGGCACCATCAAGGGTTCTCAGCGCGTCTCGTCGAACAGCTCGCGGCCGATCAGCATGCGGCGGATCTCGCTGGTGCCGGCGCCGATCTCGTAGAGCTTGGCGTCGCGCCACAGCCGCCCGGTCGGGTAGTCGTTGACGTAGCCGTTGCCGCCGAGGATCTGGATCGCCTCGCCGGCCAGCCAGGTGGCCTTCTCGGCGCAGTAGAGGATCACCCCGGCGCAGTCCTTGCGCACCTGGCGCACGTGCCCGGAGCCCAGCGCGTCGAGCTGCCGGCCGACCGCGTAGAGGTAGGCGCGACAGGCCTGCAGGGTGGTGTACATGTCGGCGACCTTGGCCTGGATCAGCTGGAACTCGCCGATGCTCTGACCGAACTGCCGGCGGTCGTGGATGTAGGGCACCACCACGTCCATCGCCGCCTGCATCAGGCCCAGCGGCCCGCCGGCGAGCACGGCGCGCTCGTAGTCCAGGCCGCTCATCAGCACCTTGACGCCTTCATTGACCTGGCCAAGCACATTCTCCGCGGGGATCTCCACGTCGCGGAACACCAGCTCGCCGGTGTGCGAGCCGCGCATGCCGAGCTTGTCGAGCTTCTGCGCCACCGAGAAGCCGGGGCTGTCCGTCTCCAGGATGAAGGCGGTGATGCCGCGCGCGCCGGCGGCCGGGTCGGTCTTGGCGTAGACCACCAGCACGTCGCAGTCCGGGCCGTTGGTGATCCACATCTTGGTGCCGTTGAGCACATAGCGGTCGCCCTTGCGGTCGGCGCGCAACTGCATGGACACCACGTCGGAGCCGGCGTTGGGCTCGCTCATCGCCAGGGCGCCGATGTGCTCGCCGGAGATCAGCCGGGGCAGGAAGCGTTCCTTCTGCGCCGGCGTGCCGTTGCGGTGGATCTGGTTGACGCAGAGGTTGGAGTGCGCGCCGTAGGACAGGGCGATCGACCCCGAGGCGCGGGACAGCTCCTCCATGGCGATCATGTGCGCCAGATAGCCCATGCCGGCGCCGCCGTACTCTTCGGCGACGGTCAGGCCGAGCAGGCCCAGCTCGCCGAACTTGCCCCACAGGTCCATGGGGAACTGGTCGGTGCGGTCGGCTTCGGCGGCGCGCGGGGCGATCTCCCGGGCGGCGAAGCCGGCCACCGAGTCGCGCAGCATGTCGATCTCCTCGCCGAGGAAGAAATTCAGTCCAGGCAGGGTGTTCATGGTCGGATACTCCAGGCCTTGTTGTCGTTCCCTGTCTTGAGAATATGCCAGGACGGGCCGGTGAGCCGGCCGATGCGAGGCGGGCACCGGCTCATCGGCCTGTCCCGCCTCCCGGTCGGAACAGCGCCCCCGCGGTTCCGACCCGGCGCTGTCAGAACAGCGGCAGGCTGTAGCTGACGATCAGGCGATTCTCGTCCAGGTCGCGGGTGTCGTTGCCGCGCAGCGCGGCGTTGCGCCAGGTCAGGCCGAGGCCCTTGAAGGTGCCTTCCGGCACCACGTAATCGATGCGGAAGTTGCGTTCCCACTCCCGGTTGTCGCTGCCGGCAGCGTCGATGTCGTCGCCGCTCCAGTAGACCAGGCTGGCCTTCAGGCCGGCGATGCCGAGCTTGCCGAAGTCGTAGGCGTAGCCGGTCACCCAGGTGTTCTCGCCGGCGCTGGTGAACTTGTGGATCTGCGCGTCGGTGATCAGGTACAGGGTGCGCCCGCTGCCCTTGAACAGGTGCGGGAAGTCGCTGTTGCCGCTGATCTTCTGGTAGCCGGCCTTCACTTCGTGGCCGCCCAGGGTATAGGTGAACTGGGCGCTCCACAGGTGGTTGTCGACCTCGCCGCGGCTGGACGCGCCGGCGCTCCAGTAGCCGCTGCTGACGTAGCCCTCGGCGCGCCCGGAGGTGCTTTCGTTCTTGCCGTCGGCGTCGCTGGCGAAGAAGCGCAGGTCGGTCTTCAGCGACCCCACCGGCAGCGCCCAGGTGTGGATCAGGCCGAGGAAGTGCTGCTCGTAGAAGTCGTCCAGGCTGCCGTAGTAGTACTGCAGCAAGAGGTCCTTGCCGACCTTGTAGTCGGCGCCGCCGTAGTAGAACTCGTTGCTGAACTGGGCGTTGGGGCCGCTGTTGGCGCCGGAGATGGAGAGCGGGAAGCTGTCGCTGGAGTTGCGGTCGGTGGAGTGCTCGATCTTGCCGGCGATCAGGGTCAGGTCGTCGATCTCGCTGGAGGTGATCTGCCCGCCGTGGAACAGTTGCGGCAGCAGGCGGCCGTCGTTGTAGGTGACCACCGGCAGCTTGGGCATCAGGGTGCCGAGCCGCGCCTCGGTCCCGGAGATACGCAGCTTGCCGGTGACGGCGAGCCGGCCGAAGTCGGTCTTCGCCTTGCCGTTGCTCTCCAGCGGAAACACGGTGCCCGGGGTGCGCTCGATGCCCGGCTTGCCCTCGCGGCCGCCGCCGTCCAGGCGGATGGCGTGCATGGCCAGCACGTCCAGGCCGAAGCCGAGCGTCCCTTCGCTGAAGCCCGACTTGTAGTCGAGGAAGAAGCCCTGGCCCCATTCCTCCGAACGCGGTCGGTCCTCGTTGCGGGTGTCCTGGTTGATGTAGAAGTTCTTGAAGTTCAGCGTGAGCTTGCCGTCCTCGACGAACTCGGCCTGGGCGACGGAAGGCATGGCCAGCGCCACCCCCAGGGTGGACAGGGCGGCGCTGCGGGTGACGGGCGTCTGGTACATCGTCGTTCTACCTCCTGGCGGAAGGATGCACGGGGTTCCCACAGTCGTGGGGCCCGCCGGCAGGCATCTCTAGCGGGCGCTTGCACCCGGCGACGGGTTCTTCCAGTCTGGCAGCGGCCAGCCGCTGCGCTGGGAAATCCGCCCGGCAGGCTGGCTGGTGCCGCGTCCCTGCGGCGCCAGTCCGGCGAGCGTCAGAACAGCGGCAGGCTGTAGCTGACGACCAGGCGGTTCTCGTCCAGGTCGCGGCCGTCGTTGCCACGGGTCGCGGCGTTGAGCCAGGACAGGCCGACGCCCTTGAGCAGACCGTTCTGCACCGTGTAGTCGACGCGGAAGTTGCGCTCCCACTCCTTGTTGTCGCTGCCGGCAGCATCGATGTCGTCGCCGCTGAAGTAGATCAGCTTGGTCTTCAGGCCCGGCACGCCGATCGCCGCGAAGTCGTAGGTATGCCCGACCACCCAGGTATTCTCGCCGGCGCTGGCGAACTTGCCGATCTGGCCGTTGGTGATCAGGTGCAGGGTGCGCCCGGTCCCCAGGTTGATGTGCGGGAAGTCGCTGTTGCCGGTGACCTTCTGGTAGCCGGCGCTCAGCGCGTGGCCGGCCAGGCTGTAGGTGAACATCGCGCTCCACAGGTTGTTGTCGACCTCGCCGCTGCTGCCGTTGGCGCCGCTGCTCCGGTAGCCCTCGGCACGTCCGGAGGAACTCTCGTTCTTGCCGTCGGAGTCGCTGTAGAAGTAGCGCAGGTCGGACTTCAGCGCGCCGACCGGCAGTTTCCAGTCGTGCACCAGGCCGAAGAAGTGCTGTTTGTAGAAGTCGCGCAGGTTGCCGTAGTAGTACTGCAGCAGCAGGTCCTTGGTGGGCTTGTAGTCGGCGCCGCCGAAGTAGAACTCGTTGCTGAACTGGGCATTGGGGCCGCTGTTGGCGCCGCCGATGGACAGGCCGTGGTTGTCGCTGGAGTTGCGCTCGGTGGAGTGCTCGATCTTGCCCGCGGTCAGGCTCAGGTCCTTGATCTCGTTGGAAGTGACCTGCGCGCCGTGGAACATCTGCGGCAGCAGGCGGCCGTCGTTGTAGGTCAGCACCGGCATCTTCGGCATCAGGGTGCCGAGGCGGGCTTCGGTCTTGGAGAAGCGCATCTTGCCGGTCACGCCGACCCGGCCGAAGTCGGTCTTGGCCTTGCCGTTGCTTTCCAGCGGGAACATGCCTCCCGGAGTCCGTTCGATGTCCGCCTTGCCGGCGCGGCCACCGCCGTCCAGGCGGATGGCGTGCATCGCCATCACGTCGAGGCCGAAGCCGACCGGGCCTTCGGTGAAGCCGGACTTGAAGTCGAGGAAGAGGCCCTGGCCCCACTCCTCCGAGCGCGGCGCATCCTGGTTGCGGACGTCTTGGTTGATGTAGAAGTTCTTGAAGCTCAGCGTCGCCTTGCTGTCCTTGATGAACTCCGCCTGGGCAACGGAGGGAACGGCCAGTGCCGCACCCAGCGCGGACAGGGCCACGCCCTGGGCGAGTAGCGTCTTGTGCATGTTGTTTTCGTCTCCTGGATGGATGATGCGCGGTGCTTCTTGTTGTCATGGGGAAACCGCTACCGCACGCGGGTTTTCCCCGACGCTCCGGCCGCATCGGGCAATGGCCTGCGCCGGCGGATGCCGTGCGCCGGTGCCCTTCGGCACATCGGCCCGGCATCCGGCCGGCAGGCAGCCCGGATCAGCAGCCCGTTGCGGACGGAGCGTTGGGGAGGCAGAAAAGGACGCAGCCTTGGGGCGGCCGCGACGGGGAATGGCGACACCAATGGCCGGAGTGCAGGCGGGATGCTTGGGCGGTCTGGCCGGACATGAACGTTTCCTTATTGTTTTTCGTTCGTCGTGATGACCAGGCCGCCAAGGCCGAGCCGTCGGTCGCGGCTTCGGCGAGACGGCAGTCGGTCAGGGTGTGCTCGCTGGACGAGTCCACAGCAACCGGCATGCCGTACCGCTTGCGCCGGCCGCCGGTGCGCCCCGGATGGACCCCGGAAAGCCACGCCGCAGAGCGGCTCTGCCTGGCTTTCGCGGCGCACCGGCGGCGGGACATTCAAAGGAACGCGGCACTGGCAGGCGGGCGGGGATCGGCGAAGCTCCGCCAAAAGCGCAGCGCAGCATGGCGGATTTCCGCCTGTCGTGTTCGGAAATGGCCGAGGCGGCGTCCGCGCAGCCCGGATCGTCCGGCTCGGTCTCCGCCACAGCGCTTGAGGCTTGCTCTCCCCCGCTGCCAGCCGGTCAGACGCTAACCCGCGTCCCCCTCTTGCATGACGCGTCCGCTCCAGAAGCGGAACACCGGCCTCGCCAGGAACAGCACCAGCAGCAGGCGCAGCACCTGCATCGCGGTGACCAGCGGCACCACCAGGCCCAGCGCCTCGGCGGTGAGGCTCATCTCGGCAATGCCGCCGGGCACCATGCCGAGCACCAGCGTCCGCGCGTCCAGGCCCGAACCCCAGCTCATCAGCAGCGCGATGGGCACCGCGAGCAGGACTGCCGCGACCGTCGCCAGCAGGGTGCGCAGCATGAACGCCGGGGCACGACGGAAGAACGAGCGCTCGAAATGGCAGCCCAGGCTGCTGCCCAGCAGCCACTGGCCGACTTCGCCGGCGCCGTCCGGCAGGCCGATGTGCAGGTCGAAGGCGACGCTGAACAGGCCGCTGACCAGCAGGGCGCCGAGTTGCCAGGCGTTGGGGAAACGCCAGCGCTGGAAGACCAGCGCGACCAGACCGCCGAGGGCGAACAGCAGAGCCAGCCAGCCGGCATCGGGGCCGGGCTGGGTGATGGTAGCCGCCTGCCCGCCGGCGAACAGCCAGGTGTAGATGGCAGGGATGCCCACCAGCACCAGCATCATGCGCAGGCTGTGGCTGGCGGCCACGTGCTGCAGTTCGGCGCCATGCGGCCGGCCCAGGTTGACCATCTCGCTGGCGCCGCCGGGCATGCTGGCGAAGTAGGCGGTGGCGAAGCTTTCCCCGTGACGCCGGTGCAGGACGATGCCAATGACGCAGGTGAGCACGGTCAGCAAGGTGCCGACCAGCACCAGGCCGAGGTGGGCGAGGATCTGCTCGAGCACTGCCGGGTTGAAGTGCAGGCCGATCCCGGTGGCTATGATCCACTGGCCGACCTTGATGCCATGGGGCATGGGGAGGGTCAGGCAGCCCAGGCAGCGCAGCGCCGCGACGCCGAGCAGCGCGCCGATCATCCAGGGCAGCGGCCAGCCGAGCAGTTGGGCGAGGCCGCCGCCGAGAGCACCGGCCAGCGGGCTGAGAATCCAGGGTTTGCAGCGGGCAAGCAGGCCTGCCGGGACGGGGGGAAATTTGATGGTCACATGACGGCCTTGAGCAAGAAGCGGATCGCATCCGTCACGGTGGATGCGATCCGCAGGTCGAAAGACCAGGCAGGTCTGTATTGCCGGGGCAACGTCGGTGTGTCCGCCCCAACGGCAGCAGCAACCTTACCATTGTCGGAAAAGGCCTCTGCCTCCTCCTTTCAAAGCAGGGGAATGCTGTAGTTGACGATCAGACGGTTCTCGTCCTGGTCCCGCTGCCCCACGTCGTTGCCGCGCCACATGGCGTTGCGCCAGGTGAGGCCGACGCCCTTGAACAGGCCCGACTGCACCGTGTAGTCGACCCGCATGTCGCGCTCCCACTCGCGGCGGTCGCTGCCGGCGGCGTCGATGTCGTCGCCGCTGTAGTACATCAGGCTGGCCTTCAGTCCCGGAATGCCGGCCTTGGCGAAGTCGTAGGCGTAGCCGGCCACCCAGGTGTTCTCCCCGGCGCTGGTGAACTTGCCCATCTGCGCATTGGTGATCAGGTAGGGCACGCGCCCATTGCCCTGGTTGATATGGGGAAAATCGCTGTTGCCGGTGATTTTCTGGTAGCCAAGGCTCAGCGCATGGCCATCCAGGCTGTAGGTGAACAGGGCGCTCCACAGACGGTTGTCGACCTCGCCTTGGCTGGACGAGCCGGCGCCCCAGTAGCCGCTGCTGACGTAGCCCTCGGCCCGACCGGAAGCACTGGAGTTTTCGCCGTCGGAATCGCTGTCGAAGTAGCGCAGGTCGGTCTTCAGCGAACCGACCGGCAGTGCCCAGTTGTGCACCAGGCCGAGGAAGTGCTGTTTGTAGAAATCACGCAGGTTGCCGTAGTAGTACTGCAGCAGCAGGTCCTTGTTGACCTTGTAGTCGGCGCCGCCGTAGTAGAACTCGTTGTTGAACTGGGCCTTGCTGCCGCTGTTGGCGCCGGCGATGGACAGGCTGTCGCTGTTGCTGGAGTTGCGGTCCGTGGAGTGCTCCAGCTTGCCGGCGATCAGGGTCAGGTCCTTGATCTCGTTGGAGGTGACCTGCGCGCCCTCGAAGGTCTGCGGCAACAGGCGCCCGTCGCTGTAACTCACCACCGGCAGCTTGGGCAGCAGAGTGCCGACGTGCGCCACGGTCTTGGAGAAGCGCAGCTTGGCAGTCACCCCGAGCCGGCTGAAGTCGCGCCTCGCCTTGCCGTTGCTTTCCAGCGGGAAGACCGAGCCCGGGCGGCGGTCGATCTCGCTGATCGGCTTGTCCGCATCGCCGCCGGCGTCCAGGCGGAGCGCGTACTGGCCCAGCAGATCGAGGCCGAAGCCGACCGGCCCCTCGGTGAAGCCGGACTTGTAGTCGAGGACGAAGGCCTGGCCCCACTCCTCCACCCCGCCACGGTCCTCGTTGCGGACGTCCTGGTTGATATAGAAGTTGCGCAGATTGAGCGAAGCCTTGCTATCCTCGAAGAAACCTTGCGAGCTGGCATAGCCGGCGGGCAACAGACTCAGACAGGACAGGGTCAGGCCGCAGGTGAAACGCTTGTGCATGGGACTACCTATTATTCTTGTGCGGTAGGTACGGGTTGCCGTGCGCCCCGACTGTCGGGCGCACGGATGGATCGGGCAACGATGGGTCCGGGAGGGCGGCCTACTGGCCGGGGATGTCCCGGCTCAGGTGCACCGGTTCTGCGCGCGGACGGCGCATGCGGATGTTCAGCGCTTCCACCGCCAGCGAGAAGGCCATGGCGAAGTAGACGTAGCCCTTGGGCACGTGCACCTCGAAGCTCTCGGCGATCAGCACGGTGCCGACCACGATGAGGAACGACAGGGCCAGCAGCTTGAGGCTCGGGTGCTTGTCGATGAACTCGCTGATGGTGCCGGAGGCGGCCATCATCACCAGCACGGCGACGATGATCGCGGCGACCATCACCGGCACGTGGGAAACCATGCCGACTGCGGTGATCACCGAGTCCAGGGAGAACACGATGTCGATGATGGCGATCTGGACGATGGTGCCGATGAACTGGCCGCCGCCCTTGGGCGTCTCGTTGGTCTCGTCCTCGCCTTCCAGGCCGTGGTAGATCTCGGTGCTGCTCTTCCACAGCAGAAACAGGCCGCCGAAGAACAGGATCAGGTCGCGTCCGGAAATGCCCTGGCCGAAGACGTGGAAGAGGTCGACGGTCAGGCCCATGACCCAGGAGATCGACAGCAGCAGGAGAATCCGGGTGACCATCGCCAGCGCCAGGCCGAACAGCCGGGTGCGGGCCTGCATCTCCTTCGGCATGCGGCCGACGAGGATGGAGATCATGATGATGTTGTCGATGCCGAGCACGATCTCCAGCGCGGTCAGGGTGAAGAAGGCAACCCAGATCTCCGGGTTGATCAGCCAGTCCATAAGGGAATCCTTGCGTTGCAGGTTGAGCGGCCGGGGGCATCCGGCCGCTTAGGGTCAGGCGATGAAGGTCAGGGCTCCGGTGACCAGGGCCAGGGCGGTGATCACCAGCGAGGTGAGAACTGCCCACTTGAAGGTGGCCTTCTGGAACTCGCCGATGTCGCGGTCGACCATGCCCACCAGCAGCAGGGTCGAGGCCACCAGCGGGCTCATCAGGTGCACCGGCTGGCCGAGCACCGAGGCGCGGGCGATCTCCAGCGAGTCGATGCCATAGGCCGCCGCGGCATTGGCGAGGATCGGCACCACGCCGAAGTAGTAAGCGTCGTTGGAGAGCACGAAGGTCAGCGGCATGCTGGTGATCGCCACCACCAGCGGGAACAGCGCCCCCCACTCCGGCGGAATCATGTCCACCAGCCCCTGGGCCAGGGCATCGACCATCTTGGTGCCGGAGAAGATGCCGGCGAACACCCCGGCGGAGAACACCAGCAGCACCACGGTCATGGCGTTGCCGGCATGGGCGAGGACCCGTTCCTTCTGCTGTTCCAGATGGGGATAGTTGATCATCAGCGCGACCACGAAACCGATCAGGAACAGCACGGCCGAGTGCATCACGCCCATCACCAGAGCCACCATCACCGCAGCCACCAGCAGCAGGTTCAACCAGGCCAGGCGGGGCCGCTTGTGGGTGCTGTCGCCGAGAATCTCTTCGATGTAGCAGTTGCTGCCGCCGGACTGCAGGACGACGCTGCCGACCCGCTTGCGTTCGCCGCGGCCAAGCATCCAGGCGGTGAACACCACCCAGGCGGCCCCGCCGATGACGGTTGGCAGCAGCGGTACGAAGAACTCGCCGGCATCCAGGCCGAGCACGGCGATGGCCCGGGTGGCCGGACCGCCCCAGGGCGACATGCCGCTCATGATGCTCAAGGACAGCATGGCGAGGATCGCCAGAATCATCGGGTTCATGCCGATACGCTTGTACAGCGGCAGCATGGCGGCGCAGGTGATCATGTAGGTGGTGGTGCCGTCGCCATCCAGGGCGACCAGCAGCGAGAGCAGCGCGGTGCCCATGGCGATCTTCACCGGATCGCCGTTGACCACCTTGAGGATGCGGCGGATCAGCGGGTCGAACAGCCCGGCATCGATGAGGATGCCGAAGAACAGGATGGCGAACAGCAGCAGCGCGGCCGAGGGCGCCACCATCTTGAGGCCGTCCAGCATCATCTTGCCGAGGCCGTCGCCGAAACCGCCGAACAGGGCGAAGACGATGGGCACCACGGTCAGGGCAACGATGGGGGACAAACGTTTGGTCATGATCAGGACGGTGAATACGACCACCATCGCGAGACCGAGCAGGGCGAGCATAAGCGGATTCTCTTGTAGTTGTTGGTTGAATCGTTCCTGGTCGATATTTGCGCAATACGCATGCGGAAACTCCCTTTCCTGCCGGGTGGTGCAGCTATCCCGCTGCCAGGCCGGCTGTTCGAATGGCTCCTATACGCAGGCGGTTCGCCTGCGTGGTTCAAGGCCTCCTCTCAACCGGCGAGCCGCTGCACGGCGGGCACGTAGACTTCGCCGGAGAACAGCCGGCGCGCGGTACGGATCACCGCGGCGCGGATGGTCTTGCCATCGGCGCCGGTACGCGCCAGCGCGACCTCGATGGCACCACTCGGGTGTTCCAGGCGCACCTGCTCCAGATCACGCGGCAAACGCTCGCCGAACATCCGGGAGATCACGCTGCCCTCGCTGACACAGGCAGTCGCCAACCCGATCGAGCCGGTGATGGCCAGCGAGCGGTGGCAGTTGCTCGGCATGAAATAGCGGACCTGCAGGGTGCCACCGGCCCTGGGCGTCGAAACCAGCACCGGCTTGGGAATCACCTTGTCGCTCACATCGCCCAGCCCCATGGCCATGCCGGCACGCAAGCGCAGGGCCTCCAGACGGCGCAGGAAATCCTGGTCGGCATCCAGTTCGGCGGGGCTTTCGTCGCCGCGCTTGCCCAGCCGGCTGGCCTCGACGATCAGCATGGGCATAGCCATGTCGATGCAAGTCACCGGGATGTCGTCGAACCAGTCGAGCACCTGCCCGGTAGGGAACAGCTTGCCGGTCTTGCTGCCCGCGGCGTCGAGGAAGGTCAGCTTGATCGGCGCCGCGGTGCCGGGCACGCCGTCGATGGCGGTGTCACCTTCGTAGCGGACCTTGCCGTCGGGCGTCTGCACTTCCGAATCGACGAAGGTATTGGTGTTCAGGTTGCGAATGCGCACCCGGGTCACCGCGCCACTGACCGGGACGAGCCCCTGCTCGATGGCGAAGGGGCCGACGGCGCAGAGCATGTTGCCGCAGTTGGGTGCGGTATCCACGCGGCGCTGGGACACCATCACCTGGACGAACAGGTAATCCACGTCGGCGTCGGGATGCGCGGAGGGACTGACGATGGCGACCTTGCTGGTCTGCGGACTGCCGCCGCCGATACCGTCGATTTCCAGCTCATGGCCGGAGCCCATGATCGCCAGCAGCAGCTCGTCGCGCTCCAGGGTCGAGCCGGGCAGATCGCTGGCCAGAAACACCGGACCTTTGGAAGTGCCGCCCCGCATCAGCACGCAAGGGATACGCTGCATAATTACTAACTCCTGTTTATCAATCTCAGTCATTGATGCTTTTGGCAGGAGATTCACACGGAAACAAAAATGTTTCCAATGCAAATATCAGAGTTATTATTCCGATTTAGTTATCTAAACTGGCAACAGGCCACAGCGGCACCAGCGCCGCAGGAGTACCGGAAAACCATGGAATACGATCTCCAAGACATTAAATCTTTCGTGAAAATCGCCGAATTAGGGAGTTTTCACGAAGCCGCCGAAACCCTTCATCTATCCCAGCCAGCACTGACGCGACGGATCAAGAAACTCGAGCAGGGGCTGGGCACTCCGCTGCTCGATCGCACCACCCGGCGAGTCAGCCTGACCAGCGTGGGACGCGACTTCCTACCCAAGGCGAGGCGCGTGCTGGACGATCTCGAGGACTCGATCATGAGCATCCGCGAACTCGCCGAGCGCCAGACCGGCCAGGTCACCCTGGCCTGCATTCCCACCGCGGCGTTCTACTTCCTGCCCTCGGTCATTCGCCTGTACAACGAGCAGTACCCGAAGATCCGCATCCGGCTGCTCGATCTCAGCGCCAACGAGGGGCTCGAAGCCGTCCTGCGCGGCGAGGCCGACTTCGGCATCAACATGATGAGCGGGCAGCATCCCGACATCGAATTCCTCTCCCTGGTCAACGAGCCCTTCGTCCTGGCCTGCCGCCGCGACCACCCGTTGGCGAGCCGCGAGGCGGTGCGCTGGGCCGAACTGGCCGACTACCGCCTGATCGGCGTAGGCCGCCTGAGCGGCAACCGCATGCTGCTCGACCATGCCCTGGCGGGCCTGAGCTGGCGGCCCAAGTGGTTTTACGAGGTCCAGCACCTGTCGACCTCGCTCGGCATGGTCGAGGCCGGATTGGGTGTTTCCGCCGTCCCCAGCCTGGCCATGCCCGCCGCGGATCACCCGACGCTGGTCAGCGTCCCGCTGATCGAGCCGGTGGTGAACCGCAGCCTGGGCCTGGTTCGCCGCCGCGGCGCCTCGCTGTCGCCGGCGGCGGACAAGTTCGTCTCCATCCTGCTGCAGCAGTGGCCGCAATGACGCCATCCCCCGACCTGCCGCCCTCACTCGCCGCCCATCCGCAACCGGTCGGGCTGGCGCTTCTCGATGGCGAACTTCAGCAAGGCGGCGCTGCGGAAGATTCCATGGGCGAACTTGCCGTACGGCATGGTCAGGAAAAACGCCATGACCGCGCCCAGGTGCAGCGCCAGCAGCAGCGCCATGGCCCCACTGTCCCGCCCGGCCAGCAGCGCCAGGCCACTGAGGCTGACCAGCAGCAGCAGCGCGATGAAACCGCGGTCCATGGGACGCTGCGCGCTGTCGCCGTGCTCCGGATGGCGACGCCGGTTCAGCCACAAGAGGCCGGCGGGACCGACCAGCAGCCCGAGGCCGCCGGCCGTCCCCAGCAGAACCGGCAGGCTCGTCAGCGGATAGGGCGCCTCCAGGCCCAGCACGAAGTGGTACAGCGTGGCGACGGAGGTGGCGGCGAAGCACAGCAGGAAGCCGTAGAAGGTGCAGTGATGGAAGCGCCGCCGCCAGAGGGTGAAGCGGTCGCTCTCCTCGTTGCAGCCCTCGCCATGTCCACCGTCGAGATACTTCAGCCGTAACACGGCACCCGAGGCCTCGAACGCCGCTGCTCCCTTCTGCACCGGCTCTTCCGAAGGCGGCGAAACCTCCCGCCAGAAGCGCCGCACGGCCATGCCGAGGGCCAGGGTGGCGAAGGCGAAGACCAGGCCGAACATCAGCGCCAGCGCGTCGTGGGGAAAGATCGCGTAGAAGTCGCCTGCCAGCGGTCCGGGAAACAGGGTGCCCTTGACGGCCAACGTCAGCGCCAGGAAGAGTCCCAGGCCGGCGGCGGTGGCCAGCGACAGCGTCAGCCCGTTGCGCCGGTAGAGCCGACCCAATGCCGGCGGCCAGGCATATTCGGCATAGGTGTCCAGGCGCACCCTGGCCATCGCCCGCGGGACGTTCACGGCGAACTCATGGGGTTCGGCGTATTGGCAGGCATGCAGGCAGGCACCGCAGTTGTGGCAGAGGTTGGCCAGGTAATGGATATCCGCCTGGGTGAAGTCGAGGCGCCGGGTCATGGCCGGGAACACGGCGCAGAATCCCTCGCAGTAGCGGCAGGCATTGCAGATGTGCAGCTGCCGGTCGACTTCCGCCGCGGCGACGTTGAACACCGGGATCGGCTGGAGTGCGCCGCCGGCGCCGGAGATGGGCGGTCGTGCCCCGGGATCAAGCGATTGCATGGTCTTGTCCTGCAGTCATGGAAGCTGGGTGATGGCCGGCCGCGGCGGCGGCCTGGCTGCCGGCGATCCGGCCGAACGCCGTGCCGATGCTCATGCCGACCCCGGCGGTGTAGCCCTTGCCGAGCACGTTGCCGGCCATCATTTCCCCGGCGACGAAGAGGTTCGGGCTGGGCTTGCCGGAGAAGTGCACGGCGGCCGTCTCGTCCGTCCTGAGCCCCAGGTAGGTGAAGGTGACGCCCGGACGCAGCGGATAGCCATAGAAGGGCGGCGTGTCGATCGGCCGGGCCCAGTGGGTCTTGGCCGGCGAGAGGCCTTCGGTGCGGCAGTCGTCGAGTGCGGTATGGTCGAAGGTGCCGACCCGGCAGGCCTGGTTGTAGGCCTCGATGGTCTCCACGAACGCAGCTTCGGGCAGGCTCAACTGACGGGCCAGTTCGCCAAGGGTGCTCGCGGCAGTGCCGGGAAACACCGGTGGCATGAAGCGGCCGACGGCTTTGCGGTCGATGATGGAGTAGCCGACCTGGCCGGGCTGCTGCGCCACCAGGCGCCCCCAGATTGCGTAGCGCTTGGGCCAGAAATCTTCGCCCTCGTCGTAGAAGCGGCGGCCGTCACAGTTGACCACCACACCCAGCGACACACAGTCGATGCGGGTGCAGATCCCACCGTCGTAGAGCGGTGCACGGGCGTCGATGGCAACCATGTGGGCCTGGGTCGGGTCGCCGACAGGATCGGCACCGGCGTCGATCAGGGCGCGCAGCAGCGTGCCCGTGTTGAAGCGGGTTCCGCGGATCAGGAAGTTGTCCGCCGCCCAGTCGCCGTTCTCGTTCTGTCCCCAGGCCTCGCGCAACCAGTCGCGGTTGGATTCGAAACCGCCGGCGGCCAGGACGCAGCTGCGCGCCTCGATGCGTTCGGCCGGCCGGCGCACGCCATCGACCTCCCGGGCGGCCAGGTGCACGGCGACGAAGCGATCGCCCTGCAGTTCGATCCCCGTCACCGGGCTGTCGTAGCGAATCTGCACGCCCAGTGCCTCGGCGCTGCGGTAGTAGGCGTTGATCAAGGCCTTGCCGCCGCCGGTGAAGAAGGCATTGGTGCGCGCCAGCTGCAGCGTGCCCGACAGGGACGGCTGGAAACGCACGCCATGGCGGCGCATCCAGTCCCGGCAACGGGACGAGTCGCGGATGACGCGCCGGGCGAGACGCTCGTCGGTCATGCCGCCGGTGACCTTCAGCAGGTCCTGCCAGAACTCCTCTTCGGTATAGGCATCGACCAGCACGTCCTGCGGGGCCTCGTGCATGCAGCGCAGATTCCGGGTGTGCTGGGAATTGCCGCCGCGCCAGCGGCGCGGCGCGGCCTCCAGCAAGAGCACCCGGGCACCGGCCTCGCGTGCCATGAGGGCGGCGCACAGCGCGGCGTTCCCGCCGCCGACCACCAGTACATCGATCATCTCGTCTCCTCCTCGGTGGGGAGGCGAAACGAAGGGGCTCCCCACCCGTGGAAGGCACGATAGTTAGACGGAGCTGACCCCGACAGGCTGCTTTGCGCGGGAGGTGTTCAGTAAAACTGAAGACCCCAGGATCACTCGCCCAGCAGGCTGGCGCCGGGCCAATGCCCGGTGCGGACCAGTTCGCGGGCGACGCCGGCGACCGTCACCCGGGTGGCCAGGGCCGCAGGCGACAGCTCGTCGTCCGACAGGCTGGCGAGCAGGTTGCGCCGGCTCACATGGGCATCAATGATCGGCACGACGCAGAGCCCGGCCTCGCCGGAATGCGCCGCCGCGGCGCCCGGCTGGATGGTCGCGGCATGCCCGGCGCGCACGGCGTCCATGAGGGTGGCCAGGCCGTCGATCTCCATGATCACGTTGGGGACGACCCCGGCGCTTTCGAAGGCGGCCATCAGGCGGGTACGCAGGCCGTGCTGTGCGCTGGGCAGAAGCAGCGGCAGGTCGCCGAGATCGGCCAGCCTCAGGCTCTCGCCCGGAGGGGCGGGACACGCGGAGGAATGGATGACGAACAGTCGCTCGTCGAGCAGCGGCATCACGCTCCAGCGCTTGGCCATGTCGGTCTGGAACAGCACCGCGAGATCCAGCTGGCGGGCATTGAGCTGGCCGGCCAGGTAGCCCGAGAGCATTTCCACCAGGTGCAGCTGGATATCCGGGTAGCGCGTGCGCATGGCCTCGATCAGCGGCAGGGCCAGCACGCTGGCGGTGGTCGGTGCCAACCCCAGGCTGACATAGCCGCTCATGCGGTCGCGGCGGGCGGCCTGCACGGCATTCTCGGCCTGGCGCAGGGTCAGCTGGGCATGGTGCAGGAAGGCGAGGCCCGCGCTGGTCGGCGTCACGCCGGTGGAGCTGCGATTCAGCAGCCGGGCGCACAGCTCGCTTTCCAGCTTGGCGATCTGCTGACTCAGCGCCGAAGTGCCGACGCCCAGCTCCAGTGCGGCCCGCCCCAGGCTGCCCAGTTCGACGACCTTGACGAAATAGCGCAACTGCCTGAGTTCCATCGGCTGTCCTGCGGGATAACTCGTTCGAGAGGGATCGGCGGCAGCAGAGCGGGCAACCGACCGTAGCGGCCACCCAATTGATAACATTAAAGAAATAATACTAACAATATTTGCATTGGAAACATTTTTGGTTCCGTGTGAATCTCCTGCCAGAAGCATCAATAACTTATGGTTAATAAATAGAAATTCCTAATGATGCAGCCCATCCCCTGCGTGCTGATGCGCGGAGGCACTTCCAAAGGCCCCGTTTCTTGCCAGCGACCTGTCCGGTTCGCCCCGGGAGCGCACGAGCCGCTACTGACCATCATGGGCTCCGGCCATGAGCCGGAAATCGATGGCACCCGCGGCGGCAGCACCCAGACCAGATGCCTTTTTGGCACCCCTGTCCAGTCGAAGCTGTTTTCAAAGCGTCACGAGCACAGTTGACCCGAATGGAACGGCGCAGGCACCCACCACAGGGTGCCGACACCTCCCCTCCCTCGGCGTAAAACTTTGAAAACAGCTTCTGGAGGGGGATCGTCGCAACCTTGGCCGTGCCGCCCATAAAGCGGCGAAGGCGCTTGCGTGCGGAGATTCCCAGGATGAGTGTCCCGGAACCCCCTGGGACCACTGATGAGGGTAAAACTGTGCTTGAAGCCTATCGCAAACACGTAGAAGAGCGTGCCGCCCAGGGCGTCGTGCCCCAGCCGCTGAACGCCGAGCAGACCGCAGGCCTGGTCGAACTGCTGAAGAACCCGCCGGCCGGCGAAGAAGCCTTCCTGGTTGACCTGATCACCAACCGTGTTCCGCCGGGCGTGGACGAAGCAGCCTACGTCAAGGCCGGTTTCCTCTCCGCCATCGCCAAGGGCGAAGCCACTTCCCCGCTGATCAGCAAGTCCCGCGCCGTCGAGCTGCTGGGCACCATGCAGGGCGGCTACAACATCGCCACCCTGGTCGAACTGCTGGACAACGCCGAGCTGGCCACCGTGGCTGCCGAGCAACTCAAGCACACCCTGCTGATGTTCGACGCCTTCCACGACGTCGCCGAGCGCGCCAAGAAGGGCAACGCCGCCGCCAAGGCCGTGCTGCAGTCCTGGGCTGACGGCGAGTGGTTCACCGCCAAGCCGGCCGTTCCGGAAAAAGTCACCCTGACCGTGTTCAAGGTCCCGGGCGAAACCAACACCGACGACCTGTCGCCCGCTCCGGACGCCTGGTCGCGCCCTGACATCCCGCTGCACGCGCTGGCCATGCTGAAGATGGCCCGCGACGGCATCGAACCGGTCCAGCCGGGCTCCGTCGGCCCGCTGAAGCAGATCGAAGCGGTCAAGGCCAAGGGCTTCCCGGTCGCCTACGTCGGTGACGTGGTCGGTACCGGTTCCTCGCGCAAGTCCGCCACCAACTCGGTGCTGTGGTTCTTCGGCGACGACATCCCCTACGTGCCGAACAAGCGCGCCGGCGGCTTCTGCTTCGGCACCAAGATCGCCCCGATCTTCTACAACACCATGGAAGACGCCGGCGCCCTGCCGATCGAATTCGACTGCACCAACCTGGCCATGGGCGACGTCATCGACGTCTACCCGATCAAGGGTGAAGTGCGCCGCAACGGCAGCGACGAGCTGGTCACCAGCTTCTCGCTGAAGACCGACGTGCTGCTCGACGAAGTCCGCGCCGGCGGCCGTATCCCGCTGATCATCGGCCGCGGCCTGACCGAGAAGGCCCGCGCCGAGCTGGGCCTGGCTCCGTCCACCCTGTTCAAGAAGCCGGAAGCGCCGGCCGACAGCGGCAAGGGCTTCACCCTCGCCCAGAAGATGGTTGGCCGCGCCTGCGGTCTGCCGGAAGGCAAGGGCGTCCGTCCGGGCACCTACTGCGAACCGAAGATGACCACCGTCGGTTCCCAGGACACCACCGGCCCGATGACCCGCGACGAGCTGAAGGACCTGGCTTGCCTGGGCTTCTCCGCCGACCTGGTGATGCAGTCCTTCTGCCACACCGCCGCCTATCCGAAGCCCATCGACGTCAAGACCCACCACACCCTGCCGGACTTCATCATGAACCGCAGCGGCGTGTCCCTGCGTCCGGGCGACGGCATCATCCACAGCTGGCTGAACCGCATGCTGCTGCCGGATACCGTCGGTACCGGTGGTGACTCGCACACCCGCTTCCCGATCGGCATCTCCTTCCCGGCCGGCTCCGGCCTGGTGGCCTTCGCCGCCGCCACCGGCGTCATGCCGCTGGACATGCCGGAATCCGTTCTGGTGCGCTTCAAGGGCAAGCTGCAGCCCGGCATCACCCTGCGTGACCTGGTGCATGCCATCCCCTACTACGCGATCCAGGCCGGCCTGCTGACCGTCGAGAAGAAGGGCAAGAAGAACATCTTCTCCGGCCGCATTCTCGAGATCGAAGGTCTGGACAGCCTGACCGTCGAGCAAGCCTTCGAGCTGTCCGACGCCTCCGCCGAGCGTTCCGCTGCCGGTTGCGCCATCAAGCTGCCGGAAGCGGCCATCGCCGAATACCTGCGCTCGAACATCACCATGCTGCGCTGGATGATCGGCGAAGGCTACGGCGATGCCCGCACCCTGGAGCGTCGCGCCCAGGCGATGGAAGCCTGGCTGGCCAATCCGAAGCTGCTGGAAGCCGACAAGGACGCCGAATACGCCGCGGTGATCGAGATCGACCTGTCCGAAGTGAAGGAGCCGGTTCTCTGCGCGCCGAACGACCCGGACGACGCCCGCCTGCTGTCCACCGTTGCCGGTCAGAAGATCGACGAAGTGTTCATCGGCTCGTGCATGACCAACATCGGTCACTTCCGCGCTGCCGGCAAGCTGCTCGACAAGGTCAAGGGCGGCATCCCGACCCGTCTGTGGCTGGCTCCGCCGACCAAGATGGACGCCCACCAGTTGACCGAGGAAGGCTACTACGGCATCTACGGCAAGGCCGGTGCGCGCATGGAAATGCCGGGCTGCTCGCTGTGCATGGGTAACCAGGCCCGCGTACAGACCGGTTCGACCGTGGTTTCCACCTCGACCCGTAACTTCCCGAACCGTCTGGGCGATGCGACCAACGTGTTCCTGGCTTCCGCCGAACTGGCGTCGGTCGCCTCGATCCTTGGCAAGCTGCCGACCGTTGAGGAGTACATGGAATACGCGAAGAACATCGACACCATGGCTGCCGATATCTATCGCTACCTGTCCTTCGACCAGATCGCCGAGTACAAGGAAGCGGCGGCCAAGGCCGAACTCCCGGTCCTGCAGGTCTAAGCGACACTCCCGCTGAATGAAGAAGCCCCGCCCCGTGCGGGGCTTCTTCATGTTCATGGGCGGCAGCGGAAAGTAGCGGAATGCGCGAAGGCGAACTCGGCGCCGAACTCACACTCCCGACAGATCACCCCGCAAGATACGCTTTTTCACTCCACGATCAGCGCATTTCTCCAGCGAAAGCTCGCTGAAAGTTTGGCTGCGTAGCATCCATCTCCAGAGCCGGCGCCCGACCGGTCGCCCGACAAAAACAATGAGTGGAGATTGCCATGCACCCCGTTTCCCGTTCGTCCGCCCCCGCCCTGCCCTCCCACAGCCCGTCGACCTCCCTGCGCTGACCGCCAGGCCACGCAGCACGTCCCCACGTCCGGAGTACTCGCCATGCTGACCTTCCTCGGCTTCGCCATGGTCCTGACCTTCATGGTCCTGATCATGACCCAGCGCCTCTCGGCGCTGATCGCCCTCATCGTCATCCCCGTACTGTTCGCCCTGTTCGGCGGCTTCGCCGGCGACATCGGCCCGATGATGCTGCAGGGCATCACCAAGCTCGCCCCGACCGGGGTGATGCTGATGTTCGCCATCCTCTACTTCGCCCTGATGATCGACTCGGGGCTGTTCGACCCGCCGGTGCGCTTCATCCTGCGCATGGTCAAGGGCGACCCGTTGCGGGTGTCCGTCGGCACCGCCGCGCTGGCGCTGATCGTCTCCATGGACGGCGACGGCGCCACCACCTACATGATCTGCGTCGCCGCCATGCTGCCGCTGTACAGCCGCATCGGCATGAACCCGCGGATCATGGCCGGCCTGATCATCCTCGCCGGCGGGATCATGAACATGACCCCCTGGGGCGGCCCCACCGCCCGCGCCGCCAGCGCCCTGCACGTCGACCCGTCGGACGTCTTCGTGCCGATGATCCCGGCCATGGCGATCGGCGTGGCCGCCCTGCTGGGCATGGCCTACCTCTACGGCAAGCGCGAGCGCGCGCGCCTCGGCGTGCTGCACCTGGCCGACGGCACTGAAGACCATTCCGACGTCAGCGTCTCCCAGTACCCCGAAGCGCGCCGGCCGAAGCTGTTGCTGATCAACGCCATGCTGACCCTGGGCCTGATGGGCACCCTGATCGCCGGCGTGCTGCCGCTGCCGGTGCTGTTCATGATCGCCTTCAGCCTCGCCATGATCATCAACTACCCCTGCCTCAAGGCGCAGAAGGAACGCGTCGCCGCGCATGCCGGCAACGTGCTGGCGGTGGTCGGGCTGATCTTCGCCGCCGGCATCTTCACCGGCATCCTCTCCGGCACCGGGATGGTCGACGCCATGTCGAAGAGCCTGCTGGCGCTGATCCCCGACGCGATGGGCCCCTATCTGGCCGTGGTGACCGCGCTGGTCAGCATGCCGTTCACCTTCTTCATGTCCAACGACGCCTTCTACTACGGCGTGCTGCCGGTGCTCACCGAGGCCGCCAGCCACTACGGCATCAGCCCGGTGGAGATGGCCCGCGCCTCGATCGTCGGCCAGCCGGTGCACCTGCTCAGCCCGCTGGTGCCCTCCACCTACCTGCTGGTGGGCCTGGCGAAGATCGAGTTCGGCGACCTGCAGCGCTTCGCCCTGAAGCTGGCCACGCTGATCTGTGTGGCGATAATGCTCGCCGCGCTGGCCATCGGCGTCTTCCCGCTGGCCGGCAACTGAACGACGCACTGACGAAAATTTCACACTGTCGCGTACAGACTCCCACGGCCGGCGGCCACCCGCTGCCGGCCGTTCAACCGACAATTTGAGGACCCTTTATGGACTGGCTGACCAACCCGGAGATCTGGGTTGCCTTCTTCACCCTGACCGCGCTGGAGATCGTGCTCGGCATCGACAACATCATCATGATCTCCATCCTCGTCGGCCGCATGCCGAAGGAGATGCAGGCCCGCACCCGGCTGTTCGGCCTGGCGCTGGCGATGGTCACCCGGATTCTCCTGCTGCTGTCGATCTCCTGGGTCATGGGCCTGACCGTCGACCTCTTCCACGTCTTCGGCCAGGGCATTTCCGGACGCGACCTGATCCTGTTCTTCGGCGGCCTGTTTCTGCTGTGGAAGAGCAGCACCGAGATCTACCACGGCCTGGAAGGCGAGGACGAGACCAACGAGACGCCCAAGGGCGGCGGCCAGTTCATCGGCACCATCGTCCAGATCGCCATCATCGACATCGTGTTCTCCCTGGACTCGGTGATCACCGCAGTCGGCATGGTTTCCCACGTGCCGGTGATGGTCGCCGCGATCATCGTCGCCGTGCTGGTGATGATGGCCGCCTCCGGCACCATCAGCGAGTTCATCGACAAGCACCCGAGCCTCAAGCTGCTGGCCCTGTCGTTCCTCATCGTGGTCGGCACCGTGCTGATCGCCGAGAGCTTCGAGGTGCACGTGCCCAAGGGCTACGTCTACTTCGCCATGGCCTTCTCGCTGGCGGTGGAAGCGCTGAACATCCGCATGCGCCGTCCGCGCGCAGAACCGGTGCACCTGAGCCGGGACATCCCCGGCCAGTAAGCCGCAGCCGCAGTACGAAAAACGGGGCCCGCGCGGCCCCGTTTTTCGTTGGGCAAGGTCACGCTCCAAGATGGCAAATTGACACCTAAGTGCTATCGTTTTGCCTGCCAAAGCCAACCTCGTAGCGATGCGAGCACGGAAAGCCACGGATCTCACCGAGATGGCCGGGCCGCCAGACGTTCAACTTCATCCAGAAACGGAAAACCCTGGCCCGTGCATTCGAGGCGCACTTGCTTCCTCCGCGGGCCTGGGTGGGGGAGGAAAAATGGCAGCAATCAACGGAAGCGATAACAGCGAAACGCTCGAAGGCACCGACAGCAAGGACACGCTGAACGGCGGTGCCGGCGACGACACCCTCTACGGCGAAGGCGGCAACGACAACCTCAACGGCCAGGCAGGCGACGACACCCTCTATGGCGGCGACGGCAACGACGTGCTCAACGGCCAGCAGGGCGACGACAGCCTCTACGGCGACGCCGGCGACGACATCCTGCACGGCCAGGAGGGCGACGACAGTCTCGCTGGCGGCGACGGCGACGACCGTCTCACCGGCCACGAGGGCGACGACACCCTGACCGGCGGCGCGGGCGCGGACGGCTTCCACTACAGCTTCGAGGTCGTCGAGGACGAGGCCGTCAGCGAGCGCTTCACCGACTGGCTGATCGCCAACGGCATGGGGGGTTACGTCGGCGAGGACGGCCAGCTGCTCGACGGCACCGGCCAGGGCGACTTCGCCAAGAATTACAACCAGTGGCTGGACTACCTGGTGACCAAGTACGACCTGGCCGGCGGGCAGGACTACACCATCGAACTCAACCAGACCACTACCGGCGTGCCCTCGGTCTGGGTCGACGGCGTGGACGTCCTGGCCGGCCAGCTCTCCGAGGGCGAGGACTTCACCTTCACCACCGGTAGAACGCTCCAGACCCGCTACTACTCCGACCTGTTCAGCTTCGGCAGCGGTCTGACCGCCACCAGCACGGACGGCCACGACACCATCACCGACTTCGTGCAGGGCGAGGACATCCTCGACTTCTCCGGCCTCACCGCCGCGCAGTTCGACGAGCTGTTCGGCATCGCCCAGACCGATGCCGACGACGACGGTGCCAGCGACGACACCGTGCTGACCATCACCGGCGACGACAGCTGGTCGCTGACCCTGGTCGGGGTCACCGGCTTCAACCCCGACAGCGACATCCAGTTCGCCACGCCCGTCTGACTCCGCGCTCCTGCGCGGCAGGACCACAGCGGCGACAGGGAACATGCCCGCATCGCAGGATGCGGGCATTTTCGTTCAGGCCCGGCGCCACCCACGCAGCCGAGCCCCTGCTTTTCGTCGGGCTTCAGGGAACTTTTCGAGCGCTCCACTAGACTTCGAACAGCCTCGCCAAGCCGCGCCGGGACGAGCACTCCGGGCAGTAGCGGGCATTCCGTGCAGCACCCTTGCAATCAGCGACTCAACCGAGGCAGGAAGCCGCCGCAGGGCGCCGGCCGGCCGGCGGGCCTGCCCGCGGACCGGATGTGCGACCGCGGCAGACGACAGAACAACATCAGGGACTCTCGCACATGACCTGCACCAGTCCGGGGCGCCTGCTCGCCCTGTCCTCGACCCTCGCCCTCGGCCTTGCCAGCCAGACCGCCTCCGCCGCCCCGATAGCGGAGTCGCGCATCGTCCGCGAACCGCCGGCCGCCGTGCTGCGCGGCGCCCCCCCGGAGCCGGGAACGCCGGGGCAGCGCCTTTCCGCCGAGCGCCAGCGGACCTCCGGCTCCCAGCCGGAGGTCTTCTACGACCTGAAGGTCCGCTACGTCGACGGCAAGATCTACAATCCCGAAACCGGGCAGAACGACGCCGTGCGCCTGCGCGCCTACGCGGGCGAAGCGGCCGATCCGCAGGCCCCCACCCCCTATGTCGCCCCCAAGGTGGAACTCTGGCCGGGCGAGACCTTCCGCCTGACCCTGCACAACGAGCTGCCGACCGACGACTCGAGTTGTCCCCATGGGGAGCATGACCACAACGTGCCGCACTGCTTCAACAACACCAACATCCACACCCACGGCCTGTGGGTGAGCCCGTCCGGCAACTCCGACAACGTGCACCTGAAGATCCCCCCGCAGACCACCTTCCAGTACGAATTCAACGTGCCGGCCGACCACCCGGCCGGCACCTTCTGGTACCACTCGCACCTGCACGGCACCACCGCGCTGCAGGTCTCCTCGGGCATGGCCGGCCCGCTGATCATCCGCGGCGACCGCCTGCCGCAGGCCAAGGACGACGGCAGCCTGGTCCCCGGCGACCTCGACACCCTGCTGGTCGCGCCGAATGGCCGGCCCTTCCGCGAGCGCACCCTGCTCTTCCAGCAGATCGCCTACGCCTGCCGCGACCAGGACGGCGCCATCAAGCGGGAAGCCGACGGCAAGTGGCTCTGCGCCGCGGGCGACGTCGGGGGGATCGAGCGTTACGACCAGTTCGGCATCGTCCCGCGCGGCGACGGCACCCTCGCCACCCTGTGGAGCACCTCCGGCCGGCGCACCGCGATCAACGGCCTGGTCGAGCCCTACGTGGTCGACGCCAAGGCCGGCAGTGTCGAGCGCTGGCGGCTGATCCACGCCGGGGTGCGCGACTCCATCCGCCTGAGCTTCCGCAAGCTCGACCCGGCCCAGGCCTCCGCCGCGCCCGGCAAGAGCCGGCTGGCGCGCCAGCGCTTCATCGAGAAGGCCTGCACCGGCGCGCCCCTGGCGCAGTTCGCCGTCGCCGGCGACGGCCTGACCCGCAGCGCGGTCTCCCAGCGCGATTCGACGGTGCTCCAGCCCGGCTATCGCGAGGACCTGCTGATGGTCTTCCCCGAAGCCGGCACCTACTGCATCGTCGACGAAACCCTGCGCCCCGAGCAGAGCGTCAACCACGAAAGCTACCCGCGCGAACTGCTCGGCTACGTCGAGGTGAAAGGCTCGGCCGCCGGCCAGAACCCCGCGACACTCCTGCGCCAGGCGCTGGAAACCGCGGCCAGGGCGCGCATGCCGCAGGGCAAGGTGCGCAACCAGGTGCTCGCCGACCTGGCCGACGGCCTCAAGCTGGGCGCCTTCACCCCCCACGAGCCGGTCGCCGACACCGAGATAACCGGCAACCGCACCCTCGGCTTCCAGATCGTCCTGGCGCCCGGCCAGGCGCCCAGCTTCGAGGTCGGCAAGATCGACTTCAGCAGCGGCGAGCCCGAACCCTTCGAGAGCGCGCCCTACAACCAGGAAGCGGTGCAGCGCCAGCTCACCCTGGGCGCCGTCGAGGAGTGGAAGCTGACCTCCTTCTCCTTCGGCCACCCCTTCCACATCCATGTGAATCCCTTCCAGATCCTCTCGGTGAAGGACCCCGAGGGCAACGAGGTGAGCGGCGCGCCGACGCCCGGCGACGACGGCATCCCCAGCCAGTACGCCAACATGCGGGGCACCTGGCGCGACACCCTGTTCGTCCAGGACGACCACCTGATCACCATCCGCTCGCGCTACCGGCGCTACACCGGCGACTTCGTGCTGCACTGCCACATCCTCGACCACGAGGACCAGGGCATGATGCAGAACGTGCGCATCTCCCAGACGGGCAGCGGAGAAGACGAGGACTCGGGACACCAGCACTGAACCGCGACGGGGCCGGAAGGCCCCGTTTCCGCCCCGCTGTTCGCCATTCGCCCACAATCACCGTGCCGCTGAACGCGGCCCCTGACAATCCCACACATTCACAATGGGCATCACACAGGGCTTCCCCTACAATCCGGCCGCCTCGCGAAACCGCTCTGGGACGGGCGTTCCGGATGTAAGCCCCCAGCACCGGCATCGTCGATGCAGGAAGCCGCCCACGGCACGCGCCGCGGCGGCACGACGACGAAGAAGAAATTCAAGGACCCACGAAGCCCATGACCAGCCTCCACCGGGGCCGCCTGTTCGCCCTCTCCTCCACCTTTGCCCTCGGGGTCGCCGTCCAGCTCGCCCCCGTCCAGCAGGCCGCGGCGGAAGTACCCGCCGCGCGCATCGTCCGCGAACCGCCGGCCGCCCTGCTGCGCGGCGCGCCCGCCGCACCCGGCAAGAGCGGCCCGAGCCTGATGACCGCCACGCCGCTCAAGGCCCGTCCGCAGGCCTCCAGCGTCGGCAATGAAGTCTTCTACGACCTGGCCATCCGCTACGTCGACGGCAAGATCTACAACCCCGACACCGACAGCGACGACGCGGTGCGCCTGCGCGCCTTCCAGGGCGAGGCCAGCGACCCGCTGATCCCCTACGTCGGGCCCAAGGTGGAACTCTGGCCGGGCGAGACCTTCCGCCTGACCCTGCGCAACCAGCTGCCCAAGGACGACCCGAGCTGCAAGCCGCGCGACGAGCACAACGGCCCGCACTGCTTCAACAGCACCAACATGCACACCCACGGCCTGTGGGTGAGCCCGTCCGGCAACTCCGACAACGTGCTGCTGAAGATCGACCCGGGCGTCGATTTCCAGTACGAGTACAACGTGCCGGCCGACCACCCGGCCGGCACCTTCTGGTACCACCCGCACCTGCACGGCGCGACCGCGCTGCAGGTCGCCTCGGGCATGGCCGGCCCGCTGATCATCCGCGGCGACCGCCTGCCGCAGGCGCGCGACGACGGCAGCCTGATCCCCGGCGATCTCGACACCCTGCTGACCGCGCCCAACGGCGAGGCCTTCCGCGAACGCGTCCTGGTCTTCCAGCAGATCGCCTATACCTGCCGCGACCAGGACGGCAACATCAAGAAGGACGCCGACGGCAAATGGCTCTGCGACAAGGGCGACGTCGGCGGCATCGAGAGCTACGAAGGCCAGTTCGGCATCACCCCGACCGGCGGCACCCAGTGGAACGCCTCCGGCCGGCGCACCGCGATCAACGGCCTGGTCGAGCCCTACGTGGTCGGCGCCAGGGCCGGCAGCGTCGAGCGCTGGCGCTTCATCCACGCCGGGGTGCGCGACTCCATCCGCCTGAGCTTCCGCAAGCTCGACGCGGCCCAGGCCTCCAGCAAGCCCGGCAAGGGCCGGAAGGCCCGCGAGCAGTTCATCCAGCAGGCCTGTACCGGCGCGCCGCTGGCGCAGTTCGCCGTCGCCGGCGACGGCCTGACCCGCGGCGCGGTCTCTCGGCGCGACTCCACGGTGTTCCAGCCTGGCTATCGCGAGGACCTGCTGATGGTCTTCCCCGAGCCCGGCACCTACTGCATCATCGACGAGACCCTGCGGCCGGAGCAGAGCGTCAACAACGAGAGCTACCCGCGCGAGCTGCTCGGCTACGTGACGGTGGACGGCCCGGCCGCCGGCAAGGCGCCCGAGGCGGTGCTGACCCAGGCGCTGGAAACCGCCGCCAAGGCGCGCATGCCGCAGGGCAAGGTGCGCGACAAGGTGCTCGCCGACCTGGCCGACGGCCTCAAGCTGAGCGCCTTCGCCCCGCACGCCGACATCGCCGCCAGCGAAGTGACCAACCATCGCAGCCTCGGCTTCCAGATCGTCCTGCCGCCGGGCCAGGCCCCGCTGTTCGAGGTCGGCGAGATCGGCACCGGCGAAGGCGGCAAGCCCGTGCCGGTCAACAGCTCGCCCTACGAGCCGGGCCGCCTCGACCGCCTGCTGGAGCTGGGTGCCGTCGACGAGTGGAAGCTGACCGCCTTCGCCTTCGGCCATCCCTTCCACATCCACGTGAACCCCTTCCAGATCGTCTCGGTGAAGGACCCCGAGGGCAACGAGGTGAGCGGCACGCCGGTCCCGGATGCCAACGGCATTCCCAGCCAGTACGCCAACCTGCAGGGCACCTGGCGCGACACCCTGTTCCTCCAGCAGGGCTACACCGCCACCGTGCGCTCACGCTATCGCCGCTACATCGGCGACTTCGTGCTGCACTGCCACATCCTCGACCACGAGGACGAAGGCATGATGCAGAACGTGCGCATCGCCCTGCCGGGCACGGCGAACTCCGGCATGCCCACGCCGATGCCGATGGCTCACCACTGAAAGCGGCCGGGCGGCGCCAGCCACGCCGCCCGGCTCGCAACATTGGCGTCGTGCGTTCCGGGTTGTGCAAGCGCGCCGCTAATGCTTAAATATGGCCTCTTTGCTCCAGGGGCACCGGTCGCCCGACCGAATCCCGCTCCCGGAACATCCCCGTAACGCGCTCGTAGCTCAGCTGGATAGAGTACTGCCCTCCGAAGGCAGGGGTCGTGGGTTCGAATCCCGCCGAGCGCGCCATCTCCCTTGCGAATCGACGAATCAGGCATGCCGGCCAATGCGCTTGGCGCTCTCTCCACACGTCTGTCTGCCGCCCCGGAATGAAAAGGGCGGATGCCGGGTCTGTCCCGACACCCGCCCCATGGCGAACGCCTGTCTGCCTAGCGCCCGGCCCCGGCAGTATCGTGGAGGCCGCGCCAGGTGCAGTTTCCGCTCAACGGGCATTGGCCCGCTGCATTCGCCCTATTCGTCTTCGGCGTCGGGCCGGACGGTGAACGCAGCCAGCGTCCCAAACACAGGCCGGTCACGAACAGGATGAAGCATGCGAACACGATGGAAAGAACGATAGACATCAGCATGAGGTTGCCCTCCTTGGCGTAGTGACGACACGAATCTAGCCAGCGATTGCGCTTGTCAATATTGACCTGGCTCATGAGATGCGGCATTTCGACTCGGATCTCGTCGCTGATCGCCCACTGAC
The DNA here is from genome assembly GCF_002220155.1 of Azotobacter chroococcum. Lineage (NCBI taxonomy): Bacteria > Pseudomonadati > Pseudomonadota > Gammaproteobacteria > Pseudomonadales > Pseudomonadaceae > Azotobacter > Azotobacter chroococcum. The sequence goes on along the minus strand of NZ_CP011835.1, from coordinate 278,099 downwards.
TGGCCCCGGCCGGTTGGAAAGCGCTCCGGACGGTGTCACCCTGCGGCAACAAACACCGGCGCTCCCACCGAATGCCTGCGGGTGGCGGGGCACAGGGCGGCGCCCTTCCCCTCAACCCTTGCCTGCGAGTAACGACGTGTCCGACGCGATTTCCTCCGGGGCCGGTTCCAGCATCTACCGCTATCCCGGCTTCCTGCCCTTCCTGATCGGCCGCCTGGCGGCCGTCTGCGCCCTGCAGATCCAGGCCGTGGTGGTGGCCTGGCAGGTCTACGACGCGACCCGCGATCCGCTGTCGCTGGCCTGTGTCGGCCTGGCCCAGTTCATCCCCATGCTGCTGCTGTTGCTGCCGGCCGGCGACCTGATCGACCGCTTCGACCGCAAGCGCATCCTCGCCGCCAGCTGGGCGGTCGAGGCGCTGTGCAGCGCCCTGCTGCTCTGGCTGTCGCTGGGCGACACGCTGAACACCGCGGCGATCTACGCCGTGCTGGCGCTGTTCGGCTGCGCGCGGGCCTTCACCGGGCCGACCCTGCAGAGCCTGCTGCCGCAGATCGTGCCGCGCGAGCGGCTGGCTGCGGCGATCGCCGCCAACAGCATGATCATGCGCGGCGCCACCATCGCCGGTCCGCTGTTCGGCGGCGGGCTCTACGCCCTCGGCGGCGGCCCGCTGAGCTATGCGCTGTGCATGGCCGGCTTCCTGCTCGGGCTGGGGCTGCTGCGCTGGGTGCCGGTGCGCTTCGCCGAGCCGCCGAAGAGCCTCGAGGCCAGCGCCTGGGAGCGCTTCACCGCCGGCATCGTCTTCATCCGCTCGCGGCCGATCGTCCTCGGCACCATCTCCCTGGACCTGTTCGCCGTGCTGCTCGGCGGCGTGGTGGCGCTGCTGCCGATCTACGCCCAGGAGGTCCTGCAGGTCGGCCCGGAAGGACTCGGCGCGCTGCGCAGCGCCATGGCCATCGGCGAAGTGCTGGTCGGCCTCTGGCTGAGCGTGCGGCCCTTCGACCGCCACGTCGGCCTGAGCATGTTCGCCGCGGTCGCGCTGTTCGGCCTGGCCAACCTGGTGTTCGCCCTGTCCAGCCTGTTCTGGCTGTCCTTCCTGGCCCTGCTGGTGGCCGGCGGCGCGGACATGGTCAGCATGTACATCCGCTCCTCGCTGATCCAGTTCTCCACCCCGGACGCCATGCGCGGGCGGGTCAACGCGGTGAACATGCTGTTCATCGGCTCTTCCAACGAGCTGGGCGAGTTCCGCGCCGGCAGCAGCGCCGCCTGGTTCGGCACGGTGCCGGCGGCGGTGCTGGGCGCGCTGTGCACGCTGACGGTGACGGGCGGCTGGATGTGGGGCTTCAGGTCGCTGCGCCGGGTCGACCGCTTCGAGGACGCCTCGCCTGCCGCCCTCCCCGAAGCCGAAACCGCTCCGCCGCGCGCGGGCGCCGCGGCCGTGTAGCCGTTCGGCGGGCCGGTCGCTGCCCGCCAGCCGTCATCGGGGCGGCACCAGCCCGAGCCTCTTGTGCGCCCGGAAATAGGCGTTGTCGCGGACCGCCCAGCGGATCAGCGGCGCACTGCCTTTTATGAACGCCCGTCCCATCAGACGCCTGGCCATCCCGGCCTCTGGATAAAGGTCCCGGGCGAAATCCGGCAACAAGTCGATCGCCGCCTGCATGGCCTGTACGGAGAACACCCGCACGGCTGCATTCGTCGTCGGCGCATGCTGCAGAATACGGAAGACCTCCAGCGTTCTGGCGTCGCAGCGCAGTTCCGCGCGCATGGCCTCGAGATAGACGTCGACCTCCCGGGACGATGCCGGCACCTCCTGCGCGCCCAGGCTGGTCGCCACCCGCGCGGTCTCCCGGTAGTAGCGATCCTGAAGCTCAAGGGACAAATCCTTGTTCAGGTACATCAGGTGCGCGGCCAGAAAGCTTCTGACCTCCGCGACATGCACCCAGGTCAGCAGCTGGGGATCGCTGGCGGCATAGGCCCGCCCATCCGCGGCAACGCCGCTGACCCGGCCATGGATCTCGCGGACGCGGCGGATCAGGCGGGCCGCCTCGTCCTGGCCGGCGAACGTCGTGCCGGCGATGAATTGCCCGGTGCGCCTCAGCCGGCCGAGCATGTCCTGGCGGAAACTCGAGTGATCCCATACCCCGGCCAGGGCAAGCGGATGCAGCATCTGCAACATCAGCGCGGACAGGCCGCCGACCAGCATCGAGGTGAAATCCCCATGGATGCGCCAGCACACGGAGTCCGGCCCGAACAGGCCGGGATCGCCGGGAGGCTGTGCATAATCCACGCCACCGATGGCCAGTCCCGTATGGCTCAAGACCTCCCTTTCGATACGCTGTCGGAGTTCATTCAGCATCGTCGTCATACCATGAATCCAGCGATTGGACGCCTGCAGCGCGTCCGCCTGGATGCCAATTCTTGCACGGCCGGGAGAAAGGGAAAGTCGGGGGCGCGAGAGGCAGTCAATGCCCGGGGCCGTTTCAGGAGGCCGCCAGAGCATGTTCGAGAAACGCTGGCTCAGGATTGCAGCGACCTTGGGAACGAGGCCCTTCAGCGCCCTCTCCCCTTGGGGAGAGGGCTGGGGAGAGGGAGGAAGTCCGGGCACTCCTTGAGCCCGGGTAGCGTGAAACCGCTCTAGCGGGCCGCCTGGCAGATCGCCAGGAAGGAGGCGGCCTCCAGCGAGGCGCCGCCGATCAGGCCGCCGTCGATGTCCGGCTGGGCGAACAGCGCGGCGGCGTTGTCGGCCTTGACGCTGCCGCCGTAGAGGATCGGCGTGGCCGCGGCTAGGGCACCGTCGGCCTCGCCGAGCAGCGCGCGGATGTGCCGGTGCACCGCCTGGGCCTGCTCGGGCGTGGCGGTCTCGCCGGTGCCGATGGCCCACACCGGCTCGTAGGCGACGACGCCAGTAGCGATCCCGGCGCTGCCGACCCGCTGCAGCACCGCCCGCACCTGCGCGGCGATCACCGCCTCGGTGCTGCCGTCGCGGCGCTGCGCCAGGGTCTCGCCGACGCACAGCACCGGCACAAGTCCGGCCGCGAGCGCCGCCTCGAACTTCTCCGCGACCAGTTCGTCGCTCTCGCCGTACAGGCTGCGCCGCTCGGAATGACCGACCAGCACGTAGCGGCAGCCCAGCTCCCCGAGCATGCCGCCAGCGACCTCGCCGGTGAAGGCGCCCTTCTCGGCGGCATTGAGGTTCTGCGCGCCCAGCGCCACGCCGGAGCCTTCCAGCAGACCAGCGACCTGCGCCAGGTACGGGAACGGCGGACAGACCGCCACGCCGACGCCCTTCAACGCCGCCAGCGGCGGCAGCAGCTCCTGCAGCAGGCACCGGTTGGCCTCCAGGCTGCCGTTCATCTTCCAGTTGCCGATGACCAGTTTTCCACGCATCGCTCGTCTCCTCAGTCCCGCGGCCGCTGATGGTTGCCGATCCGCCGGGCGCGGTACGGCGCGCCGGTCCTGCTCTTGCTCTTCATGTTCCTGGGTGTCCTGTGCTGGGCTCGGCGCCGCGGCCGGCGGGCCGGCGGGCGCGAGCGATTCCTGGGTTCGGCGCATGCCGCGCGACGATCGCCATCGCGGGGCCGGTCGCGCGCGTTCCCTTCGACGCCACAAGGCTGTCATCCGTTCGCCGGCATCGACGCGCCCTCCTCCATCGGCGATGGCGGCAGGCGCGCGGGCGGATGGGAAAAACGCCCCGCCTGGCGGCAGCCGGCAGCTGTGTCGTTCCCGTCGGGCCGACGTCTTGGGCCGCGACTCTAGTGAAAAACAAATCCCGCAACAACCGCGAATGGCGGCTCCTGCCGGTGCGCGGGCAGGACTGCGCCTAGGGCGGACCGGGCCGGAAAGCTAGTCGAGTTCGTCATCGAAGCCTTCGTCCTCCGGGCCACCCGGCACGCTGATTTCCCCGACCTTGAGCTCCAGACGGTAGGCCACGGCGATGAACAGCGCCTGGCACAGGCTCAGGGTGGCGCTCAGCGAGCGGAAGGCGAAGGTGCTGCCCTTTCAAGGCCTTCGGCTGAACGCCAATCGGCTGCTTGCCAGCAAGGCCATGGGGCAGATGTATCTGCGATCATTGGCAAAACCTGAAGCATCGCGCATACATTCGCTCCGAAGCGCTATCGACCTCACTTCCCGGGCTATCCCCAAGGGGAAAGTGCAAGCCCTTGAAAGGGGCGGCGCCAGGAGCCACATGATCGTGATGCCCGACGCCAGCCTCGAGCAGGCCGCCGACGCGCTGATCGGGAAGCTGCTGCCGCGCAGCGACCGCCTGCGCATCCGCAACGGCGTGGACCCGGAGGCCGGCATGGGCATGGCCGGCATCAACGTGCCGATCCCGGTGCCCATGGCCTGGCATCCCTTCGGCGGCTGGAAGCGTTCGCGGTTCGGCGACCACCACGCCTATGGGGAGGAAGGCATCTGCTTCCACACCCGTTACAAAAGCGTCATGCAGCGCTGGCCGGACAATCGCCAAGGGTCCGGAGTTCAGCATGCCGACCGCGAAGTAACCCAACCCATTGCGTGCAGCCTTACGGAGAATAACAAGATGACCCCGTCCCTCCCCTTCGCCCTCAACCGCATCGTCGCCCCGTCCCTGCCGCTGGCCGAGTTCCTCGATCTGGCGCGCGCCCTGAAGGCCGGCAGCATCGAGCTGCGCAACGACCTCACCGGCAACGAGATCGAGGACGGCACGCCGCCCGAACGGGTCCGCGAACTGTGCCGGGCCAAGGGCGTCCGCGTGCTGAGCATCAACGCGCTCTACCCCTTCGACGTGTGGAACAACGAGCGCCGCGCGCAGGCGCTCAAGCTCGCCGCCTATGCCCGCGCCTGCGGCGCCGAGGGGCTGGTGCTCTGCCCGCTGAACGACCCGGCCGACCCGCGCAGCCGCGCCGAACGGGTCCGGGGACTGCGCACCGCGCTGACCGCGCTGGCGCCGATCCTGCGCGAGCACGGCCTGCTTGGCTTCGTCGAGCCGCAGGGCTTCGAGAGCAGCGCGCTGCGCCGCAAGCACGATGCCGTGGAGGCGATCAAGAGCATCGGCGGGCTGGACGTGTTCCGCCTGGTCCACGACACCTTCCACCACCACCTGGCCGGCGAGCAGGAGTTCTTCCCCGAGCTGACCGGCATCGTGCACATCTCCGGGGTCGAGGACCGCCAGGTCGCGCTGGCCGAGATCCGCGACGGCCACCGCGTGCTGGTCGGCGAGGCCGACCTCCTCGGCAACGCCGAACAGATCCGACGCCTGCTGGAGCTGGGCTACCGCGGCCCGTTCTCCTTCGAGCCCTTCGCCGAGAGCGTGCACGCCCTGCCCGAGATCCGCCCGGCGCTGCAGGAGAGCATGCGCCACCTGCAGGCGAGCGTCGCGATACCCGAAGGCTGCGCCGCGTAACGGGAAAGCGCCAATCCGTGGAAAACTGCGCAGCATGTTCCACCTGTGGCAACGGTGGATAAGGCTGCGCCGTTATCCACCCTACCGCCGCGACGTAGCCGAACACGGCCGGACCCCACGCTAAAACGGCGGGCTTCGCCCGCCCTACGAAGCTCCGGATGAGTGCTTAAAACCGTGTCCACGAGTGCTGGGCAAGATCATTTTCCGGCTGTCCACAAGCTCGACACGGCAAATAGCACCGCCCGCTGCGCCCTGCTCCCTGGCAGGCCAAGGACACTCCCCCCTCCATCGCCGAACGGCTACGCTGGTTACCCTGCTGTGCTGGCCAGCTACACGCAGTGCCTGCCGATGCCATTACGGCCGAAGTATGGGGATACTGGCGCGGGAAACATTGGTGTATAACTTCCCGAAACGGTCATCACGACCGCGAAAACCGCGATCTAGACAGGGAGAGCGAGCATGGCCAGGAATGTTATCCACCACGCCTGTTCGGGTAGTTATGCACCAGTTGGTGTCTAATAGTAGTTAGAAATTCTAGAGGCCTCGCCATGGAAATTAGAGGAATACCATTCGGGACCACCGACTGGTCGAAAATTGAAGCGACGGAGCATCATGGCGAGACGGGTACCGCTTATTGGCGCACTTGCCAGTTTGGAGTTATCCGTGTTCGCATGGTTGAGTACACACCAGGTTATCTGGCAGACCATTGGTGTTCCAAAGGTCATATCCTTCTATGCTTGGAAGGCGAACTCCATACAGAACTTCCTGATGGGCGCAGGTTTATCTTGACTCCCGGAATGAGTTACCAAGTGGCTGACGGAGCAGAACCGCACCGCTCATCCACAAAGGTGGGTGCCAAGCTTTTTGTGGTTGATTGAAATTTCTAACATGCGGTTCAAGTCGTTCGCTTCGCTCACTGGGACGTCCGCGTGCCGCGGTCGCCCCTTAACCTGAACGTTGGGCGTCAAGAAAAGGAGTTGCCGGATGCTGAACGGCATTACGTGTTGGAGCGAGTTTGCATCACTAATCGAAGATTGCTCTGATGGCAATTGGATTTTTCGCGGAGAAGGTAGCTCTTCGTACACTCTGCAACCTAAAGCAGGTCGGGTAAGTCTCTCCCTTGGCTCCGCACTGAAGAAGGCATACAAACCGGAGAACGAACGGAAGGCACTGGAACTACTTAAGCGCCAAGCACGACCCCATCTTGCACATACTCCAACGACAGACCTCGAGTGGCTCGCAATCGCACAACATCATGGTATGTCGACCCGCCTCCTAGATTGGACAGAAAGTTTGTTAGTGGCGGGTTACTTTGCCACTGCCAGAGCTGGTTCAGGTGGCGATGCAGTAATTTATGGCGTGCGCGGTCTTCGTTCGGTTACTGCGGCTGAGGAGAAAAAACCGTTCAATCTAAGCACCCCTGGCATCTACAGGCCTCCCCATATAACGCCTCGCATTCCAGCGCAACGCAGCGTTTTCACTGTTCACGCAGATCCAACCACGGCCTTTTCTCCACAGGAATTAAAGCGCTGGGTTGTTACAGCGTCTGCATGCGGGAAAATCAAGCGCATACTCGATGCCTGCGCCATCAACGAGAGTTCGCTATTTCCCGACATTGATGGACTCTCGCGCTATCTCGGCTGGCGGTATAAATGGGGAAAACTTTGAGTAGCATGCCGCCCAACCAGTGCTTGCAGCGGATCGTCAAAAGCTACGCTTTTGCCGTCCACTGAAGGCTGTCGTTATGTGTAAGGAAGCATCTAACCAATGAACCGAAAGCAATTTATTGAACTCCAAGGAGCGACTTGTCGGAATTGGACTTGGAGCTGGTCATTTATTAATGAGAAAATGAAAGTTATCATTTTTGGCGCCTGGGATCGGCATACGGAAGGAAATACGTCCCTCATTCTTAGCGAGGATTGGCAAGTAAACCGGAAAGGAAGAAAGCAGCCTGCCTATAAACAATCAAGGGAGCACATTCGCCTAGTTGAAGAGGAAGGGTACAAGTTGATGTCATTTCCAATGAAGTACTCGGATGCAAACAAGGACGAAGACGGTATCCGCCCAGCAAAGATCAAAGGATTCGAGCCAAGACTAACAGAGAAATCCCTTAAGAGAGTTGGTGGAAACTGGTATGCATCCGATGATGCCTTGAGCAACCTGCTCCCAGAGGAAGTGGAGGCGCCGGAGCAGTTCATTGAAGGTGCGTCAAAGACAGTAACCGTCAACACCTACGAGCGTAATGCGGAAGCAAGGGCTAAGTGCATAAAACATCACGGCTATATGTGTGCTGTATGCAAATTCGATTTTACTGCGTTCTACGGCTCAATTGGTGACAAGTATATCCACGCTCACCATGTAATTCCGCTGTCGGAGATCGGACAGGAGTACGTTCTGAATCCTATCAAGGACCTCGTGCCTGTCTGCCCGAACTGCCACGCGATCATTCATCGCACTAGGCCAGCCATATCAGTAGAGCAGTTAAGAAGGCACTTGGAAGAGAGAAATGGCAAAGACACATAACCAGCCGTTCCATCGGACGTCGCTGACGGATTCCATGTTTGTACACACCAGAAAAAGCATCAGTATGCATATAGAGAGGGTTGGCAAAAGAACAAGCAAATGTCGCACATGGCAAGACGCGGCCGAGATCGAGAAAAAAGGACTTCTACTAGAGCGCTCCCCTTCTGGCTACTCAAATTGGTTTGTCATCAGAGACCAAGAATCTATTTGGTGGATTTATTCAGATTCATCTGATGGCGGTACATGGGGTAGTAATGGCTTGGAAATAACCGGCCATTCAACTCCATTCGATGTCACTATTGCCAATGCAATCTATTCCTTAATTAAGAAACAACGCGCAGCAGAGCTATCCAAAAACCCATACGCAAATATAAAATAACCTGCAACTGTGCAGCACGCATAACATACGTATATGTACTCTCCCCAAAAGTGGTGAGTAATGCTGTTTCAACCCTGTCGTCAGTGCGGTTGCATTCGTATATCCGGCCTTCCATGGGCGTTGCCGCCCGGGCCATTCTGTAGTTCGCGCAGCGGGGGCCAAGCGCTCAATCGATCACCAGGATCAGCATTGTTATCGGCCTTGCTCCGCTGCAGGACTCGCCTGTTCCGACAGTGTCGCTGTTTTGATGGCTCCCACGCTCCGGCGTGGGAAGCCCAGGGCCGGGCGCTCCTGCGCCCCAGAGGCGCCGAGCCGAAGTGTCCCCTGCAACGTGCCCACGCAGGAGCGCTCGCCGTTATACACAAGTCCTCGGTTTTCTCGAGGAAGTGCAGGGATGTCATCCGCGAGCAGGGCTGAGAAAGTGATGCCCATTTCGAGCTGAGCGTTGCCGAGGAGACGATGCGGCTGCCGAGGGCGTCGCTTGCCTCGAAAGGTGTATCCGTCTGACCCGCCGGGCAAGGACGGCCACCCGTCGGCATTGCCCAAGTCCCAAATTGGGACTAACATGACCCCATGAGAATTATCGCCATCAGCCACCTGAAAGCTTTCTGGGATAAATACCCGGATGCCGAACAGCCGCTTCTTGCCTGGATCGATGAAGCCAGGAAAGCCGACTGGTCGAGCCCGGCCGAAATCAAGGCTCAGTTTCGCAATGCGAGCATTCTCAAAAGCCGACGGGTTGTCTTCAACATCAAAGGCAATAGCTACCGGCTGGTTGTTGCTGTTGCCTACCGCTTCGGCGCGATTTACATCAAGTTTGTCGGCACCCATGCGCAATATGACGCCATTGATGCCGACATCATAGAGATGGAGTGACCGCCATGGATATTCGCCCGATTCGCACCGATCAAGACTATCGCGCAGCGCTCAAGGAAGTGTCGGCCCTGTTCGATCATGAGCCGGAGCCCGGCACGCCGGAAGGCGATCGTTTCGACGTCATGGTCACGCTGATCGAGGCCTACGAGTCGAAGCACTTCCCCGTGGACCTGCCGAACCCGATTGACGCCATCAAGTTCCGCATGGAGCAATCCGGCCTGACGGCGAAGGATCTGGAGCCGGCCATCGGGCGGACCAATCGCGTGTATGAAGTCCTGAATGGCAAGCGCGCACTCACTCTGCCGATGGTCTGGCGGCTGCACAGCATGTTCGGCATTCCAGCGGAAAGTCTGATCAAGCCGACCTCTCGGGCCTGAATCCCAACCCGTTCAACACGGTTACTGGATTGAAGCGGACACGGCCCCTGCGTACAACGGTGCCATCCGCTCCAGCGCCGCCGCCCTAATCCCACCACCTGCACGCCGAAGTTGCCGCCGTGGCGGTCGGTACCGAAGGCGCCGGTCTCGGACAGTGCGGACTCGGGGTTCATTTCGCTGGCTGCACGCTGCGCCGCCTCGTTCCAAGTCGCGTAGGTGTAGAAGACGCGCAGCTCAGGCCGCGCCCAGAAGCCCGGGCCGGACGGCGACCAGGTCGGTGCGACGGTACACTTGGTCAGCTTGCGGGTGCCGTCGGGGCCTTGATCTGGTCGTGGCCAATCTCGGCGCTCAGCTTGAACGTCTCGGTGAAGGCGTAGACCGGACGCACGCCGACCGACAGCCAGCCAGCGCGAGTTGTCGCCGTCGGGACGGACGTCCTTCTGGTAGATCACCTGGAACTGGCCGCCGAAACGCTCCGTGGTCTGCCAGTCGAAGTACTCGACCAGGCGCCAGCTTTCTTTTCGCGGCTCCCAGCGCTGGAGATCACCATGCCCACCTGGCTCCGATGGCTGCTCACCGTCCCCTCCGCCTGCCTTGCCTGGGTCGCCACGGCGTTCACGGGCATGGCGCTGCATGCCCATGCCGAGCGCGCCTGGTGTCCGGCGGAGGACTTCGTTTCCGGCTATTGCATGAACAAGGCGGTTCAGGGCCGCCTTGACCTGCTGATAACGGTCTTCGCCGGGCTGTCCGCCGTCGCGGTCATCGGCGCCGCGGTGGCCATGGCGCCGGCCCGAAAGCGGGCCGTTGCCTGGTGCGCCCTCGCGGTCGGCGGTGCGTTCGCGGCGCTGCTGGGGTTTGGCTCGCCGGAGTTCCATGCGGCGGTTTCGCTGGGTGCGCTGGCCTGCATCGGGCTGTCACTGCGCGGGCGCCGCCGGGCCGTCAGTCGAACCTGACCAGATTGAGCGCCGGCAGCGGGCCGCCGGGGAACTGCACCAGGCGGGCGCCGACGGCGAGCGGGCCGAGATCGATGGCGAAGAAGCCCAGTTGCTCGATCAGCGCGCCCACCGCCGCCCTGGCGCGGGGGTCGTCGCCGGAGAGGAACAGCACCCGCCGGCCGCCCTCCGCTCCCGGCGCGCCGGAGACCAGCTGCGGTTGAAGGTGGTTGAAGGCCTTCACCACGCGGGCGCCCGGCACGAGTTCGGCGAAGACCTCGCTGGAGGCGCGGCCGTGCAGCTCGACCGGCTTGAACAGCGGCGCCTCGATCGGGTTGTTGGCGTCGATCACGATGCGTCCGCCGAAGTCCGGCAGGCCGGCGAGCGCCGCCGGCAGCTTCGGCTGAAACGGTCCCCCGGCCCTGCGGGCAAGGCTCCGCAGCGGGTGACTTCCCGTGCAGGGCTCTGACAATCTCCCGTAAGGCGTCGGCAAACCCCGTCGCCGGCCATCCGTCCGCCATTGAATGAAAGGGACTACCCAGCCATGCACCTGCGCCGCATCCACCACGCCGCCATCATCTGTTCGGACTACCAAGTCTCGAAGCGCTTCTACACCGAAGCCCTCGGCCTTCGCGTCGTGGCCGAGCACTACCGGGCCGAGCGCCGCTCCTACAAGCTCGACCTGGCGCTGCCCGACGGCTCGCAGGTCGAGCTGTTCTCGTTTCCCGCGCCGCCGCCGCGCCCTTCCCGGCCGGAGGCCCAGGGGCTGCGCCATCTGGCCTTCGAGGTCGACGACGTGGCGGCCTGCAAGGCGGAACTCGAGGCCCGGGGCATCGCCGTCGAGGCGATCCGCACCGACGAATACACCGGCCGGCGCTTCACCTTCTTCGCCGATCCGGACGGGCTGCCGCTGGAGCTGTACGAGGCGCCGCCGCGGGCGGACGGCTGACGCAAAAGGCCCGCCGAATCATGCGCCCGTCGGATCAGCCGCATGCGGCGAGTGCGACGGCCGATCTCCGATCACGATGCGCCCGCCGAAGTCCGCCAGGCCGGCGAGCGCCGAAGGGGCAGCGCTCGCCCTGTTCATCGCACGCCAAAGGATGCATCACGACACCCCGAGGCCGGACACTCCAGGCATTCCGCCGTTAGGCACCGCGTACGCTGCCCAGCCAAGGCATTTTGATCCTGGCCAGTATTCATTCCCTCTGGCCGGTTATCGGGCTGCTGTGGAGATGCGGCGGGAACAACATCGGAAACACAGGGTCATTGCCGCTTAGCAGATCGCCGTCCGCTGCAGTGCCTCCAGGAAACACGACAGGCGCAGCGCCCCGCACAAGGCCAGACGCGAAATCGAGAAAGCCAAGGCACAGGTACGCGCCTGGGTGGAGCTTCCGCTCCGGGTGTTGGGCTGCATGAAGGCACTTTCCGTGGGCAGGCGAAAACACGGCTCGGCAGCTCACGCCGTTCGCCTCTGTCGAACCCGTGGATGGCGAGCAGACAACCAGATGCCTCCACAAAACGTGGAAACCAGTACAAAACCCTGATTTCCGAACAGATCCCCCCAAGGCGGCCTATTTGGATGGCCGTTCGGGGTCAGCACGACAAGGACCCTTTTGCCTATGCTGGTATCGATCCAGGCACTGCGCGCCTTTGCCGCGTGGCTCGTGGTCTTCCACCACTTCATGCAGGTGTTTTTCGACTTCAAGGCCGACACCCTTGCCGGACACCTGCTTTCCACCCGCGGCCAGGTCGGCGTCGACATCTTCTTCGTCATCAGCGGCTTCGTCATCTACCTCGCCAGCGCCGGCAAGCCGATCGCCTCGAAACGCTTCATACTCGATCGCCTGATCCGCATCGTGCCCGCCTACTGGATATTCACTCTGCTCACCGCCTCGATCATCTATTTCGACGCGCGAGTCATGCCGGTCTACGCGGTCGATCCGATCACGCTGCTCAAGTCGCTATTGTTCATTCCGGCCCAGAATCCCGGCGGCTTCGGCTTCTACCCGGTCCTGCCGGTGGGCTGGACCCTGAACTTCGAGATGATGTTCTACATCCTGTTCGCGCTGGCGCTGTGCGCCGGTCGACGTCATCGGGCCTGGGTCACCGCCCTGCTGGTGCTCACACTGAGCGGCTGGCTGGCCCATCAATCGTTCGTGTCGAGCTTCTACACCAATCCGGTGATCTACGAGTTCCTCCTCGGCATCGGCCTGGCGGTGATTTACCGCCGCGGCTGGCTGCCGGCGCTGTCGGGCCGGATGCTGCTGGCACCCGCGCTGATCGCAGCGAGCGCGACCGCAACGATTCTCTGGTTCGACGACCAGCATCCCTACCGCTGGCTCACCTGGGGTGTCCCCGGCGCGGCGCTGGTCGCCGCCATGATCAGCATGGAACGACTGTTCAACGGCAGTCAGGTGCTGAGGAAGCTCGGCGACTGGTCCTATTCGGTCTACCTGGTGCACATCATCGTGCTGTGGTGCGGCGCCTACCTGCTCGACCAGCACCTCGCCCCCTACCTGATCCTGACGCTCTGCGTGCCGGTGATCACGCTCGGCTCCTGGCTCAGCTTCACCTACATCGAGATGGGCCTCTCCCGCCGACTCAAACACCGCTTCGGGCTCTCCCGCCCGGCGCCGGCGAACTCCGAAGCCATCCCCCCGCTTCTCCCCAACAATGCGGACGAGGACAGCGGAAGCAGCCGGGCCCGGTGACATGCCCGCCATGGAGCGTGCTGGCTCGCTCGCCGCACGCCACTTCCTGCACCAGCCGGCATGAACCCCGGTACCACATGGAACGGATCGCCGCCCGGCTGTACCTGCCGGTACGCCGCCAGCCCTGGCGACGCAAAATCGCTGCCGACCGATTCCCGACACACGCCTGTTAGGCAGCATAAAATCTCGCCAAAAACATTCTTTCTGGTTTTTTAATCCAAAAAACAAGCCATCTGTGAATTTCCCATCTTGATGGCACCACCCTTGCTCCATCCCCTGCGACACCAGTCAAACGCCACGAATCAACGGAGGTTCCAAGATGGCATTGCGTCAGTGTGCAATTTACGGCAAGGGTGGCATCGGCAAGTCCACCACCACCCAGAACCTGGTCGCCGCCCTCGCCGAGGCCGGCAAGAAGGTGATGATCGTCGGTTGCGACCCGAAAGCCGACTCCACCCGCCTGATCCTGCATTCCAAGGCCCAGAACACCGTCATGGAGATGGCCGCATCCGCCGGCTCGGTGGAAGACCTCGAGCTGGAAGACGTGCTGCAGATCGGCTACGGCGGCGTCAAGTGCGTCGAGTCCGGCGGTCCCGAGCCGGGCGTCGGCTGCGCCGGCCGCGGCGTGATCACCGCGATCAACTTCCTGGAAGAGGAAGGCGCCTACAGCGACGACCTGGACTTCGTGTTCTACGACGTGCTGGGCGACGTGGTGTGCGGCGGCTTCGCCATGCCGATCCGCGAGAACAAGGCCCAGGAAATCTACATCGTCTGCTCCGGCGAGATGATGGCCATGTATGCCGCCAACAACATCGCCAAGGGCATCGTGAAGTACGCCCACTCCGGCAGCGTGCGTCTGGGCGGGCTGATCTGCAACAGCCGCAAGACCGACCGCGAAGACGAGCTGATCATGGCCCTGGCCGCGAAGATCGGCACCCAGATGATCCACTTCGTGCCGCGCGACAACGTCGTGCAGCACGCCGAAATCCGCCGCATGACCGTGATCGAATACGATCCGAAAGCCAAGCAGGCCGACGAGTACCGCGCCCTGGCCCAGAAGATCCTCAACAACAAGCTGCTGGTCATCCCGAACCCGGCGAGCATGGAGGACCTCGAAGAGCTGCTGATGGAGTTCGGCATCATGGAAGCCGAAGACGAGTCCATCGTCGGCAAGGCCGCCGCCGAAGGCTGATCCCGCCGGCGCAGTGTTTGCGGAGGAGCGTGTGCCGCGGGCTGTCCGGAATGGCTTCTCGCGGCCGGCGGCGCACGCCGCCCTCCCTTTTGAACCACACCGAGTTCCCCCACCTCAGGAGCTGACCCTATGGCCATGGCCATCGACGGCTACGAATGCACCGTCTGCGGCGACTGCAAGCCGGTCTGCCCGACCGGCTCGATCGCCCTCCAGGGCGGGATCTACGTGATCGACGCCGACAGCTGCAACGAGTGCGCCGACCTGGGCGAGCCGCGCTGTCTCGGCGTCTGCCCCGTGGATTTCTGCATCCAGCCGCTCGATGACTGAAGACTGAACGAGCCCGCACCCGCTTGCCGGCGACAGAGCATCCCGCGCCGCTCTGCCACCGGACTCCAAACGGCGATCGCTTTCCTCAGGGGCGATCGCCGTTTTCGCTTTCTCCTTCCGCATAGCGACTGAAGGCGGCTGCCAGGCCGGACTTCACTGTGCCCGTGCCCTTTTTCCCTCTCCCCGGCCCTCTCCGGGAGACAACAGCTTCCCGCCCGCCTCCGAGCTCCCACGCAGGAGCGTGGGAGCCATCAATTTCCCCTCCAACCGACAGCCAAGCACCTCGACGTACAGACCCCGGGCGCTCCGTACTTGGCCGAACGAAAAACCCGGCGCCCATTCCGACCACCATCCGCGCAGCCGCTTCGAGCAGGGAAAAAACGCCTGAAAAGAGCCTGCGCGAAGCCTTTCGCCAGCCTCGAAAATGAAGCGCAAGCCACTGATTAAAAAGGATTAATCCGGAATCTCGGCGGGCGGATGAAAAATTCCCGCAAGCGTTCCGGGGGCATCTGGCACGCATCCTGCCATTTCCTCTTCGCCAACCGGTTTTTCCGGTCCCCGATCGAGTGCCGGTCACGGGGTTCGATCAACGCATAGAGCCGAGGAGACTTCAACCATGCCAATGGTATTGCTGGAATGTGACAAGGACATACCCGAGCGCCAGAAACACATCTATCTGAAGGCGCCCAACGAGGACACCCGCGAGTTCCTGCCGATCGCCAACGCGGCGACCATCCCCGGCACCCTGTCCGAACGCGGCTGCGCCTTCTGCGGCGCCAAGCTGGTGATCGGCGGCGTGCTCAAAGACACCATCCAGATGATTCACGGCCCGCTCGGCTGTGCCTACGACACCTGGCACACCAAGCGCTACCCGACCGACAACGGCCACTTCAACATGAAGTACGTCTGGTCGACCGACATGAAGGAAAGCCATGTGGTGTTCGGCGGCGAGAAGCGCCTCGAGCAGAGCATGCACGAAGCCTTCGACGAGATGCCGGACATCAAGCGGATGATCGTCTACACGACCTGCCCGACCGCGCTGATCGGCGACGACATCAAGGCCGTGGCCAAGAAGGTGATGAAGGAGCGTCCCGACGTCGACGTCTTCACCGTCGAATGCCCCGGCTTCTCCGGCGTGTCCCAGTCCAAGGGCCACCACGTCCTGAACATCGGCTGGATCAACGAGAAAGTCGAGACGATGGAGAAGGAGATCACCAGCGAATACACGATGAACTTCATCGGTGACTTCAACATCCAGGGCGATACCCAGCTGCTGCAGACCTACTGGGACCGCCTGGGCATCCAGGTCGTCGCCCACTTCACCGGCAACGGCACCTACGACGACCTGCGCTGCATGCACCAGGCCCAGCTCAACGTGGTGAACTGCGCGCGCTCCTCCGGCTACATCGCCAACGAACTGAAGAAGCGCTACGGCATCCCGCGTCTGGACATCGACTCCTGGGGCTTCAGCTACATGGCCGAGGGCATCCGCAAGATCTGCGCCTTCTTCGGCATCGAGGAGAAGGGCGAAGCGCTGATCGCCGAGGAATACGCCAAGTGGAAGCCGAAGCTCGACTGGTACAAGGAGCGCCTGCAGGGCAAGAAGATGGCGATCTGGACCGGCGGCCCGCGCCTGTGGCACTGGACCAAGTCGGTCGAGGACGACCTGGGCATCCAGGTGGTGGCCATGTCCTCCAAGTTCGGCCATGAGGAAGACTTCGAGAAGGTCATCGCCCGCGGCAAGGAAGGCACCTACTACATCGACGACGGCAACGAGCTGGAGTTCTTCGAGATCATCGACCTGGTCAAGCCGGACGTGATCTTCACCGGCCCGCGCGTCGGCGAGCTGGTCAAGAAGCTGCACATCCCCTACGTCAACGGCCACGGCTACCACAACGGCCCGTACATGGGCTTCGAGGGCTTCGTCAACCTCGCCCGCGACACCTACAACGCCGTGCACAACCCGCTGCGCCACCTGGCCGCCGTGGACATCCGCGACAGCTCGCAGACCACGCCGGTCATCGTGCGGGGGGCCGCCTGATGAGCCAGTCCAGACTCGACGATCTGTTCGACTACACCGAGGAGCGCTGCCTGTGGCAGTTCTTCTCGCGCACCTGGGACCGCGAGGAAAACATCGAGGGCGTGCTCGGCCAGGTCGCCCGCCTGCTGACCGGCCAGGAGCCGCTGCGCGGCACCCCGCAGGAGCGCCTGTTCTACGCCGACGCCCTGGCCATGGCCAACGACGTTCGCGAGCGCTTCCCCTGGGCATCGCAGATCAATCACGAGGAAATCCATTTCCTGATCGACGGCCTCAAGTCCCGCCTGGTCGACACCGTGATCACCCGCTCGACCAACCGCGAACTCAACCACCACCTCTACTGAGTCACCGCTGCGGGAGCGGCCCGAGGGCCGCTCCCCTGTGCGAAGGAGCCATTTCATGAGCAATTGCGAGCTAACCGTGCTGAAGCCGGCTGAAGTCAAGCTGGTCAAGCGGGAGCGCGAAGGCATCATCAACCCGATGTACGACTGCCAGCCCGCGGGCGCCCAGTACGCCGGCATCGGCGTCAAGGACTGCATCCCGCTGGTCCACGGCGGCCAGGGCTGTACGATGTTCGTCCGCCTGCTGTTCGCCCAGCACTTCAAGGAAAACTTCGACGTCGCCTCGACCTCGCTGCACGAGGAGTCGGCGGTGTTCGGCGGCGCCAAGCGCGTCGAGGAAGGCGTGCTGGTGCTGGCCCGCCGCTACCCGGAGCTGCGGCTGATCCCGATCATCACCACCTGCTCCACCGAGGTCATCGGCGACGACATCGAGGGCACCATCAACGTCTGCAACCGGGCGCTCGCCGCCGAGTTCCCGGAGCGCAAGATCTACCTGGCGCCGGTGCACACCCCGAGCTTCAAGGGCAGCCACGTCACCGGCTACGCCGAGTGCGTGAAGTCGATGTTCAAGACCATCACCGAGGTGCACGGCAAGGGCCAGCCGAGCGGCAAGCTCAACGTCTTCCCGGGCTGGGTCAACCCCGGCGACGTGGTGCTGCTCAAGCGCTACTTCAAGGAAATGGGCGTCGACGCCACGGTGTTCATGGACACCGAGGACTTCGACTCGCCGATGCTGCCGAACAAGAGCATCGAGACCCACGGCCGCACCACGGTCGAGGACATCGCCGACAGCGCCAACGCCCTGGCCACCCTGGCCCTGGCCCGCTACGAGGGCGCGACCACCGGCGAGTACCTGGAGAAGACCTTCGCGGTGCCGAACAGCCTGGTCAACACCCCCTACGGCATCAAGAACACCGACGACATGCTGCGCAAGATCGCCGAGATCACCGGCAAGGAGATCCCCGAGTCGCTGGTCCGCGAGCGCGGCATCGCGCTGGATGCGCTGGCCGACCTGGCGCACATGTTCTTCGCCAACAAGAAGGTGGCGATCTTCGGTCATCCGGACCTGGTGCTCGGCCTGGCGCAGTTCTGCCTGGAAGTGGAACTGGAACCGGTGCTGCTGCTGATCGGCGACGACCAGGGCACCAAGTACAAGAAGGACCCGCGCCTCCAGGAGCTCAAGGACGCCGCGCACTTCGACATGGAGATCGTCCACAACGCCGACCTCTGGGAGCTGGAGAAGCGCATCAACGACGGCCTGCAGCTCGACCTGATCATGGGTCACTCGAAGGGCCGCTACGTCGCCATCGAGGCCAACATCCCGATGGTCCGCGTCGGCTTCCCGACCTTCGACCGCGCCGGCCTCTACCGCAAGCCCACCATCGGCTACCAGGGCGCCATGGAGCTCGGCGAGATGATCGCCAACGCCATGTTCGCCCACATGGAATACACCCGTAACAAGGAATGGATCCTCAATACGTGGTGAGTTGCTAGGCGGTCCCCTGCTCCGGCAGGGGCCTCCGCCCCGTATTCCACTCCGGCCGCCATGCCGCCTTCGGGAGAGAGCCATGAAACAGCGACAGGAAATGGTCGCCCACTATCGCGCGTGCTTCGGCGAGCTGTGCGCCCGACCGGAACACCGCCCCATCGAACCCTACACCCGCCCGCGGCGCCTGAGCTTCGCGGAGCCGGAAACCGACGCCACCCGCCGCCTGCCCGGCCGCCTGGTGCTGGCGCTGACCAGCGCCTACGCGCTCTTGGCCGACTGGCAGGAGTGCCGCGATCCGTCGCTGGCCGAACTCGGCAGCTGGCAACGCTACCTCGCCCTGCCGCGGCGCACCCCGGCGGAAAAGCTGATGGCCGAAGTCTTCCGCATCCTGCGGGTGTTCCGCGCCGCGGCGATCCAGCACAACGGCACCATCGAGATCCGCGACGACGGGCTGATCCGCGCCAGCTGCACCTACAACCGCTGCGCGCTGAACCTGCTGATCAGCCAGACCGGCCTCGAACTGCTCGCCGCCTGCGTCGCCGTCCACCTCGAATCCTTCGACCAGCCCTACAGCGACGCCTACCAGGAACTGCTGCTCGGCCAGTACTACGCCGACATCGTCGCCGAGATCCGCGCCTTCGCCGACGACGACCGGGTGCTGTTCCAGTTCCGCCACAAGTGCTGGTTCAACCGCCATGTCCGCCTGGACTGCGACAACCCCCGCCTGCAGCTCGAAGAGGACGGCCACTACCGCATCGACCTGGGCAAGTACGGCGAAAACGCCGCCCGCCATCCGATCGACTTCTACATCAGCCTCGACGACCGCCTGTACATCGTGCCGGTCGAGGCCCTGAAGGCCGGGCGCATCGCCGTCGCCGAGCTGGCCCGCTGGCAGGCCCGCACGGACGCCGAGGCGCGGCTGCCGGACGCCTTTCGCCTGCGTTTCGCCCACGAGAAGAACGTCGTCGGCCTGCCGATGACCTGAACCCCGCGCGCCGGGCCGCGCCCGGCGCCAGCCCGAGCCACCCCGAGGACACGGACATGAACGAGATCGGCCACCTGAAGATCGCCATCACCAGCAACGACCTGCTGCAGGTCGATGCTAACTTCGCCACCGCCAGGCAGATCGTCATCTACGACGTCACCTACGACGAGGCCAGCTTCCTCGACGTCGTGCAGTTCAAGGGCGGCGGCAAGGGCGGCGACGGCAAGCGCGGCCCCGGCGGCGGCGGCGGTTGCTCGATGGGCGACCCGACCGGCGGCGCCTCGGTCGACCAGATCCAGCTGCGCGTCGACGCCATGCAAGGCTGCGCCGTGCTCTTCACCCTCGCCCTCAGCGACTTCGCCGCGGTCAAGGTGAAGAACGCCGGGGTGTTCCCGGTGAAGATGCAGCACCCCCGCGAGATCGACGAGGTGGTCGAGCACCTGCAGCGGATGATGCAGAACAACCCGCCGCTGTGGCTGCGCAAGGCGCTGGGCTACGGCGTGCGCAATCCCGACTACCTGATCGAGCGCGAGGCATGAACGGCATCTACCAGCTGCCCCTCGAGCGCGCCCTGGCCCCGGCCTCCGACGCCGGGCGCAGCACGCCGACGGCGGCCGCTGGCGGCTCGCCGGTGCTGCTGCGGCTCGACCGGGTGTCGATCGAGCGCAGCGGCAAGCGCATCCTCGAAGGCCTCGACCTCGACATCCGCCGCGGCAGCATCACCGCCATCGTCGGCCCCTCGGGGATCGGCAAGAGCACCCTGCTGGCCACCCTCAACGGCCTGCTGCCGCCCGCTTCCGGCACCCTCAGCGTGGACGGCATCGGCCGCCTGCAGACCCCGGCCAGCCTGCTCGCCCACCGCCGCAGCAGCGCCACGGTGTTCCAGGAACATGCGCTGATCGCCCGCCTGTCGGCGCTGGACAACGTGCTGCTCGGCCTCGCCGACCGCCGCCATCCGCTCTCCCCGCTGCCCTGGCCGCGGGCGATGCGCGAGCAGGCCCTCGCCGCCCTCGCCGAGGTCGGCCTGCTCGGCAAGGCCCTCGACCCGGTCGCCCGGCTCAGCGGCGGCGAGCGCCAGCGCGTCGGCATCGCCCGCGCGCTGGTGCGCGAGCCGCGCCTGCTGCTCGCCGACGAGCCGTTCGCCTCGGTCGACCCGGCCCTCGCCGAGCGCCTGGCCGGCGAATTCCGCCGGCTGGTGCGCGACCACGCGCTGACCCTGGTGATCGTCCTGCACCAGCTCGACCTGGCCCGCCGGCTGGCCGAGCGCATCGTCGGCCTGGCCGACGGGCGGATCGCCTTCGACGGCCCGCCGTCACGCTTCGACGCCGCGGCCCAGGCGCGCCTGTTCCCCCTGCATCCCGCCCCGGAACCCACCTGCCACCCGTGAAAGGAAACGCCTCCATGACCCGACTGCTCAAGCGCCTGCGCCCGCTGTTCGCCGCGCTGCTCCTGCCGGCCGCCCTCGCCGCCCACGCCGACGATGCGGCCCTGCCGAAGAAGCTGACCATCGGCCTGCTGCCCGGCGAGTCCGCGCCCACCGTGATGCGCCTCAACGAGCCGCTGCGCGCGCACCTGGAAAAGACCCTCGGCATGCCCGTCGAACTGACCGTCGGCGCCAACTACGCGGCGACCGGCGAGGCGCTGCGCTTCGGGCGCATCGACATCGCCTACCTGGGTCCGGTGACCTACATCCTGCAGAGCAAGCGCGCGCACCTCGAACCCTTCGCCCGCCCGACCCACGCCCAGGTCGGCCCGACCTTCCAGGCGGTGCTGATCGTCCCGGCCGACAGCCCGGCGCGCAGCGTCCAGGACCTGCGCGGCCAGGACGTCGCCTTCGGCGATCCGGCCTCCACCTCGGGCACCTGGGTGCCGCGCTGGATGCTGGCCGACGCCGGGCTGGTCTCCGGACGCGACTACAGCCTGCGCGTGCTCGGCGCCCACGATGCGGTCGCGCTGGCCGTCGCCAGCAAGAAGGTCGCCGCCGGCGGCCTGTCCAAACCGATCTACGAACGCCTGATCAGGGAAGGCAAGCTCGATGCCGCGAAGGTGCGCGTGCTCGCCGACTCGCCGGCGATCCCCGAATACCAGTGGACCTTCCGCGAGGGCCTGGCGCCGGAGCTGAAGGAGAAGATCCGCAAGGCCTTCGTCAGCACCAGCGACCCGGCGGCGCTCGGCGTGTTCCGCGCCGAGGCCTTCATTCCCAGCGTCGATGCCGACGTCGACCGGGTCCGCGAGTGGATCTCGGTGGTCGAGCGCGAGCATCCCGAAGCCGTGACGGTGAAGCCGTGAGCACCGCCCTCGCCCGGCGTCAGGCCTTGCTGAAGGCGACGGCGCAGCGCGCCTGGATGTCGCGCCTCGCGCTGCTGCTCGGAGCCGGCGTGGTGCTGCTGGCCACCCAGTACACCGGCGCACTCGATGCCGAGCGCTACCGCGAGCTGCTGCCGACCCTCTGGACGCTGGCCGGCGACGCCTGGCCGCCGGCGTTCGAGCGCTGGGAACACTGGAGCAAGCCGCTGCTCGACACCCTGACCATGAGCGTCGCCGGCACCGTCGGCGGCATCCTCGTCGCCCTGCCGCTCGGCGCCCTGGCGGCCAGCGGCCAGGCGCCCGCGCCGCTGCGCCAGTCGGTCCTGCTGCTGCTCAACGCCATCCGCTCGATCCCCAGCCTGGTGTGGGGCATCCTGTTCGTCGCCGCGGTGGGCTTCGGCCCGCTGCCCGGGGTGCTGGCGCTGGCCACCCACTCCACCGGCATGCTCGGCAAGTTCTTCGCCGAGATCTTCGAGCACGTCGACCGCGCCCCGGTGGACGCGCTGCGCAGCCAGGGCGTCCCGGTGCTCGGCGTGCTGCGCTTCGGCGTGCTGCCGCAGGTGCTGCCGCGGCTGGTCGACGTCGCCCTCTACCGCTGGGAACACAACATCCGCGCCGCCACCACCCTGGGCGCGATCGGCGCCGGCGGCCTGGGGCTGGAGATCGTCACCGCCTTCCACCTCTTCGAATACCGCGAGGCCCTGGCCCTGATCGCCGTCCTGCTGGCGCTGGTCAGCCTCGTCAACCTGCTCGGCGCGCAGATCCGCCGCCGTTTCCTCGACCACACCACCGCTTAAGGAGGCATTTCCGATGAGTGTCGAATCCGCCAAGGCCTACATCAACCGCATGCGCAGCGACGAAGCGTTCAAGAACCTGGTCAACGACGGCGCGGAAGACGAACAGGCGAGCTGGGCGCTGCTCAAGGAGCACGGCTTCGAGTTCACCATGAACGAATTCCGCCAGGCCCAGGACGAGATCTACGCCGAGCACGGCATCACCCCCCTCTGAGCAACACCCTCCCCTGCGACTGCAGCTTTGCGCCGACCGGACTCCCTGCCGGTCGGCGTTTTTTTCGTCTCTCGTGAGCACATCCATGTTCTCGATGGGCCAGTCCCGCCCGCGCCCGAGCGCTTATGCTGATGGAAGAAGGAACCACCGACAGGAGTCCCCATGGCCCGCTTCATCGTCATCGAATCCCTGGACGGCGTCGGCAAGACGACCCTGGTCCGCAACCTGGCCGCCGCGCTCGGCGGGATCGCCATGAGCATGCCTGGCCCGGCGATAAAGCCGCTGCGCGAGCAGATCCACAGCGTGCTGGGCGATGCCAGGATCGCCCACGCCCTGTTCTACCTCGCCATCGCCGCCGCCGAGGGCGCCAAGGCGCGGGCCGCGGCGAACGCCGGCCGGACCGTGGTGATGGACCGCTTCCTGGCCTCCACCATCGCCTACGCCCGGGCCCGCGGCGTCGACGCCGACTTCGACGCCCTGCTCCCCGCCCTGCCGCGCCCGGACGTGTCGGTACTGCTCACCCTGGACGAAGACGAACGCGTCCGCCGCCTGGGCGCCCGCGGGGAAATGAGCGTCGCCGACCTCCAGAGCCTGGACCCCGCGTTCCGCGGCGTGGTCATCGCGGAACTCCGGGCGCGCTGCGATCTGCAGGTGGATGTGACGGGGGCGGATGAGGAAGAGGCGGTGAGGCGGGTGATCGAGGCGGTTGGCTGCTTGCCAGCAGGGCTGTAGGAGCAGATTTATCTGCGACTGGCGGCAATGGCAGAAGCATCGCGAATGAATTCGCTCCTACCGAAGCCCTTATTCTGTGGGCATCCCGAATGGAAAACGGCAAGACCTTGCAAGGGCTGGAAATGAACGCTCCCGATACTCACTGGCAACGGCGGCTGCACAGCTTCGGCAAGGCCCTGCTGCAACTCGACGAAGCCATGGAGCTGATGAGCCGGCGGCCCCTGTCGAAACTGGAAAGGCAGGGAGCATTTCATGTATTCGAATGCAGCTACGAGCTGAGCTGGAACACGCTGAAAGATTTCCTCATCTGGCAGGGCATCGAAGGAATCGTCGATCCGCGCGACACCATCCGCAATGGCATTCAGCGCCGGCCTGATCGCCGACGGACAGGGCTGGATGCAGATGCTGACCGACCGCAACCGCACCTCGCACACCTACAACGAAGAAACCGCCGAAGCGATCCTGCTCAACATCCGGCAGCAGCATCACCCGTTGCTCAAGGCGCTGGAGCGCGTGCTTTCCAACCGGGCGGAACCGAACGCATGACGCCCGAGGAAATCGGCCTTCCCCCCGCAGGTCGTCGAATCCATCCGCCAGGTGTTCGGCCGCTTTCCGAGCGTCGAACAGGCGGTGCTCTACGGCTCCCGCGCCAAGGGCAACTTCCGCCCCGGCTCGGATATCGACCTGACCCTCAAGGGCGACCTGAGCCATCGGATCTGCTGAACATCGAACTGGCACTGGACGACCTGCTGCTGCCTTGGAAGATCGATCTATCGCTGTATTCGCAGATTGATAATCTGGCGTTGGTTGAGCATATCGGGCGGATTGGGAAGGTTTTCTATACGCGAGATTAAAGTTACTCCCCGCCGAATTGGTGGGGAGGTACAAGCCTCTCTCAGAGGTGGGTTGAGGTTGACAATAAATCCGTCCCCTTTTCTTCTGTACCTCTTGAATTCCGGGAGGCGTCCATATACATCCTTAGCTGTCATTAGTGCAAAAACCTTGAAATTCCATCCAATTTTCTTTGAAATGAAAAATTTGTATACCTAGTAGGGTAAATATTTGTTCAGATTTCGAGCTGATATCGCCTTTGTCGCTTGTGATAAACGCTTTGCACCCTGCCAAATATGCAGAGTCCAGATGTTTAATATCTCGCTTATTCTGTGCTCCGATGAGAGATCGGATTTCCTCTATCTTTTCAGACTGCCTGCCAATGTCATTCCAGCTAGGGATGGTCTGAAGTAGTCATGTATTTCTGGCTGACTTCAGCCCCCGCCGACTTTGAAAGCGGAGAATCGATCAAAAACGATCGGATCACCCGCTCGTTTCTGCGTTTTTTAGCCACCGCGAGCACGTCGCAGCGACCGTTTCCCGCATTACAGGCGCACCTCTCCTGCATTCGCCAGTAAATGTCGGCGCGCCATCCACAGGTTCGACAGCGCGAAAAGCGTCACCAACTGCGCGGTGTTCTTGGCCAGGCCCCGGAAGCGTACCTTCACGTAACCGAACTGGCGCTTGATCACCCGGAACGGATGCTCGACCTTCGCTCGTACCTGCGCCTTGGCTCTCTCGATCTTGCGGATCTGCTGGTAGAGCACGCTGCGCTTGCCATGTTTCTTGTAGGTACTGCGCCGAGCCGCGACCTGCCAGATGACCTGACGACCTTCATGCTCGGGGCGCTTTTCGACCCCGGTATAACCGGCATCGGCACAGACCACGTTTTCCTCGCCATGCAGCAGTTGGTCGACTTGGGTGACATCTGCCACATTGGCCGCCGTGACCACCACGCTGTGCACCAGGCCCGATTCATCGTCGGCACCGATGTGCGCTTTCGCGCCGAAGTAGTACTGGTTGCCCTTCTTCGTCTGGTGCATCTCGGGGTCGCGCTTGCCGTCCTGGTTCTTGGTCGAGCTCGGCGCATGGATCAGCGTGGCATCGACGATGGTGCCCTGGCGCAGCGACAGGCCCCGGTCACCCAGGTAGCCATTGATCACCGCCAGAATCCCAGCCGCCAGCTCATGCTTCTCCAGCAGACGACGGAAGTTGAGGATGGTGGTTTCGTCAGGGATACGCTCCAGGCTCAATCCGGCAAACTGGCGCAGGAGAGTGGTCTCGTACAGCGCCTCCTCCATCGCAGGATCGCTGTAACCGAACCAGTTCTGCATCAGATGCACGCGCAGCATCGCCATCAGCGGATACGCCGGACGACCGCCTTCACCCTTCGGGTAATGCGGCTCGATCAGGGCGATCAGCCCAGACCACGGCACCACCTGATCCATCTCGATCAGGAACAACTCCTTACGGGTCTGCTTGCGCTTGCCGGCGTACTCGGCATCGGCAAAGGTCATCTGCTTCATCGGGAAACTCGGGCAACGGGATCGGCGTATTTCACCAGATTCAGAAAGTCTTCTTCAGGGTTTCCCTAGTATCGTGAAGCTCGTCCCAAGAATAGTTCGCTTCATCCCATGTCGGATTCGATGGTGGAGCAGATGTCTTTATATGTTTATTGCGGTTTTCATAGTGGAATTGGACAAGCTCAATCTGACCAGCCTGGTGCATTTGTTTAAGCTCGGGCCTGTAGGCCCCTGTATCGCAATATACCCTAATCATATGTAGATCCTCTTTGGTGCAGCTGGGATTTCATTTTGATTTCCTTCCTATCAAGGTGCAATTTCTGTCGCGATACAGAGAAACTTTTATCAACTTACGCTCCTGCATGCTCATGTCATAAGTCCAACCAGTTTCTATTTCCTTGTGTGTCCGTTCCTGAATGTTCTTTTCTGCTAACTCTTTCGCTTCCGATTCCGCCTTAGCTGTCATGTAGACAGGAAAATCATTTCCTCCCACAAGACCGATTAGCCCTGTAGGGCGGGTGCAACCCGCGCCGTTTCGGAAGACACTCAGGGACAAACCGTCATTTTCGCCTGTAGCCGGCAGATACTGCCCACAAGCTCCCCTATCCTGGCTCCCCCCGATACCTCCTTGCCGCACTCCTCGGCCTCCGTGCCGCCGCATAGAACCGCCGCTTCACCGCCTCCGACGCCGCCGCGTAGAGCAGGGTGATCAGCACGATGGTCGCCAGCAGCGCGGGCGGCAGGGGGACGAGGTCGAACCAGGTGCCGGCCGGGGTGTAGGGCAGGAGCACGGTGAGCAGCATCACCGCCAGGGTGCTCGAGAGCAGCAGGCGGCCGGGGCGGCTGCGGTAGAAGGGTTTGTAGGTGCGCACCACGAAGATGATCGCCAGTTCGGTGAGCAGCGACTCGACGAACCAGCCACTGCGAAACAGTTCGGGCCGCTCGCCGACGAAGTGGAACAGCACGCCGAAGGTCAGCAGGTCGAAGGCCGAGCTGACCAGGCCGAACACCACCATGAAGTTGCGCACCTCGCGGAGGTCCCAGTGGTGCGGGGTGCGTTCCCATTCGCGGTCGACGTTGTCGCCGGCGATGCCCATGGCCGGGATGTCGGAGAGGAAGTTGTTGAGCAGGATCTGCTTGGCGAGCAGCGGCAGGAAGGGCAAAAACAGCGAGGCCAGGGCCATGCTGATCATGTTGCCGAAGTTGGCGCTGGTGGTGATGAAGATGTACTTGAGGGTGTTGGCGAAGGTGTGGCGGCCCTCGTCGATGCCCTGGCGCAGCAGGTCCAGGTCGTGGCGCAGGAGGACGAAGTCGGCCGCCTCCCTGGCCACGTCCACCGCCTGGTCGACCGAGACGCCGACGTCCGCCGCGTGCAGCGCCGGCGCGTCGTTGATGCCGTCGCCGAGAAAGCCGACCACGTGGCCGGTCTTCTGCAGGGCGAGGATGATCCGCTCCTTCTGGTTGGGGTCGACCTCGGCGAACAGCGCCACCTGCGGCGCCAGGTTGAGCAGCGCCTCGTCCTTCATCTGCAGCAGCTCGCCACCGGTGATTACCCGCTCGGCCGGAATGCCGACCGCCTCGGCGACATGCCGGGTCACCAGGCAGTTGTCGCCGCTGATGATCTTCACCGCCACGCCGAGCCGGCCGAGGGCCTGCAGGGTGTCGCGCACGCCGGGCTCGGGCGGGTCGAAGAACAGCAGGAAGCCGGCGAAGGCCAGTTCGCGCTCGTCCGCCTCGGCGTAGCGCGCCTGGCGCGCCACCGGCCGGCTGGCCAGGCCGAGCACCCGGTAGCCCCGGGCGCTCCACTGGGCGTAGCGCTCGCGGATGTCGGCCAGCGCCGCCTCGTCCAGCGGCGCCGCTGCCTCGCCCTCGCCGATCCGCGTGCAGCGCTCCAGCACCTTGTCCAGCGCGCCCTTGACGATCATCAGCGCCTCCCCGTCCGCGTCCTCGACGACCAGCGCAAGGCGCTTGCGCACGAAGTCGTAGGGAATCTCGTCGAGCTTGCGAAAGGTGCCGAGATCCAGGCCCTGCTCCTGCGCTTTGGCGACCAGCGCGGCATCCAGGGCGTTGGCCAGCCCGGTCTGCAGGC
This sequence comes from Azotobacter chroococcum, assembly GCF_002220155.1. Lineage (NCBI taxonomy): Bacteria > Pseudomonadati > Pseudomonadota > Gammaproteobacteria > Pseudomonadales > Pseudomonadaceae > Azotobacter > Azotobacter chroococcum. Next base: position 250,062 of record NZ_CP011835.1, on the reverse strand, counting down.
TGGCGTTGAGGCAGGCGAGCAGCAGGCAGCGCGCCGAGGGCTGGCCATCGGGGGCCAGCGCGCCGTCGAGCTGCACCACCCCGCGGGTCAGGGTGCCGGTCTTGTCGGTGCACAGCACGTCCATGGCGCCGAGGTTCTCGATGGCGTTCAGCTGGCGCACGATCACCCCGCGCCGGGCCATGCGCTGCGCGCCCTGGGCCAGGGTGATGCCGAGGATCGCCGGCAGCAGCTCGGGGGACAGGCCGACCGCCAGGGCGATGGCGAACAGCAGGGTGTCCACGGTGGGCCGCCCGAGCAGGATGTTCGCCGCCAGCACGCCGACCACCATCAGCAGCATGACCTTGAGCAGCAGCGCGCCGAAGTGGCGCAGGCCGCGCTCGAACTCGGTTTCCGGCGGGCGCAGCGACAGGCTGCGGGCGATCTGCCCGTATTCGCTGTCGGCGCCGGTGCGCACCGCCAGCAGGGTCGCCGTGCCGCTGCGCAGCGAGCTGCCCATGAACAGGCAGTTGCCCCGCTCGGCGAGGCTGGCCTGGGGCTCGGCCAGCCCCGGCTGCTTCTCCACCGGGAAGGTCTCGCCGGTCAAAAGACTCTGGCTGGCAAAGCAGTCGCGGGCTTCCAGCAGTAGGCCGTCGGCGGGGATCAGGCTGCCCGCGGACAGCTCGATCACGTCGCCCGGCACCACCTCGGCGGCCGGGATCTCGACCGGCACGCCGTCGCGGCGCACCCGGGCGGTGATCGCCACGCGCCGGCGCAGCTGCTCCAGGGCGCTGGAGGCGCGGTATTCCTGGACGGTGCCGAGCAGCGCGCCGACCAGCACGATGGCCAGCACGATACCCGCGTCCAGCCAGTCGTGGACCACCAGCGAGACCACGCTGGCGAAGATCAGGATCAGCACCAGCGGGCTGCGCAGCTGTTCGAGGAAGATCCGCGGCAGGCCGCGGGAGCGGCCCTGCTCCGGCGTCCTGCCGGCGCCTTGACGGGTGGCTGCGGCGGCGCCGGAGAGACCCTCGGGGCGGCTGTCCAGGGCGGCGAAGGCCTGCGCCGGCGTCCAGCTCCACCAGGGCTCGCCGGGTTCCGCCGGGCGCTCGCCCTGCGGCGGGCGCAATGCGCGGCGGAGGTTCAGCCAGCGCGAAAAAACGCTGCCGAGACCACCGGCGGACGAATCCATGTCGTTGGAGCTGCCCATGTTTCCCCCGTACCGGCAGGGGCCGGCTTTCGTCTACAGCGTAGCCAGCACGGCAGTCGCCCGGCGCGAGGCGTACTGTCGCGTGCCCCGGCAGCACGGGACGGCCTTCGCCAGGCTTTTTTGGCAGGCGGTCCCGGAGGCCGAGCGGCGCGATCCGCACGGCTGCCGGCCTGAACGTGCCAATATCTGCTTTTATCTTGATGAATCGTTTTACCTAAGCGCAAATACGGCGAAAAACCTTAAAACGATGAATGTCTTGTCAAACGAAAAACCCCCTACTAAGGTAGCGATACCCCGACAGGGGACCCTTGCCGGGACAGAGCGGCCCGCCCGTTTCGGGCCCGCCCCGGCAGACGACAAGAACAACAAGACGGGGGGCGACGCGCCCGGGCCTGCGGCCCACCAAGACAGCGTTGCCCCGGAACAAGGTGTCCCATGGTTGCAGTAATCCAGCCGCCCGCCCGCGCAGGCGATCCCCCTGCCCCTCGCTCCCCGAATCCTCTTCGCCCTCATGCCGGCGAAGGCGGCGACGCGCCTTCCGGCGCTTTCATTCGCCATGTCCGGCCGCCTCGTTCGGGCGACATCCGGCCCCGATGCCGGCGGCCCTGAAGACAGCACGCACTACGCCAAGAAACTCGCCCTGCCTACCAACAATCCCAAGAACAGGAAGCTTGTATGTTTCGTCGAAAGTTCCTAGCCACCACTCTTGCGACTGCTGTCGCCTTGTCCCTGTCCTCCCTCTATGGCAGCGCCTACGCCGCCGATGCCACGACCGTCCAGAGCGACGAGAACTGGGCCCGCAACTCGGTGATCTACCAGATCTATCCGCGCTCCTTCGCCGATGGCGATGGCAACGGCATTGGCGACATGTCGGGCGTCATCTCGCGGCTGCCCTACCTGGACAGGCTGGGCGTGGACGCGCTGTGGCTGTCGCCCTTCTACAAGTCGCCCCAGGCCGACGCCGGCTACGATGTGGCCGACTACCGGGTGGTCGATCCGATGTTCGGCAGCACCGAGGAGTTCGAGCGCCTGCTGAAGGAGGCCCACGCCCGCGGCATGAAGGTGATCGTCGACCTGGTGCCCAACCACACCTCCGACGAGCACGCCTGGTTCCAGGCCGCGCTGAAGTCGCCGCCCGGCAGCCCCGAGCGCGCCCGCTACATCTTCCGCGACGGCCGGGGCGAGAACGGCGAGCTGCCGCCGAACAACTGGCCGAGCGTGTTCGGCAAGGCCGCCTGGGACCGGGTGCCGGGCGAAAAGCAGTGGTACCTGCACCTGTTCGACAGCAAGCAGCCCGACCTGAACTGGGACAACCCGCAGGTGCGCGCCGAGTTCGAGAAGGTGCTGCGCTTCTGGCTGGACCGCGGCGTGGACGGCTTCCGCGTCGACGTGGCGCACGGCCTGATCAAGGAGAAGGGCTTGGCCGATCTGCCGATCGAGGAAGGCCGGGAGAACGCCGGCGCGCTGGTCGGCCCAATGTGGGATCAGGACGGCGTGCACGACATCTACCGCTCCTGGAACAAGGTCCTCGCGGAATACCCCGGCAAGCGCATCATGGTGGCCGAGGCCTGGGTCACCCCGCGCGAGCGGCTGACCCACTACATCCGCCCCGACGAGATGCAGCAGGCGTTCAATTTCGACTACCTGATGACCAAGTGGGATGCGGGCGCCTTCAAGGAAGTCATCGACAGCTCGATGGCCCTGACCGCCACGGTGGGCGCGCCGACCACCTGGGTGACCTCCAACCACGACACCGTGCGCGCCCCTTCGCGCTACGGCCTGAAGGAGCTGGGCAAGCATGCCCTGCCCGGCAACGGCATCGGTCCCGCCACCGCGCAGCCGGACGAGGCGCTCGGCCTGCGCCGGGCCCGCGCCCTGGCCATGCTGACCCTGGCCCTGCCCGGCTCGACCTACATCTACCAGGGCGAGGAGCTGGGCCTGCCCGAGCACACCACCATGGAAGGCCAGTACCGCCAGGACCCGATGTTCCTGCGCACCAAGGGCGAGGAAGTCGGCCGCGACGGCTGCCGCGTGCCGCTGCCCTGGAAGGCGGACGCCCCGTCCTTCGGCTTCGGCCCGGGCGACAAGACCTGGCTGCCGCAGCCGGCCTCCTATGCACGCTATGCCGTGGACCGCCAGGAAGGCGCCGCCGATTCCACACTGAACCTGTACCGCAGGATCCTGGAGCTGCGCCATGACCACAAGCTGGGCGACGGCAAGCTGCAGTGGGTCGACGCTGGCAAGGACGTGCTGGCCTTCGACAATGGCGACCTGCGCGTGCTGATCAACATGGGAACACAGGCCGCAGCGCTGCCGGAAGGCAGCCAGGTGCTGCTGTCCAGCGAAGCGCTGTCGGAGGCGGGCAAGCTGCCGGGTAATACTGCGGTCTGGCTGAAACGGACGTAATCGCAATCCGGGGCAGCTTCGCGGCTGCCCCACAACAAGAAAAGAAGGGTCATCATGAACAAGCTTTCCTGCCTCATCGGCCTCGCCGCTATCGTCGGCACCACCTCTGCCCTGGCCCGGGACTATGTCCTGCTCGATACCGACAAGCCGGCGCAGAACTGGAAGATCGACAGCCAGCAGCTGGGCATCAAGACCGACAAGCCGTTCTCGGTCAGCCTGCGCACCCTGCACGGCGGCCTCCAGGAGGGCGTCAGCCTGATCGACATCGATACCGGCGCCATGACCATCACCGTGGTGCCGACCCGCGGCATGAACGTGCTGCGCGCAGTGGCCGGCGACGTCCGCATGGGCTGGGACTCGCCGGTCAAGGATGTGGTCAACCCGGCGTTCATCGAGCAGAACGGCCGCGGCGGCCTCGGCTGGCTCGAGGGCTTCAACGAGCTGGTCACCCGCTGCGGCTACGAGTGGGTCGGCCACCCTGGCATGGACAACGGCGAGCTGCTCACCCTGCACGGCCGGGCGGCGAACATTCCGGCCACCCGGGTGGTGCTGAGCATCGACGAGCAGCCGCCGTACGCCATCCGCCTCAGGGGCGAGCTGAAGGAGCAGGCGTTCAAGAAGGTCGACTTCAGCGTCGCCACCGAACTGAGCACCACGCCGGGCGCCACGGGCTTCGTCATCGACGACACCCTGACCAACAACGGCGACTATCCCAAGGAATACCAGGCGCTCTACCACAATAACTTCGGCACCCCGCTGCTGGGCCAGGGCGCGCGCTTCGTCGCCCCGGTCAAGCAGGTCTCGCCGTTCAACGCCAAGGCCCGCGGCGACCTCGCCAACTGGCAGACCTACCGCGGCCCGACCCAGGACTACGACGAGACCGTCTACAACCTGGTGCCCTACGGCGACGCCAGGGGCGACACCCTGGCCGTGCTGCACAACCAGGCCGGCGACCGCGGCGTGCGGGTCGACTACAACGTGCAGCAGCTGCCGGTGTTCTCGCTGTGGAAGAACACCGACACCGAGAAACAGGGCTACGTCACCGGCCTCGAGCCCGGCACCAGCTTCTCCTACAACCGCCGCTTCCAGCGCCCGCTCGGCCTGGTGCCGACCATCGGCCCGAAGGAGCAGCGCCAGTTTCGGGTCGGCTTCGCCCTGCTCGCCGACAAGGCGGCGGTGGACCAGGCCGTGCAGCGGGTCAACGAGGTCCAGGCCGGCCGGCCGACCGAGGTGCGCGAAGAGCCGCTGGTCGATCTGACCAAGCAGCAGTAAGTCCTTCCGGGGCGTAGGGCGGGTGAAACCCGCCAGATGGCGATTGATCGTGCCCACGCTCCTGCGTGGGCACGTTGCAGGTGCGCCCGGCCCTGGGCTCCCACGCAGGAGCGTGGGAGCCATCAAAATTTCATTGCCCTACGAAGCTGCCCTCAGGCCGGGGCAGCCCCCTCCAGCAGCACGCGCTCCAGATCCTCGGTCGCCTCGACGATGGTCTGGAAGTTCTGCTGCGCCTCCTCGTCGATGGGATTGGCCCGACCGATCCAGGCGCGCGCCTGGGTCAGCGCGTGGCGGGCCTCCTCCTCGGCCTTGCCGAGCAGGGTGACGCTGCCCAGCTTGCGCGCGCCGATCAGGCGGCGGGTGGCATTGACGATGCCGCGTGACTTCATGGCGTGTTCCTCGTGGCGAATGGATACGCCGGGGACGATGCCAGCGGCGTGCCAGAAGCCCGCAGCCGCCGCCGGCCGGGCCGCGAACGCCGACAGCAACGCATCGAGGGTTCGCCCCGGTACGTCTGCCGCGGCGGAATGTTCGGCGGCGAACACCTCATCCCTCGCCGTTCCCCTGCCGGAACGCCCGCAACCCCGGCCCGGCGCGGCCTCGGCCGCAACCGCGCCGGCTGGCCCGAATCTCGCTAAAGCCAGTCCATAGGATGGAAAACTCGCATCGCGATTTTCCACCGGCCGGAGCACCTACGGACCAGACGACCCGCCGGAGCGAGGAGGTCAGCGTGACGACACCACAGCACACCAGCGCCGACGCCGGCCACCCCGCGCTACCGGCGCCCGGCGCCCTCGGCGCTCTGGACCTGCTCGGGCGCATGCCGATTCCGCTGCGCCGGGCCTTCAAGGCCGGCCTCGACCAGACCCTGGCGGCGCAGCGCGCGGCCGGAGGCCCGGCCCTGAACTGCTGCTGCCTGGGCGGCGGCGAGTGGTACAGCCCGTTCGACAGCCTGGCCAGCGAGCGCGACCCGGCGCGCCTGCCGGGCCTGCTGGTATCGACCGTCTACCAGGACATCCTGGCGCCCGATCTGCTCGCCCACTACGCCCCCGGCCGCGCTGCCCGCCCGCTGCCCGAACTGCATCCGGCCTGCGCGGCGGCCGGTCTGGCCGATCCGCTGGGCGCCTTCCGGGTGTTCTCGGTGATCCCCTTCGTCTGGCTGATCGACCGGCGCCGGCTCAAGGGCCGCCGGCCGCCGCGGGTGTGGAGCGACCTGCTCGATCCGCAATGGGCCGGGGAGATCGTCTTCGGCGGCTGGCGGCCGAATCCGCAGATGGCCTACCAGGACTACAACGCCTACCTCTTGCTGGCGCTGTACCTGGAGTTCGGCCAGAGCGGGCTCGCCGCCTTCGCCGGCAACGTCCGCCACCTGCAGCACAACGTGCGCACCGCGACCCAGGCCGGCTCGAACAGCCCGGACGTCGGCGCCATCGCCGTGCTGCCCTGGCTGCAGGCCGAACTCTGCCCGCGCCGCGAGCGTACCTCCGTGGTCTGGCCGGAGGACGGCGCGCTGGCCATGCCGATCGGCTACCTGTTGAGGCCCGGCTGCGAGGCACGCCTCGCCCCGCTGGTCGACTACCTGCACGGCGCGCAGCTCGGCGCCGTGCTCGCCCGCAACTGCTATCCGCCGACCGGCGCCGCGCACGCCCGGGCCTTTCCGCCGGGGGCGCGGCTCAAGTGGCCGGGCTGGGCGTTCTTCCACACCCATGATTTTGCCGCCGAACAGCGCCGCGCCGCCGAGCTGTTCTTCGCCGCCCAGGGGGGCCTGCGCCTATGCAACTGATCACCGTGGCCGGCTCGCCGTCGGTCGGCAAGACCTCGGTCATCCTCCAGGTCGCCAGACTGCTGAAACAGGACGGCCTCGCCGTCGGCGTGGCCAAGTTCGACGCCCTGTCCAGCGACGACGGGCGCCTTTATGCCCAGCACGAGATCCCGGTGGCGGTCGGCCTGGCCGGCGCCCTCTGCCCCGACCACTACTTCGTCTCCAACATCGAGGACTGCCTGGCCTGGGGCCAGCGCCAGGGGCTCGACGTGCTGCTCAGCGAGAGCGCCGGGCTGTGCAACCGCTGCTCGCCGCACATCGACGGCGTGCTGGCGATCTGCGTGGTCGACGCCCTGGCCGGGGTGCACACGCCGAAGAAGATCGGCCCGATGCTGCGCCTGGCCGACCTGGTGGCGATCACCAAGGGCGACATCGTCTCCCAGGTCGAGCGCGAGGTGTTCGCCTTCCACGTGCGCCTGGCCAACCCCGGCGCGCCGGCGCTGTTCTGCAACGGCCTCACCGGCCAGGGCGCCGCCGACCTCGCCCGGCACATCCGCGCCGCCGCGCCGACACCGAGCCTGGACGGCAGCCGCCTGCGCTTCTCGATGCCGGCGGCGGTCTGTCCCTACTGCGTCGGCGAAACCGCCATCGGCGAGACCCACCAGCGTGGCAACGTGAAGAAGATGCGCTTCGCCGACCGGGAGGAGTCCCGATGAGCCTCGCCGAGCTGCCCTTCGCCCTGCTGCCGGAGCGTCACCCGGCGGTCGCCGAGTTCGTCGCCGCCCTCGCCCTGCCGCCCGCCGCGCCCGGCGCCAGCGTCGCCCAGTGGCTGGCCGGACTGCCCGACGAGGCGCTGTTCGACGCCGGCATGCAGCGCGGGCAGTTGCTCGATCACCTCGAACGGCTGGTCGCCGAGGTGCGCGCCCTGGCCGAGGCGCCGGGCGAGCGGGTCGACAGCCTCACCCTGCTCGGCGGGCGCGACAAGAGCGGCCGCGCCGAAGACCTGGAGCTGGTCTTTCACGCCGGCGAGATCGTCTGCATCGTCGGCCCGACCGGCTCGGGCAAGAGCCGCCTGCTCGCCGACATCGAGTGCCTGGCCCAGGGCGACACGCCGACCGGCCGCCGGGTGCTGGTCAACGGCGCCGAGCCGCCGGTGGAGCGCCGCTACGCGCCGGACCGCAAGCTGGTCGCGCAGCTGTCGCAGAACATGAATTTCGTCGTCGACCTCAGCGCGCGCGAACTCGTCGAGATGCACGCCCGCTGCCGGATGGTCGCCGACCCGGAGGGCATGGCGCGCACGGTGATCGCCTGCGCCAACGCCCTGACCGGCGAGAAGTTCGCCGCCGACACCTCGGTCACCCAGCTCTCCGGCGGCCAGACGCGGGCGCTGATGATCGCCGACGCGGCGCTCTTGTCGGCCTCGCCGGTGGTGCTGATCGACGAGATCGAGAACGCCGGGGTCGACCGCAAGCGCGCCCTCGACCTCTTGGTCGGCGGGGCGAAGATCGTGCTGATTTCCACCCACGACCCGCTGCTCGCCCTGCGCGGCGCGCGGCGGCTGGTGATCCGCAACGGCGGCATCGCCGAAGTGCTCGACACCAGCCCGGCCGAACGGCGCAACCTGCAGCGCATCGAGCGGCTCGACGCCGCCCTGATGGGCATCCGCGAGCGGCTGCGCGCCGGCCTGCGCATCGAGGAGGAACTGCCATGGGCGGAATGACCCCGATCCCCGCGGCGGACTCCGCCCTGGGCCTGCTGCTCAACCGCCGCTCCTGCCACAGCGTGCGCGCGCCCGGGCCGGACGACGCGGAGCTGGCGCTGATCCTGCGCGCCGCGCTGCGCGTGCCAGACTTTCAACACCTGCGCCCGTACCGCTTCCTCGCCGCCCGCGACGACGGCCTGGACCGCCTGGGCCAGGCCATGCAGCGCGCCGCCGTGGCCGCCGGGCGGAGCGAGGCGGAGATCGCCCGCACCCCGCGCATGCCGCACCGCGCCCCGCTGGTGATCACCGTGGTGGCCAGCCCGCGGCCGAGCACGCTGGTGCCGCTGTTCGACCAGCAGCTGTGCGCCGCCTGCAGCGTGCTGACCCTGCAGCTGGCCGCCCGCGCCCTCGGCTACGGCGGTCTGTGGCGCTCCGGCTGGCTGATGTACGACCGCGGCTTCCACCGCGAACTGGGGCTGGGCGAGGACGAACAGATCGTCGGCTTCCTCTATCTGGGAACACCGCAACGCGCCGAGGAGACAACCCATGAGGCTGTGCCAGACCCCCACGACGTCCTCCGCTGGATCTAGCCCGATGCCGGCCGTGCACTACGGCATCGAATTCGAGTACCTGCTGGCCGACACCCGCGGCCCGCAGGCCGGCCGCCTGCGCGACATCCACGCCCTGGATGTGCCCCGGCTCGCCGACCTGCTCGCCGACCGGCCCGGCCTCGGCGACCCGACGCTGGCCGAGGGCGACCTGGGCATCCGCCGCGGCTACTGGTATCTGGAGGGCGACGAGCGCTTCGACCCGGACGGGCGCTTCTGCGGCTTCGTCGCCAAGGGCGTGGAGATCCGCACCCCGCCGCGGCCCGGCGTCGCGGCCGCCATCGACTGCCTGCTCGACATCGAGCGCCAGCTCGCCGCGCGCCTCGGCCGCGACGGCCTGGGCCTGGCCATCGCCGGCTTCGATCCGCTGCGCACCCAGTACGGCTACACCCCGCCGCTCAATGCCTTCGAGCAGCGCCTGCGCGCCGGCGACCGCGAGTACCAGGGCATGGAGCTGTCGATGCTGACCTACGGCCCGGATCTCAACCTCTCGCTGCCCGACTGGAGCACCAAGCGCAACCTCGATGCCGCGCGCAAGCTCAACCACTACGCACCCTACATCGTGCCCTTCAGCTTCAGCTCGCCGTACTGCGCCGGGCGGCCCTGGCACGGCTGGTCGCGGCGCACCTGGCTGCGCTGCGACCAGCGCCCGGCGGTCAAGCTGTTCCTCGGCCTCGAGGAATACGCCGAGCAGGCCGGGCGCTCGCCGCTGCTGCGCCCGGCGCGGCTGGCGCGGGAAGCCGGGCGCATCGAGTTCAAGGCCTTCGACGCCATGCCCTCGGTGGAACTGCTCGCCGCCTGCTGCCACCTGCTGACCGGCATCTGCCTGGCGAACAACCTGCGCGGGCGCAGCGAAACCCCGGACGTGGCGCTGTACCGCCGCGCCGCGCTGCACGCCTTCGACGATGCGGAGATCCGCAACGGCGCGCGCGCCGCCCTCTACGCCGCCGCCGAAGCCCTCGACCGCGCCGGCAATTCCGCCGCCGTCGAAGGCCTGGCGCCGCTGGCCCGGCTGCTGTCGAGCCGCAGCACGCCGGCCCACGCCCTGCGCGCCAGCGGCCGGCTGTTCCACCCCGGCGGGCTGGCCGACCGCCTGCCGCAAGCGGCGGCCTGTTGAGGAGCGGACATCAGTCGGCCTGGCTGATCCTCATCTGCTCGGGCATTTGATCGTGCCCGCGCTTCCGCGTGGGCGCGCCGCAGGGGCGCCTGAGGCGCCGGAGCGCCCGGCCCTAGGCTCCCACGCAGGAGCGTGGGAGCCATCAAGCGACGAGGATGATCGTTGCCCACGCTCCTGCGTGGGCACGTTGCAGCAGCCGGCCGAAGACCTTGAAAGGGGTGGGCATCAGTCGGCCCGGCTGGTCCTTATCTGCTCCAGCATGGGTCTGCAGCGGTTCGGCTGTTCGGCGCTGGGCGCGATGAGCGCGAGCAGGCCGGCCACCGGGGCGACGACGCTGCCGAGCGCCACCATGCCGGCGCCGCGCGCGATCAGGCCTTCGGCATGCACCCCCGGATCGGGGTTCTTGAAGGTGCCGCGCACGTAGAGCGGCGAGCGCAGCGAGATGATCCGCACGCCCTTGGACTTGGGCACGATGTCGATGTCCAGCGCCTCGCTCTTGAAGTTGACCGAGCCGTCGATGGTGACCACCGCGTTTTCCGTGTCGAAGACGAACAGCCGCGGAGTCGCCAGGCCGTTCTTGAAGCCGATGTCCGCCGCCGCGCAGTTGATCGGGACCTCCTCGTCTCCGAACAGGCGCTCGACGACGTAGCTGCCGACGTTCAGCCCGGCGAGCTCCATCAGCGCGCGGCTGATGGTGCCGTCGTTGATCAGCAGCTTCAGTTCGCCGTCGGCCGAGCCGAGCAGGGCGGCCACCGAGTTGCCGGTGCCGCGCAGACGGGCGTCGCCGTTCAGCTCGCCGAGGCTGTCGCGCATGGTCTCGACGGTGGGGAACAGGCGCTTGAGTTCGAGGCCGCGGATGCTCATCCGCACCCGGCCGTCCAGCGGCGTCTGCCGGCCGTCAAGGGACACCGTGGTGTCCAGGCGTCCGCCGGCGACGCCCAGGCGCAGCGGGTCGAGACGCAGCCTGCCGTTCTCCAGCTGCACATGAGTGGACAGGTCGGTGATCGGCAGCTGCTTGCGCCGGACGATGCGCTTGCCCTCGAAGCGCACGTCGGCGTCCATGTCGCGCCAGCGCTCGGTGCGGAACTCCTCCACCGGCAGGGCCTTGTTCGGCGGCTGTCTGGATTTCTCGCGCTCGGCCTCGGTGTCGGCGCCGATCAGCGGGCCGAGGTCGCGGAACAGCAGCTGGTTGGAGGTCAGCGCGCCGGACAGCTTGGGCCGTGGCTGGCGCGCCACGTAGGTCAGGTCGCCGTGGATGTCGCTGTCGCCGATCTTGCCGCTGAACTCCCGATAGCGGTACTCGGCGCCCTCCGGGTCGCGCAGGTCGGCGGTCAGCCGCCCGCGGGTGGAATAGGCGGCGGTGTCCGGCAGGGTCACGCCGATCAAGGAATGCAGGTTGGCCAGGCTGTCGCCGGACAGGCGCAGGCGCAGGTCCAGCGCGCTGAGCTGGCGCGGCGCGACCAGCACGCCCTCGGCGCGCAGGCGGGTTTTCCCGGCGCGCAGGTCGACCTGCACGGGAAACGGCAGCCGAGTGTCCTGCAGGGCCAGCAGCCCGCCGACCTTGCCCTCGCCGGCCAGCGGCTGGCCGCGGTAGCGCCCCTGCGCCGTCCAGGCGAAGGCGTAGTCCTGGGGCCGGGCGCCCTCGCGGATGGCACGCTCGGCCTGCGCCTTGCCGACCACCTGCTCGAAGGGGATCGGCGCGCCGAGGGGCGCGACGTCCGCCTGCAGATCGGCCTTGAGCACCTGGTCGTCCAGCCGTATGCGTGCCCGGTCGAACTGGACGGTGCCGATGTCGAAGGTCCAGGGCGACGGCGCCTCGTCCCTGGCCTTGTCGCCCTGGTCGAAGGTCCAGTTGGCGCGGCCGTCGGCCAGCCGCTCGAGACTGGCGTCCGCGCCGGTCAGCCTGATCTGCGGGATGCGCACGGTCTTGCCGAGCAGGGCCAGCGGTGCCAGTTCCAGCTCGACCCGCTCGAGGCTGACGAAGCGCTCGCCCCTGGCCCAGTCCGGATTGCCCAGGCGCAACGCCTCGGCGCTGATCTGCGGCCAGGGCACCCAGGCGCGCCAGCCGGACTCCTCCGCCGGGCGCCGCCAGCGCACCGCCAGCTCGCCCTCGATGGCGAAGGGACGGTCCAGGGCCTCGGAAACCTGCGCGTTGATCCGCGGCTTGAGCCGGTTCCAGTCGAAGGTCGCGACGAGCACGACCAGGGCGACGATCAGCACCGCCAGACCGCCCAGCACCCCGACGAGGATCTTTCCGCTACGCGCCATGCCTGTCTCCGCCTGTCCCGACCCGCTGCGCGGGCAGCAGCTTTTCTGTATCGACTGGCGAAAGGCGGCGATGACTCCTGCTGCAGTGATGAGCGGTCCTCGGCCGCCGGGCGGCCAGCACTATCGCCCAGCGGCAGGGTCGTAATCGGGAACCCCTGCGGCGCCACGCCTGCGGACGCCGCATCCCACACGAGGAAACCCGGCATGTCCATCCTGACGCTCCAAGACGGCACCACCCTCTTCTACAAGGACTGGGGATCGGGCCAGCCGATCGTCTTCTCCCACGGCTGGCCGCTCTGCGCCGACGCCTGGGACGCCCAGATGCTGTTTCTCGGCCAGCGCGGCTACCGGGTGATCGCCCACGACCGCCGCGGCCATGGCCGTTCGCAACAGACCTGGGACGGCAACCACATGGACCAGTACGCCGACGACCTAGCGCAGCTGCTGGACGTGCTCGACGTGCAGGATGCCGTGCTGGTCGGCCACTCCACCGGCGGCGGCGAGGTGGCCCGCTACATCGGCCGGCACGGCACGGCGCGGGTGGCCAAGGTGGTGCTGCTGGGCGCGGTGCCGCCCTTGATGCTGAAGACCCCGAACAATCCCGGCGGCCTGCCGAAGGAGGTGTTCGACGGCATCCGCCAGGGCGTGCTGGAGAACCGCGCGCAGTTCTTCAAGGACCTACCGACCACCTTCTACGGCTTCAACCGGCCCGGGGCGCAGGTCTCCGAGGGCCTGCGCGACGCCTTCTGGCTGCAGGGCATGAGCGCCGGCATCAAGCCGGCCTACGACTGCATCGCGCAGTTCTCCGAAACCGACTTCAGTGAGGACCTGAAGAAGTTCGACGTGCCGACCCTGATCGTGCACGGCGACGACGACCAGATCGTGCCGATCGACGCCTCGGCCCGGCGCGCCGTGCAGCTGGTGCCGAACGCCACCCTGCTCGTCTACCCGGGCGGCTCGCACGGCCTGGCGCAGATCGAGGTGGAACGCTTCAACCATGATCTGCTGCGCTTCGTCATCGAGGGCTGAGGGATACGGAGCCCCCAGACAAGGCAATGCCCGCGAAAGCGGGCATTGGCAGGCTGGGCGGCGTCGGGGCGCCGTTGCAGGGGATGGTTGCGGTCGGTTTCGCCGCCCGAGGCTCAGGCCTTATCGATACCGCGCTTGACCGCGTCCTTCACCTCGCCCTTGGCCTTCTGGGCCTTGCCGCGGGACTCCTGAGCGCGCCCCTCACCCTCCAGGGTCCGGTTGTCGGTGGCTCCGCCGATCCCCTTCTTGATCTTGCCGGCGGCCTCGTTGGCGGTGCCCTTGATCTTGTCGGAAGTACTGCCCATCTGTCGTCTCCTTAATTTCAGTAAGTGACACCTGAATGGACCGGCAGAACGCGACGATGGTTTGGTGTGGCCGGACGAACGGTACAGGAGCGGCAGCGCCGATGGCCGCTCCGTAGGTCGGGTTAGGGTCTGTTGACGTTTTGGTGTAGGCCGCGACGGCGGCCCGTTTGGCGCAGAACAAGGAACGAGGAGAGAAGTTTGGTCATTCCAAATGAACGACGAGCGACGCCGTGCTGCGCCAAACGGACCCCGTCCCTGCGGGTTGCGCGGCAAATGCCGCCATGCGGCGTTGCGGGTCTTGGCAAGGGAATGACCATTGCCGGCGACCCGCGCCTTGCCTGGCGGCATTTGACGCGGCAACGCGGCTCACGCCAAAACGTCAACAGACCCTAGTGCAGTTTCATAGATGAAGTTGTGGAAATTATGGCATCAGGCGATGCTATGCCCCATGAAAGCACCTCTATTCGTTCGCCCTTTGACTACCGAGGAACGGCAGGCCCTGCAGGTTGGCTTGCGTGCCCGGGAAGCCTTCACGCTGCGGCGCTGCCAGATCCTGCTGGCCAGCGCTGACGGCAAGACCGCCACGGAAATTGCCGCTCTGTTCGGCTGCGCCACGCAAACCGTACGCAACACCCTGCGGGCCTTTGCCGCCGAGGGGGTGTCTTGCCTGACGGAGAAGTCGCATCGGCCCAAACGTGTCCGTCCCTTGCTTGCGGGCACGCAGGCCGAGCGCTTGCGCGCCTTGCTGCATCGCAGCCCCCGCGATTTCGGCAAGCCCACCCGCTTGTGGACCTTGAGCCTGGCCGCCGAAGTGGCCTTCGAGCAGGGGCTGACCGAACGGCAGCTGAGCCACGAGTCGATCCGCCAGGCCCTGATGCGCCTGGGCGTGGGCTGGAAGCGGGCCAAGACCTGGATCACCAGTCCGGATCCGCACTATGCGCGCAAAAAAAGCGACGCGACTGGCTGATCGAACTGGCCACAACGCACCCGGACTGGGTGCTGGGTTTTCAGGACGAGGTCTGGTGGAGTCGTTTCGCGCGCCCGTTCCTGAAGGCCTGGAGCGCGGGTCCGGCTTTGCGCCTGCAGCAGTTGTCGGTGGATCCGCAGGATGCCGAACCCAAGGCGCTGAGCTGCTATGGCCTGCTGCGCGCCGACACGGGGCAGATGCTGCTGCGCTTCGTCAAGGGCCGCCCGGTCAGCCAGGTGACCGAGGACTTCCTGGAGTGGGTCTGCGAGCGCCTGGCGAGCGAGGGGAAGAAGGCGCTGCTGATGATCTGGGACAACGCCAGCTGGCATATCAGCCACCGGGTGCGGGCCTGGATCGGGGCGCACAACCGCCGGGCCAGGGCCGAGGGTGGCGTACGGATCGTAACCTGCCGCCTGCCGAGCAAGAGCCCCTGGCTGAACCGGATCGAGCCCCGCTGGGTGCATGGCAAGCGGGCGATCCATGAACCCGAACGCCCGCTGACCAGCGCTGAGGTGATGGAGCGAGTCTGCACCTATTACGGTTGTGAACAGCTCCCGCCACTTGAACAGGATGTTGGTTGAAACTGCACTAGCCCGACAGCCTGCCCGGCATTGCCTGTCGCGCCGGGTTACGCCCTACGGGCTAACCCGACCTACAGTTGCAGCAGTGATCCGGTATTTCATGAAAATGCTCTAAAAATCCCGGGTAGTGCGGGGCGCCTCACTCCCGCCCTCCAGGCACTGCTTCAGCCAGGCCCGGTCCTGCTCGGCGCTGCGCACCAGCACCCGCTCCCGATACAGCGCCAGGCGCCGCTTGCGCTCCTCGGGAGCCAGCCCGTCCCAGCCGAGAAACAGGCTGGCGTCGTCCGCCGCCTGCAGATCCGCCTGCGGAGGCGAAGGCGAACGCATCCAGCGTCCCAGGCACACGCCAGCCACGAACAGGCCCAGACAGGCGAACCCAACGAAAAGAACGATGGCGAGAATCATCGGCAGCCCTCCCTGGCCTGGCGATTCGTAACATGTTGTTACGATATTGTGGCTGTGACAGCCCGCCCCGCCGAAAGTGCGCCCCCGTTCGGCGCCTGCCGCGGACGCTCCAGAGGCCTCTCCCGGCCTGCGACCCGGCCGATGGAAGCGGCCGCCGGGGCGTCAGTAGAATCGCCCTCCTTTCGCTCGACTGATGGAACCGTGTCGATGGTTGCAAAGAAGATAGTGTCACTGCTTTCCGGCATCGCGCTGGCCGTTGCCGGCAGCCTGTTCACCGATATCGAGCCGCCCGAAACCTTCGGCGCCGCGAAGAAGATCGCCCGCGAGATCCATGCCGACGACCCGCTGACCTTCTACTGCGGGTGCCGCTACCGGGACAATCGCGTCGACCTCGCCAGCTGCGGCTACCAGCCGCGCAAGAGCCCGCAGCGCGCCAGCCGGCTGGAGTGGGAGCACGTGGTGCCCGCCTGGGTCATCGGCCATCAGCGCCAGTGCTGGAAGAAGGGCGGACGCGAGCACTGCACGGCCAACGACCCGGCCTTCGCCGCGGCCGAAGCCGACCTGCACAACCTGGTGCCGGCGATCGGCGAGGTCAACGGCGACCGCAGCAACTTCGGCTTCGCCATGCTGAACCGCAAGCCCGACCAGTACGGCCGCTGCCGGATGGTCGTCGACTTCCAGGCGCGCAAGGCGATGCCGCGCGAGGAAGTGCGCGGCGCCGTGGCGCGCATCTATCTGTACATGCACGACCGCTACAGGCTGCGCATGTCCCCGCAGGATCGCAAGCTCTACGAGGCCTGGAACCGCCAGTATCCGGTCAGCGAACGGGAGCGCCGGCGCAACCAGGAAGTCGCCTGCCAGATGGGCTGGGGCAACCCCTACGTCGGCGAGGTCGGGCTGTGGCGCTGCGGCTTCGCCGGGGTCATGACCAGCCTCCTCGACGGCGCCGGGGGTGTGATGCAGGACGGCCTGCGCGATGCCCTGAAGGCCCTGCAGCAGCGTTGAACGCAAGAGAGTCCGCGGCGCCTGCCGGATCGGCCCCGGGGCGGCCGTCATCGCGGCGAGCGGCGACACGCCCATGGGCGGACATTGGAAGAGCCCATGGCGGGCAGCTATTCTGCGAGAGAAATGCAACCGCCCCTTCGGCGCCTGGCCATCGGCCGCTGCGCCGGAGATTGGCAGCGAAGGGAGACCCGCCGGGCGCGATGCGATCTGGAAACGCTGGAACTGCCTGCTCCCCTGCGACTCCATAACAGGGAGTGTCGCCGACCGCCGTGCCCGCTCCAGGCAGAGCGGAAGCCCCGGCCCAGGCAAGGCGGCTCCCGGCGAGCGGAACAACCCGGAACGGTGCCGACAGCGAGGTATTGAACATGCCGCAAGGGATACCGGAGCAGGAAGACGGGAACATGGCGGAGGTCATGAAGAGCCATGGTGAAGCCAAACATCACAAGGGCAGTAATCCATGACGAATCATGTCATTCACTTCACGGGGCCGATCAACTCTTCGACCTGCGGGCAGCTCATAAACAAATGCTCGCAGGCGCTGAAGCAGGATGCGTCCGAAATCACCCTCAAGATCGCCACCATGGGCGGCGAATGCAGCTATGGCTTTTCCCTCTACAACTTCCTGCTGTCGCTGCCCATCCCGGTCAATACCCACAACCTCGGCACCGTCGAGTCCATGGGCAATATCATCTTCCTGGCCGGGCAAAGGCGCACCGCCTGCCAGCACAGCAAGTTTCTCTTTCATCCCTTCCACTGGACCATCCACGGTTCGGTCGACCACGCCAGGATGTCCGAATACGCCATGAGCCTGGATTTCGACCGCGTCCTGTACGCACGGATCGTCGAGGAGCGCACCCAGGGAGCCAAGGAGCGCCTCGACGTCTCCCAGTACCTGACCGCCGACTCGCGGATCATCACGCCCGACGAAGCCATTTCCGCGGGGCTGATCCACGCCGTGGATGACCTCGGCATGCCCGCCGACACGACCAGCTGGTGCATCCACTCCTGACACGGCGCCGCGAAGCGATTCGCGGCGCCGTGCGCGCAGCGGCCGCCGACAATCAGCAGGGGTTCAGATTGTCCCCCTCCTCGTGCTCCGGCTCCATGTCCTTCCTGTCCTGCTCCACCACCACCGCCTCGTCGTAGAAGCCCGGCGGAATCTCGCCCTCGTCGACACTCGCCTCATCGTCGTCCGGATTCAGGTCGCGTCCCCTGCTCACCGGATCGCACGGTCCCGGATACGACGTTTCTCTGCCTCGACCATGACTCATGACTACCTCCCGGCAGGCCCGCCACACGCGGGGCCCTGATCCATTGGAGCGGCCACGGGATCGAAGCGTTCGGGCGGCGGCACGACCGTCCGTCAAGACGCCGGGCGGGCATCTGCGGCATCATGCCCGGACATCGGCACAGGGGCGCGTCTGCCACCAGGCGCCCATGAACGCATCCGTCGCCCCCTTTCGGCGACGTCCGGGAGGTCGATCGTGCAGTACCTGTTCGTCCTCGGGGCACGCGACCCCGAGATGGTGATCATCGAGGGGCTGGTCCGCAACGCCGGACACAAGGTGGCCTATGCCATGGCCGGAGAGCGGCGGGTATACGCCGGCAACGCCTATGCCGCCGAGCGGACCTCGGCGCGGCCGGGCCAGCAGCGCGGCCCGGTCGTCTGGGTCGAATGCGCGCTGGCCGACCGCGCCGTCCCGCGGGACCTCGTCGTGGATCATCATCACGCGGGCGATCCCGGTTTCAGCATGCCTGCCGAGCGCTTCTGGGAAGGCGCCTCGCTCGGCCAGGTCTGCACGCTGCTCGGCATCGAGCCCACCCGGGAGCTGCGCCTGGCGGCGGCGGCCGACCATTGCCTGAACGCGGCCTATCTCGGCCGCTGCCCCGGCATCACGGCGCAGCAGATGCGCGCCTGGCGCCTGGCCTCCCGCGCCGCCTGGCAGAAGATCGCCCCCGAACTGCTGGCCGAGCGGATCGAGGCCGGCATCGCGCAGCTGCGGACGCTCGGGCGGCTGCGTATCGGCGGCTTCGAATTCGCCAATGCGCTGGACCGGCAGATCCCGGAGATCGCGGAGGCCTCCGCGATTCTCGGCGTGGCCGTGATGTACAGCCTGGCCGAACCGCGCTCCGGGCGGATCAAGGTCGGTGCGCTGAACGGCAGCCCGGAGATGCTGGAAGCCTGGATGGCGTTCGCCCGCGACGTGCTCGATCTGGCGGATGTCTATGGCAGTCCGCTGCGCGGCTATGCGGGGGGATACCTGCGGGAAGGCGCGACGGCCGGATAATGGCAGAATCGCCACCCGCCAATCCGGCACGATCCTCCAGCACGAAACCGCCCCCATGCCTACCCGCTACCTCCCGCACTGCCTTGCCGTCCTGCTGCTGTCCGCCTGCGCCAGCGCATCCGCCCAGCAAACCCCGCAAGCCAAGGCGCCCGGCTCGCGCCTCGCCACGGCCGAGGTGCAGACCCTGCTGCGCGAGCACAACCGGGCGCGGGCGGCGGTCGGCGTCGCGCCCCTGCAATGGTCGGCGCCGGTGGCCAAAACCGCCCAGCGCTGGGCCGACCACCTCGCCACCAGCAGCTGCCGCATGCAGCACAGCCGGGGCTCGGGCTACGGTGAAAACCTGTTCATCGGCACGGCCGGCCATTACGGCGTGAAGGATGCCGCCCTCGCCTGGGAACAGGAGAAAAGGCTCTACAGGGGCGGCGTGCTGAAGGTGGGCAAGACCCAAGGCATCGGCCACTACACGCAGATGGTCTGGCGCGACACCCGCCGCCTCGGCTGCGCCCGCAGCCAGTGCAGCAACCGGGTCATCGTGGTGTGCAACTACGAGCCGGCGGGCAACTACCTGGGCAAGGCGCCGTACTGAGGCCGTGCACGGGAAGGGGCTGGCCCGGACACTCAGGCCCGGGCGGGCGCGTCGCCGCCCTGCATCTTCAGGATGTCCGCCGTGCGGTAGGTCTGGGAGATGGCCAGGTCGTTGCCGCCGATCTTGTTGACATTCTTCAGGCCGATCCTCTGCGTGCCGGGCACCAGCGGAAAGTGGTTCACATCGTTGGAGATCTGCCGGACCCGGTAGCCCTGCCGCACGGCAGTGGCGTGCAGCCAGACGTCATCGTGCCTGGGACAGCAGGCGGTGAAGGCCGTCCCCGCCGCCTTCAGGCGCCGCAGGAAATCGGCGGGATAGATGACCCCGCCGACGCCGAGGGCGAAGTTCCGGAAACTGGCCTCCTCCTCCAGGCAGAAACGCCAGTTCAGGTAGGGCTCGATCCGCCCGTCGGTGATCCGCACGCACAGGGCCTTGTAGGCGACGACGGTTTCCGGCGTGGCCCGGTGCGACTCGTGCAGCCTTTTCAGCCAGGTCGGCGGATAGAAGCTGTCGTCGTCGGCCGTCACCAGGACACCTTCTATCTCCTCATGCTCGAGGAACGGATAGTATTTGGTGTGCGGACCATAGTTGCGGCACAGGCGAATCTCCAGCCCCCTTTTCTGCAGCCTTTGCAGCGACGCCGGCAGCTTGGCGAAGATCCCGGCATCGTCGAGCCAGAGAATCAGCCGCCCGGGCTTTTCGAGTCCCGCCGCGATCGACTCTATTGCCAGGTAGACCCGTTCGGTGCGCGTCGAATGGCTGGTGAGCGAGACGGTCACGCCCCCTGGCGCACAGACGGGGTCCGAAGAAAATCGGTTTCTCAGGAAATACCTGAAGGCGAGCCAGGTCCTTTCGATCTTCTTGACGAGCTTGTTGCGCTTTCTTGTCGCTTTTCCCGCTGGATTCAAACGCACTGAAAAACCTCCGGTCATGGGCACGGGCGCCGCGGCGCCCGGATGATGATGCCGCGTGGCGTCCGGGTCGATCAACCGGCAGCCGGCTGCCACTCCCCCGCCGAAGTCGACTATGCCGTCCGGCCTGCCGGGGCGGCGCCGGCCTGGCTGAACACCAGGGCCTTCAGGCCGCCGTCGGACTGGATGTCGGCGAACTCCGGCGGATTTTCCAGGCGCTGCTCGAAGCGCAGGCCCGGCGCCTCGCGGGCCGCCTGTTCGATGAGGAAGTCCGGGCCGATGCCCGGGTCGTTGATGCAGGCCAGGACGCTGCCTTGTCCGCCGAGCAACTCGGGCAGGCGGCGCAGGATCTTCCGGTAGTCCGTGGCGAGGGCGAAGCTGCCCTTCTGGAAGGAAGGCGGATCGACGATGACCAGATCGTAGGGGCCGCATTTCTTCACCTTGCCCCACGACTTGAACAACTCATGACCCAGAAAGGTCACCCGCGCCAGGTCATGGCCGTTCAGGCGGTGATTGTCCCGTCCGCGGCTCAGGGCCGCCCTGGCCATGTCCAGGTTCACCACATGCTCGGCGCCGCCGGCAATCGCGGCAACGGAAAACCCGCAGGTGTAGGCGAACAGATTCAGCACGCGCTTGCCGCGGGCCTGGGCCTGGACCCAGCGGCGCCCATAGCGCATGTCCAGGAACAGGCCACTGTTCTGTTTCCGGCCCAGCTCCAGCTGGTAGCGCAGGCCATTCTCGGTGATCGGCCATTCCTCCACGGCCTCGCCCAGCAGCACCTCCGTCGCGCTGTCCGGCCGGTAGCGGTGGTGCAGCAGCAGCGAATGCGCATCGCTGTGCCGCCAGGCGGGCGACCCGGCAAGCGCCACGAGCATCCGCCGCAACGCCTCCCCCTCGGCATCCGCCGGCTCCCGGAACAGCGACACCAGCAGCACGCCCTGCAGCCAGTCGACGGTGACATGCTCGAGCCCCGGCCAGCGGCGCCCCCGCCCGTGGAACAGACGACGGGCCTCCTCGGGGGCGGGGTTCAAGGCGGCGAGCAGATGCTGGTGCAGGGTATCGAGGGCTTCTGAGTTCATGGGACATCGTCGGTTGTGCGTTGCCCGCATTTTAAACGCAGACGGGGTTTCCCCTGCGGCAAAAGGCCGGGAGCCGGGAAACCGTGAGTACGCGGCGACCTGGCCCGATGCAAATAGGGCGTCACCCTTCGCTGGCGCCTGCGCTCCCGCGTGGGAGCCAGGCCGATGGATGCTCCGCGTCCAACCATTACGACTGGCAATCGAGCGCTACGGCTCCATGAAGCGCAATAGCCGCCGTCGCAGGCTTTCGTTCTCGGCGCGCAGGCGCGCCACTTCGTCGAGCAGCTCCAGCGCCACGGCCACCGCCTGCCAGTCGAGCTCCAGTTGGCGTTGCAGGCGCAGCGCCTGACGCAGCCGGTCCAGGGCGGCGGGATCGAAGCGCCAGTCCCGGGGGCTGCCGCCGCCCGCTTCGACGATGCCGTGTTCGACGATCTCGATCAGGCTCTCGGCGGGCAGTTCGACCAGCTGGCAGCATTCTTCCAGGGTCAGTTGCACGGTCAGGGTTGTGCTCATTCCGGGTTGCTCCATTGGCTGCGCGGGTCGAAGCCCGCCGCGTCGCGCAGCTGGGTCCATAGCTTGTGGAGGTGTTCGTCGCTGCGCGGCGGCATCACCACCTTCAGTACGGCATAGAGATCGCCGACGCCGTGCTTGTCCTTCAGTCCCTTGCCCTTGATCCGCAGGCGCTGCCCGCTCTGGCTGTCCGGCGGGATGCTCAGGTGGATGCGGCCGGACAGCGTCGGCACCTCGATCCGCGCGCCCAGCGCGGCCTCCCAGGGCGCCAGGGGGACGGTGATGGTGAGGTCGTGGCCATCGACGTCGAAGAGCGGGTGGGGAACCAGGCGGATGAACAGATACAGGTCGCCGCTCGGTCCGCCATTGACGCCCGGCGCGCCCTGGCCCTTGAGGCGGATGCGCTCGCCATTGGCGACCCCGGCGGGAATCTTGACGTTGAGGCTCCTGGGCTGGTTGATGCGCTGGCCGTGCTCGTCGAAGCTGGGCAGCACGTAGTCGATCGGCTTGCTGTGCTCGCCAAGGGTTTCCTCGAGGAACACCGGCAGTTCCAGCTCGATGTCCCGACCCCGCCGGGGCGCCCGGGCGTGCTGATGGCTACCCGGCCGGCCGCCGAAGATCGACTCGAAGAAGTCGGAGAAATCGCCGCCGAAATGCTCGTGCGCTCCGCCGAAACCGTGCGCCCGCTGCCAGCCGGGCGGCACCTCGAACTGCTCGCCGGCGCGGCCGTACTGGCGAAGCTGGTCGTACTCGGCACGCTTCTCCGCGCTGCCCAGCACCTCGTAGGCCTCGGCCACCTCCTTGAAGCGGTTCTCCGCGCCGGCCTCCTTGTTCATGTCCGGATGGTACTTGCGCGCCAGCCGGCGGTAGGCCGTCTTGATGGTCTTCTCGTCGGCCGTGGGCTCCACGCCGAGCATCGCGTAATAGTCCTTGAACTCCATGGAGGCTCCCCTGATTCGCTCGCTCTCAGTCTAGGCCCGCCGCCGGGGGAGAGGATCGAGCAGAAGACGGTTGCAGGCGGATGAAGCGAGCCGCCATATCCCTACCCGACGTAAGTCGATTGCCTATAACGCCCCTACTGCGGCATAGTGACGCAAGCTCATATGTAGGCACCTATTGAAAAGCCCATGCCTTCCGGAGGTAATGATGATCGCCGATCCGATTGTTTCCAGCGCCCTGGTCGTGGTTCTTCTCGCCTTTTCCGTATACCTGGCCACCGGGCCGCGTCGCCCCGCATCCGGCCCGGATGTCCCCGACAACGATAGGCCACTCGCCGAAACGAACCCCTCCGGCCGGGACGAGGGCGAGAGGCTGCCGGCGCTGTACCAAGGCAAGCGGAGCCTGTGCATCTAAGGTCAGCCCGCTCCGGGCAAGCGGCCTGAAGGAGAGCGGTGGACAAGCAAGGCGTTGCGGGGCTTGGCAAGGGAATGACCATTGCCCGCGCCCCGCGCCTTGCCTGGCGGCATTTGACGCGGCAACGCGGCTCACGCCAAAACGTCAACAGACCCTAGCCGATACCACGGACGCAGCAGGGCATCAGACCTGACGCATGACCTCCATAGCCAGCCAGTTTCGCACCGTTTCCAGATGCATTTGTTCCTGTGCCAGCGCTTTGTTGAAGGAGTCGGCAATCTCGTTCTGGCCGCTGGTTTCGGCTAGCCGGATCAGTAATTCCCAGCCGGCATTGTCGGTCAGCTCGGCGGTCAGCAGGGCATTGAGCGACTGCGCCAGGTTGGTCCGTGGGTCACTGACCACCTGAAGTATGCCAGCAGCCGACACACCCACCACATCGGCACAAGGCGTCATCGCCGTCGGATCTGCTCCCAGCCTTTCCAGAGCCCCTTCGAGCAGCTTGAAATGCTCCGCCTCTTGATCATGGAAGTTTTGCAAAGTCTCGAGCATATCTTCCGTATCCACATCCTCAATGGCCTGCACCTTTGCCATCAGAGCTTCGTAGAGGCGGGTACCGCTCCGCTCAAAAGCCAGGCGCTCGCCAAGCTTGTCGATCAATACTTCCGGGTTGACTCCAACCAGCGTGTTCAGCGCGGTCTTGAGCATGCCCTTAGTCGAGCCGGGCAGCGGCACCGAACCGATGGACTCGGCTTCGGACGCCAGCTCGGTACGTTCCAGCGCGAGCCTTTGCTCGTTGCCTGGGACATCCGGTAGTACCTCCTGGGAGGCCTTGATCTGTTGCTCGCTGTCCAGTGGCGACAGCCGTGCGCCAGTGTGGTTGAGTCCGATCTGGGTAGCGTTCTGCATGGCCGCTCTCCTCAGGAGGCTTTAAGGTTAAGTTCCGTACCCGGCGCCCATTGGTAACCGGCCGAGACGGTTTCGGCGGGGACACCTGCCGAATTAAGCTGGTTGCGATAGTCGAGGCTCGCTTCACCCTCGTTCCGACGATCCACATATTCATTGCCCTTGGCGCGCAGGTCGACCTCATCGGCGAGCACCTGGCGCACGAACTTCCGCTGGCTCTTGAATTCGACCATTTGGGGCAGCGGACCGGTGAGGATTTCTCCGGCGTCGCGCCGTTCGTACCGCTCGAACAACTCGGAAACCAGATTGAGGTGTCCCAGTTCGTAGTCGAGGAAGCGCTCCCAGATCGCCTTGATGCGCGGGTTGGTCTCCTGGTCTACGCAGCTGTAGTAGTTGTAGGCTTCCATGGCTTCATGGATCAGCCATTTTTCCAGGAAGCTTTCATTCGGGTCCTGCAATGAACCGTACTGGGTAACATGCTGCTCTTCGACCGAGGCGATCTCGGCATAAAGCTGGCGCGCCAGCGGGTCGGCGAAGGTAGGGCCGATATTCATGTAGTAGTCGTGGGTCTGGTATTCCGCTGCCGTGATCATGGCCGCGTGGATCTTGGTGATCAGCGCCGCCGAATCGCGCTGGTAAGCGTCGCGTAGATCATCTTCGGGTGCCCGGTGGTGAAAGGTGGTGGGCCTGCCGGGAATGATGTCGGTGTAGCCTTGGAGAATGTTGTTCGCATCCTTGCCCTCCAGCCGGTCGAGCAGCGCCGAATAGCGGTAGAGGTGATCGAAATCCTCCAGCAGGCCAAACCGGTAGGTCTGGGCCTGGTAGGCGTCGGGTTCGGATTGTGCCACCGCCGCCGTCACCTCGATGGCGACTTGTTCATAAGCGATCGTGGTTTCGAGTGGCGAGTGATCGGCGGAAAGCAGCCAGTTGACCATGGTGGCCTGGTGATGCTCAGCACGGCGAACCTCGGCTAGAGGCAAGCGCAGTTCGCCATGGAAGCGCGCGCCGATGTGCTTGAGACGCAGGGCATCGAGTTCGATGCCGTTCATCAGAATGATGCGAACACGTGTGAACGCATCGTCATCCAGTTTGCTGATGGGTTTGCCGGCCATCTCCCTCCAGGTGAACTTCTGTTGCTCCAGGGGACAACCTTTGGCGTCGAGTAGACTGGTCAGGGTTTCCATTTGGGCCTCCTGAGGATTGATAGAGGCAGTTATCAGCCTCCCCCGAGTTGACTCGAAACCGTGTGGCATGGTTGCAGTTGCACGATAAGCGGAGGGACAGCGGAGCATGCTTCCGCATGCCTAGTCGAGGCCTCGCTGCCCAAGCCACCGGTCGAGAACGGCGGCGGCAAAATCTGAGTGCCTCACCTGACCGTTTCGGTAGGGTGTTGCCATGCTCTATCACGAACTCGGCGTTGCCGAACGCGCCACGATCCAGATGTCCCCGAAAACGACATGCCGCTCGCCGAAACGAACCCGCCCGGCCGGGACGAGCGCGAGAGGCTGCCGGCGCTGTACCGGGGCAAGCGGAGCCTGTGCGTCTGAGGCCAGCCCGGTTCGGGCAGCGGGCCTGAAGAAGAGCGGTGGACAAGCAGAGCGTTATCCACCCTACCCAGCCTGATCCCCCCGCGTAGGGTGGAAAACCGCGAAGCGTTTTCCACCGGCGAATGTCCAGGCTACTCGCTTATCCACAAGCGCGGTGTTCAGTCCCGTAGGGTGGACAACTCGCGCAGCGATTGCCCACCGCAGCCGAGGCGAATTGGTGGACAAGGCTGCGCCGTTGTCCACCCTACTCGCTTTCATTGCACTGAAAGCACGCGATGCGCTCGCCGGAACTTATGTATAACGACGAGCGCGGGAGCGTGGGCACGATCAAAGCGGGGTGGCATCGTAGGGTGGGCAACTCGCGCAGCGATTGTCCACCGCAGTCATTGGTAGACAAGGCTGAGCCGTTGTCTACCCTACGTGCTGTTAGGGGAGTGCAGTACCGGTGGGGGGCGGTACTGCCAAGTGCAGTTAGCAGACTGCTTTTTTCATAGCTGCTGCGACCAAGTTGCTCAACTTTGCGATGTCTTGCTCTGTGTTTCCTAGTCCATCTTGAACTAGTGCATCTCTTGCTTTAATTAGATGGCGATAGATGTCTCGCCAGAGCTCTCCATCGGAACATGTATACCGCGTGATGAAATCCCCAAGATCAAAGATCGCTCTCAGTGCATGACGCCTGTGGCTGTTGTCTGAGAGCATTTCTACAACAACGTCAAGGTGCTGGAGGATTTTTTCGTGATTGGCTTCGGTTGGCTTTCTGGATGCAACCGATAGATACACCCTGAGTGCGTGAGTGTCGATCTGGTATGTCTTAAATCCATATTCAACTCTGTCGTATGCGGTTTCAATGTAGGTTCTTGCCTGCAAGTAATCATTCATTGACAGCATTAGAATGGAATACTGCAGCCAGAATAGTGGCTCTCTATTTATAAAGCTGTCTCTGTGTAGTTCATCAAATAGAGAAAGGATTGCATTATGCTGTTCGTCGCCAGCAACCCTGCAGAGCCTGGTCAGATTGGAGATCTGCATTAGCTCTGCTACGATGGAGTTATGCTTTCTGTTTTCTTTCTTTAGCTTTACCGAGAACAGCAGGCATTTCCGGACTATTTCTAGAAGTTCTTCAGATTCAAAGAAGCTAGCGAGGAGGAATCCGGAGAAAGTCGATGAGTAGATTTCTGCGTCCCCCTCGGAAAACCTAAATACCTCAAGCGCGCGACTCTTGCATACTGCGAATTCTATAGATACATCCCTATTGAATACGCTTTTTAAATATGCATTTCCGATGTCGCTTCCAAGCCACTTGAATAATCCAAATGCACCGAGAATGTTTTTTCTGTGAGGTGTATCTAGGATTGGGGAGATTCGGCTCCTGATGCTATCCATGACTTTAGTGTTCTTGTAGATCATGGACACGACGTCGCGGAAGCTCTCGCAGTTTCTCAGCTCTTTACGCTCAGTGTCCCCAAGCAGTCCGGCATCATCTAGTAGGAGTGTGAGTTGCTGCTTTTCCTCTCCGCGGAAGCCATTAAGAGAGACGTAGTCAATTGGGCTTGGGAGTTTGTCGTTGATTTCGTGGAGGCGTACTTCCCAGACGCCAGATCTAATGGCTGAAATAAATTTTGCACCCCCAATCATCCCAGTGATTAGTGGTATCAGATCGATCGCCGTATTATAGTTATCAAAGATGAATATTGGTTCTGTGATTCCTGAGTCTCGTATTACCGTTATTTCATCCAGTGCGGCAGCAGACAAGTCTACACACCAGAAGCACTTTTTCCCTTGAGCTATTAGCTCGTGGGAGAGTATATGCAAGAAAATGGATTTCCCGTTGCCAGTATGGGAGTGAATCAGTAGCGTTGTGACACGGTTTAGCGTATCAAGAGCCTCTGCTATCGACTCCGAGCGTGGCACTATATACCTGCGGGAACTTTTATCGCGAGCTGCAAAACAGCGCCTGTCATCGAACTGACCGAAAACTATAAGGTTGTGAGTCTCCATTAGTGTCGGTGCGGGGAGTTTTTTGCCATCTTTGAATGGATTGATCTCTCGAAAGGCTTTGAGCCTGCTAAGGTTGCTACCCTTTTCGGGCCTAGGGGCTGTATTGCAATATAGGGAAAATGCCTCAAGGTCAGCATAGACAATCTTTCCGTAGCCATCTGCTTTACGCTCGAAGATTGGATCTTTTTTGCGCTTCAGAAAATAAATCTTCCCTTTCCATGCATCATCTTTCGACAAGAGGGATGCTATAAGGTAGTCGCTCAGGCTGTATCCAAGAAAGAATACTGCACTGGCGAATCGAACATCTCGACAGAACTCCTCGTACCATGCGGACTCAATAAAATGCTGCTTTGCATATGAGTCGAAGTCAAGGATAAACTCATCGAAAACATCTGCCCCCATATTTGATACGTTTGAGATGCTGCCGTGAAGATGGATGACTGATCCGTGTTTTATTTTCTTCGGAAGTCCATCTCTCCAGCTGTAGGAGATGCCCCGGATGCCCTTGGAGGCATAGTGAAACTCAACGGAGTTGTCATAGTTTGTGGTATATATTCTCCGCCAATCTTGGCTAAGTATATTTGTTTGTGTCTCGCTTAATTCGGTTACGCTGAAGGTGTCGTATAGGATGCTCCATGCGCCGCCTTCATTCAGGTCTGCCATCTCTTTAGCAAGAGTCGGCAGGTCATATTGCTTTATCTCGTCTTCGGATAATCCGAGCTCTTTGCCAAATAGGTCGGACAAGCCTTGACCGACGGGAAGAGGGTCTCCTTTGGAGTTTTTTGCTTCTACTGAAAATCCTGAGCCGAGGAATAGTATTGATGAAGTGGGGTCGAAAGTATTTGGTAAATTGTCCATGCTAGACGCATCATCCAATATGGCGTAAATGGCTGATTTAGAGTCGCTGCTAAAACCTTTTATTTCTGGGGATGGCGCGGCCGCCCTGTATATTATTTCTTGGCTGTAAACCGTCCATAAAAAAGAGCCGCTACCTCCTCTCGGAAGCAGCGGTGTTTCTCACCTCGAGCACAGGTAGCGCAGACGCTTACTTCCGCGCTCCCCTGACCCCCTCGGCCAGTTCGCGGCAGAGCCCCAGCACATCCCCCACCGCCTGCTCCTTGCCGGCAGCCTTGGCGATGCGGTCGACCAGTGCCGAGCCCACCACCACGCCGTCGGCCAGGCGGGCGACGCTGGCGGCGTGTTCCGGGCTGCGGATGCCGAAGCCGATGCACACCGGCAGGTCGGTGTGGCGGCGCAGGCGGGCGACGGCCTGCTCGACGTGCGCCAGGGTGGCGGCGCCGGCGCCGGTGACGCCGGCCACGGAGACGTAGTAGACGAAGCCGGAGCTGCCGGCGAGCACCACCGGCAGGCGCTCGTCGTCGGTGGTCGGGGTGGTCAGGCGGATGAAGTCGAGGCCGGCGGCCTGGGCCGGGTCGCACAGCTCGTCGTTGTGCTCCGGTGGCAGGTCGACGACGATCAGGCCGTCGACGCCGGCCTCCTTGGCGTCGGCGATGAAGCGTGCGACGCCGT
The DNA here is from genome assembly GCF_002220155.1 of Azotobacter chroococcum. Lineage (NCBI taxonomy): Bacteria > Pseudomonadati > Pseudomonadota > Gammaproteobacteria > Pseudomonadales > Pseudomonadaceae > Azotobacter > Azotobacter chroococcum. The sequence goes on along the minus strand of NZ_CP011835.1, from coordinate 220,744 downwards.
AGGCATAGATCGGGTTGTAGTAGCCCATCAGCACCAGCGGGGTGTCCTGGTTGCCGGTGCGGAATTCGCGCACCATCTGCAGGGTTTTTACCATGTTCTGCTTGCTGCCGAGGGCTCGGATGTTGGCCAGCTGGATCGCCGGGCCGTCGGCCATCGGGTCGGTGAAGGGCATGCCCAGTTCGATCACGTCGGCGCCGGCCTCCGGCAGGCCCTTGAGGATCGCCAGGGAGGCGTCGTAGTCCGGGTCGCCGGCGGTGACGAAGGTGACCAGGGCGGCGCGGTTGGCTTGCTTCAGCTCGGCGAAGCGGGTCTGCAGGCGGCTCATGCGTGCTTCTCCAGTTTGTCCTGCATGTGGTGCATCACGGTCTGCATGTCCTTGTCGCCGCGGCCGGACAGGTTGATCACCATCAGGTGATCCTTCGGCAGCGTGGGCGCGCGCTTGAAGGCTTCGGCCAGGGCGTGGGAGGACTCCAGCGCCGGGATGATGCCTTCCAGGCGGCAGCAGTGGTGGAAGGCCTGCAGCGCTTCGTGGTCGGTGATCGGCACGTATTCGACACGCTTGATCTCGTGCAGCCAGGCGTGCTCCGGGCCGACGCCGGGGTAGTCGAGGCCGGCGGAAATCGAGTGGGCATCGGTGATCTGGCCATCCTCGTCCTGCAGCAGGAAGGTGCGGTTGCCGTGCAGCACGCCCGGTGCGCCACCGGCCATGCTGGCGGCGTGCTTGCCGGTGTCGATGCCGTGACCGGCCGCTTCGACGCCGACGATCTGCACGCTGGCGTCATCGAGGAAGGGGTGGAACAGGCCGATGGCGTTGGAACCGCCGCCGATGCAGGCGACCAGCGAGTCGGGCAGGCGGCCTTCCTTTTCCAGGATCTGCGCGCGTACTTCGTTGCCGATCACCGACTGGAAGTCGCGGACCATCGCCGGATAGGGGTGCGGGCCGGCGGCGGTGCCGATCAGGTAGAAGGTCGTCTCGACATTGGTCACCCAGTCGCGCAGCGCCTCGTTCATGGCGTCCTTGAGGGTGCCGGTGCCGGCGGTGACGGGGATGACCTCGGCGCCGAGCAGCTTCATGCGGAACACGTTGGCCTGCTGGCGATCGATGTCGGTGGTGCCCATGTACACCACGCACTGCATGCCGAAACGCGCAGCCACGGTGGCGGTGGCCACGCCGTGCATGCCGGCGCCGGTCTCGGCGATGATGCGCTGCTTGCCCATGCGCCGGGCCAGCAGGATCTGGCCGATGCAGTTGTTGATCTTGTGCGCGCCGGTGTGGTTCAGGTCTTCGCGCTTGAGGAAGATCTTCGCGCCGCCGAAGTGTTCGGTCAGGCGTTCGGCGAAGTACAGCGGGCTGGCGCGGCCGATGTAGTCGCGCTGGAAGTAGGCGAGCTCTTCGAGGAAGGCCGGATCGGTCTTGGCCTTTTCGTATTCCGCCGCCAGCGAGTTGATCAGCGGCATCAGGGTTTCGGCGACGAACTGGCCGCCGAACTGGCCGAACAGGCCTTTTTCGTCGGGGCCGGTGCGGTAGGAAGTCTCGGTCATGGGTGCTCCCGGAGTATGCAAAGAGGCAGGCGGTGCGCTTTTCACGGCCCACCTGCGATGGTCACACGTTAACCAATGGCGCCTCCGCCGAAAAGCGATAAGATCGCCCGGACACGTCAGGAAAACTCACCGATGACGCACCCGGACCTGCCCTCCCTGAACGCCCTGCGCGCCTTCGAGGCCGCCGCCCGCCTGCTGAGCATCAAGCAGGCAGCCAAGGAGCTGCACGTCACCCACGGGGCGGTCAGCCGGCAGATTCGCGTCCTGGAGGAGGAGCTGGGGGTGGCGCTGTTCGGCAAGGAGGGGCGCGGCGTAAAACTCACCGATGCCGGCCTGCTGCTACGGGACGCCGCCGGTGACGCCTTCGCCCGTCTGGATGGCGCCTGTGCCGAGCTGAAGCGGCGCACTGAGGAGGCGCCGTTCGTGCTCGGCTGTCCGGGGAGCCTGCTGGCGCGCTGGTTCATTCCGCGCCTGGATCGCCTCAATCGCGAGCTGCCGGAGCTGCGCCTGCAGCTCTCCGCCAGCGAGGGCGGGCCGGACCCGCGCCGGCCGGGCCTGGACGCCACCCTGCTGTTCGCCGAGCCGCCGTGGCCGGCCGACATGCGGGTCTTCGAACTGGCCGCGGAAAGCATCGGTCCGGTGCTCAGCCCGCGCCATGCACGCTTCGCCGCGCTGCGCCAGGCACCGCCGCAGGCGCTGCTCGACGAAACCCTGCTGCACACCGCCTCGCGCCCGCAGGCCTGGCCAAGCTGGGCGGCGAGCCAGGGGCTGCCGGCGGCCGGGCTGCGCTACGGCGCCGGCTTCGAGCATCTTTATTATCTGCTGGAGGCGGCGGTGGCCGGGCTCGGCGTGGCCATCGCGCCGCAGCAGCTGGTTGCCGACGATCTGGCCGCCGGGCGGCTGGTGGCGCCCTGGGGTTTCGTCGAGACGCCGGCGAAGCTGGCGCTGTGGGTGCCGCTGCGCCGCGGCGACGGCCGCGCGGAGCGGCTGGCCGGCTGGTTGAAGACGCAGCTGGCGGATCGGGCCGTGCGCTGAGTGTCGGGCTCCGGGATGAGGGGGGACGGATGCCCCCTCTCCCCGCCCGTCCGGCGGGCGGGCCGGAACCCGGCCGCTTTTCGTCCAGTCCATACTTCTCATGGGGTCCGGCCACCAGTCTCGACGGCAGGCCGGACAACGGGACAACGACAGCCGGAAGCGGGACACGCTGCGGCGCCCAGGTGCGGGGGAAGAGCTATGTGTCGGGCAGGCCCTTTTCGACAGGCTCGGCGCTTCGACTACCGGAGCGCCGGCAACGTACCGGAAGAGCGAGCGAGTGCATCCCGCTGCCGGCCATGAAGCAGAAGAAGAGCGCTCCCCGACGCAAGCCGCTGACTCTGCCCGGCCAGACGCTGCCCTTCCTGTGGCGCTATCTGCGCATGCGTCCCTGGCACTTCGGCCTCATGTTCGTGCTGATCTTCGCCGCCTCCAGTTGCGCGGTGGCCGTGCAGTACGGCATGAAGCTGCTGGTCGACGCCCTGGCCGCCGGCAACGACCGCCAGCACGCCGACGTGTGGACGCCGCTGGCCCTGTTCCTCGGGCTGATCGCCGCCGAGAACGGCCTCTGGCGCCTGAGCGGCTGGCTCGGCTGCCGCACCGTGGTGGCCAGCTGCGTGGACATCCGCGTCGAGCTGTTCCGCTACCTCACCGGCCACCCCATGCGCTACTTCAACGAGCACTTCGCCGGTGCCCTGGGCAACCGCATCACCGCCACCGGCATGGCGGCGGGCAACATCTATGGCGGCTTCGCCTGGAAGATCATGCCGCCCTTGGTCGACTTCTTCGGCGCGGTGGTGGTGCTGTTCACCGTCGACTGGCGCATGGCCGTGTCGCTGATCGTCGTGGTGCTGCTGGTCGCCGTGCTGATCACCGCCTATGGCATCCGCGGGCGGGACAAGCACCAGCGCTACGCCGCCCAGGCCGCCCAGGTCGGCGGCGAGCTGGTCGATGCGGTGTCCAACGTCTGGACTATCAAGGCCTTCTCCGCCCGCGACCGGGAGAGCGATCGCCTGGCGCGCAAGATCGGCCGCGAGGCGCGCGCCCACCGGGGCAGCTGGCTGTACATGGAGAAGACCCGCGTGCTGCACGACATCTGCCTGTCGCTGCTGGCCGCCGGCATGCTGATCTGGGCCATCCTGCTGTGGCGCGCCGGCCGCGTCAGCGCCGGCGACGTGGTGCTGGTCAGTGCGCTGACCTTCCGCATCCTCAACGGCTCCCGCGACCTGGCGCTGGCCCTGGTCGACGCCGTGCAGCAGCTCAGCGCCATCGCCGACACCCTGCGCGTGATCGTCAGGCCGCACGCCCTGAAGGACGCCCACCTGCCGCTGCCCGACGTCGACGGCACCATCGATCTGGTCGACGTGAGCTACAGCTACCCGGATGGCCGGCAGGTGTTCCAAGGCTTCAACCTGCACATCCCGGCCGGGCAGAAGGTCGGCCTGGTCGGCCCCAGCGGCGCCGGCAAATCGACCCTGGTGCAACTGATCCAGCGCCTGGACGACGTCAAGGAGGGCCAGATCCTGATCGACGGGCACGACATCCGCCAGGTCAGCGTCGACAGCCTGCGCCAGATGATCGCCGTGGTGCCGCAGGAGACCGCCCTGTTCGCCCGCAGCATCCGCGAGAACATCCGCTACGGCCGCCCGGAGGCCAACAACCGGGAGGTCGAGGAAGCGGCGCGCCTGGCCTACTGCGACGCCTTCATCCGCGAACTGCGGCACGGCTACGACACCCAGGTCGGCGAGCGCGGGGCGCGGCTCTCCGGCGGCCAGCGGCAGCGCCTGGGAATCGCCCGGGCCTTCCTCAAGGACGCGCCGATCCTGATCCTCGACGAAGCCACCTCGGCCCTCGACACCCATTCCGAGGCGGAGATCCAGGTCGCCCTGGCCGACCTGGTGCGCGGCCGCACGGTGCTGGCAGTGGCCCACCGGCTGTCCACCGTGGCCAACTTCGACCGCATCCTGGTGCTGCAGAACGGCAAGGTGGTGGAGGACGGCAGCCCGGCCGAGCTGCTCGCCCGCGACGGCCTGTACGCCTCGCTGTGGCGGATGCAGGCCGAGGGCTTCCTGCACGATCCCGAGCCGCCGGCGCCCGGCTGAGCGGCACGCTCACGACTGAACTCTCGCAGCTTTGGCCTGCCTCATCCGAACGGGGCAGGCGCCTGCCCCCCATCAGGGAGACCAGCATGTCCGACCACCACATCTACAAGAAGATCGAAATCGTCGGCTCTTCGCGCAGCAGCATCGAGGACGCCATCAGCAACGCCCTGGCCGAGGCGTCGAAAACCCTCGACTACCTGGAATGGTTCGAGGTGGCCGAGATCCGCGGGCATATCGAGAACGGCGCGGTCGGCCACTATCAGGTCACCCTGAAAGTCGGCTTCCGCCTGGCCGACAGCTGAGGCCGGCCGCCTGCCTGGGCAGGGCGGCAGTCACCGGCGGCGCCTTTTGCTTTAGTCTCCCCCTTTCCCCCAGCGGGCGAGTCCCGGGGGCGACTCGAGGAGACTTCCATGCCACGACTGGCTGATACCGCGCTTTCCATTCTCGACCTGGCGCCGATCCGCGACGACGGCGGGCCGGCCCAGGCCCTGCAGAACGCCCTGGCGCTGGCCCGGCACGCCGAGGCGCTGGGCTTCACCCGCTTCTGGGTGGCCGAGCACCACAACATGGACGGCATTGCCTGCTCCGCCACCGCGGTGCTGGTCGGCTACCTGGCGGCGGGCACCCGGCAGATCCGCGTCGGTGCCGGCGGCATCATGCTGCCCAACCATGCGCCGCTGGTGGTCGCCGAGCAGTTCGGCACCCTCGCCACCCTCTATCCGGGACGCATCGACCTCGGCCTTGGCCGCGCGCCGGGAGCCGACCACCACACCGCCCGCGCCCTGCGCCGTGACCGCCTCGGCAGCGACGACGACTTCCCGGCGGACGTCGAGGAACTGCAGGCCCTGCTCGGCCCGGCGCAGCCCGGCCAGCAGGTGATCGCCATGCCCGGGGTCGGCACCGAGGTGCCGATCTGGCTGCTCGGCTCCAGCCTGTTCAGCGCCCGGCTGGCGGCGCGCAAGGGCCTGCCCTACGCCTTCGCCTCGCATTTCGCGCCGGCCTACCTGCACGAGGCGATCCGCCTCTACCGCGACAACTTCCAGCCCTCGGCGGTGCTCGACAAGCCCTACGTGATGATCGGCGTGCCGCTCATCGCCGCGCCCAGCGACGAGGAGGCGGAATTCCTCGCCACCACCGCCTTCCAGCGCGTGCTGGCGCTGCTGCGCGGCGAGAGCCGGGTACTGCGTCCACCGGTGGAGTCGATGATCGGCCGCTGGCTGCCGCACGAGCAGGCGTCGGTCGGCGACTTCCTCGGCCTGGCGGTGATCGGCGGCCCGGAGAAGGTCCGCGCGCGCCTGGAGGTGCTGCTCGAACAGACCGGCGCCGACGAGCTGATCTTCACCGGCGACATCTACGAGCCGGCCGCCCGCCTGCGCTCGTTCGAGATCCTCGCCGGCCTGCGCTGAGGGAGAACCGGCACGCAAAAAAAAGGGAGTCTCTCGACTCCCCAAACCGCCTTTCAAACTTTCAAAACCTGCAAATCAGCCCTCGATCTCCACCAGCAGTTCGCCGGGGTTGACGCGATCGCCCTTGGCGATGTGGATGGCCTTGACCGTGCCGCCGATCGGCGCCTGCACTTCGGTCTCCATCTTCATGGCCTCGGTGATCAGGATCGGCTGGCCGGCCTTGACCTTGTCGCCCTCCTTGACCAGGACGTCGACGATGTTGCCCGGCATGCTGGTGCTGACGTCGCCCGGTGCGCCGGCCTGCTTGCGCTTGCCGGAGCCGCCGGCGACGAACTCGTTGAGCGGCTCGAACACCACTTCTTCCGGCATGCCGTCGATGGACAGGTAGAAGTGGCGCTTGCCCTCGCCCTTGAGGCCGACGCCGGTGATGTCCACCCGGTAGGTTTCACCGTGCACGTCGATGAGGAATTCGGTGGGCACGCCTTCGCTGGCCGGGCCGGCGCCTGCGGTCGGAATCGGCAGCAGCGGCTCGGGCACCAGGGTGCCGGCCTTGCGCTCCTCGAGGAACTTGCGGCCGATGTCGGGGAACATGGCGTAGGTCAGCACGTCCTCCTCGTTGCGCGCCAGCTCGCCGATTTCCGCGCGCAGCTTGGTCATTTCCGGCTTGAGCAGGTCGGCCGGGCGCACGTCGATGACTTCCTCGGTGCCGATCGCCTGGAAGCGCAGGCGCTCGTTGACCACGCCCGGCGCCTTGCCGTAGCGGCCCTGCAGGTAGAGCTTCACCTCGTTGGTGATGGTCTTGTAGCGCTCGCCGGCGAGCACGTTGAACACCGCCTGGGTGCCGACAATCTGCGAGGTCGGGGTGACCAGCGGCGGGAAGCCGAGGTCCTCGCGCACGCGCGGAATTTCGGCGAACACTTCGTTGATGCGGTGCAGGGCGCCCTGCTCCTTCAGCTGGTTGGCCAGGTTGGACATCATGCCGCCCGGCACCTGGTTGACCTGCACGCGGGTATCGACCGCGGTGAACTCGCTCTCGAACTGGTGGTAGCGCTTGCGCACGCCGTAGAAGTACAGGCCGATCTCCTGCAGCAGCTCCAGGTCCAGGCCGGTGTCGTACTCGCTGCCGCGCAGGGCGGCGACCATCGACTCGGTGCCGGGGTGGCTGGTGCCCCAGGCGAAGCTGGAGATGGCGGTGTCGATGTGGTCTGCGCCGGCTTCGATGGCCTTGAGCTGGCACATCGCGCCGAGGCCCGCGGTATCGTGGGAGTGGATGAACACCGGCAGGTCGATCTCGGCCTTCAGCGCCTTGACCAGCTCGGCGGTGGCGTAGGGGGTCAGCAGGCCGGCCATGTCCTTGATGGCCAGGGAGTCGACGCCCTTCTCCTGCATGCGCCTGCCCAGCTCGACGAAGGATTCGACGGTGTGCACCGGGCTGGTGGTGTAGCAGATGGTGCCCTGGGCGTGCTTGCCGGCGGCCTTGACCGCCTCGATGGCCACGCGCAGGTTGCGCACGTCGTTCATCGCATCGAAGATGCGGAACACGTCGATGCCGTTGACCGCCGCCTTGGCGACGAAGGCCTTGACCACGTCGTCGCTGTAGTGGCGGTAGCCGAGCAGGTTCTGCCCGCGCAGGAGCATCTGCAGGCGGGTGTTCGGCAGCGCGGCGCGCAGCTGGCGCAGGCGCTCCCAGGGGTCTTCCTTGAGGAAGCGGATGCAGGAATCGAAGGTGGCGCCGCCCCAGACTTCCAGCGACCAGTAGCCGACCTTGTCCAGCTTGTCGCAGATCGGCAGCATGTCCTCGAGGCGCATGCGGGTGGCGATCAGCGACTGGTGGGCGTCACGCAGGATGGTGTCGGTGACCGTGATCTTCTTCATTCGTCAGTTCCTCTTGAGCCTGCAGCCAGACAGCCGGGCTGGTGTTCGTCAGAGCCCGGCATGGGCGGCGATGGCGGCGGCGATGGCGATGGCCAGCTCGCCAGGCCTGCGCTTGATCGAGTAGTTGAGCAGTTCCGGGTGTTCGTCGACGAAGCTGGTGTTGAACTGTCCGCTGCGGAAATCCGGATTGCCGAGAATCTGCTGGTAGTAGGGCGCGGTGGTCTTCACCCCCTGCACGCGCATGTCGTCCAGGGCGCGCAGGCCGCGGGCCAGCGCCTCTTCCCAGGTCAGTGCCCAGACGATCAGCTTCAGGCACATCGAGTCGTAGTACGGCGGAATGGTGTAGCCGGTGTAGATCGCGGTGTCGGTACGCACGCCGGGACCGCCGGGGGCGTAGTAGCGAGTGATCTTGCCGAAACTGGGCAGGAAGTTGTTCTTCGGGTCCTCGGCGTTGATGCGGAACTGCAGGGCATAGCCGCGGTGCTGGATGTCCTTCTGCTCGATGGAGAGCGGCAGGCCCGAGGCGACGCGGATCTGTTCGCGGACGATGTCGATGCCGGTGATTTCCTCGGTGATGGTGTGCTCCACCTGGACCCGGGTGTTCATCTCCATGAAGTACACCTCGCCCTCGGCGAGCAGGAACTCCACGGTGCCGGCATTCTCGTAGCCCACCGCCTTGGCCGCGCGCACCGCCAGGTCGCCGATGTAGGCGCGCTGTTCGGGGGTCAGCTGGGGACTCGGGGCGATCTCGATCAGCTTCTGGTTGCGGCGCTGGATCGAGCAGTCGCGCTCGAACAGGTGCACGGTGTTGCCGAAGGAGTCGGCGAGGATCTGCGCCTCGATGTGCTTCGGGTTGACGATGCACTTCTCGAGAAAGACTTCCGCACTGCCGAAGGCCTTGGTCGCCTCGGAGATCACCCGCGGGTAGGCGTGCTCCAGCTCGGAGACGCTGTTGCAGCGGCGGATGCCGCGGCCGCCGCCGCCGGAGGTGGCCTTGAGCATCACCGGGTAGCCGATCCGCTCGGCCTCGCGCAGCGCCTCGGCGAGGTCGGCGACGTTGCCTTCGGTGCCGGGGGTGCAGGGCACGCCGGCGGCGATCATGCTGCGCCGCGCCTCGGTCTTGTCACCCATGCGGCGGATGACTTCGGCCGACGGGCCGATGAACTTGATCCCGCGCTGGGCGCAGATCTCCGCCAGTTCGGCATTCTCCGAGAGGAAGCCGTAGCCCGGGTGCAGGGCGTCGCAGCCGGTTTCCACCGCCAGGTTGACCAGCTTGCGCGGGTTCAGGTAGCCGGCCAGCGGATCCTCGCCGATGAAATGCGCCTCGTCGGCCCGCTTGACGTGCAGGGCGTGGCGGTCGGCTTCGGAGAAGATGGCCACCGAGCGGATGCCCATCTCGGCGCAGGCGCGCACGATGCGGACGGCGATCTCGCCACGGTTGGCAATGAGGATTTTTCTTATCACGGAGGTCTCCCTCGGCTGAACTGGCCAACTCGGACGGTCAGTCGGCAGGTGTGCTAACCCTAGGCCGAGGGATCGATTAAGAAAAATGAATATTTGTTAGGTTAAGCATAAACTACAACTTATAGCTGCACGGATAGCCCCCCATTCAGCCGGTGACTTTTCCTGCCGGGAGCCGCGCCGTGCGCCCCTTTCCGTTGCCGAGGCCCCCATGCGCAAATCCCTGATGCGCCTTACCCTGCGCCAGTTGCGGGTGTTCCGCGCCGTGTGCGAAAGCCGCTCGTACAGCCGCGCCGCCGAGGAGATGGCGCTGACCCAGCCGGCGGTCAGCCTGCAGATCCGCCAGCTGGAGGAACTGGTCGGCCAGCCGCTGTTCGAGTACGTGGCCAAGAAGCTCTACCTGACGCCGGCCGCCGAGGCGCTGCTGAAAACCAGCGAGGACATCTTCGGCCACCTGGAAAGCCTCGACATGCAGCTGTCGGACCTGCAGGGCTCGCTGCAGGGCCAGCTCAACCTGGCGGTGGAGTCCAGCGCCAAGTACCTGGTGCCGCACCTGTTCGCCGCCTTCCGTGCCCAGCACCCGGAGGTCAGCCTGCAGCTGGTGGTGGTCAATCACGCCCAGGCGGTGCGCCGCCTGTCGATGAGCCGCGACGACCTGCTGATCATGTCGCAGGTGCCGACCGAGCTGGCGCTGAACTTCTATCCCTTCCTCAACAACCCGATCGTCGCCGTGGCGCCGCCTGGGCATCCGCTGTGCGCGCGGCCGGGCCTGCGCCTGCAGGACCTGACGGACTTTCCGCTGCTGCTGCGCGAGCCCGGCTCCGGCACCCGCCGCGCCGGCGAGGAGTACTGCCACCAGAAGCGCGCGCACTTCGCCGAGACGCTGGAGATCGGCTCGACCGAGGCGCAGCTGCAGGCGGTGATCGCCGGCCTCGGCCTGGCCCTGCTGCCGCGCCATGCGGCGAGCCTGGAACTGGCCACCGGCCAGCTCTGCGAGCTGCCGGTGGAGGAGCTGCCGCTGTACCACAGCTGGTGCCTGGTGCACACCGAGGGCAAGCGGCTGAGCCCGGTGGCGCGGGCGTTCGAGACGTTCATCCGCGCCGAACGCGCGCAGATCAGCGCGCTGGCCGAGCGTTTCGCCGCGAAACCGCCGGCGCCACCGGCAGCCGGCTGACCGCCAGCAGCTCCGGATAGTCGTCCAGCTCGTGCTGCAGCTGGCGCTGCTCGTCGTAGCGTTCGATGGCCCGGCGAAAGTGCATGCGCCGCTCGTCCAGCCGCTTGCGGCGGGCCTTGGTGTCGAGGGGAGAGGGGTAGTAGGCGTCTTCCGTGTGGCGAGGCATGAGGGTCTCCCGACAGGGGGTTGGAGCCCTCAGGATTGCCGGCGGCCGGTGACGCTTTCACGGCGGGCGGATGACACTGTCGTGACCCGTGACCGCCGGCGGCGTCAGTCCTCCACCGTCCGCACCGCCTTGGGCGACAGGCGCAGGCTGCGCAGGCTGCGCTTGACGCTCTTCAGGTGGTTGACCAGGTCCGGCCCGCGGGCCATGGCCACGCCCATGGCCAGCACGTCGATCACCACCAGGTGGGCGATGCGCGAGGTCAGCGGGGTGTAGACCTCGGTGTCCTCGTGCACGTCGATCGCCACGTTGATGTTGGCCAGCTCGGCCAGCGGCGTCTGTCCGGGGCACAGGGTGATCAGGGTGGCACCGGTTTCGCGGACCAGGTTGGCGGTGATCAGCAGGTCCTTGGAGCGTCCCGACTGGGAGATGCAGATCGCCACGTCGCCGGCCTTGAGGGTCACCGCCGACATGGCCTGCATGTGCGGATCGGAATAGGCGGCGGCGGTGAGCAGCAGGCGAAAGAACTTGTGCTGGGCATCGACGGCCACCGCGCCGGAGGCGCCGAAGCCGTAGAACTCGATGCGCGGGGCCAGGGCGATGGCGTCGATGGCGCGCTGCAGCGCTTCGGGATCGAGCCGCTCGCGCACCTCCATCAGGGTATGCAGGGTGGTGTCGAAGATCTTCAGGCTGAAATCGACGACCGAATCGTTCTCGTGGATGGCGAACTGGCCGAAACTGGCGCCAGCCGCCAGGCTCTGCGCCAGCTTCAGCTTCAGGTCCTGGAAGCCGGTGCAACCGATGGCCCGGCAGAAGCGCACGATGGTCGGCTCGCTGACCCCGACCTCCTGGGCCAGGCTGGCCATCGAACTGTGCATCGCCGCCGCCGGATCGAGGAGTACATGATCGGCCACCTTGAGTTCTGACTTGCGCAACAGGGCGCGCGATTGGGCAATATGCTGCAAGAGATTCACAGGGGCTGAACTCGGTTATGATCGGGAATCGGCTGTAGTGCGCCTGTAGTTATACTACATGACAGGCGCCCAGCCCATAGCCAAACGCGTTGGAGGCTGCTGTGACCCTTCCCTGCGACATGCTGGTTTTCGGCGGCACCGGCGACCTGGCGCTGCACAAGCTGCTGCCGGCGCTCTACCACCTGCACCGCGACCGGCGCCTGCCGGCAGACATGAGCATCCTCGCCCTGGCGCGCAAGCCGCTGGGCCGCGATGCCTATCGCGCCCTGGCCGAACGCCATTGCCGGGCCCATGTGCCGCGGGCGAATTTCGACACCGCCACCTGGCAGGGCTTCGCCGAACGGATCGACTATTTCGCCATGGACGCCAGCCAGAGCGCCGCCTACGGTCGCCTGGCCCGGCACCTGGGCGACAGCTGCCAGCGCGGGCGCATCTACTACCTCGCCACCGCTCCCAGCCTGTTCGAGGACATCGCCGCGCACCTGGCCAACGCCGGCCTGGCCGGCAACGACACGCGCATCGTACTGGAAAAGCCCATCGGCCATTCGCTGGAGTCGGCGCTGGCGATCAACCAGGCCATCGGCCGGGTGTTCCAGGAGTCCCAGGTCTTCCGCATCGACCACTACCTGGGCAAGGAAACCGTGCAGAACCTGATGGCGCTGCGCTTCGCCAACGCCCTGTTCGAGCCGGTCTGGCGTGCCGGCCACATCGAGCACGTGCAGATCAGCGTCTGCGAAACCCTCGGCGTGGAAAACCGCGGCAACTATTACGACCAGGCTGGGGCGATGCGCGACATGCTGCAGAACCACCTGCTGCAGCTGCTCTGCCTGGTCGCCATGGAGGCGCCGGTGCGCTTCGACGCCGAGGCGGTGCGCAACGAGAAGGTGAAGATCCTCGAGGCGCTGAAACCCATTGTCGGTTTCGACGTGAAGGACCGCACGGTGCGCGGCCAGTACGCCGCCGGGAAGATCGGCGGGCAGGAGGTGCCGGCCTACTATTTCGAGAAGAATGTCGACAACGACAGCGACACCGAAACCTTCGTCGCGGTGCATGCCGAGATCGACAACTGGCGCTGGGCCGGCGTGCCCTTCTACCTGCGCACCGGCAAGCGCCTGGCGAAGAAGAGCTCGGAGATCGTCATCCAGTTCAAGCCGGTACCGCACCGGCTGTTCCAGGACGGCCAGGCCAACCGCCTGCTGATCCGCCTGCAGCCGGAGGAGTCGATCAGCCTGCAGCTGATGGCCAAGAGCCCGGGCAAGGGCATGCACCTGGCGCCGGTCGAACTGGATCTCAACCTGGCCCATGCCTTCCGCCAGAAACGCCGCTGGGACGCCTACGAGCGCCTGCTGCTGGACGTGGTCGAGGGTGACTCCACGCTGTTCATGCGCCGCGACGAGGTGGAGGCCGCCTGGCGCTGGGTCGACCCGATCATCGGCGGCTGGCACGCCTACTACCAGCGGCCGCGCCCCTACCCCGCCGGCTCCTGGGGGCCGGAGCAGGCGCACAGCCTGCTCGAACAGCAGGGCCACGCCTGGCACGGATGAAGGAGTCTGTCGGGCTCAGGCCCCGGCATCCGCCTCGCCCTCATCCTCGTCGACCAGCCCCAGCCAGTGCGCCAGCACGCCGTGGGCTTCCTCGATCCCCTGGCGCTTGGGTGCCGAGAACAGCTGGATACTCACGCCTTCGCCCCAGCCCTGCCGGATGTCCTGCCGGACCTTGAGCAGGGCGTTCTTCGCCGCGCCGAAGGCCAGCTTGTCGGCCTTGGTCAGCAGGATGTGCATGGGCATGCCACTGGCGCCGGCCCAGTCGAGCATCATCCGGTCGAAGTCGGTCAGCGGGTGGCGGATGTCCATCAGCAGGACCACCCCGGCCAGGCTGCGGCGGCTGCCCAGGTAGGCCTCCAGGTGGTGCTGCCAGTGCTGCTTGAGGGGGATCGGCACCTTGGCATAGCCATAGCCGGGCAGGTCGACCAGGCGGCGCTCGTCGTCGAGGCGGAAGAAGTTCAGCAACTGGGTGCGCCCCGGCGTCTTCGAGGTGCGCGCGAGACTGGCGTGGGTCAGGGTGTTCAGCGCACTGGACTTGCCGGCATTGGAGCGCCCGGCGAAGGCGACCTCGCGGCCGTCGTCGGCGGGACACTGGTCGACCCGGGCGGCGCTGAGCATGAAGGCAGCCTGCTGGCACAGGCCGAGAATGGGATTCTTGAAGGACATCGGGGGAGTTCCGCTGGGCTGGCGCACACAGGCTGCGGCGCCATGTCGTTTCCGTTTCGGAGTCATGAGTATATAATGCCGCGGATTTTGTGTGCGCTTTGCCCCTGTCCCTGGGTAAGTGTTCACGGGAACGGTTTAAGACTGACCGTACGTTGACCGCACGGTGCTTGTTCCCTGCGGAAGGCCTGCTCAGAAGCCTGTTGCCCGCCGCGGTCGTGATGCTGCCCCTTGACTGCCAGCTGCCTAGTCGACTCTGGCCCTGCAGGCGCGCATGGATGCATGGACAGCCACGCCGAAGCCGCCGGGAACTTCCCTGAAGCCGGACTCATCGGCCGACAACAACACTTTTCTTGAGCCGTGATTTGGATTAGCTGATGAACAAAGCACTCGTGACTCTGCTGTTAACCCTGGGAATCTCCGGCCTCGCCCATGCCGCGGGCGACGCTGCAGCCGGCCAGGGCAAGGCAGCCATATGCGGCGCCTGCCACGGCCCGGACGGCAACAGCCCGGCACCGAACTTCCCGAAACTGGCCGGCCAGGGCGAGCGCTATCTGCTCAAGCAGATGCAGGACATCAAGGCCGGCTCGAAGCCGGGCGCTGCCGAGGGCAGCGGCCGCAAGGTGCTGGAAATGACCGGCATGCTCGACAACCTCAGCGACCAGGACCTGGCCGACATCGCTGCCTACTTCGCCGCGCAGAAGATGAGCGTCGGCGCCGCCGATCCGCAACTGGTCGAGGCCGGCGAGGCCCTCTACCGCGGCGGCAAGCTGGCCGACGGCATGCCGGCCTGCACCGGCTGCCATTCGCCCAACGGCGAGGGCAACGATCCGGCCGCCTACCCGAAACTGGGCGGCCAGCACGCGCAGTACGTGTCCAAGCAGCTCACCGACTTCCGCGAAGGCGCGCGCACCAACGACGGCGACAGCATGATCATGCGCACCATTGCCGCCAAACTGAGCAACAAGGACATCGCCGCGATCTCCAGCTACATCCAGGGCCTGCACTGAGTACGGCTCAGCGGCGTTGAAAAAAGGGCGGCAGATGGCCGCCCTTTTTCATTGGTCCTCCCCTTACAATAGGTCCATCCGCTTCGCCCCTCCGGAGCGAACACCGGCTCGTACCGGGAGCCCCACCAGCAATGCAAGGAGTCGTAACGCATGCGTAAACTGATTCTTGGCGCCGTTCTCGCCAGTGCCAGCCTGTTCGCCCTGACTGCCCAGGCGGAATCGCTCGCGCCCGCCGACATCAAGGCCGGCAAGCAGTATGTCGAGCTGCCCACCCACGTACCGGTGGCGCAGCCGGGCAAGATCGAGGTCGTGGAGCTGTTCTGGTATGGCTGCCCGCATTGCTACCAGTTCGAGCCGAGCATCAACGCCTGGGCCAGCAAGCTGCCGGAAGACGTGAGTTTCCGGCGCGTTCCGGCCCTGTTCGGCGGCTTGTGGAACGTCCATGGCCAGCTGTTCATCACCCTGGAATCGATGAACGTCGAGCCGAAGGTCCACGCCGCGATCTTCGAGGCCATCCACAAGGACGGCAAGAAACTGGCGACGCCCGAGGAAATGGCCGAGTTCCTCGCCGCCCAGGGTGTCGACAAGGATGCCTTCCTCAAGGCCTACGGCTCCTTCAACGTGAAGGCCCAGATGGAGAAGGCGAAGAAGCTGGCGATCGCCTATCAGATCTCCGGCGTTCCGGTGATGATCGTCAACGGCAAGTACCGCTTCGACCTGGGCAGCGCCGGCGGCCCGCAGAACACCCTGCAGGTAGCCGACTACCTGATCGACCAGGAACGCACCGCCCAGTGACGACGGGCAGGAGGAGCCATGCTGCGTCGACGCACGGTTGAACGCCTGGCCGCGGCACGCCAGCCGCGGACCAACCCGCACTGCCGCGACGCGAGCGGACTGCCCTGCGACGGCCGGCTGCGCCTGCTGAGCTTCAACATCCAGGTCGGCATCCGCACCGAGAGTTACCGACACTACCTGACCCGCAGCTGGCAGCACCTGCTGCCGCATGCCGGGCGCGCGGTGAACCTGCAGCGGATCGGCGACCTGCTCGCCGATTTCGACCTGGTGGCCCTGCAGGAAGTCGATGGCGGCAGTCTGCGCTCCGACTATGTCAACCAGGTGGAGCACCTCGCCCAGCTCGGCAACTTCCCCTACTGGTACCAGCAGCTCAACCGCAACCTCGGCCCGCTGGCCCAGCACAGCAACGGCCTGCTCAGCCGCCTGCAGCCCACCGAGCTGGAGGATCACCCGCTGCCCGGTCCACCGGGACGCGGCGCGATACTCCTGCGCTTCGGCGCGGGACGCGAGGCCCTGGCGGTGGTGATGATGCATCTGGCCCTCGGCGCGCGGACCCGCACCCGCCAGCTCGCCTACATCCGCGAACTGGTCGGCGACTACCGCCATCTGGTACTGATGGGCGACATGAACACCCATGCCCGCGAACTGCTGGAGCATTCGCCGCTGCGCGACCTCGGCCTGCTCGCCCCGCAGATTGAGGCCACCTTTCCCAGCTGGCGTCCGCAGCGCTGCATCGACCACATCCTGCTCAGCCCCGGCCTGGCCCTGGAGCGCGTGCAGGTACTGCGCCAGTCGATCTCCGACCACCTGCCGGTGGCGGTGGAGGTCCGCCTGCCCGAACACCTCGGGCGCAACACCCTGCCACAGCCCCGCCCCTGAACGGGAACAGACTGCCGGCCGAACGCACCGACAAACGCAGTGGATCGCCACGTCTTTGCGATACTTCACTGGTGCGCACGGTCGATCTGCCCGAACCTGCCGTCCCCCGAACCTTGTCGGACACACCCGAACCTCATGAGACCTCTCGCCCTCGCCCTGATCCTCGCCCTGCTGGCCGGCTGCGCCGCCGGACCGCGGATCGACACCCGCTACAGCTCGCGCAGCCAGGACAGCCGCGTCCAGTACATCATCCTGCACTACACCTCGGAGGACTTGCCGGGCTCGCTGCGCCAGCTCATCCAGGGTGAAGTCAGCAGCCACTATCTGATCGACGCCAAGCCCGCGACCATCTACCGTTTGGTTGAAGAAGACCGTCGCGCCTGGCATGCCGGAGACAGCCAGTGGCGCGGCAGGACCTGGCTGAACGCCAGCAGCATCGGCATCGAACTGGTCAATCCCGGCTATCTGGACACCCCCAACGGGCGCCTCTGGTACCCCTATCCGCCGGAACAGATCGACGCGCTGATCGTCCTGCTCAAGGACATCGTCAAGCGCCACGGGCTGGGACCGGAGGCGATCATCGGCCACAGCGACATCGCCCCGCTGCGCAAGGTCGATCCGGGCCCGCTGTTTCCCTGGAGGCGCCTGGCCGAGGCCGGGCTGCTCGTCTGGCCGGATGCGCGCCGGGTGGCCGAGCTGCAGAAACGCTATGTCGCTCGCCTGCCGGATGTCGCCTGGTTCCAGGACCAGCTGATCCGGCATGGCTATGCCCTGGAACGACACGGCGTGCTCGACGTCGAAACACGGCGG
Organism: Azotobacter chroococcum; assembly: GCF_002220155.1. Taxonomy (NCBI): domain Bacteria; kingdom Pseudomonadati; phylum Pseudomonadota; class Gammaproteobacteria; order Pseudomonadales; family Pseudomonadaceae; genus Azotobacter; species Azotobacter chroococcum. The sequence continues at coordinate 203,314 of NZ_CP011835.1, read as the reverse complement.
GTCATCGCTGCCTTCCAGATGAAATACCGGCCGGCCCGCTTCGACGGCGAGCCGGACGCCGAAACCGCCGCCCTGCTGGCCGCCCTGAACGAAACGGGGTAAGGAAGACACTCGGCCGGCGTCAGACCTGAAAGGATCTCGGGAACGCTGACATGCCACACGCCCTGCTGCAACTGTGCCGATCCCTTTACCGGCCCTGGCCGATGGCCCTGCTTATGGCCCTGGCCGGTGCCTTCCTGCTGGCGTTCCTCGGCCTGGGGCTAGCGCTCTCCCAGGCGCAGGAGGCGCAGCGCGAAGACCTGGAAAACCGCGGCGAACGCCTCCTGCTGCGCCTCGAGCAGATTCTCGGGCAGTTGCGCCAGGGGCTCGCCGGCCTGGAGCTGCAGCCCCTGCGCCACTGCGATCCGGCCCTGGTGGAAAACCTGCGGCAGGTCAGCTTCGAGCACCGCTTCATCCACGAGGCCAGCTTCGCTGCCGACGGGCAGCTCTGCTCCAGCCGGCCGCGTCATGCCCCTGCGGAGCCGGCGCGACCGGCGGACTTCCACAGCCGGGGTCTGGACTACTGGCTGACCGCCACGCACACCGCCGACGAAGATCCAGCGCCCCTGATGGTCGCCCAGGCCTCCTTCCGGGTGTCCAGCTTCCGCGGCCACCTGCTCGATGCACTCGATCCGTCGGACGGCCTCGGCGTCTACCTGATCCCTCGCGGCAGTACCCAGGCCCTGCCGATCCTCGCCGCGACGCCGCCCCTGACGCTACTGCCCGGCGCGGCGGACAGCGCCGCGCTGCAGCTGCTCGACGGGCAGCCGTTCTACGCGCTGCCGGGCGGCAACCCGGAATATCGGCTGGCCCTGCTGGCCCCGCGTGCCCAGTTGCTCGAGCGCATCCGCGAATACTGGGAACGCCTGCTGCCGGCCAGCCTGCTGCTGGCCCTGCTGGGTGGCGGCGCGACCTTCTGGTTGGTACGCCGGCGCCTGTCGCTCCACGGGGCGCTGCAGGGCGCGCTGCGGCGTCAGGAGCTGCAGGTCCATTACCAGCCGATCTTCCACCTCGCCAGCCGCCGCTGCATCGGTGCCGAAGCCCTGATGCGCTGGCAGCGCCCGGACGGCAGCCTGACCAGTCCCGAGCTGTTCATCCCGCTGGCCGAGTCGACCGGGCAGATCCGCGCCATCACCGACTTTCTCCTCCGGGAAGTGCTGGAACAGCTCGGCGACCTGCTGCGCAACCATCCCGAGCTGTACATCTCGATCAACCTGTCCGCCTGCGACGTCAGCGCGCCGCGGATCGGCCCGCTGACCGAGCGCCTGCTCGCCAGGCACGGGGTCAGGCCCGAACAGATCGCCTTCGAGGTGACCGAACGCGGACTGATCGACCTGCAGGCGGCCAGCCGGAACCTGGCCGAGCTGCGTGCCCGCGGCCACCGGGTGCTGATCGACGACTTCGGCACCGGCTATTCCAGCCTGGCCTACCTGCAGACGCTGCCAGTGGACTGCCTGAAGATCGACAAGGCATTCGTCGACGCCCTCGGTGCCGATGCCGCCAGCAGCGGCGTCGCGCCCCACATCGTGCGGATGGCCCGGGCACTGCGCCTCAAGGTGATCGCCGAGGGCATCGAGCGCGAGGATCAGGCGCGCCTGCTCGACAACGAGGGCGCCGACTACGGCCAGGGCTGGCTGTTCGCCGGCCCGCTGAGCGCGCACGCCTTTCGCGCACTGATCGGCGAGGCCCTGCCCGGCGCCCCGGCAGAATCCTTTCCACCCCGTCGGCGGCAGCCGGCCCCGGGCGGGAGCGGCACGGCAGGCGCCGCACCCGCCCCGAGGCCACGTTCGGAAGAGCCGGCTCGCGCTCCAGGCGGCTGGCATCCCGCCCCCGGCAGGCGCTGATGCGGCGTCTCGCCGCTCAGGGCGCCATCCCGTCGAGGGGGCGGCGCAGGGTGAAGGCGCCGCGCAGCTCGCCGAGGGCGAAGCCGCGCGCCTGGTCCTGCGGGTAACGCGCGTCCAGGGTGGCGAGCAGGGCCTTGTCGATGTTCTTGCCATGACAGGCCAGGCAGGGTTCGCCCGTGGGGATGGCCTGCATGTAGCGATATTCGCCGTCGACCACTTCGCCATGGCTCAGCCCGGCGACCGGCTGTCCCGCCGCGGCGGCCGCCGCGAAGCGCTCCAGCACCTGGCGCTCCCAGGCATCCGGGCGGTTGGCCGGATTGCGCACCTTGAGCGCGGTGCGTCCGACACGCCAGGGTTCCCGACTATGCTGTTCGGCGATGGTCGGCGCCAGACTCTGGCAGGCCTGCACCGCGCTCTGCGGCCCACCATCGGCCAGTGCCTGCCTGACGGTGTCCTGCAGCGCCTGGGCGAAGGGCGGTATCAGGGCGCGCGCCTCGGCCTCGAGCCCTTGCGGCTCGGCGAGCGACAGTCCGCTGGCGAGCAGCAGGGTCAGAGTAACTGGAAAACGCATGGCCACCTCCACATTGTGCTGGCAGGGAGCCTTGAAGGATAAACGACGGATTGGCCCGGCTCCCGAAGACCCTTCCGTCCATGCTTGAAAACAGTTTATTAATAAATATATTATCTGTCAGCATAATCAAACGACTCGCGGAGGAACGCCGGGATGGTCATCGACTGGGCGCACTTCACCCCTTGGACAGCATTGGCCGGCGGCGCGCTGATTGGCCTCGCGGCCAGCCTGTTCGTGGTGCTGAACGGGCGTATCGCCGGCATCAGCGGCCTGCTCGGCAGCCTGCTGCAGTGCGGCACCGACGGCCGCGACGAGAAGGCACTGTTTCTGCTCGGGCTGCTGGCGGCGCCGCTGCTCTGGAGCCTGTTCGGCGCACTGCCGGAGATCGAGTTCCAGACCGGCTGGCCCGGTCTGGCGATCGCCGGGCTGCTGGTCGGCCTCGGCACCCGCTATGGCTCCGGCTGCACCAGCGGGCATGGCGTCTGCGGGATCTCCCGCCTGTCGCCGCGCTCCCTGGTCGCCACCCTGGCCTTCATGGCCAGCGGTTTCGCCACGGTCTTCGTCCTGCGTTACCTGTGGGGAGGCTGAACATGCGCAGACTGACTGCACTGCTCGCCGGACTGATCTTCGGCCTCGGCCTGTTGCTGGCCGGCATGAGCAATCCGGCCAAGGTACTCGGCTTTCTCGACCTGGGCGGCGCCTGGGATCCCTCGCTGGCGCTGGTGATGGCCAGCGCCATCGGCGTCGCCCTGCTGCCCTTCACCTGGGCCAGGCGCCAGCAGCGCTCGCTGCTGGATGCGCCCATGCAACTGCCGCAGAAACGCGAACTGGACCGCCGACTGATCGGCGGCAGCCTGCTGTTCGGCATCGGCTGGGGCATCGCCGGCATCTGTCCGGGTCCGGCCCTCACCCTGCTGCTCGGCGGCTACTGGCAGAGCCTGCTCTTCGTTCTCGCCATGCTCGGCGGCATGTGGCTGTTCACCGCGCTGGAACGCCGGCGCACCCCTTGATCGATTGATCGGAGATCACGATGAAACCCAACGTCGGTACCCTCGACCGCGCCCTGCGCATCGCCGTCGGCCTGCTCCTGATCGGCTTGAGCCTGGCCGGCGTGATCGGCCCCTGGGGCTGGATCGGCCTGCTTCCGCTGGCCACCGCTCTCCTCCGCACCTGCCCGGCCTACACTGTGATGGGTATCACTACCTGCAAGAGCGGCAAGTAAGGCCCGCCCCGGGCATTCTGCCACCAGGCTGCATGACGATTTCCAGGATACGGATTCCCTTGCCGAAGGACACCCCATGAACGCCCGTGTAGAAGCCTTCTTCGACCCCGCCACCAGCACCTACAGCTATGTGGTGAGCGATCCGTTCAGCCGCCAGTGCGCCCTGATCGATACCGTGCAGGACTACGAGCCGGCCTCGGGACACACTGACCATGCGTCCGCCGACCGCCTGATCGCCCATGTGCGCACCCAGGAGCTGGAGGTGCGCTGGATTCTGGAAACCCATGTGCATGCCGATCACCTGAGCGCCGCCGCCTATCTCAAGCGGCAGCTCGGCGGCAAGCTGGGCATCGGCGAGCGCATCACCGAAGTCCAGGAAACCTTCGGCACGCTGTTCAACGCCGGCGAGGAGTTTGCCCGCGACGGCAGCCAGTTCGACCATCTGTTCCGCGATGGCGAAGACTTCCAGATCGGCGGCATCCAGGCCCGCGCCCTCCACACCCCCGGACACACCCCGGCCTGCATGACCTACCTGATCGGCGACGCCGCCTTCGTCGGCGACACCCTGTTCATGCCCGACTACGGCACCGCCCGCTGCGATTTCCCCGGCGGGGACGCGCGCACCCTGTACCGCTCGATCCAGCGACTGTATCGGCTGCCGGACGAAACCCGGGTGTTCATGTGCCACGACTACAAGGCGCCAGGACGCACGGAGTTCCTCCACGAAACCTGCATGGGCGAGGAGCGCCGGCACAATGTCCATGCGCACCAAGGCATCGACGAGGAGGTGTTCGTGGCCATGCGCAATGCCAAGGACGCGACCCTCGCCATGCCGGCCCTGATCCTTCCCGCGGTGCAGGTCAACATGCGCGCCGGCGAGCTGCCGCCGGCCGAGGACAACGGCATCCGCTACCTGAGAATTCCGCTGAACGTGCTCTGAAGCCTGCCAGAGCTTGGGGCTTCAAGGAGCAGGCCACCCGAAGTACCCCCGAGCTGGCGCACGAGCCTGCCGGCCCTCGGCAGGGGAAAGCCGGGCAAGGGGGGCCGGAGGCTGGGAGCGGCGGTCTCGAACTCCGCAGGGGCACGGGGCTCGAGCGCCACGCCGGATCAGAAGGCGTGGCTGTAATAGGCCGAGAAGGACTCGATACCGTCGTTGGGCTGCTTGATGCCGGCGTTGGAGTAGTGGATCGCCCGGACACCGATCTTCTGGCCGCCCGCGAACTTGATACCGGCGCCGATGCGGTCCTCGAAGTTGAAGGAGGAACCCAGCTGCTGCTCGCCCACGCGGGTCTTCGAGAAGAAGGCGACACCGACGCCGAGCTCGACGAACGGGGTGACGCCGAAGCCGCTGAACTCGTAGGTGAACACCGGGCTGAACGACAGCGAGTGTGCACCCGAGTAGTTGTCGTTGCCGGAACCGCCTTCCCAGTAGGTATAGCCGGCATCCCAGTAACCCGTCACATGGCCCAGGTCACTCTTCCACCATTGCTTGTCCCAGGGCAGGCCCAGGCTGAGGCGATAGGTCATATCGCTCTGGCTGGTGACACCGATCGCGGCGCCCACCTCGACAGCTTGTGCCGCCCCCGCCGATCCCAGAAGCAGAACGGCTACTGCGGGCAATGACAGATACTTTCGCATCGAAACATCCTCTATTTTGTTAGCAAGTACGATTATGCAGAGCTCTTGGACAGTCCGGGCCAGCCTGGCCGGACAACAGCCTGCCAGGCTGGCGGGCGGGCAGAACGAGTCTTGCAGAAAAGGCACGCGAGCATTGTGCGCGAAGACCACAGCCAATGCAGCGGCGGGAGTTTCGCATGACAATGTCCCAAGCTTGAATACTTATTCTCTCCAGTCAGCTCCTCACGGAGTGGCTAGAGCTTTTTTGTATTTCTGGTATTTATCCGGAGACAGGCTGCTCCGTCCCAGCATGTCCTGGGCGAACGCCTTGATCTCGGCCTCCGAATAGGGCTCACGGTCAATCTGGGGCGGCGATCCACAGCCGCTCAACAGGCACGGAAGCAAGGCAAGCGCCATCCATAACGGAACGACCACCGGAGTCATAGGTTTAACCTGCAAAGGACGTGGTTGGATTTCCGCACCCGGCCGACACGCCACGGCTTCATCCTTATCCAAAGGGGACAGGAAGGGAGCCGGGGCTTCTGCACTGACGCATCGAAGACCGGGAGTATGAAAAGCACAGGGGATTCTAGAAGTCGTCCGGAGGGTAAAAAAACCAGGGATTCCAAAAAGTATCGTTACTTCATCCGCAACAATATATTGATGATTTCCTTACAATTCCCTGAATTCATGTAAGGAATGTCTGCTTTGCGCCAGTCCCTCGCAATGATGAGCGACGCCGCCCCGCCGGCCGGAACCGGACACGGGGCGGGCGCTGACGGGACGGAGTTCCGCTCAGCCGCAGTGGATCTGCCTGATCACCAGGCGCTCGTCGATATCCAGATTCAGGCGCCTGGAATTGTAGTCCAGCGTTACGCTGTCCTGGGGGCTGATGACGCGTGCCGTCTGCGCCCCGGCGCGTTGACGGGCCTCCTCGAGCAGGGCCGGGCTGGCGGTCTGGCCCACCAGGCCTTGCACCAGGCTAGCGTCGCAGCCCCGGCTTGCAGCCGGTACAGGTTCGGACTTGTCGGCGGAACTGCAGCCGGCCAGCAGCAGGACTGCGAAAAGGAGGCTGGGGGGGGCGTGTATTGAGATCATGTCTGCTCCTGGAACAATGCAAGCACGACAACCATATCACCCTTGACGCGGCATCCCGGTTGCCTGCGACGGATGTCACTCATGTCCTGCCGGAATGGCAGGCACCTCAGGAGGACTCTTCGCCGCTGGCGACCGTGCGGCTGCCCTCCTTGAACCAGGAGGACACCAGCACATAGAACAGCGGCACCCAGAAGATCGCCAGCATGGTGGCAGTGAACATGCCGCCGATCACCCCGGTACCTATGGCGTGCTGACTGCCGGCACCGGCGCCGCTGGAGATGGCCAGCGGCACGACGCCAAGGATGAATGCCAAGGAAGTCATGACGATCGGCCGCAGGCGCATGCGGCAGGCCTCGACCGCCGCATCGGACAGGTCCATGCCCTGCGCGTGCAGTTCCTTGGCGAACTCGACGATGAGGATCGCATTCTTCGCAGAGAGGCCGATGGTGGTGAGCAGACCCACCTGGAAGTAGACGTCATTGGACAGTCCGCGCAGGCTGGTGAACCAAAGTGCGCCAATGACCCCCAGCGGAACCACCAGCATCACCGAGAAGGGGATCGACCAGCTCTCGTAGAGGGCCGCCAGGCAGAGGAACACTACCAGCAGCGACAGCGCGTAGAGGGCCGGCGCCTGGGAGCCGGAGAGACGCTCCTCATAGGACAGCCCGGTCCAGGCGTAGCCGATACCCGGCGGCAGCTCCCCGACGATCCGCTCCACTTCGGCCATGGCATCGCCGGAGCTGTAGCCGGGCGCCGGCTCGCCGAGGATCTCCATCGCCGAAACGCCGTTGTAGCGCGCCAGCTTCGGCGGGCCATAGGTCCATTCGCCACTGGCAAAGGCGCTGAACGGCACCATCGCGCCAGCCGCGTTGCGCACGAACCACTTGCCGAGGTCTTCCGGACTCATGCGTGCCTCGGCCTTGCCCTGCAGATAGACCTTCTTCACCCGCCCCCGGTCGATGAAGTCGTTGACGTAGCTGGCACCCCAGGCAATGGAAACGCTGCTGTTGATGTCCGCCAGGGGCACGCCATAGGCCCGGGCCTGCTCGTCGTCGATCAGCAAGCGGTACTGTGGCTCGTCGCGCAGGCCGTTGGCGCGTACCCGGCTGAGCACCGGGCTCTCCGCGGCGCGGGCGAGCAACTGGTCGCGGGCCGCACCCAGCACCTCGTGGCCGGCGCCGGCGCGGTCCTGCAGGAAGACGTTGAAACCGCTGGCATTGCCCAGCTCCATCACCGCCGGCGGGGCGAAGGCGAAGGCCAGGGCGTCGCGGAACATGGCGAAGCGCTGCTGGGCGCGTTGGGCGAGGGCGAACACGCTGTCCTCCTCTCCGGTTCGCTCGGCCCACGGCTTCAGTGCGATGAAGGCCAGGCCAGAGCTTTGTCCTCGGCCGGCGAAGTTGAAGCCGGTGACCGTGAAGACCGAGTTGACCAGATGGCCCTCCTCGATCAGCAGATAGTCGCGCATTTCGTCCACCACCAGCTGGGTACGCTCGGCGCTGGAACCAGAAGGGGTCTGCACCTGGGCATAGAGCACGCCCTGATCCTCGTCGGGCAGGAAGGCGGTCGGTATGCGGGTGAACAGCCAGGCCATGAGGGCGACTATAGCCAAGTAGAGCAGTAGATAGGGCAGTTTGCGCCTGAGCACCAGCCTGACCCCCTGCTCGTAGCCCTGCACACTGCGCTCGAAGGTACGGTTGAACCAGCCGAAGAAGCCACGCTGCTGGTGATGCTCGCCCCTGGCGACAGGCTTGAGCAGGGTCGCGCAGAGCGCCGGGGTGAAGATCAGCGCGACCAGCACCGACAGCGCCATGGCGGCGACGATGGTGATGGAGAACTGCCGGTAGATCACCCCGGTCGAACCTCCGAAGAAGGCCATGGGCACGAACACCGCGGACAGTACCAGGGCGATACCGACCAGGGCTCCCTGGATCTGCCCCATCGACTTGCGTGTGGCCTCCCGTGGCGGCAGGCCATCCTCGACCATGACCCGCTCGACGTTCTCCACCACCACGATGGCATCGTCGACCAGCAGACCGATGGCCAGCACCATGGCGAACATGGTCAGGGTATTGATGGTGAAGCCGAATGCAGCGAGCACACCGAAGGTGCCAAGCAGCACCACCGGGACCGCCAGGGTCGGAATCAGCGTGGCGCGGAAGTTCTGCAGGAACAGGTACATCACCAGGAAGACCAGCACGATCGCCTCGCCGAGGGTCTTCACCACTCCCTCGATGGAGGCGGAGATCACCGGCGTGGTGTCGTAGGGGTAGACGACCTTCACCCCCAGAGGAAAGAAGGGCTCCAGTTCGGCGAGGGTATCCCGCACCGCCTGGGCCGTCTCCAGCGCATTGGCGCCGGTGGCGAGCTTGATCGCCATGCCCGCGGCAGGCCGGCCGTTGTAGGTCGAGGTGATGCTGTAGTTCTCGCCACCCAGGGCCACTTCGGCGACATCGCCCAGACGCACCTGCGAGCCGTCGCCGTTGACCTTGAGCAGGATGTCACGAAACTGCTCGGCGGTCTGCAGGCGGGTCTTGCCGATGATAGTGGCACTGAGCTGCTGGCCGGGCACGGCCGGAAGACCGCCGAACTGGCCGGAGGAAATCTGGACGTTCTGGGTCTCGACTGCATTGCGCACATCCACCGGGGACAACTGGAAGTTGTTCAGCCGGGCCGGATCCAGCCAGATGCGCATGGCATATTGCGAGCCGAAAACCTGGAAGTCGCCCACGCCCTTGGCCCGGGAAATCGGGTCCTGGATGTTGGAAACGATGTAGTTGGCCAGATCGTTGCGGTCCATGCTGCCATCCTCGGAGACGAAGCCGACGATCAAGAGAAAGTTTCGCACCGACTTGGTCACTCGGATGCCCTGCTGCTGCACTTCCTGCGGCAGCAGCGGGGTGGCCAGTTGTAGCTTGTTCTGGACCTGCACCTGGGCAATGTCCGGGTCGGCACCGGGCTCGAAGGTGACGGTGATGGTCATGCTGCCATCGGAGTTGCTGTCCGAGGTGATATAGCGGAGGTTGTCGATGCCATTGAGCTGCTGCTCGATCACCTGCACCACGGTATCCTGGACAGTCTGCGCCGAAGCGCCCGGATAAATCACGGAAATGCCCACTGCGGGTGGGGCGATGTTGGGATACTGATTGATCGGCAGAGCAAGGATGGACAGGCCGCCAGCCAGCATGATCACCAGGGCAATCACCCAGGCGAAGATGGGCCGATCGATAAAGAATCTGGACATCGTGCTATCCGTTGCGCGAGCCTTCTAACCCGAAGGCAGCGGGGTCGCCTGGGTGTCTTGCCCGACATTGCTCGCCGGCACCGCCTTGACCTCGATACCCGGCCGAATGAACTGTAGACCCTCGGTGATCAGGCGGTCGCCCGGGATGAGTCCCTCGTCCACCAGCCAGCGGTTGCCAACGGCGCGCTCGACCCTGAGCGTCCGCAGCTCGACCTTGTTCTGCGCATTTACCAGCATGGCCGTGGCCTCGCCCCTGGTATTGCGGCTCACGCCTTGCTGGGGTGCGAGAATCGCCCCGCTCTTTAGTCCGCCGAATAGACGGGCATGGACGAACATGCCCGGCAGCAGCTCCCGGTCGGGATTGGGAAACACGGCGCGCAGGGTTACCGAGCCGGTGCTCTCGTCGACAGCGACCTCGGAGAACTCCAGCCGTCCCTCCTGGCCATATTCGCTGCCGTCCTCCAGTATCAGAGTCACTTTAGCCGTGTTATCTCCCACCCTCTCCAGACGACCACTGGCTAGATCGCGGCGTAGCGCGATCAGCTCACGCGCCGGCTGAATGACATCGACATAGATGGGGTCGAATTGGTGAATGGTCGCCATGACCTGAGCCTGGCCATTGCTGACCAGCGCTCCTTCGGTCACGGCAGAGCGACCGATTCGTCCGGAAATAGGTGCCAATACCTTGGTGTAGCGCAGGTCGATTCGAGCCTTTTCCAGGCTGGCCTCCGCCTGCAGGCTGGCTGCCTGCGCCTCGTCATAGGCCTGCTGGCTCACAGCCCGGCTCTTGACCAGTACGGCATAACGCTCCGCCAACGACCTGCTAGAGGCCAAGCCGGCCTCCGCCTCCTTGAGTGTCGCCTCATATATTGCCGCATCTATCTGATACAGCTGCTGTCCAGCCTTGACCTCGCTTCCTTCACTGAACAGACGTTTCTGAATGATGCCATCGACTTGGGGGCGTACCTCCGCAATCCGATAGGCAGCAGTACGCCCCGGCAGCTCATGGGTCAGTACATAGGGCTGCGACTCGAGAGTGACGACGCCAACTTGAGGTGTCTGACGCGGTGGTGGTGGCAACTCCTGCTTACAGCCATTCAGCACAATCGTAGCCAGAGCGATGATGGCTACTGCAGTAACAAGGGCTCGCGTCTTTGGCATCTGCAGAACCTCGTTTATGGGGATTCTGGCTGGTCCAGCTGTATTACAAGCGTAGATGTCGCATGCATAAGTGGATGAGCCCCCACATACGACACCGTTTCCTCAAGCGCCTGCCGGCAGCGAAAAGCGTCGAAGACGACGAAGGGCTGCTGCCGTGGAACTGCACTCCGACGGCGCCACTATGAAAAACGTCAGGCGATGCCCGAAGGCGGGCCAAATAGAAAACCCCCGAGCCATGGCTGGCTCGGGGGTTTGCAATAGGCGCTTGACGATGACCTACTCTCGCATGGGGAAACCCCACACTACCATCGGCGATGCGTCGTTTCACTGCTGAGTTCGGGATGGGATCAGGTGGTTCCAACGCTCTATGGTCGTCAAGCAATTCGGTTGGGATGTCGCGTTGCGGCGCCATCCCGAATCGGGCATGTGATGTCTGTGTCTCGGTGGCTTTGCGGTTCAGCCGGATTTTCGGTTTAGTCGGCTTCGACCTCACCCGCTGTGCCGATCCTTCCGGTCGGCCAGATTGTTTGGGTGTTATATGGTCAAGCCTCACGGGCAATTAGTATGGGTTAGCTCAACGCCTCACAACGCTTACACACCCCACCTATCAACGTCGTAGTCTTCGACGGCCCTTCAGGGAGCTCGAGGCTCCAGTGAGATCTCATCTTGAGGCAAGTTTCCCGCTTAGATGCTTTCAGCGGTTATCTTTTCCGAACATAGCTACCCGGCAGTGCCACTGGCGTGACAACCGGAACACCAGAGGTTCGTCCAACCCGGTCCTCTCGTACTAAGGTCAGCCCCTCTCAAATCTCAAACGTCCACGGCAGATAGGGACCGAACTGTCTCACGACGTTCTAAACCCAGCTCGCGTACCACTTTAAATGGCGAACAGCCATACCCTTGGGACCGGCTTCAGCCCCAGGATGTGATGAGCCGACATCGAGGTGCCAAACACCGCCGTCGATATGAACTCTTGGGCGGTATCAGCCTGTTATCCCCGGAGTACCTTTTATCCGTTGAGCGATGGCCCTTCCATACAGAACCACCGGATCACTAAGACCTACTTTCGTACCTGCTCGACGTGTCTGTCTCGCAGTCAAGCGCGCTTTTGCCTTTATACTCTGCGACCGATTTCCGACCGGTCTGAGCGCACCTTCGTACTCCTCCGTTACTCTTTGGGAGGAGACCGCCCCAGTCAAACTGCCCACCATACACTGTCCTCGATCCGGATGACGGACCAGAGTTAGAACCTCAAGCATGCCAGGGTGGTATTTCAAGGATGGCTCCATGGGAACTGGCGTCCCCACTTCAAAGCCTCCCACCTATCCTACACAAGCAGGCTCAAAGTCCAGTGCAAAGCTACAGTAAAGGTTCACGGGGTCTTTCCGTCTAGCCGCGGATACACTGCATCTTCACAGCGATTTCAATTTCACTGAGTCTCGGGTGGAGACAGCGCCGCCATCGTTACGCCATTCGTGCAGGTCGGAACTTACCCGACAAGGAATTTCGCTACCTTAGGACCGTTATAGTTACGGCCGCCGTTTACCGGGGCTTCGATCAAGAGCTTCGCTTGCGCTAACCCCATCAATTAACCTTCCGGCACCGGGCAGGCGTCACACCCTATACGTCCACTTTCGTGTTTGCAGAGTGCTGTGTTTTTAATAAACAGTCGCAGCGGCCTGGTATCTTCGACCGGCATGGGCTTATGGAGTAAATCCTTCACCCTCACCGGCGCACCTTCTCCCGAAGTTACGGTGCCATTTTGCCTAGTTCCTTCACCCGAGTTCTCTCAAGCGCCTTGGTATTCTCTACCCAACCACCTGTGTCGGTTTGGGGTACGGTTCCTGATTACCTGAAGCTTAGAGGCTTTTCCTGGAAGCAGGGCATCAACCACTTCGCCTTCGTAAAAGAAGGCTCGTCATCAGCTCTCGGCCTTGAACACCCGGATTTGCCTAAGTGTTCGGCCTACCACCTTAAACTTGGACAACCAACGCCAAGCTGGCCTAGCCTTCTCCGTCCCCCCATCGCAGTAACCAGAAGTACGGGAATATTAACCCGTTTCCCATCGACTACGCTCTTCAGCCTCGCCTTAGGGACCGACTCACCCTGCGTCGATTAACGTTGCGCAGGAACCCTTGGTCTTTCGGCGTGGGTGTTTTTCACACCCATTGTCGTTACTCATGTCAGCATTCGCACTTCTGATACCTCCAGCAAGCCTCTCGACTCACCTTCACAGGCTTACAGAACGCTCCTCTACCGCTCATCCGAAGATGAACCCGTAGCTTCGGTGCCTGGTTTGAGCCCCGTTACATCTTCCGCGCAGGCCGACTCGACTAGTGAGCTATTACGCTTTCTTTAAAGGGTGGCTGCTTCTAAGCCAACCTCCTAGCTGTCTAAGCCTTCCCACATCGTTTCCCACTTAACCAGGACTTTGGGACCTTAGCTGACGGTCTGGGTTGTTTCCCTTTTCACGACGGACGTTAGCACCCGCCGTGTGTCTCCCGTGCTGACACTTGCCGGT
>NZ_CP011835.1:0-185000 GCF_002220155.1 Azotobacter chroococcum | reverse complement strand
ACGCAACCTTGCCGAATGCGGATGACACCGACAGTGCTGTTGCGTAAGGGCCATGGCTGACTAGCGTTTCGCTATACCCGACCGGGGTTCTGCCGAGCCTTGGTCCAGGGAAGAGTTACGAAATCAAACAAGGAGAATAGATGTGCATATTGGCGTTCCACTAGAAACCCACATCGGGGAAACAAGGGTTGCCGCTACACTGGAAACGGTGAAGAAACTGGTCAGCCAGGGCCACACCGTGACTGTGCAGAGCGGCGCCGGCGTCGGAGCCAGCCTTCCGGACAGCGCTTTCGAAGCCGTCGGCGCGAAGATCGGCGATGCGGCGACCGCTCTCGGGGCCGACCTCGTTCTCAAGGTCGTCGCTCCCAGCCCGGCCGAACTGGCGCAGATGAAGACTGGCGCAGTGCTGGTCGGCATGCTCAACCCCTTCGACGATGACAATATCGCGCGCATGGCCGAACGCGGCATCACCGCCTTCGCCCTGGAGGCGGCGCCGCGCACCTCGCGGGCACAGAGCCTCGACGTGCTGTCCTCGCAGGCCAACATCGCCGGCTACAAGGCGGTGATCCTCGCGGCCAACCACTACCCGCGCTTCATGCCGATGCTGATGACCGCCGCCGGAACGGTGAAAGCGGCCCGCGTGCTGATCCTTGGTGCTGGCGTCGCCGGTCTGCAGGCGATCGCCACGGCCAAGCGCCTGGGCGCTGTGATCGAAGCCTCCGATGTACGCCCGGCGGTGAAGGAGCAGATCGAATCCCTCGGCGCCAAGTTCGTCGACGTCCCCTTCGAAACCGACGAGGAGCGCCAGTGCGCCGAGGGTGTCGGCGGCTATGCCCGGCCGATGCCGCCGTCGTGGATGGAGCGCCAAGCCAAGGCCGTGCATGAACGCGCCAAACAGGCCGACATCGTCATCACCACCGCGCTGATTCCCGGCCGCAAGGCACCAACCCTGCTGCACGAAGCCACCGTGCAGGAAATGAAACCCGGCTCGGTGGTCGTCGATCTCGCCGCCGCACAGGGCGGCAACTGCCCGCTGACGGTGCCCGACGAGGTCGTGGTCCGCCACGGGGTGACCATCGTCGGCCACAGCAACCTGCCTGCGTTGGTAGCGGCCGATGCCTCCGCGCTCTATGCACGCAACCTGCTGGATTTCCTCAAGCTGATAGTCGACAAGGATGGTCAGTTCCGCCTCGACCTGGAAGACGACATCGTCAAGGCCTGCCTGATGTGCGAAGGCGGCCGGGTCGTGCGGACCAACGGCAGCGCGCCCGGCGCTGTAAACGCAGCACCGCGGACAACAAAAGAAAACGCATAAGGGTAATAAAGATGGACCTGATTTCTGACGGGCTTTACAACCTGATCATCTTCGTGCTGGCGATCTACGTCGGCTATCACGTGGTGTGGAACGTCACACCCGCCCTGCACACCCCGCTGATGGCAGTGACCAACGCGATTTCCGCGATCGTCATCGTCGGCGCCATGCTCGCCGCGGCGCTCACCGAGACAGGACTAGGCAAGCTGATGGGCACCCTCGCCGTGGCCCTGGCCGCGGTCAACGTGTTCGGCGGCTTCCTGGTCACCCGGCGCATGCTGGAAATGTTCAAGAAGAAACCGGCAAAGGCGGAGGCCAAATAAATGAGCATGAACCAGATCACCCTGCTCTACCTGGTCGCCTCGGTGTGCTTCATCCAGGCGCTGAAGGGCCTTTCGCACCCCACCAGCTCGCAGCGCGGCAACCTGTTCGGCATGGCCGGCATGGCCCTTGCCGTCCTCACCACCCTGGCCCTGGTATTCAAGCTGAATGCCGAGATCGCCGGCAGCGGCATCGCCTTCGTCATCCTCGGCCTGCTCGTCGGCGGCGGCGTCGGCACCCTGATGGCCAGGCGCGTCGAAATGACCAAGATGCCCGAGCTGGTCGCCTTCATGCACAGCATGATCGGCCTCGCCGCGGTGTTCATCGCCATCGCCGCAGTGCTGGAGCCGCAGTCGCTGGGCATCGTCCAGACCATGGACGCGCCGATCCCGGCCGGCAACCGCCTGGAACTGTTCCTCGGCGCGGCGATTGGCGCCATCACCTTCTCCGGATCGGTGATCGCCTTCGGCAAGCTCTCCGGCAAGTACAGGTTCCGCCTGTTCCAGGGCACGCCGGTGCGCTTCCAGGGCCAGCACCAGATCAACCTGTTGGTCGGCCTGGCCATCCTCGGCCTCGGCCTGATCTTCACCTTCACCGGCAATGCCGGCGCCTTCGCCCTGCTGCTGCTGCTGGCCTTCGCCATTGGCGTGCTGCTGATCATCCCCATCGGCGGCGCCGACATGCCGGTGGTGGTGTCGATGCTCAACAGCTACTCGGGCTGGGCTGCGGCCGGCATCGGCTTCTCGCTGAACAACTCGATGCTGATCGTCGCCGGCAGCTTGGTCGGCTCGAGCGGCGCGATCCTCTCCTACATCATGTGCAAGGCGATGAACCGCTCGTTCGTCAACGTGCTGCTCGGCGGCTTCGGCGCCGACGCCACCGCCAGCGCCGAGGCCTCCCAGGAACAGCGCAGCGTCAAGTCCGGCTCGGCGGACGATGCTACCTTCCTGTTGTCCAACGCCGACAGCGTGATCATCGTTCCCGGCTACGGCCTGGCAGTGGCTCGTGCCCAGCATGCCCTGAAGGAGCTGGCGGAAAAGCTCACCGAGCATGGGGTCGACGTGAAGTTCGCCATCCACCCGGTCGCCGGCCGCATGCCCGGGCACATGAACGTGCTGCTGGCCGAGGCTGAACTGCCCTACGAGCAGGTCTACGAGATGGAGGACATCAACTCCGAATTCGGCCAGACCGACGTGGTGCTGGTGCTCGGCGCCAACGACGTGGTCAACCCGGCGGCGAAGAACGATCCCAAGTCGCCGATCGCCGGCATGCCGATCCTGGAAGCCTTCAAGGCCAAGACCATCATCGTCAACAAGCGCTCCATGGCCAGCGGCTATGCGGGCCTGGACAATGAGCTGTTCTATCTGGACAAGACCATGATGGTGTTCGGCGACGCCAAGAAGGTGCTCGAGGATATGGTCAAGGCTGTGGCATAAGGCCTGCCTTGCCCCGGCTTCCGGACAACCGGCGGCCGGGGCAAGGCGACTGGCAATCTGGAGTGATCGTCCGTTCCTTTTTCGACTACTCTATTTTGGCCAGCCATGACAGGGGCCGAACCTTGTCACTGTCCCCATCCAACAAGGAGTGTATTTCATGCCCCGCCTGTCCCTACTGATTGCCGCTGCCCTGCTCGCTGCGGCCACCAGCGCCTCGGCCACCAGCCTCGTTGTCACCACCGATGCGGTCGGCCGCGCCACCGTCGGCAGCAGCGATGCCACCTCCGATGCCTCTTCCTCCGACGACGACGATGACAAGCTGGTGCGGGAAGCCCGCGACGACGCCGCCAGCTTCGTCGCCTCCCAGGGCGAGATCCGCGGCGCCAGGCTGGAAGCAGCCCTGCAGCATATCCGCCACCAGACGCCCCAGCTCGAAGCCAGCGACATGCAACTAGCCGAGGCCATTCTCGCGCACTGAGATTGCATCGGCAGCCGGCCACGCCCGGGTACCCGGGCATGCAAGGCGCGATCATCGATCTTGCAAGGCACTGGCTGGCCAAACTCCATCGCTGCGGCATGACCAACGAATCCGCACGGGCACAGCTCCCACCGACGTTATCCACCTGTCCCGGGGTACTGGTCCATCCGCCGGGATTCCTTTAGCCTTTCCCACCCCCATGGAGGCCGGCTGCCGCTTGAGCGGCACATGCCATCGAACCATTGGCAAGCCCCGGACCGCCGCTCCAATCAATTGTCTCTTGCCGTAACCGAGATATCCGCCATGCGTCATTCTCTGCTCGCCATCACCCTGCTGCTGCTCAGCGCCACCACCCAGGCCCAGACCCTGAAGGCCACCAGCAACATCGTGGTACGCGCCCTCGACCGCACCGTCGACTTCACCTCCGACACCACCACCTCGATCCGCGACATGAAGGTGGTGATCGATGCTCGCGACGATGCCGCCAGCTTCGTCGCCAGCGCTGGCGAAATCCGCGGCGCACAGCTGGAAGCCGCCCTCGGCGCAATCCGCGAGCGCCTGCCGGAAACCCGCGAAGCCAGCGACCAGGCCCTGGCCGAAGCCATCCTCGCCCAGTGAGCAGACTCGGCGTCGGGCTGCTCGGCGCAGCCCTGCTGCTGGCCAGCGCCGGCCTGCAGGCCGAACTGCGCCTCACCTTGCACACCGCGGGCCTGAACGAGGCCCAGCGTCAGGCCAGCCAGACCCTGCTCGACCAAGCCCAGGCTGCTCTGCCGCCACGCCTGCGTGAACAGCTGGATCGCACCGTGGAAGTGCGCTGGAGCGGCCACCTGCCGGAAAACGGCTACGGCCGCGCCAGCCGCCCCGACCGCCTCGAACTCAACGCCCGCCTGCTGCCGGGGCTGGCCGACGGCTCGGCGGCCAACGCCCGGACCGGCCGCTCCCACGGCACGGTGCGCCGCGAACTGCTGGCCACGGTGCTGCACGAACTGACCCACCTCTACGACCGCAGCCGCGCCTGGCCGGCGGAGCACCGGCTGCTGTTGAAGCGCTGCAGCCAACAAGCCGGCAGCCTCGGCCCGGTCGGCCTGGCGGAGCGCTGCCGCGGCCAGACCGGGCGCCGCTTCACCCTTTCCGACGACCCGCGCCTGCTGGATCTGGCCGGCTGGCAGCAGGCCGTCGGTCGCCGCGGCGAGCGCGAGCGCGACAACGGCCAGGTGGCGCGCAGCCCGGATCTCTACGAGCTGAGCAATCCCCGCGAATTCGTCGCGGTGAACCTCGAGTACTTCCTGCTCGATCCCACCTATGCCTGCCGGCGCCCTTCGCTGTACCGCTACTTCCGGGAGCACTTCGGCTGGGCGCCGGCGGCGCGTACGGAGTGCCCGCCGAGCTATCCCTACCTCAACGCCGGCCGCGACTTCGCCCGCCAGCCCCTCGGCCAGCTCGATCCGGAACGGGTCTACGAGGTCGACTACCTGTTCGCCGAGGCCAACGACAACTGGGTCAGCCGCTGGGGCCACAGCATGCTGCGCCTGGTGATCTGCGCCCCTGGCCGTCCGCGCGGACCGGCCTGCCGACTGGATCTGGAGCATCATCTGGTGCTCTCCTACCGCGCCTTCGTCGGCGACGTGCAGCTTTCCAGCTGGGACGGCCTGACCGGCAGCTACCCCTCGCGCCTGTTCGTTCTGCCGCTGTCCCAGGTGATCGACGAATACACCAAGGTCGAGCTGCGCGGCCTGGCCTCGGTCCCGCTCCGGCTCAGCGACGAGGAACGCCGTGCGCTGGTCGAGCGCGCCGCCGAACAGCACTGGAGCTACGACGGCGACTACTGGTTTCTGTCCAACAATTGCGCGGTGGAAACCCTCAAGCTGCTGCGCACCGGCACTGCCCACGACGAGCTGGAGAGCCTCGACAGCATCATGCCCAATGGCCTGCTCGAGCTGCTGGTCGGCCGCGGCCTGGCCGATCGCAGCCGGCTGGACGATCCGCGGGAGGCGCTGCGCCTGGGCTACCGCTTCGACTCCTTCCGCGAGCGCTATCAAGCGATGTTCACGATCCTGCGCCAACGCCTGACGGTGCCCCAGAAAAGCGTCGAAGACTGGCTCACCCTGCCCGCCGACGAACGCCACCCCTGGTTCGCCCGCGCCGACCTGCGCGCCAGTGCCGCCCTGCTGCTGCTTGAACAGGCCGCCATGCATCGTCAGCTGCTACTCGCCCAGGAGGAGCTCAAGCAGCGCTACCTCAGCCACCGCGAGGGCCGCAACACCGGGCCAGACATGGCCAGGGCCGGCGACACCCTGAACAAGATCCTCGCCAGCAGCGGCTTCCTGAGCCGCCCGGCGGAGCTGCTCGACGGTGGCTATGGCCTGCCGCAGGCCGGCGAATGGCCGCGCCTCGAACAGCAGAGCGCCGCCCGCCACCAGGGTCTGCGCCAGCTCAACGACGAACTCGACCGGGAATTGCGCGCCCTGCTGCTGCCCGAGCGCCTGGCCGAACTGCAGGCCGTCGAGGCCAATCTCCGTCGACTCGGCGAGCACCTGCGTGCCCTGCACAAGGCCGCCAATGGCCTGCAACTGCCCGGCGCCGAACTTGTCCGCCCGGCGCCCCTCTGATGAAGACACCCACTCAGCGGAGGACACACCATGAAAAGGACCGGATCGGCCGTCTGGCAGGGCAACCTGAAGGAAGGTAAAGGCAGCCTCAGTACCCAGAGCGGCGCGCTCAAGGAACAACCCTACGGCTTCAACACCCGCTTCGAGGACCAGCCCGGCACCAACCCCGAGGAACTGATCGGTGCGGCCCATGCCGGCTGCTTCTCCATGGCGCTGGCCAAGATGCTGGGCGATGCAGGCCTGACCCCGGAGCGGCTGGAAACCCAGGCCGAGGTCAGTCTGGAAAAGCAGGGCGAGGGCTTCGCCATCACCGCCGTCGACCTGACCCTCAGGGCCCGGGTGCCGGGCGCCACGCCCGAGCGGCTCGATGAAATCGCCAACCAAGCGAAGGAAGGCTGCCCGGTCTCCAAGCTGCTGAATGCCCGGATCAACCTGAAGGCCACCCTGGAAGGCTGAGCCCGGGGGCGGCCTTGACCGCGCGGCTGCCTCTGCCCAGGCTCTTCGCGGGCAAGTCCGCTCCCCCACAGCGCTTGTGCACATCGAGCGCTTGCCTCGCATATCCGCCCCTGCCCAAGATGATCGTTCTCGGGAATGCTGGGGATTTTCATGCCTGCTCTGCTGCTGGCCCTCTGGCCGCTGTTCGCCCTGATCGTCGGCGGCCACCTGCTGCGCCGCCGGGACCTCCTCGGCGAAGGCTTCTGGCCCGGTGCCGAGCGACTGAACTACTTCATCCTGTTCCCCGCCCTGCTGTTCCACAGCCTGGCCGGCGCGCCGCTGGACAACCCGGTCCTGCCGCGCCTGGCGGCAGCCGCGCTGCTGGGGCTCGCCCTGGCCTGGACCGCCCTGCTGCTGGGCCGGCGGCTGCGCGGCTGGCCTGCCGCACGCTTCGGCGCCCTCGCCCAGGGCCTGCTGCGCTTCAACACCTATCTCGGCCTGGCGGCGATCGGCAGCCTGTTCGGTCCGCCGGGGCTGGCTCTGGCGGCACTGATGCTGGCCTTGCTGGTGCCGGCGGTGAACCTGCTGTCGGTCTGGGCGCTGAGCGCCGAGCGCGGGGTCGGTGCCCGCACACTGCTGCTGCCGATCCTGAAGAACCCGCTGATCCTCGCCTGCCTGGCCGGCGCACTGGTCAACCTGACGGGACTGGCGCTGCCCGCCGGCAGCGAACGGCTGCTGTCCCTGCTCGCCGCCGCCAGTCTGCCGCTAGGCCTGCTCTGCGTCGGCGCCGCCCTGCAGCCACGGGAACTCGCCGGGGAGCTGCCGACCCTGGCCTGGAACTGCGCCCTGCGCCTGCTGGCCATGCCGCTGCTCGCCTGGGCCGTGGCCTGCCTGCTCGCCCTGCCGGCCCTGGAAAGCAGCGTGCTGGTGCTGTTCTTCGCCCTGCCCACCGCCCCCACCGCCTACGTGCTGACCCGCCAGCTGGGCGGCGACGGCCACCTGATGGCCGGCCTCATCACCCTGCAGACCCTGCTGGCGGCCGCCAGCCTGCCGCTGGTGCTGACACTGCTGCCCTGACCCGGACACAGGCCGAACCCTCCGCCCAGCGCCCGACAGGCCCCTCCTTTCGGCGAAACAGGACACTTTATGACAGAAATATGATATGAATCAAAAAAAGCGCCCCGGGCATGTTCATTGCTACAGATGAACAGGTTGGCGTTCCTCATTGTCCTACTGCCAGGGGGGCCTCAGCATGCTAACGCTGCTTCACCTGCTGTCTGCCATCGCCCTGCTCGTGTGGGGCACCCATATCGTCCGTACCGGCATCCTGCGCGTCTACGGCGCGCAGCTGCGCCGACTGCTCAGCCACAGCATGCGCCGGACGCCCCTGGCCTTCCTCGCCGGCATCGGCATCACCGCACTGGTGCAAAGCAGCAACGCCACGGCCCTGCTGGCCAGCGCCTTCGTCGCCGAGGGGCTGATGGCCCTGGCCCCGGCGCTGGCGGCCATGCTCGGCGCGGATGTCGGCACGGCCGTGATGGCGCGGGTGCTGACCCTCGATCTGTCCTGGCTGTCGCCGCTGCTGCTGCTGTGCGGCGTGAGCCTGTTCCTTGCGCAGAAGCAGAATCCCGCCGGCCAGCTCGGCCGGGTGGCGATCGGCCTTGGCCTGATCATGCTCGCCCTCGAGCTGATCGTCGCGGCCAGCGAGCCCATCACCCATGCCCAGGGCCTGGGGCAGCTGTTCGCCGCGCTGACCGGCGACCTCCTGCTCGCCGCCGTGATCGGCGCCCTGTTCGCCATGCTCACCTATTCCAGCCTGGCCACGGTGCTGCTCACCGCCACCCTGGCCGGTGCCGGGCTGATCGATCTGCCGCTGGCCATCGGCCTGGTGATCGGCGCCAACATCGGCAGCGGCGTGCTCGCCTACCTCAACAGCAGCCTGCTGGCCGCCGCCGGACGGCGGGTCGCCCTCGGCAACCTGCTCTACAAGCTGCTCGGCCTGCTGGTGCTTCCGCTGCTCGACCCGCTGGCGGCCTGGATGCAGCAGCTGCCGCTCAGCCTGCAGGACCAGGTGATCGGCTTCCACCTGGCCTACAACAGCCTGCGCTGCCTGCTGCTGCTGCCCAGCGTCACCCTGATGGCGCGCCTGTGCACCCGTCTGCTGCCGGAGCGAGCGACGGAAAAGAGCAGCACGGTCCAGCCACGCTATCTCGATCCGGATGCGCTGCCCACGCCGACCCTGGCGCTGGCCAATGCGGTGCGCGAGACCCTGCGCCTCGGCGATCTGGCCGAGCAGATGCTCGGCCATCTGCAGGACGTGCTGCAGGAGCCACGGGCTGAGGCGGGCCGCGAACTCCGCCGGCTCGAGGACGATCTGGACCGCCTCTACGGGGCGGTGAAGCTGTATCTGGCCAAGCTGCCGCGGGAGGCGCTGGACGAGGCCGAAGATCGCCGCTGGGCAGAGATCATCGAGCTGGCGGTCAACCTGCGGCAGGCCGGCTATATCCTCGCCAAGATGCAGCGCAGGGCCGAGCGGCAGAGCGTCACCCGCATCGACCTGGAGGAACTGGCGGAACTGCATGCCGAACTGCTGGCCAACCTGCGTCTGGGGCTGAACGTGTTTCTCTCCGGCGATCCGCGCAGCGCGCGTCAGCTGCTGCGCCAGAAGCGCCGCTTCCGCGCCCTCGAACGGCGCCTGGCGCACGCCCATGTCGACCGCCTACACCGCCAGGTGCTGCACAGCCCCGTGACCGGCTCGGCCCATCTGGAGCTGCTGGAGGACATGAAGCGCCTCAACTCGCTGTTCTGCTGCAGCGCCTACGTGGTGCTGGAGGCCGAGGACCAGGCCGCCGACCGTCCGGACGAGCAGCCCGGACAGGACCGGCTGGACGGCGAACTGCGCCGCCTGCTGCTCGACGACGCGGCGAACGGGCCGGCGAGTCGAGCCACGGGCGGCACGGCAGCAGGCTGAGGGCGTAGCGGAGCAGGCGACCGGACGGCAGGACCGCCGAGCACGCCATGCCGCTAGAATTCGCCTCCCGCGCCCCGATGATGCCGTCATGCACTCCATGCCGTCCTGGAAAATCCGTCTCCAGCCACTGATCGCCCTGGCCAGCCGCCATCCCCGCCTGCTCGCCCTGTTCGGCTTCGTATCCGGCCTTGCCAGTTTCCTGCTGGTCGAACGCAAGGAAAGCCTGGCCAGCCTCATCGCCCTGGTGATGCTGGTGAGCTGGGTCTGGCTGCTGCTGGAGAACCTGCTGACCCGCAGCCTCAGCCGCTGGTTGGGGCTGGAGTTGCCACCGCCGCTGCTGCGCTACGCGACGCAGATGATCCACCAGGAAAGCCTGTTCTTCGTCCTGCCGTTCTTCTTCACCACCACCACCTGGAACAGCGGCCAGGCCGCCTTCACCAGCCTGCTCGGCCTGGCCGCGCTGGTGTCGATCGTCGATCCGCTGTACTACCGCTGGCTGGCGCCGCGGCGCCTGGCCTTCATGGCCTTCCACTGCCTGACCCTGTTCGCCGTGCTGCTCACCACCCTGCCGCTGATCTACCAGCTGGCGACGCCGCAAAGCTACCGGCTGGCCCTGGGCAGTGCCGTGCTGCTGGCCTTCCCCAGCCTGCTCGGCGCGCTGTGCGGGCAGAACTGGCGGCGCTGGCTGGCCATGCTCGGCCTGCTCGCCGCGCTGGGCGGCGCCGGCTGGTGGGCGCGCGCCTGGGTGCCGCCGGCCACCCTGTGGCTGAACGCAGCGGCGGTGACTCTGGAAGTGGACGGGCGCAACCGCGAAGCGGGCGCCAGCCTCAAGCGCATCAGCCTGGCCCAGCTGCAGGCGCGGGGGCTCTACGCCTATACCGCGATCCATGCCCCGCGCGGGCTGAACGAGCGCATCTACCACGTCTGGCGACACGCCGGCCGGGAGGTGGACCGCATTCCCCTGGAGATCCACGGCGGCCGCCAGGAAGGCTATCGGGCCTGGAGCCGCAAGCGGCGCTTCCCCGCCAACGCCCTCGGCCGCTGGGAGGTTCGCGTGCAGACTGAGGCCGGCCAGTTGATCGGCGTGCTGCGTTTTAGGGTCGTCGAATAGTCCCGCCACGGCCTGAAACGGCCGTCCCAGACCGCCGGACTGCATCTTTCGTCGCGAGCATGGCAATTAGCTGCAGGCAAATGCGCATAATTCGGTTATCGTTGCGGCATTCCGTCCCACCCCACCATTAGGCTACTAGGAGATCCCTATGGAATATGGTAACGCCCAGTTGACGATGACCGTGCTGATGACGCCGGATATGGCCAACTTCTCCGGCAACGTGCACGGCGGCACGCTGCTCAAGCTGCTCGACGAGGTCGCCTATGCCTGCGCCAGCCGCTACGCCGGCTGCTACGCGGTGACCCTCTCGGTGGATCAGGTGACCTTCCGCCAGCCGGTCCATGTCGGTGAACTGGTGACCTTCCTCGCCTCGGTCAACTATACTGGCAGTTCATCCATGGAGATCGGCATCCGGGTCGTCACCGAGAACATCCGCGAGCGCACCGTACGCCATACCAACAGCTGCTTCTTCACCATGGTGGCCCTCGACGGAAACCGCAAGCCCACCCAGGTACCGCCGCTGCAGCCCACCACGGAACAGGAAAAACGCCGTTACGAACAGGCCAAGCGGCGCCGCGAGCTGCGTCAGGAACTGGAAGCACGCTACCGGCAGATCAAGAACAAGGCCTCTTGATCCAGACGACGAATGCACAGGCGTCGTCCGGCGGATCGACTAAGCTGGGCTCGACGTTACAGGTAAAACAACAACAATCATGCTGACTCTCGCCAACCTGTTCATTCTGTTGCTGCTGGCCGGCATCGGTGCCTGGCTGTGGCATACCCATGGTCTGCGTGAGCGGGCCTTGGCCGCGGTCAGGCAGCACTGCGCGAAGACCGACGTCGCACTGCTCGACGACAACGTCGCCCTGCGCAGTTTCGGCCTGCACCCCGACGCCCGCGGCCGCCAGCGCATGGCGCGGATCTACGATTTCGAATTCACCGTCACCGGCGAACAGCGCTACAACGGCAGTATCGTCATGTTCGGCCGCCATGTCGCGCGCATCGAACTGGGCGCCCATCCCTTTCCCGCTCCCCCCCAGCCACCTCATCAATCCGCCGAGGTGATCCAGCTCGACCAGTGGCGCCGCGAACATCCCCTGCACAGGCAACACCACCACTGAGCCCCGCGCGCCTCACCCCTCCTGCAGCAGAAAGGCAGCCACCCGTTCGGCACTCTCCTCGGGCCGCTCCTGCATGAAGCAGTGCCCGCCCGGCAGCGTACGGGCGGAGACGTGGGGACTCATGGCGCACCAGCGCGCCGTCGAGCGAGCGATGAAGGGGAAGCTGTACTGGCCGTTGAGCAGCAGGGTCGGCGTGCGCACCCCGGCCAGCGCCGACCAGAGTCGCCGCGGGCAGGAGTTGAAGATCTCGACTTCACGACTGGGCGGGCATTTCAGTTCGACGCCGCCGTCCGCCGCCTCCCTCAGGGCGTGCCGGACGTAGGCACGCAGCGCCGCATCGCTCCAGCCCCTGAAGACGCCACGCCCGTGCAGGCAGGCGTAGGCGCTGGCCCGATCCGGCCAGTGCCGGCGGCGCGTCGCCGACTGGCGTGCCAGGGTGTTGAAACGCTGCAGCCCGAAGAACTCGGCAAAACCCAGCATGCCGATCATCGCCCGGCCGAACAGCACCGGATCGAGCAGCACCGCGCGCTGAAACAGCGCCGGCTCGCCGGCCAGGATCAGACAGCTCAGCACCCCGCCGAAGCTGTGCCCGCAGGCGTGGCGCGGCACCTGGCCAAAACGCCCGAAGCCGGCCTGGAAGGCCTCCAGCGCCAGCTCGGCGGTACGGTTCCAGCCCAGGAAGCGGCCGCCGTGGTCGCTGTCGCCATGCCCCTGGACATCGCACAGCCAGAGGTCGAAGTCCGCAGCCAGCGCGCGCAGCAGCGGCTCGTAGGTCCTGCCGCAGAAACCGTTGCCATGCAGGAAGTGCAGCAGCGGCCTGCCGCTCGGCGCAGTGTGCCAGCCGCGCAGGGTGAAGCCGGCCGAAGTGGCGTGGGACCAGGGATGCAGGATCATGCGCACCCTCCATGGGCGAAGAAGGACGGCCAGTGTAGCCGCCCAGCCCGGCGCGCGGCCACGCACCGGCGGCCAGGAGACTCAGCCGGGCAGGCGACAGGCTGCCATTCCGGCCTTGAGCACGGCCTCGTCCTGGGCCTCGGCGAAGATCAGTTCAAGCCGCGAATCCCGGCGCCACTCGCTGGGCTGCCAGTGGACCGGCTCGCCGTTCAGCGCGTTGCCGGACAGCCAGCCGGCCTCGCTGTGCAGGATCAGCTTGGCGCGCCGCCAGGGCAGTCCGGCCAGCCAGCGCTGGACGCGCGACCGCTCGAAACGCTGGCTGGCATGCCAGCGCCAGCCGATGCTCCAGCCCTCGGCCAAGGTCTGGCTGGCACAGACCGGGCGGCCCGGATCGAGCCAGAGCTCCGCCAGCGCCGCTGCCGCAGCCGGCAGCTCAGCAGCCGATAGCCCGGCGCCTGGCGCGGCGACCAGCCCCGGCAGCAGCGCCAGCGGCAATGCGCCCTGGCAGGTCCAGTACAGCGGATGCGGCGGCAGTCGCTCGGCCAATTGCGCACGGGCCGGCCCGTCCAGCGACTCCGCCTTGTTCAGCACCAGCAGCCCGGCCAGCGCCAGCGCCTCCGCCTGGCTCGGCGGCAATGCCTCGCCGGCGGCCAGCGCAGCGGCATCCAGCACCAGCACGACAGGCTGCAGCGCCAGCACCCCGGCCCAGGGCGGCGCGCCGAGCTGGCGCCACAGCGCGGCCGGATGACCGAGTCCGGAAGGCTCGATCAGCAGGCGGTCGGGCCGGGCCTTGCGCAGCAGGCGCGTCAGGCCGACCTGGAAGGGCGCACCATTGACGCAGCACAGGCAGCCGCCGGCGACTTCGGCGAAGGCGATGCCGTCCGCGCCGGTGTCCAGCAGGGCGGCATCCAGGCCGATCTGGCCGAATTCGTTGATCAGCACCGCCCAGCGCTCGGCCGCCGGCTTCTGCGCCAGCAGCTGGCGGATCAGGCTGGTCTTGCCCGCGCCGAGAGGGCCGGCGATCAGGTGGGTGGGAATGTTCTTTAGCATCCGTGCATGGTGGGGCTTTTTGCACGGAGCGGGAAGCCCGTCGCGGCGAAGCCGCCCGATGGCGGCGGCGGGCGAGCGCGGCGTGCTAGAGTCGCGCGCCCGTACCGGAGGAATCCCCATGCGCCCGCTCCTGCTGCTCCTGTCGCTCGCCCTGTCCGGCCAGGCCCTGGCCGATGCCTGTACGGTGCACAGCCGGGGCGAGCGGGTCGAGGTGCGGATCTGCCAGGAAAACCGCAGCATTCCGGCCAAGCTGTTCCGCGAAGGCTTCTGCCAGCCGCAACTGGCCGGCCAGCAGGTCGAGGTGAGCTTCGCCGAGCACTGTCCGCAGGGTAGCTTCGGCATCTGCCGCGAGGCGCGGGTCGAGGGCACGCCCTATCGTCAGGATATCCACTACTACGGCGTCGCCAGCGATGCCCGTTACCTGAAACCCGCCTGCGAAGACCAGAGTGGCGGCCGCTGGATCACGCCCTGACGCTCGGCGCCGCACGGTGAAGACCGTACGCTCCCCCCGCCGCCGTTTCGTGGTCGGCGATCAGGTCGAAATCCGCGGCAACCGCCTGCACCTCAAGGCGAGCGACAACGCCGCCACCTTGGCCGACGCCAACGCCAACGCCAACGCCAACGCCAACGCCAACGCCAACGCCAACGCCAGCGTGCGCCCCCTGCGCTGAGGGTGGCTGCGGCCCGGAACCTCCGACCGGGCCGCGACACTGCCGGCCAGGCAGAGCGCAGCAGTCCGGAGGCAGCATGGCAGCCCCGCGCCCCCTCCTCTCTTGCCTTGCCCGGCCCCTCGCATCCGCGCCAAGCGCTTCCACTCCGAAAACCAGCCGCGCCGCATCCTCCTGCGCGAACTTCCGCCTCGTACTTCCCATTCACGGCAACACGACGCAAAAGCCTGACCGGCCAACGCGGTCCTGCCGCCGCCCGCGATACCATCCACACCATCCACAGATGCCCAAAGCACAGAATTGCGCAGTCTTTCTTGATCCAGATCAATGAAGGCGCTGTTTTCTGTGAGAAACCAGACAAATCCTTGTCGCCATTGCCACACTTTGTCGCTCATGGCGGCAGCCTGTTTTCTTAAGCAATTGATTTTTAACGATTAATTATCTGGCACAGTTCGTGGATATCTAAAGGCCAAAGGCTGATGCAACCTTCTCCGGAGGACCCGTCATGAAAAAGCTCGGCACCCTGGCTCTGACCCTCACCCTGCTGGCTGCAGGCGGTGCGCATGCCGCCGAGGTCCTTGAGGAAACCAAGGACCAGACCTCCGGCAAGTCGGTCGGCGGCATGAGCGGCATGATGGTCGGTGCCATCGGCGGTCCGATCGGCATGCTGGTCGGCGCCGGCATCGGTGCGCTGTTCGGCGGCGAAGCCCAGGATGCCGCCGGCCTCAGCGAACGGGCCTACAAGGTCCGCACTGCCGACGGCGAGGAGAAGGTGCTGCGCTCTCCGAACAACGAACTGGTTGTCGGCGAACAGGTCGAAACCCGCGGCAACCGCCTGTATCGCGAAGCCAACACCCTGGCCGATGCCCGCGACAGCTATCGCTGAGTTCGCGTTCGCAACCCTTTAAGTCGTCGGGTCTGACCGTCCTCCCATCCGGGCAGGCCTGACGCATTTCTACCGCCTGACCTCGCTCTCTCCGAGGGACGAGGCATCCCGGCGGGCAACGAGTCTGTCCGGCAGGCGCGACTGTACGGGTCATGCGCTCGTACGGCGCTGATGTCACGATCAACCAAGAGACGGCAAGGCAAGTCGCAAGAGCAGATATCCGGCTAAAGCAGCCGGTCGCCTTGCGGCGAGACAGCACGCGCCGAACGGCGCATACAGCAGGGAAGAAAGAGGAAATAGCCGGTCAGCCGGCCATGCAGCAAAGCTGCATGACCGGATCGACCCTTACAGGGACAGGCCGAACTCGGGAGCGATCTGTGCCAGCCAGGCAGCGACGCGCTCGTCGGTCTTGCCGCTCTGGTTGTCCAGGTCCAGCGCCAGGCCGACGAACTTGCCGTCAACCACTGCGGTGGAGCTTTCGAACTCGTAGCCGTCGGTCGACCAGGCGCCTACGACCTTGGCACCACGCTCGGTGAAGAAGGAATGCAGTTCACCCATGGCATCGAGGTAATTCTCGGGATAGCCGACCTGGTCGCCCAGACCGAACAGAGCCACGGTCTTGCCGCTGAAATCCAGGCCTTCGATCTTCGGCAGGAATTCTTCCCAGCTCTCGCTCTCGCAGTCGGTGGACAGACCGGGGAGTTCGCCATCGCCGAGGGTCGGGGTACCCAGGATCAGGAACTGGTACTGGGCGAAGTCTTCCGCGGAAACACGGTTGACGTTCACTGCATCGGACATGGTTTCGTCGTCGAAACGCTTCTTGATCGACTTGGCGACCTTGCGGGTTTTACCGGTGTTGCTACCGAAGAAGAGTCCAATCTTGGCCATAACTTAACCTCTGGCTGCGTGCATGAGATGCGTGGTCGGGGGCGCCAGTCTCCGGGCTTGCAGACCTGGCTGGCCGGTGATTGATAGCAAGAAGCAGACCACTCACCGGAACCCGAGCACATTTACCAACTTATTGATTTACAAGCATTTTTTCTGACTGCAAAAAAACCTGTCGCAAATGCGACGCTAAGAGGGCGGCAGACAGGCAGGCCTTGTCGTTTTTACAACAGCTCTTTACAGCACCTCAAAGATCGGCCGACAACACGGATTTTTCCTCCACCGCCACGGGCGAACCGGGCTGGACCCGCTCGCTGCCGTCCTCGGCCTGCCGGGTCAGGACCTGCAGCGAACTGCTGCCATCCTCGCGCTCGACCAGATCCAGGGTGCAGACCCGCAGCAGCGGCTGCGAGGGCATGTTGAACATGGTCTGCTGCAGGGACGCCTCCAGTACCGCACGCAGGCCGCGGGCACCGGTCTTGCGGGCCAGCGCCTGGTCGGCGATGTGGCTGAGGGCCGCATCGGTGATCACCAGCTCGACGCCCTGATAGGCGAACAGCTGCTTGTACTGCCTGACCAGCGCGTTGCGCGGTTCGGTGAGGATGCGCAGCAGGGTGGCGTGATCGAGTTCCTGGAGGAAGGTGATGATCGGGAAGCGGCCGATGAATTCGGGAATCAGGCCGAACTCGTGCAGGTCATCCGGCAGCAGCGAGGCCATCAGCTCGTTGATCGACGGGGCTTCCCGGCGCGGCTGGGCATGGAAGCCGATGCCGGTGTTCTTCGGCTGGATGCGGCTGGAGACCAGCGCCTCCAGGCCGGGAAAGGCGCCACCGGCGATGAACAGGATGTTGCGGGTATCCACCACCTGCTCTTCGCTGTGCTCGTTGCGCCGCCCGGACTTGCTGATGCGCACCTCGGCGCCTTCGACCATCTTCAGCAGGGCCTGCTGCACGCCTTCGCCGGAGATGTCGCGCACCGCCGTGCCGCCACCGCTGCGCTTGGCCAGCTTGTCCACCTCGTCGAGGTAGACGATGCCCCACTGCGCCTGCTGCACGTCGCCACCGGCCGCATCGAGCAGGCGGGTGATGATGCTGTCGACGTCATCACCGACATAGCCGGCCTGGGTCAGGGTGGTGGCGTCGGCCATCGCGAAGGGAACCCCGAGGATGCGCGCCAGGGTGCGCACCAGCAGGGTCTTGCCGGTGCCTGAAGGGCCGGCCATGAGGATGTTGGACTTCTCCAGCTCGACTTCTTCGCCGAGCTGGCAGACCGGCTCGCGGTCGCAGTTGAGCAGCCGCAGGTAATGGTTGTAGACCGCGACCGCCAGGGTTTCCTTGGCCGCTTCCTGGCCGATCACCGACTCGTCCAGGTGCTTCTTGTATTCCGCGGGGGTGCGCAACTGCGGCGCCAGCTGCTGGTTCTTGCGCCGCTGTCCCCAGCTGCTGACCACCTGATGGGCCAGCTTGACGCAGGCTTCGCAGATCCGCCCGTCGTTGCCGGCGATCAGCGGGACGGTCGGGCTCTTTTCCGCACCGCAGAACGAGCAGCAGGGTTTGTCCGTTTTATCCATGGGCGAGGTTCTCCAAAGTGGCGTTTTGTTGGAGCAGGCTTTCCAGCCATTTGCGCTGATACGCCTTGCGCTGCCGGAGCTGAAGCCTGTCGCGCAGACGCGGCAGGATTTCCTCGAGGGTGAGCTGTCGGGCGGGGCTCACGCTTTCGCAGAACAGCACGTGAAAACCGATCGGCGACTCCAGCACGGGACTCAGTTCCCCCTGTGCCATCTGGAACAGGCAGGCGTCCAGTTCAGGATAGAGCGTCCCCGGAACCACCTCGCCAAGCAACCCGCCCTGCATCGCGGTGGGGCATTCGGAATGCTTCGTCGCCTGTTCCGCGAAGCGCTCCGGCTTGCCGCGCAGCCGCTTGAGGATCGCCTCGATGCGCGTCCGGGCGGCCTCGCGGGTGTTTTCCGGGAAGTCCTCGTTGATGGTGACCAGGATGTGCCGGGCCTTGTGCCGGGCAGGCACCTTGAACTGCTCGGCATGGTTGAAGTAGTAGAGGCTCACGTCGGTATCGCTGATCTCCGGCAGGCCGGCGCAGATGCAGTCGAGCACAGCCTGGACCTTGAGCTCCCGGGCCAGCATGGCGCGCATGCCGACGGCCTCCAGGCCCTGGGCGTCGAGGGCCTGCTGCAGTGCCTCGGCCGACTCGTAGCGATTGGCGATCTGCGTCCAGGCCTCTTCGACCTGGGACGCCGGAATCACCACGCCGGCCGCATCCGGGCTGCGCAGCACGGCATCCTCGATGTGCTTCTGCCGGCCGATGATGCGCTCGGCCTGCTGGAGCTGCTCCTCGCTGAGTTCACCGGGCGCGCAGCCGAACTGCTCGTGGGCGATCTTCAGCAGGTAGTAACGGCTGTCGCCGTCGCCGGGACGCTCAAAGCTCATCGAGCACCTCCATCGCCGCCTCGGTCTCGGCCATCACCAGACTCTGCTCGGGCACCTGCAGCACCAGCCCGTCGCCGAAATGCACGTGGTACTGGATACCAAGCTCGGACTCGTCGCGCAGCACCTTCATGATGCTGCCGAGCTGGCCCCGCGTCACCAGCACCTGACCGCGCACGGCGAGGCTGCGGGTGGCGATCACGTTGTCACGGAACTCGAACAGGTTGGGAATCCAGGGGGCCGAGGCGAGGATCAGCTCCTCCTCACGGCAACCGACGGTGCGCCCCTCGTTGAGAAAATGCACGCGATAGATCAGCTGGTCCTGCAGGTAGGTGCCGACGTCGTACACGCAGCCCACCGCACCGCGGCGAATGAGCAGAGCGCCGGTATCCATGCCCGGATAGGTGCCGTCGTTACGCACGTTGCGGATCAGACGTACCTCATCACCATATTCAAACTGCGGCAGCATGGCGCCTCCCCCTTCTGTGCTCAGCTCAACAGCTGGTCGATGGAAACGAAGGTCTTCTGCGGCTCGTGCATGCGGAAGACCTTGAACACCTTCTCGGTCAGGGCGTCGGATTCGACGAAGTCCAGGTAGGCGCGCGCCAGCAGCTGCTGGAACACCGCATAGCGGGCCTGATCGTCATGCTCGTCCAGATCGCCGGCCTTGGTCAGGTAGTCGTGATAGCGCTGCATGATGTGCAGGCGGTTGACGTGCACGACCGTCTGATCGAAGGGCACGCCGAAAAACTCCAGGAAGTCTTCGGCCGAGACCAGCTCGTCCATGGCCTCGTCCAGGGTCAGGTCGGAATCCGGGGAAAAGGGTTGCACGGTCATGGTCGTATCTCCGCGTTGGCCGCAGTGGGGAAAATCAGGATTTCAGCGCTGTGCTCGGCCAGCACGTCCAACAGCAGCCTGGCACCCAGGCGGTTGTCCGTGTCCAGCTCGACGACCTTGACGAGCATGGCCTTGCCCTGCTCGAACCGGCCCAGACGCAGGCTCAGATAGCCGGCGCCCTTGAGCGCCAGCAGGTAGAAACGCAGGAGACCGATGCCCCGCTCGGCCGCCACGGCAAGGTGGTCGGCATCGATCTCGCTCCAGTTCGCGGGCAGCAGCAGCCGGGGGCCGACCACCTCCAGCGCCCGCCGGGCGATCTGCAGGGCAGCCTCGTAGCGATGCTGGTAATAATAGAAGCGGTACAGGCCGACCAGCACCGTCAGGTCGTCCGGGGCGAGGGCCTGCGCCTCGAGCAGCGGCTGCTCGGCGGTGCCCTCGGCGTACTGCTCGGCGGCCGCGGCCAGACGGGCCGCCACCTCCGGGGCGAGCGGCTCGTCGAAATACAGATGGGCGCTGTCGAAATCCTGCAGATCCATACTCAATCGCTCCCCTTGGCCCTGCCGCTCACTCGATCACCGGCGTGGGCGCGGCCCGCCGGCGGCCGGCCGGCTGGACCAGGGCGCCGGCACCGCCGGCGCAATCGCTTTCGCAGATGCTGTTGTCGGGATTGCAGCCCTCGTAGAGCTGCTGCTGGCTGCCGGTGGCGACCAGCCCGCCCGCCTCGACCCTCTTCTCCAGCGAGTCGATGCGCTCCAGCAGGCAGGCGATCGCCTTGCCGACCGGGTCGGGAATCAGATGGTGATCGAGGTCGATGCCGTAGGGGTTGAGCTGGCCGGCCTCGCGCAGCTTGACCACCTTGCCGGGAATGCCGACCACCGTGCAGCCCTCGGGCACATCCTGGACCACCACCGAGTTGGCGCCGACCCGGGCATTGGCGCCGATGGTGATCGGGCCGAGGATCTTCGCCCCGGCGCCGACCAGCACACCGTCGCCCAGGGTCGGATGACGCTTGCCCTTGCGCCAGCTGGTGCCGCCCAGGGTGACGCCGTGGTAGAGAGTCACGTCCCGGCCGATCTCGGCGGTCTCGCCGATCACCACGCAGGCGCCGTGGTCGATGAAGAAGCGCGAACCGATGACGGCCCCGGGATGGATGTCGACGTTGCTCACCAGGCGCGCGCCGAACGACAGCAGCCGGGCGAGGTAACGCCATTCGGCGCGCCACAGACGATGGGCGAGCCGGTAGAGCATGATCGCGTGCACGCCCGGATAGGTGGTCAGCACCTCGAAGGTGGTGCGTGCCGCCGGATCGCGCTCGAACACGCAGCGGATGTCTTCACGCCATTGCGCAAGCAGGCTCATGCCATTCCTCCTGCCGCCAGTTCGGCAGTCCCCTGCTCGCACAGCTGGCGATAGAAGTCCTCCAGCTCGGCAGCCTGCGGGCTGCGCTTGGTGCAGGTGGAGAAGGCGCGGATGCGGCCGAGCAGTGCCTGGCTCTGCCAGTCGGCCAGCTCGATGCCCAGCTCGCGGTAGCTGTTGCGCACCATGTGCGCGCCGGAATGCTTGCCCAGCACCAGGCTGTGGCTGCGGCCGAGCTCGTCGGGATTCAGTCCCTCGTAGTTGCGCCGGTGCTTGAGCAGCCCGTCGACGTGGATGCCGGCCTCGTGGGTGAACACCCCGGCGCCGACCACGCTCTTCTGCCAGGCTACCTGACGCCCCGAGGCCCGCTCGACCAGTGCCGAGATGGCCGGGATGCCGCGGGTGTCGATGCCGGTGTCGATGCCGTGGAGGTTCTTGAGCGCCAGCACGCACTCCTCCAGCGCGGCGTTGCCGGCGCGCTCGCCGAGCCCGTTGACCGTGGTGTTGATGTGGGTCGCCCCGCCCATCACCGCCGCCAGGGTGTTGGCGGTGGCCAGCCCGAAGTCGTCGTGGGCGTGCACTTCCAGCTCCACGTCCAGGCGCTGGCGGAGGAAACGGAAGCGGTCGAGCATGCCGAACGGCTCCATCACCCCGACGGTATCGGCGAAGCGCAGGCGGCGGGCGCCGGCGGCCTGCGCCACCGCCCCCACCCGCACGATGAAGTCCTGATCCGCCCGCGAGGCGTCCTCGCAGCCCAGGCACACCTCGAGCCCGGCCATACGCGCCTCGCTGACCAGCCGGGCGACCTCGCCCAGTGCCCAGTCGCGATCACGATTGAGCTTGTGGCGCAGCATCAGGTCGGAGACCGGCAGCGACAGGTCGACCATGCTCACCCCGGTGGAGCGCGCGGCCTGCAGATCGAAGTCGCACAGCCGGCACCAGGCCAGCAGCTGCGACGGCAGGCCGAGGCCGGCGATGGCACGCATCACCTCGCGCTCCTCCTCGCCCATGCTGGGAATGCCGATCTCCAGCTCCGGCACGCCCAGCTCGGCGAGCGCGCGCGCGATGGCGATCTTCTCGTCGGCATTGAAGGCGACCCCGGCACTCTGCTCGCCGTCACGCAGGGTGGTGTCGTCGATGATCACGCTAGCCATGGCTTTCTCCAACAACTCGGGCGGGGCTCCCCGCGGGGCGGTTTCCTGCGGGATGCGCTCCCGCAGGGCGGCGGCTCAGCCGTAGACCGGCGCGAAGGCCTTGCCCGGATCTTCCACCGGACCGTTGCCGCTCCAGTAGGGCGACAGCTTGCGCAGCTGGGCCACGATCGGCGGCACCTCGCGGATCACCCGGTCGATCTCCTCCTCGGTGGTGTAGCGCGACAGGGAGAAACGCACGGTGCCGTGGGCGGCGGTGTAGGGAATGTCCATGGCGCGCATCACGTGGGAGGGCTCCAGGGAGCCGGAGGTGCAGGCCGAGCCGCTGGAGGCGGCGATGCCGACCTTGTTCAGCAGCAGCAGGATGGCCTCGCCCTCGATGTACTCGAACGCGATGTTGGCGGTGTTGGGCAGGCGGTTGTCCGGGTCGCCGGTGACGAAGGCGTGGGGCACGACGGCGAGGATGCCGGCCTCCAGCTTGTCACGCAGGCGCTTGACCTCGGTGTTCTCGTGCTCCATGAAGGCCAGCGCGCGCTCGGCGGCCACGCCCATGGCGATGATCGAGGCGGCGTTCTCGGTGCCGGCCCGGCGGCCGCGCTCCTGGTGGCCGCCGCGCAGCAGCGGACGGAAGCGGGTGCCGCGGCGCAGGTAGAGCACGCCGACGCCCTTGGGCGCATGCAGCTTGTGGCCCGACAGCGAGAGCATGTGGATCGACGAGTTCTTCAGGTCGATCGGCAGCTTGCCGACGGCCTGCACGGCGTCGGTGTGGAACATGATGCCGGCCTCGTCGGCCATGCGTGCCATTTCCTCGACCGGGAACAGGGTGCCGGTCTCGTTGTTGGCCCACATCACCGACACCACGGCGACGTCGTCGCTCAGCAGGCTGGCGTAGTGGTCCAGATCCAGGCGGCCCTTCTTGTCCACCGGCAGCTTGTGCACGGTGTAGCCCTCGCTGGCGAGGTAGTCGCACAGGCTCAGCACTGCCGGGTGCTCGACCACGGTGGTGATCACGGTCTTGCGCTCGGGCTGGGCCTTGAGCGCCGAGAGGATCGCGGTGGAGTCCGACTCGGTGCCGCAGGAGGTGAAGATGATTTCCGAGTCGTGCTCGGCGCCGAGCAGCGCCTGCACGCTCTGCCGCGCCTTCTTCAGCGCCAGGCCGACCTGGTTGCCGAAGCTGTGCAGCGACGAGGGGTTGCCGAACTGCTCGGTGAAGAACGGCAGCATGGCCTGGACGACTTCTTCGTCCACCCGGGTGGTGGCGTTGTTGTCGAGATAGACGTCAGCCATGTCAGACCTCCATCTGCGCGTGGGCCGCGGCGCTGACCGGGATCACCTTGACGAATTCGCCGAGCTCCTCGATCAGGCGCTGCTGGATGCCGCCGAGGGTCATGGAGGCCATCTGGCAGCCGGTGCAGGCGCCGGTGAGCTTGACGTAGATGTTCTTGCCGTCGACATCGATCAGCTCGACATCACCCTTGTCGCGCTGCAGGGTCGGACGGATCGCCGCCAGCACGGTTTCGATGCGGCGGATGCGCTGCAGGTTGCTCAGCTTCGGCGGTGCCGGCGGAGCCTCCTCGGCCACCGGAGCGGGAGCCGGCTCGGGGGCGAGAACCTTGACCTTCTTCTTGGCCTTGGTCGGCGCAGCGACGAAGACCTCGCCACGGGCGGCCAGTTCCTCGCTCAGCACGCGCTCGATGCCCTCATGACAGGCCGAGCAGCCGCCGCCGGCCTTGGTGTAGTTGGTCACGTCCTCGACGGTGGACAGCTTGTTGGCGCGAATGGTGTCGCGGACCATCACCTCGTCGATGGCGAAGCACTTGCAGATCAGTGCGCCTTCCTCGTGGTCGTCCTCGAGCTCTTCGCCACGGTAGTTGGCCACGGCGGCCTGCAGGGCTTCGCGGCCCATCACCGAGCAGTGCATCTTCTCCGGCGGCAGGCCGTCGAGGAAATCGGCGATGTCCTGGTTGCTGATCTTCAGCGCATCGTCCAGGGTCAGCCCCTTGACCATCTCGGTCAGTGCCGAGGAGGAGGCGATGGCGGAGCCACAGCCGAAGGTCTGGAAGCCGGCATCCAGGATCACGTCGGTTTCCGGATCCACCTTCAGGGTCAGACGCAGCGCGTCACCGCAGCTCAGCGATCCGACGTCGCCGATGGCGTTGGCGCCTTCCACGGCTCCGGCATTCTTGGGGTTGTAAAAATGCTCTTTGACTTTTTCCGAATAATCCCACATGTCGGCTTCATCTCCCGGTGAGTCTTTGGGGGCCGGCCCAGCCGGCGACCTCAGGGTTGCCTAATCAGCAAGCAAAAGACTTGCCACAACCACAGCTGTTGCTGGCATTCGGATTGACGAAGGTGAAACCGCTACCTTCCATGCTTTCCACAAAGTCCATGGTCACGCCATTGAGCAGAGGGGCGCTGGCATCGTCGACCAGCAGGGTGATGCCGTCGCAGTCGATCAGCTGATCGCCTTCGGCACCGGCCTCCTCCAGCTTCAGGCTGTATTTCAGACCGGAGCAGCCGCCACCCTCGACCCGGATGCGCAAACCGGCGACCGGCTTGCCAGTGCTGCTGATGAAGCGGGTAACCGCGCTCTTGGCGCTCTCTGTCAGGGTAATCATCGGCTTGTCTCCTCAAAACTTGGCGGTTGCATGCTCAACCTGTCGCAGTTCATCGCTGCAACCGGCATGCCACGCCGCACGGATAAAATTTATATTTATAAATCAATAGCTTATCTTTTGACCCACTAGCCTTTGGCTGTAGCGAACAATACCTGTGGCAATGAATGTCTGATTTCCGACAAGGCTTGTCGGTCTGTCCCGCCGCGGCCCGCCCGACAGCCCGCGGCGCTCCTCGGAGCGCTCAGTCGCCGGCCAGGGCCGCCTCGCTGAAATAGGGGTTGCGATGCAGCTGCGCTGCCCCATAACGGACCACCAGGCAACCGTTGCGCTCCACCCGCTCGGCCGCACCGAGCAGGCCCTGCTGGCGGATCAGCACGTCGCCCTTGCGCAGCGCCAGGAGGCGCATGGCCTGGCCGCCCGGCTGCTCCTGGGCGCGCGCCCGCTGCAAACGCACCTCGAGCTGGCGCCAGCGCTCCAGACTCGCACCCTCCTCGTGCATCCGCTGCAGCTGGCTGGCCAGCGCCGGATTGCCGGCGAGCAGCCGGCGCAGCGAGCGGCGGCTGTCCAGGTGGCTGCCCGGCTGAACCTTGAGCCCGGCCTCGAGGGGAATCGGCCGCAGGGCGATCAGTACACTCAGATGAGGCGCACTGCCCGCCCAGGCATTGCAGGCGAGCAGCCCCGGCGTACCGCCGTCCAGGGCATCGATGCCGAGCAGGTAGCTTCTCTCGCCGGCCAGCATGTTCAGCGGCGCGAGCAGCCGCTCGTGCAGCACCAGACCGAGAATGCCGGCTGCCTGCAGATGAAAGGCGCCGCGCTGGGGCTGCGCCTGCGGATGGGCCTGGCGCTGCCCGCGGGCCGGCTCGCAGCGCAGGCGGTAGGCCGCCACCGCGGCGGCGTGACGGTCGACCAGGCTTTCGGGGAGACAGCCGCGCAGCAGGACGAAGCCGTCGCGGGCGAAGGCGAAGCTGTCGATCGGCGGTGCGATGGCGGAGCGTGCTTCCAGCATGACCCTGGACCTCCTGCGGCAATGGCATGACGGCTCGACACCGGACAGGCCGGGCACGGACCGCATGCGTTATATATTTTTATATATCGATAACAACTGACAAACCTGAGTGCAAGGACTTTGCCAATACGTTAAATTACGAAAATTCAGCGGGTTGCGCTGTCTCCCGGCGTGTCTGGTTATACACAAAACTACACATATAAACCGGCCTTGTGCCCTAGCCGACAAGCCCTCCGGGAAACCCGCGCCAGCAGGATTGCGAGGGGCGGCAGGCGCCTCCCCGGTCGCCAGCGGCGCTCCGCCCGACCCCTTCGCGCCCCTCTGCGAGCAGCCTGCTTCCCTTACCTTTTCCGCCCCCTGGGCACGGGAGACTTCAGATGCCAGAACAGGGCCTAGACGCGCAGCTGCGCCTGCAGCAGGGCACCTTCCAGCTCGACGCCCGCCTGCAACTGCCGGGCGACGGCATCAGCGTGCTGCTCGGCCGCTCCGGCAGCGGCAAGAGCATCCTGCTGCGCGCCATCGCCGGGCTGGAACGGGCCGAAGGCTTCCTGCGCGTCGGCGGACAGCTCTGGCAGGAAGGCGCCCATTTCCGCCCCAGCCACCTGCGCCCGCTGGGCTACGTCAGCCAGAGCGGCGAGCTGCTCCCGCACCTGGACGTGCGGGCCAACCTCGAGTTCGGCTACCGGCGCGTACCCCGCGCCCGGCGCCGCCTCGGCCTCGACGAGGTGGTCGCCCTGTTCGGCCTGGAGACGCTGCTCGGCCAGCACGCCGCGCAGCTTCCCAACGGCCAGCGCCAGCGCGTCGCCATCGCCCGCGCGCTGCTGACCAGCCCCGACCTGCTGCTGCTCGACGCGCCGCTGGCCGGCCTGGATCGCCACAGCCGGGCGGAAATCCTCCCGCTCCTCGAACAGCTGCGCGAGCGGCTGCAGATCCCGCTGCTCTACGTCACCGATCGGCAGGACGAAGTCACCCGCCTGGCCGACCACCTGGTGCTGCTGGACAAGGGACAGACGCTCGCCAGCGGTCCGCCGGAGCGGCTGCTGAGCGATCCGCGCCTGCCGCTCGGCCACCCCGACGAAACCGCAGTGGTGCTCATCGGCCAGGTGGAAAGCCATGACCCCCATTACCAGCTGAGCCGCATCCGGGTGCCCGGCGGCACCCTCCGCGTCGCTCTCAGCCGTCTGCCGCCGGGCGCGGAGACGCGGGTGCGCATCTTCGCCCGGGACGTGAGCCTCTCCCTCGAGCCGCCGCACAACAGCAGCATTCTCAACACCCTTGAGACACGCATCATCGACCTGTTCCACGAGCACGACTCGGCGCGGGTCATGGTGCGCCTGAACCTAGGCAGCGCCTGCATCCTCGCTCGGATCACCCGCCTGTCGGCCGACCGGCTGGAGCTGGCGCCGGAGCGGCGGGTGTATGCGCAGATCAAGTCGGTGGCGCTGATGGAGTGAGCAAAAATCTGTCGCGATTGCGCCAAGGCGCCTTGGCGATTGTCGCCAACACGACAACCACCCCAGAGCAAATCATTGATTCACAAGGATTATTTATTGCAGGCACTGTGGTTGCATAAGGCCAACACCCCCGGATCCGACGACCCGGGATTTCTGCAACCATTGAAAAGAGAAACCTGCATGTCCATCAAGGAAATCAAGGCCTTCGCCGAGAAGGCCAAAGCGGACCCGGCCCTCGCCGAAAAACTGAAAACCTGCGAAAAAGTCCGCGACATCCTCGCCCTGATCAAGGAATCCGGCTTCAGCGTCATCGAGGATGCGCTATATCCGCCGAACGAGCCGCAGTTCAGCAAGGACCAGCTGTCGCCGAAGATGGCCAAGGCCCTGCTGCCTGCCTGAGTCCTTCCGCCGGGGCATCACGCCCCGGCACCCGTTCCGGCGATCAGCCGAAACCGATCAGCACCTCGTAGATCCGCCGCAGCAGTTCGCGGTCGAGCCAGGGCATGCCGATGCTCTGCGGCAGCTCGATCCAGCGGGTGCCGGGCGGCGCCGGAGGGAGCTCGTGCCCGGACAGGGCCGCCAGATAGACCGGCAGAATCTGCCCCGGCACCTCCATGTTCAGCTGGAACTCGCCGACCAGCTCCAGCTGCCAGTCGAGCGCCATCGCCTCCTGCAGGCTGCGCAGCGCGCTGGCCGGATGGCACTGCACCGGCGCCTCCTGCGCCTCGGCGATCACCGCCAGCCTGGGCAGGGCCTGCGGCAGCACCACGCCGCCCTCGGTCGGAATCAGAAAGCGCAGCCGCGCGCTCACCGGATGCTTGTGGCAGAGCAGGATCCGCCACGCCAAATCTTCAGGGGTTTGTTGTTCGTTCATGAGTCCAGACCCAACAGGGCATATTCCACCGGCCCGGCGAACAGCCGGGTACCGCCTCCTTCGGCGACCACCTGACGCGCGGCCCGGGCATCCTGTACCCGTACGCCCGCCAGGTAGTTCACCCCGAACCGTCGCCAGTCGTAGATCCACGGCAGACTCGGCCCCATCAGCACTACCTGGGCGTGCGACGACAGCTCCAGCAGGCGCGGCAGGGTCTTGTTGGCCAGGCTGCTGGCGGTGATGAACACCCAGTCGGCTTCCGGAAGCAGCTGCTCGACAGCCGTATCAGGCAGGTCGCCGTCCTGCGGTTCGCGCTCGAAGCAGCGGTACGGCAGTTCCTGCCAGAGCTGCGCGAGCCCCGGATAGTGGCCGATCACCGCGACCTTCTGCCCGTCCAGACGCGGCCGGAAGTGCTCGAACACGCTCAGGTTGCCGGGCGCCTCGCCGCGCAGCGGCTGGGCCTGGCGCAGACAGGGCGAGGCGCGGTTGATCACGGCATTGAGCACCGCCAGCCCCACGGCCGACTCGGCAGTGTTCCAGGACCGCAGCCAGGGGTACAAGCGCTCGCAGGCCTGGCCGCCCAGGGTGCCGGCCCAGCTCAGGGTGCGCGGCACCTGGCGCGGGCCGAAGGCGAAGCCGAGGCTGTCACCGACTTCCGCCAGGGTCCAGCTGAGACCGAGGCAGACCCGCTCGACGGGTTCTTCGCGGGCAACGCCGCTGGCATGCTCCAGCAGCCAGTCGTACAGGCCGTTCATGAGTCGAGCGCCGGCAGCAGGCGGAGCTCGCTCTTCAGCGCCCCGCGATAGCCCCACGCGGTAGCCGCCTCGATAACCCATGCGGGCTTGCACGGGTGCGGCAGCAGCACGTCGAACTCGGCAAAGGCCTGGCCATCGCCATGGATCAGCACGCTGCCCAGATAGCCGTTGCCCGGCGTGCGCCATTCGGCATACAGGGACTGGCTGTGGTCGTAGGCGTCCTCGCGCAGCTCGACGCGGGTATGCGGCGTGCCGGACACTGCCAGGCCCTGGTCGAGTCCGGCGGCGCGCAGGCTGTCGGCCAGCGCCTGCCAGATTTCCGCAAACAGCGGCCGGGCATCTTCCAGGCGCTTTTCAAGCATCGCATCGGTCACGCGGCATCCTCCTCGAAGGAACGGGCGATGTGCAGGAAGGCGCCCCCGCCGATCTCGTCGCCGGGGTCGAGCTCCAACAGTTTTTCCAGCACCTGCCGAGCCATCGCCACCTTGGCGCGGCGCAGGCGGATCACCCCCAGCGCCTTGAGGCTGAACAGGTACAGCCGCTCGGCGCCCTGGCGCCGACTCCAGTCGGCACTGCCCGGGTGCAGGCGGCGGTAGTTGCGGTCGAAGCCGGCCACCCCGGCGGCGGCACGCAGCGCCGCCCAGACGGCCGCCTCGGCCTCTTCGTAGCGTCTGCTGACGAAGTAGAATTTGTACAGGCCGATGTGCGCGTCCGGCTCCTCCGGCCAGCGCCGGCGCGCCTCGAGCAACAGCGCCTCGACGGCATCGGGGGTCCCGGCGCAGAGGGCGTTGTTGAGCAGGTAGCGCAGCGGCTGGGGCGAGCTGTCGGAAAAGAACGCGCGCTCGCCGGCGAACAGCAGCACATCGGCCATGTCGGTTACCAGATCTCGGCAGGGGTGAGCTTGTCCGCGTAGGGCTCGCCACCCAGCAGATGCTGCTCGACGATGATCGCGGCGTCGGCAGGCTCCACCCAGCTGTACATGACCGCACCAGGGTAGATCAGCACGTTGGCGCCGGCCTGGCACGGGCCGAGGCAGCCGGTGGTGGTCAGGGCGATGCGATTGGTCAGGTTCTTCTGGATCAGCACCTGGGCGAAGGCGTTGTAGACCGGCTCGGCGCCCTTGGCGCCGCAGCTGCCGCGCGGATGCCCGGCGGGACGGTTCTGACCGCAGATGAAGATGTGGAACTCAGGCTTGGCCATGCTCTCGTCTCCTCAAGCCGCTGCGGCTTCGTGGGTGTGGCACTGCTTGGGGCAGACCTTGGCGCACGAGGTGCAGCCGATGCAGTCCTGGCCATCCTTGACGGCCATGACCATCATTTCGTCGTCGTCGTCATGATCGTCGTCGGCTTCCATGAGATCGGCGCGGTCGACCAGCTCGAACACATCGCGCGGACAGACCTTGTAGCAGCGACCGCAGCCGATGCAGGTCTGCGGATTCAGTGCGGTAACAAACTGCGGAACCCACTCGGCGCCGCCACGGGTACGCCCGGTAATCATAGCCATCTACTTTCTCCTGCCCGCCCCTTCACGGTGGCGGAGGCCAAACGGTTGTCGAAATCGATAAAGGCGGTTCGAAGGCCCGCTCTCAATGCTGTTGTGCGTTGCCGCCCGGGCTTGGCCGGGCACCGCCCGGCTTCGTGGGCACGGGCGGCAGCTGCCCGCCGCCAGGGCGGGCGCAAGGATTCGGGCGGTGAAGCCCTGGTGTAGAGGACGCAGGCCTCGTGAGCCCTGGTCCGGGCACGCCAGCAAGGCGTGCCGTGCTGCGGCCAAGCCGCCGCCCGGCTAGGCGGCGCCGGTCGCGTCGAGACGCGCCTTGGCTTCGGCCCACTCCAGACAGGCCTGGTGGGCCTGCCTGGCCAGTTCCGGCAGCGAGTCGTAGTCGTTGAACAGGCGATCCTCGACCAGGTCGTGGATCTGCGAGGCCCACTCGGTCGCGATGCGCTTCTTCTGGCTGACCTCTTTCTTCAAGGCCTTGATGTCTTCTTCGGTCATCGGGGTTCTCTCGAATCAGAGCTCGGCGACGGTACGGTGCTCGTTGACCAGCGCGGTTGCCTTGCCCAGCTGCTTGTTGGCCTCGGTGATCAGCGCCTCGAGGGAGTCGAACCCGAAGCGGTGAACGTCACGCAGAACCTTGTCCAGGGCAACCAGCTTGCCGACCAGGATCAGGGCGCGGCCGAAACCTTCGTGGGTGATGTTGATCACCGGCACGGCGAGCAGGCCGGTCTCGCGCTCGATCAGCTGGGCGAGGGCGTTGTAGTAGGCCTTGACCCGGGAAATGGTGGTCTCGTCCGGATCGCCGACCACCGGGATGGCCTTGCGGCGCTCCTTGGTCAGCACCAGCGGATCGAGCACGCGGGCATCGCTCCAGGTGTCGTAGGTGCCA
Source organism: Azotobacter chroococcum (assembly GCF_002220155.1). Lineage (NCBI taxonomy): Bacteria > Pseudomonadati > Pseudomonadota > Gammaproteobacteria > Pseudomonadales > Pseudomonadaceae > Azotobacter > Azotobacter chroococcum. Next base: position 153,948 of record NZ_CP011835.1, on the reverse strand, counting down.
TAGCTGTCCATGGAGCGCAGCTGGATCACCATCTGGCGGATGAGAGGATCTTGCAGGGACTTGTCGTCTTCCTGCACCACGGGTTCTTGTTGGTCTTCGTAGTACATGTACGCTTCCTCGCTGAAAAAATGATCGGACCTACTCGTCCCAGCCTTCGGCGGCCATGGCGTCGAAACGCTTCATGTCGGGACCGCGGGTGCGCTGGATGGCCTTGGCCAGCCAGGCCGACGGGCCTTCGCGCAGCTCGGCCTGGAGGGTTTCGATGAGCTCGGCGATGCGCGCGCCTTCGGCCACCTTGACCGGCTGCACGCCGATGGCCATCAGCTGGCGCACCGCCGAGGCGCCGCAGGCGCGGCAGTACACCGCGACGCAGCCGTCGAGCAGCTCGATCTTGCTGACCAGCTTATCCTCGTTGCCGTCCTGCTCCAGCTCGCCGAACTCGACGACCGAGAGCAGCTGGGAACGCTCGGGATTGACCCCGTAGAGGACGAAGGAGCGCGACGAGCCGAAATGCTGGTCGACCAGTTCACGATCGGACGAGGCGAAGGCGACCTTCAGCAGGGTGCCGTCGTCCTCACCATCCAGTACCTGCAATTGTCGGGTCGGGCTGGACATTGCTCAGTGCCTCCATTGCGGCTGTTCGGTTGCGGGTTTCTGCGCATAGATCGAGTGATGGGGCGGGATACCCTGGTGGTTTTCGACCAGCAGGTTGGCCATGTCGAACAGGGCCTGGGTGGTGCCGCGATAGCCGCACCAGCAACGCTGGAAGCCGCCGATCAGGTCGTACTGCGGGAAGCCGACACGCAGCAGCGGCACGCCCAGACGCTTGGCCGGCTGCAGCGCATGGCTGTTGCCCAGCACCAGCTCGGCACCCTCGGCGCGCGCGCTGTTTTCCAGGTCTTCCAGATCACCGATCTGGATGGCGGCCAGCGGCGAGTCTTCCAGCGCCGGGGCACGAGCCGGCACCACCGCCGTCACGGTGCGCGAGCCGACGCTGCGCAGCAGGCGGTCGTAGGCCAGCAGCAGGTCGGGGTCGGCGGCGATGGCCACCCGGCTGTCACCCAGCATGAAATGGGTATCCAGCATGGCGTCCTGCAGTTGCTGACGCTGGCGCTGCAGACGCGGCGGCACCGGGTTGCCGCTCAGGTTCGACAGCGTGACCAGCCACTGGTCCACGGCTTCCAGCCCCATCAGCAGGCCGAAGCGATGATCCGGCACCCCGGTGCGCTCCTTCAGCAGGTCGGCGGCCGGGAACAGGCTCTCGCCCACCACCAGGGTGGCGATACTCTGGTTGCAGCTCTTCAGCTCGTCCACGGTCAGGCCGCCCGTGGTCAGCGAGTTGAGGCGCGACTCCTCCAGGTGGCCGTCCAGCGAGCCGGACAGGTCCGGGATCAACACCGGACGCAGGCCGAAGCCCTCGATGCTCTCGCTGATGAACTCCAGGTCACCGGGAGTCAGGCTGGAGGAGCACAGCACGTTGACCTGGCGCTGACGCTGGCCGACCTTGCTGCGGTCTTCCGGCACCAGGGTGTCGATGATCGCCGTCACCGTGAGGGCGTAGCCGCTCTCGAAGCTGCCGGAGAAGTCCGGGGTGTTGACGGTCACCACCGGCACGTTGTCGAACTGCGGGAACTTGCTGCGGAACTCGTGCAGCGCCGAGTGCAGGTCGCAGCCCTGGGTTTCCGACAGGCCGGTGGTGACCAGGCCGATCAGGCCGGGCTGGTTCTTTTCGCTGATGACCTTCAGCGCTTCGACGACGTTGTCGTCGGCGCCCATGATCGAGGTCACCTGATCCATCGCGGTGGTCTGCAGCGGGATCGGCTCGCGGAAGTGACGGACGAAGAACACCTTGGCAAAGGCGGTGCAGCCCTGGGAACCATGCATGAGAGGCATGCTGCGTGCCATGCCGAGGATGGCGAGCACGCCACCCATGGTCTGGCTGGCCTTCAGCGGACTGACGGCCAGCGCCTTCTTGCGATTGATGATCTCGGCCATGTCTCTCTCCTCAGGCGCCAGTCTTCGCCGGCTGCGGGTAACCGTTGCTGTCCCAGGGTGCCGGGCTGCGGGTAGCCTCCCAGACCGGACTCTCGATGGTCAGGCACAGCTGACGCACCAGTTCGATCATGCCGTCGTAGCCGGCATAGCCGAATTCACGCTCCTGGTTGATGTCGAGGAAGGGCACGCGCCCCTTGAGCGAGGTGTACAGGTTGCGGCCGCCGGCAATCAGGATGTCGGCCTTGTAGTCCTCGACGGTCTGCAGCAGGATCTTCGGGCTGCCCTCGTCCAGCATGCGGACGTCATCGCCCATCAGCTCGCGGATGCGCGCCTTGTCTTCCTCGGTGGACTTGCGGGTGCCGGTGGCCACCACCTTCATGCCCAGATCCTGCAGGGCGGAGATCACCGACCAGGACTTCACGCCGCCGGTGTACAGCAGCACGCGCTTGCCGCTCAGGCGCTCGCGCCAGGGCTCGAGGGCGGCGCGGACCTTGGCTTCCTCGCGGGCGATCAGCGCTTCGGTGCGGGCGGTCAGGTCAGGATCCTTGATCAGCCGGGCGAAGTCGCGCAGCGCCTGGGAGGTGTCGGTGATGCCGTAGAAGCTGCCCTCGAACCAGGGCGTGCCGTAGGTTTCCTGCAGCTTGCGGGCGACGTTGAGCATGGCCTTGGAGCAGACCATCATGTTCACTTCGGCGCGGTGCATGGTCTGCACCTCGCGGTAGCGGGCATCGCCGGCCAGGGTGCAGAGCACGCGGATGCCCAGCTCGTCGAGCAGCGGCAACACGTGCCAGAACTCGCCGGCGATGTTGTATTCGCCGATCAGGTTGACGTCGTGCACCTTGATGCCGGGGCGCTCGCTGCCCTCCGGCAGCGGATCGGGCTCGCGGGTGCCGATCACGTGCTTGAGCATGGCCTCGCCGGCGATGCGGTTGCCGAGGTTCTTGCTGCCGTAGAAGCCGGCACAGTCCACCGGAACCACCGGGGTGTCGAAACGCTCGGCAGCCGCCTTGCATACCGCGTCGAGGTCGTCACCGATCAGTGCCGGCACGCAGGTGTTGTAGACGAACACCGCCGGCGGCGCGTAGGTCTCCACGGCCTGGCGGATCGAATGGAACAGGCGCTTCTCGGCACGCCCCATGATCACGTCGTTCTCGGTGAGATCGGTGGTCATGCCGATGCGGTACAGGTCCGGCCCGCTGGAGCGGGTACCACGGTTATCCCAGGAGCTGCCGGCACAGGCGATCGGGCCGTGCACGATATGCGCGACATCCACGATCGGCAGCAGAGCGATCTGCGCACCGTCGAAGGCACAGCCACCGGCAGTGGCGCCGGGCTTGGGCTTGGAACAGCCGGACTTTTCCTTCTTGTTGTGTTCGCAGGCAGGCTCGTCGAGCAGCTCGGCAATATCCTTGGCTTTCATCGCGTACCCCTCTGGTCGTTGATGCAGCGGTTGCAATGGATCATTGCAATGCCCGTACCACAAGGTAAGCACTTGATTTTAAAGGATTTGCTGCGGGAAACCTTTGTCACAAACGCGCCTTCCTGTCAGGTTTGCAACAAGCTGGCAGCCGGCAACGGGCATTCCCGCCAACGCCGGGCGAAAGACGACAAGGCTACGAAGGCCGGCGCAGGGACGACCGGCGAGGCCGCCCCGTCCGCAAGGCACGGGGCGACAGCGGGGATCAGGCGCTGCCGAGCCGCTCGGCGATCGCCAGGCGGACTTCCGGATCGGGCTCGTCGAGCTTGCGCAGCGCGGCCAGCGGCGCGTGCTCCACCGCCGCCAGACGCACCGTCCAGTCCGGGTCGTGGAGCAGCTCGAGGAGGTCGTCGCCACGCAGGCGCGAGGCGACGATGCGCCGGACCTCGGGCTCCGGGTCCTGGGTCATGAGGCCCAGGCTTTCCTCGGGCAGACGCCTGGCCACCAGCTTACGCACCTGGCGGTCCTCGTCGCGCATGAAGCGGAACAGGCGGCCCTGGGGGATGCGCTGGACCACATAGGCGCGCACCAGATAATCCTTGTCGGCAGCCATCTGCTCCAACTGCTCCAGCGGCAGGCGGTCGGCCACGGTGATGCGCACCTCGCGGTCCTCGTCGTGCATCAGCGCGCCCAGCTGCTCGCGGGGCAGGCGGTAGGCGACGGCGCGGCGGACCACCTCGTCGCTGTCACGAATCAGCGGGGTCAGCGCCTCCACCGGCGAATAGCGTACGGCGATGGCGCGACGCTCCCAGAAGGAGTCGGCCAGGTACTGCACGGCCAGCTGCGGATTGTTGCGGAAGAAGCGGTCGATCTGCCGCCCGCTGTCCACCGCCACGCAGGCATCGCCCGGCGTGCAGCGGCCGCCCAGCAGCAGATTCATGCGGAAACTGCAGGCCCGGCAGTCGCCTAGGGGCGTGATGTCGCCTTGATCGTCGGCCATGCCTCACCTCAATCCTCGATGATTTCCGCCAGGACAATGCCGGAGGCGGAGCCCAGGTCGTTGCTCAGCACCGAGCAGTGATCGCTGGAGTTGACCAGATAGACGTTGAAACCCGGACGCTCGGCGACCGGCTTGGCGTTGACCACGATGTCGTCGTCCATGCAGCAGGTGAAGTGCACACCGGGATGGGCGCTGCGCAGGCTGGCGAGCAGGCTTTCGTCCAGAGCCCCCTGTTCGGCCTGGCGGATGACATCGTCGAGAAGTGTTTGGCTGATCATGGCTGTGTCCTCATCCGGAGCAGTTACTGGGTGAAACGTACGCGCTGGTCGGGCTCGGCGCCCATCGCCTTGGCCAGCCAGGGAGGCGGCGCGGTGGCCAGCACCCGCTGCAGTTCCTCGACGATCTCGCGGGCCGGCTGGGCACGCGCCAGACGTACCGGATGGACCCCGGCGCGGACCACCTTAGCCGCCGCCGGACCGCCGATGCTCAGGGTGTAGAGCAGCTGGCAGTCGGCGAGCAATTCTGCCCGGCGCGCATGACGGTCTTCATCGTCGCGGCCGGGACCGGGCTCGCGCAGATCGACCAGGCGAGTCTCGCGGGGCGAAATCTGGTAGATGAGAAAGCGCGCGCAGTTGCTGAAGATGCCGTCCAGGCGCTCGCCGCTGTCGGACGCGCAGGCGATACGCACCGAGTAGGGGAATTCGCCGTCGCGATAGGGCTCGGGGATCGGCAGGGGATCTTCCGGCATGCGTACGCCGCGACCCTTGAGCAGGCCGAGCGCGCTGTGCAGCTGACGATCGGTCAGCGTCAGCGGCGCACTGTCTCCGCACGCCTCGAGCAGACGGGCACGCAGGCGGGAAGCACGCAGTTTGCGCAGACGCGCTTCCGTGATGGGTTCGCCAACGGCGGCAATCAGGGCGCGCAGCAGGTGGGCGGTGTCCACCCCCTTGAGCGAGCGTGCCGCCAGGGCAATGCGCAGGGCCAGATGGGCCGGCAGGGGGGCCTGGCCGTACGGCGGTTGCGCACTCATGGAATCAGGCCTCGCCGGCTCGCTTGGCGCGCACGGTGATCGGCAGCTTGGGTTGCGGGATCGGCTCGATGAAGTAGCTCGAACCATCGCCGAGGGTGACTTCGCCGCCCCACAGCTCGGGGCTGTCATGCTCCAGGGACACCACGATTTCTTCCTGGTCTTTCTTGGCGATGTAGAAGGTCAGCTGACCTGCGTCGTTGCGGCGGATCATGACACTGGGCATGGGCTTGCTCCTTAGACAGATTTGGCGGTTGCCGCAGGCCGAGGATACTGAAGACCCACCACCTGCAGCCGCCGCCAAGGAAGTACCGGAGCGGCGTATGCCGCTCCAGCCAGGACCACTGAACTACGACTTAGCGAACCAGGTCGTGGTTGTAGTCGGTAGCCTGCATACCGCGGGTTTCCTCGTCCAGACGCTCCAGGATCGAGTTCACCAGGGTGGTCAGGATCTGCATGGCGCCTTCGTAGCCCATGGTGGTCTGACGGTGCAGGTGGTGACGGTCGAAGATCGGGAAGCCGATACGGATCAGCGGAACTTCGAACTCTTTGCCCTTGTGCAGGGTGTCGCGCTGGATGAACTTGCCGTAGCTGTTGCCGATCATGAAGTCAGGCTTGTCGGTGAAGACCAGCGAGCGCAGGTGCCACAGGTCCTTGCCAACGTAGACGGTGGCGTTCTTGCCGTAGGGCGAAGCTTCGAGGATGGCGTCGACCGCCTTCTTCCAGCGCTTGCTGCCATTGTTGCACAGGATGTGCACCGGCTCGCAGCCCAGTTCCAGCAGGAACTTGACCATGCCCATCACAAAGTCCGGGTCACCCCACAGGGCGAAACGCTTGCCGTGCAGCCAGGTGTGGGAGTCGGTCATCATGTCGACCAGACGGCCACGCTCCTTGGTCAGGCTTGCCGGAATCGGCTGGCCGCTGATTTCGCTGACTTTCATCAGGAATTCGTCGGTCCAGTCCAGCCCCATCGGGATGCTCAGCTTCGGCACTTCGTGCTTCCAGGTGCCTTCGACCAGTTTCTTGGTCTTCTCCAGCTGCCAGGGTTGCAGCAGGACGGTGCTGAGAGCGTTCGGCGCGTCCTTCATCTCTTCCTGGGTGGTGCCGCCCGCGTACATGCGGAACTGACCGTCAGCCGGGGTATCCAGCACTTCTTCCGGATCGGAGAGCAGGCTGTAGCCTACGCCCATTTCCGAGAGCATGCGCTTGATCACGCGGAAGTTGCCCAGGTAGGTTTCGAAGCCGGGGACGATGTTGACCTTGCCGTTGCTGCCAACCACCTTGTCGTCCATGGACTTCACGGTGAAGTAGCGAGCAATGCCTTCGAACATGTTGTCCCAGCCGGTCACGTGGCTGCCCACGAAGCTCGGGGTGTGAGCGAACGGCACCGGGTACTCGTCAGGAATGAAACCTTCCTTCTTCGAGTTGTTGATGAAGGCGTTGAGGTCGTCACCGATGACCTCGGCCATGCAGGTGGTGGACACTGCGATCATGTCGGGCTTGTAGGTAGCCTTACAGTTCTGCAGACCGTCCTTCATGTTCTGCTGGCCGCCGAACACCGCCGCGTCTTCGGTCATGGAGTCGGAAACGCAGGAAACCGGCTCGCGGAAGTGACGGTTGAAGTAGGAGCGGAAATAGGCCACGCAACCCTGGGAACCGTGCACGTAGGGCATGGTCTTCTCGAAGCCCAGTGCGCACAGGACAGCGCCCAGCGGCTGGCAAGCCTTGGCCGGGTTGATGGTCAGCGCTTCACGCTGGAAGTTCAGTTCCTTGTATTCTTCAGTGGTGGTCCACTGGAACACTTCGTCGATCTTCTCTTGCGGATGCTTTTCCTCGAAGCCGTCGCGCTTCTTGGCAAGCATGTCCTTGTAATCTTCGTCGAGGAACAGCGGGTAGCTGGCTTTGATGTTATCGACTTGCTGGCTCATGACTCTCTCCTACGCCCCACTCATCTGTGGACGGCGATAGCGGATGTCGGCTGCGGGCGGGCGGCCCGCCCACAGCGGACGTTGCGTACGATTGCGGACTATCAGGCGCTGGCGGCGACTTTCTCGGCAGCTTCGGAAGCTTCCCAAGGAGCCTGCAGCTTCTTCCAGCACGGATTGTTCAGGGTCATGTCCATGTCACGGGCGAAGATGGCGAAGCCGTCGAAGCCGTGGTAGGGGCCGGAATAATCCCAGGAGTGCATCTGACGGAAGGGAATGCCCATCTTCTGGAAGATGAACTTTTCCTTGATGCCGGAGCCGATCAGGTCGGGCTTGACCTTCTTGACGAATTCTTCGAATTCGTAGCCGGTGACGTCATCGTACAGCAGGGTGGAGTCACCCATTTCCTTGATGGTACGGTCGTAGTCGTCGTTGTGAGCGAACTCGTAACCGGTACCCACGACTTCCATGCCCAGATCTTCGTAGGCGCCGATCACGTGACGCGGACGCAGACCACCAATGTAGAGCATGACGCGCTTGCCTTCCAGGCGCGGACGGTACTTGGCGACCACCGCCTCCCACTCAGGCTTGTACTTGGCGATGACTTCTTCGCACTTCTTCTGGATGCTCTCGTCGAACTTGGCGGCGATGGCACGCAGCGACTCGATGGTCTTGGTCGGGCCGAAGAAGTTGTACTCCATCCATGGGATACCGTACTTCTCTTCCATGTGACGGGAGATGTAGTTCATCGAGCGGTAGCAGTGAACCAGGTTCAGCTTGACCTTCGGGGTCAGCTCGATTTCGGCGATGGAGCCGTCGCCGGACCACTGGGCGACGCAACGCAGGCCCATTTCTTCCAGCAGGATGCGCGAGGACCAGGCGTCACCACCGATGTTGTAGTCACCGATGATGGCTACGTCGTACGGAGTGGTTTGGAAGCTGTTGTCGTCGTCACGGTTGCCCAGGACCCAGTCACGGACTGCGTCGTTGGCGATGTGGTGACCCAGGGACTGGGAAACGCCGCGGAAGCCTTCGCAACGCACCGGAACCACGGTGGTGTTGTGCTCGGCACCCTTCACCTTGGACACGGATTCGATGTCGTCGCCGATCAGGCCGATCGGGCACTCGGACTGGATGGAGATGCCCTTGTTCAGCGGGAACAGGGTTTCCACTTCGTCGATCAGCTTGGCGAGCTTCTTGTCGCCGCCGAACACGATGTCCTTCTCCTGGAAGTCCGAGGTGAAGTTCATGGTGACGAAAGCGTTCACGCCGGTGGTGCCGATGTAGTAGTTACGACGGCCGGCACGCGAATACTGGCCGCAGCCTACCGGGCCGTGGGAGATGTGGATCATGTCCTTGATCGGACCCCAGACCACGCCCTTGGAACCGGCGTAGGCACAGCCACGGATGGTCATCAGACCGGGCTGGGACTTCTTGTTGGAAGTGATGCACTTCTTCGACTGGGTCACCGACTGGTCGTTGACGGCCAGGTGCTTGGCGCGGTCTTTACGGGCTTTCTCGGGGTAAACTTCCAGGACTTCCTGGATGAGGGATTCGACCTCTTCGCGCGACATACCGGACATTGGGTATGACTCCTCTTGCTTTGCGTTCGTGTGCGGGTAACGGATGGGCCGCACTGCGCACTGCGCAGTGCGACGCTCCGGCAGGGCCCATCTGCCCTGCCCCGTCCTACTGAAGCGGAGCTATCACTCTTCGGCAGCGGCCTTGCCGACGATGGACTCGTCTTCTTCTTCCATAACGCCGAACTCCATCAGCAGAGCTTCGAGCTCGTCCATGGTGATCGGGTTCGGGATGACCAGCATCTTGTTGTCGACAACCTTGCGAGCCAGGGTGCGGTACTCGTCGGCTTGCTTGGCGGCCGGATCGTATTCGATCACGGTCATACGACGGATTTCGGCGCGCTGTACAACGTTGTCACGCGGTACGAAGTGGATCATCTGGGTGCCCAGCTTGGCAGCCAGGGCGATGATCAGCTCGTCTTCGCGGTCGGTGTTACGGCTGTTGCAGATCAGGCCGCCCAGACGCACGCTACCGGAGTTGGCGTACTTCACGATGCCCTTGGAGATGTTGTTGGCGGCGTACATGGCCATCATCTCGCCGGAGCAAACGATGTAGATTTCCTGAGCCTTGTTTTCGCGGATCGGCATGGCGAAGCCACCGCATACCACGTCGCCCAGTACGTCGTAGAATACGAAGTCCAGATCGTCTTCGTAGGCGCCTTCCTCTTCCAGGAAGTTGATCGCGGTGATAACACCACGGCCAGCGCAGCCAACGCCCGGCTCCGGACCACCGGACTCAACGCACTTGACGCCGCCGTAGCCGACCTTCAGCACGTCTTCCAGCTCCAGATCTTCCACGGTGCCGGCTTCGGCAGCCATTTCCATGATGGTGTTCTGGGCCTTGGAGTGCAGGATCAGGCGAGTGGAGTCAGCTTTCGGGTCACAACCAACGATCATGACCTTCTTGCCCATCTCGGCCAGGGCCGCCACGAGGTTCTGAGTGGTGGTGGATTTACCGATACCGCCCTTGCCGTAGATGGCGCATTGACGCATAGCCATAGTTAAGTTCCTCAGGTTGCATTTCCACTTGAAAGTTCGGCTTGTCAGCCTGAACAAGTCCGCGCACTGAACCTAATGCAGCGTCTGTGCCAGCACTCGAGACAAACACATAACCTATTGATTTAAATGGATTTGATACCTGACGACAGGTCCGACAAGGCGGTTTGATACATAACAATCCACCTACAAACCCCTACGCTGTCTGTTGTAATTGCTACAACCGAACAATGTCCCTACATCACCTCCCACCCCCTCGCCATCCCCGCCCCTGGATGTGACAAAACCGACAATTGTCGCGAAGCCGCGCCCCGCCATGGCCCACAGACGCGACAAGCCCCCTTGCCAAACACCATAAATTGCTTATATTTCAGCTACTTGTTCGCATATCGCTACTGGGCGCGGTTATTGCAAGTGGTTGTCGATTCTTGCCCTTCTTTCCGCAGGAGAGTCCAGTGAACAACAGCTTATTAAAGGAAATCCTCGCCCAGCTCGGCTCGGGCGAAATCGTTCCCTACCTGGGCCAGGGCGTCCTGCGTGGAGTCGTCGACCGCGACACGGGCAAGCCGATCCCCGCCGACAGCGACAGCCTGATCCTCGCCATGACCGGCGGACAGCCGATGTCGCCCCGTCTTATGTATGAGTTCTCCCGGGCCGCCATGCACTTGGAGAACAAGAAGGGCCGCAGCTTCATCGAGCGCTTCCTGACCCAGGTCTACGGCGGCGACAACTGGACCCCCTCGGCGGTCCACCAGTGGCTGACCAGTCTCGACCTGCCCTATATCATCGACTGCAACCGCGACACCCAGCTGCAGCACTGCTATATCGCTGCCGAGCGCAAGCACACCCTGGTGGTCGGCGCCGCGCGCCTCGCCGCGACCCCTTACCGCTTCGATCTGTACCACTTCGCGGACGGCAAGTACCGCAAGATCGCCCTGGAGCAGGTCGACACCGCCCTGCCGGTGATCTTCAAGCCGCACGGCACGCCGCTGCCCAAGCCCGGCTACGTGGCCTCCGATGCCGACTTCGTCGACTACATCACCGAGCTGATGGGCGGCTTCGCGATTCCCGACTGGATCAAGCTGCACCGCAAGAACAAGCGCTACCTGTTCCTCGGCCAGCACTTCAACCGCGACACCGAGCGCATGGTGATGAGCGACATGATCTACGATGCCGCCGAACCGGCCGGCTGGGTCCTGATCGATCAGCCGAGCGACAAAGAACGCAAGGTCTGCGAGCGCAAGAACCTGCAACTGATCGAGGCCGACTGGAGCAGTCTCCTCGCCCTCGCCAACCCCAGTGCCACCGAAGTGGCCTGACTCCTCTTCCTTCACCTAGACGAGAAGCCAACCATGCTGTTGAAAAGCTACGAAGACCAATCCCTGCTGTGCAACCTCAGCGTCAAGGGCGCAACCACCGAAGCCGGCGTCGAAGCCTTCCGTGGCGACCTGGTCGTGATCGAAGGCGAAATCGCCGACGACGCCGGCCGCCGCCTGCCGCCGAAAGCCGTGCTGAAGCAAGCCGGCCTGCTGTTCAAGAACGACAAGCTGAGCATGGTTTCCGGTGGCCTGGAACAACTGGCCCACATCCAGCCCTTCTTCGAGCGCTACAAGGGCGACCTGGCTGCCGACGTACAGGTGATCTTCTACGTGAGCAACCTGAGCAAGCCGGTCTACACCGAGCTGGACGGCGTCAAGATGATCCTTCAGCCACACGAAGAAGGCGCCATCTGGAACACCATGATGGACGACCTGAAGCTGGACAAGGAAGACTTCAAGGGCCAGAGCGCCGAAGACAAGGTCATCACCATGGCCCAGGGCCTGGCCGACTACAAGCCGAAGTACGAAACCGTCGCCTTCGCCGACGCCATCAGCTTCGTCTCCACCGTTCAGCGCGAGCACCGCGGCCCGGTTTAATCGACCGCACGGTTTTTCCTTTTTCTTTCGGCAAGGATGCCCCACTAGGCCTGTTCGCCACTCCCCCTCCCCGCAGGGGGAGTTTTCTTTCCGGCCCCCCGCTTTTCCCTCGCCCGCTCAGGCCCTGCGCCGCAGCCGGGTGAAGGCACCCAGCTCCCACTCGCGCAATGCCAGCAGCATCCCGGTGCCATGCCGCTTCGCCAGCGGCGCGGCCAGGCTTTCCTCGTGCAACTCGGCGAAACGCCGGCGCAGCGTGCGGATCTCCGCCTGCAGCTTGGCCAGCGCCGACTCGGTGAGCATGCCGTGGGAAAAGGCCATGACCTCGTCCGCGGCGGCGAAGTCGCTGTGCAGGAAATCCCCCAATCCCTGGCGACGGAAGAAGCTGCGGATCGGCCCTGCGGGCAGCCAGTCGAAATCCCGCGCGACGTTGAGGCGCACGCGGTTGCCCGGCAGCAGGTCGAGCAGGCGCAGGCGGTCCAGCCGGGCCAGGCGCTGGATGCACTCCGCCTCGCCGAGCCGGTAGACGGCGAGGATCTCGTCGAACGTCCAGTGGTTCAGCACGCAGACCGCCACCAGCAGCAGCTTCTCGTCGGAGACCAGCTCGCGCTCCTGGACTTCGCTCAGGGTGTGCAGGCGGGTGCCGCTCAGCGCCGCCTCCTGGGTCAGCTCGGCCAGGCTGAAGCCGAGCAGGTGGCCGATCTCGAGCAGCCGGTCGAGACTGAAACGTCGGGTTGCGAACATACGCTTGACGCTCGCCTCGGACAGCCCGAGGCGCGTGCCCAGCTCGCGATAGGTGATGCCCTGGAGTTTCAGGCGCTGCTTGAGGGTGCCTACCAGGCGGTCGAGTTCGCTCATCGGACAAAGGTATCGTTTTCCGCTACTTGTCTGGCAATTCTGCACGACTTTTTCCGACAAGGTTTCGCTTTCATCCATGAGTCGCCATGCTGGCGGCTCCTCCATGCCAGGGATCGATCATGCTCAAGCCCCTTCTGCGCCTGCTCCTCAAGATCCTCTTCCGGGTCGAGGTCCAGGGCGACCGCAACGTCTTCGGCGATCCGCGCACGCTGATCGTCGCCAACCATGAATCCTTCCTCGACGGCCTGCTGCTCGGCGTGTTCCTGCCGGTGGATGCGGTGTTCGTGGTGCACACCCAGGTCGCCAGCCGCCCGCTGTTCCGCTTCCTGCTGCGCTTCGTGCCGCACCTCACGGTCGACCCGAGCAGCCCGCTGGCGATCAAGCAGATCGTCAGGCTGGTGGAAAGCGGACGGCCCGTGGCGATCTTCCCGGAAGGACGGATCACCCGCACCGGCTCGCTGATGAAGGTCTACGACGGCGCCGCCTTCGTCGCCGCCAAGACCGGCGCCACCGTGGTGCCGGTGCGCATCGACGGCGCCGCGCGCAGCTACTTCGGCCGCCTGGCCGGCGTGTTCCCGCGCCAGGCGTTTCCCAGGATGCGCATCGCAATCCGCCCGCCGCAGCGCATCCCCATGCCCGCGCTGCCCTCGGCCCGGCTGCGCCGCCGCCGCGCCGGCGAGCTGATGCGCCACATCCTGCTCGACATGCTGGTCGCCACCCGCCCGCCGCGCACCCTCTACAAGGCCTTCCTCGACGCCAAGGCGACCTTCGGCACGCAGTACCGGCTGGTGGAGGACATCCGACTGCAGGAGGAGACCTACGGCTCGCTGCTGAAGATGGCGCTGGCCCTGGCCCGCCTGACCTCGCGCCTGAGCGCACCGGGCGAGACGCTCGGGGTGCTCGCCCCCAACGCCGCGCCGACCCTCGGCCTGCTGCTCGGCCTGTCGCTCGGCCGGCGCATCCCCGCCCTGCTCAACTACACGGCCGGCCCCGAGGGGCTGCGCGCCGCCTGCCAGGCCGCCGACATCAAGACCATCGTCGCCTCGCGCACCTTCGTCGAGAAGGCGCATCTCGGCCCGCTGCTCGCCGCCGTGACGGAGATCCGCGTGCACTACCTGGAGGATCTGCAGGCCGACTTCGGTCTCGCCGACCGCCTGTGGCTGCTCTGGCACCTGGCCTTTCCGCGCCACGCCGCGCTGCCCCAGCAGCCCGAGGATGCCGCCGTGGTGCTGTTCACCTCGGGCTCGGAAGGCAAGCCCAAGGGCGTGGTCCACTCGCATGCCTCGCTGCTGGCCAACGTCGCACAGATCCGCGCGGTGGCCGACTTCACCCCGCAGGACAAGTTCATGATGGCCCTGCCGCTGTTCCACGCCTTCGGCCTGACCTGCGGCGCGCTGCTGCCGCTGGTGTCCGGCTGCCAGGTGTTCCTCTACCCCAACCCGCTGCACTACCGGGTCATCCCCGAGCTGGTCTACGACCGCAACTGCACCGTGCTGTTCGGCACCTCGACCTTCCTCGGCAACTACGCCAAGTTCGCCCATCCCTACGACTTCGGCCGCCTGCGCTACGTGATCGCCGGCGCCGAGCGGCTGGCCGAGAGCGTTCGCGAGCACTGGCTCGACAAGTTCGGCATCCGCATCCTCGAGGGCTACGGGGTCACCGAGTGCGCGCCGGTGGTGGCGGTCAACGTGCCGATGGCCTGCCGCAACGGCAGCGTCGGCCAGCTGCTGCCCGGCATCGACTACGAGCTGGAGCCGGTGCCCGGCATCGTCGAGGGCGGCGCCCTGCACCTGAAGGGACCGAACCTGCTCAAGGGCTACCTGCTGTTCGACCAGCCCGGGGTCATCCAGCCGCCGCCGGCGATCCGCCCCGGCTGGTATGCCACCGGCGACATCGCCAGCGTCGACGCCGACGGCTTCCTGTACATCCGCGGCCGCCTCAAGCGCTTCGCCAAGATCGCCGGCGAGATGATCTCCCTGGAAGCGGTGGAAGGCCTCGCCGCAAGCGCCGCCCCGGACTTCATCCACGCCGCGGCGACACGCAGCGACGCCGCCCGCGGCGAAGCACTGGTACTCTTCACCACCGCCCCGGAGCTCGGCCGCGAACGCCTGCTCGCCACCGCCCGGGCGCTCGGCCTGCCGGAGCTGGCAGTGCCGCGCGTGATTCGCCGGATCGACGCACTGCCCCTGCTCGGCACCGGCAAGACCGACTACCAGAGCCTCAAGCGCATGGCCGAGGAGATTCCCGCATGAGTTCTTCCCTTTCCCTGCTCAGGACCCGCCGCTTCGGCCCGCTGTTCGTCACCCAGTTCCTCGGCGCCTTCAACGACAACCTGTTCAAGAACGCCCTGGTGGTCCTGCTGACCTTCCAGACCACGCAGTGGACCAGCCTGTCCCCCGGCCTCCTGGCCAACCTGGCGGCCGGCCTGTTCATCCTGCCGTTCTTCCTGTTCTCGGCGAGCGCCGGGCAGCTGGCCGACAAGTACGACAAGGCCCTGCTGGCGCGCTGGGTCAAGCTGCTGGAGATCCTCATCGTGCTGCTCGCCGGCGCCGGCTTCTGGCTGCACAGCCTGGAGATCCTGCTGGCCAGCCTGTTCCTCCTCGGCCTGCAATCGACCCTGTTCGGCCCGGTGAAGTACGCCATCCTGCCCCAGCACCTGGGCGAGGCCGAGCTGGTCGGCGGCAATGCGCTGATCGAGGCCGGCACCTTCGTCGCCATCCTGGTCGGCACCCTGTCCGGCGGCCTGCTCGCCGGCGTCGAAGGCGGCACCCTGTGGATCACCGCCGGCTGCCTGGTCGTCGCCGTGGTCGGCTACCTCGGCAGCCTGCGCATCCCGGTGGCGCTGCCGCCGGAACCCGGCCTGCGCCTGAATCCCAACCCGCTCGGCGAAACCTGGCGCGGCATCGGCTTCGCCCGCGCCGACCGCCTGGTGTTCCTGGCGATCCTCGGCATCTCCTGGTTCTGGCTGTACGGCGCTCTGCTGCTCGCCCAGCTCCCGGCCTACACCAAGGACGTGCTCGGCGCCGCGGAGGGCGGCGTGACCCTGCTGCTCGCCGTCTTCACCCTCGGCATCGGCAGCGGCTCGCTGCTCTGCGCACGCCTTTCGAAGCAGCATGTGGAGATCGGCCTGGTGCCTCTGGGTGCCCTCGGCCTCAGCCTGGCCGGCCTCGACCTGGCCCTCGCCTCGCCTGCCGCGGCGCCGCGCGTCACGCTCGACCTGGCCGCGCTGCTGGCGGCGCCGGGCACCCTGCGCGTGCTCGCCGACCTGTTCGCCCTCGGCCTGTTCGGCGGCCTGTTCATCGTCCCGCTGTACGCCCTGATGCAGCTGCGCTCGGCCGCCGCGCAGCGCGCGCGGGTGGTCGCCGCCAACAACATCCTCAACGCCCTGTTCATGGTCGCGGGCGCCCTCGCGGCGGCGCTCCTGCTGGCGGCGGGCCTGTCGATCCCCGTGCTGTTCGGCATCGCCGCGCTGGCCAACGCCGCGGTGGCGCTCTGCCTGTTCCGCCTGCAGCCGGACTTCCTGCGCCGCTTTGCCGCCTGCCTGCCGGGCCTCGGCGGCCTGCTGCGACGCGGCGCACCACGCCCGTCGGCAGCCGCGGAAAAACCGGAGGAACGGCCATGAAGCCGGCCATCCTGCGGGCCGATCCCGCCGCGGCCTTCCTGACCACGGAACGCTGCCGCATCCTCGAGCTGTGCAACAGTGCCGGCGACCCGGCGCTGTCCATCGCCCTGGCGACGGTGGCGCCGGGCGAGACCACCCAGCTGCACCGCCTGCACGGGGTCGACGAGCGCTACCTGATCCTCCACGGCGAAGGCCTGGTCAGCCTCGGCCGGCAACTGCCCGAGGCGGTGGGTCCCGGCGATCTGGTGGTCATCCCGGCCGGCACCACGCAGCAGATCGCCAATACCGGCGACCGCGAACTGGCCTTCTACTGCCTCTGCACGCCGCGCTTCACCCCCGCCTGCTACGAGGCGCTGGGGGACTAGCCCGGCACCGCCCGCAGATCCAGCCGCCCCTCGCGCAGCGGCGGGCACCAGTAGTAGCCACCGCTGACCGGCTTGCTGAAGCGGAACAGCGCATCGCTGATGCCATCCTCCAGACCGGCCATGCGGCGCAGCTGGGCTTCGAAGGCATCGAGGCTGTGGCCGAAGGCGAGGAACAGCAGGCCGGCCTGGCGGTCGTCGTTCCAGGGCATCGAGCGGCGCACGACGAAGGCCTCCGGGGCGAAGCTTTCCTGGGCGGTGCGCTTGACGTGGGCGGAGGCCGGCGCGTCCTCCAACTCCTCGTTGTCGCTCTGGCGCCGGCCGACGATATGGTCCTGCTGGTCCGGCGACAGGCTGCCGAAATGGTCGAGGTCGTGCACCCAGTGCTGCACGGCGGCGAAGCTGCCACCCCGCTCGCCCTCGGGACCCGCACCGACGATGGCGGCCGCGACAGCTTTTTCGCCTTCGGGGTTTTCGGTGCCGTCCTCGTAGCCGGTCAGGTCGCGGCCCTCCCGGTAGCGGAAGGCGTCGCTGCTCTGCACCAGGCGCAGGGCCGGGGCCAGGGCGGCGACGAGCTGGCGGCCGAGTTGTAGCAGCTCGCCGCGATCCTCGCCGCGCAGCCAGCACCACAGGGCATGCTGGGTCGAGGGGACGTCCACGCCGGCGCCGCTCAGCGCCGGGAACACGCGCAGGCCGGCCAGCTGGCGCCCCTGTGCCTGCAGCAGCGATGCGCCGAGGCCGACGACGATCGTCTCGCCGTCGGCCAGGCTGCCGAGCCGGTCGAGCGCGACAGGCAGGGCATCTGCCGATTCGAGGGAGAAGAACAGGTGGCGTGCCTGCGAGGGTACGGCGGCCAGGATGCCCGGCTGGGAAACTGTCATGACGGCTCCTTCAGAAAAGTGCTGATTCCGAAAGGCCATTGTGCCGGAGTTCCTGCCGGCTCCGCAGCCAGGGGAGGAGCCCCCCGCTGGAATGGAGCGGCGGCGCTCAGGCTCCGCCGTCTTCTGCCAGGGGCCGGCCCAGCGCGGCCCGCGCCCGGCGGTATTCGCTGCGGTAGACGGCGAAGATTTCGGCGATAGATCCGTCCGCCATGCCCAACCGGCCCAGGGTTCGCTGCAGGTAGGCACAGCTTTCCGCGAAGCGGAAGGATTCGCAGAGCAGCTGCCGGCCGAAGGCGAGATCGCCCGGCGCCTCTCCCTCCCCGCCGCCGAGGAGCCGGCGCAGGACGGCATTCATCAACCCGGCGACTGTCCGGGCGTCCGCCCGGCGGCGCCCCTGCCGCCAGGCGCCGAGCAGGTGTTCCCGGGCCTGGGCATCGGCCCTCTCGCCGGCCCAGACCCTGGCCAGGCCGCTGCAGTCGGACGGCTGCTCCGGACAGCCACAGCCGAGCATGCCGGCGAGATGGGCGAGATAGTCCTCCACCGGGTTGCTCCACTGCCCGCCCTCGGCATCGAAGGCCGGCAGAAAGCGCTCGAGCAGCACCTCGTCCTGCTCGCCGTCCCCGCTCAGCAGCTCCCAGTGCTGGAGGCTGAGATCGACCACCCGCCAGGCCGCCAGGCGCAGCGCCGCGGCGAACACGTCGGCGAGCCGGGTCTCGAGCAGCAGCTCGCTTTCCAGCAGGGCGTCGGTTTCCGAGGCCTCCTGCAGATGGCGGCGCAGGCGCTCGCCGGCCGGCGGGCAACCGAGTTCGCCGGCCAGCGGGCTGAGGGTCAGGCAGCGCAGCCGCTCGAGGGCGTCCTGCTGCGGCAGGATCTGGCCGGCCAGCCGGTGCTCTTCCTCCAGGCGCTGCTGCCAGTAGTCCTGGGCGGCAGGATGGGCGAACAGGCCATCGGCCAGCAGCCGCTGCCACTGCGCATGGGCAGGCCAGGAGCCGGCGCCGCCGGACGCGTCGTCCGGCAGCGCGCCCGCTGCCGGCAGGTTGAGCAGTGCCAGGAGCTGCGGCAACGGCAGGAAGAACAGCGTGCCTTCTTCGACCAGCGCCTCCGGCAGCGGAACGGTTCCGTCGGCCGTCATGACAAGGACATCCCGCGCGCGGACTTCCTGCCGGTTCGACGGCAGGGGAAGCGGTGGCGACGGCATTGGGCGGTGTAATCCATGGGAAGGTTCCGGCTACGTCTGGTCTGGCGAGAGGATCTATGGGGCGGCATGCCGTGCAGGGGTTCCACGTGGAACGAGGCCCGGCGGCAGCGGACTTCGTCCACGGGAAGGTCGACATGGGAGACGGCCTGGTCCGGAGTGCATGCCGGGATGTTAAACCTTGGCCGGTCCATCCACCACCGGGTTGTCGGCCAGGACGCCGAGCTGCCGCTGGGTCTGCTCGACCCAGGCGAAGGCGCGCTCGTTGAGGTCGGCGATGGCCCGCGGGCCCTCGCCCTCGGCCTGCAGCGGCGGGCCGAAGACCACCCGGACGGTGCCGGGGGTCTTGCCCCAGCCTTCCTTGGGCCAGTAGAGGCCGGCATCGTGGGCGACCGGCAGCACCGGCAGGCCGGCGTTTACCGCGAGGGCGGCGCCACCGCGGGAGAACTTGCCGATCTGGCCGACCGGCACGCGGGTGCCCTCGGGGAAGATCAGCACCCAGGCGCCCTGCTCCAGGCGCTTGCGGCCCTGCTCGGCCAGTTGCTTGAGCGCCGCCTTGGGGTTGCCGCGGTCGATGGCGATCGGCTTGAGCAGGGCGATCGCCCAGCCGAAGAACGGGACGCGCAGCAACTCGCGCTTGAGCACCTGGCTGAGCGGCTCGAAGTAGGCGGAGAGGAAGAAGGTTTCCCAGGTGCTCTGGTGCTTGGCGAGGATCACGCAGGGGCGCTGGGGGATGCTCTCCACGCCATGCAGTTCATAGCGGATGCCGAGGATGTGCCAGGCCAGCCAGACGGCGCAGCGGCACCAGGTCTGCACGACGAAACGGTAGCGGGCGCGGAACGGCAGGAAGGCCGCGACCACCAGGCTGATCAGGCACCAGATGACGGTGCTCAGGGACAGCAGCAGATAGAAGATCGGAATGCGAAGGGATTGCATGGGGGCTCAGCCATCGGCCTTGAGAAGATGATCGACGACGGCCGCCAGGTCATCGAACACCTGGGTGCCGGGCGGCAGGATGTTTTGCAGGGTGCGCAGGCCCTTGCCGGTCTTCACCAGATAGGGGCTGCCGCCGAGCACCAGGCCGGCGTGCAGGTCGCGGTGGCTGTCGCCGACCACCGGCACGCCCTTCAGGTCGGGCAACCGGAAGTGTTCGGCGATGCTGCGGAACATGCCGGGCAGCGGCTTGCGGCAGTTGCAGCCGTCCTGCGGGCCATGCGGGCAGTGCACGATCAGGTCGACCCGCCCGCCCTGCTCCATCACCAGTTGCTGCAGCTTCAGGTGCATGTCGGTGAGGGCGGTCATGTCGAACAGGCCGCGGGCCAGGCCCGACTGGTTGGTGGCGACCGCCACCGTCCAGCCGGCCTTGCTCAGACGAGCGATCGCCTCGATGGAGCCGGGGATCGGAATCCATTCCTCCGCGGATTTGACGAAGGCGTCGGAGTCCTCATTGATGACCCCGTCGCGATCGAGCACGATCAGCTTCATCGCTCACTGTCCCAGCACGGAGATGTCGGCGACGCAGAGGAACAGGCCGCGCAGCTGCGCCAGCATGGCGTGGCGGTTGGCGCGGATCGCCGGGTCCTCGGCGTTGACCAGCACCGCCTCGAAGTAGGCGTCCACCGGATCGCGCAGGCTGGCCAGGCGCTCCAGCGCCTCGCGGTAGCGGCGCTCGGCGGCCAGCGGCCGGACCGCGTGCTGGGCCTGCTGCAGTGCCGAGTACAGGGAGAACTCGCAGGCGTTGTCGAAGTAGCGGGCTTCGATGGTCGCCGGCAGCTTGCCCTCGTACTTGCCGAGCAGGTTGGAGACGCGCTTGTTCACCGCGGCCAGCGCCTCGGCTTCCGGCAGCCGGCGGAAGGCCTGCACCGCCTGCACGCGCAGGTCCAGGTCGTAGGCCGAGGCCGGCTGCAGGGCACGCACCGCCAGGTAGCTGGAGACGTCGACGCCCTCGTCCTCGTAGCGCGCGCGCAGGCGGTCGAAGACGAACTCGCTGACCTGCTCGGCGAGGCCGGCGGCCTTGACCTTGGTGCCGTACTGGGCGACCGCGAAGTGGCTGGCCTCCTCGAGGTTCAGGTCCAGCTGCTTCTCGATGAGGATGCGCAGGATGCCCAGGGCGGCCCGGCGCAGGGCATAGGGGTCCTTGCTGCCGGTGGGCGGCATGCCGATGCCGAAGATGCCGACCAGGGTGTCGAGCTTGTCGGCCATCGCCACCGCGGCGCCGGTCAGCGTCGACGGCAGCTGGGCGCCGGCGCCGCGCGGCATGTACTGCTCGTCGAGGGCGCGGGCGACGTCTTCCGGCTCGCCGTCGTTGAGCGCGTAGTGATAGCCGGCGATGCCCTGCAGCTCGGGGAATTCGCTGACCATCTCGCTGGCCAGGTCGCTCTTCGACAGGATGCCGGCACGGATGGCGTGCTCCGGATTGCCGCCGATGCGTTCGGCGATGAAACCGGCCAGCCGCGAGACGCGTTCGGCCTTGTCCAGCACGCTGCCCAGCTGGGCCTGGAAGACCACGCTGGCCAGGCGCTGGTTGAAGCTTTCCAGACTCTGCCGCTTGTCCTGGTTGAAGAAGAACTCGGCGTCGGTCAGCCGCGGGCGCACCACCTTCTCGTTGCCGGCGACGATTTGCGCCGGGTCCTTGCTCTCGATGTTGGCCACGGTGATGAAGCGCGGCAGCAGCTTGCCATTGGCATCCAGCAGGCAGAAGTACTTCTGGTTGTCCTGCATGGTGGAGATCAGCGCTTCCTGGGGCACGGCGAGGAAGCGTTCCTCGAAGGAGCAGACCAGGGGCACCGGCCATTCGACCAGCGCGGTCACCTCGTCGAGCAGCTCCTCGGGAACGATGGCGCTGCCCTGCTGCTGCGCGGCCAGTTCGGCGACGCAGCCGGCGATCAGCTCGCGGCGCTCGGCGAAGTCGGCCAGCACGTAGGCGCTGCGCAGGTCTTCCAGGTAGCTGGACGGCTGGCTGATGCGCACCGCGTCCGGGTGGTGGAAGCGGTGGCCCATGGATTCGCGGCCGGCCTTCTGGGCGAGGATCTCGCAGTCGACCACCTGGTTGCCGAGCAGCATCACCAGCCACTGGCTCGGGCGGACGAACTCGTCCTTGCGCGCGCCCCAGCGCATGCGCTTGGGAATCGGCAGCTCGTCGAGCGAGGCCTGGACGATCGCCGGCAGCAGCGCGGCGGCCGGCTGGCCGGGAATCTGGCGGCTGTAGCGCAGCTTGGCGCCGCTGCTGTCGATCTCGCTCAGCTCGACGCCGCACTTGCGGGCGAAGCCGAGGGCGGCCTGGGTCGGATTGCCCTCGGCGTCGAAGGCGGCCGCCAGCGGCGGGCCGTCGAGGTTCTGGGTGCGGTCCGGCTGCTGGGTGGACAGTTGCTCGACCAGCACCGCCAGGCGGCGCGGCGCGGCGTAGACGCGGGCGACCCGGTAGTCGAGGCCGGCGCTGGCCAGCCCCTTCTCGATGCCGGCGAGGAAGGCGGCGGCGAGGTTCTTCAGGGCTTTCGGCGGCAGCTCTTCGCTGCCCAGTTCGACCAGGAAATCTTGTGCACTCATTCTGCAGCCTCCAGCTTGGCCAGGACTTCGTCACGCAGTTCGGGGGGGGCCATCGGGAAGCCGAGCTTGGCGCGCGCCAGCAGGTAGCTCTGCGCCACGGCGCGGGCCAGGGTGCGCACGCGCAGGATGTAGCGCTGGCGCTCGGTCACCGAGATGGCGCGGCGGGCGTCCAGCAGGTTGAAGGTATGCGAGGCCTTGAGGACCATCTCGTAGGTCGGCAGCGGCAGCTCCAGCTCGATCAGGCGGTTGGCCTCGGACTCGTAGAAGTCGAACAGCTCGAACAGCTTGGCCACGTTGGCGTGCTCGAAGTTGTAGGTGGACTGCTCCACCTCGTTCTGGTGGAACACGTCGCCGTAGGTGACCTTGCCGAACGGGCCGTCGGTCCACACCAGGTCGTACACCGAATCGACGCCCTGCAGGTACATGGCCAGGCGCTCCAGGCCGTAGGTGATCTCGCCGGTGACCGGGTAGCACTCGACGCCGCCGACCTGCTGGAAGTAGGTGAACTGGGTGACTTCCATGCCGTTCAGCCAGACTTCCCAGCCCAGGCCCCAGGCGCCCAGGGTCGGCGACTCCCAGTTGTCCTCGACGAAGCGCACGTCGTGCACGTGGGTGTCGATGCCGATGCGCCGCAGGGATTCCAGGTAGAGATCCTGGATGTCGTCCGGGTTGGGTTTCAGGACCACCTGGAACTGGTAGTAGTGCTGCAGGCGGTTGGGGTTCTCGCCGTAGCGACCGTCGGCCGGACGGCGCGAAGGCTGCACGTAGGCGGCGTTCCAGGTTTCCGGGCCGATGGCGCGCAGAAAGGTGGCGGTGTGGAAGGTGCCGGCGCCCACTTCCATATCGTAGGGCTGCAGCACCACGCAACCCTGTTCGGCCCAGTAGTTCTGCAGGGCGAGAATCAGGTCTTGGAAGGTGCGCACGGCAGGCGTAGTCTGGCTCACAAAAATCACCCTGTCCTGAGGCTGCGACGTAAAGGGCTGCGAGTATACCCGATTCCCGGCGGCCTCCACCCTGATGCGAACGCCCATGCCACGCTGCTTCTGGTGCTCCGACGACCCGCTGTACCAGGCCTATCACGACGCGGAATGGGGCGTGCCCCTGGACGATCCGCAACGCCTGTTCGAGCTGCTGCTTCTGGAGGGATTCCAGGCCGGACTGTCCTGGTTCACCGTGCTGAAGAAACGCGAGCACTACCGCCGGGTGCTGTTCGGTTTCGATGTCGGGCGCCTGGCTGTCCTCGACGATGCCGGGATCGAGCGCCTGCTGCAGGACCCCGGCATCATCCGCAACCGCCGCAAGCTCGAGGCGGCCCGGCAGAACGCCCGCGCCTGGCTGCGGCTCGAGGACCCGGCCGGCTGGCTGTGGTCGTTCGTCGGCGGCGCGCCGCGGATCAACCGCTTCCGCACGCCGGCCGAGGTGCCGGCGACCACCCCGGAGGCCGTGGCGCTCAGCCGGGCGCTGAAGAAGGCCGGCTTCGCCTTCGTCGGTCCGACCATCTGCTATGCCTTCATGCAGGCGTGCGGGATGGTCATGGACCACACCGTCGACTGCGACCGCCATGCCGAACTGGCAGTGCCGGCCGCCCGGCCCATCCCCGCGCCACGCCGCTGAGCGGCACCTCCGACCAAAGGCCGGTCCCGCCTGCCCTGCCGGCGGGCTGCATTACACTATGAGCCGTTTTCAACGCGGGAGTCCGTTTGTGGAAAAGTTCAAGGGCGCAGTGGTGGTCACCTCCCTGCGCCTCTTCGCCCTGCTGCCCTGGCGTGCCGTACAGGGGGTCGGGGCAACCCTCGGCTGGCTGATGGCGCATGTGCCGAACCGTTCGCGCGAGGTGGTGCGGATCAACATCGGCCAATGTTTCCCCGAGCTCGACGCCCGGGCGCGCGAGCGCCTGGTGCGCCGGAGCCTGCTCGACATCGGCAAAACCCTCACCGAAAGCGCCTGCGCCTGGATCTGGCCGGCGCGCAAGTCCCTCGCCCGGGTGCGCGAGGTGCAAGGCCTGCAGGTGCTCGAGCAGGCGCTGGCCTCCGGCAAGGGGGTGGTCGGCATCACCAGCCACCTGGGCAACTGGGAAGTGCTCAACCACTTCTACTGCAGCCAGTGCAAGCCGGTCATCTTCTACCGGCCGCCCAAGCTGCGGGCGGTGGACGAGCTGCTGCAGCGCCAGCGCGTGCAGCTGGGCAACCGCGTCGCGCCCTCGACCCGCAAAGGCATCCTCAGCGTGCTCCATGAGGTGCGCCGGGGCGGCGCGGTGGGCATTCCGGCCGACCCCGAGCCGGGCGGCGAGGGCAGCGGCCTCTTCGTGCCCTTTCTCGGCACCCGGGCGCTGACCAGCAAGTTCGTGCCGAACATGCTCGCCGGCGGCAAGGCGGTCGGCGTCTTCCTGCACGCCGTGCGCCTGGCCGACGGCTCGGGCTACCGGGTGATCCTCGAGGCCGCGCCGCCGGAGATGTACAGCCAGGACACGGAAACCGCCGTGGCGGCGATGAGCGCGGTGATCGGCAAGTACGTGCGCGCCTATCCCAGCCAGTACATGTGGACCATGAAGCGCTTCAAGCGGCGTCCGCCGGGCGAGCAGGAGTGGTATTGAGGGCGCCGCGCGGCGCCCGTCCTCGCCGCTCTCAGAAGAAGGTCAGCCCCACCTGGAACAGCCGCTCCACGTCGCGGATGTGCTTCTTGTCGACCAGGAAGAGGATCACGTGGTCGCCGGACTCGATCAGGGTGTCGTCGTGGGCGATCAGCACCTGCTCGGCGCGGATCACCGCACCGATGGAGGTGCCCTGGGGCAGCTCGATCTCGCCGATCATGCGCCCGACCACCTTGCTCGACTTGGCGTCGCCGTGGGCGATCGCCTCGATGGCTTCCGCCGCGCCGCGGCGCAGCGAGTGCACGCTGACGATGTCGCCGCGGCGCACGTGGGTCAGCAGGGTGCCGATGGTGGCCAGCTGCGGGCTGATGGCGATGTCGATCTCGCCGCCCTGCACCAGGTCGACGTAGGCCGGGTTGTTGATGATGCTCATCACCTTGCGCGCACCAAGACGCTTGGCCAGCAGCGAGGACATGATGTTGGCCTCGTCGTCGTTGGTCAGGGCGAGGAAGATGTCGACCTCGTTGATGTTCTCCTCGACCAGCAGGTCCTTGTCCGAGGCGTTGCCCTGCAGCACGATGCTGCTGTCCAGGGTGTCCGAGAGGTAGCGGCAGCGCGCCGGATTGGCCTCGATGATCTTCACCTGGTAGCGGCTCTCGATGGCCTCGGCCAGGCGCTCGCCGATGTGTCCGCCGCCGGCGATGACGATCCGCTTGTTGCTGATCTCGAGGCGTCGCAGCTCGCTCATCACCGCGCGGATATGGGTCCTCGCGGCGATGAAGAACACCTCGTCGTCGGCCTCGATCACCGTGTCGCCCTTGGGCAGGATCGCCCGGTTGCGGCGGAAGATCGCCGCCACCCGGGCATCCACGGTGGGCATGTGCTCGCGGATCTGCCGGAGTTGCTGGCCGACCAGCGGGCCGCCGTAGTAGGCGCGCACCGCCACCAGCTGGGCCTTGCCGTCGGCGAAGTCGATCACCTGCAGGGCGCCGGGGTATTCGATCAGCCGCTTGATGTGGTTGGTCACCACCTGCTCCGGGCTGATCAGCACGTCCACCGGAATCGCCTCGTTGCTGAACAGCCCGGCGCGGGTCAGGTAGGCCGACTCGCGCACCCGGGCGATCCGCGTCGGGGTGTGGAACAGGGTGTAGGCGACCTGGCAGGCGACCATGTTGGTCTCGTCGCTGTTGGTCACCGCCACCAGCATGTCGGCGTCGTCGGCGCCGGCCTGGCGCAGCACGGTGGGGAAGGAGCCCTTGCCGGCGATGGTGCGGATGTCCAGGCGGTCGCCGAGGTCGCGCAGGCGATCGGTATCGGTGTCCACCACGGTGATGTCGTTGGCCTCGCTGGCCAGGTGCTCGGCCAGGGTGCCGCCGACCTGGCCGGCGCCGAGAATGATGATCTTCATCGGACTGCGTTCCTCAGCCGCGCGGACCGGCGGCGATCTTGATCAGCTTGGCATAGTAGAAACCGTCGTGGCCCTGGGGCTGCGGCAGCAACTGGCGGCCGTGGCGCTGCGCCAGGCCCGGCTTGGCGCCGATGAAGCTGGAGGCGATGTCCAGTTCGCGGGCGCCGGGCGTGCGGGCGAGAAAGGCGGCGATGGTGTCGCTGTTCTCCGCCGGCAGGATCGAACAGGTGGCGTAGAGCAGGATGCCACCGACCTCCAGGGTCGGCCACAGGGCGTCCAGCAGCTCGCCCTGCAGCGCGGCCAGGGCGGGGATGTCGCTGGCCTGGCGGGTCAGCTTGATGTCCGGGTGGCGGCGGATCACTCCGGTGGCGGAACAGGGCGCATCGAGCAGGATGCGCTGGAAGCGGCGGCCGTCCCACCAGCTCCCGGTGGCCCGCGCATCGGCGGCGATCAGCCGGGCCGCAAGGCCCAGCCGGTCGAGATTCTCGCGGACCCGTTCGAGACGCCTTTCCTCCAGGTCGATGGCGACCAGCTCGGCCAGCCGCGGCTCGCTTTCCAGCAGGTGGCAGGTCTTGCCGCCGGGGGCGCAACAGGCGTCCAGCACACGCTGGCCGGGCATCGGCTCGAGCAGGTAGGCGGCCAGCTGGGCTGCCTCGTCCTGCACGCTGAAGCGACCCTCGGCGAAGCCCGGCAGGCTGCGCACGTCGCGCGGTTCGCCGAGCAGGATGCCATCACGGCTGAAGCGACAGGCGCTGGCCGGAATGCCGGCCGCCGCCAGCTCGGCGAGATAGATATCCCGCGAGGCCAGCCGGCGGTTGACCCGCAGGGTCAGCGGCGGATGCTCGTTGTTGGCGGCGCAGATGGCTTCCCAGTGCTCCGGCCAGTTTGCCTTCAGGGCCTGCTGCAACCAGCGCGGATGGGCGGTGCGCGCCACCGGATCACCCTTCAGGCCGGCGAGCAGCGCCGCGCCCTCGCGCTGCACGCGGCGCAGCACGGCGTTCAGCAGACCCTTGGCCCAGGGTTTCTTCAGCTGCTCGGCACAGGCCACCGTCTCGCCGATCGCCGCATGGGCGGGGATGCGGGTATGCAGCAGCTGGTACAGGCCGATCAGCAGCAGCGCCTCGATATCCCGGTCGGCGGCCTTGAACGGCTTGTGCAGCAGTTGTTCGGCGAGCAGGGCCAGGCGCGGCTGCCAGCGGGCGGTGCCGAAGGCCAGTTCCTGGGCCAGCGCGCGGTCGCGCGGCTCGACCTGCTCCAGCTGGGCCGGCAGGGCGGCGAGCGACGCCT
The DNA here is from genome assembly GCF_002220155.1 of Azotobacter chroococcum. Classification (NCBI taxonomy): domain Bacteria; kingdom Pseudomonadati; phylum Pseudomonadota; class Gammaproteobacteria; order Pseudomonadales; family Pseudomonadaceae; genus Azotobacter; species Azotobacter chroococcum. The sequence continues at coordinate 126,346 of NZ_CP011835.1, read as the reverse complement.
TGCCGGCGAGCACCGCCGCCAGTGCGCGGGTGGCGGCCAGGCGCGGATTCAGGCTCATGTCCCCAGCACCTGGCCGACAGCGAACTGCTCGCGGCGGCTGTGGTACAGCTCGGCGAAGGCCAGCGGCTTGCCACCCGGCAGCTGCAGGCGGGTCAGGCGCAGGGCGCCGCTGCCGCAGGCGACGGTCAGGCCGTCGCGGCGGGCGGCGAGGATGGTTCCCGGCGCCCCCTCGCCCGCCTCGACGAGCGCGCCGAACACCTTCAGCGGCGTGCCGTTCAGGCTGCTGTGGCAGACCGGCCAGGGATCGAAGGCGCGGATCCGCCGCGCCAGCTCGTCTGCCGGGCGGCTCCAGTCGAGGCGTGCCTCGTCCTTGTTCAGCTTGTGCGCGTAGGTGGCCAGGGCGTCGTCCTGCACCTCGCCGGCGAGTTCGCCGGCGGCCAGCCTGGCGACGGCCTCGACCAGGGCCTGCGCACCCAGCCCGGCCAGGCGGTCGTGCAGGCTGCCGCCGGTGTCGTCGGGCTGGATCGGCGTGGCGACCTTGAGCAGCATCGGCCCGGTGTCCAGACCTGCTTCCATCTGCATCACGGTGACCCCGGATTCGCCGTCGCCGGCCTCGATGGCGCGCTGGATCGGCGCCGCGCCGCGCCAGCGCGGCAGCAGCGAGGCATGGCTGTTGATGCAGCCGAGGCGCGGGATGTCCAGCACTGCCTGCGGCAGGATCAGCCCGTAGGCGACCACCAGCAGGAGGTCGGGTTCGAGCGCCGCCAGCTCCGCCTGGGCGGCGGGATCGCGCAGGCTCGAAGGCTGCAGGACGGGGATGGCGTGCTGCAGGGCGAGCTGCTTCACCGGACTGGGCATCAGCTTCTGCCCGCGTCCGGCGGGGCGATCCGGCTGGGTGTAGACGGCGATCGGCCGCTGGCCGGCGGCCAGCAGGGCCTTGAGGTGTTCGGCGGCGAATTCGGGCGTGCCGGCGAAGACGATGCGCAAAGGCTGGGTCATGGTCGCTCGCTCAAGAAAGAAAGAGGCTTGCCACGGCAAGCCTGCGCAGGGACGGGCTCAGCCGTGCTGGCGATGCTGCTTCTCCAGCTTCTTGCGGATGCGGTCGCGCTTGAGCGTCGACAGGTAGTCGACGAACAGCTTGCCGTTCAGATGGTCGCACTCGTGCTGGATGCACACCGCCAGCAGGCCGTCGGCGACCAGCTCGAAGGGCTGGCCGTCGCGATCCAGGGCGCGGATGCGGACCTGCAGCGGACGCTCGACGTTCTCGTAGAAGCCGGGCACCGACAGGCAGCCCTCCTGGTAGGGCCCCAGCTCCGCGGTGAGCGGCTCGAATTCCGGGTTGATGAACACCCGCGGCTCGCTCTTGTCCTCGGACAGGTCCATCACCACCAGGCGCTGGTGCACGTTCACCTGGGTCGCCGCCAGGCCGATGCCGGGCGCGGCGTACATGGTCTCGAACATGTCGTCGATCAGCCGGCGCAGGTCGTCGTCCACCGACTCGACGGGTTTGGCGACGGTGCGCAGGCGCGGGTCGGGGAATTCGAGGATGTTCAGTATCGCCATATGCGTTTGTGATGCACTTGGGGAATTGATCGAAACGGCTGCTGATAAGATGCTGAGCAGCATTGAAAAAACGGCTTTACGCCGCGATCCCGAAGGGAAATACGGCGGCGCTCGACGTTTCACGCGAAGGCACATGATAAAGGGATTCACCGCATGAGGAAATCACTACTCGCCCTGCTGCTGCTGGCTGCCGGCGGCTCCCTGGCGCAGGCCGAGGTGCAGCTTCGCGCGGGTCATCCGCAGAGCTACACGGTCGTCCGGGGCGACACCCTGTGGGACATCTCCGGCAAGTTCCTCCGCGCCCCCTGGCAGTGGCCGCAGCTCTGGCACGTCAACCCGCAGATCGAGAACCCGCACCTGATCTATCCGGGCGACGTGCTGAGCCTGGTCTACATCGACGGCCAGCCGCGCCTGATGCTCAACCGCGGCGCCAGCCGCGGCACCATCAGGCTGTCGCCGCAGATCCGCCGCACGCCGATGGTCCAGGCCATCCCGACCATTCCGCTGGAGAAGATCAACAGCTTCCTGCTCAGCAACCGCATCGTCGACGACGCGGCGGAGTTCGAGGGCGCGCCCTACGTGGTCGCCGGCAATGCCGAACGGGTGGTCAGCGGCGCCGGCGACCGGGTCTACGCGCGCGGCGACTTCTCCGCCGGCGAGGCGGCCTACGGCATCTTCCGCCAGGGCAAGACCTACACCGATCCGGAGACCAAGGAGGTCCTCGGCATCAACGCCGACGACATCGGCACCGGCGAGGTGGTCGCCGAGGAAGGCGACATCGCCACCCTGGTGCTCAACCGCTCGACCCAGGAAGTGCGCATCGGCGACCGCCTGTTCCGCACCGAGGAGCGGGCCGTCAACTCCACCTTCATGCCCAGCGAGCCGGCCAGCCCGATCGACGGGGTGATCCTCGACGTGCCGCGCGGCGTGACCCAGGTCGGCAACTTCGACGTGGTCACCCTCAACAAGGGCAGCCGCGACGGCCTGGCCGAAGGCCACGTGCTGGCGGTGTACAAGACCGGAGAAACCGTGCGCGACCGCATCACCGGCGAGCCGGTGAAGATTCCCGACGAGCGCTCCGGCCTGCTGATGGTGTTCCGCACCTACGAGCGGCTCAGCTACGGCCTGATCCTCACCGCCAGCCGCCAGCTGGCGGTGATGGACAAGGTGCGCAACCCGTAACCCCTGCTTCCTGCCCCCTCCCGCCGGAGGGGGTGCCGGACCGAGTGCCGGCCCCGCCTGTTCGTTCCGTAGATCAAGGATGATCGCCCCCATGCCCCTCTCGCCCGCCGAACTGGAAGCGCGCCTGCGCCTGCACGCCCTGCCCGGCTTCGGGCCGCGCCGCCATCGGCGCCTGCTCGAGGCCTTCGCCAGCGCCTCGGCGGCGCTCAGCGCGCCGGCTTCCGCCTGGCGCGCGCTGGGGCTGCCGGCCGGCTGCGCCGAGGCGCGGCGCAGCGCCGAGGTCCGCCAGCAGGCGGCGATGGCGCTCGCCTGGCTGGAGCAGCCGCAGCGGCAGCTGCTGCTGCTCGGCGAGCCCGGCTATCCGGCCCTGCTCGCCGAGCTGGACGACGCCCCGCCGCTGCTCTTCGTCGAAGGCGAGGCGGCCCTGCTCGAGCAGCCGCAGCTGGCCATGGTCGGCAGCCGCCGCGCCTCGAAACCCGGGCTGGACACTGCCCGCGCCTTCGCCCGGCAGCTTGCCGGCGCCGGCTTCGTCATCAGCAGCGGACTGGCCTTGGGCATCGACGGCGCCGCCCACCGCGGCGCGCTGGAGGCGTCCGGCCAGACCGTGGCGGTGCTCGGCACCGGCCTGCAGCGCATCTATCCGGCCCGCCATGCGCCCCTGGCGGCGGAGATCCTCGCCGGCGGCGGCGCGCTGGTCTCCGAACTGCCGCTGGACTGCCCGCCCCAGGCGGGCAATTTCCCGCGCCGCAACCGCATCATCAGCGGCCTGTCCCTCGGCGTGCTGGTGGTCGAGGCCAGCCCCTCCAGCGGCTCGCTGATCACCGCCCGGCTGGCCGCCGAGCAGGGCCGCGAGGTCTATGCGATTCCCGGCTCGATCCACCATCCCGGCGCCCGCGGCTGCCATCAGCTGATCCGCGACGGCGCGACCCTGGTGGAAAGCATCGAGCACATCCTCGAGGCGCTGCGCGGCTGGCAGAACCTCGCGCCAGCGCCTCGGCCGCCGGCCGTGCCGGCCCCGGCCGGCGAGCGGCATCCGCTGCTGGCGCTGCTCCATGCCGCCCCGCAGACCAGCGAGGCGCTGGCCCTGGCCAGCGGCTGGCCGCTCGCCCGGGTGCTGGCGGCGCTCACCGAGCTGGAGCTGGACGGCCTGGTGGCCTGCGAAGGCGGCCGCTGGCTGGGCTGCGCCGGCTGACGGGCTTGGTACACTGCGCCGAATCTTTTTTCCGGAGGCAAGCGATGCACGGCAGTTGGCGGGTGCGACAGGTGGCGCGGGTGCTGCGCGCCGGCGGGGTGATCGCCTATCCGACCGAGGCGGTCTGGGGCCTGGGCTGCGACCCGTGGAACGAGGCCGCGGTGCGCCGCCTGCTGGCGCTCAAGGGGCGGCCGCAGGAGAAGGGCCTGATCCTGGTCGCCGCCGACATCGGCCAGTTCGACTTCCTGCTCCATGACCTGCCGCCGGCCTGGCGGGAGCGCCTGGCCGGCAGTTGGCCGGGGCCGAACACCTGGCTGGTGCCGCACCACCACCGCCTGCCGGCGTGGATCACCGGTCGCCACGCGAGCGTCGCCCTGCGCGTCAGCGACCACCCGCGGGTGCGCGCGCTGTGCAGCCTCGCCGGCCCGCTGGTGTCCACCTCGGCCAACCCCGCCGGCCACCCGGCCGCCCGCTCGCGGCTGCGCGTCGAACAGTACTTCCCGCGCCGGCTGGACGCCGTGCTCGGCGGCGCCCTGGGCGGGCGGCGCAACCCGAGCCTGATCCGCGACCTGGCCAGCGGCCAGGTGATCCGCCCGGCCTAGGGCCGCTGTCACGGCCTACGCCAAAACATCAACAGCCCCATCACGGCAGCAGGACGGTCGAGCCGACGGTCCGCCGCGAGGTCAGCGCCTCCTGGGCCCGGCCGGCCTCGGCGAGGGGGAAGCGCTGGCCGATCTCGACCCGCACCTGGCCGCTGGCGAGCACGGCGAACAGCTCGTCGGCCATCGCCTGCAGGCGCTCCGGGGTGTCGGCGTAGCCGGCCAGGGTCGGACGGGTGACGAACAGCGAGCCCTTCTGCGCCAGCACCCCGAGGTTGACGCCGGTCACCGGCCCGGAGGCGTTGCCGAAGCTGACCAGCAGGCCGCGCGGGGCGACGCAGTCCAGCGAGGTGTCCCAGGTGTCCTTGCCGATCGAATCGTAGACCACCGGACACTTGCGCCCGTCGGTCAGCTCCAGCACCCGCTGCGCCACGTTCTCGCGGCTGTAGTCGATGGTCGCCCAGGCGCCCAGGGCCCTGGCCCGCTCGGCCTTCTCCGGCGAGCCGACGGTGCCGATCAGCCGGAGGCCGAGCGCCCTGGCCCACTGGCAGGCGAGGCTGCCGACGCCGCCGGCCGCGGCATGGAAGAGGATGGTCTCGCCGCCCTGGAAATGACCGATCTGGCGCAGCAGGTACTGCACGGTGAGGCCCTTGAGCATCGCCGCGGCGGCCTGCTCGAAATCGATCGCGTCCGGCAGCCTGACCAGCCTGTCCGCCGGCAGCACATGGAACTCGCCGTAGGCGCCCAGCGGACCGTTGGCATAGGCGACCCGGTCGCCGACCCGGAAGCGCCCGACTTCGCTGCCGACCGCCTCGACCTCCCCGGCGCCCTCCAGGCCGAGCCCGGACGGCAGCTGCGGCGGGGCATACAGGCCGCTGCGGTAGTAGGTATCGATGAAGTTCAGGCCGATCGCCCGGTTGCGCACCCTAACCTCGTGCGGCCCCGGCTCCGGCGGCGTGCAGTCGACCCATTCGAGGACCTCGGGGCCGCCGTGACGGCTGATCTGGATACGCTTGGCCATGTCTCTGTTCCTCCGCAGGATCGCTGCTGTGTCCGTGCCGCGTGCCGCGGCGAGGCCACTATCCAAGCGTCAAGCCCTCCGTCCCGTCAACTTCGGCAAGGAATTGCGCAATGTTATGCTAGCCGCCCGTCCGGGCCTGCGGGCCGCCTTGTCCAGTGCCGTTTTCAACATGGGAAATGCCGTGAACGATCAAATCGAGGCCGTGAAGGCCTACCTGCTCGACCTGCAAGACCGTATCTGCGCCGCCCTCGAGGCCGAGGACGGCGGCGCGCGCTTTCGCGAGGACGCCTGGCTCCGCGAAGGCGGCGGCGGCGGCCGCACCCGGGTGCTGGAGAACGGCGCACTGATCGAGAAGGGCGGCGTCAACTTCTCCCACGTCTACGGCGCCGGCCTGCCGCCGTCGGCCAGCGCGCACCGTCCGGAACTGGCCGGACGGGGCTTCCAGGCCCTCGGCGTGTCGCTGGTGATCCATCCGCGCAACCCCTATGTGCCGACCTCCCACGCCAACGTGCGGCTGTTCGTCGCCGAAAAGGAGGGCGAGGCGCCGGTCTGGTGGTTCGGCGGCGGCTTCGACCTGACCCCCTATTACGCCTTCGAGGAAGACTGCGTGTTCTGGCACCAGGTCGCCCGCGACGCCTGCGCGCCCTTCGGCGCCGACGTCTACCCACGCTTCAAGGAGTGGTGCGACCGCTACTTCCACCTCAAGCACCGCAACGAGCCGCGCGGCATCGGCGGGCTGTTCTTCGACGACCTCAACGCGTGGGATTTCGACACCAGCTTCGCCTTCCTGCGCGCCGTCGGCGATGCCTACATCCAGGCCTACCTGCCGATCGTGCAGAAGCGCAAGGGCACCCCCTACGGCGAGCGCGAGCGCGAGTTCCAGGCCTATCGCCACGGCCGCTACGTGGAGTTCAACCTGGTCTACGACCGCGGCACCCTGTTCGGCCTGCAGTCCGGCGGACGCACCGAGTCGATCCTCATGTCGCTGCCGGCCGAGGTGCGCTGGGGCTACGACTGGAAACCCGAGCCGGGCACGCCCGAGGCGCGCCTGACCGAGTACTTCCTCACCGATCGCGACTGGCTGGCCCAGGCCTGAGCTTCGTGCAGCAAACCGGGCATCGTCTCGGAGTACAGTTCCTGTAGGCTGGGAAACGGCCGCCGGCCTTTCCCGCCAGCGGGGGGACAACGCCGCAAGCGCTTTCCTCCCGGCCGTTAAGGACGAACCCTTCAGCATGGATAGACCACACACTCTTTGAGGCGGGCGCCACAGGCGCTCCCTCGTTGCCGGAGGATCTTCTTCCCATGGACCGCTACGTCGTGTTCGGCAATCCCATCGGCCACAGCAAGTCGCCGCAGATCCATCGCCTGTTCGCCCGGCAGACCGGCCAGGCGCTCAGCTACGAGCCCCTGCTGGCGCCGCTGGAGGACTTCGCCGGGGCGGCCCGCGCCTTCTTCGCCGACGGCAAGGGCGCCAACGTCACCGTGCCTTTCAAGGAGGACGCCTTCCGCCTGGCCGACGAACTCACCCCCCGCGCCCGCCGCGCCGGGGCGGTGAACACCCTGATGAAGCTCGAGGACGGCGCGCTGCTCGGCGACAACACCGACGGCGCCGGGCTGGTGCGCGACCTCCAGCAGGCCGGCCTGAACCTGGCGGGGCTGCGCATCCTGCTGCTCGGCGCCGGCGGCGCGGTGCGCGGGGTGCTCGAACCCTTGCTGGCGGAGCGTCCGGCGGCGCTGGTGATCGCCAACCGCAGCGAGGACAAGGCCGAGCAACTGGTCGGCGAGTTCGGCGAACTCGGCCCGCTGAGCGCCTGCGCCTTCGCCGCCCTGCAGGGGCCGTTCGACCTGATCGTCAACGGCACCTCGGCGAGCCTGGCCGGCGAACTGCCGCCGCTGCCCGCCGGACTGATCCAGCCGGGCCGCGGCTTCTGCTACGACATGATGTACGGCCGCGAGGCCACGCCCTTCTGCCACTGGGCCCAGCAGCAGGGCACGGCGCGGACCCGCGACGGCCTGGGCATGCTGGTCGAGCAGGCCGCCGAGTCCTTCCAGCTGTGGCGCGGCGTCCGCCCGGACACCGCCAGCGTGCTGGCCGAGCTGCGCCGGGCGCTCTGACGGCGCTCAGTGATCCCGGCCGCGGGCGAACAGCATCCCGAACAGCGCGGCGGCGCCGACGCCCACCGCCAGGCTGGCCCAGGGATGGGCACGGACACAGTCGCGGGTACACTGGCCGACCTGGTGACAATGCTGGGCCAGGCTGTGGGCGCCGTCGTGGCAGTGATGGCGGGAGTGCTGCAGCAGGTCCTCGGCGCGCGCCCTGAGCCGCTCGTAGCCGTGCCGGGTATCGTGCGAGGCGCTGCTCCTGAGATGCTCCAGGGCATGCATCAGGTCGTGGATCTCCTTCTCGAGGCGTTCCTCGGCCAGGGACGTGCGGGGGGTCTTGAACAGCGACATGGGGGCAGCTCCAGTCCGGTGGTCATGGATGTGCCGCGGCAGGCTCCGGCGTGCCGCGCTGTCGAGCAAGCATAGTCCAGTGTGCCGAGGGCCTCGACCGCGGGTCACCCGGCCATCGGCTCCGTCCCGCCTTACAGAAATGTAATCACCCGCCGTCGCCGGATATGGCAGTTTTTCGGAACGTCGCCTCGCGCGGCCCTGTTTTTCCGCAAGACTGGACATCAACGGCATGCATTGCAAAACCTCGCGGCGGACCTTCGTCAAGGGCCTCGCCGCCGGCGGCCTCCTCGCCGGCTTCGGCCTCTGGCGAGCGCCGGTCTGGGCGCTGGGCGGTCCCGCCCGGCCCACGCTGCTTTCCGGCAGCGAATTCGACCTCGACATCGGCGAGGTCCCGGTGAACATCACCGGCAGGCCGCGCACCGCCACCGTCATCAACGGCTCCCTGCCCGGCCCCACCCTGCGCTGGCGCGAGGGCGACACCGTCACCCTGCGGGTGCGCAACCGCCTGGACGAGGACACCTCGATCCACTGGCACGGCATCCTCCTGCCGGCCAACATGGACGGCGTGCCGGGCCTGAGCTTCGACGGCATCGCCCCGGGCGGCCGCTACGAATACCGCTTCAGGGTGAAGCAGAGCGGCACCTACTGGTACCACAGCCACTCCGGCTTCCAGGAGCAGACCGGCGTGTACGGCGCCTTGATCATCGACCCGCGCGAGCCCGAGCCCTTCCAGTACGAGCGCGACTACGTGGTGATGCTCAGCGACTGGACCGACGAGAACCCGGCGCGGGTCCTGAAGAAGCTCAAGAAGCAGTCGGACTACTACAACTTCCACAAGCGCACGGTCGGCGACTTCATCGCCGACGTCGGCGAGCACGGCTGGGCGGCGACCGTTGCCGAGCGCAAGGCCTGGGCGGCGATGAACATGACTCCCACCGACCTGGCCGACGTCAGCGCCCACACCTACACCTACCTGCTGAACGGCCAGTCGCCGGCCGGCAACTGGACCGGCCTGTTCCGCCGCGGCGAGCGGGTCCGCCTGCGCCTGATCAACGCCTCGGCGATGACCTACTTCGACGTGCGCATCCCCGGCCTGAAGATGACCGTGGTCGCTGCCGACGGGCAGAACGTCGAGCCGGTGAGCGTCGACGAGCTGCGCATCGCCGTGGCCGAGACCTACGACGTGATCGTCGAGCCGCAGGACGCCGAGGCCTACACCCTGTTCGCCCAGTCCCTCGACCGCAGCGGCTACGCCCGCGGCACCCTGGCGTTGCGCGAGGGCTGAGCGCGCCGGTGCCCGCGCCCGATCCGCGCCCGCAGCTGAGCATGGCCGACATGGGCCACGGCGGCATGGACCACGGCGCGCACGGGAGCGCCGCGCCGGCGAGCCGCGAGCCGGCCGGGCATGCCGGGATGGATCACGGGAGCATGGCGCATGCCGGCATGGACCATGGCGCCATCAGCCACGGCGGCACGGATCACGCCGCGCCGGGCGGGGAAATGCAGGCCCATCCGGCCTCGGAGACCGGCAATCCGCTGGTCGACATGCAGACCATGACGCCCACCGCCAGGCTGGACGATCCCGGCATCGGCCTGCGCGACAACGGCCGCCGGGTGCTGACCTACGCCGACCTCAGGAGCGCCTTCGTCGACCCGGACGGCCGCGAGCCGGGCCGCACCCTCGAGCTGCACCTGACCGGCCACATGGAAAGGTTCGCCTGGTCGTTCGACGGCATCCCCTTCGCCGATGCCGAGCCGCTGCGCCTGAAGTACGGCGAGCGGCTGCGCATCGTGCTGGTCAACGACACCATGATGACCCATCCCATCCACCTGCACGGCATGTGGAGCGACCTGGAGGACGAGCAGGGCAACTTCCTGGTGCGCAAGCACACCCTCGACATGCCGCCCGGCTCGCGGCGCAGCTACCGCGTCACCGCCGACGCCCTGGGCCGCTGGGCCTACCACTGCCACCTGATGTTCCACATGGAGACGGGCATGTTCCGCGAAGTGCGGGTGGAGGAATGATGGCCGTCCTCTACCGACTCCCGAACCACATGCCGCGCGCCGCCGCCCTCGCCGCCGCGCTGGCGGTGCCCCTGGGCGCGCTGGCCGCCGACGGGCACGCCGGTCACGGCCACCATCCGGCGCCGCAGGCCGGGCCGATGGAGCATGGCGCGCACGGCGGTCACGATCACACCGGCCATGCCGGCATGCAGCATTCCCCGGCCAGCGCGGCCCTGCCGCCGAACATCCCGCGCCTCACCGACGCCGACCGCGCCGCCGCCTTTCCCCCGCTGTCCGGCCATGCGCCCCATGGCCGCTCGCTCAACAGCCTGCTGCTGTTCGAGAAGCTCGAATACCAGGATGCCGACGACGGCAGCGCCCTGGTCTGGGACGCCAGCGGCTGGATCGGCGGCGATATCGACCGGCTGTGGCTGCGCTCGGAGGGCGAGCGTACCAACGGGCACACCGAACAGGCCGAGCTCCAGGCGCTCTGGGGGCATGCCATCGGTCCTTGGTGGGAACTGGTCGGCGGCCTGCGCCAGGACTTCAAGCCCGGCTCGGCGCAGACCTGGGCCGCCATCGGCCTCCAAGGCATGCCCTTCTACGGCCTGGAGACGGAAATCACCGCCTACTACGGCGAGGGCGGCCAGAGCTCCCTGCGCCTGGAGGCCGACTACGACATCCTGCTGACCAATCGGCTGATCCTCCAGCCGACCGTGGAGACCAACTTCTACGGCCGCAACGACCGCGAGCGCGGGGTCGGCGCCGGGCTGGGCGAGATCGAGGCCGGACTGCGCCTGCGCTACGAGTTCACCCGCCAGTTCGCGCCCTATATCGGCGTCAGCTGGGGCCGCCTGTACGGCAACAGCGAGGACCTGGCCCGCGACGAAGGCGAGGACGAGGAGGAGGCGCGCCTGGTCGCCGGCATCCGCCTGTGGTTCTGAGCGGCACTCAGGCGTCGTTGCGCTCCTTCTCCAGCCGGTTGAGGAACCAGGAGACGACATTGAGGATGAACAGGCCCAGCAGGGTGCCGAGCACGGCGGTGGCCTGATGGCCGAGGCCGACCGCCACGCCGATGGCGGTGGTGAGCCAGAGGCCGGCCGAGGTGGTCAGGCCCTTCACCTGGGCCTGATCGCGGCTTTTCAGGATGGTGCCGGCGCAGAGGAAGCCGATCCCGGCCACGATGCCCTGGATTACCCGGCTCAGGGCGTCGTCTCTGGCGCCGTCCTGCTCCGGGATCAGCACGAACAGCGCGGCCCCCAGGGCCACCAGCATGTGGGTGCGCACGCCGGCGGCATGCCCGTGATGCTCGCGCTCGAAGCCCAGCAGGCCGCCGAGCACGGCCGCCAGCAGCAGGCGCAGGCCGACCCGGATGGTCTGCTCGAGTTCGGAAAGATCGGAAAACTCCTGGGCCAGGGTCGCCATGAATACGTCCCATGCACTCATGCGCTTCCTCCGGCTTCCGGGCAGGGATGCAACGCTCTCAGTAAAGCAGGTTCGCCATGGCGGACATGCGGTCGCCGGCGCGGGAACCTCTGCCGCAACGCGCGGGTTCTAATTCCTGAACCCGTTTCGTGCAGAGGATTCCCCATGGCCAAGAAGCACCACTTCCTCGTCAGCTACACCCTCAACGAGCAGCCGCAGTCGACCGAAGTCGAGTCGGACGCGGAAACCCTTTCCATCGACCAGGCGCGCTTTCACATCGCCGCCCTGCACACCTCGGACGTGCCGGCCGACATCACCGACGTGCAGGTGACCAAGATCGCCCACCCGAGGGAGCCCGGCAGCACGCCGGGGCATTACCAGCAGCCGTGAGCGGCGGCTTCCGCATGGGCGGGATAAACATAAGGGAGGGGGCCTGCCCGCCGGCGGCGGCGCAGGCCGGGCCGGCTCAGGCAGCTCTTTCCCCGGCCTGCCGCTTGAGCTCCTTCCTGCGGCTTTCCATCTGCGCGCCCAGCTCCTCGAGGCGCTCCTCGCCGAGCAGCTCGCAGGCCTTGGGCAGCATCTCCTGCTCCTCTTCCTCGATATGGTGCTCGATCATGTCTTTCAGCACCTTCACCCGGCCGGCGAATTCGCTGCTCGCCGGGTCGGTCTTTTCCAGATCGGGCAGGATCAGCGCCTCCACCGCACGGTGCTCCTCCTTCGCCTCGTGGAACAGGACCTCGCCTTCCTTGCCGCTCGCCGCCCTGAACGCGGAATAGAAGATCTCCTCCTCCAGCCGGGCGTGGGTCATCAGCTCCTCGTGCAGATGGCGCATCAGCTCCTCGCGGGTCTTGATGCCGCGCTCGGTGGTCTTGCCCAGGCGCTCGAAGAGTTGCTTGACCGCCTCGTGATCGTGCTTCAGCAGTTCGACAGCGTTCATCGTCAGTCTCCTTGGAGGGGTGTCGCCTCTAAGCTGACCCTTTGCCCGGCCAATGGGTTCGATGTTTCCGCCTACCCGTTCGTCTCTCCGGGCGGATTGCCCGTGCCGGGGAATGTTCCCGGCACGGCGGCAGTCCATACCGTTAGGAGCGTCGCTTTCCGCGCCGCTCCAGCACATCCGGCCAGCTGGGGGAACAGCGATGAACACAGCCATGGAACCTGATCGACAGAACGGCCCGGGTACGGTGGTGATCTACAGCAACCGTGGCCACGAGGCCCTCCACGAGCGCGCCGTGCACCTCGACCTGGGGAATCGCCTGGCGCTGCTGCAAGGACTGGAATTCGGCGGCGAGTACGATCCAGCGCTCGCCTATCCGGGACTCCTGTACTTCGTGCCCAGCGGCACCGTGATCGGCCGGCGGAACGCGCGCCGGCTCGGCCTGCGCAGCGCCGCGGACCTCTTCGGCGGGGTGGTGCCGCAGCCCTTCATGGCCACCAAGGCGATCACCCACGGGCTGCTGCGGGCCGGCGCCCAGGCCCCGCCCGGCTGGTCGCGCCGCTTCACCCAGCGGGTGGCGGACGCGGTACTGCGCGGCTTCACCGTGTTCAGCCGCGAGGAGGCCGGCGCGGCCGGCCGCCGGCTGCTGGCCGAGGGGCCGCTGCGGATCAAGCCGGTGCTGGCGAGCGGCGGCCGCGGGCAGCGCCTGGTCGAGGATCCGGCGGAGCTCGATCGACAGCTGGCGGCGCTGGACGAGGACGAGCTGGGCCGCTTCGGCCTGGTGCTGGAGGAGCAGCTGGAGCAGGTGTCGACCTACAGCGTCGGCCAGGTACAGGTCGGCGACCTGCTGGCGACCTATTGCGGCACCCAGCGGCTGACCCTCGACAACCAGGGCGAGGAGGTCTACGGCGGCTCGGACCTGCTGGTGGTGGCCGGCGATTTCGACGAGCTGCTCGCCCTCGCGCTGGACGAGCCGGTGCGCCTGGCCGTGCAGCAGGCGCGCCTCTACGACGCCGCGGCGCTCGACAGCTTCGCCGGCTTCTTCGCCTCGCGGCGCAACTACGACATCGCCCGCGGCCTGGACAGCCGGGGCAATACCCGCTCCGGGGTGCTCGAGCAGTCCTGGCGCATCGGCGGCGCCAGCAGCGCGGAAATCGCCGCGCTGGAGGCGTTCCGCGCCGGTGCGCGGGTGGTCCGGGCGTCCGCGCTGGAGCTGTTCGGCCCGGAGCAGGTCACGCCCCCCGGGGCGTGCGTGCTGTTTCGCGGCGAGGACCCGGAACTCGGCTACCTGACCAAATGCGTGGTGACCACGGAGCATGGCAACCCGTAGCGAAAGCGTCGAACTACCGGTGGAGGACCAGCGGCTCGCCGGCACCTTCCTCAGCCCGGACACCCGGATGCCGGGGCTGCTGTTCGTGCACGGCTGGGGCGGCAGCCAGGAGCGCGACCTGAAGCGCGCGCGGGGCATCGCCGGGCTCGGCTGCGTCTGCCTGACCTTCGACATGCGCGGCCACGGCGGCACCCTGGCGCAGCAGCAGGGCGTCACCCGCGAGGACAACCTGCACGACCTGATCGCCGCCTACGACCTGCTGGCCCGGCACCCGGCCATCGACCGCGACGCCATCGCGGTGGTCGGCAGCAGCTACGGCGGCTATCTGGCCACCATCCTCACCTCGCTGCGCCCGGTGAAGTGGCTCGCCCTGCGCGTGCCGGCGCTCTATCGGGACGCCGAGTGGAGCCGCCCCAAGCGCGAACTCGACCGCCAGGACCTGCAGCTGTACCGCAACTCGCCGCTGACGCCGGCCGACAACCGCGCGCTGGGGGCCTGCGCGGCCTTTCGCGGCGACGTGCTGCTCGTCGAGTCGGAGAACGACCAGCTGATCCCGCACACCACGCTCATGAACTACCGCAGCGCCTTCGTCCGCGCCCACTCGCTGACCCACCGGATCATCGACGGCGCCGACCACGCGCTGAGCGGGGAACTCTGCCAGCAGGCCTACACCTCGATCCTGGTGCACTGGGTGACCGAGATGGTGGTCAAGTCCCGGGTCGGCAGCCTCTCCCCGGAGGGACGCGGGGGCTGAAGGCCGTGCGCGGGGATGTCCCGAACAGGCGCCAGCCGGCCGCCGCTACTGCGACCATTTCCCGCCGCCGCTCTCGCAGTCGATGCGGGTCTGCTCCCGGTCGTGCACCTGGTAGTAGTAGGTGACGATCTGCGCGTCGTCCGGCAGCGGGTCCGGCCAGGTGCCCTGGACGAATTGGCCGCTGGCGTCTTCGTTGGCCAGGGTTTCCTGGGTCAGGGCCGCGGTGCACTTGCCGAAATGGCCGCTCGGGCAGTTCGCGCGCTTTTCCTTGTGCACCCCGGCCACGGGGCTCTTCTCGGTGTTGCAGGACCAGTCCAGCGAGCCGGCCGGCATGCCGCGGTGCTCGAAGCAGGACTCCATGACGCTATTCGCGGTGCCGGCCACCGCCAGTTGCTCGGTCACGTGGCAGACCTCGGCCAGCAGTCGCGGGCTGGACAGGCCGGCGCAGAGAAAAACCCCAATCGCGAACAGGCGCTTCATGGCAGACCTCCGGGAGGCAATGAAACAGTCGCGGCGCGAGAGCCGCCCTTTCGCGTGGGACTGGCGTTGTCTGGCGAGAGTTCGGCGCCACAGGACCGGCGGCAACCGCTTGCCCCGCGCAGCGCGACGCCGTAGCCGGAACG
The DNA here is from genome assembly GCF_002220155.1 of Azotobacter chroococcum. NCBI lineage: Bacteria > Pseudomonadati > Pseudomonadota > Gammaproteobacteria > Pseudomonadales > Pseudomonadaceae > Azotobacter > Azotobacter chroococcum. The sequence continues at coordinate 111,265 of NZ_CP011835.1, read as the reverse complement.
CGATCCAGAGGATTGATTTGCCCCACCCCTGGCTCTAACGTGGATAAGGGGGCGCTCGGCATTTTTCCTGCCTGATTCGGGCCGAGCGTGTGTCACCCAGTCTTTGTTAGCCTTGAGGAAATCAAAAATTATGAAAAAGATCCTGATCCCGTTGCTCGCCTTCGGCGGCGCGCTGGCCCTGCAGCCGGCCCTGGCCGAGGACGGCGACGCGCTGTACAAGACCAAGGGCTGCACGGTTTGTCACGCGGTCGACAGCAAGCTGGTCGGCCCCTCCTACAAGGACGTCGCCGCCAAGTACGCCGGCCAGGCCGATGCCATCGACGTGCTCGCCGCCAAGATCAAGAACGGCGGCTCGGGCAACTGGGGGCAGATCCCGATGCCGCCGAACGCCGTCACCGAGGAAGAAGCCAAGGCCCTCGCCAAGTGGGTCCTCGAGCAGAAATAAGCGTCCCGGGACGCCGGCCGGCCTGGCGTCCCTTCCCCTCTCCCGCTTTCCCTCCCGCCGCCATCAGCCCACCGGCACATCCTCGCTGCCCACCTCCGTCTGTCCCGCCATGACGGCGCGGTTGCGCCCACCCCGCTTGGCCTGGTACAGCGCCTCGTCGGCCAGCCTGAGCACCGCCGCCACCGAGGCGGCACTGCCCGGCCAGTGGGCGACCCCGGCAGAAACGGTGACGAAGGAGCCGGTGGGACTCCGCGCATGGCTGATCAGGCCGCGCAGCCGCTCGGCGACCTGCATGGCCCCCTCCAGGCTGGTTTCCGGCAGCAACAGGGTGAACTCCTCGCCGCCGCCCCGGCAGACCAGGTCGCTGCTGCGCGAGATGCAGCCCAGCAGCCGGCTCACGTGCTGCAGCACCCGGTCGCCGATATCGTGGCCGTAGCTGTCGTTGACCTGCTTGAAGTGGTCGATGTCCACGGCGATCACGGCAAAGGGCCGCCGCTGCGCCTGCCAGCGCTCCAGGGCGAGCTGCAGGCCTCGCCGGTTGGTCAGCCCGGTCAGCGGATCGGTGATGTTTTCCTGGTTGAGCCGGCCGAGCTTGCCGTGCAGCAGCGCCAGGCCGTCCAGCATGGCGAGCTTGAGCTGTTCGGCCTCGAAGTACCAGGCACGCACCCGGCGGATCTGCTCCCGGGCGCTGGCGAACTCCCAGTACCGGGCGGTTATGGCCAATTGCCGCAGCGGGCGCACGATCAGCTTCGACAGCCACCAGAGGGCCGCCAGCATGGGGATGAAGAACGGCAGCGCAGCGAGCAGGATCTCCAGCATCAGCCCGTCGAGGGCGGCCAGGGTGGCGGCGCTGGGCCGCTGGGCAACGACGCCCCAGCCGGTGCCGGCCACCGGGGCATAGCCGGCGAGCATGTCGATGCCGGTGCTGTCGAGCACGCGCCGGCTGCCCTCCTCGCCCTGCAGCACGGCCTCGACCGCCGGATTGCCGGTGACGATCTCGCCGATCCGCGACGGCTCCTGGTGGTGGAGCAGATGCCGGTTGCCGTCCACCACATACAGCTGCGAACCGTCCTGGTAATAGTGGTTGCCGAGCAGCGCCTGCAGGCTGCCGTCGCTTTGCCCCAGGTGGATGGCGCCACCGACATAGCCCAGGTAGCGGCCGTCCGGGGCGAAGATCGGCTGCGAGAGGAAGACCAGCAGATGCCCGCGCAGGCCAACGTAGGGCGTGCTGATCAGGGGCTCGCGCGCAGCCAGCGCCCGCCGTGCGCCCTCGGCCTGCAGCACGCTGCCGACCAGCCCCACGCCCCAGGGCGCGGCGGCCTGCACCCGGCCGTCGGCGCCCACGACGAAGACCCCGTTGAAGGTGCCGGTCTGCGCCTTCAGGCGCGCGACCTCGGCGTCGAGCCGCTCCGTCTGGCCAAGCCGCTCCGGCAGCAGGGCGGCGCTGTAGGCGAGCTGCTGCTGCGCCGCCTCGAGGAAGGCGTCGGTGCTGTGGGCCAGCTTGGCGGCATAGGCGCGGTTGGCCTCCAGCGTCTGGGCGATCAGCTGGCGATGCAGGGTCTGGTAGCTGGCGTGGAAGCTGTTGGCGAAGGTCAGCAGGGTGGTGGCGATCGTCAACAGCAGGATCAGGCGGCGCAGATCGAGATGATGCATAGAATCTCTGAGGCAAAGATGACTACCGGCAAGCTCCCCTGTCGAAGGCCAGGGGGAGACAGGCGCAGGACGCGAACGGTCGCGCCTGGCTCTGGCGTCGGGCCGGGCTTCCCGATTTCCTGATGCGGCCTCCAGCCAGCCGGGAAGAACGGCGCCCTTCCTCGCGGCAGGCGCCGTCGCCCATGCGGCAGATTCTGGTGGCAAAAAGCCCCTGCGGAAAAGCCTTTCAGGTCAAGTCGTCGGTCAATGGTCGGAAATCGGCGGCCTCGCGGCGACAATCCGCGCCCCTATTGCATGCGCACCGTCAGGCGGGCCACATGGGCGCCCTGGAAGCTGGCCAGGATCAGCTCCTTCTCGCTCGGCTGGCGTGAGCCGTCCGCCCCGGCGATGGTCGCCGCGCCATAGGGCGAGCCGCCGCGCAGGTCGCTGATGTCGCTGAGTTCCGGCAGCACGTAGGGCAGGCCGACGATCACCATGCCCTGGTGTGCCAGGGTGTGCCAGAACGAGGTGATGGTGGTTTCCGAACCGCCGCCGGTGCCGGTGCTGGTGAACACGCTGGCGAACTTGCCGACCAGCGCGCCACTGACCCACAGCCCGCCGGTCTGGTCGAGAAAGTTGCGCATCTGCGCGGTCATGTTGCCGAAGCGCGTCGGCGTGCCGAACAGGATGGCGTCGTAGTCGGCCAGCTCCTTCGGCTCGGCCACCGGCGCCATCTGGTCGAGCTTGGCGCCGGCCTTGCGCGCCAGCGCCTCGGGCATGGTCTCGGGCACCCGCTTGAGGGTCACCTCCACGCCCGGCACGCTGCGCGCGCCCTCGGCCACCGCTTCGGCCATGCGCTCGATATGACCGTACATGGAGTAATAGAGGACGAGGATCTTCTTCATGATGGCGCCTCCTGGCTGGTTGGATCAGACAGGTATAGCAGTACCCCGGCGCCGTTGCGGAAAGGTGACCGGGCTGCGGCACGCCCGGCGGCGGACTCGCTATCATGGGCGGTCACGCTTTCCGGGAGATCGACATGCTCAACGGCCTCTGGCTGGGTTTTTTCCTGATCGCCGCGCTGACCGCCTTCGGCCGCTGGCTGCTGGGCGGCGAGCCGGCGGTGTTCGCCGCCATGGTCGACGGCCTGTTCGGCATGGCCAAGCTGGCCGTGGAGGTGATGGTCCTGCTGTTCGGCACCCTCACCCTCTGGCTGGGGTTCCTGCGCATCGCCGAACAGGCCGGGCTGGTGGAGCTGCTGGCGCGCCTGCTCGGCCCGCTGTTCCGCCGGCTGATGCCCGAGGTGCCGCCCGGCCACCCGGCGCTCGGGCTGATCACCCTCAACTTCGCCGCCAACGGCCTGGGCCTGGACAACGCCGCCACGCCGATCGGCCTCAAGGCGATGCGCGCCCTGCAGGAGCTCAACCCCAGCGCGACCACCGCGAGCAACGCGCAGATCCTCTTCCTGGTGCTCAACGCCTCCTCGCTGACCCTGCTGCCGGTGTCGATCTTCATGTATCGCGCCCAGCAGGGCGCCGACGATCCGACCCTGGTGTTCCTGCCGATCCTCCTGGCGACCAGCGCCTCGACTCTCGCCGGGCTGCTCGGCGTGGCCGTCATGCAGCGACTGAAGCTCTGGGACCCAGTGGTGCTGGCCTACCTGCTGCCCGGTGCGCTGCTGCTCGGCGCCTTCATGGCGCTGCTCGCCGGGCTCTCGGCGACGGCGCTGGCGGCGCTGTCCGCGCTGCTCGGCAACCTGGTGCTGTTCAGCCTGATCCTGCTGTTCCTGGTGATGGGGGCGCTGCGCAAGGTGGCGGTCTACGAGCACTTCGTCGAAGGCGCCAAGGAGGGCTTCGAGGTGGCGAAGAACCTCCTGCCCTACCTGGTCGCCATGCTCTGCGCGGTCGGCGTGCTGCGCGCCTCCGGGGCGCTGGACTATGCGCTGGAGGGCCTGCGCTGGCTGGCCGGGGTGGCCGGCTGGGACGTGCGCTTCATCGACGCGCTGCCCACCGCGCTGGTCAAGCCGTTCTCCGGCAGCGCGGCGCGCGCCCTGCTGATCGAGACCATGCAGACCCACGGGGTGGACAGCTTCCCCGCGCTGGTCGCCGCCACCGTGCAGGGCAGCACCGAGACCACCTTCTACGTGCTCGCCGTGTACTTCGGCGCGGTCGGCATCCAGCGCGCCCGCCACGCGGTGGGCTGCGCCCTGCTGGCGGACTTCTGCGGCGTGCTGGCGGCGATCGGAGTGTGCTACTGGTTCTTCGGCTGAGGCGGGCGACTCAAGCGCCTCGGTTTTCCAGCCAGACATCCTTGACCCAGTGCCACACCGAGTCCCAGCTCTCGTCGCTGAGATCGCCGCTGTCGCCGCTCCACAGCAGCACCTGGCCCTCGATGTCCACCACGTAGTAATCGCGGCCGGCCTGGCACAGCGGCACCAGGTCGCGCGGCACGCCCTGGTCCCAGGCGACCGCGGCGACTTCCGGCAGGTAGGTGTGCGACTGCGGATCGCTGGCGGTCACCGGCTCCAGGCTGCCGTAGACCACGTCGCTGACCTTGAGCAGGAACTCGCGCAGCTCGAAGGGCAGGTTGATCAGCAGCTGCTCCTCGATCTCCACCAGCAGGTCTTCGTCGGGCAGTTCCAAGGGCACCGGCACCGGCTCGTTCAGCTCGCGCAATTGTTCGATGACGTCTTCCACGGCTCGTTGTTCCTCAGGCAATGATGCGCGCTTTATACCCCAGCGCCCCGCCGGACAGAATCGCGGCCTGTCGCAGGCGCGGCCGGCCCGAAGACCGCGGGCGACTGCCGCGGGCAGTCGGCGTCAATGTCATGACGATCATTTGCCGCCTGCCTTTTGGCGGATGTCAAGCGCTGCGCCCGAATGCCGCAGCCTCCGGCTTGGAGCCCTTGTGAGCGGTCAACGACAATCGGCACGCACGTCCGTATGCTCCGTCTGCCGATCACACGCTCCCGCAGCTCCCGCCGGCGGAGACGGGCGGGACGAGGAGCCGGGGGCACGGCGATTGTCGCGCAAGGCCCGCATCCGGTCGAAAGCGCTTCGACCTCCGCCCGTGGAACGGGCATCCTTGGCGACTTCCCCTCCGGCAGCCTGCCGACGCGAGACATCTTCGTCCGCCGCGGCGGGGCTGGATGAGCAAGCGATCGACCCAGCGCGGCACTCCCGATGTCGAACAGAGCAGGATCTCTTATGCCCAGTACGTCCCCCGAACAACAGGCCGTCGAATGGAAACTGATGCTCATGCAATTTCCTGCGGCAGTCGCCGCCCAGGTCAGGGAGTTAGCCGCCACCCATCAGGCTGAACTGGCCGGGTATTTCTATGAGCAGATGCTGCAGGACGAGCAGGCCATGCTCTTTCTCACCCACGAGCAGGTGAAGAGCCGTCTGCACGGGACCCTGCAGCAATGGATCGTCTCGCTGTTTTCCAGCACCAGCGACGAGACCGCCCTGCTGGCGCTGATCGCCCAGCAGAAGCAGATCGGCGAGATCCATGCGCGTATCAAGATTCCCATCCACCTGGTGCTGCGCGGCGCCCGGCACCTGCGCGAGCGGCTGTTCGAGCTGCTCTGCCGGCAGCCCCTCGACACCGAGCACAAGCTCTTCGGCCAGCGCCTGATCGGCGAAACCATCGACCTGGCCATGGAGATCATGAGCCGCGCCTTTTCCGACGCCAATGACCGCAACTCGCGCAGCGAGGAGGGCTACCGGCTGTTCTCGGTGGCGCAGCACATCGGCGTCGAACAGGAGCGCCAGCGCTCCGCCCTGCTCGACTGGGAAAACCAGCTGATGTTCGATCTGGCCGTCGGCCAGTTCGCAGCGCAGCTGCCCCGGCTGTCCGGCTCGGAATTCGGCCTGTGGTTCCGCCACAAGGGCGCCCATGCCTTCCAGGGCTCCCGGGAAACCGAGCTGATCCTGCAGAGCATGCAGCAGATCGACGAGGTGCTGCTGCCGCTGTTCGAGAAGGCCGTGGCGGAGCCGAACGTCGAGCAGCGCCTGCACAACCTGCGCACCCTGCGCGAACAGGCCAAGGGCATCGTCTTTCATCTGGACAACCTGTTCGAGCAGGCCAATGTCCTGGAAAGCGGCCGCGACGTGCTGACGCGCATGCTCAACCGCAAGTTCCTGCCGGTGATCCTGGCCAAGGAAGTGGCCTACGCACGGCAGAGCGAGCGCACCTTCGCCGTGCTGGCGGTGGATATCGACCACTTCAAGCAGATCAACGACGAGTTCGGCCACGAGGCCGGCGATCTGGTCCTGCAGCAGCTGGCCGCCCTGCTCAGCAACCATTGCCGCGGCGGCGACTACGTGTTCCGCATGGGCGGCGAGGAATTTCTCGTGCTGCTGGTCGACGTCCACCAGGGACAGGCGCTCGGGGTGGCCGAGAAGCTGCGCCAGCAGGCCGAGAAGGAGCGCTTCCGTCTGTCGGGCGAGCACGACCTGCAGCTGACCGTGAGCATCGGCCTGGCCCTGCACGACGGCCACCCGGACTATCAGCGCCTGCTGCGCCAGGCCGACCGGGCGCTGTACGAGGCCAAGCATGGCGGACGCAACCGGGTGGTGCTGGCCAGGGAACTGCCGGGCTGAAAAAGGAAAACCCGGGCAAGCCCGGGTTTTCCGTCGCTGGGGTTCGGCTCAGCCGTTCTGGCGGATGCCGGCGATCAGCCAGGGCTGGTTCTCGCCCTGGCGGCGCTCCATGCGCCAGCTCTCGCTGAAGGTTTCGCCCTGCTCGAAGCGGGAGTTCTTCGACACGCCGCTGAAGGTCAGGGTGGCGACGGTCTTGTCGGCCAGGTCGTCCAGGCCGTCCAGCTGCACCTGTAGGTTCTCGACGTAGGTGGACTGGAAGCCGTCGCCCAGCTCGGCGCGCTCCTTGCGGATGAAGTCGAGCATCTGCGGGGTGACGAACTCGGCGATCTTGTCCATCTCGTTGGCGTCCCAGTGCTGCTGCAGGGCCATGAAGTGCTGGCGGGCGGCCTCCAGGAAGCGCTGCTCGTTGAACCAGGCCGGCGCCTGGATCGACGCGCGGCGTTGGGCGGCGGCCGGCGCGGCGCTGGCGGCGGCACGCGGCTGGGCCGGCATCTCACGCTGCATGGGCGCGTGACCGGCCATGGCCGGGTGCAGCTTGCGACGGCGGGCGGCGATCAGGCGGTACACCAGGAAGGCGATCAGCGCGAGGATCAGGATGTCGAGCAGCTGGATGCCGTCGAAGCCGTCACCCATAAACATCGAGGCCAGCAGACCGCCGGCGGCGATGCCGGCCAGCGGGCCGAGCCAGCGCGAGGCGCCGCTGGCCGGACGGGCGGGAGTCGGCGCGGCCGCGTTCGGCGCCGTGGCAGTGCTGCCGGCCGGCTGCTGCGGCTGGATCTGGCGGGTCTGGTGGGTCGGCTCGCTGCCGGACGACTTGCCGCCGCCGAAACGCTTGGCGTTGGCATCGAGGCTGAGGGTCATGGCCACGCAACACGCCATGCAGAGACTGAGAAAACGACGCATGTGGGGATTCCCGTAGTTGTAGTTGATGTCACGCATTTCATCTTGCCCAGCAGTGCCGGGAGCTGTCATTCATTATTTCCCAAGCTGAAAGCAATGGCGGCCGGACGCCGGGCAACGCCGGAGAAAAACTGTTTCGAGCTTTTGCCCGCGGACCGGCTCAGGGCCGCAGCAGCCAGGCCAGCGGCAGGCTGTACAGGCGCCGGCGCAGATAGGCGCGCAGCGCCGCCTCGTCCTCCCGGCGGTGGCGCAGCCAGTGGCTGAAGGTGCACAGATAGACGGTGCTGAGCGCGCACTCCTCGCCGATGCGCGAGAGGTGGGAGTTGGTCCGCCCGGCCGCCTCGCGCCACCACTGCACGGTGCGGCTGATGCGCATCAGCCCCAGCGCCTGCAGATGGACATGGCCGGGCTCGAGCTTGTAGCAGAGCATCTCCGCGGTCAGCCGCCGGTGCGGCGCCAGCGCCGCGAGCCAGACGACTAGCAGCTCCTCCAGCCGCCCGGCCGGCGTCAGCACCGCCAGACCGGCATCCCGGGCGCGGGCCAGCATGGCCGAGTCGGCGCGGTCGAACCAGGCTTCCACCAGGGCGTCCTTGTCCCGGTAGCGGCGGGCGACCTCGTCCAGTCCGACGCCCAGCGTGGCGGCCACGTCGAACAGGCGCAGCCGCTCCCAACCGCTGCGCTCGGCGATCTGCAGGGCGGTATCGAGGATCTGCGCGGAACTGGTCATGGACTCACCTCCGCCTTTCAGTATGGACGCTTCCAGAGCGGCTGACGGCGGCGGCGACCGGTGGTGGAAGAACCTGGGCCGGGCTGGCCGGGGCGATCCGGCTACACCGCCTCCAGCTTGGCGTAGCCGAGCATCAGCCACTTGCTGCCTTCACCCTCGAAGTTCACCTGTACCCGCGCCTGGGCACCGGCGCCTTCGAAGTTGAGGATGGTGCCCTCGCCGAACAGCGGATGGCGCACGCGCTGGCCGAGGGCAAAGGGGGTGTCCGGCACGGCGGCGCCGGCGAATATCGCGCCATGGCTGGGGCGGGCAGCGGCGGGGCGGCTGAGGCTGTTGGACAGGCGCACCTCGCGCAGCAGCGCCGGCGGGATCTCGCGGACGAAGCGCGAGATCTTGTTGTAGGTCTCGCTGCCGTACAGCCGGCGGGTTTCGGCGTAGGTCACCACCAGGCGCTGCATGGCGCGGGTGATGCCGACGTAGGCCAGGCGGCGCTCTTCCTCGAGGCGGCCGGGTTCCTCCAGGCTCATCTTGTGGGGGAACAGGCCCTCCTCCATGCCGACCAGGAACACCAGCGGAAACTCCAGGCCCTTGGCGCTGTGCAGGGTCATCAGCTGCACGCTGTCCTCGAAGTCGCCGGCCTGCTGCTCGCCGGCCTCCAGCGAGGCGTGGTCGAGGAAGGCCGCCAGCGGCGACTGGGCGTCCTCGTCCCCGGCGTGCTCGAAGGCGCGGGCGGCGCTGACCAGTTCCTCGAGGTTCTCCACCCGCGCCTGGGCCTTCTCGCCCTTCTCCGTACCGTGGTAGGCGCGCAGCCCGGAGTCCTCGATCACCACCTGGGTCATCAGCGGCAGCGGCAGCTGCTCGACCTTCAGGGCCAGGCCGTCGATCAGCTCGACGAAGGCGTTCAGCGCGCTGGCGGCGCGGCCGCTCACCAGCTTGCCGCCGACCGCCTGGTGCAGCGCGCCCCACAGCGAGAGGTTGGCCTCGCGGGCCAGCTGGCGCAGGGTCTCGACGGTCTTCTCGCCGATGCCGCGGGCCGGCAGGTTGATGATCCGCTCCAGCGCCGCGTCGTTGTGGCGGGTGTGGATCACCCGCAGGTAGGCCATGGCGTTCCTGATCTCGGCGCGCTCGAAGAAGCGCTGGCCGCCGTAGATGCGGTAGGGGATCTTCTCCCGCAGCAACGCTTCTTCGAGCACCCGCGACTGGGCGTTGGAGCGGTAGAGGATGGCGATCTCGCTGTGCGCCAGGCCGTCCTTGAGCGCCTGGCGGATGCTCTCCACCACGTAGCGCGCCTCGTCGTGCTCGTTGAAGGCGGCGTAGAGGCCGATCGGCTCGCCGTCCGCGCCCTCGGTCCACAGCTCCTTGCCGAGGCGGCCCTGGTTGTTGGCGATCAGCGCGTTGGCGGCCTTGAGGATGCTGCCGGTGGAGCGGTAGTTCTGCTCCAGGCGGATGGTCTCGGCGGCCGGGAAATCCTCGCAGAACTGCTGGATGTTCTCGATCCGCGCGCCGCGCCAGCCGTAGATCGACTGGTCGTCGTCGCCGACCGCCATCAGGCTGGCGCCGCCCTGCGCCAGCAGGCGCAGCCAGGCGTACTGCACGGCGTTGGTGTCCTGGAACTCGTCGACCAGCACATGGCGGAAGCGCCGCTGGTAGTGCTCCAGCAGGCCCGGCTTGTCGCGCCACAGGTCGAGGGCGCGCAGCAGCAGTTCGGCGAAGTCGATCACCCCGGCGCGCGCGCAGGCCGCCTCGTAGGCTGCGTAGATCTTCAGCTGGGTGGCGAGGAACAGGTCGCCGCCCGGCTGGATGTGCTGCGGGCGCAGGCCTTCGTCCTTCTTGGCGTTGATGAACCACTGCGCCTGGCGCGCCGGCCAGCGCTGCTCGTCGAGGCCCAGCTCGCGGATCACCCGCTTGACCAGGCGCTGCTGGTCTTCGGCGTCGAGGATCTGGAAGTTCTCGGCGAGACTCGCCTCCTGCCAATGGGCGCGCAGCAGGCGGTGGGCCAGGCCGTGGAAGGTGCCGATCCACATGCCCATGGGGCTGTGGCCGAGCAGCTGTTCGATGCGCGCGCGCATTTCGGCGGCGGCCTTGTTGGTGAAGGTCACCGCGAGAATCGAGTGGGGCGAGGCGCTCTCCACCTCGATCAGCCAGGCGATGCGGTGCACCAGCACGCGGGTCTTGCCCGAGCCGGCGCCGGCCAGCACCAGGTTCGGGCCGAGCGGTGCGGCCACAGCCTGGCGCTGGGCGGCGTTGAGGGTACTTAGCAGAAAGGATAGGTCGTCGCGCATCGCGGCATTCTAGCGGCCGCTGCGAAGACGGGGCAAACTCGGGGTGCCTTGCGATACGACACACCAGGGGCGATCTTCGTAATCGCCCGCCTTGGGACCGGATGTGTAGAAATCAATAACATGGATATGAATTTTCTCTTCCCCCCGAATGTAGTGCCGCCGGCCATAGCGCCGGAGAGCATCCGGGAGCGTTACGGCGTGCCAATGGAGGCGGCCCTGAACCGCCGGCTGTACCATGCCGCGCCGCTGCCGATCCTGTTGATGCTGAGCGGCGGCCTGAGCTGCGTATTTCTACTCTGGGAGCAGCACGACCTGGCCACGCTGACCTGGCTGGCGCTCTGGGTGGGTTCGCTGATCGGCCTGAGCCTGTGGCGGATCCTGGCCTTCCACCGTGCCTCGGCGGAGCACCAGGCCGAGGCGATCTGGCGGCACAGCTTCCTGCTCGGCGCCGCGGTTTCGGGGGCGACCCTGACCCAGATCGGCATCTTCCTCATGCCGCTGGCCACACCGCTGCAGCAGGCGCTGATCCATGGCCTGCTGGCGGCGGCGACCATCTGCGCCAGCATGGCCTATGCGGCCAGCCTGGGCGCCTTCCTCGCCTTCGCCCTGCCCGCCCTGCTGCCCTCCAGCCTGTATCTGCTCGGCCTCGACCACAGCCGGCTGCAGGGCTGGGGCATTCTCGGCCTGATCCTGCTGGCGGCCCTCGTGCTCAGCGCCTGGCAGATCAACCGGACGACCCGCCGCAACCTGCTGCAGCGCTTCCAGAACCGTTCGCTGCTGGAGTTCGAGAAGCAGACGCGGCAGGCCACCGCCCGGCTGAACGACGAACTTGCCCGCGAGGTGCAGCGGCGCCGGCGCGTTGAGGAGGAGTTGCGCAGCGCGCAGCAGGCGCTGGAGGAGCGGGTCGACGAACGCACCCGGGCACTCACCGCCAGCGAGCGGGCGCGCCGCGAGGAAAAGGCGCTGCGCCGCTATCAGGCCAGTCACGACCCGATGACCGGCCTGGCCAACCGCAGCCTGCTGCTGCGCCGCCTGAAGATCCTGGCCAGACGCCCGCGCGTACCTGGCCGCGAGCTGGTGCTGCTGCATTTCAACCTGGATCGCTTCAAGCGGCTCAACGAGAGCCTCGGCCATCAGCTCGCCGACGAGATCATCTGCGCGCTGGCCCGGCGCCTCGGCGACAGCCTGCGCCAGGCCGATACCGTCGCGCGGATCGCCGTCGACGAATTCGCCGTGCTGCTGGAAACCGACAAGACGCTGGAGGAGGTGGAGCAGCTCGGCCGTCGCCTGCTCAGCGTGCTGCGCCACGGCGTGCCGGTGGGCGAACACGAGGTGGTGGTCAGCGCCTCGCTGGGGATCGGCCTGCTGTCCGCGGCTGGCGGCGAGCCGGCCACCCTGCTCTGCCAGGCGGCCATGGCCATGCGCCATGCCAAGCAGTTCGGCAGCAATACCCTGCAGTTCTACCGCGACAGCCTGCAGAGCAGCAGCCGCGAGCGCCTGCTGCTCGAGGCGCAGCTGGACAAGGCGCTGGTGCGCGGCGAGCTGGAGGTGTTCTACCAGCCGAAGCTGAATTTCGCGGCGAACCGTCTGCAGGGCGCCGAGGCGCTGGTGCGCTGGCGCCACCCCGAGCGCGGCCTGGTGTCGCCGGCGCAGTTCATTCCGCTGGCCGAGGAAACCGGGCAGATCGACGCCATCGGCGATTTCGTCCTGCACCAGGCCTGCGCCCAGGCGCGCGCCTGGCAGCAGGCGGGGATCGCCGAACTGCGCGTGGCGGTGAACATTTCCATGGGCCAGCTGCGCCAGGGCGATTTCGTCGAGCGGGTTGGCGCCGTGCTGGTCAGCACCGGCCTGCCGGCGCACCTGCTGGAACTGGAGCTGACCGAAAGCCAGCTGTCGGACGACGTCGAGCACCTGGCCAAGGTGTTCACCCGGCTGCGCACGCTGGGCGTGCGCCTGGCGATCGACGATTTCGGCACCGGCTATTCGTCGCTCGGCTACCTCAAGCACCTGCCGGTCAACGTGGTGAAGATCGACCAGACCTTCATCCGCAGCCTGGACGGCTCCGGCCACGGCGGCGATGCGGCGATTACCCGGGCGATCATCGTCATGGCCCACAGCCTGGGCCTGGAGGTGGTCGCCGAGGGCGTCGAGGAGCCGGCGCAGCTGGAATTCCTGCGCGAGCACGGCTGCGACGAGATCCAGGGCTACCTGATCAGCCGGCCGGTGGAGGCGGCGACCCTGGCGAGCCTGCTGCGCGAGCAGGCCGCGCAGCAGGCCTGTGCGATGAGCGACTGAGCCTCAGCCGCGGGTGGTGGTGCCGTCCAGCTCGCGCATCAGGAGGGCGTACTCCAGGTCCACGCCCTCCGGCACCGGCAGGTAGAGGGTGTGGCCGTCGCCCGGGGCCACCTCGGCGCGCTCGCCGCGCTTGTTCTCCAGGGCCTCCAGGCGGAAGTTCAGGTTGCCCTGGGGAGTCATCAGCTCGAGGCGGTCGCCCAAGGCGAAGCGGTTCTTTACCTGCACCTCGGCCAGGCCGCCGCGGCGCTCGCCGGTCAGCTCGCCGACGAACTGCTGGCGCTCGGACAGCGAGTAGCCATAGCCGTAGTTCTGGTATTCGTCGTGCACATGGCGGCGCAGGAAGCCCTCGGTGTAGCCGCGGTGGGCCAGCGACTCCAGGGTATCCATCAATGACTTGTCGAACGGCCGGCCGGCCACCGCGTCGTCGATCGCCTTGCGGTACACCTGGGCGGTGCGCGCCACGTAGTAGTGGCTCTTGGTGCGGCCCTCGATCTTCAGCGAATGCACGCCCATCTGCACCAGCCGCTCGACGTGCTGTACGGCGCGCAGGTCCTTGGAGTTCATGATGTAGGTGCCGTGCTCGTCCTCGAAGGCCTCCATGTACTCGCCCGGCCGCTTGCTCTCCTCGAGCAGCATCAGCCGCTCGGTGGGCGCGCCGCTGCCGAGGGTCGGCTCGATCGATTGCAGCGGGACCGGCTCCTGGACGTGGACGATGTTGCCCAGCTCGTCCTCCCTGCCCTCGTGGGCCTTGTACTCCCAGCGGCAGGCGTTGGTGCAGGTGCCCTGGTTGGGGTCGCGGTGGTTGATGTAGCCGGACAACAGGCAGCGTCCGGAATAGGCCATGCACAGCGCGCCGTGGACGAACACCTCCAGCTCCATGCCCGGTACCCGCTCGCGCATCTCGCCGATCTCCTCCAGCGACAGCTCGCGGGAAAGGATCGCCCGGGTCAGCCCCTGGCGGCGCCAGAACTCCACGCTGGCCCAGTTCACCGCATTGGCCTGCACCGAGAGGTGGATGGCCATCGCCGGAAAGTGCTCGCGCACCAGCATGATCAGCCCCGGGTCGGACATGATCAGCGCATCCGGCTGCATGTCGATCACCGGCTGCAGGTCCTTGAGGAAGGTCTTCAGCTTGGCGTTGTGCGGGGCGATGTTGACCACCACGTAGAACTGCCTGCCCTGGGCATGGGCCTCGGCGATGCCGAGCGCCAGGTGGGCGTGGTCGAACTCGTTGTTGCGCACCCGCAGGCTGTAGCGCGGCTGCCCGGCGTACACCGCATCGGCGCCGTAGGCGAAGGCGTAGCGCATGGACTTGAGGGTGCCGGCGGGGGACAGCAGTTCGGGGCGGGGGGCAGAGGCGGTCATGGCGCAGCGACTCGCAGGGGCAGCAAAAGGGCGAAGATTCTACTGCGCTTTGCCGGGACGCGCGTCCTTTCCGATGGGCGCGGGCCCTGGCCCGATCACCCTTTCCTTTGTGCGGCACGCCCTCTGCATGGCGGCCGGGAACCCTGCAACGGCGGGATTTTGCGGTAAGCCATCAGGCCCCGCACTGCCATACAAAGGCATGAAATCGCCGACCGCGGATTGATCCAGATCAGTCAAATCATTACTTTTTGTTTCAGACGGCGACTCCGCCGGCCACAGATCCCAATACCGCCCGGCGCCCGGTTTCCGAAGAACGTCGGCCAGATGAAAAAAGTGCGGAGCAGGGAATACGGAAGCAGCACCCCACCCTGAAATGTGCCTCGGAGGAACTGCCATGAAGAACTTCGCGGCTTCCTCCCCCGGCCTTCGCCCTCCCTGCCCGTCCCGCTGCTCCAGTGGTCGGCTTCCGGGTAGGAATGCACAAATGCAGCTACGTTTTCTTGACTTAGATCAATGAAAGTTCATTTTTTTGGAGGAATTCCGACAAGCGCTTGTCTGCGACGCGACATTTTGTCGCGAACCGAGCCGGGGAAAGGAAGCTAAGTCATTGATTCTACGTACCAATGCGTTTGGCATGTTTCGTGGAATAACCCTGATGTAGCCCACTGAAAGTTCCTCGGAGGAACCGCCATGAAAAAGCTCGGCATCCTGGCTCTGACCCTCGGCCTGCTGACCATCGGCAGCGTCAACGCAGACGAAATCGTCAGTGAAGTGAAAGACCAGACCTCCGGTAAGGCAACGGGCGGCATGACCGGCATGATGGTCGGCGCCGTCGGTGGGCCGATCGGCGCCCTGGTCGGTGCCGGCGTCGGTGCGCTGTTCGGCGGCTCCGCCCAGGATGCAGCCGGTGGCAGCGACCGCGCCTACGTGGTCCGCACCGACAGCGGCGAACTGAAGACGGTGCGCTCGCCGAACCGCGTCTTCGCCGCCGGCGACAAGGTCGAGATCCGCGGCAACCGTCCGCATCCGAAGAAGCCCAAGACCACTGCCCTGGCCGACGCCAGCGACGTCATGCGCACCATCCGCTAAGAGTTCCGCGACCCGGACCTCCGACCGGGCCGCTACCGCGTCAGGCTCTCCCGCTCCCCTGCCTCCCCCTGGCGATCGAAGCGGCGGGAGAGCCGCCTTTACACTTCCTCACGTCAATACCACGCCGTCGGCCTCTCCCGCGCAATCGGGGCCGTCTCGGCGTTTTCGCGCTTTTCCCGGTCCAAAACACTGAATCAGGAACAAAAAAAACCCCGAACTTCATATGGGGGAGGAAGAGGTTCGGGGTTTAACGTCGGACTCCAGGGAGTCCGCATATCTGCCAACACTTAACACAACAAGGAGCATCGAAAGGCTTTTCAGCCAGTCGTACAGGTCTGACTGCACGATCGCTCCAAAAGTTCAGCTCAAAAACATTCCTGGCTGAAAAATGCGGCCTTCGAGGGGGAACCTCCGCCATCGCGATGGCATTCCCGCGCCCGGCTCAGTGCGCCTCGTCCCAGTTGCCGCCCACCCCGGCCTCCACCAGCAGCGGCACGTCCAGATCGGCGGCGCCGCTCATGCGCGGCAGCAGGCCGGCCTTGAGCGCCTCGACCTGGTCCTCGCGCACCTCCAGCACCAGTTCATCGTGCACCTGCAGAATCATCCGCGCATCCAGCCCGCTCTCCAGCAGCCAGCCATCCACCGCCACCATGGCGCGCTTGATGATGTCCGCCGCGCTGCCCTGCATCGGCGCGTTGATCGCCGTGCGCTCGGCGGCCTTGCGCAGGGCGCCGTTCTTCGACTGGATCTCCGGCAGGTACAGGCGGCGGCCGAACAGGGTCTCCACATAGCCCTGCTCGGCGGCCTGCGCCCGGGTGCGCTCCATATAGGCAAGGACTCCAGGGTATCTGGCGAAGTAGCGGTCGATGTAGGCCTGGGCCTGCTTGCGGTCGACGCCGATCTGCTTGGCCAGGCCGAAGGCGCTCATCCCGTAGATCAGCCCGAAGTTGATCGCCTTGGCGCTGCGCCGCTGATCGTGGGAGACCTGCTCCAGCTCGACGCCGAACACCTCGGCGGCGGTGGCGCGATGCACGTCGCGGTCGTGGCGGAAGGCGTCCAGCAGGCCCTCGTCCCGGGCCAGGTGGGCCATGATGCGCAGCTCGATCTGCGAGTAGTCGGCGGCCACCAGCCGGTAGCCCGGCGGTGCGACGAAGGCCTGGCGGATGCGCCGGCCTTCGGGAGTGCGGATCGGGATATTCTGCAGGTTCGGGTCCGAGGAGGACAGCCGCCCGGTGGCGGTCACCGCCTGGTGATAGCTGGTGTGGATACGTCCGGTGCGCGGGTTGATCTGCTGCGGCAGCTTGTCGGTGTAGGTGCCCTTGAGCTTGCTCAGGCTGCGGTGCTGCATGATCACCTGGGGCAGCGGGTAGCCCTGCTCGGCCAGCTCGGCGAGCACGCTCTCGGCGGTGGACGGCTGGCCCTTGGCGGTCTTGGACAGGACCGGCAGGCCGAGCCTCTCGTAGAGGATCGCGCCGAGCTGCTTGGGCGAGGCCAGGTTGAACGCCTCGCCGGCCAGCTCGTGGGCCTCGCGCTCCAGCTGCTGCAGCTTCCCGCCCAGCTCCAGGCTCTGCTCGCCGAGCAGTTTGGCGTCGACCAGCGCGCCGTGGCGCTCGATGCGCGCCAGCACCGGCACCAGCGGCATCTCGATGTCGGTCAACACCCTGGCCAGCGCCGGGATGGCCTCGAGCTTCCGCCACAGGCACTGGTGCAGGCGCAGGGTCACGTCGGCGTCCTCGGCCGCGTAGGGGCCGGCCTGCTCCAGGGCGATCTGGTCGAAGGTCAGCTGCCTGGCGCCCTTGCCGGCGATGTCCTCGAAACGGATGGTGCCGTGGCCGAGGTACTTCAGCGCCAGGCTGTCCATGTCGTGGCGGGTCGCCGTGGAGTCCAGCACGTAGGATTCCAGCATGGTGTCGTAGGCCACGCCGCGCACCTCGATGCCGTAGTGCGCCAGCACGTTCATGTCGTACTTGGCATGCTGGCCGACCTTGGCCCGGGCCGGGTCTTCCAAGAGCGGCTTGAGCGCGGCCAGCACGGCGTCGCGGTCGAGCTGCTCGGGCACACCCATGTAGCGGTGCGCCAGCGGGATATAGGCCGCCTCGTGAGGGGAGACGGCGAAGGACAGGCCGACCAGCTCCGCCTGCTGGGCGTCCAGGCTGGTGGTTTCGCTGTCGAAGGCGATCAGCTCGGCCTGCGCCAGCTTGTCCAGCCAGGCCGCGAAGCGCTCCTGGTCGAGCACGGTCTCGTACTGCGCCCGGGGCGCCGCCGGGTCCGCCGCGGGGCTGTCGGCGCCGGCCGCATGGGCCTCGCGCAGCAGCTCGTCCAGCCAGCTCTTGAACTCCAGCTCGCGGTACAGCTCGATCAGCGCCGCGCGATCCGCCGCCGCCGGGTGCAGCGCATCGATCTCGATGTCCAGCGCCACGTCGGTCTTGATGGTCGCCAGCTGGTAGGACAGGTAGGCCATCTCGCGGTGCTCCTCGAGCTTGGCGGCCAGCGACCTGGCGCCGCGGATCGGCAGCCCCGGCACCTTGTCGAGGCTGGCGTAGATCACGTCGAGGCCGCCGCCCAGGCCCTGCAGGAGGCCGAGCGCGGTCTTCTCGCCGACCCCGGGCACGCCGGGGATGTTGTCCACCTTGTCGCCCATCAGCGCCAGGAAGTCGATGATCAGCTCCGGGCCGACGCCGAACTTCTCCACCACCCCGGCGCGGTCCAGCCGGCTTCCGGTCATGGTGTTGACCAGGCTGATGTGGCCGTCGACCAGCTGCGCCATGTCCTTGTCGCCGGTGGAGATCACCACCGGCCGCTCGGCGGCGGCGCTCGAGCGCGCCAGGGTGCCGATCACGTCGTCGGCCTCCACCCCGTCGATGCACAGGAGCGGCAGGCCGAGCGCCCGCACGCAGGCGTGCAGCGGCTCGATCTGCACCCGCAGGTCGTCGGGCATCGGCGGGCGGTGCGACTTGTAGTGCTCGAACAGTTCGTCGCGGAAGGTCGGCCCCTTGGCGTCGAACACCACCGCGAAGGGGCTGTCCGGATACTGCTTGCGCAGGCTGAGCAGCATGTTCAGCACGCCCTTCACCGCCCCGGTGGGCAGGCCGGCGGAGGTGGTCAGCGGCGGCAGGGCATGAAAGGCGCGGTACAGGTAGGAGGAGCCGTCCACCAGGACGAGAGGGGTCTGGGCCATGACGAAGAATCAACCTTTTCCGCGGGTGCGGCGCTAGAATGACAAGACTTGACGACGAAAGGACAAGGTTACCATGCACACCTTCCCTCGCCTGCTGCTGGCCGCTCTGCTGGCCTTCGGTGCGGTTGGCGTCTTCGCTCAGCAGGATGCACCGTCCGGCGAGCCCGACGTGACCATCCGCGAGGAGGACGACAAGACCATCGAGGAATACCGCGTCAATGGCTTCCTCTATGCCATCAAGGTCACCCCCAAGTTTGGCAAACCCTATTTCCTGGTACGCGCCGACGGCAACGATGCCAACTTCGTGCGTTCCGACGAGCCGACCATGCGGATCCCCGCCTGGAAAATCTTCGAATGGTAAGTGAGCCCTCCTGAACATGTCGGTTTTTACCCCTCTCGAACGCCACGAGCTGGAAACCTTCGTCGCGCCCTACGGGCTCGGCCGGCTGCTGGATTTCCAGGGCATTGCCGAAGGCAGCGAGAACAGCAACTTCTTCGTCAGCATGGAACAGGGCGAGTACGTCCTGACCCTGGTCGAACGCGGCCAGATGGACGATCTGCCGTTCTTCATCGAACTGCTCGACGTGCTGCACACGGCCGACCTGCCGGTGCCCTACGCCCTGCGCACCACCGACGGCCAGGCCCTGCGCAAGCTGGCCGAGAAGCCGGCGCTGCTGCAGCCGCGCCTGCCCGGCAGGCACGTGCAGGAACCCAACGCGCACCACTGCCGAGAAGTCGGCGCCCTGCTCGCCCGCCTGCACCTGGCGACCTGCAAGAGCCCGCTGCCGCGGCCCAGCGACCGCGGCCTGGAATGGATGCTGGAAAAGGGCCCGGAACTCGCCCTGTCGCTGCCGGACGAGCAGCTGCCGCTGCTGCGCGAGGCGCTGGCCGAGGTCGCCCGGCTGAAGGCCCGCCTGCTCGCCCTGCCCTCGGCCAACCTGCACGCCGACCTGTTCCGCGACAACGTGCTGTTCGACGGTGCGCACCTGACCGGGGTGATCGACTTCTACAACGCCTTCTCCGGCCCGATGCTCTACGACCTGGCGATCGCCGTGAACGACTGGTGTTCCCGGGAAGACGGCACCCTCGACCCGCAGCTCACCCAGGCCATGCTCGCCGCCTACTCGGCCAAGCGCCCCTTCCGCGCCGCCGAGGCCGAACTCTGGCCGGCCATGCTGCGCATCGCCTGCCTGCGCTTCTGGCTGTCCCGGCTGATCGCCGCCCAGGCCTTCGCCGGCCAGCAGGTGCTGATCCACGACCCCGAAGTGTTCCGCCGCCGCCTGCAGGCCCGCCGCCACGTCCAGGTCGCCCTGCCCTTCGCCCTGTAATCCCCGTCGTAAAACCCCAGCCTCGCGTAGGGCGGGTTAGCCGCGACGCGGCGTAACCCGCCAAGGATGCCGGCAGGCATCCCCATTGCCGGCCCTGCGGCCGGTCGGTGGGTTACGGCCTGCGGCCTAACCCGCCCTACGAAACGCTGGCACGATCGATTGGCCTGGTACCGGGCGGCAGGCTGGAAAACGCGCACAGCGCTTTTCCACCTGCCTGGCTATGAACGCACGAAGTCCAGAATCGCCTCCACCGTCCGTGCGGCGCCTTCCCCGAAGAGCATGGTCATGTGGTTGCCGGGCACCTCGACGTAGCGCCCGTCGGCCACCGCCGCGACCGTCTCCAGCGCCTGCTCGCGCGGCAGCACCGGCGGCGTGCCCGGCGGCCCGTAGGCGCCCGGGGCGTTGACCAGCAGCATGGGCTGGCGGACGGCGGCCAGATGGCCCGGCCAGTCCTCGGCGAGCAGCCCGTCGAGCGCCTCGCCGATCGCCTCGGGGCGCGAGCGCGGCCTGAGCGTGCCGTCGTCACGGGTTTCCACGTCGGCGCGGTAGGCGCTTTCGATGGCCGGGTCCCACCAGCCCGCGTAGAACGGCATCCGCTTGATCGTCGCCAGATACTCATCCCACGAGGGATGCACCGTACCCAGACGGTCCAGGGACGGCTGGATCAGCTCGCGCACCTGCGGATGGAAAGAGCAGGCCGCATCGAGCACCACCAGCCTGCCGACCCTGTCGGGGTAATGCGCCGCCATGTACAGGGCCAGCAGGCCGCCGAACGAATGCCCGCCCAGCACCACCTGCGCCAGCCCCAGCGCATCCAGCAGGCCGATCACGTCGGCGGCATGCTCGGCCATGCCGTAGCCGCGCTCCGGCTTGTCGCTCAGCCCGCGCCCGCGCACATCCACGGCCAGCACCCGCAGCGCCGGACTCAGCCCCGCTGCGATCAGGCCGTCGAAGGCATGGGCATTGGCGGTCAGGCCGGGCATCAGCACCAGCGGCGGCTCGCCGCCGGGGTGATCCAGACTGTGCAACTGGATGCCGTTGGTCTGTACGAACCGCTCCATGGGCTGCTTCCTCCGATAGCGGGCAGTGACGGGTGAAGGCTGCCGGAAAGGCTCGCCTTCGCTGTTCAGAGGATAGATAACGCCGCGCTTCACCGGCCGAAGCAAGCGTAGCTTGCGAAGGTCCGGTGCACGCGCTTGTTAGGCGCGTCACACTGACGACGAGCCGTCAGGCCGCGCCATCCCACTGCGCTTTAAGATCAACCGCAGCCCGATAGCTCCCATCCATGTAGAAAGGCACCGACGAGTGATCGTGGACGATGCGCCATCGCCCACTTGTCTTCCGAAGACACATCGTCGTGCGGTACCACATATCCTGATCTTCACCGCCTTGGCGCCCGCGCATTCTGTTGAGCGCTGATACGAACGCCAAGTCGCCGTCGACAGTGAGATTAACGTCGCGCGCATCGATCTGGATGGGCCCGTCCCAGCCGCCAAGCCAGGCTGCGACGCTGTCGCGGTTCATTCCGCGGCGCCCTAGTGGCGGCGCCAGATCGAAAATTACAGCGTCCGGCGCATAGGCGTCGACGATGGCATCTGCGTTGTGGTCAGCGTGCGCTCTTGCCAGTTTTTGGAAGAGCACTTCAATCTCGGCCCTATCCGTTGTCGAACTCATCTCATTCCTCCTTTTCGACGTGACAGTCGTCCCAATAGTCGAACGACGGGGTCGTAGATCGACAGACGTCGGGAAGATGTCTCCTACGGCGTCTAACTCCAGCGCCTAACGATGAAGCTCAGCCGCGCCGCTTCGCGGCGTCGGCTGCGGCGGATTGTTATGCAGTAGGTCTATTTGACCATGCCTGACTGTTCTAGGGCTTCCTTCAGAAATCCCTCTAGCCGCGCGGCGTTGATCTCTTGGGTTAGCACAACGAGGTCGCTCGCAAGGGCTTTCAATTGGTCTACCGATGGGAGGGTTTCAAGTTCACCGGGAGCACCCATCAGGCCGGGGTCACCGTCAAGCTCCTTGGCCCAAATCCCATGTGTAAGCCGGTTACGTTGGTTGGTCAGTCTCTCGGCACGGGTCAATAGCGCTGACAGCTTCAAACAGGCCCCACTCGCCCCAAGCTTCTTTCGCGCAAGCTTGCGGATGTATTCACGAAGCTGGCGAGCTCCTTCGTATTGCGTGGCATCTAGCGCTTCTGCAACGCTCAGGTCGGCGATGGACTTGATGGTCATCTTCAGGATGTGACTGAGATGCTCATGCCTCAACGTCACTTCGCCCAATGCTGCCAGAAGTTCCTTGTCGTCTGGTACATAAAACATCAACATCTTCTGGGTCATGGTTCGGCACCGTTTGCAGAATAACGTTGGAGTTCAGCGGCTGCCGAAGGCAGTCCGCTGCAATGACTGGTTAGGTTTCTTTCGCTCTACTGTGAGACGAACGAAACTGGAAAGTGTTTCTATGAGATTTGGTTGCTGTATTAACCATTGCTCGGAAGTCTTTAGACGTGCCGATATTGCGCGAGACAACCTTCAACGTTGGCGAACGCAACAAAGACATAGAGCTGAGCGGTGGTTGAAATGGCCTTGAGTCCACTTTGATGTAGGCGACGATTTCTCCAAAGTAAAGCCTGTATGCGTTTACGCCGCCAGGCCACTTTTCTCGACGAGGATCAAACAGCGGGTAGGCAACAAGGCCGAGTTCTTGCTCGTCTCGCCATCTTGAAAGCAGGGCGTCGAAGACGCCAAAGGATGACGGGGTTTTGGGGGAGAAGGCGATTTCCTGTGCAGTGGTCTCGTGCGGGCCAAGTTCTACGTGCCTGTAAAAGTGCTCCTCCGACACGGATGCTCGCCACAGGACTGCGATCAAAAATTGAAGGAGGCGAGCCTTGTCTACTGAGGTGGATTCAAACCCGACAGTCTTGCCGTGCTGAACCATTGGTTGGAAATGTTTCTCGTATTGCTTGAGCAGAACATCTATTCCGAACGAATCAATAGCGCTGAACTGGGCTTCACACGATTTACAAAGAATCTGCGAGTCGTACACGCCTATCGGCGCCTTCTTTTCCAACTCACCGTAGGCGCCGGAAACCAGAAGTGGCATTTCTTTGTCTTCACGAAGTTCTCGAAAGAAGGCTTCGGGAATGATGTGCGACTTTCCTAGCTTTTCAACTTTTCCGCATCGCTTGCAGGTCAGCATAAGAAACCTAACTACTATTCGACACCAAATGGTGAACAAATACACCATTTGGTGCATAACATTCCCTTGCCGCTGCTGGCAGCTCCCTTGTAGCCTGCGGCCTCTAGCAGGAGGCTGGTGTTCTTTCAGGAAGTTATACACCATGGACGGTAAACCCAAGTTGTTGGACCTGGCTGCGCGAACAAATCCGTAATCGTCATTATTCAATCCGTACTGAAACCGCTTATATCAAGTGAGAGCGGGACTTTATTCGTTATCACAAGTTACGTCATTCGGCAGAAATGGCGCTCCTGAGGTGGAGCGATTCCTGTCGCATCTCGCTGTGGATTTGAATGTCTCGGCATCCACGCAGAATCAGGCGCTGGCTGTCCTGTTGTTTCTCTACAGGCATGTCCTGGCCATCGATCTTCCCTGGCTGAACGACCTGGTGCGCGCCAGGCGGCCCGAGCGCTTGCCGGTCGTCCGGTCCCGCGAGGAAACGCAGCGGCTGCTGGCCTGTTTCGAGGGCGAGCTGGCCTTGGTCACGGGGTTGCTGTACGGCTCCGGTCTGCGCCTCATGGAAGCGATGCGTCTGCGGGTGAAAGACGTGGATTTCGCGCGCAGCGAGATTCTGGTCCGGGACGGCAAGGGCAGAAGGATCGCGTCACCTTGCTGCCGGGCCGGTTGAGCCAGCCGCTGAAACGACATCTCGACTGTGTGAAGGCTTTGCACGAGCGCGATCTTGCCGAGGGTTTCGGCGAGGTCTATCTGCCATTCGCCCTGGCGCGCAAGTATCCGAACGCCGCGAAGGAATGGGGCTGGCAATAGGTTTTTCCGGCTCCCGGCCGCTCGGTCGATCCTCGTTCCGGCATCAAGCGCCGTCACCATATGGACGAGAAGCGGGTGCAGCGGGCCTTCAAGAGCGCCGTGCGGGAAATGGGAATCATCAAGCCGGCCACGCCGCACACCCTGCGTCACTGCTTCGCCACCCATCTGCTGGAGAGCGGGCAGGACATTCGTACCGTGCAGGAACTGCTGGGCCATGCGGACGTGAAGACCACCATGATCTACACCCATGTGCTCAACCGGGGCGGTCTGGGTGTGCTGAGTCTGCTGGATCGGCCTTGAGCTTTCCGCCTTCCTCTCGGTGGATGAGCAGAGCGTCATCCACCCTACCGCCCGGATCGCTTCATCCGCATTTCGAATGCCCACAGTTCAGGCAAGTGGTGCATCCTTCCAACTGTACGACTGCCTGAGTATGGCACTGCCCACAGAGTTCTGCCCCGGGCGGAAAGCCCTCCCCCGGCTCCAGCGCGGCGGCGCCCTGGCTGGCTTCGTAGGCGGCGCGCTTTTCGGCCAGGTAGCGGCGCTGGGCCTCGTCCGGCGCGTGGCCGCGCAGCAGGCCGATGGCGATCAGATGGCGCTCCAGCACCGCGCCGATCTCGGCGACGATCGACGGCATGTAGAGGCCGCCCTTCTTCAGGTAGCCGCCGCGCGGGTCGAACACCGCCTTGAGTTCCTCGACCAGGAAGGTGCAGTCGCCGCCCTTGCGAAATACCGCAGACATGATCCGGGTGAGCGCGACGATCCACTGGAAGTGCTCCATGCCCTTGGAGTTGATGAAGATCTCGAAGGGCCGGCGCTGTTCGAAGCGGGTGCCGGCGTTGAGCAGGATGTCGTTGATGGTCACGTAGAGGGCGTGCTCGAACAGCGGCGACTTGATCTTGTAGGTCACGCCGATCAGCATCTCCGGGCGCTCCAGATGCTCGTCCAACTGTTCGGGCGGCTTGCCGGCCTCGGCCTCGGCGGCGGGCCGCAGGCGTTCGTCGACCACCTGGAAGCTCTTGATGCGCTGCGTGATCTTGACGGTCATGGGTGTTCCCCTTTCGCATTGCCGGCCCGGCGCAAGCGTTCAGTACCAGTCCTTACAAGGTCTTTTGCTTTTCGAGGCTTTGATCGTGCCCGCGCTTCCGCGCGGGCGCGCCGCAGGGGGTGCTCCGGGGTCCCTGCGGCACCGGAGCGCCCGTCCCCGGGTTCCCACGCAGGAGCGTGGGAGCCATCAAACGACGGGGATGATCGTGCCCACGCTCCTGCGTGGGCACGTTGCAACCCGTTGTCCACAAAGGCTTTCTCGTAGGGCGGGTGCAACCCGCCGGACGTGGCAAGGACCTGATGCCCAATGGCGGGTTGCACCCGCCCTACGGAGGCGCCGCCCCGGCGCGGATGCGGAGACGCCTTCAATACTTGCCGTAATAGCCCTCCTTCAGCGCGTCGAACAGGTTGGCGGCGGTGTTCACCTCGCCGTCGTACTCCACCAGCTCGTTGCCCCGGAGTTCGACCACGCTGCCGTCTTCCAGCTCGAAGCGGTACAGGGTGTTTTCCAGGTCGGCCTCGCGGACCAGCACGCCCTGGAAGGCCGCCGGGTTGAAGCGGAAGGTGGTGCAGCCCTTGAGGCCCTGGCGCCAGGCGTAGCGGTAGATGTCCTTGAACGCCTCGAAGGGGTAGTCGGTGGGCACGTTGGCGGTCTTGGAAATGGATGAATCCACCCACTTCTGCGCCGCCGCCTGGATGTCCACGTGCTGGGTCGGGCCGATGTCGTCGGCGCTGACGAAATACTCGGGCAGCCGGTGCGCCGGGTCGGCGCTGTCCGGCTGCGCCTGCGGGTCGATGAGGGCGCGGTAGGCGAGCAGCTCGTAGCTCAGCACCTCGACCTTCTCCTTGGCCTTGCGCCCAGGGCGGATCAGGTTGCGCGAATACTGGTGGGCGAAACTCGGCTCGATGCCGTTGGAGGCGTTGTTGGCCAGGCTCAGGCTGATGGTGCCGGTCGGCGCGATGGAGCTGTGGTGGGTGAAGCGCGCGCCCTGCTCGGCCAGCGCGGCGACCAGCTCGGGGGCGAACTCGGCCAGGCGCTGCAGGTAGCGCGAGTAGCGCGCGTGCAGCACGCGGCCGGGCACCCGGTCGCCGGCCCTGTAGCCGTCGGCGGCCATTTCCGGGCGCTGGCGCAGCATCTTCGCGGTGACCTCGAAATCCTGCGCCAGCAGCGGTGCCGGGCCCTTCTCCTTCGCCAGCTCCAGCGCCACCTGCCAGCCGACCAGCGCCAGCTCGCGGGCCACCTCCTCGGTGAACACGCAGGCCTCGGGACTGCCGTAGCGCAGCCGGAGCAGGGTCAGCGCCGAGCCGAGGCCGAGAAAGCCCATGCCGTGACGGCGCTTGTCGAGGATCTCGCGGCGCTGTGGCTCCAGCGGCAGGCCGTTGATCTCCACCACGTTGTCCAAGAGGCGGGTGAAGACGCGCACCACCTCGCGAAAACGCTCCCAGTCGAAGCGCGCCTGGACGGAAAACGGCTCCTCGACGAAGGCGGTGAGGTTGACCGAGCCGAGCAGGCAGGAGCCGTAGGGCGGCAGCGGTTGTTCGCCGCACTGTCCGGTGACCAGGCCGTTGAAGATCACCGCGTTGCCATCGGGCTGGGTGGTGTCGTAGACCGGCTCGATGCCGGCGCACTCGATGGCGGCGATCGGCGAGCTGAAGCGCTGGGTCTTGCGCAGCGGCCGGCCCTGCGCCCAGGCGCGGTAGCGTTCGGTCTTGTTCGGCAGCAGAAAGCCGATCTCGGCCATGAAGCGCTCGCGCGACTCGCCGTCGACGATCAGCTCAAAATCGGCCTGACAGGCGTATTCCCGTTGTCCGCCACGACCGTCCGGCAAGCGGCGCCGGCTGGCGGCCCGCCGCTGGCGGACGCAGCAGTAGATGCCGAAGTTGGCCAGCAGTTGCTGGACCTCCTTGAGCAGCACCTCGCAGCTGGAGGCCAGGCGTATCGAGCAGCTCTGCCGAGCACTGGAAACATTGACTGTGCCGTCGCACTGGAACAGCGCCCGCAGGTAGCCGCGCACGCAGACCTCGCTGCCGCGCCAGACCACCTCGGGCACGCGCAGCTTGGTCGCCGCAGTGAAGCCGTAATGCTCCAGCAAGCGCGCCAGCAGGATCGAACGGACGAACACCTGATTGCGCTGCGGAACGGCGATGGCCGACACCCGGCGACGGCCGCCGAGACTGGCGGTCAGCGCATTCACCCAGGCCGCCACCGGCTCGCCGAGCGCCCGTTCCTCGCCCCACAGGCTGACGATGGCGACCCGCTGACCCTTGCCACGATGGGTGAAGTGCCCGTCGCCGGCGATCAGGCCGAGCAGGATGCCCAGTTCCTCGCTGCCTTCCCGCCCGAACAGGCCCTTGCCGGACTGGATCAGCAGCCGGTCGCCGACCTTGAGGTCGCGCAGTTTCAGCTTGCCGCGCTCGCTGTAGAAGTCGTGCCATTCGGTCGCCCGGATCGCATAGCCGTCCGCGGTGACCACCCGCCAGACCGGGGCGCGGCCAGCGCTGAGGAAGGCCGGCCTGGCCGGACGGCAGGTGACGCCGCGGGCGTTCTCGGCCAGGCAGCGGCGGTCCACGGCCACCTCCAGCGCGACGCCGCGGCGCTCGAGTTCGGCGATGGGTACCAGGCCGTATTGCGTCGCCAGCCGGGTATCGCCGGTCACGCACGGGTTGGTCGCGCGGATCTCCTCGCACCACCAGTTGTTGTTCAGCTGGTTGACCCGGTCGATGAGGATGAAGCCCGGCTCGGCGAAGTCGTAGGTGGAGGCCATCAGCATGTCCCACAGGTGGCGGGCGCGGACCTTGCCGTAGACCTTGCAGGCTACCCGGCCGTCGTCGCGCACGCGGTAGTCCTCGTGGATCGGCCAGTCGCGCCAGAGCACCTGCTGCGGGTCGTCGAAGTCCAGCCCGGCGGCCTCGCGGGGATGCACCGGGAACACCAGCGGCCACTCGGCGTCGCTCTCCACCGCCTGCATGAACTCGTCGGTGACCAGCAGGCTCAGGTTGAACTGGCGCAGCCGGCCGTCCTCGCGCTTGGCGCGGATGAACTCGCGCACGTCCGGGTGGGCCACGTCGAAGGTGGCCATCTGCGCGCCGCGCCGCCCGCCGGCGGAGCTGACCGTGAAGCACATCTTGTCGAAGATATCCATGAACGACAGCGGCCCGCTGGTGCGCGCGCCGGCGCCGGAAACGAAGGCGCCGCGCGGGCGCAGGGTGGAAAAGTCATACCCCACGCCGCAACCGGCCTTCAGCGTCAGCCCGGCCTCGCGGACCTTGGCGAGGATGTCGTCCATGGAGTCGCCGAGAGTTCCGGAGACGGTGCAGTTGATGGTCGAGGTGGCCGGCTTGCGGTCCTGGGCGCCGGCGTTGGCAACGATCCGCCCGGCGGGGATGGCGCCGTTGCGCAGGGCCCAGAGGAACTGCCCGTACCAGTGCTCGCGCAGCTCTTCGCGCTCGACCTCGGCCAGGGCGCGAGCGACCCGCTGCCAGCTGGCGTCGATGTCGGCGTCGACCGGCGTGCCGTCGGGCTCGACCAGCCGGTACTTCTGCGCCCAGATGTCCTCGGAAGCGGCCTGCAGGGGGATGCTGCCCGCCTCCTGCGGCGCGGATTCGCCGTGCTTTGCCATGCTCCCGGGCCTCTCGTGCGGGCGGGGATTCCCTAGGGCCTGTTGACGTTTTGGCGTGAGCCGCGTTGCCGCGTCAAATGCCGCCAGGCAAAGCGCGGGGCGCCGGCAATGGTCATTCCCTTGCCAAGGCCCGCAACGCCGCATGGCGGCATTTGCCGCGCAACCCGCAGGGACGGGGCCCGTTTGGCGCAGCACGGCGTCGCTCGTCGTTCATTTGGAATGACCAAACTTCTCTCCTCGCTCCTTGTTCTGCGCCAAACGGGCCGCCGTCGCGGCCTGCGTCAAAGCGTCAACAGGCCCTAGTTTCGGGCCTTTTCCAGACCTCCGGGCTGGGGCGGCGCGGCGGGTCCTGCCTCGTCGGGGAGCGGCGGCTCCCGCTCCACCCAGACCCCCACCTCGAGCCGGCCGGCCCCCGGCGGCCCGACGAAGGAGCCGGCCACCGGCGGCACCGATTCGGGCAGGTGCGCCACGGCCACGGCGATGTAGTTGGTGCCCACCAGTTCCCCGTGGGTCGGATCGAAGCCCTTCCAGCCGGCACCCGGCAGGTAGACCTCGGCCCAGGCATGGGTCGAGCCGCCCTGCAGTCCCGCCGGCTCGACGTGCAGATAGCCGCTGACGAAGCGCGCCGGCAGGCCGAGCAGGCGGGCCGCCTCCATGAACAGGTTGGCGAAGTCGCGGCAGGAGCCCGAACCCCGCGAAAGCGTTTCCAGCGCGCCCTGCACACCGGGTTCCTCGCGCATCTGGTAGGTCAGCGCCTTCGGGATGTGCTCGTTGATCCGCTGCAGCAGGGCGTAGGTCTGGATCTGCTCGCCCGGCTGCCAGAGCTGGCCGAGCCATTCGTCGAGCTGATCGCAGCCCGTATGCTCGGCGGAGTTCATGTAGGGCGAGAGCACCGCCCGGTCGTCGGGTTTGTAGACGAAAGGATAGTTCACTGCATAGTCGGCCACCATGAAGTCCAGCGGCGCCTCGTGGTACTGCTGGATGACGATTTCGCTCTCGATGGTCAGCTGGTCGGTGGGCTCCTGGAACGTGGCGATCGCCACCGAGTTGTCCTGCACGTCGCGGTACCAGCGCAGGGTGGCCGGCATCGGCATGATGTTCAGCTTCGAGGACTCGACGCGCAGCTCGTGGCCCTCGCGCGGACGCAGCAGCAGGGAGTGCGGCCCCAGCTCGACGGGTGCGTTGAAGCCGTAATGGGTGCGATGAACGATCTTGTAGCGCTGCATGACTCCTCCTCGTCGCCGCCGGCGTCGGCCTGCCGTTCTGGGTGGGACTGCCGGGGGGCGGCGACGGTTCCGGCACCCCAAGCGGCTCTTCGCGAACGGTCGGCGGCGGGGAGAACGCCTAGAGCGCCTCCAGGCAGCCGGCGAGTCCCTCGCCGAGACCCTCGAGCAGTTGCTCGTAGCCCTGCGGTCCGACCGGCACGGCGCTGCCCAGCGGGTCGAGTTCGGCCAGGCGCACCGGCAGGCCGGCGCTCAGGGTCTGCGCCAGGCGCGGCTGCAGCGGCGGCTCGCTGAACACGCAGGTCGGCCCGGCTTCCTGCAGGCGCTGGCGCATCTGGGCGACCTGGCGGGCGCCGGGCTGCACGTCCGGAGAGACGCTGAACACCCCGGCGTGGTCGAGGCCGTAGGCCGCCTCGAAGTAATCGTAGGCCTCGTGGAAGACGAAGTAGGGCTTGCCGGCGATCTTTTCCAGACGTGCCTTGAGGCGCCGGTCGAGCTCGTCCAGGCGCGCCTCGAAGGCTGCCAGGTTGGCCTGGTAGCGCGCGGCGCTGGCCGGGTCGGCGCCAGCCAGGTCGCTCGCCATCCGCGCGGCGATCAGCCGGGCGTTGGCCGGCAGCAGCCAGAGGTGGGCGTCCAGGCTGCCGGGGCGGTGGGCGTGGTCGTGCTCGCCCTTGCCGGCCGCAGGCTCGCCGGCGAAGTGGCGCAGCTGCAGGCCGGGCAGTTCCTGCACGGCCAGGCTCGGCTGGCGGCGCCCGTCCAGCACCTTGGGCAGGAAGGCCTCCAGGTCCGGGCCGATCCAGTAGAACAACGTCGCCTCGCGCAGCGCGCGCACGTCCGAGGGACGCAGCGCGTAGTGGTGCGGCGAGGCGCCGGGCGGCAGCAATACGTCGGGGGCGCCGGCGCCGTCCTGCACTGCGGCGGCGATCAGCTGCAGGGGCTTCACGCTGGTCAGCAGACGCACTTCGGCCGCTGCCGAAGCCATGCAGCCGGCGAGCAGCAGAGCGACGAGTGGACGGAACATGGCAGGCATACCCCCGGATCGAAAGTGTAATAGAATAACGTCCCCATAACCGGACGTCGCCCATGACCACTCCGCCCTTGGCCTGTCAGCCCCACGACCACCGTCACTGCATCGAACAGGCCCTGGCCGAGGCCGAAACGCTCTGCGCCCGTCACGGCCTGCGCCTGACCGCCCTGCGCCGGCGCGTGCTGGAGCTGGTCTGGCAGAGCCACAAGCCGCTCGGCGCCTACGACATCCTCGCCGTGCTGAGCGAGCAGGACGGCCGCCGCGCGGCGCCGCCGACCGTCTACCGGGCGCTGGATTTCCTTCTCGAGCACGGCCTGGTGCACCGCATCGCCTCGCTCAACGCCTTCGTCGGCTGCGACCATCCGGACCACGCCCACCAGGGCCAGTTCTTCATCTGCCGGCAGTGCCATGCGGCCATCGAGTTGGAACGCACGGCGATCAGCGACAGCATCCTCGACAGCGCCCGGAGCCTGGGTTTCCGGGTCGAGGCACAGACCGTGGAAGTGGTCGGCCTCTGCGCGCGCTGCCAGACCGCGCCATGAGCGACAGCCTGATCCGCCTCGACGGCGTGCGCGTCACCTTCGCCGGCCGCGAGATGCTGCGCGACGTGCACCTCTGCGTGCAGCCCGGCGAGATCGTCACCCTGATCGGCCCCAACGGCGCCGGCAAGACCACCCTGGTGCGCGTCGTGCTCGGCCTGCTGAGCCCCGATGCCGGCACCGTCTGGCGCCGGCCGCAGCTGCGCATCGGCTACATGCCGCAGAAGCTGCAGGTCAATCCCAGCCTGCCGCTGACGGTGCTGCGCTTCCTGCGCCTGGTGCCCGGCGTCGACCGCGCCGCCGCGCTGGCCGCACTCATCGAGGTGGGCGCGGCGCAGGTCGTCGACAGCCCGCTGCAAACCATTTCCGGCGGCGAGCTGCAGCGCGTGCTGCTGGCCCGCGCGCTGCTGCGCAAGCCCGAGCTGCTGGTGCTCGACGAGCCGGTGCAGGGCGTCGACGTGGCCGGCCAGGCCGAGCTGTACCGGCTGATCACCCGGCTGCGCGAGCGTCACGGCTGCGGCGTGCTGATGGTTTCCCACGACCTCAACGTGGTGATGAGCACCACCGACCAGGTGGTCTGCCTGAACCACCACATCTGCTGCTCGGGGCGGCCCGAGCAGGTCAGCGGCGACCCGGCCTTCGTCGCGCTGTTCGGCCAGGCGGCGCGCAGCCTGGCGCTCTACCAGCACCATCACGACCACGCCCACGATCTGCACGGCGGCGTGGTGCTGAAGAACCCCCACGTACACGGCCCCGACTGCAACCATGGCTGATTTCCTGCTCAACGCCCTGCTCGCCGGGCTCGCCCTGGCGCTGGTTGCCGGGCCGCTCGGCTCCTTCGTGGTCTGGCGGCGCATGGCCTACTTCGGCGACACCCTGTCGCACGCCGCGCTGCTCGGTGTGGCCGTCGGCCTGCTGCTCGACGTCAGCCCGACTCTGGCGGTGATCGCCGGCTGCCTGCTGCTCGCCGTGCTGCTGGTGGCCCTGCAGCAGCGCCAGACGCTGGCCTCCGACACCCTGCTCGGCATCCTCGCGCCGAGCACCCTGTCCCTCGGCCTGGTGGTGCTGAGCTTCATGGACGAGGTGCGCATCGACCTGATGAGCTACCTGTTCGGCGACCTGCTGGCGGTCGGCCCGGCCGACCTCGCCTGGATTCTCGGCGGCAGCGCGCTGGTCCTGCTGCTGCTGGTACCGCTGTGGCGGCCGCTCCTGGCGATCACCGTGCACGAGGAGCTGGCGCGGGTGGAGGGCTTGCCGGTGGCCGGCATCCGCCTGGCGCTGATGCTGCTGATCGCCCTGGTGATCGCGGTGGCGATGAAGATCGTCGGCGTGCTGCTGATCACCTCGCTGTTGATCATCCCCGCCGCGGCCGCCCAGCGCCATGCCCGCACCCCCGAGCAGATGGCCGCCGGCGCCAGTGTCCTGGGGGTGATCGCCGTCTGCGCCGGGCTGGCGCTGTCGTGGTTCCAGGACACCCCGGCCGGGCCGTCCATCGTGGTTTCGGCGGCCGCGCTGTTCCTCGCCAGCCTCGCCCTGCCGCGGCGCGCCGGGTGAACTGGAGCGCTGCGGCGGGGTCTGCTTCCTGATGTACCGACGGCAGGTGTAGAGTGGGCGGGAGAAATTGCTTAGAGAATCCCGTCATGCCCGCGTCGCTCCTTCGCCACCTTGCCCCGCTGTTGCTGCCGCTTGTGCTCGCCGCCTGCCAGCATGGGTCGACGGAGCCCGCCGATAGCGCACCGCCGCCGTCGCCGCCGAGCCTCAGTCAGGAGTTCGAGCGGCAACTGGGCGAAGGCGATCTGCCCGCCGCCACCGCCAGCTTCAAGCGCCTGCAGCTCGAGCAGCCCGGCCCTGCGCTGGAAACCTACCAGCGGCGCCTGTCCGAGGCCTGGCTGAAGCGTGGCGAACAGGCCCTGGAGCGCGGCGACATGAGCGCCGCCGCCACCGCCTTGAATAACGCCCGCGCGCTGATGCCCAAGGCCCCGTCGCTGAACCTGCCGCGCCAGAACGGCGCGCCCGCCAAGCCCTGAG
This sequence comes from Azotobacter chroococcum, assembly GCF_002220155.1. Lineage (NCBI taxonomy): Bacteria > Pseudomonadati > Pseudomonadota > Gammaproteobacteria > Pseudomonadales > Pseudomonadaceae > Azotobacter > Azotobacter chroococcum. The sequence goes on along the minus strand of NZ_CP011835.1, from coordinate 77,937 downwards.
GTTGGGCTTTGCGGGGCAGCGGTGCTGCCCTTGGTGGATTAGCCGCTTTGCGGCGTAATCCACCCTACGCGCCGCACAGGTCGTACCGCCAGGCCGGTCGTGGGGATGCCTGGCGGCATCCTTGGCGGGTTACGCCGCGTTGCGGCTAACCCGCCCTATGCCCGGCAGGGTGGAAAACCCGCGCAGCGGTTTTCCACCATCCTCTCCCTCCCGCTCAGGGCACCAGCACCGCCGCGCCCTGGAAACGCCCGTGGCGCAGGTCGTCCAGCGCCCGGTTGGCGTCCTCCAGGGCATAGCGGTGGGTTTCCGTGCGGATGCCGGCCTGGGCGGCGACGGCGAAGAAGTCGAGGCCGTCCTGGCGGGTCAGGTTGGCCACCGACACCACTTCGCGCTCCCCCCAGAGGATGTCGTAGGGAAAGCCCGGGATGTCGCTCATGTGGATGCCGGCGCAGACCACCCGGCCGCCCTTGCGCAGCGCGCGCAGGGCCGCCGGCACCAGCTCGCCGGCCGGCGCGTAGAGGATCGCCGCGTCCAGCGGCTCGGGCGGCAGCTGGTCCGAGCCGCCGGCCCAGACCGCGCCGAGGGAACGGGCGAAGTCCTGGGCGGCGACATCGCCGGGACGACTGAAGGCGTACACCTCGCGGCCCTGCCAGCGCGCCACCTGCATGACGATGTGCGCCGCCGCGCCGAAGCCGTAGAGGCCGAGGCGCCTGGCGTCGCCGGCCTTGACCAGCGAGCGCCAGCCGATCAGCCCGGCGCAGAGCAGCGGCGCCAGGGCCACGTCGTCGCCGTCCTCGCCCAGGGCGAAGGTGAAGCGCGCGTCGGCCACCACCAGGCTGGCATAGCCGCCGGGGCGGGTGTAGCCGGTGAACTGCGGTGCGTCGCAGAGGTTTTCCGCCGCGTGCCGGCAGTACCAGCACTGCCCGCAGGTGTGCCCCAGCCAGGGAACGCCGACCCGCTGGCCGAGCACGAAGCCCTCGACACCCGGGCCGATGGCATCCACCCGGCCGACGATCTCGTGGCCGGGAATCACCGGCGGGGTTACCGCCGGCAGCTCGCCGTCGACCACATGCAGGTCGGTCCGGCATACCCCGCAGGCGGCTACCCGCACGCGCAGCTCGCCCGGCCCGGGTTGCGGGTCGGGCAGTTCGCGCGGCACCAGGGGCTGGCCGAGCGCTTCGAGCACCATGGCGCGCATCGTCTTTCTCCTCTCGTCGACGCTGGAAAAACCCTGTAGGAGCCCGCTTGCTGGCGATGCTTTGGGCCGATCGCCAGCAAGCTGGCTCCTGCATTCATCGGATTCAGGGCTGCCCGAGCAGCTGCGGCAGGCGCTCGGCCAGCCGGGCGACGTTCAGCGGGGCGCGGACGAAGCCGCGCTGGGTGCCGTCCGGGCCGAGCAGGGCGAGGTTGCCGCTGTGGTCCACGGTGTAGTTCTCGCGGCCGGTATCGCCGGGGATGAAGGGGATGCCGAGGGCGCTGGCCAGCTGCTGGATGTTCTCCAGCTCGCCGGTCAGGCCACGGTAGTCCGGGTCGAAGAAGGCCAGGTACTGCTTGAGCTGCGCCGGGGTGTCGCGCTGCGGGTCGACGCTGACCATCACCACCTGCAGGCGCTCGCGGGTCGCCGGCGGCAGCAGGCCTTCGAGCTGGCGCAGCTGGGCGAGGGTGGTCGGGCAGATGTCCGGGCAGAAGGTGTAGCCGAAGAACACCAGGCTCCACTTGCCGGTGAGCGACTGCAGCGCGACCGCCTGGCCGTCCTGGTCGGTCAGGCTGACCGGCGGCAGGGGGCGGGCCTGCGGCAGCAGGACGATGCCGGCCTCCAGCAGCTGCGCCGGATCGGCCTGGCGCGGGCTGTTCAGCACCTTGGAGAAGGTCAGACCGATCACCGCGGCGATCACGGCGACGAGGATGAGGACGGTCTTCTGGAGGCGGGTCATGGGCGGTCCTGGGCGTTAGGGGCTGTTGATACTATTCTACGCGTCCGCGACGGAGCCCGTTTTTGCGCGGGGTTAGGCGCGAGGAGAGAAGTTTGGTCATTCCAAACGAACGACGAGCAACGACGCTCCGCGCAAAAACGGGCCCGTCCCTGCGGGTTGCGCAGCAACGCGGCTCGCGGAGAGTAGTGTCAACAGACCCTAGAGCGTCAGCGGCAGATAGTGATCCACCAGCAGGGCGATGAACAGCAGGAACAGGTACTTGATGCTGAACTTGAAGGTCAGGATCGCCGCATGGGGCTTGCTGTCCCGGTACAGCGCCCAGGCCCAGTGCAGGAAGCGCCCGCCGAGGATCAGCGCGCAGGCCAGGTAGAGCGGGCCGCTCATGTGGATGGCGTAGGGCAAGAGGCTCACCGCCAGCAGGGCCAGGGTGTAGAGCAGGATGTGCAGCTTGGTGTAGGCCTCGCCGTGGGTCACCGGCAGCATGGGGATTTCGGCCTTGGCGTATTCGGCCTTGCGGTGGATGGCCAGCGCCCAGAAGTGCGGCGGCGTCCAGGTGAAGACGATCAGCACCAGCAGCAGCGGCTCGGCGGACAGCTGGCCGCTCACCGCGACCCAGCCGAGCAGCGGCGGGGCGGCGCCGGCCAGGCCGCCGATGACGATGTTCTGCGGCGTGGCGCGCTTGAGAAAGCCGGTGTAGATCACCGCGTAGCCGAGCAGCGAGGCCAGGGTCAGCCAGGCTGCCAGCGGGTTGGTGAAGGTCAGCAGCAGGGTCATCCCGGCCACCGCCAGCAGCAGGGCGAAGCCCAGCGCAGCGGCCGGCGCGACGCGGCCCTCGGCCAGCGGGCGGCGGCGGGTACGCGCCATCAGCGCGTCGATGCGCCGGTCGACCACATGGTTGACCGCCGCCGCCGCGCCGGCGCAGAGGCCGATGCCGAGGTTGCCGAAGACCAGCACCGTCCAGGGCACGCCGGCGCGGGAGGCGAGGAACATGCCGACCAGCGAGGTGATCAGCATCAGCACCACCACCTTGGGTTTGGTCAGCTCCAGATAGTCGCGCCAGCTGGCCCGCTGGCTGCGGGTGGCGAGTAGGATGGCCATGGTCGTTTCTCCTGGTTGTCATTGTTGTCCTGCAAAGCCGGCGGCGTGCGGCTAACCCGTTGGATCGTTCCCACGCTCCCGCGTGGGAACACAACCCGGGACACTCCGCGTTCTTCACCCCAGATCTGCAGACGCGGAGCGCCCTGTCCGGGGCTCCCACGCAGGAGCGCGGGAGCCATCGAAATCACGCACCGGCTGCACGCGCAGCCGGTAGTTGACCAGCACCAGGCTCAGCAGCAGCAGGGCGGCACCGCCGTTGTGGGCGACCGCCAGCGACAGCGGCAGCTGCCAGAGCACGTTGCCGACGCCCAGCCCGAGCTGAAGCAGAAGCGCGGCGAGCAGCAGGGCGGCGAGCCGGCCGAGGCCGTGGCGCCACAGCCGCCAGGCCAGCGCCGAAAGCACCAGGGCGACGGCCAGAGCGCCGAGGCGGTGGCTCAGGTGGATGGCGGTGCGCGCCGGGCCGTCGAGCATGCCGCCCAGGTAGCTGGGACCGATTTCCTGGCTCAGGTGGAAGGCGTTGGCGAAGTCCACTTCTTCCGGCCACCACTGGCCGTGGCAGGTCGGCAGGTCGAGGCAGGCCACCGCCGCGTAGTTGCTGCTGACCCAGCCGCCCAGGGCGATCTGCCCGACGACCAGCGCCAGCGCGGCGCCGGCCAGGAGTCGCAGGCCCGCTGCCGGAGCGGGCAGAGCGGCAACCCTGCCGGAGAGGCGCAGGCCGAGCAGAAAGAGCAGGGCGACGGTGGTCATGCCGCCGAGCAGGTGGGCGACCACCACCTGCGGCCAGAGTTTGAGGGTGACCGTCCACATGCCGAACAGCGCCTGGACGACGACCACCCCGAGCAGCATCAGCGGCAGTCCGCGCGGCTGCCCGGCGTCCGCCCGGCGGCGCAGCGCCTGCAGCGCCAGGGCGAGGATGGCAAGGCCCAGGCTGCCGGCGAAGTAGCGGTGGATCATTTCGTTCCAGCCCTTCTGTGCCTCCACCGGCGCATCGGGGAAATGCAGCTCGGCATGGGCCAGCTGCGCCTCGCTGCTCGGCACCGCGAGGAACCCGTAGCAGCCCGGCCAGTCCGGGCAGCCGAGCCCGGCGTGGGTCAGCCGGGTGTAGGCCCCCAGCAGCACCACGGCGAAGGCCAGCAGGGTGGCGAACAGGGCCAGGCGGAAGCCCGGCTTGCGACCTGTGTCCATGGCGATCTCCCGTTCCGTCGGCGATCCGTTACGTTGCGCCGCTCAGCCGATCTTCGACAGCTTGAGCAGCAGGCGCAGGTCCTCCAGCACGCCCTTGCCGTCGGCCCCGGCGGCATAGCGCAGCACCAGGTTGCCGAGCGGGTCGACGATCCACAGCTGCGCGCCGGACAGCCCCGGCGCCGCCTGCTCGTAGGCCGCACGCTCCAGGCGGTAATGGCCGAGCTGCGGGTATTCGCGCGCCAGCCGCGTCGTCTCCGCGGCGCTCAGCGGCTGGCCCACGGCCAGGGCATGGGCGCCGCGGTCGGCCTCGCGGCCCAGGCCGATGTGGATCTGCCGGGCCAGGTAGACCAGCTGCCGGCAGTCCGCGGCGCACTCCGCCGGGGCGGTGACCAGCAGCTGCCAGCGCGGCTCGCCGGCCTCGGCCGGCAGCACGCCCAGCTCGGCGCGGCTCTGCCCGGTACCGATCAGCGTACCGTGGTAGCTGCGTCCCTCCGGCACCCAGAAGCGCCAGTGGTACATGGCGCCGGCCAGCAGCATGGGGCCGAGCACCAGGGCGAAGAGCGCCAGCAGTTGCAGGCGGCCGCGGCGGGGCGAGGCCGGTGATTCAATCCGGGCGGTGAGTGACGGCATGCGAAGTCTCCCGTGCGCTGTGAATACCGAGATAGACGAACAAAGCGAGCAGGGCGGCGGCCAGCGCGAACCACTGCAGGGCATAGCCCAGGTGCTTCTCCGGGGCCATGGCGAGCAGCGGCCAGTCCACCGCGTAGGCCGCAGCTCCAGGCTCCAGTCGCAGCTCGACGGGCAGGCCGGTGCGGCCCAGCTCGTGCCAGAGGGCGGCGGCGTCGACCCGGTTGACCAGCCGCGGCCAGCCGTCGCCGGCGCTGTGCTTGAGCAGGAAGGGATTGCCGGGCGAGCGGTAGACCCAGGCGGTCAGCGCCAGGGCTTCGTCCGGGGTGGCGAAGACCGGCGGCACGCGCCGGTCGGGCCAGGGCAGCCAGCCGCGGTTGACCAGTAGCCATTGGCCGCCGTCGTCCCGGAACGGCTGCAGCAGCTCGACGCCGGGACGGCCGACGCGGGTGCGGTTGTCCAGCAGCAGGCTGTGCTCCGCGTCGAAGCGACCGTGCAGGCGCACCCGCTGCCAGGCCGGCGCACCGGCGGCCGCAAGCTCCGCCAGGGCGAGCGGCTCGGCCTGCCGGCGGGCCTCGAACTGGGCGAGCAGGGCGCGCTTGTCCTCGGCCCGCGACAGCTGCCAGAAGCCCAGGCCGAGCAGCGCCGGCAACAGCAGCGCGACCAGCAGGCTCGGCGCCCAGCCGGGCCGGAAGCGGCGCCACGGCCCATGGCCGGGCGTTTTCGACGGCGGACTATACTGCACGCATCCCCCTTAACCCCCGGAGCCATCCATGCTGCTCAAGGTGGCGATTGTCCTGTCGCTGCTGGCGATGCTGGCCAGCCTGTTCAGCGGCCTGTTCTTCCTGGTCCACGACGCCGGTCGCACGCGCCGGGTATTGCAGGCGCTGTACCTGCGGGTCGGCCTGGCCGCGCTGACCCTGGCGCTGGTCGCCTGGGGCTTCCTCAGCGGCCAGCTGGTGACCCATGTGACCTGGTAGGGCGGGTACAACCCGCCGCCCCGGAGCAGGTCGCGGCTATTGCCGGCGGGTTTCACCCGCCCTACGGCTATCCCATCCCATGTTCACAGCACGTAGACGAAGACGAACAGGCCGATCCACACCACGTCGACGAAGTGCCAGTACCAGCTCGCCGCCTCGAAGCCGAAGTGCTCATCGGGGGTGAAATGGCCGCGCAGCACGCGGACCAGCATCACCGCGAGGATGATCGCGCCGATGGTGACGTGGGCGCCGTGGAAGCCGGTGAGCATGAAGAAGGTCGCGCCGTAGATGCCCGAGCCGAGGGTCAGCCCCAGCTCCCGGTAGGCGTGCAGGTATTCCTCGGCCTGCAGGATCAGGAAGGTCACCCCGAGCAGGACGGTCAGCGCCAGCCAGCCCTTCAGCTTCCGGCGCTCGCCGTCCTTCAGCGCGTGGTGGGCGAAGGTCACGGTGAAGCTGGAGGACACCAGCAGGATGGTGTTGACCAGCGGCAGCCCCCAGGCACCGATGGTCCCGGCGGGCGCCGGAAACTGCTTGGGATCGGGGTTCTCCAGCAGCGGCCAGGCATATTCGAAGTTCGGCCAGAGCATGTGGCTGATGCCCTTGTCGCCCTCGCCGGCGAGCCAGGGACCGGCCCAGTAGCGGACGTAGAAGAGCGCGCCGAAGAAGGCCAGGAAGAACATCACCTCGGAGAAGATGAACCAGCTCATGCCCCAGCGGAACGAGCGGTCCATCTGCGCGCTGTAGAGCCCGGCGCGGCCTTCCCGGATCACGTTGCCGAACCAGCCGAACAGCATCCAGGCGATCAGCAGGGCGCCGACGAAGAAGATCACCGGACCGCCGATCTCGTCGCGGCCGGCCTTGAGGTCGTTGAACCAGCTGCCGAGTCCGTAGACGGTGGTCAGCAGGCCGAGGGTGGCGATGATCGGCCACTTGCTCTGGGCGGGGACGTAATAGTGCTCGTGGGTCGTCGACATGGTCGTTCTTCTCCTTAACGGACGGCCTGGGCCTGCGGCCCCTGGCGCCCGGTGATGTCGAACAGCGTGTAGCCGAGGGTCAGGTGTCGCACGTCGGCCGGCAGGTCGCGGTCGACGATGAAACGCACCGGCATCTCGATGCGCTCGCCAGGCATGAGGACCTGCTGGGTGAAGCAGAAGCACTCGGTCTTGTGGAACCAGGCCGCCGCCCGTGCCGGGGCGACGCTGGGAACGGCCTGGCCGGTCATCGGCCGGTCGCTGGGGTTATGGGCGACGAACAGCATCTGGTTGCTGGCGCCGGGATGCACCTCCAGTTCGTCCTGCTGCGGGCGGAACTCCCAGCCCATGCCGGCGGCGTTGCTGGCGAGGAACTGCACGCGCACCGTGCGCGCCGCATCCACCTGCTGCTCACCCGTATAGGCGCCGGCGGTCTTGCCGTTGATGCCGAAGGCCTGGCACATCACCTCGTAGAGCGGCACCAGGGCGAAGCCGAAGGCGAACATCGCCACCACCACCAGCAGCAGGCGGCGGACCAGGCGGGCGGTGGGCAGGCCGTCGTCCATGTCACTTCACCTCCGGCGGGGTGCTGAAGGTGTGGTAGGGCGCCGGGGAGGGCACCGACCACTCCAGGCCGTCGGCGCCGTCCCAGGGCTTGGCCGGCGCCGCCTCGCCGCCGCGGATGCACTTGATCACGATGTACAGGAACAGCAGCTGGGTGGCGCCGAACAGGAAGGCGCCGAGGCTGGAGACCATGTTGAAGTCGGCGAACTGCAAGTTGTAGTCGGGGATGCGCCGCGGCATCCCGGCCAGGCCGACGAAGTGCATGGGGAAGAAGGCCAGGTTCATGCCGACGAAGGACAGCCAGAAATGCCACTTGGCCAGGGTTTCGTCGTACATGTGCCCGGTCCACTTCGGCAGCCAGTAGTAGGCCGAGGCGAAGATGCCGAAGATCGCCCCGGGCACCAGCACGTAGTGGAAGTGCGCCACCACGAAGTAGGTGTCGTGGTACTGGAAGTCGGCCGGGGCGATGGCCAGCATCAGCCCGGAGAAGCCGCCGATGGTGAAGAGGATGACGAAGGCCACGGCGAACAGCATCGGCGCCTCGAAGGTCAGCGAGCCGCGCCACATGGTCGACACCCAGTTGAACACCTTCACCCCGGTGGGCACGGCGATCAGCATGGTGGCGTACATGAAGAACAGCTCGCCGGTCAGCGGGATGCCGACGGTGAACATGTGGTGCGCCCAGACGATGAACGACAGGAAGGCGATGGCGCCGGTGGCGTAGACCATCGAGGTGTAGCCGAACAGCGGCTTGCGGCTGAAGGTCGGGATGATCGAGCTGACCGCGCCGAAGGCCGGCAGGATCATGATGTACACCTCGGGGTGGCCGAAGAACCAGAACACGTGCTGGAACAGCACCGGGTCGCCGCCGCCGGCGGCGCTGAAGAAGCTGGTGCCGAAGTGGATGTCCATCAGCATCATGGTCACCACCCCGGCCAGCACCGGCATCACCGCGATCAGGAGGAAGGCGGTGATCAGCCAGGTCCAGACGAACAGCGGCATCTTCATCAGGGTCATGCCCGGCGCGCGCAGGTTGAGCACGGTGGCGATCACGTTGATCGCGCCCATGATCGAGCTGATGCCCATCAGGTGCACGGCGAAGATGAAGAAGGTCACGCTCTCCGGCGCGTAGGTGGTGGACAGCGGCGCGTAGAAGGTCCAGCCGAAGTTCGGCCCGCCGCCCGCCATGAACAGGGTGCTGACCAGGAGGCCGAAGGCCGCCGGCAGCAGCCAGAAGCTGAAGTTGTTCATCCGCGGCAGGGCCATGTCCGACGCGCCGATCATCAGCGGGATCATCCAGTTGGCCAGCCCGACGAAGGCCGGCATCACCGCGCCGAACACCATGATCAGACCGTGCATGGTGGTCATCTGGTTGAAGAATTCCGGCTGGACGATCTGCAGTCCCGGCTGGAACAGCTCGGCGCGGATCACCATGGCCATGCTGCCGCCGAGCAGGAAGGCGGTGAAGCTGAACCACAGGTAGAGGCTGCCGATGTCCTTGTGGTTGGTGGTCAGCACCCAGCGCATCAGGCCCGGAGCCGGGCCGTGCGGGTGTTCGTCATGGCCGGCGTGGCCCGGCTCGATCACTGCGCTCATCGTGGCCTCTCCTCTATTGGGGCTGGGGCTGGGGCTGGGGTTGGCCGGGCTGCATGCCCTGGCCGGCTTCCTCGGCCTGGCGGAAGGTGAGAATGTCCTGCGGGGTGACGCTGTCGCCGACCGCGTTGCCCAGGGCGTTGCGCTCGTAGCTGATCACCGCGGCCAGGTCGACGTCGGAGAGCTGCTTGCCGAAGGCGGCCATGGCGGTGCCCGGCTTGCCGTTGACGACGATGGCGATGTGGCCTTCCTTCGGCCCGGTGGCGATCTTCGAGCCGGTGAGGGCCGGGAACGCCGGCGGCACGCCCTGGCCGCCGAGCTGGTGGCAGGCGGCGCAGGCGGTCCGGTAGACCTGCTCGCCCTGGGCGACCAGCTCCTCGCGGGTCCAGGTCTTGCCGGCCAGCGCCGTGCGCTCGGCGGCGGACGCCTTGCGGGCGGCCAGCCAGGCGCTGTAGTCGGCGGGCGCCTTGACCTCCACCACCACCGGCATGAAGCCGTGGTCCTTGCCGCACAGCTCGGTGCACTGGCCGCGGTAGAGGCCCGGCTCGCCGACGCGAGTCCAGGCCTCGTTGATGAAGCCGGGGATGGCGTCCTTCTTCACCGCCAGCTCCGGCACCCACCAGGAATGGATGACGTCCGCCGCGGTGACCAGAAAGCGCACCTTGGCGCCGGCCGGGATCACCAGTGGCTCGTCCACTTCCAGCAGGTAGTGGTCGCTCTTCGGCGCCTGGTCGCCGATGGCCTCGCGCGCGGTCGCCATGTTGCTGAAGAACTCCACGTCCTCGCCCAGGTACTTGTAGTGCCACTTCCACTGGTAGCCGGTGACCTGGATGTCCAGGTCGGGCTCGGACGGGTCGTAGATGTGCAGCAGGGTGCGGGTCGCCGGCACCGCCATGGCGATCAGGATCAAGAGCGGGATCACCGTCCACAGCACCTCGACCCTAGTGTTCTCGTGGAAGTGCGCGGGCTGCGGGTGGCGCGAGCGGTGGTGGGCGAACATCGACCAGAACATCGCGCCGAACACCAGCAGGCCGATGACCACGCAAATCCAGAAGATGGTCATGTGCAGATCGAAGACGGAACGGCTGACTTCCGTGACCCCCGGCCGCATGTTCACATCCCAGGCGGCCTGCGCCTGGGACAGGGCCGAGCACGACAGAAGACCCATCCAGAGTCGTGGATGTCGCATCATTGCGGGTTCCCCTTATCGTTCTTTTAATCCCGCTGGCGGAACCGTCGACGCAGGGTGCTGCTGCCAGGCCTTGCAACCTGGACGGGGCGCTGGAAACCGCCGGAGTCAGGCCGGATGAAAACCACTGCGCCCGGCCTGCCTGCCAGCCTTCCCTTTCCCGCGCCCCGCTACCGCAGAACCCCGGTCTGCGGTGCAGTCGGGCCTTACTCCGGTAAGCATGTTTCGAGTCGAGTATAGACAGCGCCGGCGGCGGGGAGACTTTTTGCGTTGCGGTCCGGAGCAGCCATTGGCCAATAGCGGTGATCGGAACGGGCGTCTAATCTAGGGGCATCTGTCCACTGGCCAGGGAGGCTGTCTTGCCACAGCAGCCCGAGGAGTCCTGCCCTTGAATATTCCAGCCTTGCGCCAGCTGATCGAGCATGCCCGCCAGCACGAAGTCAGCCACGGCACGCTCGCCCGCCAACTGGAAAGCCGGATGCAGTGCCTGCACCCCGCCATCTGCCTGCCCGAGGAGGATGCGCTAGGCGTGCTGACGAAGTTCGTCGACGGTTATCTGGAGCAGGTGCCGGAACTGCTCGAAGCCGCCCACGCGGTCGCCTGCGAGGCAGGCATCGAGGGCCAGATCGTTCCGGTGCTGAAGGTGGCCGAGCATTTCTTCCTCAGCCCGCCGGAGGTGCTGGAGGGGCAGGAAGGCCTCGCCGGCCTGCTCGACGAGGCCTATCTGGCGCATCGCCTGATCGAGGAAGTCAACGACCGCTACATCGGCTTCATCGGCCAGCCGCTGATCCCCCTGGATACCACGGTGGCCAACCTGATCGCCCACCGGCTGATCGGCGAGTTCTTCGCCAACCAGCTCGACGAGGCCGTGCAGCTGGCGGTGAACGGCCTGCTCGGCAACACGCTGTTCGAGCAGGTGTCCCTGGACGCCTACCGCGCCCGCGTGACCAGCCCGAAGACCGTCGCCGCCTGGCAGGCCTGGCCCTGCCTGTCGCGGCAGTTCGGGGTGGCACTGCAGCTGAGCCGGTCGGACGGGTAGGGCGGGTACAACCCGCCGGACATGGCAAGGATCCGGCGTCCAATGGCGGGTTTCACCCGCCTACGGCTCTCCCACGAGGGCAGGCGCAGCTCCTCAGGCCGCGCTGCCGATGCCGACCGTGGTGCGCACCCGGCCTTCCAGGCGGCGCTTCACCGCGCGGGACTCGAGCACCAGCTCGGAGCCGTTGGCCGCGCTGGCGGCGCGCCATTCGTCGAGCAGCTCCATGCAGGCGTGGTCGATGTAGTTGAGGTGCTCGAGCGGCACGTGCAGCTGGGTGCCGGGACGCACCGAGGCCAGCACGCGGGACAGTTCCGGCACCTTGAGGAAGGTCGCCGAGCCGACCATGCGCAGCTCCGCGGTGCGCCCGTCCTCGTCGTAGACCAGGTTGATCTTCAGCCGCGAGGCGCGCCAGGCAAGCTTGGCCAGGGTCAGGGCGAAGCCGATCATCACCCCGGTCAACAGGTCGGTGAAGACGATCGCCAGGGCCGTGGCGCCGTAGATGAACATCGGCATCCGCCCGTAGCGGCCAAGGCCGCGCAGGGCCTTGAGGTCGACCAGCTTGACCCCGGTGTAGACCAGCACCCCGGCCAGGCTGGCCACCGGAATGCTCTGCAGCACCGCGGTCAGCAGCAGGACGAAGGCCAGCAGCCAGAGGCCGTGGAGGATCGCGGACATCCGGGTGACCGCGCCGGCCTGCACGTTGGCCGAGCTGCGCACGATCACCCCGGTCATCGGCAGGGCGCCGAGCAGGCCGCAGAGCAGGTTGCCGACGCCCTGGGAGGTCAGCTCGCGGTCGAAGTCGGCGCGCGGGCCCTGGTGCATGCGGTCCACCGCGGCGGCCGACAGCAGGGTCTCGGCGCTGGCGATGAAGGCCAGGGTCAGCGCCGCGACCAAGAGGGTCGGGTCGGTCAGCAGGCGCAGCAGGTCGGCCGGCTGCACCCAGTCGATGGCATCGCCCAGGTTGGCCGGCACCTCGACCCGCCGCACGTCCATCGACAGGATCAGGCTGACCAGGGTCGCCAGGCTCACGCCGATCAGCGCGCCGGGCAGAAAGCGCAGCCTGGCCGGCTTGCGCTTGTCCCACAGCCACATGGCGCCGATGGTCATGAGGCCGAGCAGCCCGGCGCCCCAGCCGTCGCCGGCGCCGAACGGCAGGGCGTCGACCAGCGCCGCCGGGAAGGCCTGCAGGTTGTTCAGCCCGGAGGCCTGCGGCGAGGCGTCGAGCATCACGTGCAGCTGGGAGAGGATGATCAGGATGCCGATCCCCGCCAGCATGCCGTAGACCACCGCCGGCGCGGTGACGCGGAACCAGCAGCCCAGGCGCAGGCGCCCGGCGACGAGCTGGATCAGTCCGGCGAGCAGCAGGATCGGCCCGAGCATGGCGATGCCGTGCTGGCGCACCAGCTCGAAGACCAGCACGGCGAGGCCCGCCGCCGGGCCGCTGACCTGCAGCGGCGCGCCGGCCAGGGCGCCGACCACCAGACCGCCGATGATGCCGGTGATCAGGCCCTTGGCCGGCGGCATGCCGGAGGCGATGGCGACGCCCATGCACAGCGGCAGGGCGACCAGGAAGACCACCACGGAGGCCATCGCGTCCCGTGGCAGGGTGGATTTCAGGGTTTCGAGGTTCATGAGGGCTCCTTCCATGTAAAAGGCGGGACATGACTCGCCCGCGGCGCGGGGCGGCGGCCCTGCACCGGGGAGCGGACGAGATAAAAAACGAGGCCGATCATCAAGATCGGCCTGGCAGCCTTGCGGCGGCGTCAGCGCTGGTGGAAGCGCGGGCGCGGGGTGGCCATGGGAATCGAGCCTTCACTGTCGAGGGGCCGGAAGCAGCCCTGCTCGGCATCGTAGGCCTTGATCTCGGCGGTCTCGATGGAATAGACCCAGCCGTGGATGAACAGCTGGCCGCTGGCCAGACGCGCCGCCACCGAGGGATGGGTGCGCAGGTGGTCGAGCTGGGCGACCACGTTCTCCTCGGTGAGCACCTCCAGCGGCTCGCGGCCGGCGCAGCTGCAGCGGTTCTCCTGCATCACGATCTTGGCCACCTCGGCATGGCGCAGCCAGGCCTTGACGGTGGGCATGCTCTCCATGCTCGGCGGGTCCATCACCGCCTTCATGGCGCCGCAGTCGGAATGGCCGCAGACGATGATGTGATGCACGCCGAGCGCCATCACCGCGTATTCGATGGCGGTGGACACGCCGCCGTTGATCTGCCCGTAGGGCGGCACCACGTTGCCGACGTTGCGGGTGACGAACAGGTCGCCCGGGGAGCTCTGGGTGATCAGCTCGGGGACGATGCGCGAGTCGGCGCAGGTGATGAACATCGCCCGCGGACGCTGGCCGCTGGCCAGCGCGCGGTAGAACTCCTTCTGCTGCGGAAAGACCTCGGTGCGAAAGCGCTGGAAGCCCTCAACGATGTTCTGCAGCGCCACCTCGGCGTTTTCGGACTCGGTGCGGGCCTCGGTCGTTCCCTGCGACGGGCTCTGTCCTGAGATGCAATGATTCATGGCATAACCTCCCTGGGTAGCGGAAAAGTGGCAAGGCTCGGATGGTCGCCCTTGCTGTGACGAGTCGACACGACAGGTTCGGCACAGGCAGGCGTGGGGGCATTTGGTTGCCCTCGATGAAGTCAGCCTGCGTCATCCAACTTAAATAAAGCTGAATGCGCAGCGCCCATAACTTAAGTGAAACTGAATAGCCGGCTACACAACTCAAATGAAACCGAATGCAACGAACTTCGCCCCTTCCCGCCGCGAGGTCGGTCGTCCGCCTGACCAATAGCATTCAGCCATGTCTCCCGCCGGCCGTGCCCTCCAGCGCAGCTGGCTGGACGCGCGGCAGTCCGGGCATGGCGCCGGATGCGGCGGCGCCCTTTCATACTTTTTTACATATGAACGATATATGGCATTCGGGCCGCCCGGCCGGCCCGAATATTTTCTTACAGAACAACTTTCGAAGCCTGTAGCACGAGCGGAACTTCCTGAAAAAGTGGCCGGCCATCCGGCGGGTAATGGCTGGCGGAACGGGCCTGAGTTCCGCAGCCGAGGGCGATGCCGAGGCCGGAGACGGCCACTGGCTTTTCGCCCGTGGCTGGCTAGATTCAGAGATCAAGCGATACGGGGCGCCAGCCGGCAGTCGGCGCGACAGGGCGAGATGCCAGACAGGAACGAGCGATGTCGAACAACCCTTCGGATGCAGCCCGCCGGCCGGGGCGAGGCGCCGGATCTTCCGGCTTCGTCGACGTGACGGAGCAGCGGCGCCTGAACGAGGCCCGCGAGGCGGGCGTTGCCTGGAAGAAGTGGGGCCCCTACCTGAGCGAGCGGCAATGGGGGACGGTGCGCGAGGACTACAGCGAGGACGGCAACGCCTGGGACTACTTCAGCCATGACCAGGCCCGCTCGCGGGCCTACCGCTGGGGCGAGGACGGGCTCGGCGGCATCTGCGACGACCAGCAGCGCCTGTGCTTCGCCCTCGCCCTGTGGAACGAGCGCGACCCGATCCTCAAGGAACGCCTGTTCGGGCTGACCAACCGCGAGGGCAACCACGGCGAGGACGTCAAGGAGTACTACTTCTACCTCGACTCGACGCCCACCCACTCGTACATGAAGTACCTCTACAAGTACCCGCAGCGGGCCTACCCCTACAGCGACCTGGTGGACACCAACCGGAGCCGCTCGCGCCAGGCGCCCGAGTACGAACTGCTCGACACCGGCGTGTTCGACGACAACCGGTATTTCGACGTTTTCCTCGAATACGCCAAGGCAGGTCCCGAGGACATCCTGATCCGCATCGCCGTGCACAACCGCGGGCCCGAGGCCGCGCGGCTGCAGCTGCTGCCGACCCTGTGGTTCCGCAACACCTGGTCGTGGAAGGAAGGCCAGGCGAAGCCGGCCCTGCGCGCGGCGGACGGCGCCATCCAGGCCGCGCATCCCGAGCTGGGCGACTGGCGCCTGGCCTGCGAGGGGATGCCGGAACTGCTGTTCACCGAGAACGAGAGCAACGCCGAGCGCCTGTGGGGCCAGCCGAGCGCCTCGCCCTGGGTCAAGGACGCCTTCCACCGCTACCTCATCGCCGGCGAGGAGGCGGCCGTCAACCCGGCGCGCAGCGGCACCAAGGCCGCCGCCCGCTACGTGCTCGAGGTGCCGGCCGGCGGCTGCGCGGTGGTCCGCCTGCGGCTGTCCGCCGGCGAGCCTTCCGGCGCGCCCTTCGGCGAAGGCTTCGAGGCCGCCTTCGCCGCGCGCCTTGCCGAGGCCGACGAGTTCTATGCGCGGATCACCCCCGATTCGCTGGGCGAGGACGAACGGCGCATCCACCGCCAGGCGCTCGCCGGCATGCTCTGGTCGAAGCAGTACTACCTGTTCGACCTGGACACCTGGCTCAAGGAGCACCAGGCGCATCCGCTGGCCGGCGGCACCCGGCAGGTGCGGAACGCCGAGTGGTTCCACATGTTCAACGGCGACGTCATCTCCATGCCCGACAAGTGGGAATACCCCTGGTACGCCGCCTGGGACCTGGCCTTCCACACCCTCTCCCTGGCGCTGGTCGACTTCGACTTCGCCAAGCAGCAACTGAGCCTGATGCTGAATAGCCTTTACTGCCATCCGAACGGGCAGATCCCGGCCTACGAGTGGAACTTCGGCGACGTCAATCCGCCCGTCCACGCCTGGGCCACGCTGTTCCTCTACAAGGTGGAGCGGGATCTGGGCCGCGAGGACCTCGCCTTTCTCGAACGCGCCTTCCAGGGCCTGCGGCTCAACTTCAACTGGTGGCTGAACCGCAAGGACCCGCAGGGCCGCAACGTCTTCGCCGGCGGCTTTCTCGGCCTCGACAACATCGGCGTCTTCGACCGCAGCGCGCCGCTGCCCACCGGCGGCACCCTGGAGCAGGCCGACGGCACCGCCTGGATGGCCTTGTACTGCCAGAACATGCTGGAGATGGCGCTGATCCTCTCCGATCGCGACCCGCAGTACGAAGAGTACGCCTTCAACTTCCTCCAGCACTTCATGTGGATCGCCTACGCCATGGACCGCATCGGCGAACACGGCGACGAGATGTGGGACGAGGCGGACGGCTTCTTCTACGACGTGCTGCGCCTGCCCGACGGCTCGGCCATGCGCCTGAAGGTCCGCTCCATGGTCGGGCTGCTGCCGCTGTGCGCCTGCACGACCTTCGAGGCCGACGTGGGCAGCCGTCACCCGCGGCTCATCGAGCTGATCCGGCTGTTCCGCGAACGCCATCCCGAGGTGGTGGCCAAGGTCGCCCCGACGACCGAGGGCTACATCGGCCTGAACGGCCGCCGGCTGCTCTCGCCGCTGTCCCGGGAACGGCTGGTGCGGGTCCTCGGCTACCTGCTCGACGAGAACGAGTTCCTCGGCCCCCACGGCATCCGCTCACTGTCGCGCCACCACCTGGAGCACCCCTTCGTGTTCCGGGTCGGCGACCAGGAGCACCGCGTCGCCTACCTGCCGGCCGAGTCGGACTCGGGGATGTTCGGCGGCAACTCGAACTGGCGGGGGCCGGTGTGGATGCCGGTCAACGCCCTGATCGTCCGCGGCCTGCTGAACCTCTACTACTTCTACGGCGACGACCTCCGCGTCGAATGCCCCACCGGCTCCGGCACGCGCATGACGCTCTTCGAGGTGGCGCAGGAGATCTCCCGCCGGCTCGCCGGCCAGTTCCTGCGCGACGCCAGCGGGCGCCGGCCGGTCTACGGCGACAGCGCGAAGTTCCAGGAGGACCCGCACTGGCGCGACCTGATCCTGTTCTACGAGTACTTCCACGGCGACACCGGCGCCGGCCTCGGCGCCAGCCACCAGACCGGCTGGACGGGCCTCATCGCCCGCCTGCTGGACCTGTTCGGGCGCATCCAGGCCAGCGACCTGCTGCAGATGTCGCGGGAACAGCTCACCGAGCGGCTGACCCGCGAGCAGGTCGGCGGCAGGCCACGGGAATAGGGGGGCCGCCATGTCCGCACCCCGCTATCCCGCGCTGTTCCAGCTCAACACCCGGGTCCGCCTGGCCGAGCTGGGCGCCGCGCTGGGTCGCCCGGCGACCCTCGACGACCTCGGCGAGGCGGAACTCGACCGCCTCGCCGAAGACGGCTTCGACCTGCTCTGGCTGCTCGGCGTCTGGCAGACCGGCGCGGCGGCGCGCGCGGTGTCGGCGTCGAACCCCGAATGGCTGGCCGAATACCGCCGGGTCCTGGCGGATTTTCGCGAGTCCGACGTCTGCGGCTCCTGCTTCGCCATCCAGGATTACCGGGTGCACGCCGACTTCGGCGGCGACGCGGCCCTCGCCCGCCTGCGCGAACGCCTGCAGGCGCGCGGCCTGCGGCTGATCCTCGACTTCGTGCCGAACCACCTGGCGCCGGACCACCGCTGGGTCGACGCGCATCCGGAATTCTTCGTCGCCGGCAGCGAGGCGCAGCTGGCCGCCGAGCCGCACAACTACCGGCGCCTGGAAACTGCCGGCGGCGAACGCATCCTCGCCTATGGCCGCGACCCCTACTTCGCCGGCTGGTCCGACACCCTGCAACTGAACTACGGCCAGACGGCGCTGCAGGAAGCCATGCTCGGCGAGCTGCGGCGGATCGCCGGGCAGTGCGACGGGGTGCGCTGCGACATGGCGATGCTGCTGCTGCCGGAAGTCTTCGCGCGCACCTGGGGCATCGCCGCCGCGCCCTTCTGGCCGCGGGCCACCGCGGCGATCCACGCCGAGCGGCCGGGCTTCCTGTTTCTCGCCGAGGTCTACTGGGACCTGGAGTGGACGCTGCAGCAGCAGGGTTTCGACTACACCTACGACAAGCGCCTCTACGACCGCCTGGTGGCCGGCCAGGCCGGCCCGGTGCGCGAGCACCTGCGCGCCGGGCTCGACTTCCAGGACCGCCTCGCGCGCTTTCTCGAGAACCACGACGAACCGCGCGCCGCCGCCACCTTCGCCGCTGACCGGCACCGCGCGGCCGCCGCGATCACCTTCCTGGGCCCCGGCCTGCGCTTCTTCCACCAGGGGCAGCGCGAGGGCAGAAGGGTGCGCATCCCGATCCACCTCGGCCGCGGTCCGGCCGAGACGCCGGATGCCGCGCTCGCCGCCTTCTACGACGCCCTGCTCGACTGCCTCAAGGAGCCGGTCATGCGCGACGGTCACTGGCAACTGCTCGACGCCGATCCCGCCTGGGCGGGCAACCCCAGCCACGACGCGCTGATCGTCTTCGCCTGGAGCGGCCCGGGCGACCGGCGCCGGCTGGTCGCGGTGAACTACGCCGACCACCCGAGCCAGGCATTCGTCAGACTGCCGTGGAACGACCTCGCCGGGCGCAGCTGGCAGCTGCGCGACCGGCTGGGTCCTGCGCTCTACGAGCGCGACGGCAGCGACCTCGCCGCCCACGGCCTCTACCTCGACCTGCCGGCCTGGGGCTGCCATGCGTTCGAGGTGCGGGCGGCCTGATGGCGTCGTCCGCGGCTGTGCCGGCCGAGATCGCCACGACACTCGAACGGAAACGCGGCTTGTAGGTCAGGCCTGGCGACGGTATGGACGTTTCTCGACCGGCACGGCAGGACTATTTTTCCACCAGCCCGGCAGCGATCAGCCTCTTGACCCAGGCGCCGCGCCGGCCATGGCTCTGCTGCAGGCGGGCGAGGCCGGAGCGCAATTCGCGCTCCCGGCCGGCCTGGGCCAGGGCTTCGGCAAGCGCCCGGAGGCTCTGCAACGCCTGGTCGTAGGCGGCGCCCGAGCCGCGCTGCAGGGTCCTGTCGATGCCGGCCCAGGCCGCATCGGCCTCGTTCGCCAGGCGCTCCAGAGAGCGTTGGCGTTCGGCACGGAGCCGCGCCTCTTCGGCTTCGCGGGCCTGCCGCTCGCGCTCCAGGCGGCGCTGGGCGGCACCCTGGCGCAGCACGGCGATGTCCGCCACACGCCGGCGAGGCGGCGCAGCGACGGCGGGCTGCCGCTCGCGCTGCCAGTCCAGAAAGCGCCGCCGCACCTCGCGCTCAGCTTGCGCGCCGCGCCCCTCCAGCAGCAGGCGCAACGCGGCGCGCAGCGTTTCCGGCGTCTGCGCAGCCAGCCAGGCGTCCAGGGCGGGTGCCGTTTCGTCGGACGCCGACAGGGGTTCGCTGGCCTCGGCGGCAGCCTCCAGCCAGTCCGGGTCGATCAGCAGGTACTCGACCAGGGCCTGCTGGGCGCCGCTGAGCGCCTGCAGCCCGGGGGGCACGGGGGGCTCCATGGCCGCGTCGTCCAGTTCGCCCTTGCACAGCCGCGCCAGCCAGCCCAGGTAGAGCGGCCGGGTGTCGCCGCGCAGCAGTTCGTCGCGCAGCGGCAGCAGGCGGGCCATCCAGCGCTGTGACTCCTCGTCCCAGAAACGCTCGCAGTCGCCGGTGCCTTCTTCGTCCCAGTCGCTCCAGTCGAGAATCCAGTGCTCGTCCGTGGCGCTGGCCGAGAAGGCGCTGCCGCGTTCGGCGGGCAGGACGAAGGCGTCCAGAACGGCTTTCTCCAGAGTCGCGCGCGGCAGACGCAGCAACAGGCAGCACGAACCCCAGTTGGCGTAATACACGTGGGCGTCGAAATAGCGCCGCATCCAGTCCAGCGGATCGCCCTTGAGGTCGCCCCAGTGGTATTCGTTGATGAAGCTCGAGGCGGTGATGGTGGCGCGGGTCGAGCGGCTGCGCAGCTCGGCCTGCTGCTGGGGGGTCAGCGGCCGGTCGATGGCCGCGAATTCGTAGTACTGGTATTCGCTCATGGGAGCCCCATTGGCCATCCGCCAGACCGCCGCTGCCGGGGCGACAAGGCAGCGGAAAGGGCGCTGCCTCGTCGATTGCCGCCATTGCTCAGGCGTCGGACTTCTTCAGCTTCGGATTGGGAAAGAACTGCGCGGTGTGCACCTTGGGCGCGGCGGGGCTGGGCGCGGCCGGGGCCGCTTCGGCCTTGTTGACCCGGGTACCCAGTTCGAGGGGCACCGACAGGCCCTCGGCGTTGAGGGTGTCGGCGAAGGAACAGGACACGCACTCGCGGTGCGGCACGCCGTCGACGTTCCACATCCGCACGGTGTCCATGGTTTCGCAGGCCGGGCACACGGCGCCGGCGATGAACTGCTTCTTGTGTCCGCTCATGATTTCCTCTCAGGCCGCCGCGCTCAGGCCAAGGTGACGGAGCAGGGCGTCGATCGACGGCTCGCGGCCGCGGAAATCGACGAACAGCACCATGGGGTCCTGCGAGCCGCCACGGGCCAGGATCGCCTCGCGGAAGGCGCTGCCGGTGACGGGGTTGAACACGCCATCCTCCTCGAAGCGGGAGAAGGCGTCGGCGGAGAGCACTTCCGCCCACTTGTAGCTGTAGTAACCGGCCGCGTAGCCGCCGGCGAAGATGTGCGAGAAGCTGTTGGGGAAGCGGTTGTAGGCCGGCGGCTGCATCACCGAGACCTCGTCGCGGATGCCCTTGAGCACCTCGAGCACGCCGCGCCCGTCGCCGTGGTGGACGTGCAGCTCGAAGTCGAACAGCGAGAACTCCAGCTGGCGCGCCATCATCATGCCGGACTGGAAGTTCTTCGCCGCCAGCATCTTCTCCAGCAGGTCGGCGGGCAGGGCCTCGCCGCTCTCGTAGTGGCCGGAGATCAGCGCCAGGCCTTCCGGCTCCCAGCACCAGTTCTCCATGAACTGGCTGGGCAGTTCCACCGCGTCCCAGGGCACCCCGCTGATCCCCGAGGCGCCGGCGTGCTCGATGCGCGTCAGCAGGTGGTGCAGACCGTGGCCGAACTCGTGGAACAGGGTGGTGACCTCGTCGTGAGTGAGCAGCGCCGGCTTGCCGCCCACCGCCGGGGTGAAGTTGCAGACCAGGTTGGCCACCGGGCTGACCAGCTCGCCCGCGGCGTTGCGGCGCTTGTCGCGGGCGCCGTCCATCCAGGCGCCGCCGCGCTTGTTGGCCCGCGCGTAGAGGTCGAAGAAGAAGCGCCCGACGTGCTCGCCGTTCTCGCGAATCTCGAACAGGCGCACGTCCGGATGCCAGGTGTCGAAGTCCGCAAGCTCGCGGATCTCGATGCCGTAGAGGCGCTGGACCATGGCGAACAGGCCGGTCAGCACCTTGTCGATCGGGAAGTAGGCGCGCAGCTGCTCCTGGGAGATGCTGTAGCGGGCCTGGCGCAGCTTCTCGCTGTAGTAGCCGACGTCCCAGCTCGACAGGTCGCTGCAGCCCTGTTCGGCGGCGAAGGCGCGCAGCTCGGCCAGGTCCTGCTCGGCGAACGGCCGGCTGCGCGCGGCTAGGTCGCGCAGGAAGCCGAGCACCTGCTCGCCGGAGTCGGCCATCTTGGTCGCCAGCGACAGCTCGGCGTAGTTCGGGTAGCCGAGCAGCTGGGCCAGCTCGCGGCGCAGGTCGAGGATCTGCTCCATCAGCGGGCCGTTGTCGAACTGCCCGGCGTTCGGCCCCTGGTCGGAGGCGCGGGTGCAGTAGGCGGCGTAGAGCTCCTCGCGCAGGGCGCGGTCGTCGGCGTAGGTCATCACCGCGTAGTAGCTGGGGAACTCCAGGCTGATCAGCCAGCCGTCGAGTTCCTTGGCCTGGGCGGCCTGGGCCATCTGCGCCCTGGCCGAGTCGGTCAGCCCGGCCAGCGCGGCCTCGTCGGTGATGTGCTTGGTCCAGGCCTGGGTGGCGTCGAGCAGCTGGTTGGAGAAGCGGCTGGTCAGCTCGGAGAGGCGCATCTGGATCTCGCCGTAGCGCTTCTGCTTGTCCTCCGGCAGGTCGATGCCGGACAGGTGGAAGTCGCGCAGGGCGTTTTCGAGGATGGTCTTCTGCGCCACGTCGAAGCCTTCGGCCTCGGGGCCGGCGGCCAGGGCCTTGTAGGCGTCGCAGAGGGCGCGGTTCTGGCCCAGCTCGGTCCAGTAGGCGGACAGCTTGGGCAGGCAGGCCTCGTAGGCGGCGCGCAGTTCGGGGCTGTTGCGCACCGCGTTGAGGTGGCTGACCGGACTCCAGGCGCGGCCGAGGCGCTCGCCCAGCTCGTCGAGCGCCAGCACCAGGCCATTCCAGCCCGGCGCGCCGGCCTGTTCGGCGAGGAGCTGCGCGAGGGCGGCACGATTGTCGGCGAGGATCTGGTCGATGGCCGGCTCGACGTGTTCCGGACGGATGGCGGAATAGGGCGGCAGGTCGAAAGCTTGCAGAAGAGGATTGCTGGCAGTCACGGCAGGTGCCCCTGAATCGGTAGGTTCGCCAGCCATGGTAATGAGAAATTCCCGACAGCGCAGCACGGATACTACTGTTGGCGCATCGGAGGGGATCGCAGTCCCGGCCATACGTCGGCGAATACCCAGATACATTGCTTGCTAAGCATCAGCCGGCTTAAGATGAGAATTCATCTTATTTATATCTGGCAGCCGCGGACGGTAATCGCCCATGTCGCCCCTCGACACGACCTATCAGCAGCAGGTAGCGCTCTACTATGCCGAGCACCATGGCTGGATACGCGCCTGGCTGCACAGGAAACTGGGCAATGCCTGCGACTCCGCCGACCTGGCCCACGAGGTGTTCCTGCGCCTGCTGGCCAGGCCGCGCCGCTTCGACAGCGCCGGCCATGCGCGCGCCTACCTGTACGGCATGTCCCGCCACGTCTGCGTGGATTTCTGGCGCCGCCGGCAGGTCGAGCAGGCCTGGCTGGAAGTGCTGGCCGGCCGCCCCGAGGCCGTGGCGCCCTCCGAGGAGCACCGTGCCCTGGTGCTGGAAGCCCTGCAGCAGGTGCATGCGATGCTCTCCCGCCTGCCGGAGAAGGTCGCCGAGGCCTTCCTGCTGGCCCAGCTCGAAGGCCTCGGCTACAAGGCCATCGGCGAGCGTCTGGGGGTGTCCGAGCGCACCGTGACCAAGTACATGGCCCAGGCGATGTACCAGTGCCTGCTGCTCGAGGCCGAACTCGATGAAGCGCTCGTCTGACCCCTTGTCCGAGCAGAAACCCAGTCACGCCATCCTCCAGCAGGCCGCCGACTGGTATGCCCGGCTGCACGCCGATCCGCACGACGCCGCCGCCGGCGAGGCCTGGCGGCGCTGGCACGGGCAGAGCGAGGCGCATCGCCAGGCCTGGCAGTACGTGGAGCGCGTCGCCCGGCGCTTCGCGACCCTGCAGGAGGACGGCGACAGCGCCGCGCGGACCCTGCGCGCGGCGCGCCGCACGGACCTCTCCCGCCGCCAGGCGCTGCGCAGCCTGGGCGTGCTGTCGGGCGGCGCCCTGCTCGGCTGGCTCGGCTGGCGCGCCACGCCCCTGCCGCAGCTGCTGATGGCCTGGCAGGCCGACTACCGCACGGCGACCGGGGAGTTGCGCGATGTCCTCCTCGCCGACGGCACGCACCTCTGGCTCAACGGCGCCACGGCCCTGGACGCCGACTACCGGCCCGAGCGGCGGCGCCTGCGCCTGTTCGCCGGGGAAGTGCTGATCGAGACCGCCGCGGAAACCCGGCCCTTCGTCGTCGACACCGAACAGGGCAGCCTGCGGGCGCTTGGCACGCGCTTCAGCGTGACCCAGCAGGACGGCTTCACCCGGCTGGCGGTCTTCGACGGCGCGGTGGAGGTGCGCACCGCCGGCAGCGGCGCCACGCGCATCGTCGAGGCCGGGCAGCAGCTGCGCTTCGACCGCCAGGCCATCGGCGCCGGCGAGCCGGCGGCGGCGGCCCGCCAGGCCTGGGCCCGGGGCATCCTGGTGGCCGGCGACATCCCGCTGGCGGAGTTCGTCGAGGAGCTGTCGCGCCACCACCGCGGGCACCTCGGGGTCGCCCCGGAAGTCGCCGGCCTGCGCGTCATGGGCACCTATCCGCTGCACGACAGCGAGCAGGTCCTGGCCATGCTGGAAAGCGCCCTGCCGATCGTCGTTCACCGCCCGCTGCCCTGGTGGACGAGCCTCGAGGCCCGCCGCTAAGCCGCCGCCGTCGCTCCGTGCGGCGGCTTCAAAAAAATTCGCCGTTTCGCTTCCGGTTTTTTCCGCTCGTCCGACTTGGAGGGTAACCCCGGCTTTTTGCCGTCCGACATGCAGTGAAGGACACCCCATGCCCCCACGCCAAGCCCGCCGCCCCCTCGCCCCGCTGACACTGGCCATTCCCCTCGCCCTGGCCGCCGTGCCCGCCCTGCTCGGCGCCGGCCCCGCACAGGCCGCCGAGCAGGCGCAGCTGCAGCGCTACGCCATTCCCGCCGGCCCGCTGGCCGAGCGGCTCAACCAGTTCGCCGCCCAGGCCGGCATCTACCTGGCCGGCGATGCCGCGCTCACCGCCGGCCGGCAGAGCCAGCCGCTCGAGGGCAGCCATACGGTCGAACAGGCGCTGGCCATCCTGCTCGGCGGCAGCGGGCTGCAGGCCGTGCCGACCCGGGCCGGCCACTACGAGGTACAGCCGCTGGCGGAGACCGGCACCAGCATGGCGCTGGATGCGATCAGTGTCAGCGAGGCTGCCGAGGACAGCAGCTACCGGGCCGCGGAGAGCGCCATCGGCGACAAGTTCGAGACGCCCTTCCTGGAGCAGACGCAGACCGCCTACAGCGTCAACCGGCAGGTGCTGGACGACTTCGCGGTGAGCGATCTGGAGGAGACCATCAAGTTCGTCCCCGGCATCACCATCGGCAACAGCTTCGGCGGCACCCAGGATTCGCTGGTCAAGCGCGGCTTCGGCAACGGCAGCGACGGCGGGGTCCTGCGCGACGGCATCCGCACCAGCGAAGGGCGCAACTACAACAGCGTCACCACCGAGCGGGTCGAGGTCCTCAAGGGTCCGGCCTCGCTGCTCTACGGCATGCAGGAGCCGGGCGGGGTGATCAACGTCGTCAGCAAGAAGCCCACCTACCACTGGCGCAGCACCCTGGGCGGACAGTTGTCCAGCGAAGGCGGCGGCAGCGGCTATTTCGATGTGTCCGGCCCCCTGGGCGAGAGCGGCTTCGCCTTTCGCCTGATCGGCCAGCACAAGGACGAGGACTACTGGCGCAACTACGGCGTCAACCGCGACAAGCTGGTCGCGCCGTCGCTGGCCTTCGAGAGCGAGGCGTTCTCGGCCAACCTGTCCTACGAGTATTCCGACTACACCTCGGTCCTCGACCGCGGCGCCTTCTTCTACAACGGCCATGCGGTCGGCGACCGCGAGCACCGGATCGACGAGCACTGGACACGGATCGACGGCCAGCGCCAGTACGCCAGCCTGGCCATGGAGTACCGCTTCTCGCCGACGTCGCGCCTGCGCTTCAACTATGGCTGGAACGAGAACGCCTACAGCGACTACCAGGCCGACCCGAATGCCTACGACCCGGCGACCGGCGAGCTGCGCCGGCGGTTTCGCAGCAACCCGGACGTCGAGCGGACCCGCAACTATGCGTCCCTCGACTGGCTCAACGAGCTGGAGCTGGGCGGCCTGCGCCACGAGCTGAGCCTCGGCGCCGACCACGAGCGTCACGACGAGTCGAACGGCTTCTTCTACCAGGGGCCCAACACCTGGGGCTTCGATCCGGATTCGCCGCACTATGGCGATCTGAAACAGGTCGAGGTGGTCAATCCGAGCAACAGCCAGCAGCGCTCGCGGGTGCGCATGCTGTCCGCCTACGTCAAGGACAACATCCATATCGGCGAGCGCTGGATCCTCTCCCTGGGCCTGCGCCACCAGCGCTTCCGCCAGCGGGACTGGGCGGGCATTCCCACCCAGATCGGCACCAACCTGAACAAGAGCAAGAATCTGCCCTTCGTCGGCCTGGTCTACAAGCTGGACGACGAGTTCTCGCTGTATGCCAACTACAGCGAATCCTACAAGCCGAACGTCATCGCCTCCGGCACGCTGGTGGAAAGCGGCAGCGACCCGGAGGAGGGCCGCCAGTACGAGATCGGCCTGCGCTACGACAACGGCTGGCTGTCGGGGCTGGTCGCGCTGTTCGACATCCGCAAGGAGAACATCCAGACCACCGAGACCATCAACGGCGAGCAGGTCACCCGCGCGGTGGGCGAGGCCCGCTCGCGGGGCCTGGAGGCCAGCCTCAACGGACAGCTGGGCGAGCGCTGGAACCTGGTCGCCAACTACGCCTACACCGATACCGAGGTGCTCGAGGACACACCGGCCAACGAGGGCAACGAACTGCTCAACGTCGCCCACAACGTCGCCGGGCTGTTCCTCTCCTACGACCTGCCGCAGAGCGTCCTGCCCGGCACCTTCCGGCTCGGCGGCGGCGCCCGCTACGTCGGCTCGCGCGAGGGCGACATGGCGAACAGCTTCGAGCTGTCCGGCTACACCACCTACGACGCCTTCGTCACCTGGACATTGCCGAACCTGATCGGCAAGAAGACCGAGCTGCAGCTGAACGTCGACAACCTGACCGACAAGGAATACTTCATCTCCAGCGGCGGCACCAGCAACCGGGTGTCCTGGGGCGCGGCGCGCACCGCGACGCTGTCGGCGACCGTGGACTTCTGAGCGGCAAGCCGCGCTATTGCGCCCGCCGGGCCAGTTCGGGACGATACGGCTCCCCCACATGGAGTCTTCGGCATGAGCATCAGAACCTTCCAGGGCATCACCCCGACACTGGACGAGCGGGTCTTCGTCGACCCCACCGCCGTGGTGCTCGGCGACGTGGCGATCGGCGCCGACAGCTCGGTCTGGCCGCAGGTGGCGATCCGCGGCGACGTGCAGCGCATCCGCATCGGCGCGCGCACCAGCATCCAGGATTGCAGCGTGCTGCACGTCACCCACGCCGGGCCCTTCAATCCGGACGGCTACCCGCTGGAGATCGGCGACGACGTCACCGTCGGCCACCAGGTGACCCTGCACGGCTGCCGCATCGGCAACCGCGTGCTGGTCGGCATGGGCGCCATCGTGCTGGACGGCGCGGTGGTCGAGGACGAGGTGATCATCGGCGCCGGCAGCCTGGTACCGCCCGGCAAGACCCTGGAGAGCGGCTTCCTGTACGTCGGCAGCCCGGTCAAGCAGGCGCGCCCGCTGAACGACAAGGAACGCGGCTTCTTCCGCTACAGCGCCGACAACTACGTGCGGCTGAAGGACCAGCACCTGGCGGAGAACTACCTGCCGCTGAAGGAGCCGCACCTGCTCGCCGATCACGAGGACTGAGGATCGCTCAGTCGGCCGGAATATCCGCCGGCGCGGGCGCCGGCGTTTCGCTGCGCCGGCGGCTGCCGTCGTTGCGCTGGTAGATGATCTTCTTGCGTCCGCCGTCGCAGCTGCCGACCACCAGATTGCGGTCGGTCACTTCCTCGTTGGGCACGATCTCCAGGGTGTAGGAGGCCACGCCGGCGGCCTGGATCTTCACTTCGATCTCCTCCTTGAGTGCCTCGCAGGGCTTGACCGCCGCCAGCAGCGGGGCGCTCGGCAGGACAAGCGCGAGGGCAAGGCAGTATCTGTTCATGGTGTGCTCTCCTGGATGGCGATGGGGGGCGTCGCGCCGGCCTGCAGCTCGGCCAGGCGCCGTTCGCGCGCGGCGGCGGGCAGCTGCGCCAGACGCTCGGTTTCGGCATAGAAGCGTGGCCAATCCTGGCCTGCGCGGCGGAATATTTCCGCGAAGGCCGGCAGCCAGCCGTCGTACAGGCCGAACGGTAGCAGCTTGGCGTTGTTCAGCGGGCCTTCGATCCAGGCGTCGTAGCGGCGCTCGCCCTGCCATTCGCCGTCGCGCAGGCTCCGGTAGCGCCGGCGCAGCGCGTCGAACTCGGCTGCCTTGCGCCGGCGCATTTCGTCCGCCGGCAGGCCGCTGGCGTAGAGCGCCTGCAGACGTTCGCGGCTGTCCAGCACCAGGCGGACGAACTGCTCGCTGCGCCGCGCGCGGCGCTCGTCCGGCGGCGGCAGGCCACGGCTGGCGCGCCACTGGCGCAGGCCCTCGCGCTCGACGAAGCTGGCGAAGGACTCGTTGAAGGCGGTGTCGTTGGCCACGTAGAGCCGCTGGTGCGCCAGTTCGTGGAAGATCAGCGCGGCCAGCTCGTCGTCGCCGTGGCGCAGCATGCCGGCGAGGATCGGGTCGGCGAACCAGCCGAGGGTCGAGTAGGCCTCCACCGGGCCGACGTAGGTGTCCAGGCCCTGCTGGCGCAACAGCGCCGCCGCGCCGCGCGCCCGGCCGAGCTGGTAGAAGCCGCGATAGGCGACGCAGCCGGCGATCGGGAAGCAGTGGCTGAGCGGCTCGACGGAAAATTCCCCGGTGGCGAAGAGATTCCACACCACATAGGGCCGGCCGAGGTCGGCGTAGAGGCGGTAGCTGGCGTTGTCCGGCAGGCCGAGCCGCGCGCTGGCGAAGGCGCGCGCCGCCTGGGCCTGGGCGAGGCGCTGGCGCAGCGCGGGATCGCGGGCCGGATCGGCGACCAGCGTGGCGACCGGTTCGCGGCGATGCAGCAGCTCGAGATGGCCACTGGCCAGATGGCGGTAATAGTCGAAAGTGGAACAACCGTTCAGACAGACGGCTAGCAACAGGGGAACCCCGCGCAGGGTAAGGTTGTCGAGTGAGCTGAAAAATTTCATCCGGTGAACCCGGTGGCCCTGCAGGCGTTCAAGGAAGGAAAGGCGAGCGCTTCGCTCGCCCGTGCACAAGGGAGTGTACAGGCCGCAGACGGACAATCCCGGGCTTCGATGTGGCGGAAGCCGGCCCGGTTCTTCTAGTGCCCACCGGTTCCATGACCACGACACTCCGGAGCTTCGTCATGCGCGTTCTCATCCTGTTTCCCTGTCTGCTGGCGCTCGGCGGCTGCAACCTGCTGCTGCCGCGGCACGATCCCGGCCAGGCCTGGATCGAGCTGAATCCGCAGGTGCCCCATTCGCTGCGCGCCGCCGAGGTGGACCGCAAGGCGCTGGACGACCACCGCTTCTTCCAGGTCAGCCCCGGCGCCCACGAGCTGGGCATGCGCTACCGCTTCGAGGTGTCGGGCAGCAACATCGGGCCGGACAGCGCGCCCTACGAGCGCAATTGCCTGATCCGCCTGAACTACAAGAAATTCACCGCCGGCCAGCGGTATAGTCTGGAGGTCGGCGACGTCGGTTTCCGTGCCTGGGCCCGGCTCTATGACGACCAGCGCCGGATGGTGGCGAGCGGTCGGGAGAGCGGCTGCAGCAGCGGAGTCTGACACCTCGCCGCCTTCCCGCGAGGCTGCCCATGCACGGACGACTTTCCTGGCTGACCCTTTCCCTGCTGCTGGCCGGCTGCGCCAGTCCACTGCCCGCGCCGGACCCGCAGATGGCCTGGGTCGAGCTGGAGGCCCGCGAGGTGACCAGCCTGCTGATGGCCGACTGGCAGGACGGCCAGCGGCTGCGCGACGGCCGCTATTTCCAGGTGACGCCCGGCGCCCACGAACTGGAAGCGACCTTCCGCTACTACTATCAGGGCAACCCGATGGGCCGCAACACGCTGCCCATCAGCTGCTGGGTGCGCCTGCGCTATCCGGACTTCGCCGCCGGGCAGCGCTACCGGCTGGAGGCCTGGGCCATGTCCACCCAGGTCTACGCCGTGCTCTACGACAGCAGCGGGCGGGAACTGGCCGAGGCCGAGGTGCTGGGCTGCGGGCCGTACTAGTGCAGTTTCATAGGTGTAGTTGTGGAAATTATGGCATCAGGCGATGCTATGCCCCATGAAAGCACCTCTATTCGTTCGCCCTTTGACTACCGAGGAACGGCAGGCCCTGCAGGTTGGCCTGCGTGCCCGGGAAGCCTTCACGCTGCGGCGCTGCCAGATCCTGCTGGCCAGCGCCGACGGCAAGACCGCCACGGAAATCGCCGCCCTGTTCGGCTGCGCCACGCAAACCGTACGCAACACCCTGCGGGCCTTTGCCGCCGAGGGGTTGTCTTGCCTGACGGAGAAGTCGCATCGGCCCAAACGTGTCCGTCCCTTGCTTGCGGGCACGCAGGCCGAGCGCTTGCGCGCCTTGCTGCATCGCAGCCCCCGCGATTTCGGCAAGCCCACCCGCTTGTGGACCTTGAGCCTGGCCGCCGAAGTGGCCTTCGAGCAGGGGCTGACCGAACGGCAGCTGAGCCACGAGTCGATCCGCCAGGCCCTGATGCGCCTGGGCGTGGGCTGGAAGCGGGCCAAGACCTGGATCACCAGTCCGGATCCGCACTATGCGCGCAAAAAAAGCGACGCGACTGGCTGATCGAACTGGCCACAACGCACCCGGACTGGGTGCTGGGTTTTCAGGACGAGGTCTGGTGGAGTCGTTTCGCGCGCCCGTTCCTGAAGGCCTGGAGCGCGGGTCCGGCTTTGCGCCTGCAGCAGTTGTCGGTGGATCCGCAGGATGCCGAACCCAAGGCGCTGAGCTGCTATGGCCTGCTGCGCGCCGACACGGGGCAGATGCTGCTGCGCTTCGTCAAGGGCCGCCCGGTCAGCCAGGTGACCGAGGACTTCCTGGAGTGGGTCTGCGAGCGCCTGGCGAGCGAAGGGAAGAAGGCGCTGCTGATGATCTGGGACAACGCCAGCTGGCATGTCAGCCACCGGGTGCGAGCCTGGATCGGGGCGCACAACCGCCGGGCCAGAGCCGAGGGTGGCGTACGGATCGTAACCTGCCGCCTGCCGAGCAAGAGCCCCTGGCTGAACCGGATCGAGCCCTGCTGGGTGCATGGCAAGCGGGCGATCCATGAGCCCGAACGCCCATTGACGATCGCCGAGGTGATGGAGCGAGTCTGCACCTATTACGGTTGTGAACAGCTCCCGCCACTTGAACAGGATGTTGGTTGAAACTGCACTAGGCGCTTAGGCGCTCGCGCCGGGCAGGCCGGCGCACTCGCCGCACAGGTCCTGGCGCAGCCAGTGCTCGGTCTCGTCCGCCGACAGGCCGGCGCCGAGCAGGGCGAACAGCTTGCCGAGCGCCGCCTCGCGGGTCATGCCGTCGCCGCCGAGCAGCCCGGCCTCGCTCAGGGCGTTGCCGGCGGCATAGGTGCCGAACGCCACATGGCCGTGGGGACACTGGCTGATGCCGAGCAGCACCGTGCCGCGCCGGCGGGCCTCGCGCAGCGCCTCGAGCAGTTCGGCGTCGTCCGAGGGGCCGGTGCCGCTGCCGTAGCACTCCAGCACCAGGCCCTGTACGCCGCTGCCGAGCAGGGCGCGCAGTTGTACCGCCTGCAGGCCGGGGAACAGCGGCAGCACGGCGAGACTCACCGGCTGGCGAATCCGCCGGTAGTCGAGGGCGGCGGGCAGGGCGGCGGCGCGTTCGCCGAGGCGCTGGCGCGGCAGCTCGGCGAACGCGCCGAAGGTCGCGCTGCCCAGCTTGGTGGCGCGGGCGCCGTGCAGCAGGCGGCCGCCGAAGTAGAGATGCACGCCGGGCGCCACGCCCCGGGCGAGGGCATCCACGGCGCCGAACAGGTTGTCCCAGGCGTCGCTGCCCGGGACGTCCGCCGGCAGCATGGCGCCGGTCAGCACCACCGGCACGCCCAGGCCGAGCAGCAGGAAGCCCAGTGCCGCGGCGCTGTAGGCCAGGGTGTCGGTGCCGTGCAGCAGCAGCACGGCGTCGCAGCCGTCCTCCTCGACCGCGGCGACGATGGCGTCGCGCATCGCCAGCCAGTGCTGCTGGTTCATGTTGGCGCTGTCGATCGGCGGGCTCAGCTCGCGGTAGCGCCAGGGCGGCATGCGCCGCTGCGACTCGGCGGCCAGCCGCTCGCGCAGGCGGGCGTCGAAGCCGGCGGCCGGCACCAGACCGCGGTCGCTGCCCTGCATGCCGATGGTGCCGCCGCTGTAGAGGACCATGAGGTGGTTGATGGTGGACATGGCCTGATCTCGGAAAAGGAGAAGCAAGCATGGTAACCCGGACGGAAGGCCCATGCGCCTGCACTCCCGTGCCCGGCTTTGGGTTATACTCCGCCGCTTGATAATGCGATCCCCTCTCAAATCCGCGAGGGCTCGCACCTCCAGCCAAGCCACGCCCTGCCAGCGTGGCTTGTTGTTTTTTGACGCGCCTGCGGGCGCCAACGAAGAGGCACGACGATGAGCGCACTGGTAGGCGTGATCATGGGTTCCAAGTCCGACTGGAGCACCCTCAGTCACACCGTGGAGATGCTGGACAAGCTGGGCATCCCCAACGAGGTCAGGGTGGTTTCCGCCCACCGCACCCCGGATCTGCTCTTCCAGTACGCCGAGCAGGCCGAGTCCCGCGGCATCCAGGTGATCATCGCCGGGGCCGGCGGCGCCGCGCACCTGCCGGGCATGTGCGCGGCCAAGACCCACCTGCCGGTGCTCGGCGTGCCGGTGCAGTCGTCGATGCTCTCCGGGGTCGACTCGCTGCTCTCCATCGTGCAGATGCCGGCCGGCGTACCGGTCGCCACCCTGGCCATCGGCAAGGCCGGCGCAGTCAACGCCGCGCTGCTCGCCGCCAGCATCCTCGGCGGCCAGCACCCGCAGTTCCACGAGGCGCTCAAGCGTTTTCGCGACGAGCAGACCCGTACCGTGCTCGACAATCCGGACCCGCGCGACGCGTGAGAAAGGGGGCCTCAAGATGAAGATCGGCGTGATCGGTGGCGGCCAGCTGGGCCGCATGCTGGCCCTGGCGGGCACTCCGCTGGGCATGAACTTCGCCTTCCTCGACCCGGCACCGGATGCCTGCGCGGCCGCCCTCGGCGAGCACATCCGTGCCGACTACGGCGACCAGGACCATCTGCGCCAGCTGGCCGACGAGGTCGATCTGGTCACCTTCGAATTCGAGAGCGTGCCGGCCGAGACCGTGGCCTTCCTCTCCCAGTTCGTCCCCGTCTATCCCTCCGCCGAGTCGCTGCGCATCGCCCGCGACCGCTGGTTCGAGAAGAGCCTGTTCAGGAGCCTCGGCATTCCCACCCCGGAATTCGCCAACATCCACTCGCAGGCCGACCTCGACGCTGCCGCGGCCGAGATCGGCCTGCCGGCGGTGCTCAAGACCCGCACCCTGGGCTACGACGGCAAGGGCCAGAAGGTCCTGCGCCAGCCTGCGGATGTCGCCGGCGCCTTCGCCGAGCTGGGCAGCGTGCCGTGCATCCTCGAAGGCTTCGTGCCCTTCAGCGGCGAGGTGTCGCTGGTCGCCGTGCGCGGCCGCAGCGGCGAGACGCGCTTCTACCCGCTGGTGCACAACAGCCACGAGGCCGGCATCCTGCGCCTGTCGGTGGCCAGCAGCGAGCACCCGCTGCAGGCGCTGGCCGAGGACTATGTCGGCCGCGTGCTGGAGAAGCTGGACTACGTCGGCGTGCTGGCCTTCGAGTTCTTCGAGGTGGACGGCGGCCTCAAGGCCAACGAGATCGCCCCGCGGGTGCACAACTCCGGGCACTGGACCATCGAAGGCGCCGAGTGCAGCCAGTTCGAGAACCACCTGCGCGCGGTGGCCGGCCTGCCGCTGGGCTCGACCGCCAAGGTCGGCGAGAGCGCCATGCTCAACTTCATCGGCGCGGTGCCGCCGGTGGACAAGGTGGCGGCCGTCGCCGACTGCCACCTGCACCACTACGGCAAGGCCTTCAAGGCCGGGCGCAAGGTCGGCCACGCCACCCTGCGCTGCAAGGACCTGGCGACGCTCGAGGCGCGCATCCGCGAAGTCGAGGCGCTGATCGAGGGCTGATGCCCCACGCCCGCAGGGTGGGTTAGGCCGCAGGCCGTAACCCACCAACCGGCCGCAGGCCGGCAATGGGGATGCCTGGCGGCATCCTTTGCGGGTTGCGCCGCCTTGCGGCCAACCCGCCCTACGCTCCCGGGCCTCCCTGCGTTGTCGCCGCGCCATACGGCGACTAGGCTGGAGGCAAGCTCACCCTACGGGAACACTTGCCATGGGCATCCTCGGCACCATCCTCATCGGCCTGCTGATCGGCGTGGTCGCGCGTTTCCTCAAGCCGGGCGATCAGCCGATGGGCTGGATCATGACCATCCTGCTCGGCATCGGCGGCTCGGTGGTGGCCACCTACGGCGGCCAGGCGCTGGGCATCTACCACGCCGGCGAAGCCGCCGGCTTCATCGGCGCGGTGATCGGCGCCATCCTCCTGCTGGTCGTCGTCGGCTATCTGCGCAAGTCCTGAGTGGTCGCGGTGGCCTGGGTCCTGCGCCATTCCAGCAGCTTCTGCTGCTTGTGGCGCTGGGCCACCAGAGGCACCGGAGCGCTCTTGCCGGTTTCCAGCCACTGCCGCACGCGGGTGGCGTCGCCGACATGCGAGCGCTTGCCGAGGGTATTCAGCAGCACCATGGCCACGGGACGGTTCTGCACCACCGCGAGCATGGCCAGGCAATGGCCCGCTTCGTTGATGAAGCCGGTCTTGGTGACCTCGATGCGCCAGGTGGGATTGCGCACCAGCGGGTTGGTGTTGTTGAAGTTCTGCACGTAGTTCGGCTTCTGGAAGCGCGCGCTCTGGCTCGCCGTGGTGCTCAGCTCGCGGATCAGCGGATACTGCCGCGCGGCCCTGAGCAGTTTCACCAGGTCGCGGGCGGAGGAGACGTTCAGCTCCGACAGGCCGGTCGGTTCGACGAAGCGGGTGCTGCGCATGCCCAGCGCGCGGGCCTTGGCGTTCATCGCCGCGACGAAGCGCGCATGGCCGCCCGGGTAGTTGTGCGCCAGGCTCGCCGCGGCGCGGTTCTCCGAGGACATCAGGGCCAGGAGCAGCATCTCCCTGCGGCTGATGCGGCTGTTGACCCGCACCCGCGAGTAGACACCGCGCAGCTCGCGGGTGTCGTGGATCAGCACCGGGATCACCTCGTCGAGCGGCTGGGCGGCGTCCAGAGTCACCACGGCGGTCATCAGCTTGCTGATCGAGGCGATCGGCACGACCACGTCCGGGTGGCTGGCGAACAGCTCCCTGCCGCTGTTCAGGTCGACCACCAGGGCGCTGGCGGAGGCCAGCTGCAGAGGAGACGGCGTGCGGGCCGGCGGGCTCTTGTCGACGGCCTGGACGCCGGGCATGACGGCCACGCATGCGCAGGCCAGCAGGAGGGCTAGGATCGGGGAATGGGTTTTCATGCGCATGACTCGGAGAGGGTTGCGGGGGCTGACGCCGACACGCCATTTTAATGCGGTATAGCCAAATGCCGCTGCTTTTCAATGCCATCGGGCGGAGAGGCCATGCGGCTCGTCGGCCGGCCTGCGGCGTCGCCCTTTATCGGCGCTCCGCTCGATGCCATCATGCCGTCCGCTCGTCTTCCCCCTTCAATGACCGCCGGTTCGACTCCATGCGCCGATTACCGTTCCTTTTCGCCCTGCTTTTCGCCAGTTCCATTTCGCACGCCGAACCGCCGGAGCTTGACTGGCTGGAGCTGATGCCCGACGACGACCGCCAGGCCCTCGAGGAGATGCCGGACATCAGCCACGACACGCCGGAGGGCGACGGCGACTTCACCGCCAGGGGCGGCCTCAAGCAGAAGGCCAGGGACCTGCCGGCGGTGATGTACTCGGCGAAGACGGTGCCGGCACTGAACGGCCGGGAGATTCGCCTGGGCGGCTATCCGGTGCCGCTGGAAAACGATGCCAAGGGACGCAGCACCAGCTTCTTCCTGGTGCCCTATCCGGGTGCCTGCATCCATCTGCCGCCGCCGCCGCCGAACCAGATCGTGCTGGTCCGCTACCCGAAGGGCTTTCGCGTGGAGGACATCTCGATCCCGCTGTGGGTGGACGGCAGGCTGCGGGTGGAAAAGGTCAGCAACGAGCTGGCGGACGCCGCCTACGCCATCGAGGCAAGCGCAGTCGAGCCGGTCGAGGAAGAGGCGCTGTAGCGGGGCGGGCGGCAAGCCGGCGTTGCGCCGGCGATGCCCCTGGGTGAAATCGCGTCCCTGCGATTTCGATGGGGAAAGGCTCAGAACAGCGGCAGGCTGTAGCTGACGATCAGACGGTTCTCGTCCTGGTCGCGGGTGTCGTTGCCGCGCAGCGCCGCGTTGCGCCAGGACAGGCCGACGCCCTTGAGCATGCCTTCCTGCACCGTGTAGTCGACGCGGAAGTTGCGTTCCCATTCCTTGTTGTCGCTGCCGGCGGCGTCGATGTCGTCGCCGCTGACGTACGACAGGCTGGCCTTCAGGCCCGGCACGCCGATCGCGGCGAAGTCGTAGGCGTACTTGGCCACCCAGGAATTCTCGCCGGCGCTGGCGAACTTGCCGATCTGCGAGTCGGTGATCAGGTACAGGGTGCGGCCGTTGCCCTGGAAGATGTGCGGGAAGTCGCTGTTGCCGGTGACCTTCTGGTAGCCGGCGCCCAGCTCGTGGCCGGCCAGGCTGTAGGTGAACATGGCGCTCCACAGGTTGTTGTCGACCTCGCCGCTGCTGCCGTTGGCGCCGCTGCTGACATAACCCTCGGCACGTCCGGAGGAACTCTCGTTCTTGCCGTCGGAGTCACTGCTGAAGTAACGCAGGTCGGTCTTCAGCGCGCCGACCGGCAGCGCCCAGTTGTGTACCAGGCCGACGAAGTGCTGCTTGTAGAAGTCGCGCAGGTTGCCGTAGTAGTACTGCAGCAGGAGGTCCTTGTTGACCTTGTAGTCGGCGCCGCCGAAGTAGAACTCGTTGCTGAACTGGGCCTTGCTGCCGCTGTTGGCGCCAGAGATCGACAGGCCGTAGCTGTCGCTGGAGTTCCGCTCGGTGGAGTGCTCGATCTTGCCCGCGGTCAGGGTCAGATCCTTGATCTCGTTGGAGGTGACCTGCGCGCCGTGGAACAGTTGCGGCAGCAGACGACCGTCGTTGTAGGTCAAGACCGGCATCTTCGGCAGCAGGGTGCCGAGGCGCGCCTCGGTCTTGGAGAAGCGCATCTTGCCGGTCACGCCGACGCGGCCGAAGTCGGTCTTGGCCTTGCCGTTGCTCTCCAGCGGGAACATGGTGCCGGGGGTGCGCTCGATGTCCGCCTTGCCGGCGCGACCGCCGCCGTCCAGGCGGATGGCGTGCATGGCCAGCACGTCCAGGCCGAAGCCGACCGGACCTTCGGTGAAGCCGGACTTGAAGTCGAGGAAGAAGCCCTGGCCCCACTCCTCAGACCGGGGACGGTCCTCGTTGCGAACATCCTGGTTGATGTAGAAGTTCTTGAAGCTCAGCGTGGCCTTGCTGTCCTCGATGAAGCCGGCGGCGCTGGCCTGCTGCGACAGAGTCTGACCCAGAATGGCTGCCGTCACGGCCAGGGTCAGAATGGACTTGTTCATGTGTGCCTTTTCTCCTGATGAGTTGTGCAGGTTGTCCATGAGCAGCCCCGTCCGGGGGCCCAAGATGCGCGGGGCGGCGCAAAATGCCATTTATGGGCTGGTTTGAAAATCGGGATCGAAACGTTCTGATAAAAAAAAATCCTTCTCTTGACTTGCATCAGACTTTCTGGAGGGTGGCGAAGCGCAACACGGCAAGCAAAATGCATCAAAGTCCTTTGCCTGGAGCGAACGGATTGCCTCGATAGCCGTTTGTAAAATCGCCAGCGCCCTTCACTCCTTGTCGCCCGCCCGATTTTCTATTGGCTTCAACGACTCCCGGCCGCCCTTTTTGCAAGATGTGCTCCAGCTTTTTACTTGATGAAAAAAACAATAATTATCAATAAGTTATTGATAATCAGGCAGCGCTTACGGCCTGTCGACTGTCGCCCTATTCCTGTCCCGATATGTCGATTTGTATACAACGCTACAAAAGAACATCGACAATTAATGGCAAAACGCCACAAAAGCGAATGCCGACCTTCCGCTTCGCGTAGCTTTTCAGCGGCCCCGCCCGGAGCGGCCAGGCCGTACCGTCGGTCGCAGGCTTGCCGTATCCTGCGTGCGCCCTGCCACAGAAGGACCCTCCGCCATGCCGACCCCCCAAGAAATGCTGGAGCGCTTCCAGGACAGCTATGCCCTGGGCGACGAGGCGATCGACCACACCCACCGCGAGTTCCTCGGACTCTGCCTGGCCGCAGCGAATGCCACGGGGCCGGAGTTCGCCGAAGCGTTCAAGGCGCTGTTCGAGCACACCAGCCACCACTTCGCCGACGAGGAGGCGAAGATGCAGGCCTCCGGCTATCCCGCCTTCGGCGAGCACCGCGCCAACCACCAGCGCATCCTCGGCGACATGGACCGCTTCTGCCAGCGCGCCGCGGCCGGCCGCGCGCAGATGGCCCGCGCCTGGCTGAACGACAGCCTGCCGGCCTGGTTCGACCTGCACGCCAAGACCATGGACAGCGCCCTGGTGGTCCATCTCCGCCAGCACGGCTGAGACGCCGCGCACAAATCCGCAGGCTGCCCGGCAACGCTGCCCGCGCCGGGGCCGGATAATTGCCGCCTGCCGCCGCCCGCTTGCGGGCGGCCTCCAAGCATCGACCCTTTACCTCTCCGCCCGACAAGGAGCCGTCATGTCCACGCTTCGCGCCCTCCACCGATCCGTCTTCAGCCTGGCCCTGCTCGCCGCCGGCGTCGCCCAGGCCGCCGGCACGGCGGACGTCCTCATCCAGCCGGTCGCCAGCCGCTTCCCGACCCTCAGCGTCGATGTAAACGTCCGCGACGCCAAAACCGGCGCGCCGATCCAGGGTCTGACCAAGGAGTACTTCAGCATCACCGAGGACCTGCGCGAGACGGCGATCCTCGGCGTCGAGAGCCTGACCCCGGAAACGGCGGACGCGCGCGGCGTGGACTTCGTCTTCGCGTTTGACGACACCGGCAGCATGGCCGAGGAGATCGACGGGCTGATCCAGCGCACCCTGGAGTTCGCCAACATCGTCCAGACCTCCGGCTTCGACTACCGCTTCGCGCTGATCTCCTTCGGCGACGAGCTGCGCCACAAGGTGGACTTCACCAGCTCGGCCAGCGACTTCAAGGCCGCAGTGGCGGCCCTGCGCGCCGACGGCGGCGGCGACGAGCCGGAAAACGCCCTGGAGGCCCTGCGCTACGGCGTCACCGCGCTGAGCCACGACCCGGCGCGGCGCAAGGTGTTCGTGCTGATCACCGACGCCTCCTTCCACAGCGCCGACGCCGTCACCCCGCTGACGACTCAGGAGGTGCTCGCCGACCTCAAGAAGCTCGGCGCCGTGCTCAACGTGGTCGGCCCCAACCTCGACCAGTACCGCTGGATGGCCGATGCCCTGGCCGGCAGCTTCTACGACAAGGATTCCGGGCAGTTCAAGCGGATCGTCGAGCAGATCGCCGGCGGCTCGGCCAGCAACTACCGGCTGACCCTGACCACCAGCCGCCCGGACTACGACAACACCTGGCGGGCGCTGGAGGTCGCCGTGAAAGGCCCCAGCGAGGGCAGCGGCGTCTCCCAGTACCAGGCGCCGAGCTGGGTCAGCGCCTCCTCGCGGGTCGACGGTTTCCAGGGCATCGACAGCCGCTTCGCGCCGCACAACGCGATCGACGGCAACCCGGCCAGCGCCTGGGCGGAAGGCGTGTCCGGCGCCGGCGTCGGCGAGTGGGTGGCGCTGAACTTCGCCGCGCCGCAGAGCGTCGACCGCTTCGCCCTGACCCTGCCGGCCGGCAGCACGCTCCGCCGTGTCGGCGTGCTGATCAACGACGAGGACAAGCGCTTCTACGACCTCAAGCCGGGCCAGACCGCGCAGTCGTTCACCCTCGAGGCGCCGCTGCCGGTGTCGCGCTTCAAGGTGGTGCTGGAGGACGCGCAGAGCGGCGACAACGGCCTGGCCGAGATCGAGCTGTTCAACGGCGCCGCGCTCGTCGAGCCCATCGCCCGTGCCCACGACATCCGCCGCACCGCCAAGCTCGCGCAGGAGCAGAACAAGCAGGGCGAGACGCTCTACCACGCGAAGAAATACGACGACGCGGTGTTCTACTACCGGGAAGCGCTGAAGAACGATCCCACCTATGCGCAGGCCTTCAGCAACCTCGGCCTGGCCTACCAGCGGCAGGACAAGTTCGCCGACGCCGTCTGGGCCAACCGCCAGGCGATCGCCCTGGCGCGCGGCGCCAGCCGCGACAGCGTGCTGGCCAGCTCGCACTACAACATCGCGCGGATCTTCGAGGCGCAGAACAAGTTCGAGCAGGCGCTGCAGAACTTCCTGTGGGCGCAGAACTACAAGGCCAACCCGGTGTACGACAAGGCCATCGCCCGCATGAACGAGAAACTCGGCCGCTGAGCGGGGAGGGAAGAGCATGAGCCGTTCGCGCACAACCCGCCCGCTCAGGACCTGGCTGGCCGGCACCCTGCTTGCACTGCTTTCCGCCGGAGCCTCGGCGGCGGGGCCGGCGAAGCTCGCCAGTTACGACCGCACGCTCTGGCCGGAAAGCATCGACAGCCCGCAGCGCTTCGACCGGGCCTCGCGCCAGGAGATCCTCGCCCTGGTGCGGGTCATCGAACGCACGCCGCTGGCCGACGCGGCGGCCATCCAGACCTTCACCGGGGTGAAGACGCCCAACGCCGAGGGCGTCGCCCGCTGGCTGGAGGAAACGCGCCGGCGCCTGCTGGCCAACTACCAGGCGGCGAGCCACGGCTGCGACGGCGAGGCGACTTGCCCGCCGGCCGCGGACTGGCCGGCGCTGGTGCAACTGGCCGGCCAGGCGGCCGGAGACGCGGCGACCCAGGCCTGGCGCCTGGCCGCCGAAGGCTTCCACACCACCTATCTCTACGAGCAGGTACGCCTGGCCGCACTGTTCCCGCGCATCACCAGCGAGATCGCCCGGCTGGACGACAGCGAGCTGAACGGCTTCGAACTGCCCGACCGGCAGTTCGCCCTGAGCTTCGACGACGGCCCCTCGGGCAACGACGAGACCGAGCGGCTGCTGCACTGGCTGCGCGAACACGGCGCCGGCGCCTTCTTCTTCGTCCTCGGCGAAAACCTCGAACGGCGCCTGGCCAGGGAATCCGCCGCCAGCCTGGGCGAGCGCTACCAGGGCCAGTGCCTGGCCTCCCACGGCTACAGCCACGTACCCCACCAGAAACTGGCCGGCTGGCAGGACTCGCTGGAGAAAACTGCCCGCCTGATCGCCCGCGTCCAGCCCGCCGGCCCGGCCGGCGGCGCCTGGTTTCGCCCGCCCTACGGACAGCGCAACGCGGAACAAGTCGCCTACCTGAAGGCCCGCGACGGCCGCGTGGTGCTGTGGAACATCGACTCCCAGGACTGGAACGCCAAACTGCAGCCCGCCGCCATGCAGGACCGCCTGATCACCCTGATGCTGCTCTGGCGCCGCGGCATCCTGCTGTTCCACGACATCCACCCCAAGGCCCGCGCAGCCCTGCCGGGGATCGGGGTGTTCATGGAGAAGAGCGGGTTGGCGATGATGGGGTGTGGGGAGGTGGTGGAGGGATTTGGTGGGGAGTCTTGATGGTGGCAAGTCCGCGCGCCGCCAACTTGGCTCTGTCGGCCATGGTGTATAACTCCCCAGAGCAGTCATCATGACCGCGAAGCCCGCAGCCTAGACAGGGAGAGCGAGCATGGCGAGGAATGTTATACACCACGCCCATCCGGACAGTTATGTATCAATTGGTGCCTGTTAATAGTTATGCCGAGGAGTAAGAAATTATGCTGTTCCGCCTACTCGCCGTCTTGTTTGCGCTCGTTGCACAAATGGCATCGGCGGACGACAAACGCGGCGACCGCAAAAACTGAGTGCAGCATCTGACATTTTCATCAATGTGATGTATTTTGCTCTGTGATCATCTTTTTTAGTAAATAACCTCCGGCAAAGGCAGGAGATGTTTACTTGCCGCCATCTCGGTATGTCATTTGGTCTATAGAGCCGTCTTTGATGGGGACTATGCAGTTCTTTATTTGTTCGCCAATGGGCTCGAGAGGTGTTGTGCTCAGGGTAAGATGGAGACCATCTTCTGCGAAATAAATATTCTGAAATTGTATATCTGCAAATTCAGTTTCAAATGACTTATCTTCAAAGCTGCAGATATGTATTGTGGAGATGATCTGCCAATTTTTTCCAGGGTCGAGCGTCTGTACGTTGGCACAAACCTCACCATATTGACGAAAATATCGAACAACGACTTTGTCGAACCTTGCAGATTTTGCCTCGGAAATCTTTGAATAATCAATGGGCTCTCCATTTGCCTTCATGGCCAGGAGAGCTATAAATATGAGAAAAATTTTGCCATCCACATGCTGCTCATCTCAAATAAGCTATTCGTTTTTTGAATCTATCGCTTGGCATGTCAGCAGGGCATTTTGAGCGATCAGATAAAACCTCTCTGAGCTTTTCCATATTATTGTCTACGATATGCTGTTGTACATTCCTTCTTGT
This sequence comes from Azotobacter chroococcum, assembly GCF_002220155.1. Lineage (NCBI taxonomy): Bacteria > Pseudomonadati > Pseudomonadota > Gammaproteobacteria > Pseudomonadales > Pseudomonadaceae > Azotobacter > Azotobacter chroococcum. The sequence goes on along the minus strand of NZ_CP011835.1, from coordinate 35,741 downwards.
GCCAGGCGTGTAATCTCCTCGATATATGAGGTCAACAGCTATATTTTGTGCTCTGCTAACGATTGAGTTCCATTTCAAGAGTCCCAACCCCTCTATTTTCAAAGGTAATCCAGGTATTCGTATCACTTCACTTTTCATAAAATCATAAACTTTTATAAATAACCCATATCACTATCGCTCGGTTAATAAAATAACTGAGTTAAATCCGAAGACTGAACAGGAGTTAAGATTGCTCTGGCTGACATCTTCTGCCGAGGTGCTCTTACCTATGGTATTCGACATTTAGGTACGCAAGGAACTCGGATTCATGAGTAGCCAGTGTTGGTTTTTACATGGATAGCCATAGGAGCTCATAAACCATGACCGCCATCTCATAATTTCCCTTCAGCTTTGCAGCTTCTGAGAGCTCGCAATGAAACTATATTTCAGGGGAGATTTTTTTAAGATAAGTTGCTCTTTCGATACTGGATCGTGCTACACACTTATTGAACGTGGTTTCATAGGCTTGTGTTCCTGCCTCGATTTCAAATGTTTCCAGATTACAATTTGCATCTCTTAGCTTTATCCAAAGGCGCTGAGACTCTTTGATTTTTTGAGTGTAAGCATCTTTAAGTCCTGGGTCTGATTTATATTGCTTAACTATCCTTGTTATAAGCTCGCGGTAAACATTATTCAGTAATTGGTCTGCCTTCTCTCTTTCGACGTTAGAACACTCGAAAATTTGTTGACTGCTTGAAACTCGTTCGCAAGAATTATTTTCTTGCTGCCCTGCATGGATTGGCAATGAAAAAACTAGAAAGTTGACTGCAAGAAAATAGCTAATCTTTTTCATAAGATCTCTCGTTTGTGTTTTTTCAGGTAAAGTGCTCTATGGCGTCCGTCTTCATACTGCTTAATGGCCGGGGTGTTTTCTATATAACGAATCAGCTCATCAATGTTGTTGTTCATTCCTGCCCTCATGGGATTTGGTCCCTTTGTGAATCCTTGGTAAACAAAGTCCACGAGTATTTCTCTAATTACTAACTTTAAGTCTGGCCAGCGGATCCTTCCTAGGTCGGAAGACGTCCATTTGTTATAGTTATCAATAGTCCTTTCTACGTAGCCTGGATAAATCAGGTTAAATAGTAAGACTTGCTGCTCGCCGGTAATTTTCCCTATAGCTTCTTTGTTTTTGTTGACGAAATTCTGTGCGGCACTTCCTTTTAGCCCATGGGCTTTTGATATTTTAGCTGCTTTATCCACATCAATCCCAACAGATACCATGTGATTGTAGATTTCAGATTCGCTTCGTGACCCCATATCATAACCGCGGCCTAGTGTTACGCCAGACAAACTATTTCCAGGCCAATGAATTACCCGGCTAAAATGGGGTGAGCCAGGCATGTCGTTGCCTTCGGCGTCAAAAGTTATTTTTCCTTCTTTTACTTTTATTAAACCCAGCTTTGGCTTGGATAGTTGAGATCCAAGGAGTCCCACCGGCTGAAAATGCCACCCCACCCCATCCGCCCCAATCCCATATCTCCCCGCCAGTTCACTCCACCACGCCAGCTTCTCGATCCGCCGCTTCTCGCTTTCCCAGTTCGGATTGGGCGTTTCCGGGGAGTGCTCCATCAGCGGATCGAACTCGTCCCATTTTCCCGGATTCCAGAACCACTCGCTTTCATGGCGGGTGATCAGTTGCGCGAGGGATTGGGCGATCCAGGGTTTGCGCAGGGCGGCGGCGATTTCGTGGGGGGCGAGCTTGCCGTCGCCGTCGCGGTCGATCAGGTCGTGGAGGCGGCTCCTGATCGGACCCTTGTCGGCCAGGTCGATCTGCGCCTGGTAGTTCGGTTTTTCCTCGTCGCTCAGGCGGCCGCCGGCGTCAAGCAGGTGGGCCAGTTCGCCGAGGGAGCGGCCGGTTTCCTCGATGAAGTCGAAGCCTTCCCACTCCCAGGGGCTGTGGCGGGTGGTGATGAGTTCCTGCTCGGCCAGCCAGCCGCCGATGGGATCGCCGTGCGTGTCGGCCAGCAGGTTGTCGAGGCGCCACCAGTGGCTGACCGAGCCTGCCGCGGCGCTGCCGACGCGGAGCCTGCGTTCGGCCGGCAGGCTGTCCAGCAGGCGTTGCGGCAGGATCAGGTCGACGCCGACCGTCATGCCCGCGTCGCTGGGCCTGGGTGGATGGTCGGCATCGATGCCGGCACGATGGGGGATCAGCTTGCTGGCGCCCCTGTGCACCTTGAGCAGGGTCTTTTCCGTGTCCGGCAGGCGGGCGGCCCAGGCGCGGCTCCGGCGGACGAAGGCCGGCACGTCGTCGCAGCTGAACACTTCCAGGTGCAGCCGGGGCTGGGCGCTGCCGTCGTGATCCTGATAGAGGCCGAGATGGCCGATCGGCTCGCCGGCCTTGATCGGCCAGGGGCGCTCCAGCACCTGCACGCGATCGAGCGTGGGTGTGCTGGTTCCGGCCGGCTCCAGCGAGGCGAAATGCACATGGCCGTGCAGGCTGTCGCCGCCTTCGACGACGGTCCCGAGCGGGCGATAGGCGCCGCTGCCTGCGCCGAGGGTGAATACCGCCCCCTCGGGCAGCACGGCGGTGATCGGGTCGTCGCGCTCGCCGCGGCCGTCGCGGCGCAGGTTCAGGCCCTTGCCGGGGGCGAGGCCGGTTTCGATGTCGTTGGCCCGTTCGCCGACCAGGAACACATCGGGATCGTCGGTGCCCTGCAGTTCGCCGCTGAACACCCAGCCCTCGCGGCTGTCCGGCAGAGTGGGCAGGGCGCGTCCTTCGAGAATCGCGGCCAGTTTGCGCCATTGCGGTCTTTCGCGGTCGGCCTCGCCGAGCCTGACCTTGCAGCCCTTGGGCAGCAGGGCCAGAACGGTCGCATGCTCCGCCGTGCCCTTGCGTCCGGCGCGCACGCGCAGGCCGCGCATGGGGTCGCAGGCCTTGTCCGCCCTGATCCGGTAGAGGGCCTCGCCGAGGAAGGGCGGCGGGGTGACCGTACCCTCCGCCCGATAACTTTCCCAGTCCTTGAGATGCATGTAGAGGCTGTAGAGGGTCAGCGCCGGCGGCGTGCCCTCGCCGGCGGCGGGCGCCTGCAGGCGGTGCCTGACCAGTACGAAGCCGGTGGAGAAGGGCGCAGCCGTGCAGACGTCGCCGGCCCTGTATTCGCTGTGCGGATAGCGCGCGTCGATGCGGTAGGCGATCACTTCGCCGTCGGCGATGCAGCGCACGCCGGACTGGTTCAGGTGTCCGGCGGTATGGCCGTCGAAGTGGATGCCGCCGTGCCACAGGCCGTTGCGGCCCATGGGGTAGCTGCCGCTGCTGGCGTCGGCCAGGGCGGCGAGGTAGTCGAAGGCACTGGCGTCGCCGGGAAAGGGATGGCTCCAGTTCTGGATCGCGGGAGTGTCGCTCATGGCAGTCCTTGCTTGGCAGGGTTTTCCATACCGGCGTTCAGCCGGAGAAGTTCAGCATGCGCGGGCGTTTCGCCGGGTCGCTGGCGGGCGGGTTGGCCAGCGCACTTTCGAGCGGATTTCCCGCCTGGTCCCGGTCCGCCGCGCCGGGCGCCAGCGGCAGCTCGAGGGCGATGCCCGAGCCGCGGCCCGGGCTGCCGCCCGAGTTGATCCTCACCAGCGGGCCGACCAGGGTGATGCCGCTGGCGTCGAGTTTGATGAAGCTGCCGCCGGCCTGCAGGGTCAGTTCGCTGCCGGCTTCGAGGACGATCTTCGCGCCGGCCTTGAGGTGGATTTCCTGGCCGGCCTCGACGAACTGGCCGCTGCCGAGCTTGAGGTGCTGGTCCCGATGAATGCCAAGGTGGTCGCTGGCGCGCACCTCGGTCCTGCGGTCGCCGTGGGTGGTGCGGTGTTCCTCAGCCTTCAGCTCGGTGTAGCTGTCGGCCTCGACCGTATCGTGGCGCTGGTGGCCGACGCGGATCTTCTGGTCGTGCTCGATGTGCTGGTCCCAGTCGCGCTGGGCGTGGACGTAGATCTGCTCGGCGCCCTTGCGGTCCTCGATGCGCAGCTCGTTGTAGCCCTCGCCGCCGGGGCTGCTGAAGGTCTTGAACACGCTGCGGGTCTTGTGCGCCGGCAGTTCGTAGGGCGTTGGGTGCTCGGCGTGATAGAGGCAGCCGGTGATCAGCGGCTGGTCCGGGTCGCCCTCGAGGAAGGTGACCAGCACCTCCATGCCGACGCGCGGGATGGCGATGCCGCCGTAGCGGTCGCCGGCCCAGCTCGTCGCCACCCGCAGCCAGCAACTGGTGGCGTCGTCGGCCTGGCCCTCGCGGTCCCAGTGGAACTGCACCTTGACCCGGCCGTATTGGTCGCAGTGGATTTCCTCGCCGGCAGGTCCGGTGACCACCGCGGTCTGGCTGCCGAGGATGCGCGGCTTGGGGTGGCGCAGCGGCGGGCGGTAGGGCGCGTCCCAGGGCGTGGCGGTGAAGCGGTTGCAGTAACCCTGTTGAAAACCGTCCTCGGCATCGGTGTCGTGGGTGATGGACTCCTCCAGCACCTGCGGCTGTTTGCCTTCGTGGTGGATCGCGTCGAGCAGCCAGAGCCGGTTCCAGTCGGCGCGGGGATGGCCGCTCAGCTCGAGGAAGTGCCCGCTGGCCAGCAGCGGCTGGTCGCTTTGACCCTCGGCGAGCCGGTAGTCGCGGCGGTGGCGTTCCAGGGCGCGGCGGGCCAGCTGCTTGCCGCGCGTGCGGTCGGTGAAGCGGCCGGGGTAGTCGTAATCCTCCAGGTCCGGAGCGAAGTCACCGGAAAAGGCGCTTTCCAGGCGCAGGCGCGGCTGCTCGAAGTCGTAGTCGCGACGGGTCACCTTTGAAGGGCGGGTTTCCAGGCGGACGCCGAAGCGCTTGATCACCGGTTCGTCGGCGACCAGCGCGGAATCCTGTTGATAAGTGGTCGGAGTCAGGCGGGGAAAGGCGGTCTGGTCGTCGCCGAATACCAGCAGGTGGCCGGCGGCACTGTGCTCGAAGTGGTAGTGGATGCCTTCCTCCTCGCACAGGCGCTGCAGGAAGTGCAGGTCGGATTCGTCGTACTGCACGCAGTAGTCGCGGGCGGGGTACTGGGCGCCGAGCCGGAAAGAGCAGGCGTCGCCGTCGAGGATGCCGTGCTCCTCCAGCAGCCGGGCGAGGATCTGCGGCACCGAGAGCTGCTGGAAGATGCGCTGGTTGACCCGGTGGGCGAGGTAGGCGAGGCGCGGCACCAGACTCAGGCGGTAGCGGGTCAGCCGCCGGCCGGACTCGCCCTGGGCGACGCGGTGGATCAGGCCGTGGATGCCGCTGCCGTGCGGGGCGAAGGCGAGAAAGGCCGGGCGCTGCAGCAGGCTTTCCAGATCGAGGTCGGCTCGCTCGCCGACCAGCTCCAGCTCGAAGCGGTAGGGCTGGCCGATGGCCTCATGGCCGGTAAATTCGAGCACCTGCAGGTCATGGTCGAGGCCTTCGAGACTCAAACGGAAATGCGGCTGGTTGGCCGGATTGAACATGGCGGTTTCCTTATCCGTGGGTGAGCCACAGCCGGCGCGCGAAAGGCGGCCAGCAGGCCGGCGGCGTCGATGCGCCGCTGCGCCGGGTCGAAGGCCAGGGCGGTGCGCAGGGCCGGCCAGCAGTGCGGCGGCAGTCCGGGCGGGCGTGTCAGGCTACGTTGCAGTTCCTGTTCGCGGGCCTGGCGGGCGTCGAGACGGGCGAAGGGATGGCGGCCGGCGGCGAGCTCGTAGAGCAGGCAGGCGAGGGCGTAGACATCGGCGGCGGCGCTGAGCGGCGCGCCGTCGAGCAGCTCCGGAGCGGCGTAGCACGGCGTCCAGGCGGCGAAGCGCTCGCGGTCGAGGCGCGGCAGGCCGGGCAGCACGCCGGGCTGCAGCTGGCCGAGGCCGAAGTCGATCAGGCGCAGGCCGTCCTCGGCGAGGATCGCGTTGCCCGGCTTGAGATCGCCGTGCAGCACACCGCGGCGGTGGGCGTGCGCCACCGCCCCGGCCAGCGCCACGGCGATTTCGCTCAGTTCAGGCCAAGGCAAGCCCTCGGGACGCTCGTCGAGCAGCTGGTCGAGGCTTGGGCCGCGCAGCAGTTCCAGGGTGAAGAAGGCGCGGCCGCTGGCCGGGTCGAGGTCGAAGGCGTGGGCGCGCACCACATGGGGATGATGCAGCCGGCTGGTCAGGGCGAACTCGGCGTGGAGCAGGGCGTCGGCGTCGGGGTAGTCGGCGAAGTCCGCGGCGAGGGTCTTCAGCGCCAGCACGGGTTCGGGGTCGCCGAACTGCTCGCGCAGCAGGTCGCGGGCGCGGTACACCGCGCCCATGCCGCCGACGCCGAGCAGCCGCTCGATGCGGTAGCGGCCGGCGACCAGCGCGGGCAGTTCGCCGTATGCCGGGCGGACAGCGAAGGAGGGCAGCAGGCTCATCGGCGGATCACCACGGCGCTGAGGTTGTCCCGCGCCGGCCCGGCCAGCGCCTGCGCGAACAGGCGCTCGATGGCCAGCGTGGCGAGGGGCAGGTCGAGGGCGGCGCCGAGGGCCGGCGGTGCCAGGTTGCGGTGCAGGCCATCGCTGCACAGCAGGAAGCGGTCGCCGGGCAGCGCCTCCAGCTCCAGGCTGTCCAGCACCAACTGCTCGTCGACACCGACCGCGCGGGTCAGCGCCTGGGCGTTCGGATGGCGGGCCGCCTGCTGCGGGCGCAGGCCCTGGCGGTCGATCAGTCGCCGTTCGAGCGAATGGTCCTGCGACAGCTGGTAGAGGCGACCAGCGCGCCACAGATAGCAGCGGCTGTCGCCGGCCCACAGGCAGACGACGCGCGCGCCTGCAACCAGCAGGACGACCAGGGTGCTGCCGATCGGTCCGCCGGCATGGGTCGCCGCCTGGAATAGCTGGTGGTTGGCCTGCTGCAGGCACTGGCGGACCTGTGCCAGGCGCTGCGTCAGGCCGCCCTCCAGCGCCAGGTCGGCCAGGCCGTCGACGATCAGCCGGCTGGCCAGGGCGCCGCCTGCGTGCCCGCCCATACCGTCGGCGACCGCCCACAGGCCGGCGCCGGGCCGTTCCAGCACGGCGTCCTCGTTGCGGGCGCGGACCTTGCCGGCCTCGCTGCGCGCGGCGCTGCGCCAGGGGGATGCGAGGACCGTCATCACAAAGCCGCCGGCAGCTTGAAGTCGCGCAGCAGGGCGAGATCGAAGGGGTTCGGCGAGCGCTGGCTATGCAGCAGGTAGCGCGCCTGGCGGCCGTCCAGATCGGCCTTGAGCAGCAGCACGTCGCGGCCGCGGTGGTGGTCGATCTCCAGCAGCTCGAGCAGGCGGAACAGCGCCCAGGGCCCGCCGCTGCGCTCGATGCCGACGCGCCGCCCGCCGAGTTCCTCGACCACCAGGCTGGCGCGTCCGTCGCCGGCTTCCACCGGCCAGCGGAAGGCTTCCGGCACGATGGGGCCGTGACGGTATTCCAGCTGGCGGTCGCCGAGGCGGAATTCGGCACGGCCAAGGCCGGCGTCCAGCGCGTAGGGTTCCAGGCGGAACGGCACCTGCGGCTCCTCGGGGTTCTCGGCGAAGAAGCTGCGCTGGATGCCGCGCAGCCGGCCCAGCTGGGCGAGGAATTCGGCGGACAGCGGCAGGCCGCGGCCGTCGACCTGGCGCAGGCGGTACTGGCCGGGGCTGCCGCTGAGGAAGGGCTCCAGGTAGCGCTCGAAGAAGCTGTCGGCGACGCCGCGGACCTTGAAGAAGGCGCGGAAGTCGGCCAGCGCCACCTCGCTCGCGCTGGCCGCGTCGAATGGATAGCGCTGGCGCAGCGAGTCGCGATAGACGGCGTACAGCTCGCTGCGGTAGCGCTGGTCGAGGTGCTGGTGGGCACTGGCGAGGATCAGCCGCCAGGCGTCCCCGGCGAGCAGCGCCAGGGCGTTGCCGAGCGGCGGCGGCAGGCGCGCGGCGCTGCCCTGCAGTTGGTCGATGGCATCGCGCCGGCCGCCGAGACGCGCCCGGGCCTGTTCGAAGGCGGCCTGCTCGGGCGCGCCGGCCTGGGCCAGGCCGGCCAGCTGCAGCTGCAGGGCGTCGAGCGCCTGCAGGGTGGCGGCCAGCTCGGGCGCGGCGCCGCCGGCGTCGTCGAGCAGCCGGTGCAGGGGCGCGAAGCGCCGCTCCAGAGCCTGGCGCGCGCCGTCCGCAGGGTGCGGCGCCAGCTCCGCGGCGGCCTTGCCGGGCACTGCCGGGATCTTCGCCAGTGCTTCGCCGGCCGCCTCGGCGAGCGCTGCCGGACCGTCCAGGCGAGTGTTGTCGCGCACTTCCTGGAGCAGGGCGAGCAGCGGCGAGTTGGCCGCGCCCAGCCCGGCCAGCTGCGTAGCGCCCTGCGCCAGGCCGCCGAGGGGTTCCAGCGACAGCCGCGCCAGGGCCTCGCCCCAGTGGTTGGCGTAGTCGCGGAAGTACAGCTGCTCCAGCTCCGTCAGCAGGCGCTCGAAGTCCTTGCCGCTCAGCTCCTCGCTCTCGCCGAGCACCCAGTTGTCGCGCAGCAGGCCGCGCACCAGCCCGGCGCCCTGGGCGACGAAGAACTGCCGGTAGCCGCTCTGGGTATAGAAGCCGGGGATCGGCTGGTCGGCACCGCGGATCAGCGCGCCCTGCGGGCCGAGCTTCGCGGCCAGGCGGTAGTCGGGCAGGCGGCGCGCCTGTTCGCCGAGCATACGGTAGACCACCGCGGCCAGCGACTCGCGGCGCAGCGCCTCGCGGGCCTGGGCGAGCAGGCGCTGGTCGAGCGGGTAGGCGGTGAAGGGCCCGGCGAGCAGGCGGGCGAAGTGCTCGTTCAGACCGTGCTGGGCGACGGCATCGCCCGGATGGCGCTGCGACCAGTCGGCGGCCAGCCAGTCCTTGAGATAATCGGCGTCGCGGCGCTCCTCCAGGTTCAGCATCAGGTAGGCGCGCAGGCTGCCCAGCAGGCGCTCGCGGTCGCCGAGGCTGGCGCGGATCTGCGCTTCCAGCTGGCGGGCGACGCGCGGCAGCAGCAGCTCCTCCAGCTGGCGGCGGTAGGCGTGCTGCAGGGTCGGCGCAACCGCGCCGCCCTGGTACAGGCCGCCGCGTTGCAGCCAGGCGATTTCGCCGGCCGGCGGGAACACCTGGGTCGCGGCATGGCCGGCGTCCAGTGCCGCCAGGCTCTCGCGGGCGCCGTCGCGGGCGCCGAGCGCCTGGCGTTCGCGCTCGAGCCGCTCGGCGCTGGCGCGCAGCTGTTCGAGGCGCTGGTGGTTGGCGGAAAAGCCGTTGGCCCAGAAGGCGCCGAACAGTGCCAGGCCGGCGAGGGCGCCGGCGTAGAGGGCCCGCTGGCCCCAGTCGAGGCGCCGCCGCCGTTGCGGGTCGAGTCCGGCCAGCCCCGCCTCGGGGAAGATCACCCGCTCCAGCAGCTGGCGGATGAAGCGTGCGCGGCCCTGGCGCAGGCTCGGCAGGTTGCCGGACAGGCCCAGCCGGCGGCCGATGCCGGCGGTCAGCGGGTCGAGCTGCAGGTCGAGGTGTGGCGCGCTGGTCAGGTAGAAGCCGCGCAGCCGGCTGGCGCGCTGGTAGCGGTTGCCGGCGAAGGCCAGTTCGACGAACAGGCACAGGCGCTCGCCGAGCAGGCCGAGCTGGCGGGGGAAGTCGAGGATGCGCCCGCGCCGGCGGCTGTCGCGCTCCTGGTGCAGGCGGGCGATCAGCTGGTCGTTCAGCCGGCGCAGCAGCGCCTCGAACTCCCCGCGCACCACGGCGACGGCGGTGCCGTCCTGCTCGCGGCGGAAGCTGGCGCCGAACACCTGCTCGCTCTCCTCGCGCGACAACTGATCGAAGCACTCGTCGAAGCCCGGCAGCCGGTCGGCCTTGCCGAGCACCAGGTAGACCGGCAGCTCGACGCCTAGGCGGCGGTGCAGCTCGTGCAGGCGCTGGCGGATCTGCCGGGCCAGGGATTCCAGTTCGGTTTCGCCGGCTTCGCCCAGCCATGCCAGGGGGACGTTGACCAGCACGCCGTCGAGCGGACGGGCGCGACGCCGGCGCAGCAGGTCGAGCAGGGCGTGCCAGGCCGCGCCGTCGATGGCCGGCTCGGGCTGGGTCAGGTAGCGGCCGGGGCTGTCGATCAGCACGGCGCGCTCGCCGAAGTACCACTCGGCGTGGCGGGTACCGGCGATCTCATGGGTCAGGCGCCCGGCCTCACCATGGTTGAGCGGAAAGTCCAGACCGGAGAAGTCCAGCAGGCTGGTCTTGCCACTGCCCTGGGGGCCGAGCAGCAGGTACCAGGGCAACTCGTCACCTTTGAGGGTACGCAGGGCGTCGTGGAAGTTCTGCTGCAGGCTGGCCTGCTCCTCGCCGATCAGCCCCTCGCGGCGCAGGCGCTCGCGGGCCTCGTCGTCGGCCTCCTCGGCTAGCTGGCGGCGGCGGGCGCGCCAGCCGGCGAAGACCAGCGACAGCCCCCACGCCAGGCAGAGCAGGGTGATGCTGAACAGCCGGCTGGCCGGCGATTCCCAGACCTTGTGCTCGGCGACGGCCAGCAGCGGACCGACGAACCACAGGAGAAGGGCCGCGAGCAGCAGCAGGCAGAGACTCCACACCCAGGTCCGGCGGAGGCAGGCGACGAGCGCGACAAAGAGGCTCCTCATGGCTTCTGCTCTCCCGCGACTACCTGGAACGGCTGCAGCACGCGCTCGCGCTGCTCGCCGAGCACCCAGGCGAAGCCGCCGTAGAGCAGCGCCAGGCAGAGCAGGGTGGACAGCGCCAGCAGCCCGCCGGGGACGCTGCGCACCAGGCGCCGGCGGCCGTCCTCCAGGCCCTGCCAGTGCGGCGAGATTTCCCACGGCACGTCGCCGCGCAGCTGACGGATCTGCCGGTACAGGGCGTCGCGGATCGCCTCCAGCTCGAGCATGCCGCGCGGCAGCACGCGGTACTGGCCCTCGAAGCCGAGCGCCAGGCACAGGTACATCAGTTCGAGCAGCGCCAGGTGCTTGACCGGGTTGCGGCCGAGCCGCTCGAGCAGGCGGAAGAACTTCTCGCCGCCGAAGGTCTCGTTGTGGAAGCGGCTGAGCAGGCTCATCTGCGACCACTCGCTCTCGTTGCCCCAGGGCGTGGTCACCACCGCCTCGTCGAGCAGGGTGCAGAGCACGTAGCGGGCGGCCATCACCTCGCTGCTCTCGATCCCGGCCTGCAGGGCGCGCTGCTCGAACAGCTTGAGTTCGTCGCCGAGCCGCCGGTTGAGCGCGTGCAGGTCCTCGGCCTGCCCGGCGTGCCGGAGCTGCACCGCCTCGGCGAGCAGCGCGGCGGCGGCGCCGGCCAGCGGATTGAGGCCGAGGGCGAAGGGCTCCGCCGGGCGCAGGCGGGCGGCGTAGATCATCCGCTCCTCGAGTTCCTCGTAGCGCGGCGGCGCGGCGAAGTCGGTCAGCGGGCTGTGTGCCGGGGCCTCGCCCCGGCGGTTGAGGATCACCGTACGGTCGTCCTCGGCGTAGTCCATTTCGTGGATCATCCAGTCAGTTCCTGATCGCCCAGAATTTCAGTTCCAGTCCGGGCAGTTCGCCGGAGACGTGGAAGGCGAAGCCGCCGGAGTGTTCCAGCTGTGCCAGTTCCTCGGCGCCGGGCTCCACGGCGAAGTAGGTCTTGCCGGCGTGGAAGGGGATCTGCCGCGGCGCCACCGGCAGCGGCCGGACGCGGATGCCCGGCAGGTGCAGGTTGACCAGCTGGCGGATGCGCTCCACGGCGCCGACCTTGAGGTGCGCCGGCAGGCGCGCGCGCAGTTCCTCCGGGTCGCACTGGGCGCTGGCGGCGAGCACGAAGGCGGCGCTGCCGAGCAGCCGGTGGTCGTGCAGCGGCGAGACGCGCACGCCGTACTGGCGCGGCTGTAGCGGCAGCTCGATGGCGTGCTGTTCGAGCACCATCGACAGCACCTGGCGCAGCGCCTCGAGCAGTTGGCGAAAGCTCGCGCCCTGGTCGGCGTGCAGGTAGCGGCCGTCCAGACGCGGGCGTTTGCTTTCGCTGGAGAAGGTCGCCAGCTCGCCGAGCATCCCGAGCAGCTCGCGGTAGAGCTGCTCGGGATGCACCCGCTCGAGGCCGAGATGGTGGCGCAGCACCGGTTCGTGGCGGTTGATCAGCTGCAGCATCAGGAAGTCGCCGACCTCGGCGCCGCCGACGCTGCCGGTGGCGCGGATACGCTCGGCGAGGACGTCGCCGCGCTGGGCGAGCATGCCGATCACCTCCTTGAGGCAGGACAGCAGCCAGGACGAAGCCTGCACGTCGAGGAAGCTGGGCACGAACTGCGGGTCGAGGACGATGGCGCCATCCGGGCCGCTGTCCTGGATCTCGCAGAGCTTGAGGCGCACCCAGGCCTGCTCGCCGTGCGCCTCGCCGAGCAGCAGGCGGAAGTCCGGGCGGGCAATGGCGACCGCGCTGCTGGCGCCGTCGCCGGCGTTGCAGTCGGCGACCTCCCGGTCATGGGCGACGTAGCGCGCCAGTACGTCCTTCTGCTCGGCGCGGCGGATCTCGATGTGGTTGCCGGTGACCAGCGGCAGCGCCAGGTACACCGGGGTGCCGGCGCTATTCGGCGGCACGTCGAGAACCAGCGGCTCGCCGCCGGCGTCGATCTCGAACAGGCTGCCGTCGGGCAGGATGCCGCTGGCGGCGCTCAGCACCAGCTTGCCGAGGGCGAGGAACTGGCGGTCGATCTCCAGGGCGGAGAAGCCCCAGGCGTGGCCGCTCAGCAGGCGGGTGCGGGCCCTGAGCTGTTCGTCGTGGTAGCGGTCGTTCTGCTGGAAGTGCTGGGGCGCAGGAGCATGCCCTCCTGCCAGATCACCTTGTGCTGGGGCATGGGTCAGTCCTCCGCCGGCTGGCGTTCGATTCCCCGGGCGCCGAATGCCAGCGCGATGCGGTTGCGCGCCCACTCGTCGAGGGGGACGACGTAGCGCCACGCGCTGTCCGGCAGGTCGCGATAGGCGGCGAGCACGCCCAGGTAGCGGCTGCCCGGCTGCACCGAGAGCTTCAGCTCGCGGCGCTCGCCGGGGCGCAGCTCCTGCTCCTCCTGGGCCGCCAGATCCGGCTCCAGGGTTTCCTTGGGTCGCTGGTAGAGGCTGAAGAAGTCGGCGTTTTCGAAGGCCACGGGATGGCGCAGCTCCACGAGGCGCAGCACGATGGGCGAAGGCCGGCCGTGCAGGTCGGGATTGAGCCCATCGCCGGCGGCGAGACTCAGGTCCAGCTTGGTCAGCCCGGAATGGGGCGACAGCGCCGAGCAGCCGCCGAGCGCCAGCAGCAGGACCGGAAGAAGGGGGCGAAGCATGGGGGTCATCCTTGCAGGTCGGTGTCGAGGGTGGCGATCAGGCGCACCTGTTCTTCGTAGGCGCGGGCGAAGTCGCGGACGAACAGCCGTTCGCGCCACTCGTCGTCGCGCTCCAGCGCCCGGTACAGGCGGCAGTAGGCGCGCCAGCGGCTGCCGGCGGTGGCGATGAGCGGCTGGCGCTCGCGCTCGAAACGCGGGATCAGCCGCTCCGGGGCGAACTGGCCGAGCAGGCCGCCGAGCGCCGCGCGGCTGCCGGCGAGCAGCGCCACCTGGTGCGCCTGCAGGTCGCGGAAGGCGCGGCCGAGCGCCTGTGCCGAGGGCAGCTGGCCAGGCCGTCCGCCGCGCAGCAGCGCCTCCAGCGCCTCGACGCTGTCGACGCCGTGCTTGAGCGGGTTGTACCCGGCGCCCTGGAAGGTGGTCTGCGCCAGGCGCAGCTCGTTCTTCAGCTCGCTGCGGGTGCGCAGGGCCTGCTGCAGGTGACCGACGCTTTGCCGGAGCAGGCGCGCGGCCTCCAGCGCCAGGGCCTCGCGGGCGTCGTCGTCGAGATCGGCGAGGTCGATGCCGAGGGCCGCGCCGTAGCGCTCCCAGAAGTCGGCCGACCTCCGTGCCGCGGAGGGCTCGGGCGACGGTGCGGTTTCCGCCATCACCAGCTCCGGCAGCATCAGGCTTTCCCGCTCGATGCGCGCCGCGTCATGGGGCTGGCCGGGCGGCATGGGCAGCGGGCCGAGCAGGGCGAAATCGTCCGCCGCGGCGGACTCCTCCAGTGCGGCGAGCGGGTCGAGTTCGAGAAAGGCGTCGTCGGGGATCAGGCTGCCGGCCGGCTGCGGGCAGCCGACCTCGGCCTCGAAGGCCGCCCCCGGGAGCAGTCGCGCGCGGATCTCGATGTCGCCCAGGCGGTACACGCAGCCATGCTCGATGCGCTGCGGACGGCCCTTGTCCAGGCTGGTCCCGCTGTCCTTGAGCTGGATGCCGTTGCTGCTGGTGTCGGTCAGGTAGAAGGCGCCGTCGCGCCAGCTGACCTCGGCGTGATGGCCGGAGAGGACGCGCCGGCGGTCGGGGATCACCCAGTCGCAGTCCTCCGCCCGGCCGATGCTGCCGCCGGCCTGGCCGAAGATCTTGCGGGTCGGCAGATCCGGCGCAAGCGCTGCTGCGCCGAGCACTTCGAAAACCAGTTCCATGGCCTGTCTTCCTTTCAGCGCTGGCCGCGCTCGAGCGCCTGCGGATCGCCCAGCGGGCGGTACTGATGGTCGTCGAAGCGATAGTTGCCGCCGCAGCCGACGAGGCTCAGGGCCAGGACCAACAGGACGGCGGGCCCGCAGAGGGTCTTCATGGACGTTTCTCCAAAGGTGAAAGGTGGTTCCACGTGGAACAGGCAGTCGGGCAGGCGCATGGGCTCACAGGTCCGCCGCACGGATGTTCAGCCGTTCCATGCGGTACAGCAGGGTGCGCCGCGGCAGGCCCAGCTCGCGGGCGGCCTGGCTCTGGTTGCCGCCGTTCTTGCGCAGGCAGTCGAGCAGCAGGTTGCGCTCGACGCGCTCCAGGCGCTGGCGCAGGTTCAGGGTGCTGTCGTTATCCTCCGGGCCCCGGCGCAGGTCGAAGTGCTCGGGGAGCAGCTCGCCGCCCTCGCAGAGCAGCACGGCGCGCTCCACCAGGCCCTTGAGTTCGCGCACGTTGCCGGGGAAGGCGTAGCCGGCCAGTTGCTCCAGCGCGGCGTCGGACCAGCGGCAGGCGTCGCGGCCGAGGAAGGCGCAGGCCTTGGCGGCGAAATGCCGGGCCAGGCGCAGGATGTCCTCGTCGCGCTCGCGCAGCGGCGGCAGCTCGATGGGGAAATGCGCCAGGCGGTAGAACAGGTCCTCGCGAAAGCGTCCCTGCTCGACGAGGGCGCGCAGGTCGCGGTGGGTGGCGGCGACGATGCGCACGTCGACCCGGTGGGTCGCGGTGGCGCCCAGCGGACGCACCTCGCCCTCCTGCAGCACGCGCAGCAGCTTGGCCTGCAGGAGCGGCGGCAGATCGCCGACCTCGTCGAGGAACAGGGTGCCGCCGTCGGCGGCGTCGAACAGCCCCGGGCGGTCGCGATCGGCGCCGCTGAAGGCGCCCTTGCGGCAGCCGAACAGCTCGCTTTCCAGCAGGCTCTCCGGCAGCGCGGCGCAGTTCTGCGCGACGAAGGCCTTGCTGCGGCGCAGGCCGCAGTCGTGGATGGCGCGCGCCACCAGCTCCTTGCCGGTGCCGGTCTCGCCGGTGAGCAGCACGCCGACCGGGTTGTGCAGGACCTTGCCGATCAGCCGGTAGACATCGCGCATCGCCCGGCTGTCGCCGATCAGTCCGTAGTCGGAGGCGGACGGCAGCGCCGCCGGTCTTTCCGCGGCGGGCTCGATTTGTGAAGCATGCAGGCGGCCGAGCAGCCGCCGCTGGGCGAGGACGAAGGCGCCAAGCTGCGCCAGGGAGTCGGCGAAGCCCTGCAGCGCGCGGGTGCGCCGGCTGGCGACCAGCAACAGGCCGGCGACCTGTCCCTGTCCATTCGTCAGCGGCAGGCACAGCAGGCTGCGCCAGGGCTTTGATCCTTCGGGCAGAAAGTCGCCCGGGTAGAGGCTGGCGTCCAGCTCGTCCAGGCAGAGCCTGCGGTTCTGGCACAGGCAGTACTGCAGCAGCTGCCCAGCGTCGTAGTCGCTGGGCAGGCTGGCGGTCTCGCGGGGCTGCAGCCGGCCGTCCAGCCACTGGGCGGCGAGCTCCAGGCGACTGTGTCCGGCGTCGAGCAGGTACAGCTGGCCCAGCTCGCAGGCGGCGAGCTGCGTCGCCGCCTGCACCAGGCCGTCCTGCAGGGCGCCGGCACCGCTGGCGCGGGCCAGGCGCGCGTAGTGCCCGAGCAGCGCCTCGGCGTAGCGCAGGGGCTGCGGGATGCAGGCGAACAGCGGTGGCAGTTCAGGCGAATTCACAGATCAGCCCTCCCTGACCGTCGAGGGTGGCGTGCACGCGCTGCACGGGCTCGCCGCCGGCCATCGCCGCCAGCAGGCGGTCGACCACCAGGGGCTGCAGCTGGAGCTCGAGCAGCCGTTCGATCGCGCGGGCGCCGCTGTCGTCCCGGCCGCAGCGTTCGGCCAGGTGTCCGACCAGCGCCGGGCTGTGGCTGAATGCGAGGCGGCGGCGCTGCAGGCGTTCGGCGAAGCGCGCCAGCCTGACCTCGACCAGCTCGCGCAGACGCTCGTCGTCCAGCGGGTAGTAGGGCACCACCTCCATGCGCGCCAGCAGCGCCGGCTTGAAGTGCCGGGCGAGCAGCGGGCGGATGGCCTGTTCGAGTGTTTCGGCGGTGGGCCGGCCGTCGGCGCAGAGTTCGACGATGCGCTCGCTGGCGAGGTTGGAGGTAAGCAGGATCAGGCAGTTGCGAAAGTCGATGCGGCGTCCTTCGCTGTCGGTGGCTAGGCCCTTGTCGAAGATCTGGTAGAAGAGGTTGAGCACCTCGGGATCGGCCTTCTCCACCTCGTCGAGCAGGATCACCGAGTAGGGCCGCTGGCGCACCGCCTCGGTGAGCAGGCCGCCCTCGCCGTAGCCGACGTAGCCGGGCGGCGCGCCGATCAGCCGGGCGACGCTGTGCTTCTCCAGGAACTCGCCCATGTTGAGCGTGGTGAGAAAGCGCTCGCCGCCGTACAGCAGGTCGGCCAGGGCCAGGGCGGTCTCGGTCTTGCCGACGCCGCTCGGGCCGACCAGCAGGAACACCCCGAGCGGCGCGTCGGCGCGGTTCAGCCCGGCGGCACCGGCGCGCAGGGCGCGGTCGAGGACCTGCACCGCCTGCTCCTGGCCGCGCAGGCGCCGGCGCAGGTCGCCGGCGAAGCGGGCGATGCGCCGGTTGTGCTCGCGGGCCAGCTGCTCCAGCGGCACCCCGCTCCACTGGGCGATCACCTCGGCGACCAGGCGCGGGCAGACCTCGAAGCTGACCAGCCGCTGCCCGGCCTGGGCGGCGGTCAGTTCGGCCTGGACCCGTTGCAACTCGTCCTGCCGCGCGGCCCGCTCCGTGTCGTCCGCCCCGGCGCCTTGCCGGCGCAGTTCGAGCAGCCGTTCGGCCAGAGCGCGCTGAACACTCCAGTCATTTTCCAGCGCCTGCAGTTCGTCGCGCAGCTTGGTCAGATGCTCCTCGAGGGCGGCCAGGGCAACGTCGTCGACCCCCAGCCCGGCATCCCGGTCGCGGCACAAGGCCTGCCGGCGGCGTTCGTCCTCGGCGATCTCGCCGCGCCGGCGCTCGATGGCTTCGGGGGCGGCGGCCAGGCCGATGCGCACCCGTGCGCAGGCGGTGTCCAGCACGTCCAGCGCCTTGTCCGGCAGCTGGCGGCCGGCCAGGTAGCGCGCCGACAGTTCGGCGGCGGCGACCACCGCATCGTCGCGCAGGTAGATGCCGTGACTCTTCGCGTAGACCGGTGCCAGGCCGCGCAGGATGGTCACCGCCTCGTCCACCGTCGGCTCGTGCAGATGTACCGGCTGAAAGCGCCGGGCCAGCGCCGGGTCCTTCTCGAAGTACTTGCGGTATTCGCTCCAGGTGGTCGCGGCGATGGTGCGCAGCGCGCCCCTGGCCAAAGCCGGCTTCAGCAGGTTGGCGGCATCCGCGGTGCCGGCCTGGCCGCCGGCACCGATCAGGGTATGCGCCTCGTCGATGAACAGGACGATCGGCCGCGGCGCGGCCTGCACCTCGTCGATCAGCCCCTGCAGGCGCCGCTCGAACTCGCCCTTGAGCCCGGCGCCGGCCTGCAGCAGGCCGAGGTCCAGGCCGCGCAGCTCGACACCCTGGAGCGCCGGCGGCACCTCGCCGGCGGCGATGCGCAGGGCCAGGCCCTCGACCACCGCGGTCTTGCCGACCCCGGCCTCGCCGACCACGAGGGGGTTGTTCTTGCGCCGCCGGGCGAGGATGTCGATCAGCTGGCGGATCGCCCCGTCGCGGCACAGCACCGGATCGAGCCTGCCCTCGCGGGCCTGGGCGGTGAAGTCGTGGGTGAAGCGCGCCAGCATCGAGTCCGTGGCCGCTGCGCCGTTGCCGGCCGGCGCCTGGCGGCCGAGGGCGAAGTCGCGCAGGCGCCCGGCATCGATCCGGGCGAGCAGCGCCTGGTAGCGGGTGCCGGCATGCTGCAGCGGATTGCGCAGCAGGGCGAGGAGCAGCGCGGCGGCGTCGATGTGGCTTTGGCCAAGCTCCAGGCTGGCCTGCAGCAGGGCGTCCTGCAGCCACTGCAGCAGGGCCGCGGCGAACACCGGGTTGCGCGAGGCGCCGGCTTCGCTGCGCGGCTCAAGCACCCGGGCCAGCTCGTCGGGCTCGATTCCGGCGTCCTTGAGCGCGCGGCCCAGCAGGCCGTCCGGGCGCTCGAGCAGGCCGAGCAGCAGGTCCTCCACCAGCACCTGGCTGCCGCCGCGGGCCACACAGCGCTCGGCGGCGCCTTCCAGGTCGCGGCGGGTGTCGGCGTCGAGGGCCTGTACCAGCTGTTGCAAGTCGACGTTGATCATTCTCTCTATCCTTGAAGAGTCGTGCCGCCCAGGGTCACCAGGCCGTCGGCCCGTTCGTGGCCGAGCCAACTGGTCCAGCCCAGGCGGCAGGGATTGCCGGCGCCGATGCGCAGCGCGCGGAGCTCGTCGGGGCGCAGCTGCAGGCGGATGTCGTAGTCCAGCGGATCGCGCAGGGTGAAGCGCACCAGGGCGCGCAGTGGCGCATGGCCGTCGCCGATCGGCAGGAAGTCGTGGAAGCGCGTCCAGGAGAGCTCGCGGATGTGGATGCGGAACTTGCCGCTGCGGTCGCGCACCTGCTCGCCGAGCACCAGGCTGTCGCCGAGGTGGCTGTTGGCCCGGCCGAGGCGGTTGCGCTGTTCGTCGGGGATCTCCACCCGGCGCTCCAGGCACTGCTCGATGTCGAATGCGGCGTGCTTGAAGTAGTAGCGCAGCACCGCCTCGATCAGCGCCGCCGAGTGGGCGCGCAGGCTGAGCAGGCCGAGGTAGGGCAGGAGGCGCTTCCAGTTGAGTTCCTCGGCCTGGCGGATGGCCTCGCCGCCCAGGCCGATCAGGGCGAACAACCGGGCAGAGAAGGGGTCGGCGGCGCCGCTGGCGAAGCGTGCGCGGTAGCGGTACTTGCGCCAGATCGGCAGCAGCAGGCGCTGCAGGCGGTCGTTGAACAGGTCGAGGAAGTCGCGGGTCGGGTTGCCGGCGCCGCCGTCGTCGAGGGCCTGCTCGCCGTAGAAGGCCGGCAGCGGCGAGCCGGCGCCGAACAGGCCGACCAGGTTGAGATACAGCCGCGCGCGCAGCCCGTCGTGTTCCTCGAAGAACTCGACGCGCTCGAGGTCGCTGCCGGGAAAGCCCAGGCTCGGGTTGGCGCGAAACTCCAGGCGCCGATACAGGGCCTCTTCGTCCAGGCCGGGATGTGCGGCCTGCAGGCGCTCCAGCACCAGCAGCACGCCCTGGAACAGGCTGTACTCGCGGATGCCACGGCCGAGGCGGTTCAGAGCAGGGGCTGCTGCCCCATGCGCGGCGTCCATCGGTACACCTCTCCTTGGGTACTTTGCACCAGCAGCTCGTGGTAGGAATTGAGGCTGGCGTACAGGGCGAAGAATTCGTTGAGCACCGAGGCGAACAGGAACAGCTCGCCCTCGCCCAGATAACAGTCGGGGTCCATGACCAGCTCGGTGCGTACCCCGCGCACCGGCAGGCCGCGGTGCAGGCGGTCGACGTGGCGGTGGGCGATGCGCCTGAGGCCGTCGAGGCGGCGCCGGCCGACCTTTTCCGCCTGCTGGTCGTGGTGGCGCGGCAGGTCGTAGGTTGCGAGGATCGCCTTGAGCGCCTCGACGTCGGCCAGCGACAGGTAGTTGAGCGACATGTTGCTGATCAGCTTCCAGAGGAAGTCGCGGTGCAGCGGCGGCGCGTAGCTCGGCGTCGGCGCACCGAGGTTGCGAAAGCGCAGGGCCTGCGGCGTGCCCTCGGCGGGCCGGCAGATCTCGCCAGCGGCCAACTGCAGCGGCAGGTTGCGGTTGCTGCAGGTCAGCTCGACGGACAGCGTCTCCTGACGGTCGAGGGAGCGTGCGCCGAAGCTCAGCCAGGTTTCCAGGCCGTCGCCGAGCAGCGACGGCTGGTGGCGCACGCTGTAGTGCGGGCGGGCCTGCGGCACGTCGAAGCTGCGGTCGTGCTCGAAGGACTCGAAGGGCACGTATTCGGCGTAGCCCATGCCGCCCGGCTGCCAGCCGGTGACCCGCTCCACCGAGAACACCTCGCAGTGCTGCGGCTCGAACTCGGCCGGGCGCAGCAGGTACTGGTCCTGGCGGCCGTCCAGACGGATCGGGATGGCGTCGTGGGCGAACAGGTTGACCACCGGGGTGCAGTACAGGCGCAGGTTGTCCAGTGTCGGGCGGATGCGCCGGGCGCCGCCCTGGCGGATCGCGAAGCGCAGCTCCAGGCCGCGGGCCTGCCGGAGCAGCTCCGGTGGCAGGCGGCCGATGGCCTCCAGGCCGCGCAGTTCGACGCACAGGAACTTGTCCTGGAAGGCGAAGAACTCCTGCAGGTGGCGGTAGCCGCGGAAGCAGTTCAGCGGATAAGGGATCAGCGCCTCGTCCTCGGCAAAGCCGGCCGGCTGCAGGCAGTCGGCGCCCAGGTGCAGCACGCCGGGCGGCTGCCCGTGGGCATCGGCGAGGGGCTGGCCGGCGCCGTCGAGCAGGCTCAGGCGGATGCCGTCCAGATGGCGCAGCAGGTCGAGGTAGAGCGACTGACCGATATAGCGCTCGCCGGCCAGGTGCAGGCGCAGGCGCTCGAGGCCCAGCTCGCCGAGGTGGCCGTCGGCCGTCATGCTCAGGCGCAGACCGAGCAGGGCGCCGTCGCCCTGCACCGCATAATCCATCCCACTCGGTGCCAGTGGCAGCACCTCGCAGGCGGCAGCGGTGCGGAAACGGCAGCTCACTCCCTGCACCGGATTCGCCTCCACCGGCGTGCCGCGCGGCACCGCCAGCGCCGGCCCCGGGCGCTGCAGCGGATCGAACTGCAGCATGGCGAAGGCCGGCAGCGGGCGCATGTAGTTCGGCCAGAGCAGGTGCATCAGCGAATGGGTCAGCTCCGGCAGCTCGTCGTCGAGCTTCTGCCGCAGCCGCCCGGTGAGGAAGGCGAAGCCCTCCAGCAGGCGCTCCACATCCGGATCGCGCGCGCCCTGCCCGAGGAACGGCGCCAGCGCCGGATTGCGCTCGGCGAAACGCTTGCCGAGCTGGCGCAGGGCGCTGAGTTCGCTCTGGTAGTAGTGGTTGAAAGACACGGATCAGTCCTTTCTCATACGGCTGTCGATAGAAAAGGGTTCAGGTTTCTGTACGAGGAGGCGTTAACCGTTTTGTCGCATAGATGGCTGCGAAGGACAGAGCGCTGGAAAGGCTTCCATAGAACAGTGTTCGTAGAGGGTTTTCCGGAAGCAGGTAAACAATGACGGCAATAGTCTGCACACAGCAGAGCGAGACTTTCGCTTTCATGCTGGATGCGAAGGCGATCAGGGCGTTGGTCAAGGCAAAGGCGATGAAGATCAGCTGGACGGCAAGACCGAGCGAGGCTCCCCTGGCGAGAGGAGTGCCAATAAAAGCGATGTAGCCCTGAAAGCCAAGGCTGCTGACGACCGGAAACAGCAGGCACGCCACGGCGTGGCATACAAGGACGATGATTCGCTGGCAGTTCATTTTTTCCCATTTTCATCATAGCGTCTCGTAATCCAAGCATTCTGCTTCCGGCATGGATGGCACCAGGATCAGGCCGGTGCTTGATTAAGAAAATAAGTACCGACGGCATGCAGCACGGGCATGATTAGCAGTCCGCAGAAGGCCAGCACTCGATATATACGAGTATTCCTGGGCTTTTCGTAAAGCCCGGTTATGGCTAGAAAAAAACAGTAGATCGCCAATAGGCCGAACAAATCGCTATCTGCAATTACTGCCAAATAGTCTGGAAGGTTCATGCTTTATTGAATTCCATGAAGTTCCAACGATATAGCTGAAAAATTTTCAGAAAGTCTTCACGGGTCGATCCCGTCGTTAGATTCTTGTAAGTCCAGCCAGTTGTCTGTTTGTTGTATATGCCATGTTCGATGGGCATGCCGGCATAGCTGTCATTCTGTGGGTCTGCCATGTTGGATCCGAGCAGGCGACGAGCCGTGGTGAAAGGGCGAATGCTTATACCACTGGTATTACCCTGCTTGATCTCGATTTGATTGGCATTGACACTCATCGCGACCTGTATGTGGTGAGCCACGTTACCCGGCCGATCATGCGCCTGAGCCAATATGTCGCCCGGCATAAGTTCCGCCGGAGAAGTCAGTGCAACTACGTTTTCGCCAATACGCTGCATGTCCGGAGCGCCATATGTCCGCATGACGATCTCAGTAAACCCGTACATGTGGCTTACATAGTGGTCGTGCTCGTCAGGCTGATATATCTCCATATTGCGATATATCCTGGTGCCGGTTTTCAGCTTGACCGGGAGTTGATGTATGGAGGCAAATTCACACAGCAGGCGGATGGCAAAATCTTCACAGGTGAAGCGGTTGTTTCTGATATTTCCGCTCCTGTCCCAGTATTGCTCTGTCACAAGTCGCTCAGCGATTGAAGGCGTAGCATTGTGATACTCCCTGATGAAGGTATCAGTCCAGAAGTTCACCGTTTTCCAGAACACCTTGAGCTTAACTTTCTTGACTGTACCCTGAGCTTTAGGAGCAAGAGCGATATAGCGTGCGGTGAGAGAGGTAAGAACATCGGAACTCATGCCAGTCCCTCCAAGACTGCGGTGAAAAAGTCGATCGTATCTCCCCCACTCCCATATACTGTTTGGCTTCTTCCAGCAGAATCTGTGTAGCTCTCAATCCATTCGCCTTGAGGGTCACGCAACCTATATGGAATTCCCTGTAGTGGATTACCGTCCTGATCCTCAATTAGGACGCATTGGCTATGGCTTGTAATGGTCAGTGCTTGGGGAGGCGTAAAGGATGCTTGAGTAAAAGTGGTCCCGATCACCACCGTCCCCGACCCGCCCACCACCACGTTCCCATGGCTACCCACCGAGCCCAGCACGGCCGCCGGCAGGCCGTTGATCAGCACGTTGGCGATCAGATCGCCTTCCAGCGCGCCGCCGCAGGCGGAGGCATCGCCCTGGCGGGCAGCCGGCAGGCCGTCGAACAGCACATCGGGCGATCCGGCGGCGAGCGGGTTGCTGCCGTGGCCAGGAAACGGACAGTCGGTGGGATCGCCCAGGCGGGCGGCGGGTTTTCCGGACATTCGGGCTCTCCCTAACGGACCTGCACCTGGCCGCTGCCGTCCAGGTACGCGGTGAAGCTGACTTGGCGTCGGCAGCCGCCCGCATCCAGCAAGCCCTCGATGGCAAAGGCCAGAGTCAGCGGATCGGTGTTGTGCGGCAGCGGCACGACCCGCACCTGGTTCAGGCGCGGCTCGCAGGTTTCGATGAAGCGCTCGATGGCGCTGCGTGCCTGCTGCAGCGAGTCGTGCAGGGACAGGCGCATGTCGTTGAGGTCGGGCAACCCGTAGTCGGGCTGCGTCTGCACGCTGCCCACCCGGGTGCCAAACATCTTTGCCAGATGGGCAGCCACCGAGGCCGTAACGGCTACCTCGCGGTCCCAGCCGGCACGCCGGCCGGCCTCGCCGGAAAGGCGCTCGAACAGGCTGCCGTAGGTCATGGATGCTTACTCCTTGTCCAGCTTGCCGACCAGCGACAGGGTGAAGTCGGCGCCCATGTACTTGAAATGCGGGCGCACGCTGAGGCTGACGCGGTACCAGCCGGGTTCACCGTCCACCTCGCCGACCTTGATCTGGGCGGCGCGCAGCGGGCGGCGGCCGCGGACCTCGGCGCTGGGATTGTCCTGGTCGGCGACGTACTGGCGGATCCACTTGTTCAGCTCCAGCTCGAGATCGCTGCGCTCCTTCCAGGCACCGATCTGCTCGCGCTGCAGCACCTTCAGGTAGTGCGCCAGGCGGTTGACGATGAACAGATACGGCAGCTGGGTGCCGAGCCTGTAGTTGAGTTCGGCAGCGCGGCCTTCCTCGCTGTCGCCGAAGAACTTCGGCTTCTGCACCGAGTTGGCGGAGAAGAACGCGGCGTTGTCGCTGCCCTTGCGCATGGTCAGGGCGATGAAGCCTTCTTCGGCCAGCTCGTACTCGCGACGGTCGGAAACCAGCACCTCGGTGGGGATCTTGGTCTCGATCTCGCCCATGCTCTCGAAGCGGTGCAGCGGCAGGTCGTCCACCGCGCCGCCGCTCTGCGGGCCGACGATGTTCGGGCACCAGCGGAAGCGGGCGAAGCTGTCGGAGAGACGGCTGGCGAAGGCGTAGGCGGTGTTGCCCCACAGGTAGTGCTCGTGGTCGTTGGCCACGGTTTCCTTGTAGACGAAGGTCTTCACCGGATTTTCCTGCGGGTCGTACGGGGTGCGCAGCAAAAAGCGCGGCAGGGTCAGGCCGACGTAGCGGGCGTCTTCCCGCTCGCGGAAACTCTGCCACTTGGTGAACTGCGGACCGTCGAAATGATCCTTGAGATCCTTGAGGTCGGGCAGGCCGGTGAAGCTTTCCAGGCCGAAGAATCCGGGGCCTGCGGCGGCGATGAAGGGCGCGTGGGCCATGCTGGCGACGCTGGCGACGTACTGCAGGGTCTTCACGTCCGGCGCGCTCGGGTCGAAGAAGTAGTTGGCGATCAGCGCGCCCACCGGCTGGCCGCCGAACTGTCCGTATTCGGCGGTGTAGACGTGCTTGTAGAGGCCGGACTGGACCACTTCCGGGCTGTCCTCGAAGTCCTCCAGCAGGTCTTCCTTGGCGGCGTTGAGGATTTCCAGCCTGATGTTCTCGCGGAAGTCGGTGCGCTCCACCAGCAGCTTGAGTCCGCGCCAGGCCGACTCCAGGGACTGAAACTGCCGGTGGTGGAGGATCTCGTCCACCTGCCGGCTGAGCTTGGCGTCGATCTCGGCGATCATCCGGTCGACCAGGGCCTTCTTCACCGGCTCGTGCTCATTGTACGGCTTGAGCAGTTCCTCGATGAAGGCGGAGACGCCGCGCTTGGCGATGTCATAGGCCTCGTCGTCCGGCGTCAGGCGGGTTTCCGCGATGATGCGGTCGAGAATGCCGGGTTCGGCCGTGCTCTGCTCGCGTGCTACTGCTGCGCTAGTGCTCATTCAATCAGCGTCCTTGTCGGGTTGGGGTCAGGCGTCCAGCTTGTCGCGGGCGGCGAGGCCCAGTTCGGCGAGCACGCGCTCGCGGGAAGCGTCGTCGGCCAACGCGCTTTCGATTGCCTTGCGGAAGGCCGGAGCGTTGCCCAGCGGCCCCTTGAGGGCGACCAGGGCGTCGCGCAGCTCCATCAGCTTCTTCAGCTCCGGCACCTGCTCGACCAGGCTGGCCGGGTTGAAATCCCTCATCGAGCCGATGTGCAGCTGCACGGGCAGCTCCTCGTCACCGGGCTCGTCCTGCAGGCGGTTGGGCACGGCGAAGGCCAGGTTCAGTTCCTGCTTGGCCAGCACCTCATCGAAGCTGTGCCTGTCGATGGCGATCGGCTTGCGGTCCTCGAGCTTGCGGGCGTCGGCGCGCTGGGTGAAATCGCCGAGCACCAGCAGCTTCAGCGGCAGTTCGATCTCTTCCTGGGCGCCGCCGGTGGCGGGCTTGAAGGTGACGTTGATGCGTTCCTTGGGGGCTACCGAGCCTTCTTTGGCCATGGGGTTCTCCGTGATGGGCTAGTCCAGTACCGCCTCGAGGTCGAGGTGGCACAACCTGCGGTGGATCTCGTCGCGGCGCTCGCGCACCGCGTGGTTCTGCGGCAGCAGCTCGCAGCAGTGGTGCAGCAGGCGCAGCACCTCGAGGACGAGAGCGGGTTCCCAGGCGCCGAGACCGGCGGCCTGCAGTTCCTGGTCGAGGGATTCGAGCTGGACCTTGGCTAGTTCGTATTTCCTGGCGGCGAGGCACAGGCGGGCCAGGGCCAGCTGCCAGAAGCAGCGCTCGCGTCCGCCACAGGCGCCGTCCAGACCCTGCTTGAGGTGGCGCACCGCGCTCTTCAGGCCATCGTGACGCAGCAGCTGCAGGGCTTCCTCCAGCGCTTCTTCCCAGGCCGGTACGGCGCCCTGCACGGGCGGAGCGGCTTCGCGACGACTGTCCGCCGGCTGCAGGTGCGGCATGACCCGGGCGGCCAGCCAGGCGCGGGTCTCGGCATCGGCGAAGGGCGTACCGTCGTGAAAGCGCAGCGCCTCGAGGCCCGGCAGGCGCTGGAGGAACAGCGCCAGCTGGATTTCCACCTCGCGCATCGCCGGCTCGTCCTTCAGCCCCAGCAGGCATTCCCAGGCCAGGCGCTGGCCGTCGAGCCAGAACGGCGAGCGGGCAAGACTGCCTTCCAGGTCGACCAGCAGGTCGGCGTACAGCCCCTGGGCCAGACGTTCGCGGTAGGCGCTCAGGCGATCCGCGGGCAGGCCGCGCAAGGCGGTGAGCTGCTCGGCGTTGCGCTCGGGCAGGGCGTCGATCGGCAGCCAGAGCAGGGTGCGCGCCAGGCGCAGCGGGCGCAGGTCGCTGGCCTTCTGCCTGAGCCACCAGGCGCACAGTGGCCGGGCCTGTTCCTGCAGGGTGCGCAGGGTCTTGTGCGCATCCTTCTCGCTGTCCACCGAGGCAGCGGCGGGGAGCATCTGGCTGGCGGCCTGCCTGACCTGGGCGAGGGCGGCGACCACCGGGCCGGCTTCCGGCTGGGCCTGGCCGGCGCGCGCGAGCATCTCGTCGAGACGCCGGCAGAGCGGCAGCAGCAGTGGGGCTTCCGCACCGAGATGAGTGGAGAGGCAGCGCTCCAGGCCATGAAGTTGTTCGGCGAGGGCGCGGAACAGCAACAACTGCTCGCCGACTGGTACGTGCTCGGCCAGTGCCCGCTCCAGGCGCGGCAGCAACCAGCCGATGGCGGCGCCGCGGGTGCGCGGCTTGCGCGGGTGCAGTTCGTCCCAGTGCGCGCGGCAGAGGTGGTGCAGCAGCCCGAGTCCGGCCTGCAGCCCGGCGAAGGATTCTCGCTGGAACAGCCCCCAAACCAGCCAGGCGGCCACGCGCAGATCCTTGGACTGCCCGGCGAGCAGCGCCTCGCAGCCTTCGCAGACCTTCTGCCAGTCCACGCTACCGCCTTCGTGCAGCGCGGAACCCTTGCCGAGTTCGGCTTCCAGTGACTCGTATTCCGGCGAATAACGTATGTCGGCGCCGGCGAAGTTGCCTTTGCCAATTGGCGATTGGGCCAGTTGCAGATAATGCGCGGCCAACTTGCTTGCGTGCTTCAATCCCTGAATTCCCGCCTGGAGAAGTGCTACCTGTGTGACTTGGCAGAACTTCAGAACAACTCAAGAAACTCCACCTGCGCAACTTTTTGCGCAGTGGAAGTTATCTTCAAGTTTTCATAATCCCTGTGTGATGCGCATGCTAGACGCTTTTTGCCAACAAAAAACGTGATCATTTCAGGATTCACGAGTTACCGTGAAGCGCTTTCCGCAAACTGCTTTGCAAAATCTCAGATATGGCCTAACAAGCAAGCTCGAATTATTGGCCCTGCTATCGGCCTTGAATTGTCCAGCGGTTTTACGGCAGCGACCGCTGGCGCTGTTTGTACTTTTATGGTTCTTCGCAGGAAGCGTGGGGAGGAGAAGATCGGCAACCTGGGAAGCGGGTAAGTTGACCGTCGTGGTCGATATCCCCATCAGTGGCTGCCGTACTTATCCACAGAGTCTTTATTCTTACTGTGTCATAAACGTGGATAGCCCAAACCGCCGTACAGGTCCCGGCAATACTCAAGCATCAGGTAGACACCCAGTTGATGACGCAGCGTCGTGATCGAGTCCGCCACATGCCGCTGTGCGCGCTGGCCGACCGCGGGGGCGGTAATCCGCGGGAAGCGCAGGTACCGTGCACCCCATGAGGTTTTTTTTTCCTTGGCCATCCGGTCCGGACAGGGCCTCACGGCGCAGGCGCTGCCCGAGCAGAAAACCGTAGGCGGCGATGCTCAGGCTGGCATGGTGGTGGAATCCCCGCCAACCGCGTCCCTCGTAATGTCCCAGCCCCAGGTCCTGCTTGAGATCCTGATAGTCGCGCTCGATACGCCAACGCAGGTGGGCGATGCGCACCAGTTCCGATAGCGGCGTGTCCTCCTCGAGCGTGGACAACCAGTAACGGGTCGGCTCGGCCTGCGTGAGGGGCCATTCGATCAGCAGCCATTGCTGCGGGTGCAGCCGCTGTTTTGCCGACACGCTGCCGGCAGGGCGTACCCGTACTGCAGCGAAACGCCCGCTCAGTGGTTCGTTGGTTCCCTGGCGCCAGGTGAGTTCCGTAAAGAGCTCGGGCGGCAGCGACAGGGCCAGCTTCTTCACCGACAGTGGTCGATGCTCCGGCGAGCGCCGCGTGGCTACCGGTGGGCGCCCCTTGCCCGTCCAGGGCTTGGGCGGCAGCGGCTGCTGGCCGGGCGGCCATACCCGCACGACCGAGGTTATCCCAACCACATAGGGCAGCCCCATGGCCGTCAACCCCTGGCGAAAAGCGCTGTCCACGCCGTAACCGGCATCGGCCACCACCCAATGATGGGGTTCCCCGGCTTCGAGCAACGCCTGCAACTGCGAAAGCGCTATCTGGGGCTTGGTGGCAAAGCGGACGTCCTCGGGTACGCCGGCCTGGCGGCGCCGCCCGGCATCTTCGGCCCACTCCCGGGGCAGGTACAAGCGCCAGGCTACCGGCAGGCTGGCCTGTTCGCACGCCAACGAGACGCTGACCGCCACCTGGCAGTTGTCCTGCTTGCCCAGCACCCCGCAGTACTGGCGTGCCACGCCCACCGAGTGCCGTCCCTTCTTCGGGAAACCGGTGTCGTCCACGAGCCAATAGCTGCCAGCGGACAGATCCATTGTCGGCAGGACCCACCGGGCCACACGGCGCAGCATTTCGGTATCCGACCAGTCGGCCTTGGCCACGAAATGATGCAACGCCTGGTGCCGGGCACTGGCATGCAGGGGGTCGAGGTGTGCCGCCATGGGCTCCACGCTCTTGCGCGCCAAGGGCAGCATCAGGCCTGAGCAATAGCCGCGCAGCCCGGCTTCCCGGTCGGCATGTCCCAGGCCGGCCGCCAGATGCGCCAGGTATTCGTCGAACCGGATCATCGAGTCCATCGTCGGTCTCCTTCGAACTGCCGAAGATCTACTGACGATAGCTCAATTTAGTGACACAGTAA
Source organism: Azotobacter chroococcum (assembly GCF_002220155.1). Classification (NCBI taxonomy): domain Bacteria; kingdom Pseudomonadati; phylum Pseudomonadota; class Gammaproteobacteria; order Pseudomonadales; family Pseudomonadaceae; genus Azotobacter; species Azotobacter chroococcum. The sequence goes on along the minus strand of NZ_CP011835.1, from coordinate 6,362 downwards.
GATTATCCACAGCTTCTTCATTTTGGCTCAATTGACAGCGCCTCCAGCACTCAACCAGCCGCATTTTTCCACTGACTTTGCCCGCTTTTCGCGAGCGGGACAGCTGGCCAGATGAAAGCCCACCAATTCCTTATCAACACATAAGTATTTGATTTAAAAGAAAAACCCCGGCGAAAAGCCGGGGTTCCCGTATGACACTGATATTGCTCAAATGTATACAATCAATGTGCCCATCGACACTTCCTCACACATCCAGATTCGCCACCGCCAGCGCATTGCTCTCGATGAACTCGCGGCGCGGCTCGACGGCATCGCCCATCAGGGTGTTGAAGATCAGGTCGGTGGCGATGGCGTCCTCGATGGTGACCTTGAGCATGCGCCGCACGCTGGGGTCCATGGTGGTTTCCCACAACTGCTCGGGGTTCATCTCGCCGAGGCCCTTGTAGCGCTGGATACTGTGGCGCTTGGTGCTTTCCGCCATCAGCCAGGCGAGGGCTTCCTTGAAGCTGGACACCAGCTTCTTGCGTTCGCCGCGCTGCACGTAAGCACCGTCTTCCAGCAGGCTGTTCAGCTGCTCGCCGAGGGCGGTAACGGTGCGGTAGTCATTGCTGGCGAAGAAGTCGCGGTTGAAGGTGACGTAACTGGACAGCCCGTGGGCGACCATTTCCACCTCGGGCAGCCAGAGATGACGCTCACGGTCCTCGCGCAGGCTGGCCCGGTAGGTCAGGCCGGATTTCTCGCTGGCCTTCAGGCGGGTCTGGAACTGCTCCAGCCAGGACTGCATGGCCGCCTGTTCGCCCAGCAGCTCGAGACCGACGCGCGGCAGGTAGACGAAGTGCTCGGTGATGTCCTGAGGATAGAGCCGCGACAGGCGGGCGAGGGTCTTCATCACCGTGCGGTAGTCGTTGACCAGCCGCTCCAGCGCCGGCCCGGCAAGCCCGGGAGCGCGCTCGTTGACGTGCAGGCTGGCATCCTCGAGGGCCGACTGGGTCATGTATTCCTCCATGGCCTCGTCGTCCTTGATGTATTGCTCCTGCTTGCCCTTCTTCACCTTGTACAGCGGCGGCTGGGCGATGTAGACGTAGCCGCGCTCGATCAGTTCGGGCATCTGGCGGAAGAAGAAGGTCAGCAGCAGAGTGCGGATGTGCGAGCCATCGACGTCGGCGTCGGTCATGATGATGATGTTGTGGTAACGCAGCTTGTCGATGTTGTACTCCTCGCGGCCGATCCCGCAGCCCAGCGCGGTGATCAGGGTGCCGACCTCGGCGGAGGAGAGCATCTTGTCGAAGCGCGCCTTCTCGACGTTGAGGATCTTGCCCTTGAGCGGCAGGATTGCCTGGGTCTTGCGGTTGCGGCCCTGCTTGGCCGAGCCGCCGGCGGAGTCACCCTCGACGATGTAGAGTTCGGAGAGGGCAGGGTCCTTCTCCTGGCAGTCGGCCAGCTTGCCAGGCAGGCCGGCGATGTCCAGCGCGCCCTTGCGGCGGGTCATCTCGCGGGCCTTGCGCGCGGCCTCGCGGGCACGGGCGGCATCGATCATCTTGCCGACCACCGCCTTGGCCTCGTTGGGATTCTCCAGCAGGAAATCGCCGAAATGCTTGCCCATCTCCTGTTCGACGGCGGTCTTCACCTCGCTGGAGACCAGCTTGTCCTTGGTCTGCGAGCTGAACTTGGGATCCGGCACCTTGACCGAGATGATCGCGGTCAAGCCTTCACGGGCATCGTCGCCGGTAGTCGCCACCTTGTGCTTCTTGGCCAGGCCTTCCTGCTCGATGTAGGCGTTCAGGTTGCGGGTCAGCGCCGAACGGAAGCCGGCCAGGTGGGTGCCGCCGTCACGTTGCGGAATGTTGTTGGTGAAACAGAGGATGTTCTCGTTGAAGCCGTCGTTCCACTGCAGGGCGACTTCCACACCGACGCCGTCCTCCTCGCGCTGCATGTTGAAGTGGAACACCTGACTGACCGCGTTCTTGTGGGTATTCAGGTAGTCGACAAAGGCCTTGAGGCCGCCTTCGTACTTGAACAGCTCCTCCTTGCCGCTACGCTCGTCCTTGAGGACGATGCCGACCCCGGAGTTGAGGAAGGACAGCTCGCGCAGGCGCTTGGCGAGGATGTCCCAGCTGAAGTGGATATTGTGGAAGGTTTCCGCGGAGGGCTTGAAGTGGATCTGGGTGCCGGTGCCCTCGGTGTCGCCGACCGCGGCCAGCGGGGCCTGCGGCACACCGTGCACGTAGGTCTGTTCCCACACCTTGCCGTCGCGGCGAATGGTCAGCACCAGCTCCTCGGAGAGTGCGTTGACCACCGAGACCCCCACGCCATGCAGGCCGCCGGACACCTTGTAGCTGTTATCGTCGAATTTGCCGCCGGCATGCAGCACGGTCATGATGACTTCGGCAGCGGAAATGCCTTCTTCCTTGTGCAGGTCGACCGGGATGCCCCGGCCGTTGTCGCGCACAGTGATGGATTCGTCGGTGTGAATGGTGATGCTGATATCGTTGCAGTAGCCGGCCAGCGCCTCGTCGATCGAGTTATCGACCACCTCGAACACCATGTGATGCAGACCGGTGCCGTCGTCGGTGTCGCCGATGTACATGCCGGGGCGTTTGCGTACGGCATCCAGGCCCTTCAGGACTTTGATGCTGGACGAGTCGTACGTCTGGTTTTCGCTCATTACCTTCACTCCCGATCGTGGGTCTGGGTGATACGGCCCTGTTCCACGTGGAACAGAGCAACTGGCGTGTCCGTGCGCCAGCCTTCACGCAATGCTTCAAGGTCTACGCAGGTGATGAACACCTGGCAGTTCAGTTCTTCGAGCAGGCGGCAGAGGGCGCGGCGATGCTGCTCGTCCAGTTCGGAGGGCAGGTCGTCGACCAGATAGATGCACTGGCCGCGTCTGGCGCGGTCGACGAGATGTCCTTGGGCGATCTTCAGCGCACAGACCACCAGCTTCTGCTGACCGCGCGAAAGAAGATCCGCGGCGTTGTGCGCGGCCAGGCGCAGGCGCAGATCGGCCCGCTGGGGACCGGCCTGGGTATGCCCCAGCTGTTGATCGCGCGGCAGGGAAGCAGCAAGAACCTCGCCGAGCGAGCGCTCCCGGTCCCAGCCGCGGTAGTAGCTCAGGGTCAGACCGTCCAGCTCCACCAGCTCGTGCAGAACGCTCTCGAAGACCGGCTTCAGCGCCTGAATGTAGCTGCGTCGATAACTGTCGATTTCCTCGCTCGCCAGGCACAGTTCCCGGTCCCAGGCGGCTTGCGAAACAGCGTCGATTCTACCATGGCGCAGCCAGGAGTTCCGCTGGCGCAGGGCTGTCTGCAGGCGCTGCCAGGCCGGCAGGAAACGAGGTTCCACGTGGAACACACCCCAATCCAGGAACTGCCGGCGCACCTTGGGTGCGCCTTCCAGCAGGCGGAAACTGTCCGGATTGATCAGCTGCAGCGGCAGGGCCTCGGCGAGCTGCGCGGCGCTGCGCACGTTCTGCCCGTCGATGCGAATCTGCAGTTCGCCCAGCCTGTTGCGGGCCACGCCGAGATTACACACACACCCGTCGTCGCCTCCATGCACCTGGCCGAATACCGTGCAGGTCGGCTGCTCGTGCTGGATCACTGGCGAAAGGCGCTGGCTGCGGAAGGAGCGAGCCAGGCCGAGGAGATGGATCGCCTCCAGCAGGCTGGTCTTGCCGCTGCCGTTGGCACCGTAGAGGATGTTGATGCGAGGCGAGGGAGTGAGGGTCACCGGGTGCAGGTTGCGCACCGCGGTGACGGTCACGCGTCCGAGGGACATCGACGCAGGACGACAGGCTTACAGGCGCATCGGCATGACGACATAGGCAGAGTCGTCATTGTCGGCTTCCTGGAGCAGGGCGCTGCTGTTGGAGTCGGACAGGGTCAGGCGTACCTGCTCGGCGCTCATGACGCCCAGTACATCGAGCAGATAGCTGACGTTGAAGCCGATCTCCAGAGCATCGCCGCTGTAGTCCACCGCCACTTCCTCCTCAGCTTCCTCCTGTTCCGGGTTGTTGGCCTGGATCTTCAAGAGGCCGCTGGCCAGCTGCAGACGGATGCCGCGGTACTTCTCGTTGGAGAGGATCGCCGTGCGGCTGAAGGCCTCGCGCAGCAGCTGGCGGTCGCCGAGTACCTTCTTGTCGCCGCCGCGCGGCAGCACGCGCTCATAGTCGGGGAACTTGCCGTCGACCAGCTTGGAGGTGAAGGTGAACTCGCCAGTGGTAGCGCGGATGTGGTGCTGGCCGAGGACGATGCTGACCTCGCCGTCCTGGTCGGTGAGCAGGCGTGCCAGCTCCAAAATCCCCTTGCGCGGCACGATGACCTGATGGCAGTCGGTATGCTCGATACCGGCCTGCATGGCGCACAGCGCCAGGCGGTGACCGTCGGTGGCGACCGCGCGCAGCACGCCGCCGTTCATCTCCAGCAGCATGCCGTTCAGGTAGTAACGCACGTCCTGCTGGGCCATGGCGAAGCTGGTGCGCTCGATCAGCCGGCGCAGCTTGCTCTGCACCAGGGAGAAGGTCAGCGACCCTTGGCCTTCCTCGGCGGTGGGAAAATCGCCGGCCGGCAGAGTGGAGAGGGTGAAGCGGCTGCGGCCGGCCTTGATCAGGAGCTTCTGCTCGTCGAGGCGGATGTCGATCAGTGTGTCGTTCGGCAGGCTCTTGCAGATGTCCATCAGCTTGCGCGCCGGCACGGTGATCTCGCCGGGCTCGGCGTTTTCCTCCAGCGGCACGCGGCCGACCAGCTCGACCTCCAGATCAGTGCCGGTGAGCGACAGCTGCTGTCTTTCGACGACCAGCAGGACGTTGGAGAGCACCGGCAGGGTCTGCCGGCGTTCGACGACGCCGGCGACCAGTTGCAGTGGTTTCAGCAGGGCTTCGCGTTGAATGGTGAAATGCATGGTCCAGTCCCCAGTCGGTTGCGTCTGGCTCAGGTGGTCAGGGTACGCAGCAGGTTCTTGTAGTCCTCGCGGATGTCTGCATCGGATTCCCGCAGTTCGGCAATCTTGCGACAGGCATGGAGGACGGTGGTGTGATCACGACCGCCAAAGGAGTTGCCGATCTCCAGCAGGCTGTGGTTGGTCAGCTCCTTGGACAGCGCCATGGCGACCTGTCGCGGGCGGGCCACCGAACGCGAGCGGCGCTTGGAGAGCAGATCGGCGATCTTGATCTTGTAGTACTCGGCGACGGTGCGCTGGATGTTGTCGATACTGACCAGCTTGTCCTGCAGCGCCAGCAGATCCTTCAGCGATTCACGGATCAGCTCGATGGTGATCGGATGGTTGGTGAAGTGCGAGTGGGCGATGACCCGCTTCAGCGCACCTTCCAGTTCGCGCACGTTGGAGCGGATGCGCTGGGCGATGAAGAAGGCGGCGTCGTGAGGCAGTTCGATCTTCGTCTGCTCGGCCTTCTTCATCAGGATCGCCACCCGGGTTTCCAGCTCCGGCGGCTCCATGGCTACCGTCAGGCCCCAGCCGAAACGCGACTTCAGGCGTTCCTCGAGCCCCTCGATCTCCTTCGGATAGCGGTCGCTGGTGAGGATAACCTGCTGGCCGCCTTCGAGCAGGGCGTTGAAGGTATGGAAGAACTCCTCCTGGGAACGCTCCTTCTTGGCGAAGAACTGGATGTCGTCGATCAGCAGCGCATCGACGGAGCGGTAGAAGCGCTTGAATTCGTTGATCGCGTTGAGTTGCAACGCCTTCACCATATCGGCGACGAAGCGCTCCGAATGCAGGTAGACCACCTTGGCGTTGGGATTTTTCTTCAACAGGTGGTTACCCACGGCATGCATCAGGTGGGTCTTGCCCAGACCGACCCCACCATAGAGTAGCAGCGGATTGTAACCATGCTTGGGGTTGTCCGCCACCTGCCAGGCGGCGGCGCGCGCCAGCTGGTTGGACTTGCCCTCGACGAAATTCTCGAAGGTGAAGGCTCGATTCAGATAGCTCGTGTGCTTGAGTGCGCCCTCAACCTGCACCAAACGCTCGGTGGGCACCGTCGCCGGGTTCGCTGCCGGCTGTGCATCCACGGGTTTCGCACTTGGAGACTCGTCGGCCACCATCGGCGCGGATGCCTGAGCCACCGGCGGCGCCAGGGAAGCGGGCTGCGCCGCGCGCGGCGCAGGGCTACGCTTGCTGCCGATCAGCAGGGAAACCGAGGGCGTGACGTCCTCGCTGCGCTCGCCGAGCAATTCGAGCAGCCGGCTGAGGTACTTCTCGTTGACCCAGTCGAGAACGAAGCGATTGGGCGCATAGACAAGCAGCTCGTCGCCTTCGGCTTCCACCTGCAGAGGACGAATCCAGGTGTTGAATTGCTGGGCGGGCAGCTCGTCGCGCAGCAGTTCGACGCACTGCTGCCAAAGTTCCAC